>NZ_BRCF01000001.1:0-121876 GCF_023707985.1 Sporosarcina sp. NCCP-2716
TAAAACAAGATGATTGGCAAGGACCTACATTTTTAATTGCCGAAACATACATTTTCTACTTGCCAAATACACCGCTGGCTGCTCGAGGGTTTGTCCATCCAGCAACCGAAGGCCATCCAGTCATCGCTGAAAGGAGCATTCTGAGATTCCACTTTCTACCGTCCTTCGGACCCGTTATAATGGAAGGACCAAAACGTAATGGAAAGCGGTGGGCGATATGATGAATAAGTCATCGAACGAAAAATTATCCGGCTATTGGAAGACCAGCTGGCCCATTCTAACCAACAGGTCCAGCAGCTTACCAAACGGATTGAATCGCTCACCCAGCAAGTGCAGAAACTGACGAAGCCCCTGTACGGATCGATGGTTGTCGCCTCTGTACGAGAGGATGAGGGAGCTGTTGACGTGCCGGAATGTTCTGCACGTCGATGAGACATACGCACAGGTGATTCACATATCGGACGGTAAAACCGGCCAGTCGAAAGCCTATAATTGGGTGTGCCGCACCGTCCCTAGCCAAGGACCTCTTATGGCCCTTATTCGAAGCGCCCTATCCCGTTCCCGGGATGCCTCGCGATCATTCATTCCCGGTTATAAAGGAACGCTCATCTGCGACGGTTATTCGGTTTACGGCAATCTGGAAGGCATCACATTCGCCAACTGTTGGGCTCACGTCCGCCGATACTGGCTCAAGGCCGACAGTAAGAATGGACGGATCGGCGTGGCATATAGCGACCGCAGCAGAGTATACTCTGAACCGAGCAGATGGCCTTCGGGAGTTCCTAAGGGACGGTAGAATCGAGATTGATAACAATCCTGCGGAGAATGCCATTCGACCGAACGTCATCAGACGGAAAAACTGGTTGTTCTCTGTAAGTGAAGCGGGTGCAGAAGCAAACGCAATCTGTCTGTCCCTTACCGAAATAACTAAAATCCATGGCATTGATTTCTACGCTTATCTTCAGAAGCTGTTCACCGAACTGCCGAACCTAGATTTTCATCAGGCCCCCGGCCTGTTGGACGACTATCTGCCATGGTAGAAGAATATCCACCTTTCGTGTGGAAGAAAATAGCCCTCCGTTTGAAAAGTATTTAACGCCAGGGCTATTTGTGTAGCGCGCCTACTTGGGCGTACTTTTTTATTTTTCGGGCTTACACTCGAGGAACTGAAACGCGAGACGCGGATCAGTGATGTCCATATCCCGGCGAAGGATGACCTGTTGGAGTATTTAGGAATGGTGTCCGACAACAATACCTCGATGTTCATCAGCTTGGAAGAATTGCTTTTGAAACTGACTTCCGCTAAGAAGGAGTTGCTTATCCTGCTGTATGAGGATCGCATTTTCCAGACGGTCTGCGCTGCTCACTTTGGAATTTTAGTGGCAGGAGTGAAGAATCGGCGGTAGTGTTTGTTGAGGAAGTTGAGGGGGCAGCTGGGTAAATAAATTGTAATTTTAAAAAACTTCACAGAAAACGTCTCTGCAAAGTCTTTTATGGAATCAGGATTTGTTGCATGGAGAAAGAAAGACTTTTCGATGGCAATACTTTCTTCCAACTAAATGTAGCCTGTCCATTCGTTAGCATACCACTCAAGTGTGCCACAACCTGTGAAACATGAACTCATATATAAGTCATTACTACTCAGTGATATAAAGAATTTTTTCCGCTAACTCATTAAATACAGCCTTAAAGTTATCTCTGTTCGCTTCGTGTGTATTCAATACTTTACCGAACTGCTCAATTTGATCCTTATCCAGCGCAAATACTGGTACGTTATACTTTTGTGATTGTGCAATTAAACTATTAAAATCAGAAATATAAACTAAGTTATATTTATCATTGGTAATCAATTCATCTATCGAATCAGTGAATTTATACTCCTCAGCTATCATATTACTATCTTTTAGTACTGGAATTAAGTTGGTTTCTACGTTTAAGTTTATTCTATCAATCCATGTCTGAAAAGACTTTGAGGGAGAACCATTCTTAGGTCGATACCTCTGTAGAATAGTTCCAATAAATTTAGGTTTGCCACTTGGCAATTTATAATGAGCGTTTCTAAATATTTCTTCTTTTTTTATTCTAGTGTAAATAGAATCCCACTCAGGTAATATTCTTATCAATGAGTTTATTGCCATGTTACAAAAATAATCAGGACTACAAGGCACCATGAAGTAATCACTTTGCATTAAGATATTTGCATTAGTCGCTGTAACACTCGGACTCATGTCAATTAACACTATATCTATCTCATATTTTTCAGCAGTTAAAAGTACCATACCGTGAAAAGCGCCAGGTATATTTTGTGTAAGTTTTAAACTTCCAGTTAACTCTTGTGAAATACCGATAGGTACGTCATATTCAGAGAAAGCTATATGTCCTGGTAGTAGAAAAAGATTTTTACGATCTGGAATTTCAAAACACTCGGCAGCCTCTAATTCCTTCGGCACACCTTCAAATACCGGTTCCAGAACACTCTTTATATTATTATTATCACTCCCTTTATAAAAGTCCTCTATATCTTCAATTCCCGCTAAATTTAGACATAACCCGGTCAAATTACACTGTGAATCCGCATCTATCATCAGAACTTTTTTCCCTTTTTCCGCCAGCATCCATCCTAAGTGAAATGTGGTCGTAGTTTTAGAAACTCCACCTTTATTATTGAAAAGCGATATTATTTTAGCCATTTTATTTCCTCCATTTCATCTTTTTGTTCTAAATACTACTTTAATAATAATCTCACCCGATATCGCAAAATTAAAATTATACAACATCATCATAACATTGATTTATTTTACATTCAATCCAAAATATCACGGAAGTTACTTGATTGGCAGTTGAACTCAAATCAATAAATCATCACTATAGTCACCTGATCTAAAGTATTTGTTTTGTAGTATTTATCCATTGTTCATACAGCCCAATTTGGGTGACAAGCTAATCGGTTGGTTTCACCGTAAGCACGGAATATAAAATAGCACGCCCAGTAGGCGCCCCTACTACTACTCTAAAAAATACAAGCACGTCGGCCGCATCTACCAATCCATCGATCCCTTTTCGCATATCGGTCTTTCCGCAAACGATATAGATGTTCTGGACATGGGTGTAGTCCTGCCTCATCGGTGGATCAACTCCCATATGACGCTATGGATGATCCGCTCTTCAAAGCCATTCTTGAAGGTGACTTCGGTATGACCGAGTCTGATGAAACGATAGGAACCGGGGAAGTTAAAGGAAACGACCGTCAGGCCGTCGTTTGGCGCTGGAAGCAATGTAACGGGGACGATGGTCAATGGTTTATGTTGCAAAGGAAGTGCATCTCCTTCAAGTTGATATCTTGATCATACTAGGAGATGCTTGGTGAAATTATACGTCGTTTGATTGGGGGCTTACCTTCTGAATAGCAAAACGAGCAGAACTGGCTCTTTACTCAGAGAAGAGACTTGAGATAGGGAAGGTGTCAAAATGTCATTTGAGCATTTCTCGGATAATGAAATGAAGCACAGGTAAAAGCGGAAAAAGGACGTTTCCAAAAGTACCCACAAGCATGAGTATAAACTGATCAGTACAGAGAAAGTGCCAATTGTAGATGGTTTAAACATATAGAAGCTTGCGTGGTATGTGGCAGGGTTAAAGAGAAAATTATGGTCGGAGCGAACAAATTATTTAGAATTAAATGATTGATTCAGTAAGAAGCGGTGTCTTCACACTTTATACATAGTTGGCTATATCCTTCTCCAGGCTGAAAGCCATTCAACTGGCAAGAACATCGTTCGACGAAACCATTTGTATGACGTCCTAGTCGGTTGTTTATCTAATTTCTCTCGTTTGGTAATCCATCTGCCAACGACAGCACATCCGAATCCCACAATCACTAATACAGCCAGACTACCCCAATTCATCCCCTCTATCGGCTATTCCGGCAACCAGCCGAATGGCGAGACAATTTGGTTGGATGTAAGACAGACGATTATGCATAAAAAGCCGATTCCTGCCAGTACCACTCCCAGGAATCAGCTTGCTGTTTTTATTGGAAGCAGTTCGGACTTACTGCTGCTTCAACGTCTCTTTTCACCAGGCCATATCGGCACATACCCCTCCGCATCTCCATTACTCACTCAATCATTGAAACTCAAATCTTGTAATTCCCTTTGCGGATGTCTGCTGAGTCAAATCGCCGACAGGACGAAACTGTTCAGCGATTGGATTCCGCTTTCCGGTTCATTCATCAGTTCATAATAACTGGTGAGCAGGGGACCCATGCCCGGAACTGCCTCTTCAAGTTCCGTCCGGATGCTGTTGGCATAGTCGCGCTCCCATTCGCCGTCCGGGAGGAAAGAGGCATCGACGGTTGTTCCGTGTTCCATTTCGAAGCCGGCCTGCTCTAGAAACTGCCCGATCTCAGTTTTGTGGAAGAGGTTCTGCACATTGCTGTCATTGATGATAAACTGCGAATATAGGGCGAGCAAGGAAGCGGCACAGAAGTGGGTGCGCTGGGTGATGTCTGTGAACGCGATGTCCCATTCGGCGAAACAGATCCGTTTGGCGGCGCGCCTGATCTTCTTCAATAGGTTCAGCAGTTCGTCGGCACTTTTGAAATACCACGAGCTGTGGGACAGCACCGCCACGTCGTAAGGTTCTGTGACGTCATAGTCCTGAAAGTCGGTCTCCAGGTGGAAGGTGATGCGTCCGCCGAGGGAGGACTGCAGAATATGGTCGGTTGCCTGACCCAGTGTGAATGGCGCTCCATAGTCGCGGCTCGCCGGATCGAACGCCGTGACTGAACCTTTTGCGCCGATGGCATGCGCGATGGCCATGGTTGTATCGCCTTGTCCGCAGCCGATTTCCAGAATTCGCCCGCCTTTCGGCAAGTTGAAGGCGTCGACGAGCGCGAGCCGGTGCTGCAGCTGGATTTGCTGGATGGGGTCGTTCTCGTAAAGATGATGTTCGTTTAGGAAGTCGCGGGTTTGCTGGTTGATGGGGTGTTTGGTCAATGGAGTGGCCTCATTTCCTGTAAGACATTTAGGTAGTGATTTAATGATATGCTATTTGGCTCGCTAGCACACTTGAATTTTGGATCACACATGCTGCCGATCCAAAATCTCTTTCAGTACAGCGGCCTGGTTGTATGTTTCCTCTTTCGCTCCGAAGACGAGCGTCAGGTCCTTCTTTCTCTCCTTTGTCCATTTCTTCAGCTGCTCTAATGCTGCATTCTGTTCTTCGTTATTCTCCAGCTCCTCTTTATACTTCCTCTTAAACTCCTCAAATTTGTCTGGATCATGGTCGAACCATTGCCGCAGCTTCTTGCTCGGGCCGACTTCTTTCAGCCATTCATCGATTTCTGCGTCTTCTTTACTGACACCGCGCGGCCAGACACGGTCCACCAGCACGCGCATTCCGTCCGATTTCTCCGCTGCTTCGTAAGCTCGTTTGATGTGTACAGGCATGTTTCTCATCTCCTTTTGTATGGCACTTTACCCTGTCGAGGGACCGCTTAACAGGTACCTGTGCAGGAAACAATCATGTTTGTTTGCACAATCATGAATATTTCCTGTCTATCTTACACGGATTTTTTCGCATTTTCCTGACGCGGCCAAATGAAATAGGACGCGGAGATGGCGATGTCGATACCTAAGACGAGTGTCCATAGTTTCAGCATTTGCTGGAGGGCTTCGGTTCTTTCGTTATCTGCAATCAGATACACCATGACAATGAGGAAAGCCCCGCCGATCAGATAGGCCAGGACATGCTGCATGGAGCCTTTCATCGAGTGGCGTGCATGGGCGTAGCCGGTTTTCTTCTGTGGTTTCGGCCCTTGCTTTTTGACGTAGTATAGAAACCGTTCGTCTGCCCAGCGGATCATGCTTTTCCCGAAGGCGATCGACACGCCGAGGTAAATCGCTGCGATGGCGTGTGCCTGCGTTGCAACGGCGCCGTTGTATAGGTCGGACGCGGTGACGATGAGCAGGGCCGCATCCAGGACCGGCGTGAGTGCCAGGAAAAAGAGGCCGAGCCGTTTCCGGTTGAATACGTATCGTGCGGTCATGCCGACCAGAATTACAACCCAGAAGCCGATTTCGCATGCTGCAATCATCCAAGCTATGAAATTCATGGGTGTCTCCCCCTTTTATTTGATACAGGTGTATTGTTTATCCGAATCTTATCACTACTATCTAACCAATACAAGTGTATTGTGAAAAAATAGAATGTATTCTACACTGGTGGTATGGCGAAACTAGTGGATCATGAAGCACGGAGGCAATTGATCGCGGAGGCGATGTGGCGGGTCATTCTGGATAAAGGGATGGAAGGGGCGACGGTACGGAACATTGCGGAAGAGGCGGGGCTCTCGCTCGGAGCGCTCCGCCATTATTTCAGAACCCAGGATGATTTGCTTGTCTACGCGATGACACTCGTGCAGGAGAGGGCGACCGCCCGGATTGAGCAGGTGGCGCGTCAGGCGCTGCCGCCGAAAGAGATGGTGCTTGCTGTATTGTATGAAATTGTCCCGCTGAATGCTGAAACGCGGGCGGAAATGGAAGTGTGGTTCGCGTTTATCGCCTACGTGAACCATCGGAAAGATGAACTGCCGATTCCCGATGACGGCGTGTTGGAAGGTGTACGGAAGGTGCTGGCGTACTTGGAAGTCAGCAGACTCCTGTCAGAGGGACTCGATATCGATCTGGAAGTGGAGCGGCTTTACGGGCTGATGGACGGAATTGCGATCCACGCTTTGTTACAGCCCAATCGTCTTGACGCCGATCGGGTGAGGCGTACGATCCGGTATCATATTGAGTCGATTTGCAAGAAGTGACGGTTAACGGTGCCTGTGTGGGAAACAATCGTGTTTGTTTAAACATTCATGAATGTTTGCTGCACAGGCACCGTTTTTTCAGCCATATTTACCTGTAATTTGCTCCATGTTGGCCAGGATGACTTATGTACCAATCTTTTTCAGAATGGCGTATACTGATAACAAGTGGAAAAACGATTGAATGCGCGGGGAGGTGTCTAAATGGCTGATAAGATGGTGATTCGCTTGGTAGGTGAAACTTTTGAAGAAGGCCGGATTCCAGTGCATTTACTGACGAAGGTCTTGAATTCTGTTCAAACGGCGATATTTGCAATTGGGGAGTCTGAACAGAATGACGAGGGTTCTCTTCGGGAACGCGGACCGGTGCCGAAAAAGGTGAAGAGCGAATACACATTGGAATTAGTGGAGACGGTGAAAGGATCTTTCGTCGCTGCACTCGATCTGCCAGAGCATGTCGATGATGAAGTTCAAACTCGGGCATTCGACCTGTTTGAGGACGTAATGACTGCAGTTGGCGAAGAAGATACAGAGCGCTTAGTAAGGATCTTACCTGATCGCGGTGTGCGCAATCGTATATTGAAGTCTGTTGTGCAGATGATTCCTTTAGGGGATGATTACACAATCTCCTTCAAGAAGGAATCTTCTTCTTACACTCCGCCGATTACAGCCAAGGTCAAACAATCCATGAACCGATTACTTAGTAAGCCGAACGAAGCGGTCCGTGAAGTGGTCGGCAGGATTGTAGAACTCAAAATCATCGGTGATTCCTATATAGGTGTCTATCACAACTCCAAAATCATTAAATGTACCTCGGCTGATCTTGAAAATGTGGCTTATCAATCGATCGGTAAAGATGTGATTCTTAAAGGAGAAGCCATATTGAATGATGCAGGGGAGATTAAAGAGCTGGTGTCGGTCTCGGACGTATTCATTGCAGAGCCTGGCACTTTGCCGGTGGAGGAATTTGTGTATGGCGATTCAGTGTTCAGCATGGCGGACGGTTTCTCTGTTGAGCTGGATTATGTACATGAGTATTGGACCATCAGCCATGAAGAGTTAGGCATCTATGTCAGTGAGTCGAAATTCAGTGATGCCATAGAAGCTTGCTATGCTGAAATTGAATTTCTCTATGAAGATTATGCCCAAGCTCCTGATGCTGAACTCACCACTGACGCGAAACAACTTAAGGCTAAAGTGGAACGGTATGTGGAAAGCGTGGTGGCAGTTAAATGACAACACGAAAAGTTAAAGAAATCGAAACCTCCTTAGGTAAGAAAGGTTTTGAGTTAAAACAGACTCATCATAGGATGTACACTTTATTCGTCGAAGGAAAACGAACTTCTGTCCGGACACGCATCAGTCATGGTGCGAAAGAGTATGACGATCACTTGCTTGGTCAGATGGCCAAGCAAGTGAAACTGACAAAAGAACAGTTGCTCGATTTGATTGATTGCCCGATGAGCGAAGAGCAGTATAAAGAGATTCTGTTGGAATCAGGGGCTGTTGAGCTGTAAAGATTTTCATAGGATGAGAATAGTGGCAGTTTTACAGGACATTGCAAAAACGATTGCAATGTCCTTTTCTTTTGTGTATAGTGTATATAAAGTATATATACAATATTTATCCGAATTAATGGCGAGGTGCATGCATGCAGATTATTTTATCCAATCAGTCGAAGGAACCGTTGTACGAACAGATTAAGAACCAAGTGGTCTCGGCGATCCTGTCGGGGGAAATGGAAGAAGGGAAGGCGCTGCCGTCGATCCGCCAGCTTGCGAAGGATCTGCACATCAGTGTGATTACGACGAAGCGGGCGTACGAGGAGCTGGAGAAGGCAGGCTTTATATATTCCATTGTCGGCAAAGGGTCGTTTGTGGCCGAACAGAACTTGGACGTGATCCGGGAGAAGAAGTTAAAAGTAATTGAGGAACAGCTCGGGAATGTCATTCGCAACAGTCAGGAGATAGGACTTTCCTATGAAGAACTACAAGACATCATGAAAATTTTATACGAGGAGTGAATGGGTTGGAGCCGGTTATCGAGTTTACGAATGTAACGAAACAGTTTAAGGGATTTGCAGTAGAAAACATGGATTTACAAGTGAATAAAGGGTTTGTGACGGGGTTCATCGGTGCGAATGGGGCAGGGAAATCGACGACGATCAAGCTGATGATGAACTTGCTGCGGCCAGACGAAGGGGAAGTGCGTGTCTTCGGACTCGATTATGCGACACATGAAAAAGCGATCAAGGAACGGATCGGCTTTGTGTATGATGGCAATGTGTTCTATGAAGGGATGAATCTGAAAGACATCCAGCGTATAGTCGGTCCGGCGTACAGGCACTGGGATGGTGCTTTGTTCCGTCAGTATGCGGAGCAGTTCGAACTGCCGCTGAATAAAGCCGTCAAAACCTTCTCGAAGGGAATGCAGATGAAAGCCTCGCTGGCACTCGCGTTGTCGCATCAGGCGGAACTGATCATCATGGATGAACCGACTGCCGGGCTGGACCCGATTTTCCGGCGGGAGCTGCTCGACTTGCTGCAGGACATCATGCTGGACGGCGAGCGGACGATTTTCTTTTCGACACATATTACGAGTGACTTGGACCGGATAGCGGATTATATCGCGTTCATCAAAAAGGGAAAGCTGATGTTTAACCAATCGATTCACGAAGTGGCTGAGAATTACGGACTGGTGAGAGGGTCGCTGGAGTTGCTGGACCGGGATACGGAAAAGCTGTTTGTCCATGTGGATCGGACTGCTTCGGGATTTGAAGCGCTGACGTCGGATGTCCGGAAAACAGAGGACGTGTTCGGTGAAGCAGCGGTGATCGAGAGGGCATCCCTTGAAGATATTATGTATTTTACGAATAGGAGTGACGTTCAGCATGTTTAACTTGATCAAACGCGATGTGATCATCCAGAAAAAGCAGCTGCTGCTGTTTGTGCCGTTCATTGTATTTTTCATTTTGATGGATGCGCATCCCGTTCTCATATTTTTAGTTGTCAGTCTATATGTCCCTTTTAATGCATTAGCGTTTGATGAAAAAACGAACGTCAATGTACTGCTGAACTCACTGCCGTATACACGGAAGCAGATCATCGCGTCTCGCTACCTGGGAACCATCGTTTACATGGCAGCCAGCATTGGTGTAGCAATCATTTCTTTAACGCTGGCTCACCAGTCATTTACGGTAACCCACGTTGCGCTTAGCGTTGGGCTCTTCCTGCTGTTTTCGGCCATGACGTTTCCGCTGTTCTATGTATTGAAGCCGGGCTATATCTTTCCGATTGTCATGCTCAGCTTCTTCCTGTTTGTCGGGGGCGGGCCGGCTCTGTTACGGCTGATGGACGATTCGCTGCAAGGACTTATCCAATTCGTGATGGACTTGCCGATGACGACCCTACTTACCGGTTTTCTGGCTGTCGCGATTATCCTCTACAGTATTTCGTGGGCCGTTTCCTCCGTTGTCTATGAACGTAAGGCTTTTTGAATAGAGATACGGTGCCTGTGTAAGAAACAATCGTGTTTAGAGATACGGTGCCTGTGCGAGAAACAATCGTGTTTGTTTAAACATTCATGAATGTTTCACGCACAGGCACCGATTTTTAATCTGCGGAAAATAAAAGGCGGACAGCTCCCCAGCTGTCCGCGGCGGGGTTATCCCCAGATTTCCTTTGAGACGTCGACAATGAATTTCAGTTTCGCCCATTGTTCTTCCTCCGTTAAAATGTTGCCGTGGTGGGTGGAGGCGAAGCCGCATTGCGGGCTGATGCACAGTTGTTCGAGCGGTACATATTGCGTCGCTTCTTCGATGCGCGCTTTGATGTTCTCTTTGCTTTCGAGTTCGCCGTGTTTTGATGTGAAGAGGCCGAGCACGACACGCGGGCCGCCCGCCGGAATATGTGCCAGTGGCTGGAAGTCGCCGGAACGGTCGTCGTCGTATTCGAGGAAGAAGCCGTCGACTTGTTCGTGTGCGAATAACGTCGGTGCAATCTTAGCGTAGCTGCCTTCGAATGCCCAGTTGGAGCGGTAGTTGCCGCGGCACAGATGGGTCGTGATAATCAGGTCTTCCGGTTTGCCTTCCAGCACGCCGTTTGCGACTTTCAGCGCGAGGTCGATGAGCTCCTCGCGAGTATGGCCGCCTTCGCTGAACGGGATTTCGGGTGCGTTCAGGCCGGCGATATAGACGTCATCGAGCTGCAAATAGCGGCAGCCTGCGTCGTAGAATGCCTGGATGGCATCGCGGTACGCCTGGATAATGTCAGCCGCATAGCCTTCGAGATCCGGGTAGAATTCCGGATTGCGGATGCCGGCGTTGAACAGCTGATTCGGACTCGGGATTGTCTGTTTCGCGACAGCACGGTCCCCGACGATTTCCTTGAACTCGATGAAGTCCTGGATGTGCGGGTGATCCGGCGGGAAGGAGATCTTGCCGGTGACGCGCACGTTGTACCGTTCAGTCTCTTCGCCCTTGAACTGGTAGCCGTGTTCAGGGATATAGCCTTCCACGCCGGTCAGGTGCTCCAGGAAGTCGGTATGCCAGAACCTGCGGCGGAATTCGCCGTCGGTCACAGCCTGCAAGCCGACTTCGATCTGCTTATTCACAATCCGTTTGATCTCTTCCGTTTCGATCGCGTGCAGCTGGTCGGCCGAAATCGTGCCTGTCTGGAAGTCTTTACGCGCCTGGTGGATGCTCTCGGGACGCAGCAGGCTCCCGACGTGGTCCGCTCTGAATGGTGCTTTGACTGCTGTGTTGATCATAGTTACCCTCTCCCTTTTCATCAGTAGTTTTATTGGATTAGCACTTATCGCCGGGACTGCTGGAAAACTTTAGCGATAAGCTGTAATTCACGGATCCTGAACACGAAAAACCCCTCTTCTCGATAGATAAGAAGAGGGGCCGGTGTACATATGAAAAATACCTTCTCTTCTTATCTTCTAGCGCTTCTACGCTACAGGAATTGGCACAGTACTAGAAAATAGTCTGTTGCCGAGGCTTCAAAGGGCCAGTCCCTCCACCTCTCTGGATAAGAAAAATTCGAACTATTTAGTTGTTAGATGCTACTATACCATGCGAAAAATAATTGTCAACCGAAGAAAATGGGTGCCTGTGCGCGAAACATTCATGATTGTTTAAACAAACACGATTGTTTGGCGCACAGGTACCTAAAAAAGAAGGTGCCTGAAAAGATTTTTTTGATGCAATATCCGATATACTGATTGACAATTCGAAGTTGGCGCTCTATCATGAGTAAAAATGTGATGAGCTGTCCGGAGTAGCCGTGTGCTCCTGATAATCAGAGACTTGGTGGGTGGTGCGAACCAAGCGGGAGGCAAGGGCGAATTACAGGCAGGGAGCAGACGCATGTCCGGCAGCCGGCCGTTATCCGGGTCGAGCGAGCAGGGGGAGTCCTGCTAATTTGGGTGGTACCGCGGAGCTTCCGTCCCTTTCTTTTGGAGAGGGATGGGGGCTTTTTTGCGTTTCATATTTCGAGATGAGGGAGATGGGTGTATGCAGAAGGAACTATCCGGGTGGCTTGCGGCGCTGCCGATCATCGTGTTGGTCGGGGCAGCGTCGATGTCAGTGTTCGTATGGGAAGCGGGAATGCTCATGCCGCTTGTGATCGGTGTGCTAGCGTCAGCGGTTGTGGCTGCGGTAGCCGGGTTCAAGTGGGCGGAGGTTCAGGAGATGATGGTGCGGGGCGTCGGCCGGGCGCTGCCGGCGGTGTTCATCCTCCTGCTGATTGGGCTGATTGTCGGGTCGTGGATGGCGAGCGGGGTCATTCCGACGATCATTTACTATGGCCTGTCGCTGATCCACCCGTCGGTGTTTGTGCCGATTGTAGCGCTCGTGACCGGAATTGTGTCGATTACGCTCGGCAGTTCGTTTACGTCGATTGCGACAGTGGGGTTAGCGTTCATGGCGATTGGGGAAGGGCTTGGTTTCCCGGCGGGGCTCGTCGGTGGTGCGGTCATTTCGGGTGCGTTTTTCGGGGATAAACTGTCGCCGCTGTCCGATACGACGAATATCGCGCCTGCGATGGCGGAAACGGATCTGTTCTCGCACATCCGCCACATGCTGTGGGATACGCTGCCGGCGTTCGGTTTGTCGATTGTACTGTATGCAGTTGTCGGCCGGATGTCTGCCAGTGCCGGCACGGCGGATGCCGCGTCGATCGGCGAGATCCGGACGGGGCTCGCGGGGGAGTTCACCATCCACCCGCTGCTGTTACTGCTGCCAGTCGTGACCGTGATCCTCATGATGAAGAAAGTGCCTGCCATTCCGGCGCTTGCCGGCGTCGGGCTGCTCGGAGCAGTGATGGCGGTGATCGTCCAGGGGATGCCGATCGCCGCGGTGATCCAGGCGATGACAGGCGGGTTCACCGCTGAAACGGGTGTGCCGGCGGTCGATTCGCTGCTGAACCGCGGCGGGATGACGTCGATGCTCAGTACGATCGCATTGCTCGTGATCGCGACGGCGCTTGGCGGAATTTTGGAGGAATCGGGTTCATTCGAAGTACTCACACGCAAGATGATGGCACGCGTCCAGTCGGCCGGCGGTCTGATCGCTACGACGATCTTCTCGACGTTCGTCGTTGCCTTCGCGAGCGGTGCGCAGTTCCTCGCGATTGTGCTGCCGTCACGGACATTCGTGCCGAAGTATAAGGAGATGGGCATTGACACGGTTAACCTGTCGCGCTGCGTAGAGGCAGCCGGCACAGTGGGCATCAACCTCGTGCCCTGGAGTGTGCCCGCGGTGTTCGCGGCAGGCATGTTCGGCATCAGTCCGGGACAGTTCATTCCGTACGCATTTTTCGTTTTTCTCGTTCCGCTCATCAACCTGATCTTTGGCTTTACCGGGTTTACCATTAAGAAAAAGACATACAGCGCGGAACCGATTGTTGTTGAAATGACGAAGGAAAAGGAGGCACCAGCATGGGCAAAGTGATGGTTCAAGTGCTGGGAACAGCACAGGATGCGGGCGTGCCGCAGCCAAATTGTTATTGTATGAATTGTACAAAGGCGATCGAAGACACCTTGTGGAAGCGGCGGGCGGCGTCACTTGCGGTTGTTATGCCGGAGGACAAGCAGTGGCACCTGATTGACGCGTCGCCTGATTTTAAAGAGCAGGTCGTCATGCTGCAGCGGCGGTTCGGTCTGGAAGGGCGTGTCATGGACAGCATCTGGCTGACGCACGCGCATATCGGTCATTATCCAGGGCTGATGTATCTTGGCAAGGAGGCGATGAGTACGTCGGATGTACCCGTCTATGCAGGACGGAAGATGAAGCACATGCTCGAGACGAATGTGCCGTGGCGTCAGCTGACAGACCTCGGCAATATCCAGGTCAGCGAAATTACGGACGGGAATTCAGTTCGGCTAACGGGCGGAGTGAGGATCACACCGTTCGATGTCCCGCACCGCAACGAATTCTCGGAGACGTTCGGCTTTCGTATAGAAGGGCCGGAAAAAACGGTCGCCTACATTCCCGATATCGACAGCTGGGACGAGTGGGAGGTGGATGTGGCAGAGGTGTGCAAGGATGCGGACATCTGCATGCTGGATGCTACGTTCTTTAGTGCGGCGGACTTGTCGGACAGCGGCCGGAGCGACCGAGACGTGCGTGACATCCCACATCCTTTCATCACGGAGACCGTCGATCGGCTGAAGGCGATTGCGGGGGAGACGGAGGTCTATTTCACCCATTTCAACCACAGCAACCCCGTGCTCGATCCTGCGAGTGAAGCCCGGCTTTTTGTTGAGGAGAACGGCTTCCGGATAGCGGAAGAGGGCATGGTACTGGAGATTTGATTCCTACGGGACGGTCCTGGTCAAAAAAGATAGTCACGCATTTTTCAGCGGCCTCCCTCATCGGGACAGCCGCTTCTTTGCCGTTTGTTTATCCACCGTAATCGGTACAAGACCTGCCGCTTTGCCGAGTCCATATGCTGGCATATTCACGTAAACGGATTCGTATTTGCCTTTCTGGATGATATACGTTTCGTGGTAGATGCCGACGGCGCTGTTACCTTTCGTGAGCCGGTTGAACTTCTTCCATTCATTTAAATGTTTGCCGCCTTTCGAGTAGGCGAGCAGGTCGTCGAGGGAGTCCCAGTATTGGATCATCGCAGTCGTGCGCAGTCCGAAGTAATTTTCTGCGGACTGGAAGCCGAGTTGTTCCCGGTGCGTGTACAATTCTTTGATCATCCCCGGCATAGCGAAGAAAACGGGCAGCCATTTGTGGATGGCGAGCCTCCGGTTGATGCGCATGCCGATGATGAAGACGACCCGGTCTTCCGAGTTGTCCGCTGTGTGCCGTCCTTGATAGATAGTAGGTGTCATGGAAGTCCTCCTTTTCAAAAATGCATTCGTTAACGGTGATTCAGCCGTTTCGTAACTGGGATGGCGATCAGACAGAAGATAATGGCTGTTCCTGCCAGGTACAGTAGGCTGTACAGTGGATCGAGTGCTATATCCCCGACGTGAAACGTGATGCCCATCGCTTCCTGGAACCGCCATGCCTCACCTTCCGGGGCGTTCTCAAAAGCCTCGCTCATATAAGGTCCCATTAATACATGCCGAAACAGCAGAGCAGAGTGAGATACCGGAATGAGTTGGATCAAGGACTGTAAGTAGCCGGGCAGGCTGCCGATCGGGATGTAAATGCCGGCGAGAAAGCCGATAGATGTGCCGATCAGTGTGCTCGCTGCGGCAAACGCATTCGATGTTCGGAAGAAACCCACGAGCAGCAGGAGCAGCGAGGCTGCGGACAAGACGGAGAGCAGGATGATGCCTGCCGACTGAGCGAACTGCACTACACTGAGGAGCGGTTCGCCCGCCACGAACAGCATGACGTCTGCGGCCAAGAGGGCGGCTAGGCACATGATGAGTCCGATCGACACGGAGCTGAGCAGGTAGCTGCCAATCAGTGATGACTGTTTCAGCGGCGTCACCCGGAAGTCTTCCAGTGTCCGGCGTGCGCGGTCTTCGACAAAGATGCCGAATGCAGCAACAGTGGTTGTTACACTCGAAACCGAGAGAATCCCGGCAATGACCCACGTCAGCAGGAGACCTTGCTTGCCGGGGAAGTCCGGCAGTCCGTCTGCGATCAGATCGCCGAGGAAGAAGACATAGACGGCGATAAGTATCGCGACCGACAGCAGCGAGAAAAAGACGGCTGAGCGGTCACGGAAGTACAGCTGCATATTACGCTTTGCGAGTGTCAGCATTAGCGTCTGCCTCCTTTCGTTCCTGGACACGCAGGAAGACGTCTTCGAGACTTGATTTCTTCACTTCAAACGATGCCAGCAGCGGTTCATATCGCGCGACGATCGGGATGGCGCTGAGTGTGGAGTCCAGTTCGATTTCGAACCGGCCGTGATGTTCTCTGTAGAGGAATTCATCATCGCTTAGCGCTTTCCGGAGAGCAGCGGTATTGGCAGGACTCAACAGCAGCCGGTCAGCGGAATGCTCCGTGCGCAGCGCGTCCGGTGTACCGCTCGCGATGATCTGCCCGCTGTTAAGAATGATGGCGTAATCCGAGCGGTCCGCTTCTTCGATGTAATGTGTCGTGAGGAACACGGTAAGATCGGATTCGCGCTGAAGGAGTGTGATCGTGTCCCACAGCTGACGGCGGCTTTCCGGATCGAGCCCGGTGGTCGGTTCGTCGAGCACGAGGATGGAAGGTTCGTGGAGGAGCGCACGGGCGATGTCTGTCCGCCGTTTCTGCCCTCCCGACAGTTTTCCGTACTTGCGTTTCAGCAGTGGCTGGATGCCTGTGATTCCGGCTGTGCGCTGGATCGCTTCATCGGCATCTTTACGGCTCATCCCGTACAGACGGGCGCGCACGAAAAGGTTTTCCCGGACAGTGAGCAGCGGATCGAGCAGGCTCTCCTGGAAGACGACACCGATCTCGCGACGGACCGACTCTCCGTGCAGAGAAGGGTCCTTGCCATTGATGAGCACCGTGCCGGCATCCGATTTCAGCAGTCCGAGCAGGATGGCGATTGTCGTCGATTTGCCGGCGCCGTTCGTGCCGAGGAAGGAAAAAAGGCTGCCGGTTTTCACATGGAAACTGATGCCGTCGACGGCACGTACGGCGCCGAAAGACTTTTCGAGGCCGATCACGTCAATGCGGTTGGCCATCGGTTTCACTCCTTCTCATGAGGACTTCGTTGATCTTCCGTTCATCGGCTTTCGTATTCAAGTAGACGAGCAGGATGACAAACGCATAGGCAAGCAGGCCAGACAGCACAACGGATGACCAGTGAGCCAGGTCGAGCGGAAACATGTCGAAGAATAGTCCGCCGCCCGTCAGTACGGCTATTACGCACAGCACTTCCAAGAGGAATACCGCGGCCGGCTGGTCGAACGGCAGCTGATGTGACAAGTAAATGAAGAACGTGATCAGCGCCGAGATGAGGAACAGGGAAAGGCTCATCCGTTCGGTCATCGGCGGGAACAGGCCGAGCAGGCGGAACAGCCAGTAGAACAGCGAACTGAACGTGAATGCGGAGCAAGCAGCCCCGATATAGATTAATAGCCGTTTCATGTGTATCCTCCTCATCCGATGAAATACTTCCGGAACAGTTTCGCGTAATGCCGGTTGACGATCGTTTTCTCACCGTTCGCAAGCACCGCCTCAAACCGGCCATTCATGAGCGCCCGCACACTGCGGATTTTAGCGGTGTTGACGATTAGATGCTTGCTGATGCGTAAGTACGCTGTGTTCTTTAGCCGATCTTCATATTCATACAACTTCAGGCCGCTCGCGTACACATCGGTATCCGTGTAAAGGAACACCGAGTTATCGACGGCTTCGATGTACAGCACGCTTTCCGCGTCCAATGTATACTCGACGCCGTCTTTCCGGCCGATGAAGGACACCATCATCTGCTCGATCTGCCGGATGATGGTTTGGAGTCGGTCATCGACTTCCTTGCAGGTGATCGTGATTTCCGTTTCGCCCGCATCAGGCGACTCGTGGATAGTCAGTCGGATCGCAGTCACTCCCTTTGTTCGAATCTTTGCTGAAATCGTATCATGCAAGCTACAGCTGCACAATGGGCGGTACGGTAAGCTGCATGTAAGGGAGGGTGAGATGCATGAGGGGATTGGAAAGGAAACGACCGCAGTAAAAAACGGCCACCCCGCGGGGAAGCCGTTTCAGTTTACCGCTGCATCCAGCTCTCCAGGGAGTGGACGGCGAATCCATTCCAGGAGGTGGTGGAGGCGAAAGCGTTTTGGGTGGTCATTAATTGCACATTCATATAGTCGCTGCTGAGACCGTGGAAGGACAGGTTGCTGCCCTCTGCGGAAGGGACGGTTTCGACACCGAGACGGATCGGTTTGCCGGCGGCTTGGGCTTGGACGATTTCAGGACTGGCGACTGCGATGATGCCGTTCGGGCCGTCAGCTGTGTTGCGATAGGCCATGATCGTCACTTCGTCTGTGTTGCGGATGAGCCATTCGGACAGGTTCCCTTTACCTTGCTTATTGCTGTACGAGTGCTCATGGAACCAGAACGGGATGTCGATGCCGAATGGCAGGCGGAGTTTCGCTGTCTCGCTGGCGGCAAAAGTGATCCGCTGCTGGTACAGGTTGATCACCTTGCTTTTGTTTGCTGACCAGTCCGGCAGAATGTACGGTTCGATGTCCAGGTGGACGCCGGAGAACTGCTCCGCTTTTTGCGAGCCGGCTTGGTACGTTTTCAGCCAGTTGAAGAAAGTACGGACAGGTTTGTCGTTGAGTGCCCAGTCCGGTGCACCGTCCAGGGCATGAACACGGATGCCGAGATCAAACGCTTTCCGGATGAACTGGCGGTAGGCCGCCGGGCGGATCTCACGGTTGATCTGCAAGTACAGATCGGTCACGCGGTTCTGATCCAGGAAGGTGAGTACTTCATTCGGATCTTGGGTGAGCCGGGCAGTGTCCCAGAGCCATGTCGCTTTCGGCAGATCACTCTGTTTTGCGTAACTCGTTTGCGCAGGCAAGAGACCGGTGGATGCAAGCAGGAGGACGAGGAGACAGAGGACTTTCGATTTAGCAGACATGGTGAGTGCTCCTTTTGTTTCTGTTATTTTGAGTTGTTCTTCTTAGGTCTATTATACTTCCGGAATTGATTCCCTCCCATTGGTCCATTGGTTCGTTAATAATAGAAAATTTCCTCGTTCTATTTTTATGCAAGGTCTTTTGAACCTTCTAATTCGGTACCTGTGCGCCACACAACTTGGAAACTATTCTGAATCGTGTCTGAATTGTGTGGCGCACAGGCACCATGCAAAATAAAAAAGGAACTGCCCTCTGTAGGCAGTTCCTTTTCCTGTTCCATACATCATCAAACGGTGAATCGGTCGATAGCATGGCTCAGTTCTTCGCTCAACTTAGTCAGCGTTTCCGCTGCATCCGTTACGGATTGGATGGCGCGCAGCTGTTCTTCGGTGGACGCGCTCACTTCTTCACATGCTGCGGCGGTTTCTTGTGAGGTGGCCGCCATGAGCTGGATTGTTTCGGCGACGTCATCCTTGTGCTGGCCGACGTGCTGGATTTCATCGGAAATGGCATCGATGGAGTTCTGCATTTCGCTCATGAGGGCGGACAGTTCGCCGAAGGTCGTTTCGGTTTCCTGGACGACAGTGCCCTGTTCGCGGAACGTGGAGATCGTCTCTTCCATCTGTTCGGTGACGAGTCGGGACTCCTCCTGAAGCTGGTGGACGGTCCGCTGTACGTCTTCCGTAGCCCGTGCCGATTGTTCGGCGAGTTTCCGCACTTCGTCGGCGACGACGGCGAAGCCTTTGCCGTGTTCTCCGGCGCGTGCCGCTTCGATGCTTGCGTTCAGCGCGAGCAGGTTCGTCTGTGATGAAATATCGGTGATCGTGTCCATGACCGAGCCGATCTCTTTCACTTTGCCGCCGAGCGCGGCAATCGCTTCGTTCATCGACTGCAAGTTCGTGCCGGATGAGCGGAATGTCTCCTGCAGATTCGCCATCTGTGTCTGGCCGTTTTCGTTCATGGCACCGGTCCGTTCGGCGATATCTGTCATCGAGACGGCGCGTTCAGTGATGCCGTTGATCTGCCGGCCAAGTTCTTCGGACCGTTCGGTGACGGTTTCCGCGTCTTCGGCGGATTTCGATGCGCCTTCCGCAATTTCGCTCACGGCGTGGGCGACTTCCGAACTCGACGCGTTTGTCTCTTCCGCCACCGCACTCAGCGATTCGGAATTCGTGCGGACGTTGTCGGCGGATTGGTTGACGACCGTGATGATGTTGTTCATGCTAGCGATCATTTCATTGAAATTATCGCTCAGCTGACCGATTTCATCTTTCGATTTGACATCGGAATGGACAGTCAGATCACCCGCCGCCACTTCGTTCATCTTGCTGCGCAGCTGTGCAATCGGCTTCAGCAGTTTCGCGATGATGAAGTACAGCGCCGTCGCGACGACTGCGAGGACAATCAGCGAGATGATCAGAATCGAGAAACGGAGCTCTTTCGCCATGCCAAGGAGGTTCTTCTCCTGGTAGACGGTGCCGACTTTCCAGCCGAACCGCTCCATCGTCGAGAAGACCGCGATGGATTCATTGCCTTTGTCATCCTTGAATCGGGTGTTGCCTTCGTTGTACATGAACATTGTGTCGACATATGGGAGGTCGCGCAGATTCTCGCCATCCTTCTCCGGGTAGGAGATCGCCATGCCGCTGTGATCGAGCATGATCGGATAGCCTTTGTGCGGGATTTCGGTCGCATACAGCGCGTCGGTCATGTACTGGAGCTGGATATCGACGCCCGCCACACCTGCGACGGTCACGCCGTCCAGGACAGCGCGGGAAGCGGTGATGACATAATTGCCGGTCGCTTCGTCGACATACGGCGCTGACCAATGCACTTTGCCCGGACCATCCATCGCCTTCTGATACCATTCGCGGCTGGTCGGGTCGAAGCCGGTGAGGTCGACGTGCGGAGAAATCGTCACGTGTTTCGACGGGAGCGCGTAGTAGACGGATGACGCATTCGGATACGCATCGAGGAATTCCTTCAGCTTACCGCTCAAGTCGGCCTCCGTGACGTCCTTGCCGTCAGGCCCCGTGTAACCGCCGATGATTTTGTCATTCGACAGCAGCTTGATTCCCATCTCGTACTGACTCAGGAAGTTCTCCGAGGACACCGCCATCTGATTCGCAAGCGGCGCGCCGGCTTCGATGACATTCTCGATGGAACGCTTTTTAACCTGATCGTTCAGCATGTAGGCCATCAGCACGATGCCGATCGTGAACAGCACGAGGGCAGCAGCGATGATTTTTGTCTTTAGTGATTTTGCCATAGAATCTGCCTCCATAATGATAGTTATGTATACCTATTCTTTTTTCGGCAGAAAGCAAGCGAAGTTTAGCTTCATACTTGTGGAAAAGTCTTCTTGCTGATGAAGTCTTCGGTTCAGGTGACTTGAGAGTGGACGGCGGTCCGTAAAAGTCGATCTTATTGACCGAAGGTGTGCAATCCGGATGCCGTCGGGCAATAGGGCGTGTTCTTTGTGACCGAAAGAGTGCGTTACAGGCGCCGCCGGTCACTAGGAGCCCGTCTTAGTTACCGGCCCTATGTGAAAGACGCGTCACCGGTCACTAGGGGACATCCTTACTGACCGGTATAGGGAAGACAAGGCTCGTTCGGTAAGAAAGAATGTGTTTTTCCGCCCGGCATACCGTGCGTCTCAGACGCCGAGTCAAAAAGGCGGAGCGCAGCGGAGCCCACCATTCAATCTCGGTCTTGAAGTTCAGAAGAGCGTGAAATGTCGCGAGCATCAGGTTGTGGAGCACGGGGGCATCGTGCCGCGGGCCAAAGCAGTGTCTCCAACTGCCCGAGGTGTACGTAACTGGCATCGTTCGGGCAGAAAGAAACGCCCTTATCGCCCGGGAGTGCACGTAATCGGCGTCACCGGTTACTAGGGGACATCCTTACTGACCAGCCGAGTGGAAACCAGGCGCCATCGGTCAATAAGACGCCCCTCTATTGCCCGGAAGCCCCCAGCGCACCTGTCCCCGGTAATAAGACCGCCGCCTGCACCGCCTATTTCCCGAGAAAAAAAGAACCGCCGCACAATGCGGCAGTTCTCCTATTCAATCATTATCAAACTTTAAACCGGTCAATCGCGTCACTCAGCTCTTCGCTCAGCTTCGTAAGCGTCTCGGCAGCATCCGTCACGGACTGAATCGCGCGCAGCTGTTCCTCCGTCGATGCGCTCACTTCCTCGCACGCGGCGGCCGTTTCTTCCGAAGTCGCCGCCATCGTTTGGATGGTCGATGCCACGTCCTCTTTGTGCTGTGAAACTGCTGTGATATCCATTGAAATCGCGTCAATCGCCGACTGCATGTCTGCCATCAGCTCGGACAGCTGGCCAAATGTCGTCTCTGTTTCCTGGACAACGAGCCCCTGATCGCGGAAAGTCGAGATCGTCTCTTCCATCTGAGCGGTCACGGTGCGGGATTCGCCCTGCAGCTGCTCGACCGTGCGTCGGACGTCTTCCGTCGCCTGTTCGGACTGCTCGGCGAGTTTCCGGACTTCATCTGCAACGACTGCGAAGCCTTTGCCGTGTTCGCCGGCACGTGCCGCTTCAATGCTCGCGTTCAGCGCAAGCAGATTCGTCTGTGATGAAATATCGGTGATCGTATCCATCACGCTGCCGATTGCTTTCACTTTCTCGCCGAGCGTCTGGATTGCGTCATTCATAGAACGCAGGTTGACGCCGGATGACTTGAACGTCTGTGCAAGGTTGGCCATCTGTGTCTGGCCGCTAGCGTTCATCGCCCCGGTACGCGTCGCGATATCCGTCATCGAGACAGCGCGCTCGGTGATGCCGTTGATCTGCCGGCCGAGTTCATCGGCGCGGTCCGATACCGTTTCCGCGTCTTCAGCTGATTTCGAAGCACCTTCCGCGATTTCGCCGACTGCGTGCGCCACTTCGGAGCTCGATGCATTCGTCTCCTCGGCCACGGCGCTCAGCGACTCGGAGTTCGTACGCACGTTATCCGCGGACTGGTTGACGACCGAAATGATGCCGTGCATGCTCGATATCATTTCGTTGAAATTATCGCTCAGCTGCCCGATTTCATCCTTCGACCGGATATCGGACTTGACCGTCAGATCTCCTCCGGCCACCTGATCCATGTAACCGCGGAGCCGCTCGATCGGCTTCAGCTGGCGGGTGATGAAGAAGAACAGCGCGAGCGCGACCAGCACGAGAACGATGAGGGCGGCAACTAGAACAGTCGTCCGCAAATCGTTCGCGAGCCCCATCAGGTTGCTTTTTTCATAGACTGTGCCGACTTTCCAATTGAAGTCCGGGATCGTCGAGAACACACGGATCTTATCGTTGCCTTGTTCATCCGTAAAGTTAACGTTGCCTGTATCTTTGCTGTACATATCTTTCACATGCTTTTCTTCCATTTGGTTCTGACCGGCTTTGGTCGGGTGGACGATCGCGTTGCCCTCCCCGTCGTACATGACCGGATAGCCTTTATAAGGGATATCGAGCGTCGTCAGCAGGTCGCTGAGTGCTTCCAATTCCAAGTCGAATGCGAGAACGCCATTCACCTGTCCGCCGTTTTCCGTCGCAATGGAGCCGGTGATCATGTAATTGCCGGACGTGGCATCAGGATACGGTGGGGACCAATGAACGACACCCGGTTCAGCAGCAGCGGCCTGATACCATTCCCGGCTGGCCGGATCGAAGTCCGACCAGTCGTCTTCCGGATAGGAGATTGCGTACTTGTTCGGCAGTGCATAATAGACCGAAACTGCATCCTTGTAGATGCTCTGGCTCTGTTTGAGCGCAGCCAGCAGGTCGGCTTCCGAGACGTCTTTACCATCAGGTCCTGTAAAGTCCTCAAGCGTCTTGGACGTCGCGACGGACTCGATGCCTTTCGTATATTGATCAATAAAGTTATAGACGGAGAACGATGTCTGTTCTGCGAGCGTGCTGCTTGAATCGATCACACTTTCAAGCGTCAGTTTCTTTGCCCGGTCGTTGACCATGAACGACAGGAGCACGATACCGATGGCGAAAAGAAGCAGCGCCAAAAGGATGATTTTAGTCTTAAGGGAACGGGTCATGGTGTATTTCCTTTCTGAATATATATTGGATACTCCCGTTATTTCGGCGGCAGCGGACCGATGTTAAGGCCGATTTGTGAAAAAGCGGTTAAGAAAAAGGCGGCGCGTCCGATATAATCCATAAGTAATCGAACAGGACACTTGAGGGGGACGGAGATATGGTGAGTCAAATCGGGGGCGGATCTGAAGGCAAGCAGACGGCAGGTCCGGGCGAAGTCAATCCAGCCGGCAAAGTGGCGAAAGTGGAAGGCATGAACAGCCAGGCACAGCAGCAGACACCAAGTGAACGCGAGCTTTCGGCGAAGGAAGCGAAACAGCTGACCGCCAACATGAACAAGTTTCTGGAAAGCACCGACACGCAGCTGCGCTTCAAGCTGCATGACGAACTGAACGAATACTACGTGACGATCGTCGACTCCAAAACCGACGAAGTGATCCGAGAAATCCCATCCAAAAAACTAATGGACGTGCACGCCGAAATGAAGAAATTCCTCGGCCTGCTCATCGACCGTAAAATTTGAAGGAGTGACCTGATATGAGAATCGGCGGACTCGCCAGCGGCATCGACACCGAGTCGATCATCAAGGACCTAATGAAAGCAGAAAAAATCCCGCTCGACAAAGTAACCCAGAAAAAACAATACTTCGAATGGCAGCTGAACGACTACCGTACAGCGAACCGCGACCTGAAAGACTTCAGCACCAAGCTATTTGATAATATGATTTTGTCTAAGAATTTCAATGCAAAGAATGTAACTGTCTCTGATCCCAATGCAGTTTCTATTAATGCTAAGGGGAATACGGAGAACTTTTCGGGGACGATTGAAGTTAAGGAATTGGCTAAGAATGCAACACTACAGAGTGATAAAGATAATAAGATCTTAGAAAAGAAACCGAGTTCTACTAAGCTATCTGATCTAAATGCCTCTGAAAATGATTGGAGCATTTCTATATCTGCTCCTGGCTCTGAAGAAACTGTGAACTTAACATTCACCAAAGACAAAACTATAGGTGATGTGCTGAAAGAAATTAATGAGAAGACAGGAGTACGGGCTTTCTACGATGAAAATACTGGTCGAATAGGTGTTTCAGCTAAAGAAAGTGGTACCAAAAATGCAGGTGTGGGAAAAGATATTGTAATTAGTGGAACTTTTGCTGATACGGTTGGTTTATCTGGCGTCGATGCAATTAACGGGGCTAACGCAGAATTCACTTATAATGGCCTGACGCTAACCCGCTCATCCAACACCTTCGAACTAGACGGCATGGAAATCACATTGAAGGCGAAGACAGACAAACCAGTAACCTTCAACGCCACCACAGATACCGACAAAGTGTTCGACAACATCAAAGGCTTCGTCGACGACTACAACAAAATGATCGAGGATCTGAATAAAAAGATCCGCGAACCAAAATATCGCAACTACCAGCCTTTATCCACCGAGCAAAAAGCCGATATGAAAGAAAACGAGATTAAGCTTTGGGAAGAGAAGGCGATGAGCGGGACGCTGCGCAACAACCCGGAGATCACAAGCATGCTCTCCGCGATGCGGACCGCGTTGTCTGCAGAAGTGAAAACGGGGAATGGGGAAAAAATCAGCCTCAGTCAGATCGGCATCACCACGTCCAAGAACTATTTGGATCACGGGAAGCTGGTCATCGACGAAACGAAGCTGAAAGAAGCCATTACGAAGAACCCGCAGGACATCCAGAAGCTGTTTGGCCAGGATGTCAAAGAAGGCGAAACCGACAAGACGGCAGGGATTGCCCGACTTCTCCGTAAGGAAGTCGACGCGACGCAAGGTGTCATCCAGAAAAAAGCCGGCAAAATCGGCGACAGCAACAAAGCGTTCACGCTCGGCCGCACTTTGGACGATATGAACAAACAGATCGACCGCTTCCAGGACAAGATGAAGATGGTCGAATCCCGTTACTGGAAACAGTTCAACGCCATGGAAAACGCGATTCAGCGTGCCAATGCCCAGTCCGCCAACTTGATGAACGCCCTTGGCGGCGGCGCGTAAGAGAGACACGCACTACAAAAGGAGAGTCTTGTAAATGGTTATGCATAATCCGTACGCCACTTATCAGAATAATACAGTCACCACATCGTCGCCCGGGGAATTGACGCTCATGCTCTATAACGGCTGCCTGAAGTTCATTCAGCAGGCGAAACAGGCCGTAGCTGCCGGCAATATCGAGGACAAGAATACGGCGGTGCAGAAGGCGCAGGCAATCATTTCTGAGCTGATGATTACGCTGGATGTCAAGGCGTTCCCGGCGGGGAAAGACATGCTCGTGCTGTATGAGTTCGCGAACAGCCGCCTCATCGACGGCAATATCAAGAACGACATTGCACTGTTCGATGAAGCGGCCGGGATCATCACGGAATTCCGCGACACGTGGAAACAAGTGATCCAGCTGAACCGTCAGAAACAGTATGGCAACGTGAGCGAAATATGATCCGTCCTGCACTGATCGAATGGAAGGACGCGACGGACCGTCTGCTGGCACTGTCGTTTCCGGGGGACAGCGAACAGCGGGATACCGCGATTGCTGCGATCGAATCGATCCTGGATGAACGCGACCGGCTCCAGCCGGCGATCCAGCCGCCGTTTTCCGCAGAAGAAGAGACGTTCGGCCGGGAGCTGACGGCACTCGAGCCGAAGGTGGCGGCGAAGCTGGAGCAGTACATGGCGCTCGTCCGCAAAGACTTGAGCGTCTCCCAGACGAAAAAGGACGGCGTGCGCAATTATGTGAACCCGTACAGCAAAGTGGCGCGTGACGGTACCTTTTACGATACAAAACAATAACCTGATGTCCGGTGAGTGCCTTTGCTCACCGGTTTTTTTATCTTTCTTGCATGCCTTTCTGCCCATTACCGGATTAACTCTATTGTCGTATAGTATTTGTATAGATTGGTAACTTAAAGGGAGTGTTCTCATGTCGATCGACCAGCTGAAGATGGATGACTGGCTTCGGAAAAATAATATCCTGTTCTATGGGTTCCTAGCTGCAGGCGGCCTCGGGCTCATCGCGCAGCTCGTGCTCCGTTCCAGCTCCGCCATCATTTTATCGGTGGCCATTCCGCTCGCCGTTGCGTCAGTCATTTACATCGCCTGCCGTGTCATGAAGAAAAGCTGGCTCACACTTGCACTGCCGTATGTGCTCCTTGCCGCGACGTTCTCAGTTGTCCTCGGCGTGATCTTCTTTTCGGAAGCGAATCTCGGGTCGATCGGCATCATCTTCTTCCTGCTCGTCCTCGGCGGGATCCATGGCCGGCTGCCGATCATGGGACTCGCGTATGTATTGAGCTTGGCGGCACTGCTGCTGAATAACGCACAGTTTGTCGATCCGGCGCTCGTTACGGGAAGCGGGTCGAATCTTGTGCTGCTGCATTTCTTGAGCGGTATGATCCTGCTGCTCGTCGTGCGGCAGAATGAGGCGAATTTTGCGCGGATTGAGACGTTTACGCAGGAGACGGAGCAGCGCAGGCTGGAGGAGCAGGAACTTGCCGGCCGTCTCGATGCCGCTGTCGAAAAGATCACGGGCAATCTGGAGGCGCTCCGGTCTTCATCCGAAACATCACTCGGTTCGCAGCGCGAAATGCTGACGGCTGTCAATGAAGTGAGCAGTGCGAGCCAGCACCAGGCCGATCACATTTCGGACATCGCGGAGCGCGCAGAGCAGACACACGAGGAAGTCGAAGCGATTGCCGGCCGTCTCCGCACCCTTGTCCAGACCGCATCTGAAGCGGGAGGCCGGGCCGGCGAAGGCAGTGAGCGGATCGGCGTCCTGAAAAACGGTGTCGAATCGTTTGCTGCGTTCTTCGAGGAATTGGATGAAACATTCAGCACGCTGTCCGGGAAGATTGCCGAGACGAATGCGTTCGCTTCCTCCATCAAGGAGATCACAGACCAGACGAACCTGCTGGCGCTCAACGCGTCGATCGAAGCGGCACGTGCCGGCGAGCAGGGGAAAGGGTTCGCGGTCGTTGCGGATGAAATCCGCAAGCTCGCCGGCCTGACCGATGACACACTCGCGAAAATCGACGCGAACCTGTCTGAGGTGAACACGTTCAACGAACTGGCTGTGTCGAAACTGACCGCGGGACGGGAGCAGATAACCGGTCAGACGGCAGCTGCAGAAACGTCGAATGAAGTATTCACCGGGCTCGCTGCGTCGATGCAGGAGCTGCAGAAGGAGATGGAAGTGTTCCACGGATCGTTCCGTGAAATCACGGAGAACACCGACACGATCCGCGGACGGACGATGGAGTTCGCCTCCGTCATCCAGGAAAGCACGGCGGCGATCGAAGAGCTCGACGCAACGCTCGTACATCTAGTGGAAGAACAGGGTGCGATCGATGCGCACTTGCAGGAGACGCACAATGAGGCGGTCAGCCTGCGTGAATGAATGAAGTCCGTCCGGCAGAGCCGGCGGGCTTTTTTGTTTGTCGTGCATGCAGGCATCCGATGTTTCGGAAAGGCCGTGTCCGGCAATAGAACAGGAAGGGTCATTGCTGTAGCCGCCGTCAAGTCGGACTGCTCCCGCCGCTGGAATTTGGTATACTGGAAGCATCAGCAAATCGGATGGAGCGTGGATGACATGCACTACAAACGCGACGAGGCGTTCCGGTTCCCTTTTTCCGTACCGGTTCCCGCGGAATTCAGTATTCACCTTAAGAACAGCGACCAGCCGGGCACCGGTACGGGGGACGCGGAACTGCTTGATATCAGCCCGGGCGGCACCCGCATGCGGACAGCGTACGACATCCCGGTCAAACGGGATACGATCGCTGTCCGGCTCCGGTTCATTCTGTACCAGCAGCCGATCAGTACGGATGCTGTCATCGTCTGGAAGGTAGCATCGGACGGATGTTGGACGTACGGTGTCGATTTCGATGAAGACCCGGCGATATCCGAGCAGATTGTGACGGATCTCAAGCTGCGGCGGCAGTCCGAGCGGCAGTAGGCAGCAGACCGCAAAATCCGCCAACATTCTTTTTTGTTTTTATCCGGAAAAGAAGGGTTTCAGGGGGCGGATGGAGAAGATAGAGACAGGGTCAAATTAAAGGAGGAGTTTATATGTTAGACTTCAACATTCGTGGCGAAAACGTCGAGGTAACACCGGCAATCCGGGAGTACGTCGAGAAAAAAGTGAATAAGCTGGAACGCTACTTCACTGAAGGGGCAAACGCCACAGCCCATGTGAACTTGAAAGTATACAACGACAAGCAAACAAAAGTTGAAATTACAATTCCGATGAAAAATTTGACACTCCGTGCGGAAGAACGCCATAACGATCTGTACGCGGCTGTCGACCTGATCGTCGACAAGCTAGAGCGCCAGATCCGCAAATACAAAACACGCGTCAACCGCAAGTTCCGTGAGCGCGAAGGCGTCGCAGCGTTCATGCAGCAGTCGGTTGAGAGCGAATCGAAACAGCAGCTGGATGCGGAAGACGAGCAGGAATTCAAAGTGGTCCGAACAAAACAGCTCGATTTGAAGCCGATGGACCAGGAAGAAGCGATCCTTCAGATGAACATGCTCGGCCACGATTTCTTCATCTTCACGGATGGCGAGTCGGATGCGACAAACATCGTCTACAAACGCCGTGACGGCAAGTACGGTCTGATCGAAACGAACTGATACGCATGACACAAACCGCCCGGCTCCTCCGGGCGGTTTTTTTGATGGGCCGATCGAATGGACTTGCTCATAAAATTGGGGAAACGCTCATAAAATGCTGAAAACGCTCATAAATTAGGAATACCGCTCATAAATTGCTAAAAACGCTCATAAAACCTGGGAACCGCTCATAAATCACGGAAAACGCTCATAAACTAGATATACCGCTCATAAATCCATAAAACCGCTCATAAACCATCCTCCCTGGCCCTGCAACCCGTCTGCGCGGTACTGACAACCGAGCAACTCTGAGACATCTGCCGCGCCAAATGGGTTTCCTCCATCTAAAGAAACCATTTGAATGGTCGGCTCCGCTGACGCTCCGCTTTACTGTTAGAGAAGTCACGAATGTGGGGGATTATCAGCACCGGGCGTCCACCGCGCTCAAACGATTGCGGGAAACGCTCAAGAAGTGCGAGAAGTGCTCAAGCAAGCCTCCCAAACGCTCAAGCTGGCACCTCAAGCGCTCAAGCAAGCCTCCCAAACGCTCAAGCTGGCACCTCAAGCGCTCAAGCAAGCCTCCCAAACGCTCAAGCGCACCCGCTAAACGCTCAAGCAAGCATCACAAACGCTCAAGCCCCATACCCACCCATTCCAAAAGTCGGAAATTTCCTTGCATTGCATTTGCGCCGCGTCTGTCACAATGTTAAAATGAAGGGTGAACTTTGTGAGGATGTGACCAAATTATGCTAAGCGTATTGAATAAAATGTTTGATCCGAATAAACGTGATTTGAAACGGCTTGAAAAAATCGCCGACCAGACCGAAGCACTGAGCACTGACATGGAGAAACTGTCCGACGAAGAACTGACGGCGAAAACCGCTGAATTCCAGCAGCGTGTGGCGGGCGGGGAGAGCCTCGACGCAATCCAGCCGGAAGCGTTCGCGGTCGTCCGGGAAGCGGCACGCCGTGTGCTCGGCCTCTATCCGTTCCGCGTACAGATCATCGGCGCGGCGGCCCTTCACGAAGGCAACATTGCAGAGATGAAGACCGGTGAAGGGAAGACGCTGACGTCGACGCTTGCGGTCTATCTGAACGCGCTCGATGGAAAAGGCGTCCACGTCGTCACGGTCAACGAATACCTCGCGTCGCGGGATGCGCAGGAAATGGGGCAGCTCTATGAGTTCCTCGGCCTCACTGTCGGCCTGAACCTGAACAGCCTAGGTAAAGATGAGAAACGGGAAGCGTATTTGGCGGACGTTACGTATACGACGAACAACGAACTCGGCTTCGATTACTTGCGCGACAACATGGTGCTCTACAGCGAGCACAAAGTGCAGCGGCCGCTCCATTATGCCGTCATTGATGAAGTCGACTCGATCCTGATCGACGAAGCGCGGACACCGCTCATCATTTCGGGGCAGGCCGCGAAGTCAGCTGAGCTGTACCGGCTCGCGAACCGCTTCGTGATCACTCTGACCAAGGAAGAGGACTACACGTTCGACGAAACGACAAAAGGGGTAACGCTGACGGAATCAGGGATCGAGAAAGCCGAGAAGGCGTTCGGCATCGACAACCTGTTCGACCTGCAGCACGTCACGCTCAACCACACGATCAACCAGTCGCTGAAAGCGCATGTCAGCATGCATAATGACGTAGACTATGTCGTGCAGGAAGGCGAAGTCGTCATCGTCGACTCGTTCACGGGGCGTCTCATGAAAGGCCGCCGTTACAGCGACGGTCTCCACCAGGCGATCGAAGCGAAGGAAGGCCTCGAAGTCCAGAACGAATCGATGACGCTCGCGACGATCACATTCCAGAACTACTTCCGGATGTATGACAAGCTCGCGGGCATGACGGGTACGGCGAAGACGGAGGAAGAGGAATTCCGCAACATCTACAACATGAACGTCGTGGCCATTCCGACCAACCGTCCGATCTCACGGGACGACCGTCCGGATTTGATCTACGCGTCTACCGAAGGGAAGTACAAAGCGGTCGCGGACGACATTAAAGAGCGCCACAAGAAAGGCCAGCCGGTGCTGGTCGGTACGGTCGCAATCGAAACGTCCGAAATCATCTCGAGCTTCCTGAAGAAATACGGTGTGCCGCACAACGTCCTGAACGCGAAGAACCACGGACGTGAAGCGGAGATCATCGAACAGGCCGGCCAGCCGGGCGCAGTCACGATTGCGACGAACATGGCAGGCCGCGGTACCGACATCAAGCTCGGCGAAGGGGTCCAGGATCTCGGCGGATTGGCGGTCGTCGGTACGGAACGGCATGAGTCGCGCCGGATCGATAACCAGCTCCGCGGACGTTCCGGACGTCAGGGAGACGACGGTGTCACCCAGTTCTATCTTTCTTTGGAAGATGAATTGATGCGCCGATTCGGCTCCGAGCAGATGAAAGGCATGATGACGAAACTCGGCATGGACGACGAAACGCCGATCCAGTCGAAGATGGTCTCGCGCTCCGTCGAGTCCGCACAGAAACGGGTCGAGGGGAATAACTTCGATTCGCGGAAACGCCTCCTGCAATACGATGATGTCCTGCGCCAACAGCGTGAAATCATCTACAAAGAGAGGAACGACGTGCTCGAATCGGAGAACGTCCGCCCTGTGCTCGAGGCGATGATCGGCCGTGTCGTCGAAAACGCCGTCGCGCTCCATACGGCGGAAGAGAAGTCCGAAGACTGGGCACTGAAAGCGCTCGTCGATTACCTCGGGGCGACCCTGCTGCCGGAAGACCGCATCTCGGTCAGCGACCTTGAAGGCAACTCCGCCGAAGAGATGACAGCGTTCATTACGGCAGAAGTGTTGAAACGGTATGACGAAAAAGAAGAAGAGATGTCGGAAGAGAAAATGCGCGAATTCGAGAAAGTCGTCCTGCTCCGTGCTATCGATACGAAATGGATGGACCATATCGACGCGATGGATCAGCTCCGTCACGGCATCCACTTGCGTGCGTACGGACAGAGCGATCCGCTCCGCGAATACCAGTCGGAAGGCTTTGCGATGTTCGAGGAGATGGTCGCGTCAATCGAGCAGGATGCTGCGAAGTACGTCATGAAGGCGGAGATCCGCAACAACCTGGAGCGTGAGGAAGTCGCAAAAGGCCAGGCGGTCAATCCAAAAGAAGACGGCGAGAAACAAGTGAAGAAACCGGTCCGCAAAGTGAATATCGGACGCAATGATCCGTGCCCGTGCGGCAGCGGAAAGAAATACAAGAACTGCCACGGCAAAGAGTAAGCGCCGTGAACCTGAACTTTTTGGAGGAACAATTATGATGGAATTATCAGAAGTACGTAACGAGCTTGACAAAACAGCTAAGAAATTAGCGGGTTTCAGGGGGTCTCTTTGACTTAGAAAACAAAGAGGCACGGATGCAGGAACTCGATGAAATGATGCTCGACCCGACATTCTGGGATAACCAGGATGCCGCACAGACCGTCATTTCCGAGTCGAATGCACTGAAAGACATCGTCGGTGAATTCCACGAGATGAACGACGAGCAGGAAAACCTGGAAATGACACTCGAATTGCTGAAGGAAGAACCGGACGCAGAGCTGCAGGAGGAACTCGGTGATGAACTGAAAACCTTCCTGAAGCGGATGGAAGACTTCGATCTGCAGATGCTGCTGAGCGACGAATACGACAGCAGCAATGCCGTCCTTGAAATCCACTCAGGCGCAGGCGGCACGGAATCCCAGGACTGGGCGTCCATGCTGCTGCGTATGTACACGCGCTGGGCGGAGCACCGCGGCTACAAGGTCGAGACACTCGACTACCAGGCGGGCGATGAAGCCGGCGTGAAGTCGGTTACACTCGCCATCAAAGGCCATAATGCATACGGCTACTTGAAAGCGGAGAAAGGCGTCCACCGGCTCGTCCGGATTTCGCCGTTCGACTCGTCAGGCCGCCGCCATACGTCCTTCTCGTCTGTCGAAGTCATGCCGGAATTCTCCGGTGACGTCGATATCGACCTGAAGATGGAAGACGTCAAGATCGATACGTACCGCTCAAGCGGCGCGGGCGGTCAGCACGTCAATACGACGGATTCCGCTGTCCGGATGACACACATCCCGACCGGTGCAATCGTCACGTGCCAGACCGAACGTTCGCAGATCAAGAACCGTGAGCGCGCGCTGAACTTGCTGAAAGCGAAGATCTACCAGATCCGTGTCGAAGAAGAAGAAGCCCGCCTTCTTGAAATCCGCGGCGACCAGAAAGAAATCGGCTGGGGCAGCCAGATCCGTTCGTATGTCTTCCACCCGTATTCCATGGTGAAAGACCACCGGACGAACGAAGAGACCGGTAACGTCGGTGCTGTCATGGATGGCGAAATCGATCCATTCATCAACGCGTATCTCCGTTCCCGTATTTCATAATCGAACGATTCCAGGCTGTCCGCTTGCGCAAAGACGTATTTTGCGCAGCCGGGCAGCCATTTTTATTCAGCAGGCTAGATGCAAAAAGGGGGGATGGGGGATGTTCTTCAGAAAGAAGAAGCCGGAGCCGATTTTGTATGAAGTGAGTGTATTTGCCACGCAAAACGTCACGGAAGAGGAATTTGATGGCTGGACGGATGACGTGTTCGAAGCGGTATCAAATGTCATTTCGATTGAACACGCAGTATTGGAGGAAGTGCTTCCAGAAGAAATTGAGGATATCCGATTCCGGTTTCCGGAAATCGATGTAACCCGTACGTTTTTCTTAGCGGAACGGCTGACGGAATCACTGGGGTCACGCGATGCTGCGCCGCAATCCTATTGCACGAATGAACTCATCGGCATGCTCGAATTCCTGAAACAGGCGGAACGGGCACAGAAAGTTACGTAAAACAAGCGCCTGCACAGCTCATGACGAGCCGTGCAGGCGCTTGTTTGTTCGCTATCAGGCGATCTTCCGGAATTTTAGCTGATCCAACACATTCGCGAGCGACGCAAGCTCCGTGTCCGACAGCGGCACCATCGGCAGGCGAAGTCCGCCGGCAGGGAGACCCTGCAGTGTAAGCGCTGCTTTGACAGGTGACGGGTTCGGTGCGGCGAACAGCTCGTTCATAAGCGGCAGCAGGCGGCGGTGCAGCGCAGCGGCTTCCTGGAACTGCCCGATGTGGAATGCTTTCATCATCGCCTTCATCTCCCGGCCGATCACGTGGCTCGCGACGGAGACAACGCCCGAACCGCCAATCGTCAGTGTTGGCAGCGTCAGTGCATCGTCCCCGCTGTAAACGGCAAAATTATCAGGAGTCCGCTCGATGATCGCTGCCATCGTGTCCAGATTGCCCCCGGCTTCTTTGATGGCTGTGATGTTCGGGATCTGTGCGAGCCGAACGATCGTATCGATTTCCATATTAACGGTGCTGCGTCCCGGGATATTGTACAGCATAACGGGAAGGGACGTCGCAGCGGCAATCGCCTTGAAATGCTCGTACATCCCTTCCTGGCTCGGCTTGTTGTAATACGGCACGACGAGCATGACGCCGTCCGCCCCGGCGGCTTCTGCGGCACGTGTCAGCTCGATCGACTCCCGCGTGCTGTTCGTGCCGGTTCCTGCAATGACGGGGACGCGTCCATTAACAGCTTTCACTGTAAACCGGAACAGTTCCGTTTTCTCAGCGGCGGTTAATGTCGGGGACTCTCCCGTCGTGCCGGCGATGACGAGTGCGTCTGATCCGGTATCCAGCAAGTGCTCGATCAGTGTTCCTGCTGCTGTGTAGTCAATGTCTCCGTGTTCGTCGAATGGGGTCACCATAGCCGTGATCAATTGTCCAAAATTCATCTGTTCTCCATCTCCTTTTGTTTTGTTCCAAAACATAGAGGTGGAAGGCAGTGCATCCTGAAACGCAAAAAGACAGCAGCGGGGGATCCGCTGCTGCCATGGGAATAACCGAAATCATCCCGCTGCATCAGATAGCCCTCCATATAGTCGCCTATATGACAATCCTGGACTTGTTCAGCCCAGAACCAGCTTCAGGACGATGAGTGTCCGTTCCGCTTCGGCAAATTCCCCTTTCGGCAGCCTTCACGGGACCTCATCGTCCTCCTGCTGCGTACTGATGGTTTTTGCGCCTCTATCCTTACTTCGTAATTCTCGAAATAAGTGGTTGTTGAATTATCTGTCATCTTACCGCACTTCCTGGAAAGTTGCAACTGTTTTGTTTTTTTGCTGTCTGCCTGTCCATACCCCGGCTGAAGCAGGTGTAAACTTGACGGTGTTCATTCGCGGAAAAGGCGGACTTCAAAAAATTCATGGCGTTTTCATGTTTGAATTTCGCGGAAACGAGAATACTACATAGAAGGAGCGCCCGGTCTTCCGGCAATCGTCATCGTTTTGTCACACAGGAAAGGCGGGCCCGCTCGTTTTTTGCTATACTAAGAAAGCACGTATTTTACATCTATTTAAGGGAGGAACTCAACTATGAAGACGAAAAGCAAATTTGCAGCAGCGATCTTCGGAGCAGCTCTCGTACTCGGCGCTTGTGGCGGCGGGAACGACGACAGCGCATCCGGCGACAAAGACGGCGGCAACGTAGACGCTGACAAAGTGTACCAAGCAAACTGTGCGACTTGCCACGGCGGCAATCTGGAAGGTAAGAACGGTCCGGAACTCGCACACATCGGTAAAGAACTGAAAGAAGACGAAATTCATGACATCATCGAAAACGGGAAATCCGGCGGCATGCCTGGAGGTCTCATCAAAGGTGAAGAGCTCGACGCAGTCGCTAAATGGCTTTCTGAGAAAAAATAAGGACAGCCTTTCGACAGCATGATACGAAAAAAGCGGGGACACTTCGGTGTTCCTGCTTTTTTTTTGGTTTTAGCCTCCTTTCATTTCCAAATACCAGTTACTAGGACGATAGATTACAAAATTGTTGAAACGGTGTGAACGGCGCGTCAGAAATGAAATACTCCTGTAATACTATGGGGAATGATATCTGTTATAATGAAAAAGCTGGCGAAAAGTAATAGAATCAGGTGGTTACAGAATGATAAAAATGAATGACGTGTACAAAAAGTACTCGAACGGCGTCGTAGCCGCGAACGGCATTACGATCGACATTGATCGGGGAGAGTTTGTCTACGTAGTCGGGCCGAGCGGTGCAGGGAAATCGACATTTATCAAAATGATGTATCGCGAAGAATCCCCGACGAGCGGTCAGATTTTCATCGATGGAACAGACCTGGGTTCGCTGAAGAACAAACAGATCCCTTATTTGCGCAGGCAGATCGGAGTCGTATTCCAGGACTTCAAACTGCTGCCGAAACTCAGTGTCTATGAAAACGTCGCGTTCGCGCTCGAAGTGATCGAAGAAACACCGGCTGAGATCCGGAAGAAAGTAACAGATGTTTTAGCGCTTGTCGGCTTGTCGCAGAAAGCGAGAATGTTTCCTAACGAGCTATCCGGCGGAGAGCAGCAGCGTGTCTCGATCGCGCGTTCCATTGTCAATGAGCCGAAACTGGTCATTGCGGATGAGCCTACAGGAAACCTGGATCCGGATACGTCGTTAGGCATCATGAACATCTTTGAAAAGATCAACAACCGCGGGACGACCATCATCATGGCCACCCACAACAAGGATATCGTCAACAAGATCCGTCATCGGGTGCTGCTTGTGGAAGGCGGAATGATCACGCGGGATGAGTATGAAGGAGAATACAGTTATGAAGGCTAGGACGCTTGGCCGCCACTTCCGGGAAAGCTTCAAGAGCCTCGGCAGGAATGGCTGGATGACGTTCGCCTCCATCAGCGCCGTTGCAGTTACGCTTCTTCTTGTCGGAAGTTTCATCGTCATGATGATGAACTTAAACAAGATGGCGGACAACATTGAAAACGACGTGGAAATCAAAGTGGTAGCGGACGCTGCAGCAAGTGATGCGGCCGTAAAGGAACTGCAGGAAAAAGTGGAATCGATCGACGGGGTCGCCAGTGTCGAGTATGCCTCCCGTGAAGAGGAACTGGACAAAGTGATCAAACAGTATGGAAAGGAACTTGCTCTCTATAAGCAGAGCAACCCGCTCGGCGACGCATTGTACGTCAAAGCGGCCGATCCGCACAACACGGCGGAGATCGCCAAAGAGATCGATACATACGAATACACGGCCGAAGTGGTCTACGGGGCAGGGAAAGTCGAAAAACTGTTCAATGTCGTGAAAATCAGCCGGAACGTCGGCCTGATCCTCATTCTCGCATTGCTGTTCACGGCGATGTTCCTCATCTCCAACACGATCCGCCTGACAATCATCGCGCGGGGCCGGGAAATAGAAATCATGAAACTCGTCGGAGCGACGAACAGCTTCGTCCGCATTCCGTTCATCTTAGAAGGGATCTGGCTCGGAATCCTCGGGTCCATCATCCCGATCACGGCGATCTCCATCGCCTATCAGCAAATATACGCCTACTGGCAGCCGAAGCTGGTCAACGAAATGTTCCAGCTGCTCAAGCCGATGCCGTTCATCCTCCAAGTGGATGGCCTGCTATTATTCATGGGCGTCTTCATCGGAGTATGGGGCAGCCTCATGTCCGTACGCAAATTCTTGAAAGTCTAACTAGCCGATTCGTTCGAAAGGGGAACTGGGACTGTGAAGAAGAACAAAGGATTGCTGTTATCGACTATGGGAGTACTGCTCCTATCCACTACAATAGGCGGTACAGCAGCAACAGCAGCTTCGCTGAACGACCTGCAGCACGAGCAGAAGCTCCTGCAGAAAAAACAGAACGAACTGAACAAAGGCATTCAGAACAAGTCTAACCAAATTACAGAAAAGCAGACGAAAAAACAATCGCTGATCGAACAGATCACGAAACTGAACGGCGAAATCAACACGAATAACGATAAAATCAGCGACGTCCAGAACAAAATCGCAGACACGACTGAAGAGATCGCCCAGCTGCGCGTCTCCATCAAAACACTCGAAAAGCGCATCAAGGAACGCGACGAAGTGCTCCGCGAACGCGTGAAAACGATGCAGGTCAAAGGCGGAGACGTCAGCTACCTGGACGTGCTCCTCGGTGCGACCAGCTTCTCGGATTTCATCGACCGTTTTTCAGCTGTCTCCACATTGATGGATGCGGACCGCAAAATCATGCAGCAGCAGGAAGATGACATGAACCAGCTCGAAAAAGAGAAAGAGATGGTCGAGAACAAACTCGCCGAGCAGGAACAGCGGAAAGCGAAACTGACGGAACTGAAGAAGAAACTGGAAGGCCAGAAAGTAGAAAAAGACAAACTGGTCGATCAGCTGGAAGCGGAAGAAGCGAAGCTGACAAACGAGAAGGCGAACTTGGAAAGTGAAGCAGACGAAGCTTACGAGATGTCTGCAGATATTGAAAAGAAAATCGTCGCCGAGCAGGAGCGTCTTGCCGAAGTGGCACGTCAGGCTGAACTGAAGCGGAAACGTGAAGCGGAACTCCGCCGTCAGCAGGAAGCGGCTGCAGCGAAACGCCGTGCCGAGCAGGCTGCGCAATCCGCACAGTCATCGAACTCTTCATCTTCACAAGGTTCTTCATCCCATAGTAATGACAGCTATGAGCCGCCTGTCGCAGCACCGCCAGTTTCAAGCGGCGCCTGGACAAGCCCGGCACATGGACGCTTGACGTCGTCGTTCGGATGGCGCGTCCACCCGATCTTCCATACGAAGAAACAGCACCGCGGCCAGGATATCTCCGTTCCGATCGGGACACCTGTCAGCGCAGCCGCTGAAGGGGTTGTCTCCCACGCCGGTCCGATGGGCGGTTTCGGGAACCTCGTCATGATTACACACTCGATCGACGGCCAGATCTACACATCCGTCTACGCTCACCTGTCAAGTATCAGTGTCAGCACTGGACAGCACGTAGGCAAAGGCCAATTCATTGCGAATTCCGGTAACACCGGGAACTCGACGGGACCACACCTGCACTTTGAAATCCATGTCGGCAACTTCTCGGCAACGGGTCCGAGTGCTGTGAACCCGCTGCGTTATGTATCCTTCTGATAAACGCGTATAAGCTTAGTATTTCCGGCATTGCATTCAAGTAAACATGGCGGCGCCATTGAGTGCCGCCTCAGGAAAAGTTCGCTCCCGGGCGGACTTTTTTCTATGCCGTCAAGTACGTTTATTGGAGCCGGCCGTTCAAATGAGATACCATAAGAGGTATCACAGATCGAGGAGATAATGATGCCTGTTACCGAATATTATGTGTTATGGAAAGTGACCGTCCCGTCGACCTGGATGGCGGCGGTCCTTGGATTGATTGCAGGCTGGCTTGCGGTCAGGCGGCAGTTCGGGAAACGGTCGGCGGAACTGATCGGGGATGCTTTCTTCACCGTGCTGATCGTCTGGAAACTGTCTGTCATCGTCACGGATTTCCCGGTCGTCTGGCGGTCTCCCGCTGCGATCCTCTATTTCAACGGAGGCGCTCCGGGGTTCATCGCCGGGATGTGCGTGGCGGGGCTTCTTGCGGTGCGTTCTGAAAAACGGCTGCCGGTGTCCTTCAGCCGTGTCATTCTGCTGGCGGCAGCCTGCGCGCAAGGGGTTTATCAGATTATGATGGCGCTGCTGAATGCAGGTCCGGCCTATGCGAAAGTGCTGACGGCCGTCCTGTTCGGGACTCTTGTCATTGCGGCATTCCGCTATGCTGGCCGCCACGAGATGCCGGTCCGATCGGGTGCGCTGCTGCTCATTGCAGTCCATGCGTTCACCGCTGCCGTGCAGCCTTCGGGGTTTGCAGGTATCCCGTTCGCCGCGACCGTTGCGGCAGGCGCTTTGATCATCTTGACGGACGTCCGGCTGCGGCAGTCCGGGAAACAATTGGAGGGATTGGATGAATAAGAAATGGATCGGCTATGTGATCGCGATCTTAGTCGTCGGGACGATGGTCGTGCTCATGGTGAAGTCGAATATGCAGAAACCAGAAAAGATCGATACAGCGGCGACTGCGGAAATCTCGAAGAAAATGCCGGGCCTCGGGCAGGGGGAACTGCCGCCGGACTTCGAGATGAAGACGCTTGAAGGTGACACGGTGAAACTGTCCGATCTGCGCGGCAAGAAAGTCATCCTCAACTTCTGGGCGACGTGGTGCCCGCCGTGCAAGGCGGAAATGCCCCACATGGAAAATTACTATAAGAAGCTGAAGAAGGAAGATAACGTCGAGCTCGTTTCCGTGAATTTGACGACCGGCGAAAACCGCGGCGAGAAAGCGGTGGAGGAATTCGCCGATGCCTATGAACTGACGTTTCCGATCCTTCTCGATACGGAAGGGGTCGGCATGGCCGATTACAAGGTATTCTCCATCCCGACGACATACATCCTGAAGACGGACGGCACGATCGACAACCAGATCGTCGGGCCGATGGATGAAAAGATGATGGAACAGCTCATCGCGGACGTGGATTGATCTTCATCAATTGAATTGGAATTCTGCCGGTTTCCGGTGTCGTAACTGCCCTGTCCTTTTCATATAGTGGAAAGAGGAGGGGATGGTGACGATGCGCAGGAGCCGGTTTTTTGGTTTTGGCCTATTCGCTGCGATTGCAGTCAGTATCAGTCTGCTGTTTGGCGGCTGCGGCAAGAGTGAAAAGAAGGGGATATCTGCTGATAGCGGGGAATTCGGGGTGATCGACGAAGCTTACGACGTCATCACCGAGCATGCGGTGTATCCGCTGAAGAAAGAGGATCTGATCGAAGGGGCGCTCCGCGGGATGGCGGATGTCATCGGAGATCCGTATTCGACGTATTTGACGAAAGAGGAAGCGGCGTCACACAAGGAATCGCTTGCGGGCGAGCGGGTCGGGATCGGTGCGGAGATAACACGCACCAACGGGAAGTTCGTGATCGTCTCCCCAGTGAAAGGATCACCGTCCGAGAAAGCGGGACTGCTGCCGTATGACGAACTCGTGCAGATCGACAGCGAGCGGGTGGACGGCCTGACGCTCCAGGAAGTCGTCAAACGGATCCGCGGCAAGAAAGGGACGTCTGTGAAATTGACGGTGTACCGGCCGGAAGCGGGCAAGCATATCGAGCTGACGATCGAGCGCGACGTCATCCCGGTCCATACGGTGACGTCTGAAATACTCGAGGAACGCGGCAGGAAAATCGGCTACATAGGGCTGACGATGTTCGGCGAAGACAGCGCCAAAGAATGGCAGGCGGCAACTGACCTTCTCGTCAAAGAAGGCGCAGAAGCGATCCTGATCGACGTCCGCGGCAATCCGGGCGGCTATCTGCATGCCGTCGGCGCAATTGCGGGCAGTGTGCTTCCTGAAGATACGGTGTTCGCCTATATGGAAAACATCAAAGGTCAGCTGACACCGCTCGTGACGGAGAAACCGGAAGGCATCGAGTATGATCCGCAGCTGAAGAAACTGCCGGTCGTCCTTATGCAGGACCAGGGCAGTGCGTCCGCGAGTGAAGTGCTGAGCGGTGCGCTTCAGGATCTCGGCCGCGGGTTCATCGTCGGAACAACGAGTTTCGGCAAAGGGACCGTGCAGGAGACGATGGAACTGTCGAATGGCGGTGAAGTCAAGCTGTCGACGCATAAATGGCTGACACCGAAAGAGCGCTGGATCCACGGGGAAGGGGTCGAATCGGATCTCAAGGTGAAGCAGAACAGTCTGTTCGCCGAGCATTTGCGGGTGCTCGCCGACACGTATGCAGAAGAGCAGTTCAATGATGATATCGCGTATGCGCAGCGCATCCTGAAGGCACTCGACTATGAGCCGGGCCGGGTTGATGGGTATTTCGACGACGCGACGAAGAAAGCGGTCGCGAAGTTCCAGAAGGATGAAGAGCAGAAAAGCAGCGGCAAGATGGATGCTGCGTTCTTCCAGGCGCTGAAGACACGTGCTGAAGCCGTCAAGGGCGATCGGGCGAACGACGAACAGCTGGCCATGGCGCTCGGCTATTTGCATCATGCGCTGTCGAAGAAGTGAGCGGATTTCCCTGTTTGTGAAGAACCGTCTGCCATGACTATCCTTTCCGTCCGGTTGTTTGATACAATAGTAGAAAACAGCGGGATCGGGATGGGAGTGTGATTGACGTGACAGATAATTGGTGGATGGACATCATACAGGCGGCAGGGTTGTTTTTCCTGAATCCGCTCCTGTGGGTCATGCTGCTACTAGCAGTGGCGCTCGGCTATATGCGGGTGAAACGGGAGCGGCGCGATTTCAATATCCGGAAACTGCCGGGACTGACGGAACTCAGACGGGTGCTCGCCGATTCGTGGCTGCCGGCCCTGCTCCTCTCCCTCGTGATGAGCGGGATCGGCCTGGCGGCGGACGCCGGCTGGCTTGTCCTGTTCTCGGCTGTCATGCTCCTCATGACGGTCAGCTTCTTCTACCAATGGGGATCGCCGATATATACGGCGTCGCTTGCAGCCGGTGTGCTGTGGATTTGGCAGCGGTCCGGCGGGGAAGTGTCGTTCCGCGGCTGGTCGCTTGCGGATGCCGATTTTGGCGGACACCTCGCCGTGACGGTAGCGGTTGCTGCCGGTCTGCTGCTCGTGGCGGAAGGAGTGCTCATCCGGAAGTCGTCCGTGCGTTATCCGTCGCCACAGCTCGAGAGAACGAGCCGGGGACTACGCGCAGCGGTGTTCAAGGCGAAGAAGCTGTGGCTGCTGCCGGTTGTGTTCCTCGTACCGGGTGACATGATCAGTGCCCACGTGCCGTACTGGCCGCAGATCACGCTCGGCGCTGCGTCCTTCAGTTTCGTGCCGGTGCCGGTCGTCATCGGCTTCAGCCAGATCGCCCGCAAACAGTATCCGGATGAGCTGTTCCCGAAGATTGGGCGTTCAGTCAGCTGGCTCGGTGCGCTTGTCGTTCTCATAGGGCTCGGCGGTCTGTATTTGCCGGTCATCAGCTGGTCGGCCTTGGCGGTTGGCGTCATCGGGCGGGCTGCTGTCACGATTTCCACTGCAGTGAATGAGCGGAAAGGCGGATACGCCGCGTCACCGAGCGCAAAAGGTGTCGTCGTAGCGGGTGTGCTGCCCGGCTCGCCGGCTGAAAAGCTCGGCTTGCTGCCAGGGGAAGTGATCCGCGCGGTGAACGGCATGCAGGTGGCGAACGAGAAAGAGCTGTATGACGCCATCCAGGTGAACGCGGCGCACTGCCGGCTGCAGGTCGCGGACCGCAACGGTGAAGTGCGGCTCATGCAGCAAGTGCTGTACCGGCACGATCATTACCAGCTCGGCCTGCTGCTTGTCAGGTAGAGAAGAGAAGGAGGCGGCTGATGGAAAGTTTAGCGACAAAGTTCGTGCTGGCATTGTTCGTCCCTGGACTGCTCGTCGTGTTTTTCACACGCGTGACATTCCACCATGCAGTCGGGCTGCTGCTGACGATCGCACTCATCGCCGCCTCCGTGTACGCCGGTTATACGCATAACTGGATCTTGTACGCGGCGGATGCGCTGTCGCTCACGGTCGGTTTCTGGTTCGCGAAACGCATGGTCGAACGGTCGCACCGAATCGGTGACGAGAATCCGGATGAATGAATGAACCCCGTACAGCGATCGACCTGTACGGGGTTTTTTGATTTCTTTAAAACTAGCAGTATGCCAGGGCCGATTTCAGGGTATGATAGAAAAAAGGGCCGTCACATAAACAGGCTGTACACGGCGAGCACACCGATCGTGCCGAGGACGACAGGCATCAGCCCGAGACCGGCCAGGGCGATCGTGAACGCTGTCACGGCGCCGATGATGCCGAACAGCAGGTCTCCCTGCTGGACGTGGAAGATGGCGGGAAAGATGAGAGCACCGAGCACGGCATACGGAATATTGCCGAGGACGCCCGTCAAAAAAGGCGGCAGCTTCCGTCCATCCAGGAACGTGAGCGGGATCATGCGCGGGATGTACGTCACGAGCGCCATTCCGAGCAGCATCCACCAATAGGTCGCTCCCATCAGCATTCCTCCTTTTCAAGCGGCAGACCATACGCCCGTCCGGTTTTTACATACAGCAGTTCCACGGCGACAGCTGCGATCAGCGTAGAGGCGAGGATCGCCCATCCCGTCGTCAGCAGTCCGGTATAATAGAAGAGACAGCTCAACAGTGCCGATGAACTCGCGAGCAGCACGACTTTGCGGTTCCCTTTCATCGACGGGACGAGCAGGGCGACGAACAGCGCATACAGCGCGATCGACATGGCCGCCTGCAGGAAACCGGGCAGGAAGTCACCGATCAGGTGGCCCGCTGCCGTGAAGACGACCCAGCTGCCGTACGCGACAGCGATGACGCCGGCCGCTTCGGCGCTCGACACTTTGCCTTCTTTGGCAGTCGCGATGACGGAGAAGGTTTCATCCGTCACACCGAAGGCGACCGCCGCCTTGACCGGCTTCGACGACGGCTGCAACTTTTCATTCAGCGAGGCCGTCATCAGGAAGTGCCGGATGTTGACGACGAACGTGTTGACGACGATGAGGAACGGATCGACGCCCAGCTTCAGCAAGCTGAGCGATATGTATTGGGCAGCGCCCGCGAAGACGAAGATGCTCATGGCGGTCGCTTCGACGATTGACAGGCCCGCCGATTTCGCGAGCAGGCCGAACGTCAGCGCGACGGGGAAGTACCCGATGCCGATGCTGATACCTGCACGCAGGCCTTTCTTGAATGGTGTACGTTCCAACTTCCATCCCCGCTTTCGTGTAGAAGGTCAATAGTAGTGATTATACTACATTGCAAGGCGGGAACAAAACTGAATTTTTGCATGCTTACCAATAGATAGAGAGAGCTTGGGGGGGAATGACCGATGCATGAATGGTTCACAGTCGATAAAATAACGGAACTCGCAGCGCATTACCGGGCATTCGGCCCGATCATCGGCTTCCTGCTGCCGTTCGTCGAGTCGTTCCTGCCGTTTTTGCCGCTGTTCGTCTTCGTCATCGCGAACATCGCCGCTTACGGGATCATCTTCGGCTTCCTGCTGTCGTGGGGCGGCACGACCGTCGGATCGTATGCGGTATTCCTGATCATCCGCAAATACGGACGGAGCCGGATGCTGAACTTCATCACCCGGCATAAGCGGGTGAAGAAGCTGATCTTGTGGGTGGAGAGCAACGGCTTCGGGCCGCTGTTCCTGTTCATCTGTTTCCCGTTCACGCCGTCCGCGCTCGTCAACCTGGTGGCGGGGCTGGCGAATATCCGGAAGACGTACTACCTCGCCATCCTGCTTGCCGGCAAGTTCGTCATGGTGTTCATGATCAGCTTTGTCGGCTATGACATCCGGGCGCTCTTCACCCAGCCGATCCGTACCGCCATCGTCGGCGTCGTGATTTTGCTGCTGTGGCTTGTCGGCAAATGGTGGGAGAAACGCATCAACAAGCGCGTCGAGACCCACGCCAGGGAATGGGACGGCCGCAAGCATTGGGAGGATGAGTGAACGCAGAACGCTCCGCGGAGCGTTCTTTTTTTTATTGGGCAAAAACTTCTCAAATCGGTGCCTGTGTGATACACAAATTGGACACAATTCTGAATCGTGTCCGTCCGCCGATTAACTTCTCCATCTGGCCGATTCTTCTCATGAAATGGCCGATACCCGACGCCATTCGTCCGATTCACAACGCCGTTTGGCCGATTCCCACCCGCGCACGCCGTCCGCCCTCTAGACACCGAACATTCATTCGTAAAACGCTCCCTCCGGCTTTGATTTGTCCCGGCAAAACGGCTACAATTAAACTATTAATGAGACAGGGGGCGAGCGGATGACGCTGCGGATGATAACAGGGCGTTCAGGGACGGGCAAGACGTATACGATCGAGCAGGAAATCGCCGATGCCTTGCGGGAGGATCCGATCGGGCGGCCGATCATTCTCATCGTGCCGGATCAGATGTCGTATTCCATGGAGCACAGCCTGGCTGCGGAGTTCGGGCTGAACGGCATGGTGCGCGCGCAAGTGCTGACGTTCAAGCGGCTGGCGTGGCGGGTGCTGCAGGAGACGGGCGGGATCACACGCCGGGAAGTGGACGCGTTCGGCTACCGGATGCTGATCCGGAGCGTGCTTGAGGAGAACCGTGAGGACTTCACGCTGTTCCGGCAGGCGGCCGACAAACGGGGCTTCACGGAACAAGTCGAAGGTGTATTGAAGGAATTCAGCCGCTACTGCCTTGATTTCAGTACGCTTTCCGGGCTCCACGCGGAACTGACGGCAGCAAATGCGCCGCGGTCACTTATCGACAAAGCGGGTGACTTGTCGCTGCTGCTCGAGAAAGTCGAGGAGCGTCTCGGATCGGGCTATGTCGACAGTGAAGGGCATTTGGCGCTGCTGACGGAACAGATACGATTCTCGGATTATATAAAGGAAGCGGACATCTACATAGACGGCTTCGAGCTGCTGACGAACCGCGAGCACGAAATCATCCGCGAGCTGCTGAAATACGCGCAGCGCGTCACCGTCGCACTGCCGACGGACGACACGGCAACTCATACGGAGGACCACGAACTGTTCTACAGTCCGGTGCGCACGAAACAGATACTCACCGAGCTGGCACGCAGTGAAGCGGTGGACATCGAGCCGGAAATGAGATTGAGCGAGCCTCTGCGGTTCCGCAATCCGGACGTGCGTCATCTCGAGGCGCAGTTCGACCGGTATCCGGCGAGCCCGAGTCCCAGCTCAGGCGACGTCCGGGTCATCGAAGCGGCTGACCGGCGTGCCGAGCTCCACGCAGTTGCCCGGTCGATACGGGAGCTCGTGCGGAACGGCAAAAGGTACCAGGAAATCGCCGTCTTATACAGGCAGCCCGATGTGTACGATGAACTGATCGCTACCATATTCCCGCTCTATGACATCCCGGTGTTCATCAGCCGGAAGAAACCGATGCTTCACCATCCGCTCATCGAGTTCACACGCTCCGTCCTCGAGGCGGTGACCGGCAATTGGTCGTACGAAGCGATCTTCCGCGCGGTCAAGACCGACTTGTTCTTCCCATATGGCGAAGACCGGAAGCTGTGGCGGGAGCGTGCTGACCGGCTCGAGAATTATGTGCTGGCACACGGCATCCACGGCCGGCGCTGGTTCGATGAGGACCGGTGGCGCGTAAAGAAATACCGCGGGCTTGAGCTCCATACCGATGTCCAGACCGATGAAGAACTCGCGATGCAGGCAGAGCTGCACAGCGTGCGGGACTTGATCCGGGAACCGTTGGAAGCATTCGGCCGCAAGATGAAACGCGCGAAGAACGGCAGGCAGGCTGCAGAAGCACTGTTTGCGTTCATGGAAGACCTGCACGTCTATGATATGATCATCAGCCTGCGGGCAGAGGAGGAGACGGCCGGCCGCTTGCTCGGCGCGTCCGAACACGAACAGGCATGGACCGGGTGGATCAACGTCCTTGACCAGTTCGTGCTCATGTTCGGCGAGACGGACATGCCGGCAAAAGAAGCGATCCGGGTGCTCGACGAAGGGTTCGACACACTCGAATTCGCCCGCATCCCGCCATCGCTCGACCAGGTGACCGTCATGACGATCGACCTTGCGACGTTCCTCAACATCGACGAAGTGTTCGTCATCGGCGTGAATGACGGCGTGCTGCCGCAGCGCATCGACAATGAAGGCTTGCTGTCGGACGCCGACCGCCAATGGTTCGAGTCGATCGGCTTCGAACTCGCGCCATCTGCGAAAACCCGTCTGATGGATGAAACCTACAAAGCCTACCGGGCATTCACTGCCGCTGCGGAAGGGCTGACGGTGACGTACCCGATCGCGGATGAAGCAGGAAAGGCGCTCATCCCGTCGCTCTATATCCCGCGGCTCGGTCAGATCTTCGACGATCTGCACATCGAAACGGCGGCCGCTGATCCGCTTGACCTGCCGGAGTCGGCTGACAGCATTGCTTATGTGAGCCATCCTCGCCCGACCTTGCCGTATGCGTCCGCACAGCTGCGCAATTTCGAGATGGACGGCCGCATCAGCCCGCTCTGGCGTGCTGTCATCGCCTACTACGAGGACGACCCGCTCTGGGCGTCGATCCTCGCAGGCATCCAGGGCACACGGAAAGCAGGCACGGCGACGGAACGGCTCATCCCTGCCGTCACGCACGAACTGTACGGCGAGACACTGTCGTCAAGCGTTTCCCGCGTCGAATCGTATTACAGCTGCCCGTTCCAGCATTTCGCGTCGTACGGCCTCGGTCTGCGCGAACGGACCGAATTCACGCTGGAAGCCCCGGCGATCGGGGATCTGTTCCACGCTGCGCTGAAATACGTGTCCGACGAAATGATGCGCACCGGTGCTAGCTGGGCCGGCCTGTCAAAGGAGGACAGTTTCCGGCTTGCACATGAAGCCGTCGACCGGATCGCACCGTTCTTCTTCCATCGGATTTTGCTGACGACGAACCGGCATCTGTACATCAAACGGAAGCTGACGCATATCATCCAGCGCACGATCGCAGCGCTCAGCAATCAGGCGACGGCCTCTTCGTTCCATCCGGTCGCCGTCGAAGTAGGCTTCGGGCCGGGCGAGCAGATGCCGCCGCTTGAAATTCCGCTGAAGCGCGGAGGACACATGAACCTGCGGGGCCGGATCGACCGGGTGGACGCCGCGGAAGTGGACGGCAAGACGTATTTGCGCATCGTCGACTACAAATCGTCTTCGAAAGCGCTCGATCTGACGGAAGTGTACTATGGATTGTCGCTGCAGATGCTGACGTATTTGGACGTCGCGCTCGAACACGCCGACGACTGGATCCAGCTGCAGGCGGACCCGGCCGGCATGCTGTACGTCCACGTGCACAACCCGATGATCCGCAGCATCCAGGAACTGTCGGAAGAGGCGGCCGAGCAGGAAATGCTCAAGTCCTTCACGATGAAAGGCTACGTGCTCGAAGACCTGTCCGTCGTCAAAGGGATGGACCGCAACATCGAACAGTCTTCGAACGTCATCCCGGCGCGCGTCAAAAAGGACGGTTCGTTCTACGCGACATCGAAAGTGCTCGCACCGGACGATATGCAGCTGCTGCGAACCGCCGTCCGCACACGGCATCGGCAGGCGGGGGATGCGATGCTCGCCGGCGACACGCGTGTTTATCCATACCGGCTGAAAGACCGGATGCCGTGTACGTACTGTCCATATCAAGGGGTCTGCCAGTTCGACAAGACCGATCCGGACGCCGTCTACAGGCAGTATGAGGATTTATCCGCAAGCGAATCACTCGAAAAAATGAGAAAGGAGGCGGAAGGCGATGCACATACCACCGAAACCTGAGAACGTCACGTTCACGGACGCACAATGGACGGCGATCCATGCGTCCGGAAGGGACATCCTCGTCTCCGCGGCAGCAGGCTCCGGCAAGACGAAAGTGCTCATCACCCGGCTGATCGAGAAAGTGATCGACGAGCGTGATCCGGTGAACGTCGATGAACTGCTCGTCGTGACGTTCACGAACGCGGCGGCGGCTGAAATGCGGCACAGAATGGGGGCGGCGCTTGAAGAACAGATCGCCCTCCATCCGGATTCCGCACACTTGCGCAAGCAGCTGAGCCTCCTGAATAAGGCACAGATCTCGTCGCTTCACTCCTTCTGTCTGACGATCGTCCGCCAGTATGCGTATCTGCTCGACATCGACCCGGGTTTCCGCATCGCGGACCCGACGGAAGCGGCTTTATTGCGCGACGATACGATCGAAGCGGTGCTCGAGGACGCATACAGCGCCGACGATCCGGAAGCGATCTACCGGCTCGCCGACAGTTTCACGGCGGACCGGAACGACCAGTCGCTCGAGCTGCTCATCGACCGGCTGTACGACTACTCCCGCGTTCACCCGAAGCCCGAACAGTGGCTGCGGCAGATTCCACAAGAGTACGAACTTCCGGAAGGTGCAGTCATCGACAACTTGTCGTTCATCGGTCCGCTGAAATCGGCGATCCAGCAGAAACTTGAGGAAGCCGAAGCCCTGTCGCTCGATATGCAGCGCATCGCCGAACAGCCGGACGGCCCGGCACCGCTCGGACCGACCGCCGAAGCCGACCTGGCATGGATCCGAGGAGCTATCCAGACGATCGAATACGGCACATGGGAAGAGACATACGGCTATTTCAGCCAGCTGAAATGGACGAAAGCAGGAAGTGTCAAGAAGGATTCATGCGATGAAGAGCTCGCCAAGCGGGCGAAAGCGCTACGGGATTCCGTCAAGAAACTCGTGACGGGCGTCAAGGAATCATACTACGAACGGACTCCTGCCCGGCTGCTCAACGAAATCCGGCTCATGGCCCCGATGATGCACACGCTGATCGATCTCGTCATCGACTTCGGCGCACGCTACCGAACCGTCAAGACGGAACGAGGGCTCGTCGACTTCTCGGACCTCGAGCATTACGCCCTCGACATCCTGGCGAACCAGGAAGGGGACGAGCTGGTGCCGTCCGATATCGCCGCGGATTACCAGGCAAAATTCAAGGAAGTCCTTGTCGATGAATACCAGGATACGAACCTGCTCCAGGAAGCGATCATCCAATTCGTCAAATCCGGTGCAGAAGCGGACGGCAACCTGTTCATGGTGGGTGACGTCAAGCAGTCCATCTACCGGTTCCGTCTCGCCGAACCCGGCCTGTTCCTCGGCAAATACGGCCGTTTCTCAGAACAAACAGACGGCGAGGGGCTGAAGATCGATCTGAACGCGAATTTCCGGAGCCGGAAAGAAGTGCTCGACGCGACGAACTTCGTCTTCTCGCAAGTGATGGGGGAACGAGTCGGCGAAATCGAGTATGACGAGGCTGCCGCGCTCAAATACGGCGCCCGTTATCCCGAACCTGACACGACAGCCCGTCTGACCGTCCTATACACGGAAGAGGAAGAATTCGAGGATGAAACCGGACATGAAACCGAAAACCTGAAAAATTCCCAGGCGGAAGCCCGGTACATGGCCAGACGTATTAACGAATGGATGTCGGAGAAACACGAAGTGAGCGACGCATTCAGCGGGGAGAAGCGGCCGATGCGCTACAGTGACATCGTCGTGCTCATGCGCTCGATGACGTGGTCCTCTGAAATCGCCGACGAATTCAAGCGTGCGGACATTCCCGTTTACGTCGAATTGTCGAGCGGCTATTTCGATGCGCTCGAAGTGACGATCATGCTCAATACGCTGCGCGTCATCGACAACCCGTACCAGGATATCCCGCTCGCTTCCGTACTGCGCGCGCCGTACGTCGGCATGACGGAGAACGAACTGGCGCAAGTGCGGCTCGCGGATAAGAACGCGTCCTATTACGATGCGCTGAAGACGTTCATCGCGACCCAGGGGACCGGCATGGCGCCCGAAACTCAGCAGAAGCTGCAGCGGTTCCTCCTCAATTTCGAGGACTGGCGCAACCTGGCGCGCAGAGGATCACTGTCCGAACTGATCTGGCAAGTGTATAGCGACACGAACTATTACGAAATGGTCGGAAGCATGCCGAACGGCAAACAGCGGCAGGCGAACTTGCGGGCACTCCACGACCGGGCGATCGAGTATGAGAAGACGTCCTTCCGCGGCCTGTTCCGGTTCCTCCGGTTCGTCGACAGGATGCGCCGGCGCGGCGATGACCTCGGCGCGGCCCGGTTCCTGAGCGAAAAAGAGGATGTCGTGCGGATCATGACGATCCATTCATCCAAAGGACTGGAATTCCCGAACGTCTTCGTCGCCGGGATCGGACGCCAGTTCAACAAGATGGATTTCAACGAGCCGTATTTGTTCGACCAGCATTTCGGCCTCGCCGTGAAAGCGATCGATCCCGACAAGCGCATCATGTATACGTCGCTGCCGTTCCTTGCGATGAAAGAGCAGAAAGAGCTCGAAATGCGTGCAGAAGAGATGCGCGTCCTGTACGTCGCCATGACCCGGGCGAAGGAACAGCTCGAACTTGTCGCGACCGTGAAGGATATCGAAAAGTCCCTGACGAAATGGCAGGATGCACAGCTCGTCGACCCGGTGGAACGGCTGCCCGATTACATGCGGTCGCGCGCGAACGGCTATCTCGACTGGATCGGGCCGGCAGTTGCGCGCCATACGGATTTCGCAAAGTTCGGCGTGACGCCTGGCGGGATGACGAAAGAACACCCGTCGAAATGGACGATCGGCATGCTGCCGGTATCGTATTTCAGTGAAACGGCGGACGGACAACCGGAAGAAGGCGGTCCGGATGAACACGTACACGCTGAACTGCCGCCTGTCGACGCCGACCGGCTGGCCGAAGTGACAGGACGTTTCGATTTCCGGTACTCACACGAGGCTGCTGTCCGCAAACGATCGAAAGTATCGGTCTCCGAGCTGAAACGGGTTGCCCAGCTCGAAGCAGAGCCGGATTACGGCGATCCGTTTGCATCCAAAGACATGGAAGCGAGTTCCGTCTTCCTCCATGAGCGTCCGGCCTTCCTGCAGAAGAGGTCGATAAGTGCGGCGGAGATCGGCACCGCGGTCCATACGGTCATGCAGCATATCGATCTCGCGAAGACGTATGATCTGGACGAGACGGAGAACCTGCTGCAGGAACTGGTCAGCCGTCAGCTGCTGACGACAGAAGAAGCGGAACACATCGATCGGGCTTCCATCGTCCGTGTCATGCAGTCGCCTCTGGCAGACCGGCTGCGTTCAGCGAAACGGGTGATGAGGGAACTGCCATTCACCTATGCCTATGACGGCAGTGACGGAGATTCCCAGATTCTGCAGGGGATCGCGGACTGCTTGTTCCAAGAAGAAGACGGCTGGGTGCTGCTCGATTACAAGACCGACCGGCTGCGCGGACGGTACGCTTCCGAGGAAGAAGCGGATGAAGCGATGCGGACGCGTTATGCGGTCCAGCTCAGCTTGTACAAGACGGCGATCGAAGCGATCACCCGTGTGCCCATTAAAGAAATGCTGCTCTGCTTGTTTGACGAAGGACGGACAGTATCAGTTCAGGAGGTAACGGTTTGAGGACAATTTCCACCGGCGGAGCCGGACGGATCGAAGCACTCGATATGCTTCGGGGATTCGCACTGCTTGGCATCTTCATGGCCAATATGCTCCATTTCAATTCACCGATCATGTACATGGATCCGTACAGCTGGTTCGAAGGTTCCGGCGAAAGCGTTCCGTACATGTGGCTCGATATTTTAGTAGAAGCGAGTTTCTACCCGATATTCGCGATGCTTTTCGGGTATGGACTCAATATGCAGTATGAAAAGTCGAAACTGCTGCGGCAGCCATTCGGCCCGGTTGCCGCAAGACGGATGGCGATCCTGCTCGTCTTCGGTGTGCTGCATGCCGTGTTCGTCTGGTCGGGGGACGTCCTCTTCACATACGCGATGATGGGCTTCCTCATGATTGCCGCCGTCCGCCTCCCGCCGAAATGGCTGCTCGCCCTGGCGCTTGTGCTCTACATCGTGCCGATGGGCGTGTTGACGGGACTGGTCTTTGCAGGTGAACAGCTGTCGCCGGACAGTTCGCTGTCCGAGTTCGCAGACATCCAGAAAGTGGATGAATCGATCAAAGTTTACGGTCATGGCGATTACTTGACCGCACTCGCATTCCGCACGAAAGAATGGCTCCTGTTCACTGCGACGAACTTTCTCGTCAACCCGTTCATGATCCTGCCGCTCATGATGATCGGCGCAGCGCTCGCCAAATGGAAAACGGCCGAGCGGGCCCATGAATGGAGACGGCGTATTGCAGTGATCGGTGTCGTGTCGTACATCGCAGGGATCGCCCTGAAGTCCGTCCCGTTCACCGTCGGCTCAAGCTTGTCGATGCAGATGATCCAGACGTATTTCGGAGGGCCGCTCGTCGCAGCGGGCTATGTATCTTTCATCCTGCTGCTGTGCACTGTACCGAAGTTCATCAGCCTGTTCCGGCCTGTCGCAAAAGCGGGCCGCATGTCGCTGACAGTGTACCTGACGCAGTCCATCATTGCCACGCTCATCTTCTACCATTATGGGCTCGGCATGTACGGCAAACTCGACATCGGCACGGCAACACTCTTGGCGGCGGGCATCTTCGTCGTCCAGGCGCTGCTCGCGGATCTGTGGCTGTCCCGCTACCGGATGGGGCCGTTCGAATGGGTCTGGCGCATCGGCACGTATGGCACCTTTTTGCCGATTAAAAAGGAGAAGCAGCAGGATATGTCGTAACAGTATGTAGACAGACCAATCATGGAAGGGATGGATGCACGCTATGAAACTACTTTCATTCAAGTACGATGGCAAAACATTATTCGGACCGAAAGTGAAGAAAGAGGAAGCGGTCTGGGACGTCCAGCGCATCGCTGAGGAGCTCGGAGCGGAAAGTTTCCCTTCCTCGATCGCCGAAGGAGTCGCGGAAGGCATGGATTTCGTCGAACGGATCCGCAGCCTGTGCGAACAGGCGCGGGCGCATGAAGACGCAGAGAGCTTCAAGTACCCGTTCAGCGCGATCGAATGGCTCTCCCCGATTCCGCGCACGCCGAAGAACGTCCTCTGTGTCGGGAAGAATTATGCCGATCACGCAAGTGAGATGGATGGGGGAGCGCCTGAAAAGATGATGATCTTCACGAAGGCGCCGACCTCGATCGCGGCGGATGAACAGACGCTCTCCGTGCACGCGGACGTGACGGATCAGCTCGATTACGAAGGGGAGCTCGCCGTCGTCATCGGCAAAGGCGGCCGCAACATTCCGAAACAGCTCGCATACGACTGCGTATTCGGCTATACGATCGCGAACGATCTCACCGCCCGTGATCTGCAGGCGGAGCGCAAGCAGTTCTTCCTCGGCAAAACGCTCGACGGCAGCTGCCCGCTCGGACCGTATGTCGTGACGAAAGACGAAATCCCGAACCCGCAAAATCTGTCCATCGTGACAAAAGTGAATGACGAAGTGCGCCAGAACGGCAATACGAAGTCGATGTCCATCCCGATCGACAGCATCATCGAGGAACTGTCCAGGTTCGTCACACTTGAGCCGGGGGATATCATCCTCACCGGAACACCTGCGGGCGTCGGCAAAGGGATGACGCCGCCAGCTTACCTGAAAGCGGGGGACACAGTGAAAGTGTCCATCGAAGGCATCGGGACACTCGTCAACGATTTCGAATAACGTTCCCTGACTTTGGCGAACTTGCGGGATTATGGTAAGATGGACAATGCAACTGACATGGAATGAGGTGACTGCAATGGATTTCTTATCGGACTCGACCCATATCCATATCTTCGCATGGGTGGTCGGCATTATTTTGTTCTTGGTCGCGGCTTCCATGCCGCTCGATTCAAAAGGACGTAAAATTACGAAGATGATCCTGCGGGTGTTCTACATCCTGATCATCATCACAGGCCTTGCGCTGTTCCTGCGCTGGATGAGCAGCGACTCAGCGCTCTATGGCGTGAAGTTCCTCTTCGGAATCCTGACGATCGGCATGATGGAGATGGTGTTCGCACGCCAGAACAAGAAGAAGCCGGCACAGCTGGCATGGATCCTGTTCGTCGTCTCGCTGCTCATCACGATGTTCCTCGGCTTCAAACTGCCGATCGGACTTCATTTCTTCGGATGAATGCCTGCTGACGGACGTGTGCAGATGAATTGCTGAAGAGGAAGGAGGGATCCGATGGTCGGATGGACGTTATTGCTCGCCGTATTCGCCGTCATGATCCTGTTCGCCCTCTCTGTTGTCATCACCGCCCGGCGGCAGGGACCGCCTGACGAATTCGACAGGCACGACTGACGGACAGCCCCGTAAGACCCGGTATACTCCCGGGACTTACGGGGCTTTTTGCTGTTTCGCAATAGCGGCGGGACGGAGTGCAGGTGAGAAATGATACCGCGTCCAGTGAATTCACATGATTGCCTTATTTTCTCGGCATGCATCCCGTTTTTCCGGAGAAAGCATGGCGGCGTCCCGGGCGGTTTGGTAGTATTGAAGGGATGGAAGGTACGAAGAAGGAGGCTTTTTTGTGAACGTGAAACGACTGATCGGTGCCCTGATGCTGATCCCTTTCCTCCTCACCGCAGCATGGCCGGCAGCGGCTTCTGCGAAAGACGGACGGACGATAAAGGACGAAAGTATATATGATCTGCTGGTGGACCGCTTCAACAACGGGGACGGCCGCAACGACGAGGATGCGGACTCGCAGGACCCGAACGCTTTCAACGGCGGCGATTTCGCCGGGATCTCCCTGCGGCTGCAGCACATACTCGATATGGGATTCACTGCTGTATCCGTCGGGCCTGTCTTCAAGACGGCGACCTATGACGGGGCGCAAGTGCTGGACTACACCCGGCTCGAAGACCACTTCGGGACGGAAGACGATTTCAAGGCGATGCTGAAAGAACTGCACGAGGCCGATATCAAGGTCATCGCGGACTTCCCGCTTGCCGGCGTCAGCAAAGACCACGTGTGGGCGGACAAACTCGCCTGGACGCCAGGTGAGAACGGAACGATCGACTGGAAAGCGGACGATGCCGACGTCCAGCGTGTCTTGAACGACGCGATGACGGAATTCGTCGGGAAGTACGATATCGACGGAATCCGCCTGACGAAGACGGAGGCGTACGATCCTGCTGTCCTTGATGGGTTCATCGACGCACTGAAAAATGCATCGGACGGCCTGTACGTTCTGTCGGATGAAGAGACGGAGGCAGCGGTCGATGCCCAGCCGAACGACGAGGAGATGGAAGCGCTCCGCCAGTCATTCGTCAAAGTCTCACCGGATTCGACTCCGATGGACCAGTTCAGCGCAAGCGGCCGGGGCGATCTGCTCCAGTTCGATAAACTGACAGGCCCCCGATTCACGCATGCGATCGTCGAAGAGCGCATGTTCCCGCCGACACGCTGGAAAGTCGGCGTCACCGCACTGTTCACACTGCCGGGCATCCCGGTCGTGCCATACGGAACGGAAATCGCGGTCAACGGGGAAGCTCCGCCGGACAGCCATCCGCTGTTCAACTTCAAGACGGACATGGAGCTGAAAGACCATATCGGCGACTTGAACAAGCTGCGCAACGAATCGAAGACACTCCGCACAGGGGACTTCAAGATGCTCCATAACAAAGACGGCTACCTCGTCTACAAAATCTGGGATGAAGACGAAACGTGGATCATCGCGGTGAACAACACGGACAAGACGCAGAGCTACGAACTCGATCCGTCGGAGATCGGCAGCAAGAAGCGGCTCCGCGGCCTGCTCGACGGCGATCAGATCGTCGAAACGGAAGACGGCAAATACCATGTCGTCATGGATCGGGAACTGGCAGAGCTGTACTTGGTCAAGGAAGACAAAGGGTTCAACATTCCGTATCTGATCGCGTCGATCATGGTGTATGTCCTGTTCCTCGGATTCCTCTGGATGGTACTGAAAAAAGGACGTGCCGCACGGAAGGCGCGCAGCGCGAAATAAGAAACGAAAAAAGAGCCCGCGGGCTCTTTTTTTGTGCACTGAAACGGCGCTGCCGCCCGTTAGCGTTTATTCAGGAAAAAGACCGATAAGGTGCCCGGTCCGGCGTGCGAGCCGATGACGGAACCGATCATATGGATCTGGATGTCCTGCGGATGGAACCGCTCCTCGATCAGGGCGCGCAGCTCTTCTGCGCCAGCCAGATCATCGCCGTGACTGATGGCCAGGGTCTGGCTGCCGACGTCATCGCCGCGCTCTTCCATCAGTTCGATGATGCGGCGGAACACTTTCTTACGGCCCCGGTGCTTTTCGATCGGCACGAGACGGCCGCTTTCCACGTGCAGCAGCGGCTTGATGTTGAGCAGGCCGCCGAAGAACGCACTCGCCTTCGAAACACGCCCGCCTTTCGCGAGGTAATCCAGGTCCTCCACTGTGAACAAGTGCTCCATGTGGCCGGCCATCTTCCGGATCTCGCGTTCAATCGTCCGGACGTCCTCTCCTGCATCCCGCATTTCAACTGCCTTCTCCACGAGCAGCCCGCAGCCGAGCGAAGCGCAGCGTGTATCGATGATGATCAGGTTCATGCCCGGATTGCCTTCCTTCACCTGGTCACGCATCATGACGGCGGTCTGGTATGTACCCGATAATTCAGATGAAAACGCGATGTATATGCCGTCTTCGCCTGTCTTCGCGAATTCTTTCCACATGGCGAGCGTCCGATCGGGGGATACTTGGGATGTCTTCGGCTGTTTCCCCGCGCGGATCGCCTGGAATACTTCTTTCGAGTCGATGTCGACGATGTCCTGGTATTCCTTACCGTCGAGCAATACGGTTAACGGCAGCAGCGTCACATCATGGTCGTCCAAATATGATTTCGGCAGATCACAGCCGCTGTCAGCGAAAATTTTCATTAGGCTCCTCCTCGTCAGGTCGTGTTAGTCCAACTGCAGTCGGTCTTTCAACAATACGGCAATGCCGTCTTCATTATTCGTCAGGGTCACTTCGTTCGCGATCGATTTCAGCTGATCGATCCCGTTGCCCATCGCGACGCCGATCCCGGCATAGTCGATCATCTCCAGGTCGTTGTCTTCGTCGCCGAACGCGATGATCCGTTCTTGCGGGATGCCGATCCACTCTGCCACTTTCGACAGGCCGACCGCTTTGTTAAGCCCGTGCCGGATGACTTCGACGACATCCCACGGAGCGCCCCAGCGGCGGTGTTCGATCACTTCCGCGTGCACATCCTCCAGGTGCTCCCGGATCGGATCGGCCATCCCTTCGTCACCTTGGATGAGCAGGCTTGTCGGATCGACGTGCAGCGATTTCCGCAAGTCGCCTTCCGTGACGGACGGACTGCCCATGCTGAAGATGTCGAGCAGTTTTTCATCGTGGTACTGCAAGTAGACATCATCCATCACTTCCGCGACGATATTCTTCAATTTGAAGTTCTGCATCGCATCGATGACGTCACGGGCGACGGACAGATCGATCGTTTCGTGGATCGTCTTCCAGTTCCGGTCGGTCGGATGGTGGACGAACGCGCCGTTGAAGTTTACGATCGGTGTCTTCAGGCCGAGCTGGCGGTAATAGGCTGCGCTGGAGCGGTACGGACGACCCGTCGCGATCATGATGATGTGGCCGGCGTCTTCCGCTTTTTTCAATGTGTTGAATGTTTCATCGGATATGACTTTCTGGTCGGTCAGCAGTGTACCGTCCAGATCGAGGGCGATTAAATGAGGTTTCATGGCGAAAACGCCTCCTTCCTGTATGTCTATGTTCAGTTTAGCCTTTCGAACGGCGGCAAGTCAAAAAAGTGACAGTTCATGCACAACTTTTGTTTTTTTAGAAAAGTATTGGTATGCTCAAAACAAATGAGTAAAGAGGGTGTCACAGATGGAAATACGCGAAGAACAGTGGGGACAGGTGCCCCTGCTGCATGTGGTCGATGAACAGCACGAATCGTCTGAGATGCCCGTCGTCGTCTTTTTCCATGGATTCACCAGTGCGAAGGAACACAATCTGCATTATGCATTCAACCTGGCGAAAAACGGGATCCGGGTGCTGCTGCCGGAAGCACATCTCCACGGCGTCCGGGCGGAAGAGTTGGATGAAGTCCAGCTGAGCCTCCGATTCTGGGAGATCGTCCTGACGTCCATCGAAGAGGCAGGTTTCCTCCGGGACGAGCTGCAGGACAAAGGGCTTCTGAACAGCGGACGCCTTGCCTTCGCCGGGACATCCATGGGCGGCATCACGACGCTCGGCTGCCTCACCGCCTATCCGTGGGTGGACTGTGCAGCCGTCATGATGGGCACGCCGGGATTCGTCAAACTGGCGAAAGGGCAGATGCAGCAGTTCGAGAACAGGGGCTACAAACTGCCGATGGGCAGCGACGAAGTGAAGAGCCTTTTTGATACACTCGGAACGTTCGATCTGACGAAGCACCCCGAGCGGCTCGCAGACCGTCCGGTGTTCTTCTGGCATGGGAAGAAGGATGCAACCGTGCCGTTCGAGCCGACGTGGAATTTCTTCAATGCCGAAAAAGCGGCCTACAGCAGCCATCCGGAAGACTTCGTATTCATGGCCGATCCGCACGCCGGACATGCGGTGTCACGGCCGGGGATGCTCGCAGCCGTCGGGTTCCTTGCAGACCATTTGAATGGCTGAGGCGCTTTTGTTATGATGGAGACAGCAATTAGATGAGGAAAGGGGAATTCCAATGGCTGATGATATGAAAGAAAGCATGATGGGCGCACTTGAAAACGTGATCGACCCTGAGCTCGGCGTTGACATTGTCAACCTCGGCCTCGTGTATGACGCGGAACTGCTCGAGGGCGGCATCGGAAAAGTCACAATGACACTCACGTCGATCGGCTGCCCGATGGGACCGCAGATCGTTGCGAACGTCAAACAGGAACTGATGGAACTTCCGGAAGTGAAAGACGTGGAAGTCGACATCGTCTGGAACCCGCCATGGTCACGGGATAACATGTCCCGCTACGCAAAGATGGCGCTCGGCGTCCGCTAATACTGGTACTTGTGCCCGGTAACTGCTCTTATGCAGCTGCCGGGCTTTTTTGCCGTGTTTAACGCTTCGCGGGGGAGGAAACAGTACTAGTGGAGCATAAGTGTTTTCCTTTACGGAACGGGGAAAACGGTATATACTTAATATAGTCAAAGATAGTCAAAGTCAAACTCTCGATCAATCAAACAATTAATGAAGAGGTGACGGTACATGAGAATGGATGGCGTACAGGAAGACCAGCGTTCCCCATTGGAGCAGTATGGACGGAACCTGGTGGAAGAAGTGAAGAAGGGCAAGATGGACCCAGTCATCGGACGTGATGAAGAGATCCGCAATGTGATCCGGATATTATCCCGCAAAACGAAAAACAACCCCGTGCTCATCGGGGAACCGGGTGTCGGGAAGACAGCGATCGTGGAAGGGCTCGCCCAGCGGATCGTCAAAGGGGACGTGCCGGAAGGATTGAAAGACCGGCAGATCCACGAACTCGATATGAGTTCGCTCATCGCCGGGGCGAAATACCGCGGAGAGTTTGAAGAGCGGCTCAAGGCCGTCTTGAAGCAAGTGAAAGACAGTAACGGAGAGATCATATTGTTCATCGATGAAATCCATACGATCGTCGGGGCCGGGAAGACAGAAGGCGCGATGGACGCCGGCAACATGCTGAAACCGATGCTCGCACGCGGTGAATTGTACTGCATCGGTGCGACGACGCTCGACGAATACCGGATGTACATCGAAAAGGACCCGGCGCTCGAACGGCGTTTCCAGCAAGTGATGGTGCGCGAACCGTCCGTCGAAGACACGATTTCGATTTTGCGAGGCTTGAAAGAGCGTTTCGAGCTGCACCACGGCGTGCGTATCCACGACCGGGCGCTCGTCGCGGCAGCCACGCTGTCCGACCGGTATTTGACAGAGCGCTACATGCCGGATAAGGCGATCGACTTGATGGATGAAGCGAGTGCGATGATCCGGACGGAAATCGATTCGATGCCGCAGGAACTCGACCAAGTGACACGCCGCATCCTTCAGCTTGAGATCGAGGAGCAGGCGCTGACGAAAGAGAAGGATACAGTGAGCCAGACCCGTCTGGCCGCGCTGCGCGAAGAGCTGACGGAACTGAAAGAATCGTCCGCGGGTATGCGCGAACAGTGGAACGAAGAGAAGAAGAAACTGCAGGAAGTCCAGGACGTCCGCGAGCAGCTGGACCGGTACCGGCGCGAGCTTGAAGATGCGGAAAATACTTTCGACCTGAACAAAGCGGCGGAACTCCGTCACGGACGGATTCCGGCACTCGAGCATCAGCTGCACGAACTGGAAGAATTGTTCAAAGGCGGCCAGGAGAACAGCATGATCCGCGAAGAAGTGACCGAGGACGAAATCGCGATGATCGTCGCCCGCTGGACAGGCATCCCGGCGACCAAGCTGATGGAAGGCGAGCGAGAGAAATTGCTGCGGCTCGATGAAACGCTGAAAGAACGCGTCATCGGCCAGGATAACGCCGTCCAGCTCGTGACAGAAGCTGTCTGGCGCGCCCGTTCCGGTATCAAGGACCCGAACAAGCCGATCGGATCGTTCCTGTTCCTCGGACCGACCGGTGTCGGGAAGACCGAGCTTGCGAAAACGCTCGCCGGTACCTTGTTCGACTCGGAAGATCATTTCATCAGGATCGACATGTCCGAATACATGGAGAAACACAGTGTCTCCCGTCTTGTCGGGGCACCTCCGGGCTATATCGGCTACGAAGAAGGCGGCCAGCTGACTGAAGCCGTTCGGCGCAATCCATACTCTGTCGTCCTTCTCGATGAAATCGAGAAAGCGCACCCGGATGTCTCGAACATCCTCCTGCAGATCCTCGATGACGGGCGGATCACCGACAGCCAGGGCCGGCTCGTTAGCTTCCGGAATACGATTGTCATCATGACATCTAACATCGGCTCACAATATTTATTGAGCGGCCAATTCGAATCTGGAGAGCACGCCGCCGAGGATCTCGTCATGGCGGAACTGCGCAGCCATTTCAAGCCCGAGCTGCTGAACCGGATGGATGACATCATCATCTTCCATTCCTTGTCCGGCGATGCGTTCAGCCTCATCGCCCGCAAGATGCTGCATGATCTCGTGACCCGGCTTTCGGAGCAGGACATCCGGCTGACGTACGGCGACGACGTCATCGACTGGATCGTCGAGCAGGGCACCGACGCCGACTTCGGCGCCCGCCCGCTGAAACGGTTCATCCAGCGCTATGTGGAAACAGCCGTCGCCAAAGAAATCATCAAGGGCGACTTGTCCGACGGCGAAGCGCTCCATCTCCGCATGGAAGACGGCTCGCTCGTCATCGATAAAGAGCAGTCCGCAGAATAATGAAGTGCCCCGCACGGCAGGAGAGACTGCTGTGCGGGTTTTTTTGTTGTGACTGGAGAGGAGATGGCAGGGCAGCGGCTTATTGCCCAGGGGTATGCGTTATGGGTGCTGACGTTCACTAAGGGAGTGCTCTATTGACCGAAGGATTCGATACTGGGAGTCATCGGTCACTAGGAGGAGTCTCTATCGCCCGTGGAAGTCCGCTTTGCGACTCATCGGGCACTAGGCCAGTTCTCTATCGCCCGGGCACACGCTCCAAAGCGGTCGTCGGTAACAAGGAACTCGCTTTCCCTGCCGAATCTTCGAGCGGATCCTTCGCCCAACAGAAAAGGCGCAGCCCAACATTCAATCTTGGTCTTGCATTGCGCGAAAAGCATGAACATGTCACGAGCATTTGGTTTCCGCAGCAGATGGCAGCCAGCCGCGGGGCGGGGGATGGCTCCGCCAACTGACCAAGTGTGCCGGATCAGGTGTTGTCCGGTAAGAAGGAGACGTCCTTAGTGACCGTGAATGTACATTCCGGCATCGGACGGTCACTAGGGGCATGCTCTATTGCCCGGTGGCGTTCATTTCGAGAGCCGACGGTCACTAAGGCCGCCCTCTACTGCCCGGGCGCATGCATTTTGGACTGCCACGGTCACAAAAGCTATTCTCTATTGCCCGAGAGCTTGCATTTTTCGCGTCATCGGTCACTAGGACCGCTCTTTATCGCCCGAACGCCTGCATCCCGCGCACTAAGCCCCAGCAGAACAACCCAAACGCACAAAAAAACAGCAGGGAAGGCAAACGCCTTCCCTGCTGCATTATTCAACTCATAGATCTGCTACTGGCTCGTCCGGAATGATGGCCGTAATGACGAAAATCATTACAGACAGCACGAGGGATACGATAATTCCAGTAGTGAATTCGAAAGTCGGTACGTTCGCGATGGCGCCAGCTACATAGTTCAGCATGGAAACCAGCAGGAATGACCAGACAAATGTCATGATGAATCTCATTTACATCACCTCTAGCATACATATTCATCTTCCATCATATCATACCGGCCGGCGTCCTGATATACCGAATCCGCGAGAGACTGAAGAAGTTTGACGGAATCGTGACGCCGCTATTGAAAAAAAACGCAAAAAGATTTATAATTGATACCAGGTACTAATAATAGCTAACAAGGAACGGGGTATGAGCAATGGGTGTTGGACTTCTCAGTATTGGCAAGTATGTCCCTGAACACGTGCTGACAAACGAAGATCTGGAAAAACGGATGGACACGTCGGATGAGTGGATCCGTACGCGCACCGGAATCGAAGAGCGCCGGATCGCCGACAATTTCACGGATACGTCCGATATGGCATTTGCAGCTGCTCAGGAAGCGATTGAAAAAGCGGGAATCACGGCAGAGCAGATCGGCATGATTCTGGTCGCTACGGTCACACCGGATCAGCCGTTCCCATCCGTATCCACGATGCTCCAGGCCCGTCTTGGTGCGAAGAATGCAAGTGCCATGGACATATCTGCGGCCTGTGCGGGCTTCATGTACGGCGTCGTCACAGCTAAGCATTTCGTCGAAGCCGGCACGTGTGACTATGTCCTCATCGTCGGAGTTGAAAAGCTTTCGAAGATCACCGACTACAAAGACCGCAACACGGCTGTCCTTTTCGGTGATGGGGCGGGCGCCGGTATCGTCGGCAAGACGAGCGGGGACCGCGGAATCCTGTCCTTCGAACTCGGCGCGGACGGAACCGGCGGGGAGCATCTGTACCAGGACCGCTACTTGCGCATGAACGGCCGTGAAGTGTTCAAGTTCGCTGTGCGTCAGATGGGGCAGACAGCTGTCAACGTCATCGAGAAAGCGGGTCTCGGCAAGGAAGATATCGACTTCCTCATCCCGCATCAGGCCAATATCCGCATCATGGAGGCATCCCGTGAACGTCTCGGACTGCCTCCGGAGAAAATGTCCAAAACGGTTCACAAATATGGCAATACATCAGCAGCATCCATCCCGATTTCGCTGTACGACGACCTGGCGGAAGGCCGGGTGAAAGAGGATGATGTCGTCGTACTCGTCGGTTTCGGCGGCGGCCTCACATGGGGCGGCATCTGCATGCGGTGGGGCAAGTAAGGCGCTCCCGGCCGTCCATGCGCCGAATCGGCTGAACAGCCAGTCTATCTAACAGATGAAGGAGAGTTCACATAATGGAAAAACGACGTGTAGTCATATCCGGAGTCGGGGCCGTTTCCCCGGTAGGAAATACGGCGGAAGAATCATGGCAGTCGGTCCTCGACCGCAAATCAGGCATCGGTCCGCTCACACGCCTGGACGCCGATCAGTTCCCGGTGAAAGTCGCTGCGGAAGTGAAGGACTTTGACATTGAAACATACATCTCCCGCAAGGACGCGCGCAAGATGGACCGGTTCACCCACTACGCGATGGCGGCCTCCATCATGGCGATGAAAGACGCAGGGCTCGAGAAGCTGGATGAAGAGACGGCGCTCCGTACAGGCGTCTGGATCGGTTCCGGGATCGGCGGAATGGAAACGCACGAGAAGCAGTTCCTGACATTCCAGGAAAAAGGCTACCGTCGCGTCAGCCCGTTCTTCGTGCCGATGATGATTCCCGACATGGCTTCAGGACAGGTGTCCATCCATTTCGGCGCAAAAGGCATTAATTCATGTACAGTGACAGCATGTGCTTCCGGAACGAACTCGATCGGCGATGCATTCGAAGTCATCCGCCGCGGCGACGCGGACGTCATGATCACAGGGGGAGCAGAGGCTCCGATCACGACAATGTCAGTTGCCGGGTTCTGTGCGAACACCGCACTGTCGCTCAATCCGGATCCGGCTACCGCTTCCCGTCCGTTCGATAAGGAGCGGGACGGCTTCGTCATCGGCGAAGGGGCCGGCATCCTGATCCTCGAGGAATACGAACACGCAATAGCACGCGGCGCGAAGATCTACGCGGAATTGGTCGGGTACGGGTCGACAGGGGACGCCTACCACATCACGGCACCGGCACCGGAAGGCGAAGGCGCTGTCCGCGCGATGCAGCAGGCGATCAAAGAAGCGGAAATCGCTCCGGAGGAAATCGGCTACATCAACGCACACGGCACGAGCACAGCGTATAATGACGCGTTCGAAACGATGGCGGCGAAAACGGTCTTCGGCAAGCACGCATACGAACTCGCAATGAGTTCGACGAAATCGATGACGGGCCATCTTCTCGGCGCAGCAGGGGGCATCGAAGCGATCTTCACAGTGAAGGCCCTGAAGGAAGGGATCCTGCCTCCGACAACGAACTACGAAAACCCGGATCCGGAATGCGATCTCGATTACATTACGGACGGACCGAGGAAAGCGGACGTCGAGTATGCGATGAGCAACTCACTCGGCTTCGGCGGTCACAACGCTTCCCTTATCTTCAAGAAAATCTGATGGCACGGAAAAAGAGCGGCTTCGCAAATGAACTTTGCGAAGTACCGCTCTTTTTTTTCGTGGACAGCCCCGGTCGTAAACGGCAGGCGCCCGTCATATAATGAATCACCAACTTGCAAAGGGACGGATCGGATGATTCGATTATTCTTATTCCTGCTGAGCTACGGGCTGATTGTCACGACGTGCACGACGATGATCACCTATTTGAATTACACGTCAATGGGCTTCGACATGCGGACGGTCGCGATATTCATCCTCAGGTCCGCCGATTTTGCGATGTTCGCAGGGGCAGCTGTCCTTCTGCTGCTTACCGTTTACGTCCGAGTCCCATCGCGGCTTCCATTCTCGTGAGGGTTGCTGAAGCGATGGCGTCCGCTTTCGCGGCACCGGCGTCGAGGATCGTATCGAGCTCCTCGGACTCCATCAGTTCATGATATTTCTCCTGGATCGGCGCCAAGTGAGCGATGACACTTTCCGCGACACCCGCTTTGAACGCGCCGTATCCGAGACCGTCATATTTCCGGACAAGTTCCTCGATTGAAGTTCCAGTAAGAGCGGACTCGATCGTCAGCAGGTTCGAAACACCCGCCTTGTTTTCCACGTCGAATCGGACAACCCCCTCCGAATCGGTCACTGCGCTCTTGATCTTCTTCTCGATCTGCTTCGGTGTATCCATCAGGTAGATCGTCGATTTCTGATTGGCGTCGGATTTGCTCATCTTTTTGAGCGGATCCTGCAGCGACTTGATGCGCGCGCCGACTTTCGGGATGCGAACTTCCGGCATCGTGAGCACCTTGTCATAACGGCGGTTGAACCGTTCCGCGAGGTCGCGTGTCAGCTCCAGGTGCTGTTTCTGGTCTTCGCCGACGGGCACGACGTCCGTGTTATAGAGCAGGATGTCCGCCGCCATGAGAGGCGGATACGTCAGCAGCCCTGCCGATACGCCTTCCTGGCCTTCCGATTTGTCTTTGAACTGGGTCATGCGCTCCAATTCGCCGATCGATGCCGTACACTGCATGATCCATCCCGCCTGTGCGTGCGCGGGGACTTCCGATTGGATGAACAGCACGGACTTCTCCGGGTCGATCCCGCTTGCGATGTACGTAGCCGCAAGCGAACGGATCGCCTGTTTCAATTTGTCCGGATCTTGCTGGACGGTGATCGCATGCTGATCCACGATGCAGAAAATGCAGTCCGCTTCATCCTGCAGCTCGACGAACTGGCGGAAAGCTCCGATATAGTTGCCGAGCGTGATGATGCCTGTCGGCTGAACCCCTGAAAAAATAGTTGTCATCATATGTTCCTCCTTAAAAATGAATACAAAAAAACACCAACACATCCCTATCTGTATAGGGACGGTCGATGTGCAGGAACCGCGGTGCCACCCGAATTGCCCGAAGGCCGCTCAAACCCTTAACGCGGGGAAGACGCAGCGATCAGCAGCAGGCTCACTGCCGATCACCGAGCTCAGGAGCCCATTCTTCCGGACCGCTCTGCCTGTTCCCACCAGCCACAGGCTCTCTGTAAGAGCTAGGATCCGAAATACTCATTCCATCATTGCCGTTTTATAATTGGAGTTATTATAATACGGGGTATTTTAAAAAGCAAGCAGGAAACCAGTTTTAAATCCGCATAGCGGGGAATAATGGAAGTAGGACAAACGTGAAAAGGGATGCCGCAGCATGAAACCTTTCCCATTTTGGAACGTACTATGTAGGTGTAATCCATTTTCATTGGAAACCCGTAATTGATAATCCGGAACAGCAAAAAACAGGTTTATCAGCAAAGGAAGCCGGGTATATCTTTACAGATAGTTGTCTGAATCATACAGCCGGATACTGATTGTATTGCGGAATTGTTACAAATCCACTGGTTCACTGGAAATATTTTTTAAAAGGTGTATTCATTGAGAACAAATGTGTGTATAATAGGTACTATGAACAATAATTTAAAATCATTCTAATGTAAATTAGGAATTCAACTCGATACGGAGCCGATTGAAAGGGAGTGTCAGCAAATGGGCGTTACATTATTTACTTCACCAAGCTGTACATCATGCCGAAAAGCGAAAGCATGGCTGGAGGAACATGAAATTCCATATGAAGAGCGCAACATTTTCTCCGAGCCTCTGAATATTGACGAAATCAAACAGATCCTTCGCATGACGGAAGACGGGACGGACGAAATCATCTCCACCCGCTCGAAGATCTTCCAGAAGCTGAACGTCGATGTGGAAAGCCTGCCGCTTCAGCGTCTTTACGAACTGATCCAGGAACATCCGGGACTTCTGAGAAGACCGATCATCTTAGATGAAAAACGTCTGCAAGTAGGGTATAATGAAGATGAAATACGCCGCTTCCTACCAAGAAAGGTTAGAGCCTATCAGTTGCTGGAAGCACGCCGGATGGTCAACTAACCAAACTCATATAAATAAGCTGATAGGGGATGACATGGTGAATGCCGGTAACCTATCAGCTTTTTCGATTCTCCATCCCCGCCAGTGGCACCAGCAGCCGGACACGCCTATGACGGTTTTAAGAGGCCGGCTTATTACCAAAAAAAATTTGTCTGCTTCCTTATGAGGCAAAACCCTTTCACTGCCGGAGAATTGAACATATAGTAGAAGAAGCAACGCGGGAACAAATAATGGCCAGGCAGATTGTCTGGTTCAGGGGAAAGGAGAGGAAACTCATGGAAATCGAACGCATCAATGAGAATACGGTCAAGTTCTATCTGTCCTATGTCGATATCGAGGAACGCGGATTCACCCGGGAAGAAGTCTGGTACAACCGCGATAAAAGCGAAGAATTGTTTTGGGATATGATGGAGGAGATCGACACGGAATCCGATATTGAATTCGAGATCGAAGGTCCGTTGTGGATTCAAGTGCATGCGATGAGCGGCGGGATAGAAGTGCTGGTCACGCGGGCGCAGCTTCCGGAAGACGGAGAGTCCACGGAATACCCGTACGGCATTGACGATCCTCGCAAACTGTTCCAGCCTGAATTGGAAGCTGCAATGGATACCGGCGACAAAGCAGGCGATCCCCTTGCAGATAACCGGGTCAAGTCGGCACGTGAACTGTTTGCCTTCAGCGAGTTCGACGACCTCATCCCATTGGCATCACAGCTGGCGGACTTCGATGAGTCCACTGCGCTGTACTCGTTCGAGAACAAATACTATCTCCATATAGATTATACCGGGTCCGACAAGGAGCTGTCCGACAAGATCGATATCGAAAGCATCGTTCTTGAATTCGCAGTCCCTACCAACATGACGGTCCACCGGTTGCAGGAATACGGAACAGAAGTCATGGGAAGCGAAGTCTTCCAGACGATCAATTCCTATTTCTAATACTTTTCGCCACCTTCCGGGGTGGTTTTTTTGTGTCCGGCTTTCAGTTGCATTCCTGCGTCAGAATTCGTACACTATTCAGTGAAGGGAGTGTTGACCATACTGACCGCAACATTAAGGGACGGGACCCCGATCATCCTGGACGCGTCCCGCTCACGCGAGCAACTGAAACTATGGCGGACGGACCGGACGTTCCACTGTCCGCAATGCAAAGAACGCGTCATTCTGAAAGTCGGGACTGTCCGGATCCCCCATTTCGCCCATCTGTCCGATTCCGACTGCCGTTCGTCATTCTCTGAGGGGGAATCCGCCGACCATCTGATGGGCAAGCAGCTGCTGTACACCTTATTCAGCCGTTTGGGCAAACAGCCGGAGCTGGAACCGTTTCTCCCTGAGCTGTCGCAGCGCCCCGATCTGCTCATCCGCCACGGCGATCAGGCAGCGGCGATCGAGTTTCAATGCAGCCGGATCGCTCCTGATCTGCAGCAGAGCCGGAGTGCAGGCTACGAATCGATTGGCATGGCTCCGATCTGGATGCTGAGGACCCCGCCCAAATACGAGGCACGACCTGCAGGCGTCGATGTCCTGAGCTTCACTTCATTCCACCAGCAATTCTTTTCATCGAGCATCTCCCCCAATGATACACTGCTCACTTTCTCCCCGCGCCCCCATCAGTTCCATTATTTCAGCCATCTCCTCCACATGGAAGGGAACCGTTTCCTTTGTGTCCACCGCTGTCTGCCGCTACACTTGCAGACATTTCCTTTCGCCCGTCCGAAACCGCCCGACGAAACCCTTCTCGAGCGATACAGATCGTGCTATCAGATGCACCGCACCGCATTCCTGCAGCGGGCGCTGTTCGTCAGCCGCAAAGGAGTCCAGGATCCGTTCCTGCGCAACTGCTACGAAATGCGGCTCCATCCTGCAGATATGCCCGCCCGCATCGGCGTACCTGTCCGGAACCAATCCGCCTTCGCGGTCCATGACTGTGCATGGCAGCTCGACCTGACCATTTCCCTGAAACGGTGGCAGCTGCCTCTGTCACGTGTGCCGGTGAACCGGCTGCGCCAATTCGTCCATCGCTATCCTGGAAATTCCGACCGCCAGACGGACGCCTGCATCGCATATCTCCAGTTCTTGCAGCGGATCAGCGTCAAAGGAAGCGGGGGACAGACGAAAAAAGGGATGGAACAGGAATTTATGTCGCTTCTGTCGGATCATTTTCTTGCAAATCAAATAGAAAATTGAGAAAATGGTAAAAGATTCGTATCCCGAACAAACGGGATGAAGGGGGATTCATACATTGGCAGAGAAATTGTTAACACGCGATGAAGTGAACGTAGAAGAAACATGGAACTTGGAGAACATCTTCCCGAGCGATGAAGCCTGGAACGAAGAATACGAAGCGATCGAGGAACTGTCCAAGAAAGCGGATTCGTTCAAAGGGACGCTGGATGACGGACCGGAACAGCTGGAGAAAGCACTTCAGTACAGGGATGAACTGTCACAGCGGCTCGGCAGGCTATACACGTACTCCCACCTGAAAACGGATCAGGATACGACGAACAGTACGTACCAGGCAATGGACAGCCGTGCGAAGACACTGGCAGTCAAAGTGTCGACGAAACTGTCGTTCTTCTTGCCGGAACTGCTGTCGATCGACGAAGAGAAACTGAACAAGATGGTCGCTGAAAACGACGGCTTGTCTGTCTATGCGCACGAAGTGGAAGAGTTGAACAGCGTACGTCCTCACGTCCTGCCGGCAGAACAGGAAGCGCTGCTCGCGGAAATGTCGGAAGTGGCAGGCGGTTCGTCGAAGACGTTCAGCATGCTGAACAACGCCGACTTGACGTTCCCAACGGTAAAGAACGAGAAAGGGGAGGAAGTGGAACTGTCACACGGCCGCTTCATCAACTTCCTGGAAAGCCCGGACCGCTCCGTACGGGAAGAAGCGTTCAAAGCGATGTACGCAACTTACGGTTCGTTCAAAAACACATTCGCTTCCACACTGTCAGGCAATGTCAAGGCGAACAACGTGAATGCGTCCGTACGTAATTACGGATCAGCGCGTGAAGCGGCGCTTTCGAATAACCATATCCCGGAACAGGTATACGACAATCTCGTCAATACGATCTCCGATAACGTCGGACTGCTTCACCGGTACATCGAATTGCGCAAAAAAGTCTTCGGGCTGGACGACCTCCATATGTGGGATCTGTATGCACCCCTCGTGAAGGACCTGGACATGAAAGTCACGTACGAGGAAGCGGCGGACACGATGCTCGAAAGCTTCAAGCCGATGGGCGAGGAGTACCGGGACATCATCCGCAAAGGTCTGGCGGAACGATGGGTCGACGTCCGTGAAAACAAAGGGAAGCGTTCAGGTGCGTATTCATCCGGATCATACGGCACGAATCCGTACATCCTCATGAACTGGCAGGATAACGTCAATAACATGTTCACACTGGCACACGAATTCGGCCACAGTGCGCACAGTTATTATTCGCGCGCGAGCCAGCCGTACATCTACAGCGGCTACTCGATCTTCGTCGCGGAAGTTGCATCCACTGTCAATGAGGCGCTGCTGAACGACTACTTGCTGAAAACGACCGAAGACGAGCAGAAGCGGATCTACTTGCTGAACCACTGGCTCGACGGATTCCGTGGCACTGTGTTCCGTCAGACGATGTTCGCCGAGTTCGAGCATAAGATCTACCAGCTGGACCAGCAGGGGGAAGCACTGACAGCGGAGAAACTGACCGAAGTGTATTACGAACTGAACAAGAAATACTTCGGCGGTGCGATGACAGTCGACGAGGAGATCGGCCTGGAATGGTCGCGGATCCCTCACTTCTACATGAATTATTACGTCTACCAATACTCAACCGGCTACAGCGCAGCAGTCGCTCTCAGTCATCAGATCCTGACGGAAGGCGAGCCGGCAGTCGAGCGTTACGTGAACAACTTCCTGAAGGCCGGCTCATCCGACTACCCGATCGAAGTATTGAAGAAAGCCGGCGTCGACATGACAACGACGGCACCGATCGAAGAAGCATGCCGCGTGTTTGAAGAGCGGCTCAACGAATTGGAGCAATTGCTCGCTAAGCAGTAAGACAAGTATATTGATATAATGAAAAACGAGGCGCCCCTTGCATCTTTCTGCAGGGGCGTTTTCAATTGGTTCTTCAGAAAAGTCTTTGAGTAAGCGGTTTCAATATGATGATTTGTGACAGAACTATGAATTTGTTTGTGAAATGTTGCTGCAACAATTATTTTATGATAGATTTAACTTGTGAATGAAACTCACAAACCAAACATACACCCCTTTTGTTTGAACGTGAACATTTTTCCCATTCCCTTTATGCAGCACCGCTTCCCCCCAGGAGCGGTGCTTTCTTTTTTTATTGGAGTCGGAAAGCGCTCATAAAACGTGGGAAACGCTCATAAATCGTGGAAATCGCTCATAAATCGTGAAAAACGCTCATAAATCAGGAAAAGCGCTCATAAAATTCATAAATCGCTCATAAATAGTGAAAAGCGATCATAAAATGCAAAAAACGCTCATAAATCCCAAAAACCGCTCATAAATCGCAAATATCGCTCATAAACCCGCCATCTTCACCCACCACAACCTCATCCTAATCCACCACACAAAAAAAACAGGCAAGGAAAAATCACAGATTTTTCCTTGCCTGTTCGACTTCCAGCCTCAGCGTTTCCGCCACAGTACATTGTCATGAAAAACAGCGCGTTCCACTTCTTGCTTCAGCAGCAGCTTCTTCAGTTCCCGTTCGCTTTCCTTTTCCGTCATGCCATAGATCGCGGCGATTTCGGGCGTCGAAAGCATCTCGAAGCGGGTGAAGAGGTCGGCGAGGGGAGGGGCCCCTTCCCGGGTGATCGGGGTGCCGGTCAATTCTTCGAGGATCTGTTCATAGATTCCATAGCTGTAGGAGCCGTCGACCATCAGTCCTTCGTCTTCGATGTTTTCATTGAAAAACACGAAGGTCGGTGACTTCTCGACAGCCATCTCCTTGGCCAGGTGCAAATCGACCTGAAGCGACTGGAGGACGTTGCGGGAGAAGAAGTCGCTGATGAATTCGTCTTTGTCCAGATGCAGCTTTTCGGCGATCTCGAGCAGTACTGAAAATGATTTCACGTTTCGTGACTTCAAGAAGGAGTACTCGAATAATTTCGTCAGAAACCGGAATCCTGCACGCTTCCCCTGGAACTCCGCCGCTTTGATGGCGATGCTCGGGAATGCGGGGTGGGATTTTGAGAACGGGTCCTGCCCTTCGGCGGCGTCTTCTTCGTCGATTGCCGTCACGTGGAAGTTCATCTTCGGCAGGGACGTCAGCAGACCGATCCGCAGGGTGAAATAGCGGTCGTAGTCGATCTGGAGACGGCGCAGTATCGGCTGGAGCGCCCAGCAGTCGCGGCAGAGCGGATCCAGGAAAACATATAATTCGATGGGTCTCGGGTGGGATACCGGTTCACGGTCTGCTTCTGCAAGCGTTCTGTAGTTCACTGATCTCCCTCCTCGCTGCGATTCACCATATGATTGGCTGTCATGACGAGGCGCTGGTAATAGATGTCGCGAAGAGGTCCCTCGAGTCCGACATCATCCATCGCTTCCTTCATGCAGGCGAGCCATGCCTGTGCGCGTACCGGTGTGATCGGAAACGGCATATGCCTGGCTTTCATCATCGGGTGTCCGTGTTCTTCCGTATATAGGTTCGGTCCGCCCAGGTACTGGGTCTGGAACTGTTTCTGTTTTCGGGCTGTTTCACTTAAGTCATCCGGGAAGATAGGTGCCAAGTCAGGATGGACCGCGACTTTGGCATAGAACCGGTCGATGAGTTCCGACAAACGTGCTTCGCCGATTTCCTCGAAAGGTATCAAAGGCTTTCGTGTCATGAATGTCATTCTCCTTTGTTGTCACTCTGTACGTTCATTTTATCAACCCTATATGCCATTCACAAATAAATCGCTCTTGCGGCCGCGGCGTCCTGTCATGCGTTATACGTATTATAGTTGTTCATCACTTTCGTAACATAGTTCTGTGTCTCGCGGAATGGAGGCACGCCGCCGTATTTCCGGACGTTCCCGGGACCGGCATTGTAGGCTGCGAGGGACAGCTTCATGTCGCCGCCGAATTGGTTGAGCATCTGCCGCAAATACTTCGCGCCGCCCATAATGTTCTGTTCGGGGTCGCTCGCGTCGTCCACTCCGAGGAACCTGGCTGTGCCCGGCATGAGCTGCATGAGACCACGGGCGCCGGCATGACTGACGGAGTCGTTGTTGAAGTTCGATTCTTGCTTGATGACTGCGGCAATCAGGGCCGGCGGGACATTATACTGTTTGGCTGCCTTGTCGATGAGCGGAGCGTATGCCGTGTTGACGCTTCCTCCGTTGTAGACGAGAGGAGGCCGGCTCGCCGTCGTCCGGTCGATCACCTGCATGGCGTCCGCCATCGTGTTCACTTGTGGAATCGGCTGGAAGGAGAACGGCACGGTCCCTTGAGGAGCCTGGAGACTGCCGAGTGCAGATGCGGAAAAGCCTGATAGCGCGTCCGTCACTGAGGGATCGCCCGTCATTTCTGCCATCAGCGTCTGGAAAAATTCTGTGTTGGCGGCTCCGGGTTCCGCTGCCGACCGGACTGCGCCGAGTGTCTGGAGGGAATTGAGTTCAAAAAGTGTACGAATTATCTGCGTATCCATACCGATCGGTCCTTTCGATGTCCATGATTATCCGTGGCCTATCCAGTTCTTCTTTCAGTATATCAATTTACAGTTCGAAAGCATAATCCCAACTGCAACGCGGGGCACTCTATGGTAAACTATCTGTACTGAACGTAAGGGAAGGGACGAAAAACTTGTGCGTATAGAATATCGGATTACAAACGGATATGTGAAGGATGGAACGGTCACTTTCACCTATGAAGGACCCGCAGAACAGCTCGGCCAGCAGCCTGCCGGTAAAATGATCACGGATTCGGATGAGGGGACGTTTGTCTATTTGTTTGAAGACGGGGAAGACTATAAGTATCTTCACTTTACGCAGGGCGTCTGGCCGCTCATGCAGCTGCTCTCAGCAGGCAGCCAGGACCCGATGCTCGCCTGCAGCGATGCTGAGATCGTACTGAACGGGTTCACGGAGGAGCTGACGATGCTCGTCTTCAATATCGAAGGGAACGGGAATTACGGGGAGACGTTCATGCTTGCGGTCGAGGAGGCATTTGCGGATACGCTGCAGACGATGGGGTGACTGAGGAGAGGGAGGCGGCTCAAATGAGAATGTGGAATGATTTTCTAGCTCCCTATAAGCAGGCCGTGGTAGAGCTGAAAGTGAAACTGAAAGGGCTCCGGCACCAATATAAGCTGGAGGACCGTCATGCCCCTGTCGAATTCGTGACAGGACGGCTGAAACCGCTCGCGAGCATCTATGACAAAACCCTTGAAAAGGGAATCCCGTTCGAGCCTTCACAGGAACTCGAGAGGGAAGTCCCCGATATCGCCGGACTGCGGATCATGTGCCAGTTCGTCGATGACATCGGAAGTGTCGTCAACATGCTGCGGGAGCGTAAAGATATGCGGATTGTCGAAGAGCGCGACTACATATCACACAAAAAGAAGAGCGGATACCGTTCGTACCATATCATCATCGAGTATCCGGTCCAGACGATCCATGGGGAAAAGTCGGTGCTTGCGGAAATCCAGATCCGGACGCTTGCCATGAATTTCTGGGCGTCGATCGAGCATTCGCTGAATTACAAGTACCAGGGGGAGCTTCCGGACGTCATACGCCAGCGGCTGGAAGGGGCGGCGGAGGCTGCATTCCGGCTCGATGAGGAAATGTCGCTTATCCGTGATGAAATCCACGAAGCCCAGACGTACTTCAGCTCCTTCAAGGAAACGGAAAAACGGGATATCCAGGACACTACATGGAAAGGGGAGACGGACTTATGAAATTTGCGATTGAATCACGCGGCGATGACTTGTCGAACCGGCTGATGTCGGAAGCGAAGGAATATTTGACGGAATTCGGGCTCATCTATGATGATCTGGAACCGGACATCGTGCTGTCGATCGGCGGGGACGGCACACTGCTCCACGGCTTTCACAAATACGTCCACCGCGTCAAAGAGACAGCATTCGTCGGGATCCATACGGGACATCTCGGGTTCTATGCCGATTGGAAGCCTGAGGAGATCGAGAAGCTTGTCATCATGATCGCCCGCAAGGATTACCACGTCGTCCAGTATCCGCTGCTTGAAGTCGAAATCACTTACACGCATTCGGAGGAGACGTCGACGTATCTTGCCCTCAACGAATCGACGATCAAGTCGCCGGAAGTGACACTCGTCATGGATGTCGAATTGAACGGCGCCCATTTCGAACGGTTCCGCGGCGATGGACTCTGCATGTCGACGCCTTCAGGTTCGACCGCCTACAGTAAATCGCTGAACGGGGCGATCCTCCACCCGTCGTTATCGTGCATGCAGCTGACGGAAATGGCCTCCATCAACAACAGGGTGTTCCGGACAGTCGGTTCCCCGCTCGTGCTGCCTGCCCATCACGCGTGCCTGCTGAAACCCGTCAAAGGGCCGGACTTCATGGTGACGGTCGACCATCTGCAGCTTCTGCAGAAAGATGTGAAATCCATCCAGTACAAAGTATCGAAAGAAAAGATCTCGTTCGCACGCTTCCGTCCATTCCCGTTCTGGAAACGAGTGTCCGAATCATTTGTCGCAAGTGAAGAAGAAAAGTGAAGGCACACCGCTCTGCCTGACATTCACAGCAGATGAACCGATCCTGCTTCGCGATCTGCTCAATCAGAATGAGCTTTCGAAACGGGCGATCACGGCCATCAAATACAGCGGCGGCCGGATTGCAGTGAACAGCGTGGAACGGACAGTGCGCTGGATGCTCAGCGCGGGCGACGAAGTCACCGTCGAGTTCCCGCCTGAACAGCTGGCGGACGGCCTGATTGCCGAACCGGGCTACCTCGCTGTCCTTTACGAGGATGAAGCTCTGCTGGTCATCGATAAACCAGCCGGGCAGGGGACGATCCCTTCCCGCAACCAGCCTTCCGGGACACTTGCGAACGTGGTTGCAGGCAAGTATGAACGTGACGGCCACCAGGCGACCGTCCATGTCGTGACCCGTCTCGACACGGACACGTCCGGCGTCGTCTGCATCGCGAAAAACCGCCATATCCATCACCTGCTCAGCAGCCAGATGCAGCAGACAGGGATCGACAGGCGGTATAGGGCGCTGGTGAGCGGGATTTTGGATGGAGACGATTACCGTATCGAGGAGCCGATCGGCAGGAAAGACGGCAGCATCATCGAGCGGACTGTCCGTCCCGACGGCCAGTATGCAAGGACGGACGTCCGGGTCACCGGCCGCTATTCACTGAAGGGCGAGCTGTTCACTGCCGTCGAACTGCAGTTGCATACTGGCCGCACCCATCAGATCCGCGTGCATATGGCCCACGCCGGTCATCCGCTCCTCGGGGATGATCTGTACGGCGGTCCGTGCGCATTGCTGTCCCGTCAGGCGCTCCACTGTGCTCGTGTTTCGTTCATCCATCCGACGGAACGGCACCAGGTCACGTTCCAAAGCAGCCTTCCGGACGATCTCGCGGAGCTGCTGGCGGCGGCTTCCCTCCATCAGGAGGAATAATCTGTAAACTTTTCGGGCTGGAACGGCTGGCGGGAGGGGACTGAGACGATCTCCTTCTCCGGCCAGCGGAAAGCGGTCAATGATCCGCCGAATACGCAGCCGGTATCGATGTTGACCGTGTTACCGGTGAAGCGCGGTTCCCTGACAGGGGTGTGACCGTAGACGATCCACGGATTTCCTTTGTAGGACGCTGCCCAGTCCCTTCTGACCGGACGGCCGTCGGGGAGCGTCTCACCGGTAACATCCCCATACAGGACGAATGTCTTCATCGACCCGGATGGCTTGGCACCGATCATGCGCTCGGGCAACCCTGCGTGGGCGACGATGAGACTGCCGCCGTCCAGCGACAGATAGAGCGGCAGTTTCTCATAGAACCGTCTGTAACGGGAGAGAACCGCCTGACGCTCGTCCGGCGGCAGTGCATCGAGTTCCGCCACTGTCGTCTCGAGTCCGTGGGTCTGCTGGACGTTGTTCCCTTTGGCATACCGGTACAGTTTGTTGCAATGATTTCCCGGGGAATAATGAAGTTTGCCGCTGTCCTGCAGGGCAAACAGCAGCTGCAGGACGCGGAGGGAATCCGGGCCGCGGTCCATGCCGTCCCCGACGAAAACGGGGGAGCGGCCGTCCGGATGGATTGGAATGCCGCTTTCCAGGGAATAGCCGAGCACAGACAGCAACTCAGTCAGCTCATCATAACACCCATGAATATCACCAATCATATCAAACATACAGGTCCACTCCTTTTCAAGGTAGTATTCACACACTACTGCTGAGTATACAGGAGGCTGGCTGAACAGCGAAGAGGAAGGATGGTGCAGCCATGGAAACAACAGAAGACCGTAAAGATGAGGTGGATTTCGATGAGACGAAGCTTATCGAAGACCTGAGGCAGCAGGATATCAAGGCCTTCCGGGACGAATATCTGCTGCTGCATCCATACGACCGTGCCGTGTTCTACGAAAAAGCCGGCCAGGAATTGCGGAAGATCATGTATTATTTCCTTTCGCCGAAAGAGATGGCTGAAATCTTCGAGACAAGTGAAATCGAAGAGAACGAATACGAAGAGTTCCTTCAGGAGATGGAGGCGACGTATGCCGCAGAGATGATTTCCTACATGTTTGTGGATAACGCGGTCGATGTCCTGAAAGAACTCGATAAGGCCCAAAGTGTCAGTTATCTGACGCTCATGAACAAAGAGGCAGCTGCACAGATCAAAGAACTGCTGCATTATGAAGAATATACTGCCGGCTCCATCATGACGACGGAGTACGTCACCGTACCGCAAAACTCGACGGTCCGTTCCGCTATGAATATTTTGCGGATCCAGGCACCGAGTGCGGAAACAATCTATTATGTATTCGTCGTGGATGATGATAATGTGCTGACAGGCGTCGTCTCGCTCCGGGATCTCATCACCTCGGAGGAGGACGTCCTCATCCGTTCCATCATGAACGAACGGGTCGTCAGTGTCCTCGTTTCGGACGATCAGGAAGACGTGGCACGCACGACACAGGACTATAACCTCCTCGCCGTGCCGGTCGTCGACTTCCAGCAGCACATCCTCGGAATCGTCACTGTCGATGACGTGATCGATGTCCTGGAAGAGGAAGCATCGGATGACTACTCGAAACTCGCCGGTGTTTCCAATATGGATACTTTTGACAAAAATTCATTTTCTGCAGCGAAGAAACGGGTGCCGTGGCTGATTATCCTGCTAATCCTCGGCATGATCACCGCAAATCTGATCGACATGTTCACTGATACGATCTCACAAGTGGCCCTGCTCGCAGCATTCATCCCGCTCATTGCGGGAACTGCCGGAAACAGCGGCACCCAGGCATTGGCGGTCGCCGTACGCGGTATCGCAACTCGGGATATCGAAGAGGAAAGCAAGTTCAAGCTGCTTCTCAGGGAAGCGGGCACCGGAATCATCACCGGACTGATCTGCGGGGTGTTCGTGATCGGCCTGATCTTTTTCTGGAAGGGCGAACTGATCATCGGCATGCTCGTAGGCGCAGCAATATTCGTTTCGATCTTCGCAGCGACGATTTCCGGTTCCTTCATCCCGCTGTTCATGCACAAAATGAAGATCGACCCAGCTGTCGCCTCCGGGCCGTTCATCACGACACTGAACGACCTGATCAGTATTCTGATCTACCTCGGCCTTGCAACGGCGTTCATCAGCAAGTTGTGAAATTCCCGTCACCCCTAGGCGTTTAGCGCATAGTATACGGGTAGAGGAGGTGGCGCTGATTTCACTCCAAGCTCCGCTGCTGTTCATCGACGGGCCGCCATTGGTGATGGTCGTACAGGTTGAAAAAGACGAAAGTACTGCGATTTACGAGTCTGTGGATCATGCTGCCGAAGAACCGGCAGCTGATCTGCAGGCGGTGCAGGAAGCATCCGGCCGGCTTCCCGCCGAACGTGAAGTCGTCCGGAAGCTCCGCTATCTCGCGGAGCCTTTCCCGCAGAAAGCGTACCGGCCCCTGCAGTTTTCCGTCGCCGGCCAGCTGCTGACGGGTGATCTCCTGTCGATCACCGACACGGAAGTTGCTGTCAAAGTGACGGAAGAGAGCCAGTCGCTCGAGGAGATCCGCACACTCGGTCTTGAGTCGATCGAGGAAGTCTATTGGAAAGGTCAGCCTTTCCGGTGATCGAGACAGCCCCGCCTGAACATAGGCGGGGCTGTTTCTGCATGAAAAAAAGACTGCCGTCATGGCAGTCTTTTTCAGCATCCGCGGGAGCGTGATGGTTGTTACGTCGTTGTTGGAGGACACTGTGTGACATATGTGTCCGTAATGCATTGAATCGCACAGAAGCAATTCAAGTCGACAGTGATACACGATTTTGTTGCACGGAAGCTCACGACTGAACAGAGTTTTTCCAAGCAGATTTTGTCGCAATCGATCAGTTTGACCGGGTTGCCGCTCGCATCGAGCGGTTCGAGGACCATCAGTGTCGCACAGCAGTCGTCAAAGATATTCTGAACTCTGAAAAATACGGAGAAGCAATTGCCGATTGCCGGTGAAGTGCCGGGCTTCGGTCTATGGTGTGAATCGTTTGAACTGACTGGACGGTACATCGACTTGAAGAAGTCGCCGTCCTCCGTCAGCAATGAGAACACCCGCGTGTTGAACCGTTCGTTCGCCGGGCTTACCAAACTGCCGAGCGGCCGCATGAAACAGTCTGTATCACAATCGAAGCAGTCCTCATCCCGGTGAGTATCCTGCAGCCGTTTAATGAAGCGCACCGCCTCACATACACAATGACCGTGCGTCGGTGACTTCTTTTCCCCCTGGTTTTCGTTTCTTCCACATCCACAACTCATGAATCATTTCCTCCTTTCGTTTGATCCCTATACCTTATGGCAGAATAGGACGTACTGACAGGGCGTCTGTACGCGTGTGAATAAAACGCAGGGGAAGCAGGCATACTGGAGGGAAAAGGAGGGGATGGGCATTCGTAACTGGCTTATTCTCGGCATCATCATCTGCCTGCTGACAGGCTGTTCGTCGAAAGTCGGCTTCAAGACGGTCAACACGACGGAAGAGGACGGAAAACAGGCGGAAGCGATCCTGGAAGACGACCCGCGCATTAAGAACGCGGTTCTCCTGATTCATGATGACCGTCTCATCGCAGGATTGAGGGTCAACACGTTCGACCGGTTCCGGAAACGGACCATTGCAAAAGAGGTGGGCGACCAGTTCAAGGAGCTGTATCCCGGGATGGATATCACCGTCTCTGCCGACAGTAAAGTGTTCTTGGAGACAAATAAGCTGATTGAACAGCAGAACAAGGACAACTACACGAAAAAGATGAAAAAATTGAGCAAACTTGTAAAGGAAGAGACCTGATGGATGAGAAAAAGTACCAGCAGCTGGAACAGCAGCTCACACCGAAACCCGCTTATTTGAAAAACTGCCTTGCCGCATTCATCACCGGAGGCTTCGTCTGCCTGATCGGCCAGTTCGTTGCACTTTTCTATATTACTTTCTTCGACTTCACGGAACGGACGGCGAGCAATCCGACAGTCGCGACGATGATCTTCTTTGCGATGCTGCTGACAGGGTTCGGCGTGTATAAGAAGTTCGCCCAGTTTGCCGGCGCCGGCAGTGCAGTTCCGATCACCGGATTCGGCAACGCGGTCGTCTCCTCGGCGATCGAGCACCGTTCTGAAGGGTATGTGCTCGGGGTTGGGGGCAATATGTTCAAGCTGGCAGGGTCCGTCATCCTCTACGGGGTATTCTCGGCATTTGCCGTCGCGCTCATCAAGTCGATATTGGTCGCGTTAGGAGTGATTTCATGGTGAACGGACGGGGTCTCCTCACATTCGCTTCCCAGCCCGTCGTCGTTGCGACAGGCGTGACGGTCGGGCCGCTGGAAGAGAAGAAAAGTCCTTTTGCGAAGTATGCCGATAAGCAATATGAAGACGAACGGTGCGGCTTGAAGACGAATGAGCAGGCACACGCCAGGATGATGGAGGAAGCCGTCAAAATAGCGTTATCCAAAGTGGATAAAACACCTGCGGATGCCCAGTTCCTGCTCATCGGCGATCTGGTGAACGAAATGACGCCTTCCAATTTTGCAGCCGGCACGGTCGGCATTCCGTATATGGGGATGTTTTCAGCGTGCGCTACGTCGGTCTCCACGCTGCTGACGGCAGCCCTTCTGACGGAAGCCGGCATGGCGGATCTCGTGATTGCGGGATCGGCCAGCCAGCACAACGCCATCGAACGGCAGTTCCGGTATCCGCTGCAGTACGGGAGCCAGAAGGGTGCAACGGCACAATGGACCGCAACGGCAGCGGGAGCAGCGGCCGTCACGCCTTACATCGCAGGCGCGCCCGTCATCACGTGCGGAACGGTCGGTGTCGTGACGGATTTGGGTATGACAGACCCTCTCAATATGGGAGCCGCCATGGCGCCGGCTGCGGCGGACACATTCAAACGCCATCTGGACGGTCACGGAAAAACGCTGGAAGATTACGATCTCGTCATGACCGGTGACTTAGGGAAAATCGGATTCGAACTGTTCAAAACACTGCTTGACCGGTGGGAGTATAACGTCTCCCATACGTTCCGGGACGCGGGTGCGGAATATTACGGCAAACACCCCGAGTTCCTCGCAGGCGCCAGCGGTTCCGGCTGCTCGGCTTCCGTCTACTTTTCGGAAGTGTACGACAAGCTGCTCGCCGGTCAGTACAAGCGGGTCCTTCTGATCGCGACGGGATCGCTCATGTCCCCATTATCGTACCAACAGGGGGAAACGATCCCGTGTATTGCACATGCAGTGGAAATTGAGATGAAATGAGGGAGCGCGTATGCTATCCATCTATATAACGAGCTTCATCGTCGGCGGGCTGATCTGTGTGATCGGCCAGCTGATGATGGATGTCGGAAAACTGACGCCCGCCCATACGCTCTGTACGCTTGTCGTGGCGGGATCGATATTGGACGGTTTCGGACTATACGAACCGTTGATCGACTTTGCAGGAACAGGGGCCACGATCCCCATTACGTCGTTCGGCAATGCGCTGACACATGGTGCCCTCGCCGAAGCCGAGAAGCATGGGATCATTGGCGTCCTGACGGGGATGTTCGAGGTGACGAGTTCCGGCATCAGTGCGGCCATCGTATTCGGTTTCATCGCGTCCTTCCTGTTCAAATCGAAACGCACCATCTGAAAACGTAAAGAAAACCGGAAATGCACAAATGTCCCGCCCGCTTCTCCCTCCCGATGCATACGATAGGGAGAAGAGAGGGGGGATTTTCTTATGTTCGGGAACAATTGCTATGGCGGACCTCGTTACGAAGAATATCGTGAGTGTGGGAATAACCGCGGCGGTTCGACATTCGTGCTGCTTGTCGTGCTGTTCATCCTGCTGATTATTGTCGGGAGTACGTTTTGCTAAATGAGAGGGGGAACAGGGAGTATGAATGACTCCTTCTTCAAGAGAATCGAATCGAAAACCGGGGTTCCGATGGAAGAGGTTTTCGCACTTGCGAATGCGATCCAGCATGCGGACTTCCAAGATGAAAACCAAGTGAGGAAAATCATCCGGAATGTCGGCCAGCTTGCCAACAAGAACGTGCCGCCTCACTTGGAAGATGAGCTCGTCAATTCCCTTCTGGCGAGCGGCCAGTCGGTCAATTTGGCGGACATTCAAAAAATGCTCGGAAAATAATCAGTTTCGATGTTTACCAGTGTGGAGAAACGGGTATCTAAGTAAAACCAACAATGACTTTTTTCGAGGGAGGGTGCAGGGGATGGGATACCAGCTGCCGATACAGCCGATTCAATCACAGATCTACGCAAACCGAATGGAGAATGCTTCTCCGAACTTCGCCTATATTGACCGGGTGCAATCAGTGAAACTGCAGACAGAATATGAGGAGTGGCAGAAAGTCCATCGGCGCGAAGAGCGTTTGAATCAGGCCGTTTCCCGGGAGTCCGGTAATCAGCCTGCACCCCGGCAGCCGCTGCCGCCTGCGAAGAATGGGTTCATCCGCCCGAATCCGGCGGGCTTGTCGAAAGAAGTGGCAATCGTCGTCGGAAAAGGGATGGCAGTCAACGAATACGCATAATACCCGCCATACAGGAAAACCCCCGTTCCATAATCGGAATGGGGGTTTTCGTGTTGAGTTACATTGCTGTGGTTACCGTTTTCTCCATGGCACGGTGCGGAATGTCCGCGTCCATGAATTCAGGGGAAGTGACCGTATACCCGAGTTTTTCGTAGAAAGGGACAGCGTACGACTGGGCATTCAGCACAATCTTGCTGAGCCCGGTCTTCGCCGCCTGTTCTTCCAACGCGTGCATGATCAAGTTACCGAGATGCTTTCCGCGGTATTCTTTCAATACACAGACGCGTTCCACTTTGCCGATGTCCTCGGACGTACTGCGGATTCGCCCTGCAGCGATCGCTTTCCCGCCGTCATAGACGACGAAGTGGGACGCTGTCTGGTCGAAATCATCGAGTTCCAGCGTCAGCGGAACACCCTGTTCCTCGACGAACACTTTTTTACGGACGGTGAACGCGTCTTCCCGTTCGTTCTCCGACACAGCAATCTTCACATCGTACAAATCAGTTATCCTCTTGCAGATGGAAAGTTTCGTAAACTGTCCAAGATCCATCGTCGAGCTGGTAGAGTAAGTGGAAACGGTCGATCGTCTCTGTGTGGTCCACGCCGATCATCTTCAGCTGGCCGATGATATCATCGTGCTCTCCGGATGTGAGATCCTGCGCAATCGTGACGTGAGGGACGAACGAATATTTTGGAAGTCCTCCGAAAAAGTCATCGTTGTTCAACGCGTCGTGCAAGGATGACAGTTCCTCATTCGGATTCACTTTAAAGTATATTGTGTTCGTGATCGGTGCGAATGTGCTCACTTTCGACACGTTCAATTCAAACGGTTTCTTGTTTCTTGCCACTTTACGGATCGCTTCCGCCACTTGACGGATTTCACGCTCATCCGCTTCGAACACTTCTTTGAGTGTCATGTGAGGTGTTATTTTGGAATAGCGGGGGTCATAGCGCTTGCGGTACCCGTTGGCTAAGTCTTGCAGTTGTTTGGAAGGAAATGCGACTACTCCATACTTCATGTGAAAAACCTCCTTAGGAAAGTAAATACACTTCTGCCATCAAGTATAGCAGAACTGTTGCAAATTGTCCGAGTGATTATTGACCGAATACCATCTGGACAGCGCGACGTACATCAGGCTGCCAGTATTTCCACGTGTGGTCCCCTTTAAATTCTTCATAGAAGTACGGAAACCCTTTATTCTCGAATAATTGTTTTGCCTGTCGGTTCGGTGTCAGGAAATCCTGCTTGCCGTCGGCTGTCGTGACGACTTCCGTCTCTCCGGTGCCGATGACATGGTACACGGACAGCTGCTCGGGAGTTTTCGCGGATTCGATCGCTTCCAGCACAGTTTCATCGACATAAGGCGACTGGAGGATGACACGGCTGAAACAGTTCGGATATTGCAATGCGGTCTGCAGGGACACGGTCGCAGCGAGCGAATCACCGATCAGCGCACGGCCGCCGCCGACTTGGTAGGTCGGATACTCGCTGTCGATATACGGTACAAGCTCGTGGGCGAGGAAGCGGATATAGTCTTTCTGGCGGTCGCCGTCCGGATGATACAGACGACGGCGTTCCGCTACCGACTTGTACGGGATGCCGACGACGATGACGTTCTCGATCTCCTCCTTCGACATATACTCCTCGACGACTTTGCCGATCCGTCCATATTGGAAGTAATCCTTGCCGTCTGAAGCGAACAGGACTGCGTATTTCAAGAGCGGGGTGAAATTGGCAGGCAGGTAGATGAGCAGCTCCATCTCCTCCTGAAGGGCCTCGCTGTAGAATTGGATGTCATGGATCTTGCCTTGTGTCATGGGACAGCCTCCTTTTTCGGTTCTGCTACAGAAGATTGTAACATACGATACAGAGAGGGTATAATGTGCAGAACCGCCAGACGCTGGCGAAACGAATCACAAGAAGGGGATGGATGATCATGTTTGACGGAGAGAGTAAAGTACGCTCGGAAGTGATCGCGAAAGCGACCCGGGAAGCACTGGAGCGGCGCGGTGTCCAGCTTGAGGATATTGCGAAAATCGTCTACGAAATGCAAGCACCCTATAATCAGGAACTGCAGTTTGAACAGTGTGTGGATTCGGTCGTCAACGTTCTGAGGAAGCGGGAACTGCAGCATGCCATCCTCGTCGGCATCGAATTGGACGAGCTGTGCGAACAGAAGAAACTTTCTTCGCCCCTGCAGGAAATCGTCGAATCGGACGAAGGCCTGTTCGGGGTGGACGAAACGATCGCACTCGGCGCCGTATTCACTTACGGATCGATCGCCGTGACGACGTTCGGCCACTTGGACAAAAACAAAATCGGCATCATCAACGATCTCGATACGAAAAAAGGCGATCACTGCCATACATTCCTGGATGACCTCGTCGCGAGTGTCGCTTCGTGCGCAGCTGCGCGGATCGCCCACCGTTCACGCGACCTCGAAGAAGCGGGACTAACGTTCGAGGACGTCCGGGACGCTGCAAAGTAACAAATACCCGGCCAGATATATGAAACAAAGTGAAATAAAGTTTCATCATCATATGACAGAAAAGCCATTCCCCGACTGCCGGAGGAATGGCTTTTTGCTGTAAATGTAATGAAACCGATTTCAAGAATTTCTGTATTCTGAAAAGGATTGACAATTGAACCCGCTTACATGCTATTATAGACTCTACTAGTGAAATAGATACCTAGGGGGTAATTGGATGAACAAGAAACTTTTTGGTCTCATCTCGATGCTGCTCATCGCAGTGTTGGCGCTTGCAGCTTGCGGCTCGGATGACGACGCGAAAAAAGACGGAGATGCAGGAGGGGACTCAAATAGCGGCGGTAAAAACCCTAAGTTCCTCAGCCTGCTGACAGGCGGCACACAAGGGACATACTACGCTCTTGGCGGCGCCATCGCTGAAAATATCCAGAAAGATACGGGTGTGAAAACGTCCGCTGAAGTATCACAGGCTTCCGCTGCCAACATGACAGCACTGAAAGACGGCGACGCTGAAATCGCTTTCGTGCAGACAGACATCGCTTACTATGCGACGGAAGGCACAATGATGTTCGAAGGGGACAAAGTCGACAACGTCTCGGCTCTCGGGGCACTTTACCCTGAAACTGTCCAGCTCGTCACACTCGAAAAAACAGGCATCAAGACATTCGACGACCTGAAAGGCAAGAAAGTATCCGTCGGTGCACCGGGATCCGGTACGTACGCGAACGCTGAACAGCTCCTTGAAATCCACGGATTGTCCATGAAAGACATCAAACCGCAGAACCTGGACTTCGGGGAATCCCAGGAAAGCCTGCAGGCAGGCCAGATCGACGCAGCGTTCATCACTGCAGGAACTCCGACTGGCGCGGTTGAAGGCTTGAATGCTGTTGCGAAAGTATTCGTTGTGCCTGTCGAAGACGACAAAGCCGACGAACTGATCAGTAAATACGAGTACTACGCGAAAGAAGTCATTCCAGCCGGAACATACGGCCTGGAAAAAGACACACCGACTGTTTCCGTCGGCGCAATGCTTGCAATCAAGAACGACGTGCCGGAAGACTTGGTTTACGAAATCACGAAAGCCATTTACGACAACGCACCGAAACTGCAGCACGCAAAAGGGAAGCTCATCAAACCGGAAACAGGTCTTGACGGAATTGGGATCCCTGTCCACCCGGGCGCACAGAAGTATTTCGATGAAGTGAACAAATAATCGTTGTGGAATGTCGGGACGGTGAGGCGATGGCTGCTTCTGCCGTCCCCTTCGTCATTCAAAAACCGTGTTTTGAAGAGGTGAGCGGGTGAAAAGATTGCTGATTCCGCTAGTTCTTCTGCTGATCGTGCTGCTGATCGCTGCCTGGACGATCCCGGTCAAACAGGCATTTACATTCACCGAAACACGAACTGAGCATCCTCGATTTGCGTATAAGCTGCTAGCGGATGACGATGAGTTCCAGATCCGTTACGTGCATTCGATCTTTTTGACGGACGTCATCGAAACCTACCGGGTGCTGCCCGATCGGTCGATCCGCTTCCTGACGATGCGCTATGAAGACGTCGGAATCGGACTGCCGGCACATGCGGAAGAAGGCGAATCGCTGACAGTCACGGATGAGGGCATCTATACCCTTACATACGAAGACAAAGTCATCGACTCATTCGTGCTGTATATCGGCGATGTGGACGCGCAATTGGCGTTCCGCTACTCGGGTGAGGAGACGGACTTGAAAAGATTTCTCGAACGGGGGCACTCCTACGAGTTCCGCGTGAAGAAGCTGACCTTAATTGAACTGCTGAAAGGAGCAAGACTGAATGGCAAAGAATACTGAAAAACAGAAAAAGGATCTGATCACCGATCCGAACGACGAGCGGTTCGACACGCTGTCGGAAGCGGAACAGCTCGAACTGCTCCAAAAATACGATCCTGAATCCAATACGAGGAATTTGGCCGGCATACTCGGCAAGATCGTTTTCTTCGGCCTGCTGGCGTTCTCGATCTTCCAGCTGTATACATCGATCGGAACACCGTTCACCGCCTATGTACAGCGGTCCATCCACTTAGGATTCGCACTGTCCCTCATTTTCCTGCTGTTCCCTGCGCGTAAAAAGCCGGGTGTCAAACGGAACAAGGTGCCATTCTATGACATGATCCTGTCGCTCCTGGCGATCGGGGTCGGCCTGTACTGGCCGCTCAACATGGACGAATTGGTCCTGCGTGTCGGCCGCGTAACGGATCTTGACCTCATCGTCGGAATCTTGGCGGTCCTGCTGACGATGGAAGCGGCACGCCGCGCTGTCGGTCTGCCGATCACGATCATTTCCGGGGTGTTCCTCGTCTACGCGTTCTTCGGACCGTATTTCCCGGGATTCCTCGCGCACAGAGGGCAGAACCTCGATAATCTCGTGCAGCTCATGTTCTTTACGACAGATGGGATCCTCGGAACGCCGATCAGCGTTTCGGCGACGTTCATCTTCGTCTTCCTGCTGTTCGGTGCATTCCTCGTGAAAACCGGCGTCGGGAACTACTTCAACGACCTAGCTGTTGTACTGGCGGGAAGGCTGACGGGGGGGCCGGCGAAAGTCGCGATCTTCTCAAGCGCCCTGCAAGGGACGATTTCAGGAAGCTCCGTCGCGAACGTCGTCGGATCCGGTTCGTACACGATACCGATGATGAAGAAACTCGGCTACCGCAAAGAGTTCGCGGGCGGAGTGGAAGCAGCCGCTTCGACAGGCGGGCAGATCATGCCGCCGATCATGGGGGCTGCTGCGTTCCTGATGGTCGAGTTCATCGGAGGTGTCACGTACTGGGAGATTGCGAAGGCTGCAGCTATTCCCGCACTCCTGTACTTCACGGGCATCTGGATCATGACACATTTCGAAGCGAAGCGTGTCGGTCTTGAAGGGATGCGGCCGGAAGAGATTCCGAACCGCAAGGAAACACTGAAAAAGATCTATCTTCTGCTGCCGATCATCGGAATCATCGTCTTCCTGCTGTTAGGGATCCCGACGATGAAAGCGGCATTGCTCGGTATTGTGCTGACACTCATCGTCAGTGCGTTCAACAAAGAAACACGGCTCGGCTTCAAGGACATCATCCAGGCGCTCGTCGACGGCGCGCGCACAGCCCTTGCTGTAGCTGCGGCAACTGCCTGTGCCGGTATAATCGTCGGCGTCGTCGTGAAGACAGGACTCGGACTGAGCCTCGCAAACGGCCTCGTATCAGCGGCTGGAGGAAACATCTTGCTGACGCTTATCTTCACGATGTTTGCTGCGATTGTGCTCGGCATGGGTTCGCCGACGACGGCCAACTACGTTATCACGTCGACGATCGCTGCACCGGCGATCATCACGCTGCTCATGCTTGACACGCCGAACGCGCCAGTGCCTGTCGTCATTGCGATTTCTGCGCACTTGTTCGTGTTCTACTTCGGCATCATCGCGGACATCACGCCGCCTGTTGCCCTTGCTGCATTTGCGGCATCCGGCATTTCCGGCGGAGACCCGATCAAAACCGGGGTTACGTCAGCGAAACTTGCAATCGCCGCCTTCATCATCCCGTACATGTTCGTCTTCAATCCGGCGATGCTGATGATCGATGCGAGTGTGTGGGAGATCATCTGGGTGACCGCCACCGCCATCGTCGGGATGATCGCCATCGGGGCGGGACTGATCGGCTATTGGTACCGGAAGCTGAACTGGATCGAGCGGATCATCACCGTTGCGACCGGAATGATGCTCATCTATCCGGAAACGAATACGGACTTCATCGGACTGGCGCTGTTTGCCATCCTGTTTGCCATCCAGCTGATTTCGAAAAACAAGGAAAAAGCAGTCACTGCATAAGAAGAGCCCGTCTGATCTCACCGTCAGACGGGCTTGTTTTTTGAAACCTTTTTCGGACTAGGAACGTCTATTGGGAAAGGAAACGAAGGGGGAAGGACCTGTGAAGTGGATCAAACGACTTTTTGCCGTCATCATCGTATTCGCGGTCGTCATCGCGGCCGCCTACTATTTCGGGACGAACTGGCTCGCGGACAAGGCGATGAATGAAGTGACTAGCCAGCTGGAGTCGTCCGGGCAGCTCGATGAAGTCAAAAGCGAACTGAACAGCAACGCGGACGTCCAGGCCTATTTACAGGACGCGAAGACCGCGGACCGCAGCAAACTGCCCATCAAGACGAAGGAGCAGGCAACCCGCGCGGTCCTGAAGAAATTCAGCGTCAGCGAACTCGCAGACATGCAGCAGAAGGCACAGTCCGGCATGACGGAAGCTGAACAGCAGGAGCTGCTCCGGAAAGTCGAAAGCCGTCTGACACCCGAGGAACTGCTGTCGCTGAAAGTGCTCGCACTCGACGAATTGTCGAAATAATAATAGAAAAAGGACCCTTCAGCCGCCGGCATGATCGCGGTGGGAAGGGTCCTTTTGTTCGTTCTGCCGGGCTTTCTTGAGCTCCCGGGTCAGCTCGGACATCTGCTGCTTCAGTTCGTTCAGTTCATCCATCACATCGCCCGTATCGGGTGCGTTCTGCTGCTCCTCCACTGCCAGGGCGGCAGCATACGTAACGATCGCATCGCCGATCAGCGACACGACACTCCCGAACACAGCGAGCTTCGCCGCCTGGCCGGACGTCTCAATACCATACGCGTCGAAATCGTCTATGCTGACTATGATGACCACCTCCGTACATGACCTGGTATAGTCAGTATATGCTGCCCAAAGTGGAAAGCGACAAAAAATCGACGCCGGATAAATTATTTTCGAAAAAGGTATTGCACCTTCTCCGATATCGTGATATTATCATACATGTGCTTAGGACAGCGAGCTTACCTCAAACAGCTGCTCCACAAGCCAACTGCATAATCCCGATTCCGTAGCTCAGCTGGGAGAGCGCTACCTTGACAGGGTAGAGGTCGCTGGTTCGAGCCCAGTCGGAATCATTGGGTGCCAAACCCTCGTAAAGACCGTCGGAACGCGGTTCTTTACACGAAACAGACCTATTAGGCCGGATGCCTAGGGTCTGTTTTTTTGTGTATTATGGGGTGAAAATGGGGCGGAAAAATAAATATAAACGGTTGTTAGCCACGATTCTACACAGAAAAAGCCAGCTCAGGAAATGCAGATAAAATTAACTGTCTCCCTGGATTGGCTTTTTTTACGTACATAAAAGCTGTTTTCCTCATGCGTCTCCAATCTCTTCTAGAAGTCTCTACATTGAAAATAAAATTCTACTACCAAGTTTATGACTTACTTCCTTTTGTTATCGCCATGGTTATCAGTAATAGCATCACCTGTATCAGCTTCGACGAGTATCTCATCTTTAAATGCAACAAGTTATATGATGGTGTCATGGAACTATCAGGCTCTCTCGCAAAAGATGTATACTCCGCGCTCAAAGTCTGGGCAGAGGATGACGAACGTGGAAAGTCCGCAGTCGATGAGCGTACTTTCTACATCGTTCCTAACCGTCCACCCATGCTGACAATCAATACGTTCACCACTGCATAAGACCTGATCGGCACCGACAAGGTCCCCATCAGCGTAACGATTTTAGATCTCGACGGCAATTAAACAATTGTTTCTAACAAACTAAACGGCGGCTTGTACACGGAGTTAATCGTTGCCCGGACAGCGGCCGGTCGTTCGATCTCCTGTTTTCCTGTCTTGAACTTGGCGAGTACACTTTCATTGGCGAAACAAACTATGCTTACATCTTTAAGACAAGTCTGACTCTTCAACTGCCTAAGACAGCGAACCACTGACGCCTTTGGCCAAGTCCGTGCATCGGTATACTCTCATCCCGCCTGCCAGTACCGCGCAAGGGCTATTGTTGTGGCTCGAGCGGCATCCGGATCAGGCTGTGACTGTCGAGATCAGCATGACCAACGGGACGGAGCAGAAGCAATATACGGCGATGACGCTGGATTCCTCCGGCCCGTCGGATATGGCCGGCCGGGTGGAGGACTTCTACAAGTACCTGGCTGACCTGCCAGCGGAGAAGATCGCAATCAAGCTGTCCTGGACAGGGGACAAACCAATCTATCGGATAACGTGGGCGTTGACACAATGATGATGGTGAGACGCCGGCAGCCGGACGGGACGCTCGGACCACTCGAGCCCCTGTTCCCGGAGGTGTCGGCACAAGTCGATGAAGCGGTGCTCGTCCTGCTGGAAGCGATGGCCGGGCTACAGGAGCAAGTCGAAGAGCTGAAAGCTGAAGTCAAAGCGGCGAAGGGAGGTGCGGAGTGATGGTCTATCCATACATGGTGCCCGTCTATGCGCTGCTGGTGAAAGCTGGCGCGCGGGAGATTGACAGTTTGCCGGAGAAGTACCAGGTGCCGGTTGCGGAGTATCTGGCTGATCAGGTGGAGAAGGAAAAATAAAATGTATTTTCTTCTCAGTTTCTTAAAAGTCTTGACGAACAAGTCCTATATTATAGTCGTGAGACAATAATATAGGAGTGGATTTCATGTCTAGACAGTACGATGAGGAAATGGCGAAGGATGCACAACAAAGGTGGGCAATATCGAATAAGGGCTACAAAGCTTGTGTTTACTGTAATGAGATGTTTCGTCCAAGACACGAGGACAATGTTTGTAATGATTGCTAGGGCAAGTTGATGGATAAAGAGTAACTGGATACCTGCGTAAGAAGGACTCCCTACGCCTTTGTCGAATATTGGAAGGTGGAGGGAGGTGACTATTTATGAATGAAGAGGAACTGCTTAGAAAACTGTCGGAAGCTAATGGAGCAACTCTGGTTCTTGGTTTTAAAACAGATAGCGAAGCTGCACAAGCCGAGCAGTCAGCTAGGCAACTTGAAAAAAGTAGAAAGGTCGACTTGCACGAGTTGCGAGTGACCGATGACCATGCACTAGAAATTAAAGCGACAGTATTTTGAATGATGGAACGTCCACCCGGGCGTTCTTTTTATTTGTCACGAAGGAAGTCGAGGGGGGTCGACATGGATGAAAAAAATGGGAACTGATGCAGATCAAGAAGCAGACCAATGACAATAGGAAAAAAATCGAATCTTTTCATGAGTGGAAGCTGGTGATAGAGACATTCCATGCATCCCTCGTGGAGAAACTAGTGACGATTTTCAAGCGCTTGGACGGCATCGAGGAGACGGTGAAGTGGTTTAACCGCACGTCACTCGCTACCCTCGGCACCGGCATGCTCGGCGTGATTGAAACGGTCATCTCTTGGCTGATAAAGAATTGAGGTGCGATATGGATCCACAGAAAATCGAGTTGGAAGAGTTGGTTGACAAAGTGAATCAGAAGATACCGTATAGCATCCCACCGATGTTCGATCTGTATACGACGGTGTTTTCGATGGCGAACACCATGGTGTTTTTCTGTTTCCGACTATGCTGTATGACGGGCCATCGGTGAAGACCTATGCTATATGGCCGCAGTCATCCGCAGTATGTGTGGGGCTTCACCTTCGTCGCTGCCTGTACACTCAAAGCGGCCGGGCTGATGTTTAACTGGATAAGGATGCGGGTCACTGGCTTGGCACTCAGCAGCGCTTTGTACGCGACGATGACCGTCTGCTATGCGCTGTCCTTCCCGAGCATCGGAACGATCACCTTCGGCTGCATGACGGTCTTCACGCTGCTGAGCATACCGCTCGTCAAGCATACGACCATCCGGCATAAGAAGGCGTGATGGTATGGGCAAACCGAAGAAGCAGAACTACTGGTCAAGGGGCTGACGGATCGCGCGTTCATCATGACCATGTCGGTCTCCACATTCTTCGTCTTCGCGGCGCTCGGTATGATCCTGTCAGCGTTCGGCGTTGAGATGAGCAATACGTATATGGAGATTCTGGACATGACGGTGCCCCCCCTGCTGACGATTATCGGGGCTGTGTTCGCCGTGGAAGGCGTTGGTTTGTTTGCGAACCGGAAGACCAAGAAAGAAGTCAGTGACGCAGTGGAAAAGAAGATGTCGGAGGATCCCTCCGCATCTATGCACGAAATTGAATAGTACATAAGAGAGGAGCCACAAGATGAATTTCCTATTTGAATACTGTCCTGTCCTGTTCGCCCTGATCGTCCTCCTGACGGTCGGCGGCTTTTTTGTGTACGGCTTTATCAAGCAGCCTTCCGAGGTCCAATTGCAAAAGGTCAAGTCATGGCTGCTCTTGGCCGTTACACAGGCTGAGGCGGAACTGGGAGGAGGCACCGGTTAGCTCAAGCTGCGCTATGTCTACAATCTGTTCATAGAGCGTTTTGGATGGTTTGCCAAGACTGTCAGGTTTGAGCTGTTTAGTGAGCTGGTGGACCAGGCGCTTGAAGAGATGCGGCACATGCTCGAGAACAATAAAGCGGCGTTGATGCTACTGGAAAGGAGTGAGGTCTGATGAGTGTCAAAACAGCGAACCGAGACATCAATGCCCTCCTGCCAGCCGCACAGAAAGCCTGCCGTCTGTTTTTACAAGAGTGCCACGCAGCAGGACTCAACGTATTTATCACCAAGACGTACCGGTCAGCGGAGCGTCAGAAGTGGTTGTATGCTCAGGGTCGAACCCGTGATCTAGACAAACCAAAAGTCACTTGGACGCTGAACTCTAATCACATGAGCCGACTGGCCTGGGATGTTGCCGTTAACCCGCCTAAAAATCTGTACGACACGGCGACGCTTAACAAAGCAGGTGCAATCGCTCGACGTCTCGGCATCCAGTGGGGAGGGGACTGGACTAAGACGCCGGACAAGCCGCATTTCCAAGTGCCGGTAAACTGGAAAGCACCGGCCGGGAGCGCATCCACGGCGGGCACGGGAGGCGCCTGGCACGTTGAATACGGTGATTCAGGTTCGAGAGTCCTGGTACTGCAAAAGGCACTGAATACGCTCGGCTACAAGGTAGCAGAGGATAGCCAATTCGGTCCGTCGCTGAAAGCGGCATACATTGCCTTTCAGAAAGCAAACAGCCTGACTCCGGATGGCCTGTATGGGCCGGCAGGTCAAAAGAAAATGGCCGAGGTACTGGCCTCACAAAAGACACTATCAAAAGAGGAGATGGACGAATTGGATCAACGACTTCCGTTAACCCAACAAAAAGACATGGCGAATCTACTCAGATGCGCTCGCCAGACCGGCGTGTTTGAGGTGGATCACTCTGATAAGGCGCCTACCATGACGCGCAGGCAGGCTTATGATCTCACGCTCAGCTATGTCGCACGGAAAGCAGTCGAAGACGCGAAGAAGAAGTAAACAGGTAAGCCCTCCTATCCATTGCGGACGGGAGGGCTTTTTTATTTGTCCTGACAACATGCTGGCAAGTGAGATGGCCATTTCAGATGCTATCGGTGTGCTCTTCGTGGCGATTTATAGCGGCCATATTGTCGGGAAGTCTTAATAACGCATACCAAGCCCTATCCTTTATTGGACGGGGCTTTTTTATATGGCCAATTTAACTCTATAAAAAAGCTTTAAATACTGCACCAATAAAATGGTAACTAACTAATTTTTCTATGCTATAATTGAATTTGGTGTTGTAAAATACTAGCTATTACCAATTTTGCTACTTAGCAATGGTTATCTTTTAAAAAATTTTTATGTTGAGAATTTAGTAGTCTGAGTATAGAAAAGAGGGGGAAGTTATGACTAACAATATTCTTAGTCCAGTAAAAGAAAACTTTGCAACAAAATTTTATTTTGGCAGAGTGATAGATGAGTTTACTTTCACACAATTAATAACTGAGTTTTGTGAAGAAGGATATGAAACGAATAAATCGCATTCCAATCCCTTGTCAGACCACTTTATATTAAAAATGATAAGCAATAGAGAGAAAAAAGCAATTGAAATTTCTCCTAATTCAATATCTTTTTTTCCGATACTTGAAGATGAAAATGAAATTGAGGATATTAGAAAGAAAATATTTAAACATGTGGCGAAAAGATATGAAGTCTACAATATTACTTCTAGAGAAAACCTTACATCTTCTATAACATCTCTTTTGAAAAATGATTTGAGATCATGTGCCAGCCTTTTATACTATTCTTTTCATAAGTACACTAATACCTTGTTATATAATTATTATAATAAAGAATTAAAAATGACTGACAATGAAATAATTTTTGATGAAATTGAACATTACACAAGTTCTATGTTTTATAAATTCACTGAAGAGATCAAGAAAAATGATGAGATAGATTTAGAAAAATCGAGCGAGTTATTAGAGAGGCTAACGCACCATAGTTCTAAAAAGAATATTGATCCTTTTATGTTATTAAAATACACTTGGAAAATAGAAGAAAAGAGTAATTCATTTTTAACACCTAACATAATTTATTTATCTAATTACTTATTCAAGGTTGATTATACAGCAAAAGATTCAGTGGATGCATACAAAAAAATATTCGAAGATTTATCAAGAGAAGATACAAGCCAAGAAATTAATGTAAAAAAAGCAATCGCTTTTTCTTTTATTATGTCACTTGAAAAAGACAGTGAGAAAGAAATTTGGATGTTGTATGTAATCGCACTGCGATTATACTGGCTAAGACAAACTGCCGATTATGAGTTTGACTTTGATGTAAACACATCTGTAAAAGAGATGGCTAAAATGGTTCATTCTATAAAAAGCTTAATTGAGCTTAACCAAGAAGAAGTAGATACAATAGTCGACGATTTTATACCTCTTCAAAAATCTTCTCTAAATGATGAAATAGTTGAAGAAACGGAGAGTAAAGAGGGTGCAATTTCATGTCCTCTATATAGCGTGGATTACAAATTCCCAAAATATATTATAAAAGAGGAACGAGAAAAAAATGTCACTTTGTTTATGTCAGTAATCCATTTAGATTCTGAGTTTGACAAAGACAAGATATTAGGAGCGTTGAACTTTACACCGCATATTACTAATAAAAGTGATTGTTTTATATATGAGGTTTCAAATAAGGATATTTCAGTATTCTTATATATTCATTTTAGCAGCGAAGGTCGATGGTTGTTTTGGTTTCAAAATGATGCTGTAAGTATTAATACTTATTCAGAAAAAGATTTAAAAAATGCTTGTGAAGATTTCTTTACATCTCTCTCCGAAAGCTATAAAGACTTTCATACAGTCAAACTGGACACAAATTTGGTTGGGACAAATCCTATACACTTAAATGAAAAATCATCATTTATAGAGATCGATGGTTTAAATATGTTAGAATTTGAACTTGCTAAAAGGAAGTTACATTTTAAGAAACAGCTAAATAGAATTTTGGAAAGTATGTTATTTATTGATGAAGAAGGTAAACTTTTTGGTGCTATAGAATTTGATTTTGATATTGAATTTGGACTAGAATTAACTATACCGTTCAACAGAAAAATATCGAGTATTTTAGATAAACAATTACCTATGGTTTATGTTAAGTTTATTATAACAGACGACGATGATCTTACTAACGATGAATTTGATTTTATTTTAAGTGGTCTTAATACAGAATCGAAAAGTATAAATCTTATAAACATATTTATGAGTTCGCATGAAATACAAAATTTCATATTTGAAGAAAAGTCATTAAAAGTGAAAAGTGCAATTGTGAATATTGTTAATAATATTAGTTATGGAGAAATTTCTGAAGGGTTAGGTAAGATAGAGGGTATAAATAATGTACTGGAGAAGTGCATTGAATTGGATCCAACTAATTCAATCCCTAACGCGACTCTTGGTTATTGGTATTTCCGTAATCAAGGCGATCTTGAAAATGGCAAGAAATATTACGAGGAAGCTATAGAAAAGGATGAAAATTTCAATTCCGGAATGTATGTGTCTCAGCTTCAACAAAAATATTACTATGAATTAGCGAAGTATTATTGTGAAGTTGAGATAGATAAGCAGCAGGCTTTGTATTTTATTACTCAAGGTTTAGATAAAGACCTAAGGTTTCAAGAAGAGTATCAAGAATTGATAGTAAACAATGGCTTGGAGCTTGTTAGTGATAAGTCGATTGCCGCATCAGAGGAAGAGCCAACACTGGAGAAAGACATATAATTTTTAGGGAAAATAATAAAAACAAAGTAAGATCAAAAGATCTTACTTTGTTTTTATAACTATAGTATTTGTGTTTTTTGTTTTTTTTTCGTGGGATAAATCTATTTTAAAACTAATTATATCGGAAATTTTTATAGAAGGTTTATGAGTATTCACTTCACTTCTCCCCCTTTTGTTAAAATGTATGCACATAAGCGATACCTACAATATATCAAATCCAGATTAGTTTGTAAAATCAAATATACCATATCATACTCTTAGATATAAAAGGAAGTTAGAAAAACTATAACATATATACGTGTTTTTTGCACATATACATATCTTTCTATACTTTACCAAGGGAGATGATCACGTGATAAGAGGCCGCGACAGAAACAAATGGACGGCCATTATGCTGCCAGAGCATATTGCCAAGTTGAGAGAATGGCAGGCTGAGGACGATAAGTTACCGCAACCGGTACTGTCCGAGTTTGACCTTGAAGAGATCCAGACACTTTTCGAATCGGCGCGCATGAAGCGCTGCATGACATAGGTCAGCATCCGGCAAGATGATCGCATCACTAGCTACATAAGCACCATCGAAGAAATCGACATACATAACCGGCTGGTCGTCCTGGAGGATCCGTTTTCCGCCGAGCGGATCCCAGCCGATCTGATCATTGTGGTCCAGCATCTGGATTGAAAAAACGACTTATCCAATTACGGATAGGGCGTTTTCTATGCGTGCAGTATTCAGCTTCGCCAATCATCCTCCTCCCTTTATAAAGTGACCGACGAGTGACCAACTAGTGACCAATATCGAAAGAAGTCGGTCAAGAGTGACTGTCATAGTTAATATAGTGACCGACAAACAGCGTCATTGTAAGGTTTGGACACCTGTTGATTTTATGTGAAAGTCCGCTTTCACACCTTGACAGGGTAGAGATCGCTGGTTCGAGCCCAGTCGGAATCATTGGGTGCCAAACCCTCGGAAATATTGTCGGAACACGATACTTCTCCAAGACAGACCTATTAGGCCGGATGCCTAGGGTCTGTTTTTTTGTGTTCTATGGGGTGAAAATGGGGCGGAATTAAAACGAACGATCGTAAGCCGTGATACTGCGTAGAAAAAGCTGGTTCAGGAAAACGTAAAAATCAGGACAGCTTTAAAAGTTAAACAACAACTAAAAACACCTTACGTTGAGAAGTAGGCAATGAAACTAATTACGCTAACATAGAGGTGTTTTTTCTATATGAACCAGGTTTAGGTATCCCTATGAAGTGAATTTAAAGAAGATTGAGAAGTGGACAGCAGAAAACAGACGGCACGGCAGGCTCTGTATAACTGAGGACGCGACCGAGAGTGTAAGGGGAGGATACGAAGATTTGCAGCGTGAGCCCGCAGATCTATGTTTCATTAGAAAGATTCAGACAAAGATGCTTTATAGCATCGACCAAGGACTACAAGTTTGATGCCGTACACTCTTTGGCCACCCACCTTCTGCCGGGTAGATGGTTTTCTTTAACCAAGCATTCATTTATACTGAAGGAAAAGGGGAAATACAACATGTATGACAAATTCTTGCGAGTTGCAGGCGTTACTATGAAAAATGAAAGTGGAGAAGATATACAAACACTCTTGCAAAAAATTGCCGCCGGGTATAAGCGGGCAGATCAGTTGGAATCTTGGAATGGATACTCTAGAAAAGATATGCTTGAAGACGGATTGAGTGAGACAGAATATGAGGGACAGGAAATCCTTGGTATGGTTGAATTCGTAGAAGAACCAGAAAATCCATACGATCCGAACGCGATCAAAGTGTACCTCTCTGATGTAGATGGAAAGAAACATCACGTCGGCTATGTGAAGAAGGATTATACTAAGCAGGCACAATCTTTGATAGGTGATGAAAGCGTCTCTCGAGTTACAGTCGAGTTCACTGGCGGGAAGTCCCGAGCGATTGGGTACGATCCAATTGAAGACAAAGACGTGCTCGAAGATGAGGAAATGACGCGCGGACTAGCCGTGCACTTCCATTATAACAATCAGGACTCTTTCACTCCAGAGATAGATGAACCGAAGATACAACCAGCTGATGACGCATACGGCAAATTGAATGATAAACAGAAAGCCGCACACGATAAATGGATTGCACGCTCGAAAAAGATGGAGGAAACCGGAAAGGGGATGCAGCAAGTCGGAGGGAAAATGGCAGGTTGTGGATGCCTGATGACAATCTTCATCACGATTCCCATCATCCTAATCATCATCTTTTTATTCCTGTAAGAGAGTGAAAGCATGGATACCGTTTATGGAGATTACTGCAAATATAACTTCCTCATTTGGACAGGAATAAGTTCGACAATACCTATTTTTCGTTTAGGGAAAAATTATTCGATCCTAACAATTTGACGAAAGAGTGGGACGATGAATGTTATTGGGATAGCACGGTATCGACCGGTATTGTAAGTTCCATCACTGGAGAGTGAGCCGACCTAATAACTATCGAAAACCTAGTTAAAAACGTAGCGGGAGCGGCACCGCGCTAGTTCTATGTATTAGTCCTCATTCCCATAAAACCACGACAGAACTCGCTGGTTCGAGCCCAGTCGGAGTCATTGGGTGCCAAACCCTCGGAAGTATTGTCGGAACACGATACTTCACCAAGACAGACCTATTAGGCCGGATGCCTAGGGTCTGTTTTTTTGTGTTCTCGGAACCTAGACGGTTGGTCATCCTCTTCATCTCCCCTCAAGAAACTGCAGAAGATCATCATAAGTATTTCCCTCCAATATTAAAAGAATCTTCACTTTTGTCCGAAGGGATTCTTCATTTTCCACCAGTAGACTAAAGGTAGTCAGACAGAGCATAACAACTGGAGGAATTTGCATGAAACCTATCTTACACGCAAAAAATATCTCGAAGACATACGGCAAGAAAGGGACTGCCGCCTATACGGCAGTTCGCGACTTATCTTTTTCGATGAACGAAGGGGAGTTCATCGGCATCATGGGGCCCTCGGGATCCGGGAAAACGACGTTGTTGAATATGGTCGCAACGCTGGATCCGGTGACGGAAGGGGATATTACGATTGACGGGGTTTCCGTTTCGGCGATGACCGAAGACCAGCTATCGGATTTCCGTGCTGAGCGCCTTGGATTCATCTTCCAGGATTTTAACCTGTTGGAAAGCATGACGGTGTTTGAGAATATTGCGCTGCCTCTGTCGCTCCGGAATGCAGAAGTAGAGGAAATCCAGGATCGTGTTCTTCAGGTCTCCGGCATTATAGGAATCGGGGAACTGTTGGAGAACTACCCTGCTGAATTATCGGGCGGACAAAAGCAGCGGGCCGCCATCGCCCGGGCCCTTATCCATGAACCGGCACTGCTGTTGGCGGACGAACCGACCGGTGCACTCGATTCCCGGAACGCCGAGACGTTGCTCGACACCTTGGCTGAGCTGAACGCTGTCCGGAACGTTTCCATCCTGATGGTGACCCATGATCCGCGCAGCGCCAGCTATTGCAGCCGCGTGCTGTTCATAAAAGACGGTAAACTGGATCGTGAACTCGTCCCGTCCGGCACACGGGAAGCATTCCATCAGGAGATCCTCACGGTACTCGGCGACTTGGATCGCCGGTCAGGGGCGGGTGGCCGCGCATGATCCTGAAACTGGCCCTGACTGGTATGAGGAAGAAACGGCGGGATTACCTCATTCTTTTTACAGGACTCATCATATCCGTTGCTGTCTTCTATATGTTCCTGACTATGTCACTGAACAAAGACTTCATCGCCCGGAATTCCGTCATCAATCATATCCAGCCGGTCTTTCTCGTCGGCACGGTGCTGCTCTCCGTCACGACGTTCTTCTATTTGTTCTATACGAATTCGTTCCTGCTGTCTCTGCGGAAAAAGGAATTCGGCCTGTATGGGCTGATCGGCGTGAAGAAGCAGCAGATCGGACGTGTATTCCGTCTGGAGACGCTGGTCATTACGATAGGCGCGCTTGTCATCGGTCTAGCGCTCGGCGTTCTGTTATCCCGCGTCGTGTCATGGCTGCTGATGAGCGGATTGGATGTCGGGTTCGCCGAATTCAAAGTCATCTATGTACCAGCGGTTATGTGGACAGCGGTCTATTTTTTGATCGCTTCTTTCATCACTTCGTCCGTCCATTCAGCGCGGCTCGCGAAAACTCCCATCATTGAGTTGCTGCGCTCCGACGTGCAGAGCGAGCGGGTCGTGAAGAAACCGACACTCACGGCACTGCAGACGATGCTCGGTGTCCTGTTCCTCGGCATCGGCTATTTGTCCCTCTATTTCATGGAGCAGCTGCGGTTCATAGGGCTTTTCACTGCGCCGGTGACTACGACAGCCGGCACTTACCTGCTGTTCGCGGCACTGCTGCCGGTCATTGTCCGGAAATGGAAGCGGAACAAAAAAGCGAACCTGAGAGGGATCAATGCGTTCACTTCCGGTCAGCTGAATTTCCGGCTGTCTTCGCTGAAATGGGTGCTCGCCACCATCGCTATGCTCATCGCCCTGTCAGCCGGTGCTATCGCCGGAGGGTTCGCATTTAAAAACGATGCTTTCCTATCCATCGACAGGTCGTGGCAGTATGACGCCGCGCTGTACAATCCCGGATCTGCAGAAATAGCTCTGTTAGCGACAATCCCGCTTCAGGAACAGAACAGCTTCCATGTGAAACAGGATGATACCTATCTGTACTATGTCCGTGAAGAACTGAATGCTGCACCGCCGCTCGTCACAGATTGGGAAACCTATCGGGTTGTGCGTCCCGAACCGCTTCCGGAGAATATGAAAATCGAAGATGACTACCAGATCATCCCTGACAATTGGGTCGCTGCACTCGAGACGATCAATCCCGCCCTTGCCGGTACGAAATCGTTCCGCATTGTGCCGCTCGAACAATATGAGCGCATCACGGGGGAAGAAGTTTCGATCCTGCTCGCAAGGACTGCTGATTTCTCTGCGTATCTTCAGAAATGGCAGGCGTTAGAAGAGCTTCAGAATGACGTATACAGCACGATGATGCCCGGTTTCGATCCCAAAACAGATGCCGTTACCAGCAAGTATTCCCAGTTCAAATCGCAATACGCATTAGCAAGCGGTACGTTTTTCATGGGCTTCTTCCTCGGCCTGGCGTTCCTGACGATGATGGCCAGCATCCTGATGTTCAAGATCCTGTCCGGCGCAGCGAATGACATCCGCCGGTACGACAGTCTGCGGAAACTCGGTGTGCGCCGCAAACTACTGGAGAATTCCATAAGCCGGGAGATTCTGATTGTCTTTCTCTTCCCGGGCGTATTAGGCCTGATGCACGTTTTAGTCGGCATGCGGTTATTTTCCTTCATCCTGCAAGAACCGTATTATCGCCTCTGGGTGTCCATCCTGATCTTCCTGGCGATCTACGGAGGATATTATTTCTTCACAGTTCATCTATACCGGAAGATTGTTTTGTCGCATCAGTGAAAATCAGTAAAGCTTGTTTGGAGCCAAGTCTCTTAACAGGCTTTTTTTTGCCGTTCATATCTCTTTACTTGCGAACGTATATTCGGTATGATAAAAGAAAAGGGAGGGGAACGTACGTGCGCAATCAATTGGAGAAAGCTATAAGAAATGGGACACCGATGATCATGATCTACCGTGCGAAGGACGGGCAGTGCACAAAACGGGCGGTCACGGTACTTCAGACAGGGGAGTTCTCGTTCAAAGCGTATTGCCACATGCGCCATGCGAAGCGGACATTCCTGATTGACCGGGTGCTCGCGCTGTTCCCTGTCATCGAACGGGAAAAAGCGGTATTATAATCCAATAGAAGCTTTTATGCAGGAGTGATGTGTGATGACTGTGGAAATCGGGTTGCCGTACCCTTATGACTTCGACCGTGCACTGGCCCGGCTGGCGGGCAATCCAGTGCATGCAGTCGACCTCGATGAGCGGCTCGTGCGGGTGCCGATGGACGAAGGGAATCTCGTCAGTGTGCAGGGGACGGGGACTTTTGGAGAACCGTCCTTCAGGATCAGCGGTCTGCTGGATGAAAAACAGCTGGCACGCGTCCGGTGGATCTTCCATTTTGACGAGCCGCTGGACGGCATTGCGGCTCATTTCGCCGATACGGACCTGGCTCCGATTTTTGCAGAACACGCAGGGACGCCGCTCGTCCGCAGTTTTTCGCTGTACGGGGAACTTGTGAAAAGCATCATCCATCAGCAGCTCAATCTGTCGTTCGCCAATGTGCTGCTCATGCGCTTCATGGAACTGTACGGCATGCAGCAGGATGGGGTCTGGCGTTTTCCGGCGCCAGAGCAGGCGGCACGGCTGACGGTCGCTGAACTGCGCGAACTGCAGTTCAGCACCCGCAAGGCGGAGTATGTGATCGGCCTGTCGCAAGCGGTTGCAGAAGGCCGTCTCGATCTCGAGTCGATGCGGACCAAGACGGATGACGAGGTGACCGCTGAGCTGACAGCCCTCAGGGGAATCGGCCCATGGACTGCACAAGGGTTCCTCATGTTCGGCCTCGGGCGTCCCAATCTGTTCCCGACTGCGGATATCGGACTGCAGAACGCGCTGAAAGCATTGTGGGACCTGGACCGCAAACCGACTCAAGCGGAAATCCGCGAGCGCTTTCCGGACTGGTCGCCGTATTTGAGCTATGCGGCGTTGTATTTATGGAGGAGCATCGAAACGCCTGCCGGCTGATTGGAATATACGTTTTTCCCCACAATAAAAACAGCTTCTCTTTTTTCATGTTGGATGCGAAAAGAAAAGCTGTTTTATGTACCTGAATCGTTTACAAAAGTCATCTGGGCGTATGTGTTGGACAAAATCAGTTCATGGCCTCAAGTTCAGTTTCTTCGTCTTTGAAATAGAGGAAGTGCTCTTCTTCCAGTTCGTCCATCCGTGCTTTGTCCAGCCCGATTTCCAAATTCCCTGCAAAGATCGTTTCCCACCAAGTGTCTGTTGTCGTCATATCCAATTCCTCCTTATGAGTTGTGCTTGCTTGTATCTTTCTTTACCCCCGAGGTAGAATCCGGTAAACGTTCAATTTGAAATCGTGTCATTAGTCCTGCAGCGGCCGATCTGATGGATGGCCGGCTGATGATCTTAGTATATGATTCGACACGCATCCATAACCTGCGTATTTTGTCGGAAGTTCTTCCTGCCGAAGACGTACCTTTTGAGTCATTGACATCGAATGAGTTTTTTGTTAATCGGCAGCCGCTATTTTTGCGTCTTGTCCGGCGAGCCGGTAAGATGAGGGAAACGAAACGGGGAGTGACGAATATGACCTTCACCACAAACGATGTCGGACAGATGATCGAACGGCAGCATGCGTTCTACTTTGCAGGCGCGACCCGGCCGGCGGACTTCCGCAAAGATATGCTCTGGCGCTTGAAGGAAGCGATCGAAGCGCATGAATCGGAGATCGAAGAGGCGCTTTATCTTGATTTGCGGAAAAACGCGTTCGAGTCGTACGTGACGGAAATCGGTTTTGTCCTGTCGAGTATCGGACATGTTCTGAAAGAGCTCGACAGCTGGATGGAACCTGTTTCTGCGAAAACGCCGATCCATCTGCAGCCCGGTAAAAGTTATGTCCTGCGGGAACCGTATGGCTCCGTGCTGATCATCGGTCCATTCAATTACCCATTCCAGCTCGTCATGGAACCGCTCGTCGGCGCGATCGCCGGCGGCAACTGTGCCATCGTCAAACCGTCCGAGTCGTCCCCTCACACGGCTGCGGTCATCCGGAAGCTGCTGGAGTCGACGTTTCCGCCCGAATACATCCGGGTCGTGGAAGGGGCGAAGGAGGAGACGTCCGCGCTCATCCACGCACCGTTCGATTCCATCTTCTTCACCGGCAGCGTCGCAGTCGGGAAGGTGGTCATGAAAGCGGCGGCTGAACGGCTGACGCCAGTGACACTTGAGCTCGGCGGCAAGAGTCCGGCGGTCGTCGATCAGACGGCGCGCCTGAAAACTGCTGCGGAACGGATTGTCTGGGGCAAGTTCTCGAACGCCGGTCAGACGTGTGTCGCACCGGATTATGCAGCGGTCCACCGTTCCGTCAAGCCGCAGTTCATCCTGGAGATGAAAGAAGCGATCGTCCGCTTCTATGGTAAGGATGCTTCCGTGAGCAATGATTATGGCCGGATCGTCAATGGAAAACAGTTCGATCGTCTGCACGGCATCCTAACGAAAGAGCAGCACGCTGTCGAATATGGCGGCAGGACGGATCGCGGAGATTTGTACATCGAACCGACGATCCTCGACGGCGTGTCGTTCGACAGCCCGTCCATGGAGGACGAGCTGTTCGGGCCGCTCCTGCCGGTCCTTGAATACGACAATCTCGGCGAATTGCTGCACCGGATCCGGAAACTGCCGAAACCGCTCGCCGGTTACATGTTCACCGAAAACAAAGAGGCGGCACGCTATTTCACGGAGCAGCTGCCGTTCGGCGGCGGGTGCATCAACGACACGATCTCGCATGTCGGCAACATCCATCTGCCCTTCGGCGGTGTCGGTCCGTCCGGGATGGGCAATTATCATGGCAAAGCGAGTTTCGACGTGTTCACCCATGAGAAAGCGATGCTCGACCGGAACACGGCGATCCCGATGCGCGCTGCTTTTCCTCCATACGGTAACAAACTGAAATACATCAAACCGCTGATTCGGTGACGTCAGCGGTTTTTCTTATGAAAAAAGGAATTCGGCCATGACGGCAGGGCGAAAAAAACGTATACTAGGTGTATTGCCTAACACGGCAGCAGAGACATCGCTCAGCCGAACACTCGCTGTACGGTATGATGGAACGGAGGAGTCAAATGAATACAGCACATTTATTGGAAGTTTTGCCGGTGACTGCGATTACCGGAGCACTTCCTGAACAAGTTACCGATCTCACTACGGATTCACGGGCCATCCATGCAGGCGGGATGTTTGTCTGCATCGAAGGTCATACTGTGGACGGCCACAATTACGCCAGGCAGGCTGCCGAAGCAGGAGCGCGCGTCATCATCGCCTCCCGGCCGGTTGACGTGGATACGGAGAAGACAGCGGTCGTCCAAGTTGACAGCACGGCACGGGCGATCGGCGTCCTCGCGGCACGCTGGTATGGGTATCCGTCGAAGAAGATGAAGATGATCGGCGTGACCGGAACGAACGGCAAGACGAGCGTCAGCAACATCATCAATGGCATCCTCATGGGGGCGGGCGAACGGTCTGCCGTCTCCGGAACGATCGGCTTCAATCTGGATGGCGTGCTGTACGAAACCGAGAATACGACCGCCGATGTGCTGACGACCCAGCAGATGATCGCGCAGGCTGCGGAGGAAGAATGCGATACGATGACGATGGAAGTGTCGAGCCACGGCCTGATCGAAGGGCGGCTGGCTGGGACGGAATTCGATATCGCCGTCTTCACGAACCTGACGCACGATCACCTCGACTTCCATGGGACGATGGAGAACTATGGCAATGCGAAAGGACTGCTGTTCGCCCAGCTCGGCCAGGATTTGACACAGCCGAAATTCGCTGTTGTCAACGCTGACGATCCGTGGCATGCCAAGATGGCGGAGATGACAGCGTACCCTGTCCTGACGTTCGGCATCCATTCGAACGCCATGTTCAGAGCAGCGGACATCGATCTGCGGACGGATGGCACGTCCTTCACGCTACGATGCCCGGAAGGTGAGTTCCCTGTCGAAATGCGGATGATCGGCGAGTTCAGCGTCTCGAATGCACTCGCAGCCATCACGGCGCTCTATGCGAAAGGCCTGGCGATCCCTGATATCCTCGGACCGCTCGAGTTCCTCGCACCGATCAAAGGGCGGATGGAACGGGTGGAGACCGATCTGCCGCTGACGATCTACGTCGATTACGCCCATTCCGCGGACGCGATCGAAAAGGCGATCGATGCTGTGCTTCCGTATAAGAAGGATGATCAGCAGCTGATCTTCGTCATCGGGACGGGCGGCAACCGGGACCGGAAGAAACGTCCGATCATGGCGCAGAAAGCGTCGAAAGCGGATTATGTCATCCTGACGACGGACGACCCGCGGGACGAATCGTATGAGTCCATCACCGGCGAACTTGCTGCCGGTATGACGCATGACAACTATGCATGCATCGGAGACCGCGAAAAAGCGGTCCGGCATGCGATCGAAACGGCGCGTGTCGGGGATATCATCATCTTCGCAGGAAAGGGCCACGAAGACTATCAGATCATCGGCTCGACGAAGTATCCGCATTCGGATGCAGTGATCGCGCTCGAGGAAGCAGAAAAAAAGTTCGGCAAAGGGTTGATCGGCAACTGATCCCCGTGCTTATAGAATGAGGAGTCTACATTATGAAGAATGCAATCCAAGATGAAATCGCGTCACGCAGGACGTTCGCGATCATTTCCCACCCGGATGCCGGGAAAACGACAATGACGGAAAAACTGCTCTACTTCGGCGGCGCGATCCGCGACGCGGGAACTGTAAAAGGGAAGAAGTCCGGCAAATATGCCACTTCCGACTGGATGGAAATCGAAAAGCAGCGGGGGATTTCGGTGACGTCCTCCGTCCTGCAATTCGACTATGACGGCAAGCGGGTCAATATCCTCGACACGCCGGGACACGAAGACTTCAGTGAAGATACGTACCGTACGCTGATGGCGGTTGACGCCGCCGTGATGATGGTCGATTCCGCGAAAGGGATCGAACCACAGACCATCAAGCTGTTCAAAGTGTGCCGCATGCGTGGAATCCCGATTTTTACGTTCATGAACAAGATGGACCGGCAGGGGAAAGAGCCGCTCGAGCTGATGGAAGAACTTGAAGAAGTGCTCGGCATCGAGTCGTACGCCATGAACTGGCCGATCGGCATGGGGAAGGAATTCATAGGCATCTACGACCGCTACAATCACCGCATTGAGCAGGCGCGTACGGAAGGCGAAGGGAAATACCTCGAACTGAACGACGACGGGGAACTTGCAGCGCCGCACGCGATGACGGAAACTTCCTATTACAAACAAGCAGTGGAAGATGTGCTGCTGCTCGACGAAGCCGGCAATGATTTCGATGAGAGCCGGATTGCGAAGGGTGAACTGACGCCGGTGTTCTTCGGCAGCGCACTGACGAATTTCGGTGTGCAGACATTCCTTGAGACGTTTCTGAAGTTCGCGCCGTCGCCGCAGCCGCGCCTGACGGAAAATGATGAATACGTCGACCCGATGAACGACGAGTTCTCCGGGTTCATCTTCAAGATCCAGGCCAACATGAACCCTGCCCACCGCGACCGTATCGCGTTCGTCCGGATCGTGTCGGGATCGTTCGACCGGGGGATGTCCGTGACGATCCCGCGTATCGGCAAAACAGTCAAGCTGTCGCAGACGACACAGTTCCTGGCGGATGACCGCGAAACGGTGAACGAGGCGGTAGCCGGCGACATCATCGGCCTGTACGACACGGGGAACTACCAGATCGGCGACACGGTCGTCGGCGGCAAGTCGATGTACCAGTTCGAGGCGCTGCCGCAGTTCAACCCGGAACTGTTCGTCCGTGTGACCGCGAAGAATGTCATGAAGTCGAAACACTTCCATAAAGGGATCCTGCAGCTCGTGCAGGAAGGGGCGATCCAGTACTACAAGACGCTTCACACGGAAGAAGTGCTGCTCGGCGCTGTCGGTCAGCTGCAGTTCGAAGTGTTCGAACACCGAATGAAGAACGAATACAACGTGGAAGTGCATATGGAGCATATCGGCAACAAAGTGGCCCGCTGGATCGAGAACGAATCGGACGTCAAGGAATCGATGACCGGACCGCGCTCCATGCTCGTCAAGGACCGTTTCGACAACCTCGTATTCCTGTTCGAGAACGACTTCGCGATGCGCTGGTTCAATGACAAATTCCCTGATATCCGTCTCTACAGTCTCCTGTAAATCGATAATCGCGAAAACCCGTTACATACTTGTGTACGGGTTTTCTTTTTTCGGGAAAATCGTGAACGTTCTGATTGAACTCGTACGCTGCATTGCATATGATGAAAGTATTGTATTTCTGAAAAAGGGGACCCGTACATGAAAATAAGCGATTTTTCGATCAAACGACCGGTGTTTACGATCGTCACGATGTTTCTCATCATCATCCTCGGAGCTGTTTCATTCTTCAAGATTCCTGTCACCCTCATCCCGGATCTCAACCCGCCTGTTGCAGTCGTCGTCGCGAACTATGGCGGCGCCTCGCCGACCGAGGTCAGTGAGAAGCTCACCAAGCCTCTGGAAGAGAGCCTTTCGACCTCTCCCGGTCTGAAATCCCTGCAGTCCACGTCGCAGGAAGGGGCGACCCTCATCTTCATGATGTTCGACTGGTCCGCAAGTATCGATGATGTCCAGCTCGATATCCTCCAGCGGATCGACCAGGTCCCTGTCCCGGAAGGCGCGGACAAGCCGCGCTTCATGAAATTCGATCCGTCCCAGTTCCCGGTCATCCAGCTGTCGCTGAAAACGGCGAAGGATGATGTCGATATCCGGAAGATCGCGGAAGAGCTTGAGACCGAGCTCCGTCAGACGGAAGGTGTGGCGAGCGTCAGTGTCTCAGGTAAACTAGTGGAAGAAATCCAGATCAAGCTCGACGAAGCCAAACTGGAGAAGAACGGTCTGACGCAGGCCGACGTCGTCCAGGCGGTCCAGGCGTCGAACGTCACGATGCCGGGTGAACCGGTGAGTGCTTCGGGCGGCAAACAGCTGACGACACGGATTGTCAGCACGCTCGCAAATGCGCAAGATGTCGGAAATGTCATTATCGGGCCGAATCCGCTGACGGGCAAGCGCATGTATGTCAAAGACGTCGCAGCCGTCAGCCGTGGGGAAGCCGCCAACGATACGATAACGCGAGCGAACGACCAGCAGGCCGTTCTGCTCTCCGTGCTCCAGGAGTCGGGTGCGAACACAGCGCAAGTCTCCAAATCGTTCAAGCAGTCACTCGACCGCCTGCTCGATGAAAAGCAGTTCAAAGACGTCAATGCTGATATCCTGTTTGACCAGGGGGATTACGTCCAGCTGGCCATCAACAACATCGGCCAGTCGCTCATCCTCGGAGGCATCTTCGCGATGATCGTCCTGTTCTTCTTCCTGAAAGGGGTCCGCAGTCCGATCATCATCGGAGTCGCGATTCCCTATTCGGTCATCGTGACGTTCGTACTCATGTTCTTCGCGGACTTCTCGCTGAACATCATGACGCTCGGTGCGCTCGCACTCGGCATCGGGATGCTCGTCGATAACGCGATCGTCGTCATCGAAAACATCGAGCGTCATCTGGCGATGGGGAAAGACCGCAGGACAGCGGCAAGCGAAGGGTCGAAGGAGATCGGCGGCGCGATCATCGCATCGACGCTGACGACTCTCGCGGTATTCGTGCCGGTCGTATTCATCAGCGGGCTGATCGGCCAGATCTTTACGCAGTTTGCGCTGACCATTTCGTTCAGCCTGTTCGCGTCCCTCGTCGTCGCACTGACGGTCGTTCCGATGATGGCGAGCCGGATGCTGCGCAAGCCGCGCCGCAATGTCGAGGCGCGCAGGAGACGGTCGCGTACATTGCGGACGTTCGAGAACTCTGTCAAATGGTCGCTCAGCCACCGGTTCCTTATTCTCATGCTGACCGCTGTCGTTCTCGCAGCAAGTGCGTTCGGCATGACAAAGGTCGGGACGGAATTCCTGCCGTCGACCGATGAAGGCTTCTTCAGCGTCAACGTCGAACTGCCGAATGGCTCGTCACTTGAGTCGACGAATGCGGCCGTGAAAAAAGTGGAAGACGTCCTGAAAAAACAGAAGGATGTCGATGTGTACGTCAGTCTCGTCGGCGGAACCCAGCAGTCGATGGCGCAGGGCGGCTCGAAGGCGGACACTGCTGAAATGTATGTGAAACTGAAACCGCTTGATAAGCGCGACCGTTCCGTCTTCGAGTTCATGGACGACGTGAAACCGAAAGTCGTCAAGTCGGTCGGGGATGCAGCGGATATCAGCTTCAGCGTGCAGGCGGCTGCGGGGTCAAGCCCGAATACGCTGTCGTTCTCGCTGGAAGACACAAACGAAGCACGTCTGATGAAAGCGACTGAGAAAGTCGATGAAAAGCTGAAAGGGCTCGACGGTATCACGGACGTCTCCAATAACTTGATGGACACGGTCGAGGAAGTCAAAGTGACCGTCGACCGGGAACTTGCTGCGAACTTCGGCCTCGCGCCGTACCAGGTCGCGCAAGTCATCACGGATGTCACGCGCGGTACGTTCGCCACGCAGATTGTCGATGAGAACGACGAAGTGCTGACCGTCAACGTCCAGTATGATAAGAAATTCTACGAAGACACCGGGGCCCTCCGGAAGATCAAGCTGCGCACACAGACCGGGCAGTATGTGAAACTCGGCCAAGTCGCGAAGATCGACATTGCGGAAGGACCGGTCGCCATCCAGCGTGTCGACCAGGCGCACTCCGTTTCGTATGATGTGAAATACGAAAACAGCCGCTCGCTCGGCCAAGTGACGAAAGAAGTTAATGAAGCGATCGACGGCCTTAATCTGCCGGATGACGTGAAAATGTCCTACAGCGGCGACCGTGAACTGTTCGAGAACGCAGCAAATGACATGCTCCTCGCGATCATCCTGGCTGTCGTCCTCGTCTACATCGTGATGGCTGCGCAATTCGAATCGTTCAAATATCCGTTCGTCATCATGTTCTCGGTGCCGCTCATGGTGATCGGTGTCGCCATCGGCCTGATTGTCACGAAGACGCCGATCAGTGTCACGGCGGTCATCGGTATCCTCGTGCTCGTCGGTATCGTCGTCAACAACGGCATTGTGCTCGTCGACTACATCAACCAGCAGAAGGAAAAAGGGATGCCGTCATACGAAGCGATCGTCATCTCGGTGAAGAACCGCGTGCGTCCGATCCTCATGACGGCACTCACGACCATCCTCGGCCTGCTGCCACTCGCACTTGGCATCGGTGAAGGCACGGAGATCAACCAGCCGATGGGGATCGCTGTCATCGGCGGTCTGATCAGCTCGACCTTCCTGACGCTGTATATCGTCCCGATCGTCTACAGTCTGTTCGATAAGAAGACGAGGCGGCGGGCGCGTCCGCAGCCCGATTACGAAGTGCCTGAAGACTTGTGATGAAAACCGTACAGCCTGCCAAGCCGGCATCCGCAGATTTCCTGCAGATGCCGGCTGTTTTTACGTGAAACGGGGACAGCCGTGAATAGAAACCGCAGAGCCGTCATACAGTAAGACGGACTGCAAAGGTTTGTGAAGCTCAGAGAATCGGCTGCTTTTTCAGTGCAGGTGTCACTCTATTATCGGCTGGGCAGCAACAGCGGATGGAAATAATCTGCAGTTGGGCAATTGGGGAGTTTACAGAACCGCCGAAGCTTAGTATAATGGAGAGAGAAATGACCCAACAACTGAATGTCTTTGACGTTTGTCAAAGGGGAGTAGCTATAGGGAAACCTATTTCATAGTCGTCAATACATGGTGTTTTAGCGCCATCGGTTATGATAGCTGGATTTTTCACAAATTCCGACTTAGCGAGACCTTTGCCTTTTATTAGGTGAGGGTTTTTTTGATGGAAAAAAAGGAGGAATTCATTGTGGAAACGATTTTACTGGAATACGCATGGGTGCTTGTTGTCCTCATCGTACTCGAAGGCCTGCTGGCTGCGGATAACGCTGTGGTCATGGCCGTCATGGTGAAGCATTTACCGAAAGTACAGCAGAAGAAAGCATTATTCTACGGGCTTCTCGGAGCATTCGTCTTCCGTTTCGCGGCGCTGTTCTTCATCACGTACCTCGTGAACTATTGGGAAATTCAGGCGCTCGGGGCGGTCTACCTGCTCTATATCTCCATAAAGAGTATATGGGATCAGAAACACCACAAAGAGGCGGATCCGACGAAGAAGAAACGCAAACAGTCCGGTTTCTGGATGACTGTATTGAAAGTCGAGCTTGCTGACATCGCTTTCGCTCTCGATTCCATGCTTGCAGCGGTGGCGCTTGCTGTTACACTTCCCGAACTCGGCGACTTCCATATCGGCGGCATCAACGGCGGCCAGTTCACTGTCATGATGATCGGCGGCATCATCGGTCTGGTCCTCATCCGTTTTGCAGCGCGCCAGTTCGTGACCTTGCTGGAGAAATATCCGTCACTTGAGACAGCGGCTTTCCTGATCGTAGGCTGGGTAGGTATCAAACTCGTTGTCATGACGCTTGCACATCCGAAAGTGCATATTCTGGCTGAATCCTTCCCGCATTCAGCAGCGTGGAAGCTCACGTTCTGGATCGTGCTGGCAGGTATTGCTGTCGGCGGTTACTTGACAGCTGTCGCTAGCAAGAAGAAAAAGTAAGCCATCGAGCAAAAAGAATAACGTCCACCGCTGTCAGGCAGACTGGCAGCGGTGGGCTTTTTCGTGTTCATCCGCTGTGGGCCATGGTTTCAGGCGAAGGGTAAGTGGCTGAGATTTCACTGACAGGGTAAATTCAAATGTGGTATGATAATGGCTCCCAGCAGGAAAGGATCGGATAGACAATGAGATTCAGCAGAGACAATTTCCGCCGCTTCACACCGGCTCAAATAATCGTATTTTATTACTTCCTGGCAATAGCGTTTTCTTTCCTGTTGCTGAACTTACCGGGCGTTTACAATGAGGGCGTGCATGTATCGTTCATTGACAGCCTGTTCACGGCGGTGAGCGCGGTCAGCGTTACGGGATTGACCCCGATCAGCATCGGCGGTACATATACGGTGTTCGGCCTGTGCATGGTCATGCTCGTCCTTCAGATCGGCGGCATCGGCATCATGTCGATCGGCACGTTCTTCTGGCTGCTCCTGAAAAAACGGATCGGCCTCCGCGAACGGCAGCTCATCATGGTGGACTCCAACCAGTATTCACTCGCAGGCGTCGTCCAGCTCATCAAGCAGATCGTCTGGCTTATCTTCCTGATCGAACTGATCGGCGGGATCATCCTGACGCTGTATATCATGCCGCTCTACGATACATTCTCGGAAGCGCTCCTGAACGGCATGTTCATGGCGGTCTCTGCGACGACGAACGCTGGTTTCGACATTACCGATGCTTCGCTGCTGCCATATTTCAATGATTATTTCATCCAGACCATCACGATGATCCTGATTGTCCTCGGCGCAATCGGTTTTCCGGTCCTTGTCGAAGTGAAGAGTTATTTCTCGAAAAAAGTGCCCCATTTCCGTTTCTCGCTGTTCACGAAGATCACGACGGCGACATTCGGCATTTTGCTCGCGGGCGGGGCGCTCATGATTTTCGTCCTCGAGTCGTTCCATTCGTTCAAGGGGATGCCATGGCATGAGCGGCTGTTTACATCGCTTTTCCACTCGGTATCCGCGCGTTCCGCAGGATTAACGACGTATGACATTACAAATTTCAGTGATGCGACCGACATCGTCATCAGTATCCTCATGTTCATCGGTGCTTCGCCGAGTTCGGTTGGCGGAGGGATCCGGACGACGACGTTCGCGATCGCCATCCTGTTCCTCATCAACTTTGCTAAAGGCAAGGACGTCGTGCACATCTTCCAGCGCCGGATCACCCTTATCGACATCTTCCGCTCGTATGCTGTCATTCTGCTTGCGGGCTTCATGGTCATTGTCTCGATGCTGATCCTGCTCATCACGGAGAAAGGGATTCCGGTCGTGCCGCTGCTGTTTGAGATTACGTCCGCGTTCGGTACGTGCGGCATGTCGCTCGGGATTACAGCCGACTTGTCAGTGCCCGGGAAAGTGATCATCATGGCACTCATGTTCATAGGCCGGGTCGGGCTCATCTCATTCCTCTTCACGCTCGGTGGAAAAGTTCACAAGACGTCCATCCGTTATCCGAAGGAACGGGTCATCATCGGGTGATCGGCTGGGCTGCCATGCGGCCCTGCCGCCGGGAACCGTCTAGTATAAAAGCACACGAAGCAACAAGTTATTTTAGAATTGTAAAAATATTTGTGCCCTTAGGCCTATATAAGGGTCAGATGAAATGTGGAATAATCTTTCATGTAGATAACATTCATTAGTAACAGTGAACATATATCACCGTCTGTTTGCATAGCCTATCTATATTCTCGGGGTGAAAGGATGTCGGGCCAAGTGGAAACTGCTTTTAAAAGTATGTCCCTGTTCGTCAAGGAAAATCGTAATCCATGCATCTTAGTGGAAAAAGACGGAACCATTGTCCTTGCAAATACATTATTCAAGAACAAGTTTTCGTTGCACGAGGATGATAACTTTCTGACACGGATCACCGTCAGGCAGAGCTTGCAGGATTGGTATGATATTCTGAAAAACTCTGAGGAGACGGAGGTCGTGCAGATGGACAACTTCGCCATCTCCATCCGCGACAACGTGGAATGCCTTTGCAAAGCGCACGTCTTCTACAGCAGAGACAAGCAGCAGGCGGTTGTGACGTTCATATTGCCCGCCTCTGAAGTCGACATCCCTTCATCGGTGTATGCAAGCTCGTTCGGGTGCGTTTCGAAGACCATCCTGCTTGTCAGCCGGGAAGGGCAGATCATGGACGTCAATCATAAGGTGACCAGTCTGTTCAATATGTCGCGTAAAGAACTCGTCGGCAGGCATGTCCAGACAATCTACCGGAAATTGAATACGTTGAAAGATGATGCGGAGCGGGTCTACGCCGATTATGTACGCAGACTGCAGACCTTCGGGGAAGCTATGTTGACGGGGCGTTTCGAAAAAGACCCGAACGATATAAAGTTTTTCGAAATCCGGTCTTCCTACAACATGGAGAGTGATATCTATGTCGTGGAAGTGAAGGATTGCACGGAAACGGAAATGCTGCGCAAACAGCTCGAACATTCCGGTTCGCTGTCGACGGTCGGACAGATGGCGGCGAGCATTGCTCATGAGATCCGTAATCCGATGACGACGCTTAAGGGATTCGTGCAGCTGATGGAAGTGACTGCCACGGGAGATACGGCGAAGTATCTGGAAGTGGTGGACAGCGAGCTGCAGCGTATGGAAGCCATTCTGAACGAAATGCTCATGCTGTCGAAACCGACCGAAGAGAAATACTCGGAGTTTTCACTCGGCGTGCTGATCACGAAAGTGCTCGAGATCATGAAGCCGAAAGCGATGTTCGAGTCAATCGAAATCGACTGGCAGGACAGCTCCTTCTGCAATTCGATGATCTATTCCAATGCGGATAAACTGAAACAAGTGCTTCTCAACTTGTTCAAGAATGCTTTCGAAGCGATGGGACCGGGCGGCGTCCTGACGCTGAAGCTGGAGAAAGGGCCTGGGGAACACTCATTCAGCCTTACTGTTACGGATACAGGGAAAGGCATGTCGGAGCTGCAAGTGAAAAACATGTTCATGCCTTTCTTCACGTCGAAACCGGAAGGCACGGGACTCGGACTGCCGTTCGTCCTCAAGACGATGGAGGACTTGGGCGGTTCAGTGGCCGTCACGAGCCAGCTCGAACTCGGCACGACATTCATGCTCGTTTTCCCTGTACATTGCATGCAGGACGTCCATGAGATCACCCACCTTCCGGCCAATTGACACCTCACCGCCATCCCAACTTTTGACGAAACGTCCGTTTGGGCACTATACTATGTATATCGACCAAAAGGGAAATTGCAGGTGAAGTGATGTGGAAAACGCGAATGAACGGGCACTGAAGTTATTTGTCGTCCTGTCCAGAGCGAGTAAAGTGCTGCACGAAGAAACGAATCGGCTCATTACGTCGGAAGGTCTGAACCCGACTGAATTCGCGGTGCTGGAATTGCTGTACCATAAAGGGAAGCAGCCTATCCAGAAAATCGGGGAAAAGATCCTCATGCGGAGCGGGTCGATGACCTACGTCATCAATAAGCTGGAAGACAGCGGCTATTTGCGCCGGGAGACCAACGCCCAGGATAAGCGTGTCACGTATGTGGCGATCACGGAATCCGGTGACAAACTGATGGCCTCCCTGTTCCCCGGACACGCGGATAACATAACCCGTCTGCTTTCGGTACTGACACCTGAGGAACAGGAGCAGGCTTCTGCACTGCTGCAGAAACTCGGAGTGTCCATACGGGATCTGTCTTCACAAAAAAACTGACCAGCCAATGTGGCCGATCAGTTTTTTTGGTTGTTCACTTGATTAATAACGTAAAAACTTATTTCGTCGAAACGATGGTTTCAGCCATTTTAAGGAAGTCATCGTAATACTTTTCGTTGTTATTATCGTAAATCATGACTTCCACGAGCATGCTGCCGCGTTCGAAGAGCATCGCTGTGACCGGACCTTCCGCTGCGAGCACGCGGTACGCTTTCAGTTTCTCGAGACCGCCGCTCTCCGGCAGATCGGAACCTTTGGTCAGTTCAGCAGGTGAGGCATCGGAGCTGGTTGCCGCAAGCTTTGTGTTCATGTTCTCCAGGGCTTTGTCATAATCAGCGTCCGCAGAATCGGACGTTGAGATGCTCATGAAGTATGAATCATCATCCTTTACGTATAATACATCGCGTCCCGGTTCTTCGCTTGTCAGTGTATAGCCGTCAAGGACCTGCATCTTGAAGTCTTGTTCATCGCTCGTCACTTCACTGCTGTCAGGAAGCTCAGCTGAAGTGTCATCCGCTTCTTGCCCGCTGTCTTCGCCTTCACTGTTTTCACCTTCGCCGGCAGAATCGGATCCATCCGTTTCAGTCCCTTCGGATGAGCTGTCATCCGTCGTTCCGCTATCGTCCGTTGTACCGCTGTCAGTGCCAGTGTCCGTTCCTTCAGTATCCGTATTCACCGTTTCGGAAGGATCTTCGACTCCGGCATTGTCTGTTTTTTCGTTATTGCTGTCTGTCCCGCATGCCGCCAGCAGAAGCGATGCGGACAGCGCTGTGTACATCAATTTTCGGTTAATCATCGGGTGGCCTCCTTTTTCTTCCTGTAATTTGACGATTCCCTCATTTAAAAGTTTCAATCTTCTTTTCGGTGGATAATCTTGTACCGTTTGTGATTGACCACTGTTTTTTCTTCAAGTCCGAGGTCATCGAAATTCTCCATGAACGTCAAGTTGACAATAACCGAGTTGTCGTTCACCTTTTCCACAATTCCCTGCAGGTCTTCACCGAATTCGATGATCGATCCTACAGTTGCAATGTTCGGGTTCTCCATCTCTTCCATACTCTCCAACTCCTTTTTCGTTGAGCGCTGTTGTGTACTATTCGTTTTAGATATACGTAAAGTATCATGAATTCATCGATTGTACAAATGTTAGAAGTTATGAAGACTTTTGTCGAAAGTTGTCTAAAATTTTAGATACCTTTTGTTTGGTGGCTATGGTAAACTACCTGAAGGTATGTAGTGACCCAATGGAGGTGTGCCAGTGAATAAGTTGGAGAGAAAGATCGAACAGACGCGCAAGGAACTCTTAACCACTGCACGGGAAAAAGGGCTTTCCTCCGCTGATACGATCCGGTTAAGCGTCGAATTGGACCATCTGCTTAACGCCTATGACATGGAAAAAGAAGTAACGCACACGATTTTGCGGTTACACGGATAAAGCCGATAAAAAAGAATTTGAAAAAATCGGCGTGTAAGAGGTTTAGAGTAGTGTGAGGCGGGCATACTATCATTGAACACAGCAACATTCTCATTTCCCCCTTTTGAGGACGGCTCTCTCCCAGGAGCCGTCTTTTTTTGTTTGCTGATAAATAGGAGGGATCGGACAGGCGCGGTCACTAGGGAGTGGTCTTAGTGCCCGGGGAAGTGCATCTGGGGCGATACCGGGCAGTAGGGAACGATCTTATTGCCAGGTGGTGTGCATTTTGGGTGATACCGGGCAGTAGGGAGGCCTCCTTGTGACCGCAAATGAATATATTCGTAAATCTCGGTCACTAGGGAACGTTTCTAGTGACCGAGAGCGTACGAAATGGACATGGCGGGGCGATAGGGAACTTTCCTATCACCCCGAAGTGATAAAAAAGCGTTCGGCCGGTAAGAAAGGAAGCGCGCTATTGCCCGAATCTCCGTGCGAGGCAGTCGTCTGGACAAAAGGCGCAGCGCAGCGGAGCCCACCATTCAATCTTGGTTTTGAACTGCGGAAGGGCGAAAAATGTCGCGA
>NZ_BRCF01000001.1:121966-715914 GCF_023707985.1 Sporosarcina sp. NCCP-2716
TTAGTGACCGAGGAAGTGAATTTGGGGTATCACCGGTCAGTAAGGGGAGTTCGTATTGCCTGGGATGGTGCATTTAGAGCGACGTCGGTCACTAAGGAGTGCTCTTAGTGACCGAAAGCATGTATTTAATGCACCTCCGGTCACTAGGCGGCGTTTTTATTACCCGCGAGCATGCTCTCCCGGCATCACCGGTCACTAGTCCGCGTCCTTACCGCCCTGCACTGCGCTCTCCCGGCATCCTCGGTCACTAAAAATCATTCCACGCATCCCCGCCAGTGCAGATCACAACCGCTGTCACTCACAAACATTCCCGCGTGCGGAAAAATCGCGGAAGATACGGTATGATAGTGGGGAAAGTATCGAAAGGGGTAATGGGGATGACATATAAGATCGGGTTCATCGGAACAGGGGTCATGGGGGCGAGCATCGTCCGTCATTTGCTGACGGCGGGACATGCGGTCACCGTCTTCACTCGTACGAAAGCGAAAGCCGAACCGCTTCTGGAAGCAGGGGCCGGATGGGCGCCTGCAGTACAGGATGCTGTCCGCGGAGCGGATATCGTGTTCACGATGGTCGGCTATCCGTCGGACGTGGAGGAAGTGTATTTCGGGCAAGACGGTATCCTGGCGACCGGTTCAGCAGGACAAGTGCTGGTGGATATGACGACTTCGAGTCCGGCGCTCGCGAAACGGATCGAAACAGCCGCTGAAGAGAAAGGCATGAAGTCGTTGGACGCGCCTGTTTCCGGCGGAGACGTCGGCGCGCGCAACGGCACGCTGTCGATCATGTGCGGAGGAGAAGAAGCGGTGTTCGAACAAGTGAAGCCGGTCTTCGACGTGTTCGGCAGCCGTGTCATGCTGCAGGGGCCGGCCGGGGCGGGCCAGCATACGAAAATGAGCAATCAGCTCGCAATCGCGACGAACATTATCGGAGTTTGTGAAGCGCTGGCGTACGCTCAAAAAGCGGGACTCGACGCAGAGAAGGTTCTCGAATCGATCGCTACGGGGGCGGCGGGCTCCTGGTCGCTGTCCAATCTCGGGCCGCGCATGCTCGCAGGCAATTTCGAACCCGGTTTCTACACGAAGCACTTCCTGAAGGATCTGCACATCGCACTCGAAGAGGCAAAAGCGATGGAGCTTCCGCTGCCGGGGCTCGAGCTTGCGATCAGCCTGTACGAAGACTTGAGCAATCAGGGATTCAGCGACAAAGGGACCCAAGTGCTGTTCAAGTATTACGAGTGAAAAAAAGGACATGCCCGCGGGCATGTCCTTTACCGTTTTCCGTCCAAGTAGGAGGAGCGGAACGAGTCTGTATTCGTCACACGTTTTTTCTTCTGAAGCTGCGGTTTCGGAGCGGCCTGGACCGGTTTTTCGCCGGCGCCTCCTGTAAAAGCCGTCAGCAGGTCGCGGGCCGCCTTCAGGCTCATCCGCTCCTGGGGGTTCCTGAACTGCATGTCCTGCTCACCGAGATGCGGGAGCTTGGCGAAGTCCTCTTTTTCCGGCAGCGTGTGGAACAGGAAATCTCCGCAGCGGACAAGGACGGTGGAATGCTGCTTGCTGAACCTCGGATTCTCCACAAAATGCAGACCGACTTTCTCCGCATCGCCAGATTGCAGCAGTTTGTCGATCGATTGTTTCTTCAGCTGGTACAGCGGGCGGTTATCCGGCGCTGTCTTCGCGTGGCGGTTCACCGTATAGATCGCCACCGCCAAGTCGCGGAGTGCGGCTCGTTCTGTCAAAGAATCCCCTCCTTTCCCTTTTTACTCGAAAATGACAAGTTGACAGTATTGTACTAGGATTTCAGCGAGAAGTACATACAAATGGCGGGAACAGGGAAATTATCGCGTAAACTATGAAAACAGATGAGACAGATGAAAGATTATCTGAATTGTGGTAAAGTTTGAATGAACATTCATTCATCATAAGGGGGAATTCATATGACAGACCAGAAAGTCATCATCGTGACGGGCGGTTCGAATGGAATGGGGAAATATATGGCGAAAAAGTTTGCGGATGATGGAGCGAAGGTCATCATCACGGGCAGGGACGAAGAGAAGCTGGCAGCTGCAAAAAAAGAGATCGGGGACAATGCCTATCCGTTCCAGATGGACGTGCGCCAGCTGGAGACGATCGAAGCGATGATCCGGTATGCGGACGAGACATTCGGGAGGATTGACGGCCTTGTCAATAATGCCGCTGGGAATTTCCTCGTCCATGCGGAGGACCTGTCGCCGAACGGCTGGAAATCGGTCATCGATATCGTACTGAATGGGACGTTCTACTGTTCGAGCGCGGTCATGAACTATTGGAAAGAGAAAGGGCAGAAAGGGGCGATCCTCAATATGCTGGCTACCTATGCGTGGGATGCCGGACCTGGTGTCGTCCATTCGGCGGCGGCGAAAGCGGGCGTCATGTCACTGACCCGCACGCTCGCAGTCGAATGGGGCCGGAAATACGGCGTGCGGGTCAACGGGATCGCTCCGGGACCGATCGAGCGGACAGGCGGCGCCGAAAAGCTGTTCCAGTCCGAAGAGGCGGCGCAGCGCACGATCGAGTCGGTACCGCTCGGCCGGGTCGGCCGGCCGGAAGAGATCGCCGAGCTTGCAGCGTTCATCATGTCCGACAAAGCATCTTACATGAACGGGGAGATCGTGACGCTCGATGGCGGGCAATGGCTGAACCAATTTCCGTTCTGACGGTTAGTTTCCTGGCGACTGCACACGCTAACGATGCAGGCAGCCTTCAATACTGCTGCGTGCGGAAGGAGTGTAGGCGTTGTTCGATATATGGATGGTTCCGATTGCAGTCGTCATCGCGGTCATCGTCCTGATCGGTCTGTTCTCGGTGTTGAAAAAGCCGGCGTATAATCCGGAAGGGGTGCTGAACCGGCAGGACCGCAGCGTGGCCGAGCCGATCGAGGATCACCCGTTCACGCTGAACCCGATCTTGTGGGTGATTCTTGTTGCCGCTCTGTTCGTCGGGATTATTATTATGTACTACTGGGCCTCTTACTAACCAAGAGGCTTTTTTTGTGAGAAAAAATTCCCAGTTGTTTTACGGCCTTCCTTCATTTTTCAGACGGCTCTGTGATATAGTAGAGAAGCAGCATGGAAGGGTACAAGTTGCTGCTGGAGGAGCGGTTTACATTGGTTGCTTTGAACAATAATGAATTTTTAGTGATGCCGATTTCCGATTATTTGATCCCTGCTGATAAAGTGGCTCACGTGCAGATCGGCAACAATGCGGAGCACGCGCTGCTCGTGCTGACCAAGACAGGTTACTCGGCGATTCCTGTGCTCGATGCAAAGTATAAGCTGCAGGGGCTGCTCGGTATCGGGATGATTACGGACGCCATCCTCGGCCTTGAGCGAATTGAATATGAGCGGCTGTCGGAGCTGAAGGTCGATGGGATCATGCAGACCGATCTGCCCGTGATCCGGACGACGGACCGTTTCCAGAAAGGGCTGGATCTGCTCATCAACCATACGTTCCTTTGTGTGACGGAAGATGACGGCACGTTCGCCGGGATCCTGACACGCCGGGTGATGCTGAAACAATTCAAGAAGTATGTATACAGTGCAAAATAATATCATTGCCGGGTCACGGTCCGGCTGATCTGAAGAGGCTCTTTTTCCATGAAGAGCCTCTTTTTTAATAGAGTGACAGATGAGAGGAAGAGGCGTATGAATACTTCGGAGATTATTAAGATGCTGGCGGAGGAAGGGAATATGCGGAAAGCGGCGGACCGGCTGTTCATCTCCCAGCCGGCATTGTCCCAGCGGTTGCAGTCGATTGAGAAGGAGTGGGGTGCCAAGCTGTTCGTCCGGTCGCAGAAAGGGCTTGTGCCGACGGCTGCCGGGGAGCTCGTCATCGACTATGCGAAGGAGATCGTGCAGAAAAAGGAGGAGACGCTGGAGCGGATCGCTTCGCTTGCGGACCGGGTGCACGGGACGCTGAACATCGCTTGTGCATCGATTGTCGGACAGACATGGCTGCCGGAAGTGCTGAAGGACTTCGTCAAGCGGTATCCCGATGCGAAGATTTCGCTCATGACCGGCTGGACGTCGGAGATCCTGCGGGCGCTCTATGAAGGCGAGGCCCATGTCGGCATAGTGCGGGGAGAAGTGGAATGGAACAGCCGGCGGACGTATCTGTTCCGCGACCAGCTCTATCTCGTGGATCAGGAAATAACGTCGATTGATCAGCTGAAAGATACAGATCGTCCGTACATCCAGTTCAAGAGCGATTCGAACTACTACATGGAAATTCAGCAATGGTGGCAGAAACATTTTTCGAGGAAGCCGGGACGACAGCTGACGGTAGATCAGATGGAGACATGCCGCCAGCTTGCCCTAAACGGCATCGGCTACGCCATCCTGCCGTCCATCACGCTGCGGGGCGATGAGCAGGTGAATAAGATTCCCCTGCTGAACAGTGAAGCGGAATTCGAATTGACGCGCGATACGTATCTGATCGGGTATGAGTCGATTTTCGGCCTGAAACAGGTACAGGCGTTCACATCGGTTATCGAAGAACACGCGGACATGCTGCGAAAAGGTTCCACATTGCTTGAATAGTGCAACTTTTACCAGATTTACACGTACTAACTATTATCACACAAACAAGTCAGAAAGCGAGGCGATGAGAAGGATGCACGCATGGAAGGTTTTTGGACGGCTGCTGACGGCTGTATTTCTAATGGTTCTGCTGATACCCGCACGTCAGGCATTGGCAGTGCCGGATTTATCTATTTCAGTTTCAGCAGGACTGGACAGCAAAACGAAAGACGGGGAAGGCGCACCGGTCGTCTTCACCATTGAAAACAAAGGCAGTTCCTTTACCGGCGACCTGGTCTTCGACACGACGGCGGGCCAGTCGTCAGGTGCAGGCCGCGTGGTGCCGGTCACTGTCGGGCAAGGGGAGAAACAGACCGTCTCGATGATCGTCGAGTCCCTGGAAGACCCGAACATGTACGGCGGCCAAGTGAAGAAAAACGTCTTCCTGTATGAAAACGGCTGGAAGAGCGGGAAGGAGATCGCCCACTCCGGCACCCAGCTCGTGACGTCCATGTCCTTTCCGCGTGAGACCCTTTTCGTCGCGGGTCTTGCGGACAATATCGACCGGCTGTCGTCTTTGAAGGACATTCAGCTGACAGGCTTCCAGGGCATGGAATTGCTGAACCTGTCAAAAGGGGATGCAGCTCCTCTGCCAAGTGAAGCTGCAGGCTGGGGAGCGGTGGATATCGTCGCTGCCGACCGGTTTGCAGTAGCCGATCTGACAGCCGCCCAGCAGGACGCGATGCTTGAATGGGTGAAGAGCGGCGGGATCCTGCTGCTCGGCGCTTCCGATAACGCGGCTGCTGAAGCAGGTGTTTTCCGGGAGTATTTGCCGTTGGAATTATCATCGGCCAAGGAACTGCCGCCCAAGCTGTTCAATGACAAGTTCAAGGATCCGGTTCCCGGGTACGGTTCCGCCCTTGCTGCAGACGCAAAAGCCGTCGCCGAAACGGACGGTGTGATCCTTGCGGCTGCACGTCCTGTCAACGACGGGATTGTCGTCCAGACTTCCTTCACGATCGGAAGCGACGCATTCCGCTCGGCGATCGGAGCGAAACGCTTCTGGTCGGATCTGCTGAAAACGAGCGGGATGCTGACGGCGCAGCGTCCGGTGCAGCCGTATTATTCCAGTCCGGCGGATGACCTGTCGTGGTCGGTCGCACAGACGAATGAGCTGTTCCCGTCCTTCAAAGTGTCCGCGCCGCTGCTGGCGGGTTTCATCCTGATCTATCTCTTCATGGCCATCCCGGTCCTCTATGTATTTTTACGGAAAAAGGATAAGCGGGAGCATGCGTGGTGGATCATCCCGGCCGCTGCGGTCGCAGTATCCATCGCCATCTTCGCTTACGGGGCCAAGGACCGTCTTGGGAAATCGCAGCTCCAGCATTCCGCTATCTATGAAGTGGGGCCGGACAGCCGGTTATCCGGTTATTACGTCGAATCCCTGCTGACGGACAAAAGCGGTGAGTTCTCCTTTGGGGTACAGAAACCGAGCACCGTCCTTGTGAGTTCATCCATGACGAATGTCTTCGGCGGCAACGGCCGTGCGCATGACAGGGCGGTCGTCGAAAAGGGCACCTCCGAAGAATTGCTGACGTACCGGAATCTAGGATTTTGGAACGTCGCCTCCTTCTACGGCCGGACCGAGATGGAAAGCGCAGGCAGCTTCGATACGGACCTGACATTCAAAGAAGGCCTGCTGACCGGCACAGTGACGAACACATTCCCGTTCGCCTTGGATGACGTCCTCCTGCTGACCGGCAGCAAGAAGATCTCCCTCGGTGCCGTTGCGGCAGGAGAGACGATCTCCGTCAAGAAGGAGATCAAAGCAAGCGTCCTCGGCGGGAGATCCTCCTTCCAGATGGGCTCCATGGGCCAGATGGCGGCCAGTCAGGAGGATCTGATGGAGAGCAGGAAGGAAGGGCTCCTGGAGTTTTCCGCAACGCACTTGAACAGCTCACTTAAGCCGGTTCTCGCAGGGGTCACCGGTACCCAGATCATGGAGCTTGCACTGAACGGCAGGAAAGCTTCCTCCTCACCGCTGTCCATCGTCCTGCAGCCGGTCGATATCGAAACCGTGCTGTCGGGATCGGTGAAGATCGACAGTGAAGCGATGCAGATGGAACTGCTGTCCGTCACCGGCCAGCCCGCCGATCTGCTGGATGAAACGACTAAGGAATATTTCTTCTACGAAGACGAATACACACAGACATGGCAGCTTCCTGAAAACTTTGTGAAGGAAGTGACGGGATGGAGCAGTCTCCAGCTGCTCGGAACGGACTCAGCCCGCTATGAGGTCAGTATCCTGAATATAGTATCAGGCGAGTATGAACCGCTTGAAGGGAAAAGCACGCTGACTGCTGAACCAGCGGGTGATTATGTGTCAAAAGAAGGAAAAGTAACGGTCAAACTGGCGGTGACCGACAACCAGGCCGGAGACCCTGTACATCCGCCGGAACTCCGTCTGACAGGGGAGGCTGCAAAATGATACAGATTACGGATTTAACGAAAAAGTATGGGAACTTCACTGCTCTTGATCACCTGACACTCACGCTGCCAGAAGGGACGGTGTTCGGATTTGTCGGGGCGAATGGAGCTGGGAAATCGACGACATTCCTCATTTTGTCGACCTTGCTGCAGCCGACTTCCGGCACGGTCGTCATCGACGGCATCGATATTACGAAGCAGCCCGAGGAAATCCGCAGACGGATCGGCTACATGCCGGATTTCTTCGGCATCTATGACCAGCTGAAAGCGCATGAGTACTTGGATTTCTACGGCGCAAGCTACGGGATTCCGCCGGCGGAACGGGAGCGGCTCATCACCGATCTGCTGGAGCTCGTGAACCTGTCCGACAAACGGGACACGTACGTCGATTCACTTTCGAGGGGAATGAAACAGCGGCTCTGCCTTGCGAGAAGTCTGATCCACGACCCGAAAGTGCTCATTCTGGATGAACCGGCATCGGGTCTCGATCCGCGTGCGCGCGTCGAGATGCGGGATATACTGCGGTCGCTGAAATCGATGGGCAAGACGATCCTGATTTCTTCCCACATCTTGCCGGAACTCGCGGAGATGTGCGACGAAATCGGCGTCATTGACAGCGGCAGGCTGATAGCGCACGGGTCCGTCCCTGAGATACAGGCGCAGCTCGCGGGCGACAAGACGATCACCGTCCGGGTGGCGGGGGATCGTTCCGCGGCCGTCCCGGTGTTCGAGGAGAGTCCTTTCGTCTCCAATATCTCCCTCGGTGCAGAAACAGGTCAGCTGTCCTTCACGTTCAAAGGCGAAGATGCCGATCAGTTCCAGCTGCTTCGGTCGGCCGTCCTGGCAGGCATTCGGATCGTCTCCTTCTCGGAAGATTCAGCGGATCTCGAAGACGTCTTCATGCAGATAACGAAAGGAGCCGATCATCGTGAAAGCCAAGCTGACTAATCCGGTACTCGCCAAAGAAGTGAAACTCCGCTTCCGCAGTCCGAAAAGCTTCGTCGGGGTTTTCCTATATTTGACGGCGATGTGCCTCTTCGTTTTCGGTTTTATCTACACGACGACGAGCCTGTCGGGCACGATCTATTTCAAACCGTCGGAAAGTGTCATGCTGTTTTCGTTCCTGACGTTCATCCAGCTCGGGCTCGTGCTGTTCATCACCCCCGGGCTGACAGCTGGCACGATCAGCGGGGAACGGGAGCGCCAGACGCTGCCCATGCTGCTGACGACGTCCCAGAGCTCGTTCCAAATCATTTCGGGGAAACTGCTGTCGTCCGTGCTGTTCCTGCTGCTGCTCATCGTCGCAGGGCTCCCGATCTACAGCCTGGTGTTCCTGTTCGGTGGGATTTCACCAGTGCTTCTGATGAAATCGCTGCTGTTCCTGTTCATCACCCTGCTGTCGATCGGCAGTCTCGGTGTCCTGTTCTCGACGCTCATCCGGAAGACGACGGTATCGATGATCGCGACGTACGGCAGCATGCTGTTCTTCACGGCAGTGATCCCGTTCCTGTTCCTGATCATCGTGCAGATCAAACAGATGGGCGCCGGAGGTACAGGGATAGCGGGGAAATCGTACATCGGCCATTTCCTCGCTTCCGTCAATCCGGAAATCTTCTTCGCGTCCCTGCTATCGAGCGATATCGGCATGGGCATCGAAGAGATGACACAAGTGCACTTCCCGTTATGGATCGGCTATGTGCTCTTCTATGGGCTGATCGCCGTCTTGTCGATCTGGCTGGCATCGAAACGTCTCCGGGTCAACATGAAGAAACGGAAGTAAGGAGGGAGCATGATGGCACAGCAGGAGAATAAGCGGAACCAGCTCGACCGTGCCGTGAAGAAAGTGAGAAGAAGTCTCCGGTTCGAGCAATTTGTCACAGAAGGCCCTAAAGGACTGCTGTGGATGCTCGCAAGCGCCCTTGCCGTCGTCATCCTGTCGAGGCTGTTCGTCTTCCCCGGATACGGAATGTATGCACTGGTGCTTGCTTGTTCTGCAGGAGTGCTTGCCGCCGTTCTGATGGTCCGGAAACGGGTCACGACGAAACAGGCGGTCCGGGCGCTCGACCGGTATTTGCCGGATAATCTGCTCGTGACAGCACTCGATCCGGTTGTACAGGACTCACCGTTCGGCAGTTTATTGACCGAACGCGTCATTTTACGCCTCGAAGCCGCGCTGCATCTTTTCTCAAGGCGCAAGAAGCTGAAGCCCGACTGGAGAGTTGCAGGCGCGACAGCAGCGGCGGCCGTCCTCCTTCTCCTGCTGAATCTGTTCCCGTCACCTGCACAGCAGGAAGCGCGTGACTCGGCGGCCGAGAAGAAGGTCGTCGCCGAGCTGAAGAAACAGGCGGAAAAGATGGCGGAGAAAGCGGCGGCGCCTCAAGTGAAAAAGAAACTGGAAGCGCTCGCCGGGGACTTGAAGAAGCCGCAGACGTCCGAGCAGGCGCTGAAGGAATTCATCAAAACCCAGAAAGAACTGAAACACCGCCAGCAGCAGCTGAATAACAAAAAAGCCGCAGGTGCAGGCGCTGGTGAAGCCGGACAGCTGACAAGCGGAGAAGCGGGGGAGCTGAAAGAGCTGCAGCAGATCACATCCGGGCTGGCTGATGCGGGAGACAGGGCGTACAGGGATCTCGCAAGCATAGGGAAGGCACCGTCACTTCCCCAGCTGGCAGCCGGTGCTCAGAACGGAGATCAGAATGGTGATCAGAACGGCAATGCCGGTTCAGACGGATCAGGCAGCAGCCAGTCCGGCGGATCACAGACGGGCGGCAGCAATTCTCCCGGCGCAGGCAGCGGCAAGCCGTCCGGGACACAAGGGACGGGGAGCCAAGGCCAGGGGATCGGGCAATCATCGGGCCAGAAGCCCGGCTCGGGGAACAGCAGTCAGCCGGGGAGCGGCCAGAGCCAAGGTTCCGGTAACGGACAGAGTTCAGGTCAGGGCCAAGGATCCGGCAACGGTCAGGGATCGGGTCAGGGTCAAGGCTCCGGCAATGGTCAGGGATCGGGTCAGAGTCAAGGATCCGGCAATGGCCAGGGATCGGGACAGGGTCAAGGCTCCGGCAATGGCCAGGGATCGGGTCAGGGTCAAGGCTCCGGCCAGGGCTCAGGAGCCGGTACCGGATCTGGCGGCAGGAACCTTCTTGCAATACCCGGCGACCGGCTCGGAAAGCCGGGCAGTTCAGTGACGGACGGCGGACAGCTCGGAAAAGGGGACGCCGCCCAATCGACGGACAAGAAGACGGATACCCGGAAAGGGACGGTCCGGCCATACGAAGAAGTGGTCGGGCAGTATAAGGACTCGTATTTGAAACAGACGGAACAGCTGCCGTTGTCACCGGAGCTTGAAAAGATCGTGACCGATTATTTTTCTTCGATTGAATGATACACGGAAGGGGGAAGAGGGAATGACTGCATCTCTTGAACGTTTTGAAGAAATGAGCAGCCGGATGGCGGAGGTGAAGGAGGAAATCGGGAAATTCATCGTCGGCCAGCAGGAAGCGGTCGACTATTCCCTGCTGTCGATCCTGGCAGGAGGGCATGCGCTGCTGGAAGGGGCGCCGGGTCTCGGCAAGACGATGCTTATCCGGACGATCAGCGAAGTGCTCGATCTGTCATTCAAACGGATCCAATTCACGCCTGACCTGATGCCGTCCGATATTACAGGAACGACTTTACTTGAGCGGGGGGATGACGGACGGCAGCAGTTTTCGTTCCGCGAAGGGCCGCTGTTCAGCCAGCTCGTCCTCGCCGATGAGATCAACCGGGCGACGCCGAAAACCCAGAGTGCCCTGCTGGAAGCGATGGGGGAGAAGACTGTGACCGTCCTCGGGGAGACTTATCCGATGGCCGCTCCTTTCTTTGTCCTCGCGACACAGAACCCGATCGACCTGGAGGGGACCTATCCGCTGCCGGAAGCGCAGCTGGACCGGTTCCTGTGCAAGATCATCTTGCAGCACCCGACTGGTCAGGAGCTGAAAGAAATCATCCGGAGGACGACGGGGACGGAAACGGTCCGTATCAGGAAAGTGATGAACGATACGGATGTGCTGGCTGCCCAGGAACTCGTCAGGGAAATCGTGATTGCAGAGGAGATGATCGATTATGCGGTCCAGCTCGTCACGGACACGCAGCCGGACGCGGGCGACCGGAATGACTGGGCTCGGTATGTCCAATTCGGGAGCGGTCCGCGGGGCCTGCAGGCGATGATCCGCCTGGCGAAAGCGCGGGCATTCCTGGCGGGCCGTATCCACGTTTCAATCGCAGACTTGCGGACAGTGGCCAAACCGGCACTCTTGCACCGGATCCAGCTCAATTATGAAGCAGAGGCGGAAGGCATTACACCGGAGCTCTTCCTCGATCATGTGCTTGAAAACCTGCGGAGGGAGGCGGTCCGCTGATGACGCTGCTGTTCCCGCCAAGTCTGGCTGCCCGCATCGGACGTCTGGCATTCGTCCGGTATGGCGGCAGGCTCGGACATCACAAAGGAGGCCACCTTTCGAAGAAGACAGGTGCCTCACTCGAGTTCTCGGATTTCAAGGAGTACCATCCGGGTGATGACATCCGGCATATCGACTGGAATGTCTACGCACGGACGGATACATATTACGTCAAACAGTTTCTGGATGAACAGGAGCTGCGCGTTCATATCGTGCTAGATGCGAGCCGGTCGATGGATTTTGAAGGGAAATGGCCGTTTGCGCAGCAGATCGCCATCGGCCTCGGGCAGATCGCATTGAAGAACGGGGATGGCGTCTCCATCAGCAGGACGGCGGACGCAGCGGAGAAACCGGTGAAACGAAAAGGTGCCGCACAGTCGAAGGCCTGGACGTCCAGGATTGCGTCCTTTGACGAGCCTTCCGGAAACCGGGCCGTTACGGACAGCCTGGCGGGCATCCCCCACGGGACCTCCCTGCTGTTCATCATCACCGATGCGCTCGAGCCGAATGATGTGCTGCACGACTGGTTCCGGAGTCTTGCGGCACGGTGCCGGGACGTCAGGCTGATCGTCGTCCGGTCAGCTGCTGAGCAGCATCCGGACTTCAGCGGTGATCTAAGGCTGGTCGACAGCGAAGACGATCGGCAGGCGGAAGTATCCATGACTTCCTCTGCGGAGCAGGCTTACTTGCACAGAGCGGAGCAGCACAAAAAGAAACTGCTGGAAAGTGCTGCGAAATACGGCGTGGATGTCCTGTTCACGTCACCGCAGACCGGGCCGGAGAATGTATTCTCAAGGCAGATGAGGGACGCGCGTTGGGTTCGGTAATACGGAAAAGGGGGGACACCGATGGGATTCAGCAGCCTTTATAATCTATGGACACTCGTTTTCCCGGCGGCCCTCCTGCTCTATTACTTGTTCAGGAAACGGTTCCAGCCGAAGACGGTCTCCTCCGTACTGTTCTGGCAGGCGGACCGTCAGGAGGAGCACGTCTCGCCGTTCATCCGCAACCTGCAGCGGAACAGCCTCTTCTACCTGCAGCTGTTCGCGCTCCTGCTGTTTGTCTGGCTGCTGCTCGGCCCGTATTTGAAGCAGGACAGGAGCAGCGGTGTGCCGCTCTTCTTCGTCGTCGACAGCTCCGCAGCCATGCTTGCGTCACCCGGAGGCACGTCTCTGTTCGACAGCAGCCGGGAAGCGATGAAGAAGCTGATGCTGGATGAGGAGGAAAACCGTCCGGTCACGATCATCACGACAGGCGAGGAGCCGGCGGTCGCCCTGGAGGCGAAAAGCCCTTCCGAGGCAGCAGCCGTATTGGATAAACTCCGCGTCAATTACGCGGATCCTTCGATGCAGCAGGCGATCGAACTCGTCCGTGCGCAGCTCGGTGAGGAAAACGCGGAAGTCCATATTTTCACGGACCGGTTCGACCGTTCCGAGTTCAAGGAAGAGACGGAAGGGGTCAGTTGGCAGGTACATGCGAACAGCAGGCCGGCAGCCAACCGGTCCATCGTCCGTTTCGGAGCGGTCCGGAGCGGCGGTACGGTCACGGCCATCGTCAAACTCTCGAGTGACTCCGAAACGGCTCAGCCGGGGACAGTCTTATTGAAAGATGCAGCAACCGGCACGGTGCTCGCCCAGAAGCCGACATCGGGGGAACCTGATGAAGAGGAGACCATCGCGTTCAAGGACGTGAAGACAGATGCGGCGGCCTTGTCGGCGGAACTGCAGACGAAGGATGATTATGCCGCTGACAATGTAAGCTTTGCCCTGCTCGGAAACGAACCCCGGGCCATCGCGGTCGATCCGTCACTCCATGAACTGCTGCGAAAGGCGGTTGAAGCGATCCAGGAAGATATCATTACAGATGACGGGAACCGCAGTGTACCGAAAGATGCATTGCGGATCACCCGGTCGTCGGATGCACTGACGGAAGGGGACCGTCCTGTCCTGCTGATCGGCAGGGTCGATGCTGAATCTGAGGCTGCAGAAGGTGATCTCCGCTTCACGGACGATCCGCTGTTCTCCGTCGCCGCCCCGAAAGAGATGTATGTCGAATCGGTCTATCCGCCATTCGAAGGGTATGAAATCCTTGCCCGGATCGGGGATTCGCCGCTCATCCAGCGCTCGCCGAGGGGGGACCTCATCTTCCTCGCTGACCTGGAAGCGACGGACTGGCCGCTGCAGCCGACATTCCCGCTGTTCATCTGGAGTGCCGTGAAGTCGTTGTCGGAAGAGTCTGCGACGCTCGGGACATTCACCCCGATGCAGCGGAAGTCCGTCCTCATGGCGTCGCCCGCAGACTTGTACGATATGGAAGGTGAGTATCTGTCGACTGCGGAAGCGGCGAATACGCTTGAGGCACCGGCGCGTCCGGGGATCTACCGGGCAGCTGACGGCTCCGCTGAAAAGCTGCTGGCCGTCCAGCTGGCGCCTTCGCAGCACACCGTGAACACCGGGGAATCCTACACAGCCGGAAAACTTGCCGGTACAACGGGCACGACGACAACGCGTAAGCCGATCGTCTGGCCATTCGTCTTAGTTCTTTTAGTTCTGATGACTGCCGAATGGGAGGTGCAGAGACGCCGTGGATATCCGTATTGAACACCCGCTCTGGCTGTTGCTTCTGCTGCCGCTGATCGCTTATCTCGTATTCGCCTGGAAGACTCCTGGCAGGAAATCGGGGAGGACGCGTCTCATCTTCCTGTTCCGGACAGCCGCATCCGTACTGCTGATCAGTGCGTTGGCGACACCGTATCTCGTGCTCCCGAATGACAGGGAACAGATTCTGATCGTTGCCGACCGGTCCGCTTCAGCCGGAGCTTCTGCGAAAGAGATCGACGGTTTCATCGACGCGGGCATCCGTTATCGGAAAGACCATCAGTCCGCGGGCATCTACTCCTTTGCCGGAGATTTCCGGACGGATGTACCGCTGTCGGATGCAATACCGCATCCCGGCGAGCCCCGGGTTATGCAGCAGCCCGGTGAAACGGACATCGAGAAGGCCGTCTCCCTCGCGCTTGCCGCAGCCGACAGCCGGCTTGCTGCGCGTATCGTGCTGCTGTCGGACGGCAGGGAGACGAAAGGGGATATCCGTTCCTATACGCGCAAATTGACCGGCGGACGCGTCCAGATCGATGCACTGGCGCTGCCGGATGCCGATGTGCGGGATGCCGCCGTGACGAAACTTGAACTGCCCCGTACGGCCTATGCCGGACAGCAGCAGCTCATGACGGTAGAAGTCGAGTCGTCCGATCGGATGGACGGCACGCTGATGATCTATGAGGACGACCGGCTGCTCGGGGAAAACCGTGTGACGCTCGTGCCGGGCGTGAACCAGTTCACCTACCCGGTCAAGACCGATCGTACAGGGCTGCTCAAGTACGAAGCGAAACTTGTTGCGGATGATGATCATTTCCTCGAGAACAACCGGCTGTTCGCCGCTGTCTCGATACAGGGCAAGCCGGCTGTCCTCGTCGTCGAAACGGAGGACGATCCATCGGTCATTCCCGGCCTGCTCGATTCCAGTGCGGTTCAGGTGACGGCGATGAAAGCGGAAGAGCTGCCTGCCACACTGACGGGATACATGCCGTACAGTGCTATCATTTTCGACAATGTGCCGGGCACGCTCGTCGGGGAGGAGAAGATGGGGCTGATCGAACAGGCGGTCAAAAACTTCGGAACCGGCTTCCTGATGACCGGCGGGGAAAACAGTTTCGGTCTCGGCGGCTACTTCAAGACCCCTGTCGAAAAGCTCCTGCCGGTCGAAATGGAAGTGAAAGGGAAGGAAGAACTGCCTTCGCTCGGTCTGGTGATCGTCATGGACCGCTCCGGCAGCATGAGCGGGTCCAAACTCACCCTTGCCCGGGAAGCGGCTGCGCGGTCCGTCGATCTGCTGAGGGAGCAGGATACATTCGGCTTCACCGCTTTCGATGAACAGATCTGGGAAATCGTGCCCGCTTCACCGCTCGAAGATAAGGAAGACGTCACCGCCAAGATTTTATCTGTCTCGGCAGGAGGCGGGACAATGATCTTTCCATCCGTCGAAAAGGCGTATGCGGATCTGGCGGAACTGAAGCTTCAGCGCAAGCACATCATCCTGCTGACAGACGGACAGTCCCCGATGCCTCCTGGTTATCTCGACACGATCGCCGAAGGCAAGTCTGCCAACACGACGCTGTCCACCGTTGGCATCGGAGCGGACGCCGACCAACGGCTGCTGGAAGGAATGGCGGAAGCTGGAGGCGGCCGTTATTACGGCGTGACCGACGAATCGACCGTTCCTGCAATCCTGTCGCGGGAAACGATCACGATGACGAGGACGTACATCGAAGACGATCCGTTCTACATGCAGCTCGGCGGTATCGCGGACTGGAACGAACTGTTCGCGGGAGGTGTCCCGCAGATGAACGCCTATATCGCGACGAGCGTTAAGCAGACGGCTGATACAGCAGGAAAGAGTCCGAAAGGCGATCCGATCCTAGCCGAATGGAAATACGGCCTCGGCCGCACCGCTGCCTTCACGTCCGATTCGTCCGGCAAGTGGTCGGGCGGGCTCGCTGCGTGGGACCGTTATCCCGATTTCTGGCAGACGGCCCTGAAACGGATCCTGCCATCCTACAGTTCAGCTCCGTTCACCGTGACGCAGGGGGCGGGAGGAACGTTCACCATTTCGGATGAAGGCGGCAAATCCGCGTTCCTCGAAGTGACCGCCGTAACGGAAGATGGCAAAGAGATCGAGGTGACGGAAGAACAGACGGCGCCGGGTAAAGTTACAGTCACACTCGATACAGAACCGGGGCTCGTGTACCTGGGGGTCAAGGATGACCAGGGCGCCTTTTTCGAAACCGGTGTCACGGTGCCGTATGGAGATGAATACCGGCCGGGCAAGACGGACATGGCGCTGCTGAAACAGCTGACGGATCAGACGGGCGGCAGATTGCTCACTGACCCGAAAGAGATGTTCCGGGCGCATCCGTACAAAAGCCATGACGAACGTACGGTGACCGCCTGGCTCCTGTTCGCGGCGCTCCTGTTCTTTTTCGCGGATATTACGCTGCGCCGCTTCAGCAGGATCCTGCCAAAAGCGAAACCTGCATCGCCTGCGGCTGATCTGGAAGCCGAACCGGATACGAATATTTCCAAACTGCTGAAACAGCAGCGCAGACGATGAAAAAGTCCTGCCGCACCTATGATAAGGTGCAGCAGGACTTTTTTAATTGGAACGGGTGGCAGAGAGCGTCCCCGCATTCCGTTTTGCCCAAGTGGCGGCAAGGGCGAAACAGGCGAGCAGGATGGCAGTGCCGAGGAAATAAGGCGCTGTCATCTTCCAGTCGAAGACGAAACCGGCGAGCGCCGGGCCGACCATGTTGCCGAGACTCATATAGGCATTCATCATACCGGCGGCGTAGCCCTGCTCGTCCCCGGCGAGCTTGGAGACGAGCGTGTTGACGGCCGGCCGGAGCAGTGCCGTCGCTGTCGAGAAGATCGTCGCGACGAGCAGGATCGACCAGAACTGGTTGACGAACGTGATGCCGAGCATCGAAATAGCTGCTGCGACTAAGTTGATGAGGATGACACGCATCTCACCGTAACGTTTGAACAGCCGCTCGATGACGAACGTCTGGATGATGACACCGACGAACCCGCCGACCGTAATGATGACCGCGATCATCAGCGGTGTGTAGTCATACTTGATGCCGACATAGAGGGAGATGGTCGACTGGAAATTAGCCAGGCCGAACGAGAAGACGAACATGACGATCAGGACGACGAAGTACGGCTTAGTGGCCGATCTCGCAATTTGCCGGAACAGGTTGCCCCCCTGTTTCGGACCGGCCTCTTCCGTTGCGGCCGGCGCCGGGTTCGGCAGGATGTACATGGACATGACAGCGGCGAACAGAGCCGCTCCTGCTGCAAAGTAGAATGGGAACTGCAGTCCGAACTTCGACAGGAACCCGCCGATCCCCGGTCCGATCATGAAACCGAGGGACATCGACGCGCCGAGCAGCCCCATGCCGCGTCCGCGTCCTTCGTAAGAAGTGATGTCGGCGACGAACGCCATCATCGGAGGGATGAGGAATGCAGAGCCGATCCCTGAGAAGAAGCGGGCGGCGAACAGCATCCACAAGTGTGTGGACATCCCGAACGCGAGCTGCGACAGTCCGTACAGGAGAAGGCCGAAGATGATAATCTTCTTCCGGCCGTGCCGGTCGGAAAGGGAACCGGATATCGGGGAGAAGATGAATTGTGCAAACGAAAACACGGCGATGAGCGAGCCGAGTGCTGCGCCGGCGACCCCGAACGTCGCCAGATAATCGGGCATGATCGGGATGATGAGTCCGATGCCGGACATGGTGATGAACATATTGAACATGAGAATATAGATTGCGATAGGTGTTTTCTTGCCGGCCAAACGGGTTCCTCCTTTTTGTAACTGCGGTTGCTTGCTCAAGTGTATCATATCGCGCTCTTTGGCGTTATTTCCGACAGCTTGGGGTTCGTGGTGTTCGGTGGACAATAGGTAAGCTCCTTTGTGCCCGCGAGGTTCCAAACAGTTGCACTTCGGTAATTAAGGAGTTGTTCTAGTGCCCGTTGGAGCGTGCGAACGAGTCATCCGGTCACTAGGGCGCTTTGCTAGTGACCGTGAAAGACCCCAGCAGCCTCGCCCGGTCACAAAGGGACACCCCTAGTGCCCGCGAGATTCCAATCAAGTGCACTACGGTAACTAAGGAGTCTCCCCTCAAGCCCAACTCCGCACAACAAAAAAGCAGAAGCGCCCAAGCGCTTCTGCTTCCCGTTCCAATCACTTCATATCCATCTTGAACTCAAGGAACAATTCATTGTAAAAACCGAGCATCTCCAAACCGAGGTCCTTGTACACTTCCAGATGACCGCGCGCTTCCTCGTCCGGGTAGTACCGCTCATCGGACGTCACTTCGGGATCCATGAAATCGAGCGCCTTCAGGTTCGGTGTTGAATAACCGACGTAATCGGCATTCTGGGCAGCGACTTCAGGCCGTAGCATGAAGTCGATGAACTTATAGGCGCCGTCGATGTTCTTGACAGTCCGCGGGATGACGATATTGTCGAACCACAAGTTCGAACCTTCCTCCGGCACGACATACGTGATGTCTTCGTTCTCGGACATCATATCCGCCGCCTGGCCGGACCAGATGAGGGAGACGGCTGCTTCGTTGTTCATCATCATCTGCGTCACTTCGTCACCGATGACGGCCTTGATATTCGGGCTCAGCGTCTTCAGTTTGTCTGTCGCTTCCCGCAGTTCGCGGGGGTCCGTCGAGTTGAGCGAATAGCCGAGCGAGTTCAGGCCCATGCCGATCACTTCGCGGGCGCTGTCGACGAGGACCACTTCCTGTTTCAGCGAAGGGTCCCACACGTCATCCCAGCTCTCGAACGTCTGGCCTTCGAGCAGCGACGGGTTGTACGCGATGCCGAGCGTACCCCAGAAGTAAGGGATGGAGTACTTGTTCTTCGGATCGAACGGCAGATCCTCGAAATAAGGATCGATGTTTTTCATGTTGGGGATCTTGCTGTAATCGAGCGGGATGAGCAGGTCTTTCTTCCGCATCATTTCGACCATGTACTCCGACGGCACGGTTATGTCGTACGACGTGCCGCCCTGTTCGATCTTGCCCATCATCCCTTCGTTCGAATCGAACGTTTCGTAGATGACGTTGATGCCCGTCTCTTTTTCGAACTGCTTGATAAGATCTGGGTCAATATACTCGCCCCAGTTGTAGACCGTCAGTGTGTTGCCGCCTGCCTGTGCGCCGCTTTTCGCGAGCTGGGCGTTAACGATCATCAGGACGGCCGCTGCAATGATGATCAGCAGTGCACCGCGTATGAGTGATTTCATCGTTTCACCCCCGAAGCCGGCGTCCTCGGCCGGTTTTTCAATACATAATAGCCGAGAATCAGGCCTGCCGTAATGACGAAGATCAGGCCGGACAGGGCGTTGATCGTCAGCGTGACACCTGTGCGCGCCATGGAATAGATCTCGACGGAAAGGGTCGAGAAGCCGTTGCCCGTGACGAAGAAGGTCACGGCGAAGTCATCGAGCGAATAGGTCAGTGCCAGGAAGAACCCGGCAAAGATGCCCGGCTGGATGAACGGCAGGATGACGCGCGACATGATCTCTTTCCGGGTCGCGCCGAGGTCGAGCGCCGCGTCGATCAGTGTCGGGCTCATTTCCTGCAGTTTCGGCAGCACCATGATGACGACGATCGGGATGCTGAACGCGATGTGCGACAGAAGCACGGACGCGAATCCGAGCTTGATGCCGACCAGGGTGAAGAGGATGAGGAACGACGCTCCGATGATGACGTCCGGACTCACCATGAGGATGGAGTTCATCGACAGCATGACGTTCCGCATCGCTTTGTTGCGCATATAGTGGATCGAAATCGCACCCATGACGCCGATCGCCGTTGAGATCAGCGCCGACAGCAGGGCGACGATGACTGTGTTCAGCACGATGCCGATCAGCCGTTTGTCCTCGAAGACGGCAGCATAATGCTCCCATGTGAACGATTCGAAGTGCGACATCTTGCCGCCCGAATTGAATGAATAGAAGATCAGATACGCAATCGGAGCGTACAGGACGACGAAGACAGCTATCAGATAGATCTTCGCGAGTTTACCGTTTTTTTCCACTGCCCGCCATCCCCCTTTCGTTTGCTGTCGTCAGCAGCAGGATCACGACCATGAACAGGATGAGGAAGACGGCGATCGTCGAACCCATGCCCCAGTTCTGTGTCACGAGGAACTGCTGTTCAATCGCGGTCCCGAGCGTGATGACCCGGTTTCCTGCGATGAGCCGAGTGATCATGAAGAGCGACAGCGCAGGGATGAAGACGACCTGGATGCCGGACTTCACACCGTTCAGCGTCAGCGGCCAGATCACCCGGGTGAAGGTCGTCCACGCATTCGCACCGAGATCACGCGAAGCGTCGATCAGTGCCGGATTCAGCTTATCGAGCGCATTGAATATCGGCAGGATCATGAACGGGATGAAGATGTAGACCGACACGAACACGAAGCTGAAATCGGTGAACAGGATCTGGTGCTTGCCGATGCCGAACGCTTCAAGCGCGGCGTTGATCGGCCCGTATAAGCCCATCAGTCCGATGAATGCATATGTCTTCAGCAGCAGGTTGATCCATGAAGGGATGATGATGAGCAGCAGCCAGAGCTGCTTATGCTTCAGTTTGGTCAGGAAATAAGCTGTCGGGTAGGCGATGAGCAGCGAAAAGAACGTGATCAGGAAAGCGTACCAGAACGAGCTGACTGTCAGTTGCAAATAGACGGATGTGAAAAAGTTGCTATAGTTGCTCAGCGTGAAATTGCCGCCCAGATCGAAGAATGAATAGTAGACGATCAGGCCGATCGGTGCGATGACGAACAGGATGATCCAAAGTGAATAGGGGACGAGCGGCAGCCGGAAATTCGTGCGGTTAGTTTTCATCCGCCGCACCATACGCTTCGAGCCGCGCGTCGTAGTCTTCTTCGGATTCGTTCAGACGCATGACGTGGATATCTTCCGGATTGAAATCCAGACCGATCTTCTTGCCGACTTCCGCTTTCTTCGTGGAGTGCACGAGCCATTCGTTGCCGTCTTCGTCGTAAGTCGACAGTTCGTAATGGACCCCGCGGAACAAGGATGTATCGACGGTGACCGCGAGCTTGCCGCCGTCGACCGGTGTGATCTCCAAGTCTTCCGGACGCAGCACGATATCCACTTTCTCATTCGGCTGCAGGCCGGCATCGGCGCACTCGAACCGTTTGCCGTTGAACTCGACGAGATAGTCTTCGATCATGACGCCCTTGACGATATTCGATTCGCCGATGAAGTCCGCGACAAAGCGGCTGATCGGCTCGTCGTAGATGTCGTTCGGCGTGCCGGACTGCTGGATCTCCCCGAAGTTCATGACGAAAATCTCGTCTGACATGGCGAGCGCCTCTTCCTGGTCGTGCGTCACGAAGATGAACGTCTTGCCGAGCCGCTGCTGCAGTTCGCGCAATTCATACTGCATGGCCGACCGCAGTTTCAGGTCGAGTGCGGACAATGGTTCGTCGAGCAGGATGATTTCCGGGTCGTTGATGATTGCGCGGGCGATCGCCACACGCTGACGCTGGCCGCCGGACATCTCGGTGATTTCGCGGTTTTCGTAACCGGACAGGTTGACGAACTTCAGCGCTTCCTTGACGCGGCTGTCGATTTCCGCTTTCTTCACTTTCTTGATGCGCAGTCCGAACGCGACGTTTTCATACACATTCAAATGAGGGAACAGCGCGTAATCCTGGAACACCGTATTGACTTGGCGTTCATTCGCCGGGACTTGGTTGATGGGTTTGCCGTCGAAGTAGATCGTTCCGGAGGATGGCTCGGAAAAACCCGCGATCAGCCGGAGGATCGTCGTCTTGCCGCAGCCGGAAGGGCCGAGCAGTGTATAGAATTTCCCCCGCTCCATTTCAAAGGATACATCCTTCAAAACAGTGGTTTCTTCGTTGAATCGTTTGCTGACATTCTCAAAACGGATGATCGGTTGTGTGGACAAGGAAGGTCCCCCTTTTTCTATAGATAAGATTCCGTAGCGACGAGGAGCAGTTCGCTCACTCCGTCGTGTGCATTGTAAATCCGGTGCTGATCCTCCGCGGAATAATAGACGGCATCACCGGCTTCCGCCTGGTAAACCTGGGTGCCGATCTCTATTTCCACGTTCCCTGACAATACATAGATAAACGTTTCCGAGAGGGAAGGGGCGAACTGCTTCAGCTCCCCTTTGGCGGAAAACGTAATATGCACAGGTTCCATGTCATTTTCGTTCGAACGGGGGATGAGCCAGCGGATTTTGTAGCCGAGTTCGTCGTTCGAATAAGTCGTCTGATCATGAGGTGAGAAAACGACCGGCTCACTCTTCTTCGACTCATCGAAGAACTCTTTCGGGCTCGTGCCGAGCACCTCGAGCAGGGAGAACAGCGTTTCGATCGAAGGGGAGTTCAAATCTCTCTCCAGCTGCGAAATATATCCTTTCGTCAGGTCGGTGCGCTCGCCCAGCTCTTCCTGTGTCAGCCCATTTTGTAATCGCAGCCGTTTGATCTTGCTGCCGATTTGCATGACGTTCCCCACTTTCATCGGAGTTTAGTATAAGTGTACTTCAAGTTTACTTTTAGCGTCTTTCATTATACAAAACCTTTGCAGGAATGCAATAGTGAAATGATTGGAAAGGAAAATTCATCTGCTTCCCCGTGCAGGAAGGAGGCACCGGAATCATTGTGTTCTCAGCGTGGGAGTAGTAAACTGAAACAAAGAAATGGAGGGTTCCGATTGGGCGAGAAAATGACTTTCTACTTTGACCCGGAAGACCGGCACTGGAACAATATGCTGAAGGCGGCACTGGAAGGACGGACACCGCCTGTGAGAGACGGGGAGAAGCGGGTGTTCCTGTTCCATAAGGAAACGGTCATCGAGTGGGACGAAATGGCGAACCACTGCATCTGCTGCATGGAACCGCTTCTGTACAACGAACAGTTCGACTCGGTCTTCTGCGGCGCGTGTGACGAGTGGCGCGAGGCGTCCTGTAATGACCCCGAGTGCGAATATTGCGGGGACCGCCCGGCGAGACCGTCGCTGTGCCTCGATGCAGAAAACTGATCCGGGCGCTCTGCTTCTCAATTACCGGGTCATTGCCGATAATCATTCTTAAAAGTAAATCATTCTAATTGATATTCTGGCGGACGTTTGGTACGATATAGAAGAATTGAGCAGATGAGATGGCTGCTCTAAAGATAAATTGGAGGGATTTTGAATGGCAGAACGCATGGTTGGGAAACAAGCTCCACGATTTGAAATGGAAGCAGTAATGAAGGACAAGTCCTTCGGGAAAGTAAGTCTTGAAGAAAACATGAAAAACGACAAGTGGACAGTCCTTTTCTTCTATCCAATGGACTTCACTTTCGTGTGCCCTACTGAAATCACAGCAATGTCCGACCGCTATGATGAATTCGAAGATCTCGATGCTGAAGTGATCGGTGTCTCCACAGATACGATCCACACACATAAAGCATGGATCAACACAGACCGCAAAGACAATGGTCTCGGCGAACTGAACTATCCGCTTGCTGCAGACACAAACCACGAAGTGGCACGCAACTACGGTGTCCTGATCGAAGAAGAAGGCGTGGCACTCCGCGGACTCTTCATCATCAACCCTGAAGGTGAAATGCAGTACCAGACTGTATTCCACAACAATATCGGCCGTGACGTCGACGAAACGCTCCGCGTACTTCAAGCGCTTCAGACAGGCGGTCTCTGCCCGGCGAACTGGCGTCCAGGTCAGGAAACCCTGTAAGACCGGAACCATACTTATCAAGCAGATTGACAGCAATGTCCCCGTTCAGCATCCGCTGCGGGGATTTTCACTCAAAGGAGGATATTCCAATGAAACTACGTGAACAGATGCCTGAATTGGACGGCGCGACAGCTTGGCTGAACGGTGAAGTGACGAAATCGGAGCTCGTCGGTGAAAAACCGACCCTCATCCACTTCTGGTCAGTGAGCTGCCATATGTGTAAAGAAGCGATGCCGGATGTCAACGCATTCCGGGACCAGTACAAAGACGAGCTGAACGTGGTGGCTGTCCATATGCCGCGTTCGGAAGACGACGTCAACCTCGATCACATCAAAGAAGTCGCTGCAGAGCATGATATTACGCAGCCGATCTACGTGGACAGCGAACTGAAGCTGAATGACGCGTTCGAAAACCAGTACGTCCCTGCGTATTATGTATTCGACAAGGACGGCCAGCTGCGCCACTTCCAAGCGGGCGGCAGCGGCATGAAGATGCTCGAAAAACGCGTCAACCGCGTGCTCGACGAAATGAAGAAATAACAGCTGAAACACCCGGCTTCCGTCAGACGGAATGCCGGGTTTTCTCATGGTTTGAGTGCAGTGCGCGGCTGTGGTAAACTATACGCATTCTTATAGCTATCGGAGAGATGGATAATGAAAAAGGAATTTGTGGTCATCGGGCTCGGACGGTTCGGTGGAAGCATCGTCAATGAACTCATTGAATTGGATGCATCCGTCATGGCGATCGACATATCGCAGGACCGTGTAGCGGAATATGCACAGATCGCGACTCAGGCGGTGGCCGCGGATACGACTGATGAGTCGACATTGCGGTCGCTCGGCATCCGGAACTTCGAACATGTCGTCGTCGCCATCGGGGAAAACATCCAGGCGAGTATTTTAACGACGCTCATCCTGAAGGAGATTGGTGTGCCGACCATCACAGTGAAAGCGCAAAATGATTATCACGAAAAAGTGCTGCGGAAAATCGGTGCGGACCATGTCATCCATCCGGAACGGGATATGGGAAGACGGATTGCGAACCGGCTCGTCTCCAACGACATCCTCGACTACCTGGAGCTGTCCGAGGAGTATTCCATCGTCGAAATCCGCGCGAATACCAAACTTTCAGGGGCTTCACTCATCGACCTCGACATCCGTGCCAAATACGGTGTCAACATCGTCGCCATCAAGCGGGAAGATCATATCCTCGTGTCCCCACAGGCGATCGAAGAGATCCAGCTGAACGACATCCTCATCGTCATCGGATCCGACGTCGACATCCACCGCTTCGAGAGGAAAGTGCTCCATTAACAAGAACGGCATAGAAAAAAAGGGCTGTCTCGGAAAGTCATCAATGACTTCCAGGGACGGCCCTTTTGCTATCGGTCACACTTCAAGGATCACCGGCAGGATCATCGGTTTCCGTTTGGTCTTGTCGTACAGGTAGGAGCTGAGCGAGTCGATGATGTCGCTTTTCAGGACGCCGATATCAGCAGGTCCGGCAGCGAGTTTACGGTGCATCTGACGCGTCAGCATGTACTGCGCTTCGTTGATCATCGCACCGGACTCCCGCATGTAGACGAATCCGCGCGAGATGAGGTCCGGTCCGGAAACGACTCGGTTCCGTTTCTTGTCGATTGTCGCGACGACGATCACGAGGCCGTCTTCGGACAGGTTCTTCCGATCGCGGAGGACGACATTGCCGATATCGCCGATTCCGCTGCCGTCGATATACACATCCCCGGAAGGGACGCGCCCTGCAGGACGGGCGGAATCTTCGGTGAGCGCCAGCACATCTCCGTTCGACATGATGAAGACGTTATCCGGTTCCACGTCGCAGGAGATAGCCAGCTCTTCGTGCATCTTGAGCATCCGGTATTCCCCGTGGATCGGCATGAAGAACTTCGGCTGGATCAGACGGAGCATCAGTTTCTGCTCTTCCTGGGATCCGTGGCCCGACGTATGGATATTATTCAGTGCGCCGTGGATGACTTCCGCTCCGGCGCGGAACAGGGCGTTGATCGTCTTGTTGACACTCAGCCGGTTCCCGGGAATCGGGGACGAGGAGAAGATGACCGTATCTCCCGGCTGGATCTGGACTTGGCGGTGCGTGCCGTTTGCGATCCGTGACAGGGCGGCCATCGGTTCTCCCTGGCTTCCTGTACAGAGGATCATGACTTCGTTCGCCGGCAGCCGGTTGATGCTCTGGGCATCGACGAACAAGTCTTTCGGCGCGTCGATGTAACCGAGTTCGCGTCCGATCGTAATTGCGTTATCCATGCTGCGGCCGAACACCGCCACTTTGCGGTTGAAGATCTGTGCAGCCTCGATCACTTGCTGGAGACGGTGGATATTCGATGCGAATGTCGCAAAGATGACCCGTCCGTCCACTTTGCGGAAGATGTCGTTCAGGCTGTCGCCGACTTTGCGTTCGGACATCGTGAAGTTCGGCACTTCCGCATTCGTACTGTCGGATAGAAGGCAGAGGACGCCTTCACTCCCGATCCGTGCCATCTTGGCCAGGTTCGCCGGTTCCCCGACAGGTGTGAAGTCGAACTTGAAGTCCCCGGTATGGACGATGTTGCCGGAAGGCGTCTTCACGACGACCCCGTATGCGTCCGGGATACTGTGTGTCGTCCGGAAGAAGGACACTGCCGTCTTCCGGAACTTGAACACGTCATCCTCGCCGAATTCAATCAGTTTCGTGGAGCGCATCAGACCGTGCTCTTCAAGTTTGTTGCGCAGCAGGCCGAGGGCGAGCTTACCGCCGTATACCGGCATGTTCACCTGGCGCAGCAGGTAGGGGATACCCCCGATATGGTCTTCGTGGCCGTGTGTGATGAACAGCCCTTTGATTTTGTCTTCATTCCGTTTCAGGTACGTATAGTCCGGAATGACGTAGTCGATTCCAAGCAGGTCGTCCTCCGGGAATTTGATACCCGCGTCAATGAGGATGATTTCATCCTGGAATTGTACCGCGTACGTGTTTTTGCCGATCTCGCCCAGTCCGCCCAGAGCGAATACAGCTGTCTCATTGTTTTTAATGGATTTCATGGATTACACCTGCTCGAGCTCGAAGTTACCTGAAGCCTGCTCATACGTGAGATGCTCCCCTTCAAGCTGCTGGATGAATTCGATGTTGTAGTTGCGGCTTTGCAGCTTTTTGCGTACTTCGCGCTGCGTCTCAGCCTCCACGTACATCGTTTTGGTGTTTTCGCGGACGGGCACCTGGACCTTGCTCTCTTGGTAGTACACTTTAAAAATCATGTTGTGATCTCCTTTGTTCTGTCGTTCGATTTTGGACTGATATTTTTAATAGTACCATGCCATCAGCGGAAAATAAAGAAAAGCCCACCTGCTCATGGGTGGGCGGATATCTTTATGCGATTGACTTTTTGCCGAGGATGCCATTCAGACGCTTCAACAATTTTCGTTTCAGGCGCTTATACATGGCGGTATCACTCCTTAAAGGAAGTATACCATATTTCAAAATTTCTGTCAAATGCCAGTCGGCGCTCATTCAGCGTTCATATGGTGAAGAATCGGCAGGGACCCGGTACGGTTCGTTCGGGTCGATATGATCATAGAACATCACTCCGTTCAAGTGATCCAGCTCATGCTGGAAGGCGATGGCAGGAAGACCCTTCAGCCGCTTCTTGTACTCTTTCCCTTCGGTGTCGAACGCTTTCACCGTAATTCGGGTGTAGCGCGGCACGATCCCTTCGACTTCCCGGTCCACCGACAGGCAGCCTTCGCCCGTCGATAGATAGGTCTTCTCGACCGAGTGGCTGACGATCCGCGGATTGATGGCGATCAGGCTGATCCCTTTCTCCTCGTCCGATTCGATGTGCAGCGCAAAAATCCTTTTCAGACGGTTCACTTGCGGAGCGGCGAGTCCGATGCCGGCACGCAGTCCGTATTTCTCAGAGACGGCATCGTCCTGGCTGTTGACGACATACTCATGCAGGTCGTGCGCCAGCTGTTTGTCTTCAGCGGAGAGAGGGAATACTACTTCCTCCGAACGTTCCCGTAATGCAGGGTTGCCTTCTCGTATTATATCTTCCATTAAAATCATTTCGTCTGTCCCCTTTTCCATTTGGTGCGTCGTTACCTATATTATTAGTATAATGGAATCGGGAATCAGGTGAAAGGATTTCAAGCTGTGCATGAAAAAAAGCGAGGTGATGACGTATGCGCAAGTTGATCATGTTCGTCCCGATCTGGCTGCTTCTGCTGACAGCGGGCTGCACGCAGGAGAAGGACGAGATGCAGCACGGACTCGATGGGATTTTAAGTGAGGTGCAGAAGCACGAAAAGGAAATCACGGATTATGAAAACCAGCTGGACAGCCTGGAGAAGAAGGAACAGACATTGTTCAAGAAGACGACCGGTCTGAGCATTGAAGACCGGGAAGCGCTGGAAAGCGGGGTGTCGCGCCTGCAGGCATCGCTTGAAGAGCGGAGCGGCATCATGGGAAAAGAGGAAGAGGAGATCGATGCTGCAGAGGAGACGGCGAAACAGCTGACGACCCTTCCGCCCGCCGGAACGGATGAAGGCAAGAAAGCCGTCGCAAAACTGAAATCGGCTCTGGACACCCGGTACGAGCTGCACCGCACAGTGGCCGCCAATTATATGGAACTGCTCGAAAAACAGCGGAAGGTTTATGGCCTGCTCGTTGATGAAAATGTAAAGCGGGCTGAGCTCGACGAGGCGATCGGGGATGTGAATGATCAGCAGTCGAAGCTTGCGGATGCTGTCAGACTGTTCAATGAGTCGACAGCTGAAGTGAACGAGGCGCTCAAGGAGACCCAGCAGCCCGGGGACGAGTAAGTTGATGAATTCATTGTATTATAGCACAGATGATAGGATGTGCTAATACAGACGGCCGGTCAGCGGGGGAGTCAGTCTGCCGCCAACCAGCGCAGATGCTTCATGGATTGACCGTTCCTCGACGTTTCAGTATACTGGAAAAGAAAGAAATTGTGTATCAATGGAATGTCGCGGAATACCTAATACAGTTTAAAAGAAGGAGAGTTGCCGAAATGGCTGCAAAAAAGAACACGCAGTTCGATCCTGTGAATACGCTGCATGAGATCGAAGAAAAGTTTGAGATGTTTCAGATTCTGAACGAAGACGGAAAGATCGTGAACGAAGAGGCTGATCCGAAAATGTCGGACGAAGAGCTGACAGAGCTTATGGAGCGCATGGTCTATACGCGCATCCTGGATCAGCGGTCGATTGCGCTGAACCGCCAGGGCCGTCTCGGATTCTATGCACCGACAGCCGGGCAGGAAGCGTCCCAGCTTGCTTCCCATTACGCGCTGGAGAAAGACGATTTCATCCTGCCGGGATACCGTGATGTACCACAGCTGATCTTCCACGGCCTGCCATTACATATGGCATTCCTCTGGTCACGGGGCCACTACCTCGGCAGTGATCTGGCGGATGACCTCAATATCTTCCCGCCGCAGATCATCATCGGCGCACAGTACGTCCAAGCGGCAGGTATTGCACTAGGACTGCAGAAACGCGGAAAAAAATCAGTCGTGATGACCTACACCGGTGACGGCGGTACGTCACAGGGCGACTTCTATGAAGGCATCAACTTCGCGGGCGCTTACCGCTCCCCGGCGATCTTCGTCGTTCAGAACAACCAATATGCGATCTCGACACCTCGTTCCGTCCAGACAGCGGCAAAGACACTTGCCCAGAAAGGTCTTGCAGCAGGAATCCCGAGCATCCTCGTGGACGGCATGGATCCGCTCGCGGTCTACGCAGCGACGAAGGACGCGCGCGAACGTGCAGTCAATGGCGAAGGCCCGACACTGATCGAGACGATGTGCTACCGCTATGGTCCGCATACGATGGCCGGGGATGACCCGACACGCTACCGGACTTCCGATATCGACAGCGAATGGGAGAAGAAGGATCCGATCGTCCGCTTCCGTACGTATCTCGAAGGCAAGAAACTGTGGAGTGAAGAGCAGGAGAACGCTGTGATCGAACGCGCCAAGCAGGAGATCAAGGACGCGATCAAACAGGCCGATCAGGCACCGAAGCAGAAAGTGACAGACTTCCTGAAAATCATGTACAAAGGCGACATGCCTTACAATGTCCAGGAACAGTTTGACATCTATACAGAAAAGGAGTCGAAATAACCGATGGCACAAATGACGATGATCCAAGCAATTACCGATGCAATGCGCACGGAATTGAAGAATGATGAAAACGTGCTCGTCTTCGGTGAGGACGTCGGGAAAAACGGAGGCGTCTTCCGGGCAACCGAAGGTCTTCAGAAGGAATTCGGGGAAGAGCGGGTCTTCGATACACCGCTTGCAGAGTCAGGTATCGGCGGTCTTGCGATCGGACTGTCCCTCACAGGATGGCGCCCGGTCATGGAAATCCAGTTTTTCGGCTTCCTTTTCGAAGTGATGGACTCGGTCAGCGGCCAGGCAGCCCGCCAGAGTTTCCGGACAGCCGGCAAACGCAACGCACCGATCACGATCCGCTCGCCGTTCGGCGGCGGTGTCGCAACTCCTGAGATGCACGCGGACAGCCTGGAAGGGCTCGTCGCTGCACAGCCGGGCATCAAAGTCGTCATCCCTTCGACGCCATACGATGCAAAAGGGCTTCTCATCTCGGCCATCCAGGACGAAAACCCGGTCGTGTTCCTAGAACACATGAAGCTGTACCGCTCATTCCGCCAAGAAGTGCCGGAAGAGGAATATACGATTCCCCTCGGCAAAGCGGATATCAAGCGCGAAGGAACAGACGTCACGATCATCGCATACGGTGCGATGGTGCAGGAGAGCCTGAAAGCAGCTGAAGCGCTGGAAAAAGAAGGCCACTCCGCTGAAGTGATCGACCTGCGCACGATCCAGCCGCTTGACGTGGAAACGATCATTGCATCCGTCGAGAAGACGAACCGGGCGATCGTCGTCCAGGAAGCACAGCGCCAGGCAGGGATTGCAGCGAACGTCGTTGCTGAGATCATGGAACGCGCCGTGCTCAGCCTCGAAGCGCCTGTCCTGCGGGTGACGGCTCCGGATACGGTTTATCCGTACGCACAAGGGGAAAACACATGGCTCCCGAACGCGGCTGACATTACGGAAACCGCTAAGAAAGTTTTGAACTTCTGAACTTACGAATCAAATGACTAATAGAGAGGGTGGATGACGTGGCCTATCATTTCCGTTTACCAGATATCGGAGAAGGAATTCACGAAGGTGAAATCGTCAAATGGTTCGTCGCTAAAGGCGATACCATCAACGAAGACGATACACTTCTTGAAGTGCAGAATGACAAATCGGTCGTCGAGATCCCTTCCCCGGTGACAGGAACAGTTGAAGAGATCCTCGTGCAGGAAGGGACTGTTGCGGTCGTCGGCGATAAGCTGATCCGCATCGACTCCCCGGATCACGAAGACGAAGAGGACGACACACCGGACGAACAGCCGGCTGAAGGAAAGTCCGAAGAGAAGAAAGAGACGGAAGCCCAAGTGCAGGCGACAGCTGAAGAAGGGCAGGAGATCGACAAAGCCGACGCCCCTCAGCAAGAGGCCGGAAAAGGCGCCGATACGACGCCCGCTCCTGCAAGCGCAAACGCGGATCCGAACCGCCGTGTGATTGCAATGCCGTCCGTCCGCAAGTTCGCACGCGAAGAAGGTGTCGACATCAAACAAGTTTCCGGCACAGGAAAGAATGGCCGTGTACTGAAGGAAGACATCGAGACATTCAAGCAGGGCGGAGGCAAACCGCAGGCGGAACAGCCGGCCGCAGAGTCAGTGTCTGAACAACCTGCAGAAGCCGCTTCAGCAGTCCAGCCGAAACCTGCCGAACAGGCGGTTCCGGAAGGCGATTTCCCGGAAACCCGCGAAAAATTGTCAGGCATCCGGAAGGCTATCGCAAAAGCGATGGTCAATTCGAAGCACACGGCACCTCACGTGACGCTGCTTGACGAAGTGGACGTGACCGAACTGGTCGCACACCGAAAGAAATTCAAGGAGATCGCAGCAGAGCAGGACGTGAAGCTGACGTACTTGCCGTATGTCGTCAAAGCACTCGTCTCGACATTGCGCAAATTCCCTGAATTGAACACATCACTCGACGATGCAACGGAAGAGCTCGTCTACAAGCATTACTTCAATATCGGTATTGCTGCAGACACGGACCGCGGTCTCCTTGTGCCGGTCATCAAACACGCAGACCGCAAATCGATGTTCGCGATTTCAAAAGAGATCTCTGAACTCGGCGGTAAAGCGCGCGAGGGCAAACTCTCTCCGAATGAGATGAAAGGCGCTTCCTGTTCGATCACGAATATCGGATCGGCGGGCGGACAATGGTTCACCCCGATCATCAACCACCCGGAAGTGGCGATTCTCGGAATCGGCCGCATTTCGGAGAAGCCGATCGTGAAAAATGGTGAAATCATCGCTGCACCTATGTTAGCATTATCATTAGTGTTTGATCATCGGGTGATCGATGGCGCAACCGGCCAGCAGGCGCTCAATCACATTAAGCACTTACTCGGAAATCCAGAACTTTTATTAATGGAGGCGTAAACCATGGTAGTAGGAGATTTTCCAATTGAAACAGATACGCTCGTAGTCGGTTCAGGCCCCGGAGGATATGTGGCAGCAATCCGTGCAGCCCAGCTCGGACAGAAAGTGACGATCGTTGAGAAGAACATGATCGGCGGCGTCTGCCTGAATGTCGGATGTATCCCTTCGAAGGCTCTCATCTCCGTCGGGCACCGTTTCGTTCATGCACAAGGCTCCGACGATATGGGGATCACAGCTTCCGACGTTAAACTCGACTTCAGCAAAGCGATGGCTTTCAAGGAAAGCGTCGTCAATAAGCTGACAGGCGGCGTCGAAGGACTCCTGAAAGGCAACAAAGTCGACATCGTCCAAGGCGAAGCGTACTTCGTCGATGCGAACACAGTCCGCGTGATGGACGATAAGTCCGCCCAGACATACAAATTCAAAAATGCGATCCTTGCGACTGGTGCACGTCCGGTCGAAATCCCGAACTTCAAGTTCTCAGACCGCATCATCAACTCGACAGGCGCACTTGCGCTGAAAGAACTGCCGAAGAAACTAGTTGTCATCGGCGGGGGTTACATCGGTACGGAACTCGGTTCTGCATACGCAAATCTCGGTTCTGAAGTGACAATCATCGAAGGCGGAGATGATATCCTGTCCGGCTTTGAGAAGCAGATGACCCAGCTTGTCAAAAAAGGCCTGAAGAAAAAAGGCGTCGAAATCGTTGTCAAAGCGACTGCGAAAGGCGCTGAAGAAACGGACAGCGGTGTAAAAGTCACTTATGAGGCAAAAGGCGAAGAGCAGACGGTTGAAGCTGACTATGTACTCGTAACTGTCGGCCGCCGTCCGAACACCGATGAAATCGGTCTGGAGGAACTCGGCCTTAAGTTTGAAGACCGTGGTCTCCTGAGTGTCGACAAACAGTGCCGGACAAGCATCCCGAACATCTACGCAATCGGGGATATCGTTCCGGGACTGCAGCTCGCTCACAAAGCGTCCTATGAAGGGAAAGTCGCTGCGGAAGCGATTGCCGGTGAAAAGTCGGAAGTCGATTACTTGGCGATCCCGGCTGTCTGCTTCACGGATCCTGAACTTGCCACTGTCGGCTTTAACGAGAAAGAGGCAAAAGACGAAGGCTACGAAGTCGTCGTCGGCAAGTTCCCGTTCGCAGCAAACGGACGCGCGCTGTCGCTGAATGCGACAGAAGGTTTCGTGAAACTGGTTGCACGCAAGGAAGACGGTCTGCTGATCGGTGCACAGATCGCAGGTGAGAACGCTTCTGACATGATCGCAGAAATGGCGATTGCCATCGAAGGCGGCATGACTCTTGAAGACGTCTCGATGACGATCCATGCCCACCCGACACTCGGTGAGATCGCCATGGAAGCCGCTGAAGTGGCACTTGGCAAACCGATCCACATTTTGTCGAAATAAGCAGATGAGGGACCTGTCCGGTTTGCGCCGGATAGGCCCCTTTTTTCTGTATATCCTATGGAAAGAACGGAGGGATGGAGATGGAATACAGTTATCCGATCCGTATCGACTGGACGACCGAAGAGATCGTAACCGTCACCGAGTTGTTTACAGCTATTGAAAAATCATTCGAACAGGGGATCTTACGGGAGGACCTGCTGGCGGTGTACAAGCGGTTCAAGACAGTAGTGCCGTCGATGGCGGAGGAAAAGACGCTCTTCCGGGAATTCAAGGAAGTGAGCGGGTACGAAAGCTACAAAGTGGTGAAACGTGCCAAAGAAGGAACGGACGGAGAGCTCATCAAAGGCTGACCCATGCAGGTGAAAGAAAAAACGATCCGGACCGCGCGGCCGATTTTGCGCGATCCGGATCGTTTTTTGTATTACTGGCCGGTGATCCGTTCGTATACCGGCAGCAGCGTTTCGAATGTCCGGTCGGCATACGAGAGGAATTCACTCTCCGTCATGCGGACGGCCTCTTCTGCAGGAAGGTGTCGGCCGACGAGGAACTCGGCTTTTTTGACATCATGCAGCCGTTCCAGCAGCTTCAGGATCCCTTCTTCGCCGGCGTCATGGATAGAGTCCGCGCCCGGCTTCATATGATCGCCGGAAACGATATAATCGCCGGGAAGCCCCGTCAGCAGCTTCACATCGTGCTGAAGCCTTTCGGAAATCCCTTTTTTGTCCGGATTTTCGTAAATGACCGCCAGGATGATGAATAAATGGGTGCCCCACAGACCAATCTGGAAATGAGGCAGCGCTTTGTAACCCCGTTTCGCAGGTGCGAAGGCGACCCAGCTGTCCCTCGGCGGATTGACGGTGCGCCGTGCATGCTTCGCGACATGGGCGAAAAATTCGCCTTTCCCCCATGCAGACAGAATCGGGGCATACCGTTCGCCGAGCATCGCGAATTTCGGCTGGATCCGTTCCTGCAGAGCCGTCATCCGGGCTTCCAGGCCAGGCGTTTCAAATACGCCGAAATCCGATTCCGTCCAGAATCCTTTCGTCATATCCGTTCCCCCTCTCATTTTTCCACGTTTATAACTAAAGACAATGGGGAACAATTGAAGACAAGAGGACGAATATCTAGTTGTCCTGTCGGTTCCCGCATATCTTATGGTAACAGGAAATAGCACATACTTTCAAAAAAGGGGTGTTCTATCATGAAACAAGTCGTCCACGTAATACGCAAAGCTGACGTTGAAAAGGAATTCCTTAAAGTATTGAACCTTGAACTGGATTATGAACTCGCAACTCTCCACGATGCGCTGGAAGAGGAGGATACGAAGCAGATCGCGAAGAGCAAGAAGCGTCTGACGGAAATCCACAGCGAACTGGAGAAGCTGAATGGTTTTTAATTGGAGTGTCATTCGGAATTTGTAGAAAGGCATCTGGGCATTGTTCTCTGTGATGGAGATCATGACAGAAGCCTTTTTTGTTTGGGGACAAACGGGCTATGCTATACTGAAAGCAGCAGAACTGGAGGGATTGGAGATGAATTGGGGACCCATTGACCGCTATGCGAAATCGCTCATCAAAGAAGCGGGGCATCATATCAGGCATTCTTTCTTTACCGGCATTGAAGTGAGCGCGAAGTCATCCGAGAACGATCTTGTGACGAATATCGACAAGGAGATCGAGCAGTTTTTCATCCGCCGCATCCGTCAGAACTTCCCGGATCACCGGGTGATGGGCGAGGAGGGATTCGGCGATACGGTGGAAACGCTTGAAGGGGTGGTCTGGTTCCTCGACCCGATCGACGGGACGATGAACTTCATCCATCAGAAGCGGAATTTCGCAATATCGCTCGGCATCTACCTGGACGGTGTCGGCGTCCTCGGATACGTGTACGACGTGATGGCCGGCGATCTTTATAGCGCCGAAAAGGGGGAAGGCGCTTATTTGAACGACATCCGGCTGCTGCCGCTGAAAGAGACAGCGGTCGAGGAGTCGGTGATCGGCGTGAATGCAAGCTGGGTCGCGCCGAACCGCTACGCGGAGCACGAACCGATGATCGAGCTCGTGAACCGCTGCCGGGGTACCCGTTCCTATGGTTCGGCCGCCCTCGAACTGACTCATGTCGCGGCCGGCCGGATCGATGCCTACCTGTCCATGCGGCTGTCGCCTTGGGACGTGGCAGGGGGCATGGTGATTGCGAACGAAGTCGGGGCGGTGGCGACAACGATGGACGGGTCTGCGCTCAGCCTGCTCGGCCAGGAGACGTTCGTCGTCGCGAATCCGGGGCTGCACCGTCAGCTGCTGGGCGAATTCATCCGATTAAAAAAGTGAAGGGGCAGCCGGATGACCGGTGCGCCCTTCACTTCAGAATTCTATAGAAGACCTTGCTCACGGTATTTCTTTTTCATCTTGAACCCGTTACCCATGATGAGGACGAGCGCGAGAATCGCTGCAAAAGCGAGCAGGAAGCTTTTCACACCAACTGCAATCCCGATCATGAACATCGAAAGAATCGCACCCAGGGAGTATGCGACGAACACCCATTTGACATTTTTCAAAAAAATACGCCTCCCGATAAAAGTAAATCGTTTTTTCTCGATGTATCTTGTGCTATAATAACACAGTTAAACAACTGAATAAAGACAGATGGAGTGAAATAATGACAAACTTACGCAATGATATTAGAAATATAGCGATCATCGCCCACGTCGATCACGGAAAAACGACACTGGTCGACCAGCTTTTGAAACAGTCCGGGATCTTCCGTTCGAACGAGCACGTCGACGAACGGGCAATGGACTCGAACGAATTGGAACGGGAACGCGGAATCACGATCCTCGCGAAAAACACGGCAATCGAATATGAAGGCACGAAGATCAACATCCTCGATACACCGGGACACGCCGATTTCGGCGGAGAAGTGGAACGGATCCTGAAAATGGTAGACGGCGTCGTCCTCGTCGTCGATGCATTCGAAGGCTGCATGCCGCAGACCCGTTTCGTCTTGAAGAAAGCGCTCGAAATCGACTTGAAGCCGATCGTCGTCGTCAACAAGATCGACCGCGAATTTGCGCGTCCTGAAGAAGTCGTCGACGAAGTATTGGAACTGTTCATCGAACTCGATGCAAACGACGATCAGCTTGAATTCCCTGTCGTATTCGCTTCCGGTTTCAACGGAACTGCGAGCCTGTCCCCGGACCCGGCAGACCAGGAAGACACACTGAAAGTGCTGTACGATGCGATCCTTGACAAGATCCCTGCACCGGTCGACAACCGGGACGAGCCGCTCCAGTTCCAAGTATCGCTTCTCGACTATAGCGACTACATGGGCCGTATCGGTATCGGCCGCGTCTTCCGCGGAACGATGAACGTCGGACAGCAGGTCAGCGTCATGAAGCGGGACGGTTCGGTCAAGAACTTCCGCGTGACGAAGATGTTTGGGTTCCTAGGTCTGAAGCGGATCGAAATCCAGGAAGCATACGCAGGCGACCTGATCGCGATTTCCGGGATGGATGATCTGGATGTCGGCGAGACCGTCTGCCCGACGGACCATCAGGAAGCCCTGCCGCTGCTGCACGTCGACGAACCGACACTGCAGATGAAGTTCCTCGTGAACAACAGCCCGTTCGCAGGCAGAGAAGGCAAGTGGGTCACATCCCGTAAAATCGAAGAGCGGCTCCAGCAGCAGCTCCAGACAGACGTGTCACTGCGCGTCGACCCGACGGATTCCCCGGATGCGTGGATCGTTTCCGGCCGCGGTGAGCTGCACTTGTCGATCCTGATCGAAAACATGCGCCGTGAAGGGTTCGAGCTGCAAGTTTCGAAGCCAGAAGTTATCGTCAAGACGATCGACGGCAAACGTTGCGAACCAGTGGAAAACGTCCAGATCGACGTACCGGAAGAGTATACCGGCGCTGTCATCGAATCGATGGGTGAGCGTAAAGGTGAAATGCTGGATATGGTGAATAACGGTAATGGACAGGTCCGCCTGACATTCCTCGTGCCGGCTCGCGGATTGATCGGCTATTCGACCGACTTCCTGACGCTGACACGCGGTTACGGCATCCTGAACCATTCATTCGCAGAATACAAGCAGATGTCCGCAGATAAAGTCGGCGGCCGCCGCAATGGTGTTCTCGTTTCCATGGAAAACGGAAAAGTGACAGCATACAGCATCATGCAGCTGGAAGACCGCGGCACGATGTTCGTCGAAGCAGGAACAGACATCTATGCTGGGATGGTTGTCGGTGAAAATACGCGTGAAAACGATATTACGATCAACCTGACACGTGTGAAGCACGCAACGAACGTCCGTTCCGCAACGAAGGACCAGACTGTTTCAACGAAAAAGCCGAAGATCCTGACACTCGAAGAAGCGCTGCAATACGCAGCGGAAGATGAGTATTGTGAAGTCACTCCGGTGTCGATCCGTCTCCGGAAAAAGATCCTCGACAAGAACGAACGGGAAAAGGCACAGAAAAAGAGCAAATAAGCTCCTGGGAAAGGAATGTATTGAATGAAGGTAGAGGATTCAGAGCTCGTCGCCGAGAAGATGTCCGGGATTGCTAAATTTATCTATGAACTGGTGCCCGGTTTCAATTCTGCAGGCTACGTATTGTTCGCCCTCGTGTTTTTACTGGCGGCCCTCGTCTACAAACTGGGCTTCGCCAGGAAAATCAAGCCGCTGCAAAACCTTGTGATCTACACGTTTTTGTTCATCGGCTGCCTCGTGCTGACGTTCTTAGCATTTTTCCTTCCGATTGTGGAAGGTCTCATCGTAGCGGCACTCATCCTGATCATTTACAGGGTGCGCCGGCTGAACGAACACAAAAAAGATCCAGTCGCTTAACAGCGGCTGGATCTTTCTTTTTTTAGAATTCGTCTTCAGCAGGATGGGAACTCCGGTGGAATGTGAATTTACCGGTCTCTTTCCGGATATGGGTCAGTTCCCCGATCCGGTTCCTGCAGCTTTCGCACATATACGTATGGATCGGCCGGTTCCGCAGCTTCTTTGCCAGCGGATCTTCGTCATCGAGTTTGCCGATCTCATCACAGATCACACATTTCACACGCATCGCTGCACCTCTTTTCAGCTGATCCGGATGGACGTGACGCCTTTGATCGGTGAATCCAAGTTGGACCCGTCCTTTTTCAGTACGTACACAGGACCATCTTCTTTCAGCGGTTTTCCTTTCAGGCTGAACTGGAAGATCAGCTCTTTCGCATCGCTGATCGGGAACTCGAACTCGCCTTCCGATGTAACGAGGATGATATTCTCCGCATCGGCCGCCGGCTCCGCGTTCTTCAGGAACGGCTCGATGATCATACCGAACGTACCCGTCAGCATTTTCTGTTTCTCATATTTCTTCTCAGTCTGTAAAGTGGGGGGATAGGTGGCGCCTTCCATGATTTCGCGGGACCAGTGCTTGCCCATCCGCTCCTTGTAGTCTTCCATTTCGTCGAACTCTACCTGCTCGGTCACAAAGTACGTATCCAGATCGATCCGGCGGTCGTCGAAGATCCAGACAGTCGGGTCGATTGTGATCGAATATTTCACGTTGCCTGTAATCGGTATGATGGTTTCCAAAGTAAAGCCTCCCAGCTTAGTCGTGAGTTAGTAACAGTATACCGCCTTTTTGCGCCAACCGGAAGTCATCCGGCTGAAAGTCGCACGGCCGGTTCGGGAATCACTTGCAATTTCGGCTTTATAAAGCTACAATTTAGGGTATAGCACCTTGCTGAAAAAAGAGGTTTGGGGGGCGTCCTCATGGATATAGAAGTGCAGGAAACGTATCAGGAAAAAGCTATCATGCAGCTGCAGGCCGATGCAGACAAGATCGCCCAGCTCATTAAAGTGCAGATGGATAACTTGACGATGCCGCAATGCCCTTTGTACGAAGAAGTGCTGGACACACAGATGTATGGGCTGTCCCGTGAAATCGACTTTGCTGTCAAGCTCGGTCTTATTGAAAGAGATCGCGGAAAGAACATCCTTTCGGCTCTCGAGAAGGAAATGAACATATTGCATGAACTCAGCGTCAAAAAATAAACGGAAGACTCAAACTCACTTACAGTTTGAGTTTTTTATTTACAGATACGAGGGATTTTCTTGAAAAGTTATGCAAAACGGCTCTTCCGCCACTTCGATTTTCCGTTATTTTTTACATACTTACTGCTGATCCTGTTCGGTTTGGTCATGGTCTACTCCTCCAGCATGGTGTGGGCTGCCAACCGGTACGGCAAACCGGCGGATTTTTTCTTCAACCAGCAGCTCAGGAGCGTGTTCATCGCCATTCCTGCCTTCCTGTTCACTGCGTTCCTTCCATATAAGTTATACCGGCAAAAGCTATTTATGATCATTTCAGTCGCAGTGATGCTCTTCCTGCTCGTCCTTGTGCACTTCATCGGGTTCGGCGGGGAAGTCGGCTCACAAAGCTGGATCAACCTGCCGATCGGCAGCCTGCAGCCATCCGAAGTCGCGAAGATCGTCATCATCCTCTACTTCGCAGGTGCGTTCGCGAACAAGTACGATGCCGGCACCATAAATGACATCAACAAAGGCATCATGCCGCCGATCCTCCTTCTTGGCGCTGCGGTCGGTTCGATCATGTTCGAGACGGATATCGGGGCGACGTTCATCATCATCATGACGGCGATCTGTGTCATGGCGGCGAGCGGCATCAGCCTGAAGACGTTCGGCAAATTGAGCGGTTTTGTTGCCGCCATGCTAGTCGTGGTCGGCATTGTCCTTTACTTTGCTTGGGATAGCGTTATGACAGGCGGGCGGATCGGCCGGCTGACGGCTTTCCGGGCTCCTTTCGACTATATGCAGACATCAGGACTGCAGATCGTCAACGGCTATATCGCGATCGGGGCCGGCGGTGTGTTCGGCCTCGGCCTCGGCAATTCCGTGCAGAAGATGGGCTACCTGCCTGAACCGCATACGGATTTCATCATGGCGGTCATTTCGGAGGAACTCGGTGTCTTCGGATCAGCGATCGTCATCGGAGGGCTCGGTTTCCTCGTCTTCCGCGCACTTACGATTGCGCTCAGGACGGCGGATCCCCATGCGAGGATGCTCGCTTCCGGAATCGGCGCGCTCATCGGCATCCAGACCTTCGTCAACCTCGGAGGCCTGACGGGGCTGATTCCGCTGACCGGCGTGACGCTTCCGTTTATTAGTTATGGCGGAACTTCGATTATTCTGTTATCTTTAGCATTAGGAATATTGATGAATATTTCAATGTTCACTAGATATGAGCAGAAAAAATAGAAAAGGGCGTGCCTAAGGTGGAAATGAAATCGATCAAGAAGATTTTGGTTGCAAACCGTGGGGAAATTGCAATTCGTGTCTTCCGTGCGTGCACGGAACTCCAGATCCCGACTGTCGGAATCTATTCAGCGGAAGACCGGGGATCGTTCCACCGCTATAAAGCGGATGAATCGTATCTGATCGGTGAAGGGAAGAAGCCGATCGATGCGTATCTGGATATCGAGGGGATCATTGAAATCGCAAAGCACTCTGGGGCCAATGCGGTCCACCCGGGGTACGGCTTCCTTGCTGAAAATGAGGAGTTCGCTGCACGCCTTGAACAGGAAGGGATCATCTTCATCGGTCCGGCTTCCCGTCATCTGGAGATGTTCGGCGATAAAGTGAAAGCGCGTACACAGGCGGTGCGTGCCGGTATTCCCGTCATTCCGGGTACGGACGGACCGGTCGATTCCGTCGAGGATGTCGAAGCGTTCGGGACGTCGCATGGCTATCCGATCATCATCAAGGCATCGCTCGGGGGCGGAGGGCGCGGCATGCGGATCGTCGAGCATGCAGACGAGGTGCAGGAAGCGTACAGCCGGGCGAAGTCGGAAGCGAATTCCGCTTTCGGATCGGACGAAGTATATGTTGAAAAGCTGATCCGTGAACCGAAGCATATCGAAGTCCAGATACTCGGCGACACACATGGCAATATCGTCCATCTGTACGAGCGCGACTGTTCCGTGCAGCGGCGCCATCAGAAACTGGTCGAAATCGCACCGGCCATTTCCCTGTCTGCGGAGCTGCGCCAGGAAATCTGCGACGCCGCAGTCAAACTGATGGCGAATGTCGGGTACATAAACGCAGGCACAGTCGAGTTCCTCGTGGCGGACGGCGAATACTACTTCATCGAAGTGAACCCGAGGATCCAAGTGGAGCATACGATCTCCGAAATGGTGACCGGTATCGATATCGTCCATACCCAGATTTTCATCGCCGATGGTGAGGACCTGCATGCAGGTCATGCTGCCGTGCCGGAACAGGACAAGATTCCGCTGTTCGGCTACGCCATCCAGGCACGCGTAACAACGGAAGATCCGCTCAATGATTTCATGCCGGACACAGGCAAACTGTCAGTCTACCGTTCGGGAGGCGGATTTGGAGTGCGGCTCGATGCAGGAAACGGGTTCCAGGGGGCTGTCATCACGCCTTATTATGATTCACTGCTCGTGAAAGTATCGACATGGGGTGTGACGTTCCGGGAAGCGGCAGCCAAGATGGACCGCAACCTCCAGGAATTCCGCATCAGGGGCATCAAGACCAATATTCCGTTCCTAGAAAACGTCGTCCGGCATGAGAGTTTCCTCACAGGTGATTATACGACGAGCTTCATAGACACGGCTCCTGAATTGTTCGAATTCCCAGTCAAAAAAGACCGCGGAACGAAAGTGCTGAATTATCTCGGGACGATCACCGTCAACGGCTTCCCGGGGATCGGCCGACAGTCCAAGCCGGTTTACGCCACGCCGCGCAAGCCGGAAATCGATCTGTCGATACCGCCGAAGCCGGGGACCAAGCAGATCCTCGATGAGCGCGGACCAGACGGGCTGGCTGCATGGGTAAAGGAGCAGGAGGATGTGCTGCTGACGGATACGACGTTCCGCGACGCCCACCAGTCGCTGCTAGCGACCCGTGTACGGACTGCGGACATGGCGAACATCGCTGCTGAATCCGCACGGCTCATGCCGGACCTGTTCTCGTTCGAAATGTGGGGCGGCGCGACGTTCGACGTGTCGTACCGGTTCCTGAAAGAGGATCCGTGGGAACGGCTGGCCGTCCTGCGTGCACAGATCCCGAATGTGCTGTTCCAGATGCTGTTCCGCGGTGCGAACGCTGTCGGCTACAAGAACTATCCGGATAACGTCATCCGTGAGTTCGTCAAAGAGGCTGCTGCGTCCGGGATCGATGTGTTCCGGATCTTCGACAGCCTGAACTGGCTGAAAGGGATGGAAGTGGCGATCGATGCGGTGCGCCAGGAGAACAAAGTGGCCGAAGCGGCGCTGTGCTATACAGGCGACGTCCTCGATCCGCTGCGGACGAAGTATTCGGTCAGCTATTACAAAGAGATGGCGAAAGAGCTCGAAAACGCCGGTGCCCATATCCTGTCACTGAAAGATATGGCCGGTCTGCTGAAACCGGAAGCCGCCTACCGTCTCATCTCCGAACTGAAGGAGACGGTCGATATCCCGATCCACCTCCATTCGCACGATACGAGCGGCAATGGGATCGCCATGTATACGCGCGCAATCGAAGCGGGCGTGGATATCGTCGACACGGCTCTCGGCGCGATGTCAGGGCTGACGTCCCAGCCGTCCGCGAACTCGCTGTTCTATGCGCTGCAGTACGGCAATCGGGGCGTACGGACAGATATCAAAGCACTCGAAGAGCTGTCGTTCTACTGGGAAGACGTGCGGGCCTTCTATTCCCACTTCGAAAGCGGCATGATCAGTCCGCATTCGGAAGTGTATGTCCACGAAATGCCGGGCGGTCAGTACTCGAACCTGCAGCAGCAGGCGAAAGGCGTCGGCCTCGGCAACCGTTGGAAAGAAGTGAAGGAGATGTTCTCCCGCGTCAACATGCTGTTCGGCGACATCGTGAAAGTGACCCCGTCATCGAAAGTGGTAGGGGATATGGCGCTGTTCATGGTGCAGAACGAGCTGGATGAAAAAGCGGTGATCGAACGCGGCAATTCCATCGATTTCCCTGAATCGGTCATCGAATTCTTTGAAGGCTATATCGGCCAGCCGTACGGCGGGTTCCCGGAAGAGCTGCAGAAAGTCGTCCTGAAAGGCCGCAAGCCGCTGACGGAACGGCCGGGCGAACTGCTGGAACCGATCGATTTCGAACAGGTGAAAGCGGACCTCGAGGAGAAGCTTCAGCGACCGGTTACGATGAAAGATGCGCTGGCCTCTGCGCTGTACCCGAAAGTGTTCGATGAGTATGCGGCCATGCACAATGATTTCGGCAACCTGTCCGTCATCCAGACGCCTGAATTCCTCTACGGTATGCGTCTCGGGGAAGAGATCGAAGTGGAGATCGAGAAAGGGAAGACACTCATCGTCAAGCTCGTCTCGATCGGCGAACCGCAGGCAGACGGCACGCGCATCGTCTACTTCGAACTGAATGGCCAGCCGCGTGAAGTCGTCATCCAGGACGTCAGCGTCGAAGCGGACGTCGTGAAGAAACTGAAGGCGGATCCAGGGAATGACGCGCATATCGCTGCGACCATGCCGGGTACCGTCCTGCAGATCGCCGTCGCGAAAGGCGACCGCGTACGCCGCGGCCAGCATCTGCTGATCACCGAGGCGATGAAGATGGAAACGACGATCCAGACGCCGTATGACGGGGTCGTGAAGGAGATCTTCGTGTCGCCGGGCGAAGCGATTTCAACTGGTGACCTGCTGATCGAACTGGAACATTGACAAAACAAACAGCCGCCCGGGGACAAAGCCCCGGGCGGCTGTTTCATTCGTTACTTCTGCGATTCCCTGACACGCGACAGCAGGAGGATCATATACGTCAGCAGGCCGAACAGCAGCGTGACGAACAAGGAGTGGAACAGAGCGACGATCAGATCGAGCCGCGTGAAGATGGACAGCATTCCGGTGAATGCCTGTGCGAGCACAAGCGCCAGTGCGATCGACCAGCTCCAGACGAGCACTTTCTGGTCCCGGTAGTTCCGGTACACATGGAACGCGATATACGCTATCCAAAGGACGATAAGGGCGGCGGCGGTCCGGTGGCCCATCTGCACCCATTCGTTCAGATTGGACGGCAGTTCGAACCGGTCATTCCGGCAGAGCGGCCAGTCGGCACATGCGAGACTCGACTCCGTATGGCGCACGAGCGCACCGGTGTAGATGACGAGGTACGAGTAGACTGTCACGCCGACTGTGTGGAACCGCAGTTTCCTGCCGACTTTCAGGCGGTCCGCATCGAACTTCTTATCGACTTCGAAGATGAGCAGCGTCAGCAGCAGCACCGCTGCAAACGAAATGAGCGAGATCCCGAAATGCAGTGCGAGTATGAAGTCGCCCTGCCCCCATTTCACCTGGGCGGCCCCGATCAGCGCCTGCAGGATGAGGAAGAACACAGCCATGGAGGCGAGGAACTTCGTCTCCCGGACATGTCCGATCGCTTTCCACGACCAGACGGCGAGGACGACGATTAAAATCCCGACAGCACCTGTAACGACGCGGTGGGAGAATTCGATGAGCACTTCGGTCGTGATTTCATCGGGGATCAGCTGGCCGTTGCAGCCCGGCCAGTGCCGGCCGCAGCCCATGCCGCTGTCCGTCTTCGTAACGAGCGCTCCGCCGAGCATGATGAGCAGCATCCCGATGGTCGCTGCGACGGCAAACCATTTCAAGTAGTTATATCGTTTCAAACAAGGACACCTTCTTTTGAGATATGTCGACCGTTTGGAAAGGTCTCTAATTTTTAATGATAGAGAAACGGCTGGTAAAACACAATGGCGGAAACGAATTAGACAGGGGACCAGCCTGTTTTTCACAAAACGTTCATAAAAAAGACCTGATAACTTCACAAATGACAGGGAGGAATGATTTACTATAGAATGTGCACTGTATAAATCCTTGCGTGAGTGTGCAATTCTATACAAATTGCGATTATGTATAGAAATTGTGAAGGATTTTCGATATAGTTAAGTATAGCGGTCATTTTCAACCGGCTTTGAAAGGGGGAGTCAAATGTCAAACAGTCGAACGACTGCTGCACAGACGGCACCGGAGACTGCGATCGCGCCTACATTCCTGAAGGATTTCCTGGCGCTCATCAAAATCGGGATCGTGAATTCCAACCTGATCACCGCGTTTACAGGTCTGTTCGTTGCATTCCAGTTTGCAGGCATCAATTTCGTACATAGACTGGATCTCATGATTGCAGTGCTTCTTGGAACCGCCCTCATCATTGCCGGCTCGGCTGCACTGAACAACCTGATCGACCGGGATATCGACCCGATCATGTCACGCACCAAAACCCGTCCGACCGTGACAGGGCGCTTCAAAGCACCTGCCGTCCTCACTGCCGCACTCGGGTTCATCGTCATCGGCGAAGGATTGCTGTTCTCAGCGAACCCGACAACCGGATGGCTCGGCCTCGCTGGCGTGTTCAGCTACGTCGTCCTCTACTCGATGTGGTCGAAACGGCGACATGTCGCAAACACGATTGTTGGAAGCCTGTCAGGAGCCATTCCGCCGCTGATCGGCTGGGCTGCAGTGGATCCGTCACTCGGTCTCGGAGCCTGGGCACTGTTCCTCATCATGTTCGTCTGGCAGCCGCCTCATTTCTACGCGCTGGCCATGAAGAAGACGGAGGAATATCGGGCCGCAGGAATACCGATGCTGCCTGTAGTGAAGGGATTCGCCCGCACGAAGAAATCCATGCTTGCATGGGTCGTGCTGCTGTTCCCGCTGCCATTTCTGCTGAGCGGTCTCGGCACCGCATTCATCATCTTGGCCACCTTGCTGAACATCGGCTGGCTTGCGCTCGCACTGAAGGGATTCCGTGCAAAGGATGACTTGAAATGGGCGATGTCCATGTTCATCTACTCACTGAACTACATGACGATTCTTTTTGTATCGATGATTATCTTCTCGATATTCATCTGACCCGCTGGAATTCTTTCTTTGACAGGAATTCATTATAGAGAGGTTACTGCTCCTCGATGGAAGAAAACACTATTAGAAAGAGAGGGATTATGAAGCGATGATGAAAGGACTCAAAAAATGGCGTCTCTTTTCTTTGTTAGCTGTATTGACTGTATTTCTGGCAGGATGCGGCCAACAGGAACTATCCACGCTTCTGCCGGCTGGTCAGGTAGGTAAGGACCAGTTTAAGCTGCTGATGCTGTCATCTGGTATCATGCTGTTTGTCATTATTGTCGTAGTTGCGATTTACGTAGTAGCACTGCTTCGTTTCAGACGTTCGAAATTAGGGGATGACTTCATTCCGGAACAGACGGAAGGCAGTCAGAAACTGGAACTTATTTGGACAATCATCCCGATCATCCTCATTATCATCCTTGCAGTCCCGACGGTGTACTACACGTACAAACTCGGTGATGTGAAAGCGATGGAGGAAGTCGATGATGACGGCAATGCCAAGCACTTGGTAGTCGACGTCACTGCGAAGCTGTACTGGTGGGAGTTCGAATATCCGGATCTCGGTATCGTAACGGCACAGGAACTTGTCGTGCCGACGAAAGAGAAAGTCTTTTTCAACTTGAAAGCGGCTGACGTCAAGCACTCCTTCTGGATTCCTGCAATCGGCGGCAAGCTCGATACGAACGTCGAGAACTTGAACAAGTTCTACCTGACATTCGATCAGGAGTCGAAAGGTTTGAAAGATGGCGTGTTCTACGGGAAATGTGCTGAGCTGTGCGGTCCGTCCCACTCATTGATGGACTTCAAGGTCAAAACACTTCCGCGTGACGAATTCAACACATGGGTGAAAAACATGCAGGCTACGAAAGACAAGCCGGTTGTTGCAAACGCAGCTGGTGAGGAAGTGTTCAAGACGAGCTGTATCGGCTGTCACGCGACTTCTGGTGCCGGTGAAGGCGGATCACAAGGTCCGAACCTTGCTGCATTCGGAGACCGCAACCGTGTTGCCGGCTTCTTGAAGCATGATGAGAAAGAACTGAAAGAATGGATCAAGAATCCACAAAAACTTAAACCGGGCAACACAATGCCTTCATTCGAAAATCAGCTGTCCGATCAGGAATTGGACGACTTGGCTGACTACCTGCTCGGACTTTCCGTTGAGCAGTAAACTGTAATGCGATATTGAAGAGGAGGTAAAACAACGTGAGTTCTGTTGCTCAAAAAAGAAGCTTCGGCGCAGCATTCTGGGATTGGATGACGACAGTCGACCATAAGAAGATCGGTATTCTGTATCTGATCGGCGGCGGTTTCTTCTTCGTCCTCGGCGGGATCGAAGCGATGATCATCCGTCTCCAGCTGTTAAAGCCGAACAACGACCTCGTTAGTGCAGGTCTATTCAACGACTTAATCACGATGCATGGTACGACCATGATCTTCCTGGCTGCCATGCCGATATTGTTCGGGTTCATGAACTACATTATGCCGCTCCAGATCGGAGCACGTGACGTAGCGTTCCCATTCATCAACTCACTCGGTTTCTGGATGTTCTTCTTCGGAGGACTGTTCCTGAACATTTCATGGCTCGTCGGCCAGGTGCCTGACGCAGGCTGGACATCTTATGCTTCCTTGTCCCTCGCCTCAACTGGTCACGGGATCGACTTCTATGCGATCGGTCTGCAGATTGCAGGGGGCGGTACGCTGATGGCCGGGATCAACTTCCTGGTCACGATCATCAACATGCGTGCTCCGGGTATGACGTACATGCGGATGCCGCTGTTCACGTGGACGACATTCGTCGCGTCAGCGATGATTCTGTTCGCATTCCCGCCGCTTACTGTCGGCTTGTTCTTCCTGACATTCGACCGGATGTTCAACGGTAACTTCTTCGACCATACGATGGGCGGAAACACGATCATCTGGGAGCATATCTTCTGGATCTTCGGTCACCCTGAAGTATATATCCTGATCTTGCCGGCATTCGGTATTTTCTCGGAAATCTTCACGATCTTCTCACGCAAGCGCCTCTTCGGGTATCCGGCGATGGTATTTGCGACAGTGCTGATCGGATTCCTCGGATTCATGGTATGGGCTCACCACATGTTCACAGTCGGTCTCGGACCGACAGCGAACGCAATCTTCGCGGTTGCAACGATGGCGATCGCCGTACCGACCGGTGTTAAGATCTTCAACTGGCTCCTGACCATCTGGGGCGGAAGCATCACCGTCACGACGCCGATGCTCTATGCACTCGGATTCATCCCATCGTTCGTCATGGGGGGCGTCACAGGGGTCATGCAGGGTGCTGCACCGCTTGACTACCAATTGCACGACAGTTACTTCATTGTCGCTCACTTCCACTACGTTATCGTCGGTGGTGTAGTGCTTGCCATCTTGGGCGGACTGCATTTGTACTGGCCGAAAATGTTCGGAACGATGCTCAATGAAACACTCGGTAAGATTACGTTCATCTTCTTCTTTGTCGGATTCCACTGTACGTTCCTGATCCAGCACTGGCTCGGGTTCTGGGGAATGCCGCGCCGTGTCTGGACATATATGGATGGACAGGGCTGGAACACAGCGAACATGATCAGTTCGATCGGTGCATTGCTGATGGCAATCGGTGTCATCGTTCTGGTGATCAATATCATCATGACAGTTGCGAAGAACCAGCGTGTCGGCAACGACCCATGGCATGACGGACGTACGCTGGAGTGGGCGATCCCATCTCCGCCGCCGTTCTATAACTTCACGACAACTCCGCTCGTACGCGGGCTGGACAGTGTATGGATCGAAAAATCGGAAGGCAACATGACAGGCCTCACGCCTGCTGAACCGGTTTCCGACATCCATATGCCTAACGGTTCGATCATCCCGTTCCTGATGACGTTCGGTATGTTCGTCGCCGGTTTCGGTGCGATGTACCACCAGGAAACTTCATGGGGACTGCCGGTGCTCATCTTTGGACTTGCTTGGACATTCGTAGCGATGTCTGCCCGTTCCCTGCAGGATGACCTCGGTTTCCATGTCACGAAGGAAGAAATCCAGCGTGACATTGACAATGCTCGCAAAGGGGGTCAATTCTGATGGACTTGAACAAAAAATTCACTCCTGAAACGTGGCCGGAACACCCGGAACGAGCGACGCTTGAAGCTAAGAACAAATTCGTCGGTTTCTGGCTCTTCCTCGGCGGAGAGACCATCCTGTTCGCGACACTGTTTGCGACCTACATGGCACTCAAGAACAAGGGACCGAGCGGTTTCGAATTCTCGACACAGGAATTGTATGAACTGCCGCTCGTCTTCGTCATGACACTTCTCCTGCTGACGTCGTCATTGACAAGTGTGTACGCGATGTACCACATGAAAAACTTCAACTTCAAGAAAATGCAGCTCTGGCTCGGAATCACAGCCCTTCTCGGTCTCGGTTTCCTCAGCCTGGAACTGTATGAGTTCTCCCACTACGTGAAAGAAGGATTCACTTTCAGCAACAGTGCATTCAGTTCTTCCTTCTTCACACTGGTCGGAACACACGGTTTCCACGTTGCAATCGGACTTGTCTGGGTAACGCTCCTGCTCTTCCGGAATGCAAAACGCGGCCTGAACCTGTATAATGCGACTAAGTACTATACGTTCTCGCTGTACTGGCACTTCATTGACGTCGTATGGGTATTCATCTTTACGGTAGTTTACTTGATGGGAGTGATCGGATAACATGGCAGAAGTACAAATGTACAAGAGAACCCCTGTTGAACAGGACTTGCACATCCGCCGTGCGAAAGAAACGATGCGCGGTCAAGTATTGATGTTCTCTCTGATGATTTTCATGACACTTGCCTCGTTTACATTCGTCGTTGCTTACCAGCAAGGTGTCGAAGGGTTCTCACAATACTTGGTCATCCCGGTATTGTTCCTCTTCGCCGCAGTGCAAGTCGGACTCCAGCTTTATTATTTCATGCACATGAAAGATAAAGGACATGGCGTACCGCAGATGTTCATGTTTACAGGAGCTGTCTTCGGCTTCCTGATCCCGCTGACATTCGTCACGATTGTCTGGTGGTAAGCGTGTAGAAATGCCCCTGACTCTGGCCATCCGCCAGAGTCGGGGGTTTTCTTTTTACACGATGTCAAAGAACGTTCATTGTGTTCTGATGGCGAACGTTCTATAATGAAAACAGTATTGACTAAAGGAGTTGGGGCACTTGCCGTTAAGTATATTTGGTTTTCGCGCGTTGTGGAGCCCGTATTTTTTCGTATTTCTTGCTGTACTGACGATTCTGTATTTCCTTCTGACGAAGAAATGGAGGACCCGCTTCGAGGGGACGGAGCCTGTGACGAACCGCCAGGTCACCACTTTCCTCACCGGGATGGTCCTGCTCTATATTGTGAAAGGCTCACCGATGGATCTGATGGGCCACATCCTGTTTTCCGTCCATATGGCGCAGATGGCCATGCTGCTTCTGGTGATCGCTCCTCTGTTCATCATGGGGATCCCGAACTTCCTCTGGCAGAAAGTGTTCAGCTATCCGAAAGTGGCTGCGGTCATCCGGTTTTTCACGAAGCCGGTCATCAGCCTGATGCTCTTCACGCTGATGTTTTCACTCAATCACTATCCGCTCGTCCTTGATACGATCAAACTGAGCCTGCCGCTTCATACCGCGTTCACCCTGACGCTGTTCGCGTCTGCGCTGTTCCTCTGGTGGCCGATCTTCAATACGCTGCCGGGTGAGCCGAAGCTGCACGGCCTGAAAAAGATCGGGTACGTCATCCTCAGTGCGATCCTGCTGACACCTGCGTGTTCGCTCATCATCTTTGCAGATGTGCCGGTTTACGAAACGTATAACAGCGGGGAAGCGTGGCTGAAAGCGATGGCGCTCTGTGTGCCTGCCGGGACATTGTCCGGACTGTCGAGCCTGTCCATTTCAGGACCGGAACTGTTCACCAACATGCCGACGCTGTATGATCAGCAGCTCGGAGGCATCATCATGAAAGTCATCCAGGAACTGCTGTATGTCTTCATCATCGGTAAGATCTTCATCACTTGGTATCGTGAGGAACAGGATAATGCAGATGAAATCACACGCAAAGACCTGCTGGAACGTAAAAAACTCACTGTGCATGGCTGACTTCAGACGCTGAAACGAAATGGAGAATTCACATGAATGTACCACTTTTACCAACGTTGAGCACGGCACTGATCGTCATTTCAGGCGTACTCGTCATTATCGGCTGGATCCTCATCAAACAGCAGCGGCGGAATGCCCATAAGAACGTGATGACCGCTGCGTCCGTCGCTGCCCTCCTGTTCCTGGTGATCTACCTGTCCAGGACAGTCATCGTCGGCAACACATCATTCGGCGGACCTGACAGCATCAAGATCTACTACACGGTATTCCTCATCTTCCACATCTGCCTGGCGACGTTCGGTGCAGTGCTCGGTGTCCTGTCCCTCATTTCGGGATACAAGGACAACCTGCCCCGCCACCGCCGTCTCGGCCCTGTGACGGCAACCGTCTGGGTGTTCGCGGCCCTGACAGGTGTGGCGGTCTACCTGTTGCTGTATGTATTCTACAAAGGCGGCGAAACGACTTCGATGATCAAAGCCATCCTCGGGTTCTGAAACAGAAAAAAACACGCACTTCCCGTAATTTCGGGAGGTGCGTGTTTTTTGTCATACCGTTAAATCTTGAAATTCAGCCGGATGATTCCCGCTTCGATCGCCGTCGTGAACAGGATGACGACCATCGGGCCGATGAAGAAACCGAGGACGCCGAACAGTTTCAGGCCGATGAACATGCCGATCAGCGTCGGCAGCGGGGAGAGCCCGATCTGTGCGCCCATCACTTTCGGTTCGACAGTCCGGCGGATGATCAGCAGCACGGCGGCCAGGATGGCGAGCTTCGTGCCCATTGCGACATCGCCGCTCGCAAGCTCATAGAGCGACCACGGTGCCAGGATGATGATCGACCCGAGGATCGGGATGACGTCGATGATCCAAATGACGAGCGCCATGACCACTGCATACTTCGGCACGATGAGGAGCAGGCCGACGAACGAAGCCCCGAGGATGATGAAACTGACGAGCAGCTGGGCTTTCGCGAACCCGATGATCGTCGCATTCAGGCGTGTCGTCATATAGCGCACTTTCTCCGCTGTCCTGTCCGTCAGGCGGTTGAACACTCCCTGCTTCAGCTGCGGAAGCTCCAGCATGAACAGGAACAGGGCGATCAGGAAGACGATGAAGCTCACGAGGAAATTCGGGATTTCCGATGCCAGCGCGACGATCCGTTCGTAGCTCAGCAGTTCAAGCAGTGAAGTCTGGAACGACTTGAGCGCTGTCGTGAACTGCTCCTGCGTCGCCTTGACGATATCGGAGGGGAGTCCAGATGTGTATCTGAATATCTTCTCCTGCATATCGATCCAGGCACCGGACAGTGAATTCAAGTAGTCCGGCGCGTCCTTCGTGAACTGGATGATCCTGCCGATCAGCGACGTGATGGAATAGTACACGCCGAGCGCCACGAGCAGCATCACGAAGATGAAGACCGAAATGACGGAAAGTTTCCGCTTCCACTTGAATTTGTTCTCGACCAGTTTCACGAGCGGCTCGATGATGAGCGCGGTCAGCAGCGCCAGGATCAGCGGTATCGAAACCGGGAGAATGAAAAATAATGCAGCAACTATGATTGCTGTCAGGATGATAATAAGAAATGTTCGTTTTGTCAGCCACTTCGCCACCCGGCATTCCTCCAAGTTGTGTATTGTTTCTATTATAGCCAAAGAAAACGGAAATGGATACGAAAAGCAGAAGGTCCTGAAACCCGCCGCTTTTCGGGGAACCGAATACCCGGCAAACGGAAAAACACCGGCAGCAAGTCCATCTGGAAGATGTACTGCCGGTGTGTGGTCCATGCATAGTATTATTTCAGATTGACTGCCTGCAGGTCTTTTACAAGATTGGCGATCGTCTTCTTGGAGTCGTTGACGACGAATGGCGGGTAGATCTCATCCTCGCCGTACTCGACGCCGTGCGGGTAGTAATGCTTCCCGAGCTGAGGGGTGATGAATTCGATCACTGCATCGTTGCTGCCGACGTCACCGCCGGGTGTGATCCCGTAGACACGAAGGTAGTAGATCCCTTCTGCCACTGTGTATTTTTTGTCGAATGTCACTCGTTCATAGTCCCACTGTCCTGCAAGGACCAAGTCGTACCTTGCCGCCACTTCTTTCAGGATCGGCAGCGTGACCGCAATATTCTCAAGCCCTGTGTTGATAAAATCCATATCCCAACATCCTCCTTAACGAACAGTTCATCGATAACGAATCGTCTCTAATCATAGAACAAAAGGGAAGCGGTTGCAATGGCAACATTGTGTCGGGAGGCCGGACGGAAGGTTTTCCAGAGGGAAAAGAGTGACTTCCTGCTGTGAAGTTGATTACAATAGAAGGAGAGGCAGCTGAAAGAAGGTGCTAGGGGAAATGAAACGGATATGGAAAGTTGCGCTGCTGTTAGTAGTTGTCCTGGCATTCTTTTACTTCTGGGACGACGGCATACGGGAGAACGATCCGCTGGAGTCCCCTGTGAAACCGGGGACGGCGATCAGCGGAGGGGAAGGATCTCAGCAGCAGGCAGGCAATATGGCGCCGCGGCCGGTCCGGGGGATCTCGACATGGGTCGGACAGCCGGCGTCCAAGCTGACGGACAAAATGGGGAATCCCGATCGGAAAGACTTGTCCGCGTATGGATTCGAGTGGTGGATCTATAATACGAAGCCGATGATCATGGCTGGCGTAGCGGAAGGGACAGTCAACCAGATCTACAGCGGGGACCGGGAAGCGGATGTGTACCCGTATGTCAACGGGCAGAGCAGTGAAGACATCTACCGCAGTTCGCTGATCGAGTCGGAACTCGAAGTCGGCGTAGGGGAGAACCAGTACACGTTCGTGCTTAATGGTGAAGACGTGAAAAACAAGATGCTCATCCAATATGACGGCCTGTTCGCCCAGCTCTATATCGACGAGACCGGCGAGGAGCTGGAGGGGGTCCGGTTCATCGACCCGATGACGCTCGTCAAGCAGCAGCCGTATGACCTGTTCTACAAGGGCGAGATGGTGGACGTGAAGAAGCCGTCGTCCGACGACCAGTTTGCCGTCGACCGGGCGCTTGAACGGCAGATCCTCGATATTACGAACCTGTACAGGACGAATCACGAACTGGGCAGGCTGAAGAGGGACTACCGGTTGCAGGTGGTCGCGAGGGAACATAGCAAGGAGATGGCCCTGCAAAATTATTTCTCACAGGACTCACCGACATCCGGATCGCTGTCGAACCGGCTGGAGCTGGCGGGTATCACCGTGAAGAAAGCGGGGGAGAATATCGCGCTGAATTATACGGACGCCATCGAAGCCGTCCATGGCTGGCTGAATTCCCCCGCGCACAGGGAAGTGCTGCTCGACAGGGATTTCTCCCATATCGGCACAGGGGTCTATGGAAATTACTACACCCAGAATCTCATACAGGAAACGGAAAAACCAGCTCCCTGACAGGTCAAGGAGCCGGCATGACCCACGTTCCCGGTTCGGCTCCGGCAATCCCGCGTATATATAGAGGGGTTGCCGTTTTTTTTGCGTGATCCGCAGCACGCTGCTGGATGACCGGCCGGCCGGTTTCAAGGTAGGGGAACAGTTCGTCGATCGTCAGTGTGTCCAGCTTGCGGGCATCTTCGTATTCGTGCGGATCGGCGGACATGACGCCCGGGACGTCCTTGAAGAATTCGACGTGGCTCGCTCTGAGGGCATTTCCGAGGACGACAGCTGTCAAGTCACTGCCTCCGCGGCCGAGCGTCATGTAGTCGCCTTCCTCACTGATCCCCTGGAATCCGGGCACGATGACGCATCGGAACTGCCGGAATGCCTGCTCATATGAGCTTGTCTCCACTTGTTCGATGGAAGCACCGCTGAATGCGCCGGCAGTCAGGATACCGGACTGGCGGCTGTGCATGACTTTGTTCGGTACACCGGCTTCCGCCAGCTCCGCACTGAGGACGGCTGCCGCGATCAGCTCCCCGCAGGACGCTGCCAGATCCCAGGCAGCGGTGGCAGGACGGAACGAAGGCGTGATGGACAATATCCGGTCTGTGGAATACGGACTCTCCTGACGGCCGATTGCAGAAACGACAGCGGCGACGGTGCCGTGCTCCGCGAGCCCTTCCCTGATCCGCTCAATACATAATCGGCGCAGCCTGCGGTCTTTCATGGCAGCGCCGCCGAATTTCTGAATGATCATCTCGTCTCCCAACTTTCTTTCGTGACATTTGCTCAGGACGTTTCATACCTTACAGTAGGTTCATCCTTACTATATTCTGCAGATCGGAAAACGTTCGGGAAGGAGTCATGCATATGTATCTGATTGAATTGCTCAGGAACTGGCCTTGCACGGTCAACGGGAACTGGCGGGATGTGGTCATCAGGAAGGTGACGGAACACCCCGCACGCGCGGAGGCCGGCAGTCTGTTCGTCGCCCGGAAAGGCGCAAGCTACGACGGCCATCATGCGATCAACGAAGCCATCACGAATGGAGCGGACGCTGTGGTGATCGACCGCCCTGTCTCTTCCGCCATGATTTCTGCATGGTCTGCTGCTGGGACTGCCGTGATCACCGTCCCTGACAGCAGCCGGTTTTTGTCATTCTGCGCAGCTGAACTGGCAGGCAATCCGTCACACGATCTGAAAGTGATCGCAGTGACGGGCACGAACGGCAAAACGACAGTGACGCATTTCATCGGCCAGCTGCTCGGCGGGATGGGAGTGCCGGCTGCTGTCATCGGAACGACGGGCTGCTATATCGGCGGTGAGCGTCTGGACATCGACATCCCGCCGCTCACCACGCTGACAGCTGAATATCTGCATCCGCTGCTGAGTGAGTGCCGTGCACGGGGGGTGACGCACGCAGCGCTCGAAGCGTCCTCGATCGGCCTCGAGAAAGGCCGCCTGACAGACTGTGGGATCGATATCGGCATCCTTCTGAATATCGGGGCGGATCACTTTGAGGATCATGGAGGAAGGTCCGGGTATATCGCTGCGAAGAAACTGCTGTGCTCGCTGTCGGATCAGATGATCGTCAACGAAGAGGACGCGGTGTGCATGGAGATGACGGCATGCTGTGAAGTTCCTGTGCACCGTTTCAGCCGGGACCGCTTCCTCGACCAGTCGATCGACGGGGACACGGCGGCGAGGCTGCCTGCCGGGCTGCACAACCGGCTTAACGCGATGGCCGCAGCTTCAGCTGTCAGGCTGCTCGGGTTCCCTGCAGAAGCCATCAGCAGGTCGCTCGGCTCCCTTACGCTGCCGCCGGGCCGGCTCCAGCTTGCGGAACAGTACAGCAGGAAAGTGTATATCGATTATGCCCACTCACCGGATGCGCTGGAAGCCGTCCTGAAGGCGGTGACTGGACTGAATCCGAGGAAGCTTGTCTGTGTGTTCGGCTGCGGCGGGAACCGGGACCGGGAGAAACGGCCGCTGATGGGAAAGATTGCCGAACAGTATTGCGACCATGTCATCGTGACGGCAGACAATCCGAGAGACGAGGATCCGGCTGTCATCGCGCAACATATATTGGCAGGGGTGGAAAAGCCGCACCGGTTCACCGTCGAACTGGACCGGAGAAAGGCGATCCGCCAAGCCGTCAGTATGAGCGAGCCCGATGATATCGTCATCATCGCCGGCAAAGGCCATGAAGCGGTCCAGATCGTCAATCAGGACCGTTTTTCACTCTCCGATTATTCCGAAGCGGTCGCAGCCCTCGACGCCATCCGGTCACATACCCGTACGTGAAGAACAACGGGTGCGTTTTTTCCCTCTATTTGGTATACTGAAAGAGAATGGAGGGAATGCACCTATGATGATGACCAACGAATGGCTCGACATCATCGAACAGACAGACGAACTGGCTGAATGGATACTGTCATCCGACGTCCTGTCCGACTACCGCTCCGCTCATCGGGCTGTTTACGGGGATCCCGGATTGGTCCGGCAGATCCGGGATTTCTCCGAAATGAAAGAGCGATACGAGGAAGTGCAGCGGTTCGGACGGTACCATCCGGATTATAATAGAGTGATGAAATCGATCCGCCTCGACAAGCGGGCGTTAGATATGAACGAAAAGATCGCAGCCCTGCGGCTTGCGGAAAACGATGTCCAGCACTTGCTGGACGAAATCAGCGCGATGATCGCACACTCGGTTTCCCTGTCGGTGAAACTGCCGTCCGATAACTCGTTCGTGACGGATACAGGCTGCGGAGGCAGCTGCGGAACGGGCGGCGGGTGTTCGTGTTCCGCCTGACGACCGGCAAAAAACAGCATCAGGCATAGAGAAAAGGCTGTCCAGCATCCCTGCGTCCGCAGGAGCTGTGACAGCCTTTTTTCGGTACCTTCTATTCAGTGAGCGGCTCAAGCAGTCCGATCACTCCAGCTGCATCCGCAGTCAGGAAACCCGACACACCGGCCCTGGCAAGTCTGACGACCGTTTCAGGCGGTGCGTTGTCGAGATAGACCGCGATGTTCAGCTTCTGCAGGAATTGGATGAAGCCTTCGTTTGCGGGCTGGAAAGGACCCAGCTTCCCGGACAGGACGAAGAAGTCGCTCCTCGGCTTGTACAGATGGCCGAACCGGCTCGTGTACGCTGCATATGCCTGTTTGAGCTCTTCCCGGCCCGCCCCGGCGGCAGCCCGGTTCTGCGTATAGAGATTGAAGCGGTCGACCTGTTCGTCATACGCACTGATGACTGCGACATGATCTTGTGCACTGCATTCTTCCAGCAGCTTCCACAGCTTCGAAGGCATCAGGCTGCCCTCGTACGTATCGGGGGAATCGACCAGTCTGACGACGAACAGCAGATGAGGATAAGCCTGAAGCAGATCGCGCAGCAGAAGAGGATCATGGCTGTCTGCATTATGTTCGGGTCCGAGGACGATCTCCTCCTCGGGAGTCAGCCGGATATCCATGGCGAGGCCATGTGCGCCGCTTGCCGCGGCACTCTCCGCCAGGCGCAGGCTCTCCTCGGGGCCATTGAGCTGCTGGAGGACGACCGGCCCCTCGAATTGAAGCGCTTGCTTGTCATCCCGTGCCGCTGGTCTGATAAGTGCCTTGGAGGCAGCCCAGGCGGCTGCTCCGGCAGCGCCGACAGAAAGGGCGACTTTCGTTTTCTTTCCCATGTCCCATTCCTCCTCTTATGCAATGCGTTGGGTCCATTATATGACAGAAACGTCAATGTGTCAGTAAAGTCCGGTTGCGGCTTTTTTCACGTCTATGGTATTGTAAAAGGTAAGAAAAGAGGGATACTATTGGTTGAACGTCAAGGAGTCATCATTTACCTGCACCATTTGAAACAGGCAAAATCGTTTCGTAAATATGGCCACGTCCACTATATCTCAAGGCGCATGAAGTACGTCGTGCTCTACTGCCGGCAGGAAGAAGTCGATGATGTCATCCGCAGAGTGGAGAAACTGTCTTCCGTGAAGAAAGCGATCCCTTCCTACCGGCCGTTCGTCCGGACGGAGTATGAAAACGCACGTCCGGACAAAGCGAAGGAATACGATTACAAGACCGGACTGTAAGGTCAGTCGAGAGGCGGCAGCAGATGGTTGAGCCGCAGGACACCTGTGACGTATTGGTAAAAAAGGTTCGTCTCCGGGAATTCCGATGAATGCTTCAGTCCGACGGTAACAGGGCGGCTGCCCGCTGCAGATGCAGCTTCCTCGAAGACAAGCTGCCGCTTGGAGACCGGTTCTGTGCGGAACGGGATCCCTTCCCGGCAAATATAGATCGGATAGAACCCGCCCTCACCGGCAGGGGAGAAAGAAGCCGCGAGGGACACGACCTTCTTGCCCGCAATTTCAGATGTGAACACGAATGTCCGCTGCAGACGGCCGGCATTCGTCTTGATGAGTTCACATAGTTCGAAGATATCAGAGTACCCTTCGCCAAGTTCAATGAATCGCTGCTGTTTCATAAGGGAGCACACCTTTCAGGAAGTATCCCCCCTATGATAGCATGCCGGCCGGTTCTTTGCAGTCAGGACTTGCAGGGGCGTACGGAAGGAGCACCACCGATGAGAGTGATCGCAGGAACACGGAGAGGCATCCCGCTGAAGACGATAAACGGTACAGCGACACGGCCGACATCCGACAAAGTGAAGGAAGCGCTGTTCAGCAAACTGGGCGGGTTCTTCGACGGAGGAACGGCAGTCGAGCTGTTCGGCGGCAGCGGTTCGCTGTCGCTGGAAGCGCTATCCCGCGGAGCGGAGGAAGCGTGGGCGTTCGAGAAAAATCCGAAAGCGTGCGCTGTCATGGAAGAGAATGCAGCCAAGTGCCACTTCACTGAAGAGCTGCACATTGTCCGCGGGGACGCCCGGAGTGCAGCCGGCCGCCTCAAAAAAGAAGGGGTGAAGGCGGACTTGCTTTTCCTCGATCCGCCGTATGCAAAACAGGAATTCTACGATATCGCGCAGCAGTTCGCGGAAAACGGGCTTCTCTCGGATCAGGCCGTCATCGTCTGCGAACACGACAAACAGCTGGAACTGCCCCGTGCATTCGGGGAATTCACAACGGACGGTCCGACCGTCTACGGGGGCAGCGCACTATCTATTTACAGGAAATGAGGGTGTATGATGGGGAAAGTTGCAGTAGTGCCGGGGAGTTTCGATCCATTGACGAACGGCCATCTCGATATTATAAAACGGGCGATCAAAATCTTCGATGAAGTGCACGTCGCGGTCATGCACAATTCATCGAAAAAACCGCTCTTCTCGGTGGAGGAGCGGCAGCAGCTCATAGCGCAGGCGACCGCGGAGTATCCGACCGTCAAGATCGACTCCTCTTCAGGGCTTCTGATCGATTACGCTAAGAGCATCAACGCACATGCAATCGTCCGGGGTTTGCGGGCAGTGTCCGATTTCGAATATGAAATGCAGATCACTTCCATGAACCGGTTCCTGGATGAGGAGATCGAGACGTTCTTCGTCATGACGAAGAACCAATACTCGTTCCTCAGCTCGAGCATCGTCAAGGAAGTCGCCAAATACGGAGGGGACGTGTCAGCACTCGTACCGGAAGCGGTGGAGCGGGCACTGAGGAAGAAGTATACATAAACAGGGAATGGGAAGGCATCGGCCCTTCCCATTTTTCAATGGTCCGCCATGTGCAGGAGGATTCGGCTCAACCGTCCGTCAGAGGAGCAGATAAAGGAAGATCGGGACCGCCGCCACGCTGAAGATCCGGCCGATCACATACGGTCTCAAGGAGAGCCCTGCCGACCGGGCGATCACGAAGACCTGCATGTGGATACTCAGTCCGTTGACGGAAAGGATGGCCGCGATCAGATACGGGAAGATCGGCGAGCCGTAGAAGTGCTGCGCCGCCGACTGGACACCGGACGTCATTTCGAACAATGACAATACAGCCGTCTTGACGATTCCCATCTCGACGGAGGCGGCCGCCTGGATCACGTTCGTCAGGACGCTGCCGAGCGAAGAGAAGAAGACGACGGTCGTTGCGACCAGTATGATGATGGAGGAACTCTCCTTGAACGCATCCAGCAGAGGAGCCGTGCTCAGCTTGCGTTCCGGTGCCGAAGGCTGTCTGTCCCCGTCCCGGATGCGGAACGACAGCAGCACGAGTACGGCTAGGAAAAACAGGATGTTCGCCGCGTGTATGGCCAGCAGCAGCTTCCAGCCGGACAGCGTATCCCCGAACAGTTCCAACCCGACATACCCGACGATGAACATCGGACCCGGGGCATGGCAGGCCGCCAGGAGCAGACTGCTTTCGTAGGCCGACAGCTGGCCGTTCCGCTTCATCTCACTGACGGTCACGGCGCCTACCGGGAAACCGCCGAAGCTCCCGAGCGTATAGGCTTTCAAGTATCGGAGCCAGCCGTGTGAATTTGTTCCGGAAGCCGGTAATTTCAATAGCCATTGGGTAAGAATGATATAGGGGAGCAAATAGGGAAGCAGGGCTTGTGCGAACAGGGATGCCCCTGAAACAGCGCCGTCATGGGCGATGCCCGGCTGGAGGATGAACAGCGCGATCAGCGCCCAGATCATGATGACATTCACCATGCGTTTTCTGCGCAGGGGGACGGGAGTGATTTCACGGATGCGGCTCCTTTCGTGACAGTCTGGACAGCACAGTTTCAAATCGTTGTGCTGTGTATTTTTCCGGTGGTACACTTAACCATATGTCAGCCAAGTACAGGCTATTAACGGAGGTGCAGGTAAAATCACTTTTAAACGAATTGGCATCACTGCCCTGCTGGCCGTCCTGGTCACGATTTTCATGGTATACCCGATGGACAGTTACGTTTCCCAGCCGGGAGGCGCATACGAACTGTCGCCGCTCGTCCATGTCGAAGGCGGCGATGAAAAAGACACGGGGACGTTCAGCTTAATGACGATCTCGGTCGGAAAAGCGACACCTGCCACGTACGTGTGGTCCAAAATCTCCGATAAGATGAAACTGCTGCCTGCGAGCACAGTGCGCCGGCACGGGGAGGACGACCGGGAATACAATATCCGCCAGCTGCGTCTCATGACGGACTCGCAATTCAATGCGATCACTGTCGCCTTCGAGAGAGCGGGCAAACCTGTCGAAATCGACTTCGCCGGCATTTATATCCAGCACGTCGTGGACGGCAGCGCATCGGACGGCAAGCTGGAGGCCGGCGACCGGATCACAGGGGTGGACGGCAAAAGATTAGTCGAACCCGATCAATTCGCCGCGTATGTGACCGATCAGCGCAAAGGTGACACGCTCGAAGTGGAAGGGGAGCGGGAAGGGAAACCGTTCAAGACGGATATCACCCTGAAAGAGATCCCTGAAGCGAAAGGGAAAGTCGGCCTCGGCATCCAGTACCAGGAAGACCGGTCGCTGAAAACGATCCCGAAAGTCACGTTCAACACATCCGAGATCGGCGGTCCGTCAGCAGGACTGATGTTCACGCTTGAAATCATCAACCAGCTGGATGAGCGGGACATCACGAAAGGCTATACGGTCGCCGGGACCGGTGAAATGCTGCCGGGCGGCACGGTCGGCCGGATCGGCGGCATCGACTTCAAAGTGATGGCAGCGGACAGGGACGGCATGGAGATCTTCTTCGCCCCCGACGATGAGCTGCCTGACGAAGTGAAAGCAGCCAACCCGGGAATCCGCAGCAACTATGAAGAAGCCGCGGAGACCGCAAAAAAAATCGGCACGAAGATGAAGATCGTGCCGGTGAAAACGGTCGATGACGCATTGGATTATCTGGACAGACTGGAACCGAAAAAGTGACAGGGAACCGGAATCAGCCTTCCATGATCGGCGGCGTCCTGTAGTCCAGGCCGATGAGCGGCTCCAGCGGGTCGATCCCGAAAGCATAACTGTCGGAGACACGGGCGGAGAGCCTGGCCGCTGCACTGTCGTGCGAAGCGAGCCGGCTGACTGCAGGCAGCGTCATGTCTTCCTTATGGAGCTTCAGATAGCGCCGCCCTGCAGGTGTCGCCCCGAGGATCCTCAGGTGATCGGGGGCAGCTGCTTCGTCACGCATGTCCTTCGTGACGCCGGTATAGATATGGGTCAGCATCCTCTGCAGGCGCGTCCACGTATACCGTTTCGACTTTACCCTGGCCATGAACGACGGAAAGTCCCCGGAAGTCTTGGCTGCCTTGAAGAATGCATTCTCGAGCCCTTCCGCCACGTCCGCAATGCGGGCGAGTTCCACCGGTCCGCTGCGGAGGATCTGGAAACGCAGCTGGGGATAGAACCGTTCCCAGCTGCCGAAATGATTGCGGCTGCCGAGCCAGGTGCTTAACGCTCCGTATGTCGCGTCCGGCACGAACGGCCGGATGCTTTCCAGCGGGCTGCCTGCTGCCGGCCGGCTGAATATCTCTTTCCGGATGCCCGTTGCGCTTGCAATGCGGGAGTGGACGGAAATGTCGTCATAGTAACCGGCGCCGAGTCGCTGTACGGTGAAGGGCGTCATGGCAGACCCGATTGCGGCTGCCGCCTCCATATAATGAAAGCCCAGAATGTTGTTGGGTTTCGACAGATCGACCGTGGATGTCTCGTCCTGATGCTTCCGGACAAGTGATTCATACGCTTCGTTGAGCGCTTTCGGATAACTGATGCCGGTCCTGACGGCTGCCCGGACAGCCTCTTCGTATTTAGGACGCACCGCGCGCAGACGTTCCATCGTCTCCCGGAACGGTCCGATGCTGCCGTTCTCACTGCCGAAGCAGAAGCCTGAGCAGCCCGCCGCATCCAGGAGCCGGATGGCGCCTTCCGAAAAGGCAGGTGCATTCGCCGTTGCGTTCGCATACGGGAGCTCGATGACCAGGTCGACTCCGTTTGCGAGCGCCATCCTGGTCCGCGTCCATTTATCGACGAGCGCAGGCTCGCCGCGCTGCAGGAAATCGCCGCTCATGACGGCGACCACGGCATCCGCGCCGGATTCCAGTTTTGCCTGTTCCGCTTGATAGCGGTGGCCGTTATGGAATGGGTTGTATTCGGCGACAATTCCGACTGCTTTCATATCACTCCACGTTCCTTTCTTTGATTACTGTCAGAAGTTAAGTATAATGAAACAAGAAAAGAAGTGACAAGAAAATATCTTGACATCTTTTTTTATCCGCTATATAATCAAAAGTGTTGTCTTGAGGTGATAGGCATGAAATGGTCAATTCATCAGTTGCGAAAGTTCAAGCAGGGAGCCATACCGCTTGACGAAGTGGTTGATCTTGGAGCTGTTAAGGAACGGAACCCCGAAATTCGGGATATTCCGCCTGTTCAGCTGACTGGTTATTGTACAGTCGGTTCCAAGAAGATATCCTTCCATTTCCGGCTCGAAGGTTCGATGACACTGCCGTGTGCACGCACGTGGCAGGATGTCCATTATCCGTTTCTCATCGAAACGGACGAACAGTTCAGCTGGGACGAACACGTCTTGGCTCAGGACGATGAGATCCATCCGCTTACGGGGGAGATGATCGATCCGATGCCGCTGTTCGAGGAACTGGTTCTTCTTGAAGTGCCGATGCAAGTCTATTGTGATGACGCAGACTCGATGACGGAAGCATCCGGAGCCGGCTGGTCATATACGACGGACGATGAGTACGAGAAGCAGCAGGCTGAGGAGCAGGAAACCAAAACGGACCCGAGACTTGCGGACTTAGCAAGATTTTTTGAATCCGATAACGACTAGTCGAAATAAGGAGGTGCCTCTAATGGCAGTACCAAAGAGAAGAACATCTAAAACCAAAAAGAACATGCGCCGTACCCATTACAAATTGCAAGTTCCAGGTATGACAACTTGTGAAAATTGCGGTGAGTTGAAATTGGCACACCGCATCTGTAAGTCATGCGGTCAATACAAAGGGAAAGTTGTTGTAGGCGAATAATTCAGATTCTGCCGCAATGTCCGGATAGCGCTGCGCTGTCCTGAAGGCTGCCGGGAAACCATGGTTCCCGGCAGCCTTTTTCTATGCAGAAAAATATTCAGGAGGGGTTCGAATGGCATATACATTGACGGAAAATGACGGGGTCCTGACGTTTTCGATCGACCGTCCGGAAGTACGCAATGCGGTCAATCATGACGTGATGGACGGGCTGGAACGCTTCATCGGTAAACTGGAGGAAGATCCGGACGTCAAGTGGGGAGTCATCACTTCGGAAGGCGGGAAAGCGTTCTGTTCAGGAGGGGACCTGGAAGAGTTCCATTCGTTCCGGACAGCGGAAGACGCCCGTCCGATGCTCACCCGCATGACGCGGCTCCTTTATCGGCTGGCGGGCGTGCATGTGCCGGTCGTCGCCCTCATGGACGGAGCGGCGGTCGGCGGCGGCTGTGAACTGGCGGCGGCGTGCGATTTCCGGCTGATGCGGTCCGATGCGAAAGCGGGGTTCATCCAGGGGACGCTCGCGATCACGACAGGCTGGGGCGGGGCGTCACTGCTGTATGAGAAGGACGGGAACCACAGCCGCACTCTGCAGCTGCTAATGGGGGCCGGCGTGCACACCGCCGAAACGCTTGAAGGACTCGGATGGGTGACCGAAGTGTACAGCGGCAGCAAGGAAGCTGCGCTTGACCGGTTCCTCAAGCAGTATGCGGCAATCGCTCCGGGCGTGCTGCGTGCCTACAAAGCGGTGGCTGTCCGCAAGTTCGAATCCGCGGATCTGCAGGGGCGGATGCTGGCCGAATCCGAACAGTGCGCGGTCCTGTGGGAGAGCGAAGCGCACCATGAAGCCGTGAGGCGATTCAGGGAAAAGAAGCAGCCCAGTGAAGATTGAATTTTCAAAAGACGCAAGAATAGTTGAAAACGATTTCAATTATCAGATAAACTAGAGAAAGATATTTGAAATCTATCTATCTGATGAGGAAGCGAATGTTGAGGAGGAGAAAGAAATGGCAGAAGTACGTTCATCTATGACAGGCACGGTATTCACGATCGAAGTGGAAGTAGGCCAGGAAGTGAAGAAGGGGGATGTCGTCGTCATCCTCGAATCGATGAAGATGGAAATCCCGGTTGAAGCTGAAATGGACGGCAAAGTCGCTTCCATCGCAGTGAAGGAAGAGGACTTTGTGGATGAAGGGGACGTCATCCTGACATTCGAAGGATAAGCAGATCACAGAAGGGGGAATTGGCGTGACGAACAGCACAGAAGAACAAAAGGGGTATAACGTCAAACTGGACGAGCATCTGGAAACGATCTTTGCGGGCGGTCAGCCGAAATATCACGACAAAGCAGCGGAACAGGGCAAGCTGTTTGTCCGAAAGCGGCTTGAACTGCTCTTCGATAACGGGAAATATACGGAAGACGGCCGTTTCGCCAATTGTGAAGCGGACGGACTGCCGGCGGACGGTGTCGTGACGGCGATGGGGAAAGTCGGCGGGCAGACGGTCTGTGTCATGGCGAACGACTCGACGATCAAAGCCGGGTCGTGGGGATCCCGCACGGTCGAGAAGATCATCCGGATCCAGGAAACCGCTGAAATGCACCGCGTTCCGATGCTCTACCTGGTCGATTCCGCGGGCGCGCGGATCACGGATCAGCTGGACATGTTCCCGAACCGGCGGGGGGCCGGCCGGATCTTCCATAACCAAGTGCGGCTGTCGGGGTTCATCCCCCAGATCTGCCTGCTGTTCGGACCGTCCGCGGCGGGCGGTGCGTACATCCCGGCGTTCTGCGACATCGTCATCATGGTGAAAGGGAACGCTTCGATGTACCTCGGTTCCCCGCGGATGGCGGAAAAGGTCATCGGTCAGAAAGTGTCGCTCGAAGAGATGGGCGGCGCGGAAATGCACTGTTCGGTGAGCGGCTGCGGCGATGTGCTTGCTGAGACTGAAGAGGAAGCCATCGCGGAAGCGCAGCGGTATCTCGCGTTCTTCCCGGCCAACTTCACAGAGGCTGCTCCGCTGAAAGAAGCTGTGCAGGCGAAAGCCGGCCGGACGCTCGAGGAGATCATCCCTGAGAACCAGAACGCGCCGTTCAATATGCATGAGGCGATCGACACGCTGATCGATGCGGACAGTTTCTTCGAAGTGAAGAAGAAGTTCGCACCGGAACTGATCACGGGGCTTGCCCGGATCGACGGCCGGCCTGTCGGGATCATCGCGAACCAGCCGAAAGCGAAAGGCGGGGTGCTGTTCGGCGATTCGGCGGATAAAGGGGCGAAGTTCATCAACCTGTGTGACGCGTTCTCGATTCCGCTGCTGTTCCTTGCCGACGTCCCGGGCTTCATGATCGGGACGAAAGTGGAACGGGAAGGGATCATCCGCCACGGCGCGAAGCTGATCATGGCGATGAGTTCCGCGACGGTGCCGAAGATCTCGGTCGTCGTCCGGAAGGCGTACGGTGCCGGGCTGTATGCAATGGCGGGTCCGGCGTTCGAGCCGGATGTCTGCATCGCCCTGCCGACAGCGCAGATCGCAGTGATGGGGCCGGAAGCGGCGGTCAACGCCGTCTATTCCAATAAGATCGAGGCGATCGAGGATCCGAAAGAGCGCCGTGCATTCGTGCAGGCGAAACAGCAGGAATACAAGGAAGAGATCGACATCTACCGGCTTGCGTCCGAGATGATCATCGACGAAATCGTCAAACCTTCCGATCTGCGTGCCGTCCTTGCAGACCGTTTCGCACTGTACAGCACGAAGGTGGTCCCGCAGCCGCCTCGCAAACATCCGGTCTATCCTGTATAATCCGTCGTACCGCTGCCCGGCCCGTTCCCTGAAGTGGACGGACCGGGCGGCTTTTTCATATGGAAGGGGAGGTAGCATGGATATTGTAATCGGAGGAGCTGGCGCCATTGGACTGCTGATCGGCTCCTGCCTCGCGGAAGCCGGGCATTCCGTTTCATTCTGGACGCGGCGGCCGGAGCAGGCACAGGCGCTCCGGGAAAACGGACTCGTCAGGATCGAGGGCGGATATACGGAGCGTTTCGCTGTCGGGGCATTCACTTCGGTCTGCGAGGCGCCCGCCGGAGCGATGTGGATCGCGGCCGTGAAATCCAGCGGGCTGCCGGCGCTCATCAGCCGGCTCGGGACTGCGGAGCCGCCGGGATATGTGCTGTTCATCCAAAACGGCATCCGCCACTTCGAGGAAGCGGACCGCCTGGATCTCCCGTCGTTCGGATTCGCATCGGTGACCTTCGGAGCCAGGCGTGAAAACGACTGGACGGTCCGCTGTCTCGGCAGGGGGCATATCGAAGCTGCACACTGGCAGGGGGATGCGGGACTGCTGGATACTTTGCTGCACAGCGCTTCCCCGGTGTTTCCGATCGTCCGGCAGGCGGATGCGGAATCGATGCTGTACCGGAAAGTGTTCGTCAACTGCTGCGTCAATCCGCTGACAGCGCTGCTCGGCGTCAAAAACGGGGAACTCCTGAAAAGACCGGCTGCACGTGGAATGATGGAAGCGGTATATGGGGAACTGGCTGCAGCGTATCCGGACATCGCTGGACAGATTGCGTTCAGCGACGTGGAAGCGGTCTGCTCCAATACGGCCGGGAATGAATCCTCCATGCTGACGGACCGGAGAAAGGGCGTGCCGATGGAGACCGATACGATCGTGACGGCAGTGATCGGCAGGCGCCGGGATGAAATGCCTATGCTCGGTCTTCTCGAATCGCTCCTGAAAGCGATTGACGAAAGGGAAGAAAGCCTATGATCGACGTATTCCAGCGCATCCTTACGCTTTTCATTGCGGTGCCATATGTCCTGACAGCTGCAGTGTTCGCAGTCAGCAGACTGACGGGCCGCACACCGGTCAAATCGTTCCGGATTGCTGCTGACTGCACTGTCCCTTTCCTGATCCTCGCTGCACGGGTCATGATGAACGGGATGATCCCGAAAGCCGGAGCCGTGCTTCTGATCGGCATCCTGGCTGCCGGTATCAGCTGTGCGGTGGCCGAGCGGCTGCGCAGCAAGGAATTCAGGACGCGGCTCATGCTGCGCAACTTGTGGCGGATGCTGTTCATCGGTTTTTCCCTCATCTATATTCTGCTTGTGCTGGCCGGCCTCGTGATGGGCGTAGTGAGCTTCACTTCGGGCTAGGCGGCGAGCGTATCTGTTAGATGTCTCGGGCAAAAGTGATATACTCAGTCCATACAAAGTACACAGTTGGTGAAAAAAGGGGCTTGAACGATGAAAATCGCATCACGACACTTACATAGAAACGAAGTCATGGACGCTTTCGAGAACAGTCCGGAATTCACGGGGACGTATTTCGACTACGGACGTACCGATACGGACTTCGAAGAGCGGCTGAAAGAAGTACAGGGGCGGACGTACCAGCGGGAGGAACTGGCCGGCGCCATCCGTTCATTCCTTGAACCACACGGACTGTCGGACAGCCAGGCCGCGCATCTCGACGAACTCGCGAGTGACGGGGTCGCCGTGGTCGGAGGGCAGCAGGCCGGGCTTTTGACGGGTCCTCTCTACTCCGTGCATAAGGCGATCACCGTCATCTTGCTGGCACAGGAGAAACGGCGGCAATTGTCCGTGCCGGTCATCCCGGTCTTCTGGATCGCCGGGGAGGATCACGATCTGGACGAAATCAATCACGTATTCACCGAACAGGACGGCCGTCCGGTGAAGCGCCAGTATCCGGAACGGTTCGTCCTGAAGAAGATGGCGTCCGAAACCGTCTACGATCCGGAACAGATGGAGTCGTTCATCCGCCTCGTGTTCCGGGATCACGAAGAAACGGAGTTCACGAAACAGCTTCTCGGCGATACGCTGGAAGCGGTGAAGGCGGAACGGACATTCACAGGTTTTTTCGTCCGTCTCATGAACGGGCTGTTCCGCCACCACGGACTCCTGATGATCGACGCGGCAGACCGGTCGTTCAGGGAGCTCGAGAAAGAGTACTTCAAACAGTTCATCCGTGAATCGGCTGCGGTCGCACAGGCGGTCGCTGATACGGAAAGGAAATTCAGCGATGAAGGCTTCGGCATGCCGATCGAAACGGATGCCGGCGCTGCCAATCTGTTCTACAACCATGAGACAGGCCGGGTGCTGCTGAGCCGTCAGGACGGCCTGTTCGTCAGCGAAGCGGCGGGGCTCCGGTTCACTGAGGAGGAACTGCTCGCAGTGGCGGCCGAAACGCCTTGGCTCCTCAGCAACAATGTCGTGACCCGGCCGATCATGCAGGATCTTACACTTCCGGTCCTGGCATTCGTCGGCGGACCCGGTGAAATCGCGTACTGGTCGCTGCTGAAAGACGCCTTCCATCAGATCGGCATCCGCATGCCGGTCGTCGTGCCGCGGATCTCGATGACGCTCGTGAGCCGGAATGTCCAGCACGCCATGGCGAAAACCGGACTCACGATCGAGGATGTCTTCAACGGCGAAACGATCGTGAAACGGGAAGAGTTCCTCGACGAACAGCGGGATGCGGAACTGGACAGGCTTCTTGAGGAAACGGCAGGGCTGCTGCGTTCCCAATACGGAACAATCATGGATCATATCGAAGATCCTGATCTGAAGTCGCTCGCAGACAAAAACCTGGGCTATCACCTCCGGCAGGTCAAGTTCCTTTCCGATAAAGCGGAGGACGCCCTCTTCCGCAAGTATGCGGCAGCTCTCCGCAGCTATCATCTGCTGGAAGGCGATCTGTATCCGGAACGCAATCTTCAGGAGCGAGTGTACACACCGTTCAGGTATTTGAATGAATACGGACCTGGGCTGATCGACGATCTACTCGGGCAGAATATACCAATGGACGGAAGTCATGTCATCATTACGCTGTAAATTTCCAGAAAAGCATCCTGGATCGTGCTCAAACGCATGATCCGGGATGCTTTTTTGCTGTCACAAATGTAATAATCTCAATGAATGAAGTACAATTGATACATTTTCATTTCAAAACCAAAAATGGGTGGAGGAAAGTGGGGGGATGTGGTACATTAAACTTACATAGTGGGGTGAAGGGTATGTTCATGGGTGAATACCAGCATTCAATCGATACGAAAGGCCGTCTGATCATCCCTTCGAAATTCAGGGAGCATCTTTCCGACGGCTTCGTCATCACCCGCGGACTCGATAACTGCCTCTTCGGCTACCCCATGCAGGAATGGAAGAAACTCGAAGAGAAACTGAAAGCGCTGCCCGTCACGAAAAAAGACGCGCGCGCCTTCACCCGGTTCTTCTTCTCGGGCGCCACGGAAGTGGAACTCGACAAGCAGGGCCGTGTCAATATCCCCGCCTCCCTGATCGGCTACGCGAAAATCGCGAAAGACTGTATGGTGATCGGGGTCTCCGGCCGCTTTGAAATCTGGTCGGAAGAACTATGGAACTCCTACTATGAAGAGTCGGCTGACTCCTTCAACGACATTGCGGAAAACATTATGGACTTTGACTTCTAACTAGAGACTGATGACTCGGAAAGCAGGCGGTACCCGTGTTCGATCATACAACAGTATTACTTCACGAAGCGGTGGAAGGGCTGGCGATCCAGCCTGATGGCATTTACGTCGACTGTACGCTCGGCGGCGCCGGCCACAGTAAAGAGATTGCAAAACAGCTGTCGGACAAGGGCAGGCTGATCTGCTTCGATCAGGACATGACGGCGATCGAAGCTGCAAAAGAGACGCTGCATGACTGCCTGGACCGCGTAACATTCATCCATTCGAACTTCAGCAGGCTGAAAGAGGAGCTGGAAAAGATAGGTGTCCATTCCGTCGACGGGATTCTTTATGACCTTGGTGTTTCTTCGCCCCAGCTCGATACACCGGAACGCGGGTTCAGTTACAACCATGATGCCCCGCTTGACATGCGCATGGATACGACCGCGCCCCTGACAGCTTTCGAAGTGGTCAACGAATGGAGCTACCAGGATCTCATCCGGATCTTCTTCCGGTATGGCGAGGAGAAATTCTCGAAAAGCATTGCACGCAAGATCGAAGAGGCACGTGCGGAAAAGCCGATTGAAACGACTGCGGAACTGGCGGAACTTATCAAAACAGGCATCCCTGCAGCGGCACGCCGGACTGGCGGCCATCCTGCGAAACGGGTGTTCCAGGCGATCCGTATCGCGGTTAATGACGAACTCGGCGCTGCTGAGAAGTCACTGACCGATGCAATCGACCTGCTGAATCCGGGAGGCCGGATCAGCGTCATTACGTTCCATTCATTGGAAGACCGGCTGTGCAAGACGATCTTCAAAGAAGCATCGACGCTTCCGGAACTGCCGCCGAACCTGCCCGTCATCCCTGAAGGGCTCGAAGTGAAACTGAAACTGATTACACGGAAACCGATTGTGCCAAGTGATACAGAAATAGAAGCGAATAAACGGGCACGCTCCGCGAAACTGAGAATCGCCGAGCGCAAGTGAAAGGGGAAAAAGTGGAATGGCATTAGAGCAAAGGAAATTTGAACCTAATTACATACCGGAACAGGAGACGCAGCATACTCCGGCCGCTGCCCCTGCTCCAAAGCCGCGGAGGCTGTTTTCGCCGGGGGAGAAGTTCCTCGCTGTCGTCTTCCTCGCCGCGGTTGTCATGTTCTCGACATCTGTCCTGCATACACAGGCACAGATCAACGATACCAACAAAGACATGCACTACCTATCCAACAAAATCGAGGAAACATCAAAACAAAATATCGAATTGTCCAACCAAGTTAGTGAAAAATCGACGTATGAGCGCATTTGGGAAAAAGCAAAGGAACTCGGCTTGAATCTGAATGAAAGTAACGTAAAGGTCGTGCCTGGACGATGAGGAAAAAGAAATTTCGATTTCAAGGTGGAGCCTTTCTGATGCTTGTATTATTTGGAGGGCTCTTTTTCCTTTTGTTCGGAAGAATGCTCCAGATCCAGATCACCGGCCAGATCGATGGTCGGGCGCTCGCTGCGATGGCCGACCAGAAGTACCTGAAGGAATCGATCCTGCGCGCGGACCGCGGCAAGATCGTCGACCGCACAGGGGAAGTCATCGCAGCCGATACGCTAAGCTACCGCCTTGTGGCCGTCCTGAGCCCGAATGCGAGCAAAGGCTCGAAAAAGCCCCAGCATGTGACGGATTTCAAGAAGACGGCAGAAGTGCTGAGCCGCTACCTCGAAATGGATGAAGCGGATATTCTGAAACGGTTCACCGACGCCCCGGACACAGCCTATCAGATCGAATTCGGCAAAGCGGGCCGTTCCATTTCGAACGAAACCGCAAATGCCATCAAAGAAGAGGACCTGCCCGGCATCCGGTTCTTCGAAGATAAGAAGCGGCTCTACCCGAACGGCAAATTCGCCTCCTACCTGGTCGGTTTCGCCATGCCTGAGGAGATGAAAGACAAATCCGTCCAGACCGTCGGCAAGATGGGGCTCGAGAAGACGTACAACAAACAGCTGACCGGAACAGACGGGAAACTGAACTTCAAGACGGACCGATGGGGCATCCAGCTGCGCGATAACGAAAAACAGATCGAGCCGCCGAAGAACGGGCAGACGATCCAGCTGACCCTCGACAAGACGATCGAGAACTTCACGGAAGACGCACTGAACCGCGCGGAGAAGGAATATGGACCTGAAAAGATGCTCGCGGTCGTCGTCAACCCGAAAACAGGGGAGATCCTCTCCATGAGCCAGCGGCCGTCGTTCCATCCCGGCACGCGTGAAGGACTGACCGGAAACTGGCTCAACGAAGCGGTCGAAGAAACGTTCGAACCCGGCTCGACGATGAAAATGTTCACGCTGGCAGCTGCCATCGAGGAGAACAAATGGGAACCGAACGCTTTCTACAAGTCAGGTGAATACAAGATCTACGACCGAACGATCCGGGACGTCAACAGGACCGGCTGGGGGACGATCACCTACCTGGAAGGGTTCCAGCGGTCGTCGAACGTCTCGATGGCCTATCTGCTCGAGCGGATGGGAGACCAGACATTCATCGACTATCTGAAGAAGTTCGGATTCGGCAAGAAAGTCGGCATCGACCTTCCGAACGAAGCGCCGGGCATCGTGCTCGACAACTATCCGAGTGAGCGGCTGACGACTTCCTACGGACAGGGGTCGACCGTGACGCCGATGCAGATGATCCAGGCCGCGACCGCAATCGCGAATGACGGCAAAATGATGACCCCTTATGTCATCGACCAGATCATCGATCCGAACACCGATAAAGTCATCGAAAAACACGAACCGGAAGCGAAAGAGAGCCCGATCTCCGCAGAAACCGCGAAACGTGTGCGTGAAGTGCTGGCCTCGACAATCACGTCAGAGCACGGGACCGGCAAAAAGTTCGCTCTCGACGGCTATGAAGCGGGCGGGAAGACCGGTACAGCACAGATTCCGAGGACATCCGGCAGCGGCTACAGATCCGGTGACGGCAACTATTTGTATTCGTTCCTCGGAATGGCGCCGATCGATGACCCGCAGCTGCTGACATACGTCCTCGTCCAGCAGCCGAAGCTGAAAGAAGGGAAGTTCGGTTCCGACCCGACTTCGGAAATCTTCACGTCGATCATGGAAAGCAGCCTCAAATACTTGAATATCGCCCCAGACAGCGAGCAGCCCGATAAATCGGTTGAGCTGGAGGACGTGACCGGGAAGTCATCGGACCAGATTGCGGCCGGACTGAAGGAACAGGGACTGACAGCTGTCGTCGTCGGGGAGCCGGGTGAAGTCACTGCACAGTCTCCGGCGGCAGGTACGAAACTTGCCCCGCACTCACTCGTGCTGCTGAAAACATCCGGTAGCACCACCCTGCCGGACTTCACAGGCTGGTCCAAACGGCAGGTGATGGCATTCAGGAGTTTCTCGAACTTGGACATCCGTGTGAACGGGGAAGGCTATGTCGTAAAACAGAGCCTGACACCCGGCGCTTCGGTCTCCGAGCGCGATCCGATCGTCATCACGCTGGAAGAGCCCGAACAGACAACTGTCCCTGCCGATGATCCAGGAACAGAGGAAGAAATGGCTCCGGACGATGGGGAAACGGAAGACGATATTCTCGGTGGATGAATAGCAGCGCACTCCCTCTCATAAATTAGCAGTAAAACGAGAGGTGTGAGTGCTGTTGAAGCAGCTGATCGGAGCTCAGTCGAAGAAGCGGCTGCGTGCCGTCTTCATTATTTTCCTCCTGATGATCGGAGCGACTGTCGGAAAACTATTCCATGCACAGATCATTAAGCACGAATGGCTGAAAGAACGGGCGCAGGCGAACTGGGACAGGGAAATCCCGTTCGGCGGGGTGCGCGGGGATATCGTCGACCGCAATAAACAGCTGATCGTCGGCAACCAGCTTGCCCCGACGCTGTATTTCATGCCTTCCCAGCATCCGGACCCTCCGGAAGCAGCTGCCAAGATCGCAGCCATCCTGAAGACGGATGAAAAGAAACTCGCTGACAAGATGAGCAAAAAGGAATATATGGTGAAGCTCGCACCGGAAGCGAAGAACATCACAAAAGCCCAGGCGGACGAAATCACCGCACTCAAGATCCCGGGCCTCTACACGGGTGTCGACTTCATGAGAAGTTATCCGAACGGGGAGATGCTGTCGCGCCTGCTCGGTTTCACCGGCTATGACGGCCAGGGGCTGGCAGGCATCGAATACGAGTACAATGATTTCCTGAGCGGCAGCGGGGATAAGATCCGCATGTATACCGATGCAAGAGGGGTGCCGCTCCCTCACGTGGATGATGATTTCAAGGACGGGGAGGCAGGTTCCTCCGTCGTCCTGACGATCGACGCGGAAATGCAGCGCATCGTCGAGAGGGAACTGTCGCAGGCGATGGAGAAATACGATGCCGCCCAGGCGCTCGCCATTGTCATGAACCCGAAAACCGGGGAACTGCTGTCGCTCGCGTCGGCACCGTCATTCGATCCGGCCGATTACCAGAAAGCAGACCCGAATATCTACAACCGCAACCTGCCCGTCTGGATGACATTCGAGCCGGGGTCTACATTCAAAATCATGACGCTCGCTGCCGGACTGGAAGAAAAACTCATCGACTTGGACCATGAAACGTTCAACGATCCGGGGTATACTATGGTAGGCGGTGCGCGGCTTCGCTGCTGGAAGCGGGAAGGGCACGGCCACCAGACGTTCCTGGAAGTCGTCGAGAACTCCTGCAACCCGGGGTTCATCGAAATCGGACGGCGTTTAGGCGAGGAACGGCTCTCCAACTACATCCGCAGCTTCGGCTTCGGTGAGTCCACCGGATCAGGTATCGCTGGCGAAGCGAAAGGCATCCTGTTCGCCAAGGATGCATTCGGACCTGTCGAACAGGCGACCACCGCGTTCGGCCAGGGAATCTCCGTCACGCCGATCCAGCAGGTGCAGGCGGTTGCGGCCGCCGTCAATGGCGGGATGCTGTACAAACCGTATATTGTCAAGGAAATACTCGGGCCTGACGGAAAGGCGAAAGTGTCTTACGTACCTGAGCTGAAACGGCGTGTCATCAGTGAAGAGACATCTGCGGAAGTCCGCAAAGCACTGGAATCGGTCGTTGCAAAAGGATCGGGACGGAATGCCTTCGTCGATGAGATCCGGGTCGGCGGAAAAACCGGAACTGCCCAGAAAGTGCAGGACGGTGTCTACAAAGACGGAGACTATATCGTTTCGTTCATCGGCATCGCGCCTTCGAACGATCCGGAACTCGTCGTCTACGTCGCAATCGACAGCCCGAAGAACTCCGTCCAGTTCGGCGGCGTCATCTCGGCACCGATCGTCGGCCGGATCATCGAGGAAATCGCCCCGCTGGCCGGCATCAAACCGCAGAAAGGCCAGCTTGAAAAGGAATACCGCTGGGGAGATCCCCTCACACAGCGCACACCGGACTTGGTCGGCCTGACGAAGAACCAAGTGGCGGAGCAGCAGCATACACTCCGCATCGAATGGCATGGGAAAGGCTCGAAAGTGAAAAAACAGCTGCCCCTTCCAGATACGGAAATCAGCGAAGAAGACGTGATCCACGTCTATACCGAATAACACCATCATCATCAGTGAACCAACGACTCGTTTGGGAACATAGAAGGAGATCTACACATGACGCTCGTCACCACCATTACGGCAATCGCCGTAACGTTCGGCCTCACGGCAATCCTAGGCTATGCCATCATCCCGCTGCTCCGGCGCATGAAGTTCGGCCAGAGCATCCGGGAAGAAGGCCCGGAAGCCCATTTGAAAAAAGCAGGAACCCCGACGATGGGCGGGCTGATCTTTCTGATTGCAATACTGATCGCCACGCCGATCCTGTCATACATATACGGCGTGCTGACGACACAGACGATCGTCCTGCTCCTCGTCCTCATCGGCTTCGGGATCATCGGCTTCCTGGATGACTTCATCATCGTCGTGATGAAACGCAACCTGGGGCTGACCTCCCTGCAGAAACTGATCGGACAGATCATCATTGCGATTTTCGCATTCTTCCTATTGAAACTCGGACCGTTCGATACGGTCATTTCCATTCCATTCACCTCCGTCGAAATCGATATGGGGATCTTCTACATCGTCTTCCTCATCTTCTGGCTCGTCGGCTTCTCGAATGCCGTCAACTTGACGGATGGGCTGGATGGCCTCGTATCGGGAACGTCGTCCATCGCTTTCGCAGCATTCGGGATCTTGGCGGTGTCCTTCAACCAGCAGGATATCGCGATGTTCTCATTCGTCGTCTCCGGCGCCATGCTCGGCTTCCTGCTGTTCAACATGAAGCCGGCGCGTGTGTTCATGGGGGATACCGGTTCACTTGCGCTCGGCGGCGCATTGGCGATGATCTCCATGCTCATCAAGCAGGAATTCCTGCTGCTGATCATCGGGATCGTCTATGTAATCGAGACATTGTCGGTCATCATCCAAGTGATCAGTTTTAAAACAACAGGCAAGCGGGTATTCAAGATGAGTCCGATTCACCATCATTTCGAATTATCAGGATGGTCCGAGTGGAAAGTTGTCCTCGTCTTTTGGGGAGTCGCCTTCCTGGCAGCTGTTCTCCCGGTTCTTATGGAGGTAATGTAAATGAAAAACGAAACACAATTCGAAGGGAAGAAAGCACTCGTCCTCGGCCTCGCGAAAAGCGGGCATGCCGCAGCCAGCCTGCTCGCTGCATGCGGCGCGGAAGTCACGCTGAACGATGCCGCACCCGACGACGGAAATCCGCTAGCTGCTGAATTGAGGGAGCTCGGCGTGACCGTCATATGCGGCGGCCATCCGGAAACTATACTGGACGGCGGTTTCGATTTCATCGTCAAGAATCCCGGTATCCCGTATCAGAATCCCGTCATCTTGAAGGCGGAGCAGCTCGGGATCCCGGTCTGGACGGAAATCGAACTCGCATATTTGATAAGTGAAGCACCGATCATCGCCATCACCGGCTCGAACGGCAAGACGACTACGACGACACTGCTGTTCCATATGCTCAACATCGGCGACCGCCATCCGCTCATCGCGGGCAATATCGGCACCGTAGCTAGCACTGTCGCTTCTAAAGCGAAAGCGGATGAACTGATCGTCCTCGAAGCGTCTTCGTTCCAGCTCATGGGGACCGGCCGGTTCAGGCCGCACATAGCCATTTGGACAAATCTGTATGAAGCGCACCTCGATTATCACGGAAGCCGGGAAGCATACGGCGAGGCGAAGGCGCGGATCACGAAAAACCAGACAGCCGGGGATTTCCTGATCTATAACGCGGATCAGCCGGAACTGGAACGCTATATCGCCGGCACGGAAGCCCGCCTCATCCCGTTCACGACAAAAGGCAGGGCGGAGACAGGTATTTCAGCGGACGATGAACAGATCTACTGGCTAGGCGAACCGATCATCCCCCGCAGCAAGATCATGCTGCCGGGCGCCCACAATCTGGAGAATATCCTGTCCGCCACGGCAGCTGCCATCCTTGCCGGCTGTGATCGGAGTGCCATCGAAAGTGTGCTCAGTTCGTTCACCGGTGTCCGCCACCGGATGCAGTTCGTCAAGGAAGTCGACGGCCGGAAGTTCTACAACGATTCGAAAGCGACGAATACACTCGCGACGAAGAGCGCCCTGTCATCGTTCAGCACACCGACACTCCTCATCGCGGGAGGGCTTGACCGCGGTCATTCGTTCGAAGAACTCCGACCGTACATGGTGAACGTCAAGGCTGTCATCGGAATCGGGGAGACAGCTGACCGGCTGCTTCAGTTCGCCGAATCATGCGGCGTCACAGCGCTCAGTGAACAGCAGACGCTGACAGCAGCCGTGCAGGAAGCGTTCCGGGTGTCGTCCAAAGGAGATACGATCCTGCTGTCGCCTGCCTGTGCAAGCTGGGATCAGTACCCGAGCTTCGAAGCGCGGGGCGATGAATTCATCGACGCGGTCCAGCAACTGAAAGTGTGACCTGTACAAGAGGTCCTGTTTAGCAAATCCCTACAGCGAAAGGATGCATGTCCTGCATTTCACGTACCGGAACCTATTCATCTTTGCAGCAATCAGCCTGACTGCGGTCGGCGTTCTCTTCGTCCATTCGGCTGCAGCGTATTGGGGACAGATCCGTTATGCCGATACGGCGCCATTTGCCTTCAAGCAGCTCATCTACATAGGCGTTTCCATTACGGTGGCTTATTTCATGATGAGAACGCCTCATCTGTCGAACGGGAAGTTTTGGACAGTCTTCTACGTTGCGGCTGTCGTGATGCTGGCGGCGGTGCTCGTGCCGGGCATCGGGGCGGTGCGCAACGGGTCGCAGAGCTGGATTGCACTCGGTCCCGTAAGCATCCAGCCCGCCGAGTTCGTGAAGGTGGCGCTGATCGGAAAACTCGCCATGGGCATGAAGCAGAAACCCGGCAGACGGATCTGGGACTGGCGGCATTTCGCACTGATCCTCCTGCCGTTCGCGCTCATCATGATGCAACCTGACTTGGGATCAGCCGTCATAATGATCGTCGCCGCTTTCGTCGTTCTGTTTGCGGCTGGCTATCCGCTTTCCTTTTTCGCCTTTCTCGGGTTTGCAGGAGCCGGATCATTCGCTGCCCTCATCCTGGCAGCCCCTTATCGGCTGGACCGCATCAAGTCCTATATCGATCCGTGGAGCGACCCGCTCGGCAAAGGGTTCCAGGGGATCCAGTCGCTGTTCGCCATCGCGCCGGGCGGCCTGCTCGGACACGGATTCGGCAACAGCCGGCAGAAGTACCTGTACTTGCCGGAACCGCAGAACGACTTCATCTTTTCCATCATCGCGGAAGAAACCGGATTCCTCGGAGCTGCGGCGGTTCTCGCCCTGTTCGTCTGTCTGCTGATCGGCGGCTTCGGTATCGCTGTGCGGACGACGGGCTGGCGTGAATGCCTCGTCGTCTCGGGCATGGTGTCCATCATCATCTTCCAGACGTTCCTGAATGTCGGGGTCGTATCAGGGCTTCTGCCGGTGACCGGGGTGACGCTGCCGTTCATCAGCTACGGGGGTTCCTCCATGCTGACGACGTGGCTTGCCGTAGGGACCATCTTGCATTTTTCAAGGAGAACAACAGATTGAGTGAAAAGGAGGGGGAGGAATTGGAAAAAGTAATCGACATCGAAGACCGGATTCCGTCCATGCGGAAGAAACGCCGCAAGAAGACCAATCGGAAATTCATCTTTGTCTTACTCGTGTTCGTGGCCGCACTCCTCGTCCTCCTTTACTTTCAATCTCAAATGAGCAAGATCGACAGCGTGGAACTGAATAATACAGCTCTCCATGACCGTGACTATTATTTGAAGCAGGCAGGGCTCCGGGAAGGGGATTCCCTCTGGGGGTTCTCCGCAGCGGAAGCGGCCGGCCGGCTGACGGATACGGAAGGCGTGGAGAAGGCATCCGTCAGACGGAAGTGGCTCCGCACTGTGACGGTCGACATCGAGGAATGGAAACCGGTCGCCTGGGCGGAAACGAAAGGCACCTATGAATTCATCCTCGAGGACGGGGGACTGTTCGTCCCGGCTGCAGGAGCAGCGGCGGATATCCCGATCGCCATCGGCTTCAGCGATGAGACGATGAGGAAGCAGCTCGCTTCCCAGCTGCTCGGGCTGAATGATACCGTCTATGAGCTCATCTCGGAAGTGAGGCTGGCAGGCAAGGACAAGTCCGACAGTGTCGTCCTGTACATGGACGACGGCTATGAGGTCCACGCGTCGCTTGCGACACTCGCGGACAAGCTGTCGTACTACCCGGATATCGTGAACGAACTGACCGGTTCTGAAAAAGGGGTCATCGATGTAGAAGTGGGCACTTATTTTACGCCGTACAGCAAAGTGTACGGGGATAGAAAAGCAGGTGAGGAAGATGACGGAACAGACGGAGCGGCAGACGGCACTGCAGACTCCGAGTCGTAAGAAAAGGAATAACCGGATGTGGTATGCGCTCGTCTTTCTCGTACTCGGTTTCATCCTCGCGTTTTCCTACCGTACGCTCGGCCCCGGATCCGAGGCCCAGCAGATCCAATCGGAAGCCGATGCCCGTGAAGAGACGTACCGGGCGGAGCTGATCGAACAGAAGGAACGGAACAAACAGCTGACAGAGGAAATAGCGTCGAAGCAGAAACGGATTGCCGAAGTCGAACAGGGACTGAGTGATTCGGAAGAAAACCACGACACGCTCGTCAAGGAAGCGAAAAGCCTCCGGCTGCTGCTCGGCGTCGTGCCTGCAGCGGGACAAGGGGTGCGCGTGTCGCTTGAAGACGGGGACTACGATCCTGCACAGCAGAATCCGAACGACTATATCGTTCACGAAAGTCAGGTGCTGACGGTCGTGAACGAACTGAAGATCGCCGGAGCCCAGGCGCTGTCGATCAACGGCCAGCGGTTGAATGCCAATTCGAGCATCAAATGCACAGGGCCGGTCATTGCGGTGGATGGACAGACCTTTCCGGCACCGTTCGTCATCGAAGCGGTCGGCGACGTGGATGCGCTCAATTCCTCTTTGACGCTTAAAGGCGGCGTGATGGACACGCTGATGCTCGACAACATTGTAATGACGATTGAGAAGAAGAAGGAGATCATCATGCCGGCACTCCGGGAGGATGCACAAAGTTGAAGGCGGCGAAAGGAGAGGGGCGGGTATGAGACGTAAATGGATGTTCAGTATCATCCTGCTGATTGTCGGCTTCATGGTGGCCGTCCAGTACAATACGGTACAGCAGCCGGCAGAGCGGGATACACGGGACATTTGGGCCATCCGCAACGAACTGGCGAAAGAGCGGAAACTCCATAACGACCTGCTGACTGAAGTGCGGGGGCTGGATGATACGCTCGCCAAGTACGAAACCTCGGAAGAAGGGGAAGCGGGACAGGCCCTGGCGGACACGGTGAGGGATCTCCATGAACAGGCCGGCATGTCCGATAAGACCGGACCCGGCATCGTCATCGACGTCATCCCGTCCGACGAAAGCATCGCTCTCGGCACCCCGCTCCACGAGGTGAGCCCTGAACTGCTGACCCGCTTCGTCAATGAAGCGAACCGTTTCAAGGATATCGATATGGAAATCGACGGGAAACGGATCACCGCGCTGAGCGCCATCCGGGATATCAACGGAGAGACGACGGTCAATGGACTGCCGGTCGAACTGCCGCCATTCCAGATCAAGATCATCTCCTCCGACTTGAAGAACAGTGAGAAACTTTACAACTTCCTGCAGTCATCCTCCATACTGGATGACTTCTACCTGGATGATTTCGTGCTGGAGATCAGCGAGCCTGCTGACGGGATTTCGATCAGCGGGCGGACGGACCAGCCGGGTAACCGATTTTTGAAAGAACTGCCAAAGGGGGGCTGACCATGTGGCTGCCGATACTCGGACTGATTCTCGGCGTATCACTCGGATTCCTTTCGGATATCCAAATACCGCAAGAATATGGAAACTACTTATCCATCGCAGTTCTCGCTGCATTGGACACGCTGTTAGGAGGGATCCGCGCGCACTTGCAGCGTGTGTATGACGACCTCGTCTTCATCACCGGGTTCTTCTTCAACATCCTGCTGGCAGCAGCGCTTGCATTCCTCGGTGTCCATTTGGGTGTCGACTTATACTTGGCTGCCATCTTTGCATTCGGTGTCCGGTTATTCCAGAACTTAGCTGTCATCCGGCGGGTGCTCCTGACGAAATGGTCGGAGATCCGGAAAGTTTCTGAGACAAATAATTCATAATGAGAGGATTTCGAGAGGAGATGGCGAAAATATTTAGACAACGCAGTCACAATACAATAGAATGGAAGAAGAGCCATAATGGGAGGTGCCAAAGATGAGTCAGTCAACTATATATGTATCACTCGACATCGGGTCCTCCACTATCAAAGTCCTAATTGGTGAGGTGGATGGCGGATCCCTCCACGTGATCGGGGTGGGCAACGTCCAATCCGCCGGCATCCGGAAAGGCTCAATCGTGGATATCGATGCCACGGTCCAGTCGATCCGCAAAGCGGTGGATCAGGCGGAGCGCATGACTGGTCTGAGCGTCCACGAAGTCGTCGTCGGCATCCCGTCGAACGGCGTGACACTCCACGACGTCAAAGGGGTCGTCGCCGTCAACTCGGACAACCGTGAAATCACCGATGATGAGCTGGACCGGGTCATGGAGTCCGCTCAAGTCATGTCGGTTGCACCGGAACGCGAAATTGTCAATATCATTCCGAAACAATTCATCGTCGATGATTACGACGAAATAAAAGACCCGCGCGGCATGATCGGAGTCCGTCTCGAAATGGACGGCACGATGATCACGACTTCCAAGACGCTCGTGCACAATATTTTACGCTGCGTGGAACGGGCGGGGCTGTCCATCCGGGAAATCTACCTGCAGCCGCTTGCGGCAGGCACATTCGCGCTGACCGAAGATGAGATGAACCATGGTACGGCGTTCATCGACATCGGCGGCGGCTCGACCACGGTTTCCGTCTTCTGGGAAAACCGCTTCGCAGCAACGGCAGTCGTGCCGGTCGGCGGTGATCATATTACGAAAGACCTGTCCATCATCCTGAAAACACCGACGGAACAGGCAAGGAAGATCAAGCATCAGTACGGTCACGCGTATTACGACGACGCTTCAGACGACGAGCTGTTCGAAGTCCCGGTGATCGGCGCAGATACAAAAGACCAGTACAGCCAAAAATACATATCGGAGATCATCGGTGTCCGTCTTGAAGAGCTGTTCGACCTCGTTCTTGAAGAACTGTACCGGATGGGCATTCGCGATCTTCCCGGTGGTGTTGTGCTGACAGGCGGTACAACTAAAATGGACGGCATCCTCCAGCTGGCGCGCCACGTCCTGAATACACGCGTCCGCATCTACACGCCTGAGTATATCGGCGTGCGGGAGCCGATGTATTCGACGGCGGTCGGCCTGATCAGGTACGCGAGCATGGAAGACGCATTCTTCGGCTATGCCGGATCCGGCTCTGTCGGACACGCTAGCGAGGAGACGGCTGTCGCCGCTCCTGCGAGGAAGAACCAGGAACCGAAAGAGCCGAAAGAGTCGATCCTCGGCAAAACAAAACGCTTTTTCGACAGCTTTTTTGAATAATGATGATGAATCCCACTGGAGAAGTTGAATGATTAGGAGGAAAAAAAGATGCTAGAGTTTGATACGAATATCGAAGCGCTCGCAGTCATCAAAGTTATCGGGGTAGGTGGCGGCGGAAACAACGCGGTCAACCGGATGATTGAGCATGGTGTGCAGGGCGTCGAGTTCATCGCCGTCAATACGGATGCACAGGCGCTCAACCTGTCGCAGGCTGAAGTGAAATTGCAGATCGGTGGCAAGCTGACACGCGGACTTGGTGCAGGCGCCAATCCGGAAGTCGGCAAGAAGGCTGCCGAAGAAAGCCGCGAACAGCTCGAAGAAGCGCTTCGCGGAGCCGACATGGTGTTCGTCACTGCCGGCATGGGCGGCGGGACAGGCACAGGTGCCGCTCCTGTCATCGCGCAGGTCGCGAAGGATCTTGGCGCACTGACGGTCGGTGTCGTCACACGCCCGTTCACGTTCGAAGGACGCAAACGTTCTACACAGGCCATCGGCGGTATTACGGCGATGAAAGAATCCGTCGATACGCTGATCGTCATCCCGAACGATAAGCTGCTTGAGATCGTCGATAAGAACACACCGATGCTCGAAGCATTCCGGGAAGCGGACAACGTGCTCCGTCAGGGTGTCCAGGGTATTTCCGACCTGATCGCCGTCCCTGGGCTCATCAACCTCGACTTCGCCGATGTGAAGACGATCATGTCGAACAAAGGATCCGCCCTGATGGGGATCGGCATGTCGACAGGGGAGAACCGGGCGTCGGAAGCAGCGAAGAAAGCCATTTCCAGCCCGCTGCTCGAAACGTCGATCGACGGAGCGAAAGGTGTGCTCATGAATATCACCGGCGGCTCGAACCTCAGCCTGTTCGAAGTGCAGGAAGCGGCCGACATCGTAGCGTCGGCTTCCGATGAAGATGTCAACATGATCTTCGGATCGGTCATCAACGACGACTTGAAAGACGAAATCATCGTGACGGTCATCGCGACCGGTTTCACGGATGATCAGATAACGGCAACACGGAGCAGCCGGACATCCGGATACGGCGGCATCCGCCAGCGTGAACAGCAGGCACCGCAGACGCACGCACCGCAACAGCAGCAGCATCAGGCCCCGCGTCATGAGGAGCCACAGCACCATCAGCCTGCCCAGCAGGAACCTGTCAGAAGCCAGCAGCAGCAGCCGCAGGACGAAGGTCTGGACATTCCGACCTTCCTGCGCAACCGCCGCCGTAAATAACTCTTGAACAAGAACAGCCCCCGACTAAGATGTCGGGGGTTTTTTCACGTTTCCCATTCGTTTCCTGTCGAACTTTTCTGCGGGATCGGTACGCGAAGTGACAAAACTTTCGGATCTGCCGTGATACCCTTGCAAGCAAGGAGGACAGCCTATGTATGGAGAAATCATGATCCTGGTCAATCTCATGTTCAACTACGCGGTGCTGGCGTTCGCAAACGCAGCCGGACGGACACGCATCAGCAGGAAACGCCTGCTGCTTGCTTCGCTCACCGGTGCGCTGCCTGCCGCAGTATATCCCGGATCGATCACCGCTTCCTGCATAGCGCTGTTCGCCATGGTCGGCACGGCATTCGGCTTCTCGCGGAAGCGCATGGCAGGAGGTGCGGGATATGTGCTGATGGGCGCGCTGCTTGCCGGCGGTCTGCTCACCGCTCTTCCGGTGGGCGAATGGGGCAGAGGCGGACAGTTCCGGCTCGTGCTCTGTGCGGGACTGGCATTCACCGTCCTGCAGCTCGTAAAGGGGAAATGGCTGTCCGTCCGCCAGCTGAGCAGGCTGTCGGAGTTCCGGTGCACATCCCGCCTGGAGCTGTTCGGCAGCCATGTCCCGCTGGATGTATTCATCGATACGGGGAACAGCTGCACGGAACCGCTGTCGGGGGAGGCTGTCCATTTCGTCTCCCTGAGAGCCGTGAGATCCATCATTCCTGACGACCTGCTCGCCTGCCTGCAAAAGACTGATTCTTCGGGCATCCCGAATTTGAAGGAGTTCCCGGAAGAGTTCCGCAGTCTCCTGCGCCTTATCCGGATCCAGACAGTGGACGGTGCCGGCTGGGCGGCAGGGATCCGGTTCGGTGCCTGGGAACTGGAAGGGAACCGGCTGCTCGATCCCGGCTTCATCGTCCTGACAGCGGATGATGCCCGGTATCCGCATCAGGCATCCGCAATCTTACATGTCTCTGCCTTGGAAACGACAGAAGAAAGGGGAATGGCGCATGCTACATGAATTGAAGAAATGGATGGCGGTCCTTGCGGGGTTCTTCAAAAAGAAGAATGGGACGTACTACATCGGCGGTCACGAATCGCTGCCGAAGCCGCTGACACGGGAAGAGGAAGCGGAAACGATCGCCGCCTACATGGCAGGCGACCAGCAGGCACGCGACCGGCTGATCGAAAAGAACCTGCGGCTGGTCGTCTATATCGCACGGCGGTTCGATAATACGAATACGCATATCGAGGACCTGATCAGCATCGGGGCGATCGGGCTGATCAAAGCGATCGAGACGTTCAAAAGCGACAAGAACATCAAGCTCGCCACATATGCTTCCCGCTGCATCGAGAACGAAATCCTCATGCACCTTCGGAAAACGAACAGGCTCCGTTCGGAAATCTCGTTCGATGAGCCGCTCAATTCGGATGCGGACGGCAACGAACTGCTTTTGTCGGACATCCTCGGCACGGATGAAGATATCATTACAGACGACGTCGAAAAGAAGATGGAGCGGCAGCATATGATCGAAGCCGTCACGACCTTGAGCGAACGTGAACGGCACATCATGGAATGCCGGTTCGGCCTGACGGGCAAGGTGGAGATGACGCAGAAGGAAGTGGCCGATCTGCTCGGCATTTCCCAGTCCTATATCTCCCGTCTCGAAAAGAAAATCATCGCTGATCTGCGTGAGCGTCTGAACCAGCCGATCGTCTGATGGTTGAAATTGGCGTTTCGTGAAACCGCATAGAACCCCACTCGGAGGATAAGCTATCCTGTACAGTCATCTACAGAATACGGAGGAATTCAGATGGTACGTACAAGAGTGGAAATTTGCGGTATCGATACATCTACTTTGCCGCTTCTGTCGAGTGAGGCCATGAAAGAGACATTCATCCGTCTGCAAAGCGGAGATGAGTCTGCGAGGGACGAATTGGTGACCGCCAATCTCCGGCTCGTACTTAGCCTGGTACAGCGGTTCGCCTATCGCGGGGAACCGGCAGACGATCTGTTCCAGGTCGGCTGCGTAGGATTACTGAAGTCGATCGACAACTTCGATTTAAAACATAACGTCCGGTTTTCAACATACGCTGTCCCGATGATTGTCGGGGAGATCAAGCGGCATCTGCGCGATCATCATTCCGTCCGCGTATCCCGCTCTTTGCGGGACATCGCCTACAAAGCGATCCGTGCCAAAGAAGCGTTCATCAACGAGCATCAGCGGGAGCCCCGGATCTCGGATCTGGCCGCGCTGACCGAAATCCCCGAAGAGGACATCCTGCTCGCACTCGACGCCATCCAGGACCCGATGTCGCTGCATGAGCCGATGAACGGTGACGGCGGCGATCCGGTCTACATGATGGATCAGCTGCACGACAAAACGGTATCCGAAGAACGCTGGCTCACCTATGTGTCCATGAAGGAGACGATGACGGAACTGGACGGCCGCCAGCAGCTGATCCTGTCCAAGCGCTTCTACCTCGGCCAGACACAAACCGAAATCGCACGGGAGCTCGGCATTTCGCAGGCCCAGATATCCCGCCTCGAGAAACAGGCGATCGCCCAGATCCGGGCAGGGATGGAACAAAGTAAATAGACACCAGCGCAATGTGCACGGCACATTGCGTTTTTTCTTTACGTTTCCGCATAGAATGTGACAAAGGAGGGGTTCTATGCGGTTCTCGGAAATCCAGAAGAAAGAAGTGATCGATCTCCACCGCGGCAAGTTTCTCGGCTTCATCCAAGATGCTTCGATCGACGTGACGGACGGCAAAATCCAGACGCTCCACGTCGGGGATACGGAACGGTCGCTGTTCCTGGAAACACGTGTGAAAGACCAAAAACAGTTCCGCTACGAAGAGGTGGTCACGATCGGCAAAGATATCGTGCTGATCCAAAAGAAACCGCCTATTGAATGACAAAACATTGATAGTTGCGCCGCCGCTTGGTACAATGGAACAAAGTATCGAGAAAAGTAGTGAAGATGATGACACCTTTACAACAGCGTATCGAAACAATCGAAGAGACGATCTGCCGTGCATGTGAACGTGCCGGCCGTGACCGACATGATATCACCGTCGTCGCCGTGACAAAGCAAGTATCCGCACAGCGCACACGCGAAGTGCTGGATGCAGGCATCATCCATCTGGGTGAAAACCGGCCGGAAGGGCTCCTTGCGAAACAGGAAGCGATCCCCCAGGGGGCGGTGTGGCATTTCATCGGCAGCGTCCAGAGCCGCAAGGTGAAGGAGATCATAGAGCGCATCGACTACTTGCATTCACTGGATCGTCTCAGTCTTGCAAAAGAGATCCAGAAGCGGGCCGTCGAACCGGTCGACTGCTTTGTACAAGTCAATGTCTCCGGAGAGGCTTCGAAATCAGGACTGTCCCCGGATGAGACGGCGGACTTCATCGATTCACTGCAGGATTACGATAAAATCCGCGTCATCGGACTGATGACGATGGCACCGAACACGGAAGACGAACAGCTGATCCGCAGCGTGTTCAAGCAGCTCCGCGACCTGCGGGATGAACTTGCCGCGAAACACATGCCGCATGCGCCAGTCACGAAATTGTCAATGGGGATGTCGAATGATTACAGCATTGCAATCGAAGAGGGCGCAACCCATGTCAGGATCGGGACGGCGCTCGTCGGTTCGGAGAGCGAGGGAGACGAATGAGCATCAAAAACAAATTCGAGAAGTGGTTCTACCTGGATGAAGAAGAAGCCGCAGCCCGGGAAGCCGAAGTCCGGCAGCCTGCTCCGGTGAAGCAGGAGCGCAAAACAGGCAAACCGGCTCCTATGAAAAATGCACCGATGCCGAAACAGCCCCGTGAAAATGTGCCGGCCGGGAACATTGTGAGCCTGCAGAGCGTCCAGAAATCATCGAAGGTCGTCCTTGTCGAACCGCGTGTCTATGCAGAAGCGCAGGACATCTCTGAACATTTGACGAACAAACGTGCAGTCATCGTCAACCTGCAGCGCATCGACCGCGAGCAGGGAATCCGGATCGTCGACTTCCTGAGCGGCTCCGTCTATGCGCTCAACGGGGATATCCAGCGGATCGGCACGGACATTTTCCTCTGTGTGCCGGAGAACGTCGAAGTGAACGGCTCCATCTCCGATTATTTGAACGAAAGAAACTGAATGAGGTGTACTGACCGTAATGGATTTACTATTGGTTCAGATTTATAAAATTATCAGCCTGGCTCTGACGGCATACTCGTTTGCGTTAGTCATTTATATCCTAATGTCGTGGGTTCCGGCTTCTCGTGATACTGCTTTCGGAAGGATCCTTGAAAAGATAGCGGAACCGTATTTAGGTTTCTTCCGCAGATTCATCCCGCCGCTCGGCATGATCGATATTTCACCGATTGTCGGTTTGCTGGCATTGCGACTCATCGAGCGCGGACTCAGATCGATTTTCATCTGGCTGCTTACCGTTCTATAAGTGTCACCGCTGCCAGTCTGAACGAAAAATCACATCCTCACTTTGTGGGGATTTTTCTATAAGGAGAGAATCCCATGGACGGCATCATGCAGCATTTCAGAAAAGAAGAACAGCCCTTCGTCGAGCTCGTGCAGGACTGGGTGCGCGAGGTGGAGGATCTCTATTCCCCTAAACTGACCGGCTTCCTCGACCCGCGTGAGCGGTTCATCGTCCAGTCGATCGTCCGGGGGAGCGGCCTGCTCACTGCGGAAGACGGCGGTTTCAGCGAAGCGGAGCGGAAACGGCTGCTGCTGTATCCGGACTATTATGAACCGGCCGCGGATGACTTCCAGATCGCAGTCTTCGGAATTCGGTATGCGTCCAAGTTTGTGACGCTGGAACATCCCGCCATCCTCGGCTCGCTTATGGCGCTCGGACTCGATCGATCTAAATTCGGCGATATCCGGCTGCAGGAGGAAAACGCCCAGTTTGCAGCCGCCGCCGAGCTCACCACTTATCTCGAGACGAATTTCACGTCCGCTGGCAAGGCGAAAGTGCACCTCGCCGAACTGCAGGATGCCGCTGACTGGATTGAGACGGACGACGTATGGACGGAAGAGACACAGATCGTCAGTTCCCTGCGGCTCGACACGGTCATCGCATCTCTGCTGAATAGTGCGAGGCAGAAATCCGCCGCCCTCATCCATGGCGGGAAAGTGAAAGTGAACTGGCGCGTCATCGATCAGCCGGCTTTCGAACTGAACGAATCCGACATCCTGTCGATCCGCGGACACGGACGATTCAAAGTGATCGCCATCGAAGGGCGCACGAAGAAGGACAAGATCCGGCTCGTCACTGGGAAGTTGGAATGAATTTGCCGGGCGGACTTTAGAAAAAGCCTGTTTTCTGTTATAGTCAACGATAGACGCAATAAGTTCATCTAAAAGGGGAGAGACTTGAATGGCGCTTACACCAATTGATATACATAATAAGACGTTCGGCAGCAGATGGCGGGGGTATGACGAGGACGAAGTGAACGAGTTCCTCGAACAGCTCATGAAGGACTATGAGAACATGCTTGACGAAAACAAGGAGCTGGCACGCCGGCTGAAAGAGACCGAAGAACAGGTCGCACATTTCAATGCCATCGAAGACACGCTCCAGAAGTCCATCATGATTGCGCAGGAAGCCGCTGAAGATGTCCGCCGCAATTCCACACAGGAAGCGAAACTGATCATCAAAGAAGCGGAAAAGAACGCAGACCGTATCGTCAATGAAGCCCTTTCCCGCTCCCGTGAAATCACGATGGAGATCGAAGACTTGAAAAAGCAGTCGAAAATCTTCCGCAACCGCTTCCGTATGCTAATCGAAGCACAGCTGGATCTTGTGAAGATGGATGACTGGGATGCACTCCTGGAATACGAAACGACATCAAAGAAGCTGGAGACTGCCGCAGACAGCGAATGACCGCTGCTTGACGAACAGTATGCCGCACGATTATAATATGGTTCATATTACATGACAGGCGCTGAAAGAGACAGTACTTTCCAAGTCAGGTGCAGAACAGCGAGCCGGGGGCGGTGGAAGCCCGGCCAGGCACATGGAGACGAAGATCACTCTGGAGCCGGACTGCCCTGTGCAGTCCCGGTCACACCCCGTTACGGTGTTCGAGAGGCAGCTGCTGAACGCAGCTGCAACTAGGGTGGTATCGCGAGCTCACTCCTCGTCCCTTTTTTAGGGACGGGGATTTTTCTATTTTCAGGCGCACTTGTCACCTGCCGAATACACGGACGACACGAGGAGGAATTGGAATGGATTATAAAGACACGCTGCTGATGCCGAAAACGGACTTCCCGATGAGGGGCGGTCTGCCGGCGAAAGAACCGCAGCTTCAGGAACAATGGGATCAGGAAGACATGTATGGAAAAGTGCTTGCACGCACGGAAGGACGCCCGACGTTCATCCTGCATGACGGACCGCCGTACGCGAACGGCGATCTCCATATGGGCCACGCGCTCAATAAGGTGCTGAAGGACATTATCGTCCGTCATAAGTCGATGACAGGCTACCATGCCCCGTACGTCCCGGGCTGGGATACACACGGTCTGCCGATCGAGCAGGCACTGGTCAACAAAGGGGTCAAACGGAAAGAGCACAGCATTGCCGAGTTCCGGCAGATGTGTGCGGAATATGCACTTCAGCAGATCGATAACCAGCGTTCGCAATTCAAGCGTCTCGGAGTCCGCGGGGACTGGAACGATCCGTATATTACGCTGAACCCTGCATTCGAAGCCCGGCAGATCAAGGTGTTCGGTGATATGGCGAAAAAAGGATATATCTATAAAGGGCTGAAGCCGGTCTATTGGTCCCCGTCTTCCGAAACTGCGCTGGCAGAAGCGGAAATCGAGTACCAGGATAAGAAATCGCCGTCCATCTATGTCAGCTTCCCAGTGCGGGACGGCAAAGGAGTCCTCGGTGATGATGTCAACATCCTGATCTGGACGACGACACCATGGACGATCCCTGCGAACCTCGGTATCTCCGTGCACCCTGACTTCACGTACACGGTCGTCGAGGCGGACGGCAAGAAGTTCCTCGTAGCGAAAGACCTGGTCGACCATCTCGCTTCCGAGCTTGGATGGGAAGACTATTCGACAGCCGGCGAATACAAAGGGCGCGAGCTGGAAATGATCACAGCGAGCCATCCGATCTATGACCGTGAATCGCTCGTCATGCTCGGCGAACACGTCACTGCCGATGCAGGTACAGGATGTGTCCATACGGCACCGGGCCACGGAGAGGACGACTTCCATGTCGGCAAAAAATACGGGCTCGGCGTCCTGTCACCGGTCAATGACCGCGGTGTCATGACGGCGGAAGCACCGCTGTTCGAAGGCCTCTTCTACGAAGACGCGAACAAAGCGATCACTGAGAAACTGAAGGAAGTCGGTGCGCTTGAAAAGCTGTCGTTCTTCACGCACTCGTATCCGCATGACTGGCGTACGAAGAAACCGGTCATCTTCCGGGCGACGTCCCAATGGTTTGCATCGATCGAATCGTTCCGCGGCGAGCTGCTCGAAGCGATCCGCAATACAAAATTCACGCCGTCTTGGGGCGAAACACGGCTGTTCAACATGGTCCGCGACCGCGGCGACTGGTGTATTTCCCGCCAGCGCGTCTGGGGTGTTCCGATCCCTGTGTTCTACACGGAAAACGACGAACCGATCATCACGGATGAAACGATCGACCACGTTTCCGAACTGTTCCGGGAACACGGCTCGAACATCTGGTTTGAATGGGACACGAAAGACCTGCTCCCGGAAGGCTTCACACATCCGGGCAGTCCGAATGGCACGTTCACGAAAGAGACGGATATCATGGACGTCTGGTTCGATTCCGGTTCGACACACCAAGGTGTCCTTGTCGAACGGAAAGAGCTGTCGTATCCGGCAGATCTATATCTTGAAGGGTCCGACCAATACCGCGGCTGGTTCAACTCGTCGCTGACGACAAGCGTCGCCATCAACGGCATCGCGCCTTATAAAGGGCTGCTGAGCCACGGGTTCACGCTCGACGGCGAAGGCCGCAAGATGAGTAAATCGATCGGCAACGTCATCCTGCCGTCGAAAGTGATGAACCAGTTCGGCGCCGACATCCTGCGTCTCTGGGTGTCATCCGTCGACTATACAGCTGACGTGCGCGTCTCCGATTCGAACTTCAAGCAAGTGTCCGAAGTGTACCGGAAGATCCGCAACACGGTCCGTTTCCTTCACGGGAACACGTCCGACTTCACGCCGGGCACTGATACAATAACGTTCGACCAGCTCCGTCCGGTCGACCAGTATGTTTACGTGAAATTGCAGGACCTGATCCGCGAAGTGCGCTCTGCGTATGAAAATTACGAGTTCGCAGTCGTCTATCATGCGATCAACTCGTTCTGTACGAACACGTTGAGCTCGTTCTATCTCGATATCGCTAAAGACGTCGTCTACATCGAAGCTGCCGATCATCCGCACCGCCGTGCGATGCAGACCGTCATGTATGACGCACTGATCACGCTGCTGAAACTGGCAGCGCCGATCCTGCCGCATACAGCGGACGAAATGTGGGCATACCTCGAACACGAGACAGCGGAAAGCATCCAGCTCACCGACATGCCGGACGCACAGGACGTGGACGCAGAAGAACTCCGCAAGACGTTCGACCAGCTGATGCTCGTGCGGGACGATGTACTGAAGGCACTTGAAGAAGCACGCAACAGCAAAGTGATCGGGAAGTCGCTCGAAGCGCACGTTTCTATGGCGGTGAGCGATGACCTGAAAGCGCTGTTCGATACGGAAGACATCAACTTCGCCCAGTTCTTCATCGTTTCCGAATTCAGCCTCTCGGATGAGGCAGCTCTTCCGACCGGTGCAGGGACGTATGCTTCCGGCAAGATCGCCGTCGGAAAAGCTTCCGGCGAGAAATGCGAACGGTGCTGGACCATCTCCGAAACGGTCGGGGACAACAAAGAGTACCCGGAACTTTGCGCACGCTGTGCAGACGTCGTTGCACACCATTACGCATAACAGGGAACTTGCGACACTGCAGCCATGCCGCCGAACCGGCAGCTGCAGTGTCTTTTGCATGATGAACCGATTGACTTGTACGCCGCAGGGCGGGGTATGCTAAACTAAGAACAACACTGCAGGACGGAGGGAACGGGTTGCTGATCTATTACGGAATTGCGGTGATTGTCATTTTGCTGGACCAGCTGACAAAATGGGCAGTCGCAACGAACATGGAAATCGGGGAGCGGATCGCGATATGGGATCCCTATCTCAGCCTGCTGTCCCATCGGAACCGCGGAGCGGCATGGGGCATGCTGGAAGGGCAGATGTGGCTGTTCGCCATCGTCACAATCGCTGTCGTGGCAGGGATCATCTACTTCTTCCGGAAAGAAGGGAAGGACAGCCCGCTGTTTGCGTGGAGTCTCATGCTGCTGCTCGGCGGGGCAGTCGGGAACTTCATCGACCGGATGGTAAGGGGAGAAGTGGTCGACTTCGTCAGTGTCCTCATTCCCGTCGTCAATTATGATTTCCCCATTTTCAACGTGGCGGATTCGGCACTGACTGCAGGGGTCATCCTCGTCATCATCTACTTGCTGACAGAAGAGAAAAAAGAGAAGAAAGCTAAGGTGGACTAATGGAACAAGTTGAATACATCATCGATACAGAAACAGCCGGGGAACGGATCGACAAAGCACTGGCATCCGCGCATCCCGATTGGTCACGGACCCTCATCCAGCAATGGGTGAAAGACGGGATCGTACTCGTCAACGGCAGCACGGTCAAAGTGAATTACAAAGTGAAGCAGGGAGATGTCCTGACGGTCGACGAACCGGAACCTGAAGAATTGGATATCCCGGCAGAAGATCTGAACCTGGAGATCGTCTATGAAGACAAGGATGTGCTCGTCGTCAACAAGCCGAGCGGCATGGTCGTCCATCCGGCGCCGGGCCATACGACAGGCACGCTCGTTAACGGGCTCATGCACCACTGCACGGATCTGTCAGGGATCAACGGTGTCATGCGGCCGGGGATCGTCCACCGCATCGACAAGGATACATCGGGACTGCTGATGGTGGCGAAAAATGATAACGCCCACACGTCGCTTGTCGACCAGCTTGTGAAGAAATCGGTGACGCGTGTCTATACGGCGCTTGTCCACGGACATATCCCGCACGATAACGGGACGATCGACGCACCGATCGGCAGGGACAAGAAGGACCGGCAGAGCATGGCTGTTGAAAACAATGGAAAAAATGCCGTGACGCATTTCAAAGTGCTCGAACGGTTCGGCGATTTCACCCTTGTCGAATGCCGTCTGGAAACAGGCCGGACCCACCAGATCCGTGTCCACTTGAAGTATATCGGCCACCCGCTGGCCGGGGATCCGAAATACGGACCGAAAAAGACAATCGACTTTGGCGGTCAGGCGCTCCATGCAGGTACACTCGGCTTCGTGCACCCTGTGACAGGGGAATACATGGAGTTCACTGCGCCGCTGCCGGAAAATTATGAACAGCTGCTGAACGAAATGCGCTCAAAATAAGGTTGACGTGTGCCGTTTTACGCGGTATGCTGAAGAAAGAAATCGAATAGCGAACCTTTAACGCCAATCCAGAGAGGTTGGGAAGGATGCACGGTATTCCAGGGGACCTGTCTGCGGACATGGATCTCCCCGGATCTGCTTACGCACGCAAACCTTCCTGCCTGAACGACGGCCGGAAGGTTTTTTGTTTGGCAGCATCTCTTTCCGGCCGGTCAGGTACAGATCACCGCCTGTCCGCCATCCATCATCCAAAGGAGGCACTACCTATGACGGAAAAAGCGAATATTCTAGATGAAAACGCAATTAACCGGGCGCTCACACGGATCGCCCACGAAATCATCGAGCGGAACAAAGGCATCGACCGCTGCATACTCGTCGGTATCAAGACACGGGGAGCATTCCTCGCAAACCGTCTCGCCGAGAAGATCGAAAAGATCGAAGGGCACCCGATCCGCATCGGGGAACTCGACATCTCGCTCTACCGCGACGATCTCGGACTGAAATACGAAAACAAGGAACCGCTCGTCAAACAGGTGGATATCGATTACAGCCTGGCGGATGAGAAAGTCGTCCTGATCGACGATGTGCTCTACACAGGCCGCACCGTGCGCGCCGCAATGGATGCCGTCATGGATCTCGGACGACCGGCAGCCATCCAGCTTGCGGTACTCGTCGACCGCGGACACCGGGAACTGCCGATCCGTCCGGATTTCGTCGGCAAGAATATCCCGACATCGAGCGAAGAACGCGTTGTCGTCAACCTGGTCGAATCGGACAACGAAGACAGCGTCACGATCCATGCCCGCTAATTGAACGAACTTCTTGGAGGCTAGAGAAAAATGGCAGAAAAAGTATTGGATGTACACGAAAAACCGCAGCCGGCACGATGGCTCGCACTCAGTCTTCAGCATATGTTCGCGATGTTCGGCGCGACGATCCTCGTCCCGCAGCTGGTCGGCCTGAGCCCGGCGATCGCACTCCTGACGAGCGGGATCGCCACACTCGTCTTCATCGTCATCACCCAGGGGAAAGTACCGGCGTACCTCGGATCCTCGTTCGCCTTCATCGTACCGATCCAGGTCGCGACGAAAACAGGCGGCATCGGCAGCGCGATGATCGGCAGCATGTTCGTCGCCCTCGTCTACGCGATCGTCTCCCTGATCATCTGGAAGACCGGACATAAGTGGATCATGAACATCCTGCCGCCGGTCGTCGTCGGCCCGGTCATCATGGTCATCGGCCTGGCTGTCGCTCCGACCGCTGTCGGAATGGCGAGCCGGATAGACATCGACGGTGTTTCGACTTACAGCCTCCTGCATTTCTCAGCAGCAATCGTCACATTGGCCGCTGCAGTCATCTGCATGATGTTCTTCCGGGGCGTTGTCAGCCTCATGCCGGTGCTGATCGGGATTATCATCGGGTACATCTACTCTGCGCTCATCGGGATCATAGACTTCGGTCCTGTCCTGGCTGCGAAATGGGTGGCACTGCCGGACTTCCTGATACCCGGCGTCACGTATGACTTCGTCGTCACACCGACCTTGCTGTTCATCATGGTGCCGATTGCGATTGTCACCATTTCCGAACATATCGGCCATCAGCTTGTGCTCGGCAAAGTCGTCGACCGGGATTTCATCCGGGATCCGGGGCTGAACCGTTCGCTGCTCGGTGACGGTGTCGGCACGCTGATCAGCGGTCTGCTCGGCGGTCCTCCGAAAACGACCTACGGGGAAAACATCGGCGTCATGGCGATCACCCGCGTCTACAGCGTGTACGTCATTGTCGGGGCTGCGGTGTTCGCGATCGTCTTCTCCTTCCTCGGGAAAGTGATGGCGCTCATCGCGACGATTCCGACAGCTGTGCTCGGCGGTATCTCGATCCTGCTGTTCGGGATCATCGCTTCATCCGGCCTGCGGATGCTCGTCGACAACCATGTCGACTTCGATAACCAGCGCAACCTGGTCATCACATCGGTCATCCTCGTCATCGGGATCGGCGGGGCGTCTCTCAACTTCAGCGAAACGTTCCACATCGAAGGGATGGCACTCGCCGCGATCGTCGGTGTCCTGCTCAATCTGCTTCTGCCCGGACGGGAGAAACAGACATTGGAGGATCATCCGGAAGACCCGATCCTCGGTAAGAAAGACAACTGAATACGCGTGACCTTTTAACATTGTACTGAGAGACAAGGAAAGGTTTATGTGGATGGAGTCCTGCACTTGCAGGACCCGTGTATACATAAATAGCCTTCCTGCCTGCCGGGAAGGCTTTTTCAAACCCTTCCCCCAACTAAAGGAGGATGACAGCATGGATAACCTACTGACAATGACCCAATTCAACGAAGAGAACATTATGGAGATCCTGAATTATGCGGAGTACTTGAAGCGCCACGGCATCCGGGAATTGCCCGGGAAATATTTGGTGAGCAACCTGTTCTTCGAGCCGAGCACACGGACGAAGCTCAGTTTCGAAATCGCCGAGCGGAAACTGGGGCTTGAGATCATCCAGTTCGATCCGGGGCATTCAAGCACGACGAAAGGGGAAACACTGTTCGATACGGTGAAGACACTGGAAGCGCTCGGTGTCAACGCAGTCGTCATCCGCCATCCGGAGAAGGAATATTACAAGCAGCTAGAAGGCATCAAGATTCCTGTGTTCAACGGAGGGGACGGAACAGGGCAGCACCCGAGCCAGTCGCTGCTCGACCTGTTCACCATCAAGGAAGAATTCGGACGGTTCGAAGGTCTGAACATCGTCATCGCAGGCGATCTTTCGCACAGCCGTGTCGCCGCTTCGAACGCGGAAGCCCTGAAGAAGCTCGGGGCGAACGTCCAGTTCGTCTGCCCGCCGGAATGGTCGGGGGACTACGAAACGCTGTCCGGCTGGAACGGAGTGATCGAACAGGCCGACGTCGTCATGCTGCTGCGTGTTCAGCACGAGCGCCACGACGAGAAGATGAGCTATACGAAAGAACAGTACCATGCTCAATATGGGCTGACGGAACAACGGGCGGCGATGATGAAGAAAGACGCCATCATCATGCACCCCGCGCCGATCAACTGGGGAGTGGAGATTGCAGAAAGCCTGACGTCCCACCCGAAACTGCGCGTCTACGAAGCGGTCGAAAACGGCGTATATATCCGTGCGGCTGCAATGGAAATTATCTTACGAGGAGGAAATGTCCATGCACAAGCTGCTCCGAAATATTTGGCTATATGATGAATCACCTGAAAGCAGGAAAGACGTCCGGATCGAGGATGGTCGGATAACAGAAATTGGTAGTAATTTGGATTCTAGTGAGGCGGACGTCATTGAAGGAAACGGATACTGCCTGGCACCCGGATTCGTCGACGTCCATGTCCACTTGCGCGAACCGGGCGGTGAGCGGAAAGAGACGATTGCGAGCGGAACACAGGCCGCAGCAAAAGGAGGCTATACGACGATCTGCGCCATGCCGAACACCCGTCCTGTACCGGACACAGCTGAAAATCTCGAGTATGTGAACGGGCTGATCCGCAACAATGCGGTCATCCGTGTGCTCCCGTATGCGTCGATCACGATCCGGGAAGCCGGCAAAGAGCGGACGAATCTCGCAGAACTGAAAGAACACGGTGCGTTTGCGTTCACGGACGACGGAGTCGGGATCCAGGAAGCGGGCATGATGTTCGAGACGATGCAGGATGCCGCGAAATTGGATATGGCGGTCGTCGCCCACTGTGAAGACAATACACTCATCTACGGTGGTGCAATGCATGAAGGCATCCGTAACAAGGAACTCGGCCTGCCGGGCATCCCGTCCGTAGCGGAATCGGTCCATATTGCACGGGACATCCTGCTGGCGGAAGCAGCAGGCGCCCATTATCACGTGTGCCACGTCAGTACGAAGGAATCCGTCCGGGTCATCCGTGACGCGAAACGGGCAGGAGTGCATGTGACAGCCGAAGTGACCCCCCATCATTTATTGCTGACGGAGCATGACATCCCGGGTGACGACGCGATGTGGAAGATGAATCCGCCGCTCCGCGGAACGGAGGACCTCGCGGCGCTGCGGGAAGGACTGCTTGACGGAACGCTCGATTTCATCGCGACGGACCATGCACCGCATACGGCGGAAGAGAAAGCGGCCGGTTTCAAGAAGGCGCCGTTCGGCATCACCGGTTTCGAAACTGCTTTCCCACTGCTGTATACGCACTTCGTGAAAAACGGCGAGTGGACATTGGAACAGCTTGTGGACTGGTTCGCCGAAAAGCCGGCGGATGTGTTCGGACTGCCGTACGGGAAAATCGAAGAACAGGCACCGGCGGATCTCGTGCTTCTCGATCTGTCGACAGAAAAAACGATCGATCCAGCACAGTTCGTGTCAAAAGGAAAGAATACGCCGTTCACAGGCAGCACATGTACAGGCTGGCCGGTGATGACGCTGTTCGGAGGGGAAGTCGTCTATTCCGGACAGGACTGAGCGCGGCACGGACGGTCCAACACAACTTGAGGAGGCACACACATGATACTGCAGGAACAGATGACCATACAGAGCATACGCGAAGTGGCTGACCGGATTTACGAAATGGTGCTGGAAGGGAACTTGGTGAACGAGATTTCAGCACCCGGCCAGTTCGTCCATATCCGGGTGAACGATACATATGAGCCGCTGCTCCGCCGGCCGATTTCCATCGCCTCCTTTGACCGGGACAGCGGGCGCATGACGCTCCTGTTCCGTGCGGAAGGAAGAGGGACCGGGCTGCTCGCACAGAAAGCCCCGGGTTCCGCAGTGAATGTGCTCGGCCCTCTCGGCAACGGTTTTTCACCGGATCAATCGGAACCGGGCAGTACGGCGCTGCTCATCGGCGGCGGCATCGGAGTCCCGCCGCTGTACCAGTTGTCGAAGGAACTGACCGCGCGCGGCGTCCACTGCATCCACGTACTCGGTTTCCAGAGTGCATCCGCCGTATTCTATGAGAAGGAATTCGCTGCACTCGGAGAGACTAGGATCGTGACAGCGGACGGAACTGCCGGAGAACAGGGCTTCGTGACCGATTCCCTCCGCCGCAATCCTGTCGATTTCTCCGCATACTACACATGCGGTCCGACACCGATGCTCCAGGCGATCCAGGCAGCTTACCCGGACAAACAGGGGTTCCTGTCGTTCGAACAGCGGATGGGGTGCGGGATCGGCGCCTGCTTCGCGTGCGTCTGCAAAACGCAGGACAGTGACACACGGCCCTATGTCAAAGTGTGCTCGGACGGTCCGGTATTCCCTGCAGGGGTGGTGGCAATATGAACCGGTTAGCAGTGGAACTTCCAGGTCTGTCTTTGAAGAATCCGATCATGCCGGCATCCGGCTGTTTCGGGTTCGGCAAGGAATACGGCAATCTGTATGATCTATCCGAACTCGGCGCAATCATGATCAAAGCGACAACGCTCAAGTCACGCTTCGGCAATCCGACACCGCGCGTCGCAGAGACGGCGGCAGGGATGCTGAATGCGATCGGCCTGCAGAATCCCGGTCTCGATAAAGTGCTGGCTGAGGAACTGCCGCGTCTGGAACAATATGATGTCCCGATCATCGCGAATGTCGCGGGATCGGAAGTGGAAGACTATGTGCAGGTGGCGGAACATATTTCGAAAGCACGGAATGTCCATGCACTTGAACTGAACATTTCCTGTCCGAACGTCAAGTGCGGGGGGATCGCCTTCGGGACGGATCCGGTGCTCGCAGGGGAACTGACAGCTGCTGTCAAGGCGGTGTCGAGCGTCCCGGTCTACGTCAAACTGTCGCCGAACGTCGCTGATATCACTGTAATCGCAAAAGCGGTGGAAGCTGCCGGCGCGGACGGGATCACGATGATCAACACACTCGTCGGCATGCGGCTCGACCGGAAAACCGGCCGGCCTGTCATCGCGAACAAGACGGGCGGCCTGTCCGGCCCGGCCGTCAAACCGGTCGCCATCCGGATGATCTATGAAGTGAGCCGTGCAGTCGATATCCCGATCATCGGAATGGGCGGCGTATCGGATACAGGAGACGTCATCGATTTCCTGTCAGCGGGGGCAAGCGCCGTCGCTGTCGGAACCGCCAATTTCGTCAATCCGTTCGTCTGTCCGGAAATCATCCGGGAACTGCCGGCTGTGCTGGATGAGCTCGGCGTTGACCACATTACAGAACTCATCGGAAGGAGCCATGCGCTATGAATACATCCCCGATCATCGCACTCGATTTTGAGGACCGGGACACCGCGCTGTCGTTCCTGCAGCCGTTCGGACAAGGAACGTTCGTCAAGGTCGGCATGCAGCTGTTCTACAAAGAAGGCCCGGCCATCGTCCATCAGCTGAAAGAGCGGGGATTCGACGTCTTCCTCGATCTGAAGCTGCATGACATCCCGAATACCGTGAAATCGGCGATGACGTCGCTTGCGCTGGTCGGCGCCGATCTCGTGAATGTCCACGCAGCAGGAGGCTCCGCCATGATGGAAGCGGCTGTCGAAGGGCTGGATAAAGGGACGGCCGCCGGTAAGGAACGCCCGAAGATCATCGCGGTGACCCAGCTGACGTCAACGACTGAAGAGCAGATGCAGCAGGAACAGCTGATACCGAAGGCGCTCGATGAATCGGTGCTGCACTATGCCCGGCTCGCACAGGCCTCTCGGATGGACGGCGTCGTCTGTTCCGTCTGGGAAGCGGCGGGTATCGCGGCTGCCTGCGGGGATGGGTTCCTGAAAGTGACACCCGGCATACGGCTCGCTTCCGACGAAGCACACGACCAGAAGCGGATTGCGACTCCCGCGGAAGCGGCTCGGCGCGGCTCGACCCATATCGTCGTCGGCCGGTCGATCACACAGGCGGCCGATCCGATCGCCGCTTACCATGAAATCACGCAGCAATGGAAAGGACTCGATGGAAGATGAATAAACACGAAATAGCGAAGATCCTGCTGCATGCAGGGGCAGTGACACTGAGCCCGGATGAGCCGTTCACATGGGCATCGGGCATCCAATCCCCGATCTATTGCGACAACCGTCTGATCATGTCGGATCCGGGCGGACGCCGCCGGGTCGCGGAAGGCATGTCGGAAGTGATCCGCACGAAGTATCCGGAAACGACTTTGATCGCCGGAACGGCAACAGCCGGAATTCCGCATGCTGCCTGGATCGCCGACATCCTCGGACTGCCGATGGTCTACATCCGTTCAAAGGCGAAAGGCCACGGACGGAGCAAGCAGATCGAAGGGAAAGCGAAGCCGGGAGACCGCGCAATCATCGTCGAAGATCTGATCTCGACAGGCGGCAGCAGCCTGACCGCGGCGGCAGCACTGCGGGAAGAAGGCGTGCATGTCGAAGGGGTCGTCTCGATCTTCACGTACGGACTCGAGAGCGCCGACCGTGCATTCGAGGAAGCCGGGCTGACGTATACGAGCTTGACGGATTTCCATGCATTGGCGGAAGTCGCCACCCGCACAGGTGCGATCCGCAAAGAATCCGTAGGTCCGCTGCTGGACTGGCACGAGAAGCTGAAAACAGGGGTTTTATAAGGCAAGTGGAGGCCGGGCGATGATGCCCGGCCTTTTTGAATGGTGGAAGTGATCTACTGCGCGGTATTGGTCGGTTATTGGCGGAGCGGCAGACCGCGTGCTGGGGGATTATGAGCGGAATTTGCGGGTTATGAGCGCTTTTTTGGATTTATGAGCGGTTTTTGAGATTTATGAGCGTTTCTTGCGTTTTATGAGCGTTTTCTGGAGTTTATGAGCGTTTCCTGCGTTTTATGAGCGTTTCCTGCGTTTTATGAGCGCTTTCTGGAGTTTATGAGCGTTTCCTGCGTTTTATGAGCGCTTTCGAGAATTTATGAGCGTTCCAAGCGTTTTATGAGCGTTTCCGGCAATTTATGAGCGTTTCCATCAATTTATGAGCACATCACCCAAACGACAAAAAACCGGCAAGGCTTGAGCCTTGCCGGGAACATTATGCTTTCAGCTGACGCACGATCTCTTCATCTGGAGTGACGAAGACGGTCTGCTGTTCGAAATAGATGACGAAACCGGGTTTCGAGCCGTTCGGTTTCTTGACGTGGCGCACTTCCGTGTAATCGACGGGGACGGATGCGGAGCCGCGTGCTTTGCTGAAGTACGCTGCAAGCGCCGCAGCTTCCTGGATCGTCTCGTCGTCCGGCGCGTCATCATGGATGACGACGTGGGACCCCGGGATGTCCTTCGTATGGAGCCAAATATGATTGCGAGCTGCAAGCTTCGATGTCAGCCAGTCATTCTGCCGGTTATTCTTCCCGACGGAAATCGTGATGCCCGACGAAGACACGTATGATTCCGGTTTCGGCTTCTTCGGCTTCGCTTTCTTCTTGCCTTTCCGAGCTTTCATGAGCCCGAGATCCGCCAGTTCATCCCGGATCTCATCGATATCATCGGTCGATGCCTGCATCACCTGCTGCTTCACCATCTCGAAATAACTGATGTCCTCCGCGGCCTTCTCCAGCTGTCCCGCAATCTGCACGAGGGCGTTCTTCGCTTTCGAATACTTGGAGAAATACCGCTGTGCGTTGTCGATGGGCGACTTCCGCGGATCGAGCGGAATGGTGACCGTCGTGCCCTGTTCGTAATAGTTATCCACAGTTGCTTCCTTCTGCCCTTTTTCAATCGCGTAACTGTTTGCGGTCAACAGTTCACCATACAGCTGGAACGTATCGAGCCGTCCCGCGTCTTTCCGCTCCTTCTCGAGTTTCTGCACTTTCAGCTTGAGCTTCGCGATTTCATTGTCGAGCCAGCGCTCGAGATCGGCGGCCTGCGCCTTCACCCGTTCGCGGACCGCCCGGGCAAAGTAGACTTTGTCCAGCAGATCGCCGAGTGTCGGGAACACGGTCGCCCGTGCATCGACATGAGTCAATTCCGCAGCTGAAAACAGCAGTTTTCCGTCCTTCTCGACTAGGTTCGGGTGGAACGGGCCTTCAGAGAACGTCTGTACGTAAGCGCGATAGGTGCCAAACGCATCCGACCCTTCCAAGCCGCGCATCCGATAAAGCAGTTCCTCTGCATGGATCGGTGAGAATCCGGATAGTTCCCGGACGACCGACTTCGGCGAATCGAAGGAGGGGAGTAAGGTTTCGAAATCGTGTTCCGAAAGTCCAAACGGATCCGCCTTGTCCTGGGGAGGTGCCGGTATGTATGGCTGGCCGGGCATGATTGTCCGATAACTGTTGACCGACGGCGGTAAATGCTTGAGGCTGTCGATGATCATGCCGCGTTCCGGGTCGATGAGCAGGAAGTTGCTGTGGCGCCCCATGATTTCAAAAATGATCTCCCGTTCAATATCGTCACCGATTTCGTTTTTCGCACGGATCGAAAACTTCAGGATCCGGTCCGTGCCGACCTGTTCGACCGCTCTGACCGTGCCGCCTTCCAGGTGCTTCCTGAGCGTCATGCAGAACATCGGCGGCTCTGCCGGGTTCTGGATCGTTTCTTCTGTAAACTGGACGCGCGCGTAGGAAGGGTGGACGGAGAACAGCAGCTTCCGGTTCTGGCCGCCCGCCCGGATGATCAGGACGGTTTCCTGTGCGTTCGGCTGATGGATTTTCGTGATCCTGCCGTTTTCGATCGTCTGCAGTTCGCGTCTCATCGCGGTTGTGAACAATCCGTCAAATGCCATGTGAATTCCTCTTTCCGTTCGTTTTCTCCATTTTAGCACTAGACGGCAGACATATGGTATAATACGAATACATTCTTCGGATCGATCCCGTCCAGGGCTGATTTGAATTGAGAGACTATAGTTAGAAGAGGGATTGCATGTTTAAACAACGAGGACTTCTGATCGTCCTGTCCGGCCCTTCCGGTGTCGGAAAAGGGACCGTTCGAAAAGAGCTGTTTACACAGCCTGATACGAATTATGAATATTCGATTTCGATGACGACACGCTCTCCGCGCGAAGGGGAAGTGGACGGTGTCGATTATTACTTCCGCCCGCGAGAGGAGTTTGAACGGCTGATCGCTGAAGGAAAACTGCTGGAGCATGCCGAATACGTCGGCAACTATTATGGCACCCCGCTCGACTACGTGAACGAAACACTCGACTCCGGAAGAGATGTGTTCCTCGAGATCGAGGTGGTCGGCGCCGCACAGGTCCGTGAAAAGATGCCGGACGGACTGTTCATCTTCCTCGCACCCCCGAGTCTGTCCGATCTCGAGCAGCGGCTCGTCGGCCGCGGTACGGAAGTGCTGGAAGTCATCGCCACCCGTGTCGCCAAAGCCCGGGACGAGCTGGAAATGATGGACTTATACGATTATGTTGTCGAAAACGACGAAGTGTCCAAAGCATGCGACCGCATCAACGCAATCGTCACAGCGGAGCACTGCAGAAGAGAACGTGTCGAAGAACGCTATTTAGCGATGCTGGAAGGGGAATGAATCCATGTTATATCCATCCGTAGATTCACTGAAAGAGAAGATCGACTCCAAATATACGCTCGTCTCGCTCGCCGCGAAACGCGCACGCGAACTGCAGGAAAAGCATAACGAGCAGTCGATGAAATACGTATCCCACAAAAATGTCGGCAAAGCACTGGAAGAAGTGTCCGCCGGTCTGCTGAATAAGCAAAAGACGGATGACTCCATTGTCTACGAAGACGAAATTTAAGTAAGCCTCAGCTGAATAAGAAATGGAAGCTCCCTTAGAAAACGAATTTCTTTGGGAGTTTGCTATTTTTGGAAAGGAATGAACACGATGCTGGCGAACAAAAAGATTTTGCTCTGTGTGACGGGAGGAATTGCCGTCTATAAAGCCGTGGCCCTGGTGAGTAAGCTGAGCCAGGCAGGGGCGGACGTCAAGGTGGTCATGACGGAATCCGCACGTGAATTCGTGCAGCCGCTGTCCTTCCAGGTCATGTCGCACAACGATGTCTATACCGATACATTCGACGAAAAGGATTCCGCTGTCATCGCCCATATCGATCTTGCCGACTGGGCTGATCTGATCATCGTGGCGCCTGCTACGGCGAACGTGATCGGCAAACTCGCGAACGGGATCGCCGATGACATGGTGACGACGCTGCTGCTCGCTGCGACGTCCCCTGTCTGGATCGCGCCTGCCATGAATGTCCATATGTATGAACACCCTGCTGTCCTGCGCAATATCGACCGGCTCAGCCGGGACGGATACCGGTTCATCGAGCCGTCGGAAGGGTTCCTTGCGTGCGGCTACGTCGGCAAAGGGCGTCTCGAAGAGCCCGAACGGATAACGGAACTCGTCGGACGGTTCTTCGGACAGCACGACGACCGGCCGCTTCTCGGGAAAAAGGTCATCGTCACCGCGGGACCGACGCTCGAACGGATCGACCCGGTCCGGTACATCTCCAACTTCTCAAGCGGCAAGATGGGCTATGCCATGGCGGAGGCAGCCGCCGCGCTCGGCGCTGACGTCGTGCTCATCTCCGGCCCGGTCGCAATCGATCCGCCTGCGGGTGTCCATATCGAACACGTCGAAAGTGCGGCACAGATGCTCGATGCGGTGCTTGCGCATTATGGATCCGCTGATTATGTCGTGAAATCCGCGGCAGTGGCGGATTACCGTCCAAAAGCGGCGCATCCTCACAAAATGAAGAAAAAAGAAGGCGATTCGGTTCTCGAACTTGAACGCACCACTGATATACTGAAGACACTCGGGGAGCAAAAGACGCATCAGTGCCTTATCGGCTTCGCTGCTGAAACGAACGATGCTGTTGCGTATGGGAAAGGGAAGCTGCAGTCAAAGAACCTTGACTGGATCGTCGTCAACGACGTCACGGATCCGGGCGGCGGGTTCGGCAGTGATTCCAACGTCGTCACCCTGATCGGAAAAGACGGGACGGAGCGCACCTTCCCGGCAATGGAGAAAAAACGGCTCGCCGGCGAACTGCTGGCATTGATCGCAGCCAAGGGATCTGATGCGCAATGATTGCTGAAGTGATCGTGGACGTCGCGGCCTATCCGATCGACCGTCCGTTCGATTATACGATCCCTGCGCTGTTTCAAGGTTTTATCGAGCCGGGCATGCGGGTGAAAGTGCCATTCGGCCCCCGCAAAGTCGTCGGCTACGTCATCGATGTCAAGGAAACGAGCGGGCTGGATGAAACGAAACTGAAACCCGTCGAACAGCTCATCGACTTCGAGCCGGTCCTTTCACCGGAACTGCTCGAGTTATCGGAGTGGCTTGCGGAGGACACGCTCGCCTACCGGATCGAAGCACTCCAAGTGATGCTGCCGGCGGCGATGCGCGCCAAATACGAAAAGTTCATCGTCATCATCCGGCCGGAAGCTGTCACGGACGAGGCGTTTTTAAGCATGTTGAACGGCAGGGAGCGGGTGCCGCTGAAAGCAGCCGATACACCGGGACTGCTGAAACTGCTGAAAGCCTACACGACGGATGGCGCTGTCCGGGTGGAAACACTCGTGAAACAGCAGACCGCCGTCAAGAAGGTCCGGATGATCCACATGCAGGACAAACGGACGATCGAAACGATGCTTGCAGGGTTGAACAAGCAAGCGGCCAAACAGCGGGATCTGCTCGAATGGATGCTCACGCATGCCGGTGAATCGATGGAAGCGGGCCGGCTGATGAAAGAGGCGGGTATGTCCGCGACCGTCCTGAAAGCCGTCATCGACAAAGGGGCGGCCACGGAACGGAAGACGGAAGTGTACCGCGAACCGGAAACCGTCCACATGAAGAACAGTTCAGCGCCGGCTGAACTGACGGCCAATCAGGGGGAAGCCGTCCGCCAAGTGACGGATGCATTCCATGAAGAGCGGGACAGCGTCTTCCTGCTGCACGGCATCACCGGCAGCGGCAAAACTGAAGTCTATTTGCGGTCGATCGAGGAAGTGCTCAAAAACGGCAGGGAAGCGATCGTACTCGTCCCGGAAATCTCATTGACCCCGCAGATGACATCCCGTTTCAAGGAACGGTTCGGCGATCAGGTCGCCGTCATGCATAGTGCACTGTCAGCGGGTGAGAAGTACGACGAGTGGAGGAAGATCCACCGGAAAGAAGTGAAAGTCGTCGTCGGCGCACGTTCTGCCGTATTCGCCCCGTTCGAGAACCTCGGCATCCTCATCCTGGATGAAGAGCACGAATCGACGTACAAACAGGAGGATAACCCGCGCTACCATGCACGGGACGTCGCCATCTGGCGTGCCGCGTACAACCGCTGCCCGGTCATATTAGGGAGTGCGACACCGGCGCTTGAATCATACGCCCGCGCGTCAAAAGGAGTTTACGAACTGCTTGAGCTGCCGACGCGAGTGAAGGAGCAGGCACTGCCGTCCGTGACCGTCGTCGATATGCGGAATGAGCTGAAGGACGGCAACCGTTCCATGTTCTCCGTGCCGCTCGCGGAAGCGATCCGCGCCAGGCTCGCGAAGCACGAACAGATCGTCCTGTTCCTGAACAAACGCGGGTTTTCATCATTCGTCCTGTGCCGCGACTGCGGAACGACGATCCAATGCCCGAACTGCGACATTTCGCTGACATACCACCGGGCGACCGAAAACTTGAAGTGCCATTATTGCGGGCATGAAGAACAAGTGCCGCACAGCTGCCCGGAGTGTGAAAGCGAGCATATCCGATTCTTCGGGACAGGCACGCAAAAAGCGGAAGAGGAAGTCGCGAGGCTGTTCCCGGAGGCGCGCGTTCTCCGGATGGACGTCGATACGACACGCCAAAAAGGATCACATGCACGCCTCCTGCAGAAATTCGGCGAAGGCCAGGCGGATATCCTCCTCGGCACGCAGATGATCGCGAAGGGACTGGACTTCCCGAACATCACGCTCGTCGGGGTGCTCGCGGCCGACACGACGCTCCATCTGGCCGACTTCCGGGCTGCCGAGAAGACGTTCCAGCTGCTCACTCAGGTGAGCGGGCGTGCGGGCCGGCATGATCTGGAGGGCGAAGTGTTCATCCAGACGTATACGCCTGAACATTACGCCATCGAACTCGCGAAAGCGCAGCTGTACGAGCCGTTCTACGATATGGAGATGAGGACGCGGAAGCAGTTCGGCTATCCGCCGTTCTACTATATCGTCAATATCCAATTCAGCCACGAGAACTTGCTGAAGGTCGTCGAATACGCCGAGAAAGCGGCCCGTTTCCTGACGGAGCATCTCGGCCCGGACAGTGTGCTGATCGGTCCGACCGCGTCGGCCATCAGCCGGGTGAATAATAGATATCGCTATCAATGTCTGATAAAATACAAAAAAGAACCGAAACTGACAGAAACGCTGCAGGCCCTCATCCGCCATTACCGCACCGGGTGGATCAAGGACGGGCTGCTGCTGTCGGTCGACAAATCCCCGGTCGTCATCTACTGACCGGGGCAAGAAAAGAGGAATCCGTTTGACTGTATTGGAAATCGTGAAATATCCGGATGAAATCCTTGAAACGAAAACTGCACAGGTCACGAAATTCGACCGCAGGCTGCATAAGCTGCTCGACGATATGATGGAAACGATGATTGCAGCGGACGGTGTCGGCATTGCAGCACCGCAAGTCGGACAGTCGATCCGTGCGGCGATCGTCGACATAGGAGAAGGCGACGCGCCGATCGAACTGATCAACCCTGTTATCACAGCGGTCGGCGGCGAGGATGTCGACTTGGAAGGATGCCTCAGCTTTCCGGACTTGTACGGCGAAGTGAAGCGGCCGTTCTTCGTGCGCGTCGAAGCGCAGGAACGCGACGGCTCGCTCTATGAGCTGGAAGCGGAAGGCTATGAAGCACGGGCGATCATGCATGAGATCGATCACCTGGACGGCATCCTGTTCAATACGAAGATAAGCCGGATCGTGGACGCTTCGGAATTCGAGGAGCTCGATGAAACCTTAGTGGAACTTGGAGAGGACGGGAACGATATTGAGTAAACTAGTATTCATGGGAACACCTGACTTTTCAGTGCCGATCCTGCGCATGCTGCACGAGGAAGGCCACACGATCCTCGCTGTCGTCACGCAGCCGGATCGACCGGTCGGCCGCAAACGTGTCCTGACGCCGCCCCCTGTCAAAGCGGAAGCGCTGCGCCTCGGGCTGCCGGTCATCCAGCCGGAGAAATTGAAGGGGTCCGCCGAGCTGCAGGAGATCATCGCGCTCCAGCCGGATCTGCTCGTCACAGCGGCATTCGGCCAGCTGCTGCCGAACGAACTGCTCGAATCACCGAAACTCGGATGCATCAACGTTCACGCCTCACTGCTGCCGGCCTACCGCGGCGGAGCTCCGATCCACCAGGCGGTCATGGACGGCTGCAGCGAAACAGGCGTGACGATCATGTACATGGTACAGAAACTCGACGCCGGCGACATGATTTCCCAAGTCACCGTGCCGATCCTGGAGACGGATGATACCGGCAGCATGTTCGAGAAACTGTCGAAGGCCGGTGAACAGCTGCTGAAGGAGACGCTCCCTTCCATATTGGACGGTACGAATGACCGCATCCCTCAGGACGAGTCGCTCGTGACGTTCGCCCGCAACATTTCACGCGAGAAAGAACGGATCGACTGGACACGCCCGGCACGCAGCATCCATAACCAAGTGCGGGGGCTCTCCCCGTGGCCGACCGCCTATACGGTATTCGGCGGGGAAAACGTGAAAGTATGGAAGACGGAGCCCGCGGACGGTTCATCGGACGGAACTCCGGGTGAAATCATAGGACTCACAAAAGACCGGATCCTTGTACAGGCAGGGGACGGTCACGCCGTCGCCATCACCGAACTGCAGCCTGCCGGCAAGAAACGGATGACAGCAGATGTCTTCCTGAATGGGTCAGGAAGCCAATGGAAAGAAGGGGACCGTTTCCAATGACAGCGAAAAAGAAACCGATCTGGAAAGGGAACGTCCGGGACGCCGCCCTTTCCATCCTGCTCGAAGTGAGCCGCAACCAGGCATACAGCAACCTATTGCTGACAAGGACGATCGACACATACGGCATCAAAAGCCAGGATAAAGGCCTCCTGACAACGCTTGCATACGGGACACTCCAGCACCGGCTGACGCTCGACTATTACCTCGAGCCATTCATTAAAGGGAAACTCGATGACTGGGTGCGGGAACTGCTTCGCCTGTCGCTCTACCAGATCGTCTATCTGACGAAGATCCCGCCGCATGCCGCGGTGAATGAAGCGGTCGAAATCGCGAAACGCCGCGGACACAAAGGGACGGCGAGCCTCGTCAATGGCGTGCTGCGGTCCGTCTTGCGGCAGGGCGTGCGCTCCATCGAGGAAGAGACGGATGAAATCAAGAAGATTGCCCTCGAGACGAGCCATCCTGAATGGCTCATCCGCCGATGGATCGACCAGTACGGGATGATTGACACGCGGGAGATGGCAATTGCCAATAACATCCCGCCGATCAATACCGCACGGGTCAACACAGTGCAGACGAGTGTTGAAAAAGCGCTTCATCAGCTGAAAAGCGAAGGGGCGAAAGTGGAGATCGGCAAAGTGGTGCCGGAAGCGATCTACTGCCACAGCGGCAATATCGCAAGCACTTACACGTACACGAAAGGCTGGCTGACCGTGCAGGACGAAAGCTCCATGCTGCCGGTCTACGCGCTCGACGTCCAGCCGGGCATGAAAGTGCTCGACATGTGTGCTGCGCCGGGCGGGAAGACTACCCAGATCGCAGAGCATCTGGCGGACACCGGTGAAGTTCATGCTCATGATCTTCATGACCATAAGCTTGCGCTCATCGAAGAGAACGCCGACCGTCTCGGACTGAAATCGATCTGGACGTCAAGCGGGGACAGCCGGGAACTCGGCGACGAATACGAGCCGGAGACATTCGACCGTATCCTCGTCGACGCTCCGTGCAGCGGACTCGGCGTCATCCGCCGGAAACCGGAGATCAAGTACAACAAGACGGAAGCGGACGTGGAATCGCTGTCGGAAATCCAGGCGCAGCTGCTGGAAACCGCATGGACACTCGTGAAACCGGGCGGCAAGATCGTCTATAGCACATGCACGGTGGATAAGACCGAAAATGACGGTGTCGTCCTGAACTTCCTTGAGAAGCATCCGGAAGCAGTGAAGGAAGTGCCGGAATTTTTCCGGGAAGCCGGCCTGTCGACGCCGAACGGGATGCTGCAAGTGCTGCCGCAGCATTTCGGCAGTGACGGATTCTTTGCCGCTGCTATCGTGAAGCCGGAAACTGCACAGAAAAGCGAGTAACGAATGGGGGAAGAGAGATGCTGTTCAGTATTCGGACGGACATAGGCCGGAAACGGACGTTCAACGAAGATCAGGCCGCCTGTTTTGAACTGGATGACGGGACGGTCCTTGCAGTCATTGCGGACGGTATGGGCGGCCACCGGAGCGGCGATGTCGCCAGCGCCATGGCGGTCAGACTGATGGGGGAGCACTTTGACGGACTCCGGGATGGGGTTCCGAGGAGCGCTGATATGTGGGCGGAGTGGCTCGATGAGAGTGTCCGCAAAGTCAATCGGCTGATCTATGAAAAAGCACAGTCCGCCCCGGAGCATGACGGGATGGGCACGACACTCGAAGCGGCCGTCATCCAGGGCGGTGACTGCCATATCGCGCACGTAGGGGACAGCCGGGTGTATTTGGTCCGATCCGGCGAAATAACCCAGATCACAAAAGACCATTCGTATGTCAATGCGCTTCTCGCAAGCGGTGAAATCACTGAAGCGGAAGCGGAAGTGCATCCGCAGCGCAATTGGATCATGCGTGCGGTGGGATCCGAGAAAAGCATAACATCTGATTTTTACCATTTTCGGTTCCATCCGGGAGATTATCTGCTCATGTGTACGGATGGGCTGAGCAACAAAGTGGAACCGGAGACGATGCGGGTGCTCATCAGCGGCGGCGGTACACTGGACGGCAAAGTCGCCCAGCTGATCGATCTGGCAAATGAGCGCGGCGGCGAAGACAATATAACTGCTGTCCTGCTTGCCCATCCGGCGTCCGGGGCGGGTGCCCTATGATCGGAAATCGTATTGGGGACCGCTATGACATCATCGGCACGATCGGCGAAGGCGGCATGTCAAAAGTCTATTTGGCGCACGACCTGATCCTCGACCGGGACGTCGCCATCAAAGTGCTGAATTACGACTTCGCCCACGAAGAGGAACTGAAGCGCAGGTTCCAGCGGGAAGCCCTCTCGGCAACGAGCCTCACCCACCCGAACATCGTCAACATTTTCGACGTCGGTGAAGAGGATGAGCTCCATTATCTCGTGATGGAATATGTGAAAGGGATGACGCTGAAGCGGTACATACTAGAGAACGGACCGCTCCCGCCCGAAAAAGCGATCCCGATCATGCTTCAGCTGGTGGCGGCGATTTCGAACGCGCACCATAACGGCATCGTTCACCGCGATGTCAAACCGCAGAACATCCTGATGGACGAGGAAGGCAATGTGAAGATCACGGACTTCGGAATCGCGATGGCACTCACCGCCACGTCACATACGAAAACGAATTCCGTCCTCGGCACGGTCCATTATCTGTCGCCGGAACAGGCGCGAGGCGGCATGGCGACGAAGAAATCCGATATCTACTCACTCGGGATCGTCTTCTATGAACTGCTCACAGGGAAACTGCCGTTTTCTGCAGAATCCGCTGTCGCAGTCGCCTTGAAACATCTTCAGGAAGAAACACCGTCCGTCCGGGCGGAGTTTCCGGCCATCCCGCAAAGTGTTGAAAACATCATCCTGAAGGCGACTGCCAAAGACCCAAGGCACCGCTACGTTTCGGCGGACGAGATGTATGACGATCTTCAGACGTCGCTCGACCCGTCGCGTCATGATGAAACGAAGTTCGCCCTGCCGTTCGACGAGGACGAAACACGGGCACTGCCCGTCATCAAAGACGTCCCGCACCTGATCGATCCGGAAGATACGGTGAAAATCGAGCCGGTGAAACCGGCTCCGGTACAGCCTGCCGCAAAACCGGCGAAGAAAAAACGCAAAAAGTGGCCATGGCTTCTCGTTGTCCTGCTGCTCATCGCGGCAGGCGCCGTCCTCTACTTGACGGGCGTATTCGACCGCAAAGTGACGGTGCCGAACGTACTCGGAAAAAGCGAAGCCGATGCGATCGCGCTTCTGGAAGACAGCGGATTCACCATCGATGATAAGCTCGAACAGCCGTCCGAAGAGTACGAATCCGGAGAAGTGTTCCGGACAATCCCGGAAGCGGGCAAAGAGCGCGACAAAGGCAGTGCGGTGAAACTGTACGTCAGCACCGGCAAGGAAACGATGACCTTCAGCGATTACAAAGGAAGGGAATTCAAATCCGTGAAAGAACGGCTGGATACGTACGGATTCCGTTCCGTCGTGCCGGAGGAAGTATACGACGACAAACCGGCAGGGACCATCCTGGACCAGGACCCGGAACCTGAATCGGAAGTCGTGCCGAGCGAGACCGATGTCATCTTCACGGTGAGCAAAGGCCCTGAACTGGTGACGCTGGAAAGCCTGATCGGCTATACCGATGACCAGCTCACCAAATATGCGAAGTCATCCGGCTTCAATATCACCGTCAAGAAACGGACGCACTCGGACAGCATTCCGGCCGGCCAGGTCATGAGCCAGGATCCGTCTGCCGGGCAGTCACTGCCGATCGGTGCCGAGATCAGTGTCATCGTCTCGAAAGGCCCTGCTCAGAAGCCGGTCAAACTGTACGCGAAGCGTATCAAAATCCCATACGAAGCCGAAGACACCGATGATTCATCGGAAGACGGCGGGGATGAAGAGAGAGCTCCGCAGACAGTGCGGATCTATATCCAGGACCGGTCGCATTCCATGACTGATCCGGTGGAGGAATTCGAAATTACTGAAGACACCGAGAAACAGATCACCGTTGAACTGGAAGAAGGCCAGCGGGGCGGCTATAAAGTGCTCCGCGGGACGACGATCATCGACGAAAAGACATTCGACTACAAAGACATTCAATAAGGAAGAGGGATAGGATGCCGGAAGGACAAATTCGAAAAGCTCTCAGCGGTTATTACTACGTCAAGACAGAAGATGGAATGATCCGTTCGCGCGGACGCGGCGTGTTCCGGAAGCGGAAGATCACGCCGCTCGTCGGCGACTGGGTGACGATTGTCCAAGAGGGGGAGGAAGACGCCACCGTCACGGAGGTTCACCCGCGGAAAAACGAACTCGTCCGCCCGCCTGTCTCCAATATCGATACGGCGCTGCTTGCCGTCTCGATTGTCGAGCCGGAGTTCAGCCCCGGACTGCTGGACAGGTTCCTCGTTCTCGTCGAATCGCACGGCATCGAGCCGCTTATCTGCCTGACAAAGAAGGACAAGGCATCGGTGCCCGGTCTGCAGCGTGCAGAGGAATGGGCCGCCTATTACCGATCCATCGGCTACACCGTCCTGCTGACATCGATCGACGATCCGGGAATCCTGCCCGCGCTGCAGCCGTACCTGGAAGGGAAGACGACGGTGCTCGCAGGCCAGTCCGGTGTCGGGAAATCGACCCTGCTGAACACGCTGCTGCCCGGTCTGCTCCTGGAAACCGGAAAAATCTCGGAATCCCTCGGACGCGGCAAGCATACGACCCGCCACGTCGAGCTGCATGAAGTGGCGGGGGGGCTTGTGGCGGACACGCCGGGCTTCAGTTCGCTCGAGTTCGATACACTGGAAAAAGAGGAGCTCAGCAGCTGTTTCCCGGAATTCGCGAAAGCGTCCGAACAGTGCAAGTTCAGAGGATGCCTCCATTTGAAGGAGCCGTCCTGTGAAGTGAAACGGCAAGTGGAGAGCGGGGAGATCCTGCAGAGCCGGTACGATCACTATCTTCAATTCCTACAGGAAATCACTGACAGAAAGCCGAGGTATTAACCGAATGATTAAAATAGCCCCTTCTATTCTATCAGCCGACTTCGCCAGACTCGGCGAAGAGATCAAAGACGTGGAACGCGGAGGCGCGGACTGGATCCATGTCGATGTGATGGACGGCCATTTCGTCCCGAACATCACGATCGGACCGCTGATCGTCGAAGCGATCCGTCCGGTGACGGAGCTGCCCCTCGATGTGCACCTGATGATCGAAGAGCCCGACCGCTACATCGAACAATTCGCAAAAGCGGGCGCTGATTATATAACCGTGCACGTCGAAGCATGCCGCCACCTGCACCGGACAATCCAGCTTATCCGGTCGTTCGGTGTCAAGCCGGGCGTCGTCCTGAATCCGCATACACCTGTGGAGAGCATCCAGCATGTACTCGAAGACATCGACCTCGTGCTCTTCATGACCGTGAATCCCGGGTTCGGCGGTCAGAAATTCATTCCGTCGGTCGTTCCGAAAGTGAAGCAGCTGTCCGACATGCTGAAGGAACGCGGCCTTTCCGTCGACATCGAAATCGACGGCGGCATCACGCCCGAGACGATCGGACCATGTGTCGAAGCAGGTGCGACCGTATTTGTAGCAGGATCCGCAGTATACAACAAAGAAGACCGAGCTGCCGCCATCTCAGACATCCGGTCGGCAGGCGAGCAGGCATTGGCCAAGTGAAGACGGTCATCATATGTGCAGGGGGGCCGGAGGAAGAACTGATTCCTCTGGCTTCTTTTGCGGATGAAGGCGTCCAGTTCATCGGGGCGGACAGAGGGACGGTGCATCTGCTGAAAGCGGGGATCATCCCGGCTGCCGCCATCGGTGACTTCGACTCAGTCAGTACCGAGGAGATGAAAGCGATCGAGGATGCCGGCTGCCGGATCGAGCGCTGGCCCGCTGAGAAAGACGAGACCGACACGGAACTCGCCCTCGAGGCGGCGCTCAGCCTTGCGCCGGACCGCGTCATCATCACCGGCGTGACAGGCGGACGGCTGGATCATATGTATTCCGCGCTGCAGCTGCTCGGCAGGTATACACTCAGGTATCGGGGGACGGAATGGGTGCTCGCGAACCGGCAGAATGAGATGAGGGTGCTGCCGCCCGGCGTCACGCGTGTGGAGCGCAGCGGGGCCTTTCCCTATCTGTCGCTGTTCCCGATGACGATGACCGCTGAAGGGCTGTCGCTGGCTGGTGTGAAGTACGAAGTGGAGGAGGAGACGATCCATTTCGGGGACACCCGCTTCACGAGCAACGAAATCACGGCCCCCTTCTGTACTATCACGATCCGTACGGGCATATGTTTAATGGTAAGGAGCTCAGATTCCTGAAAGGAGTGGGAACTTGCGGATTTATACTTTCACATTGCCTAAGTTTGTAAGCGGGATCGTCCGGAAGTGCATGGTGGTGTTCTCGAAAGAGGAAACGGCGAAAGCGAAGACGAAGCCTGCAGCCTCTGCAGCGAAGAAACGGAAAAAGCGCAATGAAAAAACGCCCGGCTGAACAACCAGCCCGGCGTTTTCTTTTTGTACGGTCTATTAAACGCGTTGAACTTTACCTGATTTGAGTGCGCGGGCAGAAACCCATACACGCTTCGGCTTACCATTAACAAGAATACGGACTTTTTGAAGGTTTGCACCCCAAGTACGTTTGCTGGAGTTCATTGCGTGGGAACGGTTATTCCCTGCTCGTGCTTTGCGACCTGTAATTACACATTCTTTAGCCATTTTATAACCTCCTCGCGAATGATGATTAATATAATTCGCATACTAGAACAATTTATCATATCCGCTGGATGCTTGCAAGCTTTTTTCGTCGTTCTTTCAAGGGCTTTTCCTTTACACCGGCAAGAAAACGCTTGCTTTCTTTTCTTATAGCGGTCTATATAGTACAATGTGAACAGTGAAACTGGATGCAGGAGGGATCGTGGCATGTCAATTCAATTGGAAAACGATCATGGGAAAATTGATATAACGAATGATGTGATCGCCCGGGTCGTCGGTGAAGCTGCAGTCGAATGTTACGGCGTGGTCGGTATGGCATCGAAACACCAGATCCGCGACGGACTGACGGAGATCTTGAGAAAAGAGAATTACAGCCGCGGGATCATCGTGAGAAACGCAGGGGCTGATCTGCAGATCGATCTGTACATTATTGTCGGTTACGGAACGAAGATCACGGAAGTCGCCTACCAAGTACAATCCAAAGTACAGTATACACTGAAGAAAACACTCGGATTGACGATCGGTGCCGTCAATATTTACGTACAGGGCGTTCGTGTAACGAACCTGTGAAGGAGGAACCCAGTTCAATGAAGTCGATCGATGGACAGAAGTTTGCGGAAATGGTGCAGATGGGTGCACATCACCTCAAACAGAATGCAGATTATGTAGATTCTTTAAACGTATTCCCGGTGCCTGACGGCGATACCGGGACGAATATGAACCTGTCGATGACGTCAGGTGCGAAGGAAACGGAAGCACACGTCTCCGAGCATCTGGGCAAGACGTCACAAGGACTGTCAAAAGGCCTGCTGATGGGCGCGCGCGGCAATTCCGGCGTCATCCTGTCCCAGCTGTTCCGCGGTTTCGGGAAAGCGGTGGAGGACAAGGCGTCGCTTACTGCGGGCGAATTCGCAGCGGCTCTCCAATACGGGGTCGAAACGGCTTACAAAGCTGTCATGAAGCCGGTGGAAGGGACGATTTTGACAGTTGCCCGAGAAGCGTCGGATGCAGCTGTGAAAGAGGCAGCAGTCACGGACGATCTCATCCAAGTGATGGAGGCGACAGTCGGAGAAGCGAAAGCCTCATTGAAGCGGACACCCGATCTGCTGCCTGTCTTGAAAGAAGTGGGTGTCGTGGACAGCGGCGGCCAGGGGCTTGTCTATGTGTACGAAGGCTTCCTCGCTTCCCTGAAAGGCGAAGAACTGCCTGAACGCACGGTCGTCCAGTCGATGGACGAGCTTGTCAGCGCAGAACACCACCGCAATGTGCAGGGGTTCATGGACACGGCTGATATCGAATTCGGCTATTGCACGGAATTCATGGTCCGTTTCGAAGACGAAAAAACAGGAAACCATCCGTTCGATGAAACGGAGTTCAGACAGCATCTGAGCGGGCTCGGTGATTCCCTGCTCGTCATCTCGGACGATGAGATCGCCAAAGTACATATCCATACGGAAGATCCGGGCGATGCATTGTCCTACGGTCAGACGTTCGGCTCTCTCATCAACATCAAGATCGAGAACATGCGGCAGCAGCATATGGACATCGTCGGCAGTCCGTCTGCACATAAGACGGCGAAAGAGCCTGCTGCAAAGCATCCATATGCCGTCGTCACAGTGGCGATGGGTGAAGGGATTGCGGATCTGCTGAGAAGCCTCGGAGCGTCGTACGTGATCGAAGGCGGCCAGACGATGAACCCGTCGACGGAAGACATCGTGAAGGCAATCAACGAAGTCGGCGCGGAGCGTGTGCTCATCCTGCCGAACAATAAGAATATCGTGCTTGCAGCGGAACAGGCAGCGGAACTGCTCGGTATCGAAGCCGCTGTCGTGCCGACGAAGTCGGTGCCGGAAGGGCTTGCAGCCATTCTTGCATTCAATCCGGAAGCCGGCGTGGCGGCCAATGCGAAGTCGATGGCTGCTGCTGCGGCGGGCGTGAAAACGGGTCAGGTGACGACCGCTGTGCGTGACACGTCGATCGATAACATTTCAATCCGCAAAGATGACTACATGGCAATTGCTGACGGCAAGATCACGATTGCGACGCCGTCACTTGAAACGACAATGAAATCGCTGATCGACAGCCTCGTCACGGAAGATGATGAGATCGTAACGGTCATTTACGGGGAAGGCGTTTCAGCTGAAGATGCCGAAGCGATGTCCGCGTACATCGAAGGCCAGTTCGAGAATGTCGAAATTGAATTGTACAATGGAAAACAGCCGTTGTACCCTTATATACTATCTGTCGAATGACAGAGTACGAAAAAAGCGTCGCAGCCTTGCTGCAGACGCTTTTTTCAAGGGGCATGGACGTTCGCTATTTTTGTTTTCCGGCCGGTTATCGTGTAGAATACTATATAGGAAGATGTGCAAAAAAGGGGGAGTTTTCATTGAAATATAGATCCGTTTTCGAAATCATCGGTCCCGTCATGATCGGTCCGTCATCATCCCACACTGCTGGTGCTGCAAGGATCGGTCTCGTCGCGCGCGACTTGTTCGGCAGGCAGCCGGACTGGGCGCGGATCCATCTGTATGGTTCATTCGCGGAAACGTACAAAGGGCACGGCACCGACGTGGCGATCGTCGGCGGCCTTCTCGGTTATGATACATTCGACGAACGCATCCGGACCGCATTCGAAGACGCGGAAGCACTCGGCATGACATTTGAGTTCATCCCGGAAGAAGAGGAAGCGGATCACCCGAATACAGCGAAGCTCGTCATCGGAGACGATGACGGCGTCATGGAACTGGTCGGGATTTCAATCGGCGGAGGTACGATGGAAGTTGTGGAGCTGAACGGCTTCCCGCTCCGCCTGTCGGGACACTTCCCGGCACTCCTCGTTGTCCACGATGACCGTGCAGGCGTCATTGCGAACGTTTCGAACGCGATCGCTGCACAGGACATGAACATTGCACATATGGAAGTCGGACGGAAAGAAAAAGGGGAAATGGCGCTGATGGTGATCGAAGTCGACCAGGTGGTCAATGACGGACTGATCGAACAGCTGCGTGCACTTCCGAATGTCACACAAGTTTCGACATTGGCGAACTAAGGAGGCGGACAACTATGGAAATTTTATTTTCAAATGTAAAGGAACTGGTGGCGGTCGCGGAAAAGGAACAGCAGCCGATCTCGGAGATCATGATCCGTCAGGAAATGCTGCTGACGCGGCGCTCCCGTGAAGAGATATTTGCGCAGATGGAAAACAATCTCGCAGTCATGGAGAATTCGGTTGAAGAGGGGCTGAAAGGCGTCCATTCGGCGTCAGGCCTGACCGGCGGAGATGCCGTACTGATACAGAATTACATGAAGACCGGTAAGGCGCTGTCCGGAGAACTGCTGCTGGACGCCGTGAGCAAAGCGGTCGCAACGAACGAAGTGAACGCGGCGATGGGCATGATCTGCGCGACGCCGACCGCAGGTGCTGCAGGCATCGTACCAGGTACGCTGTTCGCTGTGAAGAACAAGCTGAATCCGACACATGAGCAGATGGTGAACTACTTGTTCACGACTGGAGCTTTTGGTTTCATCGTCGCGAACAATGCGTCGATTTCCGGCGCGGCGGGAGGCTGCCAGGCGGAGACAGGTTCGGCTGCATCGATGGCGGCTGCTGCGATTGTCGAAATGGCCGGGGGGACACCGCAGCAGAGTGCAGAAGCCTTCTCGATCGTCATGAAGAACATGCTCGGCCTCGTCTGCGATCCGGTCGCAGGGCTCGTCGAGGTGCCGTGCGTCAAACGGAATGCGATGGGTGCCGCGAAAGCGCTCGTCGGTGCGGATATGGCGCTTGCAGGGGTCGTCAGCGTCATCCCTACCGACGAAGTCATCGAAGCGATGCACAAGATCGGCCAGTCGATGCCGTCCGCACTCCGTGAAACCGCGAAAGGCGGTCTGGCGGCGACGCCGACAGGCAAAGCGCTGGAAGCTGAAATCTTCGGGAAAGACAGCGATACACGTGACACTGTCACTAAGTGATCCAGTCACCTCGCTGAAAGGGATCGGCAAGACAGCTGGCGAGCAGCTGGAGACTCTTGGGATCCATACAATTGAAGAACTGGTGATGATGTTTCCATACCGTCATGAAGACTTCCGGCTGAAGGACCTGTCGGAGACGCCTCACGGGGAACGGCTCACGATCGAGGGACGGGTGGAGAGCATTCCATCCGTCCTGTTCACCGGGAGTAAGCGGTCCCGTCTGCAGATCCAGCTCCTCGTCGGCCAGCATCTCGTCAAAGCGGTGTTCTTCAACCAGCATTATTTGAAAGACCGGCTGAACCCCGGGCAGATCGTCACGATCACAGGAAAATGGGATCGCGGCCGTCAGCTTATCAACGTGAGCAATTTCAAGGATGGGCCGAAGATCGGGCAGGCGGATTTCGAGCCGGTCTACAGCTTGAAAGGCATTGTGAAACAGCCGACGTTCCGGCGCTGGATGCGTCTTGCGCTCGACGAAGCTGCCGGGGAGATACCGGAGACACTGCCGCAGTCGATCTTGACGGCCTACAAACTGCCGACGCTTGCCGAAACACTCGAGATGGTGCATTTTCCCGATACACCCGACGACGTCAAACATGCACGGCGACGCGTCGTCTACGAGGAACTGCTGCACTTCCAGCTGAAGATGGCGGCACTCAAGAAAGATCGCAAAGAAGCGGGGAAAGGGACGCCCATCCCTTATGATCTCGAGAAACTGAAACTATTCATCGCTTCCCTGCCGTTTGAACTGACGGGCGCCCAGAAGCGTGTCGTCAACGAATTATGTGCAGAACTGAAGAGCCCGCTGCGCATGAACCGGCTGCTCCAGGGGGATGTCGGCTCGGGGAAGACGGTCGTTGCCGCGATCGCGCTCTATGCGGCAATCACGGCAGGCTTCCAGGGAGCACTCATGGCACCGACGGAAATTCTTGCCGAACAGCATGCCGAGACACTCGCCGGCTGGCTGAAGCCGGCAGGAGTGACGGTCGCTTTTCTGTCAGGATCGACGAAAGGGAAAGCGCGCAGGGAAATTATCGAGCGTCTGGAAGCGGGGGAGATCGATCTGCTGATCGGCACACACGCACTCATTCAGCCGGATGTGAATTTCCACAGGCTGGGGCTTGTCATCACGGACGAACAGCACCGGTTCGGCGTCGAACAGCGGCGTGTGCTGCGGGATAAGGGGGAGCATCCGGACGTACTATTCATGACCGCGACCCCGATCCCCCGGACGCTCGCCATCACGGCGTTCGGGGAGATGGACGTCTCCCTGCTCGACGAAATGCCAGCCGGCCGCAAAGAGATCGAAACCCACTGGCTGAAAGAAGACTCGCTCGCCCCGGTGCTGAGAAGGATGGAGAAGGAACTGCAGGCAGGACGCCAGGCATATGTCATCTGTCCGCTCATCGAAGAGTCCGATACGCTCGATGTCCAGAATGCCGTCGACGTGTTCGGACAGCTGTCGGCTTACTTCGCAGGCAGGTTCACTGTCGGTCTGATGCATGGCCGGCTCCATGCCGATGAAAAAGAGCAGGTCATGCGTGACTTCAGTGAAGGCAGGATCGACTGCCTTGTGTCCACGACGGTCGTCGAGGTCGGTGTCAACGTGCCGAATGCGACGTTCATGCTCATCTATGACGCGACCCGGTTCGGCCTGGCTCAGCTCCATCAGCTCAGGGGACGGGTCGGCCGAGGAGCGGACCAGTCCTACTGCATCCTGCTTGCGGACCCGAAAACCGAAGAAGGAAAAGAGCGCATGATGACCATGTCCGAAACGAATGACGGGTTCCTGCTCGCCGAAAAAGACTTGGAACTGCGCGGGTCCGGTGACTTCTTCGGCAAGAAACAGAGTGGGCTTCCGGAATTCAAGATGGCGGACCTCGTCCACGATTTCCGGGCGCTCGAGACGGCTAGGCAGGATGCGGAACGGCTGCTGGAATCCGATGAGTTTTGGAACGATGGCGCATATGACGGCCTCCGCCGGACAGTGGAAGAATCGGGGGTCCTGCAGAGCGAGCGGATCGACTAGACGATAGCCGGCTGATACCCGGCGTGGGGTCCATTACAGCCGGCCTGCGGAACGGCCGAATCCAAACAGCAGAATGCAAATGAGCAGACCGCTCTTGCATTCTTTTTTTTTACTTTATATACTGTTACTATTACCAAGTGCTAATCAGGGAGGGCGGACGGCGTTGCGATTACAAAAAAAAGAGCGTCAGCAAAAACTTCAGCAGCTGCTGGAGACGACCCCTTTCCTGACGGATGAAGAAATTGCAGCACACTTCGACGTCAGTGTGCAGACCATCCGGCTGGATCGGCTCGAGTGCGGAATCCCCGAACTCCGGGAACGGCTCCGTTCGGCAGCGGCCGAAACGATTGCCGGCAAAGTGAAGGCGCTTGAAGAAGACGAAGTGATCGGGGAAATCATTGATATCGAACTGGACAGCAAGGCGATTTCCATCCTGGACATCACCCCTGCCCACGTGTTCCAGAAAAGCGGGATCGCCCGGGGTCATCATCTGTTCGCCCAGGCCAATTCGCTCGCCGTCGCCGTACTCGACGATGAGCTGGCGCTGACAGCGAAATGCGTCCTGCATTTCGTGAAGCCGGTCAAGGCGGGGGACCGTGTCGTCGCCCGTGCCGTTGTCCGCGGACGGAAGGACAGCCGGTCCATCGTCGATGTCTCATCAGCCGTCGGGGAAGAGCCCGTTTTCAGCGGTGAGTTCCACATGTACCGCGCTGCCGGGACCAACAAGGAGGAAGCGGAATGAGAATTGCAGTCGATGGAATGGGCGGTGACCACGCCCCGAAGGAAATCATAGCAGGCGTGCTGCAGAGCCTGGAGGAATTCAGTGATATACATATACAGCTGTATGGCGACCGGGAGGCGATGGCCCCTTATCTGACAGACCATGACCGACTGACAGTCGTCCACTGCAGCGAAAAGATCGAGCCGGAGGACGAACCTGTGCGTGCCGTGCGCCGGAAAAAGGATGCTTCGATGGTGCGGATGGCGCAGGCCGTGAAAGACGGCGAAGCGGATGCCTGCGTCTCAGCGGGTAATACGGGAGCCCTCATGGCAGCGGGTCTTTTCATCGTCGGGCGGATCGACGGAATCGAACGTCCGGCCTTGGCGCCGACACTTCCGACTCTCGGCGGGGAAGGGTTCGTACTGCTCGATGTCGGTGCGAATGCCGACGCGAAGCCGAGCCAGCTCGTCCAGTATGCGATCATGGGCAGCATCTATGCGGATAAAGTCCGGGGGATCCGAAACCCGCGTGTCGGCCTGCTGAATATCGGCACGGAAGCGGGAAAAGGGAACGATCTGACGAAAGAGGCCTATGAAGCATTGCAGGCGGCGCCGCTGAACTTCATTGGCAATATCGAAGCGCGTGACCTGCTGACAGGAGTGGCGGACGTCGCCGTGACGGACGGCTTCACAGGCAACATGGTGCTGAAGACGATCGAAGGGACTGCAGCCGGCCTGTTCTCGATGCTGAAAGATGTCTTCGCATCTTCCGTGAAGACGAAGCTTGCCGCTGCTCTCGTGAAAGACGACCTGCGCGGACTGAAGAAACAGATGGATTACACGGAATACGGAGGAGCGGGACTGTTCGGACTGAACTCCCCCGTCATCAAGGCCCACGGTTCATCGAACGCCAACGCACTGAAGAATGCAGTGCGGCAGGCACGGACGATGGCAGCGCATCACGTGAGCGAAACGATCCGCGAAACGATTGTTGAGGAGGAAGCACGATGACGAAAATAGCATTCTTGTTCCCGGGACAGGGGTCACAGAAAGTCGGTATGGGAACGGAACTGGCCGCGGAAGCCGGCGGGCGCGTGTTCTTTGAAACCGCTGACCGTGTGCTCGAATTCCCACTGAGCAAACTCATGGAAGAAGGGCCTCAGGAAGAACTGACTGTCACGTATAACGCCCAGCCGGCGCTGCTGACGGTCGGCGCGATGGTGGCGGACCGCCTGAAACAGGCAGGCATCCGGCCGGACTGTACGGCGGGCCACAGCCTTGGGGAATACACGGCGCTCTATGCAGCCGGTGCCTTATCATTCGAAGATGCCGTGCAGACCGTCCATAAGCGCGGGCTGTTCATGAACGAAGCGATGCCGGCAGGAGAAGGCGGCATGGCCGCGATTCTCGGTTTGGATGAAGAAACTGTTTCGGACGTCACTGCAGCCATCACTGCGGAAGGGAAGCTGGTACAGCCCGCGAACTTGAACTGCCCCGGTCAGATCGTCATTTCGGGCACGAAGGCCGGCGTCGAGGAAGCGTGTGTCCGCCTGAAGGAAGCCGGTGCAAAACGGGCTCTCGTACTGGACGTCAGCGGACCGTTCCATTCCGAACTGATGCGCCCGGCAGCCGGGAAACTCGGGGAAGTCCTCGAGAGCCTGGAAATGCAGGATGCGGCAGTGCCTGTGTTCGCAAACGTGACGGCTCAGCCTGTCACGGACAGCGGTGAAGTGAAACGGCTGCTGATCGAACAGCTGTCCTCGCCTGTCCGCTGGGAAGAATTGGTGCGCCATATGATCGAGTCGGGTGTCACGCAGTTCATCGAATGCGGACCGGGCAAAGTACTGAGCGGTCTTGTACGCAAGATCGACAGGTCCATGACCGTCTGGCCGGTATACGACGAAGAGACGCTGGCAGCCGTCATTGAAGCAGCAAAGGAGTGGGCATGATGGGGAAATTCACAGGAAAAACAGCGGTCGTGACCGGTGCATCCCGCGGGATCGGCCGGGAAGTCGCACTGCTGCTCGCTCGTGAAGGGGCAAGTATCGCGGTGAACTACAGCGGCAGCAAGGATCGTGCAGATGAAGTCGTCACCGAAATCGAGGCGGGCGGCGGACGGGCTGTCGCCATCCAGGCGAATGTCACCGATCCAGACAGCGTGAAAGCGATGATGGATGAGACGCTCAAAACATTCGGATCAATCGATCTGCTCGTCAACAATGCAGGAATCACGAAGGACAATCTATTGATGCGCATGAAAGAAGACGAGTGGGATGCTGTCATCGATACGAATCTGAAAGGGGTTTTCCTCTGTACGAAAGCCGTTTCCCGTCAGATGATGAAACAGCGGGCCGGCCGGATCGTCAACATGGCATCCGTCGTCGGCATCGCAGGCAATGCGGGGCAGGCCAACTATGTGGCAGCCAAAGCCGGCGTCATCGGTCTGACGAAGACGACTGCGAAAGAGCTTGCTGCACGCGGGATCACCGTGAATGCCGTTGCTCCGGGGTTCATCACCACGGATATGACGGATGCCCTCGGCGGAGACGTCAAGGATCAGCTGCTCAACAGCATTCCGCTTGGATCCCTCGGGCGTCCGGAAGATGTGGCGAAAGCTGTTGCGTTCTTTTTATCGGATGATGCGTCCTATATTACCGGACAGGTGCTCAATGTCGACGGCGGCATGGTGATGTAACCTGTGCCTGCGCTTTTTGTACAGGCTAGCTCCGGCGGGCAGGGCTCGGGGGCGCTTCGGTGCTGAAGACAAGGCAGAGAGCGCCTTGTGCTTTAGCCCCTCCAGCGCCCGTCGCCCTAGGCGCCCGCCTGCGCTTTTTGTGTAATCCAGCTTCGGCGTCCAGAGGCTCGGGGTCGCTTCGGAATTGAAAACAGGACAAAAAGCGTCCTGTTCTTCAATTCCTCCAGCGCCTGTCGCCTCTCCCGGGCCGCCTGCGCTTTCTGTGCAATCCAGCTCCGGCGGGCAGGGCTCGGGGTCGCTTCGGTGCTGAAGACAAGGCAGAGAGCGCCTTGTGCTTCAGCCCCTCCAGCGCCCGTCGCCCTAGGCGCCCGCCTGCGCTTTTTACTTTGAAAGGGGGTGAATGTATTGTCTACTGTATTGGATCGTGTGACGAAAGTGGTTATTGACCGTTTAGGGGTTGATGAGAGCGAAGTGAAACCCGAAGCTTCTTTCCGTGATGATCTCGGCGCCGACTCGTTGGATGTCGTTGAGCTCGTGATGGAATTGGAAGATGAATTCGACATGGAAATTTCCGATGACGACGCTGAGAAAATCGGCACTGTCGGGGATGCTGTCTCATATATCGAAGAAAAAACAAAATGAGTGTAGCACAGAGACACCTCCGTCCTTTCCCCGGAAAGTGCGGACGTGTCTCTTTTCCATTTTGCACTGCGCCTGCCGACAAGGTAGAATATAAAGAGTATGCAAAGAAAGGCAGGTTGACTGAATGACCACTAACAAACGACCGACTGGAAAATCATCCAAAACCGTTCTGCCCGCAGCAGTCCGGAAGAAATTCGACGAACTCCAGCAGCGTCTCGATATCCGATTTGGCAACGCGCTGCTGCTGTATAATGCGTTCACCCACTCGTCCTACGTCAACGAACACCGCGGGAAACGTTTCACCGATAACGAACGGCTCGAGTTTCTCGGGGATGCTGTCCTCGAACTTGCCGTCTCCCAGTATCTGTATTCCACGGAGCCGACCAAAAGTGAAGGGGAACTGACCAAGCTGCGTGCGGCCATCGTCTGTGAGCCCTCGCTCGTGACGTTCAGCACGGAACTGAATTTCGGAGAGTATATCCTGCTTGGCAAAGGGGAGGAACTGACTGGCGGACGGACGCGGCCTGCGCTTCTTGCCGACGTGTTCGAAGCATTCATCGGCGCCCTGTATCTCGATCAGGGATTCGACACAGCCACCGACTTCCTGGAGCGTACGGTATTCCCGAAAATCGGTCTTGGAGCTTTTTCGCATGTGATGGATTACAAAAGCCGGCTGCAGGAAATTGTCCAGCAGACGAATCATGGACAGCTTCAGTACCGGATTGTGGAAGAATCAGGTCCTGCACATGCGAAAAAATTTCTAACCTACGTGGAGCTTGGCGCAACGAAGCTCGGTGAAGGCATCGGCCGTTCCAAGAAGGAAGCGGAGCAGGAAGCAGCACGTCAGGCGATCCAGCAGCTATTGGAAGAGCACACGAAAGAGGAGAGCTGAACGTGTTTTTAAAACGTCTTGAAATTATCGGATTCAAATCTTTTGCCGACAAAGTCTCCATCGACTTCGTTCCGGGCGTCACAGCGGTTGTCGGCCCGAACGGCAGCGGCAAGAGCAACGTCATCGATGCAATCCGCTGGGTGCTCGGGGAACAGTCCGCCAAGTCGCTCCGCGGCTCGAAGATGCAGGACGTCATCTTTGCAGGTAGTGATTCACGCAAACCGCTCAATTTCGCCGAAGTGACATTGGTCCTCGACAACACGACAGGACTCTTTCCACTCGATTACACGGAAATCAGTGTCAGCCGGAGGGTGTTCCGTTCTGGTGAGAGCTCCTTCCATCTGAACGGGCAGGTGTGCCGCCTGAAGGATATAAATGATGTGTTTGTCGACTCTGGACTCGGGAAGGAAGCGTTCTCCATCATCTCGCAAGGGCGGGTCGACGAGATCCTGAACAGCCGTCCGGAAGACCGCCGCAGTGTGTTCGACGAAGCGGCGGGCGTCCTGAAATACAGGATGCGGAAGAAAAAGGCCGAGTTCAAGCTCATCGAGACGGATGACAATCTGGACCGGATCCTCGATATCCTGAAAGAACTGGACGACCGGATCGAGCCACTGGCAGCCAATGCCCGTGCAGCAGAACGCCACCGCACGCTCGCAGCGGAACTCCGGGAAGCGGACGTCCGTCTCCTGAATGCAGAAGCCGCGTCGATGCGGACCGAATTGCAATCCTATGAACAGCAGACGGCAGTGAAAACGGCAGCACGCGATGATCTCGACAAAGCGGCCGCTGTGCTCGAACGTGAAGTCGCGGAGGCGAAAGTATCCCTCTCCCGGCTGGACGCAGAGATCGCAGAACTGCAGGAACAGCAGGTCACAACAAGTTCCGAAGCTGAAAAGTGGGAAGGGCGCCGCCTGCTGTCCATCGAGAAACAGCGGAACGCGAAAGAGCGGTCCGTGCGCATTGACGACGAACTGCAGGCAGTCCGCCGCTCACTTGAGCTGCTGGCCGCGAAAAAGTCTGACCTGACCGAAGAGAATGGACAGACGACCCGCCAGTTGGAGGAGAAGACCGAAGAAATGGCCGGTATCTCGAAGAAACTGAAACGGTCGCTTGCCGAAACGGAACAGGAAATCGATAACTTGAAGTCCGCTTATATTGAAGTCCTGAACAAAGAAGCGACTGTTCGCAACGAACTGAAGCATATCGATGAACGGCTGACGGGCGAACAGTTTTCATCCGAAAGGAGCACTGAGCAGACACGGGAACTGGAAGGGAAGATCGCGGAACTCCGCCGGCAGGAAGAGGAGCAGTCCGCACAGCTGGGACGACTGTCGAAAGAGATGGAACAGATCAGGCAGCAGTCCCGGCAAGTGCGCTCCGATCTCCAGCAAAGCGAATCGAAGCTTGCGGAAACCCAATCGCTGCAGCAGCAGGCTGTGAACAAGCGTTATGAACTGCAGGGCCGACTGCGTGCGCTGAAAAGCATGGAAGCCGATTTCTCCGGATTCTACTCCGGCGTGAAGGAAGTGCTGCTCGCCAAACAGGCAGGTACGCTGCACGGCGTCGAAGGGGCGGTCGCGGAACTGATCACCGTTGACAGCAAGCACCTGAAAGCTGTGGAAACAGCGCTTGGCGGCGCCATGCAGCACATCATCACAGCGACCGAACAGCATGCACGGACAGCGATCGGTCATCTGAAGAAGAGGAATTCCGGACGGGCGACGTTCCTGCCTCTTGATGTCATGAAGGCCAGATACGTTCCGAAGGATGTCCTGACGAGGGTCAGCGGACACAGTCACTATGTCGGCACCGCGGAACAGCTTGCGGCCGCCGATCCGAAATACCGTCACGCAATCTCCAATCTGCTTGGTTCCACCATCGTCGCAAGCAGTCTGGACGGCGCCTCAGAAATCGCGAAGCTCGCCGGCTACCGGTACCGGATCGTCACACTCGACGGTGATGTCGTCAATGCGGGCGGCTCCCTTACCGGCGGCGGATCGAAAGGCCAGTCGACCGTCTTCTCCCGGAAAGCGGAACTCGAGACGCTGACGGGCCAGCTCGCCCAGCTCAACACGTCCATCGATGCTGCTGAGAAACGGGCTGGTGACGTAAAAGCCGCCATGGCGGGCTACATGCAGTCCGTATCCGATGCAGACCGTAAACTGGGCGAACTGCAGACAGCTGCTGCTCAGCTTGAGGGTACATTACGGGAGACGGCGTTCCTGCTCCGGTCTGCCGAATCCCAGTACGACATGATCGAACGCGGCCGTGCAGGAGCGGAAGATACCGCAAGTGTGCTTTCGGCCAAACGGCTCGAGCTGCAGAAACAGCAGCAGCAGCTGAAGGCGGAACAGCAGGACATCCAGGCTTCGGTCACTTCCCTCGAAAGGCTCGCGGCAGACCGCAGGACGGAAGAGCAGTCGCTGCGTGAACGCTACAGCGAGCTGCGGGAACAGACCGCCATCCTGCGGGAGCAGGCCGCCCATCGGTCCGCGCTTTCGGCGGAGGCCGGACGCGAATTCGAAGAGGCACAGCAGAAACTCGCCCGCCTCGAAGAAGAGAGTAGCTTTTTAGCGGAGCAGGAGCAGGGGGAAGCTCTTACGCCTGAAGAAATCGGAATGAAGATCAGCGAAACAGCCAATGCCGTAGAACAGGTGAAGGCCCGTCTTTCAGAGAAACGCTCAGAGCGGGCTCTCGTCGACCGGGACTGCACCGGCAAAGAGGAAGCGCGTAAACGGGAAACGGACCGGCTGGCAGCTCTTATTACGGAACTGAGCCGCCTTCAGGTCCTCCTGTCCCGGTCGGAAGTCCGCCTGGAGTCACTCACCGAGCGGCTGCTGGATGAGTATGGCCTCCTCCCTGACTATGATGTGCCGGACGGCTTCGAGGAAGCGGAAGCACGTGCCCGGGTCGAGGAGCTGAAACAGGAAATATCCTCACTCGGCCCAGTCAATCCGGGCGCCGTGGAAGAATATCGGGAGGTACTGGAACGCCATACATTCTTGTCGGAACAGCGCAGCGACCTGATGGAAGCGAAGACGACACTGGAAGAAGCGATGTCCGAAATGGATACCGAGATGAAGATGCGGTTCTCCACGACATTCGATGCCGTCCAGCAGCGTTTCCGTACGGTATTCCGGGAAATGTTCGGCGGCGGGGAAGCTGATCTCGTCCTCACCGAACCGGACAACTTGCTTGAAACAGGTGTCGACATCATCGCTCGGCCTCCGGGCAAGAAACGGCAGAACCTGAGCCTGCTCTCCGGAGGGGAACGGGCGCTGACCGCGATCACCCTGCTGTTCGCCATCATCGAAGTCCGGCCTGTCCCGTTCTGTATCCTGGACGAAGTGGAGGCCGCGCTGGACGAGGCGAACGTCACCCGCTACAGCCGCTATTTGAAGAAATTCTCGGAGGATACACAGTTCATCGTCATCACCCACCGGAAAGGGACGATGGAAGGGGCGGATGTCCTGTACGGCATCACCATGCAGGAATCCGGCGTCTCCCGTCTGCTGTCAGTCAAACTGTCAGAAGTGCCGGAAGCCGCGCTGCAAGCAACGTAACTTGACGGAAGGAATGTGAATGGAATGTCATTTTTCAAGAAGATGAAAGAAAAAATTACGGGCACGAACGAAGCGGTAACCGGGAAGTTCAAGGAAGGGCTGACCAAGACACGCGATTCGTTCACGTCGAAAGTGAACGACCTCGTCGCCCGTTTCCGCGAAGTGGATGAGGAGTTCTTCGAAGAACTGGAAGAGGTGCTGCTGCAGGCCGACGTCGGTTTCGAAACAGTCATGGAACTGATCGATCAGCTGAAAGCGGAAGTGAAACGGAAAAACATCAAGGACACTGCCGGAATCCAGACGGTCATTTCCGAGAAACTCGTCGATATCTACAATGCGCAAGGCGAAAGTGACAACTCCCTGAACATCCAGGAAGACGGCATCACGGTCATCCTCATGGTCGGTGTGAATGGGGTCGGCAAGACGACGACGATCGGGAAACTGGCATCCCGTCTGCAGAAAGAAGGCAAAACCGTCATGCTTGCAGCTGGAGATACATTCCGTGCAGGAGCGATCGAACAGCTCGTCGTCTGGGGCGAACGCGCAGGCGTCGAAGTCATCCGCCAGTCCGAAGGTTCGGATCCTGCCGCTGTCATGTTCGACGCGGTCAATGCCGCGAAGAAACGGGGCGTCGACGTCCTGATCTGTGATACTGCAGGGCGTCTGCAGAACAAAGTCAACCTCATGAACGAACTGCAGAAAGTCCACCGGGTTATCGGACGCGAAATTGAAGGAGCACCCCACGAAGTACTGCTCGCTCTCGATGCGACGACCGGCCAGAACGCGTTGATACAGGCGGAGACGTTCAAGGAAGCGACGGACGTCACAGGAATCGTCCTGACGAAGCTCGACGGCACTGCGAAAGGCGGTATCGTCCTTGCCATCCGCAACAAGCTGAACATCCCTGTCAAGTTCGTCGGCCTCGGGGAAGGCATCGATGATCTGCAGCCGTTCGATCCCGAGAAATACGTCTACGGCCTCTTTGCGGACGGCCTGGAACTGGAAGCGGCGGAAGAGCAGGACACGGAAGAAGACAAGTAAAATGCCTTGACAGTCCATCCGGCTGCGGCTACTATTTAGGAGAGGTAAGAGGAGGAGTTCCGATTGCTTGAGAAAACGACGCGTGTCAACTTCCTCTTTGATTTTTATCAATCGCTGTTAACGGACAAACAACGGATCTATATGGAATTATACTATCTCGATGACCTTTCCCTCGGGGAGATCGCCGAGGAGTACCATGTATCGAGACAGGCGGTGTATGACAACGTGCGCCGGACGGAAGCGATGCTGGAAGATTACGAAGCGAAGCTCATGCTGTTTGAGAAATTCAAGCAGCGGACAGAAGTGATCGACCGTCTGGAACAGCATCTGTCTGACGGACAGGCGCTGACTGCGGAAGCGGCCAGCCTGCTCCGGCAAATACAAGAACACGACTAAGGAGGCTCTATGCATGGCATTTGAAGGATTGGCAGAGCGCCTGCAAGGGACGCTTCAGAAGATTACAGGCAAGGGCAAGATCAGCGAAGCTGACGTCAAGGAGATGATGAGGGAAGTCCGTTTCGCTCTCATCGAAGCCGACGTCAACTTGAAAGTCGTCAAAGAATTCGTCAAGACGGTCAGTGAACGCTCCATCGGGCAGGACGTCATGAAGAGCCTGACACCGGGCCAGCAGGTCGTCAAGATCGTCAAGGACGAACTGACGAAACTGATGGGTGAAGAGCAGTCGGGCATCCAATTCGCCCGCAAATCACCGACCGTCATCATGATGGTCGGACTGCAGGGAGCCGGGAAAACGACGACCTCCGGGAAACTCGCCAACTCGCTCCGGAAGCGGAACAACAAAAAACCGCTTCTCGTTGCAGCGGACGTCTACCGGCCGGCAGCGGTCCAGCAGCTCGAGACGATCGGCAAGCAGCTGACGATCCCGGTATTCTCCCTCGGCACCGACGTGTCACCTGTCGAAATCGTCCGGCAGGCGCTTGAAAAGGCGGACGAAGACCATAACGACGTCGTCATCATCGATACGGCGGGACGTCTGCACATCGACGAGACGCTCATGCAGGAACTGAAGGACATCCGCGAACTCGCTTCGCCGGATGAAACCTTCCTCGTCGTCGATGCGATGACAGGGCAGGACGCGGTCAACGTCGCGAAGAACTTCGACGACGCGATCGGCATCACAGGGGTCGCCTTGACGAAACTGGACGGCGATACACGGGGCGGGGCGGCGCTGTCGATCCGCTCGGTGACCCAAAAGCCGATCAAGTATGTCGGTATGGGCGAGAAGATGGATGCGCTTGAACCATTCCACCCGGAGCGCATGGCTTCACGGATCCTCGGCATGGGGGATGTCATGTCCCTCATCGAGAAAGCCCAGGAGAATGTCGATGAAGAGAAAGCCCGCGATCTCGAGCAGAAACTGCGAACGCAGACCTTCACGCTCGACGATTTCCTCGATCAGCTCCAACAGGTGAAGAAGATGGGCCCGCTCGACGAAATCCTGAAGATGATGCCCGGCTTCAACAAGATCAAAGGGCTGGAAAACGCGCAAGTGGACGAGAGCCAGATGGGGAAAGTCGAAGCTGTCATCTATTCGATGACGACGCAGGAGCGCGCCACCCCGGAAATGATCAACGCCAGCCGCAAGAAACGCATCGCCAAAGGATCGGGGACGTCGATCCAGGAAGTGAACCGTCTGCTGAAGCAATTCGAAGAGATGAAGAAAATGGTGAAGCAGATGACAGGCGCGCAGTCGAAAGGAAAAAAGAAGATGAAATTCCCGGGAATGGATGCATTTTTCAAGTAATCCGCGAGGAAATTTCAGGTGTTAAGAAAAAACACTTTACAAACACCGAGAAGGTTGATAATATACTATCTTGTGTGAAACTATTCGGAGGTGCAACAAAACATGTCAGTTAAAATTCGTCTTAAACGTATGGGTGCCAAGAAGACACCTTTCTATCGTATCGTAGTTGCCGATTCACGTTCACCGCGTGACGGTCGTCAAATCGAAACAGTCGGTACTTACAACCCGCTTACAAAGCCGGCTGAAGTCAAAATCGACGAAGCAAAAGTACTGGACTGGATGCAAAAAGGCGCGAAGCCGTCAGACACAGTCCGCAACTTGTTCTCTGAACAAGGTATCATGGAGAAATTCCATAACGCAAAACACGGTAAGTAATCAGGAGGTGTGCTCATGGAGCAGCTGATCCAGACAATCGTAAAGCCGTTGGTCGATCATCCGCAAGCGGTCCAGATCGCTAAGGATGAGCAGGACACCCGGATTGCCTACAAACTTTCCGTCCACCCCGACGATATGGGGAAGATCATCGGAAAGCAGGGCCGTGTCGCGAGTGCGATACGGACAATTGTGACATCAGCTGCAGGCAGCCACCGCGGTAAACGGGTTTACCTCGATATCGTCGATTGACACTGTGCAGAAGGAGGAGCCTCGGTTCCTCCTTTTTTCTATAGGGCCGGCAGAGCCGGAAACGACTACCGTACAAAGGAAGGGATTGGCCCATGCAATGGTTTAACGTTGGAGAACTTGTCAACACACACGGCGTACAGGGAGAAGTCCGTGTCCTCTCCCGCACTGACTTCCCGGAGGAACGGTTTGCGGTCGGCAGCGAACTGTCGCTGTTCATGCCGAATGAAAACAAGCCTGTCCAGTTGAAGATCGCAAGCTCACGCCGCCATAAGAATTTCTATCTGCTCACATTCGAGAACCACTTCAACCTCAGCCATGTCGAGAAGTACAAGAGCGGCATGCTGAAGATATCGGAAAAACAGCTCAGTGATCTGGAAGAGAACGAATTCTATTACCATGAGATCATCGGCTGCAAGGTCGTGTCACTTGAAGGCGAGACGATCGGCACAGTGACGGAAATCCTCGAGACCGGCGCGAACGACGTATGGACGGTCACCCCGGAAACGGGCAAGCCGCACTACATTCCGTACATCGAAGACATCGTCAAGGACATCGACATCCCGAACAAGACGATCACGATCGACGTCATGGAAGGCCTCCTGTCATGATGAACGTCCATGTCCTCTCCCTGTTCCCGGAAATGTTCGAAGGGGTGTTCAACACCTCGATGCTGAAAAAAGCACAGGAGAACGGCGCTGTAGAACTTTCGGTCACGGACTTCCGGGACTACTCGGAGAACAAGCACCGGAAAGTCGATGATTATCCGTATGGCGGAGGTGCCGGCATGGTGCTTAAGCCCGAGCCGCTTTTCAATGCTGTCCAAGCGGTGACCGGCGCAGCCGGCAAGCCGCCTCGCGTCATCCTCATGTGTCCGCAGGGCGAACGTTTCAGCCAGGCGAAGGCGGAGGAGCTGGCTGCGGAAGAGCAGCTCGTCTTCATCTGCGGCCATTACGAAGGGTACGATGAGCGGATCCGTGAGCACCTGGTGACGGACGAGCTGTCCATCGGCGACTTCGTGCTGACAGGCGGGGAGCTGGCGGCGATGACGATGATCGACAGCGTCGTCCGCCTGCTTCCGGGCGTCCTCGGCAACGAAGCCTCCCCCGTGGAAGATTCGTTCTCGACAGGCCTGCTCGAGCATCCGCAGTACACCCGTCCGGCGGTCTATGAAGGCATGGCGGTGCCGGATGTGCTGCTGTCCGGCAACCATGCCGAAATCGAGAAATGGCGGACGGAACAGTCCCTGAAGCGCACATTGGAACGCCGTCCGGACCTGCTTGAATCGTATCCCCTCACCGCGGAGCAGAAAAAAGTGCTGGACCGGCTCAGATCCCGCAACTAGCGGTTGCGGAAACCGGGCAGTTATGCTACTATGATATACGTGCTACTATGTGAGCACATACTTAACTGATGTTCCGCTGCAGCCGAACGAGCTGTATGAGCCTCTAAGGATAGGAGAGATTATCATGCAACAACTTATTGCAGATATTACAAAAGACCAGCTGAAAAGCGATCTGCCGGCATTCCGTCCGGGAGACACTGTGCGCCTGCACGTGAAGATCGTCGAGGGCACGCGTGAGCGTATCCAGCTGTTTGAAGGTGTCGTCATCAAACGCCGCGGAGGCGGAATCAGTGAAACATTCACAGTCCGTAAAATCTCCAACGGTGTCGGCGTAGAGCGTACATTCCCTGTACACACACCGAAAATCGCAAAACTTGAAGTGACTCGCCGTGGTAAAGTACGCCGTGCGAAACTGTACTACCTTCGCAACCTGCGCGGAAAAGCTGCCCGTATCAAAGAACTTCGATAAGCATAACAAGATCAGGAGACCGTTCACACGGCCTCCTTTCTTTTTGCCTCCAAGCGGCTTTACCTGATACAATCGAAGTACTAGACTGCAGGAGGATGAGGCATGAACGAGCAAGAGGAGAAAAGTGAAACATTTGAATGGGTGAAAGCGCTTCTAATCGCATTTGGAATCGCTGCGATCATTCGGCTGTTCGTTTTCACACCGATTGTAGTCGACGGTATATCCATGATGCCGACGCTTGTGGACGGCGACAAGATGATCGTCAACAAGATCAGCTATACGGTCGGCAAACCGGATCACTTCGACATTGTTGTATTCCATGCACCGGAAAAGAAAGACTACATCAAACGCGTCATCGGGCTGCCGGGAGACGAAATCGAGTATGCGGATGACGTTCTGTATATTAACGGAGTTGCACAGAAGGAACCATATCTGGATGCGTACAAAAAGGAACTTGCAGAAGGGACACTGACGGAGGACTTCACGCTTGAAGAGAAGATCGGAAGCCGCAGTGTACCGGAAGGGCATGTGTTCGTCATGGGGGACAACCGCCGGAAAAGCAGGGATTCCCGTCACATCGGCGTAGTCAGCACCGATGACATCATAGGAACGACAAAATTCGTTTTCTGGCCGATCAAAGACTTCGGACCAGTGGAATAGAAGGCAGGGATCACAAATGGCTATACAATGGTTTCCCGGACATATGGCAAAAGCAAGAAGAGAAGTGACCGAACAGCTGAAACTCGTCGATATCGTATTCGAATTAGTGGATGCCAGGCTTCCGTTGTCATCGCGGAATCCGATGATCGACGAAGTGATCCACCAGAAGCCGCGGCTCCTCATCCTCAACAAGATGGACTTGGCGGATGAGCACGAGACGGCTCGATGGATCCGGTATTTCGATGAAAAGGGCATCCAGGCGATCGCCATCAACTCCTTTGAAGGAAAAGGGCTCCAGGCGGTCACCAAAGCAGCAAAAGAAGTGCTGGCCCCTAAAATCGAACGGATGAAGAAGCGCGGTATCCGGCCGGGCGCCATCCGTGCGATGATCGTCGGCATCCCGAACGTCGGCAAATCGACGCTCATCAACCGGCTCGCGAAGAAAAACATCGCGAAAACTGGCAATAAGCCGGGCGTCACGAAAGCCCAGCAATGGATCAAATACGAAAAAGAGCTCGAACTCCTTGATACACCGGGGATCCTCTGGCCGAAATTCGAAGATCCGGAGACCGGTCTGAAACTCGCCTTGACCGGCGCCATCAAAGATACGATCGTCAACATGGAAGAACTGGCCATGTACGGACTGCGGTTCCTCTCGGCTCATTATCCGGAGCGGCTGGAAGAGCGGTACGGGTTCGCAGCGGTCGATGAAAAGACGCGTGAGCTGTTCGACACGGTCGGTGCCCGCAGGAAAGCGTATGCTGCCGGCGGGGAGATCGATTATGACAAAGTGGCAGAGTTGATCGTCCAGGACGTCAGGAGCGGCAATTTCGGCCGTCTGACATTCGATTGGACAACTGAACAGGAATAAGGGAAGGCCGGAGCCGGCACGAGACACCGGCTCCGGCTTTTTACATATCGAAACGAACGGAAAAGAACCGATAACAACAGTATGGAAGTAATACAGACAGAAGGTGAGCGCGTGAAGACGATACAACTGATAAAGGAAGAACTGAAGGCGGCCGCAGAGCCGGCACACTGGATGGATGAATTGGAACACGATCCGCGATCGGGTGTGCAGCAGGCGCTGAAATCGTGGCGGCGGGCATACGAAAAGAGATGCGTTCAGATCAGCCGCCACCGGGACAAAGTGCAGTTCGACCTGTCATACGCACCGTTTTCCGGAGCTCTCGGGGCCGGGACGGACGAAGCGGGCAGGGGACCGCTCGCCGGCCCTGTCGTGACAGCCGCTGTCATCCTGCCGGCGGATACCGATATGCTCATCGGGCTCGATGATTCGAAACAGATCTCCATCCGGGAACGGGAGCGTCTGGCAGACTTGATCCGTCAGGCGGCTGTCGCATGGTCGGTCCATATCCAGCCTGCGGAGCGGATCGACGAAGTGAACATTTACGCAGCCACCCGGGAGTCGATGGAACAATCCATCTATACACTGTCCGTCAAACCGGATTACGTCATGGCGGATGCGATGCCGCTTTCGGTCGGCTGCCCCTCGGCCTCCATCGTCAAAGGCGACGCACAGAGCCTCGCCATCGCTGCTGCCTCGATCCTCGCAAAAACAACACGGGACCGGCTGATGACGGACCTGCATAGCGAGTATCCGATGTACGGGTTCGACAAGCATGCAGGCTACGGCACTAGGGAGCACGTGGAGGCCCTTCGGCAGCACGGTCCGTGTCCGCACCACAGGAAGACGTTCGAGCCTGTCAAAACGATGCTTGCAGGAAAGGAGGAGGACCGATGAACTATCCGACAATCGGGCAGAGCGTGCCGATGAATGTGCTCGGTGCTGTCCAGTCCGGCCAGAAACTGCCGATGCGGGAGGGCCAGGTGTTCCAGGGGAAGATCCAGCAGCTGTTCCCCGGGGAAATGGCGGAGATCCAGATCGGAAACCAGAAACTGCACGCCAAGCTGGAAGTGCCGCTGAAAGCCGGCGACTCGTACTACTTCCAAGTGAAAGCGACGGATCCCGAGCTGCAGCTGAAGATCGTGTCGGGACCGTACGGCCAGAAAGAGACGCCGGGTGTCAAAATCGACAATCTGCTCGAAACGCTTCAGCTGCCGAAGACGCCGGAGATGCGCCAGCTCGCCGAGTCGTTCATGAAGATACAGCTGCCGCTGTCGAAAGACACACTGCTCGCGGGGGAAGCGCTGCTGAAACAAGTGCCGGCCGGCCAAATGGCAGCAGCACTCCAGTCGATCGCAAAACTGGCCGCCCTGAAACTGCCGGTGACCCCTCAACTGTTCAGTGCAATGATGGGTGTGGAGACAAAAGGAGGACTCCAGGACGTCCTCGGCAAGCTGGAACAGGCGCTCGCAGCCGATCAGGACATACCGGATGTGCAGAAAAAAGAAATCCAGCAGATCGTGCAGCAGGTGAGGCAGCCCCTGCTTGAAACGGCCGGCGGGAAAATGCTCGCCCTGACAGTGAAGACGGCACTCGACTCTTCAGTGGAACCGGGAGTCCGTTTCCAGACCGTCCAGCTGCTGAAGTCCGCGGGAGTGCTGCCGGCCGGGACGTCGCTCGCCAATCTGCCCGAGACGCTTGCGAAGCTCGTGACGGCGGGCAGCAGCCCGCAAGCCGGCGCCGTGCAGACGGCGGCAGCTGAAACAGCGCAATCCGCAGCACCCGCCGGCTCCTCCGGTGCTGTCCAGCCGGCTGCCGCGGCCGCAGACCCGGTGAAGCAGCTGCTCACGGTCATCCGGCAGGCGGACGGCGATGCCAAGCTGCCTGCCACCGCCGCGGCTCAGGCAGTGCGCCTCGTGCAGCAGTCCGATCTGCCGCAGCCGGTGAAATCCGGGATTACGGACCTGCTGGCCGCGCATACTAGAAACGCTGAGCCTGCATCCGTGCTGCTCGGCAAAGTGGCAGCTGTCCTATTCGGCACACCAGCAGCCGATCCAACGGACAGCGCGCTGCCGGCGCCTGCCCGGCCGGCCGCTGAAGCCGTGCAGCCGGCTCCTGCACCCGCAAGTCCGCCTGCAGCGCCGACGCTGCTCCAGGCACTTACCGGAACCGGAGAAGGACCGGGAAAACTGACGGAACTGATGCGTCAGGCACTGCAGTCCGGTTCGCCGGACGTACGCGCTCTCGCAGCCGCTGCGGAAGATTCCGCTGCCCGGGAAATCACCGGTGCAGAAGTGAAACAGTCGATCCAGACTGTTCTTGCAAAGCTAGGCGTGAACTACGAAGCGGGTCTCGCCGCGCGGCAGCCGGATCTCGAGCAGATCCAGCACTCACTGAAGCCCCATCTGGTCGCCCTCATGCAGGACGGCACAGTAGGCACGGCGCTGCGTGAGGCTGCGGAGTCCGCGGTCTCACGGCTGAACGGGCCGCTGCTGCAGTCGGCGGAGAACGGGGCGCAGCAGCAGATCATCATGCAGATGCCCCTGCAGCTGCACGGCCGGCGCATCGATGCGACACTTGAATGGAACGGACGCATGAAAGAGGACGGCAAGATCGATCCGGACCATGCTCGTGTCCTGTTCTACCTCGATCTCGAGGCGCTGAAAAAGACCGTCGTCGACATGCAAGTGCAGAACAAGGTGATCACGTTGACGATCTTCAATGAGGACACCCGGCTCGAATCGGCAGGTGAAATGCTGCAGGAAACGCTGGAAGCAGCACTTGAGGATGGCGGCTACAGGCTGTCCGCTGTGCGATTCCGGCCGTTCCGGGAAGACGAGGCAGTACAGTCCGTCAGAACGTCCGCCGGCAGCAGGACGAAAGGGGTGGACTTCAGAGTATGAGCGGAAAACCGTACAAGCGGAAAGAAGCGGTGGCGCTGTCCTACATGCCCGAGCAGAACGATGCTCCGAGGGTTACAGCGAAAGGCAAAGGACAGATCGCGGATAACATCCTCGAAAAGGCGAAGGAGCACGGCGTCCCGATCCAGGAAGACCCGTCGCTCGTCGAACTGCTCGGCCAGCTGGAAGTGAACGAGACGATCCCCGAACAGCTTTACCAGGCCGTCTCCGAAGTGCTTGCATACGTGTACCGGCTCGACCGGGCGAAAAGCGGCAGATGAGCGGGGAAACCTGTCGTAGTACAGAAATTTCGCATCACAGGAGTACAAATATGGACATAGTATGACAAGTTTACTACAATAGAGTACGCAGTAAACTATAGTTATCAGTTTGATTGGAGGATATAAGATGAATATCCATGAATATCAAGGGAAGCAGCTGCTCCGTGATTATGGGGTTGCAGCTTCTAAAGGGATTGCAGCGTTCTCGCCGGATGAGGCGGTCAGCGCAGCAAAAGAACTTGGCACCGATGTATTTGTCGTAAAAGCACAAATCCATGCCGGCGGCCGCGGGAAAGCGGGCGGCGTTAAAATTGCCAAGAATCTGGACGAAGTGCGTGCGTACGCAAAAGAACTTCTCGGCAAAACACTGGTGACGCATCAGACAGGCCCTGAAGGTAAGGAAGTCAAGCGTCTCCTGATCGAAGAAGGCGCAGACATCAAGAAAGAATACTACATCAGCCTCGTCGTCGACCGTGCAACGGACCGCGTCACACTGATGGGTTCTGAAGAAGGCGGAATGGACATCGAGGAAGTTGCTGAGGCGACTCCTGAAAAGATCTTCAAAGAAGTCGTGGATCCGGTTGTCGGACTGACTGGATTCCAGGCGCGCCGGATGGCATTCAACATGAATATCCCGGCTCACCTCGTGAACAAAGCAGCTAAATTCATGACAGGCCTCTACCAGGTATTCGTCGACAAAGACGCTTCCATCGTAGAGATCAACCCACTCGTCGTGACTGGTGACGACAACGTGCTCGCACTCGACGCGAAGTTCAACTTCGACGACAATGCATTGTTCCGTCATAAGGACATTGTCGAACTGCGCGACTTCGATGAAGAAGATGCGAAAGAGATCGAAGCATCGAAATACGACCTGAGCTACATCTCCCTAGACGGCAACATCGGGTGCATGGTCAACGGAGCAGGGCTTGCTATGGCTACAATGGATACAATCAACTACTACGGCGGATCACCCGCGAACTTCCTGGACGTTGGGGGCGGCGCGACAGCTGAAAAAGTTACGGAAGCGTTCAAGATCATCCTTTCCGATGACAATGTGAAAGGGATCTTCGTCAACATTTTCGGCGGCATCATGAAATGTGACGTCATCGCTGAAGGTGTCATCACGGCGGCTAAGGAAGTCGGCCTCGAAGTGCCGCTCGTTGTCCGTCTTGAAGGTACGAACGTCGACCGCGGCAAAGAGCTGCTGAACGAGTCAGGACTCAATATTATCGCTGCCGGCTCCATGGCGGACGGCGCACAGAAGATTGTTGAAATCGTAGGCTAAGAAAGGCAGGGACAAACGATGAGTATTTATATCGACAAAAATACAAAAGTGGTCGTGCAGGGAATCACCGGCGGGACTGCGAAATTTCATACCCAGCAAATGCTTGAATACGGCACGAAGATCGTCGCAGGTGTAACACCTGGTAAAGGCGGCACGGAAGTGGAAGGCGTTCCTGTCTTCAACACGATGGAAGAAGCCGTCAAAGCGACTGGCGCCAACGTGTCCGTCATCTATGTTCCGGCTCCGTTCGCAGCTGATGCGATCCTGGAAGCGGTTGACGCAGAACTCGATATGGCGATCTGCATCACGGAACACATCCCTGTTCTCGATATGGTGAAAGTTGTCCGCTACATGGAAGGCAAGAAGACCCGCCTCGTCGGTCCGAACTGCCCGGGCGTCATCACACCGGAAGAGTGCAAGATCGGCATCATGCCAGGCTACATCCATACAAAAGGCCACGTCGGCGTCATCTCACGTTCAGGAACACTGACGTATGAAGCGGTGCACCAGCTTTCTGAAGCAGGCATCGGTCAGACGACAGCTGTCGGTATCGGCGGAGACCCGGTCAATGGCACAAACTTCATCGATGTATTGAAGGAATTCAATGAAGACGAAGACACATATGCAGTTGTCATGATCGGAGAAATCGGCGGTACTGCTGAAGAAGAAGCAGCCGAGTGGATCAAAGCCAACATGAAGAAACCGGTTGTCGGCTTCATCGGCGGACAGACTGCACCTCCAGGAAAGCGTATGGGCCACGCTGGCGCCATCATTTCAGGAGGAAAGGGAACTGCCGACGAAAAGATTAAAGCGCTGAATAACGCAGGTGTGGAAGTGGCTGAGACTCCTTCCGTCATCGGTGAAACGCTGATTAAAGTCATCAAGGAAAAAGGTCTTTACGACAAATGTAAAACCCACTGATCAAGAAAAGAAGCAGCGTATCGGACGATGCGCTGCCTTTTTCTATACAAATCGAGGAGGAACGTCATGAACCTGTCCGATCAGGAACTGGAACTGCTCAAACTGCACTACGCCTGGCCCGCATCCTATCCTGTACTGAAACAGCATCTGTCGGGAAATCCCCGATGCCAAAACGTCCTGCATTCATCAACCGTGAAGCAGAAGAAGCTGAACGAAAGACTCCGTGAACTGTCCTCCCTCCCCCTGCTGGACCTGCTGTATGAAAAGGGAATCATCCCCATTCCTTATACCCATCCGGATTATCCAACCCGTCTGAAACAACTGATCGATCCGCCTGCCGTCCTCTATACGAAAGGAAATAAGGATTTACTGAAAAGAGAACATCTCATCGCGATTGTCGGTTCCAGGAAAGCGACGGATTACTCGGTGCTTGCAATGGAGCAGATCGTCCCTCCGCTGGTCCGGTACAATGCAGTAATCGTGTCAGGTCTCGCCAAAGGTGCGGATACACTGGCCCACGAAGCGGCGATCCGGTACGGAGGCGACACGATCGCCGTGCTCGGCAACGGATTCTTCCATCTGTACCCGAAAGAGAACCGGGAGCTCGAAGCGCATATCGGGCGCCATCATCTGCTGGTCACCGAATATCCGCCTTACCAGCCACCGGCCAAGTGGACCTTCCCGATGCGCAACCGGATCATCAGCGGGCTGTCCAAGTCGCTCGTCATTACAGAATCCGCAGAGAAGAGCGGGACGATGAGCACGATCGAGCATGCCCTCGATCATGGGAAGGAAGTGTTCGCCGTGCCGGGACCGATCGATTCGCCATTATCACTCGGGCCGAACAAGCTGCTGAACGAAGGGGCACAAGGAATCTGGAACGGTTTTCAAATCGTGGAATCCCTTGTCGAATCCTGACAGAAAAAAGTTCTTTTCATTCAAATAGTTGCTTTTCCACAAAAACTGTTATACATTTTGCAACAGATATTCTTTTAGACGAACAAATACAAAGAACCTCTGTAAGGGGGACCCAGCAGAATGGCAGATTACTTAGTAATCGTGGAATCACCCGCGAAAGCAAAAACGATAGAACGATATTTAGGAAAGAAATACAAAGTCCGCGCCTCGCTCGGACATTTACGCGACCTGCCCCGGAGCCAGATGGGCGTCGATGTGGAAAACAATTACGAACCGAAGTATATTACGATCCGCGGCAAAGGCCCGATCTTGCAGGATCTTAAAAAAGAAGCGAAAAAAGCGAAAAAGATCTTTCTCGCGGCTGACCCCGACAGAGAAGGGGAAGCGATCGCCTGGCACCTGGCGCATCAGCTCGGTGTCGATGAACAGACCGACTGCCGCGTCGTCTTCAACGAAATCACGAAAGACGCCATCAAGGACTCCTTCAAGCATCCGAGACCGATCAATACGGATCTTGTCGATGCCCAGCAGGCGCGCCGCATACTGGACCGGCTGGTCGGCTACAACATCAGTCCGATCCTATGGAAGAAAGTGAAGAAAGGCTTGTCCGCCGGCCGTGTTCAGTCAGTCGCCTTGAAACTGATCATCGACCGCGAAGAGGAGATCAAGAGCTTCGAACCGGAAGAGTACTGGACGATCGGTGCGGACTTCAGCAAAAAAGAAGGGCAGTTCGATGCCTCGTTCTACGGCAAAGCCGGCAAAAAAGTGAAGCTGACCGACAAACAGCAGGTCGATGACATCCTCGCCCAGCTGAGCGGTGATGACTTCACTGTGCAGAAGGTCGTCAAAAAGGAACGCAAACGGAATCCGGCAGCGCCTTTCACGACGTCTTCGCTCCAGCAGGAGGCTGCGCGCAAACTGAACTTCCGGGCGAAGAAGACGATGATGATTGCACAGCAGCTGTACGAAGGGATCACAGTCGGAAAAGAAGGGATCGTCGGGCTGATCACGTACATGCGTACAGACTCGACGCGTATCTCGGAGACGGCCCAGTCGGAAGCGAAAGACCATATCGGAACGATGTATGGGAAGGAGTTTCTGCGCAGTACGAAGCCGGCTGCAAAAGCAGCTTCCGCGAAGACGCAGGATGCCCACGAAGCCGTGCGGCCGACTTCGGTCATGCGGACACCTGAAGCCATGAAAGCGTTTTTATCGAAAGACCAGATGAAACTCTACAAACTGATCTGGTCGCGCTTCGTCGCGAGCCAGATGGCACCTGCCGTACTCGATACTGTGACGGCGGACCTGGGCAATCAGGAAATCCAGTTCAGGGCGACAGGCTCCCAGGTGAAGTTCCAGGGATTCATGAAAGTGTATGTCGAAAGCCAGGACGATAAGGAAGAAGAGAAAGACAACGTCCTGCCGCCGCTTGAAGAAGGCGAGACCGTGACATGTGCCAAGATCGATCCGAAACAGCACTTCACCCAGCCGCCTCCGCGTTATTCGGAAGCCCGCCTCGTGAAGACGCTGGAAGAACTCGGCATCGGCCGGCCGTCGACCTATGCTCCTACACTCGATACGATCCAGCGGCGCGGCTATGTGACGCTCGATGCGAAACGCTTCGTGCCGACAGAACTCGGCGAAATCGTCAATGCGGCGGTGAACCAATATTTTTCGGATATAACGAATGCTGAATTCACAGCCACCATGGAACAGAGCCTTGACCGGATTGAAGAAGGCGATATCAGCTGGGTGCAGGTCATCGATGATTTCTACAAAGACTTCGAACAGCATCTCCAAGTAGCTGAAGAAGAGATGGAGAAAATCGAAATCAAGGACGAGCCTGCCGGAGAAGACTGCGAAAAGTGCGGCTCTCCGATGGTCTACAAAATGGGACGCTACGGCAAATTCATGGCGTGTTCGAACTTCCCGGACTGCCGTAACACGAAAGCGATCGTAAAACCGATCGGCGTAACGTGTCCTCTTTGCAAGGAAGGGGAAGTGGTCGAACGGAAGAGCAAGAAGAACCGGATCTTCTACGGCTGCGACCGCTATCCTGATTGCGAATACATTTCCTGGGATAAGCCGATTTCACGGCCTTGTCCGAAATGTGAAAGCACGTTAGTTGAAAAGCGGCTGAAAAAAGGTCTTCAAATCCAGTGTACGGAATGCGATTATAAAGAGAAGCCTCAACAATAACTTTGCAGGAAAGAAGTGGTACGTATGACACCAACAGTTAACGTAATCGGAGCAGGCCTTGCAGGAAGCGAAGCCGCCTGGCAAATCGCGAACCGGGGCGTGAATGTCCGGCTTTACGAAATGCGGCCGGTCCAGCAGACACCCGCCCATCATACGGACAAATTCGCTGAACTCGTCTGCAGCAACTCATTGCGTGCGAATGCACTGACCAATGCAGTCGGCGTCATCAAAGAAGAGATGCGCCGTCTCGATTCGGTCATCATTGCCGCGGCGGATGCCTGCTCAGTACCGGCCGGCGGCGCACTTGCCGTCGACCGTCACGAGTTTTCGCAGCACGTCACGGACAAAGTGCGCAATCACCCGCTCATTGAAGTCGTCAACGAAGAAGTGACGGATATCCCGGAAGGCATCACTGTCATCGCGACCGGACCGCTCACCTCACCGGCACTCGCTGAAAAAGTCCGGACACTGACCGGAGAAGACTATTTGTACTTCTACGATGCAGCTGCGCCAATCGTCGAGAAAGATTCCATCGACATGGACAAAGTCTACTTGAAATCCCGCTACGACAAAGGGGAGGCAGCTTACCTCAACTGTCCGATGGACGAAGAGGAATTCGCCCGTTTCCACGAAGCGCTTGTCAACGCGGAAGTCGCTGAGCTGAAAGAATTCGAGAAGGAAATCTATTTCGAAAGCTGCATGCCTGTGGAAGTGCTGGCATCCCGCGGCGAAAAGACGCTCCTGTTCGGTCCGATGAAACCGGTCGGACTCGAGGATCCTAAAACCGGCAAACGCCCGAAAGCGGTCGTCCAGCTTCGTCAGGATGACGCAGCGGGCACCCTCTACAACATCGTCGGCTTCCAGACGCATATGAAGTGGGGAGCGCAGAAAGAAGTGCTCCGCATGATCCCGGGGCTTGAAAATGTGGAAATCGTCCGGTACGGAGTCATGCACCGGAACACATTCATCAATTCACCGCGTGTGCTGAAACCGACCTATCAGCTCCGTGAAAACACGAACCTGTTCTTCGCAGGCCAGATGACCGGTGTCGAAGGCTACGTGGAATCAGCGGGATCCGGCCTTGTCGCCGGTATGAACGCAGCACGGCTCGCGCTCGCCGAAGAACTCATCGTCCTGCCTGAAGAGACGGCACTCGGAAGTATGGCACGTTACATCACCGAAGCGGACTCGAAAAACTTCCAGCCGATGAATGTCAACTTCGGTCTGTTCCCCGATCTCGGAGAACGGGTCCGATCGAAAGCGGAACGCGCGGAAAAGCACGCTGCCAGGGCATTGGATGCATTGGAAGCGTTCAAGGGAACCCACCAGCTTGTCAACTGAACTATGACTTACGATTCAGCAGGAAGGCAAGACCAGCAGAGCACATCCGCTCTGCTGGTTCTTTTTACGTCATTTCTTCAGCGCAATATGAAGAAATTGTGAAGTTTTAATGACAGTCTTCAAAAATCATTGATAGAGGTCAGACAACTCAACACGTGATAGTTGATGGGACGGTACATAATCATGTATAGTAAAGCGTGGATGTATTTGAATTTAACGAGTAGTCGACATTTTCAATCACTTTGGTAAAATTGTCCTTCTATAATAAGGGCAGTACAGTTCATATTCGGTAGTTCGGAGGTGGAGCAGTTGGATGATCGGACCCAGCAGCTGTGCAAGGAATATATTACATATATCCGGCTGGAGAAAAACTATTCCGTCCGCACTGTGCAGGAATATGGAAACGACGTCCAGGAATTCTTCGACTTCCTGACAAGTGAGGGGATCGGATCGATCGAATCGATCACCTACCAGGAAGCGAGGCTGTTCGCGTCCCGCCTGTATGACCGGAATTTGTCCAGAACGACCATCTCCAGAAAAATTTCATCTGTCCGCTCGTTTTTCCGCTTTGCCAATTCCCGCCATGGTACGGACGATACGGCATTCCGTCTGCTGCATCATCCGAAAAAGGAAGAACGGCTGCCGGCTTTTTTTTATGCAGAAGAACTTGAAAAGATGTTCGCTGCCTGTCAGGGCGTTTTGCCGCGTGATCTGCGCGACAGTGCGCTGCTCGAACTGCTGTATGCAACCGGCATCCGGGTCAGCGAACTGACGTCGATCGAACTTCCGGATCTGGATCTTGAACTCGGAATCGTGCGGGTGATGGGAAAAGGCAGGAAAGAGCGTTACGTCCCGTTCGGCAGTATCGCTGCGGACGCCATCGGGGACTATTTGCAGGACGGCAGGCCGCGTCTCCTGAAAAAGGAGAAGCATGAAAGATTGTTCGTCAACTTGCGCGGCGGCCCCTTGACAGATCGCGGCGTCCGCCATGTGCTCGACGCCATCGTCGGGCGGGCATCCGTCCAGGCGAATGTCTATCCGCACATGCTGCGTCACACGTTCGCCACGCATCTGCTGTCTGCGGGAGCCGATATGCGGACTGTCCAGGAACTGCTCGGCCACAGCGACTTGTCTTCGACCCAGATCTACACGCATACGACGAAAGAGCACTTACGAAGAACTTACATGAATACGCATCCGCGAGCTTAGGAGGAGTTTACATGGAATTTCACGCAACTACGATCTTTGCGATCCGTCACGACGGAGTAGGCGCAATGTCCGGTGACGGCCAGGTGACGATGGGGGAAAGCGTCGTCATGAAACATACGGCAAGGAAAGTGAGGCGCCTTTTCAACGGCAGGGTGCTTGCAGGATTCGCAGGTTCAGTGGCGGATGCCTTCACACTGTTCGATCTGTTCGAAGATAAACTGACGGAATATAACGGCAACCTGCAGCGTGCGGCTGTCGAGCTGGCGAAACAGTGGCGCGGTGACCAGATCCTCCGGAAACTGGAAGCCATGCTGCTCGTCATGAACGAAGACAGCCTGCTGCTCGTGTCGGGCACCGGCGAAGTGATCGAACCGGACGACGGAATCCTTGCGATCGGTTCAGGCGGCAACTATGCGCTCGCGGCAGGCCGTGCGCTCGCGAAGCATGCAGGCGGTACACTGACGGCTGAGCAGATTGCGCGTGCCGCTCTTGAAACTGCTGCTGAAATTTGTGTGTTCACGAACGATAATATAGTCGTGGAGGTGCTCGGCGAATGAAATCGAAAGAACTGACACCAAAAGAGATGATTGCCTTTTTAAACCGTTATATAGTCGGGCAGGATAAGGCGAAGCGGGCGGTATCAGTTGCGATCCGCAACCGGTATCGGCGGAACTTGCTGACGGACGAGGAAAAAAGCGAAGTCATCCCGAAAAACATCCTCATGATCGGACCGACGGGCGTCGGGAAGACGGAGATCGCGCGCCGGATCGCTAAACTCGTCGATGCGCCGTTCGTCAAAGTCGAAGCGACGAAGTTCACGGAAGTCGGATACGTCGGACGTGATGTGGAATCGATGGTCCGCGACCTGGTTGAAACCGGGGTCCGCATCGTCAAGGACCAGCAGCGTGCGAAAGTGAAGGACCAGGCAGCTGTCCAGGCGGAAGAAAGGCTTGTCGAGCTCCTCGTCCCTTCGAAAAAGAAGAAAGTGCAAATGCAGAATCCATTCGAAATGCTGTTCGGCGGCCAGAAGAACGATCAGGACGGCGAAACGCAGGAAGAAGAAAACGACCGTCAGCTGAAACGGAGTGAAATCGCGGCTCTCCTGAAAGAAGGGAAGCTGGAAGAAGAGATGGTCACTGTTGACGTCGAATCGCAGCAGCCGTCGATGTTTGACGCTCTGCAAGGTTCGGGAATGGAACAGATGGGATCCAACATGCAGGACGCACTATCTTCCTTGATGCCGAAACGGACCGTCTCCCGGAAGATGAAAGTGAAGGATGCAAGACGGGTTGTCGAAGCCGAGGAAGCGGATAAGCTGATCGACCACGACGAAATAGCGCGTCTCGCAGTGGAACTGACCGAACAGTCAGGGATCATCTTCATCGATGAGATGGATAAAATCGCAAGCAAAAGCGGTTCCGGCAATGCAGATGTCTCCCGTGAAGGCGTCCAGCGGGATATCCTTCCGATTGTCGAAGGCTCCACTGTGACTACGAAACACGGTTCGGTTCGGACCGATTACATCCTGTTCATCGGAGCAGGCGCTTTCCATATCGCTAAGCCATCCGATATCATCCCTGAGCTGCAGGGGCGGTTTCCGATACGCGTCGAGCTCGATAAACTGTCGAAAGAAGAATTTGTGCGCATCCTGAAAGAACCGGACTTCTCACTGATCCGTCAGTATGAGAAACTTCTGGCGACGGAAGACGTCCAGTTGGAGTTCACGGATGATGCAATCGACCGGATTGCGGAAATTGCGTTCGAGGTCAATGACAATACGGAAAACATCGGGGCGAGACGTCTCCATACGATTGTGGAGCGGCTGCTCGAAGAACTTTCCTTTGAAGCATCGGATATCGGGCCGACCAGCATCCGGATCACGCCTGCTTATGTGGATGAAAAGCTCGCCGGCATCGTCAAGGACAAAGATTTGTCACATTTCATCCTGTAAATAAGCCAAAATAGTTTATTTAACAATTGAAAACCTTTAGAATATTCATATCAGTTACGTAACTCAAGGAGGAAAACATAATGACACTGTTAGACAAAACGAGAAAGATCAACGCAATGCTGCAAGCGACTGCCGGAAAGCAAGTGAATTTCAAGCAGATGGCCGAGCAGCTCAGTGAAGTCATCGACTGTAACGCCTTCATCGTCAGCCGTAAAGGGAAACTGCTGGGCCACGAAATCCACCATCAGATTGAAAACGAGCGGATGAAGCAAATGTTCGAGGATCGTAAATTCCCTGAAACGTACACGAACCAGTTGTTCAACATCCGGGAAACTTCCCAGAACATCGGCATCGACAGTGAATACACGGTATTCCCTGTTGAAAACAAAGATCTGTTCAAAGAAGGCCTCACAACGATTGTTCCGATCATCGGCGGCGGCGACCGTCTCGGCACGCTGATCCTTGCACGCCTGAGTGAAGAGTTCAAAGAAGATGACTTGATCCTCGCAGAATACGGGGCTACAGTGGTCGGTATGGAAATCCTCCGTGAAAAATCGGAAGAGATCGAGAAAGAAGCGCGCAGCAAAGCTGTCGTCCAGATGGCGATCAATTCACTGTCTTATAGTGAGCACGAAGCGATCGAGCACATTTTCAATGAACTGGACGGCAACGAAGGTCTGCTTGTCGCGTCCAAGATCGCTGACCGTGTCGGCATCACCCGTTCCGTCATCGTCAACGCGCTCCGCAAACTGGAAAGCGCGGGCGTCATTGAGTCACGTTCACTCGGTATGAAAGGGACGTACATCAAAGTGCTGAACAGCAAATTCCTTGAAGAACTCGAAAAACAAAAATCTTAATACGGTTTGTATTGAAAACGGACGAAAAGCGATTCCTGCTTTTCGTCCGTTTTATTTATTTCTTTTTGAAAAATATAATTGATTCCTGAGTATTCCGTTAAACAGGTTCAGCCGGTCTATAAGGGAAAGTGAAAAGAATACTACTAGAATGTTATGCGACCTTTTGACTAATTTTAAAGGAAAAGGTTTGGAAAACATGTGAATAAGTATAGAAACACACCCGATTTTTTCAAGGATATGTATAGACAAAATGGTTCACAATCCGATACAATGGGAAGTAATTGTTGACTTTTAATAGATTATGTCGAATTTAATATATTTCGTAATAGACATATAAGGAGGTAGGAAAATGGAGCTTTTTGGCGGTTCGATTTCCATGATTGAAAGAGGTCTGAACTTTTCAGCTGATAAGTCGAAAGCTATCGCGCAAAACGTGGCGAATGCTGACACACCGAATTACAAAGCGAAAACTGTCGACTTCAAGAGCTACCTGAACGAAGCGAAGGCGTCCCAGCCCGAAGCCTATCGGACAGATAAGCGGCATCTCCCGTTCTCACCGTCTTCAGCCGGGACACCTGTCAGGACGTATGCGAATTTCCGGTTCAACCAGAACGGCAACGGGGTGGACATGGATAAGGAACAGGCGGACCTGGCTGCCAACCAAATCTACTATAGTGCACTTGTCGACAGGATGAGCAGCAAGTTCAATTCACTGAACAACGTCATTAAAGGAGGCCGCTGATCATGTCGATTTTCCACGGAATGAATACGACAGCTTCTGCACTTACTGCACAGCGCCTGCGGATGGATGTGATTTCCTCCAACATGGCGAACATCGATACGACACGCGGCAAGCTTGTTGACGGAGAGTGGCAGCCGTATGCAAGGAAGAGCGTCTCCCTACAGCCGAGACAGGGACAATTCTCCAATTTCCTCAACATCGCGATGGGGACCCGGGATCGGGGAGCGATCGGCAATGGCGTTGCTGTGTCGAAAATCACCGAAGACACGGAGACGCCGTTCAAGCAGGTGTTCGACCCGACGCATCCCGATGCGGACGAGGATGGCTATGTATCTATGCCAAACGTCGATCCACTGCGCGAAACGATTGACATGATGTCCGCAACCAGGTCCTACGAAGCAAATATCACTGTGCTGAACTCCAACAAGGCGATGCTCATGAAGGCACTTGAAATCGGCAAATAATCCAATAGAAATCAGGTGAATGGAAATGGCGATACACTCAATCATGGCCATGGGGCCGGCAATGACTCCGAGCACACCGAAAGCGGCACCGACCTCTTTCGATTCCCAGCAGAAATTCGGTACATATCTGAAAGAGGCCATACAGGAAGTGAATACTGCGCAAGTCCAGTCGGATGTCATGACGGACAAACTGGTGAGAGGCGAAGACGTCGACTTGCATAACGTCATGATCGCCGCACAGAAAGCATCGGTCGCCCTGAGCGCGACGATGGAAGTGCGCAACAAAGTAGTCGAGGCATACCAGGAAGTCATGAGGATGCCTGTGTAACAAAAATATAGCGTTGTTCTACTGAAAGCCATGCGGATAACGTCTGCCGACCGGAGGATCAGAATGAAAGATAGATTGACAAAACTCATAAACGACATACGAACGTTCTGGTCGAACCGGACGAGAAAACAGAAAGTCCTGTATATCAGCACGACGGCTGCTGTCCTGATCGGAGCTGCCCTGCTGACGTTCTTCCTGTCACGGACCGTCTACGTGCCGTTATACAAAGATCTCTCCCGGTCCGATATCGGCCGCATCAAGGAAGAACTGGATGCGCAGGCCGTCCCGAACCAGATCGCACCCGGCGGCACGTCGATCCTCGTCCCGCAAGAACGCGTCGACGAACTGCTCGTATCGATCGAATCGCAGGGATTGGCGGACTCTGGAAGGATCGACTACTCGTTCTTCTCGGAGAACGCCGGATTCGGAACGACTGATAACGAATTCAATATGATCAAACTGGCGACGATGCAGAACGAACTCGCCAAGCTGATCACAGGGATCGAAGGCGTGAAAGATGCAAAAGTGATGATCACGCTGCCGACGCAGGGAGTCTTCGTGAACGAGGACACGCAGGCGGCGACCGCTTCTGTCGTCTTGAAGACGGAACCCGGACAGCAATTCAGCGATGCGCAGATCAACGGACTTTATAACCTTATTTCCAAAAGTATTCCTAATCTCGCTCCTGAAGACATCGTCGTCATGAACCAATACTTCGAATACTACGACCTGAACCATGAAAAGAACCAGTTCGGCTCGAACGTCAGCGACCAGATGGCGATCAAGAAATCGATCGAACGCGATCTGCAGCGTCAGGTCCAGATGATGCTAGGCTCGATGATGGGACAGGACAAAGTCATCGTTTCCGTTACGACCGATATCGACTTCATGCAGGAAAAGCGTGAAGAGAACCTCGTGACGCCTGTCGATGAAGAAAGCAAAGAAGGCATCGCACTCAGCGTCCAGCGCATCACCGAAACATTCACGGGTGACGGAGCAGTGCCGGGCGGTGTACCGGAAGCTGAAGATCCAACGGACAACCGGACGACAGTCGTTGAAGGGAACACCGCGAACGGTGATTATGAACGAATCGAAGAGACGATTAACAACGAAGTGAACCGCATCCGGAAAGATATTGTAGAAAGCCCGTACAAGATCCGTGACATCGGTCTGCAGGTCATGGTGGAGCCGCCGGTCGCTGATGACCCGAACTCACTTGACCCGGGTGTGCAACAGGATATCGAACAGATCCTCGGGACGATTGTCCGGACGTCCATCGACAAAGTGTCCGCGGGTGAACTGACCGAAGAACAGCTTGCTGACAAGATCGCCGTATCCATCCAGCCGATCCGCGGCAAACAGGCGGACTTCTCGGAGAAACAGACGGTCATCCCTTGGTGGATATACCTCGTCGGCGGCCTCCTGCTCATCGTCATCGTAGTGCTCGTCGTCCTCTATATGAGAAAGCGCAAGAGAGACAGCGAACTCGCCGAGCAGGAAGCGAGGGCGCTCGAAGAACAGCTGCAGGCGATCGAAGTGAGCGATATCAACGACGAAGTCGAGACGGAAGCTACAACACGCAGAAAACAGCTTGAAAAGATGGCGAAAGACAAACCGGAGGAATTCGCGAAATTGCTCCGTACGTGGATAGCTGAGGACTAAGGAGAGATCAGTCATGGTGAAAAAAGATAAAGAGATGTCGGGAAAGCAAAAGGCTGCACTTCTTTTGATATCCCTTGGTCCTGAAGTGTCGGCTTCCATCTATAAGCACTTGACGGAAGAGGAGATCGAGCGTCTGACCCTTGAGATTTCAGGGGTCCGCAAAGTCGAGTCCTCCGTGAAAGAGGAGATCATCGAGGAATTCCACAATATCGCGCTGGCGCAGGACTACATTTCCCAAGGGGGGATCGGCTACGCGAAGACGATCCTCGAGAAAGCGCTCGGCAAGGAGCATGCCCAGGCGGTCATCAACCGTCTGACATCGTCCCTGCAAGTGCGCCCGTTCGACTTTGCGCGCCGCACGGAACCGAGCCAGATCCTGAATTTCATCCAGAACGAGCATCCACAGACGATTGCGCTCATCCTTTCCTATCTGGAACCGGAACAGGCGGGGATGATCCTGTCCTCGCTGCCGCAGGAAGTGCAGGCGGATATCGCGAAACGGATTGCGACGATGGATTCGACATCGCCGGAAGTGATCAGCGAAATCGAAGCTGTCCTCGAACGCAAACTGTCCTCGACGGTCACTCAGGATTATACCGATACGGGCGGCGTCGATGCAGTGGTCGAAGTGCTGAATGGCGTCGATCGTGCGACCGAGAAAACGATCCTCGATGCGCTCGAAATCCAGGATCCGGAACTCGCAGAAGAGATCAAGAAGCGGATGTTCGTCTTCGAAGATATCATTACGCTCGACAACCGCTCCATCCAGCGTGTCATCCGCGATTGTGAAAACGAAGATCTCATCCTGTCGATGAAAGTTTCGAGCGAGGAAGTCAAAGAGATCCTGTTCAAGAACATGTCTTCCCGGATGGCGGAATCGTTCAAGGAAGAGATGGACGTCATGGGCCCGGTACGGCTGCGTGACGTGGAAGAAGCGCAGACCCGCATCGTCGGCACGATCCGCCGCCTGGAAGACGCAGGGGAGATCATCATTGCGCGCGGCGGAGGAGATGATGTGATTGTCTAACATTTACAGACCACAGCCGAATCAGACGGCAGGCGTGAAGAAGATCGGCATCCGCCGTCTCGACACCCAGCCTGACATTACGGATACATCCGCACCGGCATCCCATGCAAGTCTTGCGGAAATCATCATGGAACGCGACCGGCTCATGGCCGAAGCGCGTACGCAGATCGAAGTCGAGCGCGCTGATTTGGAAAGGCTCCGCACAACAGCGCAGGATGACATCGAAGCGATGCATGCCGCGTGGGAGTCAGAAAAGGCCGAACTGCAGCAGCGGGCCTACGAAGAAGCATTCCAGGTCGGCTACGAAGAAGGTACGAAAAAGAGTATGTCGGACATGCAGGAAGCGGTCCGCAAAGCGAATGAAACGGTGCAGACCGCGCAGGAGAATGGGGAGGCCTACTTGGAATCACAGGAATGGCTGATCCTCGAGATTGCAATGAAATCAGCAGAGCGGATTCTCGGGCATCAGCTAGAGGACGAGCCGGAACTGTTCCTGTCGATCGTCAAACGCGGACTGAAAGAAGCGCGGGAAATGCGGGATATCAAAGTCTACGTTTCTCCGGACTGCTACAAACTCGTCTCGGACAGCCGGGAGGAGCTCGCTTCGATCTTCCCTCCGGATGTCCCGATGCTGCTGTTTGTGAATGATGAATTCGAAAATGATGAATGTTATATAGAAACGAATCACGGAAGGATCGTCGTCAGTGTTGACGAACAGCTGAACGAATTGAAAGAGCGCCTTGTGGAATTACTCGAAAGCGAGGGCTGATCATGAAAAAAGCTGAAGAACTTTCTAAAAAAATCCCAACCTTGAAAACAATGAAAAAGTACGGACGTGTGGCACGTGTCGTCGGACTGATGATCGAGTCGAAAGGGCCCGAAAGTTCGATCGGTGACCTGTGCATCATCCACTTGAACCCGTCCGATGACAATGACGCAAAAATCATGGCGGAAGTTGTCGGTTTCCGCGAGGAGATCGTCATGCTCATGCCGTATACGAATGTCACCGACATTTCGAGCGGCTGCTTGGTCGAAGGGACGGGCAAGCCGCTCGAAGTGAAAGTGGGCATGAACCTGATCGGGAAAGTGCTCGATCCGATGGGCCGTCCGATCGATCAGACGCAGCTTCCGAAAGGGCTAGCGACGGTCCGTACAGAACAGAACCCGCCGAACGTCCTGACGAGACCGACGATCAACGACAAGATTTCCGTCGGCGTTAAAGCGATCGACGGGATGCTGACAGTCGGCTCCGGTCAGCGAGTCGGGATCTTCGCAGGGTCCGGTGTCGGGAAAAGCACACTGCTCGGCATGATCGCCCGCAATACGACAGCCGATATCAACGTCATCGCGCTGATCGGCGAACGGGGACGGGAAGTCCGTGAATTCATCGACCGCGACTTAGGTCCTGAAGGGCTGAGCCGGACGATCGTAGTGGCAGCGACCTCCGATCAGCCTGCACTCATGCGCATCAAGGGTGCGTTCACTGCAACCGCGATCGCCGAGTATTTCCGCAACAGAGGCATGAACGTCATGCTGATGATGGATTCCGTGACGCGGGTCGCGATGGCGCAGCGTGAAATCGGACTCGCTGTCGGAGAGCCGCCGGCAACGCGCGGCTACACGCCATCCGTCTTTGCGATCCTGCCGAAATTACTTGAACGGTCCGGAACGAACGAATTCGGCGCCATCACGGCGTTCTATACTGTTCTGGTCGACGGGGACGACATGAACGAACCGATCGCCGATGCCGTCCGCGGAATACTGGACGGCCACATCGTGCTCGACCGGACACTCGCCAACAAAGGGCAGTACCCGGCCATCAACGTCCTGAAAAGCGTCAGCCGTCTCATGAACCATATTGCTGATGCGGAGCACGTGAAGGCAGCGGAAAAACTTCGCGAGCTGTATTATACGTACGACAAATCGGAAGATCTGATCAACATCGGCGCCTACAAGAAAGGCACGTCACGGGAAATCGACCAGGCGATCGAATATGAGCCGCTCATCACGAAATTCCTGAAGCAGAGCTACAAAGACAACATCACACTTGAAGAAAGTGTCGAAGAGCTCATCGCGCTCGCTCCAGGGGGCGGTCAGACGTGAAACCGTATCAATACCGGTTTGAGAAAGTGCTGACGTACCGGGAACAGGAGAAGAACGAGACGGAATCCGCCTACAAGCAGTCGATCGAAGACTTCGAGACGATTGCGACCGAACTGTATGGACTGCTGAAACGGAAAGAGACGGTGCTCGAACAGCAGCAGGAGAAGATGACTGTCGGATTCGCCGTGAACGAGATCCACCATTATGCCCGTTTCATTGAAAGTTTGGAAGCGAGAATCTCTTCCGTCCAGCAGCAGGTGATCCAGGCACGCAGCAAAATGACGTGGTTCGAGGAACAACTGCTCCAGAAGACGATAGAAGTGAAGAAATACGAAAAGATGCGGGAAAAAGATCGGGAAGTGTACCGGAAAGAGATGGAGCATGACGAAGCCGAGCGGCTGGATGAATTGGCCACGATGAAATTCCGCAAAAATGAAGATGGGTGGTAAGCCGGTGAAACGTAAAAAGGATAAACAGGACGATCCGTTCAAGGAAGAACGCCGGGCTGGCGGAATCTTTCAGCTGCTGTTGGCATGGTTCTTCATCCCGCTGATTTTTGCGGTCGCAGTTCTGCTGATCATCGCGAAAGTGGCCGACGTCGATGTTGTGGAGAAAGCGAAAGAATGGACATCATCCATCCCGGCGCTGGAAGAGAAGAAGCAGCAGAATTCAGCGAAAAAGGACGAACAGATTCTGGAAGAGCGGGCAGCCGCACTGAAAGAGGAAGTCAAGCAGAAAGAGCAGCAGCTGCTGGATATCCAGGAAGACTTGAAAAAGTCGAACGAAAAGAACGAAAAGCTGGTACTTGAGCAAGAGAGACTGAAAGCCCAGATCCTCGTGCTGCAGCGGACGAGCGACGAGAAGAAGAAGGATGTCGGCCAGATCGTCTCCACGTATGAAAAGATGTCAGCCAAGTCGTCAGCAGCCGTCATCTCGAAAATGGAGGAAGCGCAAGCGCTCCAATTACTCTCCCAGATGAAGGTCGATACCCTTGCAGCTGTCCTAGAAAAAATGTCTCCCGAAGATGCAGCGAAATATACTGCTCTTTTAGCCAAATGATGATATAATCATAAAGTAATAGATTTTAACTTCGGAGGTGAAAAAATGAACGCAGGTTCAGTGCAGCAAGTCCCTTCCGCGGCGGTCAGCCAGCTCGGAAAAGGAGCGTCAGCCAGCGGAAAAAGCGGCGGAATTTTCGGCGAGGTGCTGGCCGGGATGACGAAGCCTACCCAAGCGCAAAATGCTCAGAAAACCGACGGAACCGACGGAATCGACGATGCTGCAGAATTGATTGTAAATATCCTGGCATCGTCAGATATCGGCTCTTTGGCTCAAGCACTTGAAGAGTTGACGGGAGCCTCTGCAGAAGAAATTCAGGAAGGTCTCGGAGAGCTGAAAGCGAGCTCGAAACTGTCCGATTGGTCGGAAATACTCGGCGCAGATGTGACAGAGGTGATCGCAGTACTCGGTCCGCTGCTGGAAAAAGCAGGAGTGACGAAAGAACAGCTTGCAGAACTGTCGTACTCAAATGACGTCTGGCCTCTCGTCACCACAGTCGCTGAGCATGCATCAGAGATTGCAGCACGCCTTGAAAGCATGCTGGCAGGAAAAGACGGCCAGGAAGTCAAGGAGCAGGCAGTCAAAGCAGTCGCTCTGCTGAAGACACTGGCAACGGTCATGCCGTCAAAAGATTTGATGGGGTGGCAAGAGGAAAGCATCGGGAAATTGAATGAACAGCTGGCGGTCATGAAAGACAGTGCTGTGCTGCGCACGATGCTGGACACCAAACCGGCAGGGAATGCAGCAGGATTTCAAATGCTGCTGAAGAAATCTCCGCAAAGCATTACGCCATTCCAGCAAGTACCGGGTGACGCTGTTCAAGAGAAGAACACAGCCGATCAGCCGCGGACCCTTGTCCAGGCAATGGCAGCTTCATCACAAAGCAGTGACAGCAGTTCGGATGCAGATGGGAAAACTGAACAAAATCAGAACCAGCTTCTTCAAAATCCGACAAGTCAGCCGATAGTATCTAGGAACGTTTTCACTCTCGAAACACCTGCCGCAAAGCCGTCCGGACAGGCAGAAGCATTGCTCGAGAAACTTCAAGGGCTCTTCAAGCAGACGAATTTCGGACAGCTCGGCGGAACGAACCGGCTGCTCGTGAAATTGTATCCGGAACATCTCGGTCAAGTGCGTATCGAACTCGTCCAGGTGAACGGTGTCATGACCGCCAGGATTTTAGCTTCGACAGCGCTCGGCAAGGAAATGCTCGACAGCCAGCTGCATCAGCTGAGACAGTCATTCAGCCAGCAGAACATCCAAGTGGACCGCATCGATGTCACGCAGGCCGTCCAGGATCCGTCACGGAACGAGCGGAACCAGCAATTCAGCCAGCAGCAGTTCAAAGGGAACGAAGAACAGTCGGAACATAGCGATTCCGAGCAGGAAGAGCAGCAGACATTCCAGGAATTCCTAGTCGATTTGGAGGTGTAATCATTGATAGACGGACAACAGCCGATCAAAGAATCGATGTTCCTTATCAACAAACAGCGGGATGAACGGAAAACCGGACAGGGAACGTTAGGCAAGGACGATTTCATGAAACTGCTGATCGCCCAGCTGCAGAACCAGGACCCGACGAATCCGATGAAAGATAACGAATTTATCGCACAGATGGCCCAGTTCTCCTCACTCGAACAGACGATGAACCTTTCAAAAGCGTTTGAGAAATTCGCCGAAACGGCCAACCAGGGACAGCTGATCCAGTACAATTCTTTCGTCGGCAAAGACATTAAGTGGCACAAAGTCGCTGAAGAACCTGACGCTGACGGGAAACCAGTCATCACGGAAGGGACGGGCACGATTTCATCCATCAAGTACGTCAACGGCTCTGTTATTTTCACGATGAAAGACGGACAGGAACTGTCACCAGGCAACATTTCCGAAGTGCTCTCAGGCGGTGCAAGTTCAAACAGCTTAGTTGAAGCGAGCATGCTCATCGGAAAGAAAGTCGGCTACACCGACGGGGAAACGGAGAAAACAGGCACCGTCACTTCGGTATCGAACAAAGACGGCAAACTGCTCTATATCCTCGAAAACGGTGAAAAAGTCGACGGCAGCAAATTCACGACCATCAGCAAATAAAAAAACAGAACGGAGCGATCGCATGGAACAAGTCAATCTCCAGCGCCTCCATTCGCAACCGCAGCTGCGCCCCGGACAACTGACGAGACCGGCACCGAAGCAGTCTTTCGCCGAACAGCTGAACAGTGCACTCGCACCAACTCCGCTGAAAATCAGCAAACACGCATCGGCCCGACTCACAGAACGAAACATCACCATCTCCGAAGCCGAATGGGCTCGCGTCACGGACAAAGTAAACGAGGCGAAAGCGAAAGGAATCCGCGACTCCCTCGTACTGATGGACCAGGCGGCACTGATCGTCAGCGCCAAAAACTCCACAGTCATTACAGCGATGGACCGCACGGAAGCAAAAGATCAGCTATTCACCAATATCGACGGAACAATCGTTCTCAGCTAAGCAACACCCGGCAGGACCTCCTGAAGTGAGGATGCCGACGCACTGCCGACCGAATGAGGCAGCTGCACTCTACAATCCGAGAGGGGAAAATAATCAATGTTACGCTCAATGTACGCAGGAATCTCAGGACTCAAAAACTTCCAGACAAAACTGGACGTCATCGGTAACAACATCTCGAACGTCAATACTTATGGGTTTAAAAAAGGCCGTACGATTTTTAAAGATCTCTATTCGCAGACGGTAGCTGGGGCAAGTGCTCCAAGTGCTGCTCGTGGAGGTGTGAATCCAAAACAGGTTGGTCTAGGTTCTCAACTTGCTGCAATTGATACTTTACACACCGCTGGTTCTACGCAATTTACTGGAAATACACTTGATATGGCTATAGAAGGGGATGGCTTCTTTGTTGTTAAAGAAGGCACGACTAATATGTACACCAGGGCTGGCAATTTCTATTTAGATAGTGGTACGCCTTCAACAACAGCTGGTACTTCAAATCCTGCTCGTTTGGTAGATGGTGATGGACGTTTTGTAATGGGCTATAAAGCTGACGCGAATGGTGTTATTCAAGGTGCACCAACGACTACATCTAATGGTACTTTAACTCAGCTGGAAATCCCTACAGACGCAACTAATATGTCTGTTGGCCAAGATGGAACAGTAAACTATGTACAAAATGGCGTGCTGAAAATCGCTGGTAGAATAGCAATCGCTAACTTTAACAACCCTGGAGGATTGGAAAAAGTCGGGGGGAATCTTTTTCTTAATAACGTTGCCTCAGGCAATCCTTCGATCGGATATTCACAAGACCTTGGCCGTGGCACTATCAAATCCGGTTCCCTAGAAATGTCAAACGTCGATCTTTCCGAAGAATTCACGGAAATGATCGTCGCGCAGCGCGGTTTCCAGGCGAACACCCGGATCATCACTACTTCCGACGAAATCCTCCAGGAACTCGTCAACCTGAAACGATAATCGCTTAAGCTTAAAAAAGTCTAGCAACCTACTTCACTAGTCAAAGGAGGGCCGGGCCGGCTCTTGTGCCCGGCCCTTTACATATGATACAAGTCACACGACTGAATGGAGCGACCTTTCATCTGAATGCGCTCTACATAGAAAAAATTGAAGCGATGCCGGATACGAAAATCACGCTGACCACCGGAACGACCTATGTCGTCCTCGACCCGCTCGAGACCGTGAACGCCCGCATCACCGAGTTCTATAAATCCGTACAGCTGCTGTCGAATCCACACTTGCGAGGTGAAAAAGATGAAGAATAAAGTCCTGACCGTCTCCCTGATCATATTGGTGTCCATCACGCTCGTCGGCATCGTCGGCCTGATCCTCGTCCTCCAGTTCAACAAAGGGGACGACAAACCGAAGGAGCCGAGCATCGACGAGATCATCGAGGCGTCCGTCGACGTACCGGAGATCACGACCAACCTGAACGGCCGCCAGTTCATCCGCATTTCGCTGAAAATCCAGACGGACAACAAGAAAGCGGCAGCCGAACTGACGAAACGCGACTTCCAAGTGAACAACATCGTCATCCAGCAGCTCTCCGAGATGACTGCCAAGGACTTCGAAGGCAAAGCGGGCAAGCAGCAGTTCGAAGACGGCCTGAAAGCGCAGCTCAACCCTCTTATGCAAGAGGGCAAGATCGTGAAAGTCTATATTACGTCCTACATTATTCAATAACGCTGCCTGATGAGCGGTACAAGGAGGTGGGCCCATGCCGGGAGATATTTTATCGCAAAATGAGATCGATGCACTGCTGTCCGCCATATCGACAGGCGAGATGACTGCAGATGAAATGAAAAAAGAAGATGAAACGAAGAAAGTGAAAGTGTATGACTTCAAACGCGCGCTCCGGTTTTCGAAAGACCAGATACGCAGTTTGACGCGGATCCATGAAAACTTCGCCCGTCTGCTGACGACGTACTTCTCGGCGAAGCTGCGGACGTACATCCAGATCAACGTCGCGTCTGTCGACCAGATTCCGTTCGAGGAATTCATCCGCTCCATCCCGAACATGACACTCCTCAATATTTTCGAAGTTCCGCCGCTCGAAGGCAACATCATCATGGAAGTGAACCCGAATGTCGCCTACTCCATGCTGGAGCGGCTGATGGGCGGGTTCGGCGAGAGTTCAGGCAAGATCGACAACATGACCGAAATCGAGACGAAGATCCTCACTGGGCTGTTCGAGCGGTCCTTCGATAACTTGCGCGAAGCGTGGGCGAATATCGCGGACATCGACCCGTATCTTGCGGAGATGGAAGTGAACCCGCAGTTCCTGCAGATGATTTCGCCGAACGAAACGGTTGTCGTCATCTCGTTCAATATCGTTATCGGGGAATCGAGCGGGATGATCAATATATGCATTCCGCATGTCGTGCTCGAGCCGATCATCCCGAACTTATCCGTTCAATACTGGATGCAGACGAACAAGAAGGAGCCGACGCCTGAACAGAGCGTCGTGCTCGAACAGCGACTGAGGAAAGCGAACCTCCCTGTCGTAGCGCAGCTCGGGGAAGGGAAGATGACGGTCGAAGATCTGCTGTATCTGCAGCAGGGAGACGTCATTCAGCTGGATACCGCCCACGATGATCCGCTGACGATCGAAGTGAGCGGCGTCCCGAAATTCACTGCACAGCCCGGCCATTTACGGAACCGGATGGCAGTCCAAATACTAGATACCCTGATTGGAGGGGATGACGAAGATGATGAGTGACAATATCCTTTCACAGGAAGAAATCGAAGCCCTGCTGCGCGGAGAATCCATTAACACAGGAGGCGAAGCGGAGCCGGGCGGGAAGCAACCGATCCGGACGGAAGACTATCTGGATGAAATGGAGCAGGATGCTCTCGGCGAGATCGGCAATATCTCGTTCGGCAGTTCGGCTACCGCCCTCTCCGGCCTCCTTGGCCAGAAAGTGGAAATTACAACGCCGACGATATCGGTCATTCACCGGGATGACCTCGAGACGGAATTCGTCCATCCGTACGTTGCGGTCGGTGTCGAGTACACTGTCGGGCTGAGCGGAACGAACCTGCTCGTCATCAAGCAGAGCGATGCAGCGATCATCGCGGACCTCATGCTCGGCGGCGACGGACTGTCGCCTGATGAGAACCTCGGCGAGATCCACTTGAGCGCAGTCCAGGAAGCGATGAACCAGATGATGGGGTCGGCGGCGACATCGATGTCCACCGTCTTCAATAAGAAGGTCGACATTTCACCGCCGACGATCGAACTGCTGAACGTGCAGGCGGATGAAGGGACGGACAGCATTCCGCAAGACAACTTGCTGATCCGGGTGTCCTTCAACTTGAAAGTCGGAGAGCTCATCGACTCGAACATCATGCAGCTGTTCCCTCTCAATCTCGGGAAGGAACTTGTCGCCTCGCTTGTCGGTGATGCAGCAGCAGAGGCAGCGCCGACCACTGCGGAACCGGAAGCGCGGGCGCCGCACCAGTCATCAGCACCTATGCAGGAACCCGTCCGCCAGGAGGAACCTGTTTACCGGCAGCCGGCGTACGAGCAGCCGAGTGCAGCGGCACAGCCGGCTTATACGGAGCCGCCTCAGCAGATGCCGCAGCGCCAGCAGGCACCTCAGCATCTGGACGTCCAGCAGGCGCAGTTCGCGAGTTTCGATGCGCCTTCGCTGTCTCAGTCCGAAGCCTCCAATCTGAACCTACTGCTGGATATCCCGCTGCGGGTGACCGTTGAACTCGGACGGACCCAGCGTTCGGTGAAAGAGATCCTGGAGATGTCGAGCGGTTCGATCATCGAACTCGACAAACTGGCCGGAGAGCCTGTCGACATTCTCGTGAACAACCGGAGGATCGCCAAAGGGGAAGTTGTCGTCATCGATGAAAACTTCGGGGTGCGCATCACCGATATTTTAAGCCAAACAGAACGTCTGAACAATTTACGCTAAAACTTGGAGGTCATTGATATGTCAAAACGTATTCTCATAGTGGACGATGCTGCATTCATGCGCATGATGGTGAAAGATATTCTGTCAAAAAACAACTTTGAAGTCGTCGGTGAAGCAGCAGACGGTGTCCAGGCTGTCGAAAAGTACTTCGAACTCAAGCCCGACCTCGTCACAATGGATATTACAATGCCCGAAATGGACGGCATCGCCGCTTTGAAAGCGATCAAGGAAAAAGATCCGAACGCAACAGTCATCATGTGCTCGGCGATGGGGCAGCAGGCAATGGTCATCGACGCCATCCAGGCAGGCGCGAAGGATTTCATCGTCAAGCCGTTCCAGGCAGACCGGGTAGTAGAAGCCATTGAAAAAGCGCTCAGCTGATCCAGCGCGCGCGTCCCGGCTGATCGGCCTGCTGATCGCCTGTTCCGTCTTCTTTCTTGCAGTCTGCCTGCCGGCGGAGTCCGCCCATGCGGAAAAGGACTCCTCGGTGACGGATTATCTGAAGGAGAACAGCGGGAAGGACAAGGCACCTGAAGGGACCAAGCAGCCGCCGGCATCCGAGGAACCGCCTGCTGCAGCTCCCGGAGTCGGCCTGTCATTCTGGGATTACTTGAAGACGGGTCTTGCCCTGCTGTTCGTCATTGCGCTCATCTATGGCATGGTGAAAGTGGTCAATACCCGGAACCGGATCACCCGGCATGGCAAGCTCATGAAAAACATGGGCGGCCTGTCGCTCGGCCAGCAGAAATCGATCCAGCTCGTCCAGATCGGAGAGCGTTATTATCTTGTCGGAGTCGGGGAAGATGTCCGGCTGCTGAAAGAGCTGACAGATTCGGATGAAATCGCCGCGCTGACAGCGTATTATGCCGACGAAGAGGAAGGCGGACAGCACAGCCCAATCCTCGCTCTTCTGGACCGGCTGAAAAATGCAAAACGGAATCCATACCAGGAACAAGAAAGTCCCGCAGATTTCGGGGACGTTTTCAAAACCAAGCTGGCTGAAATCGAGAATGAGAGGAAGCGGAAGCTGAATCAGCTGACGGAGAAGGAGCGCAATCGAGAATGACTGACTTCATGCAATTTTTTTCGGATAGTGATCCGGGTGCCGTATCGACATCCGTCAAAATGCTCCTTCTTCTGACCGTCCTTTCGCTGGCGCCTGCGATCCTGATCCTGATGACTTCGTTCGCCAGGATCATTATTGTTTTGTCGTTCGTGCGCTCGGCACTCGCCACCCAGCAGATGCCGCCGAACCAGGTGCTCGTCGGGTTAGCACTTTTCCTGACGTTCTTCATCATGGCGCCGACGTTCCAGCAAGTGAACGACCAGGCGCTGACCCCGCTGTTCAATGAGGAGATCTCGCTCGACGAAGCGTATGCGAAAGCGAGCGTACCGTTCAAGGAATTCATGGGTAAGCATACCCGCCAGAAAGACCTGGAGCTGTTCCTCAGGTACAACAATGCCGACCGTCCGGAGACGATGGAGGATATCCCGCTCACGATGATGGTTCCGGCATTCGCCCTGAGCGAGATCAAGACCGCGTTCCAGATGGGCTTCATGGTGTTCATCCCTTTCCTCGTCATTGACATGATTGTGGCCAGTGTCCTCATGTCGATGGGGATGATGATGCTGCCGCCGGTCATGATTTCACTGCCATTCAAAATTCTGCTGTTCGTGCTCGTCGACGGCTGGTATCTGATCGTAAAATCACTGCTGCAAAGCTTCTAGGAGGGGTTCAGGTTGACAGGAGAACTGATAATCGAGATTGCGGAACGTTCCATCTGGGTCATTCTGATGGCATCCGGGCCCCTGCTCATCGTCGCCCTCGTGACAGGGCTTGCGGTCAGTATCTTCCAGGCGACAACGCAGATCCAGGAGCAGACACTCGCGTTCGTGCCGAAGATCATCGCCGTCATGGTGGCGATCGTCTTTTTCGGTCCGTGGATGCTGTCGAAAGTGACGGCGTATGCGGCGGACATCTTTGACAACTTGTCACGGTATGTAGGCTGACGGGCATGGAAGCGTTCGTACCTTTCGTCTCCGTCTATCTGCTCGTCCTGACGCGCATCGCGGCCTTCTTCGTCACGATGCCGCTGTTCTCCTACCGGGCGATCCCGCCGGTCATGCGGATCGGAATCGCCGTCCTGCTTTCCTGGGTGATCGTCTTCACGCTGGACACGACGGGCGTGGATATAAACGGGGAGTACATTCTGCTCGTCCTGAAGGAAGCGGTCATCGGCCTGTCGATCGGGGTCATCGCTTTCATCGTCATGGCGGCAATCCAAGTGGCCGGCGGACTGATCGACTTCCAGATGGGGTTCGCCATCGCGAACGTCATCGATCCGCAGACGGGCACCCAGTCGCCGCTGCTCGGGCAGTTCTTCAACTCCCTGGCGCTGCTGCTGCTGCTCGCCGTCAATGGACACCACGTGCTGCTGGACGGCATGTTCTACAGTTACCAGTTCCTGCCGATCGATCAAGTATGGCCGCACTTCGGCAATGGCAACGCGGCGGAACTTGTGCTGAAGACGGTAGCCGCTGTATTTGCGATTTCGTTCCAGATGGCGATCCCGATCGTTGCGACATTGTTCCTCGTCGACCTGGCGCTCGGTATCACCGCGCGGACAGTGCCGCAGCTGAACATTTTCGTCATCGGATTCCCGATCAAGATCGGCGTCGGTTTCCTGGTGCTCTTCATCATGGGGTCGGTCATCGTTGCGATGATGCAGAAAATATTCGAAGTGATGTCGTACGCCATGAGAGATCTCATGATGCTGTTAGGAGGTTGACCGGATGCTGCGCTTGGATCTGCAGTTCTTTGCAGGGGAGAAGACGGAGAAAGCGACACCGAAAAAACGGGAAGACTCCCGGAAAAAAGGTCAGGTGCTCAAAAGTCAGGATGTTACGAGCGCCGTCGTCCTGCTGTCCGTGTTCCTGTTCCTCTTTTTTGCCGCCGGCTTCATGAAAGACCGGTTTTTCCAATTTTTCATACAGACTTTCCATACATACATATCGATGGAGAAACTCGACATCGACCAGACGATGCTCATCTACTTGGAAATCATCAAGGAAATGGCATTCGTCCTGCTTCCGATCATGCTTGTCGCAATGATCGGAGCGATTGCCGGCAACCTGATGCAGTTCGGCCTGCTGTTCACCGGAGAGCCGCTGAAGTTCGACTTGAAAAAGATCGATCCCTTGAAAGGGCTGAAGCGGATCTTTTCCATCCGTGCGATCGTGGAACTGCTGAAGTCATTGCTGAAGATTTCTTTCATCGGGGGCGTCACCTCCCTCGTCCTGTACATGAATATCGACAAAGTACTCGAATTGGCGTTCAAGACACCATCTGCCTCGATGAAGACGATCGGACAGCTCGTTGCACTGATGGGGATTACCGCATCGTTCGTCCTGCTGTTCATCTCCATCCTGGATTTCCTCTACCAGAAATTTGACTACGAAAAAAACTTGCGAATGTCGAAACAGGACATCAAAGATGAATATAAGAACATGGAAGGGGATCCGCAGATCAAATCGCGGATCAAACAGAGACAGCGCGAAATGGCGATGCGGCGCATGATGCAGGAAGTGCCGGAAGCAGACGTTGTCATCACGAACCCGACCCATTACGCAATCGCGCTGAAGTACAAGGACGGCGAAATGGAAGCGCCAGTCGTCGTGGCAAAAGGGGCGGACTTCATCGCCCAGAAGATCAAGCTGATCGCGAAGGAAAATAATATCGTCACCGTCGAAAACAGGCCTCTCGCGCGGGCGCTGTATGCCGACGCGGAGATCGGGTCAGGCATTCCCGACCAGTTTTTCAAAGCGGTCGCTGAAGTGCTCGCATACGTCTACCGCATTCAGCGGAAAATCTAACTGACCAACAGAAAGTAGGGATGACATGCAGTTCAAAGATATGGGTGTGCTCGCAGCGGTGATCATGATCGTTGCGATGCTTGTCATCCCGCTGCCGCACTGGCTGCTCAGTTTTCTGATCATCATCAATATCACGCTGGCGCTGCTCGTGCTGCTCACAGCTATGAATATGCAGGAAGCGCTCCAGTTCTCGATCTTCCCGTCACTGCTTTTGCTGCTGACGCTGTTCCGTCTCGGACTGAACGTCTCGACAACCCGGGCGATCCTGAGCGACGGAAGCGCAGGGGGCGTCGTTGACACATTCGGTTCGTTCGTCACCGGCGGCAACGTCATCGTCGGACTGGTCGTCTTCGTCATCCTGATCATCATCCAGTTCATCGTCATCACGAAAGGTTCGGAACGGGTCTCGGAAGTTGCGGCCCGTTTCACACTCGACGCAATGCCGGGTAAGCAGATGAGTATCGACGCCGATCTGAACGCCGGTATGATCTCCGATACACAAGCCCGTGAACGCCGTGACAAAGTGAGTAACGAAGCGGACTTCTACGGAGCGATGGACGGAGCGACGAAATTCGTCAAAGGGGACGCGATCGCCGGAATCATCATCGTCATCATCAACCTGCTCGTCGGGATGATCATCGGTGTTGTCCAGCTCGGTCTGCCATTCGCGGAAGCTGCGACGCAATTCTCGAAACTGACGGTCGGTGACGGGATCGTCTCCCAGATTCCAGCGCTGCTCATTTCGACAGCAACAGGGATCGTCGTCACGCGTGCCGCATCGGAAGGCAATCTCGGTTCCGATATTACGAGCCAGCTGCTCGGTCAGCCGAAGCTGCTGTACGTGGCAGGCGCCACGATCCTCCTGCTCGGTCTCGCCACGCCGATCAATAACATTCTGACGATGCCGATTGCAGCCGCTTTGGCAGCAAGTGCTTTTTTCATGTCTCGTCCGAAAGAGGAAGACCCGGAAGAAATGCTCGAAATGGAAGAGAGCGAGCAGACGGAAGGGCTCAAGAGTCCGGAGAACGTCGTCAACCTGCTCAATGTCGACCCGATCGAATTCGAATTCGGCTATGGGCTGATACCGCTTGTCGACGCTTCGCAGGGAGGGGACTTGCTCGACCGGGTCGTCATGATCCGCAGGCAGCTCGCCCTTGAACTCGGTCTCGTCATCCCGGTTGTGCGCATACGGGATAATATCCAGCTGCAGCCGAACGAATACCGCATCAAAATCAAAGGAAGCGAGATGGCGCGCGGTGAACTGCTGCTTGACCATTACTTGGCGATGAGCCCGGGCGGTGATGACTCGATACCGGGTATTGAAACCGTCGAGCCGTCGTTCGGACTGCCTGCGAAGTGGATCACCGAGGAAGTGAAGGAAGATGCAGAAATCCTCGGCTATACGGTCGTCGATCCGCCAAGCGTCGTTTCGACCCACTTGACGGAAATCATCCGCAGCCACGCAGCAGACCTGATTGGCCGTCAGGAGACGAAACAGCTCATCGACCATGTCCATGAGACGTATCCGATCCTTGTCGACGAGCTGACGCCGACACCGCTGTCCGTCGGGGAGATCCAGAAAGTGCTGGCCAAGCTGCTGAGTGAGAATGTCTCGATCCGCAACTTGCCGATCATTTTCGAGACACTTGCGGATTCTTCGAAATATACGGCGGATGTCGACCTGCTGACGGAATATGCACGGCAATCGCTCGCGCGGCAGATCACGGAACAGTACACGCCGCAAGGCCAGGCGCTGAAAGTCATGACTGTTTCCGGCAAAGTCGAGAAACTGATCGCAGACAGCGTCCAGCAGACGGAAACGGGCAGTTACCTGACGATCGACCCGCAGGAATCACAGGCGATCCTGGAATCGATCGCAAGCGAAGTGGAACGGGTGGCACTGCTTGACCAGTCACCTGTCATCCTCTGTTCGCCGGCTGTCCGGATGTATTTACGGCAGATTACGGAAAGGTATTTCCCGCAAATACCGATTTTATCCTATAACGAACTGGAAGCATCGGTGGAAGTACAGAGCGTAGGGGTGGTGGATATCGCGTGAAGATGAAGAAATATACAGCAGATACGATGGTGCAGGCGATGCAGCAGGTGCGCAAAGACTTCGGCGACGAAGCCGTCATCATGAGCTCATCGATCGTCCGCTCGAAAGGTTTCCTCGGTTTATTCAAAAAGAAAAGTGTGGAAGTGGTGGCAGGCTTTGACGAGCCGTCAGCAGTCAGACAGTCGGTCCGTCAGCCGGAGACACGCAGTGAACCTGCCGTCAGCAGCCAGCCGGACCCAGCACTCCAGGAACTGAAGCAGGAGATGCAGGAGATGAAGCAGCTGCTGAAGACGGCGAAGGATTCAGCACCGCTCGATCAGTATCCGCAGTCGATGCAGCCGCTGCTCAGAGTCCTGCAGAAAGCTGAACTGAACCGGGAGACGATCCGGGAGATCGCAGATCATCTCTTCACTCGCATGAAAGAGGAGAAAGCCGACTTCACAGCAGCTGAACAGCGGGATATGACCCGGGCCCTGCTGAAAGAGAAGCTGTCCGACCTGCCATTCGGCGGTGTGCCGATGAAAAAGAAGTTTGTGAATGTCCTCGGTCCGACAGGCGTCGGCAAGACGACGACCATCGCGAAGATTGCTGCACGGGCGCTTATCGAAAACAAGCGCAAGGTCGGTTTCATCACGACGGACACGTATCGGATTGCAGCGATCGAACAGCTCAGGACGTATGCCAACCTGCTGCAGGCACCTGTGGAAGTGGTGTACAGCACGGAAGACTTCAAAAAAGCGCTGAAGAAACTCGACCAGAAGGACATCGTATTCATCGATACTGCAGGGCGCAATTACAAGGAGACGAAATTCATCGAAGACCTGAAATCCCTCATCGACTTCGATTTGGAGATGGAATCCTACCTTGTACTCGCTGCGACGACGAAAGAGTCCGACATGCGTGCCATCGCTGACCAGTTCCTTGAATTCCCGATCTCCCAGTTCATCTTCACGAAGCTCGACGAAACCGAGTCTATCGGACCGGTATTCAACATGCTCACGGACTACGGTAAAGGAATCGCGTACATGACCGATGGACAGGAAGTGCCGGAGGACCTTGAAGAAGCAAGCGTCAGCAAATTACTGACACTCCTGCTGGAGGAGGACGCCCATGCGTGACCAGGCGGAAGCACTCCGGGTGAAGATGATGCAGGCCGATGGGACGGCTGCCCGCTCCGTCGCGATCATCAGCGGCAAAGGGGGCGTCGGGAAGACGAATTTCACAACGAACTTCGCAACAGCCCTCCAGGCGGAAGGGAAGCGTGTGATCATCGTCGATATGGATATCGGGATGGGGAATGTCCATATCCTGCTCGGCACGTCGGCGGAATACAGTCTGAAAGATTATTTGACAGGAGAACGGTCACTCGAAGAAACAATCACCGAGAGTGCGGACGGTCTCCGTTTCATCTCCGGCGGTTCGGGGCTTGAAACTGTCCTGCAATGGACCGAACAGCGTTTTGCACGGCTGATCGGCGCTTTCGAGAAACTGCAGCAGCAGTACGACTATATTTTGTTCGACATGGGAGCAGGGGCTTCCGAAAGCGCGATCGAACTCATCGTGTCCGTGGACGAAATCATCGTAATCGCGACGCCTGAGCCGACGTCGATCACCGATGCATATTCGATGGTGAAGTTCATCTGCCTGCGGGACCCTGAAAAGACATTCCATGTCGTCAGCAACCGGGTCCAGCCGAAGGAAGACGGCAACGAAGCGATTACGCGGCTGCAGTTCGCAATGCGCAAGTTCCTGAACAAAGAGACGACATTGCTCGGGGCCCTTCCGGAAGATGCGGCCGTCCATAAATCGGTCATCGCTCAAAGACCGTTCGTTACGCTTTACCCGCATGCGCCCATTACGCGGCGGATGAATGCGATTGCTGCTAATTATCTCTCTTCCGGCACCGATATAGATATCAAGGAAGGCAGTACGTTTTTGAGCCAGCTCAAAAAATTATTTGCGAGGGGGCGTGGGTGACAATGAGTGTACCAGCCGTTAAACGAGTGCTGATTGCAGATGACTCTGCTTTCATGCGCAAGCTGATTACTGAAATTATCTCGTCGCATCCAGGACTCGAAGTGGCAGGTACCGCCCGGAATGGGCTCGAAGCAGTGAAGAAAGTCCGCGAGCTTTCGCCTGATGTCATGACGCTGGATATCGAAATGCCGCTTCTGGACGGTCTTGGTGCTTTGCAGCAGATCATGAAAGAGCACCCGCTTCCTGTCGTCATGCTGTCGAGCACGACGAAGGAAGGCGCTGAAAATACGATCCGTGCAATGGAATATGGCGCCGCGGATTTCATCACGAAACCAGGCGGAGCGATCTCGCTCAACCTGCGTGACAGCGAAGAACAGATTGTCAGCAAGGTATACGATGCTGCCCAGATCGATGTGAAGAAGATCACTGGCCGCAGGACTGCCATTTCACCGGCAGCCCGCAAGACGCCTGTTTCGGCAGTTTCACCTCATACAGCTTCTCCGGTGCGCCATACGCAAAACGCGGCACCCGGCAGTGTGCCGAGGTCCTTACCGCGGCGAATGGTGATCATAGGCACTTCGACAGGGGGGCCTAGAGCCCTGCAGCAAGTGCTGACCTCTCTGCCGGCGACGATCGGCGTGCCGATCCTCATTGTCCAGCATATGCCGGCAGGCTTCACGAAGTCGCTGGCCGACCGGCTGGACAGCTTGTGTGATATCCATGTGAAAGAAGCGGAGAACGGTGAATTGATCGAAAAGAATACCGCCTACATCGCACCCGGCGGCTATCATATGAAGCTGGCGCGTGTCGGCGTCAGTTATGCAATCCGCCTCGACGCGGAGGAAGCACCGCGTATGGGACACCGCCCGGCTGTGGATGTATTGCTGGAGTCGGCCGCCGAATTTCCGGAAATCGACTATACGACCGCCATCATGACAGGCATGGGGCATGACGGCCTCGCCGGCATGCAGCAGCTGAAAAGCCGCTGCCGGACATACACGATCGCTGAATCGGAAGAGACGGCAGTCGTATACGGAATGCCCCGGGCCATCGCGGAAGCAGGACTCGCAGACGTTTCAGCAGATGTACAGCAGATCGGCAAGCTGCTATCAGACCAGGTTAAGTCTTAAGGAGGCATTTGGATGGATACAGATCAGTACTTGGAAATGTTCCTCGAAGAAAGTAAAGAGCATCTCCAGGCATGCAACGAACAATTATTGGAATTAGAGAAGAACCCGGACGACCTCGGGATTGTCAATGAAATCTTCCGTGCGGCACATACGCTGAAGGGCATGTCTGCGACGATGGGGTATGAGGACATCGCCAACCTGACACACAAAATGGAGAATGTGCTGGATGCAATCCGCAATTCGAAAATCAGCGTGACATCGGAAATCCTTGATGTCGTTTTCGAATCCTCCGAAACCTTGGAAGAGATGGTCATCGATATCGAAGAAGGCGGCACTGGCAAAAAAGATGTCGGCAGTCTCGTCACGATGCTGAACCAGATCGAAGCCGGGAAATCACCAACTGCGGCCGCTGAGCAGGCGTCGGAAGAGAAGGCGGTACATTCCCAGCCGGAAGGGCTCGTATACGATGACTTTGAACAGACGGTCATCACGCAGTCAATCGACCAGGGGTTCCACGCGTACGAACTGACCGTGACGCTCCGTGATGACTGCCTGCTGAAAGCGGCGAGAGTGTTCATGGTTTTCGAGATTCTCGAAAAAGCCGGCGAGATCATCAAGACCTCCCCGACGGTGGAACACTTGGAGAACGAAGAATTCGATAACCGGTTCACCGTCGTCCTGGTGACCAAGGAAGACGCGGGTGATCTGCAGTCGAAAATCCAGAAAGTCTCCGAACTGGAGAAGGCGGACATCCAGCCTGTGCAGTTCCAATCGGCCTCCAGGGAAACGGCAGCAGCTGCGGAAGCGGTGGTAACACCTGAAGCCAGCAAGGACGGTGCTGTTGAGGAGAATGAACCGGCACAGCCGGCAGACAAGAAGAAAGCCGGCAAAGCGGAGGCTTCCCCGAAACGGAGCGGCGCTTCCCACTCAGCCAACAAAACGATCCGCGTCAACATCGACCGCCTGGACGTGCTCATGAATCTGTTCGAGGAACTCGTCATCGACCGGGGACGCCTCCAGTCGATCGCTGCTGAGCTCCAGAATTCCGAACTGAATGAGACGACGGAGCGGATGACCCGTATTTCCGGGGATCTGCAGAACATCATCCTGAACATGCGCATGGTGCCTGTCGAAACGGTCTTCAACCGCTTCCCGAAAATGGTGCGGCAGCTTGCCCGGGATCTCGACAAGAAGATCAACCTCGAAATCATCGGTGCGGAAACGGAACTCGATCGGACGGTCATCGATGAAATCGGCGATCCTCTCGTCCATCTTATCCGGAACGCCGTTGATCACGGCGTGGAAAGCCCGGCTGAGCGGCGGTCGAAGGGCAAACCGGAAGAAGGGACAGTTACACTGCGCGCTTATCACTCCGGCAACCATGTGTTCATCGAGCTGGAAGATGACGGAGCGGGCGTCAACCGTGAACGGGTCTTGAAGAAAGCGATCGAACGCGGCATCGTCACCGAAGACGCAGCGGATACACTGACGGATAAGCAAGTTGCTGAACTTATTTTGTCATCCGGTTTTTCCACGGCCGAAAAACTGACGGACGTCTCCGGACGCGGCGTCGGACTGGATGTCGTGAAGAGCACGATCGAATCGCTTGGCGGCCATATCTCCATCGATTCGAAAGAAGGGGAAGGCTCGCTCTTCCAGGTGCAGCTGCCTTTGACACTGTCGATCATCTCCGTCATGCTCGTCGAAATGCAGAAAGAAGTGTTCGCGGTGCCGCTGTCGTCGATCATCGAAACAGCGATCATCCACCGTGATGATATACTGAATGCCCATAACCAGCGTGTCATCGATTTCCGCGGCAAAATCGTACCGCTCGTCGACTTGCGGGAGATCTTCCATACCGGTCTGCCGGAAGAGGAAGAGGACTACAAGTCTGTCGTCATCGTCCGAAAAGGCGAAAACCTTGCGGCGCTTGTTGTCGATTCGTTCATCGGCCAGCAGGAGATCGTCCTGAAGTCACTCGGAAATTACTTGCAGAGCGTGTTCGCGCTATCGGGCGCTACCATTCTCGGCAACGGCCAGGTGGCGCTGATCGTCGACTGCAATGCACTCATTAAATAAGCGGGAGGGAAGCTCAATGACAGCTGGAACGGAAAACAAAATGATGAAAACGATCGTCTTCCAATTGCTCGATAAGGAATACGCAATTGAAGTGGATGTCGTCCAGTCCATCGAAAAACTATTGCTCATGACGATCACCCGCATTCCCGGAGTGCCCGATTACGTCAAAGGCGTGATCAACCTCCGCGGGATGGTGACGCCGATCGTCGATTTGCGTGTCCGCTTCGATCTGCCGGAAACCGGGTATGACGACAACACGCGGATCATCATCGTCAATTTGGAGGACTACGACGTCGGTCTGATCGTCGATAATGCGAACGATGTGATCGACATCCCGGCCGGCGCGCTCGAGTCGCAGCCGGAAGTGGTCGGCTCCGTCGAATCGGAATTCGTGGCAGGAGTTGCGAAGATCGACAAACGCCTGCTCGTGATGCTCAATCTGGATCATGTGCTGAAACCGATCAGAAACGGGAACTCCGATGACAACTGAATTCACGATCAGTGACATGCACCTCGACGTACTGAAGGAAATCGGCAACATCGGGGCGGCGCACGCGGCGACATCCCTTTCCGAGCTGCTCCAGCGCACGATCGATATGCATGTGCCGAAAGTGGCGCTCGTGTCGTTTGACGACATGTTCGAACTTGCGGGCGGTTCGGAACGCGTCGTCGTCGGCATCTTCCTGCGGCTCGAAGGCGATCTGTCAGGAAGTATGTTCTTCGTCCTCCCGATCGAATCGGCGAACCGTTTCATCCGCAGGCTGATCGGTGACGGAACGTTCGATTTCTCCGATCCATCGACAATCCGGGAAATCGGCGTTTCCGCCATGCAGGAGCTCGGCAATATATTGTCAGGTTCCTACTTGTCGGCCCTGTCTGATTTCACCGGGCTCAAGATCTACCCGACTGTCCCGTCGCTCAGCGTCGACATGGTCGGGGCAATCGTCAGTTTCGGTCTCATCGAAGTCTCGCATTACAGCGATGAAGTGATCGTCATCGATACGAAAATTGTCGAAGTGGACGGCAATGATACGAGTGTCGACGGGCACTTCTTCCTGCTGCCCGATCCGCCATCCTATGTCACGATCTTCAAATCATTGGGAGTCATGTGAGATGGGGAGCGTCAAGACGGTCGTCAGGGTTGGCATAGCGGATTTGAACATTGTGAAGGAGCCGGATACGATCCGTACATCCGGGCTCGGTTCCTGTGTCGGCGTCGTTCTGTACGACGAACGGCGCAAAGTCGCGGGGATGGTGCACGTCATGCTGCCGGACAGCTCACTTGGCAAAGGGGGTCCGCTGAATGCCGCGAAATTCGCGGATACGGGCATCTACGCGCTGATGGAGAGGCTGAAAGCGGAAGGTGTCCGGCCGATGGCGCTGAAAGCGAAAATTGCGGGCGGTTCGCAGATGTTTCAGTTCGGCTCAAGCGACACTGTGCGCATCGGTCCGCGCAATGTCGAAGCCGTCAAACAGGAGCTCCGCAGACTGTCGATACCGCTAGTCGCCGAAGACACCGGCGGCTCAAGCGGCCGGACGATCGAATTCGACCCGGCGACTGGTGTGCTGAATGTACGGACGGTCAATCAGGGGACAAAAGAGATATAGTGGTTGTACAGCGGTTTCAGCCTATGAAACTGCTGTTTTTTTTTGATGAATATAATCTGCGTTCGCTGTCTTTACGCCATCGGTTTTGCTATACTGTTGTTATAGATACATATCTACTACACCGTTCAGCATGGAAGCGAGGGATTCTATGTCAAAAAAGGAACTGTCCGAAGAGGATTACTGGGATCTTTGGTTAACTAAGCGGGATCCGGACGCAGGAGATGTACTTGTCCGCAAGTATATGCCGCTCGTCAACTATCATGTCCAGCGGATCGGTTCAGGCCTTCCCCGCAACGTTTCCAGGGATGATGTGAAAAGTCTCGGTTATCAGGGGTTATTCGACGCGCTGACTAAATTCGACCCGGGCCGGGATCTGAAATTCGATACATATGCCTCATTCCGGATCCGCGGAAGCATCCTGGACGGACTGCGGAAAGAAGACTGGCTTCCAAGGTCCTCAAGGGAAAAATCCAAGAAACTTGAAGAGCAGATCAGCAGGCTGGAACAGCAGCTGATGCGCAGCGCCACGCCTGAGGAGATTGCGGAGCACACCGGCCTGGCAGTCGCTGATGTCTATCAGACCGTGCACGAGCACTATTTCGCGAGCGTCCTGTCGATCGACGAACGCATGAATGATGACGAAGAGGATTCCGGTAAGAGTTTCGTGCTGAAAGACGAGAAGACCATCACGCCCGAACAGCAGACGGTGAAACAGGAACTGCTCGGTGAGATGACGGAGAAGATCAAAGACCTGAACGAAAACGAGCAGCTTGTGCTGAGCTTGTTCTACTCAGAGGAGATGACCCTAACGGAAATCGGCGAAATCCTCAGCCTGTCCACTTCCCGCATTTCGCAGATCCATTCCAAAGCTCTCTTCAAACTGCGCAAAGTGCTGCTGCCGGAAGTGCTGGATCGGGGGATACTATGAGCTTGAAATCGATCGAACTGCAGATCGCCATCCCGAAGACATTCGACGCCGGGAAATTGACCGAGCAGAAAAACCAGCAGTCCGTGCTCAATCATCAGCAGGCAGCCGCCCAGACCGAAGAGCTTGTACACAAACAGCGCAAGTCGGTCATGGACAGCGCACATTCCGAAAAGACGAACGGCAAAGACCAGACGGCTGACAGCGGCAGTCCGTCCGGCGGCGGACGGAAAGATCCGGAAGACGAGAAGGAAGAATTTTACGCAAGCCATCCATACAAGGGCGGCTTCGTGGATTATACAGGGTGAACCGATGACAGCAATAGTGCTTACCGTCCTATTCATATTGCAGCTGGGCAGCTTTTACGTGATCGCACTGCTGTACATGCGCCTCTCGAAGCTTGACGGCACGGAGAAGAAACAGCGGCAGCTCATGAAGGAGATGGAAGACAGCCTGGCCCTCTACATAGCAGACGTGAAAGAAGAGAATGACAGGCTGATCGAACAGCTCACGAACCGTCCGGACGCTCCCGGAATCCGTGCAGACAGCAGGGGGGCCGGTGCTTCCAATGCCGGGACTGCCGCAGATCCTGCAGGCAGCAGCATAGAAAAACCACTCACAGCCGTCTCGGCCGTGAAGCCCCCTGCGCTGAAGGTGATGGATTCATACCGTTCCCAGCAGACTGCAAAACCCCGGGAAACTGTTGAACCGCCGGAATCCGTGCAGCAGCAGGAGCCGGACGGGGAGACAGGGTTCGAGCCGGTCTACAGGCTCCATGCAGAAGGGCTGACAGCCGGCGAAATCGCGAGCCGGCTCGGGAAAGGGAAAACGGAAATCGAATTGATCCTGAAATTCAAACAGTAAAGGTTGTACAAGTCGCCACAGCTGTGATATAGTAGCAAGTGGTATTACTACACACGTGCGCGGACGCGGGAGACGGTGCCGAAAGGTCGCTTCCGACGGATGAACTGCACGGAGGAATCCAACCAAACAGGAGGAAAACACTATGTCAGTTATTTCAATGAAACAATTGCTTGAAGCTGGTGTGCACTTCGGACACCAAACACGCCGCTGGAACCCGAAAATGAAGAAATACATCTTCGTTGAACGGAACGGCATCTACATCATCGACCTTCAGAAAACAGTTAAAAAACTGGAAGAAGCTTACAACTTCATGCGCCAAGTCGGTGCAGACGGCGGGAAAGTATTGTTCGTCGGTACGAAGAAACAAGCTCAAGACGCGATCAAAGAAGAAGCAGAACGTGCAGGCATGTACTACATCAACCAACGCTGGTTGGGCGGTACTCTCACAAACTTCGGAACGATCCAAAAGCGTATTGCACGCATGAAACAGATTGAGAAGATGGAAGAAGACGGCACTTTCGAAGTCCTTCCTAAGAAAGAAGTTTCCCAATTGAAGAAAGAGCACGAACGCCTCGTGAAATTCCTCGGCGGTATCCGTGACATGAAACAGATTCCAGACGTGATCTACGTAGTAGACCCGCGTAAAGAGCGTATCGCAGTTGCGGAAGCTCATAAATTGAATATCCCACTCGTCGGCATCGTAGATACTAACTGCGACCCGGATGAGATCGACTATGTCATCCCTGCAAACGACGATGCAATCCGTGCAGTCCGTCTTTTGACTAGCAAAATGGCAGACGCGCTCATCGAGTCTAAACAAGGTGAAGACGACGAAGCTGCTCAAGCAGAAGAGTCTGAAGCAGTAGCTGCAGAGTAATAGAAATGTGTAAGACGATAAGCGGCCAACCCCCCTTATCGTCTTTTTTAGGAGAACAAACTACAACTAATGCTCTTTAGGAGGAATTCAACATGGCAATTACAGCTCAAATGGTAAAAGAACTTCGCGAAAAAACAGGTGCAGGTATGATGGACTGCAAAAAAGCACTTACAGAAGTCAACGGTGACATGGACGCAGCAATCGATTTCCTGCGTGAAAAAGGTCTTTCCAGTGCGGCGAAGAAAGCGGATCGCATCGCGGCTGAAGGAACAACTTCCATCGAAGTGCGCGGAAACGACGCTGTCATCCTTGAAGTGAATGCGGAAACTGACTTCGTTGCGAAAAACGAAGCATTCCAGACACTCGTAAAAGAATTGTCGGATCACCTTCTTTCTACTAAACCTGCTACTGTCGAAGAAGCGGTTGCTTCTACAATGGGCAATGGCCTGAACGTTGCGGACTACATTTCGAATGCTATTGCTAAGATCGGTGAAAAAATCACCCTCCGCCGTTTTGAAATCCGTACGAAGACGGATAGCGACGCTTTCGGTGCATACTTGCACATGGGCGGCCGTATTTCCGTTCTGACTGTTCTCGAAGGTTCGACTGATGAGGAAGCAGCAAAAGACGTTGCTATGCACATCGCAGCGATGAATCCTAAATACATTTCACACGACCAGATTTCAGAAGACGAAATCGAGCACGAGCGCAAAGTGTTGACAGAACAGGCGCTTAACGAAGGCAAGCCGGAGAACATCGTTGCGAAAATGGTGGAAGGCCGCCTGCGCAAGTACTTCGAAGAAATCTGTGTACTTGACCAGCCATTCGTCAAGAACTCCGACCAAAAAGTCGGCGAGTTCGTCAATTCCACTGGCGGTACATTGGTAGAATTCATCCGCTACGAAGTCGGCGAAGGAATTGAAAAGCGTGAAGACAACTTTGCAGACGAAGTAATGAGCCAAGTTAACAAAGGCAACTGATTACACTCATACAACTGACAGGGGACACATTTTGTGTTCCCTATTTTTAAGAAAAACAAAAAAATGGGGGATACATATGAGCACTCCTAACTATGAACGTATTGTACTGAAACTAAGCGGAGAGGCGCTCGCCGGAGAGCAGGGATTCGGTCTTTCCCCGAAAATCATCAAGTCTGTTGCCATTCAGGTAAAAGAAGTCCTCGATCTCGGCATCGAAGTGGCGGTCGTCGTAGGTGGAGGCAATATCTGGCGTGGTAAGGTCGGCAGCGAAATGGGCATGGACCGGACGACTGCCGATTATATGGGTATGCTCGCCACTGTTATGAATGCACTCGCCCTGCAGGATGCTATCGAAAAACTTGGAGCGGAGTCCCGAGTGATGTCTTCCATCGACATGCGCCAGGTGGCTGAACCGTACATCCGCCGAAAAGCGATCCGCCATCTCGAAAAGAATCGCGTCGTCATCTTTGCAGCAGGTACCGGCAACCCGTATTTCTCGACCGATACGACTGCGGCACTCCGCGCAGCTGAAATTGAAGCAGATGTAATCCTAATGGGAAAAAACAATGTCGACGGTGTCTATTCTGCCGATCCAATGATCGATTCGACAGCTGTCAAGTACGAACAGCTGACCTATTTGGATGTGATCAGCAAAGGTCTCCAAGTCATGGACGCTACTGCTTCTACGCTCTGTATGGACAATGATATCCCGCTCGTAGTATTCTCAATTATGGAAGAAGGAAACATTAAAAAGGCTGTATGCGGTGAAACAATCGGTACAGTCGTTGGGAGGAACTAAACATGCCAAAAGCAGTAATGGACCAAACAACTGAACGGATGGAAAAAGCAATCAGCTCACTTACGCGGGAACTCGCTTCCATTCGTGCGGGACGTGCAAGTGCTTCTTTGCTCGACCGTATTTCCGTTATGTATTATGGGGCGCCTACGCCGCTGAACCAGATGGCTGGTATTTCCGTACCTGAAGCCCGGCTGCTCGTCATCCAGCCGTACGACAAAACGACGCTCGGAGACATCGAAAAAGCGCTCTTGAAGTCGGATATCGGTATCACCCCTTCGAATGACGGCTCAGTCATCCGCCTCGCGGTTCCTGCCCTGACGGAAGAACGCCGGAAGGATCTCGTCAAGGAAGTGAAGAAAGATGGGGAAGAATCGAAAATCGCCATCCGCAACATCCGCCGCGATGCGAACGAGGAACTGAAGAAACTCGAGAAAGACGGCGAAATCACAGAAGACGAATTGCGCCGCTACAGTGACGAAGTCCAAAAGCTGACTGACTCGTACATCACTAAGATCGACAGCCTGGCAGAGGATAAAGAAAACGAAATTATGGAAATCTAAACAGTAACTTTCCTTTTCAATGGGCGTCCTACCGTTAGGGCGTCCTTTTTAGCATGCAACTTTCCCCTCAGTTTGATAGGATAAAGAGGGTGAATGATTCGAAACGCCGCCGAGTGGAGGAAAAAATATGTTCGGAAAACTGCTGCGAAAGAAGACGGCGGCTGATCTGCCGTCATACGAAGAGCGGCTGGCTGCTGCAAAAGAGAGGCCCATGCCTGTACATATCGCCATCATCATGGATGGCAACGGCAGATGGGCGAAACAACGGAAACTGCCACGGATTGCAGGGCATCATGAAGGCATGAAAACCGTCCGGAAGACGACGTTGTTTGCCAGCAGGCTCGGCGTGGAAGTGCTGACACTCTATGCCTTCTCAACAGAAAACTGGAAGCGGCCAAAACGGGAGATCGACTTCCTCATGAAATTGCCAGGCGAGTTCCTGAGTACGTATCTGCCTGAACTGGTCGAAAATAATGTGAAAGTCGAAATGATCGGCAGTGCCGATCTGCTGCCGGTCCATACGAAAGAGGCCATCGAACGGGCCATGCAGGAGACGTCTTCGAACGACGGAATGGTGCTCAACTTCGCGATGAACTACGGCAGCCGCTTCGAAATTTCAGAAGCTGTCAAAAAGATCGCCGTCCAGCTGCAACAGGACGAACTGGCACTCAGTGAGATTACGGAAGAGACCGTCAGCAAGGCGATGATGACCTGCCATTTGCCGGATCCAGATCTGCTGATCCGTACGAGCGGGGAAGTCCGTCTGTCGAATTTCATGCTCTGGCAGCTCGCTTACGCCGAACTGGCCTTCACTGAAGTGCTGTGGCCGGATTTTGATGAGCATACGATGCTGACCATCATTGAAGATTATCAAAAACGCAGCAGACGATTTGGAAGTCTCGAAGGGAATGAACTTACGTGAAACAACGAATACTTACCGCAGTGATCGCAGCAGCGGTCTTCATTCCTTTTGTCATTACAGGGGGAGTGCCGTTTACACTGCTCGTCTATGCCATCGCGACCATCGGCCTGTATGAGCTGCTGAAGATGCAGTCGATCAGACTGGCATCCGCCGAAGGTGTGCTTGCGTGGCTCATGGCTGCTGTCTTTCTGCTGCCGAAAAACACAGCGGACCGATGGCTCGGAGCGATCGGTTACACGAAATTGGATGCTGCATTCGTCATCATCCTGCTTTTATTGATCTATACAGTTATCGTCAAGAACCGTTTTACATTTTCGGATGCCGCATTCTCCGTACTGGCCGCCTTTTACGTCGGGATGGGTTTCTACTTCCTCACCGCCACGAGGGAAGCTGGCCTCATCTTCATCATCTACGCACTGGTCGTTGTCTGGACGACGGACTCGGGTGCATATTTCGTCGGCCGCAAGCTCGGGAAGACGAAACTGTGGCCCGACATTTCACCGAATAAGACGGTGGAAGGCTTTGTCGGCGGCATCATCAGTGCAGTCATCTTCGTCCTTATCTTCCAGCTCATCGAGCCGATCACCTCTTCATACCTTATACTGATCGGCATGACGATTCTCGCTTCGATTGTCGGCCAGCTGGGGGATTTGGTGGAATCTGCATTCAAAAGGACCTACAATGTAAAAGACTCCGGGAAACTTCTTCCCGGGCACGGCGGTATTCTGGACCGGTTCGACAGCCTGCTGTTTGTCCTGCCGCTGCTCCATCTGCTGCACTTCGTTAGCTAATCGAAAGGGATGTTTTGACCATGAAGAAAAAGATCAGCCTGCTGGGAGCGACCGGTTCGATCGGTCTCCAGACAGTGGACGTCATCGGCGCCCATCCTGAACAGTTCGAGCTCACTGCGCTCTCAGCCGGACGCAATATCGGGAAAGTACGGGAAATCGCGGCGGCCTTCAGACCGCCGCTCATTTCGGTCATGGAAAAGAGTGACGCGGACACACTGCGTGCGGAATTCCCTGATATTACATTCGTCCATGGCGCAGAAGGTCTGGAAGAGGTTGCGGCCGGTTCGGGTGCTGATATCCTGCTGAACTCGGTGATCGGCAGTGTCGGCCTCAAGCCGACGCTCTCAGCAATCCGCGAAGGCATCGCCATCGCCATCGCCAACAAGGAAACGCTCGTTGCCGCGGGTGACGTCGTCATGGCGGAGGCGAGGAAGCGCAATGTGCCGATCCTGCCGGTGGACAGTGAACACTCCGCGCTGTTCCAGGCATTGAACGGGGAACAGCCGAAGTCGATCGAGCGGCTCATCCTGACCGCATCGGGCGGCAGCTTCCGCGACCTGACACGGGACCAGCTGCAGGGTGTGACGCTGGAACAGGCGCTCGCCCACCCGAACTGGTCGATGGGAAACAAATTGACGATCGACTCCGCGACGATGTTCAACAAAGGGCTTGAAGTCATTGAAGCCCACCATTTATTCGACATGCCGTATGACCGGATCGACTGCCTGCTGCACAAGGAGAGCATCATCCATTCCATGATCGAATTCGAGGATACGAGCGTCATGGCGCAGCTCGGCTCTCCCGATATGCGCGTGCCGATCCAGTATGCACTGTCCTACCCTGAACGCATCCCGATGGCCAATCCCCAGCGCCTGAAACTGGAAGAGATTGCAACACTGCACTTCCAGGCGATGGATTATGAGCGGTTCAAAGCACTTGCCCTCGCCTATGAAGCGGGCCGCACTGGAGGCACGATGCCCGCGGCCATGAATGCCGCGAACGAAGTGGCCGTCAGCCAGTTCCTTGCCGGCCGTATCCCGTTCGTGCGGATCGACGAACTCGTGGAACAGGCGATGGAACAGCATCAGACCGTGAAGGAAGCAACACTCGAGGCCATCCTGGAGACGGATGCGCACACTCGTCAAATCGTCCATTCCATGATAAAATAAGGTATTTAGTACAGCGGCCTGTAGGGGCTGAAAAGGTGGGTATGAATGGAGACAATCATTGCGTTTATCATAATTTTCGGTTCCTTGGTCTTTTTCCACGAATTCGGGCACTTCCTGTTCGCGAAAAAGGCGGGTATCATGGTGCGCGAATTTGCAATCGGCATGGGACCGAAGATCCTCGGCATTCAAAAAGGGGAAACCCTGTACACCATCCGTCTGCTGCCGCTAGGCGGATATGTCCGTATGGCCGGGGAGGACTTCGATACGGTCGAGCTGCTTCCCGGCTACCGGGTCGGTCTGATCCTGAACAGCAAGGATGAAGTCACGAAGATCCACTTGAACTCGAATGTGTCCAATCCGGACGTCCTGTTCATCGAGACGGAAATAGCTGACCTGTCGGATGAGCTGTATATCAAAGGGTATGACGAGGATGAAAACCTCGTCCGTTTCCCGATTTCGAGAACAGCTGTCATCTACGAAAAAGGGGATAAGACGCTGATTGCGCCGAAAGACCGGCAGTTCGATTCGAAGCCGCTGCTCGGACGGTTCCTCACCATCCTGGCGGGACCTGTATTCAACTTCATCCTGGCGTTCTTCGTGTTCCTCGCACTCGGCCTGCTGAACGGGGTTCCGACGAACGAGCCGATCATCACGGAAGTGCAGAAGGACAGTCCGGCAGCCGCTTCCGGCATGCAGGCTGGCGACTTCGTCAAAGAAGCAGACGGCAAGGCAGTGCACAGCTGGACGGATTTCACACAGGAGATCCAGGACAGCCCGGGCCGCCAGATCACTATCAAAGTGGAACGCGGCGGCGAGCTGAAAGAGCTGCAGGTCACTCCGGATACGATGGAAGATGCCGGACAGTCATTCGGCCAGATCGGTGTTCTCTATACGAGTCCTGTTGAAAAGAACCCATTGAAAGCAATCGCATACGGCGCCCAGCAGACGTGGTTCTGGATCGCCAAGATCTTTGAACTCCTCGGCATGCTGCTGACAGGCAAGTTCACGCTCGATGCGCTGTCCGGACCGGTCGGCATTTACAAAGCGACCGAACAAGTCGCACAGTATGGCGTCTTCAACCTGATGAATTGGGCAGCCGTTCTGAGCATCAACCTCGGGATCATGAACCTGCTGCCGCTCCCTGCACTTGACGGCGGACGCCTGCTGTTCTTCCTGTTCGAAGCGGTACGCGGCCGGCCGATCGACCGCCAGAAAGAAGGGATGGTGCATTTCGTCGGCATCATGCTTCTTATGCTGCTCATGCTTGTCGTCACATGGAATGACATCCAGAAATTCTTTTTCTAAGAGATACATTCCCCTTCTAGGGGCAGATGGAGGCGACACACGATGAAACAATCAGGTGTTTTCATACCTGCTGCAGAATCACCGAATCACTGTGTGGCGGACCGGATACTGGCACGGGCGGGTTATGTGCAGGAAACATCGGAAGGTATGTATGCTTACTTTCCGCTTGCCGGTAAAGTGCTGGACAATATCAAGCAGATCATCCGCAGTGATATGGAAGCGGCAGGCGTGTTGGAGGTCGACCTTCCGTACGAACAATTTGCACACGCATCCGGAAAATCCGATGAAATGATCTTCCTGTCCTTCATCGAAAAAGAAGTGATCTCTTCCGAACAGCTGCCGATCTCCGTGTTCCACATCAAACAGCACGTGCGCAGCGGTGAAAGGCTCGCGCCGGAGAACGGATTGCTCAGTGCGAAGGAATTCGCGCTGATGAGCGGATATTCCTTCCATACCGATACGGCCGAAGCGATCGATCACAGCTCCCTTCTGCACGGTGTGTTCTCAAGCATCTTCAGTAAAATCGGCGTGCCGTTCAGTGTACTGCAGAGTGAGCAGGAAATCGGCATGAAGGCATATGAGTTCGTTGCGTTCCCCGATTGCGGCGATGAATGGATCGCGAGGAACGAGAGCGGCACATACGTGGCGAAAGCGGAGCTCACGGAGGCGCTGCGGGAGGGCCATGACGCAGCGGTCAAACAGAAACCGGCTGAGAAAGCGGCCGGCTCCGGGCGGACGGGGGATCAGCTCGCTGAAGTTTTACGTATAGGCGCAGACCGGGTGATCCACTCGTATCTGTACGAAATCGACGGGGATCCTGCTGTCGTCCTCATCCGCGGTGACCGGAAGCTGAACGAGCTGAAGCTGCAGAAAGCATGCGGCGCCGCCTCGCTTATCAAATTGCCGGACGCTAACGTGAAAGAGGTACTCGGGACGGAGGCAGACACTCTCGGTCCAGTCCAGCTGCCATTCGGTTTCCGTGTGCTTGCCGATTACAGTGTGGAGACGGTCGTCAATGGACTGTGCGGGGCGAACGAAGCGGACACATTCCTGCTGAACGTCAACCCGGACAGGGATTTCACGGCGGATGAATACATGGATATCCGGCTGGTGACGGAAGGGGAGCCCTCTCCGGACGGAAACGGCACACTCGCTTTCTCGAAAGGGACGGTGTTCGCCCGGATACTCGACCCGAAGCCTGTCTTCAGTAAAATCGATATTGCCGGCAAAGGGACCCTCGAGATTTCAACCGGGTATTCCTATATGGATCTCACCCGGCTGTTCGCTGTAACAGCCGAATATTACAGTGACGGACTCGGGCTGAAATGGCCGCTCCGTCTGGCGCCGTATGATGTGCACCTGCTGATCGATGATTATGAGGACGACACGCAGCGGCAGCTGGCGGAAGAATTGAATTCTGTTATGAACGGATACCGGTACAGGATTCTGTACGATGAACGGAATGTCAGTCTGGAAGAGAAGAAACGCACGTCCGATATGCTCGGCATCCCGGTGAAGATCACCGTCGCCAGCGAAGCGGCGGACGGTATGATCGAGGTCACCTACCGGAGCACAGGGGAAACACACCACTGGCGCAAAGAAGAGGTGACCGAGAAACTGCAGGAATTTTTCAGAACAGAGTAAAGTCATGGGAAGGCCGGATTCCGGTCCTTCCTTTCTTTTTCGGGAAAGGGGACAATTATGGACGCTACAACGAAGATGTCAATGCTGCTGCAGCAGATCGGACTGACGGAAGATGCAGTCGCTGCTCATTTCCATCATGCGGAACTGGAACGTGTGGATATCTACAAGAAATCCAGGGTCTGGCAGTTTGCAGTGACGCTGGACGAACCGCTGCCGTTTGAAGTATACACCTTGTTCCGCAAGCGGGTGAGTGAAGCGTTTTCCGCCATCGCTGCCGTCCGTCTGCACATTTCGTCACGGAACCGGCCGGCGGATGCAGGCAAAGTGACCGCCTACTGGCCGGCCGTGATGGACGAACTCGGGGATATTTCACCTCCGCTGCGCGAAGCGCTGACGGCACGGGAGCCTGAGCTGACAGGCGACAAACTGTCCGTCTGCTGCGTGAACGAAGTCCAGCAGCGGACACTGAAGAACAAATACGGCCAGCTGATTTCGAACGCCTTCGAGTCATTCGGTTTTGCGGGCATTTATCCTGAGTTCCTGCTTTCCGAGGTTCCTGAGGAGAAACAGCAGGCGGAAGCCGCGTTTTTCGAAGAACGGAAGGCGGAAGAGGAAGCCTATGCCCAAAAAGCATTGGAAGCGATGCAGCAGCGGGATACGGCGAAGAAAGAAGGCGGCACCGCCCCGAGCGGTCCGATCTCCCTCGGCACGGCGATCCGCCACGACGAACCGATGGTCAGCATCCGCGAGATCCAGGATGAAGAGCGGCGCATCACGATCGAAGGGTTCGTGTTCGATGCGGAAGTCCGCGAACTGCGAAGCGGCCGTTCCCTGCTGACACTGAAAGTCACCGACTATACGGACTCCATCCTCGTGAAGATGTTCTCCCGGGATAACGAAGACGCAGAGCTGATGAAGGCACTGACGAAGGGCAAATGGGTCCGTGCACGCGGCAGCATCCAGAACGACACATTCGTCCGCGACCTCATCATGATGGCGCAGGATATCATGGAGGTTGCTCCTGTCGTGCGGAAAGACAAGTCACCTGACGGCCGGAAGCGCGCCGAATTACATACCCATACGAAATTGAGCCAGATGGATGGGGTGTCTTCTGCAGCAGCGCTCGTCGAGCAGGCTGGAAAATGGGGGCTGCCGGCAATCGCCATAACGGACCATGCCAATGTCCAGGCGTTCCCGGAAGCGTACAATGCAGGAAGGAAGCACGGCGTCAAAGTGCTGTTCGGGCTGGAAGCGAATCTGGTGGACGACGGCGTGCCGATCGTCTACGACGAACAGCACCGTCTGCTTGAGGACGATACGTATACTGTTTTCGACGTGGAGACGACCGGCCTTTCCGCTGTCTATGACACGGTCATCGAGCTGGCAGCAGTCCGTGTCCGCAATGGGGAGATCATCGACCGATTCGAGCGGTTCGCCAATCCCCATCATCCGCTGTCCTCCACGACGACTGAACTGACAGGCATCACGGATGATATGGTGAAAGATGCACCGGAAGTGGCGGACGTCATGAAGGACTTCATCGAATTCATCGGTGACTCCATCCTCGTAGCCCATAACGCATCTTTCGACATGGGCTTTTTCTATGAATCATGCAAGAAAGCCGGAATCGAAACGGTGAACCACCCGGCCATCGATACGCTCGAACTCGCCCGCATGCTGTATCCGGAACTCCGGAACCACCGCCTCAACACACTTGCGAAAAAGTTCGGCATCGAACTGACCCAGCATCACCGCGCGATCTATGACACGGAAGCGACAGCCCACTTGTTCCTCCGGCTCATGAAAGATGCCGAGGAGAAAGGGATCGCCTATCTGGACGACTTCAACAAGAATGTCGGTGAGGGCGATGCCTACAAACGCTCCCGCCCGTCCCACTGCACTCTTCTTGCCACGACGGATGAAGGGCTGAAGAACCTCTTCAAGCTCGTCTCCTATTCCCACATGGATTATTTCTACCGCGTGCCGCGGATTCCGCGATCGCTGCTCGTCAAGCACCGGAAAGGGCTGCTCGTCGGTTCCGGATGCGACAAAGGGGAAGTGTTCGAAGCGCTCATGCAGAAGTCACTGGAAGAAGCGGAAGAAGTCGCGTCATTCTATGATTACCTCGAACTCCATCCGAAACCGGTATACAGTCATCTGATCGAACTCGAACTGATACGCGATGAATGGAACCTGGAAGACATCATGCGGAAGATGGTCAAGCTCGGCAAGAAGACAGGGCTCCCTGTTGTCGCGACCGGCAACGTCCACTATGTCGATCCGACAGACGCTTCCTACCGGGAAGTGCTCGTCCGCTCCCAGGGCGGCGCGAACCCGATGAACCGCCACAGTCTGCCGGCTGTCCATTTCCGCACGACCGATGAGATGCTCGAAGAGTTTGCGTTCCTAGGGCCGGAAACGGCGGAGAAGATCGTCATCGACAACAGTCTGGCAATCGTCGACCGGGTCGGGGATGTCAAGCCGATCAAAGACGACTTGTATCCGCCGCATATCGAAGGGTCGGAAGAGGAAGTCCGGTCACTGACCTATACGATGGCCCACGAGATTTACGGGGAGAAACTGCCTGACATCGTCGAGGCGCGTATCGAGAAAGAGCTGAAGTCGATCATCGGCAACGGGTTTGCCGTCATCTACCTGATCTCGCATAAGCTCGTGAAGAAGTCGCTGGACGACGGTTATCTCGTCGGCTCGCGGGGATCGGTCGGCTCGTCACTCGTCGCCACCATGATGGAAATCACGGAAGTCAACCCGATGCCGCCCCATTACATCTGTCCGTCGTGCAAACAGGCGGAATTCTTCTCAGACGGCTCGGTCGGTTCCGGCTTCGACCTGCCAGACAAGGAATGTCCCGCGTGCCATGTCCCTTATCGGAAAGACGGGCATGACATCCCGTTCGAGACATTCCTCGGCTTCAACGGGGACAAAGTGCCGGATATCGACTTGAACTTCAGCGGTGAATACCAGGCGCATGCCCACAACTATACGAAAGAGCTGTTCGGTGAGGACTATGTGTACCGTGCGGGGACGATCGGAACAGTTGCGGAAAAGACCGCCTACGGCTATGTCCGGGGGTACATGAACGACAACGGACTGAACTTGCGCGGCGCGGAGATCGACCGGCTCGTCCAGGGGTGTACCGGCGTCAAACGGAATACCGGACAGCACCCGGGCGGCATCATCGTCGTCCCGGACCATATGGAGATCTTCGACTTCACGCCGATCCAGTATCCGGCGGATGACGTCGGAAGCAGCTGGAAGACGACCCACTTCGACTTCCACTCGATCGACAACAACTTGCTGAAACTCGATATACTCGGGCACGATGACCCGACGATGATCAAAATGCTCGAAGATCTGTCAGGGATCGATCCAAAGACGATCCCGCCGGACGATGCAGGCGTCATGTCGCTGTTCAGCGGCACGGAGTCGCTCGGTGTCACGGAAGAACAGATCAACTGCAAGACCGGTACTCTTGGTGTTCCAGAGTTCGGGACCCGGTTCGTCCGGCAGATGCTCGAAGAGACGAAGCCGGCAACGTTCTCCGAGCTCATCCAGATATCAGGCCTGTCGCACGGCACGGATGTCTGGCTCGGCAATGCCCAGGAACTGATCCAGAACAAGACGTGCGTGCTGGCCGAAGTGATCGGCTGCCGGGACGATATCATGGTCTACCTCATCTATCAGGGGCTCGAACCGGCGATCGCCTTCAAGATCATGGAATCCGTCCGGAAAGGGAAAGGGCTGACACCGGAATTCGAGGAAGAGATGAAGAAGAACAAAGTCCCGGCCTGGTACATCGCCTCCTGTAAAAAGATCAAGTACATGTTCCCGAAAGCGCACGCAGCCGCATACGTACTCATGGCACTGCGTATCGCATATTTCAAAGTGCACCATCCGATCATGTACTATGCGGCCTATTTCACGGTCCGGGCGACCGATTATGATTTGGCCACGATGATCAAAGGACCGGCATCCATCCGCGCGTCCATCAAGGAGATATACGACAAAGGGCTCGACGCGTCACCGAAGGAGAAGAGCTTGGTGACGGTGCTCGAGATCGCACTGGAAATGTGCGAACGCGGGTATTCGTTCGCAAAGCCGGACCTGTACAAGTCCTCCGCAGCGGAGTTCATCATCGAAGGGAACACTCTCATCCCGCCGTTCAACGCCATCCCTTCCCTCGGGACGAACGTGGCGAAAACGATTGTAGAAGTGCGGGAAGACGGCGAATTCCTTTCGAAAGAGGACTTGCAGCGGCGGGGCCGTGTCTCGAAGACGATTACGGAATACATGGACAGCCTCGGCTGCCTCGAAGGCCTCCCGGAGATGAACCAGCTCTCCCTGTTCTGATTTCACGGAATGCAGAGGGGCAGGATCGGGCAGCGGCCTGTAACATTTGCGGCAAGCGGCAGTCTGTGGTATAATAGTTGTAACTTTTGCTATAGTTTCACGCGAAAAGAGTGGGAATCCCCGCTCTTTTCTGTTGTTTACTGTGAGTTGCAGGCAAATTACAACTTGTGAGGGAGGGGTAAAATGAGTAAAGTAATTGAACAAGTCGAGGAATTAGCACTTCCCGTTGTTCAGGAACTCGGTCTGGAGCTTGTCGACATCGAATTCCTGAAAGAAGGCCGCGATTGGTTTTTGCGTGTTTACATCGACACACCGGAAGGTAATATCGATATCGACCAGTGTGCGCAGGTGAGCGAACGCCTCAGTGAAGAACTCGACCGGACGGATCCGATCCCGCAAAACTATTTCCTGGAAGTGTCTTCCCCGGGAGCCGAACGTCCGCTCAAGAAAGAAGAGGACTACGAAAAAGCGGTCGGCCGTTATATCTATGTGAAAACATACGAACCGGTGGACGGCATGAAGGAGTTCGAAGGACATCTGATCGCCAACGCGCCGGATGTTCTCGAAATGCAGATCCGCATTAAAACACGGACTTTGACAGTCAGCATTGCAAAAGACAAAATTGCGGTCGCACGATACGCAATCGACTTTTCGGCATAATCGAACCAATCAGGAGTGATGAAGATGAGCAGCGATCTGCTTGATGCGTTAACCGCTTTGGAAAAGCAAAAAGGAATTTCTAGGGATGTACTGGTGGAAGCGATCGAAGCTGCACTTGTAACAGCATACAAACGGAACTTCAACCAGGCCCAGAATGTCCGCGTGGATCTCAATCTGGACCAGGGCACGATCAAGGTCTATTCACGCAAGGACGTTGTGGAAGAAGTGGAAGACGACCTCCTGCAAATCGAGCTGGAGGATGCCCTGCTCCTCAACCCTGCGTATGAGATCGGCGATATCGTCGAACAGGAAGTGACGCCTCGCGACTTCGGCCGTATCGCTGCACAGACAGCGAAACAGGTCGTCACGCAGCGTGTGCGGGAAGCGGAGCGCGGACTGATCTACGAAGAATACATCGACCGTGAAGATGACATCGTCAACGGAATCGTGGAACGGTTCGACGCACGCAACCTGTTCGTCGGTCTCGGTAAAGTGGAGGCTGTCCTCCCGTCTACTGAACAGATCGCTTCGGAAACCTACAAGCCGCACGACCGCATCAAAGTGTATATCACGAAAGTGGAACGGACGTCCCGCGGCCCTCAAGTGTTCGTATCACGCACACATCCCGGCCTGCTGCGCCGCCTGTTCGAAATGGAAGTGCCTGAGATCTTCGACGGCATCGTGGAGATCAAGTCCATCGCCCGGGAAGCCGGCGACCGCTCCAAGATTTCCGTCTTCACGCTGAATGAGGATGTCGATCCTGTCGGCTCCTGTGTCGGCGCTCGCGGTGCCCGTGTCCAGACGATTTCGAACGAGCTCCATGGCGAAAAGATCGATATCGTCGAATGGTCGGAAGATCCCGTCGTATTCGTTGCGAACGCACTGAGTCCGTCCAAAGTGCTCGACGTCCAAGTGAAGGATGAGGACCGCTCGACGACAGTCGTCGTACCGGATTACCAGCTTTCACTGGCCATCGGGAAGCGCGGGCAGAATGCACGTCTTGCAGCCAAGCTGACAGGATGGAAAATCGACATCAAAAGCGAAACGGATGCTCGTGAGTTAGGGATCTATCCGCGTCCCGAAGAAGAAGAGGCGGAAGAAGACTATATCGAAAACGAAGAGTTCGATGTCTATGCAGACGAAGAGGGTCCTTTGGAACCGGCTGATGCTGCAGGGGCGGATGAACAGATCGATCTCTATTCAGAAGAGAGCGAATAAGGAAGGCATGGAGGTGCATCCGCATGGCAGCAGGTAAACGGAAAGTGCCGTTGCGCAAATGTGCAGCTACCGGGGAAATGTTCCCGAAAAAAGAGTTGCTCCGGATCGTCCGGACGAAAGAAGGCGAAATCTCTGTCGACTTGACAGGGAAGAAATCCGGGCGGGGCACCTATGTTTCGAAATCCGAGGAGGCTGTCGAGAAAGCACAGGCGACACATGCCATCGAGAAACAGCTGGGTGCCGCCGTTCCGGAAGACGTGTATGCGGACCTGCTGCACGCCGTCCGGAGAGAGGCATTGAAATGATTACGGCGGAGACGAAGATCTACCAGATGCTCGGACTCGCCGCCCGGGCCAGGAAACTGACGGCCGGGGAAGAACTCGCTGTGGCCGAGATCCGGGCACAGCGCGCAAAACTTGTTATACTATCTAATGACGCATCTGATAACACGATGAAAAAAGTGTCAGATAAATGTACTAGCTACAACGTTGAGAAGCATGTTTTCGGTGATCGCGGATCACTCGGGCATGCAATCGGAAAAGAGTCGCGAGTCGTCCTCGCGGTAACAGACAGCGGTTTTGCCAAAAAGCTGTCTATGCTCCTCAACGAATTATAACGGGGGTGGGCTAATGACGAAAATACGTGTACATGAATACGCGAAAAAAGTGAACAAATCGAGCAAGGAAGTCATTGAAGAACTAGGGAAGATGAACGTGAATGTCACGAACCATATGTCGATGATCGACGCTGGGGCTGCAGACAAACTGGATAAGAAATTCAGTCCGTCCAAACCGGCACAATCCGGTCAAGACAATACGAACCGCTCGAAGCAGCCGTCTTCACGTCCGCAAGGCCAGTCCGGCAATTCGCGGCCTCAGGGACAAGGGAATTCCAACCGTCCGCAAGGTCAATCAGGCAATCGCCCGGCCGGCCAGACGGGCAGCCGTCCGCAAGGCCAGTCCGGCAACCGCCCGGCAGGCCAGTCCGGCAATCGCCCGGCAGGCCAGTCCGGCAATCGCCCGGCAGGCCAATCAGGCAATCGCCCGCAAGGCCAATCAGGCAATCGTCCGCAAGGCCAAACAGGCAATCGTCCGCAAGGCCAGACAGGCAGCCGCCCGGCAGGCCAGACGGGCAACCGTCCTGCAGGTCAGTCAGGCAGCCAGGGACCTCAGCAGCGTTCCGGCCAGGGATCCTCTCCGCAAAACCGTCAGGGAGGCGGAGGCGGCAACCGCCGCGGGGGCCGTCCGCCAGCACGGGGCATAAACCAAGGACGCAGAAGACACCGTCCGGCGAATCCGATGCCGAAAATCGAAAAGCCGCTGCCGGAAAAAATTACATTCTATGAATCTCTGTCCGTCGGGGAACTCGCAAACAAACTGGGCAAAGAGCCTTCTGAAATCATCAAGAAGCTCTTCCTGCTCGGTGTAATGGCGACCATCAACCAGGAACTCGACAAAGATGCAATTGAACTGATCTGCGCTGAGTATGATGTAGCAGTCGAAGAAGAGATCCGCATCGACCGCACCGACTTGGAAATCTATTTCGAAGAGCCGGAAGAAGACGAAAAGGCAGCTGAAAAAGAAGCTGCGATGGAAGAAAGACCGCCAGTCGTAACAATCATGGGGCACGTCGACCATGGTAAGACGACACTGCTGGACTCGATCCGTGACACGAAAGTGACACAGGGCGAGGCAGGCGGCATCACGCAGCATATCGGTGCCTACCAGATCACGTCGGGCGGCAAGAAGATCACCTTCCTGGATACACCGGGACACGAAGCGTTCACGACTATGCGTGCACGCGGAGCGAAAGTGACCGACTTGACGATCCTCGTAGTCGCAGCTGATGACGGTGTCATGCCGCAGACAGTCGAAGCCATCAACCACGCGAAAGCGGCAGAGGTTCCGATCATCGTAGCAGTCAACAAGATGGATAAACCGACAGCGAACCCTGACCGTGTCATGCAGGAACTGACAGAGCACGCCCTCGTTCCGGAAGCATGGGGCGGAGATACGATCTTCGTTCCGATCTCGGCACTGAAAGGCGAAGGGATCGATCAGCTGATCGAAATGATCCTTCTCGTATCCGAAGTCGCTGAACTGAAAGCGGACCCTGCAGTCCGTGCGAAAGGAACAGTGATCGAGGCCCAGCTGGACCGCGGACGCGGAGCTGTCGCTTCACTCCTAGTCCAGGACGGAACATTGCGCGTCGGGGATCCGATCGTTGTCGGCAACACGTTCGGCAGAGTCCGCGCGATGATCAACGACGTCGGCCGCCGTGTGAAAGAAGCAGGTCCGTCCGCTCCGGTCGAAATTACCGGACTGAGTGACGTTCCTCAGGCAGGAGACCGTTTCGTCGTCTTCGAAGACGAAAAGACGGCACGCCAGATCGGCGAAAGCCGTGCAGGCGACGCCATCCAGGAATCACGTACCGAAAAGGCGCGTATCACACTCGACAACCTCTTCGATCAGATGAAAGAAGGGGAAATGAAGGAACTGAACCTGATCGTCAAAGCGGACGTTCAGGGGACGGTCGAAGCGATGGCCGCTTCCCTCATGAAAATCGAAGTGGAAGGCGTCAACGTCAAGATCATCCACACAGGTGCCGGAGCGATCAACGAGTCAGACGTGTCCCTTGCAGCCGCATCCAATGCGATTGTCATCGGCTTCAACGTCCGGCCGGATACGAACGCGAAACGGGCAGCTGAAGAAGAGGGCGTCGATATCCGTCTTCACCGTGTCATCTACAAAGTCGTCGAAGAGATCGAAGCGGCGATGAAGGGGATGCTCGATCCTGAATTCGAGGAGAAAGTGATCGGTCAGGTCGAAGTCCGCGAGACATTCAAAGTTTCGAAAGTCGGCACGATTGCAGGAAGCTATGTAACCGACGGCAAGATTTCGAGAGATGCCGGCGTCCGTATCTACCGCGATGACATCATGATCTTCGAAGGTGAACTCGATACGCTGAAGCGTTTCAAAGACGATGCAAAAGAAGTTGCAAAAGGCTACGAATGCGGAATCACCATCAAAAACTTCAATGACATCAAAGAAGGCGACATCATCGAAGCCTTCGTCATGCAGGAAGTCAAGCGGGTGTGATCGTCTATGCAGAGTGTTCGTTCATCATACCAATGGCGGCTTCTCTGAAAGACAAACGCGCAGTGCTGAGACGCATGATCGATCGCGTCAAAAATGGGTATAATGTTTCTATATCCGAATTGGATCATCAGGATCTCTGGCAGCGGACAACACTCGGTGTTGCAGCTGTAGCTTCCTCCACGGAAGCGGCAGAGCGGGAAATCCGCCGCGTTCAGAAGTTCCTGGAGTCCAATCCGGAGTGGGAGCTGACAGAAATACAGATCGACTATGTACGATAGCAAAGCGGGGTGAAACTCCATGACAATGCGTGCAAACCGGGTCGCCGAACAGATGAAGAAAGAGCTGGGCGAGATTATCGGCCAGCGGCTCAAAGACCCGCGCGTCGGGTTCGTGACTGTGACAGACGTCGAGGTGACAGGCGATCTCCAGCAGGCGATGATCTACATTTCGGTGCTCGGAAAGGAATCCGAAAAAGCGGCGACGCTCGATGGCCTGAAAAAAGCCAAAGGATTCATCCGTTCCGAGATCGGCAAACGGATCCGGCTGAGGAAAACACCTGAAATCGATTTCGCTTTCGATGAATCCGTTGCATACGGCAACCGGATCGAATCCCTTTTACGGGAAGTGAAAGAAGACGAGACGGACAGTTGACGAGAAGGGATCGGCATCCACTAGGATTCCCGGTCCCTTTTTTCCGTCATACATACATTCCGGCGGGGAAGCCGGAGAAGGAGGCGATACGGGCATGGATGGTATTCTGCCGCTCTGGAAAGAAAAAGGGATGACTTCCCATGATTGTGTCTTCAAGCTCCGTAAGATTTTGCGGACCAAAAAAGTCGGCCACACCGGGACGCTCGATCCGAACGTGGAAGGCGTCCTGCCGATCTGTATCGGACAGGCAACGAAAACAGCTTCCTACATTACGGATTCAGGAAAAGAATACATCGCGGAAGTATCGATCGGCACCGCGACGGAAACGGAAGATGCCGATGGTGCTGCAGTCCAATGCGATCCGTCGGAAAAGGCGATCAGCCGCAGTCAGTTGCAGGCTGCCCTGGCATCACTGACAGGGCATATCACGCAGATTCCGCCGATGTACTCGGCTGTCAAAGTGAACGGGCGGAGACTGTACGAATACGCCCGCAAAGGGCTGGAAGTCGAACGTCCGGAACGGACAGTGGTCATCAGCCGCATCGACCTTCTGAGCGACGCTGAACAATTTTCGGGAACCGAGCCGAAGTTCACGATTCGGGTCGCTTGCGGAAAAGGGACCTACATCCGCACACTCGCTGTGCAGATCGGTGAACGTCTCGGCTACCCGGCCCACATGTCTAAGCTCGTCCGGACGGCGTCTGGCTCCTTCACCCAGGAAGACTGCCTGACGCTCGGGCAAGTGCAGGAACTCATGGATGAAGGGCGGCTTCAGCCGCACATCCGGCCGCTAGAGTCGGCGCTGTCCGGCCTGCCGTCTGCGGAAGCGGAAGGGGAGCTGCTCGTATTTGTACAGCATGGCCAGGTGCTGCCGCTGCATCCCCTGCTGGCATCCGGCGGCGAGCTAGTCATCACGTCAGGCGGAAAGGCGATGGCCGTCTATGCACCGCATCCCGGGAAAGAGGGCCTCATGAAGCCCGCGAAGATGTTCCCGCTGAATTGGCAAAAGGAGGACGACTGCAGTGGAAGTGATTAAGCTCGATGCCGCACAAAGCATCACTCCGATAGAAAACAAGGAATTTTCACTGGCTGTCGGGTTTTTCGACGGTCTGCACAAAGGGCATCAGGCGGTGATCCGTGAGGCGGTAAGGGAAGCGGAGGAACGGCAGCTGCTTCCGGCGGTCATGACGTTCGATCCCCATCCCTCCCACCTGTTTTCGAAAGAGGACCGGAAAATTGGCTATATAACCCCGCTATCAGAGAAGGAGCGGCTCCTTTCGGATATGGGGATTGATACTCTCTTCATCGTCACATTCGACAAAGCACTTGCAGATCTGTCGCCGGCCCGCTTCGTCGAGGACGTCCTGAAGAAACTGAACGTCCGCCATGTGACCGCCGGTTTCGATTTTACATTCGGCTCGAAAGGCCGGGGTACGATGGAAGATATGCGGCAGCTCGGTGAGGGCGTTTTCACAGCGGCGACCGTCGGGAAAGTGGCAATGGACGACGAGAAGATCTCCTCGACGAGGATCCGCGGATTGCTTGCGGAAGGGAAGGTATCGGAGACGGCGGAACTCCTCGGAAGGCCGTTCCGCTCGGTCGGCACGGTGACGGATGGGGACAAACGCGGTCGGCTGCTCGGGTTCCCGACAGCGAACATCATCCCTGAAGACGACCTGATCGTGCCGAAGAACGGTGTCTATGCCGTCCGCTTCACAGTCGGCGGAACGGTCTATGACGGCGTCTGCAATATCGGCGTGAAACCGACGTTCGACAAACCGGAAGAAGCGAAAAAGACGATCGAAGTGAACGTCTTCGATTTTGACGGGGACCTATACGGCAAAGAGGCAGCCGTTGACTGGATCGCGTTCATCCGGCCTGAACAGAAATTCGGCTCCATCGATGACTTGAAATCGCAGATCGGCACGGATAAAGAAACCGCCAGAGCGATACTGAATGACTTGGACTGATGGTTGCACATCACGGGCGCAAGTGTTATGATTGGAAAGTGTAAAACATACACAAACCTTTTCCTTGGCATCACGAATCACCAACGGCTGCTCGGGACTTGGGGCTATTACAGAATAGGAGGTGAAAAGGATGGCTATTACACAAGAGCGTAAACATGAGCTGATCAACGAATTCAAGACTCATGAGAACGACACAGGGTCTGCAGATGTTCAGATCGCTATCCTTACCGAAGAGATCAACAACTTGAACGAGCACTTGCGGGAACACAAGAAAGACAACCACTCGCGCCGCGGCCTTTACAAAATGGTCGGAACGCGCCGTCGTCTTCTCCGTTACCTGCGTGAGAACGAAGTTCAGCGTTACCGTGATCTGATTGCTAAACTCGGCCTGCGCCGTTAATATCGACAACCGAAAAAGCGGGCTCTGCCCGCTTTTTTCTATGCCTCCGGACAGCACACGGCAGCACCTCAGCGGCGGCTGTCCTGGAGGATAATGAAAACTTTCGCATATCATTGCTTAATTTGATACACTACTAAGTATTACATACTACGTATGGACAGGATGTAAACCGAGAGGAGATCAATCATGACAGAACAGAAAAAATTCACGATGGATTGGGCCGGCAGACAACTGACGGTCGAAACAGGAAAGTTTGCCAAGCAGGCGAACGGTGCTGTCCTCGTACGCTACGGCGATACGACGGTCCTATCCACTGCAACAGCTTCGAAAAAACCGAAGGCGCTCGACTTCTTCCCGCTCACCGTCAACTATGAAGAGCGGCTGTATGCAGTCGGGAAGATCCCAGGAGGGTTCATCAAACGGGAAGGCCGTCCTTCCGAAAAAGCGGTTCTGACAAGCCGTCTGATCGACCGTCCGATCCGCCCGCTGTTCCCGGATGGGTTCCGCAACGATCTGCAGGTCATCTCCCTGGTCATGTCCGTCGATCAGGACTGCTCATCTGAAATGGCAGCCATGCTCGGATCATCCCTGGCCATCTCCATTTCCGACATTCCGTTCGATGGACCGATCGCAGGAGTCCAGATCGGCCGTGTCGATGGGAAACTGATCGTCAACCCGACAACCGAACAGCTGGAAGCAAGTGAACTGGACCTCGTCGTCGCCGGAACGAAAGACGCTATCAACATGGTCGAAGCCGGAGCGAAGGAAGTATCCGAGGACGTCATGCTGGAAGCGATCATCTTCGGTCACGAAGAGATCAAGAAATTGATCGAATTCCAGGAAAAAATCATTGCGGAAGTCGGCAAAGCGAAGATGGAGATCGAACTGTTCGAACTCGATCAGGACCTGCTCGCAGCCATCAAAGAAAGCTGCCACGACAAGCTCGTATCAGCGATCCAGACGGAAGAGAAACACGCACGTGAAGAAGCGATCACGGAAGTGAAGAACGAAGTGACCGCCCGCTACGAAGAGAACGAAGCTGATGACGCGACGATGAAACAAGTGCGCAATGTTCTCGAACAGCTCGTCAAAGACGAAGTGCGCCGTCTGATCACGGACGAAAAGATCCGTCCCGACGGCCGCGGACTTGAAGAAATCCGCCCGCTGTCGTCCGAAGTCGGCGTACTGCCGCGTACTCATGGGTCCGGCTTGTTCACGCGCGGACAGACACAGGCACTCAGTGTCTGTACCCTCGGTGCTTTAGGCGAGGTGCAGATCATCGACGGTCTCGGTCTTGAAGAGACGAAACGGTTCATGCACCACTATAACTTCCCGAATTTCAGCGTCGGGGAAACAGGACCGATCCGAGCACCGGGCCGCCGTGAAATCGGCCATGGAGCGCTCGGTGAACGTGCATTGTCCGCAATCATCCCGGATGAAAAAGAATTCCCGTATACGATCCGCCTCGTCGCGGAAGTGCTGGAATCGAACGGATCGTCTTCCCAGGCATCCATCTGTGCTTCCACGATGGCAATGATGAACGCAGGCGTGCCGATCAAAGCACCGGTTGCCGGTATTGCAATGGGACTCGTGAAAAAAGGTGAAAACTATTCCGTCCTCTCCGATATCCAAGGTATGGAAGACCACCTCGGCGACATGGACTTCAAAGTCGCTGGTACTGCTGAAGGCATCACTGCCCTGCAGATGGACATCAAGATCGAAGGGCTGTCCCGCCAGATCTTGGAGGAAGCGCTTGCGCAGGCGAAAATCGGCCGCATGAAGATTCTCGATCACATGCTCCATACGATCGCTGAGCCGGCTCAGGAACTTTCGAAATACGCTCCGAAGATCATCATGATCCACATCAATCCGGACAAGATCCGCGACGTGATCGGACCTGGCGGTAAAGTGATCAACAAGATCATCGAAGAGACCGGCGTCAAGATCGACACGGAACAAGACGGCACAATCTACATTTCGTCCCCGGATTCCGAGATGAACGACAAAGCGAAAAAGATGATCGAAAACATCGTCCGCGAAGCGAAAGTCGGGGAGTACTACATGGGGAAAGTGAAGCGTATCGAGAAATTCGGTGCCTTCCTGGAACTGTTCCCGGGCAAAGACGGACTGCTCCACATTTCCGAAATCCAGGAAGAACGGACAAAGGCAGTGGAAGACGTCATGAAGCTCGGCGACGAGATGTTCGTGAAAGTGATCGAGATCGACAACCAGGGCCGCGTGAATCTGTCCCGCAAAGTCGTCCTGAAAGAAGAAAAAGAAAAAGCCGAGAAAAAAGGCGAGTAAGCGGATTGCAAGGAGCCCCCTCCCACACCATTGGGAGCGGGGCTTTTCCGCTTTTAACTAGAGAAGGAGATGGGGAAATGGTACAGATCGATACATTGCAGAACGGAGTCCGGCTCGTCAGCGAGCCGATGGAGCATGCCCGTTCCGTATCACTCGGCATCTGGGTGAAGGCGGGATCCGCATCCGAACGGCAAGGCGAAGAAGGGATCGCGCATTTCATCGAGCATATGCTCTTCAAAGGCACGGAATCCCGATCCGCTAAACAAATTGCCCAGCAGTTCGACCTATACGGCGGGGACATCAACGCGTTCACGACGAAAGAGACGACGTGCTACTACGCGACCGTTCTGGCGGACAAAGCGGCAGAGGCTGCAGAAATACTCGCGGATATGCTGCTGAACTCGGTGCTGAGCGAAACGGAGATGGAGAAGGAAAAGACCGTCATCCTGGATGAACTCGCATCGGTCGAAGATTCGCCGGAAGACGATGCGGACGAGCAGTTATGGAAGCTAATGTATCCGGAGCATCCGATCGGAAGGCCGATCGGCGGGACAGCCGCAAGCATCCGTGCATTCACCAGGGACCGGCTGCTCGGCTTCATGGACCGGTATTACACGCCCGGCAGGATCATCGTCTCGGTAGCGGGCTGCTTCCAGCCGGCGCTCCTCGAAGAGCTGGGACGGCTGTTCGGCACGTTCCGAAAAGACGGGACGTCCATGGAGGAAGAGGAATACCGGCCTGCCCGGTTCAGGAGCGGCACCATCCGGAAAGAGAAGGACATTGAACAGACCCATCTGTTCCTCGGCTATCCGGGGCTTGCAACGGACGATCCCGAAATTTATACACTGGCACTGCTCGACAGCATCGCGGGCGGCACGATGTCGTCCAGGTTGTTCCAGCAAGTGCGCGAAGAAGAAGGGCTTGCCTACTCGGTCTATTCGTACTATGCGGCGCACGAAGCTGAAGGGGCCTTTGTCATCGGCAGTGCAGCGGCACCCGAGAATGAGAGAGCGCTGACCAGTGCTGTGCTTGACGTCATCAGAGACATCGCGCAATCCGGCGTCACCGCAGAAGAGCTCCATTATGCGAAAGAACAGATGCGCGGAAGTTTCCTCATCGGGCTCGAGACCGCGGAGGCCCGCATGCACCGGAACGGGAACAACGAGCTGCTCCTGCAGCGCCACCGGACGGAAGCCGAGGTGCTGGCACTCGTCCGCGCCGTGACGGTGAATGACGTGACGCGGATGGCGGGGCGCCTTCTTTTGACGGAGCCGGCCATATCGATCGTATCGCCGAACCACCCGTGACCAAACCGGCTGTCAGCTTTTCCGCCGCCTTATCATAGACTGTATAGATAAAGCGGAGGAGGCATGTGTATGTTATTGTCGGAACTCGCTCAAAAAGAGCTCATCCAGGTTGCTGAAGGGGTCCGCTATGGGTTCCTTGCGGATACGGATCTGCTGTTCGACAGACGGAGCGGCAGGATCATCGGTTTCGAAATCAGGGACCGTGCGGGCAGGATCCCCTTCCTGCAGAAGAAGGAGCCTTCCAGGGAATACATCCCGTGGAGTGAGATCGTACTGATCGGTGAGCACCGGATCCTTTTCGGGAAGACACACGACCTGGACGGAGTGGAAGCCGATGTCTGAAAAGCGGTGGCTCGTCATCGGCAGTGACGAACGGATGACGTCTTGTGCAAGGATGGTGGAGCAGAGCTATCCCGACTGCTTGCGATATGAACACGACCAGGTGACGGACGGCCTGCTCAATTTGATCAGGCAGGGAAAACCATCACATATCATCCTGCCTGTCCAGGGGATTACAGGGGAATTCCCTCCGGGCGCGTTCCGGAAAGGCGCCTGCCTTTATACGGGCCTCCTGAAAGAGGGGCAGCGGGAGGCGCTCGAACAGGACGGACTGGACGTCCAGAACTACTTGGCGGACGAACGGTTCGTCTGGAACAATGCCCGGCTGACAGCGGAAGCATTCGCCGCGGAGTTCATGAGCATGACGAAGGAACCTGTCGGGCAGACGGAGATCAGCATTGCCGGCTTCGGCAGGGTCGGCCGCATCACAGCAGAGGTCCTTGGCGGATTAGGGGCTGAGGTGAGCATCTATGCCCGCTCCGACGCGCAGCTCGGGGAAGCGGAAGCGCTCGGATTCGCAGCACACCCGCTCGACCCCGAACGGCTGCCCCGGTCCGGCTACCTCGTCAATACGATCCCCGCAGCCTGGCTGACGAGGGATCACGGCAGCAGGCTGCACGTGTTCGAACTGGCCTCCATGCCCGGCTGCCTAAGGGCCGATGACACCTCTGCATACTATACACTACATCTCGGTTTGCCCGGCAGGCACTTCCCGAAACAGGCCGGAGAGTATTTGGCGCAGACCGTTTTGAGAATGTGCAGAGGAAAGGAGTAAACAAGAGTGCTTCACAACAAGCGGATCGGCCTCGGCATCACGGCCTCCCATTGTACGTATGAGGAACTGCTGCCGATGATCGAACGGCTGCAGCAGGCAGGAGCAGCCGTTGTACCGGTCATCACACACTCGGTGCTGACAGCCGCCACGCGGTTCGGCACCGGAGAAGAGTGGATCGAGAAAATAGAGGGTGCAACAGGTGAGAAAGTGATCTCATCCATCGCGGGGGCGGAGCCGTTCGGGCCTTCCTCGCCCGTCGACTGCATGATCATCGCACCGATGACCGGCAATTCGATGAGCAGGCTCGCGAATGCAGCTACGGATTCACCGGTCCTGATGGCTGCAAAAGCGACCATGCGGAATCACGCCCCTGTCCTTCTCGGCATCTCGACAAACGACGCGCTCGGGCTGAATGCCTATAATCTTGTCAAATTGCTCAACATGAAAAACGTCTATTTCATCCCGTTCGGTCAGGATGATCCATACAGAAAACCGAACTCCCTCATCAGCGATTTTTCACTGATCGCAGAGGCGGCCGCTGCTGCGATCGAAAAGACACAGCTGCAGCCGCTGCTGATCGCACACCAGCCGGAAAAATGAACGACAGAGAATTCACGTTTATGGTATAATTCGTGAAACATGATTATCCGGTGCCCGCATCGCGGGGCATCGTGTCAGAGAAGGAGAATCGGCATGCAGACGTACAATGTAGCAATTGTAGGGGCAACAGGTGCAGTGGGCGCTAAAATCTTGGATAAACTGCTGGAGCGGTCATTCCCATACCGTTCGATCAGACTGCTGGCTTCTTCCCGCTCGAGCGGGACGGTCATACAGGCGGGCGGAAGGCTCTTCACGATCGAGGAGGCGAAGCCTGAGTCATTCAAGGATATCGACATTGCATTTTTCAGCGCAGGCGGATCGATTTCGGAAAAACTCGCCCCGGAAGCCGTGAAGCGGGGGGCTGTCGTCATCGACAATACGAGCGCTTTCAGGATGGACGCGGATGTGCCGCTCGTCGTGCCGGAAGTGAACGCAGATGCACTGGAAAACCATAAGGGCCTCATCGCCAATCCGAATTGCTCGACGATCCAGATGGCTGCGGCGCTCCACCCTGTCAACAAGGCTTATGGACTCGACAGGATCCTCGTATCCACGTACCAGGCGGTGTCCGGTGCAGGTTCGGATGCGATCCTCGAGCTGAAGTCCCAAAGCGGCCAATTCGACTCGCGGGCACGCAATTCGGCATCACAGCTTCCGAGTGCCGGTGCGAAACGTCACTATCCGATCGCCTTCAATGCAATCCCCCAGATCGACGTCTTCGACGAGAAAGGCTATACGAAAGAGGAATGGAAGATGATCAACGAAACAAAGAAGATCTTCGGCGACAATTCCATCTCCGTATCGGCTACATGTGTCCGGCTCCCGGTCGTGACCGGCCACTCGGAATCCGTCTATATCGAAATCCAGGAGGAAGGGGTCACGGCGGAAGAGCTGCGGCGCACGATCGCCGGAGGACAGGGGATCACTGTCCAGGATGATCCCGAGAAACAGCATTACCCGATGCCGCTGTTTGCGGAAAACGAAGATAATGTATTCGTCGGACGCATCCGGAAAGACCCCGATCATCCGCGTGGGTTCCACTTATGGATCGTGGCTGACAACTTGCTGAAAGGCGCGGCGCTGAACTCGGTGCAGATTGCGGAAAAGCTGATCGGCCGGCCGCCGCGTCTTTCGTAAGACTACTGAAAAAAGGATGAAGCGAATGGAATTAGGTCAGATCGGTACGGCGATGGTCACTCCGTTCGACAGGCAGGGTGCCGTCGATCTCGGTGCCGCATCACTGCTTGTCGATCATTTACTGTCGACGGGAACCGATTCACTCATCGTCAATGGAACGACAGGAGAATCCCCGACCCTTTCCGAAGAAGAGAAAGAACAGCTTCTTACACACATCATCCGTACTGCTGATAAAAAAGCGCCTGTCATCGCGGGCGTCGGAACAAACGATACCCGCTCCTCGATCCGTGCCGCCGTCAGGGCTCAGGAACTCGGGGCGGACGGCGTCATGCTGGTCGTCCCGTACTACAATAAGCCGGACCAGCAGGGGATGTATGAGCACTTCAAAGCGATCGCTGAGCAGATAACGATCCCTGTGCTGCTGTACAACATACCAGGCAGGTCAGGCGTCAACATGACTGCGGAGACGGTGATCCGGCTGTCGCAGATCAGCAATATCCGGGCTGTCAAGGAAGCGAGCGGGGACCTTACCCAGATGACCCGCATCATCGCCGGCACACATAGCGGATTCTCCGTTTACAGCGGTGATGACGCGCTGACACTTCCGCTGCTCGCGGTAGGGGGCAGCGGAGTCATATCCGTCACGTCACATATCGCAGGCAGTGAGATGAGACGGATGGTCGATGCGTACTTGAGCGGCCGTCACCGGACAGCTGAAAAGATGCACCAGACACTGCTCCCGCTGTTCGAGGCGGTTTTCTCGAAACCGAACCCGGTGCCAGTGAAATATTATTTGAATCAGGCAGGGATTCCTGTCGGTGATGTCCGGCTCCCGCTCACCGGAATGCCCGGACACGACCCGAATCTTGACGACACCCTGCAGCGGGTAAAGGCTGCTGCAGAGAGATTGTTCGGATAGCCGGCGGACTCGCCGGCTATTTTTGTTTGTGCAGAACTGCTCGGTCAAGTATAATGGGAACTAGTCGTTTAGTGCGGGAATCTCATATAGGAGGAAACAATGTGACAAATGTTAAAAATGAAGTAATCAGAGTCATCCCGCTTGGCGGGGTGGGAGAGATGGGGAAATCCATGTACGTCGTGGAAATCGATGAGGAACTGTTCGTTGTCGATGCAGGCCTCATGTTCCCTGAAGAAGAAATGCTCGGGATCGATTTCGTCGTTCCGGACATGACATACCTCGAAGAAAACAAAGACCGGGTCAAAGGGATTTTCCTGACACACGGACACGAAGATGCAATCGGTGCGATCGCTTACCTGCTGCAGAAAGTCCAGGCTCCTGTCTACGGTTCGAAGCTGACATTGGCGCTTGCGAAAGAGCACCTGAAAACAATGCCGGCTCCGGCGAGCGTCAAGTTCTTCGAAGTGTCGGCGAAAAGCCGGATGAACTTCAAACGGACGTATGTGACGTTCTTCAGCACGACCCACAGCATTCCGGATTCACTCGGGATCGTTTTCCATACGAGTGAAGGTGCTGTCGTCCACACAGGGGAATTCAAGTTCGACCAGGCTGCAAAAGGCGCGTACAAGCCCGATCTCGGCAAAATGGCTGAACTCGGTGAGGAAGGCGTCTTCATCCTCATGTCGGATTCTACGGAAGCGGAACGTCCAGGCTACACGACTTCCGAAACGGTTGTCGAAGCACAGCTGTCCAAAACGTTCTACGGTGCTGAAGGAAGGATCCTGGTCGCCGTCTACGCATCCAACTTCCTGCGGATCCAGCAAGTGCTGGACAAGGCTGCTGAGACAGGCCGTAAAGTGGCAGTCGTCGGGAAAAGCCTCGAAAGCTATTTTGAAGTCGGCGTGAAACTCGGCTACTTGACAGTTGCTGAAGGAACTGTCATCACGGTCAAGGAACTCGGGAACTACGATGACAGCGAAGTGGTCATCATCATGACCGGCAACCAGGGCGAACCGCTTGAAGCACTTGAGAAAATCGTCCGCAAACACCACCGCGATGTGCGCATCAAAGACACGGATACTGTGCTGATCACAGTCACTCCGTCACCGGGTTCCGAAGTCTCCGTATTCTCGATGATGAACGAACTTGCAAAACTTGGTGCGAAAGTGCTGACATCTGCCCGGAACGTCCACGTCTCCGGCCACGGCAGCCAGGAAGACCTGAAGATGATGCTCAATCTCATGCAGCCGAAGAACTTCATCCCGATAACAGGTGAATACCGGATGCTGATCGCCCACTCCAAACTGGCTCAGGAGATCGGTATGCGTAAGAACCAGATCTTCATCGCGGACAAAGGCGATATCGTCGAGTTCAAGAACGGCAAGATCCGAATGAGCGGCCGAGTGACCGCAGGCAACGTCCTGATCGACGGCATCGGTGTCGGCGACGTCGGCAACATCGTCCTGCGTGACCGCAAACTGCTGTCGCAAGATGGGATATTCACGATCGTCATCACGCTCAGCCGAAAGCAGAAAAAAATTGCTGCAGGACCGGAAATCGTCTCCCGCGGATTCGTATATGTACGGGAATCCGAGGAACTGATGGAAGAGGCTTCGAACCTGATCCGAAAGATCGTCGAGAAGTATGTGAATAAAGAAACGTTCGAATGGACAAACATTAAACAAGAGATCCGGGATACATTGAGCTCTTATCTGTACCAACAGACGAAAAGACGCCCGATGATCATTCCGATTATCATGGAATACTGATCATACAATTCCCCTTAAGGATTTCCTTGCCGGCCGGCGGGAAATCCTTTTTGTGCAAAAAGGAGGCAGAGCATGTCTAGGAAAGTCTCGAAAAAGAAAAAGAAACGGCCGCCGAACAAGAAGAAAGGCAAAACCCCCCTGAATCCGCTGCTGTTCGAAGTGATCGGACTTGCAATGCTTGCGCTTGCGGTCATCATCCTGTTCGAATTCGGCCCTGTCGGAAGGGGGCTCGGCTCCGTCGGCCGCTTCCTGTTCGGCAACTGGCATGGCGCGCTGCCGCTCATGCTGATCCTCCAAGCCCTCGTCTTCATGGTGAAGCGGGGCGAACTCGGTTGGAAGAACCGGATTGTCGGCGGGAGCCTCTGCATCCTCGGCAGCCTGCTGCTGTTCAGCCATATCCTGCTGTTCAAGGAACTGTACGCAAGCCGTGTCCTGCTTTCGGACTCATCTTTGAGAGAAACGTGGAACGTCCTTATCACGAACGGAGGGATCAGTACACGAAGCGGCACGCTCGGCGGCGGGATGATCGGTGCCGTCCTTTTTGCCATGTTCTTTTCCCTCTTCGATTCAGCGGGCGCCGCAGTCGCGGGTGTCCTGCTGCTGCTGACAGGCCTCATTCTGATCACAGGCAAAGCATTGGCGCCTTACTTGGCGGAATGGTTCCCCTCGGTGTTCAACTCGCTGAAGGAGAAAGTGAAAGGGATCGACTTCAAGCCGCAGCCGAAAGAGAAGCCGGTGAAAACGCCAAAACAGTCACCTGCCACCCGGGCGGGCAAGCATAAGAAGGACCAGCCGAAGCCGGCAGAACCGGTCGCATCGGTTCCGGAGGACGTGCCTGCGGAAACCGGGGAACCGTTCGTCCAGCCGATCATTTCCGCATTCAACGAACGGGCGGAGACGGAAGGGGAACAACGGACAGCCGCTGCTCCGGCCGCCGTTAAAGACGAGAAACCGGAGCCGGCGGCTGCTGATGAAGCCGATCCGTACAAGGGCGTGTCCGGAGAGGAAGAGAACGAGTCCTATCAGCTGCCATCATTCAATCTGCTGAAACAGCCGCCTGAGCACGACCAGTCAGGTGAATACAACGCCATCCAGGCGAACGCCCAGAAACTCGAGCGGACGTTCCTCAGTTTCGGCGTCAAGGCGAAAGTCACGCAGGTCCACCTCGGTCCGGCTGTGACTAAATACGAAGTGCTGCCGGATACCGGCGTCAAAGTGAGCCGTATCGTCAGCCTCTCGGATGATATCGCCTTGGCGCTCGCTGCGAGCGGAATCAGGATCGAAGCGCCGATTCCGGGGAAATCGGCAGTCGGTATCGAAGTGCCGAACAAAGCGGTCGCTGTCGTCTCCTTGCGTGAAGTGCTCGAAGCGAAACAGAACAACCGGCCGGACTCCAAGCTGCTCATCTCACTCGGCCGGGACGTCAGCGGGGAAGCGATGCTCGCGGAACTCAACAAAATGCCGCACGTCCTGATCGCCGGCGCGACAGGAAGCGGGAAGAGTGTCTGTGTGAACGGAATCATCGTCAGTATCATCATGCGGGCGAAACCTCATGAAGTGAAGATGATGATGATCGATCCGAAAATGGTCGAGCTGAATGTCTATAACGGAATCCCCCATCTGCTCGCGCCCGTCGTGACCGATCCGAGGAAAGCCGCCCAGGCACTGAAAAAAGTTGTCTCCGAGATGGAGCGCAGGTATGAACTGTTCTCACATACGGGCACCCGGAATATCGAAGGCTATAACGACCACATCGACCAATGGAACGAAGAAAACGACGAGAAACATCCGAAGATGCCTTACATCGTCGTCATTGTCGACGAGCTCGCCGACCTGATGATGGTCGCTTCGAACGAAGTGGAAGATGCGATCACCCGTCTGGCACAGATGGCACGGGCGGCGGGGATCCATCTGATCATCGCTACCCAGCGGCCGAGTGTCGACGTCATCACCGGGATCATAAAAGCGAACATCCCGTCACGGATCGCGTTCGCCGTCTCGTCCGCCGTCGACTCACGCACGATACTCGACAGCGGTGGGGCGGAGAAACTTCTCGGAAGGGGGGACATGCTGTTCCTCCCGGCAGGCGCTTCCAAGCCGACCCGCGTGCAGGGCGCGTTCGTTTCGGACCGGGAAGTCGAAACGGTCGTCGATTTCGTCATCCAGCAGCAGAAAGCGCAATATCAGGAAGATATGATCCCATCCGAGACGGAGGAGATCCAGGAGTTCGAAGAAACGGATGAACTGTACGACGAGGCTGTCCAGCTGGTTATCGAAATGCAGACGGCCTCCGTTTCGCTCCTTCAGAGACGGTTCCGTGTCGGCTATTCACGTGCCGCCCGCATCGTCGACCAGATGGAGATGCGTGGTGTCGTGGGACCTCCGGAAGGCAGCAAACCGCGTCAAGTGCTGGCCGGCAGGGACGCTGCAGAGTAATAGCGAGAAATATTGACAGAATTTGAACAGAAAGACTCTGGCGGCCAAGTTTTTTTCATCTGCCATGTTTATTTTCTCCTCCGGTAATGTTATAGTATGGTTGAATAAGACGACGTCCAACATCAGAGGTCTGACCTCGTCCGGAGGGAGATGGGTTGGTGATCAAGGCAGACCAGAGGCACTTATATGTCCAAGTCATCGAACACATTAAACAGGACATCGAAGCCGGCAGATTCAAGGAAAACGAAAAATTCCCCTCTGAATTCGAATTGGCGAGGACACTCGGCGTCAGCAGGGCGACCTTGCGCGAAGCATTGCGTGTTCTCGAAGAAGAGAAAGTCATCGTACGGAAACATGGAGTCGGCACATTTCTGAAGCCCCGGCCATTATTTTCATCAGGGATCGAGGAACTGTCGAGTGTCTCCACGATGATCCGGAACGCCGGCATGAAGCCCGGTACGATCTTCATGGAAGTCTCGGAAGCGCCGGCAGGGGATGAATGCAGTGAAAAGTTCGGTTGCAAAACAGATGATTCCATTGTTACAATTAAACGGGTGCGCACAGCAGACGGAGAACCGGTCGTCTACTGCATCGATCAGGTGCGTGCGGGAAATCTCCGCGCAGACTCGACAGAACTCATGAAAACCTCACTATTCGACGCACTGGAGCAAGACGGGAAGATCCATATCTCCCAGGCCATTGCGCATATCGAACCAGTAGGATATGATCAGGAAGCATCATCCATCCTGAGATGCGGGGTCGATGTACCTCTTCTTGTCCTGCTTCAGAAACACTACACGGAAACCGGGGAAATGGTCTTGCTTTCGAAGAACTATTTCCGCGCGGACAAGTTCAGCTTCCATGTAGTCCGGAAACGGGTATAAGGCGGTTTTCCGCCTTCATCATACCAACATATAAATAGGGAGGTCACAAAATGAGTAAACGCAGATTTGGTCTTGCCCTGTCCCTCGTTCTTGCTGCAGGCACAGTATTGGGAGCTTGTGGTTCAGACAAAGACAACAGCAAGGACAGCGGCAAAGGTTCAACTTCTGACGGCGGCAAAGCCTCTGAATTTTCTGTAGCAATGGTAACGGATGTCGGCGGTATTGACGACAAATCGTTCAACCAGTCCGCTTGGAAAGGGATTCAGGAGTTTGGTGAAGAAAACAGCTTGAAAAAAGGCAACGGCGGGTTTGACTATCTCCAGTCACAAAGTGACGCGGACTATACAACGAACTTGAATGCGCTTGCACGCCGTGACTTCAATCTTGTATTCGGTGTCGGCTTCCTCATGGAAGACGCAATCGACTCCATCGCAAGTCAGCAAAAAGATACTGAGTTTGCAATAATCGATGGAGAAGTGGATCAGCCAAACGTGGCAAGCATCCTCTTCAAAGAACAAGAAGGGGCATACCTTGCTGGTGTTGCCGCAGCTCTGATGACAAAATCGGATAAGATCGGTTTTGTCGGCGGAATGGAAATTCCTGTTATCGAACGTTTTGAAGTTGGTTTCCTTGAAGGCGTAAAAGCTGTCAAGCCTGATCTTAAAGTGGATGTCCAGTACACTGGCGCATTCGACAAAGCAGAACTTGGTAAAGCAGCTGCCAACCGCATGTACTCTGAAGGTGTGGACATCATCTTCCACGCTGCGGGCGGTACAGGTAATGGTGTATTCAGTGAAGCGAAAGAGCGTAAATCAGCAGACAAAGACGCGTATGTATGGGTAATCGGAGTCGACTCCGACCAGTATGACGAAGGTCAGGTCGGCGACGATAACGTCACATTGACTTCCATGCTGAAGCGTGTAGACAACGCTGTAAACGACGTTGCGAAATTGGCTAAAGAAGGTAAGTTCCCAGGCGGCGAAACTAAAGTATACGGTTTGCATGACGACGGTGTAGCTCTTGCGGATTCCCGCGGTGCGATCCCTGAAGACGTACTTTCTGAAATCGACAAGTATGCAAAAGACATTGCCGATGGTAAAGTCGAAGTCCCTGGTGAAAAGAAATAACCGCATGATCAGCTGAACAATGAGGGCCGGGTAATTCCGGCCTTCGTTATTTTTGTATACATAGTCAAGCCCTGCACAGACCTAAGTTGCCAGACTAAAAGGTTTTGATACAAAATCTTTTATTGTGACAATTTAAGTGAATCAGAAACTATATGCAAGGAAGTGAGCTCAGTGGAATACGTCATCGAGATGCTGAATATAGACAAGAAATTCGGTACTTTCTATGCGAACAAAAACATTACCCTGCAGTTGGGGAAGGGCGAAATTCACGCGTTGCTCGGCGAGAACGGCGCAGGGAAGTCGACACTGATGAACGTACTGTTCGGCTTATACCAGCCCGACGGCGGCCAGATCAAAGTCAAAGGCAAAGCTGTCAATATCACTGACCCGAATGTTGCCAATGATCTTGGCATCGGGATGGTCCACCAGCACTTCATGCTCGTTGAAAACCTCACCGTCACCGAAAACATCATCCTTGGCAGTGAACCGACCAAACTGGGCATGATCAACATTAAAGACTCCGCCAAAAAAGTTGCGGAAATCTCGAAACTGTACGGCCTTGATGTCGATCCGTTTGCGAAGATCGAGGACATTTCTGTCGGGATGCAGCAGCGTGTGGAAATTCTGAAAACGCTTTACCGCGGTGCGGAGATCCTCATATTCGATGAGCCGACCGCTTCGCTGACGCCTCAGGAGATCGATGAACTAATCCGCATCATGCGCAAACTGATCGAAGAAGGAAAGTCCATCATCATCATCACGCATAAGCTGCAGGAAATCATGGATGTGTCCGACCGGGTCACGGTGATCCGTAAAGGGGAAGGCATCGGTACGGTCATCACGGCGGAGACGAACCCGGAAGAACTGGCGACGCTCATGGTCGGCCGTCAAGTGACGTTCAAGACTGAAAAAGGGCCCGCTCATCCGACGGAAGAGATACTGAGGATTGAAAACTTGACAGTAGCCGATTACCGCAACATCAACAAAGTGAAAAACCTGAACCTTACCGTCCGCAGAGGGGAGATTGTCGGTCTCGCCGGTATCGACGGCAACGGGCAGTCTGAACTGATCGAAGCGATCACCGGTCTGCGGAAGGTCAAATCCGGAAAGATCATCATCGGTGACAAGGACGTCACTAACAAAAGGCCGCGTACGATAACGGAGACGGGTGTCGGCCATATCCCGCAGGACCGCCATAAGCACGGGCTCGTCCTCGATTTCAGTGTCGGCTATAACGCTGCGCTGCAATCGTATTACCAAAAACCGTACTCATCGAACGGGCTTATGAATTACAAAGCGGTTGCTGATCATGCGAACAAGATCATCGCGGATTATGATGTCCGCACGCAAGGTGAGCACGAACTGGCACGCGCCCTTTCCGGCGGGAACCAGCAGAAGCTGATCATCGGCCGGGAAGTCGAGCGGAATCCGGATCTGCTGATCGCGGCACTGCCGACACGGGGTCTCGACGTCGGGGCGATTGAATTCATCCACAGAAGGCTCATCGAACAGCGCGACCAGGGGAAAGCTGTCCTGCTCATCTCCTTCGAGCTGGATGAGGTCATGAATGTGTCCGACAAAATTGCAGTCATCTACGACGGAGCGATCGTCGATACAGTCATCCCGGCGGAAACGACGGAACAGGAACTCGGTCTGTTCATGGCCGGGCACAATAAAAATGAAATTGTAAAAACTGAAGAAGGACCTGTTGTGAAAGAAGGTGACGACAACCATGTCTAATCGAATTATCAATGTGCTTGTACCGGTCATTTCCATCATCCTCGGTCTGCTGGTCGGCGCTGTCGTCATGCTCGTGAGCGGTTATGATCCGATCGCCGGTTATGCGGCATTATGGAACGGTATCTTCGGCGATACGTATGCCATCGGCGAGACGATCCGTCAGATCAGCCCGTACATCCTCGCCGGTCTGGCAGTCGCGTTCGCTTTCCGAACCGGCCTCTTCAATATCGGGGTCGAGGGACAGCTGATCGTCGGGTGGTTCGCAGCTGCGTACGTCGGTATGGCGTTTGAACTTCCGAAGTTCATCCACCTGCCGCTGGCGCTTCTCGCTGCAGCCGCTGCCGGCGCCATCTGGGGTCTCATCCCAGGTCTGCTGAAAGCGACTTTGAAAGTGCACGAAGTCATCGTCACGATCATGATGAACTACATTGCGCTCCATATCGTCAATGCGCTCATCAAGTCGATCTCGCACGGCGGATTCAAATTGGACAAGATCCAGGAAACGGCTTCGCTCCGTTCCGATTTCCTGTCGGAGCTGACGGACTTCTCGACGCTGCATTACGGAATTTTTGTGGCGCTCTTCATGGTATTCATCATGTGGTTCCTGCTCGACCGCATGAAGCTCGGCTATGAGCTGAAATCAGTCGGGTTCAACGAGAATGCGGCAGAATATGCCGGCATGAACGTCAAAAAGAACATCGTCATGGCGATGGTCATCTCAGGCGCGTTCGCAGGTCTCGGCGGGGCGATGGAAGCCCTCGGTACGTTCGGCAACATCTCCGCCCGCGCCGGCTTCACCGGTATCGGGTTCGACGGGATTGCCGTCGCCCTTCTCGGTGCGAACACGCCGCTCGGTGTCATCTTCGGTGCGAGTCTGTTCGGTTCCCTGAAATACGGAGCGAACAACATGCCGAATGCCGCTGATATTCCGATCGAAATTGTTTCGATCGTCATTGCGTTAATCATATTCTTTGTAGCATCGGGCTATATCATCCGTGTTGGCTTGCTGCGACTTAGCAAGAAAAAGGAGGCGAAGTGAGATGAGTACGTTTCTGAATGTCCTGTATATCATCGTCCCTTTGTCGATTGCATATGCAGCGCCTCTCATCTTCACCGCGATCGGCGGTGTGTTCTCTGAGCGTTCCGGGGTCATCAATATCGGACTCGAAGGGCTCATGGTCATGGGCGCTTTCGTCGGTATCGTATTCAACTTGTTCTTTGTCGATACGTTCGGCGCCTGGACGCCTTGGGTGTCAATCCTGGCTGCCATGCTTGTATCATCGATCTTTTCACTCATGCATGCGGTCGCTTCCATTTCGTTCAGGGCCGACCAGGTCGTATCAGGTGTGGCCATCAACCTGCTCGGGATCGCCATCGCACTGTTTTCGGTGAAGATGATCTTCGGAAAAGGGCAGACGGATTTCATCCAGGAAAAGATTCCGCGTTTCAACATCCCGTTCCTGCAGGACATCCCCGTACTCGGGCCGATGTTCTTCAAGTCGGTGTACGGATCCTCCATTCTTGCGATTTCCGTTGCAATCCTGGCGTGGTTCATCATCTATAAGACACCGTTCGGTCTGCGTCTCCGTTCTGTCGGAGAGCACCCGATGGCAGCTGACACAATGGGGATCAAAGTGAATCGCATCCGCTATATTGCTGTGCTTGTATCGGGCGGCCTTGCAGGTATGGGGGGCGCTGTCTATGCACAGACGATGACGAACGACTTCGGTCACGCGACTATCAACGGGCAGGGCTTCATGGCGCTTGCTGCGATGATCTTCGGCAAATGGCATCCGATCGGTGCTATGGGCGCGGCCATCTTCTTCGGTTTCGCTCAAGCGTTGGCCATCAATTCCTCGTCGATTCCGTTCATGGAGAATGTACCGTCGTTCATCCTATATATTCTGCCTTACGTCTTAACGATCGTCGCACTGGCCGGTTTCATCGGAAAAGCGAACGGTCCGAAAGCTCTCGGAGATCCGTACGTCAAAGGATCCCGCTGATCAAAAAAGTCCCGCCCGTCCGTTACCGGATAGGCGGGACTTTTTTGCCGGGTCCCATCGCTTGTATGCAGTCCGATGGAAATGTATAGTGAAGTTGGAAAGCAGCATACTAAAAAGAGTGTACCCTGCGTGCAGCTGCACACTGAAATCCATCTTAACCAATCGAGGTGTTAGGGAATGTTTGACAAAACCGAAATCCGATCGGGCGTTACGGTCTACACACGCCCGACCGATCAGTTTAAAACAATCAGCCTGGCCATCAAGTTCACGGCTCCGCTGACGGAAGAATCCGCCGCTGTCCGGACAGTCCTGGCCAATGTGCTGGAAGACTCGACGGCACAGCATCCGAGCCGCACCGAGCTGCGTCAGGCTCTCGAGGAGCTGTATGGGGCTGTATTCTACACAGACACCGGCAAACGGGGGGATGAGCACATCGTCACCGTCTACGCAGAGAGCGTCAACGACGAATTCCTGCGCAATTCCGAAGGCCCTGTCTTCGAGCGGCTGCTGGCCCTCGTGAAAGAGAGCCTGTTTGAGCCGAATTTCGTTGACGGGCAGTTCAGCGAAACAATTGTGGAACGCGAGAAGCAGTCCGTTGCCGACCGGATCCGCTCCGTCTATAACGATAAGACCCGCTATGCGAATAAGCGGATGCTCGAACTGATCCGCCCCGGTGAACCCGCCTCACAGTCGGCGAACGGCACCGAGCAGGCAGTGCTGGCGGTGACAGGCGAGTCGCTGAAGGCGGCTTTCGAGGACATGCTCGCGAACGACAGAATCGATATCTACCTGCTCGGCGATACCGATACGGAAGAGCTTGCTGAACGCACTGCCGGCTTGTTCCCGTTCCAGGACCGCAGCAAGGAACGGACGGAACCTGGAACGACGGCGGCACAGACGGAACGCAGTCAGCCGCTCCATATCCGGGAACAGCAGGATATGAAACAGGGGAAATTGAATATCGCATACAGCACGCCGGTCACCTTCCAGCATCCTGATTATCCGAAGATGCAGATGATGAACGGAGTGCTCGGCGGGTTCGCCCACAGTAAACTGTTCGTCAATGTCCGTGAAAAAGAGAGCCTCGCGTACTATTGCTCGAGTTCCTATGCTTCCCAGTACGGGCTGCTCTATGTCATGTCGGGAATCGATGCGGAACAGGAAGAGAAGACGGCCGGCCTGATCGATGAACAGATCGAAGCGATGCGTCGCGGTGACATATCGGACCTGGAGATGCGGCAGACACTTGCTTTGCTGTCCAACAGCATCCGGAGCGCATTCGATTCGGCAAAGGGCCAGATCGAAATCTTTGATCAGTATAAAGAACTCGATGAAAACTTCCGGGCAGACCACCTGATCGGCAAATGGGAACAAGTGACGAAAGAAGACGTGCAGCAGATGGCATCAGGGCTTACGAAAGAGATTACGTATCTTCTGTCCGGACGGGAGGCGATGGATGATGAATAAGATCCACTTTGAACAGCTGCAGGAGACGCTGTACCATGAAACACTTGAAAATGGCCTGAATGTCTATGTGCTTCCGAAAAACGGCTTTTCGAAGACGTATGTGACGTTCACGACAAAATACGGCTCCGTCGACCGGACTTTCATACCGCGCGGCGGCAGCGACTTCGTGACGGTGCCTGACGGGATCGCCCATTTCCTGGAGCATAAGATGTTCGAAAAAGAGGAAGGTGATGTCTTCCAGGAGTTCAGCGAGAATGCGGCTGCGGCGAACGCGTTCACTTCGTTCACCCGGACGTCCTACCTATTCTCTTCAACGGCCAACTTGTACAAGAACACGAAAACCCTGCTCGATTTCGTCCAGCAGCCGTATTTCACCGAAAAGACGGTGGAGAAGGAGAAAGGGATCATCGCGCAGGAAATCACGATGTATGACGATCAGGCCGACTGGCGCCAGTATTTCGGCACAATCGCCAACCTGTTCAAGAACCACCCGGTGAGGATCGACATCGCCGGTACAGTCGAAACGATCCAGGATATCACGGCGGAACATCTGTATGAATGTTATGGGACATTCTATCATCCCTCCAACATGGTGTTCTTCGCAGTCGGCAATGTCGACCCTGACGAGATGCTGGAGTTTGTCAAAAAGGATCAGCAGGCGAAGACGTTCGAAGCCCCGGAACCGGTCGAACGGAGTTTCCCTGAGGAACCGGACCAGGCGGCTGAGCCGCGCAGTGAACTGTTCATGGATGTCACGAAGCCGAAGCTGATGATCGGAACGAAATGCCGGAATACGGATATGAGCGGCAAAGAGATGCTCATCCGGGAACTGGCTTCAGACGTAACACTCGATATCCTGTTCGGCCGTTCGTCGGAGTTCTACACGGAAGCTTACAACAGAGGGCTTATCGACGAATCATTCTCGTATGAGTTCAATCTGGAGAACGGCTTCGGGTTTGCAGCAATCGGTTCGGATACCGACCATCCGGAAGAGCTTGAAAAGCTGATCTTGAGTGTCTTCGATGAAGCACGGGACCGCTGGTCGATCACGGGTGATCAGCTCGAACGGATCCGCAAGAAGCGGATCGGCCTCTTCATGAGGGCGCTCAACTCGCCGGAATATATTGCGAACCAGTTCACACACTACAATTTCAACGACATGAACCTGTTTGACGTCGTCCCTGTATTGGAACAGCTGACAACCGCCCAGCTGCAGGAAGCGTTCCGGGACTTCTACTATGAAGGCGGGCAGACGGTCATGACGATCCGCCCGACAGAACAGGGCAAGTGAGCAGCAGGCGTCATGCACTCGTGCTCGGCGCCTCAGGCGGGATCGGCAGCGCGGTCTGCCGCCGCCTCGCCCGGGACGGCTGGTCGCTGTATATGCAGTACCACTCGAATGCCGAAGCAGCGGAAGCACTCCGTACTGAACTGGCAGCTGAGCATTCGGACGGCGGGTATCATTGCCTGCCGGCGGATTTCTCAGCAGTAGGTGCAGCAGAGACGCTGGCCGCACAAGTCGGAGACGTTGCGTGCATTGTTGCAGCGGGCGGTCAGTCCATGCTGAAACTCCTGACAGAGACGTCGGAGCAAGACATGGAGGCGCTGTGGCGGGTGCACGTCCAGAACCCGGCGCGGCTCATCAGCCTGCTGTCGGCAAAGCTGCGTGAGGCCGCACCGTCGTACGTCGTCTTCATCGGTTCGATCTGGGGCAGTACGGGAGCTGCCGGTGAAGTGATGTACTCCGCAGTGAAGGGGGCTCAGCACGCATTCGTCAAAGCGTACGCAAAAGAGGCTGCTTTCGGCGGGATCCGGGTCAACGGCATCGCCCCCGGATGGATCGAAACCCGCATGAACGAAGAGATCCCGGAAGACGAACGGGCACTCGTCATGCAGGAAATCCCGCTCATGATGCCGGGGAGACCCGAAGAAGTGGCGGATCTCGTCGGTTTTCTGACGGGCGGACAAGCGGATTACATGACAGGGGAAATCCTGAAACTGAACGGCGGCTGGTATATCTAGTCCGCCGTTTCGATCCGGATCCCCTTGTTTTAGTTTTTTCTTTCACTCACGTCCTAATTCAGCTATGATAGGAACTAAGGTGTGCGCTGCTGCGTCCTATCCGAGTGAGTGGTAATCAGGCGAAGGAGGGGTTCCATTGGGTGAATGGTATCTGGAATACGAGCTGCAGGTGAACCGTCCGGGACTTCTCGGGGACATTGCTTCCTTACTCGGGATGCTCCGCGTCAATATCGTCACGATCAACGGAGTCGACGGGGACACACGGGGAATGCTCGTGCGGACGGATGACGACGACCAGATCAAACGGTTCGAACTGATCGCGTCCACGATGGACACGATTGAGATACGCAAGATCCGGCAGCCGAAACTGCGGGACGTCCTCGCTGTGCGTCACGGCCGCTATATTCAGCGGACTGCGGATGATCGCAATACGTTCCGGTTCCTGCGCAGTGAACTCGGGGTGCTCGTCGACTTCATGGCTGAAATCTTCAAGCAGGATGGCCATAAGCTGGTCGGTATCCGCGGAATGCCGAGGGTCGGGAAAACCGAGTCTGTCGTTGCCGCGAGTGTCTGTGCGAACAAGAAGTGGATCTTTCTGTCATCGACGATGATCAAGCAGACCGTCCGCAACAGTCTGATGGGCGATGAATTCTCGAAAGATAATATTTTCATCCTCGACGGCATCGTCACCAGGAAATCCGGCGACGAGCGGCACATGCAGCTCGTACGGGAAATGATGCGCCTCCCTTCAACGAAAGTTGTCGAACATCCGGATATGTTCGTCCAGCACTCTGAATACTCCATAGAGGATTTCGACTACATCATCGAACTGCGTACAGATCCCGACCAGGAGATTACATATGAAGTCATCGACAATAACGTGATGAATTCAGGACGCGGCGGCGCAGACGGATTTGGTATGTTCAATTTTTAAAACAGGCAGGTGATCAAGTTGTCCGGTTTAGGCAATCGTCTTCAAGAGGCGAGAAAAGCAAAAGGTTACACCTTGGATGACTTACAGGCAATAACGAAAATACAGAAACGGTACTTGGCCGGGATCGAGAACGAGGATTACAGCATGATGCCCGGCTCTTTCTATGTCCGCGCATTCATCAAGCAATATGCGGAAGCGGTCGGTCTCGATTCGCAGGAAATGCTCGCGCTCTACCGGGATAACGAGTCTTCCGTCCAGATGCGGGAAGAGGAAGTCCAGCGGAGCGCCCCCCAGATGCAGCAGAAACCAGGCTATCTGAAGTCAGGGCGCATGAACGAAGTCCTTCCGAAGATAATCGCGGCACTGTTCATCGTCGTCATACTTGGAGTGGTCGTCTTCCTGTACCAGCATCAGGCCAGCGCGCCGAAGCCGGAGGAAGCGACGACGGACGAAATGACTGTGGATAAGCCGAAAGACGATCCGGTGGTCGATGATAAGGGTCAAGGGGACAAAGCAGACGGGGAACCGGCAGACGGGGAAGATGCTGACAAAGCAGAACCTGAAGCTGAGCCGGAAGCACCTGCTCCCGAGCAGACACTGACACAGTCTTCCATTTCCGGAGCGACTTCCACGTTCACACTGGAAAACGCTGAAACCTTCTCCGTTACCGTGAAAGTGAAGCAGGACGGCGAGTCATGGATCGGCATTACGAACCCGAACGGGGAAGAGCTCCTTCCTCAAGGCGCTCGCGTGATGACAGGCGGCCAGGAAGAGACCGTCGATCTGAACGGACAGCAATCAGCCAGGATACGTGTGGGACGTACGCAATTCACGGAAGTCCTTGTCAACGGTGAACCGCTGGCATATCCGAACGACACGGTCACCCAAAACATCATCATCGAATATAAAAAATGAAAATAGTCATCTGAGAAGATGACTTTTTTCATTCTTACACTGCCTGCTCGCAGCAGGTTCCAAAAGATCGCATAATCGAATAAGGAGCGTTGCCCTATGAACTTGCCAAACAAAATCACGGTTTCCCGTGTCCTGCTCATCCCGATATTCATCGTTTTCATGCTGGCCGATTTCGGGATGGGCACCCTGTCGATCGGAGGAACGACACTCCCTGTCGAACAATTCATCGGCGGGCTGATCTTCATTTTCGCATCAGCGACTGACTGGCTCGACGGCTACATCGCCCGGAGGAACAATCTGGTGACCAACATGGGGAAATTCCTCGACCCGCTCGCGGATAAACTTCTAGTTTCCGCGGCATTCATCATCCTCGTCGAGTTCGGCGCGGCGCCGTCGTGGGTTGTCATCATCATCATCAGCCGTGAGTTCGCCGTCACGGGCCTCCGTCTGCTGCTCGCAGGAGAAGGGGAAGTCGTCGCTGCCAACCAGCTCGGCAAGATCAAGACTGTCACCCAGATCCTGGCTATCGCATCGCTTCTGCTGCACAATATCTTCTTTGAAGCGGTGAACTTCCCGTTCGGAACTGTCATGCTGTACGTCTGCCTGATCTTCACGATCTGGTCAGGTCTCGATTATTTCATGAAAAACAAACACGTATTGACGCAATCCATGTAACGAGGGGGAATCTTCGATGAAAGCTGAAATCATCGCAGTCGGTTCGGAACTGCTGCTTGGTCAGATCACGAATACCAATGCGAAATTCATCTCGGCACAGCTCGCGGAAATCGGCATCGACGTCTTCTATCAGACGGTCGTCGGCGATAACCCATCCCGGCTGGAAGAGACCATCCGGATTGCGGAAAGCCGGGCTGATCTGATCATCTTCTCCGGCGGGCTCGGTCCGACGAAAGATGACCTGACGAAAGAGACGATCGCGAAACATATCGGCTGTGATCTCGAAATGGATGAGGAGGCGCTCACTTCCATCGAAGCGTATTTCGAACGGACGGGCCGTACGATGACCGACAACAACCGGAAGCAGGCGCTCGTGCTTGAGGGAGCAACTGTCCTCGTCAACCGGAACGGCATGGCACCCGGCATGGCTGCAATTGCAGGCGGCCGCACCTATATACTGCTGCCCGGACCCCCTCACGAGATGGAGCCGATGTTCCGGCAGGAGGCGGTCCCTTATTTACAGCAGCTGCTCGGTCATCAGGAAGCGATCATCTCGACAGTCGTGAAATTCTTCGGCATCGGGGAGGCGGAGCTTGCAGCCAGGCTGCAGGATCTGCTCGACCGGCAGACGAACCCGACCATCGCTCCGCTCGCGACGCGTGACGCCGTGACACTCCGGCTGACGGCGAAAGCGCCATCGGAAAGTGAAGCGCGCGGACTAATCGCTCCGGTGATCGACGAGCTCCGCGATCAGGTCGGCGCCTATATCGTCGGATTCGATGAGGATACGCTTCCTTCGAAAGCCGCAGATCTGCTGCTGGCCAAAGGCCTGACCATCTCGGCTGCCGAAAGCCTGACTGCCGGACTGTTCACATCTCTGCTTGCGGAACAGCCGGGTATCAGCCGGTCGCTTGCAGGCGGGATGACGGTCTATACGCGGGAAGCGAAAATCCGGCAGCTCGGTGTCGATCCCTCTCTGCTCGACCGTTTTGGTATCGTCAGCGCGGAGTGCGCGAAAACGCTTGCTGAGAAAGTCCGCAGCCGTTTCGGAACGGATATCGGCGTAGGACTGACAGGCGCGGCCGGCCCCGACCCGCATGACGGCGAACCGGCAGGCACCGTCTGGATCGGAATCGCTGCAGAAGACCGGACGGAAGCCTATCAGCTGCGGCTGTCCGGCTTGCGGAACACGAACCGCGAGAGGGCTGCGAATTACGCACTCTACTATCTTATCAGGCTGCTGGAGCACTAATCGGGCAAAATTGAAGTTTCGCTCCGATTCTCAATTAAAATCCGGATATAGTCCGTTTTCTCAATTAAATCTCGAATTTCAAGCAAAAAGTCGAATACTCGTTCGCTTTTTGCTTGTTTATTTTTCTCAAAAGGAGTATAGTAGAGACAGTTAGAAAACACCTTGAAGGAGGAATTTTTTTGAGCGATCGTAAAGCGGCGCTGGATCAGGCGCTGAAACAAATAGAAAAGCAATTCGGCAAAGGGTCTGTCATGAAACTCGGGGAAAAGACGGACCGTGAAATCTCCACATCATCCACCGGCTCACTTGCGCTGGATGCAGCACTCGGGGTGGGCGGCTATCCGCGGGGCCGGGTCATCGAGATCTATGGACCTGAAAGTTCAGGTAAGACGACCGTTGCGCTGCATGCAATCGCAGAAGTGCAGGCGTCAGGCGGACAGGCAGCCTTCATCGATGCGGAGCACGCACTCGATCCGGTCTATGCCCAGAAGCTCGGTGTCAACATCGATGAGCTCCTGCTGTCACAGCCGGACACGGGTGAACAGGCACTCGAAATCGCGGAAGCCCTCGTCCGGAGCGGTGCCGTCGACATCATCGTCATCGACTCCGTTGCGGCATTGGTGCCGAAAGCGGAAATCGAAGGCGAGATGGGTGATTCCCACGTCGGTCTGCAGGCGCGGCTCATGTCACAGGCTCTCCGTAAGCTGTCGGGCGCCATCAACAAGTCGAAGACCATTGCTGTATTCATCAACCAGATCCGTGAAAAAGTCGGCGTCATGTTCGGGAACCCTGAAGTGACTCCGGGCGGCCGCGCGCTGAAGTTCTATTCGTCCGTGCGCCTTGAAGTGCGCCGCGGTGAAGCGATCAAGCACGGTACCGATATCATGGGGAACAAGACCCGTATCCGTGTCGTGAAAAACAAAGTCGCGCCTCCGTTCCGTACAGCTGAAGTGGATGTCATGTACGGTGAAGGGATCTCGAAAGAAGGGGAGATCGTCGACCTCGGTGTCGAAGCTGAAGTTGTCCAGAAGAGCGGCGCCTGGTACTCCTATGAAGGGGACCGGATGGGTCAGGGACGGGAGAATGCGAAGCAGTTCCTGAAAGAGAACCCCTCGATCCGCGCGGAAATCTCCGATAAGATCCGCAGCAGCTACGGGCTCACTTCCGATAACTATGTCATCGCAGCACATAACCAGGACGAAGATGAAGAAGAATTGGCACTTTTCGAAGACGAAGAATGATAACAGCCGAGCCGGCAGCCCTTCAGTGGGGCGCCGGCTTTCTGTATTGAAAAAAGCGGCGGCTTGCGTCTCTATCTTGACATGCCAGAATGACACCGATACAATTAGAATTGTATAATTCCCACCATTTGAAACGATGTTTGGTTGAAACGAATTCAGGCGGTATATTGAAAGCTGATGTACAAGCCGACTACACATGAAAAAATAGGCAAGAGGAGGTGACCTGAATGGGTACGATCATCATCTCCGCTTTGCTCGGTCTCATCGTCGGTGCAGTTGTTATGTTTGTGTATAACAAAAACGTGAACGAGTCAAAAGTGACTGGTGCCAAGCACTCCGCTGAAACAATCGTGGAAGAGGCGAAGCGCGAAGCGGAGGCATTGAAAAAAGAAGCACTGCTTGAAGCGAAAGATGAAAATCACAAATTGCGAGTGGAAGCGGAAACGGATATACGGGAAAGACGGACCGAATTGCAGAAGCAGGAAAACCGGCTGCTGCAGCGGGAAGAGAACCTCGACCGTAAAGATGATTCCCTCAACAAACGCGAAGCCAGTCTGGAGCGCAAAGACGACGCGCTTTCCGGAAGACAACAGCATATTGAAGAGATGGAACGCAAGGCGGAACAATTAGTTGCCGTGCAGCAGACGGAACTGGAAAAGATTTCAGCACTGACCCGTGATGAGGCGAAACATCTCATCCTGGACGATGTGGAACGCGAACTGTCCACGGATATCGCTGTCATGACGAAAGAGTCCGAACAGCGTGCCAAGGAAGAGTCCGAGAAACGGGCACGGGAGATCCTCTCCCTCGCCGTTCAGCGATTCGCAGCGGATCACGTGGCGGAAACGACCGTTTCCGTCGTCAATCTGCCGAATGATGAAATGAAAGGCCGGATCATCGGCCGGGAAGGCCGTAACATCCGCACACTGGAGACATTGACAGGGATCGATCTCATCATTGACGATACCCCTGAAGCGGTCATCCTGTCCGGCTTCGATCCGGTACGCCGTGAAATTGCCCGTCTGGCGCTTGAGAAGCTCGTCGCCGACGGACGCATCCATCCGGCACGGATTGAAGAAATGGTGGATAAGTCCCGCCGCGAAGTCGACGAACTGATCCGGGAAACCGGGGAACAGACGACATTCGATATCGGCGTGCACAATCTGCATCCGGATCTCATCAAGATTCTGGGCCGGTTGAAATTCCGTACAAGCTACGGCCAGAACGTCTTGAAGCACTCGACGGAAGTCGCCTACTTGGCAGGTCTGCTCGCTGCAGAACTGGGCGAAGACGTGACACTCGCGAGACGCGCAGGACTTCTCCATGACATCGGAAAGGCCATCGACCACGAAGTGGAAGGCAGTCACGTACAGATCGGCAAAGAATTGGCCATCAAGTACAAAGAGCATCCAGTGGTCATCAATAGCATCGCTTCCCATCATGGGGACGAGGAAGCGACCTCTGTCATCGCGGTGCTCGTCGCTGCAGCAGACGCCCTGTCGGCTGCACGTCCGGGAGCCCGCAGCGAAACACTTGAAAACTACATCCGCCGTCTTCAGAAGCTGGAGGAAATCTCCGAGTCCTATGAAGGCGTCGAGAAATCATTCGCCATCCAGGCGGGCCGCGAAGTGAGGATCATCGTGCGCCCGGATGTGATCGACGACATTACGGCCCATCGTCTCGCCCGCGATATCCGGAAACGGATCGAGGAAGAACTGGACTACCCCGGTCACATCAAAATCACGGTACTTCGGGAAACCCGTGCCGTGGAGTACGCAAAATAACGAGAGGGGCTTCCGGCAGTTTGCGGAAGCCTCTTTCTTTTGGAAAGAGGTCGACTATGAAAGTATTATTTATCGGCGATATCGTCGGATCACCCGGACGGGATATGGTCTTTGACTACCTGCCCCGTCTCAAGAAGAAATACAAGCCCGACGTCGTCATCGCGAACGGAGAAAACGCGGCTGCCGGACGGGGCATCACGAAAGCGATCTTCGACGACCTGCTTCGGGCCGGCGTCGACGTGGTCACGATGGGCAACCATACGTGGGACCATAAGGACATCTATGATTTCATCGATGAAACGGAGTATCTGATCCGGCCCGCGAACTTCTCGGAAGAAGCCCCCGGTCTCGGAATGACATATATCGAACGCGGCGGCGTCACGCTTGCCGTCCTCAACCTGCACGGCCGGACATTCCTGCCGCCGCACGATGATCCGTTCAAAAAAGCGGATGAGCTAATCCGGGAAGCGAACGAACGGACACCGCTCGTCTTCGTCGATTTCCATGCGGAAGCGACGAGTGAAAAGATCGCGATGGGCTTCCATCTGGACGGCCGGGCATCGGTTGTCGTCGGAACACACACCCACGTGCAGACCGCAGACAGCCGCGTGCTGCCTGAAGGGACCGCCTACATCACGGATGTCGGGATGACCGGACCGTATGATGCAATTCTCGGCATGAAGAAAGAGGATGTCATCTACCGGTTCCAGACGAATATGCCGGTGCGGTTCCAAGTGCCGAAAGACGGACGTGCCCAGCTGAACGGCATAGTGGCGGACATCGATCCTTCAAACGGCCGCGCCCGCTCCATCGAACGGGTTCTCATCAATGACGATAACCCGTTCCAAGTGTAAGGGACAGTGTCTAAAAGGTTCTTTCCTTTCATAGGATGGTGCATGGAGAACTGCATTCCATATACCACTATCCATAAGGAGGAAACACGTTGAACCCATTGAAAGTATCTTCCCGCTCAAATCCGAATTCCGTCGCAGGAGCACTCGTGGCAGTCATCCGGGACCAAGGTTTTGCTGAAATGCAGGCAGTCGGCGCAGGTGCGCTCAACCAGGCCATCAAGGCGGTGGCGATCGCCCGGGGGTTCGTGGCGCCGAGCGGGAGCGATCTGATCTGCTCCCCGGCGTTCGCTGATATCGAGATCAACGGAGAGGGCCGCACCGCACTGAAGCTCTTTGTCGAAAAGCGGACCCGCCAGCAAGCGCTATAATCCGGACACTGCGGCAGAACTTCCCACCGCAGTGTCTTTTTCTGTGACAAATGGGGGACAATCCCGTAAGCTCATATACAGATGTGAAACGCTTCAGTATAATGGGGATACGTGCTGTCTGGGTTCTCTATGCACAGCGGCATGCGGGAAGAAGGGGCTTCCGCACTTCCGAATGCCCCGTTTACAGAAGCGAAAAAGGGTCGCCCGATGGGGAATCCATCGGAGTGAACAATGAGGAAAAGGTGATGGCATAATGGAACAGCGGTATACAAAAGAACAGATCATCGAAAAAGCACGGGAAATCGCACATATGATCGCCAATACGGAGCAGGTCGAACTGTTCAAACAGACAGAAGCACACATAAACGAAAACAAAAAAGTGCGGGAGAAGATCGCGAGCCTGAAGTCTCTCCAGAAACAGGCGGTCAACTTCCAGGAATACGACAAAGAGCGTGCCCTCGGCATCATCGAAAAGAAGATCGAAGAGATCGAAAACGAAATCGATGCCGTTCCGCTCGTCCAGGAATTCAAGCAGTCGCAGGCGGACGTGAACGAACTGCTGCAGCTCGTCTCCCACACAATCTCGAACCGGGTGACGGACCAAATCATCGAGTCCACCGGCGGGGATGTACTGAAAGGGCAGACGGGATCGTATGTCCAGAACACACAGCATAAGCCGCTATCCTGATCATCGATCGGAAGAGATGAATTCTCTTCCGATTTTTTTCACTTTCTGGGCTTCTGCTGCATAGGATGTAAAGAAGTCTACGAAGGAGGAAGGAAACTGAAGAATCTACGTCAAGTCGTAACGAAAGCGATCATCGCAAAGGGGAAGCAGCGCACAGAGAAGGAAGTCACGCTCACGCCGCCGAACCGTCCGTCTAGCATCCTCGGCTGCTGGGTCATCAACCACACCCACAGCGCGAAGAAGTCAGGGTCCTCTATCGAAGTGACAGGGAAGTTCGACGTCAACGTATGGTACTCCCACCACGATCATTCCAAGACATCGGTGTTCACGGAGACGGTTGCATACAAAGACACGATCAAACTCCGTTATCGCGATGAGCCATCGTCTTCCAAAGAGGAAATCCGCGTCGAAGTGCTCCAGCAGCCGAACTGTACGGAAGCCATCATCTCGGAATGCCAGCAGAACTTCCAGATCAAAGTGGAACGCGAGCTGCTCGCAGAGGTGATCGGGGAGACGAAAGTGCTGATCACGGTCCACTCGAATGAGCTGGAGGAAGACTGGTCGTTCGACGACGAATCGACGAATGAGCAGCATGCAAGCCAAGGAAGCAGCCGACAGGGTAACGATCATTCGCCATTTTAAAGCCGAAGCTTGTTTTCGGCTTTTTCTTTTTGTCCGCTGCCGGAGCTGCACATCGGTCTACGGGAGGGAACAGATTCTGTTATACTAAAGGAATACTATTATGCTGTGAGGGAATCAGAATGACAACCTATACTCCAATGATGCAACAATATATGCAAGTGAAATCCCAGCACGAAGACGCATTCCTGTTCTTCCGGCTCGGAGATTTCTATGAAATGTTCTTTTCGGATGCAACTGAAGCGTCCCATCTGCTCGAAATCACGCTGACAAGCCGGGAAGGCGGCGAATCGGGACGCATCCCGATGTGCGGAGTGCCTTACCATTCGGCACAAGGGTATATCGAGACGCTCGTCAGTAAAGGACACAAGGTCGCCATCTGCGAGCAGACCGAAGATCCGCGGCAAGTGAAAGGCCTCGTCAAACGGGAGGTCGTCCGCGTCATCACCCCCGGGACGATCACGGAAGGCAAGAGCATCGATGCCCGTTCCAACAACTATATCGGCTCCGTGAACAGGATCAGCGGCACGGCGTACGCCATCTCCTATCTTGACCTCGCTACAGGCGAAGGGACTGTCGAGTACATCGAGGGGGATGAAAACACGATCGTCCAGGCGATCGATTCGCTCGGCATGAAAGAAACAGTGGTCGACGAACAGCTGCAGATTATGCTCAGCGACGCAGCCGGCAGCAAAGGGATCGTCCTGTCGATCTGCGACGGGGACAGCTGCAGCCCGCACGGACGCGACCTGTTCCAAGACTTGCCGTCAGCCGCCGTCGCTGCAGGGAAGCGGCTCGTCGCCTACTTGCAGCAGACACAGAAATCGTCGCTTGATCATCTGCAGCCGTTCCGCTTCCTTGCACGTGAAGCGAAGCTGTCGATCGACGCCAACTCGATGCGGAACCTGGAACTGATCCAGTCGATCCGCTCCGGAGGCAAGGAAGGCACGCTCTTCTGGCTGCTCGACGAAACGAGCACTGCGATGGGTGCACGCAAACTGAAGACGTGGATCCGGCAGCCGCTCGCCGACCGGCCTGAAATCGAACGCCGGCTGGATACGGTCGGTGAACTGATCGATGCCTTCTTCCTGCGGGATGAACTGAAAACGTCATTGCGGGACGTGTATGACCTCGAGCGGCTTGCGGGCAGATTATCGATGGGAAGTGCTAGTGCAAGGGACCTCGCGCAGCTGCGCAACTCCCTCCGCGTCATCCCGTCCCTGAAAGCGCTGCTGGCAGAATCGGACAAGGAGCACTTGCGGGCGTTCTCGGAACGGATCAGCCCATGCGACGAACAATGCCAGATTCTCGAACAGGCGATCGCGGAATCACCTCCGCTTTCGGCGAAAGAAGGCGGCATCATCAAGGACGGTTTCCACGGACAGCTGGATACATACCGGGACGCCTCGAAGAACGGCAAGCTGTGGCTCGCGGAGCTTGAGAAGAAAGAGCGGGAACTGACGGGCATCAAAGGGCTGAAAATCGGCTACAACCGCATCTTCGGCTACTTCATTGAAATCACGAAGTCGAACCTCCACTTGGCGGACCTCTCCCGCTACGAGCGGAAACAGACACTCGCCAACTGCGAACGGTATATCACGCCAGAACTGAAAGAGAAAGAAGAGCTGATCCTCAGTGCGGAATCGCAGAGCCTGGACCTTGAGTATTCCCTCTTCACACAAGTGAGGGAAGAGCTGAAAGAAGGCATCGGGGACATCCAGCAGCTTGCGTCGGTCATCAGTGAGCTAGATGTGCTTACCGCCTTCGCCGAAGTGTCCGAATCACGGCAATACGTGAAACCGCAGTTCACCGAAGGGAAAACGCTCGAAATCCGGAACGGCCGTCATCCGGTCGTCGAGAAGATGATGGACCATTCGCTTTACGTCCCGAACAGCTGCACACTGACGGAAGAGGCGAACATGCTGCTCATCACGGGGCCGAACATGTCCGGGAAGAGCACGTTCATGCGCCAGGTCGCCCTGACAGCTATCATGGCGCAGATCGGCTGTTACGTCCCTTGCGAGTCCGCACGCCTGCCGATCACCGATCAGATCTTCACGAGGATCGGTGCAGCCGATGACGTCGCTTCCGGCCAGAGTACGTTCATGATGGAAATGCTCGAATCCCAGCAGGCGATCGCCCATGCGACCGACCGCAGCCTGCTGCTGTTCGACGAGATCGGCCGCGGGACATCGACATATGACGGGATGGCGCTCGCACAGGCGATGATGGAATACATCCACGATGAAATCGGCGCGAATACGCTCTTCTCCACCCATTATCATGAATTGACAGCGCTCGATCAGGAACTGGACAGACTGGTGAACGTCCATGTCGCTGCGATGGAGCAGGAAGGCAAAGTCGTCTTCCTGCACAAAGTGATGGCGGGGCCGGCTGACCGCAGCTACGGTATCCACGTAGCTGAACTTGCAGGACTGCCGACCGCTTTGCTGACGCGCGCCCGCATACTTTTGGAAGGTTTCGAGAGCCAGCGGACCGACGAGCAGAGCAGTGCACCGGCAAGTGAGCAGATCAGCTTCTTCGACTTCGCGCCGGAAGAACCGGAGGAAGTCCCGGCCGGACAAGCGGAAGTGCTGCAGCAGATCAGCGGATTGGACGCAGCAAACACGACCCCGCTCCAGGCGCTGCAGCTGCTGTTCGAACTGAAAGCCAAGCTGAAGTGAGAAAGGAAGTGGCACTATGGACATCATTAAAGTGATGGATGCTCCGCTTGCCAACAAGATCGCGGCCGGTGAAGTCGTGGAACGTCCGGCTTCAATCGTCAAGGAGCTTGTGGAGAACTCGATCGATGCCGGCAGTTCATCCATCGAGATCACGCTTGAGGAAGCTGGTCTGACGAGCATCCGTGTCACCGATAACGGCAAAGGGATGAGCCCGGCGGACGCGTTGCGGTCGTTTGAACGTCACGCGACGAGCAAGCTGGACAACGAACACGATCTGTTCCGCATCCGGACACTCGGATTCCGAGGCGAGGCACTCGCGAGTATTACGGCCGTCTCGAAAGTGCACCTATGGACGTCGGACGGCGCGGAAGGATGCGAAGTGCTGATCGAAGGCGGCCGCGTGACCGACAGCCGGTCCGCAGCGCTGCGGAAAGGGACGGATATTACTGTTTCACAGGTCTTCTTCAATACGCCCGCACGACTGAAATATATGAAGACCATCCAGACGGAACTCGGCCATACGATCGATCTCGTCAACAGGCTCGCAATCAGCCATCCGAAGATCTCCTTCCGTCTCACCCATGCCCAGCATCTGCTGCTGAAAACGACCGGTTCCGGTGATCTGCTGCGCGTCCTGTCCGATGTGTACGGAATGGCCGTTGCTAAAAAAATGATTCCGTTTGAGGCGGAAAACGCCGATTACAAGGTAAAAGGATATGTGACGCTGCCTGAGATGACACGGGCGTCGAAAAACTACATGACCGTCCTGATCAACGGCCGGTGGGTCAAAAGCTATACGGTGAACAAGGCGGTGCTCGATGCACTCCATACGTATTTGCCGATCGGCCGCTTTCCAATCGCTGTCGTGGAAGTGGAGGCAGATCCGTACTTGACGGATGTCAATGTCCATCCGTCCAAGCAGTTCATCAAAGTGAGCAAAGAAGGGGAACTGCTCAATGCAGTCCGGGAAGGGGTTCACCAGGCGGTCAGACGGGCGATGATCATCCCGGACGCAGCCCCGACAGCACCGAAACCGAAAAGAGTGAACAGTGTGCAGGAATCCTTCTGGAAACGTCCGGAAGCCCCCGTCCATGCAAGTGAACCTTCCGCGGCGCCGGAGGAGTATGCGGAAGTGACCCCGCGGTCATGGTCGGTGGAGGAAACAGAATCCCGTATAACGGAACAATCCGGACAGGTGACAGTTCCGCACGAGGACCGTTCTGAAGAGTCAGGTATGCCGGAATCTGTGCGTTCAGCCGAGGGAGACATGCGGCAGGATGGATCGGCTGCCGCTGCCGATCCTGCAGAAAAGAGCCGTCCCGATTTCCCGGCTCTACTGCCGGTCGGACAGGTCCACGGTACGTATATCGTGGCGCAGAATGAAGACGGTTTCTACCTGATCGACCAGCACGCCGCACAGGAACGCATCAAGTATGAGTATTTCCGCGACAAAATTGCAGAAGTCGATCATCAGGAACGGCAGATGCTGCTGATGCCGCTCATCTTCCATTACTCGGCAGATGAACAGCTGAAGATCGAAGAACGGCTTGAGGCCTTGCAGGAAGTGGGTATCTATCTGGAAAGTTTCGGTCCTTCCTCCTACACGGTGAAGGAATATCCGTCCTGGTTTCCGCCAGCTGAAGCCTCTTCCATCATCGAAGAAATGATCGAGCAGGTGCTGCATACGAAACAGGTCGATATCGCCAAGCTGCGGGAGGAGACCGCAATCATGATGAGCTGCAAACGGTCCATCAAAGCGAATCATTACTTGACAGCCGGAGATATGCAGCGGCTCCTGAAAGACTTGGGCGACGCGGACAATCCGTATACGTGCCCGCACGGAAGACCGGTGCTCATCCATTTCACGACGCACGAACTGGAAAAGATGTTCAAGCGTGTGATGTAAGAGAGGGAGGAACTGAAATGATCACAGAAGTGGTAATGATGTCGGACGGCACGCCGATCGAAGTCCTTTCCGTCATGCCGGAAGGGACGCCGAAGGCCCATATCCATCTCGTCCACGGGATGGCCGAGCACATCGGGCGCTATGAGCGGACAGCCGAACTGCTTGCGGCGCAAGGATATGCCGTGACAGGACACAACCAGCGCGGCCACGGGGGGCTTGCTGAGAAAGCCGGGCAGCTCGGTGATTTCGAAGACGGCGTCACGTTCGACCGGCTCGTTGAGGACGTGCGTGAAGTGCTGAATGTGTTCAAGCTGCGCCGTGGCGGACTGAAAACCATCCTGTTCGGCCACAGCATGGGTTCCTTCGTCGTCCGCAGGTTCGCCCAGCTGTACGGCCGGGAGATCGAAGGACTGATCTGCTCAGGAACCGCAGGGAAACCGGGAGCGACAGCAGCAGGCGGCATCGCCCTGTCCTCGGTGCTTTCCGCGAAAGACGGCAGGCATGCACCGAGTCATGTACTGAATACCCTCGGCTTCGGCAGCTACAACCGGACGATCGACAACCCGGAAACGCCGTTCGACTGGCTGTCCACTGATAAGGAAACCGTTCAGGCATACATCGATGATCCGCTGTCGGGAGCAGTTTCGACGAATGCATTTTTCAGGGTGCTGTTCGAGGGGCTGAATACGATCAGTTCGGCCGGCAGCAACAGCACCGTGCCGAGCGGGCTGCCGGTACTCTTTTTCTCCGGCAGCAGCGATCCGGTCGGCAATATGGGCAGCGGAGTCTTCGAAGCTGCCGGACTGTTCAGCTCTGCAGGTGTCCGGGACGTCACGGTCTTTCTGGCGGAAGGTGAACGGCACGAGACTTTGTCGGGACCGCCTTCCGATCTCGTGCTTCCGATGATGACCGACTGGATATCGAAGCGATGGTGATTCCATTCGATGCAGTCGTCATCGTCGGTCCGACCGCTTCCGGCAAGACGGACACAGCCGTCCGCCTCGCCGGCTGTCTCGGCGGGGAGGTCATCAACGGGGATGCGATGCAGGTATATCGCGGCCTGGACATCGGCACTGCCAAGATCACTGCTGATGAGATGAAAGGAATCCCGCACCATCTGTTCGACATCAAGGCTCCGGATGAACCGTTTTCCGCTGCCGAGTATCAGCGGACCGTCCGGCTGAAGATCGAGGAGATCCGACGGCGGGGGAAACTGCCGATCGTCGTCGGGGGGACCGGCCTCTACATCCAGTCGGTCCTCTATGATTACCGGTTCACGGAAGCTGCAGGGGACGAGCAGGTGCGTGCCCGGCTCGAACAGGAGCTCGCGGACTTCGGCGCGGACGTCCTGCACAGCAGGCTCAAGGAAATCGATCCGGTCAGCGCAGGGAAAATCCACCCGAATAACCACCGCCGTCTCGTCCGGGCTCTCGAAATAATCGAAGTGACCGGGTCGACGAAAGCGGAACAGGAAGCAGGAGCAGGAGCCGCCCCTATCTATCAGGCACTCATAGTCGGACTCGATATGCCCCGCGACGTTCTCTACGCGCGGATCGACCGGCGGGTGGACATGATGATGGACGCCGGTCTGCTGGCGGAAGTGGAAGGTTTGCGGGATTCAGGATTACGGGACGTCCAGTCGGTGCAGGCGATCGGCTACAAAGAGCTGTATGATGCGCTCGACGGCAGGCAGACTGCAGAGGTAGCTGTGGAACTCATTAAGAGGAATACACGCCGCTATGCGAAACGGCAGATGACCTATTTCAGGAATAAGCTGCCGGTCATCTGGATGGATGCCACGCTCGGCAGCACTGCAGTCGTCCAAGAGATTTGCAAGTATATGAAGGACTTTGCGGAAGAGACGCCGAATAAAGAAACAAGCTCTGAAGAAAAACAATAATAGGGGGATTCCGCAGTGTCAAACGCCAATATGCAAGATGTCTTTTTGAACTCACTCAGAAAGAACAGCACGTTCGTCACCATTTTCCTGACGAACGGCTTCCAGCTGAAAGGGCTGATCAAGTCCTATGATAATTACACTGTCCTGCTGGAATCCGACGGCAAGCAGCAGCTCATCTACAAGCATGCCATCTCGACCTATGTACCGGCGAAACCGGTCATCCTGAAAGAAGAACAGTAAAAAAAGGCCATGACGGCCTTTTTTTATTTGGACAGCAATGACCGCTGCGGCAGCTGCCAGTGGAACTTGATCGACAGCATCCGCAGGGCGGCCGTCACGACGAGCAGGACATAGAGCGCAGCGTCATGGACGTACGTATCAAAACCGACAATCAGACCGGCAAGCGCGGCCCACACTGCATATATATCACTTTTGAATACAAGCGGCTGGCGGCCTGCGAGCAAATCGCGGATCACTCCGCCGCCTGCTCCGGTCAAGACGGCTGCAGCGACGACCGCGAACAGAGACATGTCAAGTTCGACAGCCATCAGTGCTCCCTGGATTGCAAACGCTGCAAGTCCGACGGCATCGAAGTAAGATCCCCAGCGGTTCCATGTCTTCAGCAAATAGCCCGAAAAGAAAAAGATCACACCAATAAGCACAGATGCCACGAGGAAAAACATCTCCTGCCCCCACAGCACGGAGACCGGCACACCGATGAACACGTTGCGCACCGCGCCGCCGCCGAACGCCGTCACCATTCCGAGAATATACACACCAAACATATCAAAGTCCTCTTCCATCGCTACAATCGCCCCTGAAATCGCAAAAGCGGCTGTGCCGATCAGACTGAAAACATCCCACGTCACTGAATCGTGCCTCCGTTCTTATCCCCAAACAATTGAACATACAGGCTCTATCATTTACCAGTGCGTCCCGAACTGCTAAAATGAGCAGTGAACTTACGGTAAAGAATGGAGCATCCTGAATGAGTATACAGCAATTGAACGACGAAATCCTGCAGCGTTCGGAAAAAATCGAAACGGACATCCGCCCGTATACACGCGAAACAGAGCGGATTGCGCTTTTCAACCAGCAGAAAGTGCTGTCCGCCTTCCGCAATAACCGCGTCAGCGACTTCCATCTGAACGGGTCCACAGGCTACGGCTACGATGATACCGGCCGCGATGTACTTGAGCGTGTCTACGCCGATACGTTCGGTGCGGAAGCCTGCCTCGTGCGCGGCCAGATCATCTCCGGCACGCACGCCATCGCCATCGCGCTGTTCGGCATCCTGCGCCCCGGCGACGAACTGCTCTATGTAACCGGGAAACCGTACGACACACTGGAATCGATCGTATCGGGGGGCGAAAAGGACACCGGCTCCCTGCGAGACCTGTCGATCGGCTACCATCATGTCGACCTGCGCGCGGACGGCAGTGTGGATTTCGATGAAGTGGAGCGTAATATCAGCCCGGCAACGAAAGTGATCGCCATCCAGCGTTCCCGCGGCTATGCGGACCGGCCTTCCTTCACCATCGAAGACATCCGTGACATGGCAGAGCGCATCAAATCGAAACATCCAGATATCATCCTATTCACAGACAACTGCTACGGTGAATTCACCGAAGAACGCGAACCGACAGAAGTTGGCGTCGATATCATGGCCGGCTCCCTCATCAAAAACCCGGGCGGCGGCCTCGCACGCACGGGCGGCTACATCGCCGGCCGGGCGGATCTCATCGAGAAGTGCAGCTACCGCATGACATCTCCGGGTCTCGGCTCCGAAGCCGGTGCCTCCCTCGATACCTTAAGGGAGATGTACCAGGGCTTTTTCCTGGCGCCGCACGTCGTCAGCCAGGCAGTCAAAGGCGCCCAATTCACCGCCGGGATGCTCGCGTCCTACGGCTTGAAGACGTCGCCGCACTATTCGGCAAAACGCACCGATCTGATTCAGTCGGTCTCGTTCGACAGCGCCGAGCAGATGATCGCTTTCTGCCAGACGATCCAGGCCAATTCGCCGATCGACTCCCACGTCAGCCCGGTCCCTTCCTATATGCCGGGCTACGCGGATGATGTCATAATGGCGGCCGGCACGTTCATCCAGGGATCCAGCATCGAACTGACCGCGGACGGCCCGCTGCGCCCGCCGTACACGGCCTACGTACAGGGCGGCCTGACGTACGAACATGTCAAAGCCGCCATCCTCTCCTCCGTCGGACGGCTCGAGGAACTCGGCCTCATCCAGTGACCGGCCGGCGCTGCGGGGGCTCATGCATCCGGGTAAGCGCTCATAAATCTGGGGGAACGCTCATGAATCATGAAACCCGCTCATAAATCCGGGGAAACGCTCATAAATCGCAGAAAGCGCTCATAAGTCGCCAGAAGCGCTCATAAATCTGAGAAAGCGCTCATAAATCGCCAGAAACGCTCAAAAATCTCAGAAAGCGCTCATAAATCCCAAAAAACGCTCATAAACACCGGCACCCCATCACGCCGGCCATACAAAAAACTGCACGGTGCGCCTCCGAACAAGGCGCACCGTGCAGTTTTTTCTAGTTTAATGGATCGCCCGGTAGACACCGACGACTTTTCCGAGAATCGACACGTTCTCCACGATGATCGGTTCCATCGATGAATTCTCAGGCTGCAGGCGGAAGAAGTCCTTCTCTTTGAAGAAACGCTTCACCGTCGCTTCGTCCTCTTCCGTCATCGCGACCACGATCTCCCCGTTGCTCGCTGTATGCTGCTGCTTCACGACGACACGGTCCCCGTTCAGAATACCGGCCTCAATCATACTTTCACCGAGAATCTCGAGCATGAACAGATTATCTTCCGACGTACCAAACGAATCAGGAATCGGGAAATACTCTTCAATATTCTCGATTGCAGTGATCGGCAGTCCGGCAGTGACTTTCCCGACGAGCGGAATGTGGAGTACGCCGGTCTTCAGCTCATCCGAGCCATCCTGATCGAGCACTTCGATCGCGCGCGGTTTTGTCGGGTCCCGCCGGATCAGCCCTTTGCTCTCGAGCCGGGCAAGATGCCCATGCACTGTCGAACTCGAAGCCAGTCCCACAGCCTCTCCGATTTCACGGACGGACGGCGGATATCCCTTTTTCTGGACTTCATCTTTGATAAACGTCAGGATGTCTTCCTGCCTTTTTGAAATCTTCTTCAAAAGTATTCACCTCTTCACTAGATTCGCAGGCGCTTGCCGCTCTGCACCGTGTTTCTATAAAAATAGTATAACAGGTGTTCGTACATATAGCAAACAGAGGTTCGAATTTTGCGGTTGACAGCCAAACCTTTGTTCGCTTATAATAAATATCACATAAGCGAACGTACATTCTGAAAGGGGTCATCATCATGACAGCACTTCTTGCACGAAACAAAACAATTATCATTGCATTCATCCTTTTCTCTGTCCTCATTCTCATCTTTTTCGCGAAATTATCGGTTCCCCGTGACGTTGTCGAAGTCACCGTCGTCCAGGGTGACACGCTGACCTCGCTCGCAAAGCAGTATGCGGGCGAAGTCCCGGCCGACCGCTGGATCCGGGAAGTGGCCGCGCTCAATGATCTGGATGGCACCGGCATCATCGCAGGCGAAGGCCTGAAAGTTCCGCTGCACCCGATCCTTCAGTCGGATGATGTCCGCCTCGTGCTTGCAGAGGAGGGGAACTGATGGACAACAACGGAGACTGCGTAATCTACTGCCGGGTGAGCACGGAAAAGGACACCCAGGAAATGTCGCTTTCCCGGCAGCAGGAAGAACTTGAAGTGCTGGCTGATACACTCGGCTACACGGTCGCTGCCTCCTTTTCCGACCGGCAGAGCGGCTATGAGATCGACAGGGACGGACTGCTCGGCCTCCTCGACTTTGTCCGTGATGAACCGGTTGCCGCAGTGCTCGTCCAGGACGAGACAAGGCTCGGCAGGGGGAACGCGCGGGTAGCGGTGCTGCACCTGCTCGCGAAGACGCAGACAGCCGTCTTCACCAACCATGACAGCGGCCCGCTTGAGCTGAACGAAATGGATACCATGCTGCTCGAGATCCTCGCAATCGTCGAGGAGTACCAGCGGAAACTACATAATGCAAAAATACGGCGGGGGATGAAACGGGCTGTCGAAGCGGGGTACCGACCGGAACGGAACTTGCGCAACCAGGGAAACGCAGAGGGCAGGGAACGGATCGATACACCGATACAGGAGATCGTCTCGCTGCGTGAGAAAGGGCTGACATTCGAAGAGATCACCAATGTGCTGAAAGGGCTCGGCCATCATGTCAGCAAAGCGACCGTCCACCGGAGATACCAGGAATATGCAGCCGGACACGAGAGCTAAATGGTTGCACTTCGGCTCGTTTTTGTTTACGTTAAATTGACGAACGAGTACAGGAGGGAACCGAATGCTGGAGGAAAAGAAAATCAAGCGCATCAATGAGCTCGCCAAGAAATCCAAAACGGACGGATTATCGATCGAAGAGGCGAAAGAGCAGTCCCAGCTGCGGAGCGAGTATTTGAAGACGTTCCGTTCGACCATGCGCGATACGATCGAGAACGTGAAAGTCATCGATCCGGACGGCAATGATGTCACGCCTGATAAAGTGAAAGAAGCGAGAGACAAAAAGTTCCTGAATTGACCGGAACGCCCTATACCTGAAACCGCAGTTTGTATTCCTGCGGTTTTTTCATTACAATGGATGAGGAATCTGAATCAATGAAGATAATTTGAAAGGGTGTTCTTACCGATGACCACTACTGTTGATCAATTGGCGATAAACACGATCCGAACGCTGTCAATCGACGCAATCGAAAAAGCGAATTCCGGCCACCCGGGCCTGCCGATGGGAGCGGCGCCGATGGCTTACGTCCTCTGGACACAGCATATGCACCATAACCCATCGAATCCTTCCTGGTTCAACCGCGACCGCTTCGTCCTGTCTGCCGGACACGGATCTATGCTGCTGTACAGCATGCTGCACTTGAGCGGATACGACCTTCCTCTGGACGAACTGAAGAATTTCCGTCAGTGGGGATCGAAGACGCCGGGACATCCTGAGTATGGCCACACAGCAGGTGTCGAAGCGACAACCGGACCGCTCGGACAGGGGATCGGCATGGCAGTCGGAATGGCGATGGCGGAAAAACACTTGGCTGCCACTTACAACAAGCCCGGCTTCAACATCGTCGATCATTACACGTACGCGCTGTGTGGAGACGGCGATCTGATGGAAGGTGTTGCGGCGGAAGCGATCTCGCTCGCCGGCCACCTGGAACTCGATAAGCTCATCGTTCTCTATGACAGCAACGATATTTCGCTCGACGGCGAACTGGACATGTCCTTCACGGAGAAGATCCAGAAACGTTTCGAGTCGTATGGCTGGAACTACCTTCGCGTCGAAGACGGCAATGATACCGTCCGCCTGAACGAAGCGATCGGCCAGGCCAAGAAGAACACGGGCGGCCCGACACTGATCGAAGTGAAATCGGTGATCGGCTACGGTTCCCCGAACAAATCCGGGAAGTCCGATGTGCACGGCGCCCCGCTTGGCGAAGACGAGATGAAACTGACGAAAGAATATTACAAGTGGACATTCGACAAGGACTTCCATGTGCCTGACGAAGTCTATGAAACTTTCAAATCTTCCATCCAGCAGCTCGGCGTGGACACCGAGTCGGAGTGGAACAAGCTGTTCGGTGCGTACGAGCAGGAGCATGGCGATCTTGCCAAGCAGCTGAAAGCGGCAATCGACGGCACCGATACGGAATCGATCCAGTCGCAGCTTCCTGAATATGCTGCAGGCAAATCCGTCGCGACCCGTTCCGCTTCCGGCGAGTCCATCAACGCAATCGCCGGCGCACTGCCTTCGTTCTTCGGCGGCAGCGCGGACCTTGCCGGATCCAATAAGACGGCCATCAAAGCAGCAGGCGATTTCCTGCCGGGCAGCTACGAAGGACGCAATATCTGGTTCGGTGTCCGTGAATTTGCAATGGGGGCTGCACTCAACGGTATGGCTCTGCACGGCGGCCTCCGCGTGTTCGGCGGCACATTCTTCGTATTCAGTGATTACGTGCGTCCGGCTGTCCGCCTTTCTGCGCTGATGGGTCTTCCTGTCACATACGTCTTCACACACGACAGTATTGCGGTCGGCGAAGACGGGCCGACGCACGAACCGATCGAGCATATCGCGTCACTCCGTGCGATGCCGGGTCTGTCCGTCATCCGTCCGGCCGATGCCAACGAAACGTCGGCGGCATGGAACTTAGCGGTGACGTCTGTCAATAAGCCGACGGTCCTCGTGCTGTCCCGTCAGAATCTGCCGGTGCTCGAAAAATCGGCACAATTGGCACACGACGGTGTCCGGAAAGGGGCATATGTCGTATCACCGGCCAAAGCAGATCTGCCTGAAGCGATTCTGCTCGCAACAGGATCCGAAGTGAGCCTTGCGGTCGAAGCCCAGAAGACACTCGGCGAAAAGGGGATCGACGTCTCTGTCGTTTCCATGCCGTCTTGGGACCGTTTCGAAGAGCAGGATGCTTCCTATAAGGAGCAAGTGCTGCCGAAAGCGGTAACTGCCCGCCTCTCGCTCGAAATGGGCTCGTCCCTCGGCTGGCATAAATATGTCGGCACAGAAGGGGATGTCCTTGCGATCGACACGTTCGGCGCAAGCGCCCCTGGCGAAATCGTCATGAAAGAATACGGTTTCCATGCGGCTAACGTTGTCGCGAAAGTCGAAAAGCTCGTCGGCAAGTAATCTGCCGGCATCGATAATAAAGGTTTGATCATGAACTGCCTGCCTGAACATCCTCTCCGGATGATCGGCAGGCAGTTTTTTTATCCGATAGGCAGCCGTTAATATTCGACAGAACTAGTCGTAGTCCGTTCCGCGAATAGACAGTCTTTTTAAAACCGTTCCGGTACGATGGAAGAAAGGAGTGGTCATTCATGCGAACTTATGGAATCTATAAAATCAAAGAAACCTATCAGGATTTTGTGCTGGGCAGGGAGCGCTTGCTGTATGATCTGCTGAAAGCGGACGAAACCGACACCCACTTACAGGAAGTCCGATATTTGTGCGACCGGCTGGAGATCAGTTCGATCGAAAAGGCGATCATGAACGAACTTGGAAAGAACTTTCACACGATCGACGCGGGGGATATGAACTATACATTGACGCATCCGCTGAAAGGGACCATCGATGTCGGTTTTTCAAGCCATGCCCTTCATGCGACCTGTCACGGATCCCGTATGCTAGACCTCGATCTATTCGTTGCGCTGTCGAGTGCGGAGGACCGTTACTTTGCGATCATGGACGAATCCCGAGAATGGGGCTGGCTGAAACCGATTCGCACGCCGGATTCTGCAATGTCCCGCGGCTGCCTGCTCGCCTGAGCGGGAGTTTGAATAATCGGTATTATGCGACGCCGGCAGTCTATAATTGCGATAGCCGTCATTGAGACGTTGCGCACATAGCCTTCGATGCTGTATAATCCTTCTTGGTGGAAACACTTGGACTATTGCAGCAGGGGAGGTAGTACGTATGACTGTTTGGTGGATTGTAGGAATCATCGTCGCACTTGCAGCTGGAGTAGCGCTTGGTTTCTTCTTGGCTCGTCAATATATGATGAAGTATCTGAAAGAAAACCCGCCGATTAATGAAGATATGCTCCGCATGATGATGATGCAGATGGGGCAGAAACCTTCTCAGAAAAAGATTAATCAAATGATGGCGCAAATGAACAAAATGTCCGACAAAGAAGCGAAAAAGAAGAAATGACCCGTTATTATACTCGATGCCTTTTTTCGGTATCGATCACATAACTGAGGGGCGGCTGCGGAGTATCAGTTACTGATACCCGGCAGACGCCCCTTTTGTTTTTCCGCAATCCGGTATTCAGTTGAGAAGGCCGTACTTCCTCAGGAAACGCCGGACCGCCGTTTCGTATTCCTCCGGGTTTTCATTGAACGAGCGGGCGTGCGCGCCTCGGGGGAATAGTTTGATAGCTTTCGGGCCTTCTTTCAATCGATACAGTTCCTCGGTCATCGCTGGCAGGATGAAATCGTCTTCCAGGCTGTGGATGAAGAGCATCGGCCGTGTGATACGGCCAACAGCCTGCTTCGGGGAGACGAGCGACGTCGTGTACCCGTCGCGGATCTTCAAGAACAGATTGGCGATCCGGATGACTTTCGGTGTGCGCAATGGGGTCGTCGTCTTCAGTATATGGAACACCTGGTCCGTGAAGTCGGAGAACGGGCAGTCCGCGATGTAGAAGTCCGCTTCCTCGTCGTACGTGCCCGCCGTCAAGATCATTGTCGCAGCCCCCATCGATTCGCCGTGGATGCCGAGCATCGCCCGTTTGCCGATCCGGTCTCGGACAGCGGTCACAATCGCCTGCAGATCCATCTTCTCGTAGAACCCGAAGCTTGTCGTCCGGCCGCCGGATTCCCCGTGGCGCCGGTGATCGTAGACGACCGAGTTGAATCCGAGCCGTTCGAACATACGTGCATACTTCATGGAATTCACTTTGTTTTCGGTGACCCCGTGGCAGATGATGACGGTCCGCGTCGTATCGAGCGGCTGCAGGAAGACGGCATGGAGGAGGTAGCCGTTCGGGGACGGGATGCGCATGACGGTTTTCCGCACCGTTTCGTACCAATGCGCATCGAACCGCCTCGCGATCGTTTCCCGCTTCAGAACGACTTCCGCATCTTTCGTCTTCAGGAACATGAGCCGGTTCGTCGCAAGGATGCCGAAAACCGACACAGCCCCCGCTGCAAGCGCCGTCACGCCGCCTGTAATTGCTAGAAAGCGCTTCCTCACGCCGCCACATCCTCTCTTTTAGATCCTGCCGTTTTCGAACAGCCGGTACATCCCTGTTTCGATCGGGCGGGAGACGTGCGGCGCGATCACTTCGACGGCTCTGCACACATCCTTCACACGGATCCCCGTCCCGATGCCGAGTGCGTCGAGCATGTTGACGACATCTTCCGTCGCGACGTTGCCGGTCGCCCCGTCAGCGAACGGACATCCTCCAAGGCCTCCTGCCGCACTGTCGAACCGTGTGATGCCCGCTTGCAGGGCAGCAAAAATATTGGCGAGCGCCATCTTGCGTGTATCGTGGAAGTGCGCGGCCAGCAGAACTGACGGAAAAGCCTGCTGCAGCCGGGAGAATAACTCATAACTCCCCACAGGATTCGCCATGCCGACAGTATCGGCCACACTCAGTTCATCCACACCGAGCGCTACAAATTTGCGGCACAGCTCCATGACGTCCTCCACTTCGATCTTCCCTTCGTAGGGACAATAGAATGCGGTCGATATGCACGCACGGACGAATTTACCCTGCGCTTTCAATTCCCCGATAACGGGGGCGAGCGCCTCGACACTTTCCTCTGTCGACCGGTTGATGTTCTTTTGATTGAATGTATTGCTGACGCCGACGAATACGGCGATCGCTTCCGCCCCTGCTTCCAAAGCGAGTTCCACACCTTTCGAGTTCGGCGCGAGGACGATCGGCCTGCTCACTGCGGCCGCCTGCTGCACGATGTCTTTCGCGTCTTTCATCTGCGGCACCCACTTCGGGGAGACGAACGACGTGAGTTCCATCTCGGAAATGCCTGATTCCGCCAGCCGCCGGATGAACTCCAGCTTCACATCAGTGTCCACTTGCATTTTCTCATTCTGCAGGCCGTCTCGCGGACCGACCTCGATTATTGTTGCGCGATTTGGTAAACTGAACATACAATCCCTCCTATAGCCTATTCTACCGGACGGTTGCGGATGCAGGCAATTCATAAGTGGGAATGTTCAGGTAATCATCATGGGAATTATTGTTTCATCACCAAAAGGGGGAACCAGACATGACAGAACAAATTGTAATCGCAAGTGCGGTACGGACGCCGATCGGCTCATTTCTAGGGTCACTGAAATCTTTCAGTGCTGCGGAACTTGGCGCTATCGTCATAAAAGAAGCTGTGAAGCGGGCGGGCGTGCCTGCCGGCGAAATCGACGAAGTCATCATGGGGAATGTGCTTCAAGCGGGAGCCGGTCAGAACCCAGCACGTCAGGCGTCCATGAAAGCAGGACTGTCCGAACAAGTGCCTGCCATGACGATCAACAAAGTGTGCGGATCCGGTCTGAAGGCCGTCCAGCTCGCACGTCAGGCGATCCTGTCAGGGGATGCGGACGTCATCGTAGCAGGCGGCATGGAGAGTATGAGCCAGGCGCCATATGTCTTAAAGAATGCTCGGGAAGGGTTCAAGATGGGGGATCAGAAACTGGTCGATACGATGGTTTCCGACGGTCTCTGGTGTGCCTTCAACGACTATCATATGGGCATCACGGCCGAGAACCTGTGTGACCGGTATGAGTTGTCGCGCGAGGAACAGGATGAATTTGCGGCGGCCTCACAGAAAAAAGCGGCCGAAGCACGATCGGCAGGGCGCTTCCAGGAAGAGATCGTCCCTGTTGAAATCCCTGTACGGAAAGGGGATCCCATCGTGTTCTCGGAAGACGAGTACATCAAAGAGGGGACGACAGCTGAGAAACTCGCCAAGCTGCGCCCTGCATTCAAAAAAGAGGGAAGCGTTACGGCTGGCAACGCATCCGGCCTGAACGACGGCGCCGCCGCTCTCGTGATCATGTCGAAGACGAAAGCGGACGAGCTCGGCGTCACGCCGCTTGCCGTCATCACGGCCAATGCCAATGCAGGGGTGGATCCATCCGTCATGGGGATCGGGCCCGTCCAGGCAGTGAAGAATGTCCTGGCACGTGCTGAACTGTCGCTGGATGATATCGATCTGATCGAAGCAAATGAAGCGTTTGCAGCACAATCCCTAGCGGTGGATCGTGAGCTGAACTTCGATCCCGGCAAATTGAACGTGAATGGCGGTGCTATCGCTCTTGGACATCCGATCGGCGCAAGCGGTGCCCGTATCCTCGTTACGCTGCTTCACGAAATGCAGCGGCGTGACGCAAAACGCGGACTTGCCGCCCTCTGCATCGGAGGCGGCCAAGGCGTGGCAGCCGTCGTCGAACGGCCTTAATCGAAGAAGAAGGAGAGATGGACATGGCGAAGAAGAAACAGCAGCCGCGCGAGACAGGTAGCAAGAAAGATGACGGCGCGATGACGCTCGCCGACGCACTCGGCGACAGTGTCCTCGCCAAGCTGAAAGCAGCTAAATCGGAACTGTCCGAAGAAGCGGCCCAGGCGGAAGAACAGCGCAGGCAGCAGGCGGTCCGCGAGCAGAAAGAACGCGAAGCGAACAAAAGCTTCGGGGAACTGCTCGATGAGTATGACTGGCCGGCCGGCAAATAAGATGGACGGACACCGCACTGCTTTTTAGAAGTGCGGTGTTTTTCAAAGGAGATGAACGAGCTGATGGAAATTCGAAATGTCACGATCCGGGAGCTTGAAATGACGATGAAACAGCCATTCGCGACGAGTTTCGGATCCATGCAGGCGAGACACTTCACAATCGTGGAAGTGACCGATGAACACGGGAACCGGGGGTACGGGGAAGGGGTCGCCTTTCCTGCCCCTTTCTATACGGAAGAAACGACGCAGACCTCGATCCACGTCATGCGCGATTTCCTCATTCCCCTGCTCAAAGGAAAAAGGATTTCCCATCCTGACGAAATCCGTGATCTTTTCATGCCGATCCGGAAGAACAATATGGCAAAAGCCGCTATCGAATGCGCTGTCTGGGACTGCTATGCGAAACGTGAAGATGTGTCCCTGTCAGCTGCACTCGGCGGGACGAAAAAAAAGATCGGCACAGGGATCAGTATCGGCCTCCAGCCGACTGCGTCAGAACTTAACGAACGGATAGCCGCCAGTCTAGCCGCCGGATACGAGCGCATCAAAGTGAAAGTGAAGCCGGGCAGGGATATCGGACTGCTGGCAGAAATCCGCGAAGCATTCCCCGATATTCCGCTCATGGCGGATGCCAACTCGGCCTACTCCCTGGACGATCTGGATCTTTTGAAGGAATTCGACCGTTTCAGCCTCCTGATGATCGAACAGCCGCTTGGAGCGGATGATATCGTCGACCACGCGGTTTTGCAAAAGGAATTGGATACACCCATCTGTCTCGATGAAAGCATTTTATCCGCCGATGACGCGAGGAAAGCGATCGGACTCGGCAGCTGCCGGGTCGTCAATATTAAAATCGGCCGGGTGGGCGGACTGACGGAAGCGAGAGAGATCCATGACGTCTGTCAGGCGGCGCGGATCCCCGTCTGGTGCGGAGGCATGCTTGAAGCAGGCGTCGGCCGCGCCCATAACATCGCACTCACCTCCCTGCCGAATTTCACGCTGCCGGGGGACACTGCCGGATCGTCGAACTATTGGCACCATGACATCATCATTCCCGAAGTGACGGTAGATCATGGGGAGATCACTGTGCCGGAAGGACCGGGAATCGGTTGCGAAATCGATTGGCCGGAAGTTGAGCGCCGAACAATCCGGGTGACCGAACTGAATTTGTGAAACCGATACATAATTCCTTCGCCTCCTGCCCATACTGTTCAGTAAACAGGATGGAGGAGAGAAAACAATGAAGAGAATTTGGATGTTTCTGGCTGCCGCCCTGCTCATCGCTTCGCTCGCAGCCTGCGGCAAGAAAGACAACAATAATGCCGGCCAGACGACGAACAATGCGACGACAGAAAACGGCACTGCCGACAACGGAACGACAGAGAACGGTACGACAGACGGCAATAATGGGACAGGCGGTATGGACGATGGCGGGACGGCAGGAACGACTGAAGGGGCAGGTACGGAAGCCGGGAATGACGGAAACCGGGTGGAAAATGCCGACAAGGTTGCCGACGCGGTGAAAACGGTCGACGGGGTCGACCACGCCAGTGTCCTGAAGATGAATGACAGTGTGTATGTAGGTGCAACTTTGAAGGAAGGTACAGCTTCATCGCAAGATATCGATGAAAAGATTGCCGACAAAGCGAAAGAGGCAACGGGCGATACTGACAAAGTGTACGTGTCGACAAACCCTGACTTTGCTAAGCAGATTGACGACTACCATGCGAAACTGCAGGGCGGGGAACCTGCGCAGGGCTTGTTCGATGAAATCGGCGATGCGCTGAAACGGATCTTCCCGGACGCACACTGAAACGACAAAAATGCCCGGCCCCTCAAATGGGGGTCCGGGCATTTTGTCATCCGATTTTTTCTAACGGTGCAGACAGGTTCGTCACCCAGCCGAGCGGGTCTTCGACAACCCCCATCTGGATGCGGGTAAGTGTGTCATACAGCTTCTCCGACAGCGGTCCGGTCTTGCCGCCGTTGACTTCCATGATCGTCCCGTTCCAGTTCAGCTCGCCAACCGGGGAAATGACAGCTGCCGTTCCTGTACCGAACACTTCCTCGAGTTTACCTGCAGCGAAACTCTCCGCCACTTCCTCCATCGAAATCTGCCGCTCCGTCACAGGCGTCCCCCAATGCGCAAGAAGTTCGATGATCGATTTGCGGGTGATCCCTTCGAGAATACTGCCGTTGATGGCCGGTGTGATGATCTCCCCGTCGATCTTGAAGAAGATATTCATGCTGCCGACTTCCTCGACATATTTGTGCTCCACTCCGTCGAGCCACATGACTTGGGAATACCCTTTAGCACTTGCCGTCTCCTGCGCTTTCAGTGCAGATGCGTAGTTGCCGGCTGTCTTCGCTCCGCCGGTCCCTCCTTTGACGGCACGCACGAATTCGTTCTCCACGAGGATCTTCACCGGGTGGATCCCTTCTTCATAATACGAACCGACCGGTGACAGGATGATGTAGAACTGATAGGTCGCAGCAGGCGCCACTCCGAGGAACGCTTCCGTCGCAATGACGAACGGCCGGATGTACAGCGAAGTGCCTTTCAGGCGGGGGACCCATTCCTCTTCCACTTTCAGCAGTTCCAGCAGACCTGAGAGCGCCCGTTCTTCATTGACTTCCGGCATGCATAGGCGGTCGAGGGACCGATTAAGCCTTTTGAAATTCTCCTGGGGACGGAACAGCCGGATGGACTCATCTTCTGCCCGGTAAGCTTTCATGCCTTCAAAAACGGTCTGGCCATAATGGAAGACGATTGCAGCGGGATCAAGCGAAATAGGTGCATAGGGCACAATCCGGTGATTCTGCCAGCCTTCACCCTTTACATAATCAGCGATGAACATATGGTCCGTGAATGTCCGACCGAATAGGAGCGTTTCGTCCAGCGGTTTTACTTTTCGGGAATCGGTCCGTGTTACAGTGATCTCAGGTGTCGTCATTTCTCATGTCCCCTTTGTAAGTGATAGCTGTCGATATATCGAATACTGCCATTATACGCCTTTTTATTCAAAAAGAAAGAATAGTCCGTATTTTAATTTTGTTACAGATTTGAAATCGTTTTCACGAGCTTGGTTTGAGCATTCTTCTTAGCAAGTGTACACTAAGTGATGAAAAAAAGGAGTGAATCAGCATGCAGAAAATCGTGATCGCAGGAGCGGGGATAGCCGGCTGTTCCGCTGCTTATGAACTGGCGAAGAGGGGATGCACCGTCACAGTGATCGACCGTGCCGACACGGGCCGGGCGACGGATGCAGCAGCCGGTATTATCTGCCCCTGGCTGTCGCAGCGGCGGAATCAGGACTGGTACCGGCTCGTCCGCCTGGGTGCGAGACATTACGGCGGGCTCATCGCCGAGCTTGAACAGCTTGGTGAGAAGGAAACGGGGTACCGGAAAGTCGGTGCTCTCCAGCTGTACAGCGACGAAGCCAAACGGGACAAGGCGTATGAGCGTGCGCTTGCAAGAAGGGAGGAAGCGCCTGAGATCGGTGATATCGAAAAGGTCGATACGTATCAGATTGCAAAGCTCTATCCGCCGGCTGCTGCCGGCTACGCAGGATTGCATGTATCAGGCGCCGCCCGGGTCGACGGGAGGAAGCTGCTGCAGGCACTGAGACGGGCAGCCGAGCATCACGGAGCTGAATTTATTGCAGGTAATGCTCAGCTCGAAAACGACGGAAGCGGAACTTTGCGCATACAGGTAGATGGCCGGCTATATACTGCAGACCGTCTGATCTGGGCGACAGGAGCCTGGCCGCCCGATTTCGAAAGTCTCGGACTGGAGCTCGCCGTTCGGGGACAGAAAGCGCAGATCGTCCATCTGGATCCCCACGAGGAACAGGCGAAAGATTGGCCGGTCGTCATTCCGCCAGGCGACCAGTATCTGCTGTCATTCGATGATGGGCGGGTCGCTGCAGGCGCGACACATGAGGACGATGATGTCTTCAATCCCTCAGTGAGCGCAGGCGGAATCCGGGAAGTGCTGGACAAGGCGCTCGACGTCGCTCCAGGGCTCCGGCATGCCGAATGGGTCGGAGCAAGGACAGGTGTCCGGCCGTTCACACCCGGTTTCCTGCCGGTGGCGGGGGAAGTTCCGGAACATCCCGGCATGTACATCATCAATGGGCTCGGCGCCTCGGGGCTGACAGCAGGGCCGTTCATCGGGAAGCTCCTCGCACAGATATGCACGGGGGAAGAGACAGACGCGGACATGGCACCTTATGCGCCGGACAGTGCCATCCATGCACACTGAAGGAAAACGGTTACATTTTTTAATTCGCCCTGAAGGCTTGTAATTCCGTTGCCGCATGCTATACTAAAGTCAAAATCGAATACATTCACTCATATAATAGCGGGGATATGGCCCGCAAGTTTCTACCGGTTTGCCGTAAACGAACCGACTATGAGAGCAACGGAAGCGAAACATCCTGCCGAACGACTGCAGGTCCCTGTTTCGTTCTATCTGGTGACTTTTTAGCCGTGATGATCCTTGCTCCACTCATAGATATGATTGGATGCGCGGGTTATGCGGCTTTTTTGCATGCCCGCCCTATCATTGAGGAGGAAATGGAATGGAATTGCTGAAGAATAAGATTTTAGAAGAGGGCAATGTTCTCCCGGGGAATGTACTGAAAGTCGATTCGTTTTTGAACCACCAGATCGACCCTGCACTGATGCAGGCGATCGGTGATGAGTTCGCGGAGAAATTCGGTGACGCGGGCCTCACGAAGATCCTCACGCTCGAATCCTCTGGTATCGCACCGTCCGTCATGGCGGGGCTGCGGCTCGGCATTCCGGTCGTCTTCGCCCGCAAGCGTAAATCGCTGACGCAGAACAGTGAACTGTACAGTGCATCGGTCTACTCGTACACGAAGCAGGAGTCGAATGAGATTTCCGTGTCACAGGCACATCTCGGCGAAGGGGATACCCTCCTCATCATCGACGACTTCCTGGCGAATGGACAGGCTGTGCTCGGTCTTCTCGAAATCGCGGAACAATCGGGAGCTTCCGTTGCAGGCGTCGGTATCGTCATCGAAAAAGGCTTTCAGCCGGGAGGTGCCATGCTCCGTGAAAAAGGGCTTCGCGTGGAATCACTCGCCATCGTCGAATCGCTCGAAGACGGACAAGTTACCTTCAAGGAGGCGGTCGGACAATGAAGACGACACTGCTCGGAATCCAGCATCTGCTCGCCATGTACGCAGGCGCGGTACTCGTCCCGCTTATCGTCGGCGGTGCCATCGGCCTGACTCCCACTCAGCTGACGTATCTCGTTTCGGTCGATATTATGATGTGCGGGATTGCGACACTGCTGCAGATCATGACGAACAAGTACTTCGGCATCGGTCTGCCTGTCGTCCTCGGCTGTACGTTCACTGCGGTCAGTCCGATGATTGCGATTGGCAGCTCATTCGGCCTTTCCGCAATCTACGGATCCGTCATTGCGTCCGGCGTGATCATTGTTATCATCAGCGGATTCTTCGGCAAGCTCGTCAAGTTCTTCCCGCCGGTCGTCACCGGTTCAGTTGTGACGATCATCGGGATCACCCTCATCCCCGTCGCGATCACCAATATGGGTGGCGGTCAGGGGGCAGCGGATTTCGGATCGCTGCATAATATCCTGCTGTCATTCGGTACACTTGCATTCATCGTTCTCGTCTATCGGTTCTCGACAGGGTTCCTGCGGGCGATCGCCATCCTGATCGGTATGGCGGCAGGGACGGTCGCAGCGATCTTCATGGGGGTTGTCGACTTCACCCCTATCCAGGAAGCATCTTACTTCCACCTGACGAAGCCGTTCTTCATCGCCATGCCGTCGTTCCACTGGCAGCCGATCCTGACGATGACCATCGTGGCGATGGTGTCGCTCGTCGAGTCGACGGGTGTCTACTTTGCGCTCGGCGACATCTGTGATGAGAAAATAGAGCAGAAGAACTTGGCGAAAGGATACCGGTCAGAAGGTCTGGCGTCCGTCATCGGCGGAATCTTCAATGCTTTCCCTTATACGACATTCTCTCAAAATGTCGGACTCGTCCAGATGTCCGGGGTCAAATCCAGGAAAGTGCTCGTCATTACGGCCGGCATGCTGATCAGTCTCGGTTTCCTGCCGAAAGTCGCTGCACTCGCTATTGTCATTCCGAATGCGGTCCTTGGCGGGGCAATGGTGGCAATGTTCGGCATGGTCATTTCACAGGGCATCAAAATGCTCAGTACGGTCGTTGTCGGCTCACAGGATAACGCCATGATCATCGCATGTTCCGTCGGCATCGGCCTCGGTGTCTCTGTCGTTCCGGAGCTGTTCGCGAAACTGCCGCAAGGACTCCAGCTTCTGACGAGCAACGGAATTGTTGCAGGAAGCGTAACAGCCATTTCATTGAATATCATTTTCAATATGCTGCCGAAGCGGAAACGCAAGAAAGCGGTCGTGTTGACTGAACAGGAAGCATGAAAAAGAGAGCGGAGGATGAACCAGATCCTCTGCTCTCTTTCTTTTCGTCTATTATATCCGATGTTCCGCGTACGAATGACGAGCAAGCAGTTCAGTGAGCTGCTGCAGTTCCTCCTGCGGGATTGCAGTCTCATATGCGCGGAGGGAGTCGTCCAGCTGTTCCAGGGTCCGGGCTCCTGTCAGTACTGAAGCGACGGCGTTCGAGGACAGACAGAAATGGATCGCTGCCGCGTGCAGGCTGGTACTTTTCTGATCGAGATGGCGGATCAAATCTGTCAGCTCAGGCTGTCCATACTCTGCAAACGAATCGACTGTCCGCACACGTTCCGGCCCTTCCGCCGTCAGCAGCCCTTTCGCGAGCGGCCCGCGTGCGATGACAGATGCGCTGTGACCTGTGATCAGATCGAACCATTCTTCCGGACGGCGGTCGAGCATACTATACTGCATCATGACGGAAACCGCGCTGCTGTCTGAAAGGAAGCGATCGATGACGTTAGGGCGGATCGACGATATCCCATACTGCCGGATGACCCCTTCCTCTTTCAGGCGTTCGAACGCTTCGATCGTCTCATCGGCATCATCTTCGATCGTCCCGCCGTGCAGCTGATACAAGTCGATGTAGTCGGTGCCGAGACGTGTCAGGCTCGCTTTCACCGCTTCCATGATGTGCTCCTTCGAAGGGTCCCAGGACCATGTACGGCCGTCCGCATTCATCCGGTTTCCGGCTTTCGTCGCCAGGATGACTTCTTGACGGCGTCCTTTCAGTGCCCGGCCGACCAGCTCCTCATTCGTTCCGCCGCCGTACAGATCGGCGGTGTCGAGCAGGTTGACGCCTGCATCGATGGCAGAAGCGATGATCCGGTCCGCCTGTCCCTGATCTTCCGGAAGGGACATGCAGCCGAGCCCCAGTTCTGAAACGAAGAGCCCGCTCCGGCCAACTTCTCTTTTCTTCATGCAAACACCTCCTGAAGTCTCATGGTATACTGGTCCAAACAAGAAAGAAAGCGGGGAAGCTTATGGCGAAATTTGAAGAGAAGACGACTTCGAGCAAGACGATCTACGAAGGGCGGATCATCGAGCTCCGTGTGGACGAAGTGGAACTGCCGAACGGCAAGCACTCCTCCCGGGAACTCATCAAACACCCGGGAGCCGTCGCCGTCATCGCGCTGACAGATCAGGGAAAACTGGTGCTTGTCGAACAGTTCCGGAAAGCGCTCGAGCGGACGATCATCGAAATCCCGGCAGGCAAGATCGATCCGGGCGAAGATCCGGAGCGGACAGCGGCACGCGAACTGGAGGAAGAGACGGGCTATCGTGCCGGCAGGCTCCGGTTAATCCAATCATTCGCGACTTCACCCGGCTTTGCGGACGAAGTCATCCATCTCTACCTGGCCGAGGAGCTGGAGCGGGTGGAAAATCCTGCCGAAGGCGATGAGGACGAGTTCATCGACGTCTATGAATGTACACTGAAGCAGGCGGAAGCCATGGTGGAGGACGGCAGGATCTATGATGCCAAAACGGCATTCGCCGTCCTGTTCGCGAAACAACTGTACGCAAACTGATCTACTATTTCCCTCCGGACAAGCATAGACTTATAAAAACTATGTGAAGGCGGGAAGTCCATGATACGTTCTTTGTCGTTCATCCAGCTGTTTGTCGTATTGGCTGTCGGCTATCTCGGCGGCGTCCTGCTCTGCCGGAGCCTGCCGTCAGCCGATTTCTCGGCACTGGTCCGTTTGTATGATCCGCGGGCTGCTGCACCGGACGGTTCCCCGGTCTTCTACCAGCTGCTGTCGGTCCTGTCATTCTATATCCTCGCCATCGGCCTCTCCCTGTCCGGCAAGACGAGATGGCTGGTAATGAGTATCGGGGCATTCAAAAGTGTGCTGTTCGGCCTCTCTTCCGCTTATATTCTTGCAAACGGCGTGAAAATGCTCGCTTATGCCGGCTGGTGGTTCCCATTCCAGCTGCTGGCGACATTCCTCGTCTGCATCTGCTGCTGGACGCTGGCGCCGCCGTTCTTCGTCAGGCAGCCGAAGCAGAAGACGGCCTCTTTGCGGCTCCCGCTCATACTGGCGGCAGCCGGACTGCTCGTATTCCTCGCCGACAAGGTTGTCTTCCGGCTCGTAGGCGGATGAGCCCCCTCCGGGACAGCCCCCTTTCTATTGTCAACACGAATAGCGTTTTGCTATAATAGAATCATTCTTGAGGGGGGCGTCCTATGGAAAGCCGAATCGAACGCATTAAAAAACAACTGCATGGGGCCAGTTACAAATTGACGCCTCAGCGAGAAGCCACGGTAATGGTGCTTCTGGAAAACGAAGCGGACCATCTCAGTGCAGAAGATGTCTTCCTGCTCGTGAAGGAAAAAGCCCCGGAGATCGGTCTGGCTACCGTTTACAGAACGCTTGAATTGTTAACGGAACTGAAAGTAGTCAACAAAATCAACTTTGGAGACGGCGTTGCGCGATATGATCTGCGTCAGGAGGGGGCAGAACGCTTCCACCACCATTTAATATGCATAGAGTGCGGAACGGTCGATGAAATCCAGGAAGATCTCCTCGGAGATGTGGAAAAGATCGTTGAAAAGCGGTTTGGATTCACGGTCAAAGATCATTGGCTCACCTTCCATGGGATTTGCAGACGATGCAAATCCGAGGGGGATACAAAGGGAAAGTGAGGGAGGGCGGCATCATGCTGTCCTCTTTTATTGTTCCTTTCAAAAAAAGGAGGGAGGTCGTCCGGCGGTGTTCAGCCGGACGCCCGATCAGAAATGGCGGACTTGCGCTTTGCATTGCAGGACTATCTGCACTATCTGAAAGTGGAACGGCAGCTCGCGGATAACACGGTCGTTTCGTACCGCCGAGATCTGACGGCATATGTCGGCTGGCTGGCAGGCCGGCAGACGGAACCGGAACGGATCGATCAGCAGAGGATCCTCGATTATCTCCACGCGCTGAAAGAGGAAGGGAAGTCGGCTCGGACACTGTCCCGCCACATTTCGTCAATCCGCTCGTTCCACCAGTTCCTGCTGAGGGATCAGGTGCTGAAAACCGATCCGACCGTCCATCTCGAACTGCCGAAACTGGAAAAGAAACTGCCCCGGGTGCTTTCTGTCAAGGAGATCGACCGCGTCATCATGGCAGCCGGGACGGACACCCTGCAAAATATTCGGGATACTGCTATTCTTGAATTGTTATACGGCACGGGGATGCGGGTAAGTGAACTGATAGGGATGGATACGGAAGACTTGAATGTCACGATGGGATTCGCCCGTGTTTTCGGCAAAGGCAGCAAAGAGCGGATCATCCCGCTCGGCAGCACGGCCGTGAAAGCGTGTACAGAGTATCTGGAGCGTGTCCGTCCGGAGTTCGTATCCGGCAGTGCCACGGATGCCCTGTTCGTCAACAGCCGCGGAGGAAGGCTGACGCGGCAGAGCATTTGGAGCCTGCTGCAGGCCGTCTCCGAAAAAGCCGGACTTAGCCGGAAACTGACACCGCACATGCTGCGCCATTCGTTCGCGACCCATCTGGTCGAGAACGGTGCCGATCTCCGCGCGGTCCAGGAAATGCTCGGGCATGCGGACATTTCCACTACACAGATCTACACGCACGTCAGCAGGACACGCCTCAAGGACGTATACAGCCAGTATCACCCGAGGGCGTAACCAATCATTCAGGAGGTCACAATCATGAGCAAACAGCCATTCAAACGAATTCACCTGATCGTACTCGACTCGGTCGGGATCGGTGAAGCACCCGATGCCGCCGACTTCGGCGACGAAGGAGCGGACACTCTCGGCCATATCGGCGAGCATATGGAAAACGGGCTGCAACTCCCGAACCTTGCACGCATGGGCTTGTCCAACATTAAGGAAGTCCCGGGCGTGCCGGCAGCCGGTGAGCCGATCGGTTTCTACGGCAAAATGCAGGAAGCCTCCGTCGGAAAAGATACGATGACCGGGCATTGGGAAATCATGGGCCTTAATATCGACAAGCCGTTCAAAGTGTATCCGGACGGGTTCCCGCAGCAGCTGGTCGACGAGCTCGAACAGCGGACAGGCCGGAAAGTCATCTGCAATATGCCGGCCAGCGGAACAGCGGTCATCGAAGAATACGGGAAAGAACATATGGAAACTGGCGCGCTGATCGTCTATACGTCAGCGGACCCTGTGCTGCAGATCGCGGCTCACGAAGACATCATCCCTATCGAGGAGCAGTACAGGATCTGCGAGATTGCCCGCGAGCTCACGCTGCAGCCTGAGTTTCTCGTCGGCCGCGTAATTGCACGCCCGTTCGTCGGGGAGCCGGGCAGCTTCGTCCGGACGTCGAACCGGCATGACTATGCGCTGAAACCGTTCGAACCGACCGTCATGAATGCACTCCAGGATGACGGGCGCGACGTCGTGGCTGTCGGGAAAATCTCGGACATCTTCAATAACGAAGGAGTGACGAAAGCGGTCCGTACGAAAAGCAACATGGACGGCGTGGATAAGCTCCTTGAGGAGATGGAGTCCGATTTCACCGGTCTCAGTTTCACGAATCTCGTAGACTTCGATGCGCTATTCGGCCATCGTAGGGATCCGCAGGGCTACGGCAATGCACTGCAGGAATTCGATGCACGTATGCCGGAAATATTGGACCGCCTGCAGCCCGATGATCTGCTGATCATCACGGCGGATCACGGCAATGATCCGATCCATCCAGGGACGGACCATACACGTGAATTCGTTCCGCTGCTCGTCTATTCACCGAGGTTCACAAGCGGCGGGTCCCTGCCGCTGCGCAAGACATTTGCGGATATCGGCGCGACGGTCGCTGAGAACTTCCGCGTGAAAGCACCGGAATTCGGGGAAAGTTTCCTGCCGGCATTATTGGAGAAGGCAAGGTGATCGGTATGCGGATGGTCGATGTTATCCAGAAAAAGAGAGACGGCGAGACGCTGACGGACGAGGAGATCCGTTTCTTCGTCGACGGCTATACGGACGGGTCCATCCAGGATTATCAGGCGAGCGCCTTCCTGATGGCGACCTATTTCTCGGGTATGGAATCCGAAGAGCAGGGCGCCCTCACGATGGCCATGGTCGAATCCGGCGACCGGATCGACCTGTCCGCCATCGAGGGGATCAAAGTGGACAAACACTCAACGGGAGGCGTCGGGGATACGACGACACTCATCCTCGCTCCGCTCGTCGCGGCATGCGGCGTCCCTGTCGCCAAAATGAGCGGACGCGGTCTCGGGCATACGGGCGGCACACTCGATAAGCTGGAATCGATCGAAGGTTTCCACGTCGAAATTACGGAAGAGCAGTTCGTCCGCCAGGTGAATGACCTCAAACTGGCTGTTATCGGACAGAGCGGCAACCTGACGCCAGCCGATAAGAAGCTGTATGCATTGCGGGACGTCACAGCGACCGTGGACAGCATCCCGCTCATCGCGAGCTCGATCATGAGTAAGAAGATTGCAGCAGGCGCCGATGCAATCGTCCTAGATGTGAAAACAGGGGACGGCGCATTCATGAAGACGCCGGAAGAGGCTGAAGTGCTTGCCGAAGCGATGGTCGGCATCGGCAGCGAAGTCGGCCGCCATACGATTGCGGTCATTTCGGATATGAGCCAGCCGCTCGGTTTCGCGATCGGCAATGCGCTTGAAGTGAAAGAGGCGATCGAGACACTGCAAGGCCGGGGGCCGGAAGATCTGACGGAACTCTGTCTCGTGCTCGGCAGTAAGATGCTCATCGCCGGCGGAAAGACGGATGATACGAAGGAAGCACGACACCTGCTCCGCGAAGTGATCGACAACGGGGCGGCGCTCGAATTGTTCGCCAAGTTCCTCGAGGCACAGGGCGGAAATCCGGAGATTGTCAGAAATCCGGAACTGCTGCCGAAGGCTCCTGTCATCCGGGAAGTGAAGTCGACAACAACCGGGTACGTTTCCAAGATGGAAGCCGACGAAATCGGTGTGGCTGCCATGCTCCTCGGGGCAGGGCGTGCGACGAAGGAAGACGATATCGACCTGGCCGTCGGAATCGTTCTGAAGAAAAAGATCGGTGATTACGTCGAAGCCGGCGAACCGATTGCGGTCATTCATGCCAATTCAGAAGATACCCAGAAAACGGAAAGCATGCTATGCAAGCATATCCACATTTCCCGGCAGCCGAAGAAACGTCCGCCGCTCATTTACAAAGTCATCGACCGAACCAATTGAACAGCGGTTTGAACAAAAAGCACCATTTACGCTAACGCGTGAATGGTGCTTTTTTTAATTCGGTATCTGTCTAATTCTGCTGGAAGTTGTCCACACTGACCGGAGAGATGTTTGTCACATTTTGCTGCCCTGACACTAGTTTTGACTAGTTGTGTCACGAAGGAGGAATCCGCAGGAACCCCGTTGAATAGAGGGCGGGAAGGAGGCGGTAGATGTGACACAATTGTCAATTACACCAGAAGGAATCATCGTCGTTACGCTGCAGGGGGAATTGGGGAATCACGAAGCGAACCGGATACGGACACAAATTTCCTCGGAAATTTTCGGCGGCACCGCACATGCCATCATTTGGGATCTCACTCATCTGAGTTTCATGGACAGTTCAGGAATCGGGCTCGTCCTCGGGAGAATGAGGGATCTCGCTCCGCAGCAGGGGGAGACATTGATCTTGAACCCATCGCCGACGATGGAGAAGATATTCCAATTCTCAGGTCTCGGATCGGTCGTCAGGCGCGGCACCATAGAAAACGCGATAGGGGAAATCGGAGGGGTTTACCATGAACAATGAGATGACATTGTCATTTGCCGCACATGAAGAGAACGAAGCACTCGCCAGGATGACGATGACATGTTTCATCACACCGCTGGATCCGACGCTCGAAGAACTGTCCGAGTTCAAGACGATCGTCTCGGAAGCGGTCACGAATGCAATCATCCACGGCTACGATTGTGACGGCAGCCGGGAAGTGACCATCCACGCCAAGATCGAAGACAGCAAAGTGACGATGACCGTGCGGGATGACGGCAACGGGATCTTCGACGTGGACCAGGCGATGGAGCCGATGTTCACGACGAAACCGCTGCTCGAGCGGTCGGGGATGGGCTTCACGATCATGGAAAGCTTCGCGGATTCCCTGTCCGTCGAGTCCGCTATCGGCCAGGGGACAGTCGTCCGTTTCGAAAAAACATTTTCTCCGGTCACGGAAAAAAGCAGAATGAGGTGACCGATGAAGATGTCTGTTGACAAAACGGAAGCACTTCTAACCCAAGAGGAAATGAGAATGCTGATTCAGCAGTCCCAGGAAGGCGATAAGGAATCGCGCCGCCGGATGATTGAAGGCAACACGCGTCTCGTCTGGTCGATCGTCCAGCGGTTCGCCTCGCGAGGAGCGGACTTGGAGGACCTCTTCCAGATCGGCTGCATCGGCCTTATGAAATCGATCGACAAATTCGATCTGTCCTACGAAGTCAAATTCTCGACATATGCCGTCCCAATGATCGTCGGGGAAATCCAGCGTTTCCTGCGGGATGATGGGATGGTCAAAGTGAGCCGGTCGATCCGTGAACTGAGTTTCAAGATCCGCCATGCGACGGACAGCTACGTAAAAAAGTACGGCACGTCACCGTCCATCACGGAACTTGCCGCTGAACTCGATGTAGCGGTCGATGACATCATCCTTGCATCGGATGCACTGCGGGACCCGGCTTCGCTTCACGAACAGCTGTACGACAGCGAAGGGGACAGTCTGACACTCATGGATCAGCTGAGGGATGACCGGTCTGCAAGGCTGTTCGATCACATTCCGCTGCGTGACGTGATCTCCCGGCTGAACAAGCGGGATCAGACGATCATCTACATGCGGTACTACCTGGACTGCACACAAAGCGATATAGCGGAACGGATCGGGATATCCCAGGTGCAAGTATCCCGGCTCGAGAAGAAGATACTGGCCCAGCTGAAAACCTGGATGGGCGCCACACCTGAAGAGAAGGTAGAAAAAGCGAGGGCTGATTAGCACATGAATCCACTATTTGCCACTAAAAGCGAAGCGGAAGCGTGGTTTGTCGATAAGTTCGGTACCGGCGAAACGTACGATGCGGTTGCCAGGGATCTGCATCTGTACGAGCAGCCGGTTCTCCTGCTCTATATCAACGGATTGGTCGACGGGCAGACGATCACCACCCTGCTGACTGAAATGCAGGAAGAGGAAAGGGGGGACACAACTTCTCACTATTCAGGTGAGAAGTTGCTCTCCTACTTCCCCTACCATTCCGTCGAACAGCCGAACAGCCGCGATGATCTGCTGACATCACTCTTAAGCGGTCTTGCCTCTTTCATTACTGAGGAAGGGTTCACCATTACGATCGATGTACGGAATTATCCGGGCCGGCAGCCGGAAGAGCCGGACAATGAGAAAGTGATCCGCGGTTCGCGTGACGGGTTCACGGAGAACATCCTGCAGAACACGACACTCATCCGCAGAAGGCTGCGCACCGAAAAGCTCCGGTTTGAAATGCACAAAGTGTCCGTTATCGGAAAAACAGACGTGGCGATCGCCTACATGCAGGGAGCGGCCAATGAACAGATGCTCGACGGCCTGCGCAAGCGTCTGGACGAAATCCAGACGGACGGGCTCACGATGACTGACAAGTCGCTGGAGGAATTCCTGTTCAAGCAGCGGTTTAATCCGATGCCTTTTGTACGGTATACAGAGCGCCCCGATATTTGTGCAGCCCATTTGCTGGAAGGCCATATCGCGCTCATCGTTGACACCTCTCCATCCGCTATCCTCGTGCCGACTACGCTGTTCGACCATTTGCAGCACGCAGAAGAATACCGTCAGGCCCCTTTCATCGGGACATTCGTCCGGTGGCTCCGCCTGACAGGTGCGCTGTTCAGTCTCCTGCTGCTGCCGTTCTGGTACTTGCTTGCGACCAAAACGCAGTACATTCCGCAATTCCTTCACTACATCGGACCGGACGATCCAGGTGCCGTCCCGCTGTTCGTCCAGCTGCTCCTGGCCGATCTCGGCATCGAGATATTGAGGATGGCGGCCATCCATACGCCGACACCGATGACGACGGCGATGGGCCTTGTCGCTGCTATCGTGATCGGGCAAGTGGCCATCGATGTCGGGCTGTTCACCGGCGAAGTCGTCCTCTACGTCGCCGTAAGCGCCATCCTGACATTTGCCATCCCGTCGTATGAACTGAGCATCACGACCAAATTGTTCAGGATCGCCCTGCTCATCGCCACAGCGATTGCAGGGGCACCCGGATTCTTCGTCATGCTTGCCGTCCTGTTCTATTATTTGAGTTCAATGAAACCGCTGAACGTCCCGTATTTGTGGCCGGCACTGCCGTTTTTCCCGAAAGCGATGATGCGGGTCATCCTCAGACTGCCGATGACGGAGGATATGCCGAGACCGTATATCACCCACTCGCCGGACCGCAGCCGGCTCCCGTAAGCCATTGCCTGCCGCCTGGAGTTATGTTAGATTTGTCCATAGATGACGCTTTTCCTGAAAGACGGGAAAGCAGGGCAGCCTGCATAATCGAGAGTGGGGGATTAAGATGGAGCTATATGGAACGCAAACAGTGAACAGCAAGGGGCATCTTGAAATCGGAGGCGTGGATTCTGTCGATCTGGCGCATATTTACGGGACACCGCTCATCGTCTACGATACGGAACTGATCAGGAAGCGTGCAGCCGCCTTCCGTGAAACATTCAGCAGGATGGGGGTCCGCGCCCAGGTCGCTTATGCGAGCAAAGCGTTCTCTTCCATCGCTATCTATGAGCTTGCGGCCGAAGAAGGCCTGTCGCTCGACGTCGTCTCGGGCGGTGAACTGCACACGGCCGTCCAAGCGGATTTCCCGAGGGAACGGATCCATTTCCACGGCAATAACAAAAGCTACATGGAACTGAATTACGCGTTCGATGAACGGATCGGCTGCATCGTTGCGGATAATTTCCTGGAACTCGAGATGATCCGTGAACTGGCAGCATCCCGGAAGCAGCAGATGCGCATCCTGCTCCGGGTCACTCCGGGTATCGAAGCCCATACCCATGATTTCATAACGACGGGGCAGGAAGACTCCAAATTCGGATTCGACTTGAAAAATGGACAGGCGGACGAAGCGTTCCGGACCGTCCTGGACATGCCTTACGTCGAACTGCTCGGGCTGCACTGCCACATCGGATCCCAGATATTCGAGACGGACGCATTCACCCTTGCAGCGCAGGCCCTTATGAAAAAGATGGAACAGTGGCGGGCTGAAGAGGGGTTCGTCTGCTCGGTGCTCAACCTCGGAGGCGGCTTCGGGATCCGCTATACGGAAGCGGACAAACCGCTCGAGCCGGCCGTCTACGTCGAAAACATGACGGAAGCCGTGCTCGCCCTGTCCGCTGAGTGGGACTATCCGATGCCTGAAATCTGGATCGAACCGGGCCGTTCGCTCGTCGGGGATGCAGGGACGACGCTCTACACGGCGGGCAGTGAAAAAACCGTTCCCGGCATCCGGACCTACCTCGCAGTCGACGGTGGGATGTCGGATAATATTCGGCCGGCCCTCTACGATGCGGATTACACAGCGGCAGCCGCCGGCAAGATGGATGCTCCGCATGACACGGAACTGACGATCGCGGGGAAATGCTGTGAATCCGGCGACAAGCTCATACAGGCAGCCCGGCTTCCGCGTATGCAGGAAGGCGATTTGCTCGCGGTATTCTGTACAGGTGCTTATACTTACTCAATGGCTGGCAATTACAACCGGCTGCCCCGCCCGGCAGTCGTATTTGCAGAAAAGGGACAGCACCGCCTGGTCATCCGCCGCGAAACCTACGAAGACATGACCCGGCTGGATCTCTCCCTGCAGCAGAAGGTGAGGAAAGAGCAGTCATGAAGAAGAAGAACTTGATATTATTCGCCATCATCATCGTCGCGGCACTCACGTGGGGCGCACTTTACTGGTATTTTGTTGTGCCGGTGATCGACCCTCGCTGAAGACGCAGGTTGAAAAAACAGGGCGTTTCCGGTAAAATCAGCAATAGGCAATGTTGGAAAAGAGAAGGGGTACCCATGAAACTTGTACGATACAAAAAAACATACCAAAAAATAGCGATGGGTTTCCTGTCCTATATTCCAGGAGATTATTCCGTCAAGCAGCTGCAGGAAATACTCACCCGCTACGAGACAGAAGAGAACTGGGAACTGTTTGTCGTAAAAGAACAGGAAGACCTTATCGGCATCATCGGCGCTGAACTTGCAGAAGATACACTGACCGTCCACCACCTGTCCCTGAATCCGTCTTTCCGCGGAGAAGGGATCGGCAGGGAAGTCGTTACGAAACTCCAAGAAGAGTATCCGGACAAAGCAGCGTCCGGTAACGAATACACCGACGCATTTGTAAGCAGATGCATCCTGGAAGAAGCAAGAGCGGAACGCTAGCGTCCGCTCTTCTTCTTTTCGTCCCGGAGTCTTAGAATATCCGTCCGGTCCCGCAGCATATGTTTATGGATGACAGGGTCGCTTCCGGCCGGCAGAAGGGGAAGTGTGAGGGCTGCAGCCTGCGTCTTCCCGGCGAGGTCCGGGGAAAGCCCCCTGATCGCAAAAGGCTTGAATGGCTGACGGTCCCGGATGGTGCGGACAGCATTATCCATGTCGAGCAGAAGTCCGTCGAGATCGATCTCTTCCGCATAGTCCGGAAAGAGCGGGATCGCCTCCCTGAACCGCTGCTGCGCTTTATGCAGTGTCCTCGAACTTCCTTCGAAGTTTCCGCGCCGCCAATGATACATGCCGGTCGTCAGGAGGATGAACGCTGTGAGCGGATGGATTTTCGTATGGGCCGAGACCGACTTCCAATAGTCCTCGAGCACTTCGTGTCCTTCAAAATAATCCCCGTTCGTATTAAAATAGACTAAAAACTGAACAAATAGCGGATGATGGTAAGGGTGCATGAAATTCTCCTTTATGAATAAAATCCGTCTGCAAAAAGCAGAGAAGGTGAAATGATGTCATACAATGTAAAACTGGAAGCTTTTGAAGGTCCGCTCGATCTGCTGCTCCATCTCATCAACCGGCTGGAGATCGATATCTATGACATTCCGATGGCTGAGCTGACGAACCAATACATAGAACACCTGCATACGATGCGGGTCCTCCAACTCGATGAGCTCAGCGAATACCTTGTACTCGCAGCCACCCTGATCGAAATCAAGAGCAAGATGCTGCTTCCCGTACACGAAGGCGATGTCTTCGACGACGACGGAACGGATTTCGAGCCTGAAGAAGATCCCCGGGAGGAACTCATCGCGCGCATCCTCGAATACAAGCAATATAAAGAAGCAGCCGTGCAGCTCAAGGAGTCGGCAGAAGAACGTGCTGTCCATTTCACGAAACAGCCGTCCGACATGGAAAACTACGGCAGTATCCCGCAAGCGGATCCCGCTGAGGAACTCGATGTCTTCGACCTGGTCAGCGCCTTCCAGAAGATGCTGCACAGAAGACGGCTGAAGGCCCCTCTGTCAGCCAGTATAACAAACAACGAACGGTCTGTCGGGGAGAAGATGGATGAAATCATGGGTGTAATCGTCCGGAAAGGCGGCCATTGTGTGTTCGACGAATTATTCGAAGAGGGGGATACCGGCGGATTGGTTGTTACTTTCCTGTCGATTTTGGAACTCATGAAACGCCGGGACGTCGTTGTCCGCCAGCAAGGCAACTTCGACCGGCTGCTTATTTCGCTAGCTATTGGAGGAACTGAAGGATGAATGACAGCAAACGGCTGGCAGCAGTATTGGAAAGTTTTTTGTTCGTAGCAGGAGAGGAAGGGCTGACGCTCAAACAGCTGGCGGCTCTGTCGGTCTGCACGGAAGGTGAAGTGACCGAAGCGCTCGACGGCCTTCTGGCAGCCTATGAAAGCAGGGAAGACAGCGGCATCACCCTCCGCCAGTACGGCGGCGGCTTCCAGCTCGTGACAAAAGCCGAGTTCGCGGAAGATATGAAACGGCTTTTCGAGAATCCGCCGGCCAAGCTGATGACACAGGCCGCATTGGAAGTGCTTGCGATCATCGCATACAAACAGCCGGTGACCCGGGTGGAAGTGGATGAAATCCGCGGGGTGAAATCGGAGCGGGCGATCCAGACACTTGCATCGAAAGGGTTCATCACCGAAAAAGGCAGACTGGAAGCGAGCGGCCGTCCGATCCTCTATGCGACGACCCCGTATTTCCTGGACCGTTTCGGACTGAATTCGCTGGAGGACCTGCCGCCATTACTGCTCGAAAACGAAGAGGAGGAAGACACGGATCTCTTCTTGACGAAGTTCCAGGATATGCTGGAAGCACAAGACGAAGAAGGAGGCAGCGATGCTTGAAGAAAGCGGTAGTGCGACTGACACTCATTGTTCTGCTGTTCAGCATGGCAGTACAGCCGGTGACGGCGGCTGCAGGTAACTCATCATGGGCGGTGATCGACGCGGATACCGGCCGGCTTCTCGACGGCTTCAACCCGCACGAACAGCTGCCCATCGCAAGTCTGACGAAAATGTGGACGGCACTGACGTACTTGGAATCGGGTGTGACGGAAGAAGAGACGGTCATCACCCCGCTTGCCGCATCCGCGGAAGGGTCCTCCATCTACTTGGAGCCCGGCAGCAAAGTGAAGGCTGAGGACCTGCTGTACGGCCTCATGCTCCGTTCCGGCAATGACGCAGCCGTGGCGCTCGCCGAACACGCAGGCGGATCGGTGGAAGGGTTCGTCCGGCTCATGAACGAGCAGGCGGAACTGTACCAGCTCGATAATACCCATTTCACCAACCCGTCCGGCCTGCATGATGAGACGCATCTGTCCTCCGCCTATGACACAGCCATGATGCTCTATTACGGCATGAAGAACAAGGAATTCCGCAAGATCGCGTCGGCTGAACAGTATACCTTCCGGCAGGGCGGATCCGTCGTCTGGCAGAACAAGCACCGTCTTGTCGCAGCCGAGACGGATGCCGTGGCAGGCAAAACCGGTTTCACGAAGGCGGCCGGCCGGACACTCGCGACCTATTTCGAAAAGAACGGCAAGCGGGTCATCGTCGTCACGCTGAACAACGGCAATGACTGGAATGTACACAAAACACTCGCCGACACCGCGTTCAGGACGCATGACGTGGTCAGAATCGCGAAAAAAGGGAGCTACGCCGTGCTGCCCGGTGTGACAGCGGAACTGAAGCAGCCGATCGAGCTGCTGCTGACGAAAGAGGAGAGGAAACAGACGTCCTCGGTCATGCGGCTCCCGACGGATACGGAGACCGGAGACACCGGACAATGGATCGTCATGCTTGACCGGGAACCGGTGGTCACAGCAGCTGTCAAGTTGAAGAGGATGGAATAGCTCGGCTGACCGGGCAGCTGTTCGATCAGCTGCAGTCGGTCTTCTTTTCATTTGCATGGAAATGTGACATAATTTTTTAGACTGAAGAATGAGGTGACGGAAATGGAAAGACTGCAAAAAGTGCTGGCACGTGCGGGGGTTGCATCCCGGAGGAAGGCTGAAGGACTGATCACGGACGGTAAAGTGAAAGTGAACGGACAGGTTGTCACGGAACTCGGTTCGAAAGTGACCGCGTCGGACCGGATCGAAGTGGAAGGCATCCAGATTACGAAGGAAACTTTCGTCTACTATCTGCTGTACAAGCCAAGAGGTTATATCTCGACGGTCCATGACGAAAAAGGCCGCAAGACGGTACTCGACCTGATGCCCCTCGTCGAACAGCGGATATTCCCTGTCGGACGGCTCGATTATGATACATCAGGCATCATCATCATGACGAATGACGGGGATTTCTCCTATACGATGACCCACCCAAAATTCGGCATCAAAAAACAATACATCGCGAAAGTGAAAGGGATTCCGACGCGGGAAGCGCTGAAGAAGCTCGAACGCGGCATCGAACTCGAAGACGGCCTGACAGCACCTGCACATGTCAAACTCCGCTCGATGGACAAGAAAGCGCAGACAGCACTTGTCGAGATCACGATTTCCGAAGGACGGAACAGGCAAGTGCGCCGGATGTTCGATGCAATCGGCTGCCCTGTCGTGAAACTGCGCCGGGAATCATTCGCCAACCTGACGACATACGGCCTCAACGCCGGTGAAGCCAGGGAGCTGACTCCTCATGAAGTGAAACAGCTTCGCGTCCTTGCAGAAACAGGCACGATCGGCTGAAAACCGGCCAACTGTCACAAAACGCTCACGAACCACTACGATTAAAAAACACAGCTTTGCTATAATGGAAGATGCTATGTGGTTATCGTGAGAAAACTGTATGGGGGTAGAGAAGTGGCTAAAATGGACAAAAAGAAAAAGCGGCTGTACATTCGGGGCGCCCTCCTGTTAGTTATGGCAGCGGCCATCGTCTTTGCACTGACATCGAACAAGGAGAAGAAAACACTGGCAGTCGGTGATCATGCTCCGAATTTCGAACTGACCGATATGGACGGGAAGAAAGTGAAGCTGTCCGATTACGAAGGACAAGGTGTCTTCCTGAACTTCTGGGGGACATGGTGCCCGCCTTGTAAAAAAGAAATGCCGTACATTGAGAAGCATTTCAAGGAATTCACCGATAAAGGCGTCCAGGTCCTGTCCGTCAACATCGGGGAGTCCGAATTCAAAGTGGATACATTCATCGAACAGTATGGCTTGACCTTTCCTGTCATGATTGACAAGAACAAAAGTGTCAGCCGGAATAGTTACAACGTTGTTCCGCTTCCGACAACCATGCTCATCGATAAAAACGGAGTCATTCAACAGATTATTACACGGGAAATGAGCGAAAGTGAAATTGTTTCTCTCATGGAGAGCGTTCAGCCCGAGTAAGGAGCGGGGTACCTAATGAGCAAAATCAAATGCCAATGCGGGCATGAAAATCCATTCGGAACCGTCCTTTGTGAAAAGTGCGGACGTCCGCTTACAGAAGAGGCAAAAGACAGCAGCATGGTGGACATGCGCTATGAAGGTTCTGCACGTCGCTCGCAGACGTACAAGAAGTCGATAATCGACAAAATTTGGAATTTTTTCTCCAGTGTGAAAATAGGAGTCAGCATTATTATCGCGGTTCTGTCCACCTCGGCGTTAGGAACAATCTTGCCGCAAAAGTTCTATGTACCGGTGAATGGCAACGATCCGAATGCGTATTTAGATTACTATGAGCGGCTTTATGGGACATTCGGTAAAATTTATTACCACCTTGGCCTGTATGATATGTACAACAGCTGGTGGTTCAAGATCCTGATCGGAATGCTCGGGACATCGATCATTATCGCGAGCCTTGACCGCGTCATCCCGCTTTACAAGTCATTGAAAAAGCAGCGGACGAAGCGGCATCCGTCGTTCATGAAGCGCCAAAGGATCTACGGGGAAGAACCTGTCGTCAACCCTGACGAATCTCTCGTAAATGCCGAAAAAGCGCTGAAAGACATGCACTATAACGTCAAGACCGAAGACGGCGCAATTCTTGCGGAAAAAAACCGGTTCGGCCGCTGGGGTCCGTATGTCAACCATACCGGCCTCATCATCTTCCTGCTGGGTGTCCTCATGCGCGGCCTGCCTGGATTCTATGTCGATGAAACAATGTGGATCCGGGAAGGCGAAACACGTGAAATACCCGGCGCACCGGGATACTTGCTGGAAAACGTAGCGTTCACCGTTGAAACCTATGACAAAGAGAGTGCAGATGCCGTCTTCGGCGAAGCCCTCGATAAGAACGGCGCCATCGTCAGCAACTTCCAATCTGACGTCAAATTGTACAAAGAAAAAGAGAACAGCCTACCAGGATCAGAAGATGTGGAATTCATTAAAGAGTATCCAATCGTCGTCAATAAGCCGCTGAAGTTTGACGGCTACAGTATCTTCCAGATGGACTACAAAACAGGTGAACTCAGTAAAATGAAGTTCGCTCTCCTGAACAAGGAGACGCAGAAGTCTCTCGGCGAATTCACTGTCGATCTGAACGAACCGGCGAAGAAATATGATCTCGGCAGCGGATCTTCCATCCAGCTTATGGAGTATTATGCGGATTACGACGGCATCGTCGACGGGGAACCGGTCTCTAAATCACCGGTTCCGAACAATCCTGCGTTCATCTTCAATATGATCACGCCGGAACACCCGGAAGGCGAGAAAAGTTTCGTTGCGATCCAGCAGACATTGGAAGTGGAGCCGAATGACTATGAAGTGAAGTTCCAGTCCGTCGAGTCAAGGAATGCTTCCGGTCTGACGATCCGTAAGGACAAGACACTCTACATCCTGCTGCTCGGCGGCATCGTCTTCATGATCGGTGTCATTCAAGGGTCGTACTGGCAGCACCGCCGGATCTGGATCCAAAAAGGGGAAGGTTCGGAAATGATGGTTGCCGCACATACGAACAAAAACTGGTATTCGCTGAAGAAAGACATCGATAAAGTGAAAGAAACAGCTGCCCTTCCGGCGTATACTGACAAACAGGACAAAGATACAGCAGCTGATACGATGGAAGGAGAGACAGTTTAATGGATTATGCATCACTGAGCGCCAATTTACTATTTGTCTCATTTATCGCATACCTTGCAGGGACCTTCTTCTTCGGAGGGGCCGTCAAGAGTTCGAAAACTGAGAAATCCTACAAAGACAGCATGTGGGGGAAGATCGGGATTGTCATTACGATCATCGGCTTCGTCTCTCAGCTGGGCTACTTCATCACCCGGTGGATGGCTTCCGGCCATGCGCCGGTCAGTAACATGTTCGAATTCACGACAGCATTCAGTATGATGCTTGTCGGCGCGTTCATCCTGATTTTCTTCATCTACAAAACACCTTCGCTCGGGCTGTTCGCACTGCCGATCGCAATTGTGATCATTGCGTATGCGAGTATGTTCCCACGGGAGATCACACCGCTGATCCCCGCGCTGAAGAGCTATTGGCTCACTGTCCACGTCATCACGGCGGCTATCGGTGAATCGATCCTCGCTATCAGTGCGGTCGCCGGACTGATCTTCCTTGCAAAAAACATCGACCTGACGAAGAAATCGAAAGAACGTTTCTGGCTGGAAGCTGTCATGTTCACGATCGTTCTCGTCCTCGGATTCGTCGTCTCCTCCACAGCGTTCTCGCTGTCAGGGTACGAGGCCGACTTCAACTACATCGATAAGAACGAACAGCCGGCTAAGATCACGTATAATTATCCGCCGCTGTTCGGGATGCATGACTACGAACAAGTGACAACCGATACGATGAAACCTTGGTTTGAAATGCCGTCCATCGTGAATGCGAAAACGCTGACCACGTTCGTCTGGTCGGTGGCGTCCGGCATCGTGCTCTATCTATTGCTCCGTCTGATCTTCAGACGTCCGATCGCAGCCCTGCTTCAGCCGTTCGCGAAGAAGGCGAACTCGCAGCTGATGGATGAGATCGGCTACCGTTCCGTGCTGATCGGCTTCCCGGTCTTCACGCTCGGTGCGCTCATCTTCGCAATGATCTGGGCACAGGAAGCATGGTCGCGCTTCTGGGGCTGGGACCCGAAAGAGGTCTGGGCGCTCATTACGTGGCTGTTCTATGCAGCCTTCCTCCACCTCCGCCTGTCGCAGGGCTGGGAAGGGAAGAAATCCGCGTGGCTTGCCGTCGCAGGGTTCGTCATCATCATGTTCAACCTGATCGCCGTCAACCTGATCATCGCCGGCCTTCACTCTTACGCATAACCTCAAAAAGACTGCACAGCCTAACCCGCTGTGCGGTCTTTTTACGGTACGGCGCTGCAGCTGTCATCAGGCGGGCGGGACAGGGTATAGTAGTTTCTTTTTCGCTATAGGACAAGTACAATGAAAAGAGCAGGTTTGAAAGGGGCAATCGTCAATGGATGAAAACGTCAAATTGCTCGTCGTAGACGACGAAGACCGGATACGCCGCCTTCTCACGATGTATCTATCCCGGGAAGGCTATGAAATGGAAGAAGCGCAAGATGGAAGAGAAGCATTGGAAAAAATAGAGGGAACCCAATATGACTGTATCCTGCTCGATGTCATGATGCCGGAAAAAGACGGCATGGAAGTGCTCCACGAATTGCGCGCCGCCGAAGATCAGACACCGATCATTCTGCTGACGGCCAAAGGGGAGGAATCCGACCGCGTCACCGGGTTTGAAACAGGGGCCGATGATTATATCGTCAAACCGTTCAGTCCGCGGGAAGTCGTGCTGCGCGTGAAAGCGCTTCTGCGCCGGACGGGATCTGTCAACGGTGCGCAGGCAGCCGCCACATCGAAGGACCTGGTCGTCTTCCCGCAGCTTACGATTGACCACGATGCACACCGGGTCACTGCGGAAGGGAAAGAAGTGAGCCTCACGCCGAAAGAATACGAGCTCCTCTATTTCCTGGCCAAAGCACCGGATAAGGTGTTCGACCGGGAGCAGCTGCTGAAGGAAGTGTGGCACTACGAATTCTTCGGCGACCTCCGGACCGTCGACACCCATGTCAAACGTCTCCGTGAAAAACTGAACCGCGTTTCGGAACGCGCCGCGAAGATGATCGTCACGGTATGGGGCGTCGGGTACAAATTCGAGGTACCTTCCGAATGAACCGAATATGGAACTCAATCGTCGGGAAGCTATGGGCAACCATATTGCTTCTCGTTTCATTTGTCTTGTTCATCGTGACGGCGCTCCTGCTCGAGTTCTTCGATAATTTCCATACGCGGCAGGCGGAGGAGACGCTGATGCGCGAAGCGAAGACGATCGGCAGTGTCATCGAGGATCATGAAAACGAGAATGCGATGCAGCTCGTCGTCCGGGACATCCTGAACAACGGGACGAATGCGATGGTCATCGGCAGGGGCGGAGAGATCGCCTACTCGTTCCACGAGGATTCCGGGAAGATGGGTCCGATCGAACGTGAAGTGCTGAAAGACACTGAATTCATCCGCCTCAGCGGGACACACAGCATGTCCAAGCAGATGATCCTGCCGTCACTGACGGAACCAGGTGTCTCGGAACGGTACATTGTCAGTACAGCCCCTATCCCGGACGGCGGAAAGGGTGTCGTCCTCGTCTTCCAGAGCTTCGAAGCCATCCATGATACGACGAAGTGGACGACGCACATCGTCCTGCTGTCTGCGTTCATCGCCTTCATTCTCACGACGTTCTTCGCCTTTTTCCTGTCGAATAAGATCACACGTCCGCTCCGGCAGCTGAAAGAGGCGGCTTTCCAGCTGTCGAAAGGTAATTTTGACGCGAGGATACCCGTCAAGCAGAACGATGAGATCGGCCAGCTGTCCACGGCGTTCAATCAGATGGGCCGGCAGCTGAAGTACAACATGGAGCTCATCAAGCAGGATAAGGAGCAGCTGTCGAGCATCCTGACGTCCATGACCGATGCCGTCATCACGTTCAACCGGGACCATACGATCCTGCTCAGTAATCCGCAGGCTGAGAAACTGCTGCAGAAATGGTCTTTCACGAATCCGGAATCGGATGAACTGCTCCCCCGGGAGATCAACCACATGCTCGAGCATGCGGTCACGTTCGCGGAAGAGGTCGATGCGGAGCTCGAACTCGGCGGTCTGTTCTTCGTCGTGACAATCAGCCCGCTCTACAGTAAAAACAGTATCCGCGGGGCGGTCGCCGTCCTCCGCGACATGACCGAGCAGCACCAGCTCGACAAGCTGCGCTCGGATTTCATCGCCAATGTCTCGCACGAGCTGCGCACGCCGATTTCGATGCTGCAGGGATACAGTGAAGCGATCCTGGACGGTGTGCCCGAAACGGAGGAGGAGAACCAGGAAATGGTGAAGATCATCCATGATGAGTCCCAGCGGATGGGACGTCTCGTCACCGATCTGCTGGATCTTGCCCGCATGGAATCCGGGCACATGCGGCTTTACAAATCCGAGATGGCCATCGTGCCGTTCCTCGAGCGCATGCAGAACAAGTTCACGCAAGTCGCGCGGGATTCCGAAGTCACACTCGATGTCCGGCCGAACGGACAGGAATCCCTCCATATCCAGGCGGATGAAGACCGCATCGAGCAAGTGTTCACGAATTTGGTCGATAACGCCATCCGGCATACGCCGAACGGGGGCCGCGTCACGCTTGCGGTCGAGAAGTATCCGAAGAATGTCGCCCTTTCCGTCATCGATACAGGAAGCGGCATCCCGGAAGAGGACCTGCCGTATGTCTTCGAACGGTTCTACAAGGCGGACAAGGCACGGACACGGGGGAAGAGCGGGACGGGACTCGGGCTTGCCATCGCGAAGAACATCGTCGAATCGCACGGCGGCATGATCAGCGCCAGAAGAGGCGATACAGGGGGGACGGTGTTTACTGCTGTCCTGCCCCTGGAGTGAAACTGTGTAACCTTTTGGCGCTGATGCCGTCAAATCGGGTGATCGAGGAGGATTGCTGTGGATGAATCCGTATTTCACCATCTCTATGAGACGTATCATCGGGATGTATTCAACTTTCTGACATACTTGACGAAAGACCGGCAGCTTGCGGAAGATCTGTCCCATGAAGTCTATGTCAAAGCCATACCAGCCTACTCGTCGTTCGAACGCCGCAGCAGCGAAAAGACCTGGCTGTTCTCGATCGCCAAAAATGTCTCCATCGATCATTTCCGTAAAACTGCTGTCCGCGCCAGGCATGCCGACCAGTTTTTCGACTGGGATACGCGTGAAGTCGCTGCGTCCAGCAAAACGCCGGAGCAGGAAGCGATCGAGCAGGAAGAGATGCGGACGGTCATAGACTTGCTCGACGGCTGTACGCTCGACCAGCGGCTCGTTATCGTCATGCGATATGTGAACGACCTTTCCATTGCGGAGACCGCCGAAGCGCTCGGCTGGACCGCTGGTAAAGTCAAGACGGCGCAGCACCGGGCTCTGAAAAAACTGAGAACTGCTATTTCAACCGCTGAACCGGGAAAGGAGGCGCACCATGGGTGAGAAACATGAGGATGAGCGGCTGGAAACCCTTCTGCGGTCGCTGCCGGATCAGCCGGACACGAGGACGCCGGATGAAGTGCTGAAACGTCTGCAGAGCGACAGCCGGCTCTCCGGGGAACCGTCTCTCGGGCAGGCCGGAATCCGGCAGCGGAAACGGCGGATGGTCCCGCTGCTGGCAGCCTCGGCAGCCCTTCTTGCTGGCGCCATTGTAATCCCTTCCGTATTAGACGGCGAGAAAAGTACCGACCAGTCAGCGGAGCAGAGTACCGCGACTGTGGATCATGACAAAGAGGAATCGGAGGAAGCCGCCGGTCAGCCGCCTGCCGCAGAATCCCGGATTTTACTGAATGACTCGGCGGAAGCGGGACGGTATGCACTGTACAGCCTGGACGGCGGAAGTGTCCTGAATGGCCGCCTGCCGTCCGCGCAGTCGGCGGACATCCCGGTATCCGTCGTTTTCAACGCAGACCAGCTGCGTGCGAAAGGCCTTCCCGCCGATGCACCGGAACAGCAGCTGGCAGCTGCGTTTTCATCGGACCTGGCTCTGGAAGCGATGGGGCTGCCGGCATTCCGGCCTGTCGGATCTGCTGCGGCGTACAAAGGTGCAAGTGCGCCGTACTTTGTCTGCACCGGCCAGGACGGCCGTCAGTTCCTTGCGCCTTACACAGACCGGCAGGCAGAGACGTTCGTCGAAGCGGCCGAAATGATGAGGACCGCACCGGATGATGCGTTTACATCAGCCATCCCGGCAGGCGCCTCGTTCACTGTCAGGCAGGACGGCAGCACCGCCGTGCTCACATTCGACCCGGCAATCCAGCTCGAGGGACTCGGACCGGACAGGGGCATGCAGCTTATCGACAGTCTCGCCCTGACCGCCCGCAGCTTCGGAGTTGGCCTCAGGCTCGAAGGGATCAGTCCTGCTGACTGGAACGGTTTGGATTTCCGCAAGACGCTGCCGGAAGCGATCGGACCGAATCCGCAGCCGGCCATTTTGAAGAACGACTAGTCTGTAAACACACAAGTTTACAGACTGGTCTTTTTTTTGTATACTGGAGTTGTAACAAAATATTGATTCATCTTCGGGGCAGGGTGCAATTCCCGACCGGCGGAAATGGGAGCCTATGCTTCCTAGCCCGCGAGCGTAACAGCTGATTCCGGTGAGATTCCGGAGCCGACAGTATAGTCTGGATGGGAGAAGGTGAAGGCGAAGCCGTCTTTTTTGTCTGTTTGACAGCGGCTTATTTAAGCACGGGTGTCCGGTTTTCCGGATAGGACCGGTGCTTATGTAAACACGTCTTAAAACTCCCTTTAGCGAATGAGCTGGAGGGAGTTTTTTTCGGCAGACAAAAGAACCGGCAGAACCTTTCCTCTTTGTGAAGTGAATCGCAAAAGGAGAGAGTATGATGAACAGCAAGAAATTACGGGCGATGATCCTGGTCGCCATACTAGGGAGCATTTCGACGGTGCTCATGCAGTTCAATTTCCCGCTGCCGGCACTACCGGGATTCCTGAAGATCGATTTCAGTGAGATTCCGGCGGTGCTCGCCGTGATGACACTCGGACCGGTCGCAGGGATTGCAGTCGAACTGCTGAAGAACGTCCTCTACTGGTTCCTGCAGGGCAGTCCGACAGGTGTTCCTGTCGGTGAGATCGCGAACTTCGTGACGGGTGTGTTATTCATCCTTCCGATCTACGCCATCTTCAACAAGTTCCGTACTTCCCGCGGACTGGCAGCAGGTCTTGTTTCCGGGACGGTTTCCATGGCGATCGGCATGAGCATCCTCAATTATCTCGTCTTCCTGCCGGCGTACACATTCTTCTTGAATGCGCCTCCTGTGACGGGTGAAGGACTCTACACGATGATCGTGCTCGGGATCCTGCCATTCAACCTGATCAAGGGCGTGATCCTGATGATCATCACGCTGCTGCTGTTCAAGAGCATGCAGAATTGGATCGGTCAGCAGCACAGGAAACTGACAGCACGCTGAATAGCACCAATAAAAAAACAGGCTGGCCCGCGTAAAGCGGCCGCCTGTTTTTAGTCTTCGTATTTTAGAGGATCGCCGTCAAATGGAGCATCCGCAATTTTAATGGAGTCGGTCGGACAGCCGTCAAATGCATCCTCGAGGTCTTCCAGCAGTTCTTCTGGAACTTCGGTATTGCCCGTGTTATCATCGAGGATAACAAAAGCGATCCCTTCATCATCGTAGTCATAAATATCAGGCGCTGCAGCTCCGCAAGCTCCGCAGGCGATACATGTATCTTGATCTACAATTGTATACTTACAAGTAGACATGTTCGTTCTCTCCTCTTTTCTTCGCACTTGCAATTTTGTTCTTCATTCATTCTAAAACGGTTTTCAGCAGTTTTCAACCTTTACACTCTAGAAAGTGGGGATTCGTCGTGAAGTTGAGTTCACTAATTCTCAAGATTGCAGAGAAAATGGACGGTCAGCGGTCGTTGAATGGCTGTCTTCACGTCCTGCGCGGCAAACGTTCCGGGCAGACCCTCCAAGATGCCGACACCTTTTCGGTAAAACCGTACTTCTCGCTATTGCCGAAGCTTTCAGAAGCCGCGTTTACGGAAGCTGCCGGAGCTCTCCGGTCGCGGGGCCTGCTTGCTGAAAAAGAGGGGCTCCTGGAGCTGACCGATGCGGGGCGCGAAGCGGCTGCCGCACTTCCGGAGTACCGGTTCGACGGCTGGAACTATAGGGGGCGGGAAGCCGTCTTCTTCCAGCGTCTGCAGTTGGTCGTGCAGACGTTCTCCCAGCTGAGGGACGGACAGAATTCCTTCCTGCCGATCACCAATGATCGGACTGTCCAGCAGTTCGTCCGCCGCCTTATTCCTGTCAAAAAAGAGTCATGGCCGGAAACAGCCGGACAGCTTGCGGAGGAACTGATTGCCGCCATCCGGGCCTCAGGGATGTCCGACCTGCAGGCGGCTCTTTTCAGTCACCGTCTGACCGGTGCGGGTGCGACAGGATGGACATGGGAACAGCTCGAAGAAGCCGCCGGCGAGCCGAGGAACAGCCTGCAGCTCGAGTGGCTGGAAGCGCTCCACCGGCTGCTCGCCATCGCGGAAACACCGCAAGCCGAAAACGCCATGCCGCACTTACATAAGCTTTCTGAGAGTATCCGCGTGGAGACGCCGCTGACCGGATCGGCAGCGGCCACGAAAAAATTATTCGACAAAGGCTATTCGCTGGAAGAGATTTCCCGGGCCCGGCAGCTGAAGACGAGCACGATCGAAGACCATTTCACGGAAATGGCCGCGAACGTTCCCGGTTTCCCGATCGGTCTGTTCGTGACGGAAGATGATCAGCAGGCTGTCCGGCTCATGGTCAGCGATGGGGATGTGAAACGGCTCCGGCTGCTGAAGGAGGCGTTTCCGCACCTGTCCTACTTCCAGCTGAGACTTGTGCTCAGCACGATGAAAGGGGAACCTCCGGTATGAGACTAGAGCAGGAATTGAAAAAGCGTTTCGGATTCGACAGTTTCCGCCCCGGTCAGGAAGACGTGGTCCGTTCCGTATTGGACGGCAAGGATACGCTTGCGATCCTTCCGACCGGGATGGGCAAATCATTGTGCTATCAGCTCCCGGGCGACCTGATGGACGGACTGGTCATCATCGTTTCCCCGCTCGTCTCCTTGATGGAGGACCAGGCGGCTTCGATCCGCCGCCGGGGGGAGAAACGGGTGGCCGCGGTGAATGCATTCATGCCGTCAGATGAGAGGCGACAGCTGTTTGCAGAGATCGGCACGGTCAAATTCCTTTTCATCTCCCCTGAAATGATGACCCGGCCGGACATGACACGCTTCCTGTCGTCACAGCACGTTGCCCTTCTTGTCGTCGATGAAGCACATTGCATTTCGCAGTGGGGATTCGACTTCCGTCCGGATTACCTGCGGCTCGGGGATTTCATCCGCAAAGCGGGGAACCCGGTGATCCTGGCGCTTACGGCAACCGCCGACGGGCGCGTGGAGAAGGACATCCTCGGGTATTTGGAGATGAGCGATGCGAACGTGTTCCGCCAGTCGCTGAACCGTCCGAATCTGTATTACGCTGTCCAAAGAGCGGCCGGTGAACAGGAAAAGAACCGCTGGATCACCGAACGTCTGACGACGACTTCCGGTCCGGGCATCCTGTACGTGTCTTCCCGCAAGCGTGTGGAAGAACTGACGGCGCTGCTGCAGGGACACGGGATCCGGATCGCGTCCTACCACGCCGGCAAGGAGGCCGGGGACCGTCAGATGATCCAGCAGCAGTTCCTGTCAGGGGAGCTCGCCTGGATCTGCGCGACCAACGCATTCGGCATGGGCATCCACAAAGACGATATCCGGCAGGTCATCCACGACCAGATGCCGGCATCCGCGGCCGCTTACGTCCAGGAGGCGGGACGGGCAGGGCGCGACGGGAAGCAGTCGAGCGCAGTTCTCCTGTACGTCCCGGATGATGAACAGAAAGTCAGGTTCATCGTCCAGCATGACCTGCCCGACGAGGCGCAGACCGCACATTATCTGGCAATGAAAAAAAACGGGGAAGCTGCGGCATCTGCCGCGGAATTTGCCGGAATCTCCGAGACGGGCGCCCGGCTGATCGATTATTACGGCGAGCACGGCGGCGGTACGGCAGTGACGGAAATCTTCACGGGGCTGCGCTTCGACAAAGAGGAGAAGCTCCGGCAGATGATCGGCTATGCCGCCGGGCAGACATGCCTGCGCAGCAAGCTGCTGCATTATTTCGGCGAGGAGCCGGCCCGGGAGCAGATCCCCTGCTGCTCGGTGTGCGGGGACATGGCTGAGACATGGCTCGAAAGCGCATTGCCTGCCCCCGGGGAAAGGGCCTTCCTCCCCTATGAAGAACGGATCCGTCTGCTGCTTTGCTGAGGACTTGATTGGCGTTTACTTTTGCGACAAAATTCGTCATAATGAAGAGACAGCAATAGGGGATAGGAGAATGCCGCTATGACAAAAAGTGACGTTAACTCAGATTTCGAGAACAATAGACAAGCGATCGAGATAGAAGAGGAGACGCCGGAAGAACTGCCTTCCCGTGTTCAGCTCCGCCAGAATAAGAAAAATCCGCAGCGCAAGAAGAAGGGGAGCCGGAAAGGCCTGACCCTTATCAACGTGATCCTTGTGCTCTTCACTCTCATACCAATTGGAATATTTGTGTATGTCCTCTCGGATTTGTATAATCCTAAACAGGGGAATACTGCTACAGTCGACAAGGCCGGGGTGACGTTCGAGGTGGGCGATAACGATCCCGGCAAAGGGACAGGTGCTGCCGCCGGTGATGATGACGGGGATAAGGACGATCAGGGAGATCAGAGCCCTTCAGCAGACGGCGGTGCGTCGGCAGCTGAGCCCGGCTCGGCAACTGTGAAACCAGACCCGAAACCGGAGGCCAAGCCTGACCCGAAACCGGAAGTGAAACCAGACCCGAAACCGGAAGTGAAACCAGATCCGAAACCAGATCCGAAACCGGAAGCGAAGCCGAATCCGAAACCTGATCCAAAACCGCAGCCGAAGCCGGAAACGAAACCGGATCCGGCTCCTGCCGGCAAAACTCACGTTGTCGGACCTAGTGAGACTTTGTACCGGATCTCCGTGAACTACTACGGTTCCGGCAATTATGTCGACAAGATCAAAGCAGCGAACGGGCTGTCCTCCAACTCGATCAGCGTCGGACAGAAACTGATCATCCCGTAATTAAAAAATCTGGAAAAGGCAAAGTCGGGATGCTTTGCCTTTTTCATATGGCAGGTGAATCGATGAAAAACTTATGGATAGCTGCAGATGTGCTTCTGACAGGTGCCGGCGTTCTGCTGGCGAGTATGTTATGGAGCGCACATCGCGTTACAGTGAAACGGCAGCACATGTCGGTCAGTACGGATGCGGACGAAGAATTGACGGTTTTCTTCATAAGCGACATCCATCGCCGCCGTGTGCCCGGCAGACTGCTGCGGAAAGTCCGCAGCAGCGGGAAACCGGTCGACCTCGTCATAATCGGCGGAGACCTGGCGGAAAAAGGAGTGCCCGAACAACGGGTGCAGCGCAACGTCGAACGGCTTGCGGGTCTCGGGCCGGTCTTTTATATTTGGGGCAACAACGACCGGGAAATCGGCGAAGAACGGATCCGTGCGATCATCGCGGAATCGGGCGGGAAAGTGCTCGACAACGAAAGCGTCCGGCTGCCCGGTCATCCGGACTGGATCATCAGCGGAGCGGACGATCCGTCGAGCGGCAATGCGAACATAACAAAAACAGCTTCTTTCAGCGGAGCGTACATGCATCAGCTCATCGCCGTGCACAACCCGTCTTCGTTCCGCAAGTTCCTCGATCTGACCGCACCGTCCCTGCTGGTCGGCGGACATACACATGGCGGTCAGATCCGTTTTGGGCCGTTCGGCATGCAGCCGCGCGGGAAGTTCAAGGAACTCGGCAGCCATGCGGAGCTGATCAGCAACGGTTTCGGCACTACGCTTGTGCCGCTCCGCTTCGGGGCTCCGCCGGAAACCCATCTGATCACTGTACAGTACAAGAAGAGGAGTGGGAGGAAACAGCATGAACACTACTGATGCTATCATCATCGGCGCCGGCCCATGCGGGTTGTCGGCAGCCATCCATCTGCAGAAACTCGGCCTGCAGGTCGTTCTCCTGGAAAAAGGGAGCATAGTGAATTCCATCTACCGCTACCCGACACACCAGACGTTCTTCAGTTCGAGCCTCAAGCTGTCAATCGGTGATATTCCCTTCATCACAGCGAAAGAGAAGCCGCAGCGCAATGACGCGCTTGTCTACTACCGGACCGTGGCGGAGCTCGAACAGCTGGATATCCGGAGCGGGGAAGAGGTGACTTCCGTCCGGAAAGACGGCGGAAAATTCGTGATCACTTCCGACAAAGCGGTCTATACGGCGGACTACACGATCGTTGCAACAGGTTATTACGATCAGCCGAACACGCTCGATGTCCCGGGCGCTGATCTGCCGCACGTCCATCATTACTTCAAGGAAGCGCACCCGTATTTCCGGAAACACGTGCTCGTGATCGGCGGGAAGAACTCCGCAGTCGACGCGGCGCTGGAACTTGAAAGGGCCGGAGCGTATGTGACGGTCGTCTATCGGGGTTCCGACTACTCGAAAAGCGTCAAACCTTGGATCCTGCCCGGTTTCGAAAGTCTGGTGAACAGCGGCAAGATCCGGATGCTGTTTGACGCGTCCGTCGAGGAGATAACGGAAACGGCTGTCACCGTCCGGACTTATGACGGCCGCGAAGAGATCCCGTCGGACGCCGTATTCGCGATGATCGGCTACCACCCGGACTATGACTTCCTCGAGACGATGGGCATCCGGCTGGACAGACAGAGCGGCTGTCCCGAGTATGACCCGGATACGATGGAGACGTCTGTCCGGAACTTGTTCATCGCTGGGGTGATCGCCGCCGGCAACAATGCAAATTCGATTTTCATCGAGAACGGGCGGCACCACGGCGAACAGATCGCGGGGACGGTCATGGGCAGGATGGACGCGGATTTGTAATCGAACCGGTTCCGCGGCCCGGCGGTATGTTATAATCTCCCTGAATGGGGGTGCGGGCGGATGATCATATTATTCACAGTGGCAATCGCTCCGTCACTGGCGCTTTTCAGCTACTTGTATCTGAGGAAGGAAATCTCCAGTGAGCCTTCCCGGGCCCTGTTCCAGGCATTCGTCTACGGGGCGGTCATGACATTCCCGATCTTGTTCATCCAGCATGTGTTCGAGCAGGAACATGTGCTGACGAACGAATTCCTGCAAAACACACTGTTCACCGGTGCGCTGGAAGAGTTTTTCAAGTGGCTGGTGCTGCTTGTCTTCCTCTACAATAATTTTGAATTCGACGACGCCTATGACGGAATCCTTTTCGGGGCGAGCGTCTCCCTCGGTTTCGCCACTGTCGAGAATATCCTCTTCCTGCTGACGTTCGGCCTGGACACCGCCTTCATACGTGCGCTGCTGCCCGTATCGAGCCATGCGCTTTTCGGAGTGGTGATGGGCTATTACTTCGGCCGTTCGAAATTCGCGTCAGGAGACAGGCGGCAACGGTACTTGACGCTCGCGTTCATCTTCCCGTTCCTGCTGCATGTCACCTATAACGCCATATTGGAAATACATGATCTTTGGCTTTACCTGATGATCCCTTTCATGCTGTTCCTCTGGTGGTTCGGCCTGACACGGGTAAAATATGCACATGTTTTTGCAGTGAGGCAGATGCGCAGAAGAATGCGCTGACCCCGGCTGTCCAGCTATGTCGATCCCGACATGGCCGGGCAGCTTTTTCTATGCCGTAAAGCCTTATAATTTCACGGAATCCGGGCAGGATAGAGACTAGGAACCAAGACTGGAGGAAGCGATATGAAAAAAAGGCTGCGCGCGCTCATGTGCGGTGCGGTGCTGCTGGCTGTCCTGCAATTGGCATTCAGCCAGGACACCCATGCATTTACGGAACGGGGGCTTTCGAAAGGGACAAAAGGCGATGATGTGATCGAACTGCAGGCACGGCTCCAATACATCGGATTTTTCAACGGCAAGATCGACGGGGTCTTCGGCTACCAGACTTACTGGGCGCTGCGTGAATTCCAGGAGAAGTACGGCCTTCCTGTCGACGGGATTGCCGGAAGTGCAACGAAGAAAAAACTGACCGGCGTCTCCTCCTATGACAAACAGTTCGTCATGGACAACCTCCGCAAAGGGAAGCAGTTCACCCACTATGGGGGCAAGCCACTCTCGAGCCAGGTGAAAGGCGGCGGTTCGTCAGCAGGCAGCAAGAAAACCCAGATGCCTGCGAAATACAGTGAAGATGACCTCAAACTGCTTGCTAACGCAGTGTACGGGGAATCGCGCGGAGAGCCGTACGAGGGGCAGGTGGCTGTAGCGGCTGTCATCCTGAACCGTATCGAGCATCCGGACTTCCCGAATACGGTCGGTGGCGTCATTTTCCAGCCGGGCGCATTCACTGCCGTATCGGACGGCCAGATCTGGCTGACGCCGAACGAGCGGGCGAAGGAAGCCGTCATCGATGCGATGAACGGATGGGATCCTTCCGAAAACGCCATCTATTATTTCAATCCGGTGACCGCAACGAGCAAATGGATCTGGTCGCGCCCGCAAATCAAGAAAATCGGGATGCATATATTCTGCGACTGACCGGTCTTTCAGGGAAACACATTCACAAGGAAAGCAGGTGTTCCGTAAAATCATGAAAAAGTTCGTATTTCTTGCTCTGTTTGCGGTCTTTTCATTAGGCGTCTATGCATACTCCGTGTCTGTCCAGAACAAAGAGATGCAGAACGCCCTGTCGATCCAATATGCGAAAAACATCTCGGATGCTTCCGCGAAACTGCAGGAACTCGATGTCGCAGTGAAAAAGACACTGCTGTTCAACGAAGGGGAAGGGGACTTGCGGGCAAGGGAAGACGTCTGGCGGCTGTCCTCGGATATCCAGCAGTCCGTATCATCACTGCCGCTCGACCCGAAGTTCTCCACTGTCTGGATGAATTATCTTAGCAGGCTCGGGAAATTCGCGAAGGAAGCATCCGAACAGGCGGAGCCGCGCGAGTTCCATGCGGTGATGGACAAAGCCTCGAAGAACCTTGTAAGCCTTTCGGACGAATGGTCCGTCGCCACAGCGGATATGGCCAGCGGCAACCTGTCGATGGCTGAGTGGCAGCAGCGTCTGAACAGCGAGAAAGCTTCGTTCGACTGGAACGGACTCAGCACTTCCGTCCAGCAGTATACGGAGACAGTGTTTCCACTGACGGCAAGTGAGTCCGACTCTCTTAAGAAGAAGGAACTGCGGGATATCCAGGAGCCTGCTGTGACAAAGGAGCAGGCGCTCGACAGGTTCAAAAAGCTGTTCCCGGACGTCTCGAACCAAGTCATCGATCTCACCCCGAGCAAACCGGGCTCCCCTTATCCGTTCTATCATATCCGGTTTGCAGATCAGGAATCCGTCGGCTACATCGACATCACGGAAAGAGGGGGACATGTCCTGTCCTTCTTGACCGAACGTCCGGCAGGTAAAGGGACGATGGACGTCAGCCATGTCCGGGAATCTGCGGAGACCTTCCTGAAAAATGCCGGTTATACTGATGTTGTATTTGAAGAAGTCCGGGAGAACGATACCGCCTTCCACTTTGTCTACACCCGTCAGGAACCCATCCACAAGGCGAAGGTCCTCTCCGATACGATACAGGTGAAAGTCTCGAAGGAAGACGGGAGGATCCTCGGTGTCAACGCAGCGGAATACATCCGTAAGGAAACACTGGACGATCAGCCGATGGTACCGATCGACTGGCAGACGTTCTTCCACAAGAAGGTCACTGTGCAAAAGGAGGAACTCGTCTTTGCCGAGAACCAGCAGGGCAGGCAGCGGCTCGCTTATGCACTGACGGTCACGCTCCATGAGAATGGCACGACGGGCACATACAAAGTGCTGGTGGATACCGAAACGAAAGAAGTGCTCCACACGGAAAAACAAATGTAGCCCAAGCAGTTGGAAAATCACAGGAACCGTGCCATAATGACTATATGAACTAAGACAGGTGGCGGTACTGTGAAACTGAAAATAGGGACATCGGTTACGATCGATAAGGATTTTACTTCAGAAGGCGAAAAATACAAAAGCCGGATCGTCGATATCGAACACGACTGCATCATGATCGACTATCCGACCAATATGGAAACAGGCAGGACCGCATTCTTCCTCGACGGGACGCAGCTCCTCGTCTCATTCGTCGATGACATGAAGATGGCTTACGTTTTCCGTACAGAGGTGCTGGGCCGCCTGAACCGCGGCATTCCGATGCTGCAGCTCATGTATCCCGGCGACTCGGAACTCATCAAGATCCAGCGCCGGGAGTTCGTCCGGGTGGATACTCCGCTTGATGTAGCCGTGAACAAGGACGGGAAGGTGTTCCAGCTCGTCGCGGAAGATATCAGCGCCGGCGGCATGGCAGTCAACCTTGCGCAGGCTGCGCTCGAGCAGGACGATATCGTCGAGGTGACGATCGTCCTTCCATTCAAGAACAATTCGATCACGTATGTACGCGTGAACGCCCGGGTGATCCGTATTTGGGAGAAGGACGGCAGGGGGATCGCTTCGCTGCAGTTCGATCAGATCGACCCGGAATCCCGGCAGCAAGTGATCCGGCTATGCTTCGAGCGCCAGCTGAAAAAAAGGAACGAGTAGGGAAAGGTCTTGCAGGTTAAGACTTTTTCCTTTTCGCTGTGGTACAATGTGTTCGAATTGAGTACGGGGGTAGAGGACGATGACAAAAGGAATTCAAATTGCAATCGACGGGCCGGCGGCTGCCGGTAAAAGTACAATTGCGCGGATGACCGCGGAAAAACTGGGCTATACCTATATTGACACCGGGGCGATGTACCGTGCGCTGACATACTGCGCACTGGAAGGGCATATAGATATCTATGACGACGAAGCCCTTTCGCGGCTGCTCGATGAGCTGACGATCGATCTGCTCCCTTCTCCACAGGGGCAGCTTGTTAAGGTCGACGGCACCGACGTCTCCGATGCGATCCGCTCCCAGGAAGTGACAGCGAGCGTCTCGGCCGTGGCTGCACAGCCTGAAGTGAGGAGGCGGATGGCAGAGCAGCAGCGCAGGCTGGCGAGCTCATCCGGCGTAGTCATGGACGGACGGGACATCGGGACAGCCGTTCTGCCGGAAGCCGAACTGAAGATCTTCATGACCGCTTCCGTGGAAGAGCGGGCGGAACGGCGGTATGCCGAAAACGTCCGGAGAGGGATATCATCCACCATGGAAGAGCTTTGCGAAGACATCCGCAGACGCGATAAGGCGGACACGGAGCGCGAGGCGTCCCCGTTACAGCAAGCAGCGGATGCAGTGTTCATCGATACGACTTCGATGTCCATCGGGCAAGTGGCGGACACGATCATCCGGCATGCAGAGGAGAGGATGGGCCAATGAACCTTTATCCGCTTGGAAAAGCGCTTTGTACTGCTATATTGAAGCCGCTCTACCGCATCCAGGTGATCGGCCGGGAGAATTTCCCGGACGACACAGGGGTCCTTCTTTGCTCCAACCATATCGACAACCTGGACCCGCCTGTTGTCGGATTGACTGCACCGCGGCCTGTCCACTTCATGGCGAAGGAAGAGCTGTTCCAGCAGCCTGTCCTGAAATCGGTCCTGCCGAATGTCAATGCGTTTCCGGTTAAACGGGGCCTGAGCGACCGCCAGGCGATCCGCAAAGCACTTGAATTGCTGCGGACCGGGCAGGTGGTCGGAATGTTTCCTGAAGGAACGAGGAGTAAAACCGGGAAATTAGGGAAAGGATTAACAGGAGCAGGTTTCTTCGCTCTGAAAGGCGATGCAATGGTGATGCCGTGTGCGATCATCGGTCCGTACAGGCCCTTCCGGAAACTGAAGGTCGTTTACGGGAAACCGATCGATATGGCCCCTTACCGCGAGCGGAAAGCCTCCGCAGAAGAAGCGACCGAAGCCATCATGGCGGCGATCCAGGAGCTGCTCGAAAAAAATCGCTGACAAACAAGTTCAATTTTTTGTTTTTATGGGTATATTCCAATACTATAAAGATATGATCATTATGGAGGAGGACTACATATGACTGAAGAGATGAATGTAGAAGCAATGGGCAGTTATAACGAAGGGGACCGCGTGACAGGAAAAGTCACGAAGATCGAAGACAAATCCGTGACAGTGGAAATTCCGGGAGCACCGTTCGACGGCGTGATCCCGATCAGCGAACTGTCCAGCCTTCACATCGAAACGGCATCCGATGCAGTGAAGGAAGGCGACGAGCTTGAGCTTTCGATCATCAAGGTCGAAGACGACGCCTACGTGCTGTCGAAGCGAAAGATCGATGCGGAAGACGCATGGGACACGCTCGAAGAGAAGTTCAATAATGCAGAGACGATCACGACGGAAGTGAAGGATGTCGTAAAAGGCGGTCTCGTCGTTGACCTCGGTGTCCGCGGTTTCATCCCGGCATCACTCGTCGAAGATCACTTCGTCGAATCGTTCGAGGATTACAAAGGCCGCACGATGGACTTCAAGATCGTCGAGATGGACAAGGAAAAGAACCGTCTGATCCTTTCCCACCGCGCAGTCATCCAGGAAGAGAAATCTTCCAAGAAGGATGAAGTGCTTGCTGGGCTTGAAGAAGGACAGGTGCTCGACGGCACCGTGCAGCGTATCGCGTCATTCGGTGCGTTCGTCGACCTCGGCGGTGTAGACGGCCTCGTCCACATCTCCCAGATCGCACACGGGCATGTCGAGAAAGTGACCGATGTCCTGAAGGAAGGCGACAAAGTGCAGGTGAAAGTACTGTCCGTCGACCGCGACGCGGAACGCATCAGCCTGTCGATCAAGGAAACGCTTGCGGGCCCATGGGAAAGCATCGAAGAGAAAGCGCCGAAAGGTTCTGTCCTTGAAGGCACAGTGAAACGCCTCGTTTCCTACGGAGCTTTCGTGGAAGTGTTCCCGGGCGTGGAAGGTCTCGTACACATCTCCCGCATTTCCCACCAGCATATCGGGACGCCGGACGAAGTCCTTTCGGAAGGCCAGACAGTCGAAGTGAAAGTGCTCGATGTCAACCCGGTGGAAAAACGTCTCTCCCTCAGCATCAAGGACTTGACGGAAAAAGAGGAAGAGTCGTACGAAGACTACGAAATGCCGGAAGAACCATCTGGATTCTCGATCAGCGATGTCATCGGGGACCAGCTGAAAAAGTTCTCCGAATAACCCAGTTCGTAAACCTGTAACAGATGAATCGGAAGAGATGGCTCTTTTAGGAGCGCCATCTCTTTTTTTTGTGTATAATATGCAGAAGATAGCGTGGAAGGATGTATGATGAATGAGTAAACCAACAGTAGCCATCGTCGGGCGGCCAAACGTCGGCAAATCGACGATATTCAACCGGATTGTCGGAGAACGGATCTCCATCGTGGAAGATGTGTCCGGTGTCACGAGGGACAGGATCTACAGCTCAGCGGACTGGCTGACACACGACTTCAATCTGATCGACACAGGCGGAATCGATATCGGCGATGAGCCATTCCTGGAACAGATCCGGGCGCAGGCTGAAATTGCGATCGAAGAAGCAGACGTCATCATCTTCCTGACGAATGGCCGGGAAGGCGTGACGAATGGCGATGAACAAGTGGCGAAAATCCTATATAAGACGAAAAAGCCGGTCGTGCTTGCCGTCAACAAAATCGACAACCCGGAAATGCGGGAAATGATCTACGATTTCTATTCACTCGGTTTCGGCGACCCGCATCCGATCTCCGGCTCCCACGGCCTCGGTCTCGGTGATCTGCTGGACAGCGTCGCTGCAAGCTTCCCAGAACCTGCCGCCGAAGAAGTGGAAGAGGATGTCATCCGGTTCTCGCTGATCGGCCGGCCGAACGTCGGGAAATCTTCACTCGTCAACGCCCTCCTCGGTGAAGACCGGGTCATCGTCAGCGACGTGGCCGGTACGACGACGGATGCCATCGACTCCCTCTATGAGTACGAAGGCCAGAAATTCCGGATCATCGATACAGCAGGCATGCGGAAAAAAGGGAAAGTGTATGAGAATACGGAAAAATACAGCGTTCTGCGCGCGTTGAAAGCGATCGACCGGTCGGACGTCGTGCTGATCGTCCTGAACGGGGAAGAAGGCATCCGGGAACAGGACAAGCGCATTGCGGGCTATGCCGAGGAAGCCGGAAAAGGTGTCCTTTTCGTCGTCAACAAGTGGGATGCTCTCGAGAAGGATGACAAAACGATGAACCGTTTCACGGAAGATATCCGCAAGAACTTCCTCTTTCTCGACTATGCACCGATTGCGTATGTGTCGGCGAAAACAAAGCAGCGGGTCAAAACGCTGTTCGATTTCATCATCACGATCAGTGAAAACCATTCCATGCGCATCCAGTCGAGCGTCCTGAACGAAGTGGTCGAAGACGCAGTGGCGCGTAACCCTGCACCTGCGGACAAAGGGAAGCGGCTGCGCATCTATTACACGACCCAAGTGGCTGTCAGACCGCCTGCTTTCGTCGTATTCGTCAACGATACGGAACTGATGCACTTCTCCTATGAACGCTTCCTGCAGAACCGTCTTCGGGAGTCGTTCGGCTTCGAAGGAACGCCAATTAGGATCATCACACGGGCCCGCAGCTGACGGACCGCCAGAAAGGATGAATACCTGTGACAAACGTTTCTGTAATCGGTGCAGGAAGCTGGGGGACCGCTCTCGCGTTCGTCCTCGCTGAAAACGGCCACGACTGCCTGATTTGGGGCAGACGGCAAGAACAGACCGATGAAATCAATGAATCCCATACGAATACTGCATACTTGGCCGGCTGCCGGCTCCCTGCGGCGCTGCGTGCAACGTCCGATCTGGAAGCAGCAGTCCGCCATGCAAAGATCCTGATCGTCGCAATCCCGACGAAAGGCATCCGGGAAATCGCCCGGGAGCTGGACGGACTGATCGACCGGCCCGCCATCCTCGTCCACGTCTCCAAGGGGATCGAACCGGATACACAGAAAAGGATCACGGAAATGCTGGCAGAGGAAATCAGGCCGGCCGCCCGGGAAGCGCTCGTCGTGCTGTCAGGACCTTCCCACGCGGAAGAAGTCGTCCTTCGTCACCCGACAACCGTGACGGTCGCGTCGGAAAACGCCGCAGCAGCGGAAGAAGTCCAAAATCTGTTCATGAACTCCTATTTCCGTGTCTATACAAACGAAGATGTACTCGGTGTTGAGCTTGGCGGGGCACTGAAAAATGTCATTGCACTCGCTGCCGGTATTACCGATGGACTGGAATACGGCGATAATGCCAAAGCCGCGCTCATCACCCGGGGCCTGGCTGAAATTTCACGTCTCGGTGTCAAAATGGGAGCGAGCCCTGCCACATTCGCCGGGCTCGCAGGCATGGGCGATCTGATCGTCACTGCGAACAGTGTCCACTCGAGGAACTGGCGGGCAGGCAATATGCTCGGCAAAGGGCAGACGCTCGAGGAAGTGACGGAAGGCATGGGAATGGTCATTGAAGGGGTGCGCACAACAAAGGCCGCCCACCAGCTGGCCGCCCGCTACGGGGTCTCCATGCCGCTGACAGAAGCGCTGTATTCAGTGCTGTTCGAGGACCACGCCCCGCGCGAGGCCGTCGACTGGCTCATGAACCGCGACAAGAAAAAAGAGACGGACAGCTCCGGCAGCTGACTGTCCGGTATTTTATGATTGGAAGGAATGACTCGCTTTGTCCCCGTTGGATAAAATGTGGCTATCGTTCTACGCAATGGGTTGCATGGTGATCTCCATGGGACTCATCCACCTTAGCCGTACGAAAATAAAGAACAAGATCCTGCGTATTGTATTTGCGGTCATCGCATACGCACTGCTCATCTTCTCGTTTGTCGCGATGATCTACCTGGTCTTCAACGGACCGGGGGGAGGGGCGTGAGCCGATGAAACGTATACTTATGCTGCCGCTCGCTGCAGCCGTCTCCCTGCTGCTCTCCGGCTGCCTGTACCCGCAGGACGAACTGGAGAGCAAGCAGACCCCGTATGAAGACCAGCTGGAAATGGTCCAGAAAGCGGTCGATACGTACCAGACGGAAACAGACGGGCTGCTGCCCATCAAGACCCGCGACCAGGGAACCGACCCGTACATCAAGTACCCGATCGAATTCTCGAAGATCGTCCCTTCCCTGACAGAGAAGATCCCGTCGAACGCCTACGAACAGGGCGGTATCTATCAGTATGTCCTCATGGACGTCGAAGAGGATCCTACGGTAAAACTCGTCGATCTGCGAGTGGCGGAACGGATCCGGGAACTCATCCTCCGAAAAACGGTGAACGGTGTCCTGCCGTTCAAGGACGCCATCCAGGAAGGCGCGAACGTCTATGAAATCGACTTTAAGAAAATGGGGCTCGAAAAGCCGCTCACTGTCGAAAGTCCGTACTCGGATGCTCATCTGCCGCTGGTTGTCGGCGGGGACGGCAATTTCTATATCGACTACTCGATCGACCTGGCCCGAATCCTCGAACGGGACAAACCGGATGTGAAGCCCGGTGAGGACATCCGTCATCTGCTGGCGGACCGGTATCCGATCCTCCCGGCCTACTCCCTGCCCTACACGGTGGATGAAAACAATGAAGTCATTTTCCTGAAATCGTCCAACTGAGCAAAAACGTTTCGTGCCCCATGCATGAAACGTTTTTTGTTTTCATAAACTACTATGCGTAGAAAAGGAGGACGATGGAAATGAAAGAAGAACTATATGAAAACTTGGCCAGACGGACAGATGGCGACATTTACATTGGAGTGGTCGGTCCTGTCCGGGTTGGTAAATCCACTTTTGTCAAGCGGGTCATGGAAGAGGTCGTAATCCCGAATATGAGCGAACAGGCTGACCGGACACGCGCGCAAGACGAACTGCCGCAAAGTTCACCAGGCCCGATCATCATGACGGCGGAACCGAAATTCGTCCCGGCACAGGGCACCAGTGTATCCGTAGGTGATGGGGAACTGACATTCCAGATCCGTCTCGCAGACTGCGTCGGCTATGTCATCGACGGCGTCAAGGGTTACGAGGATGAGGACGGGCCGAAATACGTCCACACGCCTTGGCACAACGAACCGATCCCGTTTGAAGAAGCCGCAAGGATCGGTACCGACAAAGTCATCCGTGATCATTCCACGATCGGGATCTTGCTGACGACGGACGGGACAGTGAATAATATTCCGCGTGCAGCGGCGGAAAGCGCGGAGACGGAAATCGTCTCGAAGCTGAAAGAGATCGGCAAGCCGTTCGTGATCGTACTGAACTCCAAGATGCCGGCGCACGAGAAGACCGTCCAGCTTAGGCAGCAGCTGCATGAGGAACACGGCGTCCCGGTCATCGCCATCAGTGCGGATCAGCTGAACGCACAGGAGATCCAGCTCATCCTGAAAGAAGCGCTCTATGAATTCCCGATCACGCAGATCGATCTGCAAAAGCCCGATTGGATGGATGTACTCGGACCGGAGCATATGCTCAATTCGCAGATCGACGAAATCATCAGCGGCGGGTTCCTGGAGGCGTCGAAGATCCGCAAAGTGCAGCAGCTTGCAGAACGGCTGAACGAAGAGGAGTATATCAAGAGCGCGGACGTCATCGAAGTGGATGCAGGCAAAGGGAAAGCGACGCTCGACCTCCAGATCACGGAAGAGACATACTTAGCGGTCTGTGAGTCGTTCATCGACGGGGAGATGAAAACGAAAAAGGACTGGCTGCTGTTCATCAAGGACGCCGTCAAAGCCAGAAAATCGTATGACATGTTCGCCGAAGCGATCGACACGGCGAAGAAAGACGGTTACGGAGTGGCACTGCCGACGATCGCCGACTTCGAGCCGACCCAGCCGGAACTCATCAAACAGGACTCCTTCTACGGAGTGCGCATGAAAGCGACCGCACCTGCCCTGCATGTGATCCGTATCGACATGGAGGCGGAATTCGCGCCGCTGATCGGTTCCGAATTCCACAGCCACCACTTGCTGAAGGAGCTGAAGAACGCCTATCTGCACGATCGGGACGCCCTCTGGGAGACCCAGCTGTTCGGCACGCCATTGCACGAAGTAATGAAAGAGAGCATCCGTTTCAAGACGTCTTCCGTGCCGACGAGCGCACGCAGAAGACTGCGTGAAACGATAGAGAAAATGGTTAATGAAGGAAATAAAGGGATGGTGACATTCATCGTCTGACTCCGAAAGATCCGTCTCCAGCGGGTCTTTTTTCTGTTTTCGGAAGTGTCCGGAACCCGCCGCAGCCACAATATTGTTGCACCTCAGAATCGGTTATGTTACTCTTTTTACAGTATTACAGAGCTTTAGCAGACCCTTTCTTTGAGAGGAGGTGAACGGGATGAACAAAACTGAATTGATCAACTCCGTAGCAGAGGCGGCAGGTCTTTCGAAGAAAGACGCAACAAAAGCTGTTGAAACTGTCTTCGAAACAATCCAAGACGCTCTTGCAAAAGGCGAAAAGGTGCAATTGATCGGCTTCGGTAACTTCGAAGTGCGCGAGCGCGCTGCTCGTAAAGGCCGTAACCCTCAATCAGGAGAAGAAATTGAAATCGCAGCGAGCAAAGTACCTGCATTCAAAGCGGGGAAAGCATTGAAAGATGCTGTAAAGTGAGTTCAATTACATAGAAGCCCGTCAGATGTCCATCGCGGATAAGCTGGCGGGCTTCTTTCCGGTTTACTGCCGAAACAAGAACAGTCAGCTGTACTGAAAGTAGGGAGTATGCTACTATTTTGAAGGACTAGATGTGCATCAGAGGAGGTTCTGGCGATGGAAGAAAGCAATCTCAGGAAAATAGAACAGGCCGTCACGATGATCTTGGAAGCGATCGGCGAAGACCCTGCACGGGAAGGGCTTCTCGAGACACCGAAGCGGGTTGCCAAAATGTACGCGGAAGTGTTTTCAGGCATCGGGGAGGACCCGAGGGAATACTTCAAGACGGTTTTCCACGAACAGTATGACGAAATGGTGCTCGTGAAAGACATTCCGTTCTACTCGATGTGCGAACACCACCTCGTCCCGTTCTTCGGTAATGCCCATATCGCCTACATCCCGAGGAACGGCGAAGTCGCAGGCCTGAGCAAACTTGCCCGGGCTGTTGAATCTGCTGCAAAGCGGCCGCAGCTGCAGGAGCGGATCACGGCCACCATCGCCGATGCGATGATGGAAATGCTTAAGCCGCTAGGTGTATATGTCATCGTGGAAGCGGAGCATATGTGCATGACGATGCGCGGAGTCAAGAAACCGGGTTCGAAGACAGTGACGACCGCCGCACGGGGAATATACGAGCATGACGACGTCAGACGGTCCGAAATCCTGTCGCTCGTAAAGTAGGCCGAGGTCTTTTGCGATACGCCGTTTACCTGTGATATGATAGGTGGGATATGAATGACAGGAGAGAAGACCATGACTTCGCCGGACTATATAATCATCAAAGCCAAAGAAGACGGCGTCAGCGTGATCGGGCTGACCCGCGGCAACGATACGAAATTCCATCACACAGAGAAACTGGACTGCGGCGAAGTGATGATTGCCCAATTCACAGAGCATACATCCGCTATGAAAATCCGCGGCAGTGCAGAGATCACCACTGCCCACGGTGTTGTCTCCAGTGAAGAGAGAGCATAATCGCAATCTGCATCGCGCATTCAACGGATGCCTTGGATCGGAGAAACGGTGATGAACAAACAAGAAGTGACAGCAATTATCGAAAATTATATGAAGTCGCTGCAGGAAGTCCTGCGCGAACCGACACTGAACAGGGAGATCACGGACTTCCCGGTCGACGCGGACAAGGCATTCTACCTGCTGCTGCCGCTGCTTAATGAGAACAGGGAATTCAGCGGGAGGCTCCGCGGAGTGACCCTGTCCATCGGCGCTATCCAGGCCGCCCTGGACATCCACGACCGGATCCACCGCACCGAGGCGACGTCACCGGTACAGCAGCTGACCGTCCTTGCGGGTGACCATTTCAGCGGCATCCACTACCGCATCCTTGCGGAAACCGGGGAATTCGCGCTGATCCGCGAACTATCGAAGACAATCGCGCACATCAACGAACAGAAGACTGCGCTGCAGAACGACACCCGCCTGACAGCCGAACGACTCGTGGAACGGATGACGGTCATCGAGACGGCATGCATCTCCACATTCTATTCGCTGTACGGGTTCGGCAGCTACCGGAAGCTGGCCGAGTACGCGCTTACATATATCCGGCTGAACGAGATGACCGACCCGGCTGCCGTACAAGCATTCGACATCGACGGCGCGGTTCTCCGTCAGGCGATCGACCTGCAGCGGGAAGGCCTGCGGCAGGAGCTGCAGCGGGCGGACGGGCTGCTTGAAGTGCTGAAGGAAACAGCGGCGCAGCGCCTTGGCGCATTCGATTCACTAAGCTGACAAACGGAAAGAGGGGATCCCTGTGGGTCAAACAAAAGAAGAAAAAGTCCATTCCGTATTTCAATCGATTTCAAGCGATTACGATAAGATGAATTCCGTGATCAGCTTCAATATGCACAAAAGCTGGCGCTCGGATATCATGAAGCGGATGGACGTCAAACCGGGTTCTGCGGCTTTGGACGTCTGCTGCGGAACAGCGGACTGGACGATTGCACTCGCGAATGCAGTCGGCACCAAGGGCAGTGTGACCGGGCTCGATTTCAGCAGTGCGATGCTTTCATCGGCTGCGCCGAAAACCGAGGCGTATCCGAATATTACGCTCGTCCAGGGGAACGCCATGGAACTTCCGTTTGAAGACAACACGTTTGACGTTGTGACGATCGGTTTCGGCCTGCGCAATGTCCCTGACTACGAAAAGGTGCTGAGTGAACTGTACCGCGTTGTCAAACCCGGCGGCATCGCTGCATGCCTGGAAACGTCCCAGTCGCTCATTCCGGGGTACCGCCAGGCATTCCGGTTCTACTTCCACTACGTCATGCCTGTCTTCGGAAAATTGTTCGCGAAAAGCTACAATGAGTACTCATGGCTCCAGGAATCAGCAGACGATTTCCCGGACAGGGAGAAACTGGCGCATATGTTCAAGGATGCAGGGTTCGTGAGGGTCGATTACCGGCCGTACAGCGGCGGCGTCGCAGCAGGGCATATCGCTATCAAATAATATTATGCAGGCGGGAGAAGGGAATCACTTTGGAAAAATTGAAGGCGATGGCATTGTATACCGATTTCCGGAAGGAACTCATCCATATCGAGAAAGAGCTAGAGAATGCCGTTCAGTCGGATTCTCCGCTGATTCAGCAGGCATCCATGCATCTGCTGAGGGCTGGGGGTAAGAGGATCCGTCCGATTTTCGTATTCCTTTCTTCCAAATTCGGTACATACTCCATGGAACAGACAGCGAAAGTGGCTGTCTCGCTGGAGCTTGTCCATATGGCTTCCCTCGTCCACGATGACGTGATCGACAATTCGGATATGAGAAGGAGCCGTAAGACGGTGAAGGCAAAATGGGACAACCGGATCGCCATGTATACGGGCGATTTCATCTTCTCCCGTGCACTGACCTCAATCGGGGAAATCGAAATGGCGCCTGTCCATCGGCTGCTTGCCGATACGATGCTCGAAATCTGCAAAGGTGAAATCATCCAGTTCGATTACCAGAGAAGGACCAACCAGTCGTTCCGCGATTACTTGCGGCGCATCAAACGGAAGACGGCGCTCTTACTTTCCTCGAGCTGTGAACTCGGCGCCCTCATCTCGGATGCGGATCCGGCCGTCGTGCGCACGCTCCGCAACTTCGGCTATTATGCAGGCATGGCCTTCCAGATTGTCGATGACATCCTCGATTTCACTTCATCGGACAAGCAGCTCGGCAAACCGGCGGGCTCCGACCTGCTGAATGGCCATATGACGCTGCCGATCTTATACATACGGAACGAGCCGGATTTCCAGCCCTATCTGACGAAGTCCTTCGACGGGACACTGACGGAGAAAGAGCGCACAGCGATGCTCCGGTATGTGCGTAAGAGCGGCGCCATCGAAAAAGCACAGGAGATCAGTGACCTATACTTGCAGAAAGCGGCAGAGGAAATCAGCCGGCTGCCTGAGAGTGAAGCGAAACGTGCTTTCGAACAGATTGCGGAATTCCTCGGCAAACGGACCTACTGAGTACGCCGGAGGAAAGAAAAAATTGAAAGATCGTATCGTGTTTGGTACTATTCAGTAGGGGCATCCCTGATTTGTTATGATAAGGAGAGGTTTTGAATTATGGAAAAGACATTTTTAATGGTCAAGCCTGATGGCGTCCAGCGCGGACTTATCGGTGAAATCGTAAACCGTTTCGAAAGCAAAGGCTTCCAGCTCGTAGGCGGGAAACTGATGCAGATCACTCAGGAACTTGCTGAGCAGCACTACGGCGAGCACAAGGAACGTCCTTTCTTCGGAGAACTTACAGAGTTCATCACATCCGGTCCTGTTTTCGCAATGGTCTGGGAAGGCGAGAACGTCATCGCGACAGCACGTCTGATGATGGGCGCAACAAACCCGAAAGACTCGGCACCGGGAACGATCCGCGGCGACTTCGCAGTCACTGTCGGCAAGAACATCATCCATGGTTCGGATTCACCTGAATCCGCTGAACGTGAAATCGGCCTGTTCTTCAAAGAAGAGGAACTGACTTCTTACAGCAAAGATATCAACAGCTGGATCAACTGAAACCTTACAAAAGCAGCCTAGCGGTTTCCGCCGGCTGTTTTTGTTATACATAACAGCAAGAGGACGGAGGCGGTACAGTGTCGGATTACACGCAGTTCATAGACAATGTGAAGAAGAAGACGGGCATCGACTTATCACTCTATAAGGAAGCGCAGATGAAACGCCGGCTGACTTCTTTGTATGAGAAACGCAAATGCCGTGATTTCACGGAATACTTCGAACTGATCCGCAGTGACCGTTCGATGATGGACGAGTTCCTGGACCGGATGACCATCAACGTCTCCGAGTTCTACAGGAACGGACAGCGGTGGGAAGTGCTCGATAAAAAGATCATCCCCCAGCTGCTGAAACAGTCGAAAACACTGAAATGCTGGAGTGCTGCCTGCTCGACAGGTGAAGAGCCGTATTCGATGTCGATGGTGCTGTCGAATCATATGCCGCTCCGTGAGGTTTCCATCCTCGCAACCGATCTGGATCAGGGCGTCATTGAAAAAGCGAAAGTCGGCCTGTACCCGGACCGTTCGCTGAAAGAAGTGCCGGCTGACGTGAAAAAGAAATACTTCACGCAAGAAGGCCAGTTTTACCAAGTGAAGGAAGAAGTGAAACGGTCGGTAACGTTCAAAAAGCACAATCTCCTGGAGGACAGCTATGGGAGCGGCTTCGACCTGATCGTCTGCCGGAATGTGATGATCTATTTCACGGAGGAAGCGAAGGACCAGATCTATTCGAATTTCGCAAAAGCCCTGAAGCCGGGCGGCATCCTGTTCGTCGGCAGCACCGAGCAGATCTTCAGCCCGGACCGGTATGGGCTGGAGTCCGAAGATACGTTCTTTTATAAGAAATTATGAAAAATCCGGACTTTTCCGGATTTTTTCGTTTAAACGTGTAGTCAACGTTCAGGGAGTTTGGTAAAGTGCTATCAATGGTCATCTTACCGAGATGGCCAAAAGGGGGATATAACTGATGAGAGTATTGACAGCTGGTGAATCACACGGCCCTGAACTGACAGCGATCATCGAGGGGATGCCGGCACAGCTGCCGCTGACCGCCGAGATGATCACAACGGAACTTGCACGCCGTCAGGGCGGCCATGGCCGAGGCCGGAGGATGCAGATCGAAAAGGACCAAGTTGTCATCTCTTCGGGCGTGCGTCACGGAAAAACACTCGGTTCGCCGATTACACTTACAGTCGTCAATGATGACTGGAAACACTGGACATCCATCATGGGCATCGAGCCGCTCGGCAGCGACATCCGTCCTGAGGATATCAAACGGCAGATCACCCGGCCGCGTCCTGGGCATGCAGACCTTGTCGGCGGCATCAAATTCGGGCATCGGGATCTGCGCAATGTCCTCGAGCGTTCATCCGCAAGGGAGACGACGATGCGGGTGGCGGCAGGAGCGGTCGCCAAACAGTTTCTGAAGGAACTGGGCATCGTGACGGCCGCCCACGTCATCGAAATCGGCGGAATCACTGCAGATCCTGAAACGATCACGGCACTGTCCGCAGACCAGATCCTGGCGCGGGTGGAGAAAGACCCTGTCTACTGCGCGGACCCGGCCGTCTCGCCTGCAATGGTGGAAGCAATCGATGATGCGAAAGGACGCGGGGACACGCTCGGCGGAGTCGTGGAAGTCGTCATCGAGGGTTGTCCTCCCGGGATGGGCAGCTATGCGCAGTTCGACCGCAAACTGGATGGCCGTCTCGCCGCAGCCATGATGTCCATCAACGCCTTCAAGGGAGTGGAATTCGGCATCGGGTTCGAGATGGCGAAACGTTTTGGCAGTGAGGTGCACGACGAGATTGCCTGGTCAGCGGAACGGGGCTACTACAGGAAGACTAATCGTCTCGGCGGCTTGGAAGGCGGTATGTCGACCGGCATGCCGATCATCATCCGCGGCGTCATGAAGCCGATCCCGACACTGTACAAGCCGCTGGAGAGCGTCGATATCGATACGAAAGAGCCATTCACCGCGACGATCGAACGATCCGATCCTTGTGCCGTTCCTGCCGCTTCCGTCGTTGCCGAGCATGTCATCGCGACTGAGCTCGCCAAAGTGATCATCGAAGAGTTCCGGTCATTTGAAATGGAAGGGCTGAAACAGGACGTCGAGCAATACAGACGTTATGCAAAGGAGTTTTGAGGATGGAGCAGATCACGGTCGTAACAGGCGGATCATCCTACCCGGTCCATATCGGGGAGGATGTCTACCGGCTGTTTTCTGAAGAATACAAAGAATTGCTGCTGCAGGCGGACAAAATTGCGGTGTTTGCGGACGGGACTGCTGCCGGGCTTCATGCGGACGTGCTGATGACGGCGCTGGAACGGGCAGGCGTCCGCCCGCTCATCCACCTGCTGCCTTCAGGGGAGGCGAGCAAAACGGCGGACAGCTTCATCGCCTGCCAGTCATTCCTCCTGCTGCACGGATTCACCAGGAACTCACTGCTGATCGCATTCGGGGGCGGGGCCTGCGGGGATCTGACAGGATTTGTAGCAGCGACCTTCATGAGAGGGATCCCTTTCCTCCAGTGTCCGACGACGATACTCGCCCACGACAGTGCAGTCGGCGGGAAAACGGCCATCAATATGCCGGAAGGTAAAAATATGGTCGGCGCATTCCATCAGCCGGCAGGTGTCCTGTTCGAGTCCCGGCTGTTCGCGACACTGCCCGAACGGGAGGTACGTTCCGGAATGGCGGAGCTGCTGAAGCATGCGATGATCTCCGATGCAGCATGGGCGGATGCCCTGCTTTCAGACATGAGGTTCCCGCACTTGCCGCCGGCCGAACTCGACAGGGAATTGATGAAAGGCATCCAGGTGAAAGCGGCGATTGTCGGGGCGGATGAGTTCGAACAGGGGACGCGGAAGTTCCTGAATTTCGGACATACGCTCGGCCATGCGGCAGAAGCTTATTTCGGATACGGGGCGGTCAGCCACGGCGAATGTGTGATGATCGGGATGGCGTACAGCATGCTCCTCAGTGAAACGTTCGGTGGGGTCCGGCCGGAGGAGACCGACCGTTTCATCGGGTCTGCGGTCCGTTCAGGCTACCCTCTGGAACGCCTGCTCGACGTGCCGTTCGGTCCGCTTCTCGATTTCATGAGGAAAGACAAGAAGGCGGTGCACGGTGAAATCATCTTCGTCCTGCTCGAACACACAGGAAGGCCGTTCACCCAGCCGGTACCGGAATCGGTCCTAGCATCCGCATACAGTGAACTGGCTACACGAATCAGAAAGGGGCTGCAGTCATGACAGTAAGAGGAGTCCGCGGTGCGACGACAGTGACCTGTGATGAACAGGGTCTCGTGCTGGACGCGACGGAACAATTGGTGAAGACGATGGCGCGTGAAAACAACCTGGCGGCGGAGGATATCGTGTCTGTCCTCATCTCGACAACAACGGACGTGCAGTCGGCATTTCCGGCCAAAGCCGTCCGGTCGATCGTCGGCTGGACGTATGTGCCGGTCATGTGCATGCATGAAATGGACGTGGCGGGCGGCATGCCGTTCTGCATCCGCGTGCTGATGCATGCCAACACCGGCAAGTCGCAGCAGGAAATCACGCACATCTATTTGAACGACGCCGTGAAACTGAGACCGGATCTAGCCGGTCAATAACGTATCGAGGAGGATACCGATGAATTGGAAACCAGCCCTATCCGCCATGAAGCCCTACAAGCCGGGACGGTCAGCGGAAGACGTGCAGAAAGAATACGGAATCCCGAAAATCGAAAAGCTTGCATCCAACGAAAACCCCTACGGCTGTGCGCCGTCCGTGCGTAATTACCTGGAGAACGCGCACATCCAGTACGAAATCTACCCGGAGACCGGAACCCCGCCGCTTCGCACGGCACTTGCCGGTCTTACCGGAGTGGAGGAGTCGGCCATCATCCTCGGCAACGGCTCGGATGATCTGATCACCATCATATCCCGCGCCCTGCTGGCTCCAGGGACGAGCACGATCATGCCGGTCCCGACATTCCCCCAATACGCCCATAACGCGCGCATCGAAGGAGCGGAAGTCCGTGAAATCCCGCTGGAAGACGGGGTCTATGCACTTGATCGCTTCTTGGAGGCGATCGACGATACGACTGCCGTCATCTGGATCTGCACACCGAACAATCCGACAGGCGGTCTGCTGCCTTCAGTAGAGTTCCGGGAGTTCCTGGAGAAAGTGCCGTCCGGAATACTGGTCGTTGCCGATGAAGCGTATTTCGAGTACATAACCGACAGTTCGTACGAGAACCCCGTCGGCTGGCTTTCCCGTTTCCCGAACCTGATCATCCTCCGTACGTTCTCGAAAGCGTACGGACTTGCCGCTTTCCGGCTCGGCTACGGTATCTCCTCGCCAGCCGTCATTGCCCAATTGACCAAAGTGCGCAATCCGTTCAATACGAATTCGCTTGCGCTTGCTGCTGCCGGGCGTGCACTCGAAGACCAGGATTTCATCGCGCACTGCAGGCAGGAAAATGCCGTGCAGCGGACTCGCTTCCGGCAGTTTGCAGCGGCACATAAGCTGCGCATCCTCCCTTCCGAAGCCAATTTCGTCCTGCTGGAAGTACCGATGGATGCAGATGAAGCAGCCGATCTGCTTATGCAGCGCGGCTATATCATCCGCAGCGGCAATCTGCTCGGCACCCCGGGCTGGCTCCGGGTCACAGTCGGTACGGCAACGCAGAATGACGGCTTCTTCTCAGCACTGGCAGCGATCCTGGAGGAAAGAGGGCACACAGGATGACACAACATGTCGCCATCATCGGTCTCGGACTGATCGGAGGATCGCTGTCACTGGCGCTGAAACGGCGTCCGGATGTCGTCATCACCGGATTCGACCGTTCCTACAAGGCGGCGGATGAAGCGTACCGGCGGGGGATCATAGATGCCGTCGCACCGTCCGCTGCAGCTGCCGCAAGGGAAGCGGATTTCGTCATCTTCGCAGTGCCGGTGGCCGCTGCCGTCTCGCTGCTGCGCGAAGCGCCTGAGTGGGGGATGAAAGAATCGGTCATAGTCACGGATACAGGGAGCACGAAGCAGCCGATCATGCAGGCTGCAGCGCCCCTGCTCGAAAAAGGGGTGACTTTCATCGGCGGTCATCCGATGGCAGGTTCCCATAAGAGCGGCATCTCCGCTGCGATCGGTCATCTGTTTGAAAATGCTTATTATATTTTGACACCGCCCCCGGGCTGCAGCCGGGAAGAACTCGATAAACTCGAGACGCTCCTTGGAGTGGCACAGGCGAAACTGGCGGTCCTCGATGCCGAAGAACACGACAGCATGACGGCCGTCGTCAGCCATTTCCCGCATATCATCGCTTCTTCCCTCGTCAATCTGCTGGCTGACGAAGAGGAACGCAGACCGTTCATCAGACGGCTTGCCGCGGGCGGTTTCAGGGACCTCACCCGGATCGCTTCCGCCGATCCTGTCATGTGGCGGGATATCACGATGCAGAACAAGGACGAGCTGACAGCCCAGCTCGACCGCTGGACCGCTGAAATGCAGCGTGTCCGTAATTTGCTTCAGGACAGTGATCCCGCGGCGGTCGAACAATTTTTCGACCAGGCGAAGCAATTCAGGGACCAGCTGCCGACAGTGTCCCGGGATACTGCACAAGGTGCGCTCTATATGCCGTTCGATCTCCATATCGATGTGCCTGACCACCCGGGGGTCATTTCCGAGATCACCCGTATACTGGCTGCGCACGAAATCAGCCTGACGAATATCCGTATCGTGGAAACCCGCACGGACGTTTACGGTATTCTCGTCGTCAGCTTCCGTTCTGCAAATGAAAGGGACACGGCGGCACATGTGCTCGGACGGGAAACGGACTATTCCATGCAAATACTTTGACGGAGGTGCTGTAAATGAGGAAAATAGAGATACATACGGTTTCGGCAGGGGGCGGTCCGCTCCTCGGGGAATTGTCCGTACCGGGCGACAAATCGATTTCCCATCGGGCGGTCATGCTCGGGGCGATGGCGGAAGGGACAACGTCGATCACCGGCTTCCTGGCCGGGGAAGACTGCCTGTCGACGATCGGGATCTTCCGGAAACTCGGGGTGGCGATTGAACGGCAGGGGACGGATGTGACCGTCATAAGCCCGGGGATTTCCGGGTGGACGACTCCGACAGAGCGGCTCGATGCAGGGAACTCAGGAACTACGGCGCGGCTGCTGCTCGGCATTCTGTCGGGCTCCGCAGTCACCGCTGAAGTGACAGGTGACCGGTATTTGTGCAGACGGCCGATGCGGCGTGTGACCGATCCGCTCGCCGAGATGGGAGCCGGGTTCGAGTTTTCGGGAACCGGCGGCACACTTCCGCTCACTGTCACAGGCCATCCGCTGAAAGCGATCACGTATGAGATGCCGGTGGCCAGTGCGCAAGTGAAATCAGCTGTGCTTTTTGCAGGCGTTTCCGCTGCCGGCACGACGACGGTCCGGGAGCAAGCCGTTTCCCGGGACCATACGGAGCGCATGCTCACGCAGTTCGGCGGCGCAGTAACGATCGACGGGAATTCCGTGTCGGTAGAAGGCGGGCGTCCGCTGAAGGCGGCGGAAGTGAAAGTGCCGGGTGATATTTCATCGGCAGCGTTCTTCATGTGCGCTGCAGCGATGGTGCCGGGCAGTTCAGTCACATTCCGGAATGTCGGTCTGAACCCGACACGCACCGGCATTCTCGACGTCCTGAAGGAAATGGGTGCTGCTGTGACCGAGACGGTCAGATCCATGGGAGCGGAAGAGCCTTACGGGGATGTGAACGTTAATGCAGGTACACTGCAGGCCGTGGAGATCGGAGGGGACCTGATCCCCCGGCTCATTGACGAACTGCCGGTCATCGCCCTTCTCGCCACACAGGCAGAGGGCACGACGGTCATCAGGGACGCAGGTGAGCTCCGGGTGAAAGAGACGGACCGCATCGAAGCGGTCTGTACGGAACTCAGGAAACTCGGCGCCATTATCGAACCGACACAGGACGGCATGCGGATCACAGGTCCCGTCAAGCTGAAAGGGGCGGTCCTGTCTTCGAACGGAGACCACCGCCTCGGGATGATGGCTGCTGTGGCCTCCGTCGTGTCGGAAGGACCTGTCGGCATTGAAGGCGCGGGATGCATCAGCGTATCCTACCCCGGATTTTTCGAACATCTCGATTCGCTGACCTGACCGAATGACAATCAGCACGGCGTATACAATGTGCAGGAAAAGGTGAAACTATGGAACAGATACAGCAATTGGAACAAAGCATCATGACAGGCGACCTGGATGCCGTGGAAAAGGCTGTCCGGCAGCTCGAGGCCGACCCGGATCTCGAACTCATCTACGACAGCGCAGGCATGCTGATGGAAGTGGGGCTCGTTCCGCAGGCCGACCGGCTGTACGGCGTGCTGCTCGAGCGACTTCCGGACGCAGGCCAGCTCAAGATCGACCGCGCGGAAGCCTATATGGCGCTCGGGAGGGAAGACGATGCCCTGCTGCTGCTGACCGATATCCGTCCGGACGAAGATGAGTATCTGCAGGCACTGCTGCTGCTGGCGGATTATTATCAGACGATCGGGATGGCCGAAGTGGCCCTTACGAAGATCGTGGAGGCGGAGAAATTAGCGCCTGCTGAACCGGTCGTCCTCTTCGCTAAAGCCGAGCTGCTGCTGGACGGCGGCCGGTATGCGGAAGCGGTCCGGCTGTATCTGACCCTGCAGGAACGGGGAATCGAAGAGTTGGCGGGACAGCCGGTCGCAGCACGGATTGCCGAAGCGTACAGTGCCGGCGCTGCATATGAGGAAGCCGTCCCTTATTACGAGAGGATGATCCGGCAGGGGGACGTGCTTCCCGGCACCCTGTTCGGCGCCGCTTACAGTAATTATCAGAGCGGTCATCCGCAGGCAGCCCTCCGTCATCTTGACGAACTCCTGAAAATGGATCCCGACTACTTTTCCGCTTATATGCTGGCGGGCCAGGCAAGCCTGCTCCTTGAAGAGAACAAACAGGCGCTGGACTACTTCACAGAAGGAATCCGCCGCGACGAATACGACAAGGAACTCAGGCTGTCCGCCGGCAAGGCGGCACTCAAACTGTCGATGCCGGACGACGCCAGGCTGCACTTCGGGGAAGCACTCGCCCTTGACCCGGAATATCTGGAGGCACGGATCTCCCTGGCGTCTGTCCTTGAAGGTCTTGGAGAGTACGCCGAGCTTGCGGATCTGCTGAAGGATACACCTGAGGACCAGCTCGACATTCCGCTGCTCGCTGCGTTCAGGGCGTATGCGGAAGAGGAAGCGGAACGTTTCGGAGAGGCATACGCTTCTTATGCGCAGGCATACACTGGCATGAAGGAAGACCCGGAATTCCTGGAACGCTTTGCGAAATTCCTGCTGGAGGACGGCAGGAGGCAGGAGGCAGTCCCGATCGTGAAACAGCTGACTGCAATCGTTCCGGATCATCCGGAGTGGACGTCCTTTTTACAGGATGAGGAAGAAGAGGAGGCATAAGATGGAAGCCATAGTTCCTGTCGCTGCCAAACGAGATTTCATCAGGTGGTTTTTGAAGCGCTATCGACTGAAGCGCCGGGAATGTGTGTGGATTTTAAATTACTTATTGAGCCATGAGAAGATTTTGCAAAATGTCCACTTCACGGAGGACGCCCATTTCTGTCCCCGCGCCATGGTCATCTCGACAATCGATTCGAATGGCGTCCCGTTCCGCTTCTACAAAGGGAGCCTCATGACGACGGATGCAGAGAAGTCGTTCCACGACCTGCGGCTTCATCCTGAAGAGAAAATGTTCATCCAGCTGAATTTCCAGAAAAGCAACAGCTCACCCCATTATGCGAGCGTGCTGGAAGAAAACCCTTATTTCCCGGTTGACCAGCAAGTGAGTGAACGCGACCGCAGGATAGCACAGAAGCTGCTGGAAGAAAGCACTGTCAGTGTCACGAAGGAAACACTGATGAAGCAAGTCGACGCCGCCCTGGATGCGAATGATGAAAAGCGTTTCCTAGCCCTGTCCGGCATTCTCAATGAGCTGAACGAACAAAAAGAGCACTGACTCCGTCTCCTGGGGATGGGGTCTCTTCTCCATATGAAAGGTGTGTCACGCATGAATTGGAATGCAGCAGATATGAACACATACTTACAGCAAAAAGAATACATAGACACCGCAATTGTCCCGCTTATTAAAATGGAAACAGCAGAAGGGCGCATGAAAGCAAGCGCCTCGTCTGCAGATTTTCTCATGAACCTTTCGTCGTTCATCGAGCAGCAGTTCAAAGGCAGGGTGATGGTCACGCCGCCGTTCTCGTATTCACCGTCGATGGATCTTTCAGTTTTCAGCAGCGGACTGGCATCGGACATGGCGGATTCCCCGTTCCGGCATATTTTCTACCTGACGACGGACGCAGCATGGACAAGCATCACGGTGAAAGGGACTGTCCTCTGGCTCCCGCCTATCCCGATCGAAAACATGGATGAGCGCCTGAAGCATTCCATTCTGGAAGATCAGCTCAAACAATTGCTCCCGTCCTTGACGGAAGCCTGGGCGAAGTGAACGGACAACCACGAAGAAGATGTGAACTTTAAATGAGAAAAAGTCAATATTTGTTCACAAAAAGGGTCTGCCCGTAAATGCACCGTTGAATTTCAAGTGGCGGTAGGATATTATAGATATGTCCTAGTATTAACAATTAGCAAAAGTATGTCCGTTGGACTGACTTTGGAGTAAGAGGAGGGAAATGGATGAGCAGCAAAGTGTCTAGACGACAATTCCTGAACTACACACTAATGGGTGTCGGCGGATTCATGGTCTCTGCCGCAGCGATGCCGATGATCCGCTTTGCGGTCGATCCGGTACTGGCAACTTCTGCAGGAGCCGACTTTGTCCCGACTGATCAGAAAGCCGATGATGTGACAGACACACCGGTCCGTGTCGATTTCACGATCAAAGACCGGAAAGATGCTTGGTACAAATCAGACGTTTCGAACACAGCGTGGGTTTACAAGCAAGGCGATACAGTAGTCGCTCTGTCCCCTGTATGTAAGCACTTGGGCTGTACGGTGAACTGGGGAGCCGATGATACGCACCCGGATGAGTATTACTGTCCTTGTCATGGCGGACGCTATGAAAAGAACGGTAAGAACATCCCAGGCACTCCGCCGACTGGTCCGCTCGATCAGTACGAAGTTGAAATTGTTGACGGGTACGTCCACCTCGGTAAGACGATGCCGAACCAACTAGTTAAATAAGTCAGGGGGTACAATCAAATTGATGAACAAAATTTATGATTGGGTCGATGAACGGCTTGATATCACCCCGATTTGGCGCGATATCGCCGACCATGAAGTACCCGAACACGTAAACCCCGCACATCATTTTTCTGCATTCATCTATTGTTTCGGAGGATTGACGTTCTTCGTCACGGTAATCCAAATCTTGTCCGGTATGTTCCTTACTATGTACTACACACCGGATATTGAAAATGCTTGGAAATCCGTCTACTATCTTCAAAATGAAGTGGCATACGGAGAAATCGTGCGCGGTATGCACCACTGGGGAGCTTCGCTTGTCATTGTCATGATGTTCCTACATACACTACGTGTATTCTTTACAGGCGCCTATAAGAAGCCTCGTGAGTTGAACTGGGTGGTCGGCGTGCTTCTGTTCGTTGTCATCCTCGGTCTCGGATTCACAGGATACTTGCTGCCATGGGATATGAAGGCTCTGTTCGCTACGAAAGTAGGAATTGAGATTGCTGGTTCTGTTCCGTTCATTGGGGAGTGGATCAAGATCCTTCTTGCAGGGGACGCAACGATCCTCGGTGCTCAGACACTGACTCGATTCTTTGCGATCCATGTATTCTTCCTGCCTGCGGCACTTCTCGGATTGCTCGCAGCACACTTTATCATGATCAGAAGACAAGGTATTTCCGGACCTCTGTAAAACCGGGAGTCCTTGATTTCTCACTAAGGAGGGAACAAGATGCAACACGGAAAAGGCATGAAATTCGTTGGGGACTCGCGTATCAAAGCGACCAGAAAACCTAACGTACCGAAAGACTATTCCGAATATCCGGGTAAGACGGAAGCCTTCTGGCCGAACTTCCTCTTGAAAGAGTGGATGGTCGGTGCAATCTTCCTGATCGGATATTTGATTATTACACTTGCGCATCCGTCACCGCTTGAGCGTCAGGCAGATCCGACAGATACGACGTACATCCCGCTTCCTGACTGGTACTTCCTTTTCATGTATCAGCTGCTGAAGTATGAATTTGCATCCGGACCATTCAACGTTGTCGGTGCGATCGTCATTCCTGGACTGGCAGTCGGAGCTCTCATGCTCGTGCCGTTCATGGATACGTCAAAAGAGCGCCGTCCATGGAAACGTCCGCTGCCGACAGGCTTCATGCTGCTGGCATTCGCTGCGATTTTCTACCTCACTTGGGAATCTGTCGTCAACCATGACTGGGTGAAGGCGGAAGCACAAGGAAAGATCGTCGAGGAAGTTGAATTCGACGAAAATGCGGAAGGTTATAAGATTTACCAAGGGTCATCCTGTATCGGCTGTCACGGGGACCAGTTCCAGGGCGGATTGGGTCATCCGCTGACGGATACCGGTCTTTCACCTGAGGAAATCGAGAAGATCGCCCATGATGGGATCGGCACAATGCCTCCGGGTCAGTGGGATGGATCTGACGAAGATTTGAAAACAATGGCTGAGTTCATCTCGAATCTCGGCAAGGAATAAAGAAAAAGGGGTCAGGAAACTGACTCCTTTTTTTCATAAGCAAATAGTTTGCAACGGCTGGAGTGATGAAGATGCAACTGACAAGCGCATGGGTGAGCCTGATCCTGAATAACCGGTGGTTCCTGTGGATCCTGCTGTTCGTCAATATCATCGGCACGGTGTACGGGTATGACTGGTATATGTGGCAGCTGGAGATGACGGAACCGAAGTTCTGGATTTTCGTCCCGGACAGCCCGACAGCCAGCCTGTTCTTCTGCTTTGTCCTCATCGGCTGGCTTCTCCGCACCCATTTCAGGCTGTTCGAGGCGCTGGCCCTGCTGACGCTCGTAAAATACGGCGTCTGGGCGGTCGTCATGAACTTATGGACCCTGCAGGAGACCGGCAGCATCGGGGCGGCGGGATGGATGCTCGTCTTCTCCCACGGAGCGATGGCGCTGCAGGGGGTGCTCTATTGGAGACGCTACCGGTTCGGCTGGCTGTCGATCGCCCTGGCGACCATCTGGACACTTCACAACGACGTCATCGATTACCTGTTCGGTCAAATGCCGATCTACGGAGATCTCATGAAGTATATGGAGTACGTCGGCTACTTTACGTTCTGGCTGTCCATCATCTGCATCCTCCTTCTCGCATGGAACTGGAAGAGCAGACATAAAGTTGTAACAGAAGAAATCGACCCTGTTGTATAAAAGTTGCAGGACACCTGTACCGCCATTTAGAATAGACCTATAGAGAGGGTGAGGAACCGTTGAATTTCCTAGTATATTTGGGCATCATCATCTTGCTGCCTCTGTATGCACAATTCAAAGTGAAAAGTACGTACAATAAGTATTCCCGTGTCCGTTCCACTTCGGGCATGACCGGCGCTCAAGTCGCGCGCCTGATACTGGACCATAACGGTCTCCAGGATGTCAAAGTCGTCGAGACACAAGGGGTGCTGAGCGATCACTACAACCCGGTCACCAAAATCGTCGCCTTATCGAGCGAAAACTACCGGAACGCCTCCGTTGCAGGGACAGCAGTCGCGGCACACGAAGTCGGCCATGCGATCCAGGACAAGGAAGCGTATGCATTCCTCCGTTTCCGCCACCGTCTTGCGCCGGTCGCAGGCATCACATCGAACGCGAGCTGGTTCTTCATCATGGCGGGACTGATCTTTTCGAGCATGAACAGCCTGCTCGGTATCGGTATCATCATGATGGCGGTCGGCGTCGTATTCCAAATCGTCACTCTGCCTGTCGAGTTCAATGCTTCCAGCAGGGCGATGACGCAGATTGTCGAGCTCGGCATCATCCGGAACGAAGAGGAACCGTATGCGAAAAAGGTACTGAGTGCTGCGGCGATGACTTATGTTGCTGCGACTGCAGTTGCGGTGCTTGAATTGCTGCGTCTCCTGACAATTTTCATGAATCGCGACTAACTGAACAAAAACGCCTTATGCTGACTTCAGCATAAGGCGTTTTCATGTTAACGGGGTATCGGCTGCTTCTGGTCGTCAAGTGTGAACCCTTCACCGAGGACATCATGGACTTCCATGACCGAGACGAACGCATGCGGATCGACGGCATTGACGATCCCTTTGAGGCGCATGATTTCATTCTTCGAAACGACACAGTAGAGGATATTGCGGTCGGCTTTCGTGAAGTGGCCGTAGCCTTTGAAGACGGTGACCCCCCTGTCCATCTCGAGCGCGACCCGGGTCGCGATCGCATCCTGATGATCCGAGATGATGAACATCCCGCGGGCTGCATAGGCACCTTCCTGTACGAAGTCGATGACGCGCGCTCCGACGAACAGTGCGACGAGCGTATACATGACAGACCGGTGATCGAGGTAGACGGCCCACGAAACGAGGATCACCCCGGCGTCGAACATGAACATCGTCTTCCCGATGCTCCATCCCCAGTGCACCTGCGCAAGCCGGGCGAGAATATCGACCCCGCCAGTCGTACCTCCGTAACGGAAGATAATCCCAAGACCGACGCCGACAAAAACACCGGCGAAGAGTGCGACCAGGAACATATCATCCTTCATGTGGATATCGATCTGGTATTTCATGAACACGCGCAAAAATACGGAAACTGCGATTGTTCCGACAACCGTATACGTGAAAATCCGTTTCCCGAGCATCCGCCATCCGATGAAGAACATCGGGATGTTAAGAACCAGGTTCATGATGGCCGGGTCCCATTTGAAAGCGAAGAACAGGATGAGTGTAATCCCCGTGAATCCGCCTTCCGCCAGTTCATTCTGGATATTGAAGTGAACGAGGCCAAAACTGAAAATCGCAGAGCCGAGTATGATGAAGAAAATATTTTTCAGCTTAATGTCTTTGAACATCCCATCACCTTCCTAAAAACGCGCTAGTGCTATTATCAGTCATCTAATTTATTTTGACAATAGCCAGATGAATGAATACGATAAAGTAAGGAAGGTGGGGGACACTATGAGTGAACTGACAACGATGAAATCGATGCAGCAGGCAGTCGACAAGTACATAAGCAGCTTCGAAGAAGGGTATTTCCCGCCGATGGAGCTGATGGCGCGGCTCACCGAGGAGCTCGGTGAATTATCGCGTGAAGTGCAGCACGTCTACGGAATGAAGAAAAAGAAGAATACGGAAGTCGCAAGCACGCTGTCGGAAGAGACGGGGGACCTGCTGTTCGTGCTCATCTGTTTCGCGAACGCGGAAGGGATCGATTTATCGGAAGCCCTCCGGCAGGTTCTCGGGAAGTTCCAGACACGGGATGCGGACCGCTGGACGAGAAAGGGGGAGACGGAGTGACCATTCGAGTTGCGATTGCGGGAATCAGAGGCAGGATGGGCAGCACGGCGGCAGCGGCGATCTCGGAAGCCGCCGGCATGAAAGTAGTGGCTGCCCTCGACTACAAATACGATGGCATGTATGCCTCGGAAGGCACTGTCACCGCGGAACCGGCCGGTGTCAGGATCTATACTTCGCTCGTTGAACTGAACGAACAGCAGCAGCCGGATGTACTGCTGGACCTGACCGACCCGGAAGCGGTGTTCCCGAATGCCCGGAAAGCCATGGCTCTCGGGATCTGCTCCGTCGTCGGGACGTCGGGGCTGACGATCGAAGAACTCGGTCAGCTGCAGGAGCTGAGTGAGCAGAAAGGCATCGCCTGCATCATCGCACCGAACTTTTCGATCGGCGCTGTCCTGATGATGAAGTTCGCGGCGCAGGCGGCCCATTACCTGGGTGACGTGGAAATCATCGAAATGCACCACGACCGGAAACTCGACGCGCCGTCCGGCACAGCCGTGAAGACGGCGGATATGATCGCTCAGGTCCGGACCCCGCATCTGCAGGGGCATCCTGACGAACAGGTCCACGCATACGGAGCCCGCGGAGCGGATGTACAGGGGATGAAGATCCACAGCGTCCGTCTGCCCGGTCTCCTTGCACACCAGCAGGTCATGCTCGGCGGGGAAGGCGAACTGCTGACGATCCGTCACGATTCGTTCGACCGGAAAAGTTTCATGCCCGGTGTCCTGCTTGCAATCCGTGAATCGATGCAGCGGCCGGAGTTCGTCAATGGCCTCGAACACCTCATCCAAGCATGAGCAACCTACGTGAAAGAAGTGAAACAATGAAACGATTGAAAATCGGGGTGATCTGCTACCCTTCCCTCGGAGGATCGGGAGTCGTCGCAACTGAGCTTGCACTGAAAATGGCGGAGAAAGGCCACGAAATCCATTTCATCACTTCCAGCCTGCCGTTCCGTTACAGTCAGCCGAACGACCGGATCCATTTCCACGAAGTGAAGATTGACGGCTATGCCGTCTTCAAATACCCGCCGTATGATATTGCGCTCGCCAACCGGATCGGCCAGGTCATCGAGGAGGAACAGCTGGATCTGCTGCATGTCCATTATGCTGTGCCGCATGCGGTTTCCGCTGTCCTCGCGAAAGACATGGTGCAGTCGGATATCGGCATCATCACGACGCTGCACGGCACCGACGTGACGATACTCGGCCACGATCCGGCACTGCGCAACACGGTGAAGTACGGCATCGACAAGTCGGATATCACGACAGCCGTCTCCGAGTCACTCCGGAAAGAGACGATGGAACTCATCGAACCGGCGAAGGAGATCGTCACTGTCTATAACTTCATCGATGAAACAACGTACCATCCTGTCGACAGCACGGCGATCCGCGAGGAATTCCAGCTGCCGGAAAACGACAAGGTGATCGTCCACATCTCCAACTTCCGCAGTGTCAAGCGGATTCCGGACCTCATCCGCGCATTCGCTAAGATCCGTAAAACCGTTCCGGCGAAACTCCTGCTCGTCGGCGAAGGACCGGAGATGCCCCGCATCCGACGGCTCGCTGACAGTCTCGGCGTGACGGATCACGTCATCTTCACCGGCAAACGGGACGACCTCCCGGCGATCCTGTCGGCAAGTGATGTCATGGTGCTGCCTTCGGAAAAGGAAGCGTTCGGCCTTGTCCTGCTTGAAGGCTTCGCGTGCGGCGTGCCTGCCGTCGGGACGACAGCGGGCGGCATACCCGAAGTGATCGAGGACGGGGTGAACGGCTATCTGGTGCCTGTCGGCAGTCCGGAAGCGATCGCCGAAAAAACGGTGGCGATCCTGCAGGATATGGATCTGCAGCGGCGGATGAGTGAAAACGCCTTGAGAACCGTCTGCGAGAAATTCGGCTCATCGCACATCGTCTCACAGTACGAGGAGCTTTACGGGCGTCTCCTGCGGGAGGGGCAGTGACGATGTTCGGGACAGCAGGAAGCAGGGCGGTGGCCGGACGGCTGACGGAGGCGGGCTATGAGACGGTATTCGTCGGAGGCGCCGTGCGCGATCATCTGCTCGGCAAACAGCCGAAGGACATCGACATCGCGACCGCTGCAACGCCTGATCAGGTGAAAAGCCTGTTCCAGTCGACGGTCGATCTCGGGACAGACCATGGGACCGTACTCGTCATCCAGGAAGGGGAACCGATCGAAGTGACGACATTCCGTACAGAAGGGACCTATTCCGACAGCCGCCGGCCGGATGACGTACAATTCGTTACGTCGCTTGACGAGGACTTGAAACGGCGCGATTTCACGGTCAATGCACTCGCAATGACATTTGACGGTGCTATCGTCGATCCGTTCGGGGGACAGCGGGACCTCGCTGCGAAGACGATCCGTGCGGTGGGACAGCCTGAAGAGCGGTTCGGAGAAGATGCCCTCCGCATGCTCCGCGCCGTCCGGTTCGTCGCCACGCTCGGATTCAGCATCGATCCGGCGACGGAAGACGCTATCCGTAAGCTCGCTCCGGCGCTCTCCCGGCTGTCGGTCGAACGCGTGAAGGCCGAGTTCGACAAACTGTTCGCTGGCGGTTCCGCGGCGGATTCACTCCGGAAAATGACGGAGACTGGGCTTGCGGATGTGCTCCCGCTGTTCCCGGAACTGCCGGAGCTTCTCGCTGCCTGCGCGCCGTTCCGGAGTCCGTCAGACGGCTGGGCCTCGCTCATGGCGGCCGGCAGATTCACGCCGGGGGATGTCGCACGGGCCTATAAGCTGTCGAACAGGGAACGGGCCTACCTGCGCTCCGTCGACAGCCTGCTCGAAGTCAGGAAGCATCGCGGCTACACGGTGGATGACTTTTATACGGCCAGCCTCGGCCCGCTGCAGACAGCCGAAAAACTTGCCGCAGCCCTTCTGCAGCAGCAGCCGGCATCGGTCTGTGAACTGGAGGCGGCCCTGGATGCGCTGCCGATACGCTCGAAGCACGATCTGGCAGTGCGCGGCGAGCATGTGATCGGCTGGGGCGAAAGGAGGCCCGGCAAGTGGGTCGGAGACGTGCTGGATGCGATCGAGCATGCGGTCCTGCACAGGGAACTACCGAACGACTACGACGCGATAAAGGAATGGTATGTGCATGAATACGAACGTGAAGACTGAACTGCTCAGACGGATGTCGGCCGGTAAGGAACATCCTGTATCGGGGCAGCAGCTTGCAGATGAATTCGGCGTCTCGCGGACGGCAATCTGGAAATACGTCAAGGAACTGGAGACCGAAGGATATGAGATCGGCTCCGTCAGGAAGAAAGGCTATTACCTGATCGCTTCGCCCGATGCGGTGACCCCAGCAGCAATCCAGCAGTATTTGACGACGCCGCTCTACGGAAGCACCATCCGCTACACCGGGACATGCCCCTCCACACAGCTCATCGCGCATGACGAAGCGCAGAACGGCGCAGCGGACGGGACCGTCATCATCGCCGATGAGCAGACGGCCGGGAAAGGGCGGCTCTCCCGCCCATGGTCGTCTGCCGCTGGAAAAGGGATCTGGATGAGTGTCATCACGCGGCCTGCACTGACGCCGCAGCAGGCTCCCCAGATGACGCTTGTCACGGCAGTGGCGATCGTGCGGGCGATCGAAGAATGCACGTCCGTCACACCGTCCATCAAATGGCCGAACGACATCTTAGTGAACGGCAGGAAGCTGACAGGCATCCTGACAGAACTGCAGGCGGATCCCGACCGCGTGAAAGCGATCATCCTCGGGATCGGCATGAACGTCAACCAGGAGCCGGACGACTTCCCGAGTGAACTGCAGTCGATCGCCACTTCGCTCCGTATCGAAGAAGGACAGCCGGTCAGCAGGGCAAAACTGGTCGCAGCTGTGCTGTCCTACCTGGAGCAGTATGTATCGCTCTACGTCGAAAAAGGCTTCGCGCCGCTGAAACTGCTGTGGGAGAGCTACGCCGATTCGATCGGCAGGAGGATACGGGTTTCGACACTGCAGGAGACTTATGAAGCGGTGGCCCGCGGAATTTCCGATGACGGCCGGCTCGAAGTACAGCTCGACGACGGGACGATACGGGGCATCTATTCCGCGGATATCCATATAATCTGAATAATGGGCAGACACGCTGGCAAGATGTATCTGCCCGTGCTATAGTGTGGAAGAGGGCGATATCGATCCGAGTCGCACCTGATATACCAGCAATCTGCAAACTGAATAGTTCTGCCTTGATCGTAACTGACAGGGACGGAGGAAACCGATGACACAGACCTTACCACCTTTCTGTCCTTTTTTAAACGGCAGGAGGGTTTTTGTTTTGGTTTTCTCCTGAAAAGGAGAGGAGACGGACGAATGAAGACAATCACTGATTTCAAGAAGATGAAAGCTGCGGGCGAAAAGATCGTCATGATGACGGCCTATGATTACCCGACAGCCGCTGCAGCCGAACAGGAGGGCATCGACATCATACTGACGGGAGACTCCCTCGGCATGGTCGTCCTCGGCTATCCGTCGACCGTCTTCGTCACGGCGGATGACATGATCCACCATGGCAAAGCGGTCCGGAGAGGTGCGCCGGATACGTTCCTCGCAGTCGACATGCCGTTCGGCACGTACCGGGGATCCGACGACCGCGTCTTGACGGAAGCGGTCCGCATGTTCCAGGAAACAGGCGCGGATGCCCTCAAAGTGGAAGGTGCCGGCGAAGTGCTCCGTACGATCGAGCTGCTGACATCTGCAGGCATCCCTGTCGTCGCGCATTTAGGCCTGCTGCCGCAGTCGGCATCGGTCCTCGGCGGCTACAAAGTGCAGGGGAAGACGGCGGAAGACGCCCGGCGGCTGATCGAGGATGCCGTCCTCTGCGAACAGGCAGGCGCCTGCATGATCGTTGTCGAATGTGTGCCTCATCAGCTTTCCGGACAGCTGAGCGCGGCGGTATCGGTGCCGATCATCGGCATCGGTGCCGGACTGGACGCAGACGGCCAGGTCCTCGTATTCCATGATCTTGTGCAGTATGGCGATCACCGGCTGCCGAAATTCGTGAAGGCGTTCAGCAACGCCGGCGAATCCGTGAAAAGCGGTATCCGGGGCTATGCAGCTGCCGTCCGGAACAGTGAATTTCCGGCGGAGGAGCACCAGTTCACGATGAAGGAAGAAGAACTGGATGCATTATACGGGGGGCCGAAATCATGAGTGTCCGTGCCGGTATCCGCACCTTGACCACAATAAGTGAACTGAAGCAGTGGCGCGAAGAGCAGCGTGCCGAAGGGAACACAGTCGGCTTCGTCCCGACAATGGGCTATCTGCATGAAGGGCACGCAGAACTGATCCGCCAGGCGGCGGACAGCTGCGGCAGTGTGATCGTCAGTGTCTTCGTCAACCCGACACAATTCGGGCCCGGGGAAGACTTCGAATCGTATCCGAGGGATCTCGGATCGGACAGACGCGTGGCAGAGGCTGCTGGCGCGGCGGCGCTGTTCTGCCCGTCTGTTGACGAGATGTACCCGGCAGACAGCGGCATCCGGATCACTCCGGGGCCGCTCGCCTGCAGACTTTGCGGTGCATCCCGGCCGGGACATTTCGACGGTGTCCTGCAAGTCGTCCTGAAACTGACCAATCTCGTACAGCCGGACACGATCTTCTTCGGCATGAAGGACGCCCAGCAGCTCGCCATCATCGAGTCGTTCTTCCGGGATTATCTTATACCCACCGCCATCTGCAGGGTGCCGACCGTGAGGGAATCGGACGGACTTGCGAAAAGTTCCCGCAATGTCAACCTGACGCCGGCAGAACGGGACGAAGCACCTGCCATCCAGCGTGCGCTGCAGCACGGACTCTCGCTTTATCGGCAGGGGAAGTCCCGGGAAGTGATCGAAGCGGAGATAGCTGGTTTGCTGACGGAACTGACATCCGGAACGGTCGACTATGTCTCTCTGCTTTCCTATCCGGATCTCTCGGAGCCCCGAGCTGAAGAACCGGAGCTGATCCTTGCCTGTGCCGTGCAGTTCTCAAAAGCACGCCTGATCGATAATCTAATATTCCAGAAAGAAGGATGAACCAGTGTACAGAACCATGCTGACAAGCAAACTCCATCGAGCCGTCGTCACGGAAGCCAACCTCAATTATGTCGGAAGCATCACGATCGACGCCGATCTGCTCGATGCGGCGAATATCCTGCCGAACGAAAAGGTCCAGATCGTCAACAACAATAACGGCGAGCGTTTTGAAACGTATACGATCGCCGGCGCACGCGGCAGCGGCATGATCTGTGTGAACGGAGCTGCCGCCCGTCTCGTCCAGCCCGGCGACATCGTCATCATCCTGGCGTACGCCCTCATGGCGGATGAACAGGCGAAGCAGCACGTCCCGACCGTGCTGCTGATGGACCGGCACAACCGGATCGAAGAAATCATAGAAGAACTTCCCGGCATGACTGTCTGATCACGAAGACGCCGGCGAAAAAATGAGAAACCGGAAAACTCCGCAGCAGTCAGGAGAATTCCGGTTTCTTTTTTGATCATTGGCAGCGCAGCCGTCCGCCTTTGGAGAGAGCGGCATGATTTGTGGTACAATCGGCAGTAGGAAACCGAACAGGAAGTTGATGATTCCATGGAAAAGTTGAAATTTGCTGTCGTCGATCTGGAGACAACCGGCCATTCTCCTGAAAAAGGGGACCGGATCATCCAGATTGCGATCATGTTTATCGAAAACGGGGAACTCGTGAAGGAATATGTCCGTTTCGTCAATCCGGGTCAGCCCATTCCGGTGTTCATCCAGGAACTGACAGGTATTTCGGAGCAGGATGTCGCATCGGCCCCCGAGTTCGGGGAGATTGCGCTCGAAGTGTCCGAAATGCTGACCGGCTGGGTGTTCACCGCGCATAACACGCAGTTCGATCTGCCGTTTCTCCAGAAGGAATTCGCACGGTGCGCTGTCCCGCTCTGGCAGGGACGGCAGATCGATACGGTGGAGCTCGCTAAGATCGTCTTTCCGTCGGCAGTGAGCTACCGCTTGAAGGAGCTCACTGAAGAGCTCAGCATCCCGCTGCCATCAGCACACAGGGCGGACGATGATGCAAAGGCGGCCGCCTATCTGCTGCTCCGCTGCATCGAAAAAGTGGAGCAGCTGCCTGAACGGACGATCTCCCTTCTCCATAAGCGGTCCTTCACACTGAAATCGGACATCTCCGTCCTGTTCCACCTTGCGCTGAACGGCAGGCGGAGCCGGACGGCAGATGATCATCTGCCGCGGTTCAGGGGGATCCCGTATCGCAGGGCCGGTCTGCTCGTGCGGCCTGAGAACAGGCACCCTGCCTTCCCGGACAGCCGGGAGGCGAAGGACAGTTTGCTCCGGAGCACATATGCATCCTACGAAACGCGGGCGTCCCAGCTTGAATTCATGGATACGGCGTGGGATTCGCTCCAGCGCGGGACGGAAGTGATGGTGGAAGTGCCGACCGGCATGGGGAAGACCATCTCCTACCTGCTTCCGGCTGCCGTGCATGCCATCCAGCAGTCACGTCCTGTCATCGTGAGCACCTACACGAACCATCTTGCCGACAAGATCATCGGCGAAGAGGCGTCCGCCGTCGCATCGGCGCTTTCGATGCCCGTACATGCCGTAGTTCTGAAAGGCCGCAGCCATTACATTTCCCTCGGCAAATTCGCGGAACTGCTGCTGAGCGGTGAATCGAGCTACGATAATGTCTTCACCGAGATGCAGCTCCTCGTCTGGCTCACGGAGACAGCGACAGGCGATCTGAACGAACTGAACCTGTCAGGCGGCGGTATGCTCTACATCGACCGTGTCCGCAAACGGTCTTCCAAGCTGCAGGAAGACGAAATGGATGCCGACTATCATCGCTTGGCCCTGCAGAACTGCCGGAATGCCGATCTTGTCATCACCAACCATTCTCTGCTGCTGAGCGATGGAGATACGAGGGACCGGATGATCGAGGATGCAAGCGGGCTGATCGTCGACGAAGCCCATCAGCTCATCCACGCTGCCTATAAGACGAATGAAGTGATCTTCTCCTTCACGAATTGGAAATATGTCATGGGTCAGATCTCCTCGGAGGCGGAAGATCAGATCAGCAGCCGGCTGGAGAGTCTGCTCGTGAGGAAGAAAATGTACCGTTCAAGGAAAAAGGAGGCGCTCGTCCGTGCCTTCGACAGCTTTTTGAAAGCGTTCGATGACTCCGTGCGCGAACTGGTCGGTCCGGAATCGATCAGGCGCGGACATGTGAAAGGGAGCCGACTCCATATCGAACTCGATCAGATTCCCGCTGACAGGGATATCCTGACGGAAGCGGACGCTGCGCTTGGGCGCCTGATCGGCTGTATGGAAGAGTATGCCGGGGCGCTAGTCCTGGAGACGGACAGCCTGTCACCAAAAGAACACGCGGTCCTTGCGGAATGGCAGTATTGGACGGATGAATTGCGCATGAAACGCGGCGAATGGGTCGAACTTTTCCTGGAAGAAGGAGAAGACGGCACCGTGTGGATGGAACAGGACGAACGGAGCATCCCCGGCAGCCTCCAGGTCATCAAGAGTCCGTACGACAGCGCCCGGGTGATCCGGAAAGCGCTCAGCCCTTTCTTCGAAGCGGGTCAGGGGGTCGTCTGGACGTCCGGCACGATGACCGTCAAGAGTGATGAACGATTCGTCGCCCGCCAGCTCGGAGCGCAGGCGGATGTGCCGGTGAAGAAACTGCTGGCGCCTGCCCATTTCTATAAGGGCGCCCAGCTGTTCATCGTGGAGGATATGCCGGACATCCAGCAAGTGTCCCAGGCGGAATATGTGGAGGAAGTGGCGGAAGCCGTCGTCCAGACCGTCATGGTGACCGGGGGGAGACTTTTCGTCCTGTTCACCTCGCAGGATATGCTGAAGCACACGTACGACCTGATCTACGACAGCGGCCTGCTGGAAGAATACGCGCTGATCGCCCAGGGGATCAGTTCAGGGAGCCGGTACCGCCTGCTTAAGTCGTTCCGGCAGTATGGCAAGGCCGTATTGTTCGGGACCAACAGTTTCTGGGAAGGGGTCGATGTGCCGGGTAACGATCTGTCGGCGATCATCATCGTGCGACTGCCGTTCTCCTCACCATCCGAGCCGATCTTCAAAGCGAAGACAGCCCAGCTGAACAAGCATGGGCAGAATGCATTCAGCGGGTATGCACTGCCGGAAGCGATCCTCCGGCTGCGGCAGGGATTCGGACGGCTGATCCGTTCATCCGAGGATACCGGGTTTTTCATCATCCTCGACAGGCGCATCGAAACGAAGTCGTATGGAAAGAAGTTCCTTGAAGCGCTTCCGGACGTACCCGTAAAAAAAGTGTCACTTGCACGTATGGTAGACGAACTCGATAATTGCTATAATAAATGAGGTATCTAGACCGGCGGCTGCAAAGGCTGCCGGCAGGAACGCTCCAGTGGAGGAGCTCTTGCAAACGGGATGTGAAATCGTGGTTAATTGGATAAAATTCTTCATCGTTTTTCTTTTTACGCTCGCTCTGCTGCTCACAAGTTTCGTTTTCTACAAAGCGTACCAGCCGGCAGCACAGTGGAAGGACCAGGCGGAAAAGGCCGCCGTGGCAGCAGGTCTGCTGAAGCAGGCTGACCGGGCTGAGCTGTACAGCGGTACCGAATCGTATACGGTCGTCTACGGGAAAGACGCAGCCGGCAAAGACAAAGCTGTTTTCATCGGCCGGGGGAAAAAAGACCGTGACCAGATGAAGGAGCTGACGCTGGCAAACGGCGTTTCGGCGAAACAGGCACTTGCCAATGTAAAACGGGAAATGCCGGTCAGCAAGCTGCTTCATGTTAAACTGGGCATGGAAGAGAACGAACCCATCTGGGAAGTCGCTTTCAAAAACGAAGCGGGCAAGCTCAACTATGTCTACGTGCTGGTGAAAGACGGTGCGTGGCAGAAACGGATAATGAATCTATAGGCGGTGCGATACGGGCACCGGCAGAGGGAGTGATCGACATGAAAAAGCAATTGGCATCCAGAGTGGCGGCACTTTCACCTTCGACGACACTGGCCATCACGGCGAAAGCGAAAGAGATGAAGGACTCAGGGATCGATGTCATCGGACTCGGGGCTGGGGAACCGGATTACAATACGCCTGCAAACATCCTGAATGCAGCATGGAAGTCCATGGAGGAAGGCAAGACGAAATACACACCGTCCGGCGGTCTTCCGGAGTTGAAGGATGCAGTGATCCGCAAACTGGCGAGGGACCAGCAGCTGACATACGACCGCACGGAGATCATGGTCGGTGTGGGGGCGAAGCACGTCCTTTACACGCTTTTCCAGGCGATCCTGGACCCGCTCGACGAAGTGATCATCCCTGCACCTTACTGGGTGAGCTATCCTGAACAAGTGAAGCTCGCCGGCGGGAAACCGGTGATCATCGACGCCGCGGCCGACGCGGACTACAAAGTGACCGCTGAACAGATCAGCCGTGCGGTGACGCCGAAGACGAAAGCGCTGATCCTGAATACGCCCGGCAATCCGACCGGAATGGTGTATTCTAAGCAGGAACTGAAAGAGATTGCAGATGTATGCCGGAAGCACGATCTGTGGATCGTATCCGATGAAATCTATGAAAAGCTGATTTACGGACAGGCGGAGCACGTATCGATCGCTCAGCTGTCGGACGATGCGAAGCAGCGGACATTCATCGTCAACGGGGTCTCGAAATCCCATTCGATGACAGGCTGGCGCATCGGCTATATCGCCGGTGACCGCGATGTCGTGAAGGCGATGACGAACCTTGCGAGCCATTCGACGTCGAACCCGGTCACCACTTCCCAATACGCAGCGATTGAAGCGTATAATGGACCTCAGGACGCTGTCGAGACGATGCGGAAGGATTTCGAATCGAGGCTCGAGCAGATCTACCCGCAGCTGCAGGCGATCCCCGGATTCCGCACCGTCAAGCCGCAAGGGGCGTTCTACCTGCTTCCGGATGTGACGGAAGCGGCAGCACATACGGGATACGCGGATGTGGATGCCTTTGCGAAAGCGCTGCTTGAAGAAGCGAACGTCGCTGTCATCCCGGGAAGCGGGTTCGGCTCAGCCGAGACTATCCGGCTGTCCTATGCAACATCGATGGATCTGCTGGAAGAAGCGGTTCAGCGGATCCGCAGTTTCGTCGAAAACAAATGGACTGACTAATTACCGATTAGGTGCACTGCCTAAAGAATTTGGAGGCTGTTATGAAAACGATCATGATACACGAAATGCCTGATCACGAAGGCGAAACAGTACGGATAGGCGCTTGGCTCTCAAACAAGCGTTCAAGCGGTAAAATTGCATTCCTTCAGCTTCGTGACGGCTCAGGATTTGTCCAGGCTGTCGTTGTCAAAGAAGACGCCGGTGAGGACCTCTTCGCCAAAGCGAAAGGGCTGACACAGGAATCATCCCTCTATGTCACAGGAGAAGTGACAGCTGATGAACGCTCGAGCTTCGGCTATGAGCTGCAGGTGAAAGGGCTGGAAGTCATCCAGGCTGCGGAAGACTACCCGATCACACCGAAAGAGCATGGCACGGAATTCCTGATGGACCACCGTCATTTGTGGCTCCGTTCACGGAAACAGCATGCAGTCATGAAAATCCGTGACGAAATCATCCGGGCGACGTATGAATTCTTCCATATGAACGGATTCGTCAAGATCGATCCGCCGATTTTGACAGGTTCATCACCGGAAGGCACTTCCGAACTGTTCCATACGAAATACTTCGACGAAGATGCTTATTTGTCCCAGTCAGGCCAGCTGTACATGGAAGCGGCCGCAATGGCGCTCGGCAAGGTATTCTCGTTCGGTCCGACATTCCGGGCTGAGAAATCGAAGACCCGCCGGCACCTGATCGAATTCTGGATGATAGAGCCGGAGATGGCATTCATCGAGCATGCCGAGAGCCTCGAAGTGCAGGAGCAGTATGTCGCGCACATTGTGCAGTCCGTATTGCAGAACTGCAAACTTGAACTGGAACGTCTCGGACGTGATACATCGAAGCTGGAGAAGATCCAGGCGCCATTCCCGCGCATCACGTATGACGAAGCGATCGAATTCCTCCATAAGAACGGATTCGACGATATCGAATGGGGAGACGACTTCGGAGCACCGCACGAAACGGCCATCGCTGAAAGCTATGACATGCCGGTGTTCATCGTCAACTACCCGATCGGCATCAAGCCGTTCTACATGCAGCCCCACCCGGACCGGGATGACGTCGTGCTCTGTGCTGATCTCATCGCTCCGGAAGGGTACGGGGAGATCATCGGCGGTTCCGAGCGGATCCACGATTATGACCTGATGAAAAAACGGATCGAAGAGCACCAGCTCGATGCAGCTGCCTACGAATGGTACTTGGAACTCAGCAAATACGGAGCAGTGCCCCACTCAGGATTCGGACTGGGCCTTGAACGGACAGTCGCCTGGATCTCTGGTGTCGAGCACGTACGGGAGACGATTCCGTTCCCGCGCCTCCTGAACCGGCTGTATCCATAATAGTGAAAAAAGGAAGGAGTTCGCGATATGCAACAAGATGACCGGCTCCGGATGTGGATTGAGCAGGGGAATGTCACCATTCCCCAGCTTTTTTTTAGCTCCTACAAACAACTAGGAATCCGGGACACCGATGCGATGCTGATCCTGCAGATGGAAGCGTATCGCACACAGACAATCGAATTCCCGACACCTGCAGATTTTGCGTCCCGCATGCACCTCAGTGAAAACGAAGTATCCCAGGTGATGCAGCGTCTCATGCAGAAAGGGTACTTGAAGATCGACCAGGGGAGCGACGAGGACGGGGTGCTGTTTGAACGGTTCTCGCTCATGCCGCTGTGGGAAGCGGTCGCTTCTTTCGAAACCGAACGCCGCCAGGACAAGGCGGCTGCCGGCGGAAAAGAGGAGGAAGGCCAGATTTTCGGGATATTCGAGCAGGAATTCGGCCGGCTGCTGTCCCCGATGGAATGTGAAACGATCGCCATGTGGATCGACCAGGATTATCACAGTCCTGAAATCATTCGCGCGGCCCTGAAAGAAGCCGTCATCGCGCAGAAGCTGAGCATGCGCTATATTGACCGGATCCTCTTTGAATGGAAGAAGAAGAACGTGACGACCCTGGCAGATGTGGAAAAACAGACGCAGGCCTTCCGGACGCCTGTGCAGGCCGGTCAGGCTGTCCGCCGGCAGGAGACGAAAAAACGGGTGCCTCTTTATAACTGGCTCGAAGACAGGGATGGGTGAGCGGGATGCTGACGAAAACTGAATGGCAGTTCTGCCTCGAGGAGATCGGCCGGATGTTCCCGGATGCGCATTGTGAACTGGTCCACGAAAATGCGTTCGAGCTGCTCATCGCCACGCTGCTGTCTGCGCAATGTACCGACGTCCTCGTCAACCGGGTGACAGCTGACCTGTTCCAGAAATACAAGACGCCGGATGATTATCTCGCTGTCCCCGTCGAGGAACTGCAGCAGGACATCCGGTCGATCGGCCTGTACCGAAACAAAGCGAAAAACATCCAGGCCCTCTCCTTCATGCTTCTCAATAATTTCGGCGGTGTGGTGCCGGAAGAGCGGGATACGCTGACGACTTTGCCCGGCGTAGGCCGGAAAACGGCGAATGTCGTCGTTTCCAATGCGTTCGGTGTTCCCGCGCTCGCTGTCGACACGCATGTTGAACGGGTGGCCAAGCGGCTCGGCATGAACCGCTGGAAAGACTCCCCGCTTGCCGTTGAGGAAAAACTGATGCGCTGGACACCGAGGGAACAGTGGACAGAGACACATCACCAGCTGATCTTCTTCGGCCGGTATCACTGCAAGGCGCAGAGACCGAACTGTCCGGAATGTCCGCTGCTGCAGGTCTGCCGGGAAGGAAAGAAGAGGATGAAAGTCAATGAGTCTTGAAGACACGAAGATCACGAAAGAAAGGCTTGCCCCGTATTTTGAACAGTGGGCATCCTGCAAACCGGAAATCCAGGAGAAATACGACCGTAAAGATGCATCTGTCCATGAAGACATGACGGACGCCATCGGCCGTTATGAAATCCTGCTCGGTATTTGTGCAATGGCAGGCGGTTCAGACCGGCGGACTAGACTGGAACCGCTGAACGGGAAAGAGCGGCTCCAGTTCGTCAAGGACAAGATCGCAAGTCCGTTCGCTTTGATCCAGCTGGACGGTCTTTATATAGAACTCCAGAAAAAAGCTGCCCGTTACACGGCACGATGAAAAAACGCTCCGATCAGTCCCATTACGGGAAGATCGGAGCGTTTTTTTCTGTTCACTGATCGGACGATGTCTGGCTGCTGTCAGGCTTCGTGTCCTGTTTTTTCGGGGTGCTGGCAGTATTGGAATCAGTCTTACCCGATCCATTGCTGCTGACGTCCCCGGAATTCTGGGTGGACGTGTCACCGCCATTGCCGCCATCGTTCCCTTGGCCGCCGTTGTTCGGATTGCCGCCCTGGTTCCCCTGACCGCCGTTATTGCCGCCGCTCTGGTTTCCATTGTTGTTGTTGTTGTTGCCATTGTTGTTTCCATTGTTATTGCCATTATTCCCGTTGTTATTGCCATTGTTGTTCCCGTTATTGCCGTTTCCGTTGTTGTTACTGTTGTTGTTATTATTTTCATTATTTCCGTTATTATCGCTGCCGCCGTTGTCCTGATCAGAGCCATCATCCTGGTTGTCGCCGTCATCCTGGCCGTCACCGTCATCACCGTCATCGGTGTTCTGCTCCGGTTCTTCAGCAGACGCCTGGATCATCAGTGTAGTAGATGCCGGGGCGCTCGAGACACTGCCGGCTTTCGCTGTGACGGAGAAGGTGTACGAGTGACCGGGCTCCACATTGCTATATGTGTAGGAGTCGTTATCTGTCGTCGTCAGGGACTGCGCTCCGCCGCCGTCGATGGAGACGGACACCGCGAATTGGATATCGCCGTCGAAATCATCGGAATCCGGTTCGTTATGATTCCAGCTCAATTCGATTTCCCGGTTATCCGAGTCGTAGTCAGCAGTCAGATCAGTCGGTGCTTCCAATTCGAATGTATCATCTTCTTCTGTCTTTTCCGGAACGAATGTTTTTTCCGGCAGCGTTCCGCGGACGAACAGTTCGTCACTCTTCATGTTATATGGAGTGGAATTCGTCGCAAGTTTCAATGGCTGGGATCCGACCACGATTGCTGCTTCTTCCACCGAGCTCGGTTTCTTGAACGTTCCCGGAGATTTGGAGGAAACGAGATCGCCCATGACCTGCCGGAAGAGGGACTTCGGCATATCGCGCCCGCCTGGGAATCCGACGATCGGTTCATTTCGTTTTTCGTGACCGCCCCATACGGCAATCGTGTAATCGGACGTATAGCCTGCAAACCAGGCATCCGGTACACTCTCGCGGCCGATATTATACTTCTGCTTGTCTCCTGCCGAATAGTTCGTTGTCCCGGTCTTGCCGGCCAGATCTACGCCGGGGATGTTAGCGAGTTTCCCGGTGCCGTTTTGCTTGGTCAGCACATCACGCAGCATATCCGTGATCATATAGGCGGTTGAATCTTTCATGGCGGAAACCGGGTCCGGTGACAGGTTGATCTCCGTTTTTCCGTCGCGCAAGATGATTTTCTTCACGGCATGCGGCGCTGTGTAAATCCCTTCGTTGCCGAAAGCTGCATAGGCGCCCGCCATCTGCATCGTCGAGACATCGTTCGCGCCGCCGCCGATTGCATCGGACAGGTTCAAGTCCTTCATCGGGAGGCCGAGACCCTGAGCGAACTCCGCCGCTTGTTTCGTTCCGACTTCCTGCAGCGTTTTGATGGCAGGTACGTTGCGGGATTCATACAGTGCATGGCGCATTGTGATCGGTCCTTTGAAGCGGCCGTCCACGTTGTTCGCTTTAATGCCCTTTGTCTGTTCATCGACAATTGTCTGACCTGTCGACCAGTTCAAATACTCGATGGCAGGACCGTAGTCGAGGACCGGCTTGATGGACGAGCCGGGTTGGCGTTTCTGATCGGTCGCATAGTTATGGTTGAACAGTTTGTAATCCCGGCCGCCGCCGACTGCGACGATTTCACCGGTTTTCGTGTCAACGACTGTCATGCCGGCCTGGATCGTATCTGATTCAAAGTTGCTTGGATCGGCCAGTGCCTTCTCGACGGCCTGCTGGGCTTCCGGATTGATCGCCGTCACGATGGTGACACCTTCCGCCTCAATATCCTTGTAGCCTTTTTCCTGTAATTCGCTCATCGCAAGATCGATATACGCCTGGTACCGGATATCGGACGGTTTCTCCCGCTGGTCCTCAGGAAGGAGCGTAGAGGCCACAGAGACGGACTGTGCTTCTTCCATCTGTTTCGTTGTGATCTTGCCATGCTGGTTCATGAGCCGGAGGACGATGTTGCGCCGTTTTTCGGCACGTTCCGGATGCTTGAACGGATTGTACGCGTTCGGTGACTGCGGCATCCCGGCGAGCTGTGCCATCTCCGGCAGTGTCAGTTCATTCAGATCTTTGCCGTAAAATACTTTCGCTCCGGTGCCGATTCCGTACTTGTTGCCGGACATGAGCACTTTATTGAAATACATCTCGAAGATTTCTTCCTTTGAGTAGTTGCGTTCGAGCTGGAAGGCGAGCCAGGCTTCCTGGGCTTTCCGCTTCAGTGTCTTTTCGTTTTTCAGGAATGAGTTCTTGATGACCTGCTGGGTCAGTGTCGAGGCGCCCTGGGAGCCGAATCCGCTCCTGAAGTTTGCGAGCACCGCACCGCCGAGACGCCAGAAGTCGATTCCGTGGTGCTTGAAGAACCGGGCATCCTCTGTCGCCAGCACGGCATCGCGCAGCTCGGGAGGAATTTGGTCATATGCGAAATAATCGCGTTTTTCGACGCCGGTCTGATAGAGCACCGTCTTTCCATCGGGCCCTGTCAGTTTGGAGGATAGCGGGTCTTTCAGCAGGCTTTCGTCAAGTTTCGGTGCAGTGCTTGCATAGTAGGTGAAGAGCCCGACACCTGCCAGAAGGAAAAGGAGGCCGGCGATGACGACTGTCTTGAAGATCGTTTTGATGAGCCCTTTTTTCTTCTTTTTCTCGGGGGCTTTTTTACGTGAAGATCGCTGTTCTGCTTCCGCCTGTTTTCGGCGGGCAGTCCTTGAATTCGGATTATTGTCCATTAAGATTCCTGCCTTTCGGTTCGTTCACTGTCGATCACGGAGCTCAGGGCGCGTAAATAGTCGAGTCGCGGCAGGTAGCCGGGCGTCAGTTCGACCGACAGCTCTTCCATTTCTGAAAGAGTGATCGATTTACGTCCTCCTTCGGTCATCCGTGTCCATTTATCACTGAAATTGCGGTAGGGAAGCACAAAATAACGGTCCAGCAAAGAAAAACGGATGATCAGGAAAGCGATCCCGCCCTGTTCGTGGACCTGCCTCATATGCTCGGTTTGGTGCTCATGTATATTCTTCAGCGGAAAAGAGGTCTTATTGCGTGTCTCCTTCGCTTCGAAATCGACATAGTGTCCATTCCAGACACCGTTGTAGTCGGTGGTGGAAGCAGTCTTGAAGTACGCTTCCGTGATGACCGCTGCGCTTCTCGCGGGATAGCGGACGTTCACAATCTGGATAGGGACCGGTTTTTTGTGGATGACGGCAATTCCTCTGCTGTTGTAATACTCATTGCTGTCGTTCAGTTCGTCTTCGAGCGTCTTGCCGCGGTTGCTGAATGACAGGGCAGATTTTTCGGGCTGTTTGGGGACGGCCGCCGGTGTATACTTTTTCCCATTCGGATACCGTATTGCCAACTTACTCACCTCACATCATCAGTCTATCATACCACACTATGGGGACGTCAAAACGTCAGCCAGGTTGCAAATTTGTCTGATCTGCAACTCTGCTGGAAGAATGCACGTTCGTCGTTTGTAGAAGAAACGTGCTTCATTTGGTAAACTGATAGAAGGAAGCAGCGAGAGGTGAGGACAAATGACATTGCTAGTATTGACAGAACAGTTGCTGCACGTTTGTGAAGAGTGCCTGGAGCGTCATCAGCGAATGCGCGATGAGGACCGGGAACCGGATTTCTTTGTAGAAGTGAAGCCGTATGCCGATCACTGGCATACTGAAATAGATGAATGGAGCCGTCTGGTAAATGAATGGATTCGGAAAGAACGGCCGAAGTATGTCCGGCCTGTCCAAGTTTCGACGTTGAATGAGCTGATGAAGCAGTTCACAGTCCAGTCGTTTTACCGGAAAACCGGCAAGAAACGATTTGTCGAATCGATCCAGTCGGCGTCGTATACATTGAATACGGTCCGTATCGCATTGACCAAACGGGAGGAGGAGGCCTGATATGACCGACAACAGAGATTTACAGCATTTGATCGAAGAGCTTAAGAAGGACAAGGATTTCGCCGGCAACGTGAAGCATTACAAGGTGCTTGAGGGTAAGGAAGCGGTTTACGCGTCTTTCCCGCCGGGTCTTCATCCTTCGCTGGAAAAAGCGCTTGCCGTCAAAGGGATCGGCAGGCTCTACAGCCATCAGCGGACAGCATTCGACCTGGCGTCTGCAGGCAGCTCGTTCACGGCGGTCACTCCGACGGCATCCGGCAAGTCGCTCTGCTATCATCTGCCTGTCCTGCAGAGTGTGCTGGATGACCCGGCGTCACGTGCGCTTTACCTGTTCCCGACGAAAGCGCTGGCACAGGATCAGCTGGCGGATCTGCATGAACTGATCGAAGCGAGCGGTGAAACGGTCCTCAGCTATACGTATGACGGCGATACGGCACCGGGCCTCCGTACGAAAGTGAGGAAGTCGGGCAATATCGTGCTGACAAATCCGGACATGCTGCACTCGGGTATTTTGCCGCACCATACGAAATGGGTGTCCTTGTTCGAGAACTTGAAGTATATCGTCATCGACGAACTGCATACGTATAAAGGGGTGTTCGGCACTCATGTCGCCCATGTGCTGAGACGGCTGCAGAGGATCTGCGCTTACTATGGAAGCCATCCGGTCTTCATCTGCACTTCCGCGACGATCGCCAATCCGAAACAGCTGGCGGAAAGTCTGACCAACACCCGGATGGAACTGATCGCGGACAACGGAGCACCGGCAGGGAGGAAGCACTTCCTGTTCTATAATCCGCCGGTCGTCCACGAGACGTTCGGTATCCGGCGAAGTGCCGTTCTTGAAGTGCGTGACATCGCTGCGCGCCTGTACCGGGAGAGTGTCCAGACGATCATTTTTGCAAAGAGCCGCGTCCGTGTCGAGATGCTCGTCACGTACATGAAAGAGCTGACGAAAAAGAAACTGATGGATGAAACGATCATGGGATACCGAGGCGGGTATCTGCCGTCCGAACGGCGGAAAATCGAGCGTGGATTGCGGGATGGCACCATCAAGACCGTCGTCAGCACGAACGCCCTCGAACTCGGCATCGACATCGGGCAGCTGCAGGCATGCGTAATGACCGGTTACCCGGGAAATATCGCAAGTGCGCTGCAGCAGGCAGGCCGCGCAGGACGACGGCAGGATGATGCGCTGATCATCTACGTGGCGCAGTCGATGCCGCTCGATCAGTACATTATCGAAAATCCGGGTTATCTGCTCGGCGGTTCCCCTGAAGAAGCGCATATCCACCCGGACAACATCATGATTCTGATGGATCATCTGCGTTGTGCTTCGTTCGAGCTGCCGTTTTCCCTCGATGACCGCTATGCGGAATTCGATGTCCAGCAGCTTCTCGAATTCCTCGCATCAGAAGGGGTGCTCGTACTGGCAGGGGACCAGTGGCACTGGATGACGGAGCGGTTCCCGGCGAGTGAAGTGAGCCTGCGGTCCGCCTCCCAGGAAAACGTCGTCATCATTGACAGATCCCGGCCGAAAGAGACGACCGTCATCGGGGAAATGGACCGGTACAGTGCCATGACACTGCTTCACGAAGAGGCGATCTACCTGCATCAGGGCACCCAGTACCAAGTGGAGATGCTCGATTGGGAGGAGAAGAAAGCATACGTGACGGAAGTGGATGTCGACTATTTCACCGATGCGAATCTGGCTGTTGAGCTGAAAGTGATCAGCGAGGATAAGCTGGAGGAACGGCCGGAAGGCACTGCTGCGTTCGGCGACCTTGCCGTCCTTGCGATTCCGACCATCTTCAAGAAGATCCGTTTCGATTCACATGATAATATCGGGTCCGGACCGATCCGGCTCCCTGCGGAGGAACTGCATACCGCCTCCACCTGGCTGTCGTTCGATGTTCCGGAAGGGTGGACGGAAGCCGCGCTGACCGATGCGATGACCGGTGCGGCGCATGCCATGCAGTCATTCATCCCGCTGTTCGTCCAATGCGACCGGACGGACGTCCACGTCGTGCCCCAAGTGAAGGCCGTGCATACCGGAAAGCCGACATTCTTCATCTACGACAGCTACCCGGGCGGCATCGGTCTGAGCGAGAAGATGTTCGGCCAGTGGGAGGCGCTCCTGCAGCAGGCGGCACAGCATGTATCTGGCTGCGACTGCAAGTCAGGCTGCCCGGTATGCACCGGACCGCCTGAATCGGCGCTCGATATGAAGGCAGGAGCGGAATCGCTGCTCAAGGATCTTGCTGGCGGTGAACGGCTTGTCCTATGAAAAGAACCTGATGAAGATGAAGAGCATGCTGAAAAAAGCGGAGCCCGGCAGCAAACCTGACACTGCACCGCGCACTGTCAAAAAGGCTCCTGCTCCTGATTATGAAGATGAGTGGCTCGCAGAAGGTCTCGAGAAAGAGACGAACCGGTACGGCACCGTCTATAAGAAAGTCGTCGATTATCCGGAAGACTACATGCACGGGAACTATCAGCTGACCGAACTGACAGCTGCATTGCAGAAGTGGCGCCTGGCGGAAGAGGCCCATCCGCTCGCTCCCGATCCCGGGAAGCGGCTGCTGTTCTTCGATACGGAAACGACAGGTCTGAAAGGGACGGGGACGCTGATCTTCCTCATCGGCCTCATCGAACAGCACGGGTCCGGATTCCGGCTGACACAGTATTTGCTGCCGGGGCCGGCGCACGAAGCCGCTTTCCTGTACGCAACGGGCCTGTGGGAGAGACCGGTGACGCTCGTCATGTATAACGGCAAGAGCTTCGATCTGCCGCAGCTCGCCACACGGTGGACGATGAACCGGACCGTGCTGCCGCCGCTTCCCGAACATGACGCGATCGACCTGCTGCACGGATCCCGCCGCATCTGGAAGGATGAGCTGGAATCATTCAAACTGCCTGCAGTCGAAGAGACCCAGCTCGGCTTCATCCGGGAGGACGACATGCCCGGCCATATGGCGCCGATCATCTACCAGGATGCCGTGAAGAACGGCCGTGCAGGATACCTGATGCCGATCCTGAAACATAACGAGGATGACATCCTTTCCCTCGTGACCCTCTATATCCGTTCGACCGATCTGGTCCTTCAGGAAGAACTGTCCGGCACAGCAGTCAGCCAGACCAACATCGGCAAATGGTACAAAGATCTGAAATCGCACAGCCGGGCGACTGCGGTACTGGAACGGGTCATCGAAGAGTACGGAACACAGCATCCGACAACCCATTTCCATTTCGGTTTCCTGCTAAAGAAAGAGAAACGGATCGAGGAAGCCATCCAGGCATTTGGTGTCTGCATGACGAAATCGGCCGGCCGTGAACGGATCCTTGCAATCGAGGAACTGGCGAAACTGTATGAGCATCAAGTCAAAGATTGTACGAAGGCGCTGCAGCTGTCAGGCATCGCCATCGGCTTACTTGCGAGGGACCGTTCGCTGACCAAGCCGTTCTCTCTGCGCATGAAAGACAGCTTTGAAAAGAGGGAAATGAGGCTGAAACGAAAATTATTTCCCGGGCAAGCGCAGAAACCGACAAAATAACCTGCGCAGATTCGCCATATAGAGACAGATACTGACGCCCTATGCTATACTGAAGGCAGTGATCACTGACGGAAGGACGTTGTTGAATGGATATTAAACTGGATTCAAAAACGATTCTTGAGAAAGAGTTTAAAACGGGTATGCGCGGCTACAATCAGGAAGAAGTCGATCTTTTCCTGGATGATGTCATTCAAGACTATGAAGCTTTCAAAAAACGGATTGCGGAACTGGAACAGGAAAACAGCGAATTGAAGAACGAAATTTCGACTGCCCAGAAACGGCCGGCTTCAAGCGCGCCGGGGACAACGAATTTCGATCTCCTGAAGCGGATCTCGAACTTGGAGAAAGCGGTGTTCGGCAGCAAACTGTCAGGCGCTGACTGAGTGCGACGGACTTCTCCTTGCAGAAAGTACAGATCTGCTGTATACTTGTTTAGCCATGACGGAAATTCAGGTAATTGCTGCAGTGCTTGACACTGGAGAGGAAAGTCCATGCTCACACGGTACTGAGATGTCCGTAGTGTTCGTGCCCGGCCAAAAAATAAGCCGGGGCGCCGGCTCAGCCGGCTGACGGCGGAAATAATTCCTACGTCCTTCGGGATATGGAAGACGTTTCCTGAAAAGTGCCACAGTGACGGAGCTGTATCGGAAACGGTACAGGTGGAACGAGGTAAACCCCGCGAGTGAGAAACCCAAATTATGGTAGGGGCGCTCTTCCGAAGGAAATGAACGGAGGAAGGGACAGACAATCGTCTGTAGATAGATGATTACCGCTCTTCGTACGAGGTGCAGACCGTTTGAGTACAGGAGAACAAAACATGGCTTACGAATTTCCTGAAGGCACCTACACAATATCTGACTCATGCTCTCCACATTTTCCTGGAGAGCATTTCTTTGTTGAAAACAGGCGGATACCACCATACTATACATAGATCATACATACAGGAGAGGAAGTGGAGCGGATGACGGAATACAAATTAGCGGCCACCGCAGCGATGGGGCTGGAAGGCATCGTGGCTGACGAAGTGAAAGCACTTGGATTCGACACAGTGACGGAAAACGGGAAGGTCTATTTCTCCGGAGGTCCGGAAGCGATCGCGAAGACAAATATGTGGCTGCGCACTGCCGACCGGATCCGCGTGATCGTCGGGGAATTCAAGGCGACAACGTTCGACGAGTTGTTCGAAAAGACGAAAGCCCTGCCGTGGGAGCAGTTCCTGCCGGTCGATGCAGCATTCCCGGTTGCCGGTAAATCCGTCAAATCGATTCTGTTCAGCGTGCCGGACTGCCAGGCGATCGTGAAGAAGGCCATCGCGGAACGGCTGAAGACGGCATATGGGCGCATCGGTTTCCTGGACGAAACCGGGCCGCTGTTCAAACTGGAGATATCCATCCTGAAAGACAAGGCGACTTTGACGATCGACTCGAGCGGCGCCGGCCTGCATAAACGGGGCTACCGTGTCGGACAGGGGGATGCTCCCCTGAAAGAGACGCTTGCTGCTGCGCTGGTGAAGCTGACGAAATGGAATCCGGACCGTCCGTTTGCTGACCCGTTCTGCGGTTCCGGCACGATTCCGATCGAAGCGGCGATGCTCGGCCAGAACCTGGCTCCCGGCTACAACCGTGAATTCGTAAGCGAACAATGGCCGTGGATTGCGGAGTCGGTCTGGGACCGTGTCCGGGAAGAAGTCGAAGACGTCGCGGATTACGACCGGAAACTGATGATCACCGGATCGGACTGGGACCCAGCGATGATCCGGGTCGCTGAAAAGAACGCAGCTGAAGCCGGTTTCCTCGATATCATCGAATGGAAGACGTGTGATGTCAAGGACCTGCGACTGGAAGGACAAAACGGCGTGCTCGTCGGGAATCCGCCATACGGCGAACGTCTCGGCGAACGGGAAGAGGCGGAAGAGATCACCGCGACACTCGGCAGGCTGATGGAGTCCTATCCGTCCTGGAGTACGTATATGCTGTCCTCGCTGGATAATTTCGAGACGCTGTACGGGAAACGTGCGACGAAGAAGCGGAAACTGTTCAACGGGTTCATCCGCACCGACTTTTACCAGTATTGGGGTAAGCGAAGCTGAAGACAGAGATTCCATCCGAAAGAGGGGGCAACCTCTCTTTTGTTATGTAAAGAAGCGCGGCTGCACGGAGCGGCCGCGGATATTGGAAGAGGAAGGGGTTCACTATGGCAGGTAAGATACCATTTGCGCTGACCCGGGAGAAGACGTTTTTCGAATCCCTCAATGAGTGGATCGGAGACACACTGTATGATGATTTGACTGAAAAAGGATTCGATTTGAGAGACGAGCAGATCTTCATGGCATTCCAGATCGAGCAGGCACTGCGTGAGAAGGAAGTGCTGTTCGCAGAAGCGGGGGTCGGTACGGGAAAAACGATCGCCTATCTGCTGCCGGCCATCGCGTATGCCCGGTACACCGGGAAACCTGCGCTGATTTCATGCGCCGACGAAACGCTCATCGATCAGCTTGTAAAACAGGAAGGGGACATCCATAAGCTCGGCACGGCGCTCAACCTGTCCATCGATGTCCGCCTGGCGAAATCGAGGGATCAGTATCTCTGCCTGAAACGGCTGGAAGAGATGAACCGAACCGGGGAAGAGTATGCGGGACAGGTGGAAGAACAGCTGCCCGACTTCGTATACGGCAACTCATCACTCGCCGAAGTGAGCCCATACGGCGACCGGTCGTCATTCCCCGGACTGAGCGATGCCGAGTGGAGCACCATCAACTACCACCCGATCCAGCAATGCGGCGGCTGCGATCTCCGGAACCGGTGCGGCCAGACGATCCATAGAAGCGAATACCGGAAATCGACCGACCTGATCATCTGTTCACATGACTTCTTCATGGAGCATATCTGGACGAAAGAGTCCCGGAAACGGCAGGGGCAGCTTCCTCTCCTTCCCGACATTTCAATGGCTGTTTTCGATGAAGGCCACTTGCTCGAATATGCTGCACAGCGCGCGCTGACCTATGAAGTGCAGGACAGCACGCTGCTCAGCCTCCTTGAACGTGTCATGTCCGACGGTGTAAGGGAGGAGACGCTGCAGCTCATGGAACGGCTCATGGAGACGCACGAACTGTTCTTCGACTACCTGTCCGAAAACGCTGAAGATGACGGCGGGGAACGGCTGGCTGTCCAAAAGACGCCGGAACTGGAGAAAACAGCGAAAGAAGCGATCCGACTGTCGCATGCGCTGCTCGAGGAATTCGTCTTCGACAGTGAGCTGTACGTCATTCCGGAGTATGATCTGCGCATGGTCGAAGAATACCTTGAGCAATATATCTACTCCCTGGAACTGTTTGCGGATCACGCCGAAGCGGTCGTCTGGGCGGAGGACCGGGAAGGGGAACTGACGCTCGTCATCATGCCGCGGCTCGTGACCGATGTCCTGCAGGAGCGACTCTTTTCCGAACAGCTGCCGATCATCTTTTCATCGGCCACCCTGTCCGTCCAAAAAGATTTCTCCTATTTGGCGAACAGTCTCGGAATCCGGAAATACGCCTCGTTTTCCATCGAATCGCCATATGATTATGACGAAGTGATGGAGCTGACGATCGAGCCGGTGCCTTCCGGAAGCAAACCCGCCAAACTGAAGGGTCTCTTAGAGAATGAGGAACAGACACTGGTGCTGTTCAAGTCCAAGCAGTCGATGGAAGATTTCCGCGCCGCTTACCCGCCCGGAGAGCTGGAGGGTATCGTCTTCGAGGGCGATCGTGAGCTGTCTTCGATGGTGAAGGAATTCCAGTCGAAGCAATGGAACGCTTTCTGTTCGTATCATCTGTGGGAAGGTCTCGATCTGCCGCACGATGCACTGACGAGAGTCATCATCTATGACCTGCCGCTGCCTCCGTCCGATCCGCTGTTCGACGCGAAGCGAGAGCACGCGGAATCACCGATGGAGGAAGTCGATCTGCCGTATATGCTGCTGCGTCTTCGGCAGGGGGCGGGCCGGCTGATCCGTACGTCGACGGATTCCGGCTCGGTCCGCATCCTGCTCACAGAGGAAGAGACCGGACTGCTGCCTGCATTCGAGTCGATTTTCCCTGTGCGTCCGAAAGTACTTCTATAACGGAAAAAGCCGTCCCGGCATGCCTGACAGGCAGGCCGGGACAGCTTTTTTTATGCATCGATTGTCAGCAATACGTTTGTCGGCGACGAATCCGGGAAATTCAGCGGCAGTTTGAACGCTTGGGAGAATCCGTAGAACTTCGTTTCCCCCGTCAACACGGTAGGCGGGGAGATATCGAGGGTGAGCGACTCTTTTTCAAGCAGCGTGCACAGGTTCCCGGCAACCATATTGCCGAGCTCGCCGGTGAACGACTCGATCATTTCCCCTTCTATCTTCATGCCGAACATCGCTTCGCCGATCGCGGAGATCGTGCTTTCTGTCGTATCGATAATGAGTCTTCCCCGCACATCGCCAAGAAGGGCGATCAGGACACTCAGTTCTTTCTGTTCATAGGGCTGTGTTGTCAGAGAGGGGGCCAGGACGTCGAATTGAATCGGAATGACGGAAGTCAGTGATTGGATAGTATTGTTCAAAATGCGATGAACGGTAGCGGCATCAGTCATTTAGACACTCCTCTGTTGCATATATTAGTTCCAATATACCACTCATAAAGTCTTATGTAAAGAAGTTTTAGAACATGCTCCGACTGTATTTTCCATAGGGAAGCCTTCGGAATAATGGTATGATAGACAAAGTTACAGACGAAAGGATCGAAACCCATATGACCCAGCATACAGACTTTTTACACGACACAGCGGCACTCGGCCTGCTGTGCCGGGAAGACGGAGATGACGAGCGGTTCCGGAAAGCGGCCATGCTCGCAAAGAAACTCGTGAAAGACGAATTCACCATCGCATTCGCCGGACATTTCTCAGCCGGCAAATCGTCGATGATCAACGCGCTGACAGGCGATGACCTGCTCCCTTCAAGCCCCATCCCGACGAGCGCCAATATCGTCAAAGTACATAAGGCGGACGAAGACTACGCAATCGTCCACCGGCAGGACGGCACGTCGGTCAAAGTCGTCGGCGACGGCTTCTCGGAAGCGGTGAAGCGGATGAGCCGGGAAGGGGCTTCCATCGCCTCCCTGGAGATTGGCCATACACGCTCGGCACTGCCCGGGGGTATCTCAGTGATGGATACGCCCGGTGTCGATTCCACGGATGACGCACACCGGCTGTCGACAGAGTCCGCACTCCACCTGGCGGACATCGTCTTCTACACGATGGATTATAATCATGTGCAGTCCGAGCTGAACTTCCGTTTCACAAAGGAACTTATGCGCTACAATCCGAATGTCTACCTGATCGTCAATCAGATCGACAAACACCGCGACAGTGAATTGACGTTCGATGAATTCAAGGAATCCGTCCGCCATTCGTTCTCCTTATGGGGAGTCCATCCGAAAGGGATCTTCTTCACCTCACTGAAGGATCCCGGCATGGAAGGGAATGATTTCAATGCGGTCAAGCACGTCGTCGAAAGCTCGATCGGGGAACGGGACAGCCGTCTGACAGCAAATACAGCGAACACGCTCGTACAGCTGAAGGACGAGCATACCGGCTTCCTGCAGCAGGAAATCACCGAAGCGATGGAACAGCATGCGGACATTCCGGAATCGGAATGGGCCGACCCATCAGCTCTTGAAGAAGAGGCCGGAAGCCTGTCCGAACGGATCGCCCTGCAGGAAGGGGATGCGTTCCATATCCGGTTTGAGCAGGAACGGAAGGAACTGCTCCAAAGCGCTTCGCTGACTCCTTATGAAACGAGGGAACTGCTGAAGGAGTATTTGGAATCGTGCACAAGCCATTTTAAAGTCGGCTTGCTGTTCAGTGCGAAGAAGACCGAGGAAGAGCGGAACCGGAGGCGGCAGGCGCTGAGTGATTCACTGGAAAAACTGGCGCATACCCAGATCGAGAACCATTTGCGCAACCTCATGAAGAAAATGCTGAAAGAAGCCGGTCAGCTCACTGACGAAAGATCGATGCAGATCGATTCGATGGATCTGACCTTCCGTTTCAGCGATATCGCCTCCGAACTGACAACGCCGGATATCCTGACAGGCGAACTCATCCTGAACGCGTCCAGCCAGCTGAGGGATGCCGTACTGTCGTTCTACAAACGGAAAACCGATACATGGAAACTCGCGATGGCGGAAGAGGTCAAGCGGGCGGAAGGCCAGTCGATCGATGTCCTGAAGAAGCAGCTGACTGAAGCACAGGAGGCACTCGCGGTCATCACGCAGGTCCGCAGCCTGAAGGAGAAACTGGAGCGATTCGAATCCGGTGCGCCGCAGCTTTTGCGCCCCGAAGAGGAGAAACTGCTCGCTCAGCTGCTGCAGGAGTGGAAACAGGAGACGGAACCTGAAGTCATCCAGGCAGACCGTTCCATGCAGGTAGACAAGGAAGAAGAAGTGAGCGGATCTGACGGTCTGGAAGAAACGCCAGCTGCAAACGCGCAATCCGGAGGGGACCTGGAACAAACCGTGCGGCGTGCCCAGTCGGTTGCCCGGCAAGTCGCCGGCATTTCCGGTTTCAAGGACCTGGCAACCTATCTGCAGTCCAAATCGGAGCGTCTGGAGCAGAAAGAGTTCACCGTCGCCCTGTTCGGCGCATTCAGTGCCGGCAAATCGTCGTTTTCGAATGCGCTCCTCGGGGAGGCCGTCCTCCCCGTCTCGCCGAATCCGACGACCGCCGCCATCAACCGGATACGTCCGGTGAACGGGCCGCACGCCCACGACACTGCGGACATCCACTTCAAGGAAGCCGGACAGATGACGGAAGACGTCATCGAAGCCTTTGCGAAAATCGGCATGGCGGTCTCGACACTTGAGGATGCATACGCACAGGCAGAGGACGCCCTCGAACGGAATCTGACAGATGAGTCGCTCCATATCCATGTCTCGTTCATCCGCGCTTTCCGCGAAGGGTACCCTTCGTACCGGGACCAGCTCGGAACGGTGCTGACGGCGGAACGGCAGGAATTCGTCCGTTTCGTCGCGGAAGAATCCCGCAGCTGTTTTGTCGAGTCCATCGATTTCTATTTCGACTGCGCACTGACGCGTCAGGGAATCACTCTGGTCGACACACCGGGAGCCGATTCGATCAACGCCCGCCATACCGATGTCGCGTTCGAATACATCCGGAACGCCGATGCGATCCTGTTCATCACCTATTACAACCACGCGTTCTCAAGAGCGGACCGGGAATTCCTCATCCAGCTCGGCCGCGTGAAAGATGCATTTGAGATGGATAAGATGTTCTTCATCGTCAACGCGATCGACCTTGCGCAAAACGATCAGGAAGCGGCTGAAGTGAAAGGGTTCGTCGCCGGTGAACTGGCGAAATTCGGCATTCGCCATCCGAGGGTGCACGGCATCTCGAGCCTGCAGGCGCTCGAAGCGAAACAGCAGGGAACCGCGGAACCGAAAATGCAGGAATTCGAGGACCGGTTCAATTCGTTCCTCGAGAATGACCTGAACGCGCTGGCGGTCCAGGCACTCGGGGAAGAGACCGCGAAAACGGTCCGCCGTGTCGCCGACCTGATCAGCCGGACGGAAGCGAACCGCGAACGGAAAGCGGAGCGGCTGAACGAACTGGAAACGATCGGACGAAAAATGACCGAGCATTACGAAGCCGGGTTCGCCCCTGTCCTTCTGCATGCCGCTCAGGAAGAACTGAAGGAGCTCGTCTACTATATCCATCAGCGGGTGTTCCTGCGCTTCCCGGATTTCTTCAAGGAAGGCTATACACCGTCGCTGTTCGTCCGGCATCAGCCGGCTGAAGCACTGAAGATCGCTCTGGAAGAGACGGCTGGCATGACGGCGTTCGACTTGGCGCAGGAACTTAAAGTGACCAACTTGCGGATGCTCACGTTCATGAAAAAGCAGATCGACAGCCGGCAGCGGACGGAACTGCGCTGGCTTGCGGATCTGGACGATGCGCTTTCGCCTTCACTCTATGATTCGCCTGATGCGGAACTGCTGTCTTTCGATCCGCCATTCCGGGAGATGGACGCCTACCGAACAGTGAACCGTGTGTTCAGGAACGCCAAATCATTCTTCGAAAAAGGGGACCGCGCCGTACTGCAGGAACAGCTGGCTGAACTGCTGAAACAGGATGCGTCCGTGTATCTTGAGCAGGAGCGGCAGCGGCTGGCGGCGTGGTCGGACGATTGGCTGAACACGACAGCTGATCAATTGGCGGCGCACCTGCAGGAGGAAGCGGCCGCCCAGCTCGATGCGGAGCGCAGCCTGCTGGACAGCCATGAACAGCTTGCTGAATGGAAGGAAATCTATGAACGTATCGAACAAGAGGGGGCTGAACTGAATGTCGGTATTTAAATCGGTGACCGAGCGTGACCTGGCTGATCCTTCCGTTAAATGGATCGACGCTCGTTTCTCGCTGAAGGATCCTGCAGAAGGCAGAAGGCAGTATGAAGCAGCGCATATACAAGGCGCTGTCCATTGGGATCTGGAAAAGGATCTGTCGGACATGCAAAAGAAAGGCGGGCGGCATCCGCTGCCCGACCGCCAGAAAATGGAAGAACTGTTCAGGAAGAGCGGTCTGCAGCTCGATGACGAAATCATCATCTACGACGGCGGCGGTGAACCGTTTGCAGCGCGGGCGTGGTGGATCCTCATCTATGCGGGATTCCGCCATGTCTCCATTGCACTCCAGGGATTCGAGCAGCTGAAAACTCTCGGAGCGGAGACGGAGCGTGAGATCGCCGTACCTGAACCGACCGGCGTGGAACCAAAATGGAATGATGGGATCCTCGCAGTCAAAGAGGATGTCGCAAGCATGACGGACCAAACGGACAGTGGTCTGCTGATCGATGCGAGGGCTCCAGAACGTTACCGCGGCGAACACGAACCTCTCGATAAGATCGCCGGTCATATTCCCGGTGCGGAGAACTTCGACTGGGCCCAGCTCGCGCCGGACGGGATGTTTGAAACGGACGGGGAAGCGTCTGCCCGGCTGCTCGGAATGGCGGGGACCGGACGGCAGATCACGGTTTACTGCGGCAGCGGTGTCACGGCTGCCCCGCTGTTCGCGATGCTGCACGAAAAGGGGAAGACCGATATCCGCCTGTACGCGGGAAGTTATAGTGATTGGATCGAAGACGGGGATAAGGAAGTGGAAACAGGTGGCCGGCTGTGAAGTACGCGCTGATCAGTGATATCCATTCATCGTTAGGGGATCTGGAGAAGGTGCTGGCGCAGATCGGCAATTTCGCGCCTGAGGCTGAAATTACGGGGCTCGGGGATCTGTTCGAATGCACCATCTCCAAAAAGAGGCTGGACGGCACGAAATACCCTGAACTGTCCGATGTGATGCTGAAGCCGCCGGGATTCGAAGAGCTGCTCACTTTTCCGTCCATACGGGGGAACCAGGAAGAACGCATCGTCCTCGTTTCCGGCTCGGACGAACCGCTGCTCGAAAGAATCGCAGTAATGCCGGAACGGATGACGATCGACGGGGCCCTGCTCATCCACGGTCATCAGTGGCCCTACAACGGACAGCCGCCGGCGGATATCACCGGGGGCGTGCCGCTGCTGTTCCACGGACATACGCACCGCTCGGCCTGGTCGCTCGGCGGCGTGAACCAGCCTGTTGAATTTTCCAGGCCGATCCGGCTCCCGGAAACGCCGGCAGTCGTCAACGCAGGCTCGGTGATCGATCACCGGGAGTGGCTGCTTTATGATGCCGACTCCAGGACGATCACGTTCATGAAAGCGGACTGACATCAGTTTCCGCGCTGTTTATGGATTGCTTCGCGCGCCAGTGCATCTGCTGCACGGTTTGCACTGTCGGGAATCCATTTGATGAAGAAAAAGTCGAACCCCGCTGCGAGGCGGAGCACCTCGGCGAGAAGGGGCTTATAGGACGGATTTTTCACGAACTCCTTCTCCACCGCCTGGACGACGAGCTGGGAGTCGCTGCGCACGGACAGCATGCCTGTCGTCAGGGCGGCTGCTTCCTCCAGCCCTCGGATCAGCGCCCTGAACTCCGCCGTATGGTTATCGCATGGGGCGGTCGGTTCAGATATCTTGAGCGATCGGCCCTCTCCCGTCAGAAAGATGCCGATGCCGCTCAAGCCGGGATTCCCGGCACTTGCACCATCTGTATACAATTCGATCATTTGATCAGCCTCCCGATTAGTTGCGGCCTCCCGCCAGGAAACGGTACAATGGAAATACGTTCAGAAGGGAGGAGCGTATGAGAAAAGCAGCAATCATATCTGATATCGACGAAGTGCTCGATCAGTACTGCGAAGGATGCCTTGTGAAAAAGACACTCACTCAGGACCGCGGCAAAGCGGAAGCCCATAAGTTCTGCATCCAGCAGTGCACAGTGGGGGACCAGCTTCGCTTCCTCGGTTCCGAGTTGAATAAATTCAATGAATTAAAATCCCGCTGAGCGGCTCAGCGGGATTTTCAATATTCTATAGTCAGCGGTCCTCGGCAGTGACATTCGCTGCCTGCGGACCGCGGTTGCCTTCGATGATTTCAAACGAGACGTGCTGGCCTTCATCCAGCGTCTTGAAGCCTTCCGCCAGAATGCCTGTGAAATGGACGAAAACATCTTGTCCGTCATCCGCTTCAATGAAACCGTACCCTTTTTCATTACTGAACCATTTGACTTTACCGTGGTGCATACTTATTCCTCCTCGGCGCTAGATGTCTTCCCATAGGTAACATGGTGCTTTCACTATACCTTACCCGCTTAAGCAGGTCAAACAGGCCGTCGCAGGATATGCGCGGTACGAAAAGGAGCTGACGGAAGTTGACTGCAATCAGTGAACAGTGTGCGTCAAAAGTACGCGGAATATACAGCAGGAATGACGCTAGCCACGATATGGACCATATTCTCCGCGTCCTGCAGAATGCACGGGCGATCATGGACGGTATGCAGGGGATCGACCGGACTGCCGTTGAACTGGCAGTCTATCTGCATGATATCGATGATCCGAAGTACAAGACGGCGGGCAGTCCGTCCGCAGCCGATCTGCTGGAGGAACTGGATGTCGCGAATAGTCTTGCGTCCCATGTACTTGCGATCATCCGCTCTGTCTCCTTCAGCGGCGGCAATGAGACGGCGATCGAGTCCCGGGAAGCGGCTGTCGTCCGGGACGCCGACCGGCTGGATGCGATCGGAGCCGTCGGAATCGCCCGCGCCTTCGCGTACGGCGGCGCAAAAGGGCGCAAACTGTATGATGCAGCTGAATCGGCCCGCGTCGCGATGTCCGAAGAGGAATACAGGACGAAACAGACGGCGACGGTCACACACTTCCATGAAAAGCTGTTCCTGCTGAAAGACCTGATGGTGACCGAACGGGGCCGGCAGCTCGCGGAAGAACGCCACGGTTTCATGGCAGCATTCTTACGCCAGCTGGAACAGGAGACCGGAGAGAAATTATGAATGGACAAATGAAAAAGCAGGCATCACTCGATGAGGATGCCTGCTTTTCTCAATGCGCTGAACGCCCGGTCGATCTGCGCGGGATCTTCCGCTGATACGGTATGCAGATGCGTGCTGTCCTCGGACAGCGCGGACAGGTAGACGGCGTTGGACGCCTCGACCTTTTCCAGGAAATCCTTCACTTCCATCCGGTTGGACACCATGATGGACGCTGTCAGATCGCCGTAGACCGGGTGCTCCACCCGGACATCTTTCACGGTGACCCCGCAGTCGACGAAAATGGTAAGTTCTTCTTTTGTCTGACCGGCGCCATGCCGGCAGACCGCGATGCGTTCCGTCAGGCCGGGGGCTCCGGCCGGCATCATATACAGGTAGCCCCTGCTCGTCGCGACGATCGGCTCATCGACCGCTTTCAGCAGGTTGATGTCGCCGACGACCACTTGGCGGCTGACACCTGTCAATTCTCCGATCTCTTTTCCGGTCAGCGGTGCCTCAGCCTGCTTCAGCAGCTCGAGGATCTTCCGTCTGCGCAATTCACCCACAGTCGCCTTTTCAGCCATATGCCCGTCTCCTTCCCGGTTCTCACTTCTTCTTCCTGAAATCTTTCAGCCGCCGGTAGATCGCGGCTGCCTTTTTTTCCTCACCGGCCTGTACAGGCGAATAGAACTCCGTATCTTTCAGTTCATCCGGCAAGTACTGCTGATCGACCCAGCCGCCGAAAGAGCCGATCGGGTGGTCGTGCGGATAGACATACCCTTCGTGGCCGAGTGAAGCCGAGCCTGCATAATGGGTATCCCGCAAATGCATCGGGATATCGCCGGTCCTGCCATCTCCGATCGCCTTGATCGCTGCACTGACGGCCTTGTATGCCGAGTTCGATTTGCTTGCGAGACACATATCGATGACAGCGTTCGCTAGCGGTATCCGCGCTTCCGGCATGCCGAGGCGGACAGCGGCATCCGTTGCAGCCAGCACACGCGGACCGATGTCCGGCGCCGCGAGCCCGACGTCTTCATACGCCATGACGAGCAGCCGCCGATTGACCGCCACCAGATCACCGGTTTCCAGCAAGTGGGCCAAGTAATAGAGAGCCGCGTCAGTATCACTGCCGCGCACGGACTTCTGCAGGGCGGACAGCAGATTGTAGTGGTGGGATCCGTTCTTGTCGCCGAACACACCGATACGGCCGATCAGGTTCTCGATCAGCCAGTCCTCGATGATGATCTTGCCGTTTTCTTCGTCCGAAGCGGATACGAGCGATTCCAGCAGGGTCAGCGCTTTCCGTGCATCCCCGTTGACACCGGAAGCGATTTTTGTGATCTGCTCTGGTGACATGACAATCTCCTGTCTGCCAAGACCTCTTGACGGATCTGTCAGCGCCCGGTCGATCAGAAGGATTATATCCTGTTCGCTGAGCCGTTTCAGCTGGAGGATCTCCCCGCACCGGGAACGGATCGCCGGATTGACGTCGTGAAATGGATTTTCAGTCGTCGCTCCGATCAGGACGATGGACCCGTTTTCGACGTGCGGCAACAGCGTATCCTGCTGCAGTTTGTTGAACCGATGGATTTCATCCAGGAACAGGATCACTTTCCCGGTCAGCCGGGCCTCGCCGACGACATGTTCGATGTCCTTCTTGCCGGACGTCGTCGCATTGAGAGGGATGAAAGGCAAGTGCGTGGACCCGGCAATCGCGTAAGCCAGGGACGTTTTTCCGATCCCCGGATCCCCGTACAGCAGCATCGACGGGACATGTCCGTTCTTGATCATCCTGTAGAGGGCGGTGTCCGGCCCGATGACGTGCTGCTGTCCTGCGATTTCATCGATAGTCTCCGGCCGCATTCTGAATGCGAGAGGTTCGTTGTGCATAGGATCCCTGCTTCCGTTCGAAAGTTAGTAGTACCGATAAGTATACATGGACAGCCGGCTGAAGTCATTTCAAGGAATCCCGGCAGCCGGATATGATATACTATCGGAAGCAATTTCAAAAAAGGACGATGCCTGATGAAAATATCAACAAAAGGTCGCTATGGACTCACCATAATCGTGGAACTCGGCAAACGCTACGGCGAAGGCCCGGTCCCGCTCCGTAAGATCGCCGAAGAGCAGACACTGTCGGAAGCTTATCTCGAACAGCTCATTCCGCTGCTGCGCAACGGAGGTCTCGTCAAGAGCATCCGCGGTGCGTACGGCGGCTATAAATTGTCGAAAGAACCGTGTGAAATGACGGCAGGGGATGTCATCCGCCTATTGGAAGGGCCCATTCAGTTCGTGGAAGGCCTGGACGAGGAGGAAGTGCCGCAGCAGTCACTCTGGCGTAACATCAGCGAAGCGGTCAGGGAAGTGCTCGATACGACGACGATCGAAGACCTCATCCTCGCAGAACGGAAGGAACAGCGGCCGGACGGTTACATGTTCTACATTTAAAGGAGCCGACAACTATGAAAACATCTATTTACTTGGATCACGCAGCGACCTCGCCGATCCGGCCGGAAGCTGCTGCTGCCTATATGGAAGCGATGCAGGCGGTGCCCGGGAATCCGTCAAGTGTCCATCAGCACGGCAGGGAAGCACGGAAGCGTGTGGATGATGCCCGGCGCATCTTGGCTGGGACGATCCATGCCGACCCGGCTGAAATCATCTTCACGTCAGGCGGCACCGAGGCGGACAACTTCGCCATCATCGGCACTGTCGGAAGCCGCACGCATCTGGGCCGGCATATCATCACGACGGCGATCGAGCACCATGCCGTCCTCACGGCATGCGCGGCATTGGAGCGCGAAGGATTCGAAGTGACGTATGTGCAGCCTGATGAAAGCGGCAGGATCACCGCCGCGCAAGTAGCCGGCGCACTGCGTGACGATACGATCCTCGTGTCGGTCATGTTCGGCAATAACGAAGTCGGGACCGTCCAGCCGATCGGGGAAATCGGCAGCCTGCTGAAGGAGCACCAGGCGCTGTTCCATACGGATGCCGTGCAGGCCTATGGTATGATCCCGCTCGATGTCCGCGAATTGGACGTCGACCTGCTGTCGGTCTCGTCCCACAAAGTGAACGGGCCGAAAGGTGTCGGCTTCCTGTATGAGAAGAAAGGGATCGACCTGCAGCCGCTGCTGACGGGAGGATCCCAGGAGCGCAAACGGCGGGCGGGCACGGAAAACGTCCCGGCGATCATCGCGTTCGCGGAAGCCGCCCGTCTCGCTGCGGAGGAAAGGCTCGAGAAGACTGTCCGCTATGCAGAGTTCGAAGCGGCCATGACAGATATTTTCCGTTCGGAAGGGATCGCTTTTGAGCCGACTGTCGGTGAAGGCATTCCGAAACTTGCGCAGATCTGCAATTTCCACTTTCCCGGCACCGATATCGAATCGCTGCTCGTCAACCTTGACATGAACGGAGTCTCGGTATCGAGCGGGTCGGCCTGTACGGCTGGTTCCCTCGATCCGTCCCATGTGCTGGTCGCGATGTTCGGCGAAGGATCGCCGCGGCTGCGCAGTTCAGTGCGTTTCAGTTTCGGATACGGCACGACAGAAGAAGACATCAGGGAAGCGGCATTGCGGACGGCGGACATTGTAAAACGAGCCATCACTACAAACCATTAAAGGAATGAACGGACCTATGAGAACAGACAAAGCGATAAAAGATACACGTGTCGTCGTCGGAATGTCGGGCGGCGTCGACTCTTCGGTTGCCGCATACATGCTGAAACAGCAGGGCTACGAAGTGATCGGCATCTTCATGAAAAACTGGGATGACACCGACGAATTCGGCGTGTGCACAGCGACAGAGGACTACGAAGACGTCATCAGCGTATGCAACCAGATCGGTATTCCCTATTATGCGGTCAATTTCGAGCAGCAGTACTGGGACAAGGTGTTCACCTACTTCCTGGACGAGTACAAAGCGGGCCGGACACCGAATCCCGATGTCATGTGCAACAAGGAGATCAAATTCAAGGCCTTCCTGTCGCATGCAATGAGTCTCGGAGCCGATTTCCTCGCAACCGGCCACTATGCACGGATCGCTGAGACGGAAGACGGAGTCGCCATGCTGCGCGGTGTCGATGACAACAAGGACCAGACCTATTTCCTCAACCAGCTCACCCAGGAACAGCTGGCGAAAGTCATGTTCCCGATCGGTGAACTCGAAAAGAGCCGGGTCCGTGAAATCGCAGAAGAAGCCGGCCTTGCCACCGCGAAGAAAAAGGACTCGACCGGCATCTGCTTCATCGGCGAACGGAACTTCAAGGAGTTTCTCGGCAACTACCTGCCTGCACAGCCGGGCGATATGAAGACGATGGACGGGGAGAAAAAAGGCCGTCACGACGGGCTGATGTATTATACGATCGGTCAGCGTCACGGCCTCGGGATCGGCGGTTCGGGTGAGCCCTGGTTCGTGATCGGCAAAGACTTGAAGACGAACACACTGCTCGTCGGCCAGGGTTTCCACCATGATGCGCTCTATTCGGACAGTCTCACCGCCGAACAGATCAGCTTCACCGGAGCCGAGCCGCTGCCGGCCGAATTCCGCTGCACTGCGAAGTTCAGATACCGGCAGGCGGATACAGGCGTCACCGTGAAAATGACCGGTGTCAGGAGCGCCGAAGTCACCTTCGACTCTCCGGTACGTGCAATCACACCAGGACAGGCCGTCGTTTTCTACGATGGGGATATCTGCCTTGGCGGAGGGACGATCGACACCGTCATCAAGAACGGCATAACACTCGATTACGTCGGATAAGGGGGAATTGACTGTGGGGCATAACGAAGAAGCCATCCAGGCGCTTGAAGCAGGAAACTTTGAAAAAGCAGTCGCGAAATTCATCAGGGCGGCAGAAGAAGCCCCTGATGATCCGGTCGGCTACGTGAATGTCGGCAACGTATTCGCTTCCATCGGCGACACCGAAAAAGCGGAACCGTTCTTCCAGAAGGCGCTCGTCCTCGATCCCCACATGGGAACGGCTTTCTACGGGCTGGCGAACTTGTATTTTAATCAGGAACGCTATGACGAGGCGGCAACTTTATATGAGAAATCAATCCAGGCAGGCGTGAATGAAGCCGACGCCTACTATATGCTCGGCAAAAGTCTCGAACGGTCGGACAAAGGGAAACTCGGGCTGCCTTACATGCAGCGCGCAATGGAGCTGGCACCCGATGATCTGGAGATCCGTCTGTCGTACGGCATCCTGCTCGCGAACGAAGGGGTCTATGATCTGGCGGAAGCCGAGTTCAAGACCATCCTCCAGGCAGATGAAACCAATGCGGACGCCCACTTCAACCTCGGCTTCCTCTATGCCGTATCGACGGAAGACAGGGAATCCGCGCTGTATCACCTGAAGGAGGCATTCACGATCGATCCCGATCAGGTGCAGGCGAGATACATCTATGACATGATCCAGATGGGAGCAGAAAACAGCCAAGACGGTGAATGAGGTGACAGATGATGGAACAAGCCGGAGCACCGGGACAAGAGGAGCCGTTTCTGATCGGCAGGGCAGTCGTGACGATCTTCCATAACCCGGACAGTCTATTCACGATTGCCAAATTGAAAGTGAAGAAGACGAACTGCCCGTTCGAAGGCAGAGAGATTGTCGTCAAAGGAAGCTTCCCGAGGCTGTCCGAAGAAGAGGACTACCGGTTCACGGGCAGGCTGATCACCCACCCGACGTACGGGCAGCAGTTTGACGTCAAGACGTTTCAGAAGGAACTGCCGGGTACCGAGACGGGGCTCATCCATTATTTGTCGGGGGATCTGTTTCCCGGGATCGGCAGGAAAACGGCGGAAACGATCATCCAGCACCTCGGCCAGGAGGCGATCCGCAAAATCCTGGAAAACGAAGAAGTGCTCGATGAAGTCCCGAGGCTGACTGCCGAAAAGAAAACCACGCTCGTGACAGTGCTGCGCGAAAACCTCGGGCTCGAGCGGACGATCGTCCGGCTGAACGAATGGGGATTCGGCCCGCAGATCGCCATGCGCATCTACCAGACATACCGCGAAGATACGATCGAGCTGCTGACGGAGAATCCGTATAGGCTCATCGAGGACGTGGAAGGTGTCGGATTCCAGCGCGCCGACGAACTCGGCCGCCAGCTCGGCATAACCGGCACACATCCGTCCCGGATCCAGGCAGCCATCCTCCATACGATGAACACCGCGACGCTTTCCTCTGGGCATGTCTACTTGGACGCAGCGCAGGTGCTGCCGGAAGTGAAGCGGCTCCTAGAGACGAGCCAGCCGGCGGAGATCCCGTACAAACTGATTTCCGAATCGGTCGTCATGCTCGTCGAGGAAAGCCGGCTCAGCGCCGAACAGCGCCGCCTGTACCTTCCGTCGCTCTATTTTTCGGAGCTCGGCATCGCATCCAAGATGGAACGCATCATGGATCAGGAACGGAGCGGCGCGTTCCCTTCGTCTGAAATACGGAAAGCGATCGGAGAAACGGAAGAACGTCTCGAAGTCAGCTATGCCGAGACGCAGGTGGCAGCGATCGAACAAGCACTCAATTCGCCTGCGATGATCCTCACAGGTGGGCCAGGAACCGGTAAGACGACGGTCGTCCGGGGGCTTGTCGAAGTGTATGCGGAACTGCATGGACTGTCACTCGATCCGAAAGAGTATGCGAAAAAGGAAGAACCGTTCCCGATCGTCCTGGCGGCTCCGACGGGACGTGCGGCGAAGCGTCTCTCCGAGTCGACCGGGCTGCCTGCGATGACGATCCACCGGCTGCTCGGATTCACCGGGCAGGAAAAGGAAGAGGAGACCGAACGGGAGATCCAGGCAGGACTCGTCATCATCGACGAAGCGTCCATGCTGGACACGTGGCTCGCCCATCAGCTGCTGAAAGCGGTCGATGACAGTGCTCAAGTGCTGTTCGTCGGTGACCAGGACCAACTGCCTTCCGTCGGGCCGGGCCAAGTACTGCGGGACTTCCTCGAGTCCGGTGTTGTCCCTGTCGTCGAACTGACGGAGATCTACCGGCAGAGTGCAGGTTCAACAATCATTGAACTTGCACATGCCATCAAACGGTCCGAGGCGCTCGGCAGCCTGACTGAGAAAACCGGCGACCGGTCATTCATCAGGACGGATGCAGAGCAGGTGACGGCGGTCGTCAGCCAGATCGTCAGCAATGCGATCGCAAAAGGCCAGTCGATCAAGGACATCCAAGTGCTTGCGCCGATGTACAAGGGGCCGGCAGGGATTGATGCGCTCAACCAGGTCATCCAGGAAATGGTGAATCCTCCTGCTGCCGGCCGGAAGGAAGTCACGTTCGGCGAAGTCGTCTACCGGATCGGCGACCGGGTGCTGCAGCTCGTGAACCAGCCGGAAAGCAACGTCTTCAACGGCGATATGGGGGAAGTCATCGCGATCCTGAAAGCGAAAGAGACGATCGAAAAGAAGGATCTCATGGTCGTCTCGTTCGACGGGATCGAAGTGACGTACGAACGGCCTGACCTGAACCAGCTGACACTTGCTTATTGCTGTTCGATCCATAAATCGCAGGGCAGCGAATTCCCGACAGTCATCATGCCGATCGTCCGCAGCCACCGGAAAATGCTGCGGCGCAACTTGCTGTATACCGGCATCACGCGTGCGAAGAACTTCCTGATCCTCTGTGGAAGCCCGGCAGAATTCCAGGACGGTATCAACCGGCTGGATGAGCGCGACCGCCAGACGACACTGAAGGAGCGGCTGCGCGGGGAGTCTCCCGCATCGCCAGCCGAAACGGGAGAGAGGGAAAAGGCGGCGGAAAGACCGGCAGAAGCGGTTGCTCCAGCTGCGCAATCTGCGGCATCGCAACCTTCAGCAGTCCCCGAGGTCCCTTCAGCAGAAGGGGAGCGGGATACAGAGGAGCCGGTGCCCGAAGAACTGACAACAGCGACGATCCTGCTCGTCGATCCGCTGATCGGCATGGAGGATGTAAGTCCGTATGACTTCCTGGAGACGGCCGATTGACAACGTGCCCCGTCTTCCTTATAATGCAGAGTAGATTGGCATACACAATTCGACGATGGAGAAAGTAGACGGTGCACCGCATGACCAGAAAGGCATCCCAAGGCTGGAAGGATGCTCATGCCGCACAAGTTGAAAGCTGCTCCGGAGTGCAGGTGAAACCCTGCCGTCTGCTGCGTTAAAGCAACTCAAGATGCCGTCAGCAAGACCGACGGCAATGAGGGTGGTACCGTGAACTCAGCTTCGCCCCTTTTCCAGGGGCGGAGTTTTTTGTTTTGGCGCCGCAATCCCCATCTGTCCATTCATACGAGGAGGAATTGAATTGAAGTCACTAACCGCATCCGAAATACGCAAACTGTTCCTGGATTACTTTACGTCGAAAGGCCACGGAGTCGAGCCGTCCGCACCGCTCGTCCCGATCGATGACGCCTCCCTGTTATGGATCAACAGCGGTGTCGCCACACTGAAAAAATATTTTGACGGCCGTGTCGTGCCGACCAATCCGCGAATCGTCAACGCCCAGAAATCGATCCGTACGAATGATATCGAAAACGTTGGGAAAACCGCACGGCACCATACGTTCTTTGAAATGCTCGGCAACTTCTCGATTGGTGATTACTTCAAAAAAGAAGCGATTTTGTATGCTTGGGAGTTCCTGACGCACCCTGACTGGATCGGCTTCGACGGCGACCTGCTCTCCGTGACGATCCATCCGGAAGACGAGGAAGCGTATTTGATCTGGAAAGACGAAGTCGGGATTCCTGAAGATCGGATCATCCGTCTGGAAGGCAACTTCTGGGATATCGGGGAAGGACCGAGCGGCCCGAACTCCGAAATCTTCTACGACCGGGGTCCGTCTTACGGCGACGATTTTACAGACCCGGAGCTGTATCCAGGCGGTGAAAACGAACGTTACCTTGAAATCTGGAACTTAGTGTTCTCGGAATTCAACCATAATCCGGACAACACCTATACCCCGCTGCCGAAGAAGAACATCGATACGGGTATGGGTCTCGAACGGATGGCGTCCGTTATCCAAGGAGTGCCGACCAACTTCGACACGGACCTGTTCCTGCCGATCATCCGGGCAGTGGAAGAAGTATCCGGTGAAACGTACGGCGAAAACGCTGAAAAGGATACAGCCTTCAAAGTGATCGCCGACCATATCCGGACTGTTGCGTTCGCGATCGGTGACGGGGCGCTGCCTTCGAACGAAGGACGCGGCTATGTGCTGCGCCGCCTGCTGCGCCGCGCGGTCCGCTTCGCGAAACAGCTCGGCATCAACCGTCCCTTCATGTATGACCTCGTGCCTGTCGTCGCGGACAAGATGGCTGATTTCTATCCGCAGGTGAAAGAGAAACAGGCATTCATCATGAAGGTCGTCAAAAATGAGGAAGACCGGTTCCACGAGACGCTGAACGAAGGGCTGCACCTGCTGACGGGCATCCTGGACAAAGCGAAACTCGATGCACAGCCGGTCGTCTCGGGTGCTGATGCGTTCCGTCTGTACGATACGTACGGGTTCCCGTTCGAACTGACCGAGGAATTCGCAGAGGAAGCAGGAGTCGCGGTCGATGAAAAAGGGTTCCGCGAAGAAATGGAAGCACAGCGGAACCGTGCACGGAGCGCGCGTCAGGACGTCGACTCGATGCACGTCCAGTCGGGTGTTCTCGGGGAACTCCACGAACCGAGTGAATTCATCGGCTATGATCAGCTGGAAAGCGAGTCGAAGATCACCGTCCTGCTGAAAGGCGGCCAACTGGCTGACCGGGCATCCGAAGGGGAAGAGATCCAGTTCCTCCTCGACCGGACACCGTTCTATGCGGAAAGCGGCGGACAGATCGCTGACAGAGGGACGGTCGCGAACGACTCGTTCACAGCAGACGTGACATCCGTGAAAAAGGCGCCGAACGGTCAGCACCTGCATACGGCGGTCATCCGTTCCGGCGAGGTGTCGCCGATGACATTCGTCCGTGCGCAAGTGAACCGTGCGGATCGTGCACTGACAGTCAAAAACCACACGGCGACCCACCTGCTTCACCGCGCCCTGAAAATCGTCCTCGGCGAACATGTCAACCAGGCGGGGTCATACGTCGGTCCGGACCGCCTGCGCTTCGACTTCTCCCATTTCGGGCAAGTGACGAAAGAGGAGCTTGAGCAGATCGAACAGCTCGTCAACGAAAAGATCTGGGAGGACATCCCGGTGACGATCGAGCAGAAAGGGATCGAAGAAGCGAAGGACATGGGAGCAATGGCGCTGTTCGGAGAAAAATACGGAGACGTCGTCCGCGTCGTATCCGTCGGGGACTATTCGCTTGAATTGTGCGGCGGCTGTCACGTCCATGCGAGCGGTGATATCGGCATCTTCAAGATCGAGTCCGAGGGCGGCATCGGAGCGGGCACACGCCGTATCGAAGCGGTCACTGCGAAGCAGGCATACCGTTCGTTCAAGGAAGAGGAAGCTGTCCTCACCGAAGCGGCTTCCGTGCTGAAGACAAAGCCGAAAGAAGTGGCGGCGAAAGCGGAATCTCTGCTGGCGGATCACAAGGAGCTGCAGCGGGAGAATGATTCCCTGACAGCGAAACTCGGCAACAGCCAGCTGACGGACGTCCTGACAGCTGCAAAGCAGGTCGACGACATGACGGTGATCGCCGCACGTGTCGACGCGAAAGACAACAATGCACTGCGTCAGATGATCGACGAACTGAAACAGAAAGTCGAAAAAGGGGTAATCGTCCTCGGATCTGCAGCCGACGGGAAAGTCATGCTCGCCGCCGGAGTGACCGAAGACCTGAAAGGCAGGCAGCATGCGGGCAAGATCGTCAGCTATGCCGCATCACTCTGCGGCGGAAAAGGGGGCGGCCGGCCGGATATGGCGATGGCCGGAGCAAAAGACGCCTCAAAACTTGATGAAGCGCTGCTTTCCGTGTATGATTATGTCAAATCTGTTTAACTGAATTCAGCCGCCGGGTAGAGGGATGAAAACCAGTGTCCGGCCGGCTGGTCGGATGAATTGAAAGCGGGGTGTCGATTGTGAGTTCATATGACAAAACGATGAAGTTCAATTTTCCTGAAGAATCGATGGAGCAGGAAGTAAAACAGGTTATGCTCCATGTTTATGAATCACTGGAGGAAAAAGGATACAATCCCATTAATCAGCTTGTCGGCTACTTGCTGTCAGGCGATCCTGCTTATATTCCGCGTCATGAGGATGCACGAAACATGATCCGCAAATTGGAACGGGACGAAATACTGGAGGAATTGGTCAAGTTCTACATCCGTGAAAACGGAGGCAGCCAGAAGTGAGGACGATGGGGCTGGATGTAGGCTCCAAAACAGTCGGCGTCGCGGTGAGTGATGCCCTTGGCTGGACAGCGCAAGGAATCGAAACGATCAAGATCGATGAGAGTGCCGGGAACTTCGGCATGAAACGCATGAAAGAACTTGTGAAAGAGCATAATGTCAGTTCCTTCGTCGTCGGCTACCCGAAAAACATGGACAATTCCACAGGACCAAGGGCGGAAGCATCCGAGCGGTATGCCGAAATGCTGAAAGCGAAATTCGGCCTGCCAGCTGTTCTTTGGGACGAGCGCCTGACGACAATGGCAGCCGAACGGACGCTCATCGAAGCGGACGTAAGCCGCAAGAAACGCAAGACCGTCATCGATAAGATGGCCGCAGTCATGATCCTCCAAGGATTTCTTGACTCCAAAAACTAGATGAGGTGATCATATGGAACACGGAATGGAAACAATGACAATCGTCGATGAAAACGGCACCGAGCACGTATGCGAGGTTATTTTCACATTTGAATCGGAAGACTACGGCAAATCGTACGTCCTCTATCACGTCCTCGGCGACGAGCCGAAAGACGATGACGAAGAGATTGAGATCTTCGCGTCGAGCTTCGTACCATCGGAAGACGGCGAAGACGGCGACCTGATGCCTGTCGAATCCGACGAAGAGTGGGAAATGATCGAAGAAGTATTCGGTACATTCCTGGACGAGCAGGAAGAAGAAGAAGAAGAGTAAGCCATACGCGCACGGACGGAACGGTGCACACCGTTCCGTTTTTTTCTTTGCTGGCAAGTTGCTGCTTTGACATGCATGTGATCCAACGAGAAAGAGGTGACACCCGGATGGCGAAGGGGTCGAAAAAGGAAATTATGTTCGAACGGATGCAGGAGCAGAAGAAGGAAGTGCGGGTTGTCCGTAAAATTGTGTTCTGGATTGCATTGGCGCTGCTGGTCATCGTCGCAATCACCGGTTTTTTCGGCTACCGATACATAACAGGCGCCCTGCAGCCGATGGAGGAAGGGACGGAGAAGACAGTGAAGGTGGACATCCCGATCGGTTCAGGCCTTGACACCATCTCCCAGATCCTCGCAGAAAAGAAACTCGTCAAAAACGCAAAGATCTTCAAATACTATGCGAAAGTCAACAACGAAGCCGATTTCCAGGCCGGGACGTATGAACTCTCGCCGGCTATGACGCCGAACGAACTGCTGAAAAGCCTGAAAACCGGAAAAGTGTACAGAACCCCTGTCTTCACGATGACCATTCCTGAAGGACTGACCGTCGACCAGATCGCGGAACGGGTTGCCTCGAAAACGGCGATCACAAAAGAGGAGTTCATGGCCTATATCGATGCCGATACAACAATCGAGAATCTGCAGGCTGCCTATCCTGAAATCATTACCGACGAAGTGAAGAACAAAGAGATCCGCCACCCGCTGGAAGGCTATCTGTTCCCGGCGACATACCCGTTCTATGAAGAGAAGCCGACTGTCCAGACAATTGTCGAAACGATGCTGGAGGGCACGCAGGCGAATGTGACCCCGTATCTCGACACGCTTGCCGAAAAGAAGAAATCGGTCCATTGGCTGCTGACATTCGCATCCCTCCTGGAACGTGAAGCGACTGCCCAGGCGGACCGCCAGACCATCGCGAGCGTCTTCTACAATCGGCTGGCAGAGGATATGCCGCTTCAGACAGATCCGACCGTCCTGTACTCGCTCGGCGAGCATAAGGACAAGGTGACACATAAGGACCTGGAAGTGAAAAACGCCTATAATACGTACCAGAACAAAGGACTGCCGCCCGGCCCGATCGCAGCTCCCGGCGCGGAATCGATCGAAGCGGTCATCGACCCTTCCAATACCGGCTATTTCTACTTCCTGGCTGATAAAACAGGGAAGAACCACTTCGCCAAAACGTATGACGAGCACTTGAAGCTGAAGGCGCAGTATATCGACGGCAAGTAATCCTGCACGAATGGAGTCAACAGCATGACAACCTACGAAAGTTACCGAAAGAAGTTCGAAGGGGAGACGGATCCGCTGCTCGAGGAAATGGAAGCATATGCCGAGGAAAACCGGGTGCCGATCATGGACCGGAGCGGGCTGGACACATTCATCGGCCTGCTGACGATCCAGCAGCCGGCCCGGCTGCTGGAGATCGGCAGCGCCATCGGCTACTCTGCGATCCGCCTCGCTCAAGGGTTCCAGGACCTTCACGTGTCGACGATCGAGCGGGATGACGAACGGCATGCAAAAGCGGAGGAGTACATCGGAAAGGCGCATCTCGGGGAACGCATCACCTTATTCCATGACGATGCGCTGCTCTTCGATACCCGTGAGCTTCCGTTCCCTCATTATGATGCGCTCTTCATCGATGCGGCTAAAGGGCAGTACAAACGCTTTTTTGAAAAATACGAACCGTGCGTACCGAGCGGGGGCATCATCTATTGCGACAACATGTTCATGCATGGGCTTGCATTCCTCGAAGACGGGGATATCCCGAAACGGAGCCGTACGATGATCCGCAACCTGAAGAGTTTCACTGAATGGATCATGGCGCATCCCGGATTCCGGACGTCATTGCTTCCGGTCGGTGATGGTATTTTAATCGCCCGGAAATACTAAGCGTGCCGAACGGGCCGGCAGAGGAGGAAATTGGATAGATGGGAACGCAGAAACCGCTTGTCATCGGGATTGCAGGAGGCTCAGGTTCAGGGAAAACGAGTGTCACTAAAAAGATCCATCACGTTTTCAAGGAGCATTCTGTTGTCGTGATCGAACAGGATTTTTACTACAAGGACCAGTCACATTTGAAATTCGAGGAACGGCTTGCGACGAATTACGACCATCCGCTCGCATTCGACACGGATCTGCTGATCGAAGACATCGAAAAGCTGCTCATCCGGCAGGCGATCGAAAAACCCGTCTACGATTATGCGCTCCATACCCGATCGTCGGAAACCATTCCGATCGATCCGAAAGACGTCATCATCCTGGAAGGCATCCTGATCCTCGAAGACCAGCGTCTCCGGAATCTCATGGACATCAAGCTGTTCGTCGATACCGATGCGGATCTGCGGATCATCCGGAGGATCCTTCGGGACATTAACGAACGCGGACGGACGATCGAATCGGTGATCGACCAGTACATGAGCGTCGTCCGGCCGATGCACAACCAATTCATCGAGCCGACGAAGCGGTATGCCGATATAATCATCCCGGAAGGCGGGCATAACGAAGTGGCCATAGACCTGATGGTAACGAAAATAAAAACAATTCTTGATTCTGGTAATGAATTGTAATATGATATTGTCAGATATTCATATAACAATCGCTATGTCGCATACCCTATCCTAGGTGCGACATATTATTTTGATGATTTTGCATAATGAGGAGTGAGGAAATGGTTTCTGAAAAAAAATATCCGATGACACTTGCGGGAAAACAGAAATTAGAAGAAGAGCTTGATATGCTGAAGACGGTGAAGCGTAAAGAAGTGGTCGAGCGCATCAAGATTGCACGCAGCTACGGTGACTTGTCCGAGAACTCGGAGTACGATTCCGCGAAAGAGGACCAGGCGTTCATCGAAGGGAAGATCTCCAGCCTGGAATCGATGATCCGCAATTCGGTGATCATCTCGGAGGCTACGGTGTCGGATGATGCGCAGCTCGGCAGCACGGTGACGTTTAAGGAGATCCCGGACGGGGAAGCAGAGACGTATACGATTGTCGGCTCTGCGGAAGCGGATCCGCTGGAAGGTCTGATCTCCAATGATTCCCCGATTGCGAAAGGGATCCTCGGCCACAAAAAAGGCGACAAGGTAAAGATCATCACACCGGGCGGCGAAATGCAGGTCGAGATTACAGAAGTGAAGTGACATAGAGATGCCGCCTTCTAAAGAGGGGCGGCTTTTTTCGTGAAACATCATCCGCATCCAGACGTCCAATCGATAGATGCATTGAGGAATGGAGATGAAAGAAATGAGCGGACAAAAACCGGAATTCTCAAGAGTGCGTCGGAAACGTCAAAACAGTAAAGCGAATAAGATGCTGAATTGGATGATTGCAATCGTCGTCCTGCTGATCATCCTGGTCGGCGTGAAGATCATCGGCGGCGGCAGCAGTCCGGACAAGGAAAAGGCGGCAGTGACGGATCCGAAAGCAGAAGAAAATACGCTGCTCGATGATTCGGCGGACGACAAAGACAAAGCGGAAGCTGATACGGAGCAGGACGGAAAAGACGGAGCAGACGATAAAGGCGAATCCGGCAAGGAAACATCCGAAGGTACAGTGAAGGACGAAACGGAAGATGAGCAGCAGGACGCAGGTGAAGATACCAAGCAGGAAGGCACCGTTACATACAGCGCCAGTGAAGATGCAGTGGTCGACGAAACGATGACGAATTCGTCCTGGAAACCGATCGGCACCGAACAGTCCGGCAGCCATGTGTCCCTCTATGACGGTACATCGAAAGACTGGCAGGAAAAGCAGCAGGCCCTTGCCTACGCGACAGGCCTGCCTGAGAACGACCTGATCTTCTGGAAGATCAAAAATGGAGGAAGCCCTCAAAAATCGATCGGCATCGTGTCGACGAAAGACAAATCGAAGAAATACCGGGTGTATCTGGAATGGGTGGATGGCGAAGGATGGAAACCTGTGCAGATGGATGTACTGAACACGCTCGATTTCAACTACTAAACAAGACGGATGAGGGGATAGGATCATGACAATTGGAATCATCGGTGCGATGGAAGAGGAAGTCGCGATACTGAAGGAAATGATGGAAGGGCCGAAAGAGACCGTGATTGCCGGCTGCCGGTTCTACGAAGGCAGGATCGCAGGCTGTGACGCGGTTCTCGTCCAGAGCGGCATCGGGAAAGTGAATGCGGCTATCGCCGCGACGCTCCTGCTTCAGCTGTTTTCACCTGAAGCGGTGCTGAACACCGGTTCCGCAGGCGGGATCGGCGACGGCCTGGAAGTGGGCACGGTAGTGCTTTCGACGGACGTCACCCACCACGACGCGGACGTCACGGCGTTCGGATACGCGCTCGGTCAGCTGCCGGGCGGCCCGGTCACATACCGGTCCGATGAGCGGCTGCTGGCGCTCGCTGCTGAAGCGGTGGAGTCTGTCGGCAGGCATGCTTCCGCTGCGGGCCTGATCGCGTCCGGGGACGTGTTCATGAGCGATCCGGCAAGGGTGTTCACCGTGAAGGGGCAGTTCCCTGAACTCATCGCCGCTGAAATGGAAGCGGCAGCCGTCGGACAGGTCTGTCACGCGTTCGGCGTGCCGTTTGTCGTCATCCGTGCTCTCTCGGACATCGCAGGGAAAGAGTCCTCGGTGTCATTCGACGAATTCCTGCCGGCTGCTGCACAGCATTCTTCGGAAGTTGTTGCACAAGTCCTCTCGAAACTTTCGTGACTTCGTGGTAGACTGATGATAGGATGAAACTAATTATTCGTTAGAGCGAGGAGGCAAATCGTATGCTGTTCCTGATGTTAGGTGTTTTTGTTATCATGTCCGCTCTTGCCGGCGTGATCATGTGGGAAGTTAGAGCGAACTGAGTGAATCAGGAAGACGTCTCCAGCGAGCGTACGAATGCTGGGGACGTCTTTTTATCCGTGAAGGCCGTCAGTCTGCCGGCTGCTCGCGTTTGAACAGCTGATAGAGCTTGACGATCGCCCGTTTCTCGATCCGGGAGACATAGCTTCTTGAAATATTCAGCTGCTCCGCAATCTCTTTCTGGGTCATCGGCGTATCGTCGTGCAGACCGAACCGCTTTACGATGATCTCCAGTTCCCGTTCATCCAATTTGTCCAGGTGCCGGTAGAGCCGCTCTTTCTGCTCGTTGAATTCGGCATGCTCGAACGGGGATTCGTCGTCCGTCTGCAGCAGGTCGCCGATCTCGAGCGACTGCCCTTCACTGTCCGTGCCGATCGGCTCGTGCAGGGAGATGTCTTTCTGTGTTTTCTTCTGGGTCCGCAAGAACATGAGGATCTCATTTTCGATACAGCGTGCAGCATAGGTCGCGAGTTTCGTCTTCCGGTCAGGTGTGTAGCTGGCGATGGCTTTCATGAGACCGATGGTGCCGATCGAAATGTAGTCATCGAGCTGTTCGTGCTTCGGATGGAACTTCTTGACGATATGGGCAACGAGCCGCATGTTATGCTCGATTAGCTCATCACGGGCGTCTTCATCCCCCTCTGCCAGCCGCCTCAGGCACTCCGCCTCTTCTTCTTTCGAAAGGGGGCGTTTGAATGCCTGACCGCGGATGTATCCGAGCATAGCGGGGATTTCCAGCCAGAATTGGACGATTGCCAGTACCAGGCCGCTCAATGGGTCCACCTCCTGTGTCGTTGTCTGACATCCTATGCGGGCAGAAGTTGGCGTATCACAGTGGAATTTGGCGGACGGGCTGTCCTCTTCGGACAAGGAGACTGCAGCCCCGGCTTAGAAGGTTCTCTTACGGTTATGATATAATGAGTGCGAAACCGCACAGTAACGGAGTGGATATGATGTACAAGAATTTCCTGCCAGACGAGTATGTAAAGGATGTCTACCAGCTTTCAGCGGAGGCGCTCCTTGCAAAAGGTGTGAAAGGCATCATCACGGATCTGGACAATACGCTCGTTGCCTGGGACCGGCCGGATGCGACGCCTGAAATTGCCTCCTGGATAAAAGAGATGCAAGATGCAGGCCTGAAAGTGACGATCCTGTCCAACAACAACGAACTGCGTGTCAAGTCGTTCTGCGATCCGATCGGCATGCCCTTCATCTTCGCTGCGAGGAAGCCGCTGAAGAAATCATTCAAGCTGGCCCTCACCCAGATGAATCTGAAAAAAGATGAAGTGGTCATGATCGGCGACCAGGTGATGACAGATGTGCTCGGCGGCAACCGCTTTGGTCTCCATACTATCCTCGTTGTCCCTGTGGCGAAATCGGATGGCAAAATGACGAAGATCAATCGGATGATCGAACGGAGAATCATGAAGAAGTTCAAACAAAAAGGACTGATTTCTTGGGAGGAATAGATTTGGAACTAACTTGTATCGGCTGCGGCATCACCATCCAGACGGATCAGCCGGGGAAAGAGGGCTATGCACCGCCTGCATCCCTGGAGAAAGAGGAAGTCATCTGCCAGCGGTGTTTCCGGCTGCGGAATTATAACGAACTGCAGCCTGTCTCCTTATCGGGCGATGATTTCCTTGCGATATTGAACGGGATCGGCGACCGCAGCGGCCTTGTCGTCCTCGTCGTCGACATCTTCGACTTCAACGGCAGCTGGATCCATGGGCTGCAGCGCTTTGTCGGGAAGAAGGATATTCTGCTGATCGGCAACAAAGCAGATGTCCTGCCGAAATCTGTGAAACGGTCAAAATTGATCAATTGGATGAGGGAAGCCGCATCCAAGCTCGGATTGAAGCCGGCTGACGTTTTGCTTGTGTCGGCTGCGAAAGGTCAGGGCGTGCCGGAAGCGCTGGAACGGATCGAGGAACTGCGCAAAGGACAGGATGTCTACGTCGTCGGCTGTACAAATGTCGGCAAATCGACATTCATCAACCGGATCATTAAAAATGCAACCGGCACGGGAGAAGTGATCACCACTTCCCATTTCCCGGGTACTACGCTCGATTTGGTGGAAATCCCTCTTGATGACGGAAGAGCAATCTACGACACTCCGGGCATCATCAACAATCACCAGATGGCGCATTATCTCGATCCGAGTGAATTGAAAGCGATCACCCCGAAAAAAGAGCTGAAACCGAAAATATTCCAGCTGAACGCAGAGCAGACACTGTATATCGGCGGGCTTGCCCGTTTCGACTTCCTGCAGGGCGAACGCTCCTCGTTCACTGTCTATACGTCAAATGAGCTCAACATCCACCGCACGAAACTGGAGAACGCGGACATGCTCTATGAAACCCATAGAGGCGGCATGCTCGCTCCGCCGAGTGAACAGTCACTCGACAAGTTCCCGGACTTGGTCCGTCATGAGTTTTCGGTCAAGAAGCCGAAGACCGATATCGTCATCTCGGGACTCGGCTGGATTACGGTGCAGCATGCGAATGTCGTGGTCGCTGTCCACGCACCGCGCGGGGTCGATGTAATGCTGCGCACGTCATTAATCTGAAGTAAGGGGGATTCCGATGAAACAATGGTTCGCTGTCATAGGGGATCCGATCGCCCAGTCGCTGTCTCCCTGCATGCATGATGAATGGCTGAAGGAAAACGGACTGGATGCGTCCTACGTGCCGATCCGTGTCCCGCGCGGTACGGCGGCAGATGGCATCAGCAGTCTGCGGCTGCTCGGCTGCAGCGGCTGGAATGTGACCGTTCCCCATAAGAGTGACGTCATGCCGCATCTCGACCGGATCGATGGGCAGGCAGCCAGGATGGGAGCCGTCAATACAGTGATCCGGGAAGCGGATGGGACGCTGACCGGCGCCAACACGGACGGCAGCGGGTTCGTCCGGGCATTGGAGGAAGTCTACGGGCCCAATCGTAAAAACGATGAAATCCTCCTGATCGGAGCGGGCGGAGCAGCGAAAGGGATCGCATTCGCGCTTGAGGAAAACGGATACGGACATATGACGGTCACGAACCGGACGAGAGAGCGGGCAGAACTGCTGAGCAGCAGACTGGACCGTTCCGCTGTTCTGACCATCGAGGAAGCGGAAGAGCAGCTCGGCCGGTTCGGCATCGTCATCCAGACGACGACGGTCGGCATGAGCTACTCGGAAGCGGGCGTCCCCCTGTGCCTCGATTCACTTGAACCAGGCACCGCGGTGATCGACATCATCTACAATCCCCTGGAGACCGAATTCCTGAAACGAGCCCGCGCACGGGGGGCGGAGACGACGAACGGCGTCGGCATGTTCGTCCATCAGGGAGCTCTCGCATTCGAGCGGTGGACAGGTATCAGACCGGATACCGCCGGCATGATCCGGCGATTAACACAACAATTGGAGGAAGACCATGTTAACGAGTAAACAAAAAAGTTACCTCAGAAGTGAAGCGCATCACCTGCAGCCGATTTTCCAGATCGGCAAGAGCGGCTTGACACAGCCGATCGTCAAACAGATCGAAGAGGCCCTCGAAGCACGGGAGCTCATCAAAGTCTCTGTCCTGCAGAATTGCGAGCAGGACAAAGAGGAGATTGCACAACTGCTCGGTGAGGAAAATGGAATTGAAGTTGTCCAGGTGATCGGAAAAACGATCGTCCTCTACAAGGAATCATCGGAGAAGAAAAAGATCGAATTGCCATAAGGAGTGTCATCATGCGGAAAATCGGTATACTCGGCGGCACATTCAACCCGCCGCACATCGGTCACCTGATCATGGCGGACGAAGTATGTGATGCACTAGGACTCGATGAGGTGCGGCTCATGCCGACCGCCATCCCTCCCCATAAGCTGCTGGCGGATACGGCCAGCCCCCGGCAGCGGCTTGAGATGACGGCACTTGCCGTGCAGGGGAACAGCCGGCTTACGGTGTGTGATGAGGAAGTGGCGTCAGGCGGCGTATCCTATACGGTGATCACGATGGGTCGGCTGATGGAAAAGGAACCGGATGCCGAGTTCCATTTCATCATAGGCGGCGATATGATCGATTCGCTTCATACGTGGCGCGGCATAGACCGGCTGCTGACGATGGTGCGGTTTGTCGGTGTCCGCCGACCAGGCACCGCCGGGCATACCGAACTGCCGATCAATTATGTCGAAGTCCCGCTGATCGATGTCTCCTCGACGATGCTACGGAACAGATACCGCTCGCAAAGGACGACCGGCTATCTGATCCCGCCATCCGTCGACCGCTACATTCGGAAGGAGCGATTATATGGATCTTGACAACCTGATCAGTGATCTGCAGCAGCGGCTGCCGCTGCGGCGCTTCGAACACGTTTTACGGGTCACGGAAACAGCGAGGGCGCTCGCGGCCATGCATGGCGTGCCTGCAGACAAGGCGGAGACGGCGGCCCTGTTCCACGATATCGCGAAAAGCATGAGTGCCGACGGGCTGCAGCGGCTGCTGACAGACCGCGGGACCGGACCGGAGCTTTTCAAATTCAACAAAGAGCTTTGGCATGCACCGGCCGGGGCGTTGATCGCTGAAGAGGAATACGGAATCACGGACAGGGACATCCTGAATGCCATCCGTTTCCACACGACCGGAAGAGCCGCGATGTCCGACCTGGAAATGGTCGTCTATGTAGCGGACATGATCGAACCCGGTCGGGAGTTTCCGGGGGTGGAGGAACTGCGCCGCCATGCGGAAGGCCCGTTGTCCGGGGTGATGGAAGCCTGTATCGTCCACTCGGTTCAGCATTTGGTCAGCAAGCGGGTGCCCGTGCATCCGGATTCCATAGAATGCTATAATTATTTTGTACAGTGAAAGGAAAGTGAACCAATGCCAACATTATTAGAAGTGACATTCAAAGCAGCAGACGATAAACGCGCGGAAGACATTGTCGTGCTGAATATGGAAGGGGTCTCCCTCGTGGCGGATTTCTTCGTCATCTGCCATGCCAATTCAGAGCGTCAAGTCCAGGCGATTGCACGTGAAATCGCGGACAAGGCTGCAGAAGAACAGTACGACGTGAAACGGATCGAAGGGATGGACGCCGGACGGTGGGTGCTCGTCGACCTCGGTGACGTCATCGCGCATGTCTTCCACAAGGATGAGCGGAGCTTCTACAACCTCGAGAGACTTTGGGGAGACGCACCTGAAATCGAAGTGGCGGATGATACTGTCCAATGATGTACTCGAAATTTGCAGCTGTCTATGACGAACTGATGGCGGATATTCCCTACGGTGACTATGTACAGCTCATTGAAACTGCACTCGGAACAGCTGCAGACAAAAAGATCCTGGATGTCGCTTGCGGCACCGGGATCCTTTCTGTTTTGCTGGCAGGGCAGGGAGCACATGTCACGGGGATCGACTTGTCCGATGAGATGCTGACAGTAGCACGCAAACGGGCGGCTGGACAGGGCCTCTCCATCGATTTCCATCATCAGGCGATGCAGAAGCTTGACGTATCCGGTCAGTTCGATGCCGCAGTCATCCCGATCGACTCACTGAACTACCTGGAGAGCGAACAGGATGTCCTCGATACGTTCACCGGCATCCTGCATCTACTGCGCCCGGGCGGCCTGCTCCTGTTCGATGTCCACTCAACATTCAAGACGGATGTCATCTTCCAGGAAGGACCGTTCACATACGACAGCCGGAGCATCTCGTACATATGGGAGACAGCGCCGGGTGACGAACCGCATGCCGTCCGCTCGGAACTTGCTTTCTTCGTCCGCGGATCGGATGGACGGTACGACCGCTTCGACGAAGTGCACGAACAGCGGACTTTCCCGATCATGACATACGTCCGGCTGCTGGAGCAGTCCGGATTCACGATTGAACGGATCTTCGCGGACTGGGAGGACGAAGCGCCTGAGGACGAGAGCGAGCGGATCTTTTTCCAAGCGAGGAAGTAACAGTTCCGATTATTCGGCAAATGCGCTATAGTGAAGGGGACTCGTCGACACGAGCATCATAATTGAAAGGGCTGACGCTTCTGTTTTCTGAATTGGTATTTGGAAAATGGCGGAAAGTCACCACTCCTCTCGCGATAGCAGCTGTTATCTCGGCAATCCTGTTCTTCCCCCGGGGACAGGCGGATACCGGGCTGGTCCCTCAAGAAAACGTATACCATGCAGCACAGGCAGAAGACGATGATGATCTGCAGCTCGAAGAAGAACCTGAATCACCCGCGCAGCCGGTCCCGGTGCTGCTGATGGTGGATGTCAAAGGCGCGGTGAAATTTCCGAATGTCTATACATTCGAAGAAGGGCAGCGTGTCATCGATGCCATCACTGCGGCAGGAGGCTACACGGCAGATGCCGACAGCCGCATGCTCAACCATGCCCAGCTGCTGGCTGACCAGACTGTCATCTATGTCCCGGAAGAAGGGGAAGAACCCCCTGTGTACGAAACACCCGGACTGCCCGAAGGAAATCCAGCAGATGGGACCGCTGCAGCAGTGAACCTGAATACAGCCGACTCTGCACAGCTCATGACACTGAGCGGGATCGGCCCTGCAAAAGCCGCCGCGATCATCGCGTACCGGGATGAATTCGGCGCCTTCCAGGCGGTGGAGGACCTTATGAAAGTGTCGGGTATCGGACAGAAGACGTTCGAGACGCTTGCGGACTCCATCACGGTCGACTAATACGGACCTGGCTGCATAACCAGGCAGGAGGCGAAACAATGGAACGACTATCATGGGAACAGTTTTTCATGGCGCAGTGCAATCTGCTGGCCGTCAGGAGCACGTGTACACGGCTCGCGGTCGGTGCGGTGATCGTGCGTGACAACCGGATCATCGCAGGAGGCTACAATGGCTCCGTATCGGGCGGCGATCATTGTATCGACAAAGGGTGCTATGTAGTGGACAACCACTGCATCCGGACGATCCACGCGGAGATGAACGCCCTCCTGCAATGCGGGAAATACGGCATTCCTGCAGCCGGCTCCACCTTGTACGTCACGCACTTCCCGTGCCTGCAATGCTCCAAAGCGATCATTCAGGCAGGCATCTCGAATGTCTATTACGGAACGGATTACCGCAACAGCGAATATGCGACGGAGCTGTTCGCCCACGCCGGCATCGAAGTCCGCCAGATCCCGTTCGATCCGCGGATCCTCGATTTCGAGCAGGCACCGAAGGCTGAATTCGTAAGTGAACTGCTGCAGACGATTGAACAAGCCGGTATTCCGGAAGACGACCTGAGACGTCTTTCCGATAAAGCCGAATCGCTATTTGGCAACTAGTCCGTCCTTCCCGTTACATCTACTATACTTTCTCTGCAGCTGCAGCAGCAGCGGCCGTCTCCACAGGCCGGCCGGAACTGCTCTGGCTGCAGTTCCTCTTTCTCCCCCTCCTCATGAAGCACAGGCGGGATGTCCCCGCGGTCATCCTGTTCGCTGTTTTCGTCCTGTGCTCGTATTTCTATTTTCAGAAAGTACTGCCCGGGCCGGAGTCCCCGAACGGCATCCCCGAAGAGCGATCCATGCGTTTCCGTGATTCGGTGAAAATCGACGGAGCCAGACTGAAAGGGTTCGCGGAAGCGGAAGACGGCCGCGTATATTACGTCCTCTATACGATCCCGTCCGAACAGGAGAAGGAATTCCTCCTGTCTGCACCGCCTGAAGGAAAGCGTGTCATCCTGTCAGGAACTGTTGAGGAGCCGGATCCGCCTGCCCATCGCTATGCATTCGACATGGAAGCGTATTTGCGGATGAACGGCGCCGTTTCCGTTTTCAAAGCGGACCGTATGACCATGGCTGATGGCAGCACCAGGCGGTTCGAACGCCTCTACGGGCAGCGCCGATTCCTGAAAGAGCATATTCGTTCCGTCTTCCCGGCTTCCCTGCAGACTGAGGCGGAAGCGCTGCTGATAGGGGACAGAAGCACGATGGATGATGACTTGTCCGACCAGTACAGGACGCTCGGCATCACGCACCTTTTCGCGATTTCCGGTCTTCATGTCGGACTGCTGACCATGCTGTTCCGGCTCAGTGCGAAGCGTCTCCGGCTGCGCATGGAAACGGTCGATTCCCTGCTGTTCCTGCTGCTGCCGTGCTATGCGGTACTGGCAGGCGGTGCCCCGTCAGTCTGGCGTGCGGTGTCTGTCACGATCCTCATCCTGCTCTGTGTGACAGGGAAGATCCGGCTGCGGATGGATGATGCACTCGCGCTCAGTGCGCTCGGCTTCCTGTTCCTGAAGCCGTACGTCATGTACCAGCCCGGGTTCCAGCTTTCCTACGGAGCCGCGTTCGCACTCGTCTGCTCGGCTGGTTTTCTGCAGAAACAGCAGTCGTTCCTAGCCCTGTCCGCCAGTGTGACAGCGATCACCCAGCTGGCTCTTGCCCCTGTCCTCCTTTACCATTTCTATGAACTGTCCCTGTCGTCGTTTGTCGTGAACCTCGTGTATGTACCGCTCTATTCCCTGATCATCCTGCCGGCGAATCTCATCCTGCTCATCGTCTCGCTCCTTTCTGAGACCGCCGCTGTCCCGCTGTTCGTTGTCTACGAGCCGTTCCGCCGTCATGTGTCAACGGCCACCGAATGGATAGCGGAGCTGCCCGGCCAAGTCTGGACGGCGGGCCAGCCGGACAGCTTCTGGCTGTGCGTAATGCTCATTGCCATCCTGGCGGGATTCATCATCATCGAAAAGAGCGGCAGGCTACTGCCCGGCCTTGCCGTCATCCTGATTACGGCGATGGCGTTCCAGCTGAAGCCGTATACCGATCCGGATGCCCATATCACTTTCCTTGATGTAGGGCAGGGGGACAGCATCCTCATCGAGCTGCCGTACCGCAAAGGTGTGTACCTGATCGATACCGGTGGGCAGGTCGCGTTCGGCGAGGAGGACTGGCGGACACCCGCAAAACCGTTCCGTATCGGCAGACAGCTCGTCGTGCCCTATTTGAAAGGGAAAGGGATCAGTAAAATCGATCTTCTGGTGATCACCCACGCACACAACGATCATATGGAGGCGGCTGATGAAGTGCTGCAGGACATCGGCGTCGGCTCCGTCCACGTGCCTGACGGGAGTCTCACTGAGGAGCAAATGATGCCGATGAAGGAAGAAGCGGCGCGGAAGAACATCGGCATACACAGCCGGCAGGCCGGTGACGGCTGGAAGGCAGGCAGTGTGCTGTTCACCTACATTTCCCCGTTCGGCGGGCCGTATGTGCACAATGACAGCTCCCTCGTCCTTCTCATGAAGACGGACAGCTGGCAAGTGCTCTTCACGGGGGATCTGGAAGCGGAAGGGGAACGGCGAATCATCCGCACATACGGCCATATGGACTGGCGCCCCCTGATCCTGAAAGCGGGACACCACGGGAGCGACACGTCGACAACCCGGGAATTCCTCGATTTCCTGCAGCCCGAATTGGCCGTCATCTCAGCCGGCCGCAACAACCGGTATGGCCATCCGCACCCCAACGTGACCGGGCGGCTGCAGCAAGCGGGCATCCCCTTCCTGGTCACGGCATCGGACGGCACCGTTGAGCTGGTCATCCGCGGAGACCGGCTCCAAATCGGAACGTCACGGCAAAAAAAGAAAGACCCCGGTTGAAGGGGCCTTTCTTTTATTTTTGCTCATGTGTGATCAGCGTGCAGCGACTTCGACAATCGTAGCAATCACCCAAATTAAAGAAAAACCTACGAAAGATACAATGAAGCCAACACCTGAGTCAAGAAGATCATTACGTTTGGACTGGACGTCCTTTTCGAATTCGTTCATTGCTACACCTCCTGAGTCAACTTCAAGTATAGAACAACGGACAGTAAAAATCCATAGTAAAACGGAGATATGGCAATCGTGTCTCGATTTGTCACAATTTCTCCATACCGCGCCGGATTGCGGTATACTGGAAACCAGAACGAGGTGATTGCAATGGTAACTGCCGCATGGAAAGAAATCGAAAAAAATCCCGGGCAATCCGTCTATCTGCTGACAGGAAGTGAACAGTACCTGCTGCAGCAGACAACGGAGAAGATCATCACCCGCATGCCGGAAGTGACTGCTGAGGACGTGCTGTATTTCGACTTGGACGAGGTACCGGTCAGCGCTGTCATCGAAGAGGCGGACACGCTGCCTTTCTTCAGCGGGCGGAAAGTGATCGTGGCGAAGAACGCATCATTCCTCCGAGCGAAAGAACGCGGGAAGGAAAAGATCGACCATCCGACGGACCTGCTGGCGGAATGGCTCAAACAGCCATCGCCGACTGCCACCGTCATCTTCATTGCGCCGTATGAGAAACTCGACGCCCGTAAGAAGATCACAAAGCAGATGATGGCGAGCGCCAAAGTAATAGAAGCGAACAAACTGACAGGCAGCGACTTGACTGTCTGGATCCAGCAGCAGGCGAAGTCACTGGACTTAACGATCACGCGGGAGACCGCCGATCACCTGGTCGGGACTGCCGGGGAGAACATGATGCAGCTGTCCAAGGAAATCGAGAAGATCGCTGCCTACATGGACGGCGCAGGGACCATCACGGAAGACGTCATCGATCTGCTCGTGCCCCGGTCGCCCGAAACCGAAATCTTCCGGCTGACCGATGCCTACGTATCCGGGAACCGCGCGAAGACGCTGGCTGTCTACCATGATCTGCTAAGGAGCGGGGAGGAGCCGATTGCGATGGCGTCGCTCATCGCGGGGCAGGTGCGGCTCATGCTGCATGTCGGGTCACTGAAGAAGAAAGGCTACCATCAGCAGCAGATTGCGAGCACCCTGAACGTCCATCCGTATCGGGTCAAACTGGTGATGAGCAGCCGATTCGTCCCGAACGAACAGCGGCTGCTGCACGTGCTGGACCGTCTGGCGGCGGTCGATCTGAAGCTGAAGACGACATCGGGGAACAGGGAACGGGTTCTCGAACTCTTTTTCCTGGAACCATAAGAAAACCAAAAAAAGCTGCCCGTCAAAGACGGACAGCTTTTTTACATTACAAAGCTTTTTTTGTAAGACGTGCTTTTTGACGTGCAGCTGTGTTTTTATGGATAAGGCCTTTACCGGCAGCAGTGTCCAAATGTTTGATCGCAGCGCGCTTAAGCTCTTCAGCGTTGTCAGCTTTGCTTTCGATCGCAGCGTCCGCTTTACGCATAGCTGAACGCATAGCTGCTTTCGTGCGTGAGTTCTGTTCATTCGCAGCAGTGCTCTGCTTTACGCGTTTGATGGCACCTTTAATGTTTGGCATTTCATTCACCTCCAACAATCAGGTAAGAAGAGTGTTTCCATGATTTCTCGGATATCTCTTTATAACAAAAGTAATCTTATCAAATTGACAGCGTCTTTGCAACAAAAAAAGTATGACGAACCATGCGGCAGCGTAAAAGGAGAGGGGCATAAAAGACGGGCAGGGCGTACAGACTGCCTATTGAGGTGATCATTTTGGAAGAGCATGACTTTTACAGGACGGACTTGGTCGTCGAAAGCGAAGAGATGGTAAGACACCGGACCGAGCATGAAAAAGATACACTGGATAAGTCGAATGGCGTCATGTTCAGGGAGGACAAGAAAGGGCGCACGCTCGTGACGACCGTCCAGATCGATAAGGAAGGGGAAGAGCGGATCGGCAAGAAACAGGGGACCTATATCACGCTGACCGATCCGCTGCTGCATGCTGAAGACCGGCCGGGGCTCGGCAAACTGGCGAAGGAAATGACCCGTCAGCTGATGAAACTGACAGAACCGCTCAAGCTTCAGCAAAACTGCAAATTGCTGTTCATCGGACTCGGCAACCGGGATGTGACGCCTGACGCGGTCGGACCGCTGACGATGGAGCGGCTCCAGCCGATCGTGCCTGATTACTACGAGCAGGACGGAGCGGAAGTTTACATCTACGCACCCGGCGTGACGATCCAGACGGGCCTTGAAACCGCGGACTTCATCAGAGGGGTCGCAGAAGTGATCCAGCCGGACCTGCTCGTCGTCATCGATGCCCTGGCGGCGCGTGACAGCTCACGGCTGTGCCGGACCATCCAGCTGACGGACACGGGCATCCATCCCGGCTCAGGTGTCGGCAACAGCCGGAAGGAAGTGTCCCGGGAGACGCTCGGTGTACCGGTCATCGCGATCGGCATCCCCACCGTCGTCGACGGCCCCGTGCTGATCGCAGACGCAATCGATACACTGTTCGGCTATATGGCCGCGAAGATCGAAGAGGAGAGCAAGCCGTCGTCGAAGCTGTCCATCGGTCCGTGGCTGCACAGTGATAATGAAAAAGCGGACCGGAAGACGCTGATCCCCATCTTCGGCGACTGGGCCTCCTGGCCGCATGAAGACCGGGTCCAGCTGTTCGAGGAAGTCCTGTCCAACCATCAGCTGAAGACATTCATCTCCCCGAAAGAGATTGACGGATGGGTCCAGCTGTATGCTTCGGCGCTTGCGGAATCGATCGTCTCGTGGATCCATAACGTGAAGAAGAGTTCTTGAAAGGACGCCTCCTGCATATAGTAGCCGGGAACGGGGGGATGACTCTTGAAGAAAACACTCTATTCATTTGCGTCAGCGATCGCCGCGCTCTTTCTTTTCCCGATACTGCTGCAGCTGCTTCCCGAGAAACAGCCGGGCAGTCCGCCGCTGGCACTTCAGCAGAAAGGATACATCGTGTATGCATCCAACGTGTTCGTACCGCCCAAGATGACAGGCGGCAAAAAGGTGCTGCTGCACTATACGCACTCGGAGGAAGCATACGAGCCGATCACTCTGGCGGCCGACGGCAAGGTCGCCGTTTCACACAAAACCGAAAACATCACGAAGATAGGGGAGAAGCTCCGGCTGCAGCTGGCGGCAATGGGAGCCGAACCCGATGTGCTGCCCGTTGACATCCAGAAAGAGATGTCCAAGCAGAAAATCCCCTATCATCGTTCCTACAAGGCGATCAGGCCATATTTACAGAAAGCGATCGCTTCGAAATCGTATGATCTCATCTTCGATATCCACCGTGATTCCGTTACAGCCGACAAGACGACGGTTGATGTCGGCGGCAAACGCTACGCGAAGATCGCAATCGTCATCGGCAAGGAACACCCCCAGTATAAAAAGAATTACGAGGCAGCGAAGAGCCTCACCGAAGAAATGGAAGCGCTCGTGCCCGGCATCACCCGCAATATCATGCTGAAGGGCGGGCCGGGAGTTGACGGGAAATACAACCAGGATCTCCATCCGGGCTTCGTGCTCATCGAACTCGGCGGGATCGGCAACAGCGAGGAAGAACTGAGCCGCACTGTCAGCGTCATTGCGGAGGCTGCCGCGAACATGGGGACAGCAGACGGCACCGACTGAATGACGGCTGTTCCGGCATGGCAGAAAGAGGGCGGAAGTGTGCAGCAAGAGCCGCACACGGCCGTCTTTTTCGTTTTTCCGGTCCGTTCAGAAGGAAATGTATAACACCGCCTGACGGTTTCTGCTATAATTCATACTAGCCGAATTAGGAGTGAAAATTATGATGAATCATCAGCAGAAACTGGACAGACAGAAAAACATCCGAAACTTCTCCATCATCGCACATATCGACCACGGGAAATCGACGCTTGCCGACCGGCTGCTCGAAAAGACCGGGACAATTACGGCGAGGGAGATGAAAACGCAGACCCTCGACTCCATGGATCTCGAGCGGGAGCGGGGCATCACCATCAAACTGAACGCTGTGCAGCTCATGTACAAAGCGAAGAACGGGGAAGATTACACGTTCCATCTGATCGACACGCCGGGGCATGTCGACTTCACATATGAAGTGTCGCGGAGCCTTGCCGCCTGTGAAGGGGCCATTTTGGTCGTCGATGCCGCGCAGGGGATCGAAGCGCAGACATTGGCGAACGTCTATCTCGCCCTCGATAACGACCTGGAGATCCTCCCGGTCATCAACAAAATCGATCTGCCCGCAGCCGATCCGGAACGGGTCAAGGACGAAATCGAAAATGTCATCGGGATCGACGCCTCGGAAGCTGTGCACGCATCCGCGAAGTCGGGGATCGGCATCGAAGACATACTCGAGCAGATCGTCGAGAAAGTGCCCGCTCCCCAAGGGGACCCGGAAGCACCGCTGAAGGCGCTAATCTTCGACTCCCATTACGACCAATACAAAGGGGTCGTCGTCAATATACGTATCATGGAAGGGACCATCAGACCGGGCGACACGATCCGCATGATGGCGACGCAAAAGGAATTCGAAGTCGTCGAACTCGGTGTCTTCACGCCGAAAATCTCGCCGCGCGACGAATTGACGGTCGGCGATGTCGGCTATTTGTCAGCCGCCATCAAAACCGTCGGCGACACACGTGTCGGGGATACGATCACACTTGCGGACAACCCGGCTTCCGAACCGCTGGAAGGATACCGTAAGATGAATCCGATGGTGTTCTGCGGTCTCTACCCGATCGACACGTCGAAATATAACGATCTGCGGGAAGCCCTTGAGAAACTCGAACTCAATGACTCCGCACTCGAGTATGAAGCGGAAACCTCCCAGGCGCTCGGCTTCGGCTACCGCTGCGGCTTCCTCGGTCTCCTGCACATGGAGATCATCCAGGAGCGGATCGAGCGCGAGTTCAACATCGACCTGATCACGACGGCACCGAGCGTTATCTACAATGTCGTGACGACAGACGGCAGGGAGATGAAAGTGGACAACCCGTCCATGATGCCGGACGCGCAAAAAATCGACTATGTCGAGGAGCCGTATGTCAAAGCGTCCATCATGGTGCCGAACGACTATGTCGGTGCAGTGATGGAGCTCTGCCAGAAAAAACGCGGCAACTTCCTGACGATGGATTATCTGGATGCATCCCGCGTCAACATCATCTATGAGCTGCCGCTCGCTGAAATCGTCTATGACTTCTTCGACCAGCTGAAGTCGAGCACGAAAGGCTATGCGTCGCTCGATTATGAATTGATCGGCTATAAGACGTCGAAGCTAGCCAAAATGGACATCCTGCTGAACGGCGAAACCGTCGATGCACTGAGCTTCATCGTCCATAAGGATTTCGCATACGACCGCGGCAAAGCGATCGTCGAGAAACTGAAGACGCTGATCCCGCGCCAGCAGTTCGAAGTGCCTGTGCAGGCTGCGATCGGACAGAAGATCGTCGCACGTTCGACGATCAAGTCCATGGGCAAGAACGTCCTCGCAAAATGTTACGGCGGCGACATCTCCCGGAAACGGAAACTGCTCGAGAAGCAGAAGGAAGGGAAAAAGCGGATGAAGCAAGTCGGTTCCGTCGAAGTCCCGCAAGAAGCATTCATGGCAGTCCTGCGCATGGATGAAGAATGAGAAGTTATGAACCGCGCAGACAGGGGGCTCTTGAGCCCTCTGTTTGGCGTTTACAGGAGGTCACCAAACGATGAGAGGCATTTACATACACATCCCTTTCTGCCACCAGATCTGCCACTATTGTGATTTCAATAAAGTGTTCTTCGAGAACCAGCCCGTCGACGCCTACATTGAATCGATCGAACAGGAACTATCCATACTGAAACAATCCGGCGCCGACTTCTCAATGGTCGAAACCGTCTTCTTCGGCGGAGGTACGCCGACAGCCCTGACAGCACCTCAGCTCGACCGGCTGCTGGAAATCGTCCATTCCTACGTGGATGTCCGGTCGCTCACCGAGTTTTCCACGGAAGCGAACCCCGATGAACTGACGGAAGAGAAACTGCGCGTCCTGAAGAACGGGCTTGTCAGCCGGCTGAGTCTCGGCGTCCAGTCGTTCGACGCCGGACTGCTGAAGAAAATCGGCCGGTCGCACAGTCCTGAACAAGCAGTGCAAGTCATCGGATCCGCCCGGAAGAACGGCTTCCATGATATCAGCATCGACCTGATCTATGCGCTGCCGGGACAGACGCAAACCCAATGGGACGCAACGCTGGACAGGGCGCTGGAACTCGAACTGCCGCATTACTCCGCGTATTCGCTGATCATCGAGCCGAAAACGGTCTTCTACAATCTCATGAACAAAGGCCGCCTGCCGCTGCCCGGTGAAGACGAGGAGACGGTCATGTTCGCCAAGCTGATCGACCGTATGCAGCAGGCAGGGCGGAGGCAGTATGAGATCAGCAACTTCGCTGTGCCCGGCAAGGAGTCGGTCCATAATATGATCTATTGGGAGAACGATGAATATGCAGGAATCGGTGCGGGTGCACACGGCTACCTGAACGGCATCCGTTATGCGAACATCGCACCGCTTAAGAGATACATGTCCGCCGTGTCGGAAGGGCGTCTGCCGAGGATCGAGGAACACGAAGTGACGCTCCAGGAACAGATGGAAGAAGAGATGTTCCTCGGTTTACGTAAAACGGAAGGAGTCTCAGCAGCCCGGTTCGAGGAAAAGTTCGGCCGTCCGCTCGAGGAAGTATATGGTACAGTGCTGGACGAACTGGCAGAGAAAGACCTGACGGAACGGCACGGAACGCGTATCCGGCTGACGAGGAACGGGATATTCAAAGGCAATGAGGCGTTCCAGCAATTTCTCGGCTGAACCCGGTTCAATTGTTTGACACTCCCCTTATGATTTGGTAAATTAACTATAGTATTAGCACTCGCCTAACTTGAGTGCTAACAGGAGTGATGATCATGTTGACAAACAGACAATTGCTTATCTTGCAACTGACGGTTAACGACTTCATCGAATCCGCTCAGCCTGTAGGCTCCCGGCAGCTCTCTAAAAAAGAGGAAGCGCCTTTCAGTCCGGCGACCATCCGTAATGAGATGGCGGATCTGGAAGAAATGGGGTATCTGGAAAAGACCCACACTTCTTCAGGGAGGATCCCTTCAGAGAAGGGATATCGATTTTATGTCGACCACTTGCTGACACCGCAGAAGCTGAAAGTGGAGGACAATCTCCAGCTGCGCTCCGTCTTCCAGGAGAAAGTGCTGGAAACGGAAGAGCTGATCCGGAATTCTGCATCCATTCTTTCTGAACTGACAAACTACACGACGGTCCTTCTCGGGCCGGACACGAAAGCACACAAGGTGAAGCGCTTCTCCATCGTGCCCCTGTCGGAAGACAAGGCGGTCGCCATCATGGTGACGAACAATGGCCGGGTGGAGAACCATGTCGTCGACATTGCTGACGGCCTCTCCCCTCCGGACATCGAGAAGATGGTCAACCTGCTTAACGAACGGCTCATCGGAACGCCGCTGTCCGACATTCCGCGCAAATTGGCTGTTGAATCAAAGATGCTGTATGAACGCCACATCAAGAACGCGGGCACCATCCTTACTTCCATTCAGGACGCCATGTCCGGGAAAACGGATGAACGGCTGTTCCTGAGCGGCCAGATGAACATGATGAAACAGCCTGAATTCAATGATGTGACCAAAGTGAAGACGTTCCTTGAGGCGATTGAGCAGGGGATCCCGCTCAAGCTGTTCGAACAGACGCTCACAGGAATACAGGTCCGCATCGGAACGGAGAACCGGGAGCATACGCTTGACGATTTCAGTGTCATTTCGACCGCATACGCTGTCGGTACGGACATGACCGGTTCCATCGCGATCATCGGACCGAAGCGGATGGACTACGGCAGGGTGATCACGTTGCTGGATATTCTGAGCGAAGACTTGTCAGCGGCGCTCGAAAGACTCACGATCGACGGAACTACGGACAGGAGGAACCAATCATGACAGAAAAACACCCAGCATCCGAAGAACAGGAAATGTCAGGCCAAGCTGCCGGAGAAGACACTTCAGCAGAAGAAAGCAGCAGCCAGACAGAAAACGAAGACGTGACGGCTGAGCCGCAGGCGGATGAACGCGACCGTCGGATCGAAGAACTGAACGCCAAGCTGGAAGAAGAAGAGAACCGCCGGCTCCGCCTGCTTGCCGACCTTGATAACACGAGAAGAAGAGCGTCACTCGACAGGGAGGCGCTGCAGAAATACCGTGCACAGGAAGTGCTCACACATCTTATTCCCGTGCTTGACAACTTCCAGCGCGGCCTTTCCGTGAAAGCGGAGAGCGAAGATGCCAAAAGCCTTCTCACGGGCATGGAAATGATCTACCGCAGTCTCGATGAAGCGCTGAAATCGGAAGGTCTGGAAGAAATCGAAGCGCAAGATGTCGAATTTGATCCGAATTTCCACCAGGCCGTCATGACCGGCTCAGATGACAGCAAGGAGTCAGGCGTCGTGCTTGAAGTACTGCAAAAAGGGTATACCTTGAAAGATCGCGTGCTGCGCCCGGCGATGGTGAAAGTGAACGAGTGAGCTGCCGCAGCATCATACTTAAAAGACGAACCAATTTAGGAGGAATCTCACTATGAGCAAAATTATCGGTATCGACTTAGGAACAACGAACTCAGTAGTCGCTGTCTATGAAGGCGGAGAAGCGAAAGTAATTCCAAATCCTGAAGGGAACCGGACAACACCTTCTGTCGTTGCATTCAAGAATGGTGAACGCCAGATCGGGGAAGTGGCCAAACGCCAATCGATTACGAACCCGAATACCGTCATGTCCGTTAAGCGTCATATGGGTACAGATTACAAAGAGAAAGTGGACGGTAAGGAATACTCACCGCAGGAAATTTCAGCGATGATCCTCCAGTACATGAAAGGATATGCGGAAGACTACCTCGGCGAGAAAGTGACGAAAGCCGTCATCACGGTCCCTGCCTACTTCAATGACGCACAGCGTCAGGCGACGAAGGATGCCGGTACTATCGCAGGCCTCGAAGTCGAACGGATCATCAACGAGCCGACAGCCGCAGCTCTTGCTTACGGCCTTGATAAGACCGATGAAGACCAGACAATCCTTGTCTATGACCTCGGCGGCGGTACGTTCGACGTATCGATCCTTGAACTCGGCGACGGTGTATTCCAAGTCCGTTCAACAGCTGGCGACAACAAGCTCGGCGGAGACGATTTCGATGACATCATCATCGGCTACCTCGTCCAGGAATTCCGCAAAGAGAACGGCATCGACCTGTCGAAAGACAAAATGGCGATGCAGCGCCTGAAAGATGCTGCTGAAAAAGCGAAGAAAGATCTCTCGGGTGTCACATCCACTCAGATCTCCCTTCCATTCATCACAGCTGGGGATGCCGGCCCGCTCCACTTGGAAGTGAACTTGACACGTGCGAAATTCGATGAACTCACAGCACCTCTCGTTGAACGCTCCATGGTGCCGACACGTCAGGCCATCAAAGACGCAGGACTGTCCCCTTCTGAACTTGACCGTGTTATCCTGGTCGGCGGATCGACCCGTATCCCGGCTGTCCAGGAAGCGATCAAAAAAGAAACAGGCAAAGAGCCGTTCAAAGGTGTCAATCCGGATGAGGTCGTAGCGATGGGAGCTGCTGTACAGGGCTCGATCCTTGCAGGCGACGTGAAAGATGTCGTCCTTCTCGACGTCACTCCTCTGTCACTCGGAATCGAAACGATGGGCGCAGTCTTCACAAAACTGATCGACCGTAATACGACGATCCCGACAAGCAAATCACAAGTGTTCTCGACTGCGGCGGACAACCAGCCGGCTGTCGATATCCACGTATTGCAGGGTGAGCGCTCAATGGCGTCCGACAACAAGACGCTCGGCCGTTTCCAGCTGACGGATATTCCGCCGGCACCGCGCGGAGTCCCTCAGATCGAAGTGACATTCGATATCGACAAGAACGGTATCGTAACTGTCAAAGCGAAAGACATGGGCACACAGAAAGAACAGAACATTACGATCCAGTCGAGTTCAGGCCTTTCTGACGACGAAATCGAACGCATGGTGAAAGACGCGGAAGCGCATGCTGAAGAGGACAAGAAGCAGAAGGAAGAAGCGGATCTCCGCAACGAAGCCGATCAGCTCGTCTTCATGGCGGATAAGACGCTGAAAGACCTGGAAGGCAAAGTATCGGATGATGAAGTGAAGAGTGTCGAAGAAGCGAAAGACGCTCTGAAATCCGCTATCGAAGCGAACAACCTTGAAGACATCAAGGAGAAGAAGACAGCACTCGAAGAAGTCGTCCAGAAAATGACGATGAAACTGTACGAGCAGGCACAGGCGGAAGCCGGCCAGCAGGGCGGAGAGCAGAATGGTTCCGACGACGGTGTAGTCGACGCAGACTTCTCCGAAGTGAACGACGATAACAAAAACTGAACCGATAACTGATTGACGGAAAAGTCAAAGTCCGATATTCCGGCTTTGGCTTTTTCGTTTGTTACCAAACTACCTCAAGAAGTGTTACAATGCACACAACGCTAAATGAGTTTCGGGAGTGTGGACAGATGAGCAAACGTGATTATTACGAAGTGCTTGGCGTGCCGAAGTCGGCAACCAAGGAAGAGATCCGGAAAGCGTACCGCAAGCTTTCCAAGCAATACCACCCAGACTTGAACAAAGAAGCAGGGGCGGAAGAGAAGTTCAAAGAAGTGACAGAAGCGTTCGAAGTGCTGAGTGACGAGAACAAACGGGCTTCCTATGACCAGTATGGCCATGCGGATCCGAACCAAGGCTTCGGAGGCGGCGGGTTCAGCGGTTTCGGCGGCGGAGACGGTTTCGGCTTCGAAGACATATTCAGCTCTTTCTTCGGAGGCGGCGGCAGCAGACGGCGTGACCCGAACGCACCGCGTAAAGGGGACGATCTGCAATATACGATGACCGTCGACTTCATGGAAGCTGCATTCGGAAAAGAGACGGAAATCGAGATCCCGCGCGAGGAAGAATGTGAAACGTGCCACGGCAGCGGAGCGAAAAAAGGTACGTCGGCCAAGACCTGCACCAATTGCGGCGGAACCGGTCAGATTTCCGTCACCCAGAACACCCCTCTCGGTCAGATGGTCAACCGCAAAGTGTGTAACGTCTGCGGCGGTACCGGCAAGATCATTCCGGAAAAATGCGAAACGTGCCACGGCAGCGGCCGCGTGACGAAACGGAAAAAGATCAAAGTGACGATTCCCGCGGGTGTTGACGACGGGCAGCAGCTCCGTGTCGCAGGCCAGGGGGAAGCAGGCGTCAACGGAGGGCCGGCCGGTGACTTATACATCGTCTTCCGTGTCCGTCCTCACGACAAATTCATCCGGGAAGCGGACGATATCATCCTGGAAATCAATCTGACATTCCCGCAGGCGGCTCTCGGCGATGAAATCGAAGTGCCGACCATCCACGGTAACGTGAAATTGAAGATCCCGGCAGGCACGCAGACTGGCACCAACTTCAGATTGCGCGGCAAAGGGGTCCAGAACGTCCATGGCCACGGAATCGGCGATCAGCATGTCATCATCAGACTGGTGACACCGAAGAAAATGACGGAGAAACAGAAAGAGCTCCTGCGTGAATTCGCTTCGATCGACGGGGATTCCCCGGGTGAATACTCCAGCTCCCTGTTCGACAAAATCAAACGGTCATTCAAAGGCGACTGAAAGGGTTGAAAACACGTGAAATGGTCTGAAATTGCAATCCATACGACAAACGAAGCAACCGAGGCAGTTGCGAATATCCTCCACGAAGCCGGAGCGAGCGGCGTCGTCATCGAGGACTCGACCGAACCGGAGCGGGAACACGAAGACCGGTTCGGGGAAATCTATGATCTCAATCCGGAAGACTACCCGGCTGAAGGGGTGCTCGTGAAGGCCTATCTGCCGGCCAACAGCTTCCTGAAAGAGACCGTCCAGGAGATCAGCGAGTCGATCGATAAGCTGCAGCAGTTCGACTTGGATACCGGACGCAAAGCGATCACGACCACCGAAGTGGACGAGGAGGACTGGGCGACCGCCTGGAAGAAGTATTACCATCCTGTCAAGATTTCAGGCCGTTTCACGATCGTACCGACTTGGGAGTCCTATAAGCCGGTGGAATCCGATGAACTGATCATCGAACTCGACCCTGGCATGGCGTTCGGAACAGGGACGCATCCGACGACCGTCATGTGTCTGCAGGCGCTCGAAAAATATGTGCAGCCGGAAAGCACCGTCATCGATGTAGGCACCGGATCCGGTGTCCTCGCAATCGGGGCAGCTCTTCTGGATGCCAAGAAGATCCTTGCGCTCGATCTCGATGAGGTCGCCGTGACGGCAGCCAGGGAGAATATCAGGTTGAACCGCTGTGATGGCAAGATCGACGTCATCCACGGCAACTTACTGGACTCCATAAAGGAACCTGCCGACCTGATTGTCGCGAACATACTAGCGGAAGTCATCGTGACGTTCTCGCAAGACGCCCTTGACTTGCTGGAGCCGGGCGGACTGTTCATCGTCTCCGGTATCATCTCCGCTAAAAAAGAGATGGTGAAAGAGGATCTGCTTGATAAAGGCTTCGAGCTGGTCGAATCGGTCGTCATGGAAGACTGGGTTGCGCTCGTCGCCCGTAAAAAAGGGGAATAACGATGCAGCGCTACTTTTTAGAACAGCCGTTTGACGAATCCGGCATCGCACGGATCACCGGTGACGACGAAAAGCATATCACCCGTGTCATGCGGATGGAACCCGGCGACAGGATCTGCTGTGTATGGGACGGCACAGGCCATATCGCGGAAATAAGCGGCATCGGGCCGGACGGCGTCACCGTCACGGACACAGGACTTGCGGCGCCGGCGAGCGAACTCCCGGTACACGTCACACTTGCCTGCGGACTGCCGAAAGGCGACAAGCTGGAGATGATCGCCCAGAAAGGGACGGAGCTCGGGATGTCGGGGCTGATCCCGTTCCAAGCGGAGCGTTCCATCGCTAAGTGGGATGAGAAGAAAGGCGCCAAGAAGACCGGGCGTCTTTCGAAGATCGCAAAGGAAGCTGCCGAACAGTCCCACCGTTCCGTCATCCCGGCTGTAGGGGAACCTGTCAGCTTCGGTGAACTCCTGCAGCTCGCCGGAGAATTCGATGTCTGCCTCTTTGCGGACGAAGAAGAAGCGAAGGAAGGCACTTCGAATAAGATTGCAGTACGTCTGCAAAAGGTGTATCATGGACAATCGATACTGGTCTTGTTCGGACCGGAAGGCGGTCTGTCCCGCGCCGAAGCGGAGCGGCTCATCGCTGCAGGCTTCCTGCCGATGTCACTCGGCCCCCGTATCCTGCGGACAGAAACTGCACCTTTATATGTCCTTTCCGCCATGTCCTATGAATTTGAATGAAAGAGGTGAGCAGCTGATGTCATTGGTTGCCTTCCATACATTGGGCTGTAAAGTGAACCACTACGAAACCGAAGCGATCTGGCAGCTTTTTAAAGATGCCGGATACGGACGGACGGAATTCGAGAAGAATGCTGATGTCTATGTCATCAACACGTGCACCGTCACGAATACAGGTGACAAGAAGAGCCGTCAAGTGATCCGCCGGGCAGTCCGGCAGAATCCGGATGCTGTCATCTGCGTCACGGGTTGCTATGCTCAGACATCCCCTGCTGAAATCATGGCGATCCCCGGTGTCGACATCGTCGTCGGCACACAAGACCGCACGAAACTGCTCGGTCTGATCGATGAATACCGCACAGAGCGCCAGCCGATCAACGCGGTGCGCAACATCATGAAGAACCGGGTGTACGAAGAACTAGATGTCCCGGCGTTCACTGACCGGACACGTGCCTCATTGAAGATCCAGGAAGGCTGCAACAACTTCTGCACCTTCTGCATCATCCCTTGGGCACGCGGTCTCATGCGATCCCGTGACCCGGAGGAAGTCGTGCGCCAGGCACAGCAGCTGGTCGATGCAGGGTATCTCGAAATCGTGCTGACCGGCATCCATACAGGCGGCTACGGCGAGGACCTGAAAGACTATAACCTCGCCAAGCTGCTCGTCGACCTGGAAACGAAAGTGCACGGACTGAAACGGCTGCGGATCAGTTCCATCGAAGCGAGCCAGCTTACTGACGAAGTGATCGACGTGCTCCGCAATTCGTCGATCATCGTCCGTCATCTGCATATCCCGATCCAGTCGGGTTCGAACACGGTGCTGAAACGGATGCGCCGCAAGTATACGATGGAATTCTTTGCAGAGCGGCTCGACCGTCTGCGGGAAGCCCTTCCTCACTTGGCGATCACGTCCGACGTCATCGTCGGTTTTCCGGGTGAAACGGAAGAGGAGTTCATGGAGACCTATGACTTCATCCGCGACTACCGCTTCTCGGAACTTCATGTGTTCCCTTATTCCAAGCGGACCGGCACGCCGGCAGCCCGCATGGAGGACCAGGTGGACGAAGAAGTGAAGAATGAAAGGGTCCACCGTCTCATCGCACTGAATGACCAGCTCGCGAAGCAGTATGCAGCCGAATTCGAGGACGAAGTGCTGGAAGTCATCCCGGAAGAGAAGTTCAAGGAAGATCCGGACAGCGGCCTCTATGAGGGCTATACGGACAACTACTTGAAAGTCGTGCTCCCTGCCGATGAAACGATGGTCGGCAAAATCGTCCGCGTCAAGCTGACGAAAGCGGGCTATCCATACAACGAAGGCCAATTCGTCCGCGTCCTCGACGATTTGAAGGAATTGGTGCACTGATACTAGGGAAAACCGCCGGACAAGCAGCCGGCGGTTTCTTTTTTTTGCTGGATTCTGCTATGATGGATACGAACGAACACCCTCCAGGAGGTAATGGAAATGGAAATGACGACAGTCGCAAAAATGATCGATCATACGCTGCTGAAAGCGGATGCAACAAAAGAACAAATCATCGCACTGTGCAAAGAAGCGAAGGACTATTCATTCGCCTCCGTGTGCATAAACCCTGCTTGGGTGGAGACGGCAGCCCGGGAACTCCAAGGCACCGACGTCAAGACATGCACGGTCATCGGCTTCCCGCTCGGCGCATCCACGTCAGCTGTGAAGGCATTCGAAACGAAGGATGCCATTGCGAACGGGGCCGGCGAAATCGACATGGTCATCAACATCGGGGCATTGAAAAGCGGTGACACGGATACGGTCCGGCGTGACATCGAAGCGGTCGTGGAAGCTGCCGGCGGCAACGCTGCCGTGAAAGTCATCATTGAAACATCTCTGCTGACAGACGAAGAGAAACGGGCGGCATGTGAATGTGCAGTCAATGCAAAAGCCGATTTCGTCAAAACGTCGACCGGTTTCTCGACAGGCGGAGCGACAAAGGAAGATGTGAAATTGATGCGCGCAGTGGTAGGTCCAGCAATGGGCGTGAAAGCATCCGGAGGCGTCCGCAGCCTCGAAGATCTGAAGATGATGAAAGAAGCCGGTGCCACCCGGATCGGTGCAAGTTCCGGCGTATCGATCATGGAAGGCCTGCAGGCAGATAGTGATTATTGATTTCTAGTTTTTTATTGACTGTCTTAAAATTATAGGATATAATTTTTGAGTACATAGCAGTGTGCTATGTTCGAAGTGTGTTCGGAGGGAGGGACAAGAGATGACTAAAACAACTGTTCGTAAGAACGAATCACTTGAAGATGCTCTTCGCCGCTTCAAACGTACTGTATCCAAGAGCGGTACGATTCAGGACGTAAGAAAGCATGAGTTTTATGAGAAGCCAAGTGTAAAGCGTAAAAAGAAATCCGAAGCTGCTCGTAAACGCAAATTCTGATTAACTCCCATATTGATTGCCTTGTGCAACGTTAACCCAGTAAAATGCGCGTAAGCCGGAAAACCGATCAGGTTTTCCGGCTTATTTTCATATGTCCGGGAAGTGACAGGTGTCTATCGGAAAACTTTCAGGTGAATGAAACTTTCGTGTGTTTCATCCGTAGAATAGGTATACTTTGAAGAGACAAACTTATATTCAAGAAAGCAGGTGATAGTTTGCAGAAGCTCATGCGGGTAATTCTGCTTCTGACTCTGACTGTTTCCGTCCTGGCTGTTCCGCTCGCCGGCATAACCTCTGCAGCAAGTGGAACCGTTTACAAAGTCCCTGTCCATGGCGAAGTTGAAAAAGGGCTATACGCCTTCCTGCAGCGCTCCTTCTCGGAAGCGGCTGATGAGGGTGCGGATGCCATTATCCTGGACATCAATACGCCGGGCGGCTTCGTGGACACGGCGGGTGAGATCGCAAAGCTGATGGATGAGACTAAGATTCCGATCATCGCCTATGTGAACAAACGGGCTATGTCGGCAGGTGCGTTCCTCGCGCTGCATGCCGATAAGATCTACATGGCGCCGAATTCGAAGATGGGTGCCTCCGCGGTGATCGATTCCGCAGGCAATGCAGCCGACACGAAAGCGCAGAGTTCCTGGTCCGCTGACATGATGAACGCAGCGGAATCCCAAGGCAGGGACCCGAAATACGCTCTGGCCATGGCCGATCCGGATGTCGATGTGAAAGAATATCGGGCCGGCAAGGGAAAATTGCTGACGCTGACGAACAAGGAAGCCGAGTCGGTCGGTTACAGCGAAGGGACTGCCGCCGATTATGCCGCCCTTCTAAGCGAAATCGACATGCAAGGGGCCGATGTCATCACCTCCGCACCGACTGTCAGCGAAAAGATCGCACGCTTCATCACAAACCCGGTAGTCGTGCCGATACTGCTGTCGCTCGCAGGTCTCGGGCTCGTAGTGGAACTGTATTCCCCTGGGTTCGGGGTTGCAGGGACGATGGGGCTTTCCGCGCTGCTGCTCTTTTTCTACGGGCACATGATCGCCGGCCTCGCAGGCTATGAGGCGCTGCTGCTGTTCCTTCTCGGGGCGGGGCTGATCGTCGCTGAGATTTTCCTTCCGCACGGGATCGCGGGCATCCTCGGTGCCGTCGCGGTCACTGCCAGTATCATCCTGGCAGGTGCAAATCCGATGTATATGGCAATTTCAGTGCTTATTGCACTGGCGGTAGCAATTATGGGGATGGTGGTAATCATGAAGTTCTTCGGCAAACGGCTGCACCTTCTCAACAAGGTCGTCCTCATGGATGCGACAGATACGGAAAGCGGTTACGTATCGAATGTGAACCATGTGGACTGGATCGGGAAGACTGGCACCACGCTGACCGCTCTGCGGCCGTCGGGTGCCATAGAGATGGATGGCGAACGGATCGATGTCGTTTCGGAAGGAAGCTACATCGACAAAGGAAAGCATGTTAAGATAGTGAAAGTGGAAGGATCCCGGACAGTTGTCAGGGAACTTCGAGAAATGGAGGGAAATGACCAATGATCAATGGAAGTCTAATCGGGCTGGTCGTCATCGTCGTCGCGGCGATCATCATCCTATCAGTATTCTTCACCTTCGTACCCGTCGCACTGTGGATTTCCGCAATGGCTGCAGGAGTGCGAGTCAGTATTTTCACCCTCGTCGGAATGCGGCTCCGCCGCGTAATCCCGAGCCGGGTCGTCAACCCGCTCATCAAGGCCCACAAAGCCGGAGTGGATGTAACGATCAACCAGCTGGAGAGCCATTACCTCGCGGGCGGTAACGTCGACCGCGTCGTCAATGCTCTCATCGCTGCGCAGCGTGCCAACATCGAGCTTACATTCGAACGGGCGGCTGCAATCGACCTCGCAGGACGGGATGTCCTGGAAGCGGTGCAGATGTCCGTCAACCCGAAAGTGATTGAGACTCCATTCATCGCAGGTGTTGCGATGAACGGTATCGAAGTGAAAGCGAAAGCAAGGATCACAGTACGTGCGAACATCGACCGCCTCGTCGGGGGCGCAGGGGAAGAAACGATCGTAGCGCGTGTCGGCGAAGGGATCGTCTCGACGATCGGTTCGTCTGTGGATCACGCGAAAGTATTGGAAAATCCGGACCTGATCTCCCAGACGGTCCTGACGAAAGGTCTCGATTCCGGAACGGCATTCGAAATCCTGTCTATCGACATCGCGGATGTTGACGTCGGCAAAAACATCGGTGCGGAACTTCAGACGGAACAGGCCATGGCGGATAAGAATATCGCCCAGGCGAAAGCCGAGGAGCGCCGCGCGATGGCGGTTGCGAACGAACAGGAAATGAGCGCCAAAGTTGTCGAGATGCGTTCGAAAGTCGTGGAAGCCGAGGCGGAAGTGCCGATGGCGATGGCCGAAGCGCTCCGCAGCGGAAATATCGGAGTCATGGATTACATGAACTACAAAAACCTGCAGGCCGATACAGGCATGAGAGATTCCATCGGGAAAATCAGCGGCACCGGCAAGCAAGATGATAAGCCGAAGAAGCCTTAATAGCAGCAAGCTGCAACTTCCCGGAAAGGGGATGCGCTGATGGAACAAATAATTATCTTGATCGTGATCGGGCTTATCAGTACGCTGTTCGGCAAAAAAGGGAAAGGCGGGCCGGAAGACGGCAAGCCGCAGCGGCAAGCACCGCAGCGGCAGCCTGAATCGCGCCCTGCTCCCGTAGAGCCGAGAAGATCGGCGCCGGCTGAGCAAACGGATCCGTTCAAGCGTCTGAAGGAGATCACCGGTGATATCTACCGGGAAATCCAGGAAGAACAGCGAAAACCTGCTGGGCAGCCGGCAGCTGCCAGACCTGAAGTCATCCTGCAGGCCCCGCCTGCAAAAGCGCCGGTCCGGCAGCCTGTTGAAAGGAAAGCCGAGCAACCTGCACGCCGCAGCAGCCGGGAACCGTCGTCCAGAAGCGGCAGGCTGTCCGCGCACAATCCGGAGTCGGCTGTGCGTGAACAGAAAACCGATACCGCCATCGACATTACGGATGAGCAGGATATTCTGAAAGGCATCATCTTCTCGGAAGTCCTCGGTCCTCCAAAATCGAAACAGTGATCCCGCTGTGCATTGACCCCCTACGCCAAGCATACGATTGGTATAGGGGGTCAATTCGTTGAGAAAACTATTTGAAATGGGATCTTTCCTGTCGATTGAAGACTGGTCAACGTTGAAATTGCTTGGCGGTTACGAACTCGTCCGGATAACTCCGGACAGTGTCCTTCTCCGGAAAGAAGGCTTTGAAATCGAATTGCACGGCACAGGGTTCGAATTCGATATGCTCCTTGAAAATTCAGCGCTCCTGTCATTTACGGAACTGCAAGAGCTCCGTATCGTGAAACAGCGGGCGGACGGAGCCCTCTCATGAAACGCCGGCTGTATGACGTCGAACTGAGCGGCTCCGGGAATGGCGAGGGGTTCATCAATGAAATGATCCGGCAAAAGAAAAAAGTATCCCGGCTGGAATATATGGAGGATGCCATCTGGTTCCGGACAGACCGGCAGGGAATCCGCTACATCCGCGCGAACAGACGCCGCAGCCGGCTGAAAGTCCATCTGGTCAGGCTGGAGGACGGCTCCCCGTCAGAGCGGCTGTTCCGCTCCTGGAGTCTGCTGCTCTTCGGGATCATCCCATTTGCCGCCTCGCTGTTCCTCTGGCAGGTGACGGTCGACGCCGAGCATCCCGAAGTGGCCTCGAAGGTGCAGCAGGCGCTGACGAGCTCGTCAGTCGTCCCGATGCGCCTGCTGCAGCAGCTGCCGGACGAGGGGACCCTGCGCACGCAAATCATGGCAGCCGAGCCGGAGCTGTCCTGGGTTCGGTTCGAGAAGAACGGCGCGACGCTGAACGTCATCCCGATGCTGTCCCCGAAAACGGCGAAGAATACGGGCAGCCGCGGAGAACCCGGCGAACTCGCTGCTCGGACAGGAGGCGTGATCACCAGGTTCCAGCTGGCGAGCGGCGAACCTGCCGCCCGTAGGAACCAGACAGTGAAGAAAGGGGATCTCCTGGCGACAGGTGTTCTCGTCCAGGGGGATAAGACCGCTGTGGTCGGTGCGGAAGGCGCAGTATTTGCTGATTATTGGCTGGAATACCGGTTCTCTCTGCCCCGGACCGTCCAGTACCGGAGCGTCGGAGAAACGGAAATCACAGTCGAATGGCAGTTCCCATGGCAGAAAAAAGGACAATCAGGCCGGCCTTTCTGGAAAATCGTGCAATGGGATGAGCGGACGGAACACCCGCTGAAAGAAGTGACACTGGAAAAAGGCATGGAAGAGTCATTCATCGTCCCGCTGCTCAAATATAAACTGCTGTCGGAAACATCCTTCGAGAAAGAGATCAAAGATGAAAACATTTTACAGGTGACGTTTGACAGTGATAAAGTAACAGGGACTGTACTTTTTTTGATCAATGAAAATATTGCGGTGAAAAGACCAATATCCCAACCCAAGGGGGAGACGATTGATTGAGCGAACAAACTCTGCAGCTGCACCTAGAAGATCCAAACGAAGCCATCATGCTGCTCGGCATTTCAGATCAGAACATCAAGCTGATTGAAGAACAGCTTGCCGTATCGGTCCTGACCCGGGGAGAGGACATCTCCCTGAGAGGCTCCGAAGAAGGCACGGCTGCCGCCAAGCAGCTGCTGGAACAATTGCTGAAAGTCATCCGGAAAGGCATCCAGATCAACCAGCGGGACGTCGCTACGGCACTTGAGATGGTGACTAACGGGACAGTGGAGTATTTTGCGGAATTGTATGACGCGGAAATCGCCCGGAACAGCAAAGGGAAAGTCATCCGGGCGAAGACGATCGGCCAGCGGGAATACGTCCAGGCGATCCGCCAGAATGACCTGACGTTCTGCATCGGCCCTGCCGGCACAGGAAAGACGTACTTAGCGGTCGTCCTTGCCGTCCATGCCATGAAGACGGGGGCATCCAAACGGATCATCCTGACGCGTCCTGCCGTGGAAGCTGGCGAAAGTCTCGGCTTCCTCCCGGGTGACTTGAAAGAGAAAGTCGATCCGTACTTGCGGCCGCTGTACGATGCGCTGCATGACATGCTTGGTGCGGAGCATACGGAGCGCCTTATCGAACGGGGCGCCATCGAAATCGCTCCGCTTGCGTACATGCGGGGGCGGACGCTCGATGATGCGTTCGTCATCCTGGACGAAGCCCAGAATACGACACATGCGCAGATGAAGATGTTCCTGACGCGGCTCGGGTTCGGGTCGAAGATGGTCATCACAGGCGACAAGACACAGATCGACCTGCCGAAAGGTGTGAAGTCAGGACTCATCGCGGCAGAATCGATCCTGTCCAAAGTGAAGGAAATCCATTTCCAGTATCTTGAGCCGGCGGATGTCGTCCGTCATCCGATCGTCGCTAAGATCATCGATGCATACGAAGAAGAGCAGTCCTGACCGGGCTGCTCCTTACATATTCCGTTTTTCTACTTTTTGCACTTTTCACGACTGAAAGGGGATTCAAGGGATGCTGAAGCCGTTGATCCGACTTGTCAAGTCTTTAAAATTCCACGTCACGGCAAGCGTGGTGATCGGTTTAGCCGCCGTCCTGCTCTTTGTGCTGCTGTTCAACGACGTCAAGCAGGAGACATATGAACTGTCTCCCTTCGAAATCGCTCCGAGCACGATCCGTTCCCTGAAAACCGTGGAGGACACGGAAAAGACAGAGGAAGAGCGGGAGCGGGTGGCGGACGAGCAGCCGCCGGTGTATCAGTTCAACGAAGAGATTGCCACAAACCGGCAGTCGATCGCGAAATCGCTGTTCGAAGACATCTTGAAAGTGAAGAAGACGAAGCTCGCCAAAGAGGAAGACGCCTCTCCGGCCGACTTGAAACGAGCGGTCTCCGAGATGAAGGAAAAACAGAAGGAACTGCAGGAAAAAGAACCGGATTTCCATCTGGAGGATTCGGTGCTTGAGAACCTCCTCTTGGAAGATGAAGCGGTCCTCATGACCATGCATGACGAATTGGAAGGTATCCTTTCGTCGGAATTATCGAAACCATTCAAAGCGAAAGACCTGTCCGCTGTGCAGTATGACGCCGAGCGGAAGCTGAGGATGTCGCAGGGGATCCCTGAAAAACAGATCCAGGCGATGATCCAGCTGGTTCGGCCGCTCATCATACCGACGGAAACAGTCAACGAGGAACTGACCGAACAGCGCGTCAAACAGGCCCGCGAAAGCATCGAACCGACCCGTATCCTGCAGGGACAAGTCCTTGTCAGGGAAGGCCAGGTGATCGATAAGGAGACTTACCGGCAGCTGCAGCTGACTGGGCTGCTGACCAACCAGACCTCCGCCAAGCCGATCGCGGGGCTCATCTGTTTCCTGCTGCTCCTTTCGGGTCTCATCTATGGCTATTTCATGACGCTCGCCGAGGACAGTGCCGTGCGGAAGAAGTTTCTGATCATCTTCTATGCAGTCCTGTTCCTGACCGTCATCATGATGAAACTCACCGGTATCCTGGAGAAGGAATTCGACGTGCAGGTGGCGTTCATCTTCCCGGCCGCCATGGCACCGCTGCTTGTGAAACTGCTGACGAATGACCGGCTGGCATTCCTGTCGCTCATAGTCACGGCAGCGCTGAGCGGCCTGATCCTGCAGGAAGGGGTCGCGTCGATCATGCAGATGGAAGTGGTCCTTTACTTCCTGCTGAGCGGAGTGACTGCCCTGCTCGCGCTCGGTGACAGCGGCAGGCGGACGGCCATCCTTAGGACGAGTCTCGCGACAGCCGGTGTCAATGTACTCTACATTGCGTTCTACCTGCTCATGACCCAGTCGGCGTATACGCTGTCGGAGATCGCCTTCTATGCGGTGGCCGCCGTCAGTTCCGCCATCCTTTCCGCCGCGCTGACGATCGGTCTCCTGCCGTTTTTCGAATCGGTCTTCAATGTCGTGTCGGATATGAGGCTGATCGAACTGTCGAATCCGAACCATCCGCTGCTGAAGAAAGTGCTCACCGAAACACCGGGCACGTACCACCACAGCGTCATGGTCGCGAACCTAGCGGATGCCGCATGCGAAGCGATCGGTGCCAACGGCCTGCTTGCACGGGTCGGCAGTTATTATCATGACATCGGGAAAACGGTGCGGCCGATGTACTTCATCGAGAACCAGCATGGGGTGAACCCGCATGATCAGTTGACGCCGGAGGAAAGCCGGGATATCATTATTGCCCACGCCGCAGACGGAGCCGATATCCTCCTGGCGCACAAAATGCCGTCGCACATTATCGATATTGCCCGCCAGCACCACGGGACCAGCTTCCTGAAGTTCTTTTTCTACAAAGCGAAGGAACTGGGGCCGGGCGTCCGGGAGGATGATTTCCGCTACAAGGGGCCGAAACCCCAGACGAAGGAGATTGCTGTCATTTCGATTGCGGACAGCTGTGAAGCGGCAGTCCGCTCCATGAAAGACCCGACGCCTGAAAAGATCTCAGCGCTCGTCGAAGCGATCGTGAAGGACAAAGTGAATGACGGCCAATTCGACGAATGCGATTTGTCGATGAAAGAAATCCGGAAAGTGGAGCAGGTCATCTGCGAAACACTGAATGGCATTTTCCACAGCCGGATCGAATATCCGAAATAATAGTTCAGGGAGGAGTGGACGTATGCTTGTCATTGACTTCATCGATGAAACAGAAGGGAAGGGCGCCAGCGCCGCGCCTCTGATCGAAGAACTGCTGACGTTCGCTGCCGAAGCGGAACAACTCGAAGACGGTACCGAAGTCTCGGTCACTTTCCTCGATGATGCAGCCATCCGGCACATCAACCGGGAATACCGCGGTAAGGACCAGGCGACGGATGTCATCTCGTTCGCCCTCGAGGAAGAAGGGGAAGGGGAGACCGCAATCCGCGGCACTGCCGGCATCCCGCGCCACTTGGGCGACCTGCTCATCTCCGTCGAGACGGCGGAGCGGCAGGCGGCGGACTATGGACACAGCGTGGATCGTGAGATCGGGTTCCTCGCCCTCCATGGATTCCTTCATCTTCTCGGTTATGACCATATGACCGAAACGGATGAAAAGGAAATGTTCGGCCGCCAAGACGAAATCCTGGCAGCGTACGGGCTGAACCGGTAATCTTATGAAACGATATTTCAAGGCGTTCTCTTACGCCTGGTCGGGGATCGTGCACGGCGCGCTGCACGAACGTAATGTGAAATCACATATTGCAGCGGCTGCAGCTGTGCTCCTCGCAGGGTGGCTGACCGGTCTCAGCCGGATGGAATGGATGATCATCATCATCCTCATCGGCCTCATGATCGCTCTCGAGCTGTTGAATGCGGCGGTCGAACGGGCAGTGGACCTGGTGACCGGCGAATTCCATCCGCTCGCAAAACAGGCGAAAGACCTTGCGGCAGGTGCCGTCCTCGTCTTCGCCATCTCGAGCGCGATCATCGGGGCGCTTATCTTTTTGCCGAAATGGCTGATATAACTGAATGGAGTGTAGAAGATGGACAAACAACAACTGATTGAACACGCGATACATGCAATGGAGAACGCCTATGTGCCTTATTCCAGATTTCCTGTAGGCGCTGCACTGCTGACAGCTGACGGGGAGGTCATCGAAGGCTGTAACATCGAGAACTCCGCCTACAGCATGGCGAACTGCGCCGAGCGGACTGCATTCTTCAAGGCGGTTTCCGAAGGCACACGTTCGTTTGCCGCACTTGCCGTAACAGGCAACACCGAAGGGCCGATTTCCCCGTGCGGCGCGTGCCGCCAGGTCATCTCTGAATTCTGTGCAAGCGACATGCCTGTCTACCTGACGAACACGACAGGCAGCATCCTTGAAACGACTGTCGGCGAATTGCTGCCGGGCGCTTTCACGAAGGAGGATCTGGATTATGGGGCAGAATAACTTCAAATCGGGTTTCGTATCGATCATCGGCCGGCCGAACGTCGGCAAATCGACGTTCATGAACCGGGTCGTCGGACAGAAGATCGCCATCATGAGCGATAAGCCGCAAACCACACGGAATAAGGTGCAGGGTGTCGTCACGAACGAGGAATCTCAGATCGTTTTCATCGATACGCCTGGCATCCATAAGCCGAAACACAAACTCGGCGATTTTATGATGAAATCCGCAAAGAACACACTGAAGGAAGTCGATGTCATCCTGTTCATGGTGAATGCGAACGAAAAGATCGGACCGGGTGACCGTTTCGTGATCGAGATGCTGAAAGGGACCGAAACCCCTGTCTTCCTCGTCATCAACAAAATCGACCTCGTGCATCCTGACGACCTGCTCGGCATCATCACTTCCTATGTCGACGAATATGACTTCGCGGAGATAATCCCGCTGTCCGCTCTGAATGGCAACAATGTCGAGAGGCTCATGGATACGCTGCTGTCCTACTTGCCGGAGGGACCGAAATATTATCCGGACGACCAAGTGACGGACCACCCGGAGCGCTTCATCATCTCCGAACTCATCCGCGAAAAGGTCCTGCATCTGACACGTGAGGAAGTGCCGCATTCGATTGCTGTCGTCATTGAAAAAATCTCGCGGGAGAAGGACAAGGAGCTCGTCAATGTCATGGCGACAATCATTGTCGAACGGGATTCGCAGAAAGGGATCGTCATCGGCAAACAGGGCGCCCTGCTGAAACAGATCGGTTCGAAAGCGCGGCGTGATATCGAAATGCTGCTCGGTTCGAAAGTCTTTCTGGAACTGTGGGTGAAAGTGCAGAAGGACTGGCGCAACAAGCCCGGCCAGCTGAAAGAGTTCGGTTTCCGGGATGACGAATACTGATTGTCCGTCAACTGAGTGGAGGCGACTGTCATGATGAACAAATGGGAAGGGATCGTGCTGCGCACGATCCCGTATGGCGAAACGAACAAGATCGTCACCATCCTCACCCGTGAAGCCGGCAAGATGACCGCCATGGCGCGCGGTGCAAAGAAACCGGCGAGCCGCCTTTCGTCCATCACGCAAGTGTTTGTCTATGCGTCCTTCCTGCTGAGAACCGGAAAAGGCATGGGATCCCTGGAACAGGGGGAGGCGATCGATTCGATGCGTCATATCCGTGAGGACCTGGAAGCAACGGCATATGCGAGCTATATCGTTGAACTGATCGACAAACTGACGGAAGACGGCAGCCGTCTCGTCGGCGTCTTCGAACTGCTGTATGACGCACTCCACGCGATCAACGAAGGGTACGACCCCGAGGCGATTGCCCTGTTTGCGGAATGGAAGATGCTGCCGGTCGCCGGCATCCATCCCGTTCTCCATCAGTGTGCGTCCTGCGGTGCGACGGAAGGCGAATTCGCTTTCTCATTCCAGGAGATCGGGTTCCTCTGCCATCGCTGTTTTGAACGGGATCCGTACCTCGTCCGCATTACGCCTGCCCAGCTGAAGCTGATCCGCACGTTCGCGACGGTGCCGATCTCCCAGGTCGGTTCCCTGACCCTCAAAAAAACGACTAAACAGTTCATGAAGAAAATCGTCCGGCAGATCTACGACGAACAAGTCGGGCTGCGGCTGAAATCGCGGGCATTCCTCGACCAGCTCGAACGGACGCCGGCACTGCTGCCGGACAAGGAAAAACCGGCGGAAGCAGATGAATGATCTGCTCCCGCCGGTTTTTTTGTGTGCATTAATTAGAATGTGATGCGTTCTTCGATATAGGATTTCAGTTCGCTGATCGGCATGCGGACCTGATCCATCGAGTCGCGGTGGCGGACTGTCACTTGGCGGTCTTCCTCCGAATCGAAGTCGTAGGTGATGCAGAACGGTGTACCGATCTCGTCCTGGCGGCGGTAGCGTTTGCCGATCGACTGGGAATCGTCGTACTGGACAGCGAAATGCTTGCGCAGCTCAGCGAACACTTCCTCAGCACCCGCAGACAGTTTCTTGGACAGCGGCAGGATTGCTGCTTTCACCGGCGCGATCGCCGGGTGGAAACGCATGACCGTCCGCTTGTCGTCGCCTTCGAGCTCTTCCTCGTCGAATGCATCGCATAGGAATGCAAGCGTCACGCGGTCCGCACCGACGGAAGGTTCGATGCAGTACGGGACGAATTTCTCGTTCGTCACGGGATCCTGATAATGGAAATCTTCGCCGGAGTACTCCATATGGCGTTTCAAATCGAAGTCCGTCCGGTTTGCGATGCCCCACAGTTCGCCCCAGCCGAACGGGAATTTGAACTCGATATCGACAGTCCCTTTCGAGTAGTGGGACAGCTCGTCCTCGTTGTGCTCACGGAGCCGCATATTGGCTTCCGTCAGACCGAGGGACAGCAGCCAGTTTTTCGACGTCTCGCGCCAGAAGGCATACCATTCTTCGTCCTCGCCCGGTTTGCAGAAGAATTCTAGTTCCATCTGTTCGAATTCCCGCGTGCGGAACGTGAAGTTCCCAGGTGTGATCTCATTCCGGAAGCTTTTTCCGATCTGTGCGATGCCGAACGGCAGTTTCTTCCGCATTGAGCGCTGGACGTTCTTGAAGTTGACAAAGATCCCCTGTGCGGTTTCCGGACGGAGGAAGATTTCATTGGCGGATGAATCCGTCACTCCCTGCGTCGTCTTGAACATGAGGTTGAACTGGCGGATATCCGTGTAATCGAGCGCACCGCAAGACGGGCAGACAATGTCATGCTCGACGATCAGCTCTTTCATCTTATCGAACGGCATGCCGTCGACGACGATTTCCATCCCTTTCGCTTCGAGCGCGTCTTCAATCAGCTTATCCGCGCGGTGGCGTGTTTTGCACTTTTTGCAGTCAATCATCGGGTCATTGAAGTTCCCGATATGGCCGGAAGCCTCCCAGACTTTCGGGTTCATGAGGATGGCTGCGTCAAGACCGACGTTATACGGCGATTCCTGGACGAACTTCTTCCACCATGCTTTCTTGATGTTGTTCTTCAGCTCGATGCCGAGCGGGCCGTAATCCCATGTATTTGCGAGCCCTCCGTAGATTTCCGAGCCCGGGAAGACGAAGCCCCGCTGTTTTGAAACGTTGACGATCTGGTCCATAGTGTACATAGTGATCCCTCCAATTAAAATAAGCACCCATCCACGGACATAGACTGTCCGAGGACGGGTGCGTCATGCCCCGCGGTTCCACCTCGATTGGCTGCTAAACACAGCCCTCTTTCAAACGTGCCATGGCTCCGGGATGCCGTTTCGTGCCGGATGCGGGCTTCCACCATCCCCGCTCGCTTCGTTTCGACACTACTTATTAGTCCCATCTCCGCCTATATTGAATCTGCATACAGTTTAGCACGGTTCACGATTCTTCGCAATAGAACTCATTTTGTTATATACTGAGGGAAGGTTTGTTGAATTGAACGTTTAGGACGGTGACAGTGATGGAACTCAACAAGCGCCAGACGGAGATCCTGGCGATCGTGAAAGCGGACGGCCCGATAACCGGTGAGCATATTGCAGACCGGCTCAATTTGACGCGGGCCACAATCCGTCCGGACCTGGCCATCCTGACGATGGCAGGCTATTTGGACGCGCGTCCCCGTGTCGGTTACTTCTATTCGGGGAAGAAGCAGGTCACCTCGGCAGGCGACGAAATGATCGGCATGAAAGTCGGCGATTTCCAATCCAGGCCGGTCGTCGTGACTGAACAGGATTCCGTCTATGATGCGATCTGCCAGATGTTCCTGCAGGACGTCGGCACCCTGTTCGTCGTGGACGGCAATGCCTGCCTGACAGGCGTCCTGTCGCGGAAAGATCTGCTGCGCACGAGTATCGGGAATACGGAACTCGAGAAGATGCCGGTCCATGTCATCATGACCCGGATGCCGAATATCATCTACTGCCACAAAAAGGACACCCTGCTGTCTGCGGCACGCAAGATGATCGATAAGCAGATCGATTCGCTCCCGGTCATCGGATCTTCTTCAGAGGGACTTGAAGTGGTCGGCAGAATTACGAAGACGAATATCACGGCCGCATTCCTGACACTTGCACAAGACCATGAGCTATGAGGTGAACCTTATGAACAACCTGAAATTTTTCATCGTTTCCGATTCGGTCGGAGAGACTGCGGAACTGGTCGCGAAAGCGGCAGCCAGCCAATTCCGCCATGATTTGGAGACAGTTTCCATGAAGCGGTTCTCCCACATCGAAGAGGAGAGCCAGCTGGCTGAGATCGCCTGGCTTGCAGAACAGCAGCGGGCGATCATCGTCTATACTCTGGTCAGGAGCAGCATGCGCGAATCACTGAAACGGATGTGCAGCAGCCATAATGTCCAGTGTGTCGATCTGCTCGGACCGCTTTTGACTGCTGTCGAAGACGAAATCGAGGAACGGCCGATCGAAGAGCCAGGCCTAGTCCGCCAGCTGGATGAAGATTATTTCAAGAAAATCGAAGCGATCGAATTCGCAGTGAAATATGATGACGGCCGGGATCCGAGAGGTGTGCTTAATGCGGATATCGTCCTCGTCGGGGTGTCCCGGACGTCGAAGACACCGCTTTCCCAGTACTTGGCTCACCAGCGTTTCAAAGTGGCGAATGTACCGCTCGTGCCGGAAGTCGAACCGCCGGCTGAGCTGTATGATATCGATCCGGCGAAATGCTTCGGTCTCGTCATCTCTCCGGACGTCCTCAACTCCATCCGGAAAGAGCGGCTCATCGCACTCGGGCTGAAAGATGATGCGAACTACGCAAAAGTCGACAGGATCGAGCAGGAGATCGCACATTTCAACAAAGTCGTTTCCAAAATCGGCTGCACCGTGATCGACGTTTCGAACCGTGCCGTCGAAGAGACGGCGAACGTCATCATCTCCCAGCTGAACAGCAGCAGATTCGAACGTATCCGGAAGGACCTCCGCTAACTCGGACAGGTCCCTCTTTTTTCGTTCCGGTGCGGAGAACAAGGACTGGAAATCTGACGGCGGGCGGAGTAAACTAGTAGTTTCCGTGTAAACGAAATTTGTTGTCGAATAAAAAGGGTTTTCCGGCATCATGCCGAATTAAAGACAGTGAAGCTGGTGAAAACATGTCAAAGATCCCTGAACAGACGATAGAGGAAATCAGATCCAAAACGGACATCGTCGACTTGATCGGCGAACATGTCCGCTTAACGAAAAGAGGCAAGAACTGGTTCGGCCTGTGTCCGTTCCACGGTGAGAGCACGCCTTCTTTTTCGGTGTCCGAGGACAAACAGCTTTTCCACTGTTTCGGATGCGGGGCAAGCGGCAATGCCATCACCTTCGTGATGGATATCAGCAATCTCCCATTCACGGAAGCGGTCGTCCAGCTGGCACACCGGCTCGATATCCCGATCGATGCATCGGTCGAAATGGGCAGCCGGACTGAAACGAACGCAGCCCACAAACAAATGTATGAAGCCCATGCTTTCGCGGCAAACTTCTATAACCATCTGCTCCTGAATACGGTGGAAGGTGAAAAAGCTTATGAATATCTCCAGCAAAGAGGATTTACCCGGGAAACTATCGAAAAGTATGGTATCGGGTTCGCCCTTGATGACTGGGAAGCGCTGACCTCCCTGTTGAAACGCCAGAATTTCGATCTTTCCGAGATGGCTCAGGCCGGTCTCGTGATCGAGCGGGACAGCGGGACAGGCTTTTTCGACCGTTTCAGGGGACGGATCATGTTTCCGCTATATGATGATCAAGGTACGATCGTCGGGTTCTCCGGCCGCGTCCTTGAAAAGAGCGACAAGGAAGCGAAATACTTGAACAGCCCGGAGACGCCGATCTTCCAGAAAAGCAAATTGCTCTACAATTTCCACAGAGCACGGCTGAACGCCCGGAAAACGGGTACTGTAATACTATTCGAGGGTTTTATGGATACATTGTCCGCGGACCGCAATGGAATCGAAAACACGGTGGCGCTCATGGGAACCTCGCTGTCGGACACACAGCTCGTCAAACTGAAGCGGATCACCAATGATCTGATCATCTGCTGTGACGGCGACAGTCCGGGATGGGAAGCGGCGAAGCGGTTCGCCAATCTTGCGATGCAGAAAGGCTTTTCGCTGAAGATCGCCATCCTTCCCGGCAAGCTCGACCCCGATGATTACATTTCGGAATACGGGGCGGAAGCTTTCCGGGACAAGATCATCGGCAATCCCCATACGTATATGTCGTTCATGATGGCCTATGCGAAGCGGTCGAAGAATCTGTCACATGAGAATGATGTCCTCCAGTATATCCACGAAGTGATGGAGGAATTGGCATCGATTCTGACACCTGTCGAAAAAGACATCATGCTTCGGCAGCTGTCGATGGATACAGGTGTTTCGACCGAGGCATTGGAACAGCAATTCGCGAAAGCAGCCGGGAAAGCGGTCAGGCAGGGGCAGTCCGGCACTTTCTCCGAGCCGGCACCACCGGCGATTTCCCGGCCGGCGAATAAAGTGCTGTCTGCCACGGAACGGGCGGAACGGCTGCTGCTCGGCCACATTGTCAACGACGGGTCGCTGTTTGACACCGTCCGCCAGCATGAGAATGTCTTTGTCCACGATGAGTACGCAACCTTATATATCCGTCTCGCAGGTTTCTACGAGCGGCACGGAACTCCGGACTTCCATCGGTTCGCCGAAATGATCGAAGAGCGCGAGCTTCGCAGGCTCGTATTGGAAGCCGCTTCTGCTGAGCGGGATCCGGAGCATGCCGGACAGGAAGTGGAAGACTGTGTAAGACATTTGAAGAAACATAGGATCCAGCAGCTGATCGAACAGAAGATGCACGAATCGAAAGACGCAGAAAAAATGAACGATCATCCAGCAGCTCTTGAGCTTGCACGTGAGATCATACAGCTCCGGAAATCATTATCGGCAATGTAAGCCGACCGGCGTAATAAGGAGGAACAGGCTACTATGGCTAAAAAAGAGGAACTGACTGGTGAAACAGAAACAACGCTTGAAGAAGTGAAAGCGGTGCTGCTTGAAACAGGAAAGAAAAGCGGGGAGCTATCACTGGAAGAGGTGACAGACAAACTGGCTTCTTTCGAAATGGAACCTGACCAGTTTGAAGAGTTTCTCGATCAGATCGAGGCGGCAGGCATTGAAATGGAAGGCAAGGACGACAATGCCGACGGAGCACCGGACAAACCGGCAGCCGAGGAAGAGCGATTCGATCTGAATGACCTCAGTGTTCCCCCGGGTGTGAAGATCAACGATCCTGTACGGATGTATCTGAAGGAGATCGGCCGCGTCGACCTGCTGACCGGCAAAGAGGAAGTCGAACTGGCCAAGCGGATCATCGCAGGTGACGAGGAAGCGAAAAAGCGGCTGGCTGAAGCGAACCTGCGGCTTGTCGTCAGTATTGCGAAGCGCTATGTCGGCCGGGGCATGCTGTTTCTCGATCTGATCCAGGAAGGCAATATGGGTCTCATCAAAGCGGTCGAGAAGTTTGACCATACGAAAGGCTTCAAATTCAGTACGTATGCGACATGGTGGATCCGCCAGGCGATCACCCGTGCGATCGCTGACCAGGCGAGGACGATCCGGATCCCTGTCCATATGGTCGAAACGATCAATAAGCTGATCCGTGTCCAGCGCCAGCTGCTGCAGGATCTGGGACGCGAGCCTTCGCCTGAGGAAATCGGGGAGGAAATGGAGCTTACGCCTGAGAAAGTGCGTGAAATCCTGAAAATCGCCCAGGAACCAGTTTCATTGGAAACGCCGATCGGGGAAGAGGATGACTCCCACCTCGGTGACTTCATCGAGGACTCGGAAGCCCAATCACCTTCGGATCATGCTGCGTATGAGCTGTTGAAAGAGCAGCTGGAAGACGTGCTCGACACGCTGACGGACCGGGAAGAGAACGTACTGAGACTCCGGTTCGGACTGGATGACGGCCGCACGCGGACGCTCGAGGAAGTCGGCAAAGTGTTCGGCGTCACCCGCGAGCGGATCCGCCAGATCGAAGCGAAAGCATTGCGGAAACTGCGCCATCCATCCCGCAGCAAACGGCTGAAAGATTTCTTGGAATGATTGGCGGGGCACCGGACAAGAGGCCGGTGCCTTTTTTGGGGAGAAAGGAAGTACGGCTATGAATCCACAGCGAAAGCGGATCATCATCTCGGAAATTCAGTATTGGAAGAAGAACCGGCTGCTGCCGGAACATTATTGTGATTTCCTGATCACGCTGTATGCCCAAGGGGAATCCGCAGGGGCAGAACCGGCGAAGACGGACAAGGCGGTCTTGGAGAAAGAACGCTCTGCAGTCACGAACAGGATGATTCTGATGGGCCTGCTGGCAGCGGTCCTTTTTGCCGGTCTGTTCCTGATAAAGGACCATCCGGCGGCTGCTGTCTCCGCCGCTGCCGCCGTCGCGGCGCTGCTCATCATCCGTCTGCTGTTCAGCAGGAAGGTCAGGACTGCGCTGGTTCCCTTTACATATATCATCACTGCTTTGCTCATCCTCGGGATCTCCCTGAAAGTCTGGTTCGCTTTCTTCGAAGGGGAGACGATGCTGCTGCTGGGGCTGCTGATGCTGAATAGTATATTATGGCTTTTTGCGGGCCGGCTGCTGAAATTGTTGTATTTTACAATCTCCGGATCCGCAGGGCTGCTGCTGATCATCGGATTTCTGCTCATCTCTTATTAAGCGGAAATCTTTTTTTCTGTTAAACTATTAGTAAATTCGGTATAATGAATGATGTAAGCGTTCACAACAAGGGGGAAATTCACATGGATTTTAATTTGACAGAAGAACAGCAGATGATACAGCGGACGATACGCGAATTCGCGGCGGAGGAAGTCGCACCCGGCGCCATCGACAGGGATCGGACAAACGAGTTTCCGATAGAAATCTTCCGGCAGCTGGCGGACATGGGGATGATGGGGCTGCCGTTTTCCGAGGAATACGGCGGAGCGGGAGCTGATACGATCAGCTTCGCCATCGTGACGGAGGAGTTGAGCCGTGCCTGTGCATCGACAGGGATCACGTATTCTGCACATATCTCGCTCGGGGGTGCACCGCTTAACTTATTCGGCACGGAGGAGCAGAAGCAGAAGTACTTGCGTCCGATCTGTGAGGGGACGTCGTTCGGCGCTTTCGGACTGACAGAACCGAATGCCGGATCCGACGCGGGCGGCACGCAGACGACCGCTGAACTTGCGGACGGCACGTTCACGATCAGCGGCTCGAAAGTCTATATTACGAATGCGAGCTATGCCAAGAACCTGGCACTTACCGCCATCACTGGCAGAACGGAGTCAGGCGGTAAAGAAATCAGTGCGATCATCGTTCCGACCGACGCGGAGGGGTTCACGATCATCGATAACTATGAGAAGATGGGTCTGCACGCATCCAATACGACGGAGCTCGTCCTCGACAACGTCCAAGTGCCCGAAGAGAACCTCCTCGGTGAAAGAGGCAATGGCTTCCGTCAGTTCCTCGTGACGCTGGACGGCGGCCGGATCGGCATCGGTGCCATGGCGGTCGGCATCGCACAGGCGGCCTATGACAGGGCGCTCCGCTATTCGAAGGAGCGGAAGCAGTTCGGGAAATCCCTTTCCGAGTTTCAGATCACCCAGTTCAAGCTTGCGGACATGGCTTTGAAGATCGAACTGGCGCGCACGATGGTCTACAAGGCAGCATGGCTGAAAGACCAGGGGAAACCATTCACGAAAGAGGCGGCGATGTGTAAATTATACGCCTCCGAAATTGCAATGGAAGTCGCGGACCAGGCGATCCAGATACACGGCGGCTATGGGTATATGCGGGAGTATGAAGTGGAACGCTATATGAGGGACGCTAAATTGCTCGAGATCGGTGAAGGAACCTCTGAAGTGCAGCGTATGGTAATCGCCCGCCAGATCGGCTGTTAAAAAACTTCACAAAGTATGTCGAATTTGTCACAAAATCGAAAAGTCTATTGATAACTCTTTCGATTTTGACGGGAATACAGTACAATGAAATGTGTGCACTATATACTACAGAATAGTTTCTGGTGAAGGAGGTTAGTTCGTTGGGTAAAAATCCTGTTGTTCCTTATATTCTGATTTTCGCACTCGGAATCGGACTCATTTTCTTCATGTCCCTCTACGGAATTCCACAGCAGAAGGAAATTGCCGGTTCGGATGATGAAGCAACTGAAGAAGGTTCGAAAGAAGAAAGCGGCGGCAAGTTCGATGCTGAAGCGGTCGCACAGCAGAAGTGTATTACTTGCCATGGTGAAAATCTTGAAGGGAACGTCGGTCCTAGCCTTCACGGTGAAGACAAAGACAAAGACGCACTTCACGAAATCATCAAGAATGGTAAAGGCGGCATGCCGGGTGGGCTTATCGAAGATGCTCACATCGACGACATGGTCGACTACATTCTCTCACTGAAATGATAATGTGAAAAGCGGTCAGTATGTGGTTTCCACCTGCTGACTGCTTTTTTGTATTCTCCGTGCAGCCTGCCTGACTTTTGCGTTATGATGGACAGGAAATGCACGCAGCGGAATGCATGAATGGAAAGGTGGAACAAGCATGAATGCAAAGAACTTATCGGACCGGCTCGCTCAGGTAGCGTCCTATGTCGAACAGGATTCCGTACTTGCAGATATAGGCAGTGACCATGCGTACTTGCCCTGCTGGCTCGTACAGAACGGCAGGATCCAGAAAGCGGTGGCAGGGGAAGTCGTCAAAGGACCGTTCGAATCGGCACGGCGGACCGTGGAAAAGGAAGGGCTGGCAGACCGGATCACCGTGCGCTTCGCAGATGGCCTGCTGGCAGTCGAACCGGAAGATGGTGTGTCGGTGATCTCCATTGCGGGCATGGGCGGTACATTGATCGCTTCCATCCTGGCAGCTGCACCTGACCGGCTCGAAGGCGTCACCCGTCTCATCCTGCAGCCGAACCTGCACGCGAAAGCGATCCGGCTGTGGGGAGCGGGCAACGGCTGGCTCGTGAAGGAAGAAGCCATCCTCAAAGAAGACCGCAAACTGTACGAAGTGCTCGTCCTTGAACGGGGGGAGGCCCGCTATTCAGAGGAAGAACTGCTGATGGGACCGATCCTCATGAAGGAGAAAACGGATGCATTCCGCGAAAAATGGGAAGGGGAGCTGAGGGAGCTGACCCGCGTCTGCACGGCGCTCGACGCTTCAACCCCTACCGAAGAAACATTGGAAAAAAGGCGTCAGCTCGAAGAGACGAAACAACTTATCGAAAGGGTGCTGCAGCAGTGAAACAACCGAACGGTCACGAAATCATCCAATTATTCGAGTCTTGGTCACCGAAAAAGCTGGCGATGGAAGGGGACCCTGTCGGACTCCACATCGGGCAGCTTAACCGTCAAGTCGGAAAAGTGCTGGTGACCCTCGACGTGAACGAAGCGGTCGTCGAAGAAGCGGTCCGGGCAGGGGCGGGTCTGATCATCGCGCATCATCCGCCGCTATTCCGGCCGGTGAAGCATATTTGGACAGACACGCCGCAGGGCCGGATGATCGGGCTGTGCCTGAAGCATGACATCTCCGTCTATGCCGCACATACGAACCTGGACATAGCTGCAGGGGGAGTCAACGACCTGCTCGCAGGGAAACTCGGCCTTGCCGATCTCCGCATCCTAGAGAAGACTGCCTCCGGAACGGAAGAGGAAGGTCTCGGCCGGGTCGGGACATTGGAGCCGGCGATGACGCTGGAGGAGTTTGCGCTGTATGTCAAGGAGCACCTCGGCGTCCCGATGGTGAGGATGGTCGGCAATTCCTCCCGGAAAATCCGGAAAGTCGGTGTCCTCGGCGGGGACGGCAACAAGTATATCCACGCGGCGAAACGGGCTGGAGCCGACGTCCTCGTCACGGGGGATCTGTATTATCACGTGGCGCAGGATGCGGAAGCAATCGATCTGTGCGTCGTCGACCCCGGACATAATGTCGAAAAAGTGATGATTGCAGGCGTGGCGGAAAAAATGACGTCACTCTGCCGGGATGCAAAGTATGATGTCGAGTTCCTGCAGTCGGAGATCCGGACGGAGCCGTTCACCTTCATCTGATCCCGGCCGGCAGGATACTTCGGTAAACAGGCAGAGAAAAGGGCTGTTCCGCAAAGTCAGCGAGATGACTTTAGCGGGACAGCCCTTTTTGTTCAGACGTAAGGTTCGATCCTGGTGACAGGGGATGGGTTCTTGATTTTTGGAAGCAGGCGGCTCAGTTCGAATTTCCGTTCCGCCGTATGGGTGGCCGGATCGGCCGGATCAAACTTCGTCAGGAATTCGATCACTTCCCGGACGATGAGTGTCGGCGTCGAAGCACCGGCAGTGACCGCTACCCGCCCGATCCCTTCGAGCCATTCCAGCTGGATCTCGGATACATCGGAGATCCGGTAGGACGGCGTATTTGCGATTTCCACGGACACTTGCGTCAGCCTATTGGAGTTGTTGCTCTTCGGATCGCCGACGACGATCAGCAAGTCCGCTTCGCCGGCCTGTTCCGCGACAGCTTCCTGGCGCACTTGGGTGGCCATGCAGATTTCACGGTGCACTTCGATAGCGGGATATTTCTCTTTCAGCATATCCATCAGGTGGGCGACATCCCACTGGCTCATCGTCGTCTGGTTCGTGACGAGGAGACGGTCGCTGTGGAGGTCGAGATTCACAATATCCTCAGCGTTTTCCACGAGGTGCACTTTACCCGGTGCCACGCCGAGCGCGCCTTCAGGTTCCGGATGGTTCGCTTTGCCGATGTAAATTATTTCGTAACCTTCCGCTGTCTTCTCGCGGATCAGGTCGTGTGTGACGGTCACATCGGGACACGTGGCATCGATCGACACGAGCCCCTTTTTACGTGCCAGTTCACGGACTTCCGGGGATACCCCGTGCGCCGTGAAGATGACAGTACCCTTATCGACCTGGTTCAGGATGTCCAGCCGGTCGTTCCCTTCCAGCGTGATGATCCCGTCTTGTTCGAATGCATCCGTCACGTGTTTGTTATGCACAATCATACCTAATATATAGATCGGTCTCGGCAGTGTTTCGTCGAGTGCCGCATTTCTCGCGATCACCATTGCATCGACGACCCCGTAACAATAGCCTCTCGGGGAAATCTTCAATACTTCCATTTTACGCTCACTCCTCTAAAGGGATCTACAGTCCATTATAGCGGAGATGGCGGAAAGGTTCAAAGTCTTAGACCGGCGGCTGGAACACCTTAGGGACGGATGGTCTCGGCACTCTCGCCGCCGAGGCGGCCGCAGCAGCCGGACTCACAGCAGCGGCAGCGGTCCCTGCAGCTGGTACAGAAGGAAGCGACTGGAAGCCACGGTACAGTTTCCACATCGCAGGGATGTTCTGGATCATCGGCGCGAACTGCTGGACAATCGGCGCGTATTGCTGCACCGTCGTCAGGAGGCGGTTGGCTGTTTCCATATACATTTCCGGCTTTGAAGGCCCCGCCTGCCCTGCAGGGGACGCACCTGCCTGCTGCTGCGGCGCACCGAAACCGAAGGGGGAGAACGCCTGCAGAGAGGACTGCGGTCCTGACTGCGGCGGCTGCTGCATATAGGGCTGGCTCTGCTGGTAGCCCTGTTGGTACACGGGCGGCCTCTGCTCCGCATAACGCTGCTGGTTCGCAAACGGATAAAACGATTCGTATCTCATAGCAGACTCCTTTCTGAAGCATACTGTCTTTATACGGTATCTTATGCGAAAAAAACGACCGGCGTCACTGTTTCATGCTACAATGAACGAATGATAGGAGGACACGAACATGTCTAGATATACTGATTACCAATTCAACCCATTTCTTCGGGATGCAATTGAAGAGCTGGGTTTTACAAGTCCCACGCCTATACAAAAAGAAATGATCCCGCTCATCCTGAAAGGGACCAGCGCGATCGGCCAGGCCCATACCGGCACAGGGAAGTCACACAGTTTCCTGATCCCGATCGTGCAGCGTATCGATACAAAGCAGGACGATGTGCAGGCCGTCATCACGGCACCTACGAGGGAACTCGCCATCCAGCTGTTCGATGAGCTGAAAAAGCTTACGGAGAAATCCGAAATCCGGACAAGCCTGCTCATCGGCGGAACCGACAAGAAGCGTTCCGCGGACAAACTGAAGTCCAATCCCCATCTTGTCGTCGGCACACCGGGACGCATCCGGGATATGGCGGAAAACGGAGCACTTTCCGTCCATACAGCGCGTATCCTTGTCATCGATGAAGCAGACCTCGCTTTCGACATGGGGTTCATCGAAGACATCGACCAGTTCGCTTCAAAAATGCCGGGTGATCTGGAGATGTACGTCTTCTCCGCGACGATACCTGAAAAACTGAAGCCGTTCCTTGCGAAGTATATGGACTCGCCCGTGCATATCCAGCTCGGCACCAAAAAACCGCTGACGGAAAACATGCACTACTCGCTCGTACCTGTCCGCGGTATGGACCGCAGGAAGAAGCTCGTCCAAGTCATCGGGGCCGTCAATCCGTACTTGGCGATCATCTTCACGAATACGAAGCAGAATGCGGACGAACTTGCCGGCTATCTGGCGGCACAGGGCATTAAAACCGGGAAACTGCACGGCGACCTGAACGCACGTGAACGCACACGTATGATGAAACAGATCCGCGACCTCGAGTACCAGTTCATCGTCGCGACGGACCTTGCCGCCCGCGGGATCGATATCCCCGGCGTCAGCCACGTCATCAACTACGAACTACCGGAAGACCTGGAATTCTATATCCACCGAGTCGGAAGGACGGCGCGTGCGGGACTCAAAGGGACAGCTATCACGCTGTTTGACCCTTCGGAAGACGATGCGATCGTCAAAATTGAGAAGATGGGCGTTCCGTTCGTCCACGAAGATGTTAAAAACGGGGAATGGGTGCAGCTGAAAGAACGCCATTCCCGGAAGAACCGCCCGAAAGAACAGGATGACATCGACAAGAAAGCGGCCGCGATGATCAAAAAACCGGCGAAAGTGAAGCCGGGCTACAAGAAAAAACGCGCGCAGGAAGTCGAACGCTTCAAAAAGCGGGAAAGGAGACTGAACAAGAAGAAATGAGTGAACAGCCTATCCTAATCGGTTCCCACGTATCCATGAGCGGCAAGGACATGCTGCTCGGCTCAAGTAAAGATGCAGCGGATTTCGGCGCCTCGACCTTCATGATCTATACAGGTGCCCCGCAGAACACGAGACGCAAGGCGATAGAAGAGCTGAATATCGAAGCAGGCCGCGTCCATATGGAAGCGAATGGTCTGTCGTCGATGGTCGTCCATGCTCCGTATATCATCAATATCGGCAATACCGTGAAACCGGAGACGTTCCGGCTTGGGGTCGATTTCCTCCAGTCGGAGATCGAGCGGACAGCTGCGCTCGGCGCGGACCAGATCGTCCTGCACCCTGGAGCCCATGTCGGTGAAGGTGTTGACAAGGGGATCGCCAAGATCATCGAAGGGCTCGATGAGGCGCTGTCCTCCGATGCAAATGTCCGGATCGCGCTGGAAACGATGGCCGGCAAAGGGACGGAATGCGGCAGGAGTTTCGAGGAACTTGCGAGGATCTTCGACGGTGTGAAGAACAACGACCGGCTTTCCGTCTGTTTCGATACGTGCCACGTCCATGACGCCGGCTATGACATCGTCAATGACTTCGAAGGCGTCCTCGAGGAGTTCGATCACTTCATCGGCCGGGAACGGATTTCGGTCATCCATGTGAACGACAGCAAGAACGTGCGCGGAGCGGGGAAGGACCGTCACGAAAACATCGGATTCGGCCATATCGGCTTCGATCCTCTCCATTACATCGTCCATCATCCGTCGTTCGTTGATATCCCGAAAATTCTGGAGACCCCGTTCATCGGGACCGACAAGAAGAACAAGACTGCACCATACAAAGAAGAAATCAGCATGCTGAAAAGCGGTGAGTTCACGACTGCCCACCGTGATGCGCTGCTCGGTGTGCAGACCGGCGTATAAGGAAACGTGAACAGCAGGACTTTCCCAGTCAATCCGGGAAAGTCCTGCTGTCTACTTTTTCATGTTGAGATAATCCTCAAGGATCTGGTAAGTACGGGCTTCTCCGATGACCGCTGACACTTTCGAAACGAACGTCTCAGGGACCCCTGTCAATATCCAGTGGAAGGACACTTCGTCCAGCAGCGGCCGGAGCTGCCGGATCTCTTCGACTGAAAAGTCCAGCCCATAACTCCTCGCCAGCATATACATCTCCTCATCAGGCTTTTTCTTCATGTCCAACAGAAATTTCGAATAATCCATTGCGCCACCTAACTTTCTTTTAAGTTGTCAGCCGGAGCCCTGTCATTTATAATCGGTATAGTAACCGTAATCATTACTATTTACAAAGGATGGTTGTATGCAGGGAAGTCTCGTGAAGTTAACAGATGTTTCGTTCAGTTATGGCAGCTCGGCTGTCTTGAAAGATATTACATTCACCGTGAATCCCGGGGAATTCTGGGCACTGATCGGTCCGAACGGTTCCGGGAAATCGACCCTCATCAAACTGCTTCTCGGCCTGCTGAAACCGAGCAGGGGAACGGTTGAACTGTTCGGTAAGCCGGCGGGGGATCCGGATCGGAAGGAGCGTATCGGCTACGTCTCCCAGAAATCAGCATCCTTCAACAGCGGCTTTCCGGCAACTGTCCTCGAAGTCGTCAAAAGCGGCCTGACCGTGAAGCGGGGGCTGTTCAGACGGTTCACCGAGGACGACAGCAAAGCAGCCAGGCGCGCACTTCAGGCAGTCGGTATGGAAGATTTCACGGGCCGCAATATCGGCGAGTTATCTGGCGGTCAGCAGCAGCGTGTCTTCATCGCACGGGCGCTCGCTGCGGAACCCGAGCTCCTGATCATGGACGAACCGACAGTCGGCATCGACCAGCAGAATTCAGCGTCTTTCTATTCTATGCTCGAGGAGCTGAATCGTGAACACGGAATTGCCATCATTCTCGTCTCCCACGAAATCGATCTGGTGACGGATCTGGCGTCACATGTCGCGTGCCTGAACCATACGATGCATTTCCATGGCGGTCGCAGGGATTTCGCGAAACTCGGGGACAGGGACCTGTCCAAATGGTACGGGCATCCGGTACGGCTGATCCACCAGAAAGAAGGGGGTGGAAGTGATGATTGAGGCTCTGTTCTCCTATGATTTCCTCCAGAATGCCTTCTTGTCGGGACTGATCATCGGGGTCATCGCACCGATGATCGGGCTGTTCATCGTCGTGCGGCGCCTGGCGCTCATTGCTGATGCGCTGAGCCACGTGTCGCTCGCGGGGATCGCTGGCAGTCTGTACTTGAGCCAGCAAGTCGTCTTCTTTGCCGGGCTGAATCCGGTCTATCTCGGGATGGCGGCCGCGGTCGGCGGATCCCTTCTCATTGAGCGGCTGCGCCGGGTCTACCGGAACTTCGAAGAACTGGCGATTCCGATCATCCTGTCGGCGGGAATCGGATTCGGGGCGATTTTCATCTCCCTCGCAAAAGGGTTCGGCTCCGACCTCGTCGGCTATCTGTTCGGCTCCGTGTCTGCGGTGAGCCGGCAGGATCTGACGGTCGTCGCCGTGCTTGCAGCGGCGGTCCTCGTGTTCATCTACCTGTTCTACAAGGAACTGTTCACCTTATCGTTCGATACGGATTATTCGCGGGCATCGGGTCTGAATGGCGGATGGATCCAGATCCTCTTCATGGTGATGACGGCGCTCGTGATCGGTGCGTCGATGCGGATCGTCGGGATCCTGCTCGTCTCCTCGCTCATGACACTGCCAGTCGCTTCGGCGATCCAAGTGGCAAAGAGTTTCCGGTCGGCGATGGTGCTGTCGGTGATCCTTGGAGAGACATCCGTCATCGCGGGTCTCGTGGCGGCATTCTATTTGGATATTGCACCGGGCGGGACGATCGTCGTGACGGCAATCCTCATTTTACTTGCCGTGCTTGGCGGAAAACGGCTGCTCGGGCTGCGGCATCCTGAAGCGGAGGAGGAAGCGGCATGAATGTGGAGAAAGCATGGACTATTTTGAAAGATCATTCCTTCAAACGGACGAAGAACAGGGAAGCGATCCTGCATTACTTGGCGCAGCAGGACGGATATACGGCTGCCATGGATGTGAGCGAGTTCCTGAAACGGGAGAACCCCGGACTGAGCTACGACACGGTCTACCGGAATCTTGCGACGTTCGCAGACCTCGGTATCCTCGAAGAGACGGATCTGCACGGGGAGAGACAGTTCCGCATGCATTGTGATCCAGGCGTCCACCATCACCATTTCATCTGCACGGTCTGCGGAAGGACGAAGCATATCCCGAGCTGTCCGATGGATCTCCTTGCCGTCGAACTTCCGGGTGTCGAAATCGAAGGGCACAAATTCGAAGTGTACGGTAAGTGCCCGTCTTGCAAGTGAACTAACGGCCGACCGAAAGCTAAAAAGCTGTCCATCCCTATGCAGCATGTAGGGATGGACAGCTTTTTTCAGTTATCGGACGGTGCTTGCGAAGAAATGTTGTTGGATCCATTCATCCGCTTCTTTCCATGTATGGACGCGGATAACGCCGTCCGGAACTACATCCCGGTTGTACGGCGTGTCGAACAGGATGACCGGTATGCCGAGTTCTTCATGGAGGTCGACCGCATTATCATGCTTGTCCTCAAAGAAGACATCCGTGCCGAACCGGCGGGCGGTCTCGATCTTACGGTGGCTGCCGATCAACTCGACGTGGTCATACGGGATCTGTTCACGTCGGAACCACTCCAGCGTCGCATCCAATACTTCCGGTCCGCGTGCGGAGATATAATACAGCTCCGCCTGTTTCCGCTGCCAGTCTTCAAGGATAAGTTTTGCATATTTCTGGACGGAGGAACCGAGGCAGATCTCCGCCTCGGTTTCCTTATACCAATCATGGAAGACATCCGGATCGACATCGAATGCTGCCGTCAGATCGTATTCACGGATGTCATCCAGCACGAGATTGCAGCCGAATTTCCTGTTGATGTGCGGCAGCAGGGAAGAAGGGGTTGTCACGGTGCCGTCGATGTCGATCCCGAAACGGTACTTCTTCAATTCGCTGCGCCGCTTTCTTCCAGTGCTTCTTCCTGGCGTTTCTTCTCGAAATACTCTTCAGCCAATTTATCGATCTCCACTTTCAGTTCCTCGACCATTGTCTCTTCCGGAACTTTGCGGACCGTCTTCCCGTGCATGAACAGCAGGCCTTCGCCGCGGGCACCCGCGATGCCGATATCGGCTTCGCGCGCTTCTCCAGGACCGTTGACAGCACAGCCGAGGACTGCCACTTTGAGCGGCGCTTTGATGGTCGAGATGTATTCCTCCACTTCATTCGCGATCGAGATCAGGTCGATTTCGATGCGGCCGCATGTCGGGCAGGAAATGAGCGTAGCGGCATTCGACGACAGGCCGAACACTTTCAGCAGTTCACGGGCGACTTTGACTTCCTGGACAGGGTCTGCGCTCAGGCTGACGCGGAGCGTATTGCCGATACCTGCTGAAAGCAGGGCGCCGAGACCAGCTGCACTCTTGATGGAACCGGAGAACAGCGTGCCGGATTCCGTGATGCCGAGGTGCAGCGGATAATCGAATGCAGCCGCCGCTTTCTTATATGCTTCGATCGCCAGGTTGACGTCGGATGCTTTCAGCGAAACGATGATGTCATGGAAATCGAGATCTTCGAGGATCTTGATGTGGTGAAGGGCACTTTCCACCATGCCGTCAGCAGTCGGATAGCCATATTTCTCAAGGATCTTCTTCTCGAGTGAACCGGCGTTGACACCGATACGGATCGGGATGCCTTTCGCTTTCGCGGCATTGACGACAGCCTCGACCTTCGACTGCTTCCCGATATTGCCCGGGTTGATGCGGATTTTGTCGGCACCCTGCTCAATTGCGATCAATGCCAGTTTATAGTTGAAATGGATGTCGACAACGAGCGGGATGTTGATCTGCTCTTTGATCGCTCCGATGGAATACGCTGCACGCTCATCAGGGCACGCTACACGGACAACCTGCACACCTGCTTCTTCCAGGCGTTTGATCTCTGCGACTGTGGCTTCGACATCATGTGTTTTCGTAGTCGTCATACTTTGGATAAATAATTCGTTGCTGCCGCCGATCGTGAGATTCCCCACTTTTACCGGACGCGTCTTCGATCGATGTATCATTTCAGTCATTATTCTCTCTCCTTACTTCGCAATACTACTGTATATTTTATCAATCATTGTGTTGAAAAGACAAGGAACTGCCCTCAGCACATTAAGCTTCCGTGCAAACAGTGACGATTTCGCTGCTCAGCGGCAGCTCGATCTGCTCCCCGCCGACGATATGCTGCAGCTGCAGATGCGGGTTCATCCGGTAGAATGCGGCCAGACGGTCCAGGAAAGCGGCCGACGGATCCGGATAGAGAGCGAACAGTGATTCGATCGTGTCCCCGGCGACTGCAGTCACGATGATGGACGCAGGCTTGTCCGTTTCCCGGCAATCCGGTTCTTCCGATGCGAATGCGGCAAGATGGATCGTCCCTTCCGTCAAATCGCTTTTCAGCATATAGATCAGCGCGAAAACCGCTAAAGCAGCTATAAGGAATCTCATAATACCGCTCCCCCTTCTTGGCATATGTATATGACAGGGGGAGGCCGATTATGCCGCCGCTTTCCGTGCAGCCGGCTTTTTCGGATAATAGCGGGCTGCCGCAATCAGATAAAGGATGTGGACAGCCGCAGCTGCCGGGAAGTTCACCGCCCCCGGCACATGCAGTATATCGAGCGTGACCGACAAGAGGACCGGGACCGTGACGGAAACCGCGGCTGTCCTCCACATATGCCGATATTCGCCGCGCTTTCGCAGTACGGACAGGATGCCGAGTCCGACCAGGCCGAAGAAACTGACACGGATGAACAGGTAGAACGTACTGATGACGAACTGCAGGGCGAATGCCATCGGATAGAGGAGACCGCCGACAGTTTCAGCATAGTCGATCAGCTCATCCGAAGCGCCGAACAGATCGATATCCCCCGATAGGAAGCGGATGAACGATACGGCTGTCGACAGGAAGACGAAGACAAATACATATTGGAAGACCTTGCCGATCGGAAGCATGCGGAAGGCCGCGAGTTTTTTGGGCTCATACAGGGAAGCCGTGAATAATTGGCGGATTTTCAAAAAGATGACTCCTTTCCTACGTCTCTCATCAGTTTATCATCGCTGGCGGCCGTTTGGACAGGAAATCTCTTTTCTCCCTGTTTTGTGCTGTCGAATGTTAAGGGTTTGTAAAGTTTCTTTGAAGTCTATTTACAAGCCCTATACATGGCGACAATAATAGGGGTGTATACATAACGTTATTGGAGGTTGCACATTGCATGGATATTAACTGGCAGGAAGTGGCGTTTCAATTTCTAGGAGGTCTCGGTATTTTCCTATTCGCCATAAAATACATGGGGGACGGGCTTCAAAAGGTCGCTGGGGACAGGCTGCGTTCGATTTTGGACCGCTTCACGACAAATCCATTCATGGGAGTCCTCGTCGGGATCATCGTCACGGTGCTGATCCAATCGAGCTCAGGGACGACTGTCATCACGGTAGGCCTCGTCAGTGCAGGGTTCATGAAGCTGAGGCAGGCGATCGGCGTCATCATGGGGGCGAACATCGGGACGACTGTCACGGCGTTCATCATCGGACTCGATGTCGGTGCCTATGCACTGCCGATCATGGCAGCAGGCGCTTTCCTGATCTTTTTCATACAGAAGCTGGCCGTGAAGCATATCGGTGAGGTCATCTTCGGGTTCGGGGGGCTGTTCCTCGGGCTGGAACTGATGAGTACCGGGATGGCCCCTCTGAGGACGCTGGATGCATTCACGTCATTGACGGTTTCGATGGCGGATCATCCGATGCTCGGAGTAGTGGCGGGTACGGTGTTCACACTGATCGTCCAGAGTTCGAGTGCGACAGTCGGCATCCTGCAGGGCTTGTACGCGGAAAATCTCATCGACCTGAAAGCGGCACTGCCGGTGTTGTTCGGAGATAACATCGGGACGACCATCACGGCGATCCTCGCATCCATCGGTGCATCCGTCGCAGCGCGTCGCGCAGCAGCGACACACGTGCTGTTCAATATCGTGGGGGCTGTCATCTTCATGATCCTGCTGATCCCGTTCACGGCGTATGTCGAGTGGATCACTGCAACACTCGGCCTTGACAAGAAGATGCAGATCGCGTTCGCACACGGTTCGTTCAACGTCGTGAACACGATCATCCAGTTCCCGTTCATCGGGGCATGGGCGTACTTTGTCACGAAGCTGATCCCGGGTGAGGATGTCACGATCGAGTACAATCCGAAGCACCTGGACCGTCATTTCATCCACCAGTCGCCCGCTGTGGCGATCGGGCAGGCGAAAGAGGAGATCATCCGCATGGGGTCGTTTGCCGTGCAGGGTCTCGGGGAGACATTCGACTACTTGAAGAGCAGTAAGAAGAGCCATGCGGAAACTGCCTATCAGATCGAAGACGCCATCAACAACCTGGACCGCAAGATCACGGATTACCTCGTGGAGATCTCAGCGGTCAATATCTCGCCGGTCGAATCGGTGCGGCACGTCATGCTGATGGATACAGTCCGGGATATCGAACGGATCGGAGACCATTTCGAGAACATCATCGAACTGATCGACTTCCGCGAAGTCAACAAAGTCAAACTGTCCGAAGATGCCATGGAAGAGCTTGCGGAAATGTTCGAGCTGACGATCGGAACGGTACAGAAAGCGGTCGATGCGCTAGATACGAACGATTGGGAGACGGCCCGCTCGGTTGCGAAGCAGGAAGACCTGATCGATAAAATGGAACGTAAATGCCGGAAAAGCCACATTATCCGTCTGAATGAAGGCGCATGTTCCGCACAGGCGGGCATCGTATTCGTCGACATCGTCTCCAATTTGGAACGGATCGGCGACCATGCCGTCAATATTGCGGAAGCAGTGCTCGGAAAGCGCGCTTGACAGTAAAACGTGAGGAGGGAAACTGATGGAGTGGATCGCCTGGATTGCAGCGGGTATATGTTTCATCATCGCATTTGCGGGACTTTTCTATCCCGTCATCCCATCCGTCCTGTTCATCATCGGCGGGTTCCTCCTGTATGGGCTGATCGACTCATTCAGCTCGATGGGCTGGCTGTTCTGGACCATCCAGGTGCTGTTCACCATCCTGCTGTTCAGTGCCGACACGGCAGCGAATGTGTTCAGCGTCAAGCGGTTCGGCGGGACGTCTGCCGGCGGGTGGGGAAGTACGATCGGGCTGATCGCAGGACCGTTCGTCATACCGGTCGCTGGGATCCTGATCGGGCCGTTCCTCGGCGCTGTCATCGCCGAGCTGCTCGTGACGCGTGCCGGAGTGAAGCAGGCATTCCGCTCAGGGGTCGGCTCGCTCGTCGGGTTCCTGACGTCCGTCGTCGTGAAAGCGGCGGTGATGATCGTGATGATCGCCGTCTTCATATTCTTCATCATCTGAGAATCAAGATAATTGAATGCGCATAGGAAGTTTGATACGCTACTAGGGCAGGAAAGAATTCATTTACTCAAGGAGGAATTGGAATGGCTTACAAATTACCAGAATTGCCGTACGCATATGATGCACTTGAACCGCACATCGACAAGGAAACGATGGAGATCCACCACACGAAGCACCATAATACGTATGTGACGAATGTGAACGCTGCTCTCGAAGGTCACGACGACCTGGCAGCGAAGTCAGTCGAGGACCTCATCTCGGATCTGAACGCGGTTCCGGAAAACATCCGTACAGCAGTCCGCAATAATGGCGGAGGCCATGCAAACCACTCCCTGTTCTGGACGCTTCTCTCTCCAAACGGCGGCGGCGCTCCAAAAGGCGAATTGGCTGAAGCGATCGACAAGAAGTTCGGCAGCTTCGACAAATTCAAAGAGGAATTCGGAAATGCGGCGAAAACACGCTTCGGTTCCGGATGGGCATGGCTCGTTGTCGATAACGGCGAACTTGCGATCACGTCCACTCCAAACCAGGACAACCCGCTCATGGAAGGCAAAACTCCGCTCCTCGGCTTGGATGTATGGGAACACGCCTACTACCTGAACTACCAAAACCGCCGTCCCGATTACATTTCTGCATTCTGGAATGTCGTCAACTGGGACGAAGTCGAAAAACTGTTCGCGCAAAATAAGTAAGATGCATCTGCAACTTCGCACACATCTTGTTCGTCAAGATGTGTGCTTTTTGTTTGGAAAATGATATAATCCTCATGATCATCACTTTGCTGAGGGAGGGAATCTGTTGAAAAAAAACCAGCGCAAAGTCGATCAGGCGAAAGTCCGCCAGCGTAAATTGACTTCCTTCCGTATGAATTTCCTGTTCTTTTCGATCTTCGTCCTGTTTTCCCTGCTGATCTTCCGCCTCGGATACTTGCAGATCGTCAAAGGGGAAGACTATAAGAAGTTACTCGAACGGACGGAAGAGATCGCCGTCAATACAAGCGTGCCGCGAGGACGGATCTTCGACCGCAGCGGACACCTGCTCGTCGATAACGAACCGCGCAATGCCATTACATATACAAAGACAACGTCCACCACATCGGCGGACATGCTCAAGACCGCGAAGAAACTCGCGAAACTGATCGAGAAACCGACGAACCGGATCACACTTGGGGATAAGAAGGATTATTGGATCCTGCTCCATCCCGAGGAAGCGGCCGGAAAAGTGACGGAAAAAGAGCAGCTCGCCATCCAGAATGACGAGAAGATTACCAAAAAGGAAGGGCAGCGGAAGATCACCGCGCTCACCCGCGAACGCATCACGGAAGAAGAGCTCAACTCCTTCACGGAAAGTGAACTGGAAGTGCTTGCGATCTACCGTGAAATGATGTCTGGCTATGCCTACACTCCGCAGATCGTCAAAAGTGAAGACGTGACGGACCGGGAATTCGCTTCCGTGTCCGAACATCTTACTTCACTGCCGGGCGTCAATACGACGACTGACTGGCAGCGGGTGAAGATGTCGGACAGCGCCATTCTCGGCACGACGACAAGCCCGCTCGAAGGGATCCCGAAAACGGATCTCGATTACTTCCTCGCCCGCGGCTATTCACGGAATGACCGCGTCGGTAAAAGTTATATCGAACGGTATTATGAAGATCTGCTGAAAGGCCAGAAGACGGTCGTCAAGAATATCAAGGACCGTACCGGGAAAGTGGTCGAGACGAAGACTGTCCGGGAAGGGGAGCCGGGGAAAGACCTCATGCTTACGTTGGATACGGAACTGCAGGCCCATCTGGAGAAGATTGTGGAGGAGAACCTGCTGAAGGCCAAACGGATGCCGGGTTCGAGGTTCCTCGACCGCGCCTTCCTCGTCATGATGGACCCGAACACCGGCGAAGTGCTGTCGATGGTCGGCAAGAAGATCGTCAAGGACAGCGAGACCGGCAAACAGACCGTCCAGGACTTTACATTCGGCACGTTCAGCACATCCTATGAGATCGGCTCCACGGCTAAGCTTGCGACAATGCTCACCGGATACAAATACGGGGCAGCCCGTATGGGTGAAGTGAAGATCGATGAACCGATCTACTTCAAAGGCAGCCGGCCGAAATCATCGCTCTTCAACCAGAGCTCCCGGATCCCGATCAACGACGTGGAAGCGATCGGACGATCCTCCAACGTCTACATGTTCAAGATCGCCATGAATATCGCCAACTACAATTATGTACGGGGCAGCGGACTGAAAATCGACTTCGATGCCTTCAACAAGATGAGGGACGGCTATGCGTCGTTCGGTCTTGGGGTCAAGACGGGAATCGACCTTCCGGGTGAAGTGACCGGATCATCTCCTGAACCGAACCGTGCGGAACCCGGAAAACTGCTCGACTTATCGATCGGCCAGTACGATACGTACACACCGCTGCAGATGGCACAATACGTGTCGACCGTGGCGAACGGCGGGTACCGGATCGCTCCGCACTTGCTGAAATCCGTCTACGAGCCATCAAAGGACGGCAAGGAATTCGGCGCTCTGCTGAAAGATATGGATCCTGTCGTGCTGAATAAGATCGACAACTCACCTGAAGAGATCGAGCGCATCAAAAAAGGGATGTACTATACGTACTACGGCCAGCGGGGGACTGCACACGGCCTGTTCGCCGGTGAAGCATTCGACGCCGGCGGAAAGACCGGGACGGCCCAGTCCGGCTATTACGAAGGGGAAGACCGGTCCTTATGGGGCACGCAGACCGTATCGGTCGCACACGTAGGTTTCGCCCCATTCGACAAACCGGAGATCGCGTACTCAGTCATCGTACCGCACGTCTCCACTTCGACAACACCACCGCATCCGAACAATGACATTGTCCAGGCGGCCGTGAAAGAGTATTTCGCCTTGAAGAAAAAGCGGGCGGAAGCCGAGATCTTCTCGACGGAAACCCAGACCATCCAGCCGCCATATAAGGCAGGTGCGGATACGGAAATACCCGAATAAGCAAGCGAAAAAAAGGCTGCAGCGATTTCTGATGAACAGAAGCGCTGCAGCCTTTTTTCATTGTTTGACAGTTGTCAGTTCTTTCGCAAGCCGTCCGAAATCCATCGACGAATCGACTTCGTGCTGTCCGATCTGGATCTTCCCTGACAGGCCCTGATCGTTCAAGTAGCGTTCGAACTCCGAGGAGCTTTTGATGATTCCTGAGCGTTCCAACGAATCCGACGCATCCTTCGATGTGTCACCGCGGGAAAGGGTCAGGATCATCTTCGTCACTGTCTCGGGTTCCGCCTTTTCATCGGCGTCCTTTCCGCCGTCCGTCTGCCCGGTTTTACCGGCATCCTGAGCATTCTCCGAATACGTCGCCTTCTGGGCGTCGGCAAGTGCCGTTTTTGCTGTTTTCAGCTGATCTTTCAGCAGACGGTTCTCTTCATGCAGGGCTTTCACCTGATCCGCTCCGGCAGGTCCTGCGGGCTGCGTGAAGAACAGCACGGCACCCGCTGTCAGGCACACAGCCCCGAAGAGCTGGATGAGCTGGCGCATCACGGACGCACACCTTTCGAACGGAGGACGCTCAGAACTTGGGCGGGCGGCAGGGTGGAGCGGGCGGCGATTTCATCGACGGAAAAGCCCTGTCCGTGGAGTGCGGTGATCTGGCTGACGATGATCGAGTGGACCGGCTTATCCTGCGGCTGTCCGGCCGGCAGAGTCGGCAGTGACCCAGTTTCCATCATCAGTTCCTCCTCGAGCGCCTTGACCCGTTTCTTCAGCTGGCTCGTCTCCTGATACAGGCTGATCGACATCTGTTCAGCGTCATCGGACCCTGCAGGACGGGCGCTGAGAAAAATGGACAGCAGCAGGGCGGCTGTCCCGATACCCATGAGGACAATCGGTAGAGACACGGGTTCCCCCTCCTTAACTAATCGGTTTCTTCTATCGTATCATAATGAAATCGATTAAGGAATTCACATTTCCCGCTGGACAACATCTCAAATTATGATACAATGGAACAGTCGTATAAATCATGCTCATAATAACTTAACTATCGCTGATGAGTGGGAGGGACAACCATGCGCGTAAATATTACACTAGCTTGCACTGAATGTGGTGAGCGTAACTATATCACAAAGAAAAACAAGCGTAATAACCCGGAACGTATCGAAATGAAAAAATATTGCTCACGTGAAATGAAGCAGACGCTTCACCGTGAAACAAAATAATTGCTCAGGCCAAAACCTCTTACCGGTTTTGGTTTTTTCTTTAGAAAGAGGGGAATAGAGTATACATGGGAAACTCTAAATCTATCATCCGGAAATCGATACTCGCCCGGTTGGATCGGCTGACGGAAGACGAATACGACGGCAGGTCCGCGCGGATTCTAAGCCGTTTGACGGAGGACGGCACGTTTACAAATGCACACTCTGTCGCGCTCACCGTTTCGCGAGGCCGCGAAGTCGACACCCGCAGAATCATCGAAGCGTGCTGGCAGGCAGGGAAACGGGTATCCGTGCCAAAATGCATTCCGGACACACGGGCAATGGACTTTTATGAAATTGCATCCTTCTCGCAATTGGAAATGGTATACTTGGATCTGTTGGAACCGATTACAGAACAGACGGTCCGTACAGCATCGGAAGAATTGGATCTGATCATCGTGCCGGGCGTTGCATTCTCGCCCGCAGGCTTCCGGATCGGGTATGGCGGGGGCTACTATGATCGCTTCCTGCACGATTTCGGAGGGCGGACGGTCTCGCTGGCGTTCGAAACACAGCTCGTGGAGGACATCCCTGCTTCTCCCCATGACATCCCGGTGAACAAAATCATTACGGAAGAGCGGGTCATCCTATGCAGAAAAACGGTCTGAAGGAGTACTGGGACGTGGTCCGTCTGATGAGGCGGTTCGGCGCATATATTTATACGGGCGACCCGAAAGCCGATATCCTTCTGATGCAATCCGAACTGAAAGATCTGTTCGATGACGGACTTATCATGAAAGAGGATTACCTCACTGCAACTTTGCTTTTGCGGAAGGCACTCGCAGACTGCTGAAAACAGCCGTCTCAGCAAGGGAAGCGGTGGGTTTCGTCTGGTTGCGCACTGTCTTCAATGGTCAAAAGGTGAAACTTATTCATAGACTGGATCGTTAGTATAGACAGCGGCAACTTGAAGACGAAGAAAGGAAGAGATGGAATGCGCAAATTTCACTGGCCGAAATACTCAGTCCTGGCAATTGCTGTGCTCGCAACCTGGCTGACGACCTATTTCGGCTATTTAACGAGTTTCAATTTAAGCATCGACAATATGATCCAGCAGCTGATCCTGTTCATCAACCCCCTCAGTTTCCTGCTGCTGATCTACGGAGCCGCCCTTTTCATAAAAACCGCGAAACGCCGGAATCTATATATTTTATCCGTAAGTGTCATCACTTCTGTCATCATGTTTGCGAATGCGGTCTTCTACAGGTTCTTCAGCGATTTCATCACCATTCCGCTGCTGTTCCAGACGAGTAATTTCGGCGACTTGTCATCGTCGGTGACAGCGAACATCCACGGAGGGGACATTTTCTTCTTCACGGATGTCGTGATCATCGCGCTCGCTGTCAAGTATCTGCCGCAGCCGGCTGAGCCCGTCCGTCAGTTCAAGATGGGCCGCAGACTGTACTTCATCGCTACGGCGGCGCTGTTCATGGTGAACCTCGGCCTGGCGGAAGCGGAGCGTCCGCAGCTGCTGACGCGCAGCTTCGACCGCGAGCTGCTCGTGAAGAACATCGGGACATACAACTACCATATCTATGACCTGATCGTCCAGTCGAAGTCACACGCACAGCGGGTGCTCGCTGACGGCAGTGAACTGTCGGAAGTGGAAAACTATGTCCATGCGAACCGGAAAGAGCCGAGTAAGGAAATGTTCGGCGCAGCCGAAGGGCGGAACGTGATCATCATTTCACTCGAGTCGCTCCAGAGTTTCGTCATAAACGAAGAGATGGACGGTCACGAAATCACACCATTCCTGAATTCGCTGACGAAGGATCCGGATACGTACTACTTCGATAACTTCTATCACCAGACCGGTCTCGGGAAAACATCCGACGCGGAATTCATCGTCGAGAACTCGATCTACCCTCGGAACGGAAGCGCTGTCTTCTTCACACACAGCGGCAACACGTACGACTCGATGTCCGAGAAATTCGGGGAAAAAGGTTATTTCACTAACGTGATGCATGCCAACAACCGCAGTTTCTGGAACCGTGACATCATGTACAAAGCGCTCGATATCGACAAGTTCTATGACGTCCAAAGCTATTCGATCGGAGAAGGCGAAGCGGTCAACTGGGGCATGAAGGATATCCCGTTCTTCGACCAGTCGGTGGACATGATGAAAGACATGCCGCAGCCGTTCGTTTCCCGTCTTCTGACACTGACGAACCATCATCCGTTCGACCTCGATGAGGAAGATATGCTGATTCCGCCATATACGTCGAATTCGAAGACGCTCAACAAGTACTTCCAGTCGTCGCGCTACCTCGACGAGTCCATCAAAGTGCTCTTCGACAACTTGAAGGAGAGCGGTCTTTACGACAACTCGATCATCGTCATGTACGGAGACCATTACGGGATTTCCGAGAACCACAACAAAGCGATGGGCATGTATCTCGATAAGGAGCTTACTCCGTTTGACAACGCCATGCTCCAGAAAGTACCGTTCTTCATCCATATTCCGGGTGAAGGCGGCGGTAAAGTGATGCACGAACTGGCCGGACAGATGGACATTCGTCCGACCGTCCTGAACTTGGCCGGCATCGATGCAAAAGACGACCTGCAGTTCGGTTCGGATCTGTTCTCGGAGGAACACGAAAACTTCGTCATCTTCCGCGATGGCCGCTTTGTAACGGACAAATATGTCTACGCCCACGAAGTGTGCTACGACACGGAGTCGGGTGAACCGACAGAGCTGGAACTGTGTGCGCCGTACATCGAGCGGGCTTCGAAAGAGCTTGAGTACTCCGACACGATCATCAATGGAGATCTGCTCCGTTTCAAGGACGGCCAGCAGCCTGCCGATGAAAACCAGCCGGAAATAACCGGGAAAGACTGATCAAAAGACCGCCGGGGCGATATGTCCCGGCGGTCTTTGTGTATCGGAAACGGACAAAGTAAAAACGCCCGCTGCAGAGAGGCAGTGGGCGTTCTTTTTTGGACTGATTCAATTAGTGCAGGCTCGGCGGATACCCCTGGGTAACAATTGTAGCAATTGTAAAGGCACCAAAAATGACGGCCGCCAACAAGTTAAATACGATGCTGAGCAAGTTGCGCTCTTTGAATCCCTGGATGGTTCCTACGACAGCTAAAATTGCAATGAGACCAAAAATAACCATTAAAAGATTCATAAATGATGACACTCCTTTCAAAAAAGAACAGATGAATGCCTGGCTAGCAATACTCACCTTCTATTGTACTGTTTCACCTTCCGTTTGTCGAGCCGTAAACGTGACGATTGTTTGAATTCCTCAGCAGAATTTCGTATTCTAACAAAGAAGGGGGTCAATTCCGATGAAAATTCAAACATTGCCGCTTGGACCTGTCCAGGCAAACTGCTACATCCTCACCGACGATGCCGGCAACTGCCTGATCATCGACCCGGGGGAGGAAGCGGAAAAAATCGTACAGGCCGTCGAACAGGCGCACGCCGTTCCGGCAGCCATCCTGCTGACTCACGCCCACTTCGACCATATCGGCGCTCTTGAAACGATCCGGGAAAGGTATAAGGTGCCGGTCTATCTCCACGAACAGGAACGGACGTGGCTGAGGAACCCCGAGCTGAATGGCTCCGCGAAATACCCTGAGCTCAGCGCGGTCGTCTGCAGGCCTGCCGATCACCATATCCAGAAGGACGGGACGCTCGAAATCGGCCCTTTCACGGTCGAAACGAGACATACACCGGGCCACTCTCCTGGGAGTGTCTGCTACGTCTTCCATGACGACCGGTTTGCGATCGTCGGCGACACGCTCTTCAAGCAGAGCATCGGCCGTACTGACCTGCCAGGGGGCAACACGCACGAGCTGCTGACAGCGATCGAACGGCAGTTGCTGTCGCTCGATGAGGATTATAAAGTCTACCCGGGGCACGGTTCGAAGACGACCCCGCGCCAGGAGATGGACAGCAACCCATTCCTGAACGGATTTTGAATGAAAATAAAAAAACAGCCGGATATTGGCTGTTTTTTTGTGTTAGTGTCCCGCTCCCGGAACGTGGATGAACGTTGCGTAATACGTAAACCCGACAGTGAAGATCATCAAGTACGCGCCGAACATGTACAAGTACATTCTTTCCGTAAGCTTCATGTAGCCGAGCAGCATGAAGAAGATCGTGCTTGCTACAAATAATAGTGCGACCTGGTCCATGTGACCGACAAAAAACATCACTGCGAAAATCCCTGTCCAGAAACCACACAGCTTGAACATATTATCCATAAGTGCGTCCCTCCTTACAACAATACAATAAACTCCTTTTCATTATAAAGGATAGTGCTGTCAAATGTAAACTCCAAGTGGGGCGGAGGTGTGACAGAACGGTGAGCTGCTGTTCATGAATGACGGTTTAGGGCGGTCACTAAGGGGAGACTCTGGTGCCCGTGTCGCGTGGGAATTGTGTTGATCGGTCACTAGGGGGCGTCTCTATTGCCCGGGCAGCGGGGAAAATGTGTCGGCCGGTCACTAGGACGAGCTTCTATTGCCCGGGCAGCGGTAAAACTGTGTTGCCCGGTCACTAAGGGGAGTCTCTATTGCCCGGGCAGCGGTAAAACTGTGTTGCCCGGTCACTAAGGGGAGTCTCTATTGCCCGCGCATCGGGAAAACTGTGTTGCCCGGTCACTAAGGAGAGTCTCAACTGCCCGGGCGGCACGAAAACCGCGTCGCCGGTCACTAGGGCACCACTCGACTGCCAAAACAGCCAGCTAAACTGTCCTTTAAATTGTTCGACAATTGAGTTTTTATACCCCTATGCGTACCCAAAATACGGGTTTATCAAAAAGTATTCCTTTTTTGGAATTGACTGCTATACTGTGGGCAAGACATAAAGCGGTCTTGTGTCCGAGAAAGAGGGGTGTGCATTGGAAACCCAGGACAATATCATCGAACATAAGTGTTTTCAGCTGCTGGAACGAGCGATCGAGGACGGTGCGACGGATATCCATCTCGTGCCCGCAGGCGAAAGCTATGAAACTTTCCATAAGAAAAGCAGCCGGCTCGAACGGATTGGCGACATCCCCCCACAGCTTGCCGTCCGTATGATTTCGTTTTATAAATTTCTATCTTCCCTCGACATCAGTGATCGCCGCAAACCCCAAAGCGGCTCTTTCCACAAACAATTCAACGATCAGAATTTCTCTTTCCGTATTTCAACCATTCCTTCCATTCACGTTAACGAAAGTGCGGTCATCCGCATCCAGCAGCACGACAGGATCGTGCCGCTCGACCAGCTGTGCCTTGACCCTGCATGGGCGGCGAAACTGAAAACGTCCATCGCCCAGCAGCAGGGCCTCTTCATGGTCAGCGGGCCGACGGGGTCCGGGAAGACGACGACCATCTATTCACTCACCGCCCATTGCGTCAATGAGCTGGGCAGGCATGTGATCACGCTTGAAGACCCCGTCGAAAATCCTCACCGCCACCTGCTGCAGATCCAGGTGAATGAACGTGCCGGCATGTCCTATGCCGCAGGCCTCAAAGCGATTTTGCGCCATTCCCCTGACGTCATCATGATCGGGGAGATCCGCGATGCGGAGACAGCGAAGATCGCCGTGCAGGCTGCATTGACCGGCCACTTGGTGCTGACGACCGTCCACGCGAAGGACGCAGCGGGCTGCCTGTACAGGATGATGGATTTTGGAGTGTCCGCGGAAGAACTCCGCCAGACCGCTGTCTGCATATCCGCACAGCGGCTGATCCGGGAACCTGGCGGCCGTCCTGCTGCAGTGTTCGAGATTGTCCAGGACGAACAGCTGGAGCGGCTGAAGCAGGCAGTGAAGAACGGCGAACCGACGTCAATGACGTATGAAGGGAGCGTGGAAGCACTTGCACGGAAATTCAGCGGCACCGCCGGACCGGCCTAGCCGCCTGCCTTTCATCAGGAAAGAACGGCAGCCGGTCATCAGCGACCAGGCGATGTTCCTGCTCCGATCATCCGAACTGCTGCAGGAAGGGTACACGATGCACGAATGCTTCACCCTGCTGCTGCCGCACCATTGCCGTGACAGCTTGCAGGCGATCCGGAAAGTGGAGGATATATTCCGCGAAGGGGAGAACATATCCGAAGTGCTCGGAATGCTCGGTTTCCCGCAGACGATCCTGCTGTCTGTGAAGCTGTCGGAAAGTGACGGGCGGCTTCCGGAAGCGCTGAGAGGGGCGTCCATCCGATTGGAAGCAGCTAAACTGCGGCGGCAGAAATTCGTCCAGGCTGCGACGTATCCAGCTGTGCTTATCAGTGCGATGGCGCTGCTGCTGCTCGCTTTCAAAATCTATTTCCTGCCGAATTTCGAAACTCTTGCCGAGTCGCGCGCTTCCCAGTCGACCGGCATCGAACGCATATTACCGAGAATCGTGGCCGCTGCTCCTGATGCGGCGCTGGCCGGCTTGGCCGTCCTGGTGTTCGGATTGTTCGTCATGAAAGCTGTATTCAAGCGGATGGAAGCAGGGGAACGGATCGCCAGGCTGTCCGCAATTCCCATTGCCGGGAAACTGTTCAAAGAACGGCTGACACGGCTGTTCGCTTCGGAAACCGGCAACCTGCTCGCAGCCGGCAACTCGATCCAGGAAGCGATGATGCAGCTGAGCGAGCAGAAGCTGGATCCGCTGCTCGCCCATGTGGCGCTGTCTGTCACCAGCCGTGCGTCGAAAGGCGAGCACTTCCATATCGCTATCGAACTGACGGATGGTCTGACCCGGGAGCTGGCATTTTTCGCGAAACACGGGTCGGACAGCGGCCACCTGCCGAAAGAACTCTTGCTGTACAGCGAGCAGCTCGGCAACGCCATCGACCGGAAAGTGAACCGGGCTGTCGCCATGCTGCAGCCGGCGCTGTTCATCGTGCTGGCTGTCTGCATGATCGGTGCCTATCTGGCCCTCCTGCTGCCCGTTTACGGTATGATCAAAACCATGTAAAGGGAGAGAAAACCATGAAAAAACTGCGTAACGAACAAGGATTCACACTCATTGAAATGATGATCGTCCTCCTCATCATCTCCGTCCTGATCCTCGTCGCCATCCCCAACGTCACGAAGCACTCCAAGTCGATCGACGACAAAGGGTGTGACGCGTATTTGAAGATGGTCGAAGGCCAAGTGCAGGCGTATAAGATGGACAAAAAGAAGTTCCCTGCCACTATCGGAGAATTGAGCACGGCAGAATACTTGCCGGACAATGCCAAATGCCCGGACGGTTCCGAACTGTCGATCGATACTGACGGGAAAGTGACGGTCAATACACTCAACAGGGGCTCGTAAATGCGTATCGCGGATGAAGCAGGCATGACGTTCCTCGAATTGCTCCTCGTCCTGTTCATCATAGGGATCCTCACGGTGATCGTGCTGCCTGTCAGCAAAGGGTGGTCATCGGAACAGACCGAGCAGGACGGCATCGAAGCGTTCAAATCGACCGTCCAGCACATGCAGTCGTATTCGATGGCTAACCGGGCAAGGACCTGGCTGACTTTCAGCGGGGGCGGCACGATCTATACGGTGACGTACTCGGACAGGGCCGACAGGAGGGCGGCAAGTTTCCCGCCGTCCGTTGCGCTGGAGCCGTCCAGCACATTCAAAGAATTCGGTTTCAATGGTAACGGGGACATGCTGAATACTGGCACGCTGTCACTCCGGACGGAGAACGGCGCTAAACAGATAAAATTCCAATTCCAGAGAGGGAGGATGATCATCGATGAATGAGTCCGGGTATTCGTGGCCGGAAGCGATCCTGACTTTGGCGGTCACGATGCTCATCTTCTGCACCCTCCTGCCAGTTGTTTTCACGATGGTGGGCGGACTGGAGGGGAAGAAAGCGGAAATGCATGCGAAGGAAACGCTGTACCAGGGGGCTCTCCTCCATACATCATACGGGCTGATGTCCGGATACCGTGATGAAGAAGGCGGCCGCTATTCATGGACCGTACAGGCCGGCCGTGTCTGTGTGTCCTATGAACGTCAGGGGAAAGGGGAAACCCTATGCACGTCATGACCCGTGAACATCGTGAGGGCGGATTCACCTTGCTGGAAAGCCTGTTCCAGATTCTGATCGCTGCTGCTTTCCTCCATCTGATCGTGCTGTTCCTGTTTTTCAAAGAGTCCGTCCATGAGCGTATGGCGGTCAGCAGTCTGATCGAGTGGGAGCTGTTCCTGGTAGATCTGCAGCATGATCTCGCTGACACGGAGACACTCACCTTCAACCGGAACGGAACCCAGTTCACGATCATACCGGCCGGAGGGGGACGTCTCATCGAATACCGCTCCGTCAATGGTGTCATTGTCAGGCGGAAAGATCAGCAGGGGCACGTACCGCTGCTCACATCGGTCCGCTCCGCCGTTTTCACCCGGCAGGACGAAATGCTGACCATCGACGTCGTACTGGATGACGGAACCGGGAGGACAAGGAGGGTTGCGGTTGGAACGGCTCAAGAATGAGCGCGGGGTCACATTGCTCCTGGCACTCGTCCTATTATTTTTCGTCTCCCTCTTTCTTTTTACATTCGTTTCGTGGCATAGTAATCTATATGAAACGTACGATTCGCTGGGCACCATCTATGAACAGGCAGCGATAACAAAGATGCAGGGCGGATGATGCAGATGAACAAAGTATATCTGGTGGGGTTCATGGGCTGCGGGAAGAGTGCGATCGGCAAGCGGCTCAGCTTCTATACGAAACTGCCATTTTACGACATGGATCGGGAAATTGTGCAGAAGACCGGCATGACCATACCTCAGATTTTCGAGACATACGGGGAAGAGCGGTTCCGCGACATGGAAACCGAATTCCTGAAAACTTTCAGGGACGAGAAATGTATTATCGCAACAGGCGGCGGAGTGGCGATGCGGGAGGAAAACCGGAAGCTGATGCGTGCCGGCGGCCTGGTCTTTTTCCTCGACGCGCCGTTCCGTGATATATGGAGGCGGATCGCGACCGATAAGAACAGGCCGATCGTCCAGCGCTCGACGCGCACGGAAATCGAGACGCTCTATCAGAAAAGGTATCCAGCCTACAAGAAATCGGCGCATTTTATCGTCCAGACGAAACAGCGCTCGCTGAGCAAAGTGACCGAGTACATAGCATTCCAGATGGAACGGCTGTCCGGGGAGACGGAAACAGCAGCAAGTACTCCGCACGGCCGCGGTCTGCGAAAGTGATTGCGCTTCAGCTGGCAAACTGGTAAGATAGGGAGGATAACAGCAGTTTTCCGAATCTTGAACTATTTCCCGGGGAATTACCCGCTGGAGATCGTCAGGGAATTGAATAATGCGGATGAATGCATGGGGAGAGAGCGCATAACTGCGCCGCCGAAGGAGCAAGTGACAGGTTCATGAATCTCTCAGGCAAAAAGACTCATGCTGGACGCATTCCTGGACTGGACTGCTGAGGCAGGTTCTGACCGGTTGATTACGAACCGGACAAACGGATGAACAGGGGCTCTCTTTTCTTATAAAAGGGGCCTCTTTCTTTTTTTGCAGAATGGGGGAGAATAAGGTGTCTGAATTGTTGAAACGAACGCCGCTTTTTGAAAGCTATGCACCGTACAATGGCAAGACGATCGATTTCGGCGGGTGGGAGCTGCCCGTCCAATTTTCAAGCATCAAAGCCGAACATGAAGCTGTGCGGACGGCAGCCGGACTGTTCGATGTGTCGCACATGGGTGAAGTATTAGTACGCGGGGAAGGGGCGCTTGCGTTCCTCCAGAACGTCGTGACGAACGATGTGTCAAAACTGAAGGACGGGCAGGCGCAATATACGGCGATGTGCTATGAGGACGGAGGCACGATCGATGACCTTCTCGTCTACAAGCGGGGAGAAAACGATTACCTGCTCGTCGTGAACGCCTCAAACACGCCGAAAGACGTCGATTGGCTGGAGCAGCATACCGGCAGCGATGTCCAGATCGATAACCAGTCCGACCAGTGGGCGCTTCTCGCACTGCAGGGACCGAAAGCGGAGTCCATCCTGCAGCGCCTGACGGACGTGCCGTTATCGGAAATCCGATTCTTCCGTTTCAAGGAGAATGTACAGGTTGCAGGTGAAACAGCGCTTATCTCCCGCACCGGATACACAGGTGAAGATGGGTTCGAGATCTACTGCACCCCTGAGGCGGCAGTCCGACTGTGGGACGTCCTGCTTGAGGAAGGGAAAGCGGACGGTCTCGTGCCTGCAGGTCTCGGCGCACGTGATACACTCCGGTTCGAAGCGGGTCTGCCGCTCTACGGGCAGGAGTTGTCTGCGGAGATCTCGCCGCTCGAAGCTGGGATCGGCTTCGCAGTCAAAGTGAACAAGGAAGCGGATTTCATCGGCAAGGAGGCGCTCACGAAACAGAAAGAGCAGGGCGTACCGCGTAAGCTTGCCGGCATCGAAATGATCGACAAAGGGATCCCGCGTACCGGCTATCCCGTCTATGCGGAAGGCAAACAAGTTGGCACGGTCACGACAGGCACCCAGTCGCCGACATTGAAAAAGAACATCGGCCTTGCGCTGATCGACAGCAGTGCAGCAGCCGAAGGAAGCGAGCTTGAAATCGAAGTGCGCGGCAAGCGGCTGAAGGCGAAAGTGATCGCAACACCATTCTACAAGCGCTCATAATGGCGGGAAGTACCCGGTACCGACATAACAGGAAAGAGGGGATTTGCAGATGATGCACCGTTATATACCGATGACAGAATCAGACAGGAACGAGATGCTTGAGGTGATTGGCATTTCATCCGTCGACGAATTGTTTGCAGACATTCCGGAGAAGATCCGGTTCAAAGGGAAACTGAACATCAAAGAAGCGAAATCGGAATCGGCACTGCTGAAGGAGATGTCACGCCTGGCGGCCAAAAACGCGGACTCACGTCAGTACGCATCTTTCCTTGGGGCAGGTGTCTATGACCACTACAAGCCGGTTATCGTGGACCATGTCATTTCCCGTTCTGAGTTCTACACGGCTTATACTCCCTACCAGCCTGAGATCTCGCAGGGGGAGCTGCAGGCGATCTTCGAATTCCAGACGATGATCTGTGAGCTGACAGGTATGGATCTCGCGAACTCGTCCATGTACGACGGCGGGACGGCCCTAGCCGAAGCAGGGACACTGGCTGCAGGTCATACGAAACGGAAGAAACTGATCATCTCGGAAACGGTCCATCCGGAAGCGCGCGACGTCGTACGCTCCTATGCAGACGGCCAGCAGATCGAAGTGGTCACTGTGCCCCACAAAGACGGCGTTACCGATATGGATGCGCTCGGGGAGCTGCTTGCAGACGATACGGCGGCCGTCCTTGTCCAATATCCGAATTTCTTTGGCCAGGTCGAGGACATCGAAGCGATCGGCAGGATGGCACATGACAGCGGAGCACTTTCCGTCGTGTCCGCCAATCCGCTCGCGCTCGGTATCCTGACACCTCCGGGACAGCTCGGCGCGGATATCACGGTCGGCGATGCCCAGCCATTCGGAATCCCGGAACAGTTCGGCGGTCCGCATTGCGGCTATTTCGCGGTTACGAAGAAACTGATGCGTAAAGTGCCCGGCCGTCTCGTCGGTGAAACGACGGACGAAGAAGGGCGCCGCGGGTATGTCCTGACGCTGCAGGCGCGGGAACAGCATATCCGCCGCGACAAAGCGACATCGAACATCTGTTCCAACCAGGCACTGAACGCCCTTGCGGCTTCCGTCGCGATGACGGCTCTCGGCAAGCAGGGGATCCGGGAAATCGCCTACCAGAACTACGCGAAGACCCATTACGCGAAGCAGGCATTCGAACAGGCGGGGTATACAGTACTCGGCGGGGACAGACATTTCAACGAACTCGTGGTCGACTGCAGACGTCCGGTGGAAGAGCTGAACGTGCAGCTGCTGGAACAGGGCATCATTGGAGGCTATGACCTGAGCCGTACGTATGAAGGAATGGAGAACCATGCATTGTTCGCAATCACTGAGCAGCGGACAAAAGAAGAGATCGATGCACTTGTGCAGGAAATGGAGGCTGTCCATGCATAACGAAAACCAACCACTCATTTTTGAAGTCTCGAAACCGGGACGGATCGGCTACAGTCTGACGGAGCTCGATGTACCGGAAGTCGATCTGGATGCACTGCTGCCGGACACGTTCGTCCGCAAAGACGCACCGGAACTCCCGGAAGTGTCCGAGCTCGATATCATGCGCCATTATACGGCACTGTCGAACCGCAACCACGGGGTGGATACAGGATTCTACCCGCTCGGTTCCTGTACGATGAAATACAACCCGAAAATCAACGAAGCCGTCGCCCGTATGGCCGGCTTCGCGAACATCCACCCGCTCCAGGCCGAATCGACGGTCCAGGGTGCAATGGAAGTGGCCTATGACCTGCAGGAGCATCTGTCGGAAATCACCGGGATGGCGGAAGTTACCCTCCAGCCGGCCGCAGGTGCGCATGGTGAATGGACGGCGCTCATGATGATCCGCGCATTCCACGAAGCGAATGGCGACACGGATCGCACCAAAGTGCTGGTCCCCGACTCGGCGCACGGTACGAACCCGGCGTCTGCGACAGTCGCCGGATTCGATACGGTAACTGTCCTGTCCGACGAGAACGGCCTTGTCGACATCGAGGATCTGCGATCAAAAGTCGACAGCCAGACGGCAGCGCTCATGCTGACAAACCCAAATACGCTCGGCCTGTTCGAAGAGCATATTCTCGAAATGGCGGAAATCGTCCACGGCGCCGGCGGAAAGCTGTATTATGACGGAGCCAACCTGAATGCGATCATGTCACAGGCCCGTCCGGGGGACATGGGGTTCGATGCTGTCCACTTGAACCTGCATAAGACCTTCACCGGTCCGCACGGCGGGGGAGGACCAGGATCAGGTCCTGTCGGTGTCACGGAAGAACTGGCACCTTACTTGCCGAAACCGGTCCTTGAGAAGCACGACGGCGTGTTCACGTTCAATTACGACCGTCCGCAGTCGATCGGCCGTGTGAAGCCGTTCTACGGCAACTTCGGCATCTACTTGCGCGCCTACACGTACATCCGCTCCATGGGGCCGGACGGCTTGAAGTCCGTCACGGAGAATGCCGTGCTGAACGCGAACTACATGATGCGCCGTCTCGAGCCGTATTTCGATCTTCCGTACCCGCAGCACTGCAAGCATGAATTCGTGCTATCGGGCCGGCGCCAGAAGAAACTCGGTGTCCGGACACTGGACATGGCGAAACGGCTCCTCGATTTCGGCTTCCATCCGCCGACAGTCTACTTCCCGCTCAACGTGGAGGAAGGGATGATGATCGAGCCGACGGAAACCGAATCGAAGGAAACGCTCGACTCCTTCATCGATGCGATGATCCAGATCGCGAAGGAAGTCGAAGAGAATCCGGAGATCGTCCAGGAAGCTCCGCACACGACCGTCATCAACCGGCTGGATGAAACAAAAGCAGCGCGTAAACCGATTTTGCGCTATACGCCTGCGACTGAAGAAGAATTGGTGAAAGCATAAGAAAAGGACCGGAGCCATATGGCCCGGTCCTTTCATTTGTCATTTTTTACTTTTCACTTTGCCGCTCCAGTTGCGGAAGCCGCCCTGCAGATGATACAGCTGCGTATAGCCCTTCTTTTTCAGGAAAAGGGCGGTCCGTGCACTTCTGCCGCCGTTCTGGTCATACAGGTAGACAGGCTTGTCGGAACGGATCTCTTTGTAGCGCTGGCGAAGCTGCGTGTAGGGCAGGTTCCGGGCGCCGAGAATATGGCCCGCATCGAAGTCCTTCGGTTCCCGCACGTCGATCAGCTGGGATTTCCGGTACCCTTCGATGAATTGCTCCTGCGATAAGTTGGTTACAGCTTTACGGAGCCGCAATGCGGTAATTGCGAAGTAGGCAATTAAAATGATGAGCATAGCTGCTAAAATATACAAATTCACGTTCAAAGCATTTTCCCCTTTCTATCTCTCTTCCATTATAAAGATTATGTGGCACTTGTTCAATCGCAATGATAAAATTGAGTCCGATATGGAAGGGATGGCGAAGTCATGGGGAAACGGCAATGGAATTTCATACAATCGGGCAAATGCAGCCCCTCTTATAACATGGCGCTCGATGAAGCGCTGCTGGACTGGCACAGCCGGGGGGAGATCGGCCCCGTCCTGAGGTTTTATGAATGGGAGCCGGCGACGCTGTCCATCGGCTACTTCCAGCGGGCCGCGAAGGAAATCGACATGGACGCAGTGCAGAAGCTCGGACTCGGATTCGTCAGACGTCCGACAGGCGGCCGAGGAGTGCTCCATGAGCACGAACTTACATACAGTGTCATCGTATCCGAAGACTATCCGGACATGCCTGAGACGGTGACGGAAGCCTATCGCGTCATTTCCGGCGGACTGCTTGAGGGCTTCCGCAACTTAGGACTGGACGCCTCATTTTCCGTCCCGGGTGAGCAGCTGACAGAGCAGCTGAAAAAACCAAAGAGCGGGGTATGCTTCGATGCACCGAGCTGGTATGAGCTTGTCGTCGAAGGCAAAAAAGTTGCGGGCAGTGCGCAGACACGCCAAAAAGGGGTGATCCTGCAGCACGGCGCCATCCTGCTGAGCCTCGATGAAGACAAGCTCGTCTCGCTGTTCAACTTCGAATCAGACGAAGCACGGGAACGGGTGCGCAGGGGCCTGCCGGAAAAAGCGGTGGCGATCGACCGCCTCACCGACAGGCAGATCACGATCGAAGAATGCTCGGCAGCGTTTTCAACAGGTTTCGAGGAAGCACTCGACATCGAGCTTGTCCCGTTCGAACTGAGCGACGAACAGCTTGCTATCGTGAAAGAAATCGAGCAGAACAAATACGCGAATGACGAATGGAATTTCAAAAAATGAAAAACGGTCCGGTATGCACATCGCATCCGGACCTTCTCTATTTTCAGAGATTCACCGTGCTCATTTCCGCTTCAGCGGATAAAGGTGAAGGTTCCGTCAGGACGGACTCTCCGTGGACTTCCACTTCCAGCAGCTTATTGAACGAGGCGATCGCCACTTCGACCTGGTCGTCTTCCGGCTCTTTCGTCGTCAGCAGCTGGAGCCACAGACCGGGATACCCGAGATACCGGAGGATCGGAACATTCCGAACGGCATTCGTCAGCTGCAGCACTTCGAATGACACACCGAGCACGACCGGGATCAGCAGGATGCGGTTGACGATCCGCAGCCAGAACGGGTCCGTCGGCACGAGGAAATAGAGGAACATGCCGACGATGACGGTGAACAGCAGGAAGCTGCTGCCGCACCGGTAGTGGAGGCGCGACTGGCTCTGCACGTTTTCGACCGTCAGCGGCAGACCGCTCTCGTAGCAGTTGATCACCTTATGCTCCGCGCCGTGGTATTTGAACACCCGCTTGATGAGCGGTGTCATGGATATGAGCGAAACGTAACTGAGCAGCAGGGCGAGCTTGAAGAAGGTTTCAAGCAGGATCTGCACCGTCTTTCCGGGGAACACCGGCTGAAGAAGACCTGCAAGGAAGACAGGGAACAGTGTGAAGACGAATTTACCGAAGACGAATGACAGCACGCCTACCGCAGCCACGCCGAGGATCATCGTCAATTTGGATGACTCCTCTTCCTTCTTCTCCACTTCCTCGCCCGGCATGACATCGTACCGGTCGCTTGCGAACGTCAGATGCTTCGATCCGAGACCGGCGGATTCGACCAGCGCGATCAGACCGCGCAACAGCGGAATCTTCTTCAGTTTCTGACGGACAGGACTGGTCTCTTTCAGCGCATGGAAATAATCGATGGATCCGTCTTTCCGCCGGATGGCAGTGACGGTGTGCCGCCTGCCTCCGAACATGACCCCTTCGATCAGCGCCTGCCCGCCATAAGCGGGAGCTTGTCGGTTCTCTTCCATATACAGCCCACTTTCTTCATTGTAAATTAGTCGTTGACGTGATTATTCCATTGTACAGGAAAAAGCGGCTCTGCTCCAGTATTCACGTTTAAAAGTTCCCAATTCGGCGACACTTGGACTAGGAGGGGACAGTCATGCAACTGCATACTTTTTTCTGGACCGCCGCTGTCGCTGGGCTGTTCAGCGCGCTGAGTCTGAAGTTTCTGCACATTTTCCATTTCGTATCCTGGTCGCCGGTCGGGTGGATGGATCGGTTCGTCTTTCTCACCAAGCAGCCTTCAGCGGTCAAATGGACGGTTTTCATTCTGCTGCTGTTCGTGCTCCATGCAATGCTGTACGGCCTCTTCACGGCTGCTTCCCAACTGCCGCCGTCCGTGATGGCCATCCTCATGGCCATCATTGTCGTCTGCGCCGTCGAATGGGCCGTGACGCCTCCTGCATCGCTGAAGTCCGCGTACCGTGCAGTGTCCATCCCATTGTTGGCACTTGCGGCGATCATCATGAGGTTCGTCTCCGGAACGGCGGTATTCATGGATACAGAAGTGAAAAGGAAGGCGAAATAGGTTGCCTCGTCTAAATGTTGTGATAAAATGAATGGGAAAATGACGAGGGGCTGATCGTTTATGGAACTGTTACTGTTGAATGGACCTAACCTGAACAGATTAGGCAAGAGGGAACCCGATATCTACGGTCACGACACATTGGCGGACGTCGAACGGCGCGTGCGCACGCTGTGTGAAAACCGCGGTATCGGGTGTCTCTGTTTCCAGTCGAACCACGAAGGAGCGCTGATCGACCGGATCCATCAGGCGGCCGATGAAGGGGTTAAAGCGATCATCTTCAATCCCGGTGCCTACACCCATACAAGTATCGCGCTGCGTGACGCGGTCGCGTCCGTCGGTTTGCCGGTGGTGGAAGTCCATATTTCCAACATACATACTCGTGAGCCGTTTCGGCATCAGTCCATGATCGCACCTGTGAGCATGGGACAAATCACCGGACTCGGCACGGACGGCTATGAACTGGCCGTGATGGCGCTGATCCGCAAACTGGAAAGGGATGGGGAACTATGAAACTGAAGAAACTCCGCAGCCTGCTGGCTGAAAAAGAGCTCGATGCACTGCTGATCACGAATGGCTATAACCGCCGCTATATGACCAATTTCACCGGGACTGCCGGCGTGGCCGTCGTGTCAAAAGACGATGCGGTGTTCATCACGGATTTCCGATATATGGAACAGGCTGCAGAGCAAGTGAAGGATTTCCGGATCGTGCAGCACGAAAAGACGATCATCGAAGAAGTGGCGAACCAATTGGAAGAGATGAACGTGAAAACGCTCGGCTTCGAAAAAGAGGACCTCACGTACGGGATGTATGATCTGTACAAGTCCGCTATTTCGGCAGAACTCGTCCCGACTGCGGGGCTTATTGAAAAGCTCCGTATCGTCAAAACCCCTGAGGAACTCGTGATCCTGCGCCAGGCGGCCAAGATCGCTGATGATGCGTTCACACATATTTGCGGGTTCATCAAACCGGGTATGACGGAACTGGAAGTGGCGAACGAATTGGAGTTCTTCATGCGCAGGCAGGGAGCGGCATCATCGTCGTTCGACACGATCGTCGCTTCAGGCGTGCGGGGTGCACTGCCGCACGGAGTCGCGAGCGATAAAAAAATTCAGTCGGGAGAACTCGTGACAATGGATTACGGTGCGTTGTATAATGGGTACATCTCTGATATAACGCGTACTGTTGCGGTTGGTGAACCGACGGACCAAATGCGGGAAATTTACGAGATCACACTTGCTGCCCAAAAACTTGCAGTCGAAGGCTTCAAACCGGGAATGACCGGCAAAGAGGCGGATGCCATTGCACGGGACTACATTACCGAAAAAGGGTATGGCGAGGCGTTCGGCCATTCGACAGGACACGGAATCGGTCTGGAAGTCCACGAATTGCCAGGGCTGTCTTTCCGCTCTGACATGGTTCTCGAATCGAATATGACGGTAACGGCTGAACCTGGTATTTACCTGCCGGGGGTCGGCGGTGTCCGGATCGAGGACGACCTGGTCATCACGGAAGACGGCTGTGAGCGGCTGACGCACTCGACAAAAGAACTGCAAATTCTATAATTGCTATTGGAGGAAACACAATGATCTCAGTAAACGATTTCAAGACAGGCTTAACGATTGAAGTGGACGGTGATATTTGGCGTGTTATGGAATTCCAGCACGTGAAACCGGGTAAGGGAGCGGCGTTCGTCCGTTCGAAACTACGGAATCTCCGTTCAGGCAACGTGAATGAAAAGACGTTCCGTGCGGGTGAGAAAGTGGCGAAAGCGCAGATCGACAACCGCCGCATGCAATATTTGTATGCGAACGGCGATGACCATGTCTTTATGGATAACGAGTCTTACGAGCAGATTGAACTGCCGGAGAAGCAGATCGAGTACGAACTCAAGTATTTGAAAGAAAACATGGAAGTGCACGTCATCCAGTACAAAGAAGAAGTGCTTGGCGTGGAACTGCCATCCACTGTCATCCTGGAAGTTGCTGAAACCGAACCGGGCATCAAAGGCGACACAGCGAGCGGCGGTTCGAAACCTGCGAAGATGGAAACAGGCTTGACTGTCCAAGTGCCGTTCTTCGTCAACATCGGCGACAAACTGATCATTAACACCGAAGAAGGGGAATACGTTTCCCGCGCGTAATCTGCAGGAATCCTATAGGTACAATCCAACGCACAGCAGTCCGAAACGGACCGCTGTGCGTTTTCATATTCCCCCGATTTCCGGCGTATAGTGAAGCAGGAGGAGGATCGCCGGATGGAACTGAATGACCTGCTGCGGATCGCCGGCATCGGATTGGTGATCGGCTGTCTGCATATTTTCTTCGAGCAGACGGGCAAGAAGGAGTTCTCCTTTTTCCTGTTCTTCATCGCTTATCTGTATATCGCTGTGGAAATGATCCGCTTCCTGCGCATCTTTTTCACTGAAATCTCCGACTTTCTCCAGTGGCTTTCCCTGGCAATGTGATGGGGCTCCTCTTTCAGCTGTTCACCGTGTTTTTGCTGCTGCTGGCCATCCGCTTCGCGGTCCCCCAGCTGCATCCGCTCTTACACAGTGCCCTATTCGTCTTCCTGCTCGGCTATGTGATGATCCAGGCGTTCATCCCGTTCCTGCAGACGCTCAGCCGTACATTCGAATCAATTCCCCAGCCGTTCGGTCCGCTTCTGCTCGGCAGTGCGTTCGTCTTCTTCCTCGGTGAATCGCTGTCTGGGCATTTGGAGGAATCCGGCTATGCGTCGCTTGCCAGGCTGTCGGAACTCGCTGTCAAGATCTTCATCCTGTCATTCTGGCTGCCCCATCTGTCCCGCCTCATCCAGCAGCTGTCGCAACTCATTACGCCCTGAACCGGAGGGATGGCACAGTCATGACCCAATTCATCCACTCGCTGATCGGAAGCCTGGTCGCGAGCTTCGTGACCGTCCTGCTGATTGCACTCCTTGCTGCGGTCGTCAATTATCTGTTTCCCGCCTTCCGCGAATGGACGGATCACCTGCTGTTCATCGTCATCCTGCTTGCCGTGCTGCGTCCGGCGTTCGACCAGGTGCTGCTCGTGCGGACGATGATGAAATCGACAGCTGCCCTGTTCGTATCCAGCTACCCCATTCTGACCGCCGGGATGGCGATTTCAGGGAATGCGCTGAATCTGATCAGCTTCCAGCCTGCCCTGCTCCTGTTCGCCCATGGCGCCGTCTACTTTGCGGACCGGCTCCTCCTGCCGCTCATGACTGCGGCGATGCTTCTCGATGTCATCACGCGGATGAATCCTCGGATTCCTTATTCCAAGCTGTCGGACATGCTCCGGACGACCCTGCTGGCGTTCGTGTCGGCGGTCGTTGCTGCTTACTCCATCTTCATCACCGCTGGAGGGGCGGTCACATTCGGACTTTCCGAAACAGCCAGTGAACCGCTGAAGGAACTGATCCGCCAGAACATCCCGTTCGTCGGATCGTTCGTCACGGACAGCCTTGGCGCTATCGGAAGGTACTCTTCCGGGGCAGGGACGCTGGCAGGGGGCTGGATGCTCGTCACATTATGGGGCATTGCAGCGCTGCCGGTCATCCAGACACTGCTCGTCGCCTTCTTGTACCGCTGGACGGCGGCGATCATCGAACCGTTCGCTGCGGAAGCGTTTTCCGATGTACTCGATGATATCGGCCGCTCGCTGTTCGTCCTTAGCGGTATTACATTTCTCCTGGTATTTGCATTCATCTATACAGTCCTGTTCTTCATCGCCTTTTTAAAACTGATGGGAAGCTGAATGGAGGGAGCGTATGGTGTCTTTTTGACAGGTGTCCTGCTCATCTCGGTGCTGTCGTCCGTGCTGCTTCTGCTGCTGCCCGAATCGCGTCACGAGGAGTTTGCCCAGCTTGCGAAACTGGCAGCGGGCATGTGGCTGCTGTTCAATCTCATTTCTCTGTTCAGGTTATAGACGGCGGCTGCCGTGCATACATTGCATCATAGATGAACAGGCCTCATCTCGAAGGGAAGTACGAAAATGGTGATGCTATGGAAAAACCGAGTATGAAAGTCCAGATGCTCATCTTTGCCGCCATCACGATTCTCGCGGTCATCTTATTCACCCCTCCCTGGAAACTCTCCGGGGAGGCCAAGGAAAAGGAGGGGACGTCCGGAACAGCCGCACTTGAACACGCACTGCACAAAATGGAGGGGGTCGGGGAAGTTGCGATCTACCTTCATCCGGAAGCTGGGGAGAAGGAACAGTCGCCGCTGGCTGATTATTTCACAAAGAAACCAGCATCCGACCAATCAGGCACGACAGGTGTGCTTGTGGTAGCTGAAGGAGCAGGGAACCCAGGAGTGAAGTCCGAGCTGAAACGGCTGCTGTCCGCCGTGCTGATGCTGCCGGAGCACCGGATCGTAATCGTGGAAATGACAAAAAGGGGGAACGATGATGAGAACCAATAAACGCACTGTCTGGTTTTTAACACTGATGAGCTTGGTGGCGGTCATTTCAATCTACTATATTAAGGAAAAAGCGCCGATGTCATTCGACGGCATCCAGATCTTCTCGGACGACCTGAAAGGCACGGCAGACGGCAAGAAGACGGATGCCGATAAGAAGACACCAGTATTCGCAAATTCCTATGTATTCGAAGAGATGCGCATGGTCGTCCGGGACGAGCGCAGCAAATTACAGTCACAGCTCAACGCGAAGATGACCTCTCCGGATTACTCCGCAGAAGAGAAGAACGATGCGATGAACGAAATGGCGGAACTGACGAAGCGTGAATCGGCGGAAGCGCTGCTCGAGCTGCAGATCAAAGCCCTCGGCTATCCGGAAGCATTCGTGAAAACAGATAACAACGACGTGAATGTGACGGTCCTCTCGACGGAAGGTCATTCCGCCAAACTGGCCGCTGAGATTACCCAGTATGTCAAGGCGAGCTGGGATGGCGCCCAGCAGGTATCCGTCGAATTCAAAGGGAATAACTGATCGACAGAAAGGCCCGACTGCGGGTCTTTTTTTCTATTTTCCCGATTTTGAAGAGCAAATAAAGGTTAACTATTTCAAAATCCGTTAAAAACGACTACTATATAGAATGAGGGATGTATTACAAACTATATGGAGTCAGGAGAATCATTCATGTTAAAGATCCAGGAAATCCGAGAAATCATCAAACTAATCGACCAATCATCTATCGACAAATTCACGTACGAAGCAGATGGGGCAAAAATTAAAATCGTAAAAGGCGGCACTCAGGCGGGATCAGCGGTTTCAGCTGCACCGTACCAGACGCCGGCTGTCCCGGACGTCCAGGATCCGGCTTCAGGCGCAGAACCAGCCCGTCAGGCGGCTCCGGTGAAACCGGCAGCGCCGAAAGAAGAAACACCAGCTGCGGCACAGCCGAAAGCAGAGCCAGCAGCGGACAAAACTGCAGACCCATCGCTGAAGGCGATCGTTTCGCCGATGGTCGGCACATTCTACAAATCATCGTCCCCTGAGGCGGATCCGTTTGTTCAGATCGGCAAAAAGGTCGGCAGTGAAGACGTCGTCTGCATCGTGGAAGCGATGAAACTGTTCAACGAAATAGAAGCCGAAGTATCCGGTGAGATCGTTGAAATCCTTGTACAGGACGGTCAACTCGTGGAATACGGGCAGCCTCTTTTCCTAGTTAAAGAAAACTGATAGGGGGAATGGACGATGAAAAAGATTCTGATCGCTAATCGCGGGGAGATTGCGGTTCGTATTATCCGGGCATGTAAAGAAATGGGGCTGCAGACGGTTGCCGTTTATTCCGAGGCGGATCACGATGCGCTGCATGTGAAACTCGCTGATGAGGCTTTCTGCATCGGACCTAAGTTATCGAAAGACAGCTATTTGAATTTCTCCAACATTATCAGCGTAGCCAAGATGACGGACTGCGACGGCATCCACCCGGGCTACGGATTCCTGGCGGAGAATGCAAGTTTCGCAGAAATGTGTGAAGAGGTGAACATCGAATTCATCGGGCCGACGTCCGAATCGATCGCACGTATGGGCGCGAAGGACGCTGCGCGTGAAACGATGCGTCTTGCAGGGGTCCCGATCGTACCTGGGTCCGACGGGATCGTTGCCGACGAAGAGGAAGCGCTTACGGTTGCTGAGAAGATCGGTTTCCCGGTCATCATCAAAGCGACTGCCGGCGGAGGAGGAAAAGGGATCCGCGTTGCACGCGATCCGGAAGAACTGAAGAAGGGCATCAAGACGACACAGAAGGAAGCAGCCGCAGCGTTCGGCAATCCGGGTGTCTACCTTGAGAAATTCATCGAGGAGTTCCGCCACGTTGAAATCCAGGTGCTCGCGGACAAGCACGGCCACACACTGTATCTCGGAGAGCGCGACTGTTCGATCCAGCGCCGGATGCAGAAACTCGTGGAAGAGGCGCCGTCACCGGCTTTGACGCCGGCCATGCGCAAAGAGATGGGCGAAGCGGCGGTGAAAGCTGCCGAAGCGGTCGATTACCGCGGGGCCGGTACCGTCGAATTCATCTATGACCACATCAACAAGAAGTTCTACTTCATGGAGATGAACACCCGGATCCAAGTAGAGCATCCGGTCACCGAGATGATCACAGGCATCGACCTCATCCAGCAGCAGCTGAAAGTGGCGTCCGGTGAGGAACTCGCTTTCAAGCAGAAAGACATCAAAATCAACGGCTGGGCGATCGAATGCCGGATCAACGCCGAAAATCCGGAAAAGAACTTCATGCCGTCCCCTGGCACAGTGGACATGTACCTGGCACCGGGCGGTTTCGGGGTCCGAGTCGATTCGGCTGTCTATCCGGGCTATAAGATCCCGCCATTCTACGACTCCATGGTCGCGAAACTCATCGTCCATGCAGATACGCGGGAAGAGGCTGTCGCCCGTATGAAGCGTGCACTCGATGAGTTCGTCGTGGAAGGCGTCAAGACGACGATCCCTTTCCATTACAAGCTGATGGATCACGAAGTGTTCAAGTCGGGTGATTTCGATACGAAGTTCCTCGAAAAGTATGATGTCATGAATACCGACTGAGATCATCCAACTGAGATAGGAGGCGAACTGACATGTCTGAGAAACAACCTGCATTCATTGAAACGAACCCATCTTCACAGGCGACTCTCGGAAAAATCGAACTGGCGCCTGAAGTGCTCGAAGTGATCATCGGCATCGCCACTTCGGAAGTCGAGGGGATTGCGATGACTTCCGGGAACTTTGCAGCCGGGGTGGCGGAGAAATTCGGGAAAGTCATGCATGGCAAAGGCGTCAAAGCGGACTGGGCGGACAACCGTCTCCTCATCGACGTTTATTGCGTCGCAGAAGAGGGAGAGCGGATACCGCACCTTATCACGGACGTCCAGCGGAATATCCGTGAAGCCGTTTTCCATATGACCTCAATCGAAGCCGGAGAAGTCAATGTCCACGTCACCGGCATCCGCTCAGAACCGATCCAATAATTGGGCAAACGAGTGAAAGCATCATCTTCGGATGGTGCTTTTGCCGTTTCCGACTGTATCTTCATGCAGCAGATGTGCTATGATTAAGCCTAATCGACACAGTAACGAAGGAGACCATTTGTATGAAACGAAGAGAAGCGAGAGAAAAAGCGGTACAGACTCTTTTCCAGCTCGATGGGACAGGACTGCCTGCAGAAGAAGCGATCAGCTATATTATCGAAGGGCCGGTTGACCCTTTTTATGAGTCTCTCGTCAAGGGGACGATCGAACACAAGGAAGAAATCGATCAGGCGCTCGTCGACAAACTGGAAAACTGGTCATTGGACCGTCTTCCGAAGATCGAACGGACAGTCCTCCGCCTGGCGGGTTATGAAATCTTATATAACGAAGAAGTCCCGCACAAAGTGGCGGTGAACGAAGCGATCGAATTGTGCAAGACATTCGGCGATGAAAAGTCCGGCCGTTTCGTCAACGGGGTTCTCTCGAAGTTTGAACAGCAAAGGATGTGACGCGTTTGACCGGAAGGATTATCGACGGGAAAGCGATCAGTGAACAAATCAGAAGACAGATCAAATCGGACACGGACCGCCTTATCGAAAGAGGCTGCCGTCCGGGACTCGCCGTCGTGCTAGTCGGCGACAACCAGGCGTCCCGCACGTATGTGACGAACAAAAAGAAAGCAAGCTTGGCTGCGGGCATGAAGTCCGAGCTCATCGAACTGCCGAGTGAAGTCAGCCAGCAGGCGCTGCTCAACACGGTGGACCGGCTGAACCGCGATCCGTCCATCCACGGCATCCTCGTGCAGCTTCCGCTGCCGCCCCACATCGATGAAAGTGCCGTCATCCAGGCGATCTCCCCGAAGAAAGACGTCGATGGGTTCCATCCTGAGAATGTCGGGAAGATGATCATCGGGCAGGATTCATTCATCTCCTGTACACCGGCAGGCATCATGGAGCTGCTGAAGCAGGCAGGTGTCGGGATCGCAGGGAAACATGCCGTCATCCTTGGACGCAGCAATATCGTCGGAAAGCCGATGGGACAGCTGCTGCTCCAGCAAGACGCAACCGTCACGTATTGCCACTCGAAGACGGAGAACCTCGAAACGTTCACCAGGCAGGCGGACATCCTGATCGCAGCGATCGGCCAGGCGAAGTTCATCACCGCCGATCACGTCAAGCAGGGCGCCGTCGTCATCGATGTCGGCATGAACCGGGACGAGCACGGGAAACGATGCGGGGACGTGGATTTCGACAGTGTCCGGGAGAAAGCGAGCGCCATCACACCGGTGCCGGGCGGCGTCGGACCGATGACCGTGACGATGCTGCTGAAGAACACGCTGAAAAGTGCAACACAAACATGCAGTAATTATATATCGACAAATGGCTGATCCAGCCGTTACATAGAGAACGATGATGCTGTTTCTTCCAGAAGAGACAGCTTTTTATACGCGGGGAGGGAGCCGACTTGTCCAGCAACCCATATTTGACCGTCCAGGCAGTGACAAAATATATCAAACGGAAGTTCGACGCCGACCGCCATTTGCGGAATGTCTATATAAAAGGCGAACTGTCCAACGTGAAACTGCATCCGAGCGGCCATATCTATTTCACTTTGAAAGACGACAAAAGCCGGATTCAGGCGGCCATGTTCCGCGGCAGTGCGGCCAAGCTGCAATTCCGGCCGGAAAGCGGCATGAACGTCCTGATCACCGGGGATGTCAACGTCTATGAAAGCAGCGGCCAGTACCAGCTGTATGTCCAGACGATGGAGCCGGACGGCATCGGCGCACTGTTCCTGGCGTATGAACAATTGAAAGAACAGCTCGGTAAAGAAGGCCTGTTCGACGCACGCTGGAAACAGCCGCTTCCCTGGATTCCTGGGAAAGTCGGCGTCGTGACAGCGAAATCAGGAGCCGCGTTCCAGGATATATGCTCGACGATCGGCCGGCGGTTCCCGATGGCTGAGATCGTCCTCTTCCCGGCGGCAGTACAAGGACGCCAGGCTGTCCCGTCGATCGTCGAAGCGATCAAGCAGGCAGGCAGACGGACGGATATCGATGTCCTCATCGTCGGACGAGGCGGCGGTTCGATCGAAGACTTATGGGCATTCAACGAAGAGGCGGTGGCCCGTGCCCTGTTCTCCTGCCGCATACCGACGATCAGTGCAGTCGGTCACGAAACGGATACGACGATCGCCGATTTTGTCGCAGATCACCGTGCACCTACACCGACTGCTGCTGCTGAAATGGCCGTACCTGCCCAAGAAGAACTTGCGGGCCGTATATTGGACAGGAAGCGGGTCATCTACAGGTTCCTCGCCTCCCGTCTCCAAGGTGAACAGAAACGGCTGGGCAGGCTGCAGAGCGCCTATCCTTTCGCCTACCCGGATCGGCTGTACCGGCCGTTCATCGAAAAACAGGCGATGCTCGACGAGCGGCTCACCCGCAGCTGGAATGAGCTGCTGAACCGCAAAAACCAGCATGCGGAGCACTGGCAGTCACGGCTCCAATATGTCTCGCCGCTCGTCCGTCTGCAGAACAGCCTGAAGGCGACTTCCTCTTCGGAGGAACGGCTGACGAGAGCGATCAGCCAGATCGCGGGCAGGAAGCAGGAACAGTACATCACCCGTCTGCGGATGCTGCAGGCACTCAATCCGCTGAACGTGATGGACCGCGGGTTCTCCATCATCTACAAGGAGGGCCGCATGGTGAAATCCGTGGAGGGCATGGTGCCCGGCGATACAGTGGATATCACACTGCAGGACGGTACCGCGACTGCGGAAATCCGGTCACTCACACAGAACAGGGAGGAATCATGAATGGAAACCGATTCGATGAAGTTCGAAGAAGCGATGATGCAGCTGGAAAAGATCGTCCAGCAGCTTGAGACAGGCGACGTTCCGCTTGAGGACTCGATCACGCTTTATAAGCAGGGGATGGAGCTTTCGGCATTCTGCCAGCAGAAGCTCCAGCATGCCGAGAAACAGCTCATAACGATTGTCGACAATACGGACGCGGCGGCTCAGTTCGATCCTTCGAAAGGGGAGAACGCGGGTGAATAAGCGGCTGAAACAGTTCATGGAGGAAAAACTGCCTCTTTTACATACTCATTTCGACCGGCTGTTCGATGAGAAGGACGTTCCGGAAACGCTGCGGAAGGCGATGGCGTATTCAGTGGACGCCGGCGGAAAACGGATTCGTCCGCTGCTTGTCCTCGCAGTCCTTGAAGACCTAGGTGCAACGTCGGAAGACGCCATCCGGGTCGCGGGCGCGATCGAACTGATCCATACCTATTCCCTCATCCATGATGATCTGCCGTGCATGGATGACGACGACTTCAGGCGCGGCAATCCGACCAACCATATCGTATTCGGGGAGGCAGCTGCAGTCCTTGCAGCTGATGCTCTGCAAACGCTTGCTTTTGAAGAACTCGCATCTCTTGCACATACCGATCCGGGAACCATGATCCGGATCCTGCGTTCTGTAAGCAGGGCGTCAGGTGCAGAAGGGATGGTCGGCGGCCAGGTGCTTGACATGGAAGGCGAAGGCAGGGAACTGACGTTAACGGAACTTGAGACGATCCACAACCTGAAGACAGGCGCACTGCTGTCCTGCTGCGTCGAATGCGGCGCGCTCCTTGCCCATGCGACGGACGACACGCTCAGCGCTCTGCGTGTCTTCTCAAGCAATATCGGTCTGGCTTTCCAGATCAAGGACGACATACTGGACGTCACGGCCTCGACTGAACAGCTCGGGAAGACGGCCAACAAAGACACGGAGAGTGAAAAGAGCACCTACCCGGCGCTTCTCGGCCTCGACGGTGCGGCCGGCAGACTGGCGGACCACCACCGCCGCGCCAAAGAAGCTCTTCTGGAGGCGGGCCTCAAGGGTTCGCTGGCGGCGGACATCGCCGATTATATCATTGATCGCAATGCTTGAAGCGAGTCGTCTAAATGGTACTGTTCTGGCGGTTATTGATATACTAGGGGCACTTAGCCGAAGACAGAGGGATTAACTTAATGAAGGTGTGTGATAGAGATGGATCTTACAAAGATCAGCAGTCCATCGGATATTAAAAACATGAATACAGAAGAGATGGAAGAGCTGGCAGCGGACATCAGAAAGTTCCTCATCAACAAATGCTCCGTGACAGGCGGTCATATCGGTCCGAATCTCGGAGTCGTCGAACTGACCATAGCGCTTCACAAATATTTCGACAGCCCGGCGGACAAATTCATCTGGGACGTCGGCCACCAGGCGTACGTCCATAAGATCCTGACAGGCCGTGCGGGTGAGTTCGATACACTCCGGAAATACAAAGGGCTCAGCGGATTCCCGAAGAGGGATGAAAGCGAGCATGATGTGTGGGAAACCGGCCACAGTTCAACTTCGCTGTCCGCAGCGATGGGGATGGCGGCAGCACGGGATATTAAAGGTGAGCACAATCATGTCGTCCCGATCATCGGTGACGGTGCACTGACCGGCGGAATGGCGCTTGAGGCGCTGAACCATATCGGTCATGCGAAGACGGATATGATCGTCATTCTGAACGACAACGAGATGTCCATCGCTCCGAACGTTGGGGCGCTGCATTCGATCCTCGGGAAACTCCGCACTGCGGGCAAATACAACAGCGTGAAAGACGATGTCGAAGATCTGATCAAGAAAATACCGGCGGTCGGAGGCAAAATGGCGTCACTCGCTGAACGCCTGAAAGACAGCCTGAAATATCTGGTCGTCTCCGGAGTCTTTTTCGAGGAGCTCGGCTTTACGTACCTCGGACCAATTGACGGACATGACTTCGCTGAACTAGAGCGCAACCTCCTCTATGCGAAAAAGATGGAAGGCCCTGTCCTTCTCCACGTCATCACGAAAAAAGGGAAAGGGTATCACCCGGCCGAAAACGACAAGATCGGCACATGGCATGGTACAGGTCCTTATAAGATCGAGACGGGCGACTTCGTGAAATCACCAGCGAAAGGACCTTCTTGGAGCGGTCTTGTGGCAGCGACTGTCGCTAGGATCGCACGGAAGGACAAGCGCGTGGCGGTCATTACGCCTGCCATGCCTGTCGGCTCCAAACTGGAAGGATTCGCAGCTGAATTCCCGGAACGTTTTTACGACGTCGGTATTGCAGAGCAGCATGCTGCCACGATGGCAGCAGGGATGGCGACACAGGGCATGAAACCGTTCCTGTCCATTTATTCGACATTCCTGCAGCGTGCCTATGACCAGGTCGTCCATGACATCGCCCGGCAGAACCTGAATGTCTTCATCGGCATCGACCGCGCGGGTCTCGTCGGTGCAGACGGTGAGACGCATCAGGGTGTATTCGATATCGCCTTCCTCCGGCACGTGCCGAATATGGTCATCATGATGCCGAAGGACGAAAACGAAGGACAGCATATGGTCAATACGGCGATTGCATACGACGATGGTCCGATTGCGATGCGCTACCCGAGAGGGAATGGATTCGGTATTCCGATGGATGATGAGCTGAAAGTGCTGCCGATCGGTTCATGGGAAGTGCTCGCTGAAGGGAAAGACGCAGCTATCCTGACATTCGGGACAACCATCCCGATGGCTTTCGAAGCGAGGGACATGCTCGCAGAACGCGGGCTGGACGTCAGCATCGTTAACGCACGGTTCATCAAGCCGCTCGATCATGAGATGCTCGATTCACTGTTCGCTGCCGGGAAACCGATCATCACAGTCGAAGAGGCGATACTCGCCGGAGGGTTCGGCAGCGCTGTACTCGAATATGCGGATGACCGCGGAGCCGCGGTGCCGATCTACCGGATGGGCATCCCCGACCAATTCATCGAACATGGGGACGTGGATGCACTTCTCGCAGAGCTCGGCATGACACCCGGCGTCCTCGCCGACATGACTGCTGATGCGGTTGCTGCGCAGGAACGCAAGAAGGAACTCCGATGAGCAATCCGGATCCGAAAGAGCGGGTTGACGTCCTGCTCGTCCAGCGGGGTCTTGCTGAGACGAGGGAACAGGCGAAACGCGCCATCATGGCAGGGCTCGTCTATTCCAACGAATTACGGATGGATAAGCCCGGTGAAAAGATCAAGTCATCGCTTCCTCTGCAAGTGAAGGGGAAGACATTGAAATATGTAAGCAGAGGCGGCCTGAAACTGGAGAGAGCGCTCGAAGCGTTTGATGTCACAGCAGAGGGGAAGATCATGCTGGATATCGGTTCTTCAACAGGCGGTTTCACGGATTGCGCGCTTCAGAACGGAGCTTCCCACTGTTACGCATTGGATGTCGGCACGAATCAGCTTGCATGGAAGATCCGTTCGGATGAGCGGGTCACTGTCATGGAACAATGCAACTTCCGCTACGCGACTCCCGACCTGTTCACAGAAGGGCTTCCGGGCTTGGCGACGATCGATGTATCGTTCATTTCCCTCGCGCTCATCCTGCCGCCGCTCAAGAAGATCCTCTTACCGGGCGGGGATGTTATTGCACTTGTGAAACCACAATTCGAAGCCGGCAAGGAAAACGTTGGGAAAAAGGGGATTGTCCGGGATCCGGCGGTCCATGTGCAAGTGCTCCAGCACGTATCCGAATTCGCAGCAAGGGAAGGATTCTGCCTGAAGGACATGACGTTCTCCCCCGTCACCGGCGGGGAAGGAAACATCGAGTTCCTTTTCCACCTGGTCTCGTGCGGGACACCGACTACTGAATTTACAAAAGACGACTTTATCCGGCTGACGAAAGAAGCACATACCTCGCTTCGGGACTAGCTGGCCGACAGCGATCGGCCCGTTCAGAAGAAGGCCGTGCAGCCGGACGTGGAGGGATGGACATGAACAAAGGGCAGCGGCATCTCCGGATACGGGAGATAATCACTTCACGCGAAATCGAAACACAGGACCAGCTGGTGGATGCTTTGAAGCAAGCGGGGGTCGATGTCACACAGGCAACGGTTTCCCGGGATATTAAAGAGCTCCACCTGTTCAAGACGCCGCTTCAGAACGGCCGATACAAGTACAGTCTGCCTGCAGCGCCGCAGTTCAATTTCGAAACCAAGCTGCGCAGGATGCTGACCGACGCATTCATCAGCATGGACGGGGCGAGTCATTTCCTCGTGCTGAAAACGCTGCCGGGCAACGCCCATGCAGTCGGTTCCCTGATCGACCATCTGGAGTGGAGTGAAATGCTCGGTACGATTTGCGGGGATGATACATGCATGATCATCTGCCGAACAGAAAACGGAGCGGAATCCGTGAGGGACCGCTTACTGGCAATGCTGTAAGGAAGGGGGAGCATCCCTTGTTAAGTGAACTGTCGATTAAAAATTTCGCCATCATAGAGGAGCTCCACGTTTCTTTCGAAGAAGGGCTGACGGTCCTGACAGGTGAGACGGGAGCAGGGAAGTCCATCATCATCGACGCTGTCCAGCTGGTGGCAGGCGGCAGGGGGTCCGTTGAATTCATCCGTCATGGAACGAAGAAAGCGGAGCTCGAAGCGATGTTCGTGATCCCCTCTGATGATCATCCCGTTTTCAGCAAGCTCGCCGAATTCGGTATAGACTCGGAAGATGGTACGATCATCCTGCAGCGGGAACTGAACCAGAGCGGCAAGACGACATGCCGCGTGAACGGCAAGCTTGTCACCATCGCCATCCTTCGCGAACTCGGCTCGCAGTTGATCGATATCCACGGCCAGCATGAGAACCAGGAACTCATGCACCAGAAACAGCATATCCACCTGCTCGATGCTTTTGCAGGAGAGCCGTTCAAAGGTGCTATGAAGAGTTACGCAGGTCTGTATGAGGATTATGTCAAGCTCAGGAAGAAGCTGAGCCTCGCCTCCGAAAATGAGCAGCAGATCGCCCAGCGCATCGACTTGTACTCCTTCCAGCTGCGCGAACTCGACGAAGCAGCACTGCAGGACGGCGAAGAGGAATCGCTGGAAGGTGAACGGCTGAAACTGCAGCATTTCAACAGGCTGTTTGACAGGCTGAATAATGCGTATGATGCCCTGCAGGGGGACTCGCATGCCCTCGACTTCCTCGGCAATGCGATGAGTGACCTGGAAGACGCTGCGACGGTCGACAAAGATCTGACGACTTTAGCTGAATCTGCCGGGGAAAGTTTCTATACTTTGCAGGACGTCGCCCACGACATCAAAGGGATGATCGATGAAATGGAATTCGATCCGATGCGCCTCGAGGCGGTGGAAGACCGGCTCGCCCTCATCACATCGCTGAAACGGAAATACGGCGCTTCCATCGACGAAATCCTCCAGTACCGCGACAAGATCGCTGACCGGCTCGATGAACTCGTCAATCGGGACGGCCGCCTCGAAAAAGAGCAGCAACGTCTCGAGCATCTGCGCGCTGATCTGGAGATCGAAGCGGGAGAGCTGTCGGAAATCCGGAAACAATCGGCCGGCATGCTCGAATCGGCGATCATGGAACAACTTCGGCAGCTTCATATGGAGAAGGCCGTGTTCGAAGTGCGGATCGACCGGAAAGAAGCCGGAGTCTTCGATTATAACGGGTTCGATGATGTGGCGTTCTATATATCCACAAACGTCGGGGAGCCGATGAAACCGCTGGTGAAAGTGGCGTCAGGCGGGGAATTATCCCGCGTCATGCTTGCTCTGAAAACGATTTTCTCGAAACATCAGGGAATCACTTCCATCATTTTCGACGAAGTGGACACCGGTGTCAGCGGCCGTGTCGCCCAGGCGATTGCCGAAAAGATCGCCATGGTCGCCATGAACTCCCAAGTATTATGTATTTCGCATCTGCCCCAAGTGGCCGCGATGGCGGATCACCATTACCTGATCCAGAAGGAAGTGACCGGAGAACGGACACGCACCTCCATCCAGGATGTGATGGCGGAAGACCGCACGCGGGAACTTTCCAGAATGCTCTCAGGCGCTGAAGTGACACCACTCACCCTGCGTCATGCCGAGGAACTTCTGCAGCTCGCGGATGCCAGGAAGACGACTCTTCTATAATCATTTCGCGCCGGAATCCGTTCCGGCGTTTTTTCCATTCCTCCTCTGCATGTTTTACCCTTTCATAACCCGTCCGCGAACGGACAATCTAAAGGTAATCCCAATGTGAAGGAGGTGGCATATGGAATGGAATAGACAGCTGAAACTTTTCATGGCGTCTGTTGCGGCAGTCCTGTTGTTCTTTGCACAGTCCGTGGCAGCGCTGGCGTCCGGAACAATCATCCCGATGGGCAATTCGATCAGCATCCAGCTGACACTGGCCGGCGTGTATGTAACCGGCGATCTCCCGTTATCCGGAAAAGGCCAGTCATTGAAAGCGGGAGACCGGATCACCGATGTCAATGGTGCGCCGGTACACTCTCTGCAAATGCTAACCGAACAGGTCTCCGCGCTGCAGGACGAAGAGACAGTTGCCCTGTCAGTGCAGCGGGAAGGCAAGGAACTTGCGATCGGGACGGACGGCCTTACGTTCAAGCGGTCGCTGTCATTCCTGAAGGACACGACCGAAGGGACAGGCACGCTGACTTACGTCGACCTGGAAGGGAAGACGTATGGCGCACTCGGCCACCAGATCATCGACAGTTCGTTCAACAGTGCGCCCGATTTCACGAGCGGTTCGATCTATTTGTCTGAAATTGAACAGATCAAAAAGAGTTCGCCTGGACATCCAGGATATAAGATCTCCTCCATCCTCGATCAGAACGAGACACTCGGCACCATCGTGACGAATAGTGTGGTCGGTATTTTCGGTAAATGGAACGCTTCTTATAATGAAGTCTTGACGAAACCGATGGAGGTTATGCAGCCGGGAGAACTGACGGCGGGACCCGCAGAAATCCTGACGACAATCGAAGGGACGAAAGTCGAGTCATTCGCAATCATGATCACGGAGAAATCCCCGGATTCGTTTCTGTTCACTTTGACAGACAATCGGCTGCTCGAAAAGACGGGCGGCATACTGCAGGGGATGAGCGGCAGTCCTGTCATCCAGGACGGCAAATTTGCCGGTGCTGTCACGCACATGTTCGTCGATCAGCCTGAAAAAGGAGCCGGTCTATTCCTCGGAAAAATGACGGACCAAAGTAGAAAATGACCGCAGAAACCAGCCGGATATCCCGGCTGGTTTCTTTTTTTAATAAAAATGTCAAAATCGGAAGAACTCCGTCGAAATAAGAAGAAACCGTATGTCATACGGTTCATTTTCCCCGGGAATGAAGGAAGTGGGGAAGTTTTGTCGAAAAAATTAGTCTAGGGAACAGGAAACTGCAGAAAACCAATAAGGGAATCACAAGGGGGAAATAGGGAATGGAAAAAATAAAAATTGCAATTGCTGACGACAACAAAGAACTGGTGAAAACGATGAACGCATATTTTGAACAGCATCCGGAGATCGAAATCTGCTGGACCGCGCAAAACGGCAAGGTTTGCCTGCAGAACTTGGAGGAAACGGTGCCGGATGTCCTGCTGCTCGATATCATCATGCCATATCTGGACGGGATCGCAGTTCTCGAAGCGATCCGGTCGCAGGACAAGCTGTCGGATGTTAAGATCATCATGCTCACCGCGTTCGGACAGGAGGACGTCATGACCCAGGCAGCAGGGCTCGGTGCTTCGTACTTCATGCTGAAACCGTTTGAATTCGAGCAGCTCGTCAACCAGATCTTCCAGGCAGCCCGTATCCAGAAACCGGCGAAAGCGCAGCAGCCCGTCCAGCCGTCCGGACAGGAGAAGGAAGTTGTCTCCCAGAAGATGCTCGATACGGCCATCACATCCACCATCAAGGAGATCGGTGTACCGGCTCACATCAAAGGCTATTCATACTTACGGGAAGCGATCCAGATGGTGTACGCCGACCACGACCTGCTCGGTGCCGTCACGAAGATTCTCTACCCGGAAATCGCAGAAAAATATAAAACAACTCCTTCCCGCGTCGAACGGGCGATACGGCATGCAATCGAAGTTGCCTGGAACCGCGGCAATTACGATGTGATCTCGAAGACGTTCGGCTACACGGTCCACCACTTGAAAAGCAAACCGACTAACAGTGAATTTATCGCCATGATTGCAGACAAGATCCGTATTGAACATATGGCAAGCTGATTCTTCAGGCTGTCCGGCAGCGTTGGAACTCCAACGCTGCCGGACAGCCCTTTTGTTTCCTCCATTAACGGCACCGCCTTATGATGCCTGTGTAAAAAGTTGCAATTCACAAAAGATGCTGGATAATGGGGAATGCGAAGTGCGGACCAATCACCTATTTCCAATCCGCTGGTACAGCCTATAATGGAATAGAAGAGAGGTGGACCAGATGCTGTTTGAAAACGACTTTATCACCCTTACACTTGAAAATGATACAGTCTCCCTTTATACGAAGAAAGGCGGATTCCCGCTGAAATCGTTCGACCAGGTGACCCAGCAGCTGCCGCGTCTGAGGATATCATCATTCCCTGAATTACGGCGCGCTTTGTCGACAGTTGAAACGATGACGGAAATCGGCACGTATTCTCCTGAGATCGTCCTGTCGGTTTCTTCTGGCAGCATGAAAGCCGAAGCGGAAATCCTTCTGACGGCTGAAGAACTGGAGGAAAAATTGGAAGCGCTTCCCGGTTATTTGGATGCGCTTCTGGACGAAGCCCGCATCACGGGCGGCAGGTTAAAGGTCGACTGGGATGCAGTCCGTCCCCGCCAGCCATTCCTTGCGGCGAAAGGAAAGGAACCGTTGAAAGGGAAAGACGCACAGACAAAATACATAGAAGCCCCTGAAAGACGGCCGGTCATCCGAGAAGACGGTTCCGCCAATTACTATGAGATGAATTTCGTGACTCCTGTCAAAAAAGGCGACTGGCTCGGGGAGAAGATTCCGGCAGAAGAAGGTACGCCGGGGATGGATATCTATAGAAACGAAATACCGGGCAAGCGCGGACTCGATGTCAAACTGTTCTATGACCGGAAGTCCGTCGAGGAAACCGAGGAGCAGGGGAAGATCGTCCTGCGGGCTGCGCATGGCGGGGTGCTCGAGTTCCAGAACGGGGTCGTCGGTGTCGGCCGGCAGCTCGTTATCGAAGGGGATGTCGGCCCTGAAACAGGATCGGTCACGTTCGACGGCACGGTCGTCATTTCCGGTACTGTCCTTGCAGGCTACAGTGTAATTGCCACAGGCGACATCTCTGTCGGTGCAAAGGAAGGGGTCACCAATGCGAAAGAGATCCGATCGGAGCAATCGGACATCTACATCCAGGGGGGGATCTTCGGCGGGGGATCGACGGTGCTCGAAGCGAGCGGCACCATTTTCATCAAGCATGCGAATGACTGCATCCTCTATGCGCAGACAATCCAGGTGGGCTTGTATCTGCTCGGCAGCGAAGTGGCTGCCGAGCATGTGTATGTCGACCGGCTGAGAGGCAGGATCATCGGGGGCAGGACGGAAGCTATGTACCGAATCGAATGTGCGACTGCCGGCAACCAGCACGAGCGGAACACCGTCCTGATCGCCAGAGGGATCGACAAGGAAGCACTCCAGATCGAAATCCAGCAGCTCGCCCAGTCCATCAAGGACATGCAGCAGCAGATCTGCACGCTGGAAGTCCATATCGAACCGCTTGAAGCTGTTGCAAGTACGCTTGCAGGCTCTCAAGCGGAAGCGTATGCGAAAGTCAGAAAAACGATACACGACAGCCAGAACGAAATATACGTTCTCGATGAACTGATTCAGAAAAAACTTCATATTATGAAGACAGCGGTCCGTCCGCAGATCGAAATCACAAAAGAGGCGAATGCAGGCGTGACTATCCAGGTTGGCACAAAGTCATCCGTCCTCAGTTCCCCGACCAAAGGGGTGTTCGAATTGACGGATGGTGTGCTCAACATCTGACAACTGCAGCCGGGGAGGTGTTAGGAGCATGGTAGGAAGGCTGAGGCCGCGTGTCTATGCGCACCGTGGCGCATCCGGAAATTATTTCGAAAATACGATGAAGGCTTTCGAAGGCGCCGTGCAGGAAGGGGCTGACGGTATCGAACTGGACGTCCAGCGATCAAGCGACGGCGTATTCTTCGTTATCCACGATGAGGATCTCGCAAGGCTCACTGGAGTCCGGAAACGGATCTCCGACCTCGAAGCCGCCGAGATCCGGACATTGCGTGTCGGCAGCAGGTGGACGCGGAAGGTCACCGGACACCGCATCCCGGACCTGTCTTCCGTATTGTCCTTCGCCCTGATGCAAAATATGAGCCTGAACGTCGAGCTGAAGGAGACGGTAGCTGAACGTCCGGAATGCCTGCCCGCTCTTATCGGACAGCTCAGTGTACTCAGCGACTATCACATATCATCATTCGACTATGGGCTGATCGAACTCGTGAAGGAGTTGGCACCTGACATCGAGTCCGCCCTCCTTCTGAGGAAATCGTCACTCAAAGAAAACACGCTGTCCGATTACCCTTCCGCCGATGCTTTCCATTTCCATAAGCGGATGCTGACGGAAGCATACGAACCGCACTGGCAGGGGACCGATAAACCGATCCGGGTATACGGCGTGGACGGCACCGAACCGTTCGTCGGTCAGCCGCCTGTTTATGTAAGCGGCTGGATCACCGATTACCCCGCACGTTTCCTTTCCTGAAATTGTAGAAAAGAACGAAAAAAACAGTCCCTCATGCCGTGATGCGGCGCCAGGGACTGTTTCTTTCGATTATGGTTTCTTTTTCGGGATTCTTCCTTTGCGCTGATCCCGGCGGAACAGGAAACCGGCAAAAAAACCGATGCCGGCCGCGAGGAGCAGGAAGCCTGCAGCGAACTGCAGCCATATGTACGGGAATGGGCTGAACAGGACACCGAACAGGGCATCCCGCATCAGCTTGATGCCAAGAGCTGCTGCAATGCCCGGAATAATCAGGACTATGAAGGCGGTTAAACGGGCCATACGATCTCCTCCGATCGTATTTCATTTTACCGGCTGTCCAAGGATTGTCAAGACGGAGCAGATGATGTATGATGAAGGGGAAATGCAAAAGATTGCACGGTGAAATGAGGGATATTGAATGACTTTGCAAAAAGCACTGACGGACATCTCCGCCTATCAGGCTATCTTCCATTCCGTCGAAGAAGGAATGATCTCTGTCGATGCGGAAGGTCTCATTCATCTCTTTAATGATAGCGCTTCCAAAATGCTTGGGATTCCCGGAAGCGGGGCAGCCGGCAGGCGGATCGAGGACGTCATCCCGTCGTCCGGGCTGCCGGAAGTGCTGCGCAGCGGGGAAGCGGTTTCCAATACTGCAATGCAGCTGCCGTCAGGAATGAACCTTCTGAGCTCCCGCTATCCGATCCTGGATGCTGACGGTACGGTCACTGGCGCATTCGCCGTCTTCAAGGACATTACCGGCGTGATCGAAACGGCTGAAGAAATCACCGATTTGAAGCGTGTCAAGACGATGCTCGAAGCGATTATCCATTCCAGTGATGACGCCATCTCGGTTGTCGATGCGGACGGACTCGGCATCCTCATCAACCCGGCGTATACGCGATTGACGGGGCTGTCGGAGAAGGAAGTGATCGGCCAGCCGGCAACTGCTGACATCAGCTCCGGCGAGAGCATCCATATGAAGGTCCTGGAGACGAAGCGTCCGGTGCGCGGTGTCAATATGCGGATCGGCGGAAACAACCGTGATGTAATTGTCAATGTGGCGCCTATCGTCGTAGACAGGGAAGTCAAAGGAAGTGTCGGAGTCATCCATGACATCACCGAAATGCGGAGCCTCATGAGGCAGCTCGATCATGCGAAAGCACAGATCCGGGAACTGGAGTCGGCTTACACGTTCGAAGACATCATCGGCGACAGCGAAGACTTGAACATCGCCGTCGGCCAGGCGAAAATCTCGGCGGGCTCGGATATCCCGGTCATGCTGCGGGGCGAGCCGGGCACTGGAAAAGGGCTGTTCGCCCACGCTATCCATACCGGCAGCAAACGGAGCGGAGGTGAGTTCATCCGCATATCGTGCAGCTCGCTGTCGTGCGACTCCGCTGAATTGTCGCGGATCCATACGCAGATCAAGGAAGGTGAACTTACGGGGACGCTGTTCCTTGACGAAATCACCGAGCTGGATCCAGCCGTCCAGCAGAGTCTTCTGACCTACTTGAAATCGGGCATCTCTTCAAGCCCGGGACAGGCAGGGATGCGTGTCATCGCTTCCTCTTCCGCCAATCTGGAGAGGGCTGTGCATGACGGCTCCTTGAGCGAGGAGCTGTACTTCCAGCTGACGAGGATGTCGATCCGCATCCCTCCTCTGCGGTCGCGGCCGGGAGATATCCCGAAGCTCGCGGAAGTCCTGCTTGCGATGCTGAACGAGGAGTATGGCATGTCCGTCACGGTACTGACGGACGGCGCGCTCAAGCGCCTGCAGTCCTACGAGTGGCCGGGCAACGTGCGTGAACTCGAAAATGCGCTGAGCCGGGCGATGATCCTTTCGGAAACGGGATCCTCCGAACTCGCGGAAGACGATATCGCCAGAGCACTGTCCACGGGCAGCGAATCAGGCTCCGGTACCGCAATTCCTGAAAAAAGGACACTCGCTTCCCTCATGGAAGACCATGAGAAACATGTACTTCAAACGGCACTGAAAGAGAACGGCGGCCAAAAAGCAGCGACTGCCGACAAACTTGGCATTTCGCTCCGTTCCCTCTATTATAAGCTTGAAAAATATAAACTGATCTGACGGAAAGGAATGGCACAATGGAAACACTTGCTGAACTTGTTGAACAGGCCGCTTCACTTCCGGACAGGCCATGCACTGCCGTCGCCTGCGCAGCGGACCCCGATATCCTGAGAGCCGTACAGCATGCGGTGTCGAAAGGGCTCGCCGTGTTCAAACTGTTCGGCGATAAGGCTGAGCTGGAAGAGGAGATCCGCAAAACCTGTCCTGAACTGCTCGGCAGCCCTGACGTGGAATTGGTCGCAGCGGCTGGACAGGTACAAGCTGCTGAGGCGGCCGTCGATGCCGTGTCGGGCGGCGAAGCGCAAGTGCTCATGAAAGGCAACCTGACGACTGCGGTCCTCATGAAGGCTGCACTCCGGAAAGAATCGGGCCTGCGCACAGGCAGTGTCCTGTCTCATGTGGCGCTGTTCGAAGTCCCGGGTTACAAGAAACTACTGTATTTGACGGACTCGGCCATGAGCCTGCTGCCCGATCTGCAGACCAAATCGCAGATCATCCGGAACGCCGTCGCCGTTGCGCGGTCGTGCGGCCTGGAACGGCCGATCGTAGTCCCGCTTGCCGCGGTCGAAGCGGTCAACCCTGCGATGCAGGCAACATTGGATGCTGCCGCCTTGACGATGATGAATCAGCGAGGCCAGCTGGAGGACTGTATCGTGGATGGACCGCTCGCATTGGATAATGCGATTTCGCTGGAAGCCGCACGCCATAAGAACCTGACCGGTCCGGCCGCAGGGAACGCGGACATCCTGGTTGCGCCGAATCTGGAGGCAGCCAACATGCTTTACAAGTCACTCACATATTTTGCCGGCGCGAAAGTCGGAGGAATCATCCAAGGGGCTTCCGCTCCCATCGTCATCACCTCAAGAGCGGACAGTGCGGAAACGAAACTGAACTCATTGGCACTCGCATTACTTGTAAGTAAAAACTGATCGATAAATTGGAGGAGTTACAAATGGAAATCATGAAATATATGGAAACTTACGATTATGAACAGCTTGTGATCTGCCAGGACAAAACGACAGGGTTGAAAGCATTTATCGCCATCCATGACACGACGCTCGGACCGGCTCTCGGCGGAACACGCATGTGGACATATGCGAGCGAAGAAGAAGCGATCGAAGATGCACTTCGTCTTGCGCGCGGCATGACATACAAGAACGCAGCAGCCGGCCTCAACCTCGGCGGCGGGAAAGCGGTCATCATGGGCAACCCGAAAACGGACAAGAACGATGAAATGTTCCGCGCATTCGGCCGCTTCATCGAAGGGCTGAACGGCCGCTACATAACAGCGGAAGACGTCGGTACGACCGAAGCGGACATGGACCTGATCCACCTGGAAACGGATTATGTCACAGGAGTTTCTGCTGAATTCGGTTCTTCAGGCAACCCGTCTCCGATCACAGCTCTCGGTGTATACAAAGGTATGAAAGCTGCAGCTAAAGAAGCATTCGGAAGCGACTCACTCAAAGACAAGACGGTCGCTGTGCAGGGGGTCGGGAACGTCGCCTATACAATGTGCGAGTACCTTCACAAGGAAGGTGCGAAACTGATCGTCACGGACATCAACGAAGAAGCGGTGCAGCGTGCAGTCGACAACTTCGGCGCTACTGCAGTCGGTATCAATGAAATCTACAGCCAGGAAGCGGATATCTTCTCCCCGTGTGCACTCGGCGCGGTCATCAACGACGAAACGATCCCTCAGCTGAAAGTGAAAGTGATTGCAGGTTCTGCAAACAACCAGCTGAAGAATCCGGAACACGGCGACAAGATCCATGAAATGGGCCTGGTCTATGCACCGGACTACGTCATCAACTCCGGCGGCGTCATCAACGTAGCTGACGAACTCGACGGCTACAACCGGAAGCGCGCTCTGAAGAAAGTCGACACGATCTACCAGACGATCGAAAAGATCTTCGCTATCTCGAAACGTGACGGCATTCCATCCTACGTAGCCGCAGACCGTCTTGCTGAAGAGCGCATCGAACGCGTCGCGAAAGCGCGCAACCAGTTCCTGCAGAACGAAAAAAGCGTGCTGTCCCGCCGCTGATCATACAAGGAACAGAGTACTGCGAAAGGAGAGAATGATCATGCCTGCTCAAGGTCTGACTATTTTGGCGATCAACCCCGGTTCGACGTCGACAAAAATCGGCGTCTTCCAGGACGACCGCCTGCTGATGGAGGAAACGATCCGTCATTCAACTGAAGAGCTCGCTCAATTTTCTGCCATCACTGCGCAGTACGGATTCCGCAAAGAGCTGATCGTCGATGCACTGGAACAGAACAGCATCGATCCGGCAGCCCTCTCTGCAGTTGTCGGTCGCGGCGGTCTGCTGCGACCGATTTCGGGAGGGACTTACTCCGTAAATGAGCCGATGCTGGAAGACTTGCGTAAAGGGATTTCCGGACAGCATGCTTCCAATCTCGGAGGCATTCTGGCGAATGAGATTGCGAAAGCCCACGGTATCCCGGCGTTCATCGTCGACCCGGTCGTCGTGGACGAATTGGCCCCGGTCGCTAGGCTGTCCGGTTTCAGGCTGCTCGAGCGCCATTCGATCTTCCATGCGCTGAATCAGAAGGCTGTGGCGCGGCGCTATGCAGCGGATATCGGCCGGAAATACGATGAGCTCAAACTGATCGTCGTCCATATGGGCGGCGGCATCACTGTAGGCGCCCATGACGGCGGGCGTGTCATAGACGTCAACAACGGCCTCCACGGAGACGGCCCGTTCAGTCCTGAACGGGCCGGCACCGTTCCGGCAGGGGACTTGGTCGACATCTGCTTCTCCGGTAAATATTACCGGCAGGAAGTGATGGAGATGCTTGTCGGCAAAGGCGGTATGACCGGTTATCTCGGGACGAATGATGCAGTCGAAACGGAAAAGCGGATTGCAGCCGGAGACCCGGAAGCGAAAAAAGTGTATGACGCGATGGCCTACCAGGTAGCCAAGGAGATCGGCAGTGCAGCGGCAGTGCTGCGCGGCAAGGCGGATGCAATCATCCTGACTGGCGGTCTGGCATATGGCAGGGAGTTTACAAGAGAGATCAGGAAGTATGTCGACTGGATCGCCGACGTCGCTGTCTACCCGGGGGAAGACGAATTGCAGGCCCTTGCGGAAGGGGCAATCCGTGTTCTTACCGGTGAAGAAGAACCGAAAACGTATCCTAACAAGGAACAGGAGGCTGTATTCAATGGCTCAAGAGTATGATGTAGTAATTCTCGGCGGGGGGACCGGCGGCTATGTCGCTGCAATCCGATCTGCCCAGCTCGGACTGAAGACGGCGCTTGTCGAGAAAGGGAAGCTTGGCGGTACGTGTCTGCACAAAGGATGCATCCCGAGCAAAGCCCTTCTGAAAAGTGCGGAAGTCTATCAGCTGACGAAAGAGAAGGCCGCGAGCTTCGGTGTGAACACAGAAGCCGTCTCGCTCGACTTTTCGGCTGTCCAGCAGCGTAAACAATCGATCGTCGACCAGCTGTACAAAGGCGTGCAGGGGCTCATGAAAAAAGGCAAGATCGATGTCTACGAAGGGACCGGCAGAATGCTCGGACCGTCAATCTTCTCACCGATGCCCGGAACGATTTCCGTGGAGATGAACAATGGCGAAGAGAACGAGATGCTCATTCTGAAGAATCTCGTCCTGGCAACAGGTTCCCGACCGCGGACACTGCCCGGTCTTGAGCTCGATGAACAGCAGATCCTGTCTTCGGACGGCGCACTGAACCTTGAGTCGCTGCCGGCTTCGATGCTCATCATCGGCGGCGGCGTCATCGGGATCGAATGGGCTTCGATGCTGAATGACTTCGGCGTAGAGGTGACGGTCGTGGAATACGCGGACCGCATCCTGCCGACGGAAGACGCAGACATTTCCAAAGAGATGAAGAAACTGCTTGAGAAAAAAGGCATCCGTTTCGTCACAGGTGCGAAAGTGCTGCCGGAAACTCTCGAGAAGTCAGCGGACAGCGTGACGATTTCCGCCGAAACAGCAGACGGCGTCCAGCCGTTCACCGCTGAAAAAGCGCTCGTATCGGTCGGCCGTCAGGCGAATACGGAAGGGATCGGCATCGAGAACACGGAAATCGAAATCGATAAAGGCTATATCAAGACCCGTCCGACATTTCAGACGAAAGAGAGTCATATCTATGCAATCGGCGACTGTATCGGCGGGCTTCAGCTCGCTCATGTCGCTTCCCACGAAGGGATCGCGGCGATCGAGCACATCGCGAACCAGACACCGGAGCCGATGGATTACGACAAGATTTCCCGCTGTATCTATTCCAGTCCGGAAGCGGCAAGCGTCGGAATCACGGAAAGCCAGGCCAAAGAGCGCGGCTTCGAAGTGAAAATCGGCAAGTTCCCTTTCCAGGCAGTCGGAAAAGCACTCGTTAACGGGAAAGCGGACGGCTTCGTCAAGATCGTCGCTGACAGCAAAACCGATGACGTACTCGGCGTCCATATGATCGGCGCAGGAGTGACCGACATGATCTCCGAAGCAGGTCTTGCCATGGTGCTCGATGCGACACCTTGGGAAATTGCGCATACCGTCCATCCTCACCCATCCCTCTCTGAAGTGATCGGTGAAGCAGCACTGGCTGTCGACGGAAAAGCGATCCATATGTAACCAAAGGGGGAGAAAAGATGGCTACGAACCGCCATGAAGAGCTGGGGCTCTCAAACGAAGACGTTCTGCATATGTACGAAACGATGGTGATGGCAAGAAAGATCGATGAACGGATGTGGCTGCTGAACCGTGCGGGGAAAGTCCCGTTCGTCATTTCCTGCCAGGGTCAGGAAGCGGCACAAATCGGCGCGGCTTTCGCACTCGACAAAGATAAGGACTGGATAGCTCCCTATTACCGGGATATGGGCGTCGTGCTCCATTTCGGCATGACACCGAAAGATCTGATGCTTTCCGCTTTCGCGAAAGCAGAAGATCCGAACTCGGGCGGTCGCCAGATGCCTGGCCACTTCGGACAGCGTAAAAACCGCATCCTGACAGGCTCTTCGCCTGTTACGACACAGTTGCCTCATGCTGTCGGCGTCGCACTTGCCGGCAAGATGAAAGGCGAAGATTTCATCACCTTCACGACACTCGGGGAAGGATCCTCGAACCAGGGGGACTTCCACGAAGGGATGAACTTTGCAGGCGTCCACAAACTGCCGACCATCGTAATGGTGGAAAACAACAAGTACGCCATCTCAGTGCCATATGAGAAACAGCTGGCATGTGAACACGTCGCTGACCGGGCTGCAGGCTACGGCATGCCAGGCGTCACAGTGGACGGAACCGATCCGCTCGACGTCTACGCAGCCGTGAAGGAAGCAGCTGACCGGGCGCGCCGCGGAGACGGACCGAGCCTGATCGAAGCAGTCTGCTACCGTCTGACGGCCCACTCCTCCGACGACGACCATCGTCTGTACCGAGACGCGGAAGAGCTCGAAACAGAGCGGAAACTTGACCCGCTGCCGAAGTTCGAAGCGTATTTGAAAGAGGCCGGTGTCCTGACGGAAGACATCAGTAAAGATATTGCAGACCGGGTCATGAAAGAAGTGAACGAAGCGACGGATTACGCAGAGCAGGCTCCGTATGCTGAGCCGGAATATGCTCTCCGTCACGTCTATGCGGAACAGGGAGGGAACGACTGATGGCTGTCATTTCATATATTGATGCGATTACAAGCGCAATGGCTGAAGAGATGGAACGGGACGACAATGTCTTCGTCATCGGTGAAGACGTCGGCCGTAAAGGCGGCGTGTTCAAAGCGACGACAGGACTGTACGACAAATACGGCGAATACCGTGCAATCGATGCACCGCTCGCGGAATCGGCGATCGCAGGTGTCGCGATAGGTGCAGCGATGTACGGCATGCGTCCGATCGCTGAAATGCAGTTCGCGGATTTCATCATGCCTGCTGTGAACCAGATCGTCTCGGAAGCGGCGAAGATCCGCTACCGGTCCAACAATGACTGGACCTGCCCGCTCGTCGTCCGTGCACCATTCGGCGGGGGCGTCCACGGAGCCTTGTACCACTCGCAGTCTGTTGAATCGATGTTCGCGGGGACGCCGGGCTTGAAGATCGTCATCCCTTCAACACCATATGACGCGAAAGGACTCCTGAAAGCGGCGATCCGTGATGAGGATCCAGTTTTGTTCTTCGAACACAAGCGTGCATACCGGCTCATCAAAGGCGAAGTGCCGGAAGAGGAATACGTCATTGAGATCGGCAAGGCGGATGTCAAACGCGAAGGTGAAGACATTACGATCATCACATACGGACTATGCGTCCATTTCGCCCTGCAGGCTGCAGAACGGCTGGCCGAAGACGGGATCTCCGCACATATCCTCGATCTGCGGACGATCTATCCGCTCGACAAGGAAGGCATCATCGAAGCGGCGAAGAAGACAGGGAAAGTCCTTCTTGTCACCGAAGATAACAAGGAAGGCAGCGTCATGAGTGAAGTCGCAGCAATCATTTCTGAGAACTGCCTGTTCGACCTCGACGCGCCGATCCAGCGTCTCGCAGGACCGGATGTACCGGCTATGCCGTATGCACCGACGATGGAGAAGTTCTTCATGGTCAACCCTGACAAAGTTGAAAAAGCAGCACGCGAACTGGCTGAATTCTAAAGAAGGACGGAGGGAACCGAGTGGCAGTCGAATCGATTACAATGCCCCAGCTCGGGGAAAGTGTCACCGAAGGAACGATTGAAAAATGGCTCGTGAAGCCGGGGGATCACGTTGAAAAATACGACTCCCTTGCTGAAGTGAACACCGACAAGGTAACTGCGGAAGTGCCGTCCTCCTTCACCGGGACGATCAAAGAGATCATCGTGGAAGAAGGACAGACAGTAGCAGTCGGTGAAATCGTCTGCAAGATCGAGACGGAAGGCGGCGGTGAGGCCGAACAGCCTGCTGCACAGCCTGCAAAAGAAGAGCCGGCGAACGAAATGCCGGCTGCCGGTTCAAAGAAACCGGAGAACCCGCTGAAGAAGGAAAAAGGCAAGGCGGCAGGGCGTTATTCACCGGCCGTGCTTCGCCTGTCGCAAGACCATGATATCGATCTGTCGCTCGTCGACGGTTCAGGCCGCGACGGCCGGATCACCCGGAAAGACATCCAGGCGATCATCGACAGCGGAGAAAAGCCGCAGCCGCAAGCACCGGCACAGCAGCAACCAGCAGCACAGGCCGCTGCTGCTCCGACGTCTGCACCTGCGCCTGCTCCAGCACCTGCTGCACCGAGCATACCGACAGCTGCCGGAGACATCGAAATCCCGGTCACCGGCGTCCGCCGCGCCATCGCGAACAACATGCTGAAATCGGTACACGAAGCGCCGCACGCATGGACGATGGTCGAAGTCGACGTGACTCAGCTCGTCCAATACCGGGATTCGCTGAAAGCGGACTTCAAGAAAAAAGAAGGATTCAACTTGACATACTTTGCCTTCTTCGTCAAAGCGGTATCCCAGGCACTGAAAGAATTCCCGATGATGAATTCGATGTGGGCGGGAGATAAGATCGTCCAGAAAAAAGACATCAACATCTCGATCGCCGTTGCAACGGAAGATGCCCTGTACGTACCGGTCATCCGCCAGGCGGACGAAAAGACGATCAAAGGAATCGGCCGGGAGATCACGGAACTGGCAGGGAAAGTCCGTTCAGGCAAGCTGACTTCAGCTGAAATGCAGGGCGGAACGTTCACTGTCAACAATACCGGCTCCTTCGGCTCAGTCCAGTCGATGGGCATCATCAACCACCCGCAGGCGGCGATCCTTCAAGTCGAATCGATCGTCAAGCGTCCAGTCGTCATGGACAACGGCATGATCGCAGTCCGGGACATGGTCAACCTGTGTCTGTCACTCGATCATCGTGTGCTCGACGGGCTGGTTGCCGGAAACTTCCTGGCACGTGTCAAGGAGATCCTCGAATCGGTTTCACCCGAGACGACTTCCATCTACTAAGCAGGAATACAACCCCCACGGCCAGCGGCAGATTGGACGCGGGGGTTTTTTCCATCCTGCCGGTATTCAGGTACAATGAGAGCAGACAGTTATCAGGGAGGGAATCACATGACCAATTCCGATATACATACGATGAAAGAACAGGCATTCAGCAGGCCCTCTTTGGAGGAATGGAAGCAGGCGGCTGTCCATTCGCTGAAAGGCAGGCCGCTCGAGACACTTCGAACGGATACGCCGGAAGGAATCCAGCTCGATCTGCTGTATACAGAGCGTCCCGTCAAAAGCCCAGTCCGCCCGCAGCATACTGACTGGACGATCGCTCAAGGTTCTGAAGGGCGGATTGGCAGGGACTGGCTGGAAGCTGTGAAGGATGGGCTGGCCAAAGGGAACGAAGCGGTCTTCTATGACGGCGGGCAGCCTATCGACTGGGACAGCGGTTCACTCGATGACCTTGCCGGGCTTATTGCGGAAACACCGATTGCCTGGTTTAATCTTAAAGGGGAGGACCGGATCCTTGAAGTCTTCAACCGGATCGAACAGGAGAAGAGGATGCAGGTGAAGGGGCTTTGTGACGCCGGATCAGCCGAGCTGCCGGAAGGATTCAGCAGCCTGCGCCGTATCGGCATCGATACTGTACCGGTCCATATGGAAGGCGCCGACAGCGTCACAGAATTGGCATTCGCGCTCACAGCGGCGGCGGAACGCGCTGAAAAGACTGAGGACTTCGAACAATTTGCCGATAGGGTCTTTTTCCGTTTTGCGGCAGATACCCATTTCTTCATGGAGATTGCAAAGTTCCGTGCCTTCCGTTCACTCTGGAAACTGTTCTGCAGTGCATATGGCTTCAGCGAACCGTCTTCCGTTCCAATCAGCGCAATCACATCGATGCGGTCCTTTTCGAAGATCGATCCGCACGTCAACCTGCTGCGGGCCGGAAACAGCGCCTTCTCGGCAGTACTCGGCGGTGCCGACTGGCTGTCGGTCACTCCTTACAATGGGCTGACCGGCGCCACCCAGCAATCCGTACGCTATGCACGCAACATGCAGCTCATCATCCGGGAAGAAACGAACGCCGCGCTGACAGCTGATCCTGCCGGCGGTTCGTATTTCGTCGAACTGGTGACCGATCAGCTTATCCGTCTTGCCTGGAGGCGCTTCCTGGATATGCAGAAATCCGGCGGCACGGCGGCGTTCCTTGCATCCGGGCAGCTCGAACAGCAGGCAGCACAGCGGAAGCAGGAGGCGGCAACTGGGGAATTGCGGCTTGTCGGGACAAACGTCTATGCAGATCCCGATTCGTCCGCTGCACCGGACCTTTCAGGTGACACTTTTCCGAACCGGCCTGCTGCGCCTTTTGAAGTACTTCGGAAGACCGCAGCTGAACACGCTACGGACTGTGTGCTCGTCGTCTTCGGCACGCAGGCTTCCTACAAAGCCCGTGCTGACTTTGCAGCAGGGTTCCTCGCTGCAGGCGGTTTGAAACCCCGTATCAGTCCGGAATTCGGATCGGGCGGAAAGGCGGCAGCATGGCTGTCGGCTGAGCAGCCCGATTATGCGATCCTCTGCGCAGCTCCTGACAAACTGGAGCAAGTGGCTGGGGATTTGCTTAAAGCGAAACCTGCCGCAGTGAAGGTCGACATCGCAGGCCGGGTCGATGATGCTCTTGCAGAGGAATGGGACAAACTCGGATTGAATGGATCCATCTATGCAGGACAGGACCGGATCGCTAAACTTACAGAGATCGTCAGCTTCAGCAAAGGAGGCAGCAGCGATGAACACGTCTGATTTCAGCAATGTCGATATAGAGGCCGCACTCCGGCAGGACAGCCGTCCGGCATCTGCCTGTAATGAGCCTGTCACAACGAACGAAGGGATACAGATCCGTTCCGTCTATACGGAAACCGACACGGCTTCCGCAGAACATCTTGGCGGCATGCCGGGAATCGCCCCGAATACGAGAGGGCCATACCCGACGATGTACGTCTCACGACCATGGACCGTACGCCAATATGCAGGCTTCTCGACCGCTGAAGAAAGCAATGCGTTTTACCGGCGGAACCTGGCGATGGGACAGAAGGGCCTGTCCGTTGCGTTCGACCTCGCGACACACAGGGGTTACGATTCGGATCATCCGCGGGTGACAGGAGACGTCGGGAAGGCGGGTGTCGCAATCGATTCGGTGGAAGACATGAAAATCCTGTTCGACGGCATCCCCCTCGACAAGATGTCCGTCTCTATGACGATGAACGGCGCTGTACTGCCGGTGATGGCTTTCTATATCGTCGCGGCGGAAGAACAGGGCGTCCCGCCGGAAGAGCTGGCAGGGACGATCCAGAATGATATTTTGAAGGAATATATGGTGAGGAACACGTACATCTTCCCGCCGGAGATGTCGATGCGCATCATCGCTGACATATTCGGCTACACGTCCGAACGGATGCCGAAATTCAACTCGATTTCGATTTCCGGCTACCATATGCAGGAAGCGGGAGCGACGGCGGACATTGAGCTCGCCTATACACTGGCGGACGGCCTGGAATACGTCCGGACCGGTCTCAGAGCGGGAATCGGCATCGATTCGTTCGCCCCGCGGCTGTCCTTCTTCTGGGCAGTGGGCATGAACTACTTCATGGAAATCGCTAAAATGCGCGCCGCCCGCGTCATTTGGGCGAAGATGATGCAGACGTTCCAGCCGGAAAATCCGAAGTCGCTGGCCCTCCGCACGCATTCCCAGACATCAGGCTGGAGTCTGACGGAGCAGGATCCATTCAACAATGTCACCCGCACATTGATCGAAGCGAACGCGGCGGCAATGGGCCATACACAGTCCCTGCACACGAATGCTCTTGATGAAGCCATCGCGCTGCCGACGGATTTCTCGGCGAGGATCGCCCGGAACACGCAGCTGTTCCTGCAGGAAGAGACGATGATGACGAAAACGATCGACCCATGGGGCGGCTCGTACTACGTCGAAACGCTCACCCAAGAATTGATCGAGAAAGCCTGGACGCTCATCGAAGAGATCGAGGATCTGGGCGGCATGGCGAAAGCGATCGAAACAGGCCTGCCGAAGATGAAGATCGAAGAGGCGGCCGCGAAACGTCAGGCGAAGATCGATTCGAAAGCCGAGACGATCGTTGGTGTCAACAAATACCGGCTCGATCAGGAGGAACCGATCGACATTCTCGACATCGACAACACGCTGGTGCGCGAGAAGCAGATCGAACGGATCCGCAGCATGAAAGCTGCACGCGACCCGGAAGCCGTGAAAGAGGCACTCGCGGCCATCACGGAAGCAGCCGAAACCGGCACCGGCAATCTGCTGGCGCTTGCTGTCGATGCAGCGCGTGCCCGTGCAACGATCGGCGAGATCTCCGATGCCATCGAAGCTGTCTCCGGACGGCACAAAGCGGTCATCCGTTCCGTCAGCGGTGTGTACAGCGGGAACTTCTCGAACGCGGAAGAGATCGAAGAAGTGAAGCAGATGACCGATGAGTTCCTGGAAAACGAAGGACGCCGGCCGCGAATCCTCGTCGCGAAGATGGGGCAGGACGGTCATGACAGAGGCGCAAAAGTTATTGCATCCTCATTCGCCGATCTCGGTTTCGACGTCGATATCGGTCCGCTGTTCCAGACACCGGAAGAGACGGCGCTGCAGGCAGCTGAAAACGACGTCCATGTCATCGGCGTCAGTTCGCTCGCCGCGGGACACAAAACACTCGTGCCGGCGTTACGCAGTGAGCTTGCGAAGATCGGCAGACCTGACATCCTTGTCATCGTCGGCGGAGTCATCCCTGCGCAGGATTACGCGTTCCTCCGGGAGAATGGCGCTGCAGCGATCTTCGGACCGGGAACAGTCATTCCGGTCGCCGCACAGAAAGTGATCGAGGAGATCTACCGTCAGCTCGGCTACGAGGAAGTGATCGAGTGAGCAGGCAGGACGATGACCGGAAAACGGAGACGGCGCTGAATGTCGCACGCGGCATCACTTCATCCCATGACGGGCTGCATCGTTCGAAACGGCGGGTGTTCAAAAAGAAGGAACGATCCGCGGATATCCATGGACTTGCCGGCAAAATTGCTGCTGGCGACCGGCTCAGTCTCGCCAAAGGGATCACACTCGTCGAGAGTACCGCCGAGCGGGATCTCTTGGCGGGTCAGAAGCTGCTGCAGGAGCTGCTGCCGAACAGCGGGAACAGCATCCGAATCGGAATCACCGGCGTCCCGGGTGCGGGGAAGAGCACGTTCATCGAAGCGTTCGGCCGGATGCTGACAGCGTCGGGCCATCGTGTCGCCGTACTTGCGGTCGATCCGAGTTCAACAGTGACGGGCGGCAGCATCCTCGGCGATAAGACGCGCATGGAACTGCTCGCACGGGAGCCGAATGCGTTCATCCGGCCATCGCCTTCTGCTGGTACACTCGGCGGGGTCCACCGCAAGACGCGTGAGACGATGCTGCTGTGCGAAGCTGCCGGCTACGGGGTGATCCTTGTTGAAACAGTAGGCGTCGGTCAGTCGGAGACGGCTGTGCGGGATATGACGGACTTTTTCCTGATGCTTGCGCTGACCGGCGCAGGGGACGAACTCCAGGGCATGAAGAAAGGGATCATGGAACTGGCGGACGGGATCATCGTCCACAAAGCGGACGGCAGCAACGAACGCCTGGCGAAAAAGACCGTTCGGGAATACCGTCAGCTCGCCCACTTCCTGCAGCCGGCAACGCCCGGATGGACGACACAGGCACTCGCGGTCTCATCCATCGAGCTGACCGGACTCAGAGAGACGTGGTCGATGGTCGGGGATTTCAAAAGGACAGGGGAAGCTTCAGGTTATTGGGGGAAGCGCCGGCAGGAACAGACGAAGAGCTGGTTCCATGCGATGATCCGCGACAGGCTCGTCGATTCGTTCTACGGCCTTCCCGGGAGGAAAGAACAGGTCGCTTCACTCGAAGCCCGGCTGCTGGGGGATGATATGACCGTTTCACAGGCGGTCAGCCAGTTGTTCGATGCAGAAGGGGAGACGGCAGGAGACGATGTCCGGGATAGCTGAACTGTTTTCATCAGCCTCGTAAACTGGTATGATAGAAGTATCATGCACCAAGGGGGACAAAGATCATGACAATGGACTTCAATTTCTACATGGACGATATAACAGGACAGGCACGCAGCGAAATGGAAGCGGGCGGATATGAGCAGCTGAAAACAGCGGACGAGGTCGAAGCGGCATTCAAACGCCCGGGGACGACACTCGTCATGGTGAACTCCGTATGCGGCTGCGCAGGCGGTATCGCACGGCCGGCAGCATTGCATGCCATCCATTCCGACAAACGGCCGGATCACCTGGTCACTGTATTTGCTGGCCAGGACAAAGAGGCGACAGCACAGGCAAGAATGCATTTCGGGGACTATCACCTTCCTTCCTCACCATCATTCGTCCTCATGAAAGACGGCGAACTGGTTGCGGAAGTGGGGCGCCACGAAATTGAAGGTCATGACCCGATGTCGGTCGTGACGAACCTGCAGGAACAGTTCGACCAGCACTGTGAAGAGCTTTGACCTGAAAAAAGCAGGCCGGCATCAGATTTCCTGATGCCGGCCTGCGCTTTCCCGGTCCGTATTAGAATAGTGTGCTGATCCCGATGACGACAGTTGAAAGAATCATCGTAGCGATCATGACATAGACGACGATCTTCTGGACTTTCTTATTGCTCATGCGCGATAACCCCTTATATTGGTTTGATATCTCCAGTTTAACAGAATCCGCAGAATTCTCAACAGGGGAGCGCATGATTTTACGGATCTTTACACTACAAAAGGGGTGCTCTCATGGAAAAAGTGGACCATATCGGAATTGCCGTGAAGGACTTGCAGGAATCGATGGACTATTACATACATACACTTGGCCTGAAACTGCTCGGTACCGAAGAAGTGCCGGAACAGCACGTCACCGTCGCCTTCCTCGATGCCGGCAACATTAAGCTCGAACTGCTCGAGCCGATCGGAACGGAAGGGGCCGTCTCGAAGTTCATCAGCAAACGCGGAGAAGGCGTCCACCATATCGCATTCGGAGTGAGCGATATCCGGCAGAGGATGGCCGATCTGCGCGAAAACGGAGTCACACTCCTGCAGGAAGAGCCGAAGCGGGGAGCGGGAGGGGCGGATGTCGCGTTCCTGCATCCGAAATCCTCATTCGGCGTGCTCGTCGAATTATGTGCAAAACGGACACGGGGGGATGAATGAGATGGATATCTACGAAAAGATCAACGAACTGTATGACAGGAAGCGGAAGATCGAACTGGGCGGCGGCGATGACCGGATTGCCCGGCAGCACGAAAAAGGGAAACTGACAGCACGGGAGCGTATCGACCTGCTCGTGGACGAAGGATCGTTCGTCGAACTGAACCCGTTCGTCGTCCACCGAACCCAGGACTTCGGCATGCACGCGATGGAAGGACCGGGAGATGGAGTTGTGACGGGTTACGGGAAAGTCCACGGCCGGCCGATCTACTTGTTTTCCCAGGACTTCACCGTCTTCGGCGGTGCGCTCGGCGAAATGCATGCGATGAAGATCGCCAATGTAATGGATCTCGCCGCGAAGAACGGCGCTCCGTTCATCGGGCTGAACGATTCGGGAGGAGCCCGGATCCAGGAAGGCGTCGTATCGCTCGACGGCTATGGCGAGATCTTCTACCGCAACTCGATCTACTCAGGTGTCATCCCGCAGATTTCCGTCATTTTAGGGCCATGTGCAGGCGGTGCGGTCTATTCACCCGCTATCACCGACTTTGTCTTCATGACGGACGAGACGAGCCAGATGTTCATCACTGGGCCGAAAGTCATCGAGACGGTGACGGGCGAGAAGATTTCATCCGAAGACCTCGGCGGTGCGAAAGTGCATAACTCGATCAGCGGCAACGCGCATTTCCGCGGAGCGACGGAACAGGAAGTGCTGGAAGACGTCCGACGCCTGCTGACGTACCTGCCGCAGAATAACACCGAAAAGACTCCGGCTGCGGAATACGCCGAGCAGGATGATTACCGTCCGGATCTCGCAGATGTCGTGCCGTACGAAACGATCCGTCCATATGACGTTCGCAAAGTGATCGATCAGATTGCGGATGAAGGATCATTCATGGAAGTCCAGAAAGAATTTGCCCGCAATGCCGTCGTCGGCTTCGCGCGCATTAAAGGCGAATCGGTCGGTTTCGTCTGCAACCAGCCGAAAGTGATGGCAGGCGGGCTCGACATCGATTCGTCGGATAAAATATCGAGATTCATCCGCACGTGTGATTCGTTCAATATACCGATCATCACATTCGAGGATGTCACTGGATTCTTCCCTGGTGTGAAACAGGAACACGGCGGGATCATCCGTCACGGCGCAAAGATCCTCTATTCGTATTCGGAGGCGACTGTCCCTAAAATCACGGTCATCCTGCGGAAAGCGTTCGGCGGTGCATACGTCGCACTGAACTCGAAGGCGATCGGAGCGGACCTCGTCTTCGCCTGGCCGAATGCGGAGATTGCGGTAATGGGCGCGGAAGGGGCGGCCAACATCATCTTTGCGCGCGACATCGCAGGCAGCGAAGATCCGGAGGCGACCCGCGCGGCGAAAATCGCCGAATACCGCGAGAAATTCTCCAACCCGTATGCCGCTGCAGCGAATGGGATGGTCGATGATGTCATCGATCCGCGGGAGACCCGTGTGAAATTGGTGCAGGCGCTCGATATGATGCGCAACAAGCAGGAACAGCGGCCGAAAAAGAAACACGGCAATATGCCATTATAAGGAGGGGTCATATGAACTACGTACGGATGCTGGAAGAATTTTACGAATTGGTGAAAATCGACTCGGAGAGCGGGCACGAAGAAGAGATTTCCGTCGTCCTGAAGAAAAAACTGGAGGACATGGGATTCAGTGTCGTCGAGGATACATCGAAGGAACGGACAGGCCACGGGGCAGGGAACCTCGTAGCGACGATGAAAGGGACGCTGACGGACGCCGATCCGATCTATTTCACTTCACACATGGACACTGTTACGCCCGGGCTTGGCATACAACCAGTGCTGAAAGAAGACGGCTACGTCTATTCAGCTGGCGATACGATCCTCGGATCCGACGACAAGGCGGGACTTGCCGCGCTGTTCGAAATGATGCGTACGCTGAAAGAGAGCGGGGAAGCGCACGGTGATATCCAGTATGTTATCACAGCCGGAGAAGAAAGCGGACTTGTCGGCGCACGCGAGATCGACCGTGATTTGATGGTCGCGAAGTATGGCTATGCTGTCGACAGTGACGGAAAAGTCGGGGGGATCGTCACAGCCGCGCCATATAATGCGAAACTGAAGACGGTCATCTACGGACGCACCGCCCATGCCGGTGTGGAACCTGAAAAAGGTGTCTCAGCAATCACGATCGCCGCGAAATCGGTCGCGAAAATGAAGCTCGGCCGCATCGACTCGGAAACGACGGCCAACATCGGCCAGTTCTCAGGCGGCCAGGCGACGAACATCATCTGTGATGAAGTCCACATTCTGTCGGAAGCCCGTTCCATCGACTACGCGAAATTGCAGGCACAGACAGAACATATGGTCCAAGCCTTCCAAGAGACAGCGGAAGAGATGGGGGGACGCGCTGAAACCGATGTTAAACTCAATTCACCCGGGTTCCGCTTCAGTGAAGACGACGAAGTGGTGCAGGTGGCTTCCGAAGCGATCCGTGCTGTCGGACGCACACCTGAATTGCTGACGAGCGGGGGCGGAAGTGACGGCAATATTTTCAATGGCCATGGTTTCCCGACGGTCACCCTGTCTGTCGGTTACGAAGGGATCCATACAAAAGAAGAGCGGATGCCTGTCGAAGAGCTGAACAAACTGGCGGATCTGCTTCTTGAAATCGTCCGCACTGTCGCTGCGCGCGGAAGGAAGGACAACGGTCATGGCTGATTTCAAAGCAATCGTCGTCCGGTGCGGCAACGAAGAGTATGCAATCCCCGTCGAACAGACCGTCTCCATCGAACAGCTGGAGAAAGTCAATCCGATCCCCCATCTGCCGGACTACTTGCTCGGGCTGATGAAGATCCGCGGCGAACTCGTGCCGATCCTCGATTTCCAGCAGATCCTGTACGGCACATCTGCAAAAGATGATCCAGAGGCGAAGGTCGTTGTCGTTCAGACGGAAGGCTTCTTCTTCGGTCTGCTGGTGCTGGAGGCGAAGGAGATCCTGGACATTCCGTCGGATAAGCTGACAACACAAGGACTTATGGCGTACTCGCGGACTCCGTACTTCTCGTCGGTCGCCAATCTGGAAGACCGGGTCATCACCCTGGTCGACCCGGCCATCCTGTCGGAAACACTGACGGGCATGCAGGAGATCACGGAATACGTCGGTTTGCAGGAGACCGGAATCTGATCGATCCCGGCCAGGCGGCGTGCTGCCTGGCCTTTTCATGAAGGAGGCGGAGAGATGGAGCAGAGAGGACAGACGGCGGCCCGGGTGATCCTGCATTTGGATATGAACTGTTTCTTCGCTTCCGTGGAGCAGGCGCACAACCCTGAACTGAAAGGGCTAGCTCTTGCGGTGGCAGGCAACCCGAAAGCGCGGCGGGGCATCCTCGTCACCTGCTCGTACGAAGCCCGGGCATTCGGCGTGTATACGACGATGACGGTCGGCGAGGCGAAGCGTCTCTGTCCGGAACTCGTACTTGTGCCGCCGGACGGCGAGAAATACCGGGAGGCTTCCCGGGCCGTGTTCGCCATCCTGAGGACCTATACAGATCTGGTGGAGCCTGTCTCCATTGACGAAGCGTACATCGATATCACGGACATCGGAGGCCTGACGGATGCTGTCGGGATTGCCGAGGACATGCAGCAGCGGATCCTCCGCGAGCTGGATCTTCCGTGTTCCATTGGCATTGCACCGAATAAGTTCCTGGCGAAGACCGCGTCCGACATGAAGAAACCGATGGGCATCACGATTCTCCGCAAGCGGGAGCTCGCTGAAAAGTTATGGCCGCTGCCTGTGCTCGATATGCACGGTGTCGGCAAAAGCAGTGCCGTCAAACTGGAGGACGTGCATATCCGGACGATCGGGGAACTGGCAGCTGCGGATGACTACACAGTCAAGCAGGCACTCGGCAAACGCGGTGTCCGTCTGAAGGAGCGTGCCAAAGGGAACGATCACCGGCCTGTCGATCCGGAAGCGGCGGAAGACCGGAAAAGTGTCGGCAGTTCCACGACGCTTCCGGTCGATGAGACGGAACTCGACGCTTGCATCGCTGTTTTCGGTCAGCTTGCCGCCAAGGTCGAGAACAGGCTCGGAACCAAGAATCTGGCAGGCACATCGCTGTCGATCCAAATCCGGACCGCTGCCTGGCGCAACCAGACTCGCAGCACGACCCTGCTCAATCCGATTTACCGCAAAGAGGATATTTTCCGGGATTCGGCCCGGCTGTTCCGCCAGCATTGGGACGGGGAGCCGATCCGCCTGCTCGGCATTACGGTGTCGAATGTGATACCCGTGGAGGAGATCCACGAACAGCTGTCGTTCGATACTTTCGAACGCCACAGCAAAGAAGTCGAGATGGAACGGCTCGTCTCGCATATGAATGAACAGTTCGGCGAAGGAACGATCCAAAAAGGAAGCAGCTCGTAGGGGAAGGAGGAGGATGAGTACATGGAACTTCAATTTCTTGGAACCGGTGCGGGCATGCCGTCGAAACTGAGGAATACGACATCCATCGTGCTGAACCTGTCGGCCGAAGAACGGGGCTACTGGATGTTCGATTGCGGGGAAGCGACCCAGCACCAGATGCTCCATACGACATTGAAACCGCGAAAGGTGAACAAGCTGTTCATCACGCATCTGCACGGGGATCATCTGTTCGGTATACCGGGTTTCATCGGATCACGGTCCTTTCTCGGCGGTGACGATCCGCTCGATATTTACGGACCGCCAGGCATAGAGGAGTGGATCCGCACGACACTTCGACTGACGAGGACGCATCTTATGTATGACGTGCGGTATCATGAATTCCATGAAGATGGCCTGCTGTTCGAGGACGATGATTTCACCGTGACCGCAGCGTTGCTCGCACACGTAGTACCGAGTTACGGGTTCCGTATCGAACAGAAGCCGCGGCCCGGTACATTGCTCATCGATAAGGCGCTGGAAGCGGGTGTCCCGAAAGGTCCGCTGCTCCAGCAGTTGAAAAACGGCCGTGATGTCACGCTGGATGATGGGAAAGTCGTCAGGAGCGCCTCTGTCATCGGTGAGCCGAAAGATGGTTTCACGATTGCCATCCTCGGCGATACGAGCGACTGTACCGCTTCCCGCCGATTGGCGGAACGGGCGGATATCGTTGTCCACGAAGCGACGTTCGACGAAGAGACCGGACAGCTGGCCAGCGATTTCGGCCATTCGACGATCAGGCAGGCCGCAGCGGTGGCACGAGATGCGGACGCAAAAGCGCTGATCGCCACCCATATCAGTTCCCGGTTCATGCCGGGGGATCTGCAGGCGTTCAAGGAAGAAGGACAGGCAGTCTTCCCGAATGTGTTCGTCGCTAACGATTTTTCGCAATATACACTGCAGGACGGTGAAGTGAAAGAGACGGCGTTCAAGAAAAGCTGACATACGCCGGAGGAAAAGAGCGCAGCGCCCATGGAGGGTGCTGCGCTCTTTCCTGTTCACATATGGAAACTCACTTGTATGTCCAGCCGCGTGAATACTGGACAGGCGGGTCGATCTCCGTATGCAGTTCACGGGCGGCACGGTATGGCCAATAGGGGTCTCTCAGCAGTTCCCGGCCGAGGAGGATCAGATCGGCCCGCTTGTTCTGCAGGATCTCTTCCGCCTGCATCCCGTTTGTGATGAGCCCTACAGCGCCGGTCTGGATGGCGGCCCCTTGCCGGATCGTTTCAGCGAAAGGCACCTGATAGCCTGGATACGGATGGATCGGAGCCGGTACGAGGGCGCCTGAGCTGACGTCCACCAGGTCAACCCCCTGTTCCTTCATCCAGACAGCCATCTCCGTGTACAGTTCCGCAGTCATGCCGCCTTCGGAATAGTCTTCAGCAGAGATCCGAACGAACAGCGGACCTTGCCAGATAGCACGGACTCCGTCGATGATCTCCCTCAGGAAACGATAGCGATTCTCCGCGGAACCGCCGTACTCGTCCGTCCGCCGGTTGGACAGCGGGGAAAGGAATTCGTTGATGAGGTACCCGTGTGCGGCATGGATTTCCAGCAGATCGAAGCCTGCTTTGTCCGCCCGTTTGCTTGCCTCGACAAAGGCAAGGACAGTTTCCCGGATCTCCTCCCGGCTCATTTCGACGGGTGTCTGATAGTCATTGCTGAACGCAATCGCACTCGGCGCCTGGATCGGGCCCTCGACCTCGGATTTGCGGCCTGCATGCGCAAGCTGGATGCCGGCTGCAGCGCCGTGCTGATGGATGAGTGAGGTGATGCTTCTTAGTCCTTCGATATGATCATCACCCCAGATGCCGAGGTCTTGCGGACTGATCCGTCCCTGCGGCTGGACAGCGGTCGCCTCCAGGATGATCAATCCGGCTTGACCGACAGCCCGTGATGCATAATGGACACGGTGCCAGTCTCCTGCCATGCCGTCTTCTTCGAGGCAGGAATACATGCACATCGGCGCCATGGCGATCCGGTTCTTCAGTGTCAGGTTCCGGATCGTATACGGTTCGAATAACATTGCCATTTGTGGATCACACCTTTCTTTCGGATGCTTCCACTATAGCAAACTTCGAACAGCCTGCCTTCACCGGAGTCTTGGCGGCACTGCCGGCACGGCACCGAGCTCCCTGGACCGCTGTTCCGCCTGCCGGATGCAGCGCGACACCGCTTCCTGGAACCCGCCTTCGCGGAGACCCTGTATACCCGCTTCCGTCGTACCGCCGGGACTCGTGACATCCATCCTTAGATCCGCCGGTTCCGCCCCGCTGCTGCGGAGCATGGCCCCGGCGCCTTCGATCGTCTGGATGATGAGGTCCCGTGCGGTCGCCTGACCGAGCCCGGCTGCACGGGCGGCGTCTTCGAGCGCCTCGGCCAGATAGTAGATGTAGGCAGGGCCGCTTCCGGACAGCGCTGTGACGGCATGCAGCTCGTCTTCTGTCACTTCGGCAACCGTACCGATCGACGCGAGCAGCGAGCGGATGGCCGTTTTCTGTTCATCGGTCACATGGTCATTCCAGGCGACACCGGTTGCCGACCGCCCGATGGCTGCCGATGTGTTCGGCATCGACCTTGCGACAGCGCGGCAGCCGAGCCCCGCTTCAATGGCAGAAATCGGAATCCCGGCAATAACGGACAGGACCGCGGCATGCGGCGGCACAAATGGAGCGATTTCCGCCATGGCGGTCACTGCATCTTTCGGTTTGACGGCGAGGACGATCAGTTCCGCCTCCTTCAGTTTCTCCCGGGCAGATCCGGTGGTGGCGACGCCGTACGCATCGCCGAGGAAGACGAGCCGTTCATCATCCGATTTGTTCAAGACCGATACATCTGCCGGATCTGCGGTATGGTTCCGGCAGATGCCTGAAATGATGGCTTCCGCCATGGAACCCGCGCCTATGAATGCAATGTTTTTCATCACTCCGCCTTCTTTCTTCTGAGGTACTGTTTTCTAACAGTTTAGGCGAAACAGAAAATAAGTCAACCGTGTTTCGGTCAGCTGCGCATGACGCAGGGGCAAAAAGACTGTACAATGGACTGAACAGTGATTCAGTATTGGGGGAAACAAGAATGATACAGCAATTGACAATACCGACACCCTACGCCGTCGGGGATGTAAATGCCTTTCTCGTGAAAGGCGATGCCCTTACTCTGATCGACGCAGGTCCGCGCACAAAAGAAGCACACGCTGCCCTGGTTCACGGCCTCAAGGAGCTCGGCATCCGAATGGAGGATATCGAGCAGGTCATCCTCACCCATCACCATCCTGACCACAGCGGCTGGGCAGACGGCTTTTTGAACGCCGAGGTCAGCGGGCATGTGTATAATAATCTGTGGCTTACGCGCAATCCGGAATTCTTTGACTACCATGACCGATTTTATCTCGATCAATTCAAGCAACAGGGCGTGCCCGGCGAATTCCTCGGCAGCGTGAAAAAAATGAAGCGCGCTGCAGAGCTGATGGCGGAGCGGCCGCTCGACCGGATCCTCGGGGAAGGGGACGAGCTTCCCGGACTTCCCGGCTGGACGGCCCTTGAAACACTCGGCCATGCACAGAGCCACTTGTCGTTCTGGAACGCGGACGAGCAGGTGCTTATCGGCGGGGACCTGCTGCTTGAAAAAGTGTCGTCGAACCCCATCGTCGAGCCGCCGCTCGACCGGACGGCAGACAGACCGGAAACCCTCCTGCAGTACAACCGCTCGCTGAAGCGGCTGCTGGAGCTGCCTGTAGGCACGGTCTACAGCGGACATGGGAACCCGGTGACGGATGCCCACGAACTCATCCGGCAGCGGCTCGGCAAGCAGCACGACCGTGCGATGAAAGTATATGGAATGCTCGCCGACGGACCGAAATCCGTCTTCGAGCTGACCGTCCGTCTGTTCCCGTCAGCCTACCGCAGGGAACTCGGTCTGACCTTATCGGAGACACTCGGCCAGATGGATTACCTACAGGCATCCGGCCTCATCACCCGCACGACTGATCCGGAAGGGATTGAGCGGTATGAGCAGACGTAAGAACATACTGATCACCGGAGCGACCGGAGGAGTCGGCTATGAGACCGCTCTCCGTCTGCTCGGCGAGGGATATGACGTGCAGGTGACCGGGCGTAATGCGGAGTCGCTTGCGGAACTTGAAGCGGCAGGAGCAGCCGTGTACAGGACGGATCTGCTGGAAGACGGGGCACCCGACCGCCTGCTCGAAGACATCCGTAGTCCCGATGTCGTCATCTTTTCCGCCGGCACCGGCGTCTTCGCACTCTCCCAAGACACGGCCGATGCCGAGACGGAAAGGATGTTCGCGCTCAATGTGATCAGTCCGATCGCGATCACCAAGCGGCTCCTGCCCGGGTGGCTTGCGAGGGGACACGGTCATTTTATCTATATCGGATCGCAGGCCGGCAAAGTGGCCACGCCGAAAGCGGCCGTCTATGCCGCTACGAAACACGCACTGATCGGTTATACCAACGCACTGCGCATGGAAGTCAGGTCGTCCGGCATCGATGTAACAGTCATCAACCCAGGGCCGATCGATACTGCATTCCTTGACAGTGCAGACGATACGGGAAACTATCGTCAATCCGTCGGCCGCCACTTGCTGACGCCCGTTGAAGTGGCAGACGCCGCAGTCTCGGCTGTCCGGAAACCCGTCCGTGAGGTGGATCTTCCTCGCATAATGGCGGTGACGAGCAAACTGCATGCTGTCGCTCCGCGGATGACCGAACGGCTCGGCCGCCGTTTTTTTCTCAAGAAAATGGAATAACAGAAAGAAAGCCCGCAGATCCTTGGACGGATCTGCGGGCTTTCACCTATTCTCAGTAATCAGTACGCGTCTTTTTTCTCCGGAACTTTCCGAGGAACTCATAGACGATCGGTACGAAGACCAATGTCAGCAAGGTTGAGCTGACGAGTCCGCCGATCACTGTCACGCCGAGCCCTTTTGAAATCAGGCCGCTGCCTTCCGCTCCGATTGCGAGGGGAATGAGGGCTCCGATTGTTGCCAGGGCAGTCATCAGAATCGGACGGAGACGGGTTGCGCCTGCTTCCAGCAAGGCGTCGCGCGTTGAAGCGCCAGCCTGTTCCTGATGAATGACACGGTCGATGAGCACGATGGCGTTCGTGACGACGATACCGATCAGCATGAGAAGTCCGATCATAGCGGATACACTGATCGTCTCACCGGCAATGAGGAGACCGACCAGTGCCCCGATGACCGTGAACGGCAGCGAGAACAGGATGGCCAGCGGTGCCAGTCCGCCGCCGAACGTGATGACGAGGATCAGGTAGACGATCGCAACAGCCGCGAGCATTGCAAGCCCTAATTGCGTGAAGGCTTCCGTGATGTCTTCCGTCACTCCGGCAGACTTCACTTGGACACCAGGTGCCAGGTCGAGTTTGTCGATCTTTTTCTGGACATCGGCCGATACGCTGCCGACGTCTTTCGATGTAATGTCCGCTGTGACGCTCGCATACAGTTTGCCGTCTTTCCGGGAAACCGTATCTGAAGTCGTCCCTTCCTTCACAGTCACGAGTTCCGAAACAGGAATCTCCGTGCCGAGAGGGGAGGGGACGGTCTGCTTCAGCAAGTCGTCGATCGTGTCAAGCTGTTTCGTGTCCTTGTGGACGATCACGTCGATCGATTTGCCATCGTCATCGAGTTTCGTCAGAACATCTTTCCGTGTATCCGGATAGAGCACGCCGCCGATTTGCGCAGTCGTCAGTCCGGCTTGGGTGAGCTTTTCGGGATCCGCTTCGAGCGTATATTCTTTGTACGTACGGGACAGACTCGTTTTCGGTTCTTTCAGCTGGCTGTTCGCCGAGAGGATTTCCTCCGCCTGTTCAGCAGCCTTCTGCAAGTCTTCCAGGTTGTTGCCGTAGATACCGTAGCTGATCTGGTTGCTGGATCCGCTGGCGGAGAAGTCCTGTGACTTCCATTCGCCGTCGGACGGCAGCTTCTGCAGGTCGGCCAATGTGTCGTCCTTCACTTTCGAGAACTCCGGTGTATCGTCATCGAATGTCACGAACAGCAGACCGCCATTCGTCGCACCCGGTGACATCGGATTTTCTCCGCCGACGGAAACCTGGACTGTTTCCACATGCTTCCGGTCCATGAGCAGGTCTTCCGCTTTTTTCGCATTTTCATCGACCGTCTCCAACGGTTCGCCCGGCGCAGGTGTGTACGTCAGGTACATCGTCTTCTGCTCTTCGTCAGGCAGGAAGCTGACACCGACTTTCGGGATGAGGAACAGGCTGCCTGCAAGCAGGGCAAGGGAGATGAGCGCTGTGATGAGTTTGTGGTTCAGCGTCCATTCCAGCAGCCGGCGGTAGGAGATTGCGAGTTTTCCATGATGCTCTTTTTTCGCTTTCGTTTTCCCATAAAGTTCTTTGCGGAACAGCGAATGGGCCATCATCGGTACGATCGTCACCGCAACGAGCAGGGAAGCGAGCAGGGCGAAGACGACAGTGAGCGCGAATGGCAGGAACAGCTCCCCGACAACGCCGCTTACCAAGCCGAGCGGAACGAATACGGCGATTGTCACGAGTGTGGACGACAGGATCGGTCTGATCATCTGTTTGGTCGCTTCCCGTATGAGTTCGCGGCCCTGCAGCTGTTCGTCCGGCAGATGCATACGCCGGTAGATGTTTTCGACGACGACGATCGAATCGTCGATGACCCGGCCGATCGCCACGGTCATCGCGCCGAGTGTCATGATATTCAGTGTGATATCCATCTGATTCAGCAGCAGCACTGCAATGAGCAGGGAGAGCGGAATCGAGATGATCGAAATGAGCGTCGACTTGAAGTTGCGCAGGAAGAGCAGGATGATGACGACTGCGAACAGCGCACCGAAGATCGCTTTGCTCAGCATCGTTTCGACTGACTGTTCAATCGGCTCCCCTTGGTCAAGTGTCGTCGAAACGGAGACACCTTTGTTCTCTTTCTTGTATTCATCCAATTTATCTTTCACGGCATTCGCCACAGTGACCGTATTTGCGTCCTGTGATTTCGTCACTTGCAGGGAGATCGCTTCTTTCCCGTTCGTCCTGGAAATCGATTCCGCCTCTTTGACAGTTTCGACAGTTGCGATTTCTCCGAGTGTCACCGTGGGCAGAGATGCCTGCAGCTGACCGGGCATTGCCTGGCCGGCCTGCGGGGCACTGCCTGCCATATCCGAAGGCATGTCACCGGCGGCTCCAGCCGGCGCTTGCGGCATGACCGGGATTTCCAGGTTCTTCAGTTCTTCGAATGTCGTCAGCTTCCCGTCGACGACGACCGATTGTTCCTCTTTGCCGAATTCCAGCAGGCCGAGCGGCATTTTCATGTCAGTAGCCTGGATGAGCTGTTTGACGGTATCCTGCTCCAAGTTATATTTTTTCAGTTTCTCCGGCAGGAATGTCAGCTGGACCTCTTCCACTTGCTGACCGGTGACCGCCACTTCCGAGACACCGTCGATACCTTCCAACGCAGGGACGAGTTCCTTTTCGACGTGGTCCGTCAGTTCTTCCAGTGAAGTATCATCTTCCGAGACACTCAGTCCGAGGATCGGGAATGCGTTGATGCTGATCCTTCCGACTGACGGATCCTGGGCATTTTCAGGGAGCTTGAACGAATTCAGCGCTTCCTTGACATCCTCTTCGGCCGATTTCATATCCGTGCCGAACGAGTACTCGATCTGGAGGGACGAGGCGTTCTGGTAGGAAGTCGAGCTGACCGCCTTGACCCCTTTCAGGTTCCTCACTGCAAGTTCCAGCGGGGCGGCGAGTTCATCATCCACCTGCTGGGGTGTCGCGCCAGGATAGATTGTCGTGACACTGACGATCGGAACCGTGATGTCCGGAATAGTCTCCAGTTTCATGCGTGTTCCCGAATAAACGCCGGCCACTGTGATGATGATGGTCAAAAGCCAGACAGCCAGTTTGTTTTTCATGACAAAGTTGATGATCGCGTTCATAATTACCTCCATCGCGTATTTTTTACCAATCTGCTATAATACTTTGTAATAGTAACTGACCGGTCAGTCATAGTCAACGATCGGCCATCAGGATTCACCAGGAGAGTGGAACATATTGAATGCAAAAAAAGAACTGATCATCAAGAATGCTGCTGAACTATTTGCGGTGAATGGATATGATGCAACGTCGATCCAGCAGATCACGGACTCCTGCGGGATCTCGAAAGGATCTTTCTATCTTTCCTTCAAATCGAAGGAAAGCCTGCTGGGCGGGATCATCTCGTATTTCAGCGAGAGGATCGTCGAGCGGGCGGAAGGGATGTTCGCAAAGGACCTGACGAGTGGTGAACGTTTCGAGCAATCGCTGTCCGTCTACTTCGAAGAGCTGGAACACTATTCACCATTCATCCTGACATTGATCCGGGAACAGGCCAACCCGATGAGCGACTCGCTGCGTGTAATGCTTGAGAATCTCAGGAGGAAGATGTACCGGATGCAGGAACGCCTGCTCATCGATCTGTACGGAGAAGGATACAGGGACCGCATGCCGGACCTCATCACGATGCTGAACGGCATTCTGAAAGGCTATATCGAACTTATCGTGTTCAACAAAGGGGAGCTGGATCATACGAGGCTGCCGGCGTTCATCCGCCAGGCGATGGATGCGCTCACTGCAGCTGTCGGCACGCCATTCCTGTCGACACGGGAGCTAATTGAATTCCATTGCGTCCCGGACGGGGACAGTCTGCCGTCCGAAACCCTGATCGGACTTCTCGATGAGGTGCAGGAGGACACCGGTTCGACCGAGGAGGAGCGGGTCAGCGCAGAGATGATCAAAACCGAACTGCTCTCGGGAACGCCGCGGCGCGCGGTGGTCTCCGGCATGTCGACGAATCTATTGCACAGTGAGAAGGGCAGGGAAGCGGAAGCCGCCGTATCGGAGTGGCTCGCTGCCGACTGATGCGCGCGCTGCCTGCCGTCGTTTCGGGGCGGCTTCGTATTGAAGAAGACGACTGCATGGCGGCTGCATCTGTGCTACACTGTAGTCAGCAAATGCACGAAGAAAGGTGTTCTTCATGAAACAATTAACAGTGCAGGATATCGTACAGGCCTTTTCCTTCGAAGTGCTGTCGGGTGCAGATCAGCTAATGCGTCCGCTGACCAAGACGAAAGTCCGCCGGCCGGGCCTTGAATTCATGGACGATTTCGAGTTCATCGCAAGAGGGCATATCCAGATACTCGGTAAGAACGAAGTCAATTACTTGCATACGCTGACGGACGAAGAGTGCAAGCGGCGGATCGCCAATCTGGTGACATACGATCCGCCGTGCATCCTGATCACGTCCCAGCAGGATCAGCCGTTCGGCCTGCAGACCTATTGCACGGAAAACCGCATCCCCGTTCTGCGGACCCCCGATTCCATGAGCGTGGCGAGCGCCAAGCTCGATGCGTACGTCATCAGTTCCATGGCAGAGGAAATCGCGATCCACGGCGTCATCGTCAATGTATCCGGGATCGGGATCCTGCTGAGAGGGAAGTCGGGTGTCGGCAAGAGTGAAACAGCCCACACGCTGATCGGAAGGGGACACCGGCTCGTCGCGGATGACATCGTCGTCCTGCGGAGGCTCAGTCCGCAGACGCTGCTCGGCACGCACAACGAAACGAACAAGGAATTCCTTGCACTCAGGAGCATCGGGCTCATGAATGTCGTGCGCCTGTACGGCCGGGCCGCTTTCCAGGAGGAAACGAGGATCGCCCTCGATATCGAGCTGACGGAGTGGAAAGACAATTCTCTGAACAATGAACTCGAGCTGGATGAAAAATTCAGTGAGTACATGGGTGTTCCGGTTCCGTATATCCAGATCCAGCTCCAGCCCGGCCGCGATGTCGCCGGTCTGATCGAGGCTGCCGCGAACAACTGGTATCTGAAGCAGCAGGGCTACAGCGCGCTCGAGGAATTCATGGAGCGTCTGGAGCCGAAATTCAACGGACAGTGAAGAAAAACGTTTAACCCTCCGCCATCAGGGAAAACTTGCTGGACAGCGAATAAAAGGAGGGTGCACCATGACAGAAAAGAAACCGCCGCACGAAACGTTGACGGACAAGAACAATGATATGAAAAAGGCTCAGGAAGTTGAATACGCGAGCGACTTCAAAAAGGCCGACAAGGCAGGCGAAACAGAGGATAAGCGCGACAAGTGAAAATAACCCGGAACTCCCGTGATCACCAGCGGAGTTCCGGGTTATTTACTTGTTTCAAGCAAGTGCACAGCCTCTTCCGCTCGGATGAACATGCCGACCTTGCCGTATTGCTCCAATTCGGTCACGGCAAAGATCACGCCGATCACTTCACCGTCCTGGAACACCGGACTGCCGCTGTTGCCTCTGTAGACAGGGGCGTCCAGCAGAATGATTGGCTCTGTCCGTCCCGCCCACTCCGTCTCGCCGATCAAGTGGCCTTCGTTTGCAATACCATAGAAATTGAGCGGATTGCCGATAAACCGGACCGGGCTGTCAGGCACATAATCAGGGGAGGATGCAAGCGGAAGGGGCTCCACGTCCGGCATGCCTTCGAGCTGCAGGACTGCCAGGTCGTTGACTGCGTCTTCCGCCACCACAGATGCAGGGAAGCGGCCTTCCTTATCAAAGGAGACCGTGATTCCGGAACTTCCCTCGATGACATGATGATTGGTGATGACCTTCCCATCATCACCCACTAAAAATCCAGTCCCTTTCCCGTCTTCTGTCAGAATGACGGCGACCGATTTCTTCCATTTAGCAATGTCCGGCTGTTTGGACAGGGCGGCGGAAGTCTTCAGGAAGTCGATCGCCGGCAGTGAGTAGATGTCGAACAGGAAGGCGATCGGCTGGAACAGCAGCACCGCTGCCATGAGCCAGATCGCAAAGCGGGGGACCTTCCGCTTCTTTGCCGTCGGGGAATGCCGTTCCGCTTCTTCCTGTTCCAGTGCCTCCCGCTGCGCTTCGAGCACCATCAGCCGGAAGTTCTCCTCCTCAATCTCTTCAGGTGTCAGTTCCCGCTCCGCAGAGGCGGAATCCTCCTCATTTTGCTGCAAATGGCCGCAGTAATCCATACTTCCTGTATCGCCGGTCCTTACTGATTCATCGAATTCCTCATCCTTTTTCACGAGCAACACCTCTACTTAGGGAGCTTTCCATCCAATACGACTGTTCTTTGCTGTGAGTGTACCATATAATACGTCTGGAATATAGGGACGGATCGGAAGCGTACGTGTCAAAATGTCGGAATCTTTGATATACTATTACTGACTAAAGCTAGAACAGGGGGTGGCGCACATGCATGAAAATAGTTTGCAGACGAGCGATAACGGGCAGCTGCCCAGCACGGTATCAGAAGAAGTACGGATGCTGCGTGTACAAGTGAAAGAGATGGAAGAGGAAATCAGCGAGTTGAAGAAAGATCTCCACGCCATTGACCTGCTTCAGAAGAAACCGATCATCTCGTCAGACTCGCTGGCTATAGGAGGGTTCTGGATTGTAGCTGCACTGACGATAATCGGAATCTTCTACTGAGCTCCAAAAAACCTCCCGGATGTCCATACAGGACATCCGGGAGGACAGATGGCGGGCGTCAGCTCTATTTCCTTCTCGCCTTCGCTCGGATGAGCGCCATTTCTGCGTTCAGGCCCTTCATGAGTGAAAAGATCATCAGCAGGACGATGAACGAAAACGGCAGTGCTGCTATGATGATCGTATTCTGCAGTGCATTCAGGCCGTTCACCGACAGCAGGATGAGTGCGATGGCCGACTGGATCACACCCCAGATCATCTTGATGCTGTTCGGCGGGATCAGGGAGCCATAACTTGACTGCATACCGAGAACGAACGTTGCCGAATCGGCGGAAGTGATGAAGAACGAAGCAATCAGGAGGATCGCCACGATCGAGATGAACACACCCCACGGCATCGTGTTGAACATTTCAAAAATGACCAGCTCAGACGCCTTATCGGCAAGATTCGTCACGCCGGCCCGCTGGATTTCGATGGCCGTCGTGCCGAAGGTCGTGAACCAGAATGTCGAGAGGATGGTCGGCGCAAGCATGACTCCGACGATGAATTCACGGATCGTACGTCCCCTGGACACCCGGGCGATGAACATACTGACGAACGGCGCCCAGGAAATCCACCAAGCCCAGTAGAAGATCGTCCAGTCATCGAGCCACTGTCGGTTTTCCGCATTCAGCGGTGATGTGCTGAAACTCATTCTGATGAAATTGGTCAAATAACCGCCGATCGCATCCGAATACATATTGAAGATCAGAAGGGTCGGTCCGAGAATGACAACCAGCACGAGCAGTGCCAGTGCCAACACCAGATTGAGGTTCGACAAATACTTGATCCCTTTGCTGAGTCCGCTCCACGCAGACATGATGAACAGTACGGTGACCGCCAGAATGATGAAAAACTGCGATTGCGTACTGATCGTCACGCCGAAGAGATAATTCAGTCCGGCGTTAATTTGGACAGCGCCAAAGCCGAGTGAAGTCGCAACCCCGAAGGCTGTTGCGAAAACAGCTAGCACATCGACAAGAGTGCCCCAGGGACCATTCATCTTGTCACCAAAGATCGGCTTTAATGTTGAAGAAATTAACCCAGGCTCCCCTTTGCGGAATTGGAAGAATGCCAATGTCAGCGCAATGAACCCGTACATTGCCCAAACGTGAATGCCCCAGTGGAAAAAAGACTGGCGCAATGCGTCTTTATAGGCGGCGGCTGTATTCAGTTCACCCGTAGGGGACTGTACAGCATAATGGGACAACGGTTCCGCTGCGCCATAGAAAACGAGGCCGATTCCCATCCCTGCCGAAAACAGCATGGCGATCCAGGAAATCGTGGAGAACTCAGGTTTGTCCGTGTCTTTCCCGAGCCGGATCTTGCCGAATGGGCTGAAGATCAGGAAGACACACAGCAGGACAAGGACAGACAGCAGCATCAGGTAGTACCAACCGAAGCCGGACGCTACGAGATTCTTGATATGGCCGGTCCGTTCGGCAAAGCTGTCCGGCGCGAGCACACCGTAGACAACTGCCAGTACGATCAGTCCGATCGCAATATAGAATACGTTTGATATTTTTCTCATGATTCCCCCTGTAATATTCGTTTTGGTTTTAACGGGTATTAACTATAGCAAGAACAACTGGAAAAAGCAAAAAAACAAAAGAGAGGGAGAGGATGCACGCGCAGCCTCTCCCTCCATTGCGAAAAACACAGAAACTTCACAGGCGGTCGGTGCATAATCAGGATAAGCGGTCAAGCTCATGGATGTTGGCCGGCTCGCTCGATAAATAATATTTTCCTTTGGTGAAATAGGCCAGGATAATTGTCAGGACAGCTGCCAGCAAAGATGCGAAGAACGCAGCGGTCGACTGCAGGAACAATCCCATATAACCGAGTGCAGCCAGCGTGCCGAGCAGGCTGGCTGCTACCAGGGAAACGACCCCGACATGATTCCAGCCATATAAGTACTCCTGGCGGGCTACATAATAATCCGGCCCGATCTTCATCACTTTCTTCAAGACCAGTGCATCCGTGACGAGAACGGCTGCCCAGGACAGAAGGAATACCCCCTGGAAGGTCATGAGTTTATTCAAGTGGTCGACGATACCGCCGAGCATAAGTGCCATGGCGGAAATGCCGGACACGACGACCCAGAATCGGCGGCCGGGCTTGAAACGGACAACGTTTTCGAAGAAATTCGACAGGGACAGCGAACTGCTGTAAATATTCGTGACGTTGATGCGCAGCTGCGTGAGCATAGTGAACAGGGCGCCGCCGATACCGAGCAACAGCACGATATAGACACCGGGATCCGGCTCCATGAAACGGACGCCGAACCAGATGCCGAGACCTCCCATCACCCCGAAACAGAAAATCTGAGGGACGAAGCCGATCATGACAGATCCGAGCTTGATGTCCTGGGGCTTCAGGAATCGCGCATAATCCGAGGCGAGCAGGGCGGTCAGCCCCATGATGCCGTGATGCATGCCGATGCACATGAGCAGTGCCGTGCCGCCGAGTGTCACGCCTTCAGGGAAGTAAGAGAATACAGGCCCTGTATAGACCGCCGGCTTCAAGAACGAGATGACGATCGCCGCAATCAGGAACACGATGAAGATCGGCATGGACCATTTCTGAAGCTTGTCGAGCTGTTCAATTCCGAACCAATTCAAGGGGATGACGATTGATCCGAAGATGATGATGAAAATCCATTTTGGGAGGGAAGGGAAAAAGTGGTGGACTGCGGAAACCAGGATCAGTCCTTCAAATGCACAGTACATGATGAAATTCGATGCGTAGATCAACGACGTCAGTGAGGCACCGATATAGCCGAATCCTCCGCCGCGCGACAGGAGATTGACATTCATACCTGTCTTGGCCGACAAGTAGGCGATGACGGTCCCTAAAATACCAGCTACTATTATGGCGTATGCCGATGAAATCATGGCATTTGCCGCTCCGTAGGACAGGGCCATGACGCTCCCCATCTGAAAATAGAAGATCGCAGTGGCGATACCGAAAGCGATGTTGGTGATACTCAGCCAGCTTTTGTTCCGTTCACTGCGGGGAACGCGGTCCAGTGAGTAGTCCCCCGTCGTTGGGGTCAGTACTTCGTTAGTTACGTTGGTCTTCTCTGTATTGGTATTCATTCGATTCCTCCTCGTTTTACGGCACATACAACCCCTTCCTGTTTAGTCTGTCACTTTTTCGCAAAGTTTTAACCTATCAAGCTTACCAAATATCCACCGGGTATTTCAAGGTGACGACCTGGAGTTACAAAGGCACCTCCAGAGCATGAGATATGACTGGTCGTCAGAACACTTCGTATCCGCTTGAGCAGATTAGTTTCTGAATCTATTCGTTAAGTGTTAAACTAAATCCATCGTAAAGGAGTGATTTCATGGGCAAACTAGATGGCAAAGTAGCAATCATCACTGGAGGCGCCGGCGGAATCGGCAGCGGAATGGCGAAAGCCTATGTGAAAGAAGGGGCGAAAGTCGTCATCGTCGACCTGAACGAAGAGACAGGCAGGGCGATGGAGAAGGAACTGCAGGCCATCCAGCCTGACAGCCTGTTCATCCAGGCGGACCTGACACAGCGGGACAAGCTGAAAGACATCATCACGAAAGTGATCGACACTTACGGCAGACTCGACATCCTCATCAACAACGCACACGCTTCCCGTCAGGTGCTGATCGAGAACGTGACGCAAGATGATCTGGACTTCTCTTTCAACACAGGATTCTATCCGACGTTCTACCTCATGCAGGCAGCTCTTCCGTACTTGAAGGAGTCGAAAGGCGCGATCATCAACTTCTCGTCCGGCGCAGGCATCAACGGCGACGTCATGCAGTCGACGTATGCAGTTGCTAAAGAAGCGATCCGTGCGGTCACACGCGTAGCAGCGAACGAATGGGGCCAATTCGGCATCAACGTCAACCTCATTTCACCGATTGCAAATTCCCCTGGTATCCAGCAATGGAAAAAAGACCAGCCGGAAGCGTATGAAAAAATGCTTAACAACATTCCAATGCGCCGACTCGGCGAATTGGAAGAGGACATCGGCCGCGTTGCCGTGTTCCTCGGAAGCGAAGATGCTTCCTATATCACAGGACAAACGATCATGGTCGACGGCGGCGCTACTAAACTCCGCTAAACGACACTCCAAAAAAGGTGCCTCTCTGCAAAAGAGGCACCTTTTTTATTTCCGCAGAAGCAGGTAGATGAAGTAAGGTGCGCCGATCAGGGAAACGACCAGTCCGGCGGGGACCATTCCGGCAGATATCACATTCCGGCCGATCGTGTCTGCAAACAGCAGGAGCCAGCCGCCGAGCAGCACGGCGATGGGCAGGTACAGCTGGCTGCGGGGACCGATGAGCGACTTCGCAATATGCGGCGCCATCAGTCCGACGAAAGCAATCCCTCCTGTGACGGAAACCGCCGACGCAGCAAGCGCTACTGCCGACAGCAGCAGGACAGCGCGTTCCTTTTCAACGGAAACACCGATCCCGATCGCGACGGGCTCACTCAGGCCGAGCACATTCAGCCGGTTCGCTTTGTAGAGCGTAAACGGAACGAGCACAAGCAGCCAGGGGGCGAGTGCCAGAACGAACGTCCAGTCCGATCCCCAAATATTACCGGCAAGCCATTTTGTAATGAATTCCACTTTGTCGGGACTGGCCGAGGATGTGAGAACGATCATCACACCTGACAGCGCCAGGGAAAAGCCGACGCCCGTCAGAACCAGGCGGATCGGCTGCAGGCCTGTCTTCCGGTCATAGGCCGAAAAATAGATGAACACCGCTGTGAGGATGGCCCCGAGGAATCCGACAATCGGCAGTATGTAGACGAACGCTCCCGCTTCCGCCGGCACGAAGAGGAAGAAGACGGCAATGGCTGTGCCGGCCCCTGTATTGACACCGATGATTCCCGGATCCGCCAGATCATTGCGCGTGATCGCCTGCAGGATCGAGCCGGACAGGGCAAGTGCCGCACCTGCGAGGAATGTGATGAAGATGCGCGGCAGCCGGATGGAAAAGAGGACGAAATCCTCCTTGAACGTGCCGCCGCCGAACAAGGCAGGCAGTATGCGAGACGGCTCGATCGAAGCAGGGCCGAGAGTGATCGCAAAAATACCGGTCAAGAGTGTCAGCAGGCTGAGTATGAGAAGCAGCAGCCGCTGTTTGCGCAGCAGATGTGTCTGGATCATGTGAATGCACGGCCCCCTTTTCGGACGATGATCAGGAAGAACGGCAGCCCGATGACTGCCACCAGCGCCGCTAGCGGGGTTTCATACGGTGCATTCATCGTCCGGCTGACCGTATCCGCAAGCAGCATGAAGGCCCCACCCGCCACAGCGGACATCGGCAGGACGAACCGGTAATCGGTGCCGACGACAGCCCGTGTTATATGCGGAATCATCAGACCGACAAATGCCAGGTTGCCGGCGAGAGCGACGGCAGAGCCTGCCAGAATAATTATGAGCACGAACAATGCGCTCTTTACGCGCAAGGTGTTTTGGCCGAGACCGACTGCCACCTCATCGCTCAGACTGAGCAGGGTGAGCTGCCGGGCAAGGCAGAGACTGACGGCGATCGCGATTAGAACAACAGGCCCGATGATCCGGAGCTGGGCCCAGGTCGTGCCGATGACGCCGCCTGCCGTCCACATGGAAATGTCTTTCGACACATTGAACAGCAGGCCGATGCCCTGTGCAGCCGCGAAGAAGAAAGCGGAGACGGCGGCGCCCGCCAGGACGAGACGAAACGGGGAGAATCCGCCGCGTTTCACAGCAGCGATTCCGAATACGATACCTGCGCCGGCTGCTGCTCCGAGGAAACATGCAATCATGATACCGGCCGTTGTAATATCCGGCATCACGGCGAACGCGACAGCAAGCGCCGCATTGGCACCTGCTGTCAGTCCGAGGAGTCCCGGATCAGCGAGCGGATTCCGCGTCATGCCCTGCATGACTGCTCCGGAAACGGCCAGTGCTGCTCCTACGAAAAGCGCAGCCAACTCACGGGGGAAGCGGAGTTCCCTCAGCAGCAGACTGTTTTTCCCGGTATCGCCGGACAGTGCCCCAAGAACATCAGCGGGCGAGACTTGGGCCGCGCCAAAAAGCATCGCTGCTGCCAGGGAGACGGCAAGTACAGCAAGCGCTATGATGAATTTCAAAGAAAAAGATAAAATGTTTCCACGCATATCGGGCACTCCTTTTCTACTGAAAAAAAGATTCCATCATAGAATATGAAGGAATCCTCCTTTGTTCACGTTCACTTTAGGAAATGGTCTTTGAAGAATTCCAGCTGATAATCGAGTGACAGCGGATCGTTGAAGAAGAATTCACTCGCTTCCGCTTCGTACACATGTCCGTTCTTCGCGGCAGGTGTGTTTTTGAACGTCTCGGTTTCCATGAAAGAATTATCGGCTGCGCTGTTGCGGCTCAGAATAACGTAATCTCCCATGTAATCGGGGAGCACTTCTGACGACAATGCGAAATACCCGTCTTTCAGTGCCGACTCCTTCACTTTTTCAGGCATCGGCAGTTTCATCTCCTGATAGAGGATTTCGGTGCCGCGTCCCCAATTGTCGCCGTATACATACAGCTGCTTGTCGAAGTTTTCGATGACGGATACCGTTTTGCCTTCGCCAATCTTCGCTTTGATCTGCTCTCCGGCCTCTTTTGCGCGTTCCTTGAAGCCATCGACCCATTTCTGGGCTTCTTCCTCTTTGTTCAGCAGCTTGCCGATTTCGACTGCCTGCGTCAAATAATCCAGTTTACCGTACGTGTACGTCACGACTGGAGCGATCTCTTTAAGTCTGTCCACGTTGTTCGTCGTAGACAGGCCGATGATCAGATCGGGTTCCAGTTCGATGATCTTTTCCAGGTCGGCATCGGTCACTTCCTCGGCATCTTTCAGCTTCTCACTGAACCGGGGGTTGCCTTTCGACCAGGAATCCACGCCGACGATCGGGGTGCCGAGCGCCATGACGTGACCTGCATAAGTCGACAGCACGACGACCCGTTTTGGTTGTGCCGGGACTTCGACAGGACCGTTTTCCGATTCATAAGTGATCGTGTCGGCATTTTGCGTCTCTTTCGGCCCGGCGTCCTCTTTTTTGCTGTCATTCTTTGAAGAGCAGGCACTGAGCATGACGATGAGTGCCAATGTGAGTACTAAAACTGTTTTTTTCATTTTCCTATTCTCCTTTTAGCAGATCGTATGTAATGCACATCGGCCGGCCGTTCCTCGGGTCCTCGCCGATCAAGGCATCGATGCCGAAAACTTCGCGGAGCACGGCAGGCTCGATCACTTCTTTGGCCGTCCCAGCCTTGACGACACGGCCTTCCTTCATGGCGATCAGGTGGTCGGCGAACCGTGCCGCCTGGTTCAGGTCGTGGAGCACCATGATGATCGTCCGCCCCTGGTCTTTGTTCAGCTCGACCAGCAGTTCCAGCACTTCCAGCTGATGCGCCATGTCGAGATAGGTTGTCGGCTCGTCGAGGAAGATGATGTCCGTCTCCTGTGCGAGCGCCATGGCGATCCACACCCGCTGCCGCTGACCTCCGGATAAGGCATCCACCGGGCGGTCCCTGAACTCAGATGTGTTCGTCACCGCCATGGCCCAGTTGATATGGTCGTAATCCGCTTTCGTCAGCCGGCCGAGCCCGTTCTGGTAAGGGAACCGGCCGTACGAGACGAGTTCGCCCGCAGTCAGTCCGTTCGCCGCTTCCTGCGTCTGGGGCAGGATGGCCATCTTGCGGGCAAGCGCTTTCGTCTTCTGGCTGCTGATATCGTGCCCGTCCAATAGAACGGCCCCGGACTGTCGGGGGATGAGACGGGTCATCCCTTTCAGGCACGTGGATTTCCCGCAGCCGTTCGCACCGATGATCGCCGTGATTTTCCTGTCGGGAATCGTCACGGACAAATTATCGACGATCAGCTGGTCGCCATATGCAATTTGCAAGTTCTCGGTTGCTAACCGCACCATTTACACGCACTCCTGTCTGAACTGAAAAAATAATTGATAATGATTATCATTCGCGGTATAGTAAGAACTATAAAGAGGGATTGCCTCGTTGTCAAATATATTTTCTAGGAGGATACATATGACGGAAACGCGAATGACGGATGTAATCATCATCGGGGGAGGGCCGGCTGGACTCTATTCGGCTTTCTATAGCGGCCTGCGGGGCATGACCGCCAAAATCATCGAATTCCAGCCGGAGCTCGGCGGGAAGCTGCACGTCTACCCGGAAAAAATGATCTGGGACATCGGCGGGGTCACCCCTGCGCCTGCAGCTTCAATCATTGAAAACCTGGTCGAACAGGGGACTACGTTCCATCCTGACCTTGTGCTCGGGGAGAAAGTGACAGGTATTGAGAAGGACGGCGACGGTAATTTCACGGTCTCCTGCAGTTCGGGCGGCCGGCACCGGAGCCGTGCTGTCATCCTCGCGATCGGGAGCGGCATCCTCAGCCCGCAGAAGATCTCCATCGAAGGCGCTGATCGTTTTGAAGTATCCAATCTCCATTATACTGTGAAGTCGCTCCGCCGGTTTGCAGGCAGGCGTGTGCTCATCTCTGGCGGCGGGAACACGGCGATCGATTGGGCGAACGAACTGGAACCGATCGCGGAAAAAGTCATGCTCACCTACCGCAAGTGCGATCTGAACGGTCACGAGGCGCAAGTGGAACAGCTTCTGCAGAGTGATGTTGTCTGCCACTTCAACACCCGGATCACCCGGCTGATCGCCAGTGACAGCCACGATACGATCGAACAGGTCGAGCTGAGCGACTGCCTTGACAACAATGCACTGCTCGTCGATGTCGACGATGTCATCATCAACCACGGCTATGAAACGGATACGTCGCTGATCGGCAAGGGCGCTGAAGAACTGGAACTGACGGCAGATCATCGGATTGCTGGCACGTCCATGAGCGGCACATCCGTTGCCGGGATCTTTGCGGCGGGTGACGTCCTGTTCCATGAAAGCAAAGTGAACCTGATTGCGGGTGCTTTCCAGGATGCTGCAAACGCTGTGAACAGCGTGAAGATGTATTTGGATCCGCAAGCGACACAATGGGGGATGGTCAGCTCGCATAATGATGTGTTCAAGGAACGCAATCGCGAACTCATCAGGAAGCTGGTCAGATAAGTCTGCCCAAACCTGGTTTGTAACACACAATTGAATACGCGGAACACGGCCAGGGGAGAACGGATTCCCCGGGCTTTTTCCGCTTCCACGACGAACAAAAGGGGCGGTTATAGCAGGAGTACGGACCAAGTTGTGTCCGATTCCCGGCGGCGATAGTCTTTTTCTACTGTTTTTAAAGAGTGAAAGAGCCAAAAGAAAGTGTAGTACTTTCGTTTTCATGCTATTATAACTAGTACCTAGTAAACTGCTAACTTATGTTGAGAGAGGAAATACCGAATGAACAAACAAATAGGTCCGATTTCTTTGGCCGAGAGCCGATTCTCCCAGTCCGATGTCCTCTTATCGACGATTTTCGAGTACATGGGCAAGATGTCGATGGAGACGGATATGCACAAGATGCTGCTGCTGCTGGCTGATTTGGGAACGAAGCTCGTGAACGCCGACCGCTGCACGGTCTGGCTGCACGACAAAGTGCACAACAACGTGTGGACTGTCGCCGGCCACGGAGTCGAACGGATTGCAATACCGGAGGATGAGGGGTTTGTCGGACTGAGCATCGGCACCGGACAAGTGCTGAATGTGGAAGACGCCTATTCGGATAACCGGTTCAACAAGGCGGTCGACCTCGAAACGGGATATCGCACCAGGTCGATCCTCTGCATCCCGATCCTTAACCAGGAAGGCCTCGTCATCGGCGCCTTCCAGGCGATCAACAAACAAGGGGCAGCACGGTTCGGAAGCGACGATGAAACGCTCCTGACGTTCGCCTCCACGTATGCGGGTAAGTCGCTGGAGTCGTTCATCTTACAGATGGAACTGATTGAAACCCAGAAGGAGATCATCGAGACGCTCGGGGAGATCGGGGAAAGCAGATCGCAGGAGACAGGGAACCACGTGAAGCGGGTAGCGAGGTATTCCTACACGCTCGCCATACTGGCGGGCCTGCCGCGTGCTGAAGCCCAGCTGCTGAAGTTCGCGTCGCCCATGCATGACATCGGCAAGGTGGCCATCCCGGATTCCATCCTGCTGAAACCCGGTAAACTGACCGATGAAGAATTCGAGATCATGAAGAAGCACGCGGATTACGGCTATGATGTGTTCCGGAAATCCGAACGCCAGCTGCTGAAGACGGCCGCGATCATCGCCCGTCAGCATCACGAACGATGGGACGGCGCCGGCTATCCGCTCGGCCTAAAGAAGGAACAGATCCATATCTATGGCCGCATCACTGCCATCGCAGATGTGTTCGACGCGCTCGGGAGTGACCGGGTCTATAAGAAAGCATGGCCGCTTGAGAAGATCACCGCTTATTTCGCCGAACAGCGCGACCGCCAGTTCGACGGCAGGCTCGTCGATCTGTTCTTAGGGAATCTCCCGCAGTTCATCGAGATCCGGGATAGCTTTGCAGACAGGATGTGAAGAACGTTGAGGAAGAAATTGCTGATGGAAGAAACGAAGGTCATCCGCAGGCCGCTCAAGGAGGTCTGGGCAGTCGTTTCGGATACGAACCGGCTGAACCGCTACATCGGACTGTTCCCGGTCGACTTCTCCCCGTTCATCTCCAGTGCTGAGCGGCTTGTCAGGAAAGCGAAGGGGAAGGCATACGGACTGCTGACGTTCGAGTGGGAGGAGAATGTGTTCGAATGGGTGGAGGAATCTTACTATTCCATCGAACGGAACTATACGAGAGGGCCTGTCGAGCGCGTAGTCTGGAAGGTCGCTCTGGAAGAGACAGAGAATATGGATACCCGGCTGACGCTTGCCGGGTCATTTGAATACAGTTCACTTATCGGAAAACTGACTGTTAAAAACGGTGTGATCCCACAGCTGCGGAAGACGTTCGATTATGCAAGCACAGCCGTGGTGCTAGTGGATGGAGAACCTGCTTCTCAGGGAAGCGGGGCGATTACGGTCGACGAACGTCTGCTGGACGACGCAGAGAGCCATCTGGTGGATTTAGGCCTCGGCCGCAATGCCGTCAGTTCCCTTATAGGAACCATCCGGTCGGCGTCTGACGAAGACGTCGCCCACATGAAGCCGTATCGATGGGCCCGTCAGTATGGCATCACTAGACCGGAAGCCGTCCAGCTGTTCCTGCTAGCTAGCGAGGAAGGGATCCTCGACTACGAATGGAGTCTGATGTGCCCGAACTGCCGCGTGGCGAAAGAGCATACGGACCGGCTGGCAGGGGTGAAGAACACTGTCCACTGTGATTTGTGCGGAGCGGACTACGAACTGGATTTCGACCGGTATATCGAAATGACATTCCGCGTCAATGGCACAATCCGCAAAACGTCGAAGCAGCTGTTCTGCGTGAACGGTCCGGTCAACTCACCCGGCACAGTCGCGCAGTTCCGCATCCCGGCCGGCGGGGAACGGAACTTCAGCTGGACTCCGGGCCAGCCCGGCCTGCAGCTGCGTGTCCTGAAGCATAACTTCAAAATCCCGTTCGCCGAACAGGAAGACGGGGCAGAGACCGCCCTGCATATTACAGAAACCGGTCTTTCCGCATCGGTCCTTCATCAGAATCCGATGCTGACGATCTTGAATGACACAGTGACGGAACTGGTCATCGCAATCGAGGAAACGGACTGGGATCCGGACGCACTCACCGCACGGGAAGTCACATCCCTCCAGCTGTTCCGGGATTTGCTGCCGACTGAAGTGCTTGCGACCGGGATGCAGATCGGTGTCGGAAAGATGACGATCCTGTTCACCGATCTGAAAGACTCGACGCGTCTGTATGAGCAGGTCGGCGATGCAGCGGCCTATACGGACGTCCAAAAACATTTTACATTCCTCCGGATGATCATCAGCGCCCATGAAGGCGCCATTGTCAAGACGATCGGCGACTCGGTGATGGCTGCATTCAGCAGCAGTGCCGATGCGATGCGGGCAGCACTTGCCATCCAGTCGTCGGCAGAGGAACTGAACCGCACACTGGTGAATCCGCTGACCATCAAGATGGGTCTCCACACGGGTCCGGTCATTGCCGTCAACGCGAACGGCGTGCTCGATTATTTCGGGCGGACGGTTAACATGGCGGCGCGGGTCCAGCAGGAGAGTGAGGGCTGGGATATCGTCCTCGACGAGAGCCAGTTCGATGAGCTGCGGACAGCAGTGCCTCACCAATTGATCGAAACGTTCACCGCAAGCCTGCACGGTGTCGGCAATTCCATCAGTCTCGTGAGAATACTGCCGGACAGCGTTGCTGATTCTGCTGCAGTCAAAGAAGAAGAGCAGTTCCGGAAGTCAGTCACATGACATCCGGAGCTGCTCTTTTTTTGGCCTCACCCGTATCGGGGGACGGTGCCGATCAGCGGATATGCTGGTCGATGATCTCGAAAATATAGCGGATGGTCCGTTCGTGCGCTTCTTTCGGTGTCAAGTCGATCCTGTGATTCAGGTAACTGGTGAGCATTCCCTGCCAGATCAGGATCGTCATCTCATTCAGCGAAAGGACTTTTTCAGGCTGGAGACTTCCTTCTTCGACAGCCCTCTTCAAAATCGGATTGCCCCGTTCATTGACATTCTGCTCAATCAGGCTGCGGCGGATCTCATCAGGGACATCCACCAGATCTGATGGATAGAACGCATAATATTTTTCCAGCAGGTTATCCGGATTATCCCCTAGGTCGCGGATGAACACCGTATGGAAGATGTTCGGGTTCCGGAACGAATACTCCGAAAAGCACAACCACGCTGTCCGGTATTGCTCAAGTGCGTTCTCCGTCTCCTCCATCCGCCGTGCGACTTCCTCGGTGTAGTCTTTCATGAGTCTCATCGAAGCGAAGAAGAGGAGATGGGAGAATTCATCGAAATAATTATAGATTGTCGCACTGTTATAGCCTGCCCGGTCCGCCACTTTCCGGATGGTCACATTATGTGTACCTTCTTCCATGATGATCTCAGTCGCAGCTTCCACGAAGTATTTCCACATCCTGCTTTTTTGCAGCATCTTTTTGTCCATCGGTGTACCCTCTCTTTGTTTGCCAGTTGTGTTGGAACTTCCCTGTAAGTCAGTATACATGCAAATCTACCGCTTGTCATAGCCGATATATTCTGATACTATGAACAAGTTCACAATGTAATCATGATTATATTCCAAGCAAATACGGATAGCAATCATTAAATATGGATAGGTTGCTGCGGACGGTGAGAAGGGAGGAAAAGTTGAAAGCGTTCTCACGTTGTGGTTACAGACAACTAAACAGGAGGTCATTCAATGCAAAAAGCAAAACTGGATCCATTTGTTTTCTATACTTCTATGATTTTCATCCTGCTGGCGACAGTCCTGCTCGTCGTTTTCCGCAATAGTGCGGAACCGGTGCTCGATGATGTGATGAGTTTCATCACTTTCAAGATGGACTGGGCATTCCAATTCCTGACGTTCGGCTTATTCATCTTCCTGATCTGGCTGGCATTCAGTAAATACGGCAAGATCAAACTGGGAGAAGGGAAGCCTGAGTTCTCAAGCTTCAGCTGGGGGGCGATGCTGTTCACCGCCGGTATGGGGACGAGCATCATGTACTGGTCGATGATCGAACCGATCTCCTATTTCGACGGCCCGCCATTCGGCATCGAGCCGGGGAGCCAGGAAGCGGCGGAGTGGGCGCTGACTTACGGTCTGTTCCACTGGGGCATTTCTGCTTGGTCGCTGTATGCATTTCCGACAGTCGTCATCGCCTATTCGTACTTCGTCCGGAAGCGCCCTTCACTCAAAATCAGTACGGCTCTAAGCGGGGCGCTCGGGAAGTATTCGGAAGGCTGGGTGGCAAAACTGATCGATGTGCTCGTCATCTGGAGCCTTGTCGGCGGTCTCGGCACTTCACTCGGACTCGGGGTTCCGATGGTGTCCGCTGTAGTCGGCTCGATATTGAACATCGAACCTTCTCTTGGGATGGACGCAATCATCGTCACACTGATCACAATCATCTACTCGTCGAGTGCGTACTTAGGACTCCATAAAGGGATCCGCCGCCTCAGTGATATCAATATCTATTTGGCGGTCGCACTCGCGTTGTTCGTATTCATCGCCGGACCGACGTCATTCATCATGACGTATTTCTCGAACAGTTTTGGCATGATGCTGCAAAACTTCACGTTCATGAGCTTCCATACCGATCCAATCGGCAAAGGAGGGTTCCCGCAAGGATGGACGGTATTCTACTGGGCATGGTTCTCGGCCACCGCGATGTTCATGGGGCTGTTCGTCGCCCGGATTTCGAAAGGCCGCACGCTGCGTGAATTGATCACTCATATGCTTCTGTGGGGCTCGATCGGCGGCTGGGTCTATTTCCTCGTATTCGGCGGCTACTCGATGAACCTGCAGCTGCAGGGAATTGTCGACGTTGCGAAGACACTGGCCGACCAGGGCGGTCCGGCTGCGGTGGTGGATATTTTACGCTCGCTGCCGCTCGATACCCTGCTGCTGCCATTCTTCGTGATTGTCGGTGTCATCTTCCTTTCGACATCGATGGACTCGGCGACTTATATTTTAGCGGCTGTCGCAACTAAGGAATTGCAGCCGGGTGAAGACCCGGCACGCTGGCACCGGATGATCTGGGGGGCAGTGATGGCGATCCTATCGCTGTCGCTGCTGCTCATCGGCGGCTTGCGGGTGATCCAGACATCGGCCGTCGTCGTAGCCGTCCCGATTTTCATCATCTATCTGCTGCTCCTCGTGTCGCTTGTAAGGTGGCTGCGGCAAGATTATCCGACAAGTAAACGTCAATAAATCTTCAGGAGGTTTTTCAATTGGTATTCAACGTACGAGAAACGAACAGAGTGATCCGCAACAAGTTCCCGCATGACGTCAAGGTGATGAAAGATGTCATGATCCCGCTGTCGGATGGAACGCAGCTCGCGGCGCAGATCTGGCTGCCGGAAGACGCGGAGAAAAATCCCGTACCCGCAATCCTCGAGTACCTGCCGTACCGGAAAAACGAATTCACTGCACTGCGCGATTCGCTGCGTCACCCGTATTTCGCTGGTCACGGCTATGCGAGCATCCGGGTCGACATCCGGGGGACCGGTGATTCGGACGGAATCCTGTATGACGAATACTTGAAGCAGGAACAGGACGACGCACTTGAGGTGCTGGACTGGATCGGGCAGCAGCCATGGGCTGAAGGCGGCGTCGGCATGATCGGCAAATCTTGGGGAGGATTCAACGGCCTGCAGATCGCCGCAAGGAAGCACCCGGCCCTGAAAACGATCATCACACTCTGTTCGACGGATGACCGCTATGCGGACGATGTGCATTACAAAGGGGGCGCAATGCTCGCTTCCGATATGCTCTGGTGGGCCTCGACGATGTTCGCGTACAATGCGCGGCCGCAGTTCCCGGAAGCGCGCGGGGAATCTTGGCGGGAGAACTGGCTCGAGCGGATGGAACTGACGCCGCCCTATGCCGAGGAATGGGTCCGCCATCAGCGTCGTGACGCCTACTGGAAACATGGTTCCGTCATCGAGAACTATGAAGATATTACAATACCTGTCTATGCAGTCGGCGGCTGGGCAGACGGCTATACAAATGCAATCCCGCGTCTGCTGAGCGGACTGAAGGGGCCGAGGAAAGGGCTGATCGGACCTTGGGCGCATGAGTATCCTGAAATGGCTGTGCCCGGCCCGCAGATCGGTTTCTTGCAGGAAGCGGTCCGCTGGTGGGACGAATGGCTGAAAGGCGAAAAAACAGGCATTATGGACGAACCGATGCTGCGAGTCTACATGCAGGACAGCGTGCCGCCGCAGACCGAGTATATGCACAGACCGGGTCACTGGGCAGCCGAAGCGCAATGGCCGCCTGCAGATCTCAAGGAGAAGAAGCTGTTCCTGAATGGCAGGATGCTGAGCGGGACGGCGGGCAATTCGGACGTCATCGTCTCGTCCGTCCAGCAGCACGGCCTGTACGCCGGCGTATTCTGCCCGTTCGGCCAGCCGGGAGACCTTCCTGCTGATCAGCGGATCGAGAACGGCATGGCGACTGTGTTCGACGGGGAACCGGCGGAACAAGATGAAGCGATCCTCGGGGAACCGGAATTCCGCTGCCGGATTACGCCTGACAAAAAGGCGGCACATTTGGTCGTCCGTCTGAACGACGTGGCGCCTGACGGGTCTTCCACACGGGTCACATGGGGTGTGCTGAATCTGACACACCGTAACAGCGACGAGGATCCAAGTTACCTGGAACCCGGCAAGCCGGTAGATGTCACTGTCAAGATGAATGTCATCGGCCATACACTGCAGCGAGGCCACCACTGGCAGCTCGCCATTTCGCCGAATTACTGGCCGCATATTTGGCCATTCCCGGAAGCGGTGACGTTCTCTGTCGAGACATCCGAGCAGACAGCCCTCGTTCTGCCGCTGCGGGAGCCGAAACAGCTGGACCGGGAACTGAAACCGTTCGCCCAGCCGGAAACCGCACTTGTGCTCGACAAGGATATACTGCGGGAAGCGGGACGGACGCGTGAAGTCAAACAGGATGCCGCAACAGGTGTCTGGGTACTGGACGATTTCTCCGATGAAGGCAAGCGGAAGCTGCACGTCAACGGTCTGGAATACGGAAGTACAAACCGCAATGTCTATACGATCCGGGAAAACGATCCGCTGAGTGCCCGTGTGCAATGTGATTGGACGCTGAGCGTCGGAAAAGGGGACTGGCAGACATATCTCGAGACGAAAAGTGTCATGTCCGCCGACGAAACGCATTATCACTTGGTGAACGAACTGAAAGCATGGGAGAACGGCCGCGAAGTGTTCTCCAAAACATGGAACGAAAAGATCAAGCGCGACTTTACGTAACTCAACAGGCCGATCCGCATGCATGATTTCAGCGGGTCGGCTTTTAACCGTACTTCAAGCAGGGTCATCCGATTGTTTAGCGAACAGGGCTTTCAGGGAATACTCGGTAAGAGAAGCCAAAAGAAACCCGAGGAGGTGGCGTTTTGGAACAGCCAACATCGCTTGAACAATTTTGTGAGTCCGCTGCCCGGCTCGGAGGAAAGCCGCAGGGACTGCTCGTCAGCCAGTCAGATTACACGCCGGAAGAGCCGATCGTATCCGATGAGGATACTTCAGGCGGCGTCAACATGCAGATCGTCCGGCTGCTCGCCTGTACGGACGAAGCGGCGGTCTACTGGGCGGAACCGATCTATGACAGCGGGGAACTGGAACAGATGAATATCAAACTGCAAGCGCTTGAGAAGTTCCCGCGATCAGTCGTCACGGAAGAGGAGCTGTCTGACAAGATGAAAGAAAAAGGGATCGAGGAAAACAGCATCCAACAGGAAACCGACTGACAAGAACGAGTCTTTTCTCACTCGCAGTCGGAGCCCGAATCGTTTATAATGAAGATAAGGGAATTTCACAGACAGGTTCAGCCATTCCACATGGCTGACCTTTTTTTACGGACGGAAAGAAGTGAACAGCATGAACCGTACTACATATGAGGATATCGTGACATGTGAACTGACGATGACGTCAAGCGCCAGGAAAGGAATCGAAAAAGTAGCGCGTGATGAACACGCGTTTTTTGCGATCCAGAAAACGTTCATCGTCCATATCGAAAAGCGGCCAGAAAACCAGCATGGCAATGCGTCGTTCTCCTTCTTCTTCGATAACGAGGAGAACGGAAAGCTGATGAGCACCCTCGACAACCGGGTCGCCGTTCTCGACTGCATCGTAAAAAATGACGGATTCCTCGCTGTCGGTTTCCATGTGAGGGGAAGGCGGGAGCCGGCCGCAACGAACCGCAGGCTGCGGGCGACGGTCAGGTTCCGTCCGGGCAAAAGTACTGGTCGTGCACTTCCGATCGAATTCGCGGCGCTGCTCCGTGAACTGCCGGTGGCCGAGAAACGTTCCGACTATGTAAAAAAACGGATCGGCGGCTGGGAAGGCTATTTGCGCATTATGGAGAAAAACGCGGATGTGGAAGATATCCAAGCCGCGGTGCAATCCGTATCCCTCAGCCAGGATTTCCAGAAACTCACCGTGAACGTGAACGGGGTGCCACAGAAGTCATGGAAAGGATTGCCTGGATTCGCTGCCAAGTTCAGCGAAGCAGGCACCGATCTCGGAAACGTCACAGCTGTGAACCGCAAAACGAATGAAGTGGAGATCAGCCTGAAGCCGGCTGCGATCCAGCAAGCCCGCAAGACCGGTTTCCGCGGAAATGGGTTCAAAATGCTGTCATTCAGCAACTTTGCCGAACTCAGCCAGGTGAGGAGACTTCGGAACGGATTCAAAGACTTGCAGGACGGGCTCGCTGCAAATGCCAACTTGGAAATGATCCTGTTCGAAGAACGTCCTGTCGTCAAGATCACGAACCGGCGCACGCCGCTCGAGTTCGATACCGTCCTGAACGAATTCCAGGAAGAAGCGGTCACCGGGGCGATGAATGCAAGTGACGTTTTTGTGATCCAAGGTCCTCCAGGCACCGGGAAGACGACGGTCATCTCGGAAATCTGCAACCAAGCCGTGAAAGCCGGCCTTCGCACATTGGTGGCGTCCCAGGCAAACCTGGCTGTCGACAATGCTTTAGGCCGCCTTCTCCACAATTCCGATATCCGTATTTTGCGGTACGGCAGGACAGAGAGTATCGAAGAGGAAGGGCGCAAGTACATCGAAGAGAATGTCGCCGAGCATTGGCGTCAGCAGACAATTGAAACGACGGAAGCAGCTCTTTCGGAGCACAGTACGATGCAAGAAACACTGTCAGCAGAACTCCAGAGTATCGAAGGCCGTATCGGCTCAATGGAAGCTGAAAAAGAGCAGCTGCTGATCCTCCTGGCCGTCTGGAAGGAAAAGCAAGAAGAGAAGAAGGCTCTCGCGACGGCAATGAAAGAGGGTCAAAGAGAGCTGCACAGCCTGTCGCTCGAATCCGAGAAAGCTGCAGGCAGCACGAACGAACTGGAACGGAAACGGACGAAAATGGAGCAGGCAATGGCGGAATTGGAAGACAAGCTCGGCGCCCTGCCGGAGTCTGCGGTCCCGGAAACGGAATTGAAGGAAGAGCAGGAGCGTCTCCGCTTGCGGATCGAACTTCTGAAGAATGCCCGGTCAGCAGCTGCATTGGAGGAACAGGCAGCAGCCATGCGCACGGATCTCGAGTATCTCCAGCGTGAATATGACGATGCGATCCGGCTAATGGACCAAGTGCAGGAAGCCGCCAAGCTGAATGACCTGAATGATTTGCTGGACGGCGTTTCCTACACGCCTGCACGAGAAGTCGAGCAGATGATGATCACACTGATCCGCCGAATCGACGCAATCCAGGAGGCAGGAGGGGAATCGGGCGCTTCCGAATGGACGGAACTGCTGACCCGGACGGATAAAGCAATCACCATGGTGACGGACATTCTCCACCAGCATCATTTCCAGAACCGGATCGTCACGCCGACAGGATACCGGAGCCGCCACTCGCTCGCTTCCATCCAGCAAACCGTGAACCGTGTCGGCCGCTATCTCGTACAGCCGAACGTCAAGGAGATATTGCGGTCGACGTCCTTTTCCGTGGAAGCCTACGACTGTCTTGAAAACTTGACGAAAGCGGTCAGCCTGCTGCATGACCGGCGCAATTTCATCCGCGCATTTCTGACGGAAGCCGCCTCGACAGCCGACCTGTTCCGATCCATCAAAGAACGCGTCTGTGCCGATCAAGCTATGAAAGCGCAAAAACTGTCGGAGGAACTTGCCGAGAAGTCGGTAGCTTCCGAGCGTCTGAACGGACAGCTCGCAGAAATACGGCGGGCCGGCGGAGAAGTATCGGGCACGTCGCTCACCGATGTCCTGGCAGCCGCGGAGCAGTCGTACATGGACATTACCGGGCAGCTGTCTTCAGCCAGCCGCGTCGAAGCTGAGCGGAATCAGGCACTTTCAGAATTACGTGAGCTCCAGGACAGCCACGGCAAGCTCGATGCACAGCTTGAAGAGAAACGTTTGCTGATTTCCCGGCTTGAGGAAGCCCAAGTGACTGCCCGTCAGGCGGCCGAAGAGATGAACAGAAGGTCCGGTGAGCTTGATAAGGCTCTGGCGGAAGACCCATCGGTCCGTCTTGCCGAGTTGGAACGTGAGCTTGCAGCGGCTGATCAGCAAGCTGTTGAAATCGGGAAGCAGCTCGAGCATCTGCCGCTCATCCAGTCCCTGCAGACTCAGTGGCATTCCATGCTGCGCGACGCGAGCCCTTATGATCTCGATGAAATCCGTAAACTGTATGTCAAGCATGCGAACGTCATCGGGACGACCTGCGTCGCGTCCGCGCGCAAGGAGTTCGCCGAAGAGTATCCGCAATTCGACCTCGTCATCATCGACGAAGTGTCGAAAGCGACTCCTCCTGAATTGCTGCTGCCGATGCTTAAAGGGAAGAAGATCATCCTTGTCGGCGATCACCATCAGCTGCCGCCGCTCGTCGGGCAGGAGACGATGGAAGAATTCCTGGAGGAGCTGCCGGAAGATACGGAAAAACGGGAAATGGAAAAACTCCTGAAGGAATCACTGTTCGAACGGCTGTTCCGCACGCTGCCGAAGCAGAATAAGACGATGCTCGGCAAACAGTACCGTATGCACGAAAACATCATGCAGACGATCACGCCGTTCTATAACGAAAACGGCTATGCGCTGACGTGCGGACTGACGGACTCGGATGCGGCACGGACACATGGACTGGAAACCCGTCTCGTCAAGACGGAAAACCATCTGCTGTGGCTCGATATGCCGAATACTCCGCCGTATTTCGAAGCGAAACCGAATGGCGGCACGAGCCGATACAACGACAGTGAACTGACCGCGATCCGGCAGCTGCTGGAAGAGATGGAGGAAGGGACGGCTGCCGCCATTGCAAAAGGCATCCTCCCGCATGGAACGAAAAAGAAGGTCGGCGTCATCAGCTTCTACGGCGAACAGGTGAAACGGATAGACCGTCTCCTCCAAGAGGACATCCAGCCCGAGCATCTCGAGTTCAGGACAGGCTCTGTCGATAAATTCCAGGGGATGGAGATGGACATCATCATCGTCAGTTTCGTCCGGAATCACGGGGAGCCTTCCGGTGATATCGGATTCGCGAAAGACTATCGCCGCCTGAACGTCGCGCTGTCGCGTGCCAAGGAACTGCTCGTCATCGTCGGCAGTTCCGCCATGTTCACCGAAAAGCCGAAGCAGGAGTCCGTCCGGTCGATGTACCGGCGGCTGTATGAAACGGTTGAGCGCCAGAACGGCCTCCGTTCACCCGCGGAACCGGTCCGGAACTGACAAGGAGGTCTGACCTATGCAGAAGAAACAGGAAACGTTGCGCGAGGAACTGCTGCAGCCGAAAGACGTCCGGCTTCTTGAGGAAGCGGACTGGGCGCTGCCCGCCGTCCGGCTCGCCGTCACCTACACGACTGTCGAAAAAACCACGATGGATATTCTGATGAAGATGATCCTGCTGACACTGAAGCAGCTGCCAGTCGACAATGGCAGTGAAATCGCAGGACTGCTCGGTGTCGAGCCGCTATTCGTCGACGATCTCCTCCTCATGATGGAGCGGGACGGGCTCGCTCTGAACAAAAACGGCTGGTCGATCACGGAAAAGGGGATCGACCAGCTGGAAGCAGGCTTATATATCCACGCGGAGGAACAGGTGAAATCGGTGCTCACCTACTGTCCGCTGCTCCAGGAATTCTACGAAGACGCTGCATTGCCGGCGGAGAGCGGAGCTTCCGGTCTTTTCCGCTGCGCACCGGACACCGGCCCGCCCGAGACCGATTCAGTTCCGCGGGACGGACTTGCCTCTATCCTCGCGGCAGCACTGGAAACGGACAATACAGAGAACCGGGCGAAAGTGATCAGCGGCATTACAGAGATCACGGTGGTCGGGACCTCAGCCATTCCATGCTTCGAGTACAGGCTGTATAATGAAAGCAAAGACATGCTGTTCGCCCGTGTCTGGAATACAGCGGCAAAGCAGTGGGACGGCCGCCTTGAGGAAATCATTCTGGCGGAGGAGCGAACTGCCTGGCGGAAGCAGTATAAACTTTAGGAGGAATGATCATGACACGCGATGCAGCATACTGGAAAGAACACTTGAAGCTGGAGAGCCACCCGGAAGGCGGAAGTTATGCGAGCACGTTCAGGAATGATGAGACGATCGGGACGGACAGTGGTGAACGGCCGCTTTATACGAGCATCTATTTCCTGCTCGCAGAAGGTGAAGTGTCCAAATTCCACCAGCTGAAATCAGACGAACTATGGTATTACCACGACGGTGCACCGCTGACCGTCCATATGATTGCAGCAGACGGAACCTATACCGCAGCTAAACTAGGACTCGCTATCGAACAGGGGGAACAGCCGCAGCTGCTCGTTCCGGCCGGTACGATCTTCGGTTCTTCGATGACCGGAACGGACGGCGCATGCTCCCTCGTCGGCTGCATGGTCTCTCCGGGATTCGATTTCGAGGATTTCAAATTATTCACGGCCGGGGAACTTATTGAGAGATTCCCGCAACATGAACCGATTATCCACAAAATGACGTGAAGAAAAAGCCGATCCCGGCAGTCTGTTCAACGACTGCCGGGATTGGCTTTTTTCATGGGAGGATTCATTCGTTTTCTGCAGCAGGCGCACCGTCCGGATCATTGTTTCCGTCGGTTTCCGCCGTTCCGTCATCCGGAGATTTGCCGGCGAGGAAATCATCAAGCGCTTGGGTGTTTTTCTCGAAATCGATATCGAGCACTAAGCCTGCGCCTTCAATCCGTTTGTCTTCGTACGTGTTATCCAGCGGGAGACGGAGAGATTCGATGCCTGCATCCTTGTTGTCGAGGAGGCCTTTTGCAATCGACAGCATCGTCCGCTTGTCAAGGTTGGTCTTCACGTAGCTGTCCGCCATGCCGAGCAGTTTCGGCAGGCTGAGTATACTATGGAGACTGACCGCTTCTTTTTTCAGTTTGGCGAGCGCTTCCTGCTGGCGTGCCACCCGTCCGAAGTCACTTTGGCTGTCATGGCGGAAGCGCACATAGCCGAGCAGTTCCTTGCCGTGGAGCCGCTGGACGCCAGGCTCGAGTGTCATATTGATCCCGTGGGACATTTGATAGGGGATGTCGACTTCGATACCGTCAGGAGCAACGACATCGACCATTTTCGGGAAGCCTTCGAAGTTCACTTCAGCATAGTAGTGGACGTCCAATCCGAAGTTTTCCTTGATCGTCTGCCGGACGAGTTCCGGGCCGCCGAACGAATAGGCGGCGTTCATCTTATGTTTTCCGAAACCGGGGATGTCTACGTAAATATCGCGCATGATCGATACCGTTTTCACTTCTTCGGTCTCCTGGTTGTAATGGGCGATCATGAGCGAGTCGGAGCGGCCGTCGTCATCTTCCGGCCGGGCATCCGAGCCGAGAAGCAGGATATTGATCTCGCCGAACTTGGGTTCCGGTGCGTTGAAGATATCCTCCTCTTCATCTTCCGGTTTTTCCCCTGCGAGCGACTGTCCGGCATTGAACTGGGTGAACCAGAAATAAGCGGCCCCTCCTCCAATCAGCAGGAATAGGATCAGCAGCGTAAGCCAGACTTTCTTTTTTTTCCTCTTTGTTCTATGTTCAGAACGCTTCATAGTGCCACCACCTGTTATAAGTACCGCTTCTATGCGGGTTGTTGCTGTCAATAGGACGCTGTCCAACTAAAAATGTTTTCAGCTTTCCTCTGTTTTCTTCCCTAACTCATGAAGCATACGACGGATTTCCTGATTTTGCAATACATAATTCTCTACGCGGCTGCACGAGTCGCAATTGCAACTCATGCAGCTGCTCGTTATAATAACAAAAGAATAGGGATCCGCCCTGCAGCTTGGTATCGCGGGATGGAGAGTCCGCGTCTCCGCTGCAGACGGGACTTTTTTTGTTGCACAACGACTATTGGAGGTTTTTGAAAGGAGTAATTGCATGTTTTTCATCGAAGCCAAAAGACTTGTAACTGTCGTCATCGGTGCATTGTTAATGGCCGTATCGCTCAACTTATTTCTGATCAATGCGAATGTCTATGCGAGCGGATTTTCTGGGATGGCACAGCTGCTGTCCAGTGTATTGGATGATTATGCAGGCGTCACGGTTTCTACGGGAACGCTGATCCTGCTGCTGAATATTCCGGTCTTCATCCTCGGGTGGTTCAAAGTCGGGAAAGGCTTCACGATCTACAGCATCGTATCGGTCATTTTCACGACGATCTTCATGGGAATCCTTCCGGTCATGTCGCTGTCGGATGATATTATCCTGAATGCCGTATTCGGAGGAGTCATCGGAGGGGTCGGCGTCGGGATCTCCCTCAAGCTCGGTGCTTCGACAGGCGGGATGGACATCGTCGCGATGGTGCTGTCCCGGCTGCAGGACAAACCGATCGGCACGTATTTCCTCTTGCTGAACGGTGTGATCATCGTCGCAGCCGGAATCCTGTTTGAACCGGAGAACGCGCTGTATACGATGGTGGCACTGTACGTGTCCACTGCGGTCATCGACATGATCCATACACGCCATGAGAAGGTCACTGCCATGATCGTCACGCGCAAAGCGGACGAATTGCAGGCGGCCATCCATGATAAAATGGTGAGGGGAATTACGATCATCCCGGCGAAAGGCGGATATACAAAAGAAGAGAAGAACATGATGTATTTGGTCATCACGCGGTATGAACTGTATGACCTGGAGAAAATCATCAATGAGGTCGATCCGAAAGCATTTGCGAATATCGTCCAGACCGTCGGCATTTTCGGTTTCTTCCGCAGGGAAGGTGAGACGATCGCCTGATCAGCAAAATTTTATCAGCTGTGCCGTCACGAGAGTGGCGGCACAGCTGTTTTCATTGGAACCCCGATTCACCAATCAGACAGCCGCCCCATATGTATAGAAGGAAAGGGGAGGATGCTGTGGTTACCGTCAATACCGTTTCGATCGAAGGACACAGTTTCACAGCGGTGTCCGTTTCGCTTCCGAAGACGACTTTGCTCACTGTTTCGAACGATCATGGCTATATTATGTGCGGTGCGCTCGATGTCGGTCTGCTGAATCGGCTGCTGGGTGACCGGAAAATCATCGCTGGGCGGGCGACAGGGGTTAAGACGATTGAAGAGTTGCTCGCCGCCCCGCTCGAATCCGTCACACTGGAAGCGGAGAGTCTCGGGATAACAGCAGGGATGACCGGCGAACAAGCACTGCTCAAAATGTGCTGAACTGGAGATTACCAGCTGAAGATGAAGCGAACTGCTTCATCTTGTTTCCGGCAGAAGAAAGGACAAGTACGGTGAGTTCTGTATTGCGATTTACCGGGCAGTGCTTTACAATGAGAATGAGAAACAATCTCAACGATTACATACAGACCATGCGTCCGCCGACGTTCAGCGGGCAGAAGGAAGGTGAGTACGATGAAAAAAGTTATCGCAGCCGCGATTGTCAGCGGTATGCTTCTCGCAGCGATTGCAGCAGGGAGCGTGTCCGGCAATTTCGCTTCAGGATTGACGATCGGCATCATCACCGTCGTGCTTTTGGCAGCCGGTTCTGCGGCCGCAGCGCTGAAAGAGCGGAAACGGCACGCATGGAATTGAACAGCTTGACAGATCGGCAGGCCTGAACTGCCGGTTTTGCGCCTAATGCACGAAAAAGACTACCAGTTCAAGATAGGAGACGACATATGAATATACATGTAACGTACGGCGACCCAGCTGCCCTGAAAGCGATCCAGCACGGACTCGGAGACGAAGGGATCGTCCTGATGGAGCAGGGCAACGAAGCGGTGCTCATCCAGGAGAATGACGGGTCCGCGAGTTTCGCGGAAGCCGATTCCTATACAGTGCTCGATGCGTCCGGCGATATCAGTGACGGATCATTCGCCGTATTCAACAACATTCCGGTAACGGAAGAAGGTCGAGAGCTGTTTGAACAGCGGTTCATGGGACGGGCCCGTAAGATTGAAGACACTGAAGGGTTCGGCGCGATCCGGGTCCTCCGCCCGCTTGAAAACGATACGTATGTCATCCTGACGATTTGGACAGGGGAACAGGCATTCCATAATTGGCAAACCTCACAGGCCTATGAGCAGGCTCATCAGAAACGGGGGACTGACGAAGGAATCGACAAAAAGCCGAACATCTTCTCACGCCCTTCTTTCGTGACGACCTATAAGAAACCTGAACATGCATAACGGCTGACAGGCCGCTTCCCATCAGCCGGATGACCGGCTGACGGGAAGCGGCCTTTCCTATATGGGTTCCGGAAAGGTTTAGAAGCACAGCCGTCGTGTAAGAGATAGAGTAGGACTGCAGGCGAGGAGGAAATTGAGTGAAGAAGACAATGATACTCTGTCCGGTAATTGCGCTCATACTTCTGCTGGGCGCATGCGGATCGGATACGACGGACGGAAATTCGGATAAGACAGGCGGGGGTGCAGATCAGGCCGAATCTGCCGGTAATGGTGAATCAGTCGAAACGAAGCCGTTCTCCGTCCTCGTCGACTTGAAAGACAGAGAGGGAAAGACGACCGGCACCGCTGAACTGTCCGAAACGGATCAGGGCGTCAGCGTCTTTGTGAAAGTGGATTCTCTTACACCCGGAAAACACGGCATCCATTTTCACGAGAAAGGCGTCTGTGAAGGCCCGGGATTTGAATCCGCAGGCGGCCACTTCAACCCTGCGGGCAAGGAACATGGCCTTGAAATGCCCGGCGGCCCGCATGCAGGAGACCTTCCGAATCTGGAAGTGGAAAGCGACGGGACAGCGGAAGACCGGTTCACATCCCACAGTGTGACACTTGAAACGGGAAAAACAAATTCCCTGCTGCGGGACGGCGGAACAGCTCTCGTGATCCATGCAGGCGAGGATGACGGAGAATCACAGCCGTCAGGGGATTCAGGTGACCGGATCGCATGCGGCATCATCAAATGAACGACTAAAAAGACAGCGCCCGAAGTAACTCGGTTGCGCTGTCTTTTTGTCTGCCGCTTTTATCAGAGGAGAGCTGCTACGATACCGCGCTCATCGTCGAGCAGCAGCTTGATGCCCGCTGCGTACGGATCCTGATGGAGCTGTTCTTCAATCCACATTCGCAGTGCCTGCGTCATGTCGAATGTATTCATGGTGAGTTTACTGCCGTCCACGTAAGCTTCAGCGAAAAACCCTTCGTCGTCTTCGTAGCACAGTTCCACCTCAACTGTCTCGGGTTCTGTATCATGTTGTCTGGCCTGATACAGACAGATGGCGTTGATGATGTCCTGTTCTTCGATCATCAGTTCTGCCACCGGTGCCGATCGTCCCGGTCATCCCGCTTCCGTGTAAAACGGCTGAAGAGCATCCGTACGATGCCGATCACTGCGACGATCGCAAACACATTGATCAGCAGTCCGAGCATCGAGCCGAGGATACCCATATTTGCAAACAGGCTTCCGAATAGGAGACCTGCCAGGCCGCCGATCATCATGCCTCTCATGAGACCGCCGGATTTCGGTTTTGCGCCTTGCGCATTTTTGTCTTTTGTAAATGACGATTGGTCTTTCTTCTTATCGACTGCCGGCTTGTTGAAATTATTCTGATTCGGCGTGAATCCCCGTTTGCCTGATTTGTAGCCTCTTGCATCAGCCGAGTGTGGCTGGTCGGGCGTCAGAAACGATCCGACAGGTGATAGAATGAGGGTGAGCGCCAAAAAGGCTGCTGCCAGTTTCTTCATAGATGTGTCAATCCTCCGGTGAAATAATGGACTGCTCTGCAGTCCTCCCTACAAGTATACAGCAAACAAATCCGAAGTAACATGAAAGCGAATTCATACAGATTAGTTAAATACTTAAATACCGAACTAAAACACTTGAAGAAAGCTTGGAAAAAGCGTATAGTGACGGATGGTAATCTGAATAGGAGAATGTGCCTCCTGAGCAGGAATTTGTCTGTTGCGGTGCATATTCTGCCTACCTCAGGAAAACAACACTAATATACTGAAAAGGGGATTTGCATATGACTACGCCGCTCAATCCTGAAGAAGCAGCAAACACAGCTGCTGAAGGTACACAGCTTCCTTCAGAACAAAAACAAGATATTCTGGATCAGCTGCTGAAACCGGAAGTACAGGAATCACTGACCACTCTTGTGGAAAAACTTCCGCAACTGACAGAGCTTGTCGACTTGATGACGAAATCTTACGACATCGCTAAAGCTGTCGCAACGGATGATGTATTGAAAAACGATACAGCTGAATTCATGAAAGAAATCGCTGCACCTGTCAAGGACTCTGCAAAGAACATGGCAGCGACCATCATCGAAGCAAAAGATCTTGCTGCAAAAAGCAGCGAAACGATCGGCTTGTTCGGTCTCATGAAGATGATCAAAGACCCGGAAGCGCAACGGATCTTCCGTTTCCTGAATGCATATTTGGAAATCGCAGGACAGCGCAGCCGCAATAACTAATAAGATAGTAAATAACTTGTAGAAGGAGATTAGACAATGACCAAACAAATCGTTATTTTAGGAGCAGGTTATGGTGGTCTTTTAGCAGCATTGAATGCACGCAACTTCTTGACAGAAAGCGACGCAGCCATCACGCTCATCAACCAGACTCCGACTCACCAGATCATTACTGAACTTCACCGTCTGGCAGGGGGTACGATCAGCGAAGGCGCAGTTGCGCTTCCATTGGAGAAACTCCTTGCAGGAAAAGGCATCCAATTAGTCATCGAAACAATTGAAAACTTCGATGTGAATACGAAGAAAGTCCACCTTGCAAACGGTGAGTCATTGTCATACGATGCACTCGTCGTCGCACTCGGCAGCAAAACAGCCTACTTTGGCATCCCGGGCCTCGAGGAGAACAGCATGGTGCTGAAATCCGCAGGCGAGGCGAATGCCATCTATGCGCACATCGTCGACCGAATCAAAGCCTATGCAGTGTCAGGCGATGAAGCGGATGCTACGATCCTCATCGGCGGCGGCGGACTGACCGGTGTCGAACTGGTCGGGGAAATCGTCGACCATATGCCGCAAGTTGCGCGTGATAACGGCGTAAACCCGGCAGACTTGAAGATCATGCTCGTAGAAGCAGGTCCGAAGATCCTTCCGGTGCTGCCTGATCACCTGATCGAACGTGCAACAGAAAGCCTTGCGAAGCGCGGCGTGGAATTCCTGATCGGTCTTCCTGTCACGAACGTCGAAGGGAACGAAATCTCCCTCAAAGACGGCCGGACCATCAAAGCCAACACATTCGTCTGGACTGGCGGCGTCACTGGGAATCCGCTCGTCGGTGAGTCGGGTCTTGAAGTGGACCGCGGCCGCGCGACAGTGAACGAATTCCTGCAGTCGAAATCACACAGTGACGTATTCGTCGTCGGTGATGCTGCAGTTGCCTTCCCTGCTGTTGAAGGTGCCCGTCCATATGCACCGACTGCACAGAATGCTTGGCAGATGGGTGAGCTTGTCGGCTACAATCTGTACGCTATGCTCGGAAACAAGAAGATGGAAGTCTTCAATCCGGTCAACTCGGGTACACTTGCGAGCCTCGGCCGTAAAGATGCAGTCGCTTCCATCGGTGCAAACAATACGTCCCTTAAAGGAATGCCTGCATCGCTTATGAAAGAAGCGAGCAACGTGCGTTACCTATCCCATATCAAAGGTCTCTTCAGCCTCGCATACTGAGCTGTCACATAACTGACTGCCCCGGAAGCCTGAATCCATCGGCTTCCGGGGCAGTCGTTTGTTTTTATCTGAACGATCCGTCAATTGACAGGTCAAAATGGAATTCGCTATGATAGTAGTTGGCTGATAAAGCAGTCCGTGCAGAAGGGGGAATGGATGCACGCAAACGTACAGGAAACCAATTGAAGCGCCAGAGCCGGGGAAATTATCACGAATTTCCGGCAGACGAGGTGGAGGTTCATCGAACATTCGGCGGATGCCTCCCGGTCGCCGCTGCCCGATTGTTACGCCATTCCTAAACCTGCGGGGCAACCCGGAGTCACAAACGGAATGAGCAGGCAGCTGAATACTTGATACGGTCCGGCAGCATGACTGCCAGGAAACCGGAACAGTTATGCTGACCGGCCGCTGAAGCGGAGGAAACAGCATGTGCGGAATTGTAGGCTATAACGGAAAGAACCAGGCGGCGGAAATTTTGCTGGCCGGCTTGGAAAAACTTGAATACCGAGGATATGACTCGGCCGGCATGGCTTTCCAGACAGAGGACGGTTTAGTGCAATACAAAGAAAAAGGCCGGGTTGCAGATTTACGGAAGGCAGTGGATGGAAGTCTCGAGTCTTCTGTAGGGATCGGTCATACCCGCTGGGCGACCCATGGCGTGCCTGACCGGAAAAACTCGCATCCTCATCAGAGCGCAACCGGCCGTTTTACGCTCGTTCATAACGGTGTCATCGAAAACTATGAGAAACTGAAAAACAGTTACTTGAAGGATGTTCCCTTTGCATCTGACACAGACACGGAAGTGATCGTGCAGCTCGTCGAGCATTTTGCTGAAGAAGGGCTGATGACAGGCGAAGCGTTCCGGAAAGCACTGTCCCTTCTGCACGGCTCCTATGCGATCGCCCTGCTTGACGAACAGGCACCAGAAATGATCTTTGTTGCGAAAAACCGGAGTCCTCTGCTCGTCGGAGTTAGTGAAGACTGCAATGTTGTTGCTTCGGACGCAATGGCGATGCTGCAGGTGACCGATCAGTTCATCGAGCTGCATGACGGTGAAGTCGTCCTTCTCGGTCGTGGCGGGGTTACTATTGAAACACTCGAAGGTGAGAAAATCGAGCGGGCACCCTATACAGCCGAACTCGACATGAGCGATATCGAGAAAGGGACCTACCCGCATTACATGCTGAAAGAGATCGACGAACAGCCGGGTGTGATCCGCAAAATCATGGAAGCCTACAGTACTGAAGACGGTACGCTTACCATTGAGCCGGCAATCCGCCAGGCGTTCCGACGTGCTGACCGTTTGTATATTATCGCGGCTGGAACGAGCTATCATGCCGGATTGGTCGGTAAGGAGTATATTGAAAAACTTGCAGGCCTTCCTGCTGAAGTGCATATTTCCAGCGAATTTGGCTACAATATGCCGTTGCTTTCGGAGAAGCCGTTGTTCCTGTTCATCACTCAATCCGGGGAGACGGCCGACAGCCGACAAGTGCTTGTGAAAGTAAAGGCGCTCGGCTATCCGGCGATTACGATGACGAACGTACCCGGTTCGACTCTTTCGCGCGAAGCGGACCATACGCTGCTGCTCCATGCAGGCCCGGAAATAGCAGTCGCCTCGACAAAAGCCTATACAGCCCAGCTCGCTGTACTTGCCATTTCCGCTTATTGCCTGGGTGACGGGGCTTGCGACTTCGATCTGAAACAGGAACTTGGGATTGCAGCGAATGCCATCGAAACCTTGACGGACGCCAAGCAGGAGATGGAGTCACTGGCTGCAGAACTGCTGGACAACAAACGAAATGCATTCTTCCTCGGTCGCGGACTCGATTATTACGTCAGTCTGGAAGGGGCTTTGAAACTGAAGGAAATTTCGTATATCCAGGCAGAAGGCTTTGCCGGCGGCGAACTGAAACACGGAACGATTGCACTGATCGAAGAAGGCACACCGGTCATCGCGCTTGCCACACAGCGAAACGTCAGCGCCAACTTGCGCGGCAATGTCAAGGAAGTGACCGCCCGCGGTGCGAACGCCTGCATCATCTCGATGGAAGGCGACAGCGAACCGGGTGACCGGCTCATCCTGCCGCACATCCACGACTTGCTGACGCCGCTCGCGGCTGTCATCCCGCTTCAGCTGCTCAGCTACTATGCTTCCCTGCAGCGCGGCTGTGACGTCGACAAGCCGAGGAACTTGGCGAAGAGCGTCACAGTTGAATAAGGATCATCCAGTAACAACCCCATGCAAGTGTGCATGGGGTTTTTTCCTGATGTGCAAGTCGGTTGGGGATTCATTTTATGGTATACTTTGGTAGACTTCCAGTACGATTTAAGCGGGGGGTCAGCATTTTGCAAAGTTTCTCCATTGGAAAGGAAGTGGTTGGATTGGATAGATTCACGACCCTGGCGCTGCTCAGTATCGCGGGCATGGGATTGCTGTTTTACACAGTCGAGAAACTGTCCCGCAGGTGGCTTGGTGTCAAGAAAGGTGTATCGTTCGTCAGCCGTTCCGTCAATGACACCCACCGTAAGATCGACTGGACACTGCGGGCGCTGTTCATCTTCGGCCTCTTGTTCGGAGGGATTGTTTTTTCTGCAGTCCGATATGATTCCACGGCCTGGTTTTATATTTTCCTCGGCTATATAGTCACCACGAACTTCATACTCGAACTGATACGGGCCTTTTTCCAGAAGAAATACGGCGACGAGAAGAATGAATACAAGGTGACGCTGATCCAGCTCTGCATGCTCTTGCTGTTCGCAATTGTGATTCTCTCCACAGAGTTTTTCGGACTGATCCCGTTGGATGGTTCCCGAGATCAGGCTGCCGGTTACGTGGTAAGCTGGCAATTTGAAACTGAAAGTGACTGATGAATCGGAAAAAATGAAACAATTTATTGACTTTCAGCGCGGCACCGTTTACGATAGACCTAACTTATTGGAAAGCAGGTGATCACTATGGCGACATTCAACTTGCAAATTGTTAAATGGTTCGGTCCCATACTTTCACCTGCAGTGCGTTGAAATCTGGCACGTTTCTTCTGTTATGTGCGTGAAAGCATGGCGTCCGAGCCCTCGGATTGCATGCTTTTTTACTTGCCCAAAAACAGGAGGAATCGAATTGAATAGTTTACAAATGTATGGTTGGAACAATAGGCACGAAACAGATTGGGAGGAGTTGGACGGCAGGCAATGGCGGCCTGGCCGGGTCACTTCGGAACACCGTAACATGTACACCGTAATTACGGAAGACGGGGAATGGCTCTCGGTCTGTTCTGGTGCCATGCTGCACGGAGCTGATGACAGGCGGCATTACCCGGCGGTCGGCGACTGGGTGGCGGTCGAAAAGATGCCGGGTGAAGAGCGCGGCATAATCCATTGCATTCTGCCCCGAACTTCTATCTTCTCCCGTAAAGCAGCCGGGGAATCCGGCGGTGAGCAGCTGATTGCCGTTAACGTGGACCTCGTCTTTCTTGTGACCTCGATGAATGACGATTTCAACATCCGCAGGCTCGAACGGTATCTCGTTGCAGCCTACGAGTCGGGGGCTGTTCCGGTTGTTGTACTGACGAAATCGGATCTTTGCGAAGATCCCGCGCAGTACGCAGCTGAGGCAGCGGGCGTAGCGGCAGGAGCTGATATTCTTATCGTAAGCAGCCGCACAGGTGCCGGAATCGACCGTCTGCACAGTTTGCTGCAAGGCGGCAAGACCGCTGCGCTGCTCGGTTCATCCGGTGTCGGAAAGTCTTCGCTCGTCAATGCGATTTGCGGAGACGGGACGATGGCTGTCCAGAACATCCGTGATGACGATTCGAAAGGACGCCACACGACGACCCACCGGGAGCTGATCGCGCTGCCCGGCGGCGGTGTCCTTATCGACACGCCGGGAATGCGGGAATTCCAGCTGTGGAATGAAAGGGAAAGTGTCGACTCAAGCTTCACGGACATCGCTTCCTTGGCGGAGACGTGCAAGTTCAGCGACTGCGGGCATATTCAGGAGCCCGGCTGTGCGGTCCGCCGGGCGATCGGTGACGGTACATTGGAAGAAAGCCGATTCGCCAGTTATTTGAAACTCCAGCGGGAAATCGCCTACTTGGACCGCAAATCGGATTCCCAAGCCCGGCTGGCTGAACGGAAACGCTGGAAAGCGCTGACGAAAGCGAAGCGCTGACCGTTTCGTGCGCGGGGCGTGATTTACTGGAACGAAAAAAAAGACTGTGTCCGCATGCTCGGGAGCATCGCGGCACAGTCTCTTTTACATTAGCAGTCTTTGTTGTGATGATGATTATTCGGCACATACGATGCACCGATGATGATCAACAAGATGAACAGCACAACTAGGAGTGCAAATCCGCGTCCTCTGCCAAATCCGCTGCCACAATTTTGCGGTCCTCCGCACGGACCATAATATGGCTGGCCGCCATAGCCACCTTGACCGCCGCACCCGCACAAATCCCATCCGTAGCCCATTAGTTCCGCCTCCTTTCTTCCAGGGCAGTGGAATGATGGCGGCATCTGCACTGCGATCCCGCCCCTTCCGAGCTGCCTATATGGTTAGAGTATGTAGCGGTCCGGGAATTGACAGGGACAAATGACCAGGGAGGCTGAGTTATTCATCATCCGCGGGAAATCCGGCGGCTGTCCGCGGCACAGTTTCATGAAGAAAGGGGACTGTAAGATGAAACGTATTCTCATATTGGGTGTGTCAGCAGGTGCCGGCAAGTCGACATTTGCCCGTCAACTGGGGGAGAAGCTGGATATTCAGGTCTGCTACTTGGATGGCCTCAATTTCAAGGAGGGATGGGAAGAGGTGACGCGCGAATCGTTTGAGGAGGCACAGCGGGAAGCAGCCTCAGGTGATAAATGGATCATCGAAGGGAATTATTCGAGCACCTTGGCCTGCAGGGAGGACCGGGCGGATACGATCATCTATCTGGAATTGCCGCTTGCGCTCTGTCTGTATAGGGTTATGAAACGCCGTATTAGATACCACGGCAAAACAAGACATGAACTGGGCGGGGGCTGTCCGGAGAAACTGGACCGGCAATTTGTCAGGTATATCATTACAACGTATGCGAGGCGGAAGAAATCGATGCGGAAACGGCTGGCCCACTATCAGCAGGAAGGGCGCACTGTGGTAACTTTGCAGTCCCGGCGTGAAATCCGGGAGTTTTTGAGGAGATTGGACTGCTGAATGGGGGAACTGTGCGGCTGCTGGCGTGGTTATGAGCGGTTTTTTGGATTTATGAGCGGTTTCTGGGATTTATGAGCGATTTTCGCGATTTATGAGCGATTTTCCAGATTTATGAGCGATTTCTCAGTTTTATGAGCGCTTTCCGAGTTTTATGAGCGCTTTCCCTAGATTTATGAGCGAAACCCGCAATTCATGAGCGTTCCCCTAGATTTATGAGCGAAACCCGCAATTCATGAGCGTTTCCCTAGATTTATGAGCGAAACCCGCAATTCATGTGCGTTCCTCAAATTTTTTGAGCACCACCCCAGCTCCACAAGCACTCTCTCCCAATAAAAAAAGAGCAGCCGCGGCTGCTCTTTTTCAATCTGTCTCGTTCAAGATCGCTTCCACTGTTTCATTCACTTCATCGCGCTTCATCTTTTCCTCGCCACGCTCCATGGCGGAGAGGGTCTTCTTGGCGAGGGCCAGCGGGATCTTGCAGAAGAGGATGATGTTCTTCGTCTGGATCGACTTCATGTATTCATCCGCCATTGCGAGGTTCGCTTTGGCGTAGTCGAATAAGTCTTCACGTGTCCAGCCTTCAGGTAGGAATCGGACACCGCGTTCGGCGTCTTCGTCCTGGTTGCGCAGCATGTTGACGGCCTGCAGCCCGCGGCCGTAGCCGATCGCGAGTTCGCGGTCGGTCACCGTGCCGTCGTATGCTTCCCATATGTCGGACAGCATGACGCCGACCAGACCGGCGACATAATACGTGTAATCGTCCAAGTCTTCCTTCGTTTCGATCTGGAAGTCACGCTCGACCCATTTGGCCATCCCGTCCGCCATGATAGCTGTGACGTCCCGTACGTTGTCATACAGATCGGGCGGGCAGACGGCGAGCCAGTCAGCGAGACGGCGAGTCACTTCCGGCAGACTGTCTTCTGCGCCGTCCAACAGAGCGGCATAAGCGGAAGCGTCGAAACCTTCGCGCAGCAGCTCGGCGGTCGCGCGCAGTAATGCTGTCTTTTTGGATGAGTCCATCTGCTCATGGTCTTCGATCTCATCGATGGCGCGCAAGCATAAGTACGCAGAGCCTACTGTTTTGCGCAATGTCGGTTTCAATAGTTTGATCGGTATGTAGAACGTGCGGCTCGTCTCTTTCAGAACACGCATCGCGTCTTTTTGCAATGTCGCTTCACTCATATCCAAATCCTTCTTTCCTTCATACTCAGTTTCCTCTGCACTTGCCTCTATCATACCGGTTCCGCTGCCGCTAATCCATTAAAAAGGTGCGTCCGCCTGATGACCCGGTCCCGGCCCGCTTTGGTGCCCGGACAGAACAGACGGAAATCCGGACAGTTTCCGCGCGATTTCCGCCATTATACGCACGGGACCTTGAATTCAAAGGAATGCCGCCGTACACTGTATCTAGTATTCAGAAAGTTTTCAACATTGGGCGTACCGTCCTTACAAACAGGAGGAATCATAATGGGAGAATTACAGCAAGTTTCCAAAGAACAGTTTAACGAAGAAGTGCTGAACAGCAGCGTTCCCGTACTTATCGACTTCACGACCGACGGCTGCGGACCGTGCGAGCTGGTGGTGCCCATCCTGAAGACGATCGGTGAAAAGTATGGCGATGACCTCAAAATCATCCAGCACAATGTAGACTTCGATGACCTCGTGAACGAGGCGAACGAGCACATCAAGACCTATGACGTCATGGCGTTTCCGACGCTGGTCCTTGTTAAGGACGGCAAACAGGTCGACAGCATCCTCGGCATTTATGATCCTGAGGAAATCGAGCGCCGCGTGAAACAAGTATTGTAACAACGGTGTTTCTGATGAAAGGGTGTGAGCCATCGTGGTGACGGCAACGCAGAGGAGCGCAAAGAGGGATATCCGCCGCCAGCAGGAGAGCGGTATGTGGCGTTCGTATATCCGGTTATTATTCAAGACGAAGCTGCCATGGTTCTGGCTCATCCTGATCATGCTGCTGAACATCGGCGACACGACGATGGGCCTGCTGCTGCCGCAATATACGGCGCAAGTTGCGACTGGCGTCATTACGAAACCGGTCATCACCGGGGTCATCGCGGTCATCCTGATCCGTGTGCTGGCAAGCGGGATCATCCGCTATATCGGCAAACTGACCGCCTACAAGATCGACATCCGGTACCGGAAGCTTATTTGGGAACGGCTCATGCGTTCACCGATCAAGCTGTATGACGACGTCAAACCGAGCGAGCTCGTCAGCCGGACAGTGAATGATACGTCCCTGATCAGCAATGTGCTGGCAGGTCTCGTTCCGGCGCTCATCGGCCTCGTCTACGGGACGATCTATATTTCAAAAGTGCTGTATGGCTACGACTGGCGGCTCAGTGCGGGTCTGCTGCTGTACACGCCCATCTACATCGCTTCGATGGTCATCTATGGCAAGTGGAATTACCGGACACACAAGCAGACGCAGAACCGGCTTGCGTCACTGACCCAGTTCCTCTCCGAGCTGCTGGCGAATATCCCGCTCATCAAGTCCTTCGCCAACGAACGGAAAGAGACCGAGCGGGGCAGTGATAACATCCAGCTCTATTACCGGGCCAACATGAAACGGTCGCTGACGGCATGGGTCAATACGCCGCTTACGACGGTGCTCAACCTTGTAATGGAACTGTTCGTCATCGTGTTCGGTATTTTCCTCGTCACCCAGGGGACGATCACGATCCAGAACTGGATTGCGTTCTTCATGTATGTCGGGATGTACTTCGGCATGCTCGAGACGTTCGGCCTCATGTACACGCAGATCAAACAAAGCCAGGGAGCGACGTCACGGATCGCCCACCTTGTCGAAAATGACTTGGAGCAATATTACCGGGAGCGGGAAGTCCATGACAACAAGCTTGATATCGCATTCGATCATGTCACATTTGCATACGGTGACAAGCTGGTCCTCGATGATGTGTCATTCGAAATCCCGTATGGCAAAGTGACGGCGATTGTCGGCCCGAGCGGCGGCGGGAAATCGACCGTGCTCGCACTACTGCAGCAGCTGTATGAGCCGAATGGCGGCGTCATCACATTCGGCGGGACACCGATCGATAAGTTTCACTTGGACAGCTGGCGCAGACTGTTCAGTTACGTTGCGCAGGACAGCCCGCTGTTTGCCGGAACGATCCGGGAAAACATCATGTATGGGCTCGAAAGGGAAGTGACAGAGTCCGAACTCGAACAAGCGGCTGAGAACGCCAATATCCTGTCGCACATCAATACGCTGCCCGAGCGCTTCGATACACCGGTCAGTGAAGGCGGGGCTAGTCTTTCGGGCGGTCAGCGCCAGCGGATCGCCATTGCGCGGGCATTCTTACGGAATTCCGATTTCTTGCTTCTTGACGAAGCGATGGCGAGTCTCGATGTGAAGTCCGAAAAGGCGGTGCAGCAGGCGATGGAAGTCCTGCTCGAAGGCCGGACAGCTGTCGTTGTTGCGCATGACCTGTCGATGATCCGCAACGCCGATCAGATCATCTTGCTGAACGAAGGTTCCGTGGAAGCGAGCGGCACGCACGGCGAACTGCTGGAAGCAAGCGAGCTGTATCGCCAGTTCGTTTCGTTCCTGAACAATACGACGAACGGCTGAAGAAGCGGACAGCGAAACGGGGGGGAAACAAGTGAACGACCGAAAACGAAAAAGTTCCTGGGGGGAGTTCTTTCATCTCATCCGGACCGCCAGACTGCCGTGGCTGCTGTACTTTCTGCAGATAATCACAGCACTCAGCACGACGACACTCGTGCTGAGCCTGCCCCTTGTACTCCAGCAGATCGTGGAAGGGAACATCTTCGACAAGGAAATCATCTGGCGCTATGTCTACTTGAGCCTTGGCAGCGCCGGTCTGCTGACAGTGTCGACGTTCTTCATCTATATCACGAGTCCGATCACGAAGCGCAACATCCAGCGAGTGATCTGGCCGAAGCTGATCCGTCTGCCGATGAAAAACTACCGGGACAACAAATCGCTCAACATGATCAGCCGTGTCACACTGGATCCGTCCTATATCGACCGGGCTATCGGGGATTTCACGAGTCTGACGAACACGACGTACAGTCTGGTCGGTTCGTTCGTCATCATGTACGGCATGAACGTCAAGCTGACACTTGCGCTACTGCCGGTCATCCCTTACATCATCATCGTCTCAATCGCTGTCGGACATTTCACGCAGAAGACGCAGCACGGTGTACAGAACCGGCTGTCCGACATGACTGCGTTCTTTGCAGAGCGGCTGCCAAAAATTAGGCTCATCAAGACTTTCGGCAAGGAGAACTACGAATCCGAAAAGTCCGGCACGGTCATTCAGAACCAATACAAGGCCGACAAACGGCGGGCTACAGTCGATCTGTTCGCCGAGCCGCTCATGCAGAGTGTCCAGGCGATCGTCGTCGGGACTGTGCTCGTTTATGGGGGCTACCTCGTCTCGAAGGGCGAAATGAAAGTGAGCCAGGTCCTTTCGTTCTACCTGTATGTGCAGTTCATCCATAACAATGTCCTGCAGTATGGCTTGTTCTGGCAGACGCTCAAACAGGCGAAAGGGGCCTCCGCAGAAATCGCGAAGATCCAGGAAGCCGGGGAAGAGCAGCTCATGCGCACATTCGCGTTCAGTGAAAAAGCCCAGCAGCCCGATGCCGATCTGACGCTTGAGAACGTGTCGTTCAGCTACGGCGACCGGCTTGCGCTAGAAAACGTCAATCTGACAATCCCGAAAGGCAAGACGACCGCAATCGTCGGTCCGAGCGGCGGAGGAAAGTCGACGATCTTCGGACTGCTTGAAAGGTTGTACGAACCGAACGTCGGACGTGTGCTGATCGGTTCGACACCGGCGGAGAACGTCCATCTGGATGAATGGCGCGCCGGCATCGCGTACGTTTCGCAAAATGCCCCGCTGCTGTCGGGCACGATACGGGAGAACATCCTGTACGGTGTCCGGGAAGACGTCGGCGATGATATCGTCTGGCTCGCCGCGAAGCATGCAGCGGCCGATGAATTCATCCGCGAGTTTCCGGAAGGGCTCGATAAGGACGTCGGCGAATTCGGATCCAAATTGTCAGGCGGCCAGCGCCAGCGGGTTGCCATCGCACGGGCATTCATCATGGACCCTGATTACCTGCTGCTGGACGAAGCGATGGCGAGTCTCGACGCACAGAGTGAACATGACATCAACCGGGCACTCCGCCTCCTTATGAAAGGGCGGACGACGGCACTCATCAGTCATAACTTGCGAACGATGAAACAGATGGATCATATCATCCTCGTCAACGGCGGCCAGGTCGAAGCATCCGGCACTCATGCCGAACTGATGCGCAGCAGTGACTTGTACAAAGACCTGATCACCATCCAGGATGAGAAAGAACAGCTGCTGTCGACGGTGTGAACCGGACGGCAGCCAAACTAAAACGAGGTGGATAAAATGGAAAAGATGAAAAAAGTGCTTTTTTTGCTCATGGTAGGGATTGTCGCTGCGGCGCTTGCAGCTTGCGGCGGGGATAAGAAGGCGGATGACAAGCCGGCTGCACCGGCAGGAGAGGAAGCCGGAACGGACAGCGGGACAGCTGACGAACCGGTGGCTGAAGACGTCGACCCGGTCGATCCGAATTTTGATAAGATCATCGACCTGCTGAAGAAAGCGGGCCTCGAAGTCGGCGAGAAGAAAACCGGTTTTGCGGATATCGAAGGCACACAGCAAGTGATGGAAGTCGAAATCGATGGAGAAGACATGCTGCCGCTTCAAATCTACAAAATGGATCCGGACAGTGAAAATTTGAAGTCCGCAAAAGAAGAGGGCAAAGTGACGATGACATTCGAAGGGGAGTCCGGAGAGATCCCGATGAACGCGAAAGGCGACTTCCTTTACTTCATCGCGGACGGCCATCCTGACCGTGACAAAGTGTATGAAGTGATCGAAAACGATTTCGAACAGGAATAAGCGGACGCTATACCGGCAAACCAGAGTCTTTACCGGTTTGCCGGTTATTTTATGGACCGCTGAAGCAGGGAAAGGAGCACTATCATGACAAAAATTTCAGCTGAGGATCAGAAGGTGAACGGAATGACGCTCCATCTGATCGAAAACAAGAATGTCAAAACTGTAACTGTGGAATGCAAGCTTCAGACACTGCTCGACCGGAAGACGATAACGGAGCGCACGCTGCTGCCGGGCATACTCCGCGCGGGCTGCAGTGAATACCCGACAGCGAAAGAGATGCAGGAGCACCTCGACGACCTGTACGGCGCTTCACTCGTCATCTATCCGAGTACAGCAGGGAACAGTCATGTACTGACTGTCCAGCTCGAGTTTGCGAACGAACGGTTCATCGGAGGGGAGGATGATCTGGCCGAAAACGTCTACCGTTTTCTGAATGAAATCCTGTACCACCCGCGAACAGAAGGGGATGGATTCGATCCCCGAGTCGTCGAGCAGGAAAAAGAGAAACTAAAAAAAGCGCTTGAATCCGCGAAGGACGACCGCGCCGCCTATGCCGATGAGCGGCTGCTGGACGAGATGGCACCGGACGAACGCTATTCAGTGCATCCGAATGGCTATTTGGAAGATTTGGCAGCGATTACGCCGAACAGTCTGCTTGCCGCCTATCGTGAGCTTTTGGCGACTGCGCGCTTTGACTTGTTCGTCGCAGGTGATCTTGATTTTAAAAGAAACCGCCGGATCATCACCGAAACTGTGACAGACGGACCGCGCTCAGCGGAACAGCTGGAAACAGGTCTTGCACTGCCTGCTCAAGCCGCAAAACCGTCTGATGTCAAAACGTTCACCGAAACGGAACAGATCCAGCAGGCGAAGCTGCATATCGGCTACCGGACCGGGAGGACGTTCCGGGATACGGATTTCGAAGCGCTGATGGTCGGCAGTGTCCTCCTCGGCGGACATCCCGGCTCGCTCCTCTTCTCGACAATCCGCGAAGAGCACAGCCTGGCCTATTATGTAGGGGCGGACCTCGACATGTACAGCGACAAACTATTCGTCTACTGCGGCATCGCTCCGAATGATTATGAAGCGGCACGCAAACTGATTGCAGAACAAATCGCCATCTTGAAGGACGGGTCGTTCTCCGACGAAAACCTTGAAGATTCGAAGACCATGCTCGTCGGCAGTTATCAGACATCCCTTGACTCCGTGGCCGGAATGGTTGCCACCGAGTACCAGAAAGTGCTGACTGGCAGCAGCAAGTCGCCCGTCGACATGGCGGAGACATTCAAAACGATCACACGGGAAGACGTCGTGCGGGCGGTCCGTGATTTGGACCTCGACACCGTCTTCCTGCTGACGAGTGAGGAGGCAGGCCGATGAACAAGATGGAATATCAAACAGTTGACGAAACCGTCTATACCGAACAGCTGCCGAACGGACTGCAGGTGATCCTTATCCCGAAGCCGGGTATGAACAAGACATTCGGCATCTTCACAGCGGACTTCGGTGCAGCCGATCTTGAATTCATCCCGCAGGGCAGCGGGGAACCCGTCCGGATCCCTGAAGGAACCGCCCACTACCTGGAACACAAGTTGTTCGACAAAGGCGACTACGATGTCTACTCGGAGTTCGGAAAGCTTGGTTCAGATGCCAATGCCTATACGAATGATTCGGAGACGTCCTATTATTTCACGACTGTCGGCCACGTGAAGGAAAATGCAGAGCTGCTGCTCGATTTCGTGCAGGACCCGTATCTGACAGACGAAACTGTCGACAAAGAGAAGGGGATCATCAGCCAGGAGTTCCAGATGTACGCAGACATGCCTGACCAGCGGATCTACCTTGCTGTCCAGGAAGCCTTGTTCTCAAAACACCCAGTGAGGAACGAAGTGCTCGGCACACTGGAGACCATCAACTCCATGACGAAGGAGCAGCTCCTGTCCGCCTATCGGACTTTCTACCACCCGTCCAACATGACGTTCTGCCTGGCGGGGAACTTCGATACGACGGAGATGATGGAACTTATCCGCGCCAACCAGGAGAAGAAGACGTTCCCGGAAATCGGCCCGTTCGAAGCGGTGCATCCGGAAGAATCACCTGCTGTCCATGAAGCGGAACGGACGCTGCGCATGAGCGTCAGCATGCCGAAACTGATGCTCGGCGTGAAAGAATATGCCCGGGACATCGGGTCTGATGAACTCGGCCGCCGCAAATTGCTGACGAGCATGACACTCGACCATTTCTACAGCCGCAGCGGCCCGTGTTACAAAGAACTGGCAGATGCCGAACTGATCGACTCCTCGTTCCTGTTCACGTCTGTCGTGGATAAGTCGTTCGGATTCAGCATGATTGGAAGCAACACGGCATCACCGAATGAGCTCGCGGACCTGCTGAAGAAACAACTCCGCTCACTCCGCTCAGCTGAAGTGACGGAAAGTGTGTTCGAGCGATTGAAGCGCCGGACGATCGGCAAGATGCTGCGCCGCATGAATTCGATCGAGAACAACGCGCAGGGCATGATCTGGTACCGCAACCGCGGACTTTCATATTTCGAACAGATCCCGGCGATTCAGCAGCTGACGCTCGATGACTGGAAACAGTTCCTCGCAGAATGGGCGCCTGAACACTCGATCAGTGTTGTCACCATCCATCCCGAATGATTGGAACTCCTCTCCCTTAACCGGGCAGAGGAGTTTTTCAATTCCGATGATTTCGCCGGTTTCATGGTCTATGGTATACTTTCATCAGTAGAAATCGGTCAGGTGATAACGGTATGGGAATTCAAACAATCGTATTTTCAGCAGCTTCCGTCTGTTCAGGACTCATTCTCGGCCAGATCGCGGCCGGCAGTCAGGCAAACAGGAGCCGGGGGAAACTGCTGGCTTCCGCAATCGCGGCGGCAGTGATTTTCGCGGTCTTTGGCAACGTCACAGGTGTTTCGCTGAACAGCGGGATTGTCTATGTGCTGCTCATCCCGTTTTTGATCTTTTTCGTTAAGATGCCGCTTCTGCAGGCAGGTTTCGTACTGCTGGCTGCCTGGACATACCAGCTTGCTGTCGTCGATCTCGTGGAACGCAATCTGTTCCAGCTGGCGATCGGACAGGCCGGCCTGCAGGCGGACCGGTTCATCGAGCTCGTGATGGAATTGTTCATCCTGCTGAACCATCTGCTGGCAGTGATGGCTGCCGTCCGGCTGAAACCTGTACTCATTCCGGCCGAGGTGTTCAGAAGGGCGTCGGACGGCGGTGAAGGCGCTTCGTCCTACAGGAATGCGCTTGGCGTCAGTGCCCTGCTGATTGTGCTGATGAACCTCTTCCTTCAATATACAGTGATCGAGCGCGACTTCTTTTCGACGGCATACCGTCTGTTCATCACTGGATGGGCAATCCTCATGCTCGCCATCCTGCTCGTTTTCCTGAAGACGTTCCTCGAACAGAAACTTACCCAGGAGAAATTCTATTTGGACCAGCAGTACCAGCAGGATCTGTTATCATTCTTCACCGTCATCCGTTCACAGCGGCATGACTTCAACTTCCATCTGACAAGTGTGTATGGCCTGCTGAAGAACAAGAAGTATGCAGAAGCTGACGCCTATATCGGCGAAGTCGTGCGGCAGGTGCAGGACGTGAATGAGCTGCTGCCGCTCGCTCACCCAGCGCTCAGTGCGATGCTGAATACCCAGGCGGAAGCGGCGAAACGGCAGGACATCGCGATCCACTTTTCGATATTCGATGATCTGCGCGGGATACCGGTATCCGTCTATGATGTGAACAAGATTCTCGGCAACCTGATCCAGAATGCATCTGAGGAACTGACGTTACTGCCTCCTGCTGACCGGCAGCTGTCCGTTGAAATCAGCAAGGAGAAACGATACTATGTAATCCGCGTGAAAAACCGGACAGGGGCGGGTGATGAGCAGATCCTGCACATGTTCGAGCCGGGCTTCTCGACAAAAGGGACGCATGAAGGAATCGGACTGGCAGGCGTCGAAAAGATCGTCAAAGCCCATTACGGTATGATCTACCCGGAGCTGACTGACGGCTGGCTGACGATCCACGTCAGGATACCGGAGAATACGGAAGACTATTGACGGGAGGGGGAGTCGTATGGAAATCAGGACATTGCTCGTCGATGATGACCAGCAGGCGATCGATCTGCTGAGTGCGGACTTGACGTCATTTCCGTTCATCCGCATCATCCAGACGGTGAACAGCGGCAAGGCTGCGCTCGATTACTTGAGGAGCCATGAAGCGGATCTCGTGTTCCTCGACATCGAGATCGGCGACATCACGGGCCTTGAGCTGGCGGGTCATATCAGGTCGGCCTACCCATCCATGAAAGTCATCTTCGTGACAGGCCATGCCGGCTTTGCGCTTGACGGCTACGATTACCGGCCCCTCGACTTCCTCATCAAGCCCATCAACTTCTTCCGTCTCGAGAAGACGATGGCCGCCGTCGAGCAGGCATTCGGGGAACGTGCAAGGACGGCGCCGCCCGATCGGAAAATCGGTATGAAAGTGGCAGGCGGCATCCGTATCGTGAATGTGGCGGATATTTTATATATCGAGAAGAGCGGCCGCAAAATTTCGATTGTGACCGGGCAGACGGCGTTCCTGTCCAGTGACTCCATGAAAGAGATCGAGGCGATGTTCGAGCCGTTCGGTTTCTATCGCGCCCATCAGTCTTTCATCGTCCCGCTTCACCAGATCGTCTCGGTCGAAGCCGATTCAGCTTCAAGATCGTACGCCATCGAATTGACAAATGGCCACAAAATCCCTTTGAGCCGGTCGAAGTACAGTGAACTTCAACAGATGCTCGAAGCGGACGGCATCCATATCCTCTGACATCAGCACTTTTCTTCAGGAAAGGTGTTTTTTTGATTGAACTTACCGGAAAAGGGAAGGGAAATACAAGAAAGGAAGTGGAGGCAAGTGATCGTACGGGAGAGGGAAGAGTCATTCATACTGATTGAACAGAACTGCCATGGACTGCTTGCTGAGCAGATCATGGATAATTGGAAGGAAGAGTTGTTTCCGGAGACTGATCTCAGGCAGTCCGTCTTGACGGCCATCCGGCTGCACGACGTCGGCTGGGCTCCGTTTGACCGGCAGCCGTTCTGGAATGACGGCAAACAGGCACCATACCGGTTCACCGATTTCCCGCTGCTGTCAAAATTGGTGCTTTACAGACACGGCATCGATACGGTGGAAGCGGTCGACCCATATGCAGCCATGTTGTGCAGTGAACATTACTCGCATTTCGTCAACCGGAAGGACGGGGAGGAGTCAGCAGAGTTTCTTGAGAGGGAGGAGAGCCGGAGAAGGCGGCTGTCGGAATCCATGGCTGATTTCAACCTGAAACTTTTTCATGAACATTATGCACTTCTGCAGTTCGGCGATAATTTTTCGCTATACGCCTGCGTGAACGAGCCGGGCGTGTCCAAGGAAAACGAACATCCATTTTTCGTGAACGGCATCCCTTCACCCGAAACACTTGACGGGCTGCCTCACCACCGGCTCGCAATCCGTTTTACAGATACGGAAGTGATCGCTGTCGAAGATTTTCCATTTGAATCACCTTTTAGCGTCAGCTATCCGTATAAGGAGATACCGAAACAGAGGATTTCGGATATCGGATTCCTGAAAGCTTACGAAGAAACGGGAACAAAGCGGACAGACCTTCAGTTCGTTCCGATGAAGTGAAAAAGAGCAGACCGTGTAGACAGGTCTGCTCTTTTACGTCATTGTCCCGAAATAACGATCGGCGTGCAGGCTGCAGCCCGGGTTGAAAGGGGCGCTGCAGGAAGGGCAGGCGGAAGCGCAGGCGAGGTAATCACTCACCGACAGCTCATGCCCGCACGCTCCGCAAAGGACCGCTTTCTCAGCAAAACGGGAATGCGGCCACACTTCCGCCTTTCCGCAGCCAAGTTCATCATGGCATTCATAGCAGGGAAAGTACGTATCGCAACAATGGAATTTGATGGCGATCCGGTCGATTTCAGAATGGTAATGAAGGCAGCGTGTTTCGCTGTCCACCTGAACACCGATCACTTCCTGTCCGTGGATATTCATCTTCAGACCCCCTTATACACACAGTATAAAGGTTTTCGTGAATGGGGAGAAGTCAGCGGCCGTTCCCTTTTTCCTCGTCCTTCACGTACTTTCCATGATCCGGTACAGCAAGCTCCTTGAAGTGACGGTCCAGCGTGTCTAGATGCTCGGTCAGCCATGCGCCTTCGGCCGCCTCGCCGTGGCCGGTCACCGCATAAGCAGGCTTGAGCCCGTTCAGCGTATGGACAGACGATTCGGCGGCTGTCCAGTCCGGTGTCAAATAACGGGGAGGTCCTGTCAGTTCCTTCTCCTGTGTCATCACTTTGTAGAGCTGGTCCTGACGCACGGTGACGAAGGCATCACCGGCGATCAGCGCCCGGTCAGCGTCCCGGAAGAAGGAGACATGGCCGGCGGAGTGGCCAGGGGTATGGATCCACCGCCATCCAGGGAGCGGAGGGACGGTTCCGTCTTCAGGGAGACCTTCCAGAAACTCCGTGATGACGATCGGATCAGTCGGGAAAAGGAACGATAGCTTCGCGAGCATACCGCCTTCCACAGTGACGTCCGGATCGGGATAATTTTCGCTGCCCGTCAAATACGGATGCTCCAATGGGTGGGCATAGACCGGCACATGCCATTTCTCCAGAATATCGATGATACCGCCGATATGGTCGAAGTGACCGTGCGTCAGTACGATCGCTTCCGGAGGACGGTCCTTGCCGAAACGCTCTTCCGCCTTCTCAATGATCTTGCCGCCCGACTTCGGCATGCCGGCATCGACCAGCACCCACGGATTCCCGGGTTCCGGGTTGCCGACGAAAATGACGTTGACGATCTGGTCGGTCAAATAAGCGAGATCCGGCAGCACTTCCACTACATCGCCGCTATTCTTGGATGTGACCGGCTGATACCGTTCTGTCGATGAACTTCTTTCCAATTCGATCTCCTCCTCAGTAAGTAATATCTATAACAGTTTCCCCTTTTTCCGAAAGAAAACTCATCTTTTCTGCAGACAGCCGCTAAAAGAGCGCTCTGTAAGTCGTCGGGGTGCATATTCAGCTGGCATTTGTGGTATACACAAATAAGAAGGAGGGATATTTGGATGATGCTAACCCATATTGGTGTTTTTCTGATTGCTGTATCGTTTGCTGTGTTCGCCGTCTATTTATGTATACTGCTCACTCGGATTTCCGGTCTGATAACGACTGTCGGACATACGGCGAAACAGATGGAAAGCAAAATGGAAAACTCCATCCATGAATTGGAGCTGACCCTCGTGGAAGCACGATCTTCCGCAGTGGATGTGCAGGTCAAGCTGGATGCGCTGACAAGTTTAGTGGAAACGGTCGAAAACGCAGGCGATACTGCTGAAACAGCAGCTGAAGGGATCAGTGATTTGACCGGCCGCTATGCGGACGAACCGGGACTTCCCGGAACAAAACCGTTCGTCGGTGCGATCCACATCGGCGAACTTGCCGCCAGTCTATTCTCGACGTGGAAGAAAGCGGAGAATGTTACAAAATAATCGAATGTCTCTGGAGGGATGAAGATGAGTTTAACGGGTTTAGGCGTCCTTCTCATCGGCGCCGGATTTCTAGTGCTCGCTATCTACATAGGGCGCGTGCTGAATGGAATTGCAGGAACGCTCGGCGGAGTTAACAAGACACTCGACCAGCTGCCGGAACAACTGGATGGTGTGTTGGGGGAGACGGGACAGCTGATCCGTCATTCCAATGACACGCTGGCCGACGTCAATACGAAGCTCGGCAATCTGACACCGCTGTTCCAGGTGGCAGGGGATCTCGGCAATACGACACGCAATCTGACCGCGTCGCTGCAAAATGTGACCGAGTCGGCGAAACGGAAAGTCGAAGGTGCTGACGAAGCGAAGCGCAGCAAATCGATCGGTGGCATTTATGGGACAGCGGCCCTCGGGTATTACGCAGTCCGTAAAGGTAAAGCATTGAAACAGCCGGAGAGCTATCCGCGCCCCGGGACGATGGCGGAGGCAGGTCAAAAACGTTCCGCTGATATCGACCGGATGAAAGCCCAGGCGGCCGCAGCTGTGAATGAAAAAAAATAATGGACAGGAAGAGCACTGGCGGCTGCCAGTGCTTTTTGTTTGCGGTCGGCTGGGGGGAGAGGGTTTTAGAGGGGAGGTGGTATGGTTTATGAGCGGTATTCAGGATTTATGAGCGGTATTCTCGTTTTATGAGCGCTTTTCCGGGTTTATGAGCGGTTTCTGGATTTTATGAGCGATATACGTGATTTATGAGCGTTTTCCACGATTTATGAGCGTTTTCCGTAATTTATGAGCACACGTCAGTATGTATGACCCCACCCGTCTACACAGCGACCCTCCACCCGCCAAAACCATACAAAAAAGCCAGCGCATGCGGCGCTGGCGGGCACATCTGTTATTTGTTCAGGACATCTGCCTTCACTTTGATTTCCTTTTTGTTCTGCTGGAGATAGAACAGGAACGAAAGCAGGCCGTACAGACCTTGGTACCGTTCACGGCGGGAAAGTCCCGACGCTTCTGTTGTGCGTGTCTTCAAGTTAGCTGATTTCTCAAGTGCAGAGTGGGTGAGCGAGCGGGCCGCTTCCCCTGTATCTCCGACAATCTGGAAAAGCGGTGTGATTTCATTCACCTGCTGGTTCACATTGCCGATCGTTTCGTTGCTCGTGTTCAGTACCAGCTGGGCTTGACCGGTGACACTTTCGACTGTATGCGGCAGCTTGGCTGTCGTCTGTTTCAAGTTCTCTGTCACATCTCCTAGATTTTTCAGCGGTTTGATGAGGATCACGACCAATACTGCAAAGGCGATCCCGATGATCAACACGCCAATTCCCATCCAATCCATCTGCATCACCTCATTAGTTTGTTTTGCGTTTCGGTTCAGGGAGCCGTTTCTGCGGCGCCGGCAGCAGTTCGACCTGCTGCTGATTTCTGCGTGACTTCGGAGTACTGAAATCAAAGTCCGTCTGTTTCGCTCTTTCCCGCTTCGCACGGTAGAAGATGCTCGCTGCAATTCCGGTTACGGTGTTCGCTTTCTGCATCAGATCCTTGTATTTCGGATCCGGATTGCCGATCTGATCTGCGAGTGCCTGGAAGGAACGGTTCAAGTGATTCGTCGATTCTTCCAGTTTCTCAGCGGTCTTGGCTACGCTGTTCAATGATTGCAGTTTGCGTTCAGCATCTTCGGTGATGCGGTTCGTGCTGGCGAGCAGCTCATTTGCCTGGCTGGTCACGCCATTCAGTCTGCTTTGCAGATCCTTGATGGACTCCGCAACCTCATCTTTCGTCTTGTTGACGCTTTTCACAGCTTTGATGACAAAAATTGCGATGAGGAGCAGTGATAATGCCGCGATTGCTGCGCTGGCATATAGCAGTATTTCCATTCCACAACCCACTCCATTCTGACTGTCGTCTTCTAATTACCCTGCTTACCTAGTTGTACCACTATTCCATTGTGCATAAACACTTCAGCGCATGCAAGTTCAACGGTAGAAGAACCCCATAGCGACAAGCATGCAGAGCAGGATCGGGATGCCCGTCAGGAAGAGGAGGCGCGGACTTGCCGAGAACACCTCGGATGGTTTCCTCATTGTCTCCATCTCTTCCTTCATATGACGGCGGGACAAGACTTTTCGCATACTGCTCGTGAAAAAATCAAATGATCCTGTCCGGAAGATGTAGATAAAACCTCCTGCAAGCAGCAGCAGACCGCCTATATAGAATGAGATATTAATATAGGAGAGGAGTGAAAGACCGCCTTTTGACAGAAAAGACAGAATGAAAATAATAAGCTGTCCGATTAAAAAAAACAATGTGATTTTTTTCAAAGTTCTAACCTCAATTTCGTATATCGTAATAATTCATTATATATCATACAGTAGATTATTCGTTTAGACAAAGCAAAAAGTACCGAGAAACCGCTTACCGACACAATTCTACAACTATTCGAATTCGTTGTTTGGTTATGCCAAGTAAAATTTTTTGTAAAAAACACTTTGACTTAAGAGAATTTGATTGTATAATGAAATAGTGTTAATTCTTCAGACAATTATAAAAAGGGGGAATGACCTTGAAGAACACAAAGTGGCTGTTACTAATGGCAATGACATTAGTACTAAGCATCTTCCTTGCTGCATGTGGCGGCTCGGATAAAAAAGAAGAAGGTTCAAAAGATGACGGCAACAAAGATGAAGGTTCGGCAACTGAAACACCGAAGAAAGAAGACGGCGAGCCGGATGCTGAGCAGATTCTGAATCTGGATGAATTGGCAGCTATCCCATCTGTTGACTCGGCAATTGTCGAAGATGCAGTCGGATTCAACGTTTTGAACAACGTGAATGAAGGGCTGTACCGCCTCAACGCAGAGAACATTGCTGAACCGGCAATGGCTGCTGAAGAAGCGGTAGTTAGCGAAGACGGCTTGACTTACACGTTCAAGCTCCGTGATGCTAAATGGTCTGATGGCTCTGCAGTCACAGCAGACGACTTTGTGTTCGCATGGCAGCGCGCAATCGATCCTGACACTGGATCTCCTTACGGTCCGTTCATGATGTCCGGATCTGTCAAGAATGCAACAGCGATCAGTGAAGGCAAAATGGACAAGAAAGAACTCGGTATCGTAGCAAAAGACGAGAAGACAATCGAAGTAACACTCGAGCGTCCGGTTCCTTACTTCCTGTCACTTATGTCCTTCGGAACGTTCTACCCGCAAAAAGAAGAGTTCGTCACTGAAAAAGGCGACGCTTATGCAACAAACTCTGAAAACCTCCTCTATAACGGACCATTCGTCTTAACTGAATGGGATGGCACAGGAGACAGCTGGGTTTATAAGAAAAACGACAACTACTGGGATGCAGAAAATGTCAAGCTTACTCAGATCAACGTCAACGTTGTTAAAGACCCAGCAACAGGTGTGAAATTGTACGAAGATGGTAAATTGGACCGGGCAGCTCTTACCGGCGACCTGGCGATGCAATACCAAGACGACCCAGAAGTGGTGAAGCAGCCCGACACGGCAGTTTACTATTTCAAATTCAACCAGCTTAAGGGTGGAAAAGAAACACCACTCGCAAACGTGAACATCCGGAAAGCGATTGCAAAGTCGTTCCAAAAAGAAGACCTTGCAGATGTAGTATTGGCTAACGGTTCTTTGCCGGCTTACTACCTTGTGCCAAAAGATTTCGCTTATGACGAAAACAAAAAAGACTTCCGTGAACTTAGCGGAAACCACCTTGAGTACAACGTCGACGAAGCGAAAGACCTTTGGAAAAAAGGTCTGGATGAACTCGGTGTGGACAGCCTGGAGCTTGAAATCCTCGGCGGAGACACAGAAACATCGAAAAAGATGGATGAGTACTTCAAGTCCCAGCTTGAAACGAACCTCGAAGGGTTGACAATCAAGCTGAAAGAAGTACCTTTCGCAGTACGTCTCGAGCTTGACAGTGCACAAGACTACGACATCCAAGTTTCCGGATGGGGCCCTGACTTCCAGGATCCGATTTCCTTCCTGGACCTGTTCGTAACTGATGGTACGAACAACTTGATGTCTTATTCGAACAAAGAGTATGACCAGCTGATCGCTGACTCGAAAGGCGACCTTGCATTGAAGCCGGAAGAGCGCTATGAAGCATTCGCAAAAGCTGAAAAGATCCTTCTCGATGATGAAGCTGCAATCGCACCGATTTATCAAAAAGGTGAAATCTTCCTTGAAAAGCCTTACTTCAAAGGCCTTGCCAGCCACCCGTTCGGTGCTGACTACAGCTTCAAGTGGGCTTACATTTCAGGGAAAGAGTAATCGATCGCAACTGAATAACCGAGAGTATATGGCGGCAGTCCGCCATATACTCTCTTTTTAATAACAACGAGTATTGCGAATGTTATGTAAGTGCTTTCAATTCGAAAACAACTCGTGATGAACGGGTTAACATAAAGCGGTACATAGATCTGGAGGTGCACTATGGTTAAATATATTGGTAAACGTATCATTTACATGTTCATCACAATGTTCCTCATTGCGACTGCAACTTTTTTTCTAATGCAAACATTGCCGGGTTCGCCGATTGCGTCATATAGCAAACTGAATGACACGCAGAAAGCGATTGTCGAAAAGAAATACGGAATTGACAAACCGACACCGGTGCAATACGCCATTTACATGAAAAACCTGGCGAAAGGGGATTTGGGTACGTCATTTGCCTTTAAAGGCAAAAGCGTCAATGATTTGCTCGCCTCACGAATCAAGCCGTCCTTCATCCTCGGTGCGCAGGCGATGGTGTTTGGGACAATTATCGGAATTCTGCTCGGGATGCTTGCTGCTCTCAGGCAGAACACCTTCTGGGATTATGGCAGTACGTTCCTAGCCATACTAGGAACCTCCATACCTTCTTTCGTATTTGCGGCACTTTTACAGTACTATGTCGCGTCCCAGTGGCATTTGCTCCCGGTCGGACTCTGGAATGACGGTTGGAAGTCCAGTATCCTTCCTTCACTCGCACTCGCGATGGGACCGCTTGCACTTTCTGCCCGATTCATCCGTACGGAGATGATCGAAGTGATGAGTTCGGATTATATTACGCTTGCGAAAGCAAAAGGCGCTAATAAGTTCGAAATCGCCTTCAAGCACGCGTTCCGGAATGCACTCATCCCACTCGTCACCGTTCTCGGTCCGGTTGCCGCAGGTCTCGTCACCGGATCGCTCGTTGTTGAAAAGATTTTCGCGATTCCTGGTATCGGGGAACAGTTCGTTTCTTCCATCATGGTAAACGACTTTGCAACAATCATGGGAACGACGTTGTTCTTCTCGGCATTTCTTATTGTCGTCATTTTCATTGTGGATATATTATACGGTGTTATTGATCCGCGTATCCGCTTGGCTGGAGGGAAATCATAATGCAAAAAGATTACGAACAGCTGCCTCAAGACAAATTCAAGCGCATCACGCTGAACAGTGACCACGCCGAGCGAATTGCAAAACCGAGTCTGAGTTTCTGGCAGGATGCCTGGCTGCGTCTCCGCAAAAACAAAGGGGCTGTCGTCAGCTTGGTCGTCCTCGTGCTGATGATCATCCTGGCACTCGTCGGTCCTCATCTGAATGGCCATGATGGCACGACACAAAATCTGCGTCATGCGAACCTGCCTCCTAAAATGCAGGGGATCGAAAACCTCGGTGTCATGGACGGTGTCGGGAACCTCGGCGGCAAGAAAATCGATCTGTACGAAATGAAGAAAGTCGATGAATACTACTGGTTCGGAACAGACGGCCTCGGCCGGGATCTATTCACCCGCCTTTGGCAGGGTACTCAGATCTCGCTTCTGATTGCGTTTGTCGCAGCGATGATCGATCTGGTGATCGGTGTCATCTATGGCGGGGTCTCCGGATACTTCGGCGGCCGGACGGATGATATCATGCAGCGGATCGTAGAAATTCTGATCGGAATCCCTACGCTCATCGTCGTCATCCTCATGCTGATGATCATGGAGCCGGGAATCAAAGCGATCATTATTGCAATTTCCATTACCGGCTGGATCGGGATGTCACGGATCGTACGAGCACAAATCTTGAAATTTAAAAACCAGGAGTTTGTACTGGCTGCCCGGACACTCGGAACGAATGATAAAAAGATTATGTCGAAGCACCTCATGCCAAACGTGCTCGGTATTATCATCATCAATACGATGTTTACGATTCCGAATGCGATTTTCTTTGAAGCTTTCTTGAGTTTCATCGGAATTGGGCTTCAACCGCCAAATGCCTCTCTTGGTACGCTAATCAATGATGGTTACAAAGTGATGGAACACCAGCCGTACGTCCTGCTGTTCCCCGCAATTGTAATCAGTGTTCTCATGATTGCCTTCAACCTGATCGGTGACGGCTTGCGTGATGCACTCGATCCGAAGATGAAAGACTGATAAGGAGGAAAGCGGTATGACTAAAATATTACAAGTGAAAGATCTGGAGCTTTCCTTCCATACATTTGCAGGAGAAGTGAAAGCGATCCGCGGCGTGAATTTCGATTTGAACAAAGGAGAGACACTGGCGATTGTCGGGGAGTCGGGATCCGGTAAGTCGGTAACGACCAAGTCGATCATGCGGCTGCTGCCGGAGTCGAGCTCCGAGTTCAAGAACGGGGAAATCCTCTTCAACGGAAAAGATCTGACGAAGCTCCCGGAACAGGAAATGCAGAAGATCCGCGGCAAAGATATCTCGATGATCTTCCAGGACCCGATGACTTCCCTGAATCCGACGATGACGATCGGCAAACAGGTCATGGAGCCGATCTTGAAGCACCAGAAAGTGAGCAAGGCGAAAGCCCGAAAAGTCGCCATCGAACTGCTTGCGATGGTCGGCATCCCGAATGCGGAAAACCGGTACAAAATGTATCCGCACCAGTTCTCAGGCGGTCAGCGTCAGCGGATCGTCATTGCGACGGCGCTTGCGTGCAACCCGCAGATCCTCATTGCGGATGAACCGACAACTGCGCTTGACGTAACGATCCAGGCACAGATCCTCGAGCTCATGAAGGACATCCAGAAGAAGATTGACACATCCATCATCTTCATCACCCATGATCTCGGTGTCGTGGCGAACGTCGCGGACCGCGTGGCTGTCATGTACGGCGGCAAGATCGTCGAAATCGGCACGGTCGATGAAATATTCTACAACCCGCAACATCCTTACACGTGGGGTCTGTTGAGCTCGATGCCGTCGATGGACGTCAACGAGGAGAAACTGTACGCAATCCCAGGAACGCCGCCAGACTTGCTGTTCCCGCCAAAAGGCGATGCTTTCGCATTGCGGAGTGAGTATGCGCTGCAGATCGACATGGAGGAACCGCCGCCGTTCTTCCAAGTGAGCGAAACGCACTATGCGGCTACATGGCTCCTGCATCCGCAGGCACCACAAGTGGAACCACCCGCTGCAATCATCGAACGGATGCGGACATTCCCGGGAAGCCGTTACTACGAAGCGACAGGAGGGCGTGCATAATGGCTGATGTATTACTCGAAGTGAAAAACCTGAAACAGTATTTCAATGAAGGCAAACCGTCGGAAGTGCGCGCCATCGACGACATCAGTTTCTCCATCAACCGGGGAGAGACTTTCGGGCTGGTCGGTGAGTCCGGCTGCGGGAAATCGACGACCGGACGAACGATCATCCGCCTGTATGACGCGACAGACGGGGAAGTCCTCTTCGACGGCGTCAATGTCCAGGACAAGAAATCGAAATCAGCCAACAAGGAATTCAACCGCAAGATGCAGATGATCTTCCAGGATCCGTACGCATCACTGAACCCGCGGATGAAAGTCATGGACATCATCGCTGAAGGGATCGACGTCCACGGCTTGGCGAAATCACGGAAAGAGCGGAGAGACCGTGTCATTCAGCTTCTTGAAACCGTCGGACTGAACCGGGAGCACGCCGAACGCTATCCGCACGAATTCTCTGGCGGTCAGCGTCAGCGGATCGGGATCGCCCGTGCACTTGCGGTCGATCCCGAGTTCATCATCGCGGACGAACCAATTTCGGCACTTGACGTGTCCATCCAGGCACAGGTCGTCAACTTGCTGAAAGAACTTCAGGAAGAACGGGGATTGACGTATTTGTTCATCGCCCACGATCTGTCGATGGTCAAATACATTTCGGACCGGATCGGTGTCATGTATTTCGGCAAGCTTGTCGAAATGGCACCTGCGGAGGAACTGTACCGCAACCCGATGCATGCGTATACGAAATCGCTACTGTCGGCGATTCCGCTTCCGGATCCGCGGTATGAACGTACGCGTGTGCGGACCCCATACAACCCGAAGGATCACCAGTACGGAGCCGGCGACACAGTCCAATTCCGAGAGATTGCGCCGGAGCATTTCGTATTATGCTCCGACAAGGAATTCGAAGAGATGAAAGCGGCCCATACACAGAACGCCTGATCAGAAGAAGAGCCCGGAACCTCCCATACGGAGATTCCGGGCTCTTCCTTTGCTTCGGTCAATAGATCTTCATGTAACGGTCGAGCTCCCATGGATGGACGGTGATGCGGTAGCTGTCCCATTCCGCTTGTTTCGCCGCTTTGTAGTTCGCGTAAATATGACTGCCGAGCGCTTCCTGGACGACCGTGTCTTCCGCCAGCGCAAGCAGGGCGTGGTCGAGGTCTGTCGGCAGGGTGACGATGCCGGCCTCTGTCAGTTCATCAGCATTCATCTCATAGATGTTGCGGTCGCATGGCTCGCCGGGATCGAGTCCGCGGCGGATTCCGTCGAGCCCCGCTTTCAGGATAGCGGCAAGGGCCAGGTACGGATTCGCCACCGAGTCGACGGAGCGCACTTCGATACGGGTGCTCAAGCCCCGGGAAGCCGGAATGCGGATTAGCGGGCTCCGGTTCTGGGCGGACCAGGCAATATAGCACGGCGCTTCGTAGCCCGGTACTAAACGCTTGTAGGAGTTGACCGTCGGGTTCGTGATCGCAGTGAACCCTTTGACATGTTCGAGAATGCCGGCCATGAACTGGTAGGCGGTGCTGCTCAGTTTGCGCTCGCCGTGTTCATCGAAAAACATGTTATCGCCGTCCTTGAACAGCGAAATGTTGCAGTGCATGCCGGAACCGTTCACACCGAACAGCGGTTTCGGCATGAACGTTGCGTGCAGTCCGTGTTTGCGGGCGATCGTCTTGACGACCAGTTTGAACGTCTGGATATGATCGCACGCCGTGAGTGCATCGGCATATTTGAAATCGATTTCGTGCTGGCCGGGTGCTGCTTCGTGGTGGGACGCTTCTACTTCGAAGCCGAGCGCTTCCAGTTCGAGGACGATATCCCGGCGGCAGTTCTCCCCGAGGTCGAGCGGGGCGAAATCGAAGTAATCACCATGGTCGTTCAGTTCCATCGTCGGTTGGCCGCTGCTGTCGAGTTTGAAGAGGAAGAATTCAGGTTCCGGTCCGAGGTTGAAGTCGGTGAAGCCCATGTCTTCCATCTCGCGGAGCACCCGTTTCAGATTGCCGCGCGGGTCGCCGGGGAACGGCTGTCCGTCCGCGAGGGACACATCACAGATCAGGCGCGCCACTTTTCCCGTACCGGACGGCCATGGGAATACCATCCATGTATCCAGATCGGGGATGAGATACATATCCGATTCTTCAATCCTGACAAACCCTTCGATGGAAGAGCCGTCGAACATCATTTTGTTGTCCAGTGCTTTGTCGAGCTGGCTGATCGGAATTTCGACGTTTTTGATCATCCCGAGGATGTCGGTGAATTGCAGTCGGACGAAATTGACGTTGTCTTCTTTCACGTACTTGCGGATATCGTCTTTGGTTGTCTTCCTCATCAGGCCACTTCCTTCATGTCGGTTTCATATTAGCGCACTGTCACGGCTGCTTAATATTTTTTTATATTACGGAAACAGCGACCGCTTGACAAGAAGTTTTTTGTGTCGGTTTTCAGTCCATGTAAAAACCGGACACGCAGGGGTGTCCGGCTTAAGTGCAGGTCAGTAGATTTTGCGGTATTCATCGATCTCCCACGGATGGACGGTGATCCGGTAGCTGTCCCATTCCTTCTGTTTCACCTCGCGGAAGTTTCGGTAGATGTGCGGCCCTAGGGCTTCCTGTACGACCGGGTCGCCGTCGAGCGCGAACAGGGCATGGTCGAGGTCGGTCGGCAGCATGGAAATGCCTTCTTCCTTCAGGTCCTGTTCGGACATGTCATAGAGGTTGCGGTCACACGGCTGTCCCGGGTCTAGCTGCTGCTCGATGCCGCTCAGGCCGGCTTTCAGGATGGCAGCGAGCGCGAGGTACGGATTCGCCACAGAATCGACGGACCGGAGTTCGATGCGCGTGCTCAAGCCCCGTGAAGCGGGAATCCGGACGACCGGGCTGCGGTTCTGTGCAGACCAGGCGATGTAACAAGGCGCTTCGTAGTCGGGAACAAGCCGCTTGTAGGAGTTGACGATCGGATTCGTGATTGCGGTCATCCCCTTCACGTGCTTCAGGACGCCGGCCATGAACTGATACGCTGTCGTGCTCAGCTGATCGTCCGTCTGTTCGTCATAGAACGTGTTCTGTCCGTCTTTGAACAGGGACACGTTGCAGTGCATGCCAGATCCGTTCACACCGAAAATCGGCTTCGGCATGAACGTCGCATGCAGGCCGTGTTCGCGGGCGATTGTCTTGACGACGAGTTTAAACGTCTGGATATTGTCGCATGCTTTCAAGGCGTCCGCATATTTGAAATCGATCTCATGCTGACCGGGAGCGGATTCATGGTGGGACGCTTCCACTTCGAAGCCGAGCTCCTCGAGCTGCAGGACGATATCCCGGCGGCAGTCTTCACCGAGGTCGAGCGGCGAGAAGTCGAAATAGTCGCCGTCATCGTTCACATGCATCGTCGGTTCCCCGTGACGGTCCAGTTTAAAAAGGAAGAACTCCGGCTCGGGTCCGAGATTGAACTGTGTAAAGCCCATTGCTTCCATCTCTTTCAGCACTCGTTTCAAATTGCCTCTCGGATCACCGGGGAACGGGGAACCGTCCGCCTGGCAGACATCACAGATCAGCCGCGCGACTTTGCCGGTGCCTGACGCCCACGGGAACACCATCCATGTATCGAGGTCCGGGACGAGGTACATGTCCGATGCTTCGATTTTCGTGAAGCCTTCGATGGATGACCCGTCGAACATCATCTTGTTATCGAGCGCTTTGCCGAGCTGACTCACCGGGATCTCCACGCTTTTGATCATCCCGAGAATGTCGGTGATCTGCAGGCGGATGAAATTCACATTCTCCTCCTTTGCATACTGCTGAATGTCTTCTTTCGTCGTTTTACTCATGAAGGCACGTCCTTTGTCTTTTTTCTGTAACGTTATGTGATGGATATCACTCCACCTTATGTATAACCTATTTTCATAGTTTCAGTCCTGGAAAATCCAGTTAGCAGGGAAGCGGCCATTTTTTTCGTCGGTCCTGCCGCACGCAGCGGAAAGTGGGTATAGAAGAATGTCAGAAAGGAGGAAGAGGGAAGATGAATCGTATCTTTTCAATCGTAGTTTTCACAGGCGTGCCTGTTGTCGCGATCGGTGCGTTCCTGCACTGGTCGGACATTCTCATGTTCGTCCTCAGCTGTATCACGATCATCGGCCTGTCCGGATTCATCGGACGGGCGACGGAGAGTCTCGCCATCGTGAGCGGACCGCGGATCGGAGGGCTGCTCAATGCCACCTTCGGCAACGCCGTCGAACTGATCATCTCCATCTTTACATTGAAAGCCGGGCTGATCGGTATCGTGCTCGCCTCATTGACAGGTTCGGTGCTCGGCAACCTGCTGCTCGTGCTCGGCCTGTCATTCTTCGCAGGAGGGGTGAAGTTCAAACGCCAGCGCTTCAGCCTGCAGGACGCACGGTATAATTCAGGCCTGCTCATTTTTGCAATCATCATCGCATTCATCATACCGGAAGTGTTTTCGATTTCGATGAACCCGGCGAAGACGTTCAATCTGAGTGTCGGGATTTCGGTCATACTGATCGCCATCTACCTGGCGGGGCTGTTTTTCAAACTCGTCACACACCGGGGGGTCTTCGCTTCGGGGGATGAGGAGACGGTTGAAGAGGAAGTGCCGGAATGGACCAAGGGGAAATCGATCCTCGTCCTGCTGCTGAGCACGGTCGCCGTCGCATTCGTCTCCGAACGGCTCGTCGGCACATTCGAGACGCTCGGCCGTCAGTTCGGCTGGTCGGAGCTGTTCATCGGGATCATTATCGTCGCAATCGTCGGTAATGCAGCGGAGCACGTGTCTGCCGTGACGATGGCGATGAAGAACCGGATGGACGTCTCCGTCGAGATCGCGGTCGGGTCAACACTTCAGGTCGCGATGTTCGTCGCACCGGCCCTCGTGCTTATCTCATTATTCATGCCTGTCGAGATGCCTCTCGTGTTCACGATACAGGAATTGGTCGCAATGGTGACCGCAGCTCTGCTCGTCATCAACTTATCGAACGACGGGGAGTCGAACTGGTTCGAGGGGCTGATCCTGTTTGCGGCGTACCTGATCATGGCGATCGGCTTCTATTTACTGTAATACGTTTGGGAGTATATGAAAAAGACCGCAGTCAGCTGCGGTCTTTCCAATGGGCATTGATGAATTCATCGCGTCCGGACTGGGCGCGGTCGGCTTCATAGGCTGCCTTTTCACGTTTATAGAAATCCTGGTGGTAGTCTTCTGCCGGATAAAATCGCTCTGCAGGACGGATGTCCGTGACGATCGGTTTACTGAACCTGCCGCTCTTCTCCAAATCCCGCCTCGACTGTTCAGCAGCTTCCCGCTGGCCGTCCGTCGTATAGAAGATGGCGGTCGTATAGGAATGCCCGCGGTCCTGGAACTGGCCGCCTGCGTCGGTCGGGTCGATCTGCTCCCAGTAGATCGGCAGCAGCTGCGCGTAAGGGAACTTGTCCGGATCGTATGTGATCTCCACGACTTCCAAGTGACCGGAATCCCCGGCTTTCACCTGCTCGTACGTCGGGTTCTCGATTGTGCCGCCCATATAGCCGGACACGACTTCCTCGATACCGTCCCATTCCGTGAACGGTTTGACCATGCACCAGAAACAGCCGCCTGCGAAGACCGCTTTTTCGAAATTCGCCATCTGCATTACACCTTTCTTCAATAACCTGAATGCTTTAATAGTAGCCGCTCGCCGAACAGGTGTAAAGCGATTGAGCATGATATAATGGAGACCCGGCATGCAACCAGGGACCGAGCGGGGCGTCCTGTTTTGTGACTTCATCATTGGGGGAATAGATACATGGCAGAACATTATGAAGGCCCGCACCCGAAACGGCGCAGGCGGCGGAGATTGAGGAAAGGCAGAGTGCTGCTGACCTGTCTGCTCGTCGCGTTCATCGGGGCAGGACTTTTTGCGTCTTATCAATATATGGCGGGCAAGCGGGCGGCTGCGAAAAATGCGATCGAACCCGGTAGTTTCGAAGGCGATCTCCAGGATCCGGCCGCTTCCTCCGTCGAGAATTACTTGCTCCTCGGTGCGGATGACGACGGCAGCGGCCGTTCACGGACCGATACGATAATGGTGCTTTCGTGGGACAAGCAGGCGAAGACGATGAAACTCGTGTCGTTCATGCGTGATATTTACGCAGACATCCCGGGCTTCAAATCGTACAAACTGAATACAGCCTATTACTTGGGCGGCGTCCAGACGGCGAAGGACACGATCACCGGCATGTTCGACTTGCCGATCCATCATTATGCGATTGTCGATTTCGATAATTTCGAAACGATCGCCGACGCGGCATTCCCGGACGGCGTGGAGATCGACGTGGAAAAGGAGATGTCCGAGAAGATCGGCGTGTCGCTGATGGCGGGCACCCACCAGCTGAATGGGAAGGAACTCCTCGGCTACGCACGCTTCCGGGCAGATGCAGAAGGGGATTTCGGCCGGGTGCGACGTCAGCAGCAAGTGCTCACAGCGGTCAAACGCCAGGCGAGGACACCGGGCATGCTCGTGCGGGCGCCGAAGATCGCCGGTGTGCTGTCACAGACGATCCAAACCGATTTGACGTCGAAAGAAGAACTGTCGCGCATCGTCAGTCTGCTCGTTTCGGGCGGTGCGGATATTGAAACGATGACTGTGCCGGTGAAAGGTTCCTATTCGTTCGCGGACTATTCACATGCAGGCTCTGTAATCGAAGTGAACCTGGAAGAAAATCGGCAGGCGGTGCGTGCGTTCCTCGATGGAGGGCCCGCCCGCTGACCTTGAAAGGGTGAAAGCTGTGGCAGAAGAGTACGAACCGCAAAACCGAAATGGCAACGGAGCGTCCGGCGGCCCGGTGAAGGATCGGATCATCCGGTTCCTCGGGGGGAAAACGACGCTTTTCATCCTGATCGTCCTGCTGCTGGCAGGCGTCAATATTATGATTTTTGATAAGATCTCGTTCATCTTCTATCCATTCCGTGTGCTCTTCTCGGTGGTCGTGCTGCCGATCGTGCTGTCTGCGATCCTGTTCTACTTGCTCCGGCCGCTGCTGCAGCTGCTGGAGAAAGCGCGGATCCCGAAAACGTGGGGCATCGCTATCATCTTCCTGACGGCGATCGGACTGATCACTTTGCTTGTCTTCCTGGTCCTGCCGTTTTTGAAACTGCAGTTCTGGAAGCTGGTCGACGAGTTCCCGACGTACTTCAACGAACTCGTGCTCACGCTCGATTCGTTCCTGAGCCATTCGATCTTCGCGCCGTATTACAATCAGCTCGACATCAATGCTGCGGAACTTCTAGACTCCGGTCTGGAGAACATCGGACAGACGATCGCCGATACGCTCGGAGGGATCGCGTCGGGACTGACGGTCTTCATCTCTAAATTGACGGGCATCATCCTGTCGATCGTCACGGTGCCGATCATCCTCTTCTACATGCTGAAGGACGGCGATAAACTGCCGGGGTACGTCATGAAACTGCTGCCGCCCCGTATGAGGGACGATGCAGAGTCGATCATGGGCGATGCGGACAAACAGATCAGTGCATACATACAAGGACAGATCCTCGTGGCGGTCTGTATCGGCACGATGGTCACGATCGGTTTCCTGATCATCGACATGAAATACGCACTCCTGCTCGGCGTGCTCGCCATGTTCACGAGTGTCGTACCTTATCTCGGTCCGGTGATCGCCATCACTCCGGCGATCATCATCGCGATCGTGACGTCACCGTTCATGCTCGTCAAGCTGGCCATCGTCTGGACGATCGTCCAAGTGATCGAAGGGAAGTTCATCTCCCCGCAGATCATGGGCAAGACGCTGCACATCCACCCGATCACGATCATCTTCGTCCTGCTGACGGGCGGTTCGCTGTTCGGCATCCCGGGTGTCATCGTCGGGATACCGGGCTATGCATTGCTGAAAGTGCTGACTACCCATTTGTTCAAACTGCTGAAACTGCGCTACAACAAATATGAAGTCGACGTCCGCATGCATTTCGAACGTCCGCCTGCGAAAGATGAATGATTAAGAGAAGACCGGTATCCGCTTTGGCGGATGCCTTTTTTTGCGGGCGGAAACAGGGAGTTGAAGACGATAATAATATTATGTAAAGCTGATAGGCGATTGGCTGGTGAATGGCGGGGGCGGGGAGGGGGTTATGAGCGGAAATCCGGGTTTATGAGCGTTTTTTTGATTTTATGAGCGGAAATCGTGATTTATGAGCGTTTTACAGAATTTATGAGCGGTATCTGATATTTATGAGCGTTTTCAGGTATTTATGAGCGAAAACCAGGATTTATGATCACTTTCAGGGATTCATGAGCAAAATGGCCAGCCGCCAAGCCGGATGCACAGAAACTCCGGAAACGGACAACACCCCGCAGCCAAAAGCTACGGGGTGTCATAGAGGATCTGTCCGAGCCGGCTGAAGTCATAGCCCTGGATGGCGGCCAATTCTTTTTTGAAGGCGGCGGACTGCAGGGTGCTGAGGACCGTATCCCGGAATGCTGCATTGTCCGGGCGTTTCAGCATGACGAGGTCGACCTGCTCGGCAGCGAGCGGTACGAAGTCGGCGCCGACGAGCTGGGCCGTCTTTTCGATGCCGACTCCGACGTCCGCTTCGCCGGAAGCGACTTTGCTGGCGACCGCCAGATGGGTCTGTTCGAAATTATCATAACCATGGACGGTTTTCGGCAGGATGCCTTCAAGCCGGAGCCGTTCATCGGTCAGCACGCGGATTCCCGAGCCGATCTCCCGATTGACGAACCGGATGTCATTACGGTTCAGGTCCCGCCAGCCCGTAAGCTGTTTTGGATTGCCGGGCTGGACGTAGAAACCGGCTGTCCGGCTAAGCAGATGGACGACCGTATATTCCCGTCCGGTCAGGATGCGGCGGATGTATGGCAGGTTGTAAGATCCCGTATCCCCGTCGAACAGGTGGGTGCTCACCAAGTCGGCCTCCCCCTGGACGAGGGCGAACAGGCTTGCAAGACTGCCGGTATGCGAGCGGAGTGTCCGGAAGTTCGGCGATGCGGATGAAATGGCATTCGCGAGCAAATCGAGTGTGACATCCTGTCCGCTGATGATGACTATCTGCGTGGGCCGGGTTTCTGGGGGAGGGGCGGAAGCGGCCGGCTTGACGGTCTCAAGCGGCGCCGGTTCAGGTATGGGTGTTTCCCGGTTCTCAGCCGGTAACGGGGAACCGCCCTTCATCCGGTTTTTATATGCTTCGAAATCATCGGCGTCGACCCGCATCTGTCTGCCGACCCGGTACGCGACGATTTCGCCTTTTTTGATCAGATCGTAGACGGTCAGTTTGGAAACTTGGAGCAGCTCGGCGATGTCTTCAGTCGTATACGAAATACCCGCGTTGGATTTCATTCAGCGTCCCTCCGTTTCTTCCCTCTATCTTCTCCCATATGTCGGACTATTGCAATAGGTATAATAAGCGCTAAACAGTTAAATTTAGAATTGTTTAACTATATATAGCTATCTTAAGTATGGTTATGTTATAACTAGTTATAAGTAATGATAACTAGTTAAAATAAGAAAAGGGGAGATAAAGATGAGACAAGCTGGTAAATTGGTAAGCACGATGGCGGCAGCTTTCCTGCTGCTTGCCGGCTGCAGCGGAGGGACGACGACGGAAAAGGACAATGAGGCGGCAGACAGCAGCAAGGGGAAGATCGAACTGCACATTTCTGCGGCGGCGAGCCTGACGGATGCGCTCGATGAGTACAAGAAAGCCTATGAAAAGGAGCATGAGGATGTGAAGCTTACCTTCATGTACGGCGGTTCCGGAAAACTGGCGGCGATGATCGATAACGGAGCACCAGCCGATTTATTCCTGTCCGCAAGTGCAAAGGATATGGATACGCTTGAGGACAAAGGACTTATCGACGACAGTACGCGTACGGATTTCACGAAGAATGCGCTAGTGCTGATCGCCGGTGCAGATGAACAGGACACGGTCTCGAGCTTCGAACAGATCGACCCTTCGGCGATTGATCATCTCGTCATCGGGGAGCCGGAGAGTGTTCCGGCCGGCCGCTACACGAAGGAAGTGTTCGAGCATTTGAACCTTTGGCAAACTTTGCAGGACAAGCTAGTGCTCGCATCGGACGTCCGGCAGGTGCTGACCCAGGTGGAGATGGGTAACGCGGAATACGGTGTCGTCTACTCGAGTGATGCGTTCATTTCTGATAAAGTGAAGACAGTGGCGGAAGCCGATCCCGACTGGCATGCGCCGATCGTCTATCCGGGTGCGGTGCTGGCGAATGCGGAGCATCCGGAAGAAGCGCAGCAGTTTTTCGACGCGCTGCTCGGTGAGGATGGACAGGCCGTGCTTGCGGAGTATGGATTCAAGTAAGCAGTTCAGGAGGTGAGCGGGATGGATCTTCAACCTTTGTTGCTGTCGGCGAAAGTGGCGGCTATTTCAACTGTGATCGTCTTTGTTCTTGGTGTATTTCTAGCGCATTTATTCGCGAAGCGGCAGTTTTTCGGCAAATCGGTGCTCGAATCGCTCTTTCTGCTGCCGCTCGTACTGCCGCCGACAGTCGTCGGTTTCGGATTGCTGATCGTGTTCGGGAAAAAGGGATGGATCGGCAGCTGGCTTCTTGAGACGTTCGATATCCAGATCGTTTTCACGTGGACAGCTGCCGTCATTGCTTCCGTCGTCGTCAGTTTCCCGCTCATGTACCAGAGCGCGGCGGCGGCATTCGAGAACTTGGACGGGAAGCTGGAAGATGCGGCACGCACGATGGGAGCGTCGGAGTGGCGGGTTTTCCGGACGGTGACGTTCCCGCTCGCCTGGCCGGGGCTGCTCGCAGGGCTCGTTCTGTCTTTCGCGAGAGGACTCGGGGAGTTCGGCGCCACCCTCATGCTGGCAGGATACATACCGGGTAAGACCGATACGATGCCGATGGCGATCTACTTCGCCGTGGAATCGGGGCAGATGGAGAAGGCGTCGTTCTGGGTCGTCATCATCACCGCGCTCGGGTTCAGCATCATTTTATGGCTCAATTGGTGGAGCAGGCGGAATCTCAGGCGCTTTGCCGCCGACAGACGATAGGAGTGAAGCATCATGCTGAAGGTTGATATCCGAAAGCGGCTCGCGCATTTTGAACTGGATGTCGCTTTCGAAACGGGAAATGACATTATCGTGCTGGCGGGTGCTTCAGGGGCAGGGAAGACGTCGATTCTGCAGGCGGTCGCCGGTCTGTCACACCCTGACAGCGGGACGATCGCGCTGAACGGCAGGACGTTCTTCGACAGCGGCGGCAGCTCAGGCAGACCGCTGCCCGCACGTTCGCGCAATATCGGCTACCTATTTCAGGACTATGCGCTGTTTCCGCACATGACAGTCGAGCGCAACATCTACTATGGCGTGTCGAAAACGCACTTGGCGGCTGCGAGACCCGTTGTCGGCCAGCTGCTCGGCGTTCTCGGCATCGGCCACTTGCTGGGCAAGTACCCGCACCAGATTTCAGGCGGCGAAAAGCAGCGGGTCGCACTGGCACGGGCTCTTGCTGCGGAGCCTGAACTGCTGCTGCTCGACGAACCGCTGTCTGCGCTCGACGAGGAGACGCGGGAGGAATGCCAGGACGAACTGCTCCGGCTGCATGATCTGTGGCAGATCCCGTTTCTGATTGTGACCCACAGCAAGTCAGAAGCTGAAAAGCTCGGCGACCGGGTGCTCCGGCTGAAAAAGGGCTTGATTGTCGAAGAGAGTCGTGGAACAATGGAAGAAACCCCTGCAGAGTGACACGCGGGAAATGGAGGGGACAGCCGATGGGCCACGTGACGATAGCAGCGCTCAAGACGGAAGAGGAATTGCTGGAAGCCTTTCCAATCATGAGCCAGCTGCGCACGCATCTTGACGAAAAAGAGTACTTGGAACTGGTGTACGAATCGGAAGCGAAAGAGCGCTACCAGCTGCTCGGCCTCCGCGATAACGGCGTCCTGAAGGCGCTGATCGGTTTCAAGCCGATGATCACGCTCTATTACGGCCGCTCGCTCTGGGTATGCGACCTGGTGACTGATAACAGCGCCCGCTCGCACGGGTATGGCGAACAGCTGCTGAGCTACGTTGAAAAATGGAGCAAAGAGCACCATTACGAGTCGATCGCACTGTCTTCAGGCATCCAGCGGACCGATGCGCACCGTTTCTATGAAGAGAAAATGGACTACCGCAAAGTGAGTTATGTATTCAAAAAGCAGTTTTGATTGGAAAAGTGCTGTTTTTACCGTATGCGAACAGAGATGCGAACAGCCGGCGGAGATCGATCTCCGGCCGGTTGTTCGGTCATTCAGGAGGGATTTCCATGTGGATCAACCAAAACGGACAGCTGCGGCAGATCGCGGACGAAACGCGGGTCAAATTCCGGACGTCACTCAGCGCAGCATTATTGGAGGAACTGAAACAGCTTGCGGATGAACACGGAAAGTTCGTCAATTATTTGCTCGAAGACGGCCTGAAGCAATTATTGCTGCAGGAAACGATCGGTTTCACGAAAGACATGCGGCCGAAAGACCGGATCCAGTATAAGACGACGTATGATGCAGAATTGCTGGAGCGGGTGCGGGCCATTGCAAAAGAGCATAAGCTGTATATTAATGATGTAATCGAGTACAGTGCGCAATTCATCGATGCGGAGCGGGCGAAGAGAGGGCAATACCGATATCGGATCGAATAAATGGTAAGATATTTTGACGCCCCCGTCATAATATATATTATCGGAAGCTGCGTTTCATTCAATAGTATACTTAGGATAGTGAGATAAAACAGCAATTTTCATCTGAAACGGAAAAAATGAACCCGCGGCAAAATTTCTGCTCCGCGGGTTTTTTTATGGCTTATATGATTCAAACTTCGCTAATGGAATCCGTTTTCTGGCGTTTTACACGGCCGGCTTCACAGGACCGATCGGATCTGCGTCCGCTGCCGGCTCCTCGAGTGAAATGTTGCGCCGTCTCATCTGAACATAGAACATGCCTGTCAGCCCGACGCTGATCATGCCGAACACCATCACCATCACTTGCATGCCGACGATATCAAGGAACGCCCCCGTCGCCAGCAGCACGACTTGGAACATGACCCGCTCCAGCATGTTGCGAAATGAGAAAAACCGGCCATGATACGCTTTCGGCATCTGTTTCTGGAAAATGACCATCGCCGTCGGGAAAAAACAGCCTAAGCTGAAACCGAGCAGCGTAAACGACGCGAGGACAAGAAATTGACTTTCTGTGAAATACAGCAGGAACTCAGCCATCCCCACCATACCGGCAAAGAAGAATAAAATAGCAGCCGTACGCCATTTGACGGCGATCCGTTTCACGGCGAACGATCCGATCATGAATGCGACGCCTTCACACGTGTAGATGAGTCCTTTGATGGACGCGGACTGCTGGATTTCGCTGATATTGATGACGATCAGGTTGAATGCGCCGAGGAACAGCAGCGGAATGAGCGTCATGATCAGCGTCATACCGACTGCGGGATAGGCTTTCAATACCGGGAACATATCCATGAAGCCGCTCTTTTCCGGGACACCGGCTGCAGCGGGCGCACTCCCCTCCCCTTCGTCGATCTGCAGCATCCACGTGAAGACGAGCAGTACGGCATACGCAGCGATCGAGATCCAGTAAAGCGACGAAAGCGACCAGTAGACCAGAATCATACCGGCGAGCGCAGTTCCTGCGACGCGCGCGATCGTCGCGACATTCATGTGCAGCCCGTTCATCGTCAGCAGTTCCCCTTCCTTCACGACGAGCGGAATGGCGGCCTGCAGTGCAGGGAAATAGAATGTCGCTGCGAGCTGGATGCTCACGACGAACGCGATCATCCACCAGACGGAACCTGTTGCGATGGCGATGAGCATGAATACGACACTGACGAGGCGCCCTGCCCCTGCCACTACGAGAATCCGCTTCTTCGACTGCTGATCGATGATCCGGCCGGCAAGCGGTCCTGCGATTATCCCTGCGAGCAGCCCGACGGACAGGATCAGTGCTTTGACAAAGTCCGAAGGGATCCTTTCCTGCATGAACTCCAAGTTGCCGATGATACCGGTCCAGAGCCCAATTCCGGCGATCAGTTCTCCGGATAATATGATCCATACATTACGGTTTTTCCAAAGCATCGTGTTCCCTCTTTCTTCATCCGAATAATTCGCTTCTCGAACTAGTATACGATAAACAAAGAAAAAAGCACACGAAAATTTTGCAACATTTCGTGTGCTTTTTCTATTCTACTTGGAATCGTGCTTATCCGTTCTGGCTTTCGGTTCGTAATAGAGCCGGACCGCCTTGCCGTTCTTCGTTTCGTCGGAGACGGAACTGCCGTTCGATGTCCGGTCGGAAAGGCGGATTTCTTTCGGCGTGAGCTCGATGCGCACGCCTTTGTCGGTGGCCAGGACAAGCGTTTCTTCAGGGCCTGTCAGCTTGGCGCCCGCCACCCGGTATGGATTCTTCTTCAATTCTTTCAGGATCATGAGGCCGCGCTGGGCGCGTCCGCCAATCTCGATTTCCTTCAATGAGGTCCGTTTGACCGTCCCCCGCTGTGTTGCGACGATCACCGAGGCGGAACTGTCCGTGATGACGTCCATCGAAATGACATAGTCGTCGGTCTTCAAGTTGATCCCTTTAACGCCTGCAGTCCGGACGCCTGTCGTGCTGATTTCACTCAGCGGGAACCGGAGGATGTATGCCTGATGCGTCACGAGCAGCACATCTTCGCTGCCTTTAACGATACGGGCATCGATTAGCCGGTCGCCTTTTTTGACGTTCATCGCCTTATAGGATCGACCGAAACGCTGCACTTGGTAGTCTGCCAGCTTCGACAGCTTGATGAAGCCGTTCGCAGTCATCGTCAGTACGGAATGGACATCGTCGAACGCTTCCAGTCCGACCGCCGACACAATGCTTTCGCCGGGTTCAAGCGAGACGATGCTCGAGACGTGCTGGCCGAGGTCCCGCCACCGTATATCCGGCAGTTCGTGGACGGGCTGGTAGATGTAATTGCCGAGTGAGGTGAACAGCAGCAGGTGGTGCTGGGTGTTCATCGTCTGCTCGAAGAGCGGGTAATCGGACTCTTTCATGTCCATGCCGGCTCCGTTCGACGCGCCATAGGACCGCATGCTCGTCCGTTTGACATAACCTTCCTTAGTCACGGATACAACGACTTCCTCGCTCGGGATGAGGATATCAAGATCGACTTTCAGTTCCTCGATCTTCTCCTCGATGACGGAGTTGCGTGGTTCCGCGAACTGCTTCCGTATGGCGAGCAGTTCCTTCTGGATGACGCGAGCGAGCTTTTTCGGACTCGTCAGGATGGCCGTCAGCTCTTCGATGAGCTTCCGCAGCTCCTCTTCCTCTTTTTTAAGTTCCGTAATATCAGTGTTTGTAAGACGGTAGAGCTGGAGCGAAACGATCGCTTCCGCCTGGATTTCCGAGAACTTGAAGCGTTCGATCAGGTTGTTCTTCGCGTCGCGTTTGTCGTTCGATCCCCGGATCGTCTTAATGACTTCATCCAAGATGGACAGTGCTTTGATCAGCCCATCGACGATATGGAGCCGGTCCTTCGCCTTTTGCACATCATAGCGCGAGCGGCGGGTGACGACGTCTTTCTGGTGTTCGATGTAGGCGTCGAGCAGCATCGGCAGCGACATGAGTTTCGGCCGTCTGTCTGCGATTGCGACCATGTTGAAGTTGTAGGCGACTTGCAGGTCGGTGTTTTTCAGCATGTAGCGCAGGATCGGTTCTCCCGGTATGTCCTTTTTCAATTCGACGACGATGCGCAGTCCGGAACGGTCGGATTCATCGCGTACTTCTGCGATGCCGTCCAGTTTCCGGTCAACGCGCAGTTCATCCATCTTCTTGACGAGGTTCGCTTTGTTGACGTCGTACGGGATTTCACTGATGACAATCTGGGATTTTCCGGCTTTCAGCGGTTCGATCTCCGTCTTCGAGCGCACGATGATGCGTCCTTTGCCGGTTTCGTATGCCGCTTTGATGCCGTCGGTCCCCTGGATGGTGCCGCCCGTCGGGAAATCGGGCCCTTTCAGGACGGTCATCAGTTCGTCGACGGTCGCTTCCGGGTTGTCCATCCGCATGAGGACCGCGTCAATTGCTTCGTGGAGCGCATGCGGCGGAATGTCGGTTGCATATCCGGCGGAGATCCCGGTCGAGCCGTTGACGAGCAGGTTCGGGAAACGGGCAGGCAGGACGGTCGGTTCCGGCTCGGTATCATCGAAGTTCGGGATGAAGTCGACGGTCTCCTTGTTCAGGTCGCGCAGCATCTCCCCGGCGATACTCGACAGACGGGCTTCGGTATACCGCATCGCAGCTGCCGAGTCCCCGTCGACCGAACCGTTGTTGCCGTGCATTTCGATCATCAGGTGCCGCAGCTTCCAGTCCTGGCTCATCCGCACCATCGCTTCATAGACGGACGAATCGCCGTGCGGGTGATAGTTGCCGATGACGTTACCGACGGTCTTCGCGGATTTACGGAATGCCTTTTCGTGCGTATTCCCTTCGTTATACATCGCATACAAAATGCGCCGCTGGACCGGTTTCAGTCCATCGCGCGCGTCGGGCAGGGCCCGGTCCTGGATAATATATTTACTGTAGCGGCCAAAGCGGTCGCCGATGACTTCCTCTAACGGAAGATCCTGAAAGCGTTCAGTTGCACTCATTCAGCTTCCTCCTCCATATGCAGGAATTCGTTCTCCAATATCGTCGTACCCTCTTCCAGGCCGAAATCGACATTGCGTTCGATCCAGCGCCGTCTCGGTTCGACTTTGTCGCCCATCAGCGTCGTGACCCGGCGCTCGGACTGCGCCCCGTCTTCGATCGTCACCCGGATCAGCGTGCGGGATTCAGGGTTCATCGTCGTCTCCCACAGCTGTCCTGCGTTCATCTCACCGAGACCTTTGTAGCGCTGAAGCATGTAGCCTTTGCCGATTTTCTTGATGGCCGCATTCAGATCCTTCTCCGTCCAGGCATACTCGACTTTCTCCTTTTTGCCTGTCCCTTTCGACACTTTATAAAGCGGCGGCAGCGCAATATATACTTTGCCCGCTTCAATCAGCGGTTTCATATACCGGTAGAAGAACGTCAGCAGGAGCACTTGGATGTGCGCGCCGTCCGTATCGGCATCGGTCATGATGATGACTTTGTCGTACGCGACGTCGTCAAGCGTGAAGTCCGCCCCGACGCCGGCGCCGATCGTATGGATGATCGTATTGATCTCCTCGTTTTTCATGATATCTTCGAGTTTCGCCTTTTCAGTATTGATGACCTTACCGCGCAAAGGCAGGATCGCCTGGAAAGTCCGGTCGCGTCCCTGCTTGGCAGAGCCGCCGGCAGAATCACCTTCCACGAGGTACAGTTCGTTCTTCGCGGCGTTCTTCGACTGGGCCGGCGTCAGTTTGCCGGAGAGAAGGGTATCGCCTTTCTTCCGCTTCTTGCCGGAGCGTGCATCTTCCCGCGCTTTCCGGGCCGCCTCCCGCGCCTGGTGGGCACGCACGGCCTTCCGGATCAGGTTGGCGCTCAGTTCCGCATTTTCTTCGAGGAAGTAGAGCAAGTGCTGCGAAATGACCGCATCCGTGACCGTCCGGGCCTCGCTTGTGCCGAGCTTCCCTTTCGTCTGCCCTTCGAACTGCAGGATCTCTTCGGGAATGCGCACAGAAACGATGGCGGCAATCCCTTCGCGGATATCGGCGCCATCCAGGTTCTTATCCTTTTCCTTCAGCAGACCCGTACGGCGGGCGTATTCGTTGAACACACGGGTCATCGCCGTCTTGGCACCGGTTTCGTGGGTCCCGCCGTCTTTCGTGCGGACGTTATTGACGAACGACAGGATCGTTTCCGAGTATCCGTCGTTGAACTGGAAGGCGAATTCGACTTCGATGCCGTCCGCTTCCCCTTCGAGGTAGGCGACGTCATGCAGTGTGTCCTTCTCTTCGTTCAGATAGGCGACGAACGCTTTGATGCCCGTTTCGTAATGGAACGTCTCAGTCTTTTCCGTGCTCTCTTCGGTCAGGGTGATCTTCAGCCCTTTCAGGAGGAACGCGGATTCCCGAAGCCGTTCAGCCAGAATGTCGTATTGGTATTTGGTCACCGAGAAGATCGACGGATCCGGTTTGAAATGGATGGTCGTCCCGGTATCTTTCGCTTTGCCGATCACTTCCAGACCGGTTGCCGGCTTGCCGCCATTCTCGAACTTCTGGCGGAAGATTTTGCCGTCGCGGTGGATCGTCACTTCGAGCCACTCGGACAGCGCGTTGACGACGGAAGCCCCGACACCATGCAGGCCTCCGCTCGTTTTGTAGCCGCCCTGGCCAAACTTACCGCCGGCATGCAAGACAGTCAAGATGATTTCCGTCGTCGGTCTTCCCGTCTTGTGGGTGCCGGTCGGCATGCCGCGCCCGAAGTCCCGTACGCTGATGCTGTTGTCTTTATGGATTGTCACGTCAATTTCCGTCCCGTAGCCGCTCAGGGCTTCATCGACCGCATTGTCGACGATTTCGAAGACGAGATGGTGCAGGCCCCGGCCGTCTGTGGAACCGATATACATGCCGGGCCGCTTGCGGACAGCTTCCAAGCCTTCGAGCACTTGGATGGAATCGTCGTTGTATACATTCAAATCTTGTTGTTTCGTCAAGATGAAACCCCCATCAAACAAATGTTCTTATTTAGATAATGATACGCCGCCCGATATCCCGTGTCAACACGGCACGCCGGCGGTATGCTTAAATAATTGTATAGAAGAACCCTCTATTATGCAATGCTCGGCGTGTCTGCCGATACGGCGATTGTCGCCCGGCCGCCGTTCTGCTAAACTGGGAGAGACCGATAACTTTCTTTCGAAGGGGCTTTTTATGGATACAGTTATTCTACTATTATTAGCATATGTGATCGGCTCTCTTCCGTCCGCCCTCTGGATCGGGAAGCTGTTCTACAAGACGGACATCCGGGAGCACGGCAGCGGCAATATGGGTGCAACGAACACCTTCCGTGTGCTCGGCAAGAAAGCCGGCATCTTCGTGACCGTGTTCGATATCCTGAAAGGGACCGCTGCGGTGCTTCTCGTCTCGCTCCCTGTTTTTGCCGGAACGCCCGTCCATCCGCTGCTTGTCGGTGTGGCGGCGGTCATCGGCCACATGTTTCCCGTGTTCGCGAGATTCAAAGGCGGGAAAGCGGTCGCAACGTCAGGCGGCGTTCTGCTCGGCTACAGCTGGCCGGTGTTCCTCCTCGTCATCCTGACATTCCTGCTTGCGCTGAAGCTGACGAAGATGGTCTCCCTCAGCTCCATGATCGTGGCAGTCTTAGGCACCCTCTACGGATTTGTGTACTACCTGCTCACCGGGGATTTTTCCCTCGTACTGGTCATCGCTCTGATGGGCGGGTTCATTTTCTACCGCCACCGCGCCAATATCGCGCGCATCAAGGCCGGTACCGAGCCGAAAGTGAAGTGGCTGTAAGACAATTGCGGTTTTACGAGAAAGGTGGTTATCCTGGATGAAGATACTCATTTCACAGAAGGCTGCGGACTGGTTCGGCGAGGAAATGGACGCGGAACACGGTGACGCCATCCGGTTTTTCGCGCGTTACGGCGGCAGCAGTCCGCTGCACGAAGGCTTCTCCCTCGGGGTGACGAAAGAGCAGCCCGACGAAGCGGCTGCGGAGACGATGGTGAACGGTGTCCGGTATTACGTCGAAGCCCGGGACTTGTGGTATTTCGACGGGCACGATCTGTCTGTCAGTGTGGACAGCGACCGGTCTGAACTGCAGTTCGGCTATGTCCGGCCGTAAATCGGCGCGGCCGTGCTGCAGGGTCGGAGCGGCCGCGGGAGACCTCGCCGGCAGGCCGCAGCACTAGACAGACCATTTCACTTTTGGTATACTTGCGATGAAATATGGATACTGTAAAAAGGACCAGGAAGATGTGGTGATCTTCCCGGCCCTGCAATAGAAAAAGCGTTCGCTTCAAAGGCGTTCGCATAGTGCCGAGTAAACCGCTCCTATGCTTGTCGGCTCAAGGGCGGTTTACTTTTTTCTTGAAAAAGTATATGACAAAGCAAGGATGGCCGTGATCAGGCTGCCAAAGCCGATCATCAGACTGAATGCTTCATATGGTGTCATACGCATCACCTCCTCCCTCGCCTGGATCAGGCTGCAGGATTGCAGGTATGCGAACCGCCTATTGAGCTGATGCTTCTTTCTATGCACCTATCATTATATCATAAACTACAGATGCGTACATATGTTCTTGTCCTGCGTTTTTCAGCAGCCTGCCAAACTTCCGGCGGCTGCTTTTTCTGTTTGCTGCACGCTCTGCTGTCATAGTGACCCTGCGGCGCAAGAAGTGGGCTTGACCATTCCTCTTTTGCTCGGGGCAATGCGGGGGTTATGAGCGGTTTCTGGGATTTATGAGCGCTTTCCAGGATTTATGAGCGGTTTCCGCGTTTTATGAGCGCTTTCCAGGTTTTATGAGCGGTTTCCGCGGTTTATGAGCGTTTTCAGCTTTTTATGAGCGCTTTCCGCTTTTTATGAGCACCCCAGCGATTAATAGGCCCCTTCCCCACATAAAAACCAGGCATCCCGGGATGCCTGGTTTTTTCGTGTTCAGTCGACTGTTTTTGCGAGTTCGGCATATTTCGCATCCCACTCCGGCGCGATCTTGCGCAGCGAAACGGGGCGGAAATTGTCTTTCTTCACGACGACATGCTCCGACACGGCTGTTGCCGCCACGGTGCCGTCTGCGTGCAGGATTTCATAGCCGTAAGTCGTGCGCAGTTTGCCGTGGGATTCGATCCACGTGCGGACCGTCGCCATCTCTCCGTAGCGCATCGCCGCTTTGTATCGGATTGACAGGTCAGTCACCGGCGACAGGTAGCCGTCCGCCTCGAGACCGGCATAATTGAAGTCGAGGTCTTCAATCAGCTTCGTACGGCCGATTTCCATCCAGATCAGATAGTTCGCATGATAGACAACGCCCATCTGATCGGTTTCCGCATAGCGGATTTCAATTTCCTTTTCACTGACGTACATGTCCACTCACCTCTTCTTCTGAACAAGTATACAAAACCCTGTCCGGAATTGCAGGGTGAACGATTCAAAAAAACCCCCTCCCTGAGATATTCCAGGGAGAGGGCGAGGCTTGGATCAGCCTTTCATTTTGTCACGGAGCACCATTTGCAGGATGCCGCCGTGGCGGTAGTAATCGATTTCCACTTCGGAGTCGAAACGTGCGAGCGCTTCGAATTCAGTGACCGTGCCGTCAGCAGCTGTCGCAGTCACTTTCAGAATGTCGCGCGGCTTGACGCCTTCTGCGATGTCGACACTGATCGCTTCTTCGCCTGTCAGGCCGAGAGTCGCGGCACTCTGTCCGTTGATGAACTGGAGTGGAAGCACACCCATCATGACAAGGTTTGAACGGTGGATCCGCTCGTAGCTTTCCGCGATGACTGTTTTAATGCCGAGGAGGGATGTCCCTTTGGCAGCCCAGTCACGGGAAGAACCCATACCGTAGTCTTTGCCGGCAATGATGGCAAGGCCGGTTCCGTCTGCCTGATATTTCATGGCAGCGTCATAGATCGGCATGATTTCCTTGTTCGGCCAGTACGTCGTATAGCCGCCTTCTGTTCCTTTTGCGATCTGGTTCCGGATGCGGATGTTCGCAAACGTACCGCGCATCATGACTTCGTGGTTTCCTCGGCGGGAACCGTACGAGTTGAAGTAACGCGGCTCGACGCCGTGTTCGCGCAAGTACAGGCCTGCAGGTGTGTCTTTTCCGATCGCGCCGGCCGGTGAAATGTGGTCCGTCGTGATCGAATCGCCGAATTTGCCGACTACGCGCAGGTCTTTCAGTGCGCTGATGTCCTGTGGTTCTTTGGAGAGGCCCTCAAAGAACGGCGGGTTCTGGATGTATGTCGAGTTTTCATCGAAATCATACAGGGAATCGTCTGTCGTTTCGATTGCGTTCCACGCTTCGTTTTCGGTGAACACGCGGGCGTACTCTTTACGGAAGAGTTCAGGTGTGACCGTCTTCTCGATCATCGCCTTCACTTCTTCAGTCGATGGCCAGATATCCTTGAAGTAGACATCCTTGCCGTCTTTACCTTTGCCGATCGGCTCTTTGTCGAAGTTGATGTCAACAGTGCCGGCAAGTGCGTAAGCTACGACCAATGGCGGTGATGCCAAGTAGTTGGCTTTGACGAGCGGGTGAATACGGCCTTCGAAGTTCCGGTTTCCTGAGAGGACGGACGAAACGAGCAGGTCGTTGTCGATGATCGTCTTCTCGATTTCCGGAAGAAGCGGACCGGAGTTCCCGATACATGTCGTACAGCCGTAACCGACCGTATTGAAACCAATTTGGTCAAGGTATTTGTCGAGACCGGATTCTTCCAGGTAGCCTGTGACGACTTTCGATCCCGGTGCGAGGGATGTCTTGACGTATGCTGGCGGTGTCAGACCGAGTTCGACAGCTTTTTTCGCGACGAGTCCTGCGCCGAGCATGACGTATGGGTTCGACGTGTTCGTACAAGACGTGATTGCTGCGATGGCGAGATCGCCTGTCTTCATCTCGATCGATGTGCCGTTCGAGAATTCGACTGTACCGTGTTTCTTGAATTCTTTCGGTGTGAGACCGAATCCTTGGTTGCCTTCCGGTGCGACGACCGCATCGTTGAATTCGCGCTTCATGTCTGACAATGGAATCATGTCCTGCGGGCGTTTCGGGCCTGCAAGGTTCGCTTCCACTTTCGACAGGTCGATTTCGATGCACTCTGTGTAGATCGGATCTTCTTTGTCCGGCGAGAAGAACATGTCGTTTTCCTGCAGGTACTTTTTCACGACATCGATATGTTTCTCATCGCGGCCTGTCAGTTTCATGTAATTGAGGGATTCTTCGTCGACTGGGAAGAAGCCGCATGTTGCGCCGTATTCAGGCGCCATGTTGGCAATCGTTGCCCGGTCTGCGAGCGGCAGATGGGAAACGCCCGGTCCGAAGAACTCGACGAATTTGCCGACCACGCCGTGTGCACGGAGTGTCTGCGTCACTTTCAATGCAAGGTCGGTCGCTGTCGTGCCGTTCGGCAGTTCGCCGACGAGCTTCACGCCGATGACTTGCGGGATCGGGAAGTATGAAGGCTGTCCGAGCATGCCGGCTTCCGCTTCGATACCGCCGACTCCCCATCCGAGGACGCCGATACCGTTGATCATTGTCGTATGGGAGTCCGTTCCGACCAATGTATCCGGGTAGGCTTCGAATGTGCCGTCTTCGTTCTCGATTGCATGGACGACGCTTGCCAAGTATTCCAAGTTCACTTGGTGGACGATACCGGTTGCAGGCGGAACTGCGCGATAGTTATCGTAGGCTTTCTGTGCCCAGCTCAGGAACTGGTAGCGCTCTGCGTTCCGTTCGAACTCGAGCTCCATGTTTTTCTGGAGAGCGTCATGCGTGCCGTAGCTGTCGACTTGCACAGAGTGGTCGATGACGAGGTCCACAGGGATTTCAGGATTGATCTTGTCCGGGTTTCCGCCCATGGATGCCATTGCGGAACGGAGCGATGCGAGGTCGACGACGACCGGTACGCCGGTGAAGTCCTGAAGGATGACGCGTGACGGCTTGAATGGCACTTCTGCATCCGCGTCTGCGTCCTTGCCCCATTTTGCCAAGTTGTTTACGTGGTTGTCTTGGATGACATATCCGTCATGCTGGCGAAGGACGGATTCTAACAGTACTTTGATCGAGTAAGGCAGTCTTGAGACTTTTGCAATGCCTGCGTCTTCCAATGCGCTGAGACGGTAATAGTTGTATGTCTTACCGTTCAGGTCGAATGACGAGCGGCTATTGTGGAAATTGCTCTTTGTCATTGCTGAATTCCTCCTTTACGTACTGAAAAGGCTTGAAAGTAAGCGTCTTTTCTCTACTCCATCATATAACAGCAAAGTCTATAAGTAAATTACATTAAATTTATAGTAATCCATAAGAATAGATGATACGCCGAGTTTTCTGATTACGAGATGACCTGCGGGCGGGTTATGTGCATAATAGAGGGGATGACAGAGAAAAGGAGTGGTCGGGTTGAAAAAAGCCCTGCTGGTGATTGATTACACGGTGGATTTTGTAGCGAAGGACGGCGCGCTTACGTGCGGTGCGCCCGGGATAGCATTGGAGGACTATATCGTGCGCCTGACGGAGGAGTTCATCCGCAGGAAGGATGCGGTCGTCTTTGCTGTCGATGTCCATGAAAAGGATGATCCGTACCATCCGGAGTCCAGGCTGTTCCCTCCCCATAATTTGCGGGATACGCCGGGACGGGATCTTTTCGGTTCGCTGAAAGTAATATATGAAGAAAACAAAAAGTCGGTCCATTGGATGGACAAAACGCGGTACAGCGCATTTGCCGGCACTGAACTGGACGTCTGGCTCCGGGCCCGCGGTATCGAGGAAGTGCATTTGACGGGTGTCTGCACGGACATCTGCATTCTGCATACGGCAGCGGATGCGTATAACCGCGGCTACAAAATCGTGGTCCACGAGCCGGGTGTCGCAAGCTTCGATCCGGCCGGCCATGAGTGGGCGCTCCGCCATTTCGAGAACACATTGGGCGCTGAAGTGATCCGGTGATCGGACTTCTTTTTTTCGCTGTTATGTTTGAAGTATAGAAATAATGGTTATTACAAATACTATAACAAACAATTCATCACAGCGAAAAGGAGAGGAATTACATGCTAAGTTTTCTTTGGTTTTTAATCATCGGAGGTATTATTGGCTGGGTTGCCGGACTTATTCTTGGTAAAGATATCCCGGGCGGCGTTATCGGTAACATTATCGCAGGGATTGTAGGGGCTTGGGTCGGCGGTACACTGCTCGGAGAATGGGGACCGAAAGTTTCGGACTTCTATATTGTTCCGGCATTGATCGGTGCACTTGTACTGGTATTCATCGTCAGCCTTGTACTGAAAGCGATGCGCAGAGCTGCATAATCGATGACAAAAGTAAAAGGACTTCGCATAATGCGAGGTCCTTTTACTTTTGGGCTTGTTTCGTCTGCTGGGCTTCGTACTCTTCGAAGAAGAAGAGTACGTCCTCCACGTATTTGTCGCTGTGATTGTAATGGAAGATCGCTTTTTCGATCTGTCCGTCGGCAGCGCCGCTTTGCGCCAAGTAGTTCGCCGCGCTGAAGATCGCGTCCTCCAAGTTGTACGGATCCGCTTTCCCATCACCGTTGCCGTCGACCCCGTAGCCGCCGTACTTCGCGATGACAGCCGGATCGGTCTTGTCCTTTTCCGGGATGTTGCCTTTCCCTAAGTCGGTGCAGCCGGGGTAGCTCCAGCCGACGAACGTACACGGCATGAACTGCATATGGCCTTCCGCGCCTGTCGGGGACAGCAGCGGATCCATCGTGGAGAACCGTGTCTCCACCCGATGATGGGCGGCGAGCAGTGTCCACGGAATGTTATACTCGTCGGCGGCGGCCTTATAGATCGGGATATACTCTTCCGGAATGGTGAGTCCGTCGTGGCGGGCATGCAGGTCGATGAGCGTGCTGGCGGATTTCTGGATGAGGGCCGGATGGCGGATGCTTGCCCAGATGATCGCCGTCAAGGTGAACAGGACGGCTGCGACCGGGACGAGCAGCGCGATCAGCAGCAGTTTGGCTTTCGCAGTCAATCTGCGTTTTTTCTTTTTCACCCGTCCCTCCCCTTTCCGCCGGTCAGTCTTGTTTGCTTAAGCTCTTCATGTCTTTGACGATCGTATCATACGGGACGTCCTCGTATCCTGGATACGTCTTGACGACTTTCCCTTCTTTGTCCACGAGACCGAAGCGCGACCCGTGGATGACCTGGTCGGAGTTCGGATCGTCGATGACCGGCATTTTGAATGATTTGACGGCGAGGTCGTTGATCTCCTCCATCGAATAGCCCGTCAGCATTTCCCATTTCGACTTGTCGGGCACGCCGAACGCGTCGAGGTATTCGCCTAGTTTTTCAGGTGTATCCACTTTCGGATCGACGCTGAAGGAGACGATTTTGTAATCTTCGATCCCCTTATCTTTCAGTTTCCCCTGAAGTTCCGCCATGTTGGTCATCATCGGCGGACAGACGCTCGTGCAGCTTGTGAAGACGAACTGGGCGAGCCAGATTTCCCCTTTCAGATCATCGAGGGATACCGTCTTGTTGTTCTGATCTGTATACTCGAACGGATCGATGCTGTAATGGTGGTCCGCCTTGAAGCCGCCGGAACACGCGCTCAGCACGAGGGCTGACATGAAAACACTTAGTAGGATTGCTTTTTTCTTCATGACTCTTCCTCCAAACTCTGTGCGTTTACCTTATCATATCGAACGGCCAAACGCCAAACAACCGCGGAAATCCGGGTTGTTTGGCGTTTGTTTGTCGGAACTGTGAAGACTAGTTCACTTTTAGCGTAACAAGTGCTCCGTGGATCGCTTCGAGTTTCGTTTCGAGGCGGTGGAGCAAGTAGAACGACACGAATACCGGAAAGCCGATCTCCTGGATGAACCCCATCGACAGCTCAAGCATGTGTTCCATTCTTTCTCCTCCTTTATCTCCTTGTGTCAAAAAGCCGGTCCCAGTCATCTGACTGGATACCGGCTGGTCCTGGTTCCTCAGTTGCTGCTGATCAATGTGCTGACATTGCGGTCGATGATGCGGGCGCTTTTGACGGCGCTCGGCGTGTGGCCGCTTTTCTTGAAGGCGCTGGAAGCGATGATCTGCTCCATCGCGGCTTCGACTTCAGCCGGCGTCAGGTCCTCGCGCGGTTCGTCGACGGCCAGGACGAAATCTTTGCCGTCCGTCTGGGTAAATACGAGCTGCAGGGTAAGTGCCATGGTGGTTTCCTCCTTTTCTCAAGTTATTCGGTGACTGTCGATGTGACGATCTTTTCGTACGTCAGGACTGTCCAAGAAGACAGTTGGCTGAGTGCTGCCAATGCGGTCTGCAGGTTTTCCGGCGATACGTCCTTTTCTACGAACCGGTAGGCTTTCGCCTTGTGGATGATGCGGCCGTCTGGTGTGAGGCCGGCGTCGTAATTGATTTTGCCTGCTGCGGTCTGGAATTCGAGAGCTGCCATGTGTGTTCCCCTCCTTTCACCCTCTACATAGACGCCGGGTGCAGAAAAGGATACAATAGGCATGAAAGAGTTGCAGGCTGCATGTACAATAGAAGGTAGACAGAGTCAATAAAGAGGTGAACATATCATGCCAGGCTGGTTTATCTGGTTCATCGTGTTTTGGTGTGTGGTCCTGGTCGTCCTGTTCGGAATCGGCGGCTTTTTCATGTTCCGCAAGTTTCTGAAAGTGTTCCCGAAAGCTGACGGGAAATCGACGCTCGACTGGGAAGAATACTACGTCGACCGCTCGCTGCATTTGTGGAACGACGAGGCAAAAGGCTTGCTGAATGAGCTCGTGCAGCCGGTGCCGGAGCTGTTCCGTCCCGTGGCGAAGCAGAAGATCGCCGGGCGTATTGGGCAGATTGCGCTCGATGAGGACGCGAACCGGATCGGCTTCGACCATATCATCCGCGGCTATATTGTCGCTACACCGAAGCGCGACCATAAATTCCTCCGTAAGAAACTGGCGTCGATGGATGTCGACATGACACCATATGAGCACCTGTTTTGACGGACAAAAAAGAGAGGGACCCGGTCATCTGACCGAGAGTCCCTCTCTTTTTTTCAAGCGCTTGTATTTGACGAGCATGCCGATCCGCCACGGGATGATCATCGAGAACGCGAGGATGAAGAACATACCCGCGAGCTCCCCGACATCGATCGAACTGCTGAGGATCAGCTTCGCGACGAGCCGGAAGACCAGCAGACCCGCCAGAATGAAGATGAATGCCTTCGAGCGTTTCACGAACAGCTTTCCGTCCTTATGCTCGAAATTTGTCGTGGCGATCAGGATGGTGGAAAACAGCAGGCCGACCACCATCGCCTCGATGACCTGAGTTTTCGGCACCTGAAACTGCGTGAACAGGAACATCAGCAGTCCTGATGACATGAATACCGGCGGCAGGATGATGCGGACCGGTGAAATCGGACGCTGTGCCGCCTTCGACCGGACGAAGAATGCGAGAAGCCCCATCCCGAAGAACACGACGGTCGAGCCGATAATGAGATAGACGGGCGGGATTTCGTTGAAAACCAGATCGACCAGTCCCTGTATCCGGTTCATCCGCACACCATCCCTTCGAGCTCGTCCAGCCGCTTCTTCAATGATTCCATCGGGACGAACCGGGCGAACCTGGCAAATTCCCTGCCCTTGGAAAACAGCAGGACGACCGGTGCGCTGAACAGCGACAGCTGCCCCGCCATTTCAGGCACGGCGGAGACGTTCGCCGCTGCGAACGGGAACGAGTACCGGTCCTCAAGTTCAGCCACTTGCGGATACAGCCCGTCACAGACGGAGCAGTGATCCGCTTTGACAAACAGCAGGAGGGCTTCCTGCTCGGCAGCCTGCTGCTGCCAGTCTGCAAATGATGTGATGTCGTTCATGTCAGTAAAGCCTCCCTGCTTAGAAACCTTGGAAATCGCCGAAAATCGGACTCAGCAAGCTGATCAGATAGGTCATGCCGTCAAAGAACAGGATGATACCGAACACAATCATCAGAATACCGCCGATGCGCATGATCATCCGGTTGTGGCGCCGGATCCAGCCGAGCCGTGTCACGAAGAACGACAAGACGAAGAACGGCACCGCGAACCCGAGGACATATGTCATCATGTACAGCATGCTGGAACCGGGATTCGATGCGGCGAGCCCGATAATGGCACCGATGATCGGCCCCATGCACGGCTGCCAGCCTGCGGAGAACGCCAGACCGATCAGAGCGGAGCCGAAATAGCCTGAAGGCCGGTTTTTAAATTGCAATTTACGTTCTTGCATCAGGAATTTCGGCGTGAAGACACCGGTCACCATCAGACCGAACAGGACGATGAAGATGGCCCCCACCTGCCGTAATAGGTCCATATATTCGATGAAGAATCGGCCGATGAACGAGGAGCCGAAACCAAGGAATATGAAGACGATGGAAAATCCGAGAAGGAAAAATAACGTATGCAGCATTCCGTTCCGGCTCATGCGTTTCTTATCCGACGTCAGCTCCTCGATGGACATGCCCGTGATGTAGGAGATGAATGCAGGATAGAGCGGCAAGACGCACGGGGAGATGAAACTCAAGAAGCCCGCGCCGAAAGCAAGGAATATGTTCACATCTGCTGCCAAGGAACTTCCCCCTTTATCAATTTCTCTGTTTTTCTTCTCCATCGTATCAGAACAGACAGGCGAATACGCACATTTTGTCTGTGAACAGTTTATGACACATGCGAAAGCCGCACGCCGATACCCCGGTGTGCGGCTTCTTCATTAGGCGGTCTGTCCGTTCTGCAGCTGATACATTTTGTAGTAGAGGCCTTTCTGCCGGAGCAGCTCCTGGTGGGTCCCCCGCTCGGCGATTTCACCTTTGTGGAGGACGAGGATGAGCTCGGCGTCCTGGATCGTACTCAGCCGGTGGGCGATGGCGATCGTCGTCCGCCCTTTACGCATCTTCTGGAGGCTTGCCTGGATGGCGATCTCGGTCTCCGTATCGATATTCGCTGTTGCTTCGTCGAGGACGAGTATTTTCGGATCGGCGGCCATCGTGCGGGCGAAAGCAATCAGCTGACGCTGTCCGCTCGACAGCGTGGCGCCCCGTTCCATTACTTTGTGGGCGTAGCCGCCTTCCAGCTGTCGGATGAACGAAGACGCCTGGACGAATTCAGCCGCGGCCCGTACGGATTCGGACGTCATTTCGGCGTTGTGCAGCCGGATGTTGCTTTCGATATCGCCATAGAACATGAACGGATCCTGCAGGACGAGGCCGACTTTGCTTCGCAACTCTTCAGGAGGATACGATTTCAGCGAGCGGCCGTCGATTGTGATACTGCCATGCTCATACTCGTAAAAGCGCATGAGCAGATTGATGATCGAGCTCTTCCCGCTTCCGGTGTGGCCGACGAGCGCCACTGTTTCGCCGGCATTCGCGGTGAAGGTGATGTTTTTCAGGACGTCATTCTTCCCGTCATAGCTGAACGTGACATGATCGAAGACGATCGTCCCGTCTGTGATCGAGGCGGATCCGGCTGCTTTCTGGACAGGTTCCATATCGGTTTCATCGATCAGCGCAAAGACGCGTGACGCGGAAACGAGCGCCTGTTGGAAGATCGACAGCCGGTTCATCACTTGCTGGATCGGCTGGAACAGACGGCTCAGCAGTGTCGTGAAGGCATAGATGACACCGACATCGACAGCCGAGGACAACGACGCAAACCCGAAATATGCGAGCGTGGAGACAACAGCTGCGGTATAGAGCAGGTCGATGAACGGACCGAGGAGCAGGCTGTCGAACTTGATGTTCCTCCGGCCGGCCCGGTAATGGCCGTCGTTGATCGTCCCGAATTCGTCCGCAAGCCGCTTCTCCTGCCGGAATGCCTGGATCATGCCCATTCCGGACAGCGATTCGGAGATCTTGCCGTTCAGCTGGCTGAGCCGCTCCCGGATGTCCTGGTAGAAGTCCGCACTGTAGTGGCGGTACACCGCGACAAGTATCGCAAACAGCGGCAGCAGGACGAGTGAATAGAGGGCAAGCGACGCATCGAGTGAAAACAAGGCGATGTAGACGCCGATGATGCCGAAGATCGCCTGCAGGAAGGTGACGACGACACTGACGAACATTTCCTTAATGGCTTCCGTGTCGTTCGTGACCCGCGAAACGATGCCGCCTGCCGGTGTCTTGTCGAAATACCGCATGCCGAGCCCCTGCACTTTCGTGAAAGCATCAATCCGCAGCTGCTGGATGATCTTCAGTGCCAGGCGCTGGAAGCGGATCGACTGGAAGTACGAAATGATCACGACGGTCAGCTGGACGGTTACATAAGCGGCGAGCAGGCGGATGATGCCGGCGCGTCCGAAATCCAGTGTGACGAGATGATTATCGATGAACGACTGGATGAGCAGCGGACCGACGATGCCGCCCGTGATCGTCAGGATCAGCAGCAGCAGGGCGATCGTGATCGACAGTTTATGAGGCTTCAAATAGGTGAGCAGCCGCACGAATACTCGGAGCTGCTGACGGCCGGTCATCGCCGGCTGTTTCGTTTCCTTCATCAGTCCTCACCTCCCTGTTCGACAGACGCTTCGAGCTGCTGCAAGTCATACATCTCTTTATACCGGCCGCCGAGCGCCATCAGTTCGGCATGCGTACCGGCTTCCGCGACGCGGCCTTCTTCCATGACGATGATCCGGTGGGCATGCTGGATGGCGCTCAGGCGGTGTGACGTGATGATCGTCGTTTCCCCGCTGCGCGTTTCCTTCAGTGACCGCAAAATCGCTTCTTCCGTTTTCGCATCGACTGCTGAAAGGGAGTCATCCAAGATGAGGAGCTCCGGTTTCATCAGCAGCGCTCGAGCGATGGAAATCCGCTGTTTCTGGCCGCCTGAGAACGAAACACCGCGCTCTCCGACGACGGTCCGGTATCCTTCTGCAAACCCTTCTATATCATCATCGATATGCGCAAGACGCGCCGCCGCCCGGATGTCATCCATGGAAGCGGACGGATCTGTGAAAGCGATGTTCTCCGCGACCGTCGTTGAAAACAAGAAATGATCCTGCGGCACATAACCGATCGATTCACGCAGACACTGCTGTTTGTACTGCTGGATGGAATGGCCGCCGAACAGGATCTCCCCTTCGTAGTCATCGAATTCACGCAGCAGCAGCTTCAGGATCGCGGTCTTGCCGGATCCTGTCTTGCCGACGATGCCGAGTGTCTCCCCTTGATGGAGCGCAAATCGGACGTCCTGCAGCGCCGGCTGCGGATCATCCGGGAAGGTGAAGGAATCGATGTCGACGGTGAGGTCGCCTTTCGGCCGCTCGCGCCGGCCGCATCGACCACTTCCGGCTCGACAGCGAGCAGGTCGCTGATCCGGCTGTATGAAGCGCTTCCCCGTTCGACGATATTGAACAGGAAGCCGAACGCGAGCATCGGCCACGTCAGCAGTCCAAGGTACGTACTGAATGCGACCAGGTCCCCGACAGACATCTCTTTTGCCAGGATGAAACGCGCACCGAAAACGAAGGTCAGAATGGAAGACACCGCGAAGATCCCGCCGATGGTCGGATCGAATAACGCATCCACACGGGCGACCCGCATGTTCTTCTCGACGACTTCGTCGGACAGCTGCCTGAAGTCCTCGATATCCTCTTTCTGCTGGCCGAAAGTCTTGATGACCTTCATGCCTGAAATGCTCTCCTGCGTCTTGTCGTTCATGCTGGAGAAGGCTTCCTGGGCCGTCCGGAAATGGCGCCGCAGCAGCCGCCCGTAGAAGCTCGTCAGGATGATCATGAGCGGAATCGGGATGAGGGCAATCAGCGTCAGCTTCCAATTGATAGTCAGCGCCATCGTCAAGATGACGAACCCGCCGGTTGAAATGGAGTCGAACAGCGTCAGCACACCCATGCCTGCGGTCTGCTGCACAGCGCTGACATCGTTGGTCGCATGCGCCATCAGGTCCCCGACCCGGCGCTTCTGATAGAAGGCCGGTGACATCTTCAGGAAATGATCGAATAATTGCTTGCGGATCGTCCGGGCGAGCACGATGGCGGACCCGAAAATCATCACGCGCCAGACGTTGCGGAAGACATACATGGCAATTCCGGCAGCGGCCAGGATGATCAGCCATTTGGTCAGCTGGCCGGCATCCAGTGTCCCTTCCGTAATGTCATCGACGATATAGCCGATGATCTTCGGCGGCAGCAGCTGCAGGATGGAAACGAGCACGAGCGCTGTGATGCCGGTGAGGTATTGCGTTTTCCGCTGTTTGAAAAACCAGCCGAGCTGAATAAGTACGTTCACGGATTTCCCCTGCCAATCTATAATGGACTCTGATCAGTTTAGCAGACTTATCCGCTGCCCGGAAAGTATTTGTTTCGAATTATCCGAGTTCGGAAATAGCTTCGACGTCGCCAAGCGAAATGATACGTGCCTGCCCGTCCGGTGTCACTGCCCGCAGGCGCTGCCGTTCCGGCTCCAGGCAGTGGATGAACAGCTCCTCGGTTTCCGGGCGGCCCTTCTGCCAGTGGACGAGTGATACCGGTTCGTTCGTCTCCATGGCGCCGGCCAGCAGGCAGTCCCACTCCTCCAGCTGCTGCTCATCAGGCTCCCGGCGGACAGGCTGTTCGTCCTCCGCCTGCCAGGCACGCAGACGTTCTACGTGTTCCGGCAGCATGAGCGCTGTCCATTTGATCCTTCCGCGGTCTCTCAGCATAACGATCCCCTCCTCTCACGCGTCCCTGACAGGAGCTCACTTCACATGTCCACCGATCAGGCCGGCACGGTGCCGCGCGGTCCCTGCATCGGTATAGGACACGGCGCGCAGCACAGCGTCGGATCCATATTTGCTGCGCAGTTCATCGACTGTTTCGCCTAGCTTGCGCTTCTTCCATTTGGTGCGGTCGAACAGGCTCAGCTGCATGGAATACTCATCGGCCAGGTTCGACAGGCTGATCGACAGCTGACGGACAGGACGCCCGTCGTGGAATTCGTCGAACAGTTCCATGCAGACGGCGTAAATCTTCATCGTCTCGTTCGTCTCTTCCGGTATCGTTTTCGAGCGGCTGAACCCGCCGCCGAGCGCATTTTTGGAATAACCGACGGACAGTTGCACCGTACGCCCCGCCCGCCTGGCAGTCCTGGCGCGCATAGCGACGTCCTCACACATTTCAAGCAGCACGGCGAGCACGTCTTCCCGGCGTTTGTAGTCGCGGAACAGGATCTGCCCCTTCCCGTAGCTCACCTGGCCTTCGATGAGCGGCGCGCCGAGGTCGGATAAGTCGATGCCGTGCGCATGATGATACAGCTGGTTGCCCATGATGCCGAATTTCGATTCGAGCGCTTCGAGCGGCGCATGCGCCAGGTCACCGACCGAATAGATCCCCATACCGTTCAGCGTCTTCTCGAGCCGGCTGCCGATCCCCCACATCTTACTCAGCGGAGCGACAGGCCACAGTTTTTCAGGCACGTCTTCATAACGCCAGCGGGCGAATCCTGTCTTTTTCGCTTCCAGATCGAGCGCCAGTTTCGCAAGCAGCATGTTCGGCCCCATGCCGCAGGCGGACGGCATCTGGAACTGGCGCAGCAGATCGTCCTGGATGCGGGCGACCGTCTCACGCGGCGGCCCCCACAGCCGTTCCGTCCCGTCCAGAACGACGAAGCTTTCGTCGATGCTGTACACATGGATCGCTTCCTTCGGCACGTACTGATTCAGCAGATGGGCGATTTCCATCGAGACACGGATGTAGAACTCCATGGACGGTTCGATGAGGCGGATCGCCGGATCATCCGGGATCTCGAACAGCCGCATGCCGGTCTTGATGCCGAACCGTTTTTTCAGCGGCGGCGAGGCGGCCAGCACGACACCGCCTTTACGTTTCTTATTGCCGATGATGGCGATCGGTGTCTCCATCACATCGAGCCCTTCGAGCGCAGCGGCACAGCTTGCGTAAAAGCTTCTCATGTCCAGGCAAATTACCGTCCGTTCCGGCAGATGGTCCATCATTCATCCCTCCTAGAACGTTTGTTCCCTTAGTATAAAACGAACAAACCCTTTCGGCAACGGCCATTCTTTTCCAGTTCTTGTGAGACGTTGAGATTGTGCGGCGCAGCACGATTAAAAATATTGTAAAATGGTACTTCGGGCGGCCGGAAAGCACCATATCGCCTTTCTTCCGCCAGTAGACCATGCCGCTTTACGTTTTTAGAACAATCAAGAAAATTGACCGCCAAACGATGCTTGCTGTACACTTCGCTAGATAAGTAACCAATCCATACAGATAGGAGCAAGTCCATGATCCGGAAAGTTTGGCGCACGTACCGTGACAGTTCATTTGTCCTCAAAATGACGTTCGGATTCGTCGCCGGTATTATTTGCGGGCTTCTGTTCCGGGAGAAGATGGCCGTCTTCCAGCCGCTCGGCACGCTGCTGATCAACCTGCTGAGCCTGGTCGCCATTCCCGTTATCTTCCTGACAGTCGTGCTTGCGGTCGATCAGATGAGCATCAAGCAGCTTGGCCGCATCGGCTGGAAACTCGTTCTCTACTATGCAGCGACCACCGCGGCGGCAGTCGGGATCGGCGTCGGGCTCGCCCTGCTGTTCCAGCCTGGAAAGCATCTGACACTGCCGAATACAATGGTCGAAACGCCGGCAGCGCCGAATGTCTCGGATGTGCTGCTCCAGCTCGTTCCGTCCAATATGTTCGAAGCGTTCTCAGGCGGCAACGTCATGGGCATCATTTTCCTCGCCGTTATCATCGGGCTCGCCATCTCGGCGATGAAATTTTCCGATGAGCCGGAGATGCGGCGGCACGGCGAGCTGCTTGATCGGGTGATCATCGCCCTGAAGGAAATGTTCTCGAAATTATTGACGGGCGTGCTGCTCTATGCGCCGATCGGTGTGTTCGCGATCAGCGCCACCGCGTTCGGCAGCCAGGGTGTTGCAACGTTCAAGTCGCTGCTTGCCTTCACCGGGGTCTTCTATCTCGGAATCGCGGTTCTGTGGCTGTTCGTCTATACGAGCTTCCTCCGTTTCTCAGGCAATTCGGTCACCCACTTCTTCAAATCGACGAAGGAAGCCTATACGACCGCGTTCTTCACCTCGAGCAGCATCGCTTCCCTGCCGGTGGCCATCAAAGCCGTGCAGAAGGCGGGTGTCTCGGAGAAGACTGCGAACTTTGCCCTTCCCCTCGGTGCCGTCTTCAACTCGGACGGCGGTGCGCTGCGGATGGGAGTGTCCATCGTGTTCGCAGCAAATATCACCAACTTGGATTTATCGGTGTCGAGCTTCTTCCTTATCGTCATCGTCGGCACCCTGCTGTCGATCGGGACGGCCGGCGTTCCGGCAGCAGGTCTCATCACGTTGGCGGCCGTCCTGACGATGTTCGGCCTGCCGCTTGAAATCGTCGCTCTCATCGCAGGAGTCGATGCCATCATCGGCATGGGCGGCACTGCATCGAATGTCACCGGCGATCTCGTAGGAGCCGTCGTTGTCGACAGCTCAGAACGGAAGCGGGCAGTGTCAGAGTCCTGATGCATGGAAGAAGTCCGCTGTTGTAAAAAATACGGTCCATAGCAAAACGCACAGATGAGCCTATCTGTGCGTTTTTGTTTAGCTTATTATTGACACGATGGGCAATGCCTGTTTCAAATTTTCATCTCCACATCCGCAAATGTTGCCATCCGGGTCATCATGCTGACGGCGGCGTCGAAGATCGGAAACGCCAGCGCGGCGCCGGATCCTTCCCCGAGACACATGTCCATGTGCAGCATCGGTTCCAAGCCGAGCAGTTCGCTTGCAAGCTTCCCGCCCGGTTCTGCAGAAGCATGCGAGGCGAAGAAGTACGCTTTTGCTTTCGGTTCAAGGGCAGCAGCAAGCAACGCCGCCACGGACGAAATATAGCCATCGATCACGACGGGCATCCGATGCGCCGCAGCACCGAGCATGACCCCTGCCATCCCGCCGATTTCAAGGCCGCCGACTTTCACGAGGACATCGAGCCCGTCCACGGCATCCGGCCGGTTCACGTCGATCGCTTTCCGGATGACCGCAACTTTGTGCGAAATGCCGCCTTCCCCGACGCCAGCGCCCCTTCCCGTGATGTCAAGCGGATCCCTCCTGCTGAAGACAGCGAGCATGGCGGTGCTCGGCGTCGTGTTCCCGATGCCCATCTCACCTGTCCCGATCAGCCGGGTTCCCTTTTCCGCCTCCCGGGCGGCCATCTCAATGCCGACTTCGATCGAGCGGATGGCCTCTTCGCGCGTCATCGCCGGGCCCTCCGCCATATTGTCGGTGCCGTGCTTCACCTTACGACGGATAACACCCGAGTGTTCCGGGAGCTCTCCCTTAATGCCAATATCGACCGCCGTCACGGCGGCACCCGTGATACCCGCAATGGCACACACGCCGGTCAGTCCCCGCTCGAAAAGCAATGTTTGCGCAAGCGTGATCTCCTGCGGGTTGCCGGAAATCCCTTCAGCATACACGCCGTGGTCGGCCGCCATCGTAATGATCGCTTTCCGGTCGATCACAGGGTGAAGACTTCCCGTGATACCGGACAGCCGGACGGCGATGTCCTCCAGTTTCCCGAGACTGCCGACGGGTTTGATCAGGTTGTCGATCCTAGTTCTGGCGGTCTCCATCATGCCGGCGTCCAGCCCGTGGATCCCTTGAAGGGTCTGTTCCAATACGTTCATCATCATTCTCCTTTTTTGACAAAAAATAAAAGCCTGCAGTGTGTTTGCATAGCAAATACACTGCAGACTTTTCCATCATCTGTATCTCCCCGCAATTCAGGCAGGTCTCCTGGCTCAGGATCTGCGTTCCGCTGCTCCTTCCCGGAACCGAATCCAGTGGGCCATGCAGCGAAACTCCCCGTTTACAGTGGCGGGACCGCTGGAGATTCACACTCCATTCCCTATTCTCCCCGAAGGGCACCTGTTGCGTCGGTTATTCTTTTGTAAGTGTCATCATAGCCGAAGCCGCCAGCGTTTTCAAGAGCGGGCGGCGCACCAGGTTTCTCGCTGCGCTCGCTGGGTGTTGCACTCCGATCAACTAAGCAATTGGTTCAAAGATTATTCCTTAAAAGCTCCCGATTATTTAGCACTTGCCCTTTTCATTTCAACTCTAATAAGTAATATAGTAAAAAATCCTAATACCGAAAGAGCTAAAGTAGCACTCGTAATTAGCCAATTTACTTCTCCGTTTTTGAGAAAGCTCACAAGTAAAATTCCCGATAAAACACCAGCAACAAGCATAAAATATGTTTATGGCACACTAGAAATGTAGGAAACGGCAGCTAATTTATGTATAAAAAAAGGCCACTTGCCAACAT
>NZ_BRCF01000002.1:0-69339 GCF_023707985.1 Sporosarcina sp. NCCP-2716
TCGATTGCTCAATTCTTGCTGGCATCATTTAAGATGTCTATCAGATCTGTTGATCTGGTTTGTGTCTGTTCCGCCGACGGGGTCGGCGGAACAGACGATAATTCGTTGACATTTTGCTGTTCAGTTTTCAAGGTTCATGTTGTATAAAATAATGGAGCGGGTGAAGGGAATCGAACCCTCATCATCAGCTTGGAAGGCTGAGGTTTTACCACTAAACTACACCCGCATTATATGGCGCGCCCGGCAGAAGTCGAATCCACAACCTTCTGATCCGTAGTCAGACGCTCTATCCAATTGAGCTACGGGCGCTCTTTGAGAGTAAAAATTTGGTGCGGTAGAGAGGACTCGAACCTCCACGGGGTTAACCCCCACTAGGCCCTCAACCTAGCGCGTCTGCCATTCCGCCACTACCGCATTATTATCGTTTTTGCGACATCCTCTATTATACACGATCCGCAAATGATGTCAACACTTTTTTAAAAAAAGTAATTGAATGGTGAGCCATGCAGGATTCGAACCTGCGACCCTCTGATTAAAAGTCAGATGCTCTACCAACTGAGCTAATGGCTCGTACATTCCGCCAGAAACACTTTCGTGTGTTTCCTGCGAAGTTTTCCAAACGGAGTTTGAAAAACTTGGCTGGGGTAGCTGGATTCGAACCAACGAGTGACGGAGTCAAAGTCCGTTGCCTTACCGCTTGGCTATACCCCAATGTTTCTAATGATAAAGGAGAAAACATGGTGACCCCTACGGGATTCGAACCCGTGTTACCGCCGTGAAAGGGCGGTGTCTTAACCGCTTGACCAAGGGGCCATTTGAAAGTGGTGCTTGCTGCTGTTCGCCGTTGTTCCCAATCGACTTTTTCTATTATAGACAGTCTTTCCTGTTTCGTCAACCACTTTTCTCGAATTAATTTCAAAAGCGCTCGAACCCTAGTTGTACCAAGGGTTCGAGCGCTTTCGAAACACTCACGGCTATTGTACTTCCTGCAGCTTCCCACGGCATTTACCGCAGCGGTAGCGGCTCGTGTCGACTCTTCGTCTGCGCTCATACTGCCGCCCGCAATCGGCACATCGGTAATGGCGGACGGTTCTCTGCTGTTCCGCCTGCAGCGGCTTGCAGAAGCGCGGTGAACCGGTTTTTCTGAGAAGCTCCCTGAAGTCGGAATCGCCATGCTTATAACCTCTGCCTTCCAAATGGAGATGGTAATGGCAGAGCTCGTGCTTCAGCACGCCGATCAGCTCCTCTTCCCCGTACATCATTTCAACGGCCGGGTTCACTTGGATCGAATGATCACGGAGCATGTATCTGCCTCCTGTCGTCCGGAGACGCGGGTTGTAGACCGCCTCGTGGATGAAAGGTCTTCCGAACCAGCGCAGGGACAGCTGCTCTGTCAGTTCCTGCAATTCAGGAGGCGTTCGTCTCGCTTCCCTTTCCATCATTTCACCTTGGGCGGCAGCATCGTCAGGGAAATCCGGCTTTTCGCTTTGTCTACCGCTTCCACCCATACCGTCACGATGTCTCCTGAAGCCACAACGTCGAGCGGATGTTTGACATACCCCTTTTTCAGTTTGGATATATGGACGAGGCCGTCTTCGTGCACACCGATGTCGACAAATGCACCGAAGTCGACGACGTTCCGGACGGTTCCCTGCATTTCCATCCCTTCATGGAGATCTTTCATATCGAGGACATCCGCTTTCAATAACGGCTGCGGATACTCGTCCCGGGGATCGCGGTTCGGCCGCTTCAATGTTTCGATGACATCGTTCACCGTTGCGTGTCCGGCATCCAATTTCGCCGCAAGCGTTCGGCTGTCGAAAGATGCAAGGGCAGCTACCGCTTCCTGTGACCCGATCTGCTGTTTCGTCAGCCCGGCCTCTTTCAGCACTGCCTCGGCAAGCGCGTAACTTTCCGGATGGATACCGGTTGCGTCGAAAGGTTCTTTCGCGTTCGGCACCCGGAGGAAGCCGATTGCCTGTTCATAAGTCTTCGCTCCGAGTCTCGGAATCTTCTTCAGCTGCGTGCGCTTTTCGAAACTGCCTTGTTCCTCGCGCTGCCTGACGATGTTTTCCGCGACTGTCTTGGACAGGCCCGCCACGTACTGCAGGAGTGAGGCGGACGCCGTATTGACGTTGACCCCGACGCGGTTCACGGCCGTCTCGACGACGAATGACAGGGACTCCGCCAGTTGCTTCTTCGGAACGTCATGCTGGTACTGGCCGACACCGATCGATTCCGGATCGATCTTGACCAGTTCCGACAGCGGATCCTGGAGCCGGCGCGCAATCGACACGGCGCTCCGCTGTTCCACTTGCAGATCTGGAAACTCGGCCCGGGCGAGCGCAGAGGCCGAGTAGACACTGGCGCCGGCTTCGTTGACAATGACATACGAGACATCGGCGTCGAGTTCACGGATGATGTCTGCGATGAATTTCTCAGTCTCTCTTGAAGCGGTGCCGTTACCGATGGCGATCAGCCGGATGCCATACTTCTTCAGAAGCTGGACAACCGTTTTTTGGGATGCTTCCTTCTGAGGCTTCGGCGGATGGGGATAGATCACCGATATTTCCAGCATTTTACCGGTCTCATCGATGACCGCCAGTTTGCAGCCCGTCCGGAACGCCGGGTCGACGCCAAGCACCATCCGGCCTTTCAGCGGCGGCTGCAGCAGCAGGCTCTTCAGGTTTTCCGAGAACACGTGGATAGCCTGCGTTTCGGCTTTCTCCGATAACGCAGTGCGCACTTCCCGTTCGACGGACGGCGCAATCAGGCGCTTGAACGAGTCTTCCACCGCTTCCTGTACGTGCACAGCCGATGGAGAGGATGCCCGTTTGACGACGTGCCGCTGCATCCCTCCGGTGATCTGTTCAGCGGGAAAGCCCACCGATACCCGCAGGACGTCTTCCTTCTCTCCCCGGTTCAGTGCCAGGATACGGTGTGGCACCACTTTGGACAGCGGTTCCTCGTAGTCGTAATACATCTCATAGATTGCTTTTTCGTCTTCTGCAGCTTTCCGCCTTGCCGATGAGATAGTGCCCTTCGCCCATGTCTGCTTCCGGATCGTCTCGCGCATCGCGGCGTCGTCCGCAAGCCGTTCTGCGATAATATCCCTGGCTCCCGCCAATGCCTCTTCCGTTGTGCCGATCCCTTTTTCACCGTCGATGAAACGGGCGGCGAGCTTGTCCGGTGCTTCGTTCGTGAACGCGAGCAGCTTGTCCGCCAGGCCTTCCAACCCTTTTTCAATCGCGATCATTGCCCGGGTGCGCCGTTTCTGTTTGTAAGGACGGTAAAGGTCCTCGATCCGCTGGAGGACGTCTGCAGAGTGGATCTGCTGTTCAAGCTCAGGTGTCAGCTTCCCCTGTTCGCCGATCAGACGTACGACTTCGTCTTTTCGCTGTTCCAGGCTCTTGCTGTACTGGTACGCGTCTTCGATGTCTTTGATCTGCACTTCATCCAGCGACCCGGTCGCCTCTTTCCGGTACCGCGCGATGAACGGGACCGTGTTCCCCTCGTCCAGCAGGGCCACCACTTGCTTCGTCTGCTTCACGGTAAGACCTGCCCGCTTCGCCGTCAGTTCCATCAGTCTCTCTGTCATTTCCATTCCCCCATTCGTTACTAACAAGTTTACCATGAAAGTGAACACAAAAAATCCCGCTTCTCACTTACAGAAGCAGGGTTCCTGTGATGAATGTTGCGTCATCGCCCGGTTTGACGGTTTCCCGCACCATTTCGGATAAGGCGAGCGGGTCGTCGCTCCGGGAAAGCAGCGCTTTCGGGCTTCTAAGCTCCACGCCGTCTGAATGCATGAAGAAAATATCTCCTTGCTGGTACGTGTATTCCTGGGTCTTCATCTTTTGGGGACGTCCGGAAAGGTACCCCATCACCGGAAGCGGATAGAGCATTCTTCCGTCGTGCTGGCGGATGTACAAACGCACATTGCCGACACAGCTGTGCTGGATCGTCTGTTTAGCATAATCCACTTTCACGATTGCAACTGCCGCACCGCGTTTCTGCACCATGTGCTCGTTGATGCGGCTGAGGAGTTCTTCGATCGTCTCTCCGTGGTGCTCCTGCAGAATCCGCGGCATCACTTCCGCAGACTGGCGGGCCAGTACTCCGCTCCCGAGTCCGTCTGCAATTGCACAGATGAAGTAATCCTCTTCTGAGTGAAGAAAGTACACATCCCCTGAATCACGATTTCCACCTTTGGCCTGTTGAAAGATATACGCCTCGATATGATCGTTAATGAACGTTTCCATTCAGGAGGCTCCGCCTGCTGCCAGTATCGCTTCCTGAAGCTTTTTAATCGCTTTTCGCTGCAGTCTCGATACGTGCATTTGTGAGATGCCTAGAAGTTCTCCGGTCTCTTTTTGGCTCAGCTGTTCTATATATGTATATTGGATAATCTGTCTTTCCCTATCCGACAATACATCTAATGCGTTCGCGACGAGCAGCCGCTGATCCGTCTTTTCGTATCCTTCATCTTGGGTCCCGATGATGTCGAAGAGCGTGACAGTGCCGCCTTCCGAGTCCGCCTCCAGCGTATGATCCATGGAAAGCGCCTGGTAGCTGCGTCCCATTTCCATAGCTTCCAGCACGGATTCTTCGTCGACTTCCAGGTAGTCTGCAATTTCGCTTACGAGCGGCGAGCGCTGCAGTTCGGTGGTGAGCGTCTCGACCGTCGCTTTGATGCGCGGTCCGAGTTCCTTGATGCGCCGCGGCACGTGGACCGCCCACGTCTTGTCGCGAAGGAACCGTTTGATTTCGCCGATGATAGTCGGCACGGCGAATGCCTCGAAACTGCGTCCGAAGTCAGGATCGTACCGCCGGATTGCCCCGAGAAGACCGAGCATGCCGACTTGGGCTATATCCTCGTGGTACGACTTCCCTTTCGAATACTTCCGGGCGATCGACTGGACGAGGCGCTCGTAATGGAGGACGAGATGCGTCTGGGCCTCATCGTCTTCGTTTTCCTGATAACGGCGGATCCATTCCAGCACTTGTTCCTGTACTAACGGATCACGAGTAGGCTGTTTGTTTGACATCCGCTTCGCCCCGCTCTCTGCCCAGGTATTTAGTCATGAAAACAGTGACGCCTTTTTCGTGATGCACTTTCACATCGTCCATCAATGTTTCCATTAAATAGAGTCCAAGTCCTCCTTCTCGCAAAAGTTGCACATCGGACTCGGTTTCGGTGTAAGGGCCGACCTGTTTCTTCGTTTCTTCGAAGTTGAAGCTCTGTCCATGGTCTGCCACCATGATTTCCAGCTTGTCCTCATACAGTGCGCAGCCGACGACGATCTCGCCTTCTTCATCCTCGTCATATGCATGGCGGACCGCGTTCGTGATCGCTTCACTGGACGCGATCTTCAAGTCTTCGATTTCGTCATATGTAAAACCGAGCCGGCTCGCCAGTCCCGAAATTGTCAGCCGCGCCACCCCGACGTATTGGGCCTTGGCAGGAACCTTAATTTCAATATAGTCAAACGGTGCCATTTACGTCCCTACTTTCCATTTCAATCTCTACGATGTCATCGAGCCCCGTGATTTCAAAAAGACGTTTCAGGCGCTTGTTCAGTCCGACAATCTTAACGGAACCATCCACTGCCTTCACTCTTTTGTAGAAAGCGACGAAGACGCCGAGCCCTGTACTGTCCATGTAATCCACTTCCGAGAAATCGAGGACTGCCTGGCATTGCGGCTGGTCAGCCACCTGATCGAGACGTTCTTTCAGTGTCGGCGCGGTGAACGCGTCTATCTCCCCGACAATCCTGAATACGTGTACGCAATCCTTTTCCTGCACATCGACTTGTAAATTCATTTATCTGCACCCCATACTTTCTGTTCTAATTGAATTAGACCTCTAAAATGGTGTGTACCCGCTTTGCGCCCCGACTAAACCTCTTACTCCTTTTTAAACAGGACAAGCGTGAAGTCGTCGTGCAGCATGTAATTCTGCATCTTAAACAGTTCCGTATACAAATAATCGACGATCTGCTGCGCAGGCTGTTCTTTGACCTGCCGCAGCATGTCAAGGATGACTTCCTCGTCGATGAAGCCGTCTGAATTGCGGCCTTCCGTCACGCCGTCCGTCAGCATGACGATGAAGTCGCCTTTTTCCAGCACCACTGATTTCTCCTCGAACCCGACTTCTTTCCGGATGCCGAGCAGCAGACCTTTTGCATCAAGTTCGACAAACCGGTCTTCGGCAGCGCGGTACAGCAGCGCAGGCTCGTGCCCGGCCGAACCGAACGTGAATGTACACGTCGATCCGTCGTATTTTCCGTAATACATCGAGATGAACATCGAATCGTCCATGCTCTTCTCGACGATCTGGTTGATCACCCCGAGGACGTGCTGCGGTTCTGTCGCCTGTGAGCGCAGACTGTCCATGCCGAACTTGATCATCGACATGCACAGCGCAGCCGGCAGCCCTTTGCCCATGACATCTGCCACAGCCACGCAGGCTTCCCTGTTGCCCTGCTCGATGAAATACACATAGTCGCCGCTCATCTTTTTCGCAGGCTTGCTGACGACACCGATATCCAGGCCTTCCACCTGCGGAATGGATGTCTCAAGAAGCATGTCCTGCACTTTGACTGCCACGTCCATCTCGATCTGGAGCGCCTCCTGTTTGCGGATGAGGCTCTGGTGTTCCATGAGGGCTAGTCCGTAGTGGATCATCACTTCGATCAGGAAATCATAGGACGGACCGATGCGCGCAGAAAGATCCGGAAAGATCTCCTCCACCGATGTCTTGTGATAGCTGATCACTTCTTCCGGGGAAATCTTCTTTTCGATGAATTTCCGGCTCACTTGCTGGGCGGCATACAAGTTGGTTTCGTCTTCGTTTTCAACGTACTTCTTCAGCAGCTCTTCATACTGTTTCCCAACGTCTTGCGCCATTTGTCAATCTCCTTATCGCAGCCACTTGGTGGCGGTGATCGTCGTCCCTTTCCCGACTTCAGACTCCACTTTGAAGTCGTCCATCAAGCGCTTGACTCCCGGCATCCCCGCACCGAGTCCACCGGATGTCGAGAAGCCGTCTTCCATGACTTTCCGCAAATCCGGGATCCCCGGACCTTCATCGGATGCGATGATTGTGATGCCATTCATGCCGTTCGTGGAAAGCCGTTCTATTTCAATCTTCCCTTTGCCGGCATACAAATAGATATTACGCGCCAGCTCACTGATCGCTGTCGTGATGCGCGCCTGGTCCACTGTTCCGAACCCGGTGGTTTTCGCTTCATTTCGGCCAAGCTGTCGTGCAGCAACAATATCCCATTCCGTGAAAATCTCTACAGAAGACCGATTGTCCATATTCAGGCCTCCAATTCTCTGCGCAGCTTCGTCAATCCGTTTTCAAGATCCAGGGCAGTCATTACATTCTCCAGGCGGATTCCCAGCTCGATCAGTGTTATCGCTACAGCTGGCTGAATTCCCGTGATGACGACTTTGGCGCCCATTAGACTTGACATACTGATGACGTCGCCGAGTACTTTTGCGATGAATGAATCGATGAAGTCGATCGAGGTCAGGTCGATGACAACACCCCGTGCAGTTGTTTCGTGCATTTTGTTCAGAAGATCCTCCTGGAATTGGATGGCTGTCTGATCATCCAGCTCCCATTGAATCGATACGATCAGCACTTCGTCTAGTTTCAATATCGGTATCCGGACATTCATATTACTCTACCTCCACTATTTCTCGGTTTGTCAGGCTCAATGCTTTGGCCATGCCTCTGCGCAGTGTGCTCGTTGTCGTGAAATCGCTTAAGTTGATGCCAAGTGCGACGATCGTTTGTGCAATTTCCGGACGGATGCCGACGAGCATACATTTCGCTCCGACAAGGCGGACCGCATCGGCAGCCTGGATGATGTGATGGGCTACCATCGTGTCGACGACAGGGACGCCGGTAATATCGAGCAGTACCACTTCGGCGCGCTGTTCGACGACGCCTTCCAGCAGGTTTTCCATGATCAGTCTTGCCCGTTCGGTGTCGATCGTTCCGACGAGGGGCATGATGGACACTTTTTCCACGACAGGGATCAGTGATGCAGACAATTCCTGCAATGCCACTTTCTGAAGGGTATCGGTCTGCTCCCATTTGATGGCGTACGCTTCGATGATGCTCTCACGCAGCGGGTTGATCCAGCTAGTGAAGACGCCCATGAAGATCCGCAAGTTCTGCTCCGTGATCACTTCTTTGTCTTCCAGCAGTTCGAATACGACGGAGGCGAAGTTATCGATCGCTTTGTTGACGAATTTGATGGACCATCCGAAACGGACCACTTTCTCCGTGAAATCGTCCAGGCGTTCGTTGTTGAGCGCGCTCTGGTCTTCGTTTATGTTGGAAGTCATCAGCGTCGTGAATTCGCGGCTTGTCTTTTCAACGAGGTGATGGGGCATGAAATGGAAGAAGCGCTCTCCCTTTTCCTCTTTCATAATGTCGACCCATTTCTCGATGATGGTGTCCATGTGCTCGTTCACAACGGACCTCATTTTGCTGTTCATATACTGTCGTTTCCCCCTTATCGGTAAAATGCGTTCGTCCTTTGTCCTCTAGTATAACGGATAATCGTTCAGCCGGCATCTTTTCCGTACAAAAAAATCCATTCCGCCTCGCAGGCAGAATGAATTTCTTTGTTATGTATACCTAAATGTTCGTTAAACCGAAACTCACTTCGAGCGCCGCGTTCACTTTTTCCATGACGTGCTGGTCTAAGTGTGTGATTTTGTCAGTCAGCCTCGATTTGTCGAGCGTGCGGACCTGCTCGAGCAGGATAACGGAATCCCGCTCGAATCCGTGCCGTTCCGCATCGATCTCCACATGAGTCGGCAACTTGGCTTTTTGAATTTGTGCTGTAATTGCCGCGACAATCACAGTAGGGCTGAACCGGTTCCCGATGTCATTCTGGATGACGAGGACCGGCCGGGTGCCGCCCTGTTCAGATCCGACAACAGGCGACAAATCCGCAAAAAAGACATCTCCGCGTTTAATTGCCAACTTTTCATCCTCCGCTTACGATTCGTTCCACCGTATGCTGAGCCTCGAATTCCGCATGCAGGCATTCCGCTGCGATCCCAAGGTTGATTTGCGACATTTCCACGTATCCGCGCATCATCTCTTCCCTGATTGTATTCAGCTCGCAATCAGTTTTTACGCGTTTAGCCGAGTAATATACGAAATCTCCCTGCTGCTCCTGATGGACGATCGTCTGTTCATTTTGTTTCAGCATGTTGTTGGGGATTTCAATAAGCAGTTCTCTGTTGTTACGGTTAGCATCCAACTCAAGCACCTCCGACAAAAACCCGTTCCTCATTTCTATACAGATTCATCTTACCATTGGAGTTCGACAATGAAAAGACAAAAAAGGAAATATAGCGACAAGGTACGAGATTTGGTGCGATAGTTTGTCGAAAGTGCAGGAGTGATAGAGTGCCAGCTTATTCCCCGACGTACTGTCTTTGCACACGTCCGGCGATCGTCACGGCGATTTCATAAGGAATCGTACCGAGACGTTCCGCCCATTCTTCCATCGTGATTTCTACGCTGCCCTGCGAGCCGATCAGGACGACCGGTTCTCCGTACGGCAGCTGCCCCGGCAGACGGATCATGCATTGGTCCATGCAGATCGTGCCGACGATCGGAGCACGCTGCCCGCGGATGAGCACTTGCTGCCCCCTCAGGCTGCGTTTCAGACCGTCCGCGTAACCGATCGGCAGTGTGGCGATCCACTCGCCTTCCGGAGCTTCGTACGTACTTCCGTAACTGATTGTCTCGTGCCGCCCTGCCTGCTTCACATAGGCCGTCTCGGTTTCGAGCTGCATGGCGCGCCGCAGCGGGAATGGAAGGCGTGATGCGATTGCACTGCTTGGCGGGATGCCGTACATGCTGATGCCGAAACGGACGGCATCCAGCGCGTATTCAGGGAAACGGAGGGCTGCCGCACTGTTCGCGGCGTGGACACAAGGCGGCCGGTCCGGGAACCGTGCGAGGATTTTCAGGAAACGGTTGTATTGCTGTTCCGTCTTGGTCGGGTCCTCTTCATCCGCACAGGCGAAATGAGTGAATGCCCCGTCCACTTGAATGGCCGGACAACTGCCGAGGAGCGAAGCAAGTTCCGCCGCCTCGTCCTCGGTCCGGATTCCTATTCTGCCCATCCCTGTGTCGATTTTTACATGGACATGCAATTTCCCTGCTGAATCTTTCAAGGATTCCACTGTTTGTTCCGCCCAGTCCAGGCCAGGGACCGTCAGTGTGATCTGCCGGCGGATCGCTTCTTCCGCAAATGCGATCGGTGACGGCCCCATGACGAGGATCGGTGACGCGATCCCTGCTTCCCGCAATTCCAGCGCTTCGTCAGGTGTGGCGGTGGATACCATGGACGCTCCCGCCCGCAGCGCAGCCTTTGCAGTTTCAGCCGCGCCGTGTCCGTATCCATCCGCTTTGACCACTGCGATGACAGCTGTCCCGGCAGGCAGATGCTTATTCAAGTTATTAACATTCGTTTCAATGGCCGACACGTCGATGACTGCGCGTGTCGGCCGGTATCCTGCTGATTGTGCCATGTCGGTCATCCTTTCAGAATCGGTATGATTATTATCAACCTGAAAGGGTCATGGCGTCAATTCATAGAGAATCATGCTTCCGGTCTCCCGGTCACTTGACGATATTCGGCTGCATGGAGCCTGCCACTTGGATGAGTTCTCCCTTGCTGAGTGATTCGGATGCCGCATAGAATGCGATTCCGTCCTGCTCCCAGCGGATCGTCTGGCCGGAGAGGGCTGCGACAGTGAAGCCGAGATCGACAGGATCTCCTTCAACGGAAACTTGGATCTGGTTATCGACTGGCAGTGCCGGTTCCTGCACGACGATGAACTCTTTGTCTCCGCCGCCATAGGATAGGAAGAGACGTGTGCCGGATTCCGTTTCCACCGCTTCTTCACTGAGGAGGGTGACGCCTTCGAACTGGGCGGTCGGGTAATACGTTTCAAGTTCGGCTTTCTTGTCTTTGTCTTTGGAATCGCCGTCTTTTTTCTCATGGTCCGCGTTTTCCATCTCGACTGCGTAGTCCTTCGCGTCACGTTTCACACCGAGTGTGATCTTCTTGAATGTCACCCGGATCTTCTCTTCTTTGTTTTCATCCAGAAGGGTGACGTGTGTCGGCAGCAGTGTCTTTTTGTCAATATGGATCTGCTGTGTCGGCAGGACGGCTTTCTGGTTGTTGCGTGTAGCTGTTTCGAACACATACGTTTTGTCTTTCTCGGTCATCGTCGATTTCTTATCAGCCTTGATATCGTCCGACAGGGTGCTGATCAAGTACGCCTGGCTGTTCTGGGCCGGCCAGTCGCTCTGGAATTTGTACGTTTTGCCGAGGGACGGCGTGACAACGAAGACCCCTTCTTCGTTCCGGACGATCAGCTGTGACTCCTCTTTGCCCTGCTGGGAGACATCCACTTTGTAGAAGTCCGGTTTCGTGTGCCAGACAGTGACATCGTACATGCGCGGTTCTTCCCCGGTCTTGATCTCCATAGTGGCTTTCAGGTCGTAGCCTGAGGAATCATTCCATTTACCGCTCAATTTCTTGACGACGTCTTCCTTGGACGGCGCACCGCACGCTGTAAGCAACAACAGCACCAACCCTAACATGACTGCAACTACTCTGCTCCGCATTCCGTTCATCCTCTCCTATTTCAATCGGGTAGGTCATCTTATGAGGAGGGACAGTCGTTTATGCGGAGCTTATCCGTTGTGTTCCGGTTTTTGCAGAATCACTTGCGCAGCGGCTGCCGTTTTCGTGTGTGTGATGGATACCAGGCCGTCGGACGGCTCGCCGCGGAAAAAGAGCACCGGCGCCCCGGATTCGGCCGGCAGGATGGCGATGTCCTGGAAGCTGCAGGCAGCGCCGATCCCGGTGCCGAGTGCCTTGGCGAACGCTTCCTTTGCAGCGAAGCGGCCGGCGAGGAATTCGATTTTTCGTGCACCGGTCAGTGCTTCGTACCGGGTCATTTCTTCGGCGGTCAGCACTCGCTCGCGGAACTTGGAGGATTTCCGGTCGAGCGCTTCGATCCGGCTGAGTTCTGTAATATCCAATCCGATTCCCGTGATCATGGAATCACCTTCTTTCCATATAGTGTTGAAAAATTGTATACTTGAGCAAAGATCGGAGGAGTGTCATGTTTATCCGTACTGAGAGCTTTTCCCAATACATCCGGCAATACCCGGTCGTCTCCACACTGATTGCAGCGAACGTCCTCGTTTACTTGCTGACGCTGCTGCCGGGGATCGGCGACCGGATCTTCCTGTTCGGCGTCGGAGCGAATTTCCTCGTCGAACAAGGTGAGTACTGGCGTCTCGTGACCCCGATATTCCTGCATGCCGGAATTATGCATTTGCTGTTCAATATGTTTTCGCTGTTCATCTTCGGGCCGGAGCTCGAGAAAGTGTCCGGCAAGGCGCGGTTTTTGACTGTCTACTTCCTGTCGGGCATCTTTGGCTGCATCGCGACGTTCTTCGTCTACGATTCTACTTTTTCGCATGTCGGCGCGAGCGGCGCGATCTTCGGGATCTTCGGTGCGTTCGGAGCACTCGTCTACCACACGAAGCATATGCTGCCGCAGCTCCGCCAGATCATCCTGCCGATCATCGGTCTCGGCGTGGTCATGACGTTCATCGGCCCGAACATCAACGCAGCCGCGCACATCGCCGGTCTGATCGTCGGCTTCCTGATCGGCTTGAGCATCTTCCACCCGAAACGGATCGTCAGCTGGCGCAAGCCGAAGGTCCGTATTGTCCGCAAGCCGTAAAGACTGCCGGCCTGTCAGGTTATCTGACAGGCTGGCAGTCTTTTTTTGCTGGGCACGCGCGCGGCTTGCGTGGCGCGTCGGGGGTTTATGAGCGCTTTTTGGGTTTTATGAGCGCTTTTCCAGTTTTATGAGCGCTTTTCGCGATTTATGAGCGTTTTTCCAGTTTTATGAGCGTTTTTCGTGATTTATGAGCGTTTTTCCAGTTTTATGAGCGTTTCCAGCGATTTATGAGCGTTTTCTACGGTTTTATGAGTGCTCCCAGCGATTCATGAGCGCTTCACCAGGTTTTATGAGCGCTCCCCCGGTTCATACCAGGCGAGAAGCTGTTCGGCTTCGCGGCGGTCCATCTGGCGGAGGCTGACGTCGTGTACGCCCATCCCCGATTTGACGTTCAGATGGATCGTCGCGACGTCTTTCCGTTTCTGGAAGATCGTCTGGCGCAGCTCTGCGGACTGGATCCTTTTCTTCATCGTATAGGACGTCTCGAGACCGAACCCGCGCGCCCGGATGGTGACTTGGTTGCCGGTGATCCGGCAGGCGGCGGATCGGTGCTGCCACATTCCGAAGCCGATGACGGCCGGAATGAGCAGGAGCGACCAGAGGCCGTATGGGTAGAAAAACCAACTCAGCAGCCCGATGATGGGTACGAGCCAGAAGAAATCGATGCGATAGTAGAACCTGCGGCCGCGTTTCGGAAGTTTCCCGTCCGGGTCCCGGATATCGAGGTCCGGGAAGATCTCCTGCAGCGGGCCGTACATGTCTTTCTTCATGACTAGTGGAAAGAGCTGGATGCGTGATCCGTCCCCCGCGGCTCCCGCACTGTGGACTACGACACGGCCGTAACCGAACAATTGACGCAGCGGATTCTCCTGCAAACTGACACTCTGGATGCGCCGGAGCGGAACCGTCGTCCGCTTTTTCTCGATCAGCCCGCGGGTGATGATCAGCTCCTCATCGGTGACACTCACCTTGAACCCGTAATAGGAGAAGAACGTCATGGCGACGGACAGAAGCCAGGCTCCGAGGAGCGCCAGGAAGACGAGGATCGCGATGAGCAGCACGCCGAATTTCAGCAGGCTCGTCAGTTCCCTTCCCACTTTCGCGATGGGCAGCAGTTCCCCGAATTGCGAGAGGAAGATTGCCGCACCGGAAAAGATGACGCCGATGCCGCTCGATGTCGTCGCGAGGATGATCAGCTGTTTCGGCGAAAGTGTGAATACGGTCCGCCCTGCGTTCTCCCGGTCCGCAGCGTGCGCAGTTTCTTCGGATGATTCCTCCGTCAGCGGCAGCCCTTCCCCACTCTCTGATTTACGGCGTTTGCCTTCTGCGATCCGCTGTTTGATGCGGTCGGCACCCTCCCGTGTCACGGCTGTCAGTTCCGCTTCCGATTCACCACTTCCTGAGGCAGCTGTTTCGATCTCCACTTTCACGAGCCCGAACGGCCGGTGGAAGATCCCTTCAGTATAGTTCAGGCTCTGGATGCGTTCGAACGGGATATACCGCTTCTTCTTGACGAACAGTCCCGATTCGATCCGCAATTCACCGTCTTCGAACCAGTAGGTGAACCTCCGCCACTTGATGAACCCGCTCGAGATGAGGAACAGCGCCAGCACGACCCCGAAGAGCAGCGACCAGTTGTCGAGGAACCAATTGCCTGTATTGTTATTGCGGCTCCCCGTGAACAGGACGACGGCGAGCGGCAGGATGGCGTCTTTCAGCGCTTTCAGCGTTTCGACCAGCACCGTCACCCAGTGCAGTTTGTAGCGCGGCTCAGACATCGTCTTCCGCCACCTTCGCAAGCGCCGAAATGCGGTTCCGCAATTCATCCGCCTCTTCCGCGGCCAGCATCGGGATGGAATGCACGGTTGCAGCTGTGGAAATCGAAATGGCCGATAAGGCGTAGCGTTTCAGGATCGGGCCTTGCGCCGTATCGACATGCTGGACACGCACCATCGGGATCAGCGTCCGCTTGACGATGAAGATGCCGTGCTGCAGTTCGATTTCCGTCTCGCGCACTTCGTAGCGCCATCGCGCCCAGCGGATCCGCGGGAACACATAGCCGAACAGGGCGCCGTACACGATAGTCACAGCAGCCGCAGCGATGTATACCCAAAATGGCCAGTCGAACAGATAGGCCAGGACACCTGCGCCGACTGCCACAAGCAGCACGAGCAGCGTCTGCAGCATGCCGTACAGCTGCCAGACCGTCAATCCTTTTCCGGATAGTTTGTTAGCTGGTTGTTGTCTCAAACCGTCCCCTCCTTACCTAGTACTAGTGTATACGATTCAGCATGACGTATGTTTCAATTTCAGGCAACAAAAAACCGGGAAACATCACGAGGATGTTTCCCGGGTAGTGTTATCGGATTACCGTTCTGAGCGTCCGCGGTCGCGGCTGCCGCTTTCACGGCGCCCGCCGTCACGACGGCCGTCTTTGCTGCTGCTGCCGCTGCGGCGATTTCCGCCGCCGCCATAGCCGCGGCCTCCGCCGAATGAACGGTTGCCTCCGCCGCTGCGGTTGCCTTTATAACCGCCGCGTCCGCCGCCTGATGAAGAACGGCGTGAAGGCAATGGACGTTCTTCTGTAATCGTAACAGGAGTTGCGTCCGGCTCTTTTGTCAAGTATTTCAATGCTGCCGCTACGAGATCAGTCGCATCATATTTACCGAGCAATTCAGATGCGAATTGCGTATAATCGTTCAATTCGTTCTTCTGAACCGATTCTTCAAGCGTCTCCATCGCTACTTTCTGCTGACCGAGCAATGCTTCGTCAGAAGTCGGCGGCTGAAGTGCCGTCATGCGTTTTTTAGTCGTCTCTTCCACGATGCGAAGGTAACCCATCTCGCGTGGAGTGACGAATGTGATTGCCATACCGCTTTTTCCTGCACGGCCTGTACGTCCGATACGGTGTACATAGCTTTCAGGATCCTGCGGGATGTCGAAGTTGTAGACGTGTGTCACGCCTGAGATATCGAGACCGCGTGCTGCAACGTCCGTTGCGACGAGGACATCGATCTTGTTTTCCTTGAACTGGCGCAGGACGGACATCCGCTTCGCCTGTGTCAAGTCACCGTGGATGCCTTCAGCGAGGTAGCCGCGGATGTTGAGAGCGTGTGCCAGTTCGTCGACACGGCGCTTCGTACGTCCGAAAATGATTGCAAGTTCTGGCTGGTGCACGTTCAGGAGGCGTGTCAGGACGTCGAACTTCTCACGTTCGTGCGCTTTCACGAAGAACTGCTCGATATTTTCGACAGTCATTTCCTTGGACTTGATCTTCACCATTTCCGGATCTTTCATGAACGTTTCCGCAATTTTGCGGATCGGTGCAGGCATTGTCGCCGAGAACAGCAATGTCTGGCGTTCAGACGGTACGTTCTCGAGGATTGCGTTGATGTCTTCGATGAAGCCCATGTTGAGCATTTCGTCCGCTTCGTCCAATACGAGCGTCTGCACGCCGTCAAGCTTCAGTGTTTTCCGCTTGATGTGGTCGAGGATACGGCCCGGTGTCCCGACAACGATCTGTGGGTTGTTGCGCAACGCACGGATCTGGCGTGAGATTTCCTGTCCGCCGAATACGGAAAGGATGCGTGCGCGTTTTCCGTAGCCGATTTTGTAGATCTCTTCAGAGACCTGGATTGCAAGTTCGCGTGTAGGTGCGATGACAAGCGCCTGGACAGCAGGATTGCTCGTATCGATCTTTTCGATGATGGGAATACCGAATGCAGCTGTTTTCCCTGTTCCTGTCTGTGCCTGGCCGATGACGTCCTTGCCTTCCATACCGAACGTGACCGTACCTTCCTGGATCGGTGTCGCTTCTTCAAAGCCCATTCTCTTTAGAGAGTCTTGTGTAGATTTACTGATGTTCAATTCCGAAAAATTCGTCAAACTTCTCAATCTCCTTTTGTTTTCCATTTGACAATTGGTTACATTTGCAAATGAAAGCGCGGCAAATCGGAGCCTTATGCTTTGGGTATGTTTCCGAACGTATACAAATCCAACAGTGCAGACAGCGTGCATCCGCAGCCGGTTAAGATGGAATGGATGAAAGGAAAGCCCGGTCTTTGCCGAGCGGTTCGCTGGTGTATGCCGGTCAGGCATATCATCAAACCGTTTTATTCAAAAAAAATCACTCTTCACAAGAGGAAGAGTTCTGCGTAAATGTATCCAATGCTTCAGCTAGTATATCACACGGATGCCGGCGCCGCAACTCATACACTCAAAGCGCGGCCGGCACGATCCTCATCCGTTTCCCAGGAAGTCCAGAACCGTCTGTGACCAGTCCCCGTAGTCGTCGCTGTAGCAGATGTGGTGTTTTCCGTTATCCGAAACGACCAGCTGCTTATCACGCGAACCGAGCCTGTCATACAGCAGTTCGGCGCTCGCATACGGGACAATGCCGTCCTTCTTCCCCTGCACAATGCAGACCGGCGCCGTGATGCAGCCCAGATACGGCTTCACCTGGCGCACGATCCGGGTGAACTGGTAGGCGGAGCGGAGCGGCGTGTGGCTCAGTTTGTACTGATAGAGATGGTAGAACGTATTCGGAGGAAACTGCCGGATGACCGGCTCCGCGAGCAGGACAGCCGCGTCTTTCATGAGCATGCGGGGGGCGATGTACTTTGCCGCCGCGCTAAGCAGGACGAGGCGTTCGACCGGGTAGCGGAGCGCCAGGTAAAGTGCGATCAGACCGCCCATCGAGAAGCCGATGACGATCAGCCGGTCCGCTTTCTCCAGAAGTCTGCGGCAGCTGATCTCCGCTTCCATGAGCCAGGCTTCCGCAGTCACGTCCGCCAGCCGTCCGCCGATCTCATGGCCGGGAAGCACCGGTACTTCCACAAGCCAGTCCGTCCGTTCACGGAGCGTCCGCAGCAGCGGCCTCACTTCGAATGAGCCGCCTGTGAATCCATGCAGCACGATCACACCCGTCGTCACCGTTACCCCTCCGTCCCCAATACACCTGCCAGGACATGCTCAAGCGCCATACCGCGGGATCCTTTCAGCAGGACGACGGAATCGCTGTCAACGGAATCCGCAAGCAGCCGGATGATCGGTGCATAGTCATCCTCCGACCAGATAAGCTGCGCATCCGTGCCGTTTTGCTGTAATTCCTCGTAAAGCCAGTGCATTCTGGGTCCATACAGGGCGATTCCTTTCAGGTTCAGTGTGCCCAGCTGGTCCGCGACTGATTCGTGGTAGTCCTTCTCATTTGCACCTAGTTCCAGCATGTCGCCGAGAACAACCCATTTGTCTTTTTTCAATGCCGTCTGACCGATGAATGTCAGCGCGGCGCGGAGCGAAGTCGGCGCCGAGTTGTAGGCGTCGTTGATGAACAATGCGCCGTTTTCGGCCTGTATGGGCTGCATGCGCATCGGCGTCAGCTCAGCGCCAAGCAATGCGCTGCGGCTCTCTTCCACAGTGAGACCGAGACGAGCTGCCGCTAGGAGTGCTGCAAGTGAGTTTTTAACTTGGTGCTCCCCGTAGACAGGGATCACAAAGTCACCAGATAGGGTGCCATTTGCTGCAAATGCGCTCCCCCGTTCCGTCACGCGGACATCTGATGCACGCAGATCGCAGCTGCTGCCGTATCCGAATGATTGCGTATTTAGATCCGGATGCGCGTTGACGAGCACTGCCAGCAGAGGCTCATCGCCGTCATAGAAAAAGGCGCCGTCGGCTGCGAGTCCGTCGATGATTTCGAACTTTGCTTTCGCAATCCCTTCCCGACTGCCGAGATCCTGCAGGTGGGCTTCCCCGATGTTCGTAATAATGGCTATGTCTGGTTTCGCCAGCTTGGACAGAAACGAGATTTCCCCGAAGCCGCTCATGCCCATCTCAAGAACAGCCACTTCGGTGTCCTCGTCGAGAGACAGGATGGTCAGCGGCAGACCGAGTTCGTTATTGAAGTTGCCTTCCGTCTTCTGCACGGAGAACTTCGCGCCGAGGACACTCGCAAGCAGGTCCTTCGTGGATGTCTTACCGTTCGAGCCTGTGACGCCAATCACACTGCAAGACAATTTGCTGCGATAAATGCGAGCAAGCTGCTGCAGGGCAAGTTCTGCGTCATCGACGAAGATGAGCGGTACGTCTGCGGGAGGATTCGGTTCGTCCGACAGCCAAAGGGAAGCCGCAGCCCCTTTGCCGAATGCTGAACGGACGTAATGATGTCCATTCGCCTGCTCCCCGCGGAACGGGACGAACAGATCACCAGGCTTTACGGCACGGGAGTCGATGGCGGCCCCGGTCACCAATGTATCGTCAAGCAGCTGTCCGGACACCCCGAGCCAGTCTGCCAGTTCAGTCAGTTGTCGTTTCATGTTGTCCCCCACTTAATCCATTGTGTATTGTATTTGCTGTTTTTCTGCATGGCGGGCGATTGCCAGCTCAATGAGTTTGTCAATCAGCTCCGGATAGCTGACTCCTGTATGCTGCCACAGCAGCGGGAACATGCTCGTCGGTGTGAAGCCCGGCATTGTATTCACTTCGTTGATCAGTACTTCTTCGGTATCTGTCACAAAGAAGTCTGCCCGCACGAGGCCTGAGCAGTCGAGTACTTTGAAAGCACGGTACGCCATATCTTTCATGAGAGCAACGGTGCCATCGGAGACTTCCGCTGGAATGACAAGCTGCGTGCTGCCGTCCTGGTATTTCGCCTCGTAGTCGTAAAACTCAGCAACAGGCTTGATTTCCCCAGGGACGCTGCATGCAGGCTCGTCGTTGCCGAGGACGCCCATTTCAATTTCGCGCGCAGTGACGCCCTGCTCGATAATGATTTTGCGGTCAAATTTAAGTGCGAAGTCAATCGCCTTTTTAAGGCTGCTGCGGGAGTCCGCCCGGCTGATGCCGACGCTTGAGCCAAGGTTGGCCGGTTTGACGAACACCGGATACTGAAGCGTCTGTTCCGCCGCATCGAGCAGTCGGGACTCGTTGTTCGTCCAGTCTGTACGGATGAAGTGGATATATGGAACTTGCGCGAGTCCGGCTTGGGCGAATAGCTGCTTCATCACGACTTTGTCCATGCCTGCGGAAGAAGCGAGAACGCCGTTCCCCGCATAGGGAATATTCATCACTTCAAACAGACCCTGCACCGTGCCGTCTTCGCCGTTTGTTCCGTGCAGTAATGGCAAGACAACGTCCGGTTTGTTGGGGAGGTTCAAAAACTGGGCGATGCTGTCCGATTCGTCCTGTCCGGCACCTTCCAGTCGCAGCTCTTCTATTGTCTGTACAGGTGCGGTAAGCGGCACACCTGGCCGCCATTCTCCAGCAAGTGTTATGTAGATCGGGGTCACTTCGTACGCGTCAAAATCCACCGCTTGTGTCACTGCCCGCGCTGTTGAAAGCGATACTTCGTGTTCCGCTGACTTTCCTCCATAGACCAACCCTAGCTTTTTCTTCATAATGATCCCTCTCGATCCGTTAGTTTTCGTCTCACTAGTTTACCATGAACGGGCGCCGATGCTAGAAAAAACCTTTCTCTTCCCCTGTTCGGTTATTGTATGCTTAACAGAGGGGAGAAACTTCCGATTCACTTCGTGCGTCTTATGAATCACGTAAAGAATGGGCTCTTATACGGTATACTTTAGCAATCATTTCGTCAGGAAGGAGTTCCGCTTTGAAACTTTCAACCAAGTGGACCGATCGGTTCGATTGGACACTTGCCTTTTACCTCGTCTTATTTTTCATCGTCAGTCTGACTGCGATCGCATCCGCCCAAGTGTCGGGACCGCACAACACGAACTTCGCGCTGCTGCAGGTCCGCTGGTACGTCCTCGGTGCGTTCATCATATTCGTCATGGTGCAGCTGGAACCGCAGCAGTATAAGAAACTTGCGTGGCCGCTGTACGGGTTCGGGATATTCCTGCTGCTGTTCCTCATGCTCGCACCGGGCGGCGAAGGGCAGATCGCCGAAGTGCGGCTCGGTGCGAAACGCTGGCTCCATCTGCCCGTCATCGGGACGATCCAGCCGTCGGAATTCATCAAGACCTTCTTCATCCTGGGACTTGCCCGCATGGTGAGCCTCCACAACGAAAAGATTCCGGACAAGTCGCTGAAGACCGATATGCTCCTGCTCGCAAAAGTGGGCGTCATGCTGATCGTGCCGCTCGCGTTCATCATGAAGCAGCCGGATCTCGGGACGTCGCTCGTCTTCATCGCCATCACAGCGGCAGTCATCATCATTTCGGGTATTTCGTGGAAGCTGCTGGCGCCGATCATGGCGGTCGGGGCGTCCGTAGGGGCGACGCTGCTCTGGATGGCAGTGTACGCACAGGATTTCCTCGTGAAGCTCGGTTTCGACCCGTACCAATTCAAACGGGTGTATTCCTGGCTCGATCCGTATTCGTACCCCGGTGAGGAAGGCTACAACCTCATCCAGGCGATGACCGCGATCGGCTCCGGGGAGTTCACGGGAAAAGGATTCAGGGAAAGCGTCGTCTACATACCCGAGAACCATACGGATTTCATCATCAGTGTAATCGGTGAGGAGTGGGGCTTCGTCGGGACGAGCCTGCTCATCACCCTGTTCTTCGTCTTCATCTACCACTTGACGAAAATCGCGCTGACGATGAAAGACCAGTTCAGCGTGTACGTGACCGCGGGCGTCATCGCGATGATCGCTTTCCATGTGCTCGAAAACATCGGCATGAACATCCAGCTGCTGCCGATCACGGGAATCCCCCTTCCTTTCGTCAGTTACGGGGGCAGTTCGCTGTTCAGCAACATGTTCGCCATCGGTCTCGTCTTCAGTATGCGGTTCCACCAGCAGAACTTCCTGTTCGAAACTGAGGAACAGTAGAAAAACAGGAGGATTTTCGCATACTTCCGTGCTTCCTGCTGTTTTATAATGAATTTAGTCCTGGATATGCGTCACACAGGACTTCAGCTGACATCCTAAAGAAACGACATAGGTGAGAACTATATGAAAATCGAACAAAAAGCGGCGGATCGGTTCGACTGGCCGCTCGCTTTCATCCTGCTGCTGTTCGGCGCCATCAGTCTCGTCGCCATCTCCTCGGCCCAGACGACCGGCCAGTACGGCATCAACTTCATCCCTTCGCAGATCCAGTGGTACGTCATCGGGTCGATCATCATCGCGATGACGATGTACATCGAGCCGGAGCAATACAAGAAAGCGGCCTGGGTCATTTACGGGGGCGGCGTGTTCCTGCTCGTCGTCCTGTTCGTATTGCCGGAAAGCCTGGAATTGGTCGCACGGAAAAACGGGGCGAAGAGCTGGTTCCACCTCCCCGGTATCGGCAGTATCCAGCCCGCCGAGTTCATGAAGACATTCTTCATTATTGGTCTGGCACGCGTCATTACGAAGCACCATGAAAAATTTACAGAGAAGACCCTGCAGACCGACTTCATGCTGTTCCTTAAGATCGGCGGCGTCCTGTTCGTTCCGCTCGTGTTCATCCTGCTGCAGCCGGATCTCGGGACAGCACTTGTTTTCCTGGCGATCACTGCAGCGTTAGCGGTCGTCTCCGGCATCACCTGGAAGATCCTGCTTCCGATATTCATCGGCAGCGCATCGATCGGCGGCACCATGCTCATCATGGCGATGTATGCGCAGGACTTCCTGACGTCGCTCGGCTTCAAGCCGTATCAGTTCCAGCGGATCTATTCGTGGCTTGACCCGTATTCGTATTCGTCGAACGAAGGGCTGCATCTGATCACGTCGCTGAACGCCATCGGATCCGGCGAGCTGTTCGGCAAAGGGTTCAAGGCGCGGGAAGTGTACGTGCCGGAAAGCCATACGGACTTCATCTTCAGTGTGATCGGCGAGGAATGGGGATTTTTCGGGGCCAGCGTCGTCATCTGCCTGTACTTTTTCCTGATCTACCATCTGACTAAGATCGCGCTTGAGCTGAAGGATCCGTTCAGTACGTATATTGCAGCCGGTATCATAGCGATGATCACGTTCCACGTGTTCGAGAACATCGGCATGACGATCCAGCTGCTGCCGATCACCGGGATTCCGCTGCCGTTCATCAGCTACGGTGGGAGTTCGCTGATGGGCAACATGCTTGCGATCGGTCTGATCTTCAGCATGAAATTCCACCATCGGACGTATTTGTTCAAGTCGGACGATGAAGAATGAAAAAAAACACGCTCCCGGAATCAGTTCCGGAAGCGTGTTTTTCAGTCATGGTTGGATTTGCGGGTCTTGCTGAGCAGGCGGTGTGAGCGCCTTCAGCATGTCAAGACGGGATTTTGTCATTGTAGCGGAAACACCTAACTTAGCTAAGTTTGTGATGATCTTCTTCAAATCGATTTCTTTCGCCATCTGGTTCCACCTCAACCTTTCTATAGTGCAGGACGCACGGATTGGATGCAAGGTTCTCGTTGAACTGAAAATGTGTCGTTTTCATTTGCTAACTATATCATACCACGATTGTCAAGTTTTTAACCTTTCATTTTCATTACAAAACAAATTTCTTATGTTGTTTTCGCGGGACGGTCCGATCTGATTCCTATGTACCTTTATAAAGAGACATTCGACCTTGTTCATGTATACTATAGGAATACGTACTGAATAAGAAAGGTGGCTGGAAATGACCGGTATAATCGGCGGGCTGACGGTCGCAATCCTGATCCTCAACATTGCCCTCGCTGTCATCCTGATTTTTTTGGAACGCCGGGACGCTGCGGCGACCTGGGCATGGCTGCTCGTCCTGTTCTTCATCCCGCTTTTCGGGTTCATCATCTACCTGCTGCTCGGCAGGCAGCTGCGCAAACGGCATCTGTTCCGCTGGTCCGGACGCGACCGGATCGGGATCGAGAAGCTGATCGACTATCAGATGGAAGCGATCGAAGATGAAACCTTCGACTTCCAGCTCGATGATACGGCGCACTACCATGATATGATCTACCTCCATCTGAAGAACAACCATGCGGTGCTGACACAGGACAATGACGTGGAGATCTTCAATGACGGGGCGGCCAAATTCGAGTCGCTGCTCAAGGATCTGGAGGCAGCGAAAGACCATATCCATTTCCAATATTATATTTTGCGTCTCGACAAACTAGGTTCGAAGATCATGGAGATCCTTGTGAAAAAGGCGAAACAAGGTGTGAAAGTCCGGGTGCTGTTCGACGATATCGGCTCCCGCGGGCTTCACGTGAAGCATCTGAAGGAGCTCACCGACAATGGCGGTGAGGCGGCGGCGTTCTTCCCCGCCCTCCTGCCGCTCATCAACCCGCGGCTGAACTACCGGAACCACCGGAAGATCGTCGTGATCGACGGACGGATCGGCTACGTCGGCGGTTTCAACGTCGGCGATGAGTATCTCGGCATGAGCAAGAAGTTCGGCTACTGGCGCGATACACATCTGCGGATCGAAGGCAGTGCAGTCCATCCGCTGCAGACCCGCTTCCTGCTCGACTGGAACCAGGCGCTGACGTCCAGCGAAGTCCAGTATAATGACCGCTACTTCCCGGCGATCCCCCGTAAAGGCTCCGTCGGGATGCAGATCGTCTCGAGCGGCCCCGACGCGGAATGGGAGCAGATCAAAGACGGATACTTGAAGATGCTCTTCATCGCCAAGGAGTATATTTACATCCAGACCCCGTACTTCATACCGGATGTGAGTTTCCTGGATGCCCTCCGGATCGCGTGCCTGTCGGGCGTCGATGTCCGGATCATGATCCCGAACAAACCGGATCATATGTTCGTATACTGGGCGACGTACTCCAATCTCGGCTCCCTGCTGAAGGCGGGCGCCCGTGTGTACATTTACGAGAACGGGTTCATCCACGCCAAGCAGATCGTCGTCGACGACGAGTTGTCGACGGTCGGGACCGCCAACATCGATGAACGCAGTTTCCGTCTCAATTTCGAAATCAATGCTTTCCTGTATGACCGTGAGAAGTCGCGGGAGCTTGCGGAGCTGTTCGAACAGGATATCCAGCTGTCGACGGAACTGACCTACGACATGTATTTGAACCGCTCGCGGCTCATCAAAGTGAAAGAATCCGTATCCCGGCTGCTGTCTCCTATTCTGTAGGCAGGGTTGTCTTTATGAAAAAAAACTGCACGGAAAAGGGGATAACCCTTTCCGTGCAGTTTTTTCATTCCAATCCAAGATACTCTTCGAGTGTGCTGTTCTCCTTGAAGATTTCGTCGGCCACTTCTTTACCGACGTACCGGAAATGCCAGGCTTCGTGCATATAGCCTGTGATGTTCTCCTTGTTTTTCGGATACCGCAGGATGAACCCGTACCGGTGGGCATTCACCTGAAGCCATTTGCCCGCCTCGGTCTGGCCGAATGATTCGGATGCCCAGTGCTTCTCGTGGTTCACTTCACCAATGTCGAACGCAAGGCCTGTCTGGTGCTCGGAATAACCCGGCCGCGCACTGTAGCGGTCGGCCGCTTCCTGGCCGTCGCGGTCCGCATAGCGGGTGTAGAGCGTCACTTGGTACTCAAATGACCGGAATGTGCTGAATGCCGTCAAGTTGTAGCCGGACAGCTTCGCTTCAGCAGCCATTTCCTCGAAAGCATCACGCGCTTCCTTGTTTTCACCCGGTGCGAATTTTTCAGGCAGCGGATGCTTCTTGTTGGCGATCAGGATCCCGTTTACATAAGTCGGTTCAGTCGGCAATGTCTGTCCCTCCACATATCCTCCGTCGAATGGCTTCGCCGGTTCTTCTGCCTGCTCAGGTTCAGACTGAGGCTGAGGCTCTTCAGGAACCGCAGTATCCGCCGCCTCCGGTGGTTCGTTTTTTCCAGGCTGCGCCGGCATGTCTGCAGGGGTGCCGGTCTCCGGCTGTTCCGCTGAAGAATCCGCCAGCCCCGCCCGCTCCAAAGTTTTCGTGACATCCCAGTCATTGACACCTATCCATATGACAATGGCGGTCAGGGCAGCTGCTATCACTGTCAGGGCTGCTATCCGGCCCTTCGGCTGCTGTTTGCCCGTCCGCCTTCTGGTTCTGCTTCGTTTCATGTGTGTATTGCCTTCTTTCGTCGTCTTTGACACGCTGTATTGTATATTCCGGAATATTACAAGTTCATTACAGAACAGTCCGTTTCATAGTCTACCATCATTTTCGGCCAGCGACTACTATCCCTTCTGAAAAGTATGCTATGATTGCCTTTTCAAGACGACTTTTCAGTGAAGGATGAACCTTATGAACAATCAGCGCTGGCTGTCCGCCAGTTTTTTCGTCTTCTTTTTCACGTGGGGCATCTTCCTGCCGTATTGGACCGGCTGGCTGACCCTCGAGAAAGGGCTTTCCGTCTCCGGGGCAAGTGTCATCATGGGGATCGGCATGACCGCCCGTGCGCTCACGACATTCCTCGTGTTCCCGCTGCTGACGCAAAAAGCGGCGCTCCGGTCCGTGACGCAGCTGCTGGCTGCCGTCTCTCTCGTCCTTGCCGTCCTGTACGTGCCGCAGTCACCGATTTGGGTGCTGGCGCTCATCACGATCCTGTTCAGTGCCATCTATCCGATGAGCCTGCCGGCTGCTGAAAGCGGTGCTACACTGCTCATGCAGTCCGGGCATATCCATTACGGGAAAAGCCGTTCGTTCGGTTCGATCGGGTACACGGCCGCACTCCTCCTCGTAGGGGCGGCGACCACCGCCTGGGGAGAACAGTCCATCCTGTACCTCATGATCGCCGGTCTGGCCGCAGCCTTCCTGTTCTACCTGCGCCCCGCGCCTCCTGTGCTGCATACGCCGCCCCAGTCCGCTGGCGGTTCGGGTGAACAGACGAAATTACGGACGCTTTTCCGGACGAAAGGATTCCTGGTCGTCACGATTCTCGCTGTCCTGCTGCAAGGGGCGCACGCGGCCTACTACAGCTTCGGCTTCATCTACTTGGACGACCTCGGTGTCTCAGGCCTGTGGATCGGGGTCATCCTGAATGTCGCCGTCCTGTTCGAAATCGTATTTTTCCGCGTTTCGGACAGGCTGCTTGCGAACGTCCGGGTATCGACAATGTTCCTGGTCGCCGCATCGGGATCGACGGTGCGCTGGATCCTCGTCTGCCTGTTCCCTGTCACGTCAGTGTTCGTCGCAACTCAGGCGCTTCACGCGATTTCGTTCGGCGTCGCCCATTATGCATTCATCCAATACATATCGACCCGTCTGCCGAAACAGCAGGTCGCTTCTGCACAGGGGATGTACGCCGCCTTCGCCATGAGTTTGAGCACGGCCTTCCTGACGGTTCCGGCCGGTTATCTGTATGACGTGTCACCGGGACTTGCCTTCCTCGGCATGGCCGTCTGTACGGTCCCTGCCATCTTCATCGTCCTGGCGACCCGGAAGAAGCTTGCCTACTGAACAAAAAAACGGAGCAGCTGCACATTGTGCACAGCTGCTCCGTTTTCGTATTCAGATAAGGCGCAATAGCAGGATGACCGCGAACGCAACGCTGAAGAGGACGGACAGCCCCTGCATCCAGCGGGCTTCCCGGACCATCCCCTGGCCGCGGAACTGTTTCGCACGGGCACTGTTGGTGAGAGCGAACAATGCCGTCATGCCGAGCACCGCATTCCGGAAATCCAGTTTGACGATGAAGAACAGCGAAAAGATACCTGCCGCCGCAATTCCGATTCCATATAGCCATCTGCTGTTCATACACGATCCCTCCGATCTGCCCGGATCCGCGCCGGGTTTCCGGTAAAAAAGAAGCCGGAAGAACTGCTCCGGCTCACTTCTCCAACATTCTTACTTACCTTTTTTCTTGTCCTTCTGCTGTTTCTCTTCGACGGGATCGACAATCTCCACATCGACTTTTCCGTCCGGCTCGACTGCAAGTTCCGCAGCCGTGTGCTTATAGTAGAATTTCCGTCCCAAGTACGTCTGGAAGATCATGAACAGACCACCCACTGCCCAGTAGAGCGGAAGGGCTGCCGCCACCCGGTATGAGATGAACATGATCATGATCGGGGAAATATAGATGAACAGTTTCATCTGCTGTTTCTGCTGTTCCGGCATCGTCCATAGAGACACGCGCGCCTGCACAAAGTAGACGGCACCGGCGATCAGCATCATGATCATATCCGGTTTGCCCAGTTCGAACCAGAGAAACTGATGGCTTTTCACGGTTTCATCGGCATACAGGATTGCAAAATACAGTCCCATGATGATTGGCATCTGGATGACAAGCGGCAGGCAGCCCATGTTGAGCGGGTTGACGTTATGCTTGGAATAAAGACCCATCATTTCCTGCTGCAGCTTCATCTGTTCTTCTTTGTTGCCAGCTTCTTTTGCCGTTTTCATGCGCTTCTGGATGTCTTCCATTTCCGGTTTCAGCGCATCCATCTTCACTTTCATCTCTTGCTGGGACTTATAGTTTTTCAGCATGAGCGGCATGAGGATGAGTCGTATACCCATCGTGATCACGATGATCGCGAGTCCATAGCTGCCGTTGAATGCCTCTCCGAGATTATGCAGCAGCCATTCCATCGGTTTAACGAATATGCCGTAAAATGTACCGCGCTGTTCCTGAACACTTGTACAGCCGCTCAAAAGGACGGCAGCCGTCGCCAACATCGTCACGAATCCAATTCTTTTTTTCACGAAATCCACCTTCACTATTTTCAAACTATCAGTAATCCAAGTCCACGGTCGCCCTTGAATACTAACGGGATTTTCCTGTTCCAGACTGTCCGTTGTCTACCAAAAAGTATACCTCAATCGGAATGACAATTACAATCAAACCCTTCACGAAAATGGAGCGGCTGTCCTGTGGCACGACAAAAAGCCCGCTCCGCATACTGCTGGCAGTATACGCGGCGGGCGGCCGGAACATGTACGGATGTCAGGACTTATCGGAATCCGCTTTCGCTTCTTTCGATTCGAGCTTGTCTGTAATGCTCTTGTCCTCTTTCTTATGGTAGAGTCCGTCGTATTCCGACTCTTTGCTCGTGTCTTCAACTTCCTGGTTGTAGTAATGCACGCTCGTCTGCGCGCCTTCACTCACCATTTTGTTATCCTGGAAATCGTACGGATCGGACATCCCCGTCTTCGTGGCATCCGAGAAATCGGCTTTTTTCGATTGGACAAACGAGTCCACTTTCGTCATAAGGTTGTTGACGGCAACCTGTGCTTTATCACGGTTCTCTTTTTTACTGAAATACGCGTATGCACCGGCAGCAAGTGTCGCCAGCAGAAGCCCATTACGTTTTTTCGCCATGTGGATCAATCCTCCAGATTTTTACTTACGTTTTTAGAATCGGTTATATAGGAAGTATACCCCGAATCCGGCGGACAAAACTACGTGCACATTTCATTTTCGTGACAACTCTGACTTCCGCTAGTGTTCGCGTTCCCCGTTTGTTATGATAAAAGAAAGGAATGACGAGGTGAAAGCGCAGTGATCCGACAGATGATTGAAGAAGATATCGCAGCTGTTCAGCACATTGCCCGCGTGACTTGGAAAGATACGTACACGGAAATGCTGCCCGACTCGGTGCAGGAGGCGCATCTGGACAGTGCCTACTCGGCGCCCATGGTCGCGAAGCGGATGGAGAAGACGGAAATGCTCATCGCAGAGGCGGACGGACGCCCTGTCGGCTTTTTGAATATGACGTATGCAGATTATGACGGTGATTCCGAATTGACGGCGCTGTACATTTTACCGGACTACCAGCGCCGCGGATTCGGACTGGAGCTGTTCCAGGGGGCGCTGTCGCTATTGGAGGATGCTTCGCAGCTGTTCGTCTACGTCGACGATTTAAATGATCCGGCAAAGGCGTTCTATGAGCGGCTCGGCTTTGAACTGCTCGAAGTGTTCGAGGAACAATTCGAGGGCATGCCCGTCGAAACAGCGCAATATGTCTATCCGATCCGCCGCCCCGCCGCCGTCTGTGTATAATGGAAAAAAACCGCAGCATCCGTTTTCAGGATGCTGCGGTTTTTAGGTTTTACAACGGACGCATGCCGTCTTCAGATGGCGGTGTGTCCGTGATGACCGGGTCATGGTACGCTCCCGGCGGCAGCGTTTCTTTCCGGGTCAGGCACATGATGCCGGCAATGTAGAGCAGGATCGACGTAAGCGTCAAGATCCCACCAGTCAGTCCGGCAAGGATGAAGAGGATACCTGCGAGCTTCGGATTTTTGTTGTTCCAGATTTTAATAAGAGCAATAATATTCAGCACCAGACTGATGATGCAGAAGACGACCAGAAGCCAGAGGAACCCTCCGAGCCCATCCAGGATATTGAATATCATGTCGATGTCACCCTGTGTCATTGCAGGATCCGAGTAGAAATCCATTTCAAGTTCTTGGCGGAATTCTGCATTCGTATTCATCATCCGGAAGATGACTGCCCCGAAAATGCCGCCTGCTATGCTGATCACTGTAAATACGATACCGATTATGCCTAAAACGCGTTCTGCCGTTCGGCTCAAATTTATCGCCTCTCTTTTTCTTTTGATAGTTACGTATACGCAGCGGGACACAAAACGTTTCATATAATTTTTTCGGCTTTGATAAAAAACGGACTGTCCGGTTGTTCCGGCAGCCCGCTTTCCTGTCCGTTACGCTTTCACGTCGTTGTATTCCTCATATCGGTTGAACGCCGACACGACATACGAGCAAACGGCTTCCATCTTGTACTGTTTCTCCCTCGCATACTCCGCTGCGCGGTCGAGCAGTTTCTTCGCCACGCCGCCGCCCCGCAGATCCTCGGACACGTACGTATGGTCCATCACCATGACATCACCAAGAAGAGTCCATGTAATTTCCGCTTTCGTCTGGCCATCCTGTTCATAACGGAATGCATAGGCATCGCCGCCCAGCTCTTTCAATTCAAACTCCATGTATGCCGCCTCCTTTTTCACTTATGCTATCAGAAAACCGTGCCAGTTCAAACAGGGATGCACCCGTCACTTGAAGATCGACTTCACAGAGTCGGCAAGTCCGCTGAAGAATTCTTTGACTTTTTCCCAGAAGCCCGGGTCGATATCCCCGAATTTGTCTTTCACTTTCGACGCCATGTCGTTCAGCTGGTCGGACAGCTTTGAGAAGTCGATGTCCAGGTTGCGGATGCGGTCCATCAGATCGATGAGCAGCTGGCGGTCTGCGTCGCTCAGTTCGATCTTGTGCTTGTCGAGCTGTTCCTTGACGATCTTCTCGACCTCTTCTTTCGACGCCGGCTTATTATCCGCAATCTGCTTCTTAATATCCGTCAGCAGTCCGGCGACCTGGTCTTTGTCGACCCCTTCACCGGAAAGCTTCGTCGCCACTTCGAGTTCGTCGTTCGCAACGTCCGTCCGTTCCTTGTCGAGCGTTTCCCCGCTCACTTCATACGCCTTATAGATACCGACGAGCGCGGAATGGCCCGATACTTTCTTCGGAGCCGCCACTTCGACTTTCGCGTCTTCGATCCCGGCCGTCAGCATCGCTGTCGCATACATATCGGGCGTCACTTGTGTAATGTTATCCTGCGTGACGATCGTGATGACGAGCCCTTTTCCTGCATCCTGCCGCATGATCTTCGCAGAGGAGTACATGCGCGCGTTCGGATCGCCGTCTTTGATGTAGGTGACGAGATCTTTTCCTGTCACTTCGATCTCTTCCACTTCAGCTTCTTCATCGACGCGCAGGCTTTTCTTCACGCTTGCCCGTTCGTCTTCCGAAAGATTGGCGCCATAGACGACAATCGGCACACCGAGTTTCTCATTGATGGATGAATCCGCCGAAGCTGTGCCCGGCGCGAGAAGCCCGGCTGTCAGCATTACGGCAATGCCTGTTGTCAGTATTCGTTTCATAAGCGTCTGCCCCCTTGTTTCCAATACATACGATTCCGGCAGTGAAAAGGTTCCCCGTCATTCGTTCAAAGATGTCCAGCCGTCCTGCTGCACCACTTTGCGGTCTTTCATCAGCCGGCCGAGCGCCCGCTTGAAGGAGCCTTTGCTCAAACCGAACATTTCCGAGATCTCCTCAGGAGTCGATTTGTCCGTGAACGGCATCTTGCCGCCGGCTTCGTGCAGATAGCCGAGGATCATTTCAGCATCATCATCCAGCCGCTCCTGCTTCCGCGGCATGAGCGAGCCGTTCAGCGTGCCGTCCTTCTGTACGTCGATCACCCGGACGGTCAGTTCTTCCCCGAGACGGGGTTCCGCAAGCATCTCGCTTTCATGGACGAAAATCCGGTAGTTGTCCGGGATGCTGAGCAGGAATGCTCCGACCGGCAGAAGCCGGTACGGACGCGCAGTCAGGTCTTCATTCATGCGCCACGGTTCTGCAAGTCCGATTTCCTCCAATACCCGTTCCTCGGTCGCGAGACGCCCGAAGATGTTGCCGCCGAGGTCGGTACGAAGCGTCATATAGAGCGCATCGTCGGTTTTCGGCCACAGTTTCCGGATGCGCGGCAGATCGGCCCTGTTGACGAGCACTTCGAAGGAAGCGCCGATGTCGACATATGCCCCTTCTTTGTCATCGACACGCAGCACACGCGCCCAGCCGTATGTGCCGACCGTCATGGAAGGGAGCTGCATCGTCGCCGCCAGTTCCCCGCGCCGGTTCATGAATAGGAAGACGTCCACATCTTCACCGGGCTGGAGGGTTTCCGGCGCTTCCGATGCGTTCATGTAAATTTCCTGATCTCCGAGTTTCAGCAGCCATCTGGAGCCGCTCAGCTCCGCCAGCCTGACAGATTGGATGGTGCCTGCGTATAAATTAGTCATAATGATCTCCCATTTCCTTTAATGTGTTTGTTCAAACTCAGCTGTTCCGTTCCTTCAGTGCCGTGACGAAATCCTGGTCTTCCTTCATCGCCTGGACGAGGTCGGTGATCCGGTCCATGGCGTTCCAGCTCAAATGGTGCTCGATCCCCTCCACGTCTCCGTAGATATTCTCTTCTTCCACGCCGATGATCCGCAGGAACTGCTCCAGCAGTTCGTGCCGCTGCACGAGACGCTCCCCAAAATTCCGGCCGCGGCCGGTCAGGGAGATGTCTTTGTAGCGCTCATAGATGACGTACCCTTCCTTATGGAGCCGCTGCGCCATCTTTGTGACGGAGGATGGCAGGACGGAAAGGGATTCCGCGACATCGGACACCCGCGCCTGTCCTTTCGCTTCGATGAGCAAGTAAATCTGTTCGATATAATCTTCCATACTCGGTGTTGCCAATCCAAGCACCTCCAGGGGGCATTTGTATTGCATTTTTTCAAGTTGTCCCAGTTCCGGGGGTTTACATTATTTTAGCCCGGGGTATCTAAACAGCATAACCAATTCAATCACTTGCTGAAAGGAGTGAATCACATTATGGGTAGATTACTTTGGATTATCATTGTAGCACTAATTGTATTCTGGGTGCTCGGCCTGGTTTTCAAAATCGGCGGAGGACTAATTCATATCCTGCTGGTAATCGCGTTGATCGTGTTTATCTTGAACCTGATTACAGGTCGAAGGGGAGTGTAAAGAAAGGGATGCCGGGTAACAGTCCGGCATCCCTTTTTTGCTGTTCAATTACAGGTTATCGCGTAGACCGCCGTGTCACGGAGCCGGGTTCCGTCCGCAGCCCTGCCTTCGTTCTTCAGGATCCCTTCGAGTTCGAACCCTAGACGTTCTGCCACTTTGCGGCTTTTGCTATTCTCCGTATCACATCGGATTTCCACCCGGCAGGCGCCGAGCTCCTCGAATGCAAACGCGCAGATCCGCTCCGCCGCCTCCGTGATGTACCCCTTCCCTTCATGGCCTTCCGCAGCCCAATAGCCGATTTCCACTTTAGGCACCGTCCAGTCGATGCGGTGCAGGCCGGAAGAGCCGACAAACTCCCCTGTCGCTTTTTCGAACAGATGGAAGCGCAGATCCCTCTTGGTGATGAAGTCCGCGATCGCCTGCCGGGTCGTTTTTTCCGTCTCCGCGAGCGTCGGGATATGCTGCGCCCATTCCATCCACTGCTTGAGCCTCGGCAGCGCCTGGACGACCGCATTGTTGACATCGGATACGTCGCTCAGGGACGGCATCCGGATCAGCAGCCGTTCGGACTCGAAACTGTCAGGGAAATCAGGGATGTCCGGAATGCTCGGCACGTCTTCTCCGCTGTCTTCCCAGACGACCGGCGTCTTTTTGCCTGCCATGTAGTCCTCACGGGTGATGCCGTACGTGATGGCGTCGTAATACCGGTCTTCCGCCGGCGAGAACCACGCCTGACGGAGATGACCCTCTTTGACGAACCCCGCCCGCTCGAACGTTTTCCGCATCGCGAGGTTGTCCGAACGCGTATGGCCTTCCAGCCGGATCTTCCCTTCCGGCAGGCCGAACACATAATCCGTAATGAGCCGGAGGGCGATGGCGCCGTATCCCCTGCCGCGGTACCGGTCCGCGATCCGCAAGTCGAACAGCGGGATTTCGTCCTGCAGGTCGTGGATTTTCGCGATGCCGACCTTTTCGCCCTGATCGTTGACGAGCCAGAAGGTCTTGACTTCGTCCGACTCGTAGCCGCCTTCCCTGATCGCTTTTTCGATCAATTCGCGGCCTGCATCCTGCTGCCCGTGAAACGGCCATGTATTCGTCGTCATAAAATGGATGAGCTGTTCCTGCTCGACCATCGTCCATTCGTACAGTTGCATCGCCAAGTCCTCCAAACTATTTTTGTCCTATTGCAAACATAATAGTTTCTGTGCCCGTTCGCAACGTTTTTCGGTTCGGGACGGTGCTTGTGAGTGGAGGGAGTGGGTTTGTTGCTGGGGCGGGCACTAGACGGCGGGCTTTAGTGACCGGTTTTTTGATTTTATTGCAAGTGCGGGCACTTGAGGTCGGCTTTAGTGACCGGTTATCTGATTTCATCGTACGGACGGGCACTAGACGGCGGCCTTTGTGACCGGTCTTCCGGTTTTATCGGCATTCCGGGCAATAAGGGACGGCTCTTGTGACCGCGGGAATGGATTTGTCGCATGGGTGGGCACTAGAAGCCGGCTTTTGTGACCGGTTTTTTGATTTAATAGCAGGCACGGGCACTAGGCTGCGGGCTTTAGTGTCCGGTCTGTCGGATGAACAAAAACCCCGAGGCATTATGCGCCCCGGGGTCCCTTGTCGTCATTTCGCTTTCAGTGTCAGCACATGGCCATTCTGGATGGTTCCATCCGTGACGGTCGCATGGTAATCCCCGTTCACCCAGTCATCCGCCTGGTCGTGGAACCATTCCGACTTCAAATGGCCGCTCTGTCCCGGGCCGACGATATGGTAGGCTTTCGACAGATCATCGAGGTCTGCGACGAAGCGCCAGGAGGCTCCGTGATTGGCACTGCCGTCCGGTTTGAACGAAGCGGCCTGCACGGTGATGCCCGATCCGCCGACAGGCTGCCGCTCAGGATCGAGGAACTTCGCAAGCAGCGGTGACGCGCTGGAGAGCGGATGCGGGAAGACGAGCTGGTGGTAGTCCCCCCACTGCCACTTATCGGCTTTGTCGCCGTATTCCTCTTTCAGTCCGGCGACCGTCTTTTCGAATGCATTGTACACCCATTGGTCGACTCCGCCATAATCCGCCACCCAGGACGGCGGATCGCCTTTATACGAATTGCGCAGGAACTGATCGGTCAGCTGCGGCTTGCCGGGCATGAAGGAATACACATCCGCCGGCATATCCGGGGCAAACATGAGATTCGGCAGTTCGTTCATCCACTTGTGGAAGATGAGCGGCTGCGCGGCATCCAAGGCATCGACCTGGTTCCACTCCTCCATCTGCTTGAGGAGGGAGGAATAATGATTCTTCCTGTCCAGTTTGCGGACGGAGGCGAGCATCTCCCCGAGGAACTCCCCGGCCTGCAGGTTCTTCTGGTCCATCTGCAGCGCCATCATGTCTTCCGCCGTGAAATCATCGCGCTCCCCCAGCACTTCGGCGATCCGCTCATAGCGGTACGGCTGCGCCCAGAACTTCGTGATGTGGTACGGATAGGAGCTGTCGACCACTTCGTTGTTCGCCGTGGCGACGAACCCCTCTTCCGGGTTGACGACTTTCGGCAGTTCATCATAAGGAATATAGCCGTCCCAGCCGTATTCGGATGAATTCCCGGGCACCGGAAGCTGTGCATCCCCTTTTTTGCGGATCGGGATCTTGCCGTTCGCTTTGTAGGCGATCGTGCCGTCTTTCGAAGCGAACACGAAATTCTGCGCAGGTGCGCTGAACGCTTCGAGCGCTTTCTCGAACGACGTCCAGTCCTTCGCCTTGTTCAGGTCCATGACCGCTTCGAGCTCGTTACTCGGCTCGAGTGCAGTCCACTGCATGGAGAACACAGCGCTTGGTTTTTCCTTTTCATAAATGATGTCGGTGATGACCGGTCCGTGGCGGGTGACGAGCACGTTGAACGGCACATCGTCCTCGCCTTTGACACGGATCGTTTCGTCGCGCACTTCGGCCTGTTCCCATTCGCCGTCGTATTCGAACTGCGTCGGATCGTCTGGGTTCGGTGTTTCGATGTACAGGTCCTGTACGTCCGGCCCGACGTTCGTCACGCCCCAGGCAATTTCGTCGTTATGGCCGAGGATGATGCCCGGAATACCGGCGAAGATGACACCGCTGACGTTCTGCTCCGGCGAGGTCAAGTGGATCTGGTGCCAGACGGACGGCGTGCTGAGTCCGAGGTGCGGATCATCCGCCAGAAGCGGAGCGCCTGACTTCGTCTTGTCCCCGGAGACGACCCAGTTGTTACTGCCGTTGAATTCATACGGCTGGGCGTCCGGATCGAACTGTCCCGCCACCGCGACGGGATTCGCCCGGTTCGCTTCCATGATGGACTCGGCATTCTCCGGATAGGTGATGAACAGCTCCTTCGCTTTCTCCTCTGAGTATTCGTTGAGCGCCCAGTGACGCATCGCCTGCGGGGCCCATCTTCCGCCGAGGTCGTACGCCATGTATTTGCCGATCGTCAGTGAATCGGCCGGTGTCCATTCCTCGGGTTCATAGCCGAGCAGTTTGAACTCCGGTGACAATTTGCCATTGCCTTTCACTTCCTTGATGAATGCATTGACGCCTTCCGCGTACCAGTCAAGAACATCCTTCGCCTCGTCACTGTACGTATCATACGATTTCTCAGCGGCGTCGCGGAGGCTGAATGTCCGGAACTGCTTGTCGGTGTCAATCGCCTTCGCGCCGACGACCTCTGCGAGACGCCCGCTTGCCTGCCGGCGTGCCAGATCCATCTGGAACAGCCGATCCTGCGCGTGGACATAGCCCTGCGCGCGGTATAAATCGGCGTCGGATTGCGCCTCGATGTGCGGCACGCCGTTCTGGTCGCGCGTCACGGTGACATCGGCGTCGAGTATGGCGACGGCCGCCGTCCCCTCGATGACCGGCTTCGACTTGCCGATGTAAACGTTTACAAATAGGAGTGCAGCAGCGGCCAGCACGACGAGCGTGCCGAGCGTCCACAGCCCGATTTTCAGCGGGCGGCCCTTCCTTTTTCTATGTCTAGCCTGTTTGCCCATTTCCTTCTCCCCTTTTTTGAAGCTTCTTCCGTATATATTCGCGATGGATGAAGAAAATCCCTTTCTGTGGGAAAGGGATTGGCTGGTGCGTGTTATGAGCGGTTTACCGGGGGTTATGAGCGCTTTCCGCGATTTAAGAGCGTTTTTCCAGTTTTATGAGCGCTTTTTGGGATTTATGAGCGTTTTTCGGAATTTATGAGCGCTTTTCACGTTTTATGAGCGTTTCCCGGGATTTATGAGCGCTTTCTGGAATTTATGAGCGTTTCCAGCGTTTTATGAGCGTTTCCCAGAATTTATGAGCGTTTCCAGCTGTTTATGAGCGTTTCTCACAATTCATGAGCGTTCCCCAACGTCCATCAGTGCTCCTCCGTCCCCCCATCCTCCACATTTCCATGCAGCACGTCGTGCAGTTCGTCCTCCACGGAGATGTCCGCGAGTTTGACGTTTGAGCGGTAGGCGGCGCGGATGATGAGGTGGCCGGCGACAGGGGCGGTCAGGAAGACGAACACGATGCCGAGCAGCACGCGGACGCTGACGAAATGGTCGCGGAACAGGAAGTACAGGAAGACGCCGGTCAATGTCAGCAGGACGGACAGCGTGGAGCTTTTCGTCGCCGCGTGGGAGCGGGTGTAGACGTCCGGCAGCCGGATGAGGCCGAACACGCTGATGACGCTGAAGATGCTGCCGCACAGGATCAGCAGGGCGCCGATGAATTCACCGGTCTCGTTTCCGTTCAACGATAACCCCCCTTTCGATGTATTTGGAGAAGGCGATCGTGCTGATGAACGACAGGATGCCGAGGATCAGGATCACTTCCAGATACGCTTTCGTACCGTACAGGACGGATACCACACCGATCGTCGCGAGCAGGTTGACGCCGATCACGTCCATAGCGATGACCCGGTCCGGCATCGACGGACCGATGATCATGCGCACCAGGGCGATGGCGATCGTGATGGCGAACAGGACGACGGAAACCGTCAGCATTGCAGAAATCATCAGCGGGTCACCTCCATGATGGCCTTCTCGAAATTCTTCAGCTGCTTGATGAGCCCTTCCCGCGACTCCTGGACGTCCATCGCGTGGATATAGAGCGCGTCACTGCCCGGTGTCACTTCCATTACGACGGACCCGGGTGTCAGCGTGAGCAGCATGGACAGCATCGTGATCTCCACATCGCTCCTCAGGACGGTCTCATATTTGAAGATACCCGGCTCGATCTTCAAACGGGGGCTCAGTATCTGGCCGAGGACGACGACGCTCGACTGCACCAATTCGCGGATGAAGATGAAGAGCAGCTTGAATGCGGAGTAGACGCGCCGCAAATAGAAGCGCGTCCCGAAGAAACGGTGCATGAAAAACAGGATCCCGATGCCGACGAAGAAGCCGGCAGCGAACGTGGACGCCCGCAGTTCGTCTTCGTCGATCAGCAGCATCCACAAAAAGGCGATGAATAAGTTCAGCAGCAGTTGTGCAGGCATGGACTTCAGCTCCTCTCTTGAATACTACCGATCCGCCGTGCCGCCTGACCCGAGGACCGCCTCGATATATACGTTCGGGTCCGCGAGCCCTGCAGCCGCGTCATTCACGAACGGCGCAAGCCAGTCGGCGCCGATCCCGATGGCAAGTGTCAGCACTCCGAGTATTGCGACCGGCAGCAGCGTCCGCTTCCTGAGCGGCGTCTGCTCTTCCGGTCCGATGATCGACTCCCCCATGAAACAGTTCAGGAAAATGCGCAGCAGCGAATACAGGACAAACAGGCTCGACGCGAATGCGAGGGTCAGCAGGACATACATTTCTGCGCCGATCAGCCCTTCCCCGAGCAGCACTTTGCCGATGAACCCGCTGAACGGCGGAATGCCGGTCAGCGACAGCATGGCTGCGAAGAACAGCCAGCCGAGTGCCGGGTAATTGCGCAGCAGGCCGCTCATCTCCCCGATTTTCGTCTTTCCGGTCAGAGTGATCATGAGGCCGCCCGCGAGGAACAGCATCGCCTTGACGACCATGTCATGCAGCACGTAATAGATCGAGCCGGACAGCGCGGCTTCGTTCCCCGCGGCAAGCCCGACGAGGATGAAACCGACCGCGATGACGACATTATACGAGATGATCTGCCGGATATCCCGGGACGACAGCGCACCGATGCTGCCGCCGATCAGCGTCAATCCCGCCATGACGGCGATGATCGAACCCGTCAGGCCGGGTGCACCTGTGAAGACCAGCGTGAACAGCCGGATCATCGCGTAGATGCCGACCTTTGTCAGCAGTGCGCCGAACAGCGCGGCTACCGCTGCCGGCGGAGCGCTGTAAGATCCGGGCAGCCAGAAGTAGAGCAGCAGCCCCGCCTTCAGGCTGAAGACGATCAGGAAGATTAGGCTGATGACCGTCAGGATTGGGTCATGGCCGCTGTCAGCAACACGGACAGCCAAATGGGCCATGTTGAGCGTCCCGGCCGCTCCGTACAGATAGGCGATGCCGAGCAGGAAGAACCAGGAGGCGAGGACGTTGATCGTCACGTATGTAAAGGCTTCCTGCAGCTGAACCTTGCGCCCGCCAAGCACGAGCAGTGCGTACGATGCGAGCAGCATCACTTCGAAACAGACGAACAGGTTGAAAATGTCGCCTGTCAGGAACGAGCCGTTCACACCGGCAAGCAAAAACAGCATGAGCGGGTAGACATACATCTTCTCGAACCGTTCTCCGATCGTGGAAAACGCAAAAATCAGGATGAGTGCCGTCACTACGGAGGCTGCCGAAACGAGCAGCAGGGCGAACGAATCGCCGACGAACAGGATGCCGTACGGCGGTTCCCAGCCGCCGAAATCGAGTCTAACGATCCCTTCCGACTGGACACGCAGCAGCAGATAGATGCCCGCCGCAGCGGAACCGGCGGCTGCGAGGACACTCAGCAGGCGCTGGATCACCAGCGATTCGCGGAAGAAGATGAGCACGACAGCCGTCAGCAGCGGCACGAGAAGCGGCAGCACAAGCACGTTAGTCATCGAAATCCCTCCTCATGCTGTCCAGATTGTCCGCGCCGGTATCCCGGTAGATCCGGTACGCGAGCACGAGCAGGAAGGCGGTCACCGCGAAGCTGATGACGATCGCCGTCAGGATGAGCGCCTGCGGGAGCGCGTCGGAATAGACGGATCCTTCCTCCGAGATGAGCGGCGCGTTCCCTTCCTTCAGTCCGCCCATCGCCAGCAGCAGCAGATGGATCGCGTGGGACAGGATGGCCGAGCCTAAAATGATCCGCAGGAAATTGCGGGACAGCAGCAGATAGACGGCCACCATTACGAGAACGCCGACAAGCACGGTAATGATCGTCTCCATCTAGTTCACATCCTCACTGATTGTCAAAAGTATCGTCACGACGACGCCGACGACGGTCAGCGCGACGCCCGCTTCGAACAGTAATTCCATCGACAGCTCCGTCGCCCCGAAGATCGGCAGCTGGAATTCCCCTTTTTTCTGTGTCAGGAACATTTCATTGAACAGCATCGGGACCATACTCCCGGCGATCGCGAGGAACACCCCGAGGCCCGCGATCTTCTTGAAATCGAACGGGATCCCTTTATGGACCGTTTCAATATCGTAGGTCATGTAAAGCAGCAGCAGCGCTGACGCAAGGACAAGGCCGCCGGAGAAACCGCCGCCCGGGTCGTGATGCCCGGAGATGAACAGCTCCACACCGAACGTCAGGATGATGAACACGACGATCTTCGTGACCGTCTGCAGGATGACGTCGTTAATCTTCATAATTACCGCCGCCTTTCCTGCTCTTCAGCTTGATAAGTGCATAGACGCCGAGACCGCCGATGAGCAGCACGACGATTTCGAGCATTGTATCGAACGCCCGGAAGTCGCCGAGAATGGCATTGACGATATTGCCGCCGGACTGCTCCATCACATCCGTGAAATAGGACGAAATCGGATCGAACAGCTGATTCCCCTGCACGATGAGCGCCATCACGATGACGAGCATCCCAGTGGCCGCAGCAATCGATGCATTAATTACTTTCGTCCGCTTAGCTGTCCGTTCCTTCTTCCAATCGGGCAGGAATCGGAATGTCAGAAGGAACAACACGGTCGTGACCGTTTCAACGACGATTTGCGTCAGCGCCAGATCCGGCGCGCGCAGGACGACGAACAGGAAGGCCACCGTGAAGCCGAGCACGCCGTTCAGCAGGATGGCGATGAGCCTGGATTTCGCGAACAGCACGGCAATGGCAGCCGTCATCATGACCGCGATGAGCACGTATTCATTCACCGTGATCGGCGCGTCCCCTGAAAAATTGAACGCCCGTTTCCAGATGAACGAAACACCGGCCGTCATGACGGCGATGAAGAACAGCAGGATGTAGACGAAATACCGGTGAAGGTGCCCCGTCATATACCGTTTCGTCAAGTGACGGGAGTTGCCTTCCAGCTGTACGATCCACAAGTTATACAGCGTATCGATCCTCCAGCTGAACGGCGGAATTGTGTAGATCACCCGCCATTGCCTCAGGAAGATGTAGAGGACAGCACCGACTGCGATGATGCCGAGTGTCATCCAGAGGGCCGGGCTGAACCCGTGCCACGCCCGGATATGCGGCACGAGCTGCGAGGCGTCGCCGTACGCCGGGTAGATCGCGGCCATCGCCGGCTGGAGGACCCAGCGCCCGAGCACGTTCGGGAAGAAGAACAGGCCGACGATGAACAATCCGAGGATCGAAGGTGCGGCGAGCATTCCGAACTGCGGGTCATGCGCACCGCGGTCGACCCAGGCCGGCGTCTGCTGCTGGCGTCCGAAGAATGTCTGGAACACGATGATCATGCAGTAGACGAATGTCAGGACACTCGCTATCCAGGCAGCAGCCGGAATCCACACGCCGATTCCCGGCAGTGACAGTTCCCGGACAGCGACGCTCGCCTCCAGAAACATCTCCTTACTCAGGAATCCATTGAACGGCGGCAGTCCCGCCATGGAGAAACTGCCGGCGAGCGCAATGCTGAACGTGATCGGCATGAACACCGCCAGGCCGCCAAGACGGCGGATGTCTCGCGTCCCAAGCTCATGGTCGACGATCCCGATGATCATGAACAGCGCACCTTTGAACGTCGAGTGGTTGACAAGGTGGAAAAGTCCGGCGAACGCGGCCGCTGTGAAGACAGCCGTGTCGAGTCCCGGGATATCAAGCATGGCGGCAGAGCCCATGCCGAGCAGGCTCATGATGAGCCCAAGCTGGCTGACCGTCGAATACGCGAGAAGCGCCTTCAGATCGTTCTGCCGCACCGCATTGAACGAGCCCCACAGCAAAGTCAGCAGCCCGGTGAATGTCACGAGATAGAACCACAGTTCACTTCCGCCAAATAAAGGGATGAAGCGCGCGACCAGATAGATGCCCGCCTTCACCATCGTCGCTGAATGCAAATACGCGCTGACCGGCGTCGGCGCTTCCATCGCATCCGGCAGCCAGATATGGAACGGGAACTGCGCGGATTTCGTGAAGGCACCGAGCAGGATCAGCAGCATCGCCGGGACGAAGAGTTCATGGGATGGCAGTGTCCCCGCCATGCCGATCATCGCCTGGATACTGAAAGTGCCCGTCATCGCATGCAGCATGAGGAAACCGATCAGCATACCGATCCCGCCCGTGACGGTTATGAGCATCGCTTTCTTCGCCCCGTCCCGCGAGCGTTTCCGCTGATGCCAGAATGCGATGAGCAGGAACGAGGAGACGCTCGTCAATTCCCAGAAGACGTACAGAACAAGGACGTTATCCGAGAAGACGACGCCTAGCATGGAACCCATGAACAGCAGCAGATACATATAGAAGCGGCCAAGCGCTTCCCGTTCGGAGAGATAGTAAGTCGAATAGATGACAACAAGTGTGCCGACCCCTGTGATCAGCAGGCCGAGGATCATACTGAGGCCGTCCAGATGGGTCGTGAAGTGGATGCCCGCGTCATTCAGCCAGCGGATCGTGAACGCTTCCGTCCCGCCCGCCGCAAGTTTAGGGATATGCAGGCAGAGCACTGTGAAGAGAATGAGCGGAATCGGCATGACCACCCATCCGATTTTCTTGCTATGTACGTATGTATACAAGGATGGAACGAAAAGAGACGCCGCAAAAGGCAGCAGGATGAGAAGCGGAATGATCAATACGTCGTACCCCCAATCATGAAAAAAGAACAGATACCATGTCTGCAGGGAGCTCCAGCGGGTCGGTCAGCGGTGAAAAAAGGCGGTTGTACAGCCGGGAATGCTGCGGGGAATGGGCAAAACCATGGGGAAATGCCCCAGACGGCTTGACGCAATTCAAAAAGCCGGCGATAATGAGTCCGACATGAGTGCCGGGCACCGTTTGAAAAAAACTGGATAGGCTCAGTGAAGCAGACTGTCCTGCGCTCACGCTAATTTTTCCGTGTCACTATAAAGTATACACAAAAGATGCAGCAACCGCACATGAATGGGCTGTCTGACCCGCTGTCCGGTTCTGTACTTCGATAGATGGAGGGGATATCCGATGGGAAAAGTGAAAGGCCGTATGGATGAGAGCATCCTGGTCTGTGTCTATTACGGACCGAATGGGGAACGGCTCATCCGGCGGGGGCATCAGATGGCGAGCGCGATGGACTGCCCACTATATGTCCTGACCGTCGATCCACTGCCGGTGGATGAGATGGATGCCGCAAAATCGGAGTATCTCGATAAGTGGCGTGAACTGGCGGAAGAGCTTGAGGTCGATGAATTCATCATAAGGGACAACGAGAGCCGTCCGACCGCCAAAGTGATCAAGCAAGTGGCGCACGACCGCAATGTCACCCAGATCATCATCGGGCAGACCGCCCAGAGCCGCTGGGAAGAGATCACGAAAGGTTCGTTCATGAACGTCCTGCTGCGTGAAATCACGTTTGTCGACTTCCACGTCGTCTCCGTCGCCCGTTCCATCAAACACGACGTCGAGGGGCTGTTCGAAAAGGGCATCCGGGCGTATCTGACCGATGACGCGGACGGCTACCGGGTGACGTTCAACTATACGAAAGACGCCCGGTTCGAAGGCATCTTCTTTAAAGAGACCGGAACCGATTTCAATAACGGCATCTTCAAGTTCATGCATGACGGGAAGATGTGCCAAGTGCGGATCACCGACGACCAGGTCGAAAAGCCCGGGGAAGTCAGCTGTAAAATCGAAGGATGAGCCGCAAAAAAGAGGATTGCCCGAAGGCCAGTATGCTGGCTTCCTGGGCGATCCTCTTTTTCAACGGCAGGCCTGTCATTCGGCAGGCTCGCCGACGATCTTCACTTCGCGTTCCAGGTCGACACCGAACCGCTCTTTCACTTCCGCCTGCACCATTTCGATGGTCCGGATGTAATCGGTCGCTGTCGCGTTGTTTTTGTTGATGATGAATCCTGCGTGTTTCGTGGAAACTTCCGCGCCGCCGACCCCTTTGCCCTGCAGTCCGCTGTCCTGGATGAGCTTACCCGCAAAATAACCGGGCGGCCGTTTGAACACACTGCCGGCAGACGGATACTCAAGCGGCTGTTTCGATTCCCGCTGATGGGTCAGGTCCGCCACTTTCGCATCGATCTCCTGCTGGTCCCCGTACGTCAGCTCGAAGTCGGATGACAATACGAAATAGCCTTCGTCAGCGATGATGCTTTTACGGTATCCGAGTTTCAATTCCTCTTTCGAGAGTACGAAGATGCGCCCCGTCCGGTCCATCAGTGTCGAGCGGACGATGATGTCGTTCACTTCCCCGCCATAAGCCCCGGCGTTCATCGCCATCGCACCGCCGACCGAGCCCGGTATTCCGCAGGCGAATTCGAAACCGGTCAATCCGGCAGCTGCTGCAGCGCGTGAGACATCGATGATATGGGCTCCCGCTTCCGCATGGACATGCGTCCCTTCCACTGAAATTGCATCGAGCCTGACCGGGTGGAGGACGATGCCCCGCACTCCCCCATCGCGGACGACCATATTCGATCCGTTGCCGAGCAGCAGGAGCGGGATGCCGTTATCATGGGCATACCGGACGGTTTCCTGCATTTCATCTGCTGTTTCAGGGATCACGAGCAGGTCTGCGTGACCGCCGAGCTGTGTTTTTGTATACGCGGACAGGGGTTCATCCAGCAAAAGCTGCCCCCCGGTGATTGTTTTCTTTAAGTCTGTCAGCCATTGCTGCTTCGTCATTGCACCCAATCCTTTCGAAAGTTCATGACACTCTCTCAGTATGCTGTGTATCCGTTTTTTTGACAAGAGGGACGGACCGGTTTCGCGTCTTGGTGCCATCGTATGCGGGCGCCCGTATAAATGTCCCGCCCGCCGTTAGATTCCCCTTTTTCCGGGAACAATAGTGTGTAAGTACGACTACAATCAGGGAGGGGTTCCAACTGTTACATTCACTTTGGCTCGATACCGCATACCCGCGTGCCGAGCTTCCAACACTCGCTGAAGATACGTCCTGTGACGTCTGTATCATCGGCGGCGGGCTCAGCGGACTGGCTGCAGCATACCTGCTTGCCAAAACCGGCAAGCATGTCGTCCTGCTTGAGAAGGACCGCATTCTCGAAGGGGCTTCCGGGAACAATACCGGCAAACTGACGACCCAGCACGACATCATCTATGGAGAACTGATCACCAAACTAGGCGCAGATGCGGCACGCCTCTACTATAAGACGAACGACCAGGCAATCCGGTTCGCCGAGTCGATCGCAGCCGGCGATGAACTGCGGCCGAGCCAGTCCGTCCTGTATGCAAGCACGGCCGACGGCATCCAGCAGCTCGAGAAAGAGACTGCTGCCTATAAGGAACTCGGCATCCCGCACAGCAGGACACTGAACAGCGAACTGCCGATCGACGTGACTGAAACCTTAACCATACCGGATCAGGCACAGCTCCATCCCGTCCGTTTCGGCCAGCACTTGAGTGAGCTTGCGCAATCCGAAGGCGCCGAATTGTATGAGAAGGCCGATGTCCGGTCGATGGATCTGAAGGACAAGTCGCTGCAGCTTGCAAACGGCGCGGTCGTCCGGTTTAACGAGCTCGTGCTCTGCACGCACTATCCGATCGAAGCGATCCGCGGACTGAACGTCATGAAGCTCGAAGTGAAGCGTTCATACGTCATCTCCGCGCCGGCTCATATGCCCTTGCGGAACCAGTACTTGTCGGCAGACGAACCGAAGCGGTCGATCCGCACGGTTTTCATCGACGGGCGGCCGCACTTCATGCTGGGCGGTGAAAGCCATATCGCAGGCATTACAGGGGATACAAACGAACGGTACAGCCGTCTCGCCCACGAACTCCAGGAGACGTATAGCCTCGGTGCCCCGACGCACCATTGGTCTGCGCAGGATCCGTCGACGCCGGACTGCGTGCCGTACGCCGGGCCGATCTCCTCCTCGCTGCCGTATGTGCACATATGTACCGGTTTCCGGAAGTGGGGCATGTCAAACTCGCTCGCTTCGGCGCGCATCATCACGGACGTGATCACCGGCGTAAAAAACCCGGCGATCGAGCTGTATGCACCTGACCGGACCGGGTTCGGAACACTGCTGTTCCAGGCTTTGAAGACGACGGGCTATGTAGCAAAAGAATTTACTTCCGGACACGTCCAGCGCACCGACACACCGATCTGCACCCATATGGGCTGCCGGACGCGCTGGAACAAAGCGGACGAGACATGGGACTGTCCGTGCCACGGGTCCCGGTTCCGCAAGGACGGCTCGGTGCTCGAAGGCCCGGCAACACGGCCGCTCGATTTATCCGACTGAACAGAATACAATCCGTTAAAAAAAGCTGCCCGATGAGGAAAGGATCCTCTCATCGGACAGCTTCTTTTCAGTGTTCACTTAAACGCTTCGGTTAATACCGGCACGATCTGTTTTTTACGCGAGACGATTCCTTTCAGCACGGCCATGTCATTCGCCGGTACTACTTGGAAGGCCGTCATGGCGGCAAACGACTTCTCTCCGACAGCGATTGCAATGGAGTCGCTGTTAATGATATCCGTCACGACAAACAGGAATAGATCGAGCTTCTTGACGGACACTACGTCTGTCAGCAGTGCTGTCAGATCTTCTTTCCGGCTGAGCACGTCGTTCAGATCGACGGCATTCACTTGGGCGATCTCCATCGTCACGTCGCCCACTTCGAACGTCTTCGCATCGAGGGTGATCAGCTCTTCCAGTGTCTTCTTGCTCAGATCCGCCCCGGCTTTCAGCATGTTCATGCCGTATTCCGGCGCGTCGACGCCCGCAATTTCAGCCAGTTCGTCCGCCGCCTGCTTGTCCTGTGCGGTGAATGTCGGTGATTTGAACAGCAGCGAATCCGAAATGATGGCCGACAGCATAAGTCCTGCGACGTTTTTCGGGATGTCGACGCCGTTCTCCTTGAACAGTTTGTTCAGGATCGTCGCCGTACAGCCGACCGGCTCCGCCCGGTAGTAGAGCGGATCGCTCGTCTGGAAATTGGCGATGCGGTGATGGTCGATCACTTCAATCACCTGTACGTCGTCGATGTCATCCGCACTCTGCTGTTTTTCGTTATGGTCGACGAGGATGACTTGGGAAGCATCCGCGGACACGCGTTCCGCCAAACGCGGCGCTTCGAAACCGAACGTATCAAGGGCGAATTGCGTTTCTTCCGACACACTGCCCAGTCTTACGGCTTCCGCGTCCATGCCGAGCTGCTGTTTCAAACAGGCGTACGAAATCGCCGAAGCGATGGAATCCGTGTCAGGATTTTTATGGCCGAATACGAGTACTTTGTTCAAAATTACATTCCTCCTAAGTTCTATATGCACTGCTGTCCATCCCATCTTACCATCATGGCAGCGGCTGCGGAAACAGAAGCAGTCCGATTTCGTCGCGATTCACGATGAAATCTGCGATCGTATACCGGTCGAGCACCGCGAGATACGCATCCAGCGCTTCCTGCAGCGCCCCTTTCAGCCTGCAGGCCGGCGTCAGGATGCAGCCGTTCGACTCCCTGTTGAAGCATTCGACGAGCTGGAAATCGTCTTCCGTCTTCCGGACGACCATGCCGATATTGATCTGATCCGGGGGGAGCTTCAGCTGGATGCCGCCGCCCCTGCCGCGGACGGTTTCGATATAGCCGGCCTTCCCGAGTTCGTGCACGACTTTCGTCAAATGGTTTTTCGATATACGAAAAGCGGCTGAGATTTCCTGAACGGTCGACCGTTCGCCGTCAGGTTTCGCCCCTAAGAAGATCAGGACGCGAAGCGAGTAATCCGTATAAAGCGTTAACCGCATGGTATCCACCTTTCTTTCTGTTTCCATCCAAGTTTTTGTCCGATTTTTGAATGGAATGTGACTATCCATTGAACATTTTGTAAAGATGTATTTTTTATATAGCTTTTGAAATCCATCTGCGTTACGATGAATCCATCAACTACGAGAGGTCGTGTCACTATGCTATCCCAAGAAACTATCGATATCGTCAAATCTACTGTACCCGTTCTCGAAGAGCATGGCAAAACAATTACAACTGTATTCTACAAAAACATGTTTGAAGCCCATCCTGAATTGCTGAACATCTTCAACCACGTCAACCAGCAGCAAGGACGCCAGCAGACGGCGCTCGCAAATACGGTGCTCGCAGCAGCGAAGTACATCGATAACTTGGAAGCCATCGTGCCGGCAGTCGTCCAGATTGCGAATAAGCACGTATCACTCGGCATCGTGCCTGAACAATATCCGATCGTCGGGAAATATCTGCTCGGCGCCATCAAAGAAGTGCTCGGCGACGCTGCGACACCTGAAATCCTCGGTGCGTGGGAAGAAGCATACGGTGTGATCGCGGATGCCTTCATCGGCGTGGAAGCCGGCATGTATGACAAGATGGAATCGGAAGAAGGCGGCTGGAAGCTGTTCAAAGGATTCATCCTTTCCGATAAAATCAAAGAAAGCGACGTCATCACGTCGTTCTACTTCAAACCGGTCGATGGCGGTAAAGTCCCGTCTTACAAACCTGGTCAATTCATCAGCATCAAACTCGATATCCCTGGTGAGAAGAATACATTGATCCGCCAGTACAGCCTGTCCCAGGCACCGAACGGCGAAACGTTCCGGATCTCGGTCAAGCGCGAAGCGGATAACGATCCGAACGGCAAAGCGTCCGTCTATCTCCATGACAGCTTGAACGTCGGGGATACTGTCGAACTCAGCGCTCCTGCCGGCGACTTCTACCTCGATGTCGAAAGCAGCACGCCGATCACATTGATCAGCGGCGGTGTCGGCGTGACACCGATGATGGCGATGTATGAAACAGTCGCTACGACAACACCTGAGCGTCCGGTCGCATTCCTGCATTCAGCCCGCACACGCAGCCATCAGGCGTTCGACACAGTTGTCCGCGAGATGAACGAATCATTGTCATCTTCAAGCTATGCGGCCCTTTACTCGGAAGAAGGCGACGGGTTCATCGACCGTGACTTCCTTGAAAAGAATGTTCTGGAAGGCAGCGACGTGTATGTATGCGGTCCGACTCCGTTCATGCAGGCGGTCATCAGCCAGCTGTATGCAATGGGCATCGACAAAGAGAAAGTCCACTTCGAATTCTTCGGCCCTGCTGTCCAGCTCGAACTGGCGCATGCCTGAACAAGTTAAAATCCGCCCCCTCTTACGAGCGGGGGCGGATTTTTTTGCGTTCTATCGTTTACTGCGGGCTGCTTTCGCCGGCATTCTGAACGAGGCCAGCAGCAGAGCGAGCATGAGGAATACGCCGATGTAGCCGATGAACGGATACAGGATGTCGAGCAGCTTGGAGAAACCGACGAAGCTCAGTCCGAAGCCGACGACGAGCACAGCGAGCACGAACCTGCGGAAGCCCTGCGTGCCCCTGTGGAAGAACCGTGCGCCGAATGAGTAGAACATACTGACTGCCGTATTGAAGATCATGCCGTACAGCACGACCGCCATCAGCACAGCCAAGATCGGCGAAATGTCGTTGATAATTGCGAGCATCGGCAAGTCCGTATCTTTCACCGTTTCGATTTTGGAGAAGATCGCCAGGTGGCTCAGCAGGATCATGATCCCGAGTCCGAGACCGCCGACCAGGCCGCCGAGCGCAGCGGCTTTCTCGTCCTTCTCCGCGCCGCCCATCACGAGCGACATGGCTGCCCCTACTGCGAGATTGAAGGACACGTAGTTGATGGCGGAGATCCACCAGTTCGGAAGCGGTGTCTGAATGGATGTCGCCACGCTGTCCAGACTTTCATACGATCCCGTCATCGTCGTCAGGCAATACACGGATACGATGATGACCGCCAAGATCAGGAACGGCGTAATACTCCCGATGACCGCGACGACGCGGTCCACATTGAGCAGCACTGTCAGATAGACGAGCACCACCATCAGCAGGCTGCCGGCAAACGGCGGCAGTCCGAACTGCTGATTCAAGTTGGAACCGGCTCCGGCAATCATGACCACCCCGACCGAAAACAGCGTGATGACGATGACCGCATCCACGATGAGTCCCAAGTACTTGCCGCTGATCGTGTACACCGCATCCTTGTGGGAAATCGTCTGCATCCGGCTCCCGAGCCGCGTCAGCACCATGCCGAAGTAGGCGAAAAGGACTGTCGACAGGATGGCACCGATAATGCCAAGCATTCCAAAACTCGTAAAATACTGCACAATCTCTTTTCCGGAAGCGAACCCGGCCCCGACAATGATGCCGATGAAGGCACTTCCCATTTTCAATACTTTCAAGAAGCTTCCCCCTAATTTTTCCGGCAGCGGACAGCTGCCCTTCTCTTTCCCGTAACGCGTTCCGCTATCCGTCTTTTAACTTTTCAATCAATTTGAGCTATGTATGCGCTTCGTTAAATTTACCACTGTTAGAGGACACTTTCAACCTGAACTGCACCTCACCGCCCGGCTGCTGACGCTGTCCTGCACCTTCCACAAACGAAAAAGCCGCCAGAGGAAGACCGGTTTCCCGGCCTTTCCGGCAGCTTGACTGCAGTATGTTTCCTGCGGATGATCAGGCTTCGAGCAGTTTCAGTGCTTCCCGGTTGAACGCCGGAATGTCATCCGGCTGACGGCTTGTCACGAGCTGATTCTGGCAGACGACGACTTCCTTGTCCGCATAGTCAGCTCCTGCGTATTCCATGTCCACACGGATTGACTTGTAGCCTGTCGCGTCGCGTCCTTCGAGTGCCTTCGCCGTGATGAGCAGCTGAGGGCCGTGACATATCGCAAACACCGGTTTCTTCGCGTCCATGAAAGCTTTGACGAATTCTACGAAACGGTCGTCCGCCCGGAGCTGATCCGGGGAGAAACCGCCAGGGATGAACAGCGCATCGAAATCATCCGGTTTGACGTCATCGATCCCTTTGTCGATCTTAACAGGGGTCTGTTTTTTCATGCCCTTCACTTCTTTGCCTGCTTCTTTTTCAATGGTGACAACTTCGTGGCCAGCGTCCTTGAACGCTTTTGCCGGTTCCGTGTACTCCGAGTCCTCGAACATGTCCGTCAATACAGTAGCGATTTTAGTCATTTCTGCTGAACACTCCTTCATCGATTATAGTGTATCTTCCATTTGTTTGTTTTCCTCTTTCCCGCCAGACCTAAACCTACGGGCGGTACTTCGAGACGAACGCATTATCCTTTTCAAAGAAACGATACGGATAATGTACAGCTTCTCCGGAGTTCGCTATACCGACCCGCGGCCCGCTTTCGATTTCACCCGCAGTGGCCGTCCGGGCGATGAAGAGCGGCCGCTCGAACCAGCGGCGGCCGTAATAGTCCATCGTTACGCCGAGCGCCTTCGACAGCTTGCCCGGTCCGCTCGTCCAGTCCTTCATCGCGAGCTTCTCCCCCCGCCGTTCACGCATATACTCCAGCCCATCGACCGGTTCGCCCGCACGCAGCAATATTGCATGCGGTGTTCCGGGCGGTCCGCAAACGACATTCATGAGCGTATGGGTATGCATCTGATACGTATAGATGCTCCCCGGCTCCCCGAACATGACTTCCGTGCGCTTCGTGCGGCGGTTGCCGAAACTGTGTGCCGCCCTGTCCTCCGCCCCATGATACGCTTCGGTTTCAACGATGCGGACGATGACAGGGCCCGTCGGCAGTTCATGGACAATCAGATGGCCGATCAGTTCCTTCGCCAGTTCCAATACAGGTTTTTCAAAAAACTGCCGATCCACCGGCTCATACATAAGTCCGCCTCCTTTCCAACTGCAGTCCGGCCTGCAGAACGTCTTGCGTCCCACTCGCCGGACATCACCTTTTTCTAAGCTTTACCCACTTTCCGCCCCGGCAATCCCCGTCCGCCGGAAGAAGGCCATGCAAAAAGCGGACCGCTCACGATCGAGGGTCCGCTTCCAGCTTCCAGCCGTCCGTGTCAGGCAAGCCCCTGACCGGCTGCAAATTCTTCATACAGCTTATGTTCTTTCAGCAGTTCTTCATGGGTTCCGGCTCCTGTGACGGCGCCTTTCTCCAGGAAGATGAGCTGGTCCGCATCCACTACGGTCGACAGACGATGCGCGATGATCAGCGTCGTACGTCCCGCCATGAGCCGCTGCAGCGCTTCCTGGACATGGGACTCCGAACCGCTGTCGAGATTCGACGTCGCTTCGTCGAGCAGGAGGATGGATGGGTTATGCAGCAATGCCCGTGCAATCGCGATCCGCTGCCGCTGACCGCCCGACAGTTTCATGCCCCGCTCCCCGACGAGTGTTTCGAAACCGTCTTCCATCTCTTCGATGAACCCGAGGGCGTTGGCAGACGCGGCGGCAGAGCGGATTTCGTCAATCGGCGGACGCACCGCCAATCCATAGGCGATATTGTCGAGAATCGTCCCGCTCAGCAGCGGGCTCTCCTGGGACACATAGCCGATGCGGCCCCTCCAATCACCAAGGTCGATGCCGCCGATAGGATTGCCTCCCAGACGGATCGTGCCCGCACTCGGCTCATAGAACCGTTCGATCAGAGAGAACAGCGTCGTTTTCCCGCCGCCGCTCGGACCTACAAATGCCGTGACCGTGCCCGGCGCAGCTTCAAACGACACATGCCGGAGCACCGGCTTTTCAGGATCGTATGCGAATGACACATCGTCGAACGCGAGGATTGCTTCTTCCGTGCCTGCAGTACCTGCCGTCCGTTCGCTGTCCATGCCGAGGATCTGCTGGATGCGCTCGGTAGCGCCGACCGCTTTCTGGAACACGGTGAAGATCTGGGCCATCTGGGCGAACGGGACGATGATCTGGAACATGAGGAAAATGATCGCGACTAAAGTGCCCGCGGACAGGGCGCCGGCCGCGACCTGTGCACCTCCGTAACCGAGTATCGCGACGAGAATCCCCATCATGATCAGGGTCATGACCGGTGAGATCACCGCTTGGATCTTCGCTTCCCGCAAGCCGTATCCGAAGAGGGACCGGATCGCATCCGTCCCTTTCTGCTGTTCGTGCGATTCGGCGCGGTACGCTTTCACCAGACGGACATCGCCGAGCACCCTTCCAAGGTGGCCGGAGAACTTCGCCATCTCCGCCTGTGTCGCCTTGGCGATTTTATGCATGATGCGCCCGAGCGGGAAGATGACCGCCATGCTGAGCGGGATGCTGATCAGCATGATGAGCGTCATCTTCCAATCCAGGTAGAGCAGGATGGCGACAGCGCCCGCAATCGAAATGAGGCCGGTGATCAGGGACACGAGATGGTCGGACACGAGCTGTTTCAGGATTGTCGTATCCTGCGTGATGCGGCTCATCGTCTCGCCAGTCTCCGTGTCGTCGAAGTACGCAACGGGCAGCCGCAGCACTTTGCCCCATAATTGTGTCCGCAAGTCTGCCACGATCGTCTCGCCGATATACGCGAGCATGTAGTAGGAGATCCCCCCAAGCAGCGCCTGGATGATGAAGACCACGAGAAGGAACAGTGCGGTCTTCCAGTTGAACAGATCGTTCGTCAGCGAATCGACGAGCTGCTTCGTCACGAGCGGCACAGCAAGACTTGCCGCCGTGGAAAACAGCGACAGGATGAGTGCGGCTGCCGTGACCCCTTTCGGCCAGTCAAGCCGTCTCAGCAATCCTGTGAATTCTTTCAAGGAGCCCTTCGTTTTCATCTGTGCTGCCGGTGTGTTGCTGTCCATCAATTCTCCCCCTTTTGCAGCAGACGCTCACGCGCACTGCCGGTTCCCTCTTGCAGCAGACGACCGATTTCGAGCCAGTCCGCCTCCATCGACGGCCTGTGGGACGGCCGGTAGAATACGGATGCCGGGTGGAACGTCGGCAGGATCCTGTAAGACTTGTCGGTCCAGCCGAATGCGGTCGAGTCCAGATCCTGCAAATACCGGACAGGCTGATGCAGCAGCGTTCCGTGCAGCTCCGTCACTTTCGCCTCCTTGCCGATCAGCCGCTGGAGCCCTACGTTGCCGAGCGTCACGATCAGTTCGGGTTCCAGATTGGCAATCTCGAAATCGAGAAGCGGTGCGTGGGCAACAATCTCCCGGGCGGTCGGCGGACGGTTGTATTTCCGTTCCGTCAGCGTCCCGTCCCGTTCCTTCCTGTGGCCATATTTGTACGGGCGGCTGCGGACGGCACTCGTGATGTAGACATCCTCCCGTTCCAGGCCGATGGATGCGAGCGATTTCATGAGCTCCTTGCCGGCTCTGCCTGAAAACGGCACACCGCCGAGGGACTCGGTCTCCCCGGGCGCTTCGCCGATCAGCATGAGTTTCGGCCGGTGCGGGCCTTCCCCATAGACGAAACCGTCAACAGGGAATCCCCCAATGCGCTCTCGCCCCAGATCCGCCACGAACTCCGGAATGCGGAACGGTTCTTTCTTCTCCATGCCGATCACCTCTCCCTTATCCTATCGTGCCCATTCAGCGGGCATCCGTCTATTGTCTGTCATACGTGCTTACAGCAAATTAAGTTTCAACCGATCACGTCACTCAGCCTGCCCGCGATGCGGACGTGGCTCGGTTCCAGGAAAACCGCGTGATCCGCCGCCCCCTGGCCGCCCAAGTAGAATGCGGTCTGCGGATTGCGCGCGGCGATCGCTTCCAGCTCACCGAACAGCCCGGGATCGCGGTCGAAAGGGATCGCCGTCATGGCGGACAGCAGCACCTTTTCCGGTTTGAGCCGCTGCACGAGGAATTCGATCGACGACAGCTTCGGGGAAGGTCCCGCCGCAATCGTCTGCCAGCCGTTCATCATCGCCTGCAGGAGGATGATCTGGATCGGGATTTCGTGAGCTTCGTGGGGCAGGCAGCACCCGAGGATCCTCGGTGCGTCCGCAGGCAGCTCGAAATTCCGCCGTATTTGCATAAGGAAATCGCGGATGACCAGACTGGTGATCGACTCCTGGCTCTCATCCCACTCGCCGGACGACCACTTGTCCCCGATCTCCGTCAGCAGGGGCTGGACCGTCGAGGTGAGGAATTCCTCCAGGCCATATTTGTGATGCGCCTGTTTCAGCAGCAGTGTCACCCCCGCCTCATCATAGGATGCACCTTTTTCGAGCATCGCCTGTACATGGCTGTTCAGCGGTTTCCTGGCCGGGTGCGCTTCCGTCCGATTCTCCAAGTAACTGGTCACAGCGTCTTTCACGGAGAGGCCCTGATCCCGCAGCTTGCGGATCTGTATCAGCGTGCTCACATCCTCTTTCGTATACAGCCGGTAGCCGTTATGATGGCGCTCCGGACAGATGATCCGGTACCGGTCTTCCCACTTCCGGATCACCTGGCGTGATAACCCTGTCAGCCGGGCCACGTCACTGACAAGGAACTGCGGGCCCTGTTCCGTTCTCATATGCTTCTCCCCCTCTCTTTGCCGGCGTGCACAATGCACAGCAATTCCTCTGATTCTTCAAACATTGTACAAGTGTTTACTTTGTACAATGTTTCAAATTATGTATAATGGGAACAAACAAAGTAATCAGCAGGTGCATTTGTCATTTTCATTGTACAATCTTAACACATAACATTGTACAGGTATACAGATTCGCCTTATCGAAGGGTTGGAGATTATCGGATGAAAAAGACTGTTGCAGTGATCGGCGCGGGAGTGGCAGGGTTAGCGAGTGCCTGCCGTCTGCAGCACGCCGGCTATGACGTTACATTGTACGAGAAAGAAGCACTGCCGGGCGGGAAGATGCACCGCATCCGGCAGGACGGCTACCAGTTCGAACTCGGTCCGACGATCGTCATGATGCCCGAGCTGTACAGGGAAGTATTCCAGGTGTGCGGGGCGGATCCCGACGATTATATCCCGATGCAGCGGCTCGATCCGATGTACAGCGTATTCTTCGGCAGCCGATCGGAAGACCATTACCAGATCAGCTCGGACCTGATCGAGCTGACGAAGACGCTGGAATCGTTCGGCGATGAAGACGCGCAAGGATTCTTCGAGTATTTGCAGGTCATCTACAAACGGTTCCTCGTAGCGAAGGAGCACTTCCTGCAGAAGCCGTTCAGGAAGCCCTCCGACTTCTACAATCCTTCCATGCTGCGGCAGGGTCTGAAGCTGAAGACGTTCGACAACGCCGATTCGTTCATCAGCAAATACATCAAAAACGAGCGGCTGAAACAGATGATCAGCTTCCAGACGCTCTACATCGGCGTCTCCCCGTACAGCGGCCCGTCCCTGTACACGATGATCCCGATGATCGAATTCCTGTACGGCGTCTGGTTCATCAAAGGCGGCATGTACACGATGGCGCACTCCCTTGAACGTCTTTTCAAGGAGCTCGGCGGCACGGTCCACTACAATTCACCGGTCGACGAGATCGTCATCGAGGACGGGCGGGCGACAGGGATCCGGCTGGACGGCCGTGTCATCCCTTCCGACTTCGTCATGTGCAATGCCGACTTCCCGTACGCTATGAAGAATCTCGTCAAATCCCCGAAGGCGAAAGGGAAATATACGGACGACAAGATCGACAAGATGAAATACTCCTGTTCGTGCTTCCTCATGTATCTCGGCATGGACCGGAAATATGATGAAGTGGTAAACGCCCATAATTTCATATTCAACGAGGAACTGGAGCGTAATCTGAGTGATATCTTCACCGGGAAGCGTCTTGAAAAAGCGTCGTTCTACGTATACATAGGCTCTAAGCTCGATGAGAGCCTTGCACCTGCCGGAAAGGACGGCCTCTACATCTTAGTCCCTGTCTCCGACAAATCATGCTGCGAATACAGCTGGGATGAGGAGACGATCCGCCATTACCGGGAGCATGTGCTGGACGCTTTGGAGGAAGTGCCGGGGTTCGAGAACGTCAAACAGGAGATCGTCTCGGAATCGTATATGACGCCGGACGACTTCGAACAGCGGTTCAACGCTTACAACGGCGCGACGTTCGGACTCCAGCCGACGCTGGCCCAAAGCAACCATATGAGACCGCAGAGCAAAGCGACCGACTGTGACAACCTGTACTTCACCGGAAGCAGTACACATCCGGGAGCCGGCGTGCCGATCGTCCTGCTGTCCGCCCGGATCGCCACGGAAGAACTGCTGCACGATGACCGGGGTATCTTGTTCCACACACGATGAAAGGGGGATTTCCTATGACTCGCACCGTTTCTCTCCAACGTGACTTCGCACATTGCGAACGGGTGATCAAGCGCCATTCGAAAAGTTTCTACTATGCGTTTTCACGGCTGCCCGAGGAGAAAGCCCGGGCCGTCTATGCTGTCTACGCATTCTGCCGGTCGGCGGATGACAGTGTCGATGAAAATGACAGCAGCCTGGCGCAGACGGCTGCTCTGGATAGACTGTCGGATGAGCTGGACCTGTTTTCCCGCGGACAGGATCCCGACCGTCCCCTGTGGCGGGCACTGCGTCATGTTTTCGATACGTATGCCATGGATATCGGCCCGTTCCGCGATCAGCTGACCGGACAGCGGATGGATATCGGGTTTTCAGCCCCGCGCACGATGGAGGATGTTGAAACGTACAGTTATTACGTAGCCGGTTCCGTCGGCCGGATGCTCCTGCCGATCATCGCGTCCGGCGCGGAAAAGGACTGCACGGAAGCTGCTGTCAGTCTCGGCGTCGCCATGCAGCTGACAAACATATTGCGCGACGTCGGGGAAGACCATCGGGACAAAGGGCGCGTCTACTTGCCGCTTGAAGAGCTCGACCGCGCCGGCTATACACTCGACCAGCTTGCCTGCGGAGACGTGTCGGATCGTTTCGTTGCGGTCTGGGAAACAGTCGCCCGGCGCGCGGAGATGCTCTATGATCAGTTCCTCGGCCATATCGGCGAGTTCGATGCCGACAGTAAATTTGCGGTGCTCGCATCCGCCCAAGTGTACCGGGGGATCCTGACGAGTGTGCGGGAAAACCGGTACGACTGCTTCGCTAAGCGGAACTTCGTGACGAGGCGCGAGATGGTGCGGATCATGGCTGATACACCGAGGTAGGCCCTGCGCCCCGTCAGCGAGCGGGGCTGCCTGCGTAATCCATCCAAAAAAAGTGCAGGGGTTGTGTTTGACGTTGAGAAATCTGCCGATCGTCTGGGTTGTCGTGTTGGATGCGGCTGCATGGACGTTCTTCCACCTGGCCATTTCCGTCGCAATGGAACGCATATCGCACGGCTGGTTCGTACAGCACGCGCGCCTGTTCCGGCCGCTCTCTTTTGAACAGGGGGGCGCATTGTGGGATCGGTTATTCCGGGTGCGGAGCTGGAAGTCCCTCATACCGGACGGGACGTTGTTCATCCGCAGCGGCTACAGCAAAAAAGCCCTCCATGGAAGCGCGGAGGAGGATTTTGCACGGTTCGCTGCAGAATCCCGCAGAGCCGAGCTGACCCATTGGCTGTCCATCCTGCCGGCGTTCCTGTTCTTCCTGTGGAACCCGGTCTGGGCCGGCTGGCTGAACGTTGCGTATGCACTGCTGTTCAATGTGCCGATCATCCTGGCCCAGCGCTTCAACCGCCCGAGGCTGGAACGGCTCCTCAAACGCAAATCAAAAAGGCCATCCGCAGATTGAATCTGCAGATGGCCTGTTTTTTCGTTTAGCGGTCCTGTGTTCGCCAGGACCGGTCATTCAAGTTCCAGTTGTTTCGTTTCGGTCCCGAGGAACAGGACAGCGAGCACCCCGATCAGGATCGCCCCGCAGAAAATCCCGAAGATCATCCCGAATCCGTAACCGGCTGTCAGCAGGGAGCCGACGAGCAGCGGACCGAAAATCCCGCCGATCCGGCCGATTCCGGCTGCCATGCCGGCACCTGTGCCGCGGATGGATGTCGGATACTGTTCGGGCGAGTAGGCATAGAGCGCTCCCCAGGCACCCAAGTTGAAGAAGGACAGCAGCGCGCCGAACAGCATGAGCATCGGCAGCGTGTCCGCATTCCCGAAAGCGAGGGCGCTCAGCGCTGTGCCGATCAGATAGACGGACAGCACGAATTTCCGGCCTGTGCGTTCAATCAGCCAGGCAGCCGAGAAATAGCCGGGCAGCTGGGCCAGCGTCATGAGCAGGACGTAGCCGAAGGTTTTGATCATCGCGAAGCCTTTCAGCACCATGACGCTCGGCAGCCATAGGAACATGCCATAATAGGAGAAGACGACTGTGAACCAGACGATCCAGAGCATGAGCGTGCGCTTCCGGTAAGGTGCGGCCCACAATGCCGCCATCTTCTGCAGGACGGACTGCTTCGGTGCACCGGCCTGTCCGAACTTCGGTGAGTCAGGCAGGTTGCGGCGCAAGTAGATTGCGTAGAACGCGGGCAGTGCCGTAATGATGAGTGCCGCCCTCCAGCCGAAGGACGGGATGACGAAGTAGGCGATGAGTGCCGCGACGAGCCAGCCGGCCGCCCAGAAACTCTCGAGCAGGACGACGACCTTCCCCCGCTCCTTCGCTTCCACACTTTCCGAAACGAGCGTCGAGGCGACGGGCAGTTCACCCCCGAGTCCAGCCCCGACAAAGAAACGCAGGATCAGGAAGGCGGCGAGCGTCGTCGTGAATGCGGACAACCCGCTCGCCAGGGAAAAGAGCACAAGAGTCATCATGAATACTTGTTTCCTGCCGATCCTGTCAGCAAGCAGCCCGAACAGGATCGCTCCCGCCATCATACCGAGCGAGTTCACGCTGCCCACCCAGCCGATGGCAGCCGGCGTCAAGTTCCACTCGACCGCGATAGCTGCAACGACGAACGACAGGATGCCGACATCCATCGCATCGAACATCCAGCCGGTTCCTGAGATGAAGAGCAATTTATTTCTTGAAATGGTGCGCGGTTCCTTCGTATCTGTCGAAACCCGTGCAAGCGTATTTGCCATAGTTGTTCTCCTCCGTGTCTAAACTGCTGTCATGACACTTGTAATTATACAGTGTAAAGACAGTACGGTAAAGAACAACTTTCAACGCCGGTCAGCGGACGATCAGCACCCCGTTTTCCAGCCTCGCAGTAATGCCGATCAGCAGTTCAGCCACTTGGTGTGTCTCTTCCCCGACATACAGCACAGTCCCCGGAAAAGCGATTCCGATGACGATCGCCCCTTCCCTGCCCGTTCTGACAACCGTCTGGACACCGCGTTTCGAACCGCATTCCTTTATGGAGACAGATCGTTCTCCCGTCAGTTCCCCTCCCCGGCAGATACCATCCACCCGCAAATCCCGTTTCGCATGGACAGTGCACTGGGCGAGCCCCTGCTCCGTCACATGTATCGACCCTGAACAGACCAGCTGGCTGTTCACTGCGTAAGGCAGTGTCAGTTCTGCCGGTTCAAGTTCCGTTTTCGCCCGGTACTGGTCATACAGCTGTTCAGCGGATTGCAGGAACCCGAGAAACTGCTGTCCGTCCTCCACGCCGGCATGCAGCGTATGTACGAAAAGATGGTACAGATTCATCTGCAGTTCCTGCCATTTCGGATGCACGCCCTCCGCCTTCAAAGAGAGGAACGGCTGAAGCTCCTCCAGGAAGGTGTCATACCGGTCACCAAGAACTGTCCGGATCAGCTTCTTCACTTCCTGCCCCTCCAGTTCAGCGGCCTCCGCCTGCCTCAGCCGAGCAATGGTGATGATCACCGTTCTGAGAGACTGCAGGCCGGGCAGGATGGACGACAGCCGTTCCGCATACATTGCATCTCCCGACTGCCGGATTCCCGCCTCGAGCCGGGAGGAGGATACGTGACCGCTGACCAGGATTCCACGGCCGGCCTTCACTGCGGATTTCCTGACGTCCTTTCCGATGACAGCCTTTCCCGTAACATCCACGGCACACCCCTGCGTCACGCTTCCCGCCACCGTTACATCCCCATCGAACCGTACGTTCCCGCTCGCCAGATCCACTTCATCAAGAGCGATCGTGTCTGCGATCTCAATGGAGATACAGCCGTCTTTCCGAAGGATCGACAGCTTCCCCGGACAATCAGCGAACAGATGGTTCCCGGTTCTTGCAACATTCCTTCCGAGCAGGATGTCAGCCGGTTTCCCGTCTTCTGCAGGAATCTCGTTCCCGAATATATCCTCTCCGGACTGACCTGGAACAGGAGGCAGGACGGCCGCGACCAGCTGTCCCGCCTGGACAAAACGGACCGCTGTCTTTTCCCGGTAATCGATCCTCGTTTCTTCTTCAGCGAGTGTGCCGCCATCTACATCGATCTGCACCTCGATATCCCCATCGAGACCCGCTTTGGGGAAAGTGCCCCGTGCGATGATTCCCTCATATGGGACTGTCGTTTCGCAAGCTTCCCACAGCACCCGCTTATCGAGTGCGGCGGTGACGCCGAGCTGACTGCAAGCTTCCCGGATCATCTGCTGGGAGAGATCGTTGACCGTCTCAGCCGTCTCTTCCGTTTCCACGCGAAGATGATCGGCATAAGGGGTGTCCTTGACCGTCCGGGTGATTTTCCTGCCCGGTGTCACACTCAGCAGGGCAAGCGCCCCCTGTTCACGGATCGTGATGGACAGCTGAGCCCGCGTCAGCTCATCGATCGTCCTTATGTGGACGCTGTCCGATTCGGATACGGGCGTGCCGCCATCCGTCTTCCGGCCGTTCACGATCACCTGGACACCCTCCCCTGCTTCGATGACAGGAAGCGGAGCCCCGGGCACCGTCTGCACATCCGCCCTTCCGGATGTGATGCATATCCCATGGGTTCCGGCAGGCCGATCCGCCCTGCCGCCGCTTGCCGCCTGATAACGGACGGGCGTCACGACCACTTCCGCCAGACGCGTCCGGGCCGGGCTCTCCTGTGTTTCCGCCGTCTGTGTCACGTGGATTCGGACGTCGGACAGACCGAGTCCGAGTATGCCGAGCGCGGCTTCCACTGCCTGTTCCACCGTTTTGCCGCGCACCGTAATCGCTTTTCCCATGTCGTCTCCCACTCTCTTTCAATCTGGTTGAGCTAAGTGTAGCATAGGCGGTATTGCGGCCGGCAGACACAAAAGACCGATTCCGGGTCCCGGAATCGGTCTTTTGCGCTGATTATAGTCCTGCTTCCACTTCGTCTATCATTTCTTTCATGGACTGCAGTCCGCCGCCTGAAAGGTACCAATACTCCCCGTTCAGATAGACGATTTTGTCGTTTTCAAAGGCTTTCGTTTTCTTCACGAGATCGTTCTCGATCGCATTTTTCGCATTGTCCCCCTGGCCGATCGCCGCATCGCGATCGATGACGAACAAGACATCCGGATTCGTTTCGAGAATGTATTCGAACGTAATGTTCTGTCCATGTGTGGACGCTTCGATTCCTTCATCCGCTGCCGGGAATCCGAACACATCGTGGATCAGGCCGAAGCGGGAGCTCGGTCCGTACGCACTGACTTTCCCTTCACTTGCAAGGACGATCAGCGCTTTGCTGTCTGTCTCTGATGTTTTAGCCTTGATCTCTTCAATCTTTTTGTCCACTTGTGCCATTTCATCTTTCATTTCGTCTTCTTTGTCAAAGACTTGAGCTACGATATCCATGTTGTGTTTAAATGAATCCATATAGTTAGCTGAATCAATGCCGACAAAGATTGTCGGAGCTATCTCTTTAAACTGGTCATAGAGATCCGCCTGGCGACCGGAGATGAAGATGACGTCCGGCTTCATGGCATGCAGTGCTTCGAAGTCAGGCTCTTTCAAGCTTCCGAGGTTCGTGTAATCGGATGACTTGTATTTTTCGAGATACGCGGGGATCGTCGCCTGCGGCAGTCCCGCTACATCGATTCCGAGTTCGTCAAGTGTATCCAGAACGCCGAAGTCGAACACAGCCACTGTTTTCGGTGTGCCTTCGAGTACCGCTTCCCCGAGTTCGTGCTTGATGGTCAAGTTTTTCGTTTCGCCTGCTGCGGAGCTGTCCGTATTGCCTTCTGCCGCCGGTTTCTGATCCTCATTTTTCGAGCCGCATGCTGCAAGGACGAGCAGCAGTGTAAACGTAAGCACAAATAGGGATAGTTTTTTCATGGTCATGGATTCGTACCTTCCTTTTCGTTTAAGAGTTGAAATAGACGCATATTCTGCAGTTGTTCATCTGCTGGATCGGGATATCCATATCGTAGATTTCCCGCAGCGACTCGGAATTGATAATGTCATTGGTCGGTCCGTCCTTGACGACCTGGCCTTCTTTCATGGCTACGATACGGTCCGAGTAGACGGACGCGAAGTTGATGTCGTGCAGGACGATGACGACCGTCTTGCCGAGCTCATCGACGAGCCGGCGCAGGATCTTCATGATCTGAACGGAGTGTTTCATGTCCAGGTTGTTGAGCGGTTCGTCCAGCAGGATGTAGTCCGTGTCCTGGGCGATGACCATGGCGATGAACGCCCGCTGCCGCTGCCCGCCGGACAACTCCTCCAAGTACTGATGCTGCATATCCATGAGGTCCATGTAGTCGAGTGCCTGGTTAACAATTTGGATGTCTTCCGATGTCAGCCGTCCCTTCGAATGCGGAAACCGTCCGAACGAGACGAGTTCCCGGATGGTCAGCCGGACATTCATGAAGTTCGACTGTTTCAGGATCGACACCCGCTTCGAAAACTCGTTCGACTTCATCTTCTTCGTATTGCTGTTGTCCACGAGCACTTCACCTGTGTCCGCATCGAGCAGACGGCTCACCATGGAGAGCAGGGTCGATTTGCCGGCTCCGTTCGGTCCTATGAACGACGTGATTTTACCCGGATGGATATCGACGTTCACCTTCTCAACGACTGCTTTGCTGCCGTAAGACTTTGTCAGTTCCCGTACTTGGATCATGCAGATCGACTCTCCTTCAATAGTAAGTAGATGAAGTATGCACCGCCGGCGAAGTTGATGATGACGCTGAGCGTGGTGGAGAAGGTGAAGACCCGCTCGACGACCCACTGCCCGCCGACAAGGGCGATGATACTCAGGACCGAGGCACCTGCGACTAGAACCGAATGTCTGTATGTCTTGAAAAACTGGTAGGACAAGTTGGCGACGATCAGGCCGAAGAACGTGATCGGTCCGACGAGCGCCGTCGAGACGGCGATCAGTACGGACGACAGGATGAGCATCATCTTGACGATCTTGTCATGGTCGACACCGAGATTGATGGCGGTGTCGCGGCCGAGTGACAGGACGTCGAGCTCATTGAACTTCCGCCAGCCGATGATCAGCGAGACGATGAGGATGCCGAGCGCCCACCAGACGAGGTCTCCGTTGATGTTATTGAAGCTTGCGAACGTCTTGTCCTGGACCCGCAGGAACTCGTTCGGGTCGATCAGCACTTGCAGGAACGTCGAGATGCTCTGGAAGAACGTACCGACGATGATCCCGACGAGCAGCAGGAAGTAGATCGGCCGCTTCCCGGCTTTGAACAGGAACTGATAGAGCAATAGCGCAAACAGCACCATCGCGCCGACTGACAGCACGAAGTTCACTTGCTTGTTCACGATTGTGACGTGTGTGGAACCGAGGAAGAAGATCAGCACGGTCTGAAGCAGGATGTACAGGGAATCGAGTCCCATGATACTCGGCGTCAGGATCCGGTTGTGTGTGATCGTCTGGAAGATGACCGTCGAGTAGGCGATCGCCACTCCTGTCAGCGCCATCGCCAGCACTTTGATGGCCCGGCGCGGCAATGCGTAATCATAACTTCCATTCAGCCCCTGGAACAGGTACAGCACTGAAAATACAGCAGCGAGAACTATGAGGATTCCGAGTTTCGTCCGATTACGCATACGCCTTCCTCCTAAACAGCATATAGAGGAAGATCGCACTGCCGATGACGCCGACCATCAGACTGATCGAAATCTCATACGGATAGATGATCACCCGTCCGAGAATGTCGCAGATGAGCAGGAAGATGGCACCGAGCATCGCCGTGTGCGGAAGCGTCCGCTCGAGATTGTCCCCTTTCAGGATCGAGACAATGTTCGGGATGATCAGCCCGAGGAACGGGATGACACCGACCGTCAGCACGACAGTGGTCGTAATGAGCGCAACCAGGATGAGACCGATGTTGACGATCCTCCGATAAGCAAGCCCCAGGTTCTTCGAGAAATCCTCTCCCATACCCGCCACTGTAAACCGGTTGGCGTACAGGTACGTGATGATGAGGACGGGGATACTTATGTACAGCAATTCATACCGGCCTTTCATGATGAGTGAAAAGTCTCCCTGCAGCCAGGATGCCATGTTCTGGATGACGTTCGCTTTGTAGGCGAAGAATGTCGTGATGGACGACAGGATGTTCCCGAACATGAGCCCGACGAGGGGAATGAAAATTGCATCTTTGAATTTGACTTGATCTAATATTTTCATGAACAGCAGCGTTCCGCCGAGTGCAAAGGCGAATGCTACGAGCATCTTCTCGATCGTCGATGCATTGGTGAACAGCAGCATCGAGACGAGGATACCGAGTTTCGCAGCATCGAGTGTGCCGGCAGTCGTCGGGGAGACGAACTTGTTGCGGCTCAGCTGCTGCATGATAAGACCTGTAATACTCATGCCAGCGCCGGCAAGGACGATTGCAAGCAATCTCGGCAGGCGGCTGATGAGGAAGATCTCCGTCTCCTCAGAGCGGAAATCGAGCAGGTCCTTCGGTGAAATATGACTCACTCCCACGAACAGCGAAAGCAGTGAGAGGAGGATTAGCGCGACTATCAAATAACGTTTCTTCATGAAGAACTCCGATATCCAGATATTTGCGGACTCGATCTGTTTAAATGAAAACAATTATCAGTTAGCCGCAAATCCCATTATAGCAAATCGCTCTCGGAAGTCAACTGATAACTGAAAACGATTCTCATTGACTTTGAGAACAGATGCACTGCAATCCCGGCTTCAGCGCATAGAAAAAGAGCCGCCCCGGAAACGCTTTGCCTGCTGCGTTTCCGGGACAGCTCTTCCATGCTCCCTGCTCAATCATTCATCCATCGAGAATGCGTTGTCGATCACTTCCTGCGGGATATCGAACGGTTCGACCTCGTCGATTTTCGAAATGTCCGCGTTCAGCGTCTGGAGGGCGACTGTGCGGTAGCCGCCGATATCCATGATTGCGTCGAGCTGCATATCATACGAATCGGTATAGTACGTATCCTTGTCGATATACAGCGTCAAGTCGATTTTCTTCACATCGATATTACTGAGACCGTCTTCCGATACATCGGCTGCTTCCTGCTCCATCAGTTCCTTCAGCAGATCGCTGAACTCTTCACCGGAAGCCTTGAAGTGGAGGACATACTGGTCATCCTTCTCTTCGAGCGTGAACTTGTCTTCGAATTCCTGGAACACTTCCAATTCGATCATAGCGTTCGAGCTTTTCATGTCAGTGAGGATCTCGTCCTGCATTTCAGGCGGCACACTGAGCCAGCCGCCCTCCATGTCATCCATCTGCATATACAGTTCGCCGTCCTTGGCGTACATCTCCATATTCATGCTTTCATCCGTGTCACTCGTCATATCCAATGTCTGGTGGAGCGTCAGCGGCTCCGTGATGACATCCATTTCGATGGTCATCTTGTTTTTCATGCGCATCGAGTCATCATCCACCACTTTCATGTTCTGATCGATCGTCATCTTCCCGTGGAGGCTCTTGATGGACTCGGACACTTCCATCGTTTTCCGGAAGACGTCCTTGGCAGTCTGTTTGTCTTCTTTCTCCTTCACCGACTTCGCACCCGTGTCAGCAGCTGGAGCGATCTCTGTCTTCGGAGTATCGGCGGATCCGCAAGCCGACAGCGTCAGTGCCAAGAGGGCTGCTGAAGCAGCTTTCATCCATTTATTCATAAAATCATCTCCTCTTCTCATTTGTCGTTCTGCCTATTCTTACTGACTATAGCTCATATAGTTTCATAATTTGCTGAAACTCTTTAAAATCCGCCTTTCTTTCCAGGCGATTTTTTGTGCCAATAGTCCCCCTACCGGAACTTTCCGAAATTTTTGTCGAACTTTCCGCTCAATTGCTGTATACTTGCCCGTACATTGCATAAAAAAAGGACGAGAGCCATGCTAAAACACTTTTTCTCCTATTACAAACCGCATCAGCGGCTGTTCATCATCGACTTTTCGAGCGCCGTCTTTGTCGCGCTCCTCGAACTCGCATTCCCGGTAGCTGTCCAATGGTTCATCGACAGCCTCCTCCCTGACGGAGACTGGGGGAAGATCATCACGGTCAGTATCGTGCTGCTTGCCGTCTATCTGTTCAGCACACTCCTCCAATATGTCGTCAGCTACCTCGGCCACAAATTGGGCATCAACATCGAGACGGACATGCGGGAGGAACTGTTCACCCACGTCCAGCGCCAGTCGTTCCGGTTTTTCGATAATACAAAAACCGGGCACATCATGACGCGGATCACGACGGACCTGTTCGATATCGGCGAGCTCGCCCACCACGGCCCGGAAGACGCGTTCATCGCCGTCATGACGGTGCTCGGCGCGTTCGGCATCATGTACACCATCAACCCTGAGCTCGCGCTGATCGCGATCGTCATGGTGCCGGTGCTGATCGTCCTCGTCGCGTTCTGCAATAAGCGCATGAACGCTGCCTGGCTCAATATGTACGGCAAGATCGCCGAAGTGAACGGACGCGTGGAGGATTCGGTGTCAGGTTCGCGCGTCGTCAAGTCATTCACGAACGAAGACTTCGAGCTGTCCCGTTTCCGCCGGGACAATGGGAACTTCCGGACAGCCAAGCTTGTCGCTTATAAAGTAATGGCATGGACGACGTCATCCATCTACATGATGACCCGTCTCGTGACGCTCGTGATCCTCGTCGTCGGCGCCTGGTTCACATTCCAGGGGAAACTGTCAATCGGGGAACTCGTCAGCTTCATCTTGTTCATCAATATCCTCATCAAGCCGATCGACAAGATCAGCGCGCTGCTGGAATTGTATCCGAAAGGGATGGCCGGTTTCAGCCGGTTCCGCCAGCTGCTGGAGCAGGATCCGGAAATCACGGACCGCCGGGATGCCGTCGAGGTCCCCCATCTGCGCGGGGATATCACGCTGGATGATGTGACGTTCGGCTACGACGGCGGCAAGCCAGTGCTCAACGGTCTCAGCCTGTCGATCCGTTCAGGGCAGACCGTCGCGTTCGTCGGTCCTTCGGGTGCCGGCAAGACGACGATCTGCTCGCTGATCCCGCGCTTCTACGATGTGGACGGCGGCCGGATCACGATCGACGGCATCGACGTCCGCGACATGACGCAGCGGTCGCTGCGCCGGCAGATCGGCATCGTGCAGCAGGATGTCTTCCTGTTCACGGGCACCGTCAAGGAGAACATTGCATACGGCGATCTGTCCGCGCCGGACGAAGCGATCTATGCAGCTGCGAAACGGGCACATCTCGAAGAGTTCATCAGCAGCCTGCCGGACGGCTATGACACCCAGATCGGTGAGCGCGGCCTGAAATTATCCGGCGGCCAGAAGCAGCGTCTCGCCATCGCCCGTATGTTCCTGAAAAACCCGCCGATCCTCATTCTGGATGAAGCGACGTCCGCGCTCGACACCGAGACGGAACGCATCATCCAGGAGTCGCTCGCGGAGTTGTCCGAGAACCGGACGACTCTCGTCATCGCCCACCGGCTCGCGACGATACGCGATGCGGACCGCGTCATCGTCGTGACGCCGGAAGGGATCGCAGAGGACGGCGGCTATGCGGAACTCGTCAATCAGGACGGCATTTTCGCCAAGCTGCACGCAAATCAGTTCAAAGAGGTTTAACTCTTCCGGGAGCGGGCATACTACTACTATCCCACCCCCTTTCTCTTATAGAAAACAGGACGG
>NZ_BRCF01000002.1:69350-288270 GCF_023707985.1 Sporosarcina sp. NCCP-2716
CTGTTTTCCTCTAGAATTCAATGGCTGATAATATAGGATTCGACCTTTTTGCGGTCACGCTCCGACAGGTCGACCGTCAGCAGCGTGCCGTCTTCTTCATAATCGGTCACTTTCACGTGGGCATGCTCGTTCAAGTACGCCACGAGATCTCCCCGGTCGAACGGCACGAGCACTTTACACGTCGTATAGTGTTCATACACTTTCTCCTCGATCAGCTCCGCCAGTTCCGCCACGCCGCCGCCCGTCTTCGCCGACAGCCAGATCTGGCCGTCCTGCACGCGCGGATAATTCATCCCTTCCGCGAGATCCGCCTTGTTGTACACATAGATCACCGGCACATCCTCCACACCGACCGCCTCGAGCGTCTCGTTCGTCACGTCGATCATATGGCGGTACTCCGCATTCGAGACGTCGACGGTGTGCAGCAGCAGATCCGCTTCCCTCGCTTCCTCCAGCGTAGACCGGAACGCCTTCACCAAGTGATGGGGCAGTTTCGAGACGAAGCCGACCGTATCGGTGAGGATGAACGACTTATGATCAGGAAGTGTCACGTTGCGCACCGACGTATCGAGCGTCGCGAACAGCATGTCCTTCTCGTAGACGGTTTTCACCTGCTCCCCTTCTGACATCGAAAGCAGCCGGTTCATGAGCGTCGACTTGCCGGCATTCGTATACCCGACGATCGACACGACCGGCGTACCGCTCTTGACCCGCTGTTTCCGCTGGAGGGTCCGGTGCTGTTTCATCGTCTCCAATTCCTTCCGCAGCTTCGCGATCTGCTCTTCGATCTTCCGGCGGTCGAGCTCCAGCTTCGTTTCACCGGCCCCTTTGTTCTGGAAACCGCCTCCCGTGCCGCCCCCCTGCCGGCTGAGCGACGCACGCAGGCCGACAAGACGCGGCAGCGTGTATTGCAGTTCCGCCAGTTCCACTTGCATACGGGCTTCGCGTGTCCGCGCGCGGCGTGCGAAAATGTCGAGGATGAGCATCGTCCGGTCGATGATCTTCACTTCGATGTCCCGTTCCAAGTTGCGCAGCTGGGACGGGGATAGCTCGTCGTTGAAGATGATCAGGTTCGCCCCTGTCTCTTCTGCCGCGAGGCGCACTTCCTCGATCTTGCCCTTGCCGATATAGCTCGTCGGGTGTTTCCTTTCGAGTTTCTGCACGACGCGGCCGATGATCTTCACCCCGACTGCATCCGCGAGGTTTTCGAGTTCCTCCATTTCATAATCGAAATGATCATCGTTCTGCTCTTCCACTCCAACGACGATCGCCGACTCTTCCAGCCACTCCAATTCATCCATTACGGCACCTTCCTTCCCAAAGTCCCTTTACAATCCAGTTTGTCCTGTTGCAACCTCTGCCATACGGCTCTTTCCGTCTGCAGCCGCTGTGAAGCGGAAATGGATGCCATTCAGCGTGAAACTGTCGTCCGTCTCCGGCTCTGCGCCGAGCAGATGGCTCCACCGTCCGAGCGCCAGAGCCGGATCGGCTGCGGCCAGCACACACTCCGTGATGCGTTCCGATTCATTCACATCCCGGATCGCCCCTTCCTGCCGCAAAGCCGCACGGCGCGTTTCTTCGTCTTCTTCCCATTGGATGAAGAACGGAGACGGCAGATCGTCCGTGATGTCTTCCGAGACAAAGAGCATCTTCCACTTTTTCACGGTGCCTGACGACGTTTTGCGGGATGCATCCATGACACCTGAAGTTGTGAGCCCCTGCGCCTGCAGGCGGGTGTCGAGTGCTTCTATATCATCCGTCGAAAAGCAGAGCGTCCCCCAGCCTCCCCCGTATTCGGCGAGGTCATGGAGAAGCTGGCGGACGAGCGGGTGTTCCGACTGCCGGGCGCGTCCCGCGTCTTCCACCGCAAGCCATTCGATATAGCCGTTCGACAAGTATTTCAGCGCGTTGTATGTCCCCCATTGCTCATGACGGCCGCCTTCAACTGCCCCCTCATGCTGGGCAGCGATTTCCGACGGTGTGTACTCCGTGAACCAGACTGCATGGTCGAGCTTCATAAGTCACTCCCCCTTTTCCCTCCATCATACCTCACCGTACGGAAGAATCCATGCAAAAAGCCGCCCTGTAGTGGAACGGGCGGCTTTCGTATTCCTTACCGGTCGCGTTTGAGCATCTCGAGCGACTCGCTGAACTCACGCTGGATTTCCTTGTCTTCCTTATACGTCGCCATACTGACGAAGTACGTCACGAGCAGGCAGACGAGGAAGCCGGGTACGATTTCATAGAGCGTATTGGACAGGGCTTCAATGTTGCCCCAGACGAATACGACGATTGCGCCTGACACCATGCCGAACAGTGCACCTTTCGCCGTCAGCTTGCGCCAGTACAGCGCCAGCAGGATGATCGGTCCGAACGCGCCGCCGAAGCCGGCCCATGCGAACGATACAAGCTTCAGGATCGAATCATTGTTCGGCCAGGCGAGGACCATCGCGATGACCGATACGACGAGAACTGCCATACGGCCGAGGAATACGTACTGCTTATCCGTGCCGTCCGTCTTGATGATCGCTTTGTACAAGTCCTCGATCAGTGCGGAAGATGTAACGATCAGCTGGGACGAGATCGTACTCATGACCGCTGCCAGCACTGCTGCCAGCATGATCCCTGCGATGAATGGATGGAAGATGATCTGCCCGAGGGCGATGAAGACCGTCTCCGAGTCCACGAGCTCCATCCCCGGGTTCTGCTGGAAGTAGGCAATCCCGACGAGCGCAGTCGCAACCGCTCCGGCAAGACTGAGGATCATCCAGCCGATACCGATACGGCGGGCATTCTTCGTCTCTTTGACCGACTTGATGGCCATGAAGCGGACGATGATGTGCGGCTGGCCGAAGTAGCCGAGCCCCCACGCAAGGGATGAAATGACACCGAGCGCCGTCGCCCCTTTCACGAGGCTGAGCATGTCAGGATTGACCGCTTTGATGGACGCAGCGGTTTCCGGAAGGCCCCCTGTGACGAAGACCGCAACGACCGGCACGAGGATGAGTGCAAGGAACATGATGAGCCCTTGGACGAAGTCGGTATAACTGACGGCGAGGAATCCGCCGAACAGCGTGTAGCCGACCGTGACGACCGCAACGATGATGAGACCGTAATGATACTGCAGACCGAACGAGCTGAGGAAGAACTTCCCTCCAGCCACCATTCCGGACGAAACGTAGAACGTGAAGAACACGAGGATGATCAGACCGCAGGCGATCCGCAGCATTCTCGATTTGTCTTTCAGACGGTTCTCGAGGAAACTCGGAATCGTGATTGAATCATTCGTGACTTGGGTATAGACACGGAGACGAGGTGCCACGAAGAACCAGTTCAGATAAGCCCCTGTCGTCAATCCGATCGCAATCCAGATTTCGACAAGCCCCTTATCGAAAATGGCCCCGGGCAGCCCGAGCAGCAGCCAGCCGGACATATCGGCAGCACCGGCACTGAGCGCGGTGACAGCCGGGCCGAGTGACCGGCCGCCGAGCATGTAGTCCGTAAGATTCGACGTGCGCCGGAACGCATACCAGCCGATGAAGACCATGGCTGCCATGTAAATGATGATTGCTATTAACTTAAACGTATCTTCAGACATTTGTAATCCCCCTTATTTTCTGTCTTCTGGCCGAAAACGCTTACATGAAACTTGACAATTCCGGTCTACTTCATTATAAGGAAGAGCACCGGTTAATGCTATCTCTATTTTCGTGGTATTTCCCGGGAAATAGAGCCGATTCGACAAGGAGGAGAACTAAATGGATCACGAACAATTTCTGAACGAAGCCATCCGTCTCGCGACGGGGAATGTCTTGGAAGGCGGCGGTCCGTACGGCGCCGTCATCGTCCGGGATGGTGAGATCATCGCAAGCGGCGTGAACACTGTGGAAGCCGATCATGACCCGTCCGCGCATGCGGAACTTGCGGCGATCCGGGAAGCAGGCAGAGTGCTGTCATCGTCCGATATGTCCGAAGTGACGCTGTACGCGAGCGGCGAACCGTGCCCGATGTGCCTCGCTGCGTCCTACCAGGCGAAGATCGGCAAAATCTTTTACGCATGCAGCAAAACGGAAGCGATGGACGTGCTGCCGGTCGAGGACAAAGTGAAGAACTTCTACAGCGACCGGGATAAGGCCGGTGAAGAGCGGGACGTGCCTTTCATCCATATGAATACGGCCCGCCGGTTGGAACCGTTCGAAGCGGCCGCAGCCAGGAAACGGGTTGCCGGCCAGCCGGCTGACGGAAACGCAGGAGGTGTCCCACATGCCGTGGACGAAGGATGATTATCCGAATACGTTCAAGAATGAAACGGCCGACGTGCGCAACAAGGCGATCGAAATCGCCAATGCCCTGCTGAGGGAAGGCTATTCCGAGGGCCGCGCCATCGCGATCAGCCTCACGCAGGCGCGCGAGACGATTGAAGGGAAGCCGGAAGACCGTCCGCACTTCGAAGTGAAGGCGGACGGTGACGACTGGGTGCTGACGAAGAAAGGCAGTTCCTCCGTGATCTGCAAGGAATCGGCGAAGAAGGATCTGCTCGACAAAGCGAAGCCATACGTCACGGAGCACGAAGGCGTCCTCACCGTCCGCCATGCAGACGGCACGGAAGAGCATACGCTGTATGAATGAATGACGAAAACGCATGCCGCGGCGGCATGCGTTTTTCCGTCATTCCACGGCAGCCTGCCGGGACATTTCGCGCAGCTTGAATTTCTGGATCTTGCCGGAAGCGGTCATCGGATAGGATTCCGTAAACTCGATATAGCGCGGGATCTTATGATGCGAGATCGAGCCTTTGCAGAACGCCCGGATGTCCTCTTCCTGCAAGGACGCCCCTTCCTTCGGGATGATCCATGCCATCAGTTCCTCCCCGTATTTCGCATCCGGCACACCGACGACCTGTACATCCGATACACCGGGATGCGTATAGAGGAACTCCTCGATCTCCCGCGGGTAGATGTTCTCCCCGCCTCTTATGACCATGTCCTTGATGCGCCCGGTGATGTCGAGATAACCGTCTTCATCCAGTTTCGCGATGTCGCCGGTATGCAGCCAGCCGTCTGCGTCGAGTACTTCCGCGGTCGCTTCGGGATTGTTGTAGTAGCCTTTCATGACGTGGTAGCCGCGCGTGCAAAGCTCGCCCGGTTCGCCGGCCGGGAGTTCTCCACCGGTTGCCGGGTCGACGATCTTCACTTCGACGTGAGGATGCGGTTTGCCGACAGTCGACACACGCTTTTCGATCGGATCGTCCGTCTTCGTCTGCGAGATGACCGGCGAAGCTTCCGTCAGCCCGTAGCAGATCGTGATTTCACTTGCCCCCATGTCCCCGATGACCTGTTTCATCACTTCGATCGGACATGTCGAGCCTGCCATGATGCCTGTACGCAGCGAGGACGTATCGTATTTGCTGAAATCCGGATGGTTCAGCTCAGCGATGAACATCGTCGGCACGCCATGGAGCGCTGTGCACTTTTCATCCTGGACAGCCCGCAGGACGCGGACCGGGTCGAACTGTTCGACGATGACCATCGCCGCACCGTGCGTGACGGCTGCCATCGTCCCGAGCACACAGCCGAAACAGTGGAAAAACGGCACCGGAATGCAGACGCGGTCCTCACTCGTCAGTTTCATCGTCCCGCCGATCAGGTTACCGTTGTTGACGACGTTCATATGTGTCAGCATGACGCCTTTCGGGAAGCCGGTCGTCCCTGACGTGTACTGGATGTTGATGACGTCATCTGGCTCAAGCGTCTCCAGCCGCTCCTCAAGCTGCACGTCCGTAACAGATTCTGCATGCTGCAGGAATTCCGACCATTTGTAGATGCCCGGTTCGGTTTTCTCGGTCATGAGGATGACGCGCTTCAAGTTCGGCAGCGATTCACACTGGACTTGGCTGCTGTTGTTCGTCGCCAAGGATGGACAAATGGAACGCAGGACGTCCAGGTAACTCGTCCCTTTGAATCCTTCATCCAGTATAAGGGTTGTCGCTTCCGACTGCTGCAGCAGATAGGTGAGTTCCGCCGCCTGATAGTTCGTATTGACGGTCACGAGCACCGCCCCCATCTTGCCGGTCGCGAACTGGCTCAGAAGCCATTGCGGTTTGTTGTCGGACCAGATCGCGACGTTCTCCCCTCTCTGAATCCCCATCCCCATGAATGCTTTCGCCAGCCGGTCGGTTTCCTTGTCGAATTCCGCATACGTCAGGCGCAGATCCCGTTCCGGATAGACCATCGCCTCCCGTTCAGGAAAACGCTGCGCCTGCTCCTTCACGACTGCCCCGACAGTTTTGACCATCAGCTCCATTTCTCCATCCCCCTGTCCGATTTTAAGTTACTTCCATATTATCATAGTTTTCTGACTGTGCGGAAAATTATTTTTCCTGTCGAAATAAAACAAGCAGGGATATCTCCGCTGCTTGTTTCAAAGATCACTTTACTTGTTGGACGTCTTTGGTGACTGGACCGGCGTGACGTTGCCGCGCTCATCTTTATAGAACACATAATCGCGCGTCAGCTTCGTCGGGGAATCGAGGCCTGCTGCAGCTGCAATCCTAAACAGCCCTTCGCGCATCGTCAGGATGTAATTTGTCACTCGGAACTTCTTCTCCTCGACGACGAGTCCCCGCTGCAAGTGCGGATCCGTCGTCGCGACGCCTGCCGGGCATTCGTTCGTATGGCAGCGCTGCGCCATGATGCAGCCGACGGAGATCATGAAGCCGCGGGCGACTTGCACGAGATCAGCTCCCATGGCGAGCGCAATCGCCGCTTTGTCGGGTGTTGTCATCTTACCGGAGGCGATGATCTTGACCCGGTCGCGAACGCCGTGATGACGGAGCGCATCGTCGAGCAGCATGAGCGCGGAACGGATAGGAAGTCCGACCGAATCTGCCAGATCCTGATACGTCGCACCCGAGCCGCCTTCCGCGCCGTCGATGGAGATGAAGTCCGGTCCCTGGCCGGTTTCCTTCATATATTGGGCAAGCTCTTCTGCATCGTCCTTACCGCCGATAACGATCTTGATGCCGACCGGTTTGCCGGAATGGTTGCGGATTTTCTCGATGAAGTCGAACAGACCCGGGAAGTCGTCGAACTGGCGGAACCGGTTCGGGCTGTTAATGGTCGCGTAGGGGACGACATTCCGGATCTTCGCAATTTCTTCCGTCACTTTCGAACCTTCCACGTGGCCGCCCCTCATTTTGGCGCCTTGTGCCAGCTTCAATTCGAAAGCACGCACTTTCGGATTTTCCGCTTTTTCCGTGAGGAGGCTCCAGTCGAACTCACCCTCTGGCGTACGGAAACCGAATAGTCCGGAGCCGATCTGCGCGATGATGTCCGCGTCACCTGCCAAGTGGTGCGGCGACAGACCGCCTTCCCCGGTGTTCATCCACGCGCCGGTCGCCATGCCGATCCCTTTTGAAAGGGCCGTGATTGCATGATCCCCGAGCGCCCCGTAGCTCATGGCAGACTGACCGAGCAGACTGCGCACCCGGAACGGCTGGGCACAATCCGGACCGATGACGACCGCGTCTTCATCCGGCAGAAGCCACGGGTTCGCCGTAACATCCTCCCGATGCTCTTTCCGCGAAAAAAGCCCTTCTTCGTTCACGACATAGCGCATCGTCTCGACCTTGGTTTCATTGTCCACACGCATTTCCTCGTTCTGCTTCGTGAACATCGCGTTTCGCAAGTAATACCCGGGCGCTTCGAAGTCCCGCTTCGATCCGAACCCGATGACGCTGCTCAAATACTTGCCCGGCATCACCATATGCAAGTACTCTTCCCGGCTGAACGGTTTGCCTTCGTTGTCACCATCGAACAGATACTGCCGGAACTCCGGGCCCACTTTCTCAATCATGTACCGGACACGTCCGAGTATCGGATAATTGCGCAGGATCGCATGCTGTTTCTGTTTACGGTCAAATAGGAACAGGTAAAGAAGGATGACCATCGGCACGATCACCAGTGCCAGGATGACGATCATCGTCGTCATCGATATACTTTCAAGCCAGCTCATAAGCGTCACTCCTTTTCTCTCTTCGGTTTCTGGTGTACCATTACTTACAATCACTCGTTGGAGGCGACAAACATGATCATCGACTTACTCACATCCCACGCATCGGTCCGCTCCTATACCGATGAACCCATTTCAAAGGAAACCGTGCGCGAACTGATCGCCGCCGGACAGCACGCAGCAAGCTCCCATTTCGTCCAGGCATATTCCGTCATTCATCTGACTGATGAAACACTGCGGAAAGCGGTCGGCGAAGCGTCCAAGAACCCCCACCAGTTCAATGGTGCCGGCGCGGCATTCGTCTTCTGCACTGACTTCACGCGGCTTGCTTCCGCCGCTGCACTGCACGGCCGCACGATCGACTATTCACATACCGAAGCGATGCTCGTCGGTGCCGTGGACGTTGCATTGTTTGCACAGAACGTGGCGATCGCCGCGGAATCGAAAGGGTACGGCATCTGCTATATCGGAGGCGTGCGCAATAATCCGGAAGAGATCAGCCGGCTGCTGCAACTGCCGGAAGGAACGGTCCCGATGTTCGGCATGACGATCGGCGTCCCGGCCGTCCGCAACGAAGTGAAGCCCCGCCTGCCGATCGATGCCGTCCTGCATGAAAATATGTATGACACGGAAAAATACGGCACGCTGCTGCCACAATATGATTCGGCGATGCACGAGTATTACGGCGCGCGGAGCACCAACCGCAAACAGGCGGGCTGGACGGAACAGATGGCGGACTTCCTGGAACACCCGCAGCGCCCGTACATGAAAGAGTTTTTGAGAAGTCAGGGGTTCAACCTTGACTGACAAAGGCCCTATTGTTCCCTACCTCACTTGTAAAGGAGTCAAACCTGATGGAATTTGAACAATTGACAGCCGATCTGGCAAAACGGCTGACGGACGGCTCGTTCGTGCGCGCCACGTTCAGCCAGCCGCGCTCGAAGGAAGAGGGGCTGCTGCGCATCAAAGCCAAGCCTATCGAGCTGAAAGGCGAGCTGCACATCCAATTCGAAGAACAATTCGAGCGCGTGCTGAAGCACCATAATATTTCCGCGGATGGATTGGAACTTTTCCTGACGAATGTCCTTATGCGGTTCCGCCAAGTGCAGGCCGAATTCACGAATGAAGTGATCCAGGTGCAGCTGACGAAGAAGTTCAAGATTTCCTGGAAATCGAGTGCCGTCGCGTCGTCGAAAGTGCCGGATCTCTCGCATAACCGGAAAAAGAACCACCTGCTTGAAGAAGGGACGCCCTATCCGTTCCTCATCCGTCTCGGCGTGCAGACGGCGGACGGGCTCATCAAGAAACAGAAACACGACAAATTCAGGCAGATCAACCGGTTCATCGAGTTCATTGATGATGCGCTTGAACATCTGCCGAAAGACAGACCGGTCCGCATCCTCGATTTCGGCTCGGGCAAGTCGTATTTGACGTTCGCCCTCTATCATTACCTGCGTATCGAAAAAGGATTGGATATCCGGGTGACGGGCCTCGATCTGAAGAAAGAAGTGATCGAGGACTGCCGGGAGATCGCGAAGGACCTCGGCTATGACCAGCTCGAGTTCCTCGTCGGCGACATCAATGAGTACGAAGGCGAATCCGCAGTCGACATGGTCGTCACCCTGCACGCGTGCGATACAGCAACCGACATGGCGCTCGCCCGTGCCGTCCGCTGGGGGGCGAGTGTCATCCTGAGCGTTCCGTGCTGCCAGCATGAGCTGTTTAACCAGCTGCGCGCTCCGGAGCTCGACGTCATGCTGCAGCACGGACTCGTGAAGGAGCGGTTCGCCGCGCTTGCGACCGATTCGCTCCGCGCGGAACTGCTGACGCTCGCCGGGTACGAAACGCAGCTGCTCGAGTTCATCGACATGGCGCATACACCGAAGAACATCCTGATCCGCGCCTACCGCACGGACAAACCGGTATCGCCGGCGGTGGCGGAGCGGTACAAGGCATTCCGCCGCCTGCTCCACGCCCGTCCGTTCCTCGAACGGGAACTGAAGCTGGAGAGTCTGCGGGAAGACTGACGGAAACGCTCATAAAATCTGTGGAAACGCTCATAAACTGCGAAAATCGCTCATAAATCTCAAAAACCGCTCATAAACATGCGAAAAACGCTCATAAATCACGGAAAACGCTCATAAATCACGAAAAGCGCTCATAAACTGCGAAAAGCGCTCATAAATCTCAAAAACCGCTCATAAACTGCGAAAAGCGCTCATAACCGCGTGAATCGAGCCGCCATGTCCAAGCGTTCACTCCCCTGCCCCACACGAAAAAGCCGCACTCGGATCGAGTGCAGCTTTTTCGTATACTTACAAGTCGGAGACAGCTGACTCGTGTGCAGTTGTGTCACCATATTGGACGGTGTCGAGCTCGCCTGTGACGCGGGCGGCTGTGACGCCGGCTGTCATGGAGCCGCTGACGTTCAGCGCAGTCCGGCCCATGTCGATGAGCGGTTCAACGGAGATCAGGATACCGGCAAGCGCGATCGGCAAGTTGAGGGCCGACAGCACGAGGATGGCTGCGAATGTCGCGCCGCCGCCGACTCCAGCTACGCCGAATGAGCTGATCGCCACGACAGCGACCAATGTGAGGATGAATTGCGCGTCGATCGGCTGCCCGACTGTCGGCGCGATCATCACGGCAAGCATCGCCGGGTAGATGCCGGCGCAGCCGTTCTGCCCGATCGACAGGCCGAATGACCCTGCGAAGTTCGCAATCCCTTCAGGTACGCCGAGCCGCGTCGTCTGCGTATTGAGATTCAACGGCAGGGTGCCTGCGCTCGAGCGGGATGTGAAGGCGAACAGCAGTGTATCGCCGGCTTTCTTCACGTAATTGATCGGATTCAGTCCTGTCACGGCAAGGATCGCCAAGTGGATTGCGAACATGACGATCAGTGCGGCGTAGGAAGCACCGACGAATTTCCCGAGATTGACGATCGCCCCATAATCGGACACCGCGACCGTGCGGGCCATGATTGCGAGAATTCCGTATGGCGTCAGGCGGAGGACGATCTTCACAACAGCCATGACGAGGGAGTAGATTGCATCGATCCCTTTTTGGACGACAGCGGCCTGCTCAGGCTCTTTTCGGCGGACTGCCAGGAAGGCGAATCCAAGGAACGCTGCAAAGATGACAACACCTATCGTAGAAGTTGGCCGTGCCCCTGTGAAATCGAGGAACGGATTCGCCGGCAGCAGATCCAGCAGCTGATCGGGCAGTGCTTTGTCCGCTACGGTTGTCGCTGTCTCTTCAATAGAGATGCCGCGCGCCGCTTCCGCTTCCCCCTGGACGATCTGGTCGGCATCGAGCCCGAACAGCAGCGCGGAGCCGATTCCGATCAGTGCGGCAATCGCTGTCGTGCCGATCAGCATTCCCAGAATGACTGCCGCCTGTTTCCCGAAGTTCTTGCCCGCCGCCACTTTCGTGAATGCCGTCAGGATGGAGATGAACACAAGCGGGACGACGATCATCTGCAGCAGTTTGATGTAACCTGTTCCGATGATGTTGAACCACGGGATCGACGACTGCAGGGCCGCCCCGTCCGCCCCGTAACTGACGTGGAGTATAATACCGTACACGATTCCGAGACCTAGACCAGTGAAGACCCGTTTAGAAAATGAAATATGTTTGCGGTTCATCCAGAAAAGAATTCCTGCCAGTACAAGCAGGCCCGCGACGTTCAGTAAGACCAATCCGACTTCCATTTGAAATCCCCCTTATTCCTCTTATCGTATGTTTTTTGAACATACCCTATCTTATGTACTTAATTCCGATATGTCAACTAGGTTTTAGAATTTGTAAGAGGTTTTTTGTTTCTCTCTAAATAGCCCTCTCGTTAAACTAGAGAACAGTAATCGTTTTTTTGCTAAACTAGGAACAGTGAAGAATGGGGGATATCAATGTTTACGTTAAAAGTTTCAGAAACTGTGTCTTTGAAGTTATTGGATTTGGAAGATGCGGAGGCGCTGTTCTCCGTGGTAAACGAATCGCGCGTCCATTTACGAGAGTGGCTGCCGTGGGTGGACGGGGCACTTTCGCCAGAAGGCTACCGGCCGGTCATCGGTACGTGGCTAAAGCAATTTGCGGATCACAACGGATTCCAGGCCGGAATTTTGGTGAATGGCGAACTGGCTGGGATGATCGGCTTCCATCCGATTAATTGGATGAACCGCAGCACAAGCGTCGGTTATTGGCTCGGTGATCGCTTCCAGGGCGGCGGTGTTATGACTGCTTCCGTATCTGCTCTCCTCGATTATGCATTTACATCTTACAAGCTGCACCGCGTGGAGATCCGCTGTGGGGTCGACAACTTGAAAAGCCGCGCAATACCTGAACGGCTCGGGTTCCAGTTAGAAGGCATCCAGCGTGATGCGGAATTTTTGTACGATCACTTCCATGATTTGGCGGTCTATAGTAAATTGTCGACAGATCAGTGATCGCTGCGTGCTTCAACCCGGGTGAACCGGGTAGACTTTCAGTAGAATGCTTGCCGGGCTGCTTTACGTGAACTCACGTGAAAGTGTAATCTTCTGTTTATACAGAGTTCATGTGCAGCCGGTAAACTAGTGGAATACAGAAGGATCCTTGTCCTGTCCAGGCAGCTGCAGGATCTACAAGTCGGAGGTGGACGGAATATGGCAGCAGAAAAAACATCGAAAGTGAATCTCGGCTTTGTCGTCCTGCTGATCGGCGTCTTCATGGCGGCGCTCGATAACGGGATCATCAGTGCAGCGCTTACGACCATCAACTCCTCATTCGACGTCAGTGCGACACAAGGTTCATGGGGAATCACACTTTACACACTCGGCCTGGCCGTGATGACACCGATCGTTGGTAAACTGGCCGATCGGTACGGACGGAAGAAATTGTTCCTGATTGAAGTCGTCATTTTCACAATCGGTTCTCTCGGGGTCGCATTGAGTCCGAACTTTACATTATTTTTAGCTGCACGTCTTCTGCAATCGTTCGGCGGCGGCGGAATTTTCATTATCGCCAGTTCTCATGTGCTCAGTACGTTCACGAAAGAAAAACAAGGAAGCATGCTCGGCCTTCTCGGGGGCATGAACGGGATCGCCTCTGTTGTCGGCCCGAACATCGGGAGTTTCCTGATCGATCTGACAGGCAATTGGCATTGGCTCTTCCTCATTAACGTGCCGATCGGCATTGCGCTTGTTGTGTTCGGCTTCTTCTCTCTGCACGAAACAAAAGTGCACGTCATGTCGAAAATCGACTTCCTCGGGATATCACTCTTATCGCTATCCATCCTCAGTATCATGTTTGCGGTGAATAATATAGGTGAGGGCGGTTCCATCCTCGATAATGTAGCGAAATGGAGTGTGCTCGGACTGCTACTTCTGGGGGTCATCGTTTTCGCAGCGCTCATTTTTGTCGAGAAACGGAACGAACAGGGAGATTCGGTTGACCCGATCCTGCCGTTCAGTCTGCTTCGCAAACCGACGTACGCGATGACGATGGTAATGGGTCTGCTTTCCGGTACGTTCATCGGAGCGATCATCTTCATCCCATCATTCGCACAACAAATTCTTGGCATCTCCGCGGCCAAGTCCGGATATTGGATGACGCCGCTCGCGTTAGCTTCAGGGATCGGGGCAGGCGGTGGCGGGTACTTTGTTGATAAAAAAGGACCTGTTAAAACATTGATATTTGCTGGTTTGATCGGCATTGTTGGTTTCGGCGGCCTCGGTCTCTTCGCTGACACGAAGCTGCTGTTCATCCTTTTCTCGGTGATTGCAGGGATGGGCTTCGGATTTGTGCTCGGCGCCCCGCTGACGGTTCTCACGTCGAATGCGGCAGGCACCCAGAAAGGTTCCGCCATCGGGACATTGTCCGTGGCGCGCCAAGTGGGGCTCACCATCTCCCCGACAATCTTTGCGGTATTCATCCAGAACGGCTTCAGCAAGATCGGTGAGCTGATTCCGCAGAAGTTGAAAGAACACGGCATCAACCCTGCGGACATCCCGGCTGGTTCGCTCGACCAGATCCAAGGCGGCAGTTACGGAGATCTGCAGGCGAAGATCGATCAGATCCCTTCGCCGGAAGTGCGGGCGTCGCTTCACGAAGCGTTCCAGCAGGCCGCGCATAATGCGTATGAACCAATCTATATCACGACCGCCGTGATGGCGCTGCTGCTGATCGTCATTTCCGTTGCATTCAGCAGACAGTTCAAGAACGATGCGATCGAAAGTGAACGTCTCGATGCCGAAGAACACCGTCAGCAGAAACAACCGAATTCATAAACGAAGCGCCTCCGCTCAAGCATAGTTGAGCGGGGGCACTTTTTGCGTGTCGGTCACGGGGTCTTCGACGACACGTCAGTCGGTAGGAAAAGATAGTCCCCGTTCTGGACGGGTTCGCCGAATCGGAGCGGCACCGGCACCCGGAAGATCGGCCCGTCGGAAACCACCGTATGGAACTCCCCCGATTCCCCGCAGCTGTCGATTCCGAGCTGTTCGAGTTCATCCATCAGTCCGATGGTGAACCGGCGGCCGAGGAACTCCCCGGGCATGAGGGATGTATTGACGACGATGATCGTTGCTTCGAATCCTGCGTGGATGAACTCCTCCAGCAGCTGCCTGCGGGGGATGAGCCAAAGCGGGTGCAGCGCTGTGACCCCGGCCCGCCCGCTCATCTGCTGTACCCACGTGCGGTGGTCCTCGAGGTCGATATCACCGAACACGCCATACGGGATGCCGGCCGCCGCTGCGTCTTCCATCGCATCTATGAATTGCGTTTCGTACGTTTCCCACGAAGCCCGCCGTTTCGTGAATGGGGCGCCCATGCTTTCCGCCTGCGCCCGCAGGACGGCTTCAGGGAGTGCGTGGGAGCGGGACCGGTCCGCCTGTTCTTCAAACATCGTCCAGACGCGGGCGAGCTCGTCCCCCTGCTGAATGGCCTTATAGACCGCCATCGCTGAATCTTTGCCGCCGCTCCATGAAGCTGTGAATTTACGGGTTGTCATCTCGCATTCCTCCTGTGTGGTCGGTTGCTAGTAGTATAGCAGAGAGTGTGGCGGTGTGGTGGCGGGGTTATGAGCGGTTATGCGAGGGTTATGAGCGCTTTTTGTGATTTATGAGCGTTTTCCGGAATTTATGAGCGTTTCTCAAGATTTATGAGCGTTTCTCAAGATTTATGAGCGTTTTCCCACTCCAGGCATACAAAAAACACCTGATCGGCGTGATCAGGTGTTTGGATCAGTCAGCGACAGCCGATTCGGCGGCGGCCAACCCATCGTAGACGATACGGTCTTCAAGGAAGACCTGCTCGTATGTTTTCAGTCCGTGGCGTTCCATTTTCGACAGGCAGTTCTTATCGACGAGGCGGCACATGTTGTTCATGCGCGCTGCATTGGTCCAGGCAGTCTGTTCGAACACGTAATCCCGGTCGTTTTCGTCGACCAGTTTCTTCATCCATTCCATACTGGCGGACAACTCGTCCCACGTATGTTCCCGTTTCAGTTCAATGATTTCCCGTGTCTTCGGCAGCGAGGCCAGCAGTGCTTTTCGGTCCAAGGCATGTCCCAGTTCGTGAAGCGTCAGCGCCCGGACGTAATCCGCCAGTTCGATCGGCTCCTCCATCTCAAGCCTTGCTTCGTGCAGCCTTTCTGCATCGACTAAAATACAATGATCGATGAAATCGTACATCATATTGACGCCAGTTGCTGACTCGATGATTTGAAGTTCCATTGACACAGCCGCCATTGTTTCGCGGATGATTCCGAGGACATCCGTCTGTGATCGGTCGTTCATTCTCTTCCCTTGCTCTCTTTATATATATAGTCCTTCCTTTTAGATAGAAGGTACTATATCAGTATAATGCATAACGGGAATTTTTCAATACCCTGAGTAAAATGTCAAAATATCTTCAAGGTTTCTGAACAATAGTACCTATCCAAATAAAGAAGAACGACCCGGCACCTGGATGGATGCCGGGTCGTTCTGTCTGTCGGGTCAAATCGCTTTCTTCAATTGCAGCGACTCGATCGTATCCCGAAGCTGTTTCAAGTGGCGCTTTTCGTGGAGACCGACGAACGGGAACCACTGGCAGAGCGGAATCTGTCCGAAAATCGGGTGCTTGCATGATTTGCAGACGAGTGCCGTCTTGTTGCTGCTGTCGTAGACGTCGAGCAGGAACAGCCGGGAATTGTGCAGTTCTTGTTTCATCTCACAAAGTGTCTTGAATGTATCGGAAGGAACGGTGCGTTCCGGAGCTTCGACTTTGATGATACGGTTGGTGGAAATGGAAATCGGCTTTTTCATCGCTTTCGGGCTTTCAGGGTTTTTCAGTTCCTTCGCCACGTTCGACGCGATGAGCGATTCCATGAGTGAGAGATGCTCGAGAATTTGTTTCGGTGACCAGCCGCCGTCGGCAGGTTTGCGATTGAATTCTTCGTTGGTCAGTCCGGAGACTGCCTGTAATATTTTTTTGCGTATTTTGTTATTGCCTTCGAAAACCATTGTACCCCTCCTACGCAGTGTTGACGTCTGCATTCTCTCGGAAAATCTACTAGCAAGCATACGCCCATCCATCCGAAAAAGGAACCCTAAAATCAACTGTCAGAATAGTAAATATCGACCTCGGATCCGGCTGTCTGAGAATGATCATAGACCACCTTCAGAGAGAATACAAACAGAACGGGTTAAGCCCGTTCTGAAAGGGTTTTCAAAGGTTTTTCAGGACACGCGGGACGGCCGGCATCCAACAGAAAAACAGGCTCTCCGGAGAGAACCTGTTTCAGATGTTTCACGCAGGCATCGGCGTGTCGGTCGGACGCGCGTAGCCTGTCTTATAATCGCTGTCGATCTTTTCGCGGATCTCTTTCAGCGACTTCCCGTCTTTCGCCATTGTCACGGATTTCACAGCGATCTCCACGCAGACGTCGCAGCGTGTGCCGTGGTCGTCCCAGACGATGGAGCCGTCTTTGCGGATTTCATCGACAAAACAGTTCAGGTTGCTGCCGTGATCGGCGCTGTCCGCGCAGCCGCAGTAGCATGGCATCCACTGGAGGATGTCCGAGGCGCTGCCGGCGACTTCGTAGACGAGTTTCAGATCATCTGACTTGTCGTTCAGGAAAGCTGGCAGCTCGGCGGCTGATGCGGTCACTTGCTGCAAGTCGCCATTCGGCAATTGCTGCTGTTCCCCGACCGCGAGATGCGATCCTTTGCTTTCGTGCGTCTTCGCTTCACCGGCAGCCGCATTATCTTGTTTGCCATCCGGCGATTCGGACGTCTTCCCGCCGCTGCATGCTGTCAGGACAAGCATGAGGGTGAGCAATAACGGCATGATCATTCGTTTCATCATGTCATCTCCTTTACGTTCACGTTGTCCTCTCAGCATACAGCAGTTCCGCATGTCGTGCGGTTACAACATTGTGGCAGCTCAGCGGCCCGTCATCTTGGATGGGTCGACCCACTCGTCGAACTGCTCTTCCGTCAGCAATCCTGTTTTCAGGGCCGCTTCCTTCAGCGTCGTCCCTTCTTTGTGGGCTGCCTTCGCGATCTTCGCCGCATTCTCATAGCCGATGTGCGGGTTCAGCGCCGTGACGAGCATGAGGGAATTTTTCACTTTGCGGTCGATCTCTTCGCGGTTCGGCTCGATTCCGACGGCACAGTTGTCGTTGAAGCTGATCATGCCTTCTGCGAGCAGCTTGGCCGTCTGCAGGAAGTTGAAGATGATGACCGGCTTGAACACATTCAGTTCGAAGTTGCCCTGGCTTGCCGCGAATCCGATCGTCGCGTCGTTCCCCATCACTTGCGCAACGACCATCGTCAGCGCTTCGCTTTGTGTCGGGTTGACTTTGCCCGGCATGATGGAGCTGCCCGGTTCGTTTTCCGGGATGGTGATTTCGCCGATTCCGGAACGCGGACCGCTTGCGAGCCAGCGTACGTCGTTCGCAATCTTCATGAGATCGGCTGCAAGTGCCTTCATGGCGCCGTGCGTGTAGACGACTTCGTCATAGCTCGTGAGCGCGTGGAATTTGTTTTCAGCCGACGTGAATTGGATGCCGACCGATTTCGAGATCTCTTCCGCGACCTTCTCGCCGAACCCTTTCGGCGCGTTCAGTCCTGTGCCGACAGCCGTACCGCCGATCGCCAGTTCTTTCATGGACTGGACGCTTTCCGTGAGCATTTTTTCCGTTTTGACGAGCATCTGGTGCCAGCCGCTCATTTCCTGGCCGAGCGTCAGCGGTGTAGCGTCCTGCAGATGCGTCCGGCCGATCTTGATGATGTCCATGAAGGCTTCGGACTTGTCGCCCAATGTCTTTTTCAGCTTGTCCAGCGCCGGCAGCAGTTCGCGCTCGACTGCGATGACGCCTGCTACGTGCAGTGCTGTCGGGAACGTATCGTTCGAGCTCTGCGATTTGTTGACGTCGTCGTTCGGGTGGAGACGTTCTTCGCTGCCCCACTCTTCGAGCAGCTGGTTGCCGCGGTTTGCGAGCACTTCGTTCATGTTCATGTTCGACTGGGTACCGCTGCCGGTCTGCCAGACGACGAGCGGGAAATGGTCGTCCCATTTGCCGGTCAGCACTTCATCGGCTGCCTGGACGATCGCTTTCATCTTCACTTCGGACAGGTTGCCGAACGAATGGCTTGCGATGGCCGCGGACTTTTTCAGATGGGCGAATGCTTGGATGACACCTGTCGGGATGCGTTCTCCGCCGATTTTGAAGTTCTGCTTGCTGCGCTGTGTCTGTGCGCCCCACAGCTTATCCGCAGGTACTTGGATTTCACCAAATGTATCGTGTTCAATGCGGTAGTTCATCCTGAAAAACCCCTTTTCACAATTAGTTTCAATCTCTTTCTATCATGCCGCAACTTGACTGCAAAATCAAAGATATTTGAATGAGGCAGACGCGAAAGAAGCCCGTGTGTGTACACGGGCTCCTGCTTACAGTTCTTGCCGGAGGGCATCGATGACATCGATCTGCGTCGCTTTCCGGGCAGGGCGCCAGCCGGAGATCATGGCGACGGCGAGGCTGATCGCGGAGGCAATCAGCACGAGCTGCCACGGGATGATGGAAAACGTGACGTCCAGATCGCTGAAACCATCTTCCCCGAGGGCCGCCCCGACGATCATCGGCAGGACAAAATTGGCGAGCATGCTGATCGCATAAGACAGCACGACTGCAATGACTGTCCCGAGAAGGCCGATCCAGGCGCTCTCCAGCAGGAACAGCCGCTGGATGAGTTTCGGCTTCGCCCCGAGCGCTTTCATGACACCGATTTCACGCGTCCGCTCGGTGACCGCCATCGTCATCGTGTTGAAGATGCCGATGGATGAGATGAGGATTGCGATCGTACCGACGAAGATCAGGCCGGCTTTCAAGGCGAGGAAGAAGACGTCGATCTGATCCAGTTCCTCGGAGATGGAGTAGACGTCATAGCCGTCTTTTTTCAGTACCTGCGTGACCGATTTGACGTTCTCGAGTTTATCCGCATAGACATTGAGGTTCGCGGAGAACAGCGGTTCTTCGTTGTCCTCAGGCATCCCTTTGGCGTAGATGGACTCGAGTTCCGGGATCACAGCGGCGTCCGCGTAGATCCGGCTATCCTGGATGAAGTCCTTCGCAGGGGCTTTCGCGATGCCGACGATGGTCAGCTGAATTGGCTGCCCGAACGATTTCTCTTCATTGAAATTCCCCAGTTCATAGGTGAACGTCTTACCGATCACGGCTTCGCGATAGGCTGGCTGCGGTTCGCTTTCTGATGTTTCTTCATCTGATTCAGCTGTTGCCTGTTCCGTCTGTTCCGCCGATTCGTCGTAGAGGCTGGCGGCGAAGTCATGACCAACGACGACTTCTTGGGCGTTCTTCGGCAGGCGTCCTTCCGCGAGGGCGAACCCGGCTTTCGCTTCTTCCTTGAAGTCCGAGACGGTCAATTGACTGTAGGTCGTGAATCCGTCGAGTTCTGACTTCTGCCAGGTGCCGACGTTCTGGCGGAAAACAACTGCGTTGACGTGGTCGATCTTTTTCATCTCTTCCGCTTTTTCCGCGTTCAGATCTGCTGCATACACTTCGACTTGGGTGACAAGCCGGTTGTCGAGGATCTCCTTGCGCAGCGTGTCCTGGATGCCGAAGCCGACAGACGCGAGGATGATGAGGAAGGCGGTCCCCATCGTGGCTGCGAGCACGGTCATGAACACGCGCAGCTTGTTCTTTCTGATGTGCTGCCGGACGAAGTCGAACTGGTCCTTAACCTGCATGGTGGACACCTCCTGCTGCAAGCACACCATCGTGCATGTGGTAGATGGTGTCTGCAATGGCGGCCACTTCGTCGTCATGTGTGATGATGACGAACGTGATACCGCGTGTTCTGTTCAATGAACGGATCAGAGCGAGGATCTCCTGCTCCGTCTCCGAGTCGAGACTGCCTGTCGGTTCATCCGCAAAGATGACCGGCGGATTGGTGATCAGCGCGCGGGCGATGCTGACACGCTGCTGCTGGCCGCCCGACAGTTCGTTCGGGTAATGATCGCGCACTTCCTGCAGGCCGACCTGCTGCAGGAGCTCGTTCACCTCCGCCTTCCGGACGGTCCGGCTGATGCCTTTCAGTTTCAGGGGCAGTTCGATGTTTTCGAATGTCGTCAGGCCGGGCATGAGCTGGAAGTTCTGGAAGATGAAGCCGAACCGGTCGAGACGGAATGCGGCACTATCGGTTTCATTGAAATCCGAAGTGACTGTACCGTCCACCGTGATCGTCCCGCTGTCCGGCTTCAGGAATCCGGCCAGTATATGGAGCAGCGTCGATTTCCCTGAGCCGCTGCGGCCGACGATGGAGACGATGGCACCTTTTTCTACATGGAATGAAAGATCTTTGAGCACCGGCACCGGCCGCTCTTTGCCTTTTTTCCCGATTTTGAATGAATGCTGGATATGCTGTGCTGTAATCACGCGGTTGTCCTCCTTGGTTTTGCTGATAGATTCAGTATGGCAGGTAAATCTTTAGAAGAAGTGCTTGGAAAAGTGAAGAAATTCTTAAGATGGATGGGCGGGGCGGGGGTGTTGCGGATGGTTTATGAGCGGTTTTTGGGATTTATGAGCGGTTTATGCGTTTTATGAGCGGTTTTCGAGATTTATGAGCGTTTTGCGTAATTTATGAGCGATTTTCGCGATTTATGAGCGTTTTCCAGGTTTTATGAGCGTTTCTCAAGATTTATGAGCACTCCCCCAGTTTTATAAGCGCTCCACCGCCCGCCTAACCAAAAATGCCGTTCCCCCTCAGGGGAACGGCACCGGTCATGCATTATTCATCATCTTTCCGTTCATCTTCTGCCGGTTCTTCCGTCGTCGCAGCGAGCGGCGAGCGGGACTTCTTCAGCTCGTCTGTCAAGTTGTCGATGCTTGGGCGGATGGCGCCTTTGCCGGCGAAGCTTTCGATCATTTCCTTGATGTTGATGCCGGTTGTGGCGCCGAGCGACTCCTGCATCGTGGACATCAGGTCGGTGGCGTAGCCGGTGACTTTGTTGGCACCGCCGCCTTCGCCGCTTCCTGTGTCGACGACTGTGATCTTGTCGATGTTGCTGAGCGGGCTCGCGACTTGCTTCGCGTATTCCGGCAGCATGCCGACGATCATGTCGAGCATTGCAGCCTGGCCATAGTGTTCGAAGGCTTCGGCCACTTTGCGTTTTGCTTCCGCTTCTGCGAGACCTTTCAGGCGGATGATGTCCGCTTCTGTCTCACCTTGCGCACGCTGGGCGTCGGCACGGGCAGTACCGTCGAGACGGACCTTTTCCGCGTCGGCCGAAGCACGTGCTTCAATGCGGTACTTCTCGGCATCGGCTTCTGCGAGCTGGCGTGATTTTTCAGCCGCTGCGTTCTGCTCGATCGCATAACGATCCGCGTCGGCTTTCTTTTTCACTTCGGAATCGTATTGACGTTCGCGGCGCTGGATCTCTTTCTCTTCGAGTTCAATCTGCTTTTGACGCTCGATGATTCGGATCTGCATTTCCTGCTCCATGACTTCCTGTTTGGAACGGGCAGTCTGTAACTCGTACGCCTGGTCAGCACGGGCTTTTGCAGCGTCCTGTTCCAGTCTATAGCTTGCGACTTTCAGCTGGTTCTCTTTCTCGGCTTCGGCAATTTCCGTCGCCCGCTCGATCTCCGCTTTCTGTGCTTCTTTGGACGCTTCCGCATTTTTGATCCGCGTCTCTTTTTCGGAGATGGCCGTTGCAATGTCGGCGTCCCGTTTCACTTGTGCGATCCGCGGCTTCCCGAGTGAATCGAGGTAGCCGTTTTTGTCACGCACGTCTTTGATGGTGAAGGAGACGATGACGAGACCCATCTTCGCGAGATCCTGGGATGCGACGCGCTGGACTTCCTGTGAGAATTTATCCCGGTTCTTATAGATCTCCTCCACTGTCATGGAACCGAGGATCGAGCGCAGGTGGCCTTCCAGCACTTCCTTCGCTTCGTTCTCCCGGTCTTCTTTCGACTTGCCGAGGAACTGTTCGGCAGCCGTCGCGATTTCCGAGATGGACCCGCCGATCTTGATGATTGCGGTGCCGTCCGCCATGACGGGAACGCCTTGCTCGGTGTACACTTCCGGCGTCGTTACTTCTAGTTTGCTCGACAGGAGGCTCAGCGGTGCGGCCTGCTGGAACACGGGCAGCACGAACGTACCGCCCCCGCGGATGATTTTCACACGGTTTCCTGAATCATCGGTATGGACATTCTTGGATCCGATATAACTTCCCGTGACGATCAATGCTTCGTCCGGACCGACTGTGCGGTACTTCGTGACGTACACAAGAATGACGGCTAACACTACAAATACCGCAATGGCGATCGCAATCCACATCGCTGGCAATTCTACTGGCATGTCATTTCCCCCTTTTTTCTGCTAAAAAAGTTATTTGAAACGGAAAGGCTCGTATTCTTTGACGATAAACGTCCCGGCGTCCACTTCGATGATCAGCACTTCTTTGCCGTAGTCGATCGGCACGTTTTCATAGCCGGCGGCCCGCTTCGACAGCACACCGTTCACTGTCTCGATCACAATTTCACCGAAACCGTCAGCAGGAATCGGTACGATCACCTTGCCGACTTTGCCGGTGAGTGATTCGTCGCTGTAGGCGATTGACACTTCAGCCGACTTCAGTGGCAGCAGGATGAAAAAGTAGAGCAGGAAATCTAAAATTGCCGCAGCACAAAGTGAAATTCCGAGTATGACACCGCTACCAAGCCCGGTCGCGAGTTCCAGCACATAGCCCCACGTCGCTGTGAGGGTAATGAACGGCAGCAGTACAGCCGGATCGAGCAGTGGGAACAGTTCACCCGAACCGTCTGTCAGATCACTGAAGAACAAATACAATAACGTTACGATTCCCGAGATGATCAGTATCGGCAAATACAGGTCTTCGATCGCCATCCCGAACACTTCCATTTCAAACACCCCCTTTGTCTATTCTATACGAGCTGCCCGTCAAAAGGATTCATTTGCAAGAAAATTTTTTCAACGAATTGAGTGATACTCCTGTTTTCTCCCAATTGTGAAAAATGTATGGATACGGCTCTGTCCTGCGCAAAAAAATTGTCGAACGGCGTAAATTATATTCGTCTTACCGGAAGGGATTTGCTATGATAGATGAGTTATCAACTTATAACAGATACCGATATCCAGATGGAGGTCAATCATGTTCAGTCCACGTAAAACAGATCCTTTCTTTGCTGCCCTGGTCGCCATTGCCGAACACGTGCAGGAAGCGATGCACTATGCGAATGACTATAAAGTGAATTCCGTTGCCGACCTGAAAGAGGTCAGCATCAAACTGAAGTGGTACGAAACGGAAGGCGACGACCTGATCCACGATCTCATCACGAAGCTCAACACGTCGTTCATGACGCCGATCGAGCGGGAGGACATCCTTCAGGTCGCCATCAAGATGGACGATATTTTGGATGGCGTCGAGCATTTCTCGGCGAACCTGGAAATGTTCTCACTGACGGAAATCGATGATTATATGCAGAAGTTCATGGAAAACATCACGAAAAGTTCCGACGAGATCGTGAAGGCCATGAAACTGCTTGAGCGCAAGAAACTCGTTGAAATGCGGGATCACGCGGTCAACATCAAAGAATACGAACGCATTTGCGATGAAGTGCTCCGCACGTCCATCAAGCAGCTGTTCGTGACGGAGACCGATCCGATCCGTATCATCAAGCTGAAAGATATTTACGAACTTCTAGAAGAAATCGCAGACTACTGCCAGGATGTCGCCAATCTGATTGAGACGATCATCATGCGGAACGCCTAAGGAGGCACACGATGGATACAGTTCTGCTTTTGACCATACTCATTGTCATCTTTGCGCTCGCTTTTGACTTCATCAACGGCTTCCATGATACAGCGAATGCGATCGCCACGTCCGTCTCGACACGTGCGCTGAAACCGCGTGTCGCGATCCTGCTGGCGGCAACGATGAACTTCGCCGGCGCCCTCACGTTCACCGGCGTGGCGAAGACGATTTCCAAGGACATCGTCGATCCGTTCACACTGGAAAACGGATCACTCGTCATCTTGGCGGCGCTGCTGTCCGCAATCATCTGGAACTTGGTGACGTGGTATTTCGGCATCCCGTCCAGTTCGTCGCATGCGCTCATCGGCTCGATCGCCGGTGCTGCCATCTCGGCGGCCGGAATCGGCATCTTGAATTACAGCGGCTTCATCAAAATCATGGAAGCCCTCCTGATTTCACCGGTCATTGCGATCGTGGGCGGGTTCGTCGTCATGTCTCTGCTGCGCCGCGTCTTGAAAAACCGGAATTTGTTCAAGGCCAACAAACGGATCCGTTATCTGCAGATCGTCACGGCGGCGATCCAGTCGTTCACCCACGGGACGAACGACGCGCAAAAAGCGATGGGGATCATCACGATGGCGCTCATCGCTGCCGACCTGCAGACCGGTGACGACATCCAGATGTGGGTCCGGATTGCTGCAGCGACCTCGATGGGTATCGGGACATCGATCGGCGGTTATAAAATCATCAAGACCGTCGGCGGCAAGATCATGAAGATCCGGCCGATCCACGGCGCGGCGGCCGACCTGAACTCCGCGGCCATCATCTTCGGGGCGACGCTTCTCCACTTGCCGGTTTCGACGACACATGTTATCTCTTCTTCCATCATGGGAGTCGGTTCCGCACAGCGCGTAAAAGGCGTGAAATGGGGCACCGCAAAGAAGATCGTCATCACTTGGGTGATCACTATGCCGATCTCCGCTGCCATGGCGGCGATATTGTACCAATTGCTTAACTTGTTCTTTTAATTCGAATCGTATGGGTTGCATTGCCATAGGACCTCTGTTAAGATAAAGAAGAATTATTTTTGTTCGGTGCGATGGTCAAGTTCCGCTTGACCCAGTCAAGACTTGAGCAAGGATAGTAACACAATGTATGCGAAAAACGCATACGAGGAGGAAACAAACATGGAACATGGTAAAGTAAAATGGTTCAACGCAGAAAAAGGTTATGGCTTCATCGAACGTGAAGATGGCGACGATGTATTCGTACATTTCTCAGCTATCCAAGGCGAAGGCTTCAAGACTCTTGAAGAAGGCCAAGATGTAACTTTCGAAATCGAGCAAGGCCAACGCGGTCTTCAAGCTACAAACGTTGAAAAGAACTAATTGAATCCAACCTTTCAAAACCGTCCCCACCTGGGGACGGTTTTTTTATGTTCATTTTTTTCGAGTGGTGCGTAACCCTTCGTTGAACGCGCGCATTTCCAGGGGTGCGCGTATTTCACCTGCGAACGCGCGTATTTTCTTGAGTGCGCGTAAATCACCCGCGAGCGCGCGTATTCTGACCCTGGGCGCGCGCAACTCATCGCTGAACACGCGTATTTTCCCGAACGCGCGTAAATCACCCGCGAGCGCGCGTATTCTGCCCCTGAGCGCGCACATTTCCCGTTGAGCGCGCGCAACGCAACGTTGAACGCTCGCATTCCCCGGGGCGCGCGTATCCCCCCGGCAAATCAGTTCCATTCCGGACGCCCACCCGATATGATGAAAGGAAGAAACTGCATAGAAAGAAGGACACGCCATGAAACGATTTTCAGGCTTCATCGCCGCCCGCTTCAAATGGGTCATCGCCGCCTGGGTGGTGCTGATCGCGGGACTTGCCGTCTTCGCGGTTGGGCTGCCCGGCCAGCTGGAGGGGGACGGCTTCCGGATGGATGGCGAGCAGGAGGACGTCTCCCGGACGCTCACCCGTGAATTCGACCAGCCGGACGAGACGATGTTTCTCGTCTTCGAACACAAATCGGACAGTGATATCGAACAGGCTCTCACCGCCGTCCAAAAACTTAACGTGACGGAAGGCATCGTGTCGCCGCTCGATGAACCCGCGCAATACAAAGACGATATTTCGTATGCGCTGCTGCAGTTCGACGACAGCCATAGCGACAAATCGGAACTCGTCGGCCGGATCCGTGACGCAGTCGGTACGGAACAGGGCATCACGCTGACCGGCCAGTCCCCGATCACGAAGGATATCAATACGGCCAGCCAGAAAGACTTGATGACGGCGGAAGCGATCGGACTGCCGATTGCGCTGATCGTTCTGCTGTTCGCTTTCGGTACCGTCACTGCGTCGTTCGTGCCAATCGTTATCGGTATCGCGACGATCATTCCGTCATTCGGTATATTGGCTCTGTTCGGCAGACAGGTCGACCTGTCCATTTTCGTACTCAACATCATTCCGATGCTCGGCCTCGCACTCAGCATCGACTTCGCGCTGCTGTTCATCAGCCGCTACCGCGAGGAGCGCAAACAGCAGCCGATCCCCGGGGCGGTCCGTACGACGATCGAGACGGCAGGCCGGTCGATCATCTTCTCGGCGTTCTGTGTGTTCATCGGTCTCGGGGCGATGCTGCTCATCCGGGTCAACATCTTCCAGAACATCGCGCTCGGCGGCATGGTCGTCGTGGCGATGGCCGTACTCGCTTCGATCACGCTCCTGCCTGCCGTCCTGCTCGTCCTGAAGGAGCGCATCGACAAAGGGAAAGTGCTGCGCGTCAAAAACGATACGGACGGCTGGCGCAAGTTCGCGGAAGCGGTCATTAAACGGCCCGTCCTGATAACCATCCTGGCGCTCGCCATTCTCGGGACCGCGCTCATCCCCGTCCGCAACATGACGCTGACCATCCCGCAGCTCGATTCGCTGCCGCTGTCGTACGACACCCGTTCAGCGTATGAGCATATGGAGGACGCGTTCGGCATGCGGGACGAATCTACTGCATTCGTCATCGCCGAGCGTACCGGCGGCTGGCAGGACAGCGCCGGACTGGAAGCGATCCAGGACGTCCGGCAGTCCCTATCGGAAGATCCGCTCACGAAGTCCGTGACGACGGTATTCTCCGAAAGCGGCCTGGACAGCCCTGCCGTTTTCAGCCAGGCGCTTCAAGTGCCGGAACAGCAGGCGAAGCTGCAGCCGCTGCTCGACGCGTTCACGTCAGGCGACCTGCTGATGCTCCCGGTCACCCTGGCCGCGGACGGTTCCTCCGATGAAGCGCAGGAATGGGCGCGCACCTGGTCTGAGAAAAAGACGCCGTGGAATCTCCAGATCGGCGGAGAGGCGAAGTTCAACCAGGAAATCTTCGATGAAATCGCGGACAATATCGTCTACGCGCTGCTGATCATCATCGTCTCCACTTTCATCATCCTGATGATCGCTTTCCGCTCGCTGCTCATTCCGTTCAAAGCGATCGTCATGAACATCGTCGGACTGTCGGCTTCGTTCGGACTGCTCGTCTACATCTTCCAGTACGGTCATTTCGGGCTTCATCCAGGAACGATCGCCCTGATCATCCCGGTCATCGTTTTCAGTCTCGTGTTCGGCCTGAGCATGGACTACGAGGTGTTCCTCATCTCCCGGATGCAGGAGTCGTACCTGGAGACCGGCGACAACGACCGCTCGACCGTCGAGGGACTCGCCGCCACAAGCAAAGTCATCACGTCCGCTGCCTTGATCATGATCGTGCTGACGGGCGCCTTCGCGTTCACCGATGTCATGCCCGTCAAACAGATCGGCGTCGGGATCGCCATCGCTGTCGCTATCGACGCGACGATCATCCGGCTGCTGCTCGTGCCGAGTCTCATGAAGCTGTTCGGCGATTGGAACTGGTGGCTGCCGTTCCGCAAGCACAACACAAAATAGCGCATGCAAAAGGCTGCCCGGCGGAATCAGCAACTGATTCCGCCGGGCAGCCTTCTTTGCGTTTATCGGAGAGGGATCTCCAGGCCGGCCGCTGCTTGTTCTGCAACCGTCACGCCCATCGATGTCCCGCTTTTCTCCTCGTCATGCTTGAACGTTGCCATCACTAAGAAATAGACAGCCGCGACTACGAGGACTGTTACGACAATCAGACCGATTGCGATCGTCTTGCCTTTCATCGGATAACGCCTCCGTCCTCCACTTTCTTGAAGCCTTCTTCTTTCAAGTACGCCACGGCTTCCTGATAGTCGCCGAAGCTGTCTTCGAGGTTATGACCGTGATAGAGGTTCCACGCGTCCTGCTCCTCTTTCAGCTCGAGTTTCGAGTTATGGCCGTCCAGCCACACTTCCACCACCGGCTCGGCCTCTTCTTCAGTTGCAGAAAGTCCCTCGATGGCGTCTTCGATCGTCTGGCGCAGCTCCGTTTCGGAAGCCTCGCGCACATTCACGAGACCGCGCTCGTCCGGTTCGTATCCCGGAACGCCCGCGACGTAGACAAACGCATTGCCGTTCGGGTGCAGATGCTGCACGACGACCGTCTTTTCGAACTTGCTGTCGGGATAATGGTAGTTGACCCGCTTCATCGACACCTCTTTGCGCGTCAACTCGGGATACGATTCGATAATTGCCTGTTTTTCTTCAAATGTAAGCATCTTCCTGTCCACACTCCTCGTCTGATTCGTTCCAGTATATCACGATTCGGGGCTGATCAATAACCCGAACATCCGTGCGAAACCGACCGCCTGCTCCCTTGAGACAGTGCACCCTCCGATTTTGGACGGCGTCACTTCCAGCTGCTCGAACGTACAGTCCGACAAATCCAGCCCGCTCAGCTCGGTCTCCCGGAAGTTCACATTCTCCAGTTGACTCCTGCTGAAGCGCACCGGTTTCAGTGCACATTCGAAAAAGTCACCTTCGGACAGCTGCGCATCGGTGAACTCCGTGCGTTCCAGCCGCCCGAGGCTGAATGTACTGTAGCGCATATCGCACTGACTGAACAGGACATCCATCACGGAGGACTGGGTGAAGTCCGCGCCCACCAGCTTACAATTCCGGAATTCACAGCGCCGCAGATCAATATGCGCAGCCTGTATATTCGAAAAGTCGCACCGTTCAAACACAGTATCCAGGAACGATGCGCCTGCCAGATCCATCCCGGCGAATGAACAATCCGTCACCGCCATGTCATCCAGCGTCACCGCCTGCCCGCTCCATGCGACCAGCGATCCGCCCGTCAATTCGGCATTCCGTACAGCGCGCTCCTCATTCAGCACCGGTGCCGCCGTCAAGGATTCCCGGCGTACCGATAACTTCGGATTCTTCCGCTTCCATTCCGCCACAGTCATCCCCCTATCTCGTCTTCCATTCGGTTATGATCACAATGACGATGACAACCGAAAAGGCCACCACGTAAAACCATTCCGGAATCACACTCAGCCCGCTGAACATACCCGTCACTCCCTTTGTCCGGATCCGCCCGCAGCTTCAGCGGCCGGAACTTCTTCTGCTTTCCAGTATACCTGCTTTTCATCCGCATGGAAAACGTTCCCGCTGTATCCGGACACCCTCTGCAAGGTATACTGGAAGAAGGAGGCGAATGATGTGAAACGATTATTCCTCTTGATCCTGCTGATAGCTGCCGTCTACCTTGCAAAACCGTTCTGGGAAGAGCCAGTTTCGAAGTACATCGATCTTTCCTTCCTCGACCCGGTAGACGAAAAGCTGGAAGGCATCGTCACAAAGGACACGATTGAATCGACTTACCATACATTGCGGGACGCAACCGAGGAACTGATCGGCATCGTCTCGTCAAAAACAGAGGGCATGCGCGATGCGAAGCAGCCGGTCGCCAAACCGGCGCTCGCCGCACCGACAGCTACACCGCTGTCCGTCAACAACCTGGAGATCGGGGCTTCGGCGGATGCCGTCACGGCTGCGCTCGGCCAGCCGAAACGTGAGTCGCTCAACGAATACGGCACCGAATGGAAGACGTACCATACCGATTACCAGAACTTCGTCATGGTGGCGTTCGACAAATCGAACCGAGTCGCCGCACTCTATACGAATGATGATCTCATCTCCTCTAAATCCGGCGTCCGTTATGGCTCCTCGAAGGCCGACGTCCGGAAAGCGCTCGGCCAGCCGCTGACCAAAATGCGCAAAGGGCTGAACGTGTACATTCTGCAGGAAGATGAAGGCATGGACCTGTTCAAGCTGGATGATGTCTATGCGTACGTATTCTACGACGTCCACCAGGATACCAAGGTGACCGCCGTCGAACTCGTCTCCATGGAACTCGAGAACCGCAAGAAAGGCCTGTACGCAGAACGGAGCGAAGCGCTGCGCAACGGTTTCGAGCAGCAGCTGTTCGACCTGACTAACGCGGCTCGCGTCCGGCATGGCCGCTCAATCCTGACATGGGACAGCGCAGTGTCGGGGACTGCCCGCAAGCATAGCGCCGACATGGCGGAGAACAATTACTTCAGCCATGACAACTTGAAGGGACAGTCTCCGTTCGACCGCATCAAAGAAGACGGCATCCGCTTCAAACGGGCCGGCGAAAACCTCGCCTACGGCCAATCCAGCAGCATCTTCGCCCATGAAGGGCTCATGAATTCCGAAGGCCACCGTGAGAATATCCTGCTGAAGGACTACAAGAGCCTCGGCATCGGCGTCAGCTTCAGCGAGGAATTACAGCCGTATTTCTCGGAAGAGTTCCTGCTGCGCTGATGAAAAAAACAGACCGCCAGCCCATCAACGGGCTTGGCGGTCTGTTTGTGCTTTTTGCTTTTTGCTTTTTGCTTTTTGTATCATCTTCGGCCTGCAGCCTTACAAGTCAGAGTTTCAACACTATCACTTTAAACTGACGGTGATTGGATCGAACTCAATCCTCTTGGAATCCGATTGCCCACTACTTACATGGGCGAATGGATAGAATGTAATCGATGTCGCTTGAGAGTCCAGTCCATGCACTGTTGCATTCCAAGTCAAATCTTCTGAGGTATCCCCACCCTTCGTTCCCTCCCCGCCATTATAAGGGACTTCATAGGCATTCCCCAAGTTATCGACTGCCGTCAGTTCAGCCTCGACCGCCAACCAGTCCTCCAACACTGAAGGGCGGACGTCCTGGAGATAATTCACCGTCAGATTGACTTCCGTTTTTACTGCATCCAGCAATTCGACTGTCACGCCATCTGTCGAGACCTGTTGGTGGATCGGGATATAAGTACCGGGTAATGCATGAAGAGAGAAGGCGAAGTTCCAATCCCCTTCAATTGTTTCCTGCTCTGCCATGATCGCCCCCGGTTCCCACGTGACATTTACTGTTTCACCATTCGTTTCATTGCTTTGCAAGGTCATCATTCCGACATGTCCGACACCTTCCACAAACTCCCCTTCTGCTCCTGCTGCGCTGATTTGCCCATTGATGAGCGGGGTCTCTTCAGAAGTGGGGAAAGAACCGAGGTCGCGGTCACTTTTAATTATGTAGGAAAGCGTCACTGTACTCCCATCGTAAAATGCCTTTTCTATAATAATATCGATGCCTTTACTGCTTGTAAGCAGACCGATGTCTGTGCTGATATCCTCATACGCCTGATAATATTCTTCCTGCAGGATAAAGTGATCGAAGGCTTCACCGATCACCGGAATTTGGGTCATGAATTTAGCAAATGCCGGTGATACGTAAGCAGATGAAATCATGCACAAGGAGATGATAGCAGCAGCAGATATATATGAGACCGTCTTCTTGAAAGAAATTTTCTTAGTAGGCCTTTTTTTAAATGCATTTGTTAAAATAGCATTCAGCTCATCTTCGGGAACATGGATTTTCTCGATAGCTTCCTTAATACGGTTTGGCTCGCTCATCTGTATACACTCCTTTTAATAATGATTTTAGTTTTATAAGACCGCGTCTCCCATTCGATTTCACGGTACCGATCGGTTCGCAAAGAACATCGGCAATTTGTTCAAACGTCAAGTCCGCATAAAATTTCAACACTAGCACTGATTTATATTTCTCCTCCAACTGGAACAGCGCCTGCTGTATATCCATTCTTTCCTCTGTCAGCAAATCGGCCTTGCGAGACACATCTTCCTTCAGCTGGTCTATCAGTACAATCTTTTGTTGTTTTCGCAAAATGTCCAAGGAAGCATTTATGCAGATCTTCATTAACCACGTCGAGAAATATGAGGGGTTCTTCAGCTGATGAATAGATTCTATCGCTAAGAGAACGGTCTGCTGAAACACATCCAATGCGTCAGACTGATTCTTAACATAACTGAAACCCGTGCGATATAATTTCTGCTTATCTTGCTGAATGAGATACAGAAGTGCTTCTCGATCACCTTTTATGGCTTTCTTCACTTTCTTTTCTTTGTGCATGCCTGTTTCACCACCCTATCTATTAGAGAGTGTACGATCCAAAAAAGATGCAACTATTTCTGGTATATCCGATAATTGTTGGCGAGCACACAAACAGACCGCCATCCCATCAACGGGCTTGGCGGTCTGTTTTAGTTATATGAGGAACACATTGTCGAGCGGTACTTGCTTGCCGTTCACTTCGATGATGATTGTTCCGCCTTCTTCGTTCTGTTTGAATTGAAAGACGTGGATTTTCATATCGCTGCCGTCCGCCTTCGTATTCAGCCGGATCGTCGACGTATCGTTGTCACTGTCCACAGACGAGGAGACCTCGCCGGATGCCCGGAAGACCAAGTAGGCGGTGCCGTCACCCTGGTTGACCATATACAAGGTGTCCTGTTTGCCGAGCAGTTCCTGTTTTTGGATGATGTCCTGGACATCCGCCGGCACTTTCTTCACTTCGCTGAAATCCGAGACCGCTGACTGACACGCAGCCAGCAGCAATACAGATAGCAACAGCACAACAACCTTCTTCATAAAAGCCTTCCTCTTTTCCCTGGCGACTAACTATTCAGCCTTTTTACCAATTGTATCATAATCGGCATGGAAAACTGGCACTTTCCCGAAACAAAAAAGCATTGCGCAGGGCAATGCTCGTTTTGATTCAAACGATGTAACATGGATTGCGGTCACTTCGATTTCAATTCGCCGCAGACGATCCGGTCGCCGGAGTTGCCGGCCGGGTCGGTTTTGTAATCATCCGCTTCTGCGTGGATGACGATCGAACTGCCGTCTCCGTCCAATAAAGAATTCGGTTTCCCCGGCTGCAGCGTGACATCATGCATCGTCACTTTCACGGCAACCTTGCCATCCTCGCCGACTTCCAGATTCGGCAGGTCGCCGAGATGGAAGCCTTTCGGATTATCGAAGCCGTGCTGTTTGCCTTTCGGATTGAAATGGCTGCCAGCGGATTTGAAATCCGGCGGCGTACAGACCGCTTTTTCATGGAGATGAATGCCGTGGGTACCAGGCGGCAGCCCTTCCGCCCGCAAACTGATGGTCAAGGCGCCGTCAGCATCGGTGAAATGGGCTTCACCGATTTCGGTGCCGTCTGTGTCGATGAGAATGGCTTCAGCTGTCTTCCCTGCATCCGCGCTGACCGGGACTTTCGTTTTCATCGAACCGCAGCCGGCCAGAACAATGGTAAAACCGAGTGTGATGAGTAGTGGCCATATAAAACGAGTCATAATAGTGGGTGAGCCTCCTTATGGAAAGGATGGCCCGGATCCGCTAAATTATGTGCCTTTTACAAACTTATTTCATCGCTCATTTCAAAGACATCGAATACGTCTTGCTGGATGATGAGTGATATGATCTTGTCGTTCTTCTTGAAGTAGTGGACATTTCCGACACGGGCATCGGCCAGCTCGGTCCATCCCCATTTTTCAATCTCTTCCAGATACTCGGCTGGCGGCGTTCCTTCTTCGTCACCGATTCCGTTCATTTTGTATTTCGCGGATTTGGCGATTTCCGTTGTGCAGTCTTCCGGCTTCAGTTCATAGGCATTTTTAGGAATAGGGAAACCTTCGTTGATGACCGCCATGCGGTAGCCGTCCTCGTTGGCGAACGTGTAGGAGCAGCCGGACAGCAGCAGTACTCCGAACACCAGCAGCATACCTGCCCATCGTTTCATAAGCTTGACCTCCCGAAGTCGTTCTGATACTTCAAGCTTACTTCATAATTCCGCCGCTGTCTCTAACGTTTCTGTGACAGAACAGGACATTTCTGCCTCATACTCTCCACAGGAAATGCTTCGCCTGGCGAAGCACACCAGTCAGTCTTTGCTTGTTTTGTTGCTGCGCGGCCATGTTTGTTGGCAGACAACGAAAAACCGGCCGCGGATGAGGCTTGCGGCCGGCTGGGTTATGTGCGTTTTTCGCGATTTATGAGCGGTTTCTCAACTTTATGAGCGGTTACCATAACTTTATGAGCGTTTCCCACAACATTATGAGCACGTTCCCGCTCTCACCCGCAACACCCGTCACTTCAACTTCTGGATAATACACACTTTCAGGTAGTTGAATTCTGGATAATCCCGGTTTGTGCGGAAGTCCTTCGGCAGCGAGGAGTCTTCCAGGATTTTATAGCGGTGGCCTGCGGCTTTGAAGGCGTCGTCGATGAACGTCTTGAACTTTTTCATGCTGAAGCTCGCGTTGTTCGTCGAGGCGACGATGATGCCGTTCTTTTCCGTGATCGCGATCGCGTCCTGCAGCAGCGCCGGGTAGTCCTTCGCCGAGCTGAATGTCATCTTCTTGGAACGGGCGAAACTCGGCGGATCGAGTACGACGACGTCGAACTTCAGCTCATGCCGCTTCGCATACCGGAAGTAGTCGAAGACGTCCATCACTTTGATGTCCTGCGCTTCGTAGTCGATGCCGTTGACGCTGAACTGCTCGATCGTTTTCGCCAGACTGCGTTTCGCGAGGTCGACACTCGTCGTCTTCACAGCACCGCCGAGCGCGGCTGCGACTGAGAAGGCGCCGGTGTACGAAAACGTGTTCAATACGTGCTTGCCTTCCGAATAATGGTCGCGCAGTGCTTCCCGCACGTCGCGCTGATCGAGGAAGACGCCTGTCATTGCGCCGTCGTTCAGATCGACCGCGAAGTTCATGCCGTTCTCTTTGACGATGATCGGGAAATCGCCAGGTGTGCCGGAGACGTAATCATCCTGGTCGATGTACTGCCCTTTCGTGTCGAAGCGTTTCTTCTCATAGACCGCTTTCGCGTCCGTGATCTTGTCCAGCACGCCATAGACGTGATGCTTCATGGAGTAGATGCCTTCGCTGTACCAGCTCACCATGTAGTAGCCATCGAAATAGTCGATTGTCAGGCCGCCGATGCCGTCGCCTTCGCCGTTGAACAGGCGGTAGGCGGTCGTCTGCGTGTTCATGCGGAAGCTTTCACGTCGTTCGAACGCGGCGGTCATCCGGGATTCGAAGAACGTAAAGTCGATCGCTTCGTCCTCTTTTCGTGTCAGGACCCAGCCGATCCCTTTGTTCTGGTTGCCGTAATACCCTTTTGCGATGAATCTGCGGTTCCGGTCGATGAGTCGGAGCAGGCTCCCTTCGTCCTTTAGGGCATCCAGATTCATTACGGCATCTTTCAAGATGAGCGGATATCCTTTTTTCAGGCTGCTTGCGCTTTTATCGTTTACGAGTATATCTATCGTTTTCATTGTGTCATCCTTTGTTTGCGTCCGGATTGACCGGCCGCGCATTTTCTCCATTATCGCACGTTTCGGGCCGGATTGCGATGAGTTTCCTTCTAGCCGGCAGACTGTCCGCTCCGCCGCCGCGCCAGAAAACCGGGCTTCGTCTCCGCCAGCAGGATGGCTGCGAGGATCAATGCCGCACCGGCAAGCATCTGGAACGTGACTGTTTCATGCAGCATGAGGATGGAAAAGATCATGCCCCAGAGCGATTCCATCGACAGCAGGATGGCCGCTTTCGTTTCCGTAACGTGCTTTTGCGCGACGGTCTGCAGCAGGAACGCTATCGTCGTCGAGAACACTCCTAAATAGAGCAGCGACGCAGCAGATTCCGGTGTGACAGGCAGCGCCGCTTCCCCGCGTATGCCGACGGTGATCCAGGCGATGGCGGCCGCTGCTGTCATCTGGACGAGTGTCAGTGTGATGGCGTCTTCCGTCTTCACGAACTGGCCCGTATAGAAAATATGGAACGCGAACAGCACCGCACATAGCAGCGACAGCACATCCCCCGGATTGACGGACAGCGAACCGTTCAGCGACAGCAGCGCAATCCCGATCATGGCAAGAAATGCCCCGGCCACTTCGTATGCGCCCACTTTTCTGTGATACAGAACAAACGCGATGAACGGAACGACGAGCACATTGACCGCTGTCAGAAATGCATTGTTCGATGGTGTGGTGAATTGCAGGCCGACTGTCTGAAGCGCGAACGCCCCGTATAGGAAAACGCCGAGCAGACTCCCTTTCAGGACAGCGGCGAGTGACAATCCGGCCAACTTCCGATGGAACACGACAATCAGCAGCAACGCCCCGATTGCAAATCGTCCCGCCAATATCTGATACGGCGTGAAGTAATCCAGCGCAATCGCAGAGACCGGAAACCCCGTCCCCCAAATGATGGCCGTCACGAGCAGGCCGATTTCCCCAATGTATTTCCGCATCCCATTTCCCCCTGTCTCCCTTCAGTATACAAGGGAACAAGAGGCGGACGGAAGAACAAATTGAAAACCCCCGGGGTCAGCCCCCGGAGGTCCATCAGTTATTCAGGTGCGGCCGCCGTGGCAGCCCCGGCCAGGGCATCGTCCCAGTCCGGCGCTTCGACTTCAAGCGGTACTTGGTTCCTCCGCGCTTTCACAGCTGCGAAGAAGAACAATGCGACGAGGAAGATCGAGATGACACTTGCGCCGATCAGCGATACTTCCATCGGCAGGCGGAAACCGATCTGAGCGTTCAGGATGTACGTCGTCGTCGCCATCAGCATGAATGTGCCCGGTACGAGGGCGATCCAATAATTCTTCCCGGCGATGAACAGATACATCGCAGCGACGAACAGTGCAATGACTGCTGTCGACTGGTTCGCCCAGGAGAAGTACCGCCACAGGATGTCGAAATCGACGAATGTCAAGGCGATTGATACCGCGAACAGCGGCAGGGCGATCCAGAGACGGCTGGACATTTTAAGCTGCGGAAGCTTGAAATAGTCCGCTATGATCATCCGGGCGCTCCGGAACGCCGTATCGCCTGATGTGATCGGCAGGATGATGACGCCGAGGATGGCGAGCGTGCCGCCGATTGCACCAAGCATGAGTGTCGATGCTTCACTGACGATCATCGCAGGACCGCCTGCAGCGAGCAGTTCGTTCAGGCCGACCGGGCCGTTGAACAGTGCCATTCCGGCAGCTGCCCAGATCATTGCGATGATGCCTTCTGCGATCATCATGCCGTAGAAGATCTTACGTCCCTGTTTTTCACGCTGTGTCGTACGCGAGATGATCGGCGTCTGTGTCGCGTGGAATCCGGACAGCGCCCCGCACGAAATGGTCAGGAACAGCAGCGGGAAGATCGGAATGTTATCCGGGTGCAGGTTCGACAAGGACAGTTCCGGGATCGGCGCGCCTTTGATGAGCATTCCGCCGCCGACACCAACTGCGCTGATGATGAGCAGCAGGCCGAAGATCGGGTAGAAGCGGCCGATGATCTTATCGATCGGCAGCAGCGTCGCCAGGATGTAATAGATGAAAATAGCGGCAACGATGAGGCCCATCGCCATCCAGCCGTTCATCAGGTTATACAGGAGACCGGCCGGTGCCGAGACGAACACCGTTCCGACAAGCAGCAGCAGCAAAATTGCGAAAGCGTTTACAAGATGCTTCATGAATTTACCGAGGAACTTCCCTGCAAGTTCCGGCAAGTGGGCACCGCGGTTGCGGATTGAGATCATCCCTGTCAGATAGTCATGTACCGCACCTGCAAAAATGGCACCGAGTACGATCCACAGGAATGCGACCGGCCCGTAAAGCGCCCCCATGATCGGTCCGAAAATCGGTCCGACGCCAGCGATGTTCAATAGTTGGATCAATGAATTCTTTTTCGTGTTCATCGGCACGTAGTCGACGCCGTCCTGGTTGGCGAACGCCGGTGTCTGGCGTTCCTCCTTCACACCGAATACCCGCTCGACGAATTTGCCGTACGTGAAGTACCCGACAATCAGAAGTGCCACCCCAAATAGAAACGTATACATATATCCCCCGTCCTTTCTCTGTTAGAAGTCTATACTGATTATAAAACAAACATTCTAACAACTTGAGATCCAGGAGATAACATGTCGGTTTCGCCGTCTGACATGCCGTTTTTCCAATCTGACGTGCAGCCTGTCACTGTTCCAGTTTATCCCGCAGCGCCTTGGCGTAATTCCGGCTGACGGACAGCTGCTCCTTCCGGCCTTCCAGCTCCAGCTGATATGCCCCGTTGAACCACGGCGACAGACGCCTGACATGCAGCAGATTCACAAGATAGCTTTTGTGGATACGGAAGAAGGAAAACGGGACGAGCCGCGTCTCCAGTTCCTTCAATGGCAGTCTGACCTCATACTCCCGGCATTGCGTCACGATGCGCGTCCGGTTGTCTTCCCGGCAGACGTACAGGATATCCGGGATCGGCAAATAATCGATCTCCCCGTCCTGCTCGATAGCAAGTTTCCCGAGCGGCGGCGTCCGGACGGTTTCCTGCGTCCGTTTCGCCCGAATCCGGTCGAGTGTCTGCTGGAGCTGCTCTTCGTCATACGGCTTCAGCAGATAATCGACCGCATCCACCCGGAACGCATCTGCCGCGAATTGCGGGTAGGCGGTCGCAAAGACGAGGTGGGGCGGCTTTTTCAGCCCATTTGCGATGAGGGCAGCTTCCAGACCGTTCATCTTAGGCATTTCGACGTCCAGAAAGAGGACATCCGGCTCCAATTCGATCGTTTTCATGACTGCCGCGTCACCGGAATCCGCTTCCCCCACCACGTCCACGTCAGGGTGATGTCCGAGCAGGTAGATCAGCTCCTCGCGCGCGTAGCGTTCGTCGTCGGCGACAATGACCCGTATGCTCACGTATGCACCTCCTCTTTCTTAACGCCCGGAATGGAGAACCGGACAATCGTGCCCTTTCCATCCGGAGCCAGGAACCGGAGCCCTGCCTCTTCCCCAAATGTCATGACGAGCCGGCGGTGGACATTGTAGAGGCCCATTCCAGTCCCCGTCTCGGACGCCACCGGCTCTTGGCCGAGCAGCGGCACCCGTTCTTCTGTGATGCCCTTGCCGTTGTCCCGCACGGTGATGACCGTCTCCTCGGCCTCCAGCCGGATCGAGACGGTCACAACACTGCCGCTCGCCATATCGGCGATGCCGTGTTTGATGGCATTCTCGACGATCGGCTGCAGGGTGAGCGGCGGGATGAGCCGGGACAGCAGCGACGGATCGACGTCCAGACCGACCGTCAGCTTGTCGACGAACCGGGCCTGCTCGATCTGCAAATATGCCTGGACGTGGGCGAGTTCCTGCTCGAGTGTCACCCGAGCCGCCGTTGTCCCTTCAACATTCTGCCGCAGGAACTTCGACAACGACGTGAGCAGCTGGCGGGCCTGATCGGGATCGGTGCGTATCAATGAAATGATGACGTTCAGCGAATTGAAGAAGAAGTGCGGGCTGATCTGCGCCTGCAACGCTTTGATCTCCGCGTCTTTCGCCAATTCGTGCGCCTGGCCCGCCGCAGCAATCTCCAGCTGATCGCTCAGCAGTGAACTGAGCCCGTCGATCAGTTCGATCGTGACATCGGTGATCGCCTTTTCGGACGGATAATACAGTTTGAGCGTTCCGACGACTTCCTCCCGGCACTTCAGCGGCGCGATGACGGCCGCGCCGAGCGGGCAGCCGTCCCGGATGCAGTGGATCGCCCCGTCATCCGCCACGACGCGTCCTCCATGCTTCAGCACTTCTTTCGTAATGTGTGTCTGGATCGGACTGTGCGCCCGGTGGTGATCACTTGCGACGCCGACATGGGCGAGGATTTCGTGCTGGTCCGTCATGGCGACGGCACTCGGCGACAATTCGCGATACAGGATGCGGCACACTTCCTCGGATGTTTGGGGCGTCATCCCCTTCCTTAGATGGGCGAGCGTCTGATTGGCGATCCGCAATGTTTTCTGCGCCTGCAAAGCGGTCGCCCTGTCCTGATCGGCCAGCACGTTATAGACGATGAGCAGGAAGATGGCCGTCCCGACACCGTTTGCGACAATCATCGGCAGGCCGATCGTCTGCACGAGCGCCCAGCTTTCGGAAAACGGCTTCGCCAGCACGAGGATGAGCCCCATCTGCATCGCTTCCGCGAAGGCACCGATCAAAAACGCCATGACAGGATGGACCGTTTTCCCTTTCTTATAGAAGTAACTCGCCAGGACACCCGACAGGATCGTCGACAGGCCGCATGAAAATGCAGTGAACCCGCCGAGCGTCATACGGTGGAGGCCGGCGATCAGTCCTGCCCCGAGGCCGAGCCGCCAGCCCCCGAGCAGTCCCGCGACCACAATGCCGATGACCCGTGAATTGGCGATCGCCTCATCCCCCGCCAGATTCATCGAAACGCTGTTGAAATGCAGCGTACCCGTACTGAAGGCGACTCCGAAATAGGTACCGATGATACCGAATGCACCGAAGAAAAGAATCGCATTCACCGTCTGGCGGCGGGTAAGCGTATCCTGGTGAATGAGCTGTTTGAAAAACCGGAACCGTGTCAGGATGAACGCCACCGCCACGATCGTCCCGACGCGCTCCAGCATGATGATCAGCAGATCGAGCATCCCGGCACCATCCTTTTCACTAATTATAAAATAAATTCCGTCTATTTTAAAGAAGAGAATGCATTTGCATCCTCCCCAAACTTTATTCCGCTAAAAATCGAGCGACGATCTCCTTGACCGTACCGCTGCCGGACCGGGCCACTTCCGTACCTGCCCACAGCGACAGGAATTCCGCATTCCCTTGAACGGCCGCTTCCTTCCGCAGCCGTTTCGTCAAGTCATTCTGTATCGGGTATGGCGCAATCGGCGAACCGGCCATCTGATCGATGAATGCATTGCGGATCCCGCGCGCCGGCCGTCCTGAAAAGACGGACGTGATGACGGTCGGGTCCCCAGCTGCCTCAAGGACGGCCCCCTTATAGGCAGGCGCCGCCCCGCTCTCGTCCGCCGCGAGCAGCACCGTGCCGATCTGGACAGCTGCCGCTCCGGCTGCGAGCAGCTCACGCATCCGGCTGGCCGTCGCGATGCCTCCTGCTGCGATTAGCGGTATCTCAAGTTTTTCCGTCGCTTCGGCAAGCAGTCCGTCCAGGGTGACGAGCGGACCGTCCGGCTCGAACGATCCCCGGTGTCCCCCCGCTTCCGCCCCTTGGAGAACGACCATATCCATCCCGAGCTCTTCAACGGCAACGGCTTCTTCAACTGTCGTTGCAGTGCCGGCGACGATGATGCCGGAGTCCTGCAGTGCTTGCACCGATTCGCGTGCCGGCAGTCCGAATGTGAACGAACAGACCGCAGGCTTCTCTTCCAGAACGACCTGCAGCTGCCGCTCATAATCCGGTTCGGACAGCGGCGCCTTCCAGAACGGCAGGCCCAGTTTCCCGCCGATCGGCTGCAGCGCAAGGTACGCATTGCGGATGTCCTCCTGGACGAATGGCGGGTCGTCCGGAACGAACAGATTCACCGAAAACGGCAGATCGGTCAGCTTTCGTACATCCGAAATCGCTTCCCGTGTCGCGTCCGCTGTCAGATACCCGGCACCGATTGAGCCGAGCAGCCCTGCTTCCGCACTCGCCGCGGTGAATTCGGGAGTCGTGACGCCTGCCATCGGTGCCTGGATGATCGGATACTTGATGTTCAATGAATGAAGTGGATTCATCGGTCTCCTCCTCGTATTCAGTCTAAAATGTCACACACCCGGCCGACTTGTCCGTCCTCGAGCCGCACTTTGATGCCGTGCGGGTGGTGCGCCGAGTTCGTCAGCAGGTCTTTGACGATCCCTTCCGTCTTCACACCGCTGCGCTGATCCTTTTTCAAGATGACATTCACCCGCAGTCCGGGGCGCACATCGCTTCGGTTTTTCCCGTCCATGTCCATCACTCCTTTTCTTCTAGTTTAGCATAGTTCCCATAGCAGCTTTTGCGCAAAAATCTTTCTAGTTGACGGCCGATAGTTTATCCCCTAAACTAGTATTTAGTTTATGGGGGTGAACTTATGAAAAAGGAAATGATGCAGGAAGCGATTGAACTGTTCGAGGAAGTAATCATTTACGGAACAGAGCACTTCCTGAAAACGGTTCAGGCACCGCTGCTCGACAAGTATTCCCCCGAGCAGATTCAGACGCTCAAACTGCTGGCGGCATACGGCTCGCTGTCCAACAGCAAGCTGGCGGAACTGCAGGGTGTGCACAAAAGCGCTATCACTGCGCGCATTAAGAAACTGGAAGATAAAGGGTTCGTCCAGACAGCACGTTCGACGCACGATCAGCGTGCTAAAGTCGTCCAGCTGACGGAAGCAGGGCGGCAGGCGCTTGCCGATTCGAACGCGGCCATCAACGACTCGATCGCCACGCTGTTCGACGGTGAAATCTCGGAAGAGGAACTGAGTCAATTCGTACAGACATTCCGTAAATTGAAAGATATTTTAAAGATGAAGGAGCTTGACAAATGAAGACCATTTTAAAATTCCGCTGGCCGATTTTCATCGTCCTCGTCGGACTCGCGGTCGGACTGCTGTTCGTCGCACCGGACCTCGCCAAACAGGCGGAAGAAGCAGGTTCCTTCCAGTTATCGAAAGAGGCCGACTCGCAAAAAGCGGCGGACATCCTGGAAAAAGCCGGCGCTTCGGAAGATACCCTGTCGCTCGTCTATGACTTCGACAAAGCGGTCACCGATCAGGAAAAGAAAGACGTCCAGGCGACCGCCAAAAAAATTGAAGACTTAGGGAAACCTGTGACAGACGTCATGGATCCGTTCGAGAGTGAAGAGATCGAAGATCAGCTCGTTTCGGAGAATAAGAAAACCGTCCTCGTACCGATCACTGTCGACGGATCGAATGACGACATCATCGCACTCAGCAAGACGATCCGGACAGAAATCCTGCCGAAAGACAAAACGGTCTACTTGACAGGCGAAGCGATCATCAACAACGACGTCAACGACAGTGCCCAAGAAGGATTGAAGAAGACCGAAGTCATCACAGTGGTCCTCATCTTCGCCCTCCTGCTCATCGTGTTCCGCTCGATCGTGACACCAATCGTGCCGCTCATCGCAGTCGGGATCACCTATCTGCTCAGCCAGTCGATCGTCGCGTTCTTCGTCGACTGGTTCGGCTTCCCTGTATCGAACTACACGCAGATCTTCCTCGTCGCGATCCTGTTCGGTCTCGGCACGGATTACTGCATCCTGCTGCTAAGCCGCTACAAGGAAGAGCTCATCGAGGGACATGAAATCACTGAAGCGATCGTCAACACATACAAAACTGCCGGCCGCACACTGATCATCAGTTCACTCGCCGTATTCATCGGCTTTGCAGCAATCGGTTTTGCGGACTTCCCGATCTTCAAGTCCGCCGTCGCGGTAGCAGTCGGGATCGCAGTCCTGATTCTTGTGCTGTTCACCGTCGTGCCGCTGTTCATGATGCTGCTGAAAGACAAATTGTTCTGGCCGTCCAAACAAGCGACATCGCACAACGACAGCAAACTGTGGATCGGCTTCAGCAAACTATCCGTTGCGCGTCCCTTGCTGTCTATGGCGATCGTCGCCGTCATTACGGTGCCTTTGCTGCTGACGTATGATAACGACCTTTCCTTCAATACAGTGGATGAAATCGATCAGTCGAAAGAATCCGTAAAAGGGCTGAACCTGATCTCCGAAGGATTCGGCTCTGGCGATTCCCTCCCTGTCCAGGTCATCCTGAAATCCGACAAGTCGATCGTCGATGAAAAAGATGTCCCGTATTTGGAAACGATCAGCCGCAACTTGGAAAAAGTCGACGGCGTTAAATCCGTCCGGACGATCACCCGTCCGACAGGTGAGCAGATCGAAGACTTGGATGTCGACCATCAGCTCGGTCTGATCGCCGATGGCTTGCAAGAAGCCAACGACGGCATCAAGCAAGTGCAGGACGGCCTCGGCCAGGTCGAAGGCGGCCTGAATGACGTCACCAGCCAACTGCCGTCCGGTTCCGCTGCATCTTCTGGCGGCGCAGGGTTACGCCAAGCCGCGCAAGGCATCGGGCAGATCAACGCCCAGCTCGGCCAGATCGCCGGCGGCTTAACGCAAGGAATGCCCGCAGCGCAGGCAGCAGGCGGATTGAATGCCCTGTCCGCAGAGCTCGGTAAGATCTCCACAAGCCTGAATGGTGCAGCCGGTCAGCTCGACGGTTCCGGTGCTCAGATCGGCCAGCTCAGCGGCGGACTCGGACAGCTCGCGAAAGGGGTCACCGATTCGAAGAAAGGACTGACCGACATCAGCAAAGGGCTCACCGAAGTGACCGATATGCTGAAAGACATGAGCGAGACGCCGAGCATCCGCGATACCGGTATCTACATCCCGTCCGGTACGCTCGGGGATGAAGAATTCAAACCGGTCATCGATCGCTACACGTTCGGGGACGAAACGGGTATCCTGATGGAAGTCATCCTGAAAGACGATCCGTATTCCCGCGAAGCGATCAGCGTTGTCCACGACATCAAGGACAGCGTGAAGACATCCATCGTCGGCACACCGTTCGAAAAGACGGACGTCGCCTTCGCCGGGATTTCCAGCATGAACTCCGACCTCGATGACGTGTCGTCAAAAGACTTCACGCGCACCGTGACCATCATGCTCGTCGGCCTGTTCGTCGTCCTGACGATCCTGTTCCGCTCAGCGATCATGCCGCTCTACATGATCGGGTCACTGCTGCTGACGTATTACACATCGATCTCCGTGACGGAACTCATCTTCGTCAACGGACTCGGCTACGACGGCATCAGCTGGGCCGTGCCGTTCTTCGGCTTCATCATGCTGATCGCGCTCGGCGTCGACTACTCGATTTTCCTGCTCGACCGCTTCCGCGAAGAGAGCATCAAAGGCAGCAAGATCGGCGACGCGCTGCGCATCTCCATGGCGAAGATGGGCACGGTCATCATCACCGCCGCCGTCATCCTCGCCGGCACGTTCGGCGCGATGATGCCGTCCGGCGTCCTGAGTCTCGTGCAGATCGCGACCATCGTCATCACCGGCCTCCTGCTGTACGGCCTCATCATCCTGCCGCTCCTGATCCCGGCGATCACCGTATCGTTCGGCCGCGGCGTCTGGTGGCCGTTCCGCCGGTGACCTGCAACCGATAACCAAATGAAACCGCGCGGAACAGATACTTACTGTTCCGCGCGGTTTTTCATTGAGTTTATGGTAATATCACTAGTCGCTTAACATCCCTAGACTTCATACGGATTTAACTTGCAAGCCGGCTCTTCCTCACTTCCCGCACAGCTACCATCAGTAAGACAATCGCAATCACCAATGTAACGGGCAATGCTTCGTACCACGTCCGGCCGTTCTGCAGCTGGAGAAGGTCGCCCGGGAACAGGTTTAGGAAGGGATTGATCCACCCAGGGATGAACCCTCCGAACAGTTTCGTGACGCCGTAGCCTGCGCCGAGTGTTCCGAGGACAGCGGCCAGCACGGGCAGCGTCTTCTTCACATACAGGCTGTACAGCAGGATCAGCGCGATGACGAACAGTGCCAGGATGGATGTGATCACAAGTCCTTCCGTCAGCTGGAGTCCAAGATCGGCAAACTCCGAGGCGCCGTCTTTTTCGATAAGCACCGGATAGTGGAACGACCCGTCATCTCCGAAAAAGAAACTCACCGCTGCGGCAGCAATCATTGCCGTGAACAGCGCCAGGATATACGCGATGCAGGCCGCACCCAATTTACTGAGCAGCCAGTGTGCCTTCCGGATCGGCTGGGTGAACAGCAGGTTGACGGACAGGCTTTCATACTCGGACGCGAGGATGTCCCCCGCAAGCAGCAGGATGAGCAGCAAGCCGCCGCCATACATCCAGAGCGATGCGATCTGCTGCAGGAAATTCGGCAGCGCGATGCTGTACGCGCTATGTTCCGGCCGGATGCCGCGCTCCAGGAATTCGCTGTTCAGGGCGATGGTCCGTTCGATCTCCTTGACGGAAAGCGGGCTTTCCCCGCCCAGTTCCTTGTAGGCCAGAGTTGTTTCGAGAATGCCATTCTGCACGTCGAGATTGTGCTGCCACTTGTCATGGGAGAAATTCGCCGCGAGGTCATACAGCGGGTCCCGGATCTCCAGATTGACGGCCTGCAGCTCTTTCTGCTTCTCATTCTCCGGGTCTTTCTCCAGCATCAAGATATGTGTGCGGCCATTCGCCTGACTCGTCCGGACCTGCGCATCGATCGCCTGGCGTTCCGCTTTTTCGACTTGCGCCTGGAACGCCAGGTTGCGGACGAACAGCAATATGACAAATGCCGCGAGAACGGCGAGAACGGCCAGCGTCTTCTTGCTTAACAGCAGTTTTTTCAGTTCGAACCAGAAGAGTGTCATCGCAGACTCTCCTCTGCAAACAGTTCCTGGTAGCGCCGTTCCGCTCCGATTTTCCGGTTATCGATGCGGAGGATGGTCAGCCCGGCCGCCTTCAGCTGATCGAGCACGTCCTGCAGCGGCGTCTCCGTCTCCAGGAATTCGATCTGCCGGTCTTCATTCACCGTACAGGACAGATCCGTCGCCGCCAGCACGGCTGTGATCCGATCGGGTTTGTCGACCGTGATCGTATATTCGCTCCTTGAGAAGTCCTGCAAGGATTCCTTCAGCAAGGCCCCGTCTTTCATGAAGTAGATCGTGTTCGTCAGACGGTCGATTTCGTCCAGATTATGACTGGAGATGAAGATCGTCGTCCCTTCCGCGTGGAGTTCCAGCAGGATATTGCGCATCGTGATTGCACTGGAAGGGTCCAGACCGTTGAGCGGTTCGTCCAGCAGCAGAAGTTTCGGCTCGTTCAAGATGGCCATTGCGAGCAGCAGATGCTGCTTCATGCCGAGCGAATAATTACGCACCCGTTTCTTCATATACGCGGTCATCCCTACCCGATCGGTCACTTGGCGGATCCGATCGGCCGGCAGCTGCTGGATGCTGCACACGAACTTCAGATGATCGTAGCCGGTCAGGTCCCCGTAGAGGATCCGGTTGTCCTGCAAATAGGAGACTTCCTTGAACAGGGAGATGTCCGTATTCTTCTTCCCGAGCAGCTCGATCTTCCCTTCCTGGAACGGCAGCAGGTTCGTCATGCAGTTCAGGAGCGTCGTCTTCCCGGAGCCGTTCGGACCGACGAGTGCGATGATCTGCGGCTCATCGACCGTCATATCGATCCCCTTCAGTACGTGCTGCTTTTTATAGTGTTTGTGCAGGTTTTCGACTTGGATGATCATCGGGTTTCCTCCTTCTGATAAGCGAGATTATCATGCCCGTTTCCGCTGCCATCCGGATACGAGATACGCTGCGGCGAGCAGGACGGCGGATGCACTGCCGAGTACCAGCAGGCCGGTCGGGAACGCAAACCGGAAATCCTGCCAGATCGCCGCTGTCTGCATCGTGACAATATACGGCGGTGCCAAATAGGCGAACGGCAAATACGGCGCGAACGCAAGCCCGGCCACCTGATTGCTGAGCTGGATGCCGAGCAGGATGACAGCCGCCGTCAGGACGAGCGCAGCGATGGCCCGTTTCGTGACATACGAGAAGAAGAACAGCAGCGCTGCCGCAAACAGCAGACCGAAGAAGAACAGGACCGCTGTTTTCGCGAGATACAGACCGATCGGCATGAAATCATACGCATAGTTTTCCCCATATACGAGAACGGGGTAGTCCCAGTCCCCCAGCTTGTCGAAGCCAGTTCCAAGTCCGAGGGAAACCAGGGCGGCACCCACCAGCACCACTGCACTCGTAAGAAGCACGGTCACGAACTTCGAGAGTAAAATGAGCGGCCGCCGGATCGGCTGTGTGTGCAGCAGATGGATCGGTCCGTTCGCGCCGATCCCTTCCTTCGTCACAATGTCACTGAACAGCAGCAGGAAGAACAGCAATCCTCCGAGGCCGAACAGCAGATCTGTCACCTGCTTCAGGAAATAGATGCCGGCAGATGAATCCAGCGTGCTGTGCTCCGTCACAAAGTCTTTCAGGAATTCGTCGTCGTTCGATCCGTCGATCGGAAAGTTGAGATCGTAAAGCGTTCGCCAAGCATAGATATCGACGGGCAGGATCGGGGTCACGCCGTGTTCCTGCATATACTGGAACAGCGCCCGCCGTGTCTCCGTGGTGAACAGAGTCGGGAAGGATGACGTGTAATACTGCCGGCTGACAATGAGGGTATCGAGATCCGGCTGTATCTTATCGATCTCCATCTGGAGGACCGTATTCCAGTCACCCGTTTCATAGGCTTTCAGCTGGGCCTCCAGTTTCTCGTTGTACTCCAGCCAGAACTGAGCCGCTTCCGAAGACTCCCCATCCTCTTCTTGCGGTTGCTCCTCCATCTGCAGTTCGTGCTCCCGGATCTGATCACGAAGCTCGAGTGACACATCGGACACTCGCACGGTATTCATGTAAGCGTATACAAAATAACAGGCGATACTGAGGAAAAAGATGAGGAGGAGGATCTTGAAAAGACCGGACGTCCATAACTTCTTCCATTCAAATTGTAGTAGTCTCACGGCACAGCCCCCTTTTGAACAGCCGGCATGTCCCGGCTGCTTTTACAATTCAACATATGTATGACAGGTCAATCCACTTTCGTCAGGTAATCGTATAGCCTATGCAAGGGCAACTTCTGTGATGCCTTGCTGGTCTCAACAGCACTTGCTTCCATGGTACTCTACTATACTTCGAAAATAAACAATAATTTGTATTTTTTGCAAACATTCTCCTGTACAATGAGTGCAACAGACACATCAGCTTATTAAACAAGGAGGAAGACTAGCATGGGGAACAGGACAATCCGCTTCATTTTTCTAATTGCACTGCTGACACTCAGCGCCTGCAGCCCGCAGCCGCGAACCGATGTGAAGCCGGTTCAGGAAGCGGCAGAGCAAACGATTAGCAGTCCTCCGGAAAAGATGGAATTGGGAAGGCCGGGGGAATTTTATGCTTTCAGTAACAATCAGGATGAGTATCCATCTGACATGGCGCTCGGTCATTATTGCTGGAGTGAAGATGGAAGCCAATGTACGGCAGAATCGGACGATCCGAGGGATTTAATGTTTGAAAAACGGTATGGAAGAATGAAGCCTGGGGAACGGATCCTGTTTACCATGGCCATCAATCCCGCCTGGACTTGGCTTTCTGAAAACGATCTGAACACCATACAGGGCACCAAAATTGATATCATCCAAATTTCCGAGGGAGTCGAAACACGATATGAAAACGTCGGACGCAGCATGGATGCGCCGGAAGAACCGGGACTGTATTTTTACCTTGCGACCGTGACATGGGATCTGGAAGTGAAGGGCCAAGCGAACTATGCCTTTGCGTTTTCGGTATCACCGGACTACTGAGCAATCATAGCAAACAACGAGCACCGGATCAGGATTTTTCAGATCTGGCGCTCGATCCTTTCAGTCATTTCGGTGATACAGTTTGCGGAACCGCACAATAGCCGGAACAGGTGACAGTTCCTGAATAGATGACGAGATACCCGCCATCGACGGCCTGTTTGGAGACAGGATACAATTTTCCCTTCCAGCCTCCAGTGTCATAGGGTATATAGGCGGGGTTGACCTGTCCCGTCTTATAACTGTTTGTTATGCTCACCACTTTACTAGCCGCTGCGATAATCACGGGGTCCGCAGGGCTCACTTCTGCAAACGACTGGCTTGGCAAACCAAACGACAGTGTCAATACTAGACCGGCTGCTGCGACCGTACTTACAACTTTCCTCTTCATGATTCATCCTCCATTCTGATTATCCAGAAAATTGGAATATCACTGGTTAGAGGTATATTCTACAATCAGATCCAATACCCTCCTATTTTATCAAAATAATATAAATTAACTAACTAATCCATGTTATTGTAAAGTGAATATCTTGTTGAAGGGAGGAAAGAAAGTCATGCATAAATCATTACCAATCGTCTTTTTACTAATCTCCTTACTCTTTTTACATGCCTGTAGTCCGCAGCCGCGAACTGATGCTTCTCCAGATCAGGTGACCGAACAGCCACTGACAGAAATCCCTGAAGAGAAGGAGGAAATGAGGAGACCAGCGGATATGGTCCCATTTACTAATGAGGATACAGCTACGACGGTACTGGGATACTACTGTTGGAGTGAAAGCGGCGAATACTGCTCGGTGGAATGGGAGGATCCTCGTGATTTGCTGTCAGGTGCTATTACCGGCAGAATACGACCTGGAGCCTTGATCCGGTTCACTATGGGGATTAACCCCGCCTGGACTTACCTTTCAGACAATAACGTAGACTCCTTGCAGGATACCCGGATTGATGTCACGCAAATCTTCAAAGGAGTTGAAACTCACTATGAAGATGTAGGGCTTAGTTTGACAGCACCGGAGGAGCCTGGTTTGTATTTCTATCTGGCGACAGTAACGTGGGAGAAGGAAATGAAAGGTCAAGCGAATTATGCGTTTGCGTTTTCGGTTTCGCCGGACTACTAGAAAAACACGAGAAACAGCGAGCACATGAGTGATATGTCGTTTGTGAGGGGAGGAGAGGTAGTAATAAACAAATTTGGAATAGCAGCTTTCTTGCTGATCACCGTACTTTTTTTACATGCCTGCAGCCCGCAGCCGCGAACCGGTATGAAGCCGGTTCAGGAAGCGGCGGATCAACCGATAAGCAGCCCTCCAGAAAAGATGGAATTAGGGAGACCCGGGGATTTTCATGCTTTCAGCAACAATCAAGCCGAGCATCCATCTGCCACGGTGCTAGGTCACTATTGTTGGAGCGAAAACGGAAAACCGTGCACAGCAGAGTCGGATGACCCGAGGGATCTGATGTTTGAGGAACGCTCTGGGAGAATGCGGCCTGGTGAACGAATCTTGTTTTCATGAGTATATATCCATCGTGGACATGGCTCTCTGAAAACGGCCTCGATACCATACTAGGTGCCCCCATTGACATTACTCAATTTTTCGAAGGTGTCGAAACTCGCTATGAAAACGTCGGACGCAGCATGGATGCGCCGGAAAAACCCGGACTGTATTTTTACCTCGCGACCGTGACATGGGATCTGGAAGTGAAAGGCCAGGCGAACTATGCCTTTGCGTTTTCAGTATCGCCGGACTACTGAGCAAACATCGAGCACCGTATCAGGATTTTTCAGATCAGGTGCTCGATCACTTCAGTCATTTCGGTGAGACAGTTTGCGGAACCGCACAATTTCCGGAACAGGTGACAGTTCCCGAATAGATGACGAGATACCCGCCATCGACAACCTGCTTGGAGACAGGATACAAGGTACCTTTCCAGCCGCCTGTGTTATAGAGTATATATGCGGGATTGACTCTTCCCGTCTCATAACTCTTTGTTATGCTCACCACTTTACTAGCAGCTGCGACAATCACTGGTTCCGCAGGACTCAATTCTGCAAACGACTGGCTTGGCAAACCAAACGACAGTGTCAATACTAGACCGGCTGCTGCGACCGTACTTACAACTTTCTTCTTCTTGATTCATCCTCCATTCCTATTAGCCAGCGAATTGGAATATCACTGGTTAATGGTATATTCTCCAAGCAATCGAAATACCCTCTTATTATTCAAAATAATTTAAATTAACTATCCATTACATGTTATAGTAAAAGTGATATTCTGTTGAAGGGAGGAAAGAAAGTCATGCGTAAATCATTACCCACCGTCTTTCTACTAATCTCCTTACTCTTTTTACATGCCTGCAGTCCGCAGCCGCGAACTGACGCTCCTCCAGATCAGGTGACCGAACAGCAACTGACGGAAATCCCTGAAGAGAAGGAAGAGAAGGAAGAGATGAGAAGACCAGCCGATTTGGATGTGTGGACCACTGATAATGCGGCGGGCCAAGTGTTAAGTAATTGGTGTTGGGGAGAAAACGGGGACAGCTGTTCGGTGGAACCCGAGGACCCGCGTGAGTTGCTGTCGGGTATGAAGTCCGGCCGAATAAAACCTGGCGGCCTGATCCAATTCTCCATGGGGATTAATCCATCTTGGACTTACCTTTCGGACAACAACGTAGCCTCCTTGCGGGATGCCCGAATTGATGTCACGCAAATCTTCAAAGGAGTTGAAACTCACTATGAAGATGTAGGGCTTAGTTTGACAGCACCGGAAGAGCCGGGTTTGTATTTCTACTTGGCAACTGTAACGTGGGAAAAGGAAATGAAAGGTCAGGCGAATTATGCGTTTGCGTTTTCAGTATCGCCGGACAACTGAGCAGTCATAGCAAACATCGAGCACCAGAACCGGAACTTCCAGATCCGGTGCTCGATCACTTCAATCATTTTGGTGAGACAGTTTGCGGAACCGCACAATTTCCGGAACAGGTGACAGTTCCTGAATAGATGACGAGATACCCGCCATCGACCGCCTGCTTGGATGTAGGATACAACGTGCCCTTCCAGCCGCCCGTGTTGTACGGCACAGAAGACTTTATATTCTCTCCCGTTCTGTAACTTATAGTAATTGTCACCACTTTACTAGCCGCTGCGACCATCACTGGTTCCGCTGGACTCACTTCTGCAAACGACTGGCTTGGCAAACCAAACGACAGTGTTAATGCTAGACCGGCTGCTGCAACCGTACTTACAACTTTCCTCTTCATAATTCATCCTCCATTCTTGTTATCCAGTAAATTGGAATATCACTATTTAGAGGTATATTCTACAATCAGTTCAAGTATCCTCTTATTTTTCAAAATAATATAAATTTTATATTTTCTATATGTTATAGTAAGCTCTGATCCTGTTGAAGGGAGGAAAGACAGTCATGCGTAAATCATTGCCAATCGTCTTTTTACTACTCTCCTTACTCTTTTTACATGCCTGCAGTCCGCAGCCGCGAACTGATGCTCCTCCAGAACAGGTGACCGAACAGCCACTGACAGAAATCCCTGAAGAGAAGGAAGTGATGAGAAGACCAGCTGATTTGGGTGTATGGACCACTGATAATGCGGCGTCCCAAGTTTTAAGTAATTGGTGTTGGGGGGAGAACGGGGACAGCTGTTCGGTGGAACCCGAGGACCCGCGTGAGTTGCTGTCAGGTATGACTTCCGGTCGCATAAAACCTGGCGGCCTGATCCAATTTTCCATGGGGATTAATCCGGCGTGGACTTACCTTTCAGACAACAACGTAGACTCCTTGCTGGATGCCCGGATTGATGTCACGCAAATCTTCAAAGGGGTTGAAACTCGCTTTGAAGATGTAGGGCTTAGTTTGACAGCACCAGAAGAGCCAGGTTTGTATTTCTACTTGGCAACTGTAACGTGGGAAAAGGAAATGAAAGGCCAGGCGAATTATGCGTTTGCGTTTTCGGTATCGCCGGACAACTAAACAGACGCAAACACAGAGCATAAAAACCGTCCGGAACAAGCTTCTGCTGTTCCGGGCGGTTTTTCGCGGTTTACAAGCCATTCCGGCAATGGTACCCTATTCAACGGACCAATCATCCTACAACTTTCAGGAGGGACGCCATGATCCGTAAAACACATCGCAAATCGCTGGTGGAGCAGGTGGCTGAACAGATGGAGCAGCTCATTGAACAGCAGCAATGGACCGTCGGCACGAAACTTCCGCCTGAAATGGAACTGATGGCAGAATTCGGAGTCAGCCGCAATACACTGCGGGAGGCCATCCGGGCGTTAGTGCACGCCGGGTTATTGGAAACGAAACAAGGCAGCGGCACTCTTGTCCGTTCAGCCAGCACGCTCGGCAGCGCATTGGAGCGCCGTGCCAAAAAATCCACGATGCTTGAAACACTGGAAGTCCGGGAAGCGCTGGAAAAGCAGGCTGCCCAGCTGGCCGCTGAACGAAGAACAGAGACGGATTTAGCGAATTTGGAAGCGTGTATCCAGAGCTGCAGGCATGCCTCTGCACACGGAGATGTGGAGCAGTTCATCGCGTCCGACCTGCAGTTCCACAAAAACGTCGTACTCGCTTCCGGCAACCCACTGCTCGTAGATCTGTATGAGCATATGACCGGCATTTTGTATGCTTTCATCCAGGACGTCCTGGCGATGGAGCCTTGCCTGCAGACAGGGCAGGAGGTCCATCTCGAATTGCTGGAAGCCATCCGGAAACAGGAACCGGAATCGGCAGCCTGGTATGCAGCGCGTGATATGAACATTCTGAAAGAAATGATTTTGGATGCACGGGAGGAATCGTATGAAGAAACAAACCGCAACATTGGCAGATAATCGTACAGCAAAAACAGGGTGGCTCCTGCTGATCGGGGTCATATTGGTAGGGTCGACGCTACGGGTGCCCATCACGTCAGTCGGCGCACTGATTCCGTTCATCCGCGATGACCTCGGTATCAGTAATGCGGCGGCCGGACTGATCACGACATTGCCGCTGCTGGCCTTTGCGTTCCTCTCCCCTTTCGCCCCCAAAATCGCCAACCGGATCGGAATGGAATGGACGATCGCCCTGTCGACCTTCCTGCTGATTGCCGGGATCCTCGTCCGCTCCGTGACAGGAATCGGTTTCCTGTTCACCGGGACGGTGCTGATCGGCTTGGCGATCGCCGTCGGCAATGTGCTCATCCCCGGTATCATCAAGATGAATTACCCGCTGAAGATCGGTATCATGACTGGCATTTACGCCATCTTCATGAATATCTTCGGAGCGCTCGGGTCGGGAATCAGCGCCCCGCTCGCTAAATCAGGTGATCTGGGCTGGCAGGGAGCGCTCGGGATATGGGGCGGGCTGGCAGCCATCGCACTGCTCGTGTGGCTGCCGCAGCTGCGCAAGCCGCGGGATGCCTCCCCTAAAGTGAAGGTGGACACGAAACAGAAAGCCAGTCTATGGCGTTCTCCGCTCGCTTGGAGTGTGACCTTATTCATGGGCTGCCAATCTCTCGCCTTTTACACACTGATTACCTGGATGCCGGACATTCTGCGGTCGATCGGCTACACGGCGGACGCAGCGGGCTGGATGGTCTTCCTTATGCAGGCCGCATTGATCCCGACCACGTTCGTCGTACCGGTCGTTGCGGAGAAATTGACTAATCAGGTCGGAGCAGCGGGCGCAACGGCTGTCCTGTTCATCGTCGGGTTCAGCGGACTGCTGCTTGGCATCCCGGCATTCGTCCCTCTCTGGGCAATCCTGCTCGGAATTGCGGGCGGCAGCGCATTCAGCCTTTCCATGATGTTCTTCACGATCCGGACGGATGACGCACAAGAAGCGGCAGAACTGTCCGGGATGGCCCAATCGTTCGGGTACTTGTTAGCTGCAGGCGGCCCTGTCTTTGTCGGGATCCTGCATGATTTGAGCCACGGCTGGACCTTACCGATTCTTTTCCTGATCGTCATTTCCACCGTGATCTTGTTTGCGGGAATCGTATCCGGCAGGCAAGGGACCCTCTCCGAACGATCCGGCCAGCAGAATAAAACAGGTGCGCTCACTAAAAAGTAAAAAAGTTCCGGAAAGACCTTCTATTCAAGCGGGACACTGACTTCCTTTTCAGGTCACTGAAAACAGGAGTCAGTGCCCCGCTGTTTCAGGACGGTGTTTTACATAGTTATTCACTATCAGCAGCTGTGTCAGAGCATTATGGTTTACTGTTCCAGTAGTTCCTGAATAGGCGGGATGAGCTCATCATGTCTGGATATGATGACCACTTCATCGCTATTTGCTTGCATAAAATAATCGTCATTATAAAATCCGACGTACATCGCCTTCTTCCCTCTCAACAGAGACAGCAGATACCGATAGACTTCGTCTGACTTCACATCTTCAATAGTTATATACCGTAAGATATCCTTGAAGTAGTCCTTCTCAAACTCTTGTTCTTTCCAATTGCGGATATCAATTGTGTGATGCAGTGAGATCTTTACGTCATACCTTGATGTTGTATGGCCATGTGGGATATAAGATTTCAAAAAACTAACATCAATCTTACTGTCTCGCTTGAATAGCCCAGCAACCAAATGCTTTGCCAGCAACGGTTTCTGCTGAAGCAATTCAAGTGGGATGCATAGTTTCCTCCCTTCTGCAATCTGGAAAAACGGCATTTGTTCTGAGTGAAAAGCAATGCCGAAATTCTTTTTTATTCGCTCCATTAGATGTGTCTCCTATTCTCTACAGTATGGCGTCACAGGGTCTGGATTTTGGCGATTGCAGCAGCGCTCGGCCGTGGCGACTGTTGGTTTCACAGCGGGTGACAGAATGAGTAACTCAAAAACAAAACAGCTGAGTGATAACCAGCTCATCCAATTTTACAAAAGAGTCTTGAAGAGAACCCCTCTCCAAGACTATTTCTTTTACATTAGCAAACTTTTTTAAGCCCATTCACCATTACTTTTTGAAATTCAGCTATCTCTTCCTCTACAAACGCGCCCGTTTGCAGAACTCAAGTTAACCACAATTATCTCACACGATTATGCGACGAGTTTAAGTCCGATTGCCGAGCATAAAACGAGCGCTATAAAAGCCATCCTTCGCCAATCTTTTGATTCGCCGAAAAACATCATACCAATTATCGCCCCACCGACAACTCCAATTCCTGTCCAAATTGCATAACCTGTTCCCATAGGAATAAATTGTAATGAATAGCTGAGTAACGCAAGGCTTGAACCAAATCCTAAAATGAGCAAGATAACCGTTGGCCAATCACGCTTTATGGAAAGTTGATTTATCATTGCAACACCAAAAGTCTCCAGTAATCCAGCTAAAATCAAGGCAAACCATGCCATCATGATTCAACCCCTTCCTTCGCCTTCTCGGGCGTGACTAATTTTAATCCAATGACCCCAAACAATAACGTTATTAATAAAATAATTTTTCCCCATTTGAATGATTCACCAAAGAAAAGCAACTCTGCAATGACAGTACCCGCTGTGCCTAATCCCACAAAAATGGCGTAAACCGTCCCAGCTGGGAGCACTTGCGCTGCTGTAATCATTAAGTAATTGCTAACTACGATCAGGATAATTGTTCCAGTCCATGTCCAAAAGTCATAAGCATGGGTTAAACCAATCACCCAAAAAATCTCCAAGAATGCTGCAATAAACACCTTTATCCAGTTTCGATTCACTAAGAAACACCTCTCTACTATTTTTTATAAATAAAAATAAAAAGCCCGGGAGAATACTGATAAACAGTATCTCCCGGGCTTTTATCCCTCCGTGGCATAGCCAAAGAGCTATGAGTTTCCTCTCGGTCCAGTCCAACAACTCGTTGCGGAACCCTAGAAAACATTTTGCTAATTCAGTTCAAGTTAGTTAATTACATGATACATTATGACGTGGCAATTTTCTACTACAATCTGGCCTCTACTTGGACATACTTGTTCGGTAATCTTGCCCGTTAGTTTAAGCACATATTTTCACGTAATCACTATGTTGTCACAGTTAAGTAAATGAATTTTTGTCTTTCATCACCTGTGCGATTTGATGAGAATTTAAATTTCTTTCCTCATTCAGTCTATCAATAATGTTATTGAAATCTTCTTCATTCCGATTTTGACTTAATTTATAAGCTGCTTGAACTTCTTGTATTTTAATTTTAAATCCAACAATACCTTTGATTTGTTTTTTTGTTTGTGGAGAAAGACTTTCCCATAAAACTGCATTTTCACGTTGTCGTTCGTACTTTTGCAATAGTAGGATAAGGTCTTCTTCTAATTCTTGATCATTCATAATACGAGCTGTTCCATACATATGAACAGCTTGATAATTCCAAGTTGGGACATTTTCATGGTTATACCAAGATGATGAAATATAAGCATGTGGACCTTGAATGATCACAAGGACACCATCAGGAGTTTCCCTAATCGTTTTCCATTGTGGGTTCCCATATGCCATGTGTCCAGTTATATAGTAATCATCTCCTTGTTTATGCAGCTGTAAAGGTAAATGAGTGGCAATTGGTTTCCCTTGTTTAGTCGTAACAAGCATACCAAAAGAGTTTGTTTGTACAAAATCACAAACTTCATCAATATTTGTGACTCTAAAATACTTCGGGATAAACATCATCATTCCCCTTTCAATGAGTTCTCAAAGGTTTTGGTCAAGATAAAGTCTATTTGTTCTTCATCACCCATGTAAAAGGAGTGGGAGCCAGTTTGAACAAAACCCATTTTCTTATAAAACGCAATTGCATTTTCATTTTTTTCCCATACACCAAGCCAGATCTTCTTTTTATCGCCCTCCTTTGCTATTTCGAAAGCTTTATTGAGTAGGTATTTTCCCAAACCATGTTTTTGAAATTTATTCTTTATATAAATTCTCTCAACTTCAAATGACTCATCACCCATTTTTTCAGATTGAGCATCATTAATGTTTACCTTTAAATACCCAGCGATTTTATTGTTAAAATAAACGAAATAAAATCCTGAAAAACTATTATCCAATTCTATTTTTAATTGGGGTATGTTAAAAGCTCTTTCCAAATAGGCATACATATTTTCTGCTGTATTCAAATCCTTAAAAGTCTCATTAAATGTTTCGGTACTAATTTCTTGTAGTTCGAGGATATCTTTATGGGTACACTTTTTTATATTTACTGTCATCTAATCATGTCTCTCCTTTACACAATAAATAATTTCTCTTATTCCCTTTTTTTACAAAATCCCAGTCTTTTTCAACATTTTCTCTCATTCTTCGAAGAAGATTACAAATGGTCTCTTCTTCTGTTTCGGAAAAACCAACTAAGGCAACGGTACTGGAGTAATCATTTTCTCTTCTAATAATAGGATAAACATTTAATCCCTTCTCTGTCGGAAAAAGCTTTTTTATTTTTTTGTTTTTTTGATCATTTTTCTTTTCAATAAAACCATTTATTTCGAGCTTTTTTAACGCTCGTGCTGCGGTTGTTCGATCTACTTTTATCATCTCAGCTAACTTTTCTTGAATAATTCCTGGATTTTCGCATACTCGTACCAGGTACAAATACTGTCCTTTTGTAAGGTCATATTCTTTAAATTCTATATTACTTATCGAATCTAATGCCCTTGCTATCATTCCAAGCTCACGAAGAATTTCATTCACCCTTATCGCTCCTTAACATATTTTTTGTTGTATGTGCAACAAAATTGGCGTATATTTAATTTAACCTATTTTTATTGTATGTGCAACAATAAAAAATTAAAAGAGAGGTCAGATAGGATGAAATATGTTTTTTATATACTAGGGATATTAATTTTGACCCTTGGTATTTCATTCACAATACAATCAGATCTAGGAGCTTCACCTTTTGATGCAGTTTTGGTAGGACTATCTATAAACGTAGGACTTACTGTTGGAAGTTGGGAAATAATAATAGCTTTATTATTAATTTGCGGTAATTCGTTATTAATTAGACAAAAACCGAAAGTTTCGGGATTGTTAACAGCTTCTATAACAGGTAGTAGTATCGACATGTGGCTTTTTTTATTGCACAATTTTATTACACCTGAATTATGGTACAGTAAGGTTGTTTGTTTCGGTATCGGCTTAGTTGTTGTAGGATTCGGAACAGCCATCTATTTACACACTAATTTTGCTCCTATCCCGATTGACCGTTTAACCTTAATCGTACAAGAATTATTCAAATCAAATATTTTTGTTTCGAGAACATTTATTTACCTCGTATTCTTAATAATGGCTCTGATTTTTAATGGACCAATTGGCATCGGAACTTTATTAACAGTTTGTTTAGGGGGGCTTATACTTAATTTCTTCATGCCACTTGCTAAAAAAGTAATAGACTACATATTACTACATTCTTGTACAACCAATTATTTAAAAGATAAGAAACGTTCAATATAGGATGGCCCGTTTGCGGAAGAGCCGATACTCCTCGGCTCTCCCCCAAACATGGAACTCTATTTCCATTCCAGCAAACGGACTATTCGAAAATCTTCTTTTTCTTGAATACTTTATGGGTAGTAGCGATTGTACAGGTCATCGCGCAGCTTGCTGCTCAGTTGTGCATAGATCCGGGTGGTTTCACTCTTCTCATGTCCCAGGAGACTTTGGATCACTTCGAGCGGCGCACCGTTGTCGATCATATGCGTATGCAAAACCGCCCGGGACAGCGGACTGTCCCCGGCGGTGAATGAGTATTGCTTGCGACTTTTTCGTTTTACAAATAGATATCGGAAAACTCGTATTTGATCAGCTCTGCCCGGTACTGGTCGCTGTTCCGCAGAGCGGGCTGGCCGGTCCCGGTGCCATTAATTTCAGTCGGCAGTTCAATGGTGAAGGTGCTGCCTTTGCCGGGTTCGCTTTCCGCCCGGATTATGCCGCCGTGAAGCTCGGCCAGTGATTTGGCGATCGGCAGGCCGAGGCCGGTGCCTTCGGCGGTGCGGTTCAAGTTGCGGTTCACCTGGACGAATTTGTCGAAGATCGTCTCCAAGTGCTCCGGGTCGATGCCGATGCCTTCATCCCGCACGGAGATGCGGACGGTGCGGGCGTCTTTCCGTTCGAGCCGGACGAGAATCTCCTCTCCCGGTAAGGAGAACTTGATGGCATTGGAGATGAGGTTGAGCAGGATCCGGTCGAACTTCGCGATGTCGACCGCCATGATCAGCTCTTCCACTTCCGGATCGAACAGAATATTGACCCCTTCGGATTTCGTGTATTCCGTGACAGAGTCCACGATCCGGTCGATCATGGTTACGATGTTATAGTTGGCGGTCTGCAGCTCATGCAGCCCCGATTCGATCTTGGAGATATCGAGGATGTTGTTGACGAGCCGGTTCAGCCGGTAGCAGTTGCTGATCGTCCGTTTGTTGACATTGCGGATCTCTTCGCGGTGTTCATCGAGACTGCCTTTCGCCACGTACAGATCGATCAGCTGTGCGCCGCTTGAGATCACGGTCAGCGGTGTCTTCAGCTCATGGGAGGTGTTGATGAACAATTCTTCCTGGTCTTTCAGCAGCTTCTCCATCGAGCGGTTTGCGAACTCTTCGTCGGAGATGTCGATGCCGAGTGCGATGATCTTCTCCACCTCGCCCTGTCCGTTGACGACCGGCTGGAAGATCGTCTTCGTATGATAGGTGATGCCGTCCTTCGTGAACTCCAGTTTGTGCAAGTAGGACGTCCGGTTTGCGACGGCTTCGTCCAGTTTCCGCACCAGCGTGTCCAAGTCTTCGGCCCGGTAGTAATTGAAGAACGGCTTGCCGATGACATCCGCTTCTGTCCGGATTTCCGGCCACTCCTCCGTGAAGGCCTTGAATGCGAACCGGTTCAGGAAGAGGATTGCTTTGCTCTTATAGGCGAAGGAAGCATAGTACAGGGAGATATCATCGACACTTTCCCGCAGTGCGAGGAATTCCTTGTCTTCAGCGGCCGCTTCCTGCCGGCTGCTGTTCTGTCTGATGAGCTGCTGCCGTTCCGTCGCTGTTGCGGTGACGTCGAAGAAGGACACGACCGTGTACTCCTCTCCCCTGTCCCCTGCAAACCGTTTCATCACCAGATCCCAATAGGTGACCGTGCCTGCTGCATTGCATATCCCGACTTCGGATTCGCGGGCGGAGATCCTGCGTTTCAGCAGTTCATCGATCGGAGGAGGAAGCTGCGGGCAAATGCCGGGCGGCCCGTCCGCCTCCATCCCGAGGAGGTGCATCGTTTCCTTGAAGTTGTTATCATGGCCGAGCAGCCGGCAATCGGGATAACTGAAGATCGCTGTTGAGCCGTCCGCCATTGTGTCAGTGCCGCAAAAGTTCTTCAGCAGAAATTCAAGCACAGGTGTTTTCATTCCGTCCATTTGTACATGATCTCTCCTGCAACGACCGTCATGACCGTCTTCGCCGTCAGCATGTCTTCGCTGTCCACCGAAAGCAGGTCGCGGTCGAGAATGGTGAAGTCGGCGTCGAAACCTGCGGCGATCTTGCCGCGGCTGTCGGCTTTGCCGATGGTTGCTGCGCTACCGGAGGTGAACAGGGCGACGGACTCGTAACGGCTCAGTCTTTCTTCCGGCAAATAGCCGTCATGCGTTTCACCCGGTTTGCGGCGGTAGGCGGCTGCGTAGATGCCGAGCAGCGGGTCGACTTCCTCGACTGGCGCATCTGACCCGCCGCCGCAGATGAAGCCGCGGTCGAGAAGCCGTTTCCAGGCGTACGCCCAGTCCATCCGGTCTTCGCCGAGCCGGTCTTTTGCCCAAGGAAAGTCGGACGGTACGAAGACGGGCTGGATGTCGAGGATGACAGGCAGTTGTGCGAGCCGGTCGACGAGATCATCGCGCAGAACGTTGACGTGGATGATGCGGTCGCGCTTGCCCGGTGCCGGCGGGTCCGCTTCGATGGCATCGAGCACTTTCTCGACCGCTTTGTCGCCGATCGTATGGACCGCGACCGCTTCGTCGTACTTACGGGCGAGTGTGACAAGGTTGCGGATTTCATCGTCTGTCAAGACCGCCATGCCGGAATTTCCAGGGTCATCCGCATACGGTTCACTGAGGAGTGCCGTACGGCCGCCGAGCGCCCCGTCGATGAAGAACTTCATCTCCCCGCCATGGATCCACGGTTCGTCGTACGCCGCCCCGTCTTCCATGAGCTGTTCAAATACGGTTGCGCGACGCAGCAGATGCGCCCGGAACTTCAGTTTTTCCGATCCGATCACGTTGCGGAACGCCTGCAGCGGATTTCGGTAATCGGCGTAGTAGCCGAGGTCGTCGGTGACGGCCCCCGTGATGCCGCGGGCGAGCAGATCTTCGACGGAAGCCTGTAGTGCACGTGTAAGCGCCGCTTCGTCCGGCACGGGGATGACGGCTTCGACGAGATCCGCCGCCCCTTCGAGCAGGAGTCCTGTCGCATTGCCGCTGCTGTCGCGGACGATCGTGCCATTGCCGGGATCAGGGGTTTCATCTGTAATGCCTGCAAGTTCCAGTGCCTTCGAGTTCGCGAGCGCTGCGTGGCGGCATGTCCGTTTCATCAGCATCGGTGCTCCGCAGACGGCGTCGAGTTCCTCTTTCGTGACGATCCGGCGGTCAGCGAAATTGTTTTCATTCCACCCGTCCGCTGTGAACCATTCGTCTGCCGGATGGTCTTTTGCCGCCACGGCAAGCTTGCGCAGCATGTCGTCTGCCGACTCTGCGTAGGACAGGTCGAGCTGGAGCGTGCGGGCGCCGTGTCCGATCATGTGCATATGGCTGTCGATGAAGCCCGGGTACATGACTGCGCCATCGAGGTCGACTTCCTGATCCGCCTGCACTTTCAAGCTTTCCGCGTCTCCTGCTGCGATCACTTTTCCGTCTTCGGTCAAGACAGCTCCGACCATTTCCCCTTCGTTTTCCATCGTATAGATCGTGCCATTATGCCAGACTGTCTTCATGTCCCCCACCGACTCCTTTTTCTTCTCAGTGTACTCTTTCCGAGAAGTTGAAGCAATATTCTGCTACACTTGGAATACTAGAGTGAAGGAGGAGATCGGATTGGAATTGGCGGTTTACTTGGCAGGAGAGATCCACAGCTCATGGCGGGAGGAGATCAAACAGAAAGCACAGGCGCTCCGGCTGCCCGTCGTCTTCTACGGGCCGATGGAAGACCATGATCGTTCGGATAATATCGGGGAGGAGATCCTCGGCAAACAGCATGACGCTGTCGCGAAGGACGCAGCCGCTTCAAGCTTCAACAACTTGCGGACGGAGCTGCTTCTTGCGAAGAGTGACTTGGTCATTGCGCTGTTCGGGGAGAAATACAAGCAGTGGAACACCGCGATGGATGCGAGCGCAGCGGTCGCAACAGGCAAGCCTCTCATCCTGATCCGTCCGCACGAACACCACCATGCGCTGAAGGAGCTATCACGCAAAGCACAAGTGACGGTCGAAACACCCGATCAGGCGCTGAAAGCATTGAAGTATATATTTGAATGAGATGGCTCATCCACCTGTCTTTCCCGTCACGCGCGGGAAAGTTTTTTCATGCAGGGGGCTTTACGGGGTTTGCACAGATGCCGATATAATGGGTATCTATTGAAACGTCTCTCAACAACTATTTCAGGATGAGGTGCACGCGTGCGCAAACAAGGGATTCGGAATTCTTTCATTAAAATCATCACACTTCTTTTCGCTGTCATGATGGTGCTGCTCGGCTGTGCGTACTTCTACAGTACGTCGGCCATCCAGAAGAACGAGGCAGCGCTGAAGCAGCAGACGGAAAAGGCAGAAGTGATCGGGGATCTGTCGGACAGCATCTCCAATCTGTTCTTCCGGGCGCGCGGGTTCTATGCGTTCAAAATGGAGAGCGAACTGGATATGGCGTACGAAACCCTCGGTCATATCCGGGAGGAGAACGAGCGCCTGCTGGAGCTGCCGCTGACCGATAAGGAGAAACAGTTCGCACAGGAGATCATGGTGTTCATCGACCATTACGAGTCGGCCGTGCTGCCGGCAGCCGTCCAGCTGGTTGAAGATGATAACTATGAAGGGCTGCGCGAACTGTCCAGCAGCGGTGCCAACTTGTCCGTCAACCAATTCATCAAGTATGCGGATCGGTATGGCAAACAAGCGGATGATGCCAGGGATGAGTTCTACAAACAGTCCGAGCAGCAGCTGAATCTGCTGTACATCACCATGGCAGCGATCGGCGTAGGCGGCCTGCTGTTCCTCATCCTGCTCAGCTGGCGTGTTGTCCGCCGTCTCATTACCCCCATCGAACTGATGACCGCTGCGACCGAGCGGTACGTGGAGGACCAAGACGTCAATTATACGCCGGACAACCGTCAGGATGAGATCGGTTCCCTGTCCCGTTCGTTTGCCGGCATGATGGGGACCATCCAGGTCAAGGAACAGGAACTCGTCGCCCAGAATGAGGAACTGCTGTCACAGCAGGACGAACTCCTTTCCCAGCAGGATGAGCTGTTCAGCCATCAGCGTCAGCTGGAGGATGCGCTGTCGGAAGCCCGCTATGCAAAAATCCGGATGGAGCGCTACAACGGGCTGAGCCATGAGATCTCGTTCTCCGACAATATCCGGGAAATTGCAGAAGCGACATTGCGCTACTTGGATACGCTGTTCGTCATCGACAAAGGGATCGTCTACGTGCCGGCGAACGACCTGCATGTGCTGCATGGCATCTCCGAGGAGGCGTATGGTGCATACGATGAAGGCCGGTCGCTCGAAGCGATGGATCGGCTGACGACGGAACCGTACTTCCAGCTGGAACGGACTCTTGACGATGGGACGGCCGTCTACGATCTGTTCGCCGGGCCTGCGGTGGAAGGCGGTTCGTACAATGCCCTGTTCGTGCTCACCCGCCGCCACCGGCCGTTCTCCGAAGACGATCAGGAGGATTTGTACAGTTTGACGAAGCGTGTGGCCCTCGCCATCGACCGGGCCGATCAGTACAATACGATCCGGCGGGAACGCCAGCTGAACCAGACGATCCTCGACAACCTCGCGGAAGGGGTGCAGTTCATCTCCCAGGAGGAGGCTCCCGTCCAAGTGAACCATGCGCTGGCGAACTTGCTGCAGCTGCCGGCAGAGGAACTTGCGATGCCGGACTGGGCGGAGCGGCTAGCGGCCCTTACGGAAGAGCCGGACAGCTTGCTGCAGTTCACCCGCCAGGCGCTCGACGGACAGGCGGACGGATTGGCGGAAACGGTCTATACACTTGCCGGTGATTCCCCGAAAGTGATCGCTCTTTACCGGTCGGCTGTCCATTACGGCGGCGACCGGATCGGCACGTTGTTCGTACACCGCGACATTACGCAGGCGTTCGAAGTCGATAAGATGAAAACCGAACTCGTCTCCACTGTCAGCCACGAACTGCGGACCCCTTTGTCGAGCATCCTCGGCTTCACTGAGCTGCTGATCGGCAAGGTGATGGACCGCGACCGGCAGTCCCGCTATCTGGACGCCATCTATAAGGAAGCGAAGCGGCTCACGTCGCTCATCAATGATTTCCTCGATGTGCAGCGTATGGAATCGGGCAATCAGGAGTATATGATGCAAGAAGTGGACGTGGCGGCAATTGCGGATCAGACAATCCAGACGCTGGCTGTCCAGCATTCCCATGATATCCGGCTCGTGCGTCTCACCGGCCGGACGCAATGCCTGGCCGACGGGGACCGGCTGATCCAAGTATTCACCAATCTGCTCAGTAATGCGGTCAAGTTCTCTCCGGACGGCGGAACCGTCACGGTGACGCTCGAAGCCCAAGGGAACGACCTGAAAGTGACCGTGCAGGATGAAGGGATCGGGATTCCGGCCGATCAGCTGAAGCACATGTTCGAGAAGTTCTACCGATTCGATAACACCTACCGGCGGAAGATCGGCGGGACCGGACTCGGGCTCGCCATCTGCCGGAAGATCATCGAAAAGCACGGCGGGGAGATTTCCGTCACTTCCGAGGAGAATGTCGGCACGGCCGTCAGCTTCACGCTGCCGCTATTGCCGCTGCAGGCACAACCCGCGGAGCATACCGGCCTCCCGGTGATCGCGGTCGTCGAAGATGATGCGAGCATCGCACTCCTGCTGGAGGAGGAGCTGAAGAACCAGCAGTATGAAGTGATCCGCTTCCAGGATGTCGCCCACTCGCTCGCTTACGCTAAAGAGCATGTGCCGGACTGCATGGTGATCGATCTGCTGCTTCCTGAGGAGCGGACCGGCTGGGATCTGATTCGCCTGCTGAAGGAAGATCCCGTTACCAGCCGTATCCCGATCATCATTTCTTCTGCGCTGGAGCGTGAGGAGCAGCTGACCCGCAAGTTCTCGATCGACCATTACATGACGAAGCCGTATCCGCTGCGGACATTATCCGAGACTGTCGCCCAGGCATTGCATGCCGATGATGGACGGATTTTGTATCCGCTGCAGGAAGAGGAGTAATAGTAATACGCCCGGGTGGATGCCCGGGCTTTTTTGTTTTGGTGCTTGAGCGTTTCCCGTTGTTGCTTGAGCGTTTCCTCCTGCTGCTTGAGCGTTTCCTCCTGCTGCTTGAGCGTTTCCTCTGGCGCTTGAGCGTTCCCCGCTGCTGCTTGAGCGCTTCTCCTGTTGCTTGAGCGTTCCACGCGGGTGCTTGAGCGTTTCTCCTGTCACTTGAGCGTTCCCCCACAAATTGAACAAAAAAATGCCGCACTCCCTGTCTAGGCAGTACGGCATTTCTTCATTGTCTGATCGGGTCTTCGAGCACTTGCTGCACGAGTGCAACCAGTTCAGCCGGACTGAACGGTTTCGGCATGAAATAATCGGCCCCCAGACGCTGCGCCAGCTCCCGGTCGGATGCCTGGGCTTTGGCCGTCAGCATGATGACCGGTATCCCGAGCTGGAGCGGTGCCAGCTGTTCGAGCACTTCGGGGCCGGTCAGTTTCGGCATCATGTAATCGAGAAGGATCGCATCGTACCCGCCGGCAGCCGCCTTGTCGAACCCTTCCTGGCCGTCCGCCGCCTCTTCCACTTCATATCCTTCGAATGACAGCGTATCCGCGATCAGCATCCTCAGGATTTCTTCATCATCCACCACTAAGATCCGTTTGCCTTCGCTCATGCCAGGCTCCCCCTTGTCCGTTAAAACATTCTCGATGCTAAGTTCTGGATGCGTGCCAGCACATCCTCTTTTTGGAAAGGTTTCATCAGATAATCATCTGCGCCGAGACGGAGGGCCGACTTGATGTCTTCGTCGCTCGTGCGGGCGGTCATCATCGACACGAGGATGTTGTTGGCATCCTTCCGACGTTTGAGCCGCTCCAACACTTCCAAGCCGTCCATGCCCGGCATGATGCCGTCGAGCAGGACGATGAAACTCGTTTCGGAATCGTACCAGTCCGCTGCCAGGAAAGACACCCCGTCTTCGAACAGGCGAACGGACAGATCGACGCCCGGCAGCGTCCAGCCCGCCAGCTCTTCTTCCAGCATCGTGCGGATGAGCAGGTCATCGTCGACGATGATCACCTGCAGTCTCCGCTTCATCTCCGCCATCGCTTTTTCGTAGACCGCCGTCCGGTCGCGTCCGGACCGCTTCGCCTGATACAGTGCCTGGTCGGCTTCTACGAGCAGTTCATCGGTGTTATGGGCATATTCCGCGATACCTGCGGAGAATGTCACGGAGAATGTGCGGCCGCCTGCCTGGAACTCCTGCTCATTGAACGCGCTGTGCAGCCGTTCCGTCAAGGTGAACGCCTTTTCTTCCCCTCCCGAAATGACGAGGACAAACTCCTCGCCGCCGAACCGGAAGATCCCGTCCGTCTCGCGCTTCACTTGGAGGGCGATGCTGCTGAACCGCTTCAGCACTTCGTCCCCCGTATGGTGGCCGTATGTATCGTTCACCGATTTGAAGTGATCCAGATCGATCATGACGACCGAGAACGGCTCACCGGCACGGATTGCCATCTTCTCGAAGTATTCCAGCACTTCGCTCAGCCGTTTCCGGTTCCCGATCCCTGTCAGCCCGTCGGTTGTGATCGACTGGCCGATCGTTTTCCGCAGCGTCTCCCGGTTGAACAGATAGGGCAGGAACAGCCGGAGGTCGAGCGGTTTCCGGATACAGTCCATCATGCCTGCTTCGTATGTTTGGATGATGACGTCATCGGTACGGCTGCTGCTCATCAGCATCGAGATCACATGGCGGTCGCTCGCGGTCTCCTGGATTTTCCTGTAGACGTCGATGCCCGTCATATCGGGCAGTTCCAAGTCGATCATCAGGAGATTCGGCTTCATGTCATAGAATTGCTGGATGCCGCGGGCGCCATTCAGGGCGACCAGCACCTGTGCCCCCAGCTGTTCCAGCAAGTCCTTCACAAACGAGATGAATTCCAGGTCATTGTCGATGACGAGGACGAATGTATTCTGGTCGAACCGTTGTGAATAGACGTCCGGCACCAGATTGCCCCGATCCTTCTTCTCGCTGCCGTTGACGAGCATCCGGATGTTCTTCTTGAAGTTTTTCAGGGAAGACACCGGTATGCCTGCCTCGTCTTCCGGCGACAGGATGTCCAGGTGGGCACTGCAGAATTCGGCGAGATCGGTGAGCCCGATCGTCCCCGACGTCCCTTTCAGCGTATGCAGGAATGTATATAATTCCGATTCCGTCACTGTCTTCTGCTGGCTCCACTGGACGAAAGACGTCTCCACCTTTTCGGAGAGCAGTCTCTGATATTTCGCGTAATCCACTTCAACACCTCCTCATTCCCATTCCCCAGGCTGTCCCCGCAGCCTTTTTGAAAAAGAACTGAAGCCCCGTATTACCGGATAACTTCAGTTCTTGAATTGTATGATTACTCGATACCCATTTCTTTCTGTACAGTGTCCACGATCCGTGAGCTGTACCGTTCGCATGCCTCTTCGGTCGGCGCTTCCACCATGACCCGTACGAGCGGCTCCGTGCCGGACGGGCGGACGAGGACGCGACCTTCGCCGGACATTTCCTGCTCCACTTCGCTGATGACTGCGGCGACTGATGCGTTATCCGTCACCTTATGCTTATCACTCACCCGCACGTTGACGAGTTTTTGCGGATAGATCGTCATTCCCTGTGTCAGCTCGGACAGTTTCTTGCCCGTGCGCTTCATGATGTTGACGAGCTGCAGCCCGGTGATCAGGCCGTCACCTGTCGTATTGTAGTCGAGCAGGACGATATGGCCCGACTGTTCACCGCCGAAGTTGTAGTTGTTCTTCCGCATCTCCTCCACGACATACCGGTCCCCGACTGCTGTCTGGGCGCTGTGCATGCCGTGTTCTTCGAGTGCTTTGTAGAAGCCGAGGTTGCTCATCACCGTTGAGACGACCGTATCCGAATGGAGCGCCCCTTTCGAGTTCAGGTAGCTGCCGATCACATACATGATCTGGTCGCCATCCACGATTGCGCCTGTTTCGTCGACTGCGATGACGCGGTCCCCGTCCCCGTCGAACGCCAGACCGATCTGCGCATTCTTCTCCACGACTAGCTTTGCGAGCTCTTCAGGATGGGTCGAGCCGACACCGTCATTGATATTCAGTCCGTTCGGCGACGCGCCCATTGTTGTAAGGTCCGCTTCCAGGTCGGCAAATACGTGTGTCGCGATCGTGGAAGTTGCTCCATGTGCACAGTCGAGGGCGATCTGCATGCCTTCGAAGTCCCCGTCGATCGTCTGTTTCAAGTATTGGATATATTTTTGGCAGCCTTCGAAGTACTCCGTGATCGTCCCGACATTTCCGCCGACCGGACGCGGCAGTGTATCTTCTTCAGCGTTCAGCAGTTCTTCGATTTCCGCTTCGAGTGCATCGGACAGTTTGAACCCGTCCGCCCCGAAGAATTTGATGCCGTTGTCAGCGACAGGATTGTGGGATGCGGAAATCATGACACCCGCCTGTGCGTTCATCGCCCGTGTCAGGTACGCGACGCCCGGCGTGCTGATGACACCGAGTGTCATGACTTCCACACCTGTCGACAGCAAGCCTGCAATCAGTGCGCTCTCGAGCATCTGACCGGAGATCCGCGTGTCTTTCCCTACGAGGACACGTGCCCCTTCCACTGAGTGCTGGGTGAGGACATGACCGCCGAAACGGCCAAGTCTGAACGCCAGCTCCGGAGTCAGCTCCGTGTTTGCAACGCCACGTACCCCATCGGTACCAAAATACTTAGTCATTTTCATTCTCCCTTTCGATCCTATCGGTTGTGCGTTCTGTTATGCCATTTCAATCATCACTGTGACATCTTTCAAATTCACCTCGTACTGTATACCCTCTGGTACTTGTACGCTAACACCAATAGTATGTTCACCAGCACTGGCAATCGAACCGGCATCCGCCGTCACGCTGACATCGGCGGCTGTCAATGCATCGACAGCCTGGGCCTCGCCTGTCACGGTCAAGGTCGCCGTCCCGTCAGCAGGTCTCGTGATCTTGCCGCTGAATTGGGGATCCAGCCCTCTCAGGCCGATCGGGATACCGGTGAATTTTTTCGTTTTTTTTTGTGCAGCCGGCGGTTCAGGCGTATTGTCTGTATCGGTGCCCGCCGCAAGATCCGAGTTGTCGCCGTCCGTTTCAGGAACTTGCGCTTCGTCACCTGCAGCTTCGCCGTCCGGGTCGTCATCCGCTGCTTCGGATGATACTTTCACGTCCACGTTGACATTGACTTTGTCGGCAGACATCTTCGTGACGCCTTTCGGTTTCGCGATGTCCACCGACTGCTTGCCGTTCCCTGAAATCCCGCTGACATCGACAGTGGCGGTCACTTGTTCCACCGCATCGATGGTCTTACGGGGACCATACAAGGTGACGGTCTTCTCATCCGCCACGAGTGAATTCACAGTGACCCCGTCCTTCGGCTTGCCCGTCGGTTTCACGACAACGGGGACTTCTTTGTGATACGCTTCGACTTCCACTTTGACCGTCACTTCTTCCGGCTCGATCGCTACATTCAATTTGTTGAGATCCCGGTCGAGCACTCGTACGCGGCCCTTCTGTTCGAAGGATTTGCTGATCTCCTCTTCCCCTGTCACGGAGACTTTGACAAAACTGATCTCATCCACGACACTTTTGGCGCCAGTCACTTCGATGACCGATGGATCCACTTCCATCTTGACGAGCGTGTAGTCTTCCGCCAGCATCTTATCGTTCATTTCCGCATCGACGCGGAAGGATTTCGTTACTTTTTCTTCGATGTTCACTTCGATGGTCGCTGGATCGAGCTTGACGTTGAGCTTATCGGAGATATTCTCGTGCTGGATCTGCACGGTATGTCTGCCCATCGGCATGCTCCGCAGATCGACTTTCAGTGCAAAGTCTTTCATGAGCTTCGTAGACTGGACGAGGTTCGAAGGTCCTTTGATGGACATGTTGACGGTCTCCGGCACGCCTGTCACTACATAGTTCTCGTTGTCATAATACACTTCGACCGGCACGTCCATGATCGTATCGGCCGTGTCACCGGCATTTGCGCGCGATGTCTTTTCCAGATCAGCACGGACGGAAAAGAACAGGAACAGCGCAAGTGCCAGGGCTGTCATCCGTAAAAACCAGGGACTGTCCATGAATTTATCCATTTTTCCGCTTCCCCCATTTCCAAATGGAGTTTACTGCACTGACAGCTGCCGTATCACCGAACCATGCCTGGCGGACGATGCGTTCGAATTCTTCCATCGATACGTTCCGGTTGATGTCCCCGTCGATGGTGACACTGACCGCGCCAGTCTCTTCGGAAACGACGATCGTGAAGGCATCTGTCACTTCACTGATACCGAGCGCCGCCCTGTGCCGGGTCCCGAGTTCTTTGGAAATGAACGGGCTTTCCGACAGCGGCAAGTAGCAGGCGGCGGCCGCAATCTTGTTTTTCTGTACGATCACCGCTCCGTCATGCAGCGGTGTATTCGGGATGAAGATGTTGATCAGCAGTTCCGAGGATATGTACGAATTCATCGCAATCCCGGTCTCGATGTATTCACTGAGCCCCGTCTCTTTCTCCACGGTGATCAGTGCGCCGATCCGCCGTTTCGCCATGTAGCTCACCGACTTCGTGAAGGCCTCGATCAGCCGGTCACGCTCTTCTTCTTCCTGCATCTGCGTCCGGGCGAACAGGCGGCCCCGGCCCAGCTGTTCCAGTGCGCGGCGCAGTTCCGGCTGGAAGATGATGATGATGGCGAGGAATCCCCACGTGAGCACCTGCTCCACCATCCACTTGAGCGTATCGAGACCGAGCAGATCCGTCAGAATCCGGACAATCAGGATTACGAAGATCCCTTTCAGCAGCTGGACTGCTTTTGTTCCTTTGATAATTGTTATGAGCTTGTAGACCACAAACCAGACGAGAAGCACATCCAAAATGGATTTCAATACTTCCACCGCGTTCATATTCGTAATCATTCCCCAATCCGGCATGCGCTTCCCCTACCTTTACAGACAAATTTCCAGTGTACCTTCAGTATACCATACAGCACTGGCCGTACAGTATTCAGACGGTGTGCGCGGCCGGGAAGTTGCGGATACGAAAAGAGACGGGCTCGGCCCGTCTCATTCATCGATAGGTGGTTCCGTCTTCTCCGGTTTCAGGCCTTTGAAGGCGGTCTTGATCTTATACCAGAGCCAGTCGAACAGCTCATCGATCTCTTCGATATTGCCCGTGACGACCGCGGTGGACGCCATGTACTTCTCTCCGCGTATCACGGTGACATTCCCGTCGACTTCGCCTTCGATCCGCAAGTCGCCGTTTTTGACGACAAGGTCGCCCTTGACGACTTCACCCGCCGGCACGACGACCGTATCCCCTTCGATGACGAGGTTCGGCTGCATCGTGACGGAGAATTGCTCGTTTGTATTATAGCTGGAGAAGAGGGCTGCGCTCATTAAAACGAGGAATAGCGCGGCTGCCGACAGCATCGGGTGCTGGCGCAGCCAGCGTTTCGCCCCTGTTTTCTTCCTGCGGCCCGTTTTCGGCAGGCTCGCCATGACACCGGCAGCGAACCCTTCCGGTGCTTCGAGCGGCTGTGCCAGGTTCAAGAAAGTGACCGTGCCGTTCAGCTCGTCGAAAAGCTGCCTGCAGTCCCCGCATGTCTTCAGATGATCCTGCAGCTCGCGCTCGTATTCCGGCGCAATCTCTCCATCCAGGTACTCGTGCATATACTGGACAACTTCAATCGGACATTTAGTCATCCTAATCCCTCCTACATTGTACCTATCTGTTTTCGTAAAGCGTCCCGCCCCCGGTGCACCCTCGTCTTGACAGTGCCGAGCGGCAGATCCAAGATATCCGCAATCTCCTGCAGCGGGAGTTCCTCCATGTAACGGAGCGTGATGACCGACCTGTATTTCTCCGGCAGCCGGCCGATTTCGTACTGGACCCGTTCCTGGGTCTCCATCCGTTCCACTTCGTCTTCCGGCAGTTCATCCGCCGCGGCGATCTGCGAATACATATCGAGCCCCTCTGTACCCGGGACTTGCGCATCCAGCGAGTAATCCGGTTTCTTCTTCCGGATCCTATCGATACAGAGATTCGTCGCAATCCGGAAAATCCACGTGGAGAACTTGCGTTTCTGATCGAATGTGTGAAGGTTGGAATACGCACGGACAAATGCTTCCTGGGCAATGTCCTGTGCTTCTTCCCGGCTGCCGAGCATCCGATAGCAGACGTGGTACAAGCGATGCTGAAACAGGAGTACAATCTCTTCAAAGGCGTCCTGGTTGCCTTGCAAAACTTCATTTATCCGTTTATTGATCAATTCATCCAACGACTCTCATCCTCCGCTTCCACTGCGGCTGTCCCTTCCTCTACGGATGAAGGGGTCTACAGGTTTCATTCATTCCACATTTTATTTTACCAAATTCCCGGATATTTTTCTCTGTTTTTTCTAAAGCTTGACAACACATAAAAAAGCTGCCCGTATGCGTCACTCTCGTGAAGCGTACGGGCAGCCGGTTATTCAGTTGTCCTGCAGCGGTTTACAGCAGTTTTTCGCCGAACAGCGAACCGATCAGGCCGACTGCTACATCCGCAGTGGCATTTTTGTCGTCGAGGATCGGGTTGACTTCCACGAATTCAGCAGATGTCAGGAGACCTGTATCCTGGAGCATCTCCATTGCGAGATGACTTTCCCGGTAGCTGATTCCGCCTGGTACCGGCGTTCCAACGCCTGGTGTGTACAGCGGGTCAAGGCCGTCCAAGTCGAGTGACAGGTGAAGTCCGTCAATATTGCGTGATTTCAAATAGCTGATCGCTTCGTTCATGACAGCCGTCATGCCGTCACGGTCGATTTCGTGCATGGTGAACACACGGATGCCCAATTCCTTGATCATTTCCCGTTCGCCCGGGTCCACGGACCGCGCGCCGATAATGACGACGTTTTCAGGCTTGATCTTCTGGCCATCTTTGTACAGGTTGACGAGACGCTCATGGCCGATTCCGAGGCTTGCAGCAAGCGGCATGCCGTGGATATTGCCGGATGGCGACGTGTCTCCTGTATTGATATCCGCGTGGGCATCATACCAGATGACACCGAGGTTGCTGTAATGGTCGGCAAGACCGGCAAGTGTGCCGATCGCCATGCTGTGGTCGCCTCCGAACACAAGCGGGAACCGATCGGATTTCACGATTTCAGACACACGCTCTGCAAGTTCCGTGCAGGCTGCTGTCACTTCCTCCAAGTTCTTCAAACCGCTTGTCTCCTGTCCGACGCGCTCCCCTGCCGGAATGTTGACATCACCTGTATCCGTAACGCTGTGCCCGATCGCTTCCAGACGCTCCTTCGCTCCTGCATAACGGATGGCGCTCGGCCCCATATCTACGCCTCTGCGGCTTTGTCCGTAGTCCAGCGGTACACCAAGAAGTGAAATATTCATTTGTTCGTTCATTAATCGTTCCCCCTGAAGTTTACTTTGTGTGTCGTTTTTATTGTAGCCGCTTCAGGCAAATGGCTCAACCGCGCATTTTTTAGAATATTTATTCAGTGGAAGAAGTCACAAAAAAACCCTTCCACGATCAGTGGAAAGGTTCACAAAGATTAGCTGGGGTAGCTGGATTCGAACCAACGAGTGACGGAGTCAAAGTCCGTTGCCTTACCGCTTGGCTATACCCCAATAATGAAAAAAATCGGCTCATCACTGCGCCGTGTGGGTTCTCTTACAGAATACCCTGTTTCATCAAAGTTATTCAATTGAAATGGTGGTGGGGGACGGATTCGAACCGCCGAACCCGGAGGGAGCGGATTTACAGTCCGCCGCGTTTAGCCACTTCGCTACCCCACCAAAGAAAATCAGATAAGTGTGCATGGCAACAGCACTTATCAGTATGAAACTGGAACAAACATGGTGACCCCTACGGGATTCGAACCCGTGTTACCGCCGTGAAAGGGCGGTGTCTTAACCGCTTGACCAAGGGGCCGTCATTCTATGTATGACGGAAATCGAAAACTGGAGCTTCCAACCGGATTCGAACCGGTGACCTCTTCCTTACCATGGAAGCACTCTACCTGCTGAGCTATGGAAGCAAGGACATGGAAATGGCTCCGCAGGTAGGACTCGAACCTACGACCGATCGGTTAACAGCCGATTGCTCTACCACTGAGCTACTGCGGAATAGTGTTATATGATTTTCAAGGACAAGAAAAATTATATCATATCCTTCTCGGAAAGCAAGCATCTATTGAAAAACCTGCTGCCCGGCTGAGGACTTTTACATAATAGCACGGCGCCGCATAATGGTCAAGACCTTCTCATAAAGTACAGTAGTATCTCCAGATGAAAGGGGCCCGCCGTGCTGAAGAAAGTAATTTTCACCCTAGCGCTTTGCGCGCTGCTGTTCGCTCTATTGCCCGCCACTATTACCGCGCCGAAGATTCTTCAGGTGTTCCACGTCGTGAAGGAACCGGACGTCATCACAAGGGGGACCCAAGGATCCGCACTGACCATTGACCTGTCGTTCGGGGATGAACCCGTCGAAGAATGGCTCGCCCGTCTGGAGGCCCCCTACCCGCTGCTGATGATCGATCCGTCATGGGCGGAACGGTTCCCGGACTCGGCCCGTCTCATCGTAAAGAAAAACATCCCTGTCGCCCTCCTCGGAAGTGCCGGCGCCTCCTATGAAGAAGACCCTGCGCTTCTCGGCCGCGAAATTGCGGAATTTGCTGCGCTGTTCGATAAGAAGCCGCTCTGGTTCCGCACGAAGGACGAGCACTTCCCGGACTCACTCTGCAGCTCCTTGTGGAAGGAAGAGGTCAATGCCCTCGGATCCACCGTCCGCTGGAAGGGCGGCAAGCTCCCCGCACAGCAGAAAGGGGAGATCGTAGCCGTCCCGCTCGACGACAGCCAGCACGTATCGGTCAAGGAATTGGATGAGCTGCTGGCAAGCCGTACTTTCCAATCCGTCGAAGACGTCCTATTCGCCACGACAGTCAAAACGAGAAAGATCCCCGAATAGGAAAAACGCACAGCCGGCTTCCGGCATGTGCGCTTTTCGTCATTTCACGTTTGCGGCTTTCTGTTTTCTCCGTTCCGCTTTCCGTGCGTCGAGTCTCGCTTTGTCCTCATCGGATTTGCGGTTGTACTTCGGCAGCGCCAAAAGCTGATAGGCGTTCACGGCGATGAGCGGGAACAGCATGATCGTCACCCACGTATCGACTTCGCCGCTGCGGACCATCAGTGCCGGCAGCCACTCGAGTGTCGTAATGACAATCATGAAGAACAGGGCGGAGATCAGAATGTGCTTCTTCGTCCATTGTGCCTTGAACCAGGCAGTGACAGCAGCGGTCCCGACCAGTATGGCAAGCAGCACCATATACAGGACAGTCCGGCCGGTATCGCCTGAAGTGAGGCGGAAGCGGAAGAAGACCAGGTCAAAAAGGACGACAACGATCAGCAGCACCTGCACCCAGTTCCACAGCGTCAGCGTCCTGAACAGGTTCACACCGAACTGGTGGATCGTCAAATATGCGAAGAACCCCATCTGGGCGATAACACTCATCGTGAAGCCTAAAAAGATCATCCACAGCAGCGCGCCGATGAATTGAAAAATCTCACCTGAGGACAAGTAGGAAGAAAAGAACTCCCAGCGGACGATCAGCCCGACAAGCCCTGTGATCCCGCCGCCGAGCAGCAAAGCACGTATAAAGAATTTCATCCAATTTCGTATAGTCACAACAGCGTTCCTCCGTTTTTCTTACTGCTTCCAGTGTAACAGCGATGTGCGGAAAAATCCATGTCATGTGACCGTCTTTGCATAATCCCGCGAAAGATGTGAACAATAATCGAAAAGCCTGCGGAGGGATACTGAACCTATGAAAAAGTTTGCGCCGCTCCTGATCCTGTCCCTGCTCTTCCTGTCAGCCTGCACGAGCCCGGCGAGCACTTCCCCCTCTTATGACGACACAAAAAAAATGATGACGGACGCCATCCAGACCGAAGAAGGGAAAAAGGCGATCCGCCAGCTGCTGTCGGAAGAGGAATTCAGGAAACAGCTGGTGCTCGAACAGCCGGAGATCACATCCGCCATCGAGTCCACCCTGCTGTCGAAAGAAGGGGAAGAGTTCTGGAAAGATACATTCAACGATCCGAAATTCCAGAAGACGATCGCCAAAAGCATGAAAGACCAGCAGCAGGAAATCATGAAGTCACTCATGAACGACGCCTCCTTCCAGAAAGAGATGGAAGAGTTCTTCGGGACGCCGGACATGCAGAAACAGCTGGAGAACATCCTGCACTCCGGCTCATTGAAAAAGGAATTCCAGAAAGCGATCGAAGAGACGATCAGCAGCCCGCTCCTCCAGGCAAAATGGCAGGAGCTGATCCTCCAGGCCGGGGAAGTGAAGCCGGTGGAGAAAAAAGACAAGGAGAAAGAGAAGAAGAAGGAAGACAAAGGGGAAAGCGGAGGGGAATGATTCCCCTCCGCTTTTTGTCATTTATTCGTTTCGTCGATCACTCTGCGGGCAATCTCCAGATAGATACTGCCGATCGGGTGGTCTTCCGCATAGACGGAAGGTGCGAAATCCGCTTCGTCCCAGTCAGGCTGACCGAGCGGGATCTGCCCGAGCAATTCGGTGCGCAGTTCTTCCGCCAGCCGCTTGCCGCCGCCTGTGCCGAAGACATACTCTTTCTCACCCGTCACTTTCGACTCGAACCAGGACATATTCTCGATCACGCCGAGCAGCGCATGTTCTGTCTGAAGCGCCATCGCTCCCGCCCGGGCTGCAACGAAGGCAGCGGTCGGATGCGGCGTCGTAACGACAATCTCTTTCGATGCGGGAATCATCTGGTGGATATCGAGCGCGACATCCCCGGTGCCCGGCGGCAAGTCGAGGATCATGTAGTCCAGATCGCCCCACTCCACGTCACGGAAAAACTGATCGAGCACTTTCCCGAGCATCGGCCCCCGCCAGACGACAGGTGCGTTGTCTTCGACGAAGAAGCCCATCGAGATCATCTTCACGCCTTTGCGGTCGACTGGAATGATCCGGTCGCCTCGGATGACCGGTGATTCGGTCACGCCCATCATATCCGGCACGCTGAAGCCATAGATATCCGCATCGATCAGGCCGACCTTCTTGCCGAGACGGGCAAGCGCCACTGCCAAGTTGACCGAGACGGTCGATTTCCCGACGCCGCCTTTTCCGGAAGCGATGGAGATGAACGTCACATCATTCAGCGGTGACAGCAGATCCTGCGCTTCTGCAGCATCCGCAGTCCCCCGGAACTTTTCGAGCGTCTCCTGCGGCAATTCTTCAAATCGGATTCCGACCGAGTCGGCACCTGCCGCTTTCAGCACTTCGACAACTTTTGACTGCAAGGCCATCTGTTCAGCGGTGTTGATCTTCGCAATCGCCAATTTTACACTCACATGTTTTTTCTCAGGCTTCAGGGTCACACTGACGACGCCCCCTGTTTCCTTCAACGGTTTATGTAAAAAAGGATCGCTCAGTTTGCCAACTACTTCACGCATGTTTTCTTCCTTCATCATAACGAAACACTCCTTAGAGGTTTAGTACATCCACCCCCAAGTATAGCACAACCAAATGCCCGCGTAAGGCGTTTCGCTCCTTAGTTCATCTGCAGCTGCTGGTGCCGGACAATCCCCTCCACAATGGCGTCCGCGACCTTTTTCCGGTAGGCCGGATCCGCCAGCAGCTTATGCTCTTCCGGATTGGAGATGAACCCCGTCTCGACGATGACCGACGGCACTTGGATGTTTTTCAGCAAGTAGACGCCTTTGATCTTCATCGCTTCCCGGTCGGTGTTCTTCAGGCCGTCCTTGAACGCACTCTGGATGGACTTGGCGAGCGCCTCTCCGCCTTCATGCCCTTCCGGATGATAAAAGACCTGGGCGCCCCGCCACTGGGTCTGCGGGATCGCATTGACGTGGATGCTGACAGCGATATCCGGCTCTTCCGTTTCCGCGAGTTTCACGCGCATCTTCAAGTCTTCGAACTTCCGGTCGCGCATCGACTTGAATTCCTGGTCAGGCGCGTGTTCCGCGATCGCATCCCCCGGCTTCGTCCGCGTCATGACGACTGTCGCGCCCTTCTGCTTCAGCCGTTTCTCGACTTCGTGCGAAATGGACAGCGTAATGTCACTCTCGATGAGCGCCTCGGTGGACGCTCCTCCGTCTTCGCCGCCGTGCCCCGCATCGACCATCACCTTCACCCCTGCAAGCTCTGCAGGCATGAAGAACGCCCGGTCGGAAGCGCCGACCCCCATCCAGACCACTCCAAGCGAACATACTAACAATAAACAAATGATTACAGCACGTTTCATAGGACACCGCCTTTTTCACCCACTATACGCAAGGGACGTCCCCATTATGACGGCATGGAAAAGGCGTTCCCCTTGAATAGGAGAACGCCTTTACTGCACCATTATTCGATCGGACCCTGCCAGCTCAGCATGCCGCCTGTCATGTTCGTTATATCGAAGCCTTCCGACTCGAGAAATTCAGCGGCCCGCCCGCTGCGGCCGCCGGAACGGCAGATCAGCGTATACGGCTTCGTCTTGTCGAGTTCGTCGAGCCGTGCAGGAATCTCGCCGAGCGGGATATGGACAGCACCGATGACCTTGCCTGTCGCAATCTCATCGGCCTCGCGGACGTCGATCATGTTGACGTGCTCGCCCTCTTCCAATTTCTTCTCGAGTTCACTTGCTGTAATCTCTTTCATCTGCTGAACGCCTCCTGTACTTTCGCTACACGTATCATACACACCTGCAGGCCGATCCGTCCATGCATCCGCTTCTCCCTCAGACGCGCTTCCAGCGATCAGGACGGTTTGATGCCCGCCTGGTCGAATGCTTCCTTGACTGCCTTCAGGAGGTCCCGCTCACATGCCCACTGCAGGCCGTTCTCCACCTGTCCGATAACCCGCAGGACGACATCAGATCCGTCGATGGACTGGACACCGATCGTGTTCGGCCCGTCCTTGAAGCGGCTGTCCTGCTGGAACTCGCCGCACACTTGCTTCAGGACGCCGATCGCCTGGTCGATATCCGTCTCATAGTTCACCGTCACGTCAATGAGCGCCCGCATATTGCCCCTCGTATGGTTCGCGACACTCTGGATCACCCGGTTCGGTAAATAGTACAGCGTCCCGTCAAAGCCGCGCACTTTCGTCGTGCGCAGCCCGATTTCCTCAACGACCCCGTCGATGCTTGAAACCGTGACATAGTCATCGACTTCCATCTGCTGCTCCAGCAGAATGAAAAATCCGGTGACGACATCGCTCACGAGCCCCTGCGCCCCGAATCCGATCGCGAGACCGACCACGCCGGCCCCTGCGATGAGCGGGCCGATGTTGATGTGGAACAGCGACAGGACGGATGCGATGAAGAGGAAGATGATCACATAGGAATAGATGTTGAGCAACAGCCTGTCCAGTGTCTTCGCGCGGCTCGGCTTCGTCCGTTTCGACAGCGAAGTTTTGTGGATCGCCGTGCTGATCATCTTCTTGCCCAGCGGAAGGACGATCGAGAACACCACAATCAGGAGGATGAGGCGGACGGCCAGCTCCAATAGCTTCCCCAGGTCGATCGTTTTATTAAAATCGAATAGCGTATGCCAGTCAAATAAATCCATTCCCTTGAAACTCCTCCTTTATTCTTTCTGTTCCAACGCGCTGCTTTTCAGCCATCTAACATCGTTGCCGGCCGGACTCTGGAAGATGCGCAGCCCGAAGTCTTCGACAACAGCGAACAGATGATCGAAGATATCCGCCTGGATCGTTTCATAGACGGCGAACTGCGTCGTCTTCGCAAACGCATAGATCTGCAGCGGCAGCCCGTCCTTATCCGAAGCGAGCTGGCGGGCGATGAGCGCCGCATCCTGGTCGATCTGCGGATGATTCCTCAAGTATTGGGTGATATACATCCGGAATACGCCGATATTCGTCAGGGCGCGGCCGTTAATGCCCTTCCCTTCCACGATGCCGTGCGCTTCGTTGTAGGAGGCGATCTCCTTTTCCCGGCTGCCGATGTAGGCTGCCAGAAGGTCGATCTGTTTGAAACGTTCGATCATCTCCGGCGTGCAGAACCGGATGCTCGTCATGTCGATGGTCAGCGAACGCATGAGCCGGCGGCCGCCGGATTCCTGCATACCCCGCCAGTTTTTGAACGAACTGGAGATCAGTGCATAGCTCGGGATCATCGTTACGGTGCGGTCGAAGTTCTGCACCATCACCGTATTCAGCGAAATGTCGATCACTTCCCCGTCCGCCTCGTAATTCGGCATCTCGATCCAGTCGCCGACCCGTACCATGTCGTTCGCCGACAGCTGGATCCCCGCAACGAGACCGAGCAGCGAATCTTTGAACACGAGCAGGAAGACAGCCGACAGCGCACCGATTCCGCTTAGCAGGATGGCCGGACTCTCGCCCACCCATCTTGCAATGACGATGATGACACCGACAATGATGACGACCAGCTTGATCACCTGGATATAGCCTTTGATCGGCTTCGTTTTTGAAATGTCATACGTCTGATAAATATCATTCAGCACACTCAGCAGCCGGCTGATCGCTACAAGCATCACGACGACCAAATACGTCAGTGCCGCCGTCTCGATCGCATGCTGATACGCTGGAAACGCTGGAGCCGATGAATAGATGATCAGCGCCGGCACGAAGTGGGACATCACACGGAACACATTCCGCTTCAGCAAGTATTCATCCCACCGGAAGCGGTGTTTCTTCAGAAAATGCGTAATCAGGCGGATCAGCACTTTTTTCGTTATCAGGTTGGCAATCAGGCAGAGGAGCGCAATCCCCGCGATGAGGATTATGTATGATAATGCATTCGCCATCACTACGCTCATCCCATAGCCCAACAGCCAGTGGCGAATCAGACTCACAGCTTTCCCTCCAGACAATCCGGTTCTCCGGCCGCACGGCGGCGGCCTGCACTTGACGTTATGGTTTCTTAGTATAACAGAAATCGGACGCCGCTTCTTTCATTCCGCATTCGCGGCGGGCGTGGTGAGGCGAGGTGTGGCGGCTCTTGTGACCGGACGTGCGCGTTTTGGGTATCGACGGGCATTAGGGAGCCGCCTTTGTGACCGGACGTGTGCGTTTTGGATGTCGACGGTCTATAGAGAGCCGGCCTTGTGACCGGACGTGTGCATTTCAGGTGTCGCCGGGCAATAGAGAGCGGCCCTAGTGACCGGACGTGTGCATTTCGGGTGTCTGCGGGCAATAGAGAGCCGGCCTTGTGACCGGACGTGGGCATTTGGGGTGTTGGCGGGCACTAGGAAGCCGGCCTTGTGACCGGGCATGCGCGTTTCGGGTGTCATCGGGCAATAGGGAGCCGGCCTTGTGACCGGGCATGTGCATTTTAGATGTCGACGGGCATTAGGGAGCCGGCCTTGTGACCGGGCACGGGCATGATGCAGGTCGTCGGTAACAAGGAAAGTGCCTTACTGTCCGATACCCCGAGCGGATCATACGCCCGGTCAAAAGGCGGAGCCCACCATTCAATCTCGGTTTTGAATTGCTGAAGTGCACATTTATCGCGAACTTATTATCTTTGGAGCATATAACATCTTGCCGCGGGACAAAACTGCTCCGGCAACTGACTGAATGCGACGGAACAAGCGCCGTCTGGGCAGAAGAAGTTTGCTTTAGTGACCAGGTGCGTACATTTCACAGGACGTTGGGCAATAGGAAGCAACTCTAGTGACCGCAAGTGTATACTCTGCGCGTTATCGGATAATAGAGAGCAGCCCTTGTGACCGTCCCTGTGCATTCAGACAGCGGACAGGCAATAAGGAGCGTCCATAGCGACCGGGCGTATACAATCTGCGTGTTGATGGGCATTAGACGCACTCCTTTCTCGGCGCAAGCGACAGCAGAAATATGAAAATAAAAAAGCATTCACCAGACAAATGTCCAGTGAATGCTCGTCCGCCAATCAGCGGTTTTTCTCAACTATATAGTATCGATATCTGCGTCCGCCACTTGCTTTATAATGGCGGCTCAGCACGCGGCGGATCGACTTGCGAGAATCGATAATACGGCACCAATCTTGTATGAGGCCTGTTGTAATCCGCTTATCCGGAAACAATCGCACAAATTCGCCAACACTCCGAAGGACACTATGTTCCGCTGATTCTGCGGTTTCACATGTTGCACATGTCACCAACTGAGCGCCCTTCCGTTCCATGAATGACCGGCAGTCTCGGCACAAAATGCCCTTCCGCAGTTGAATATACTCATACTTCGGAAGCCGTTCATTTGGCGGATTCGGCAAATGCCTTTCGCGCAAACGTTCCGCGATCTTCCCGTGCCTGCTGTCCAGAATGGAAGGTGTTCGATCAATGTGTGCCATGAATCGCTTCAATTGAGATGGCAGAAGGATCAGACCCTCCGCAGGCGCCTGATACAGCGTGAATTGGTCGTTTACAAACGCGAGATATCCCTGTATCGGTATCTGGAATCCTAAGGAATTCAGCAGAGACCGCAACAGGGTGACACTGCGATTGAGCTGATGCAGGGGATTGAGGATCTCTTGTCCGCTCGCAAGAACCCGGAATTCCCCGTTTTCAAACACGTACTCTCCCTCATAATTCTTCACTTCAAACAAGTAGATCTTTTTCTCGGAAATCATCAGTGTATCAATCTGAAAAATGGAATGCTGATACTCCAGGCAAAGATCACGCAGCAGCAAGACTCCATTTTGAATTGTCTCCGTCAGTGAATCGAACCGCTTTTCTCCTTCAATACCTTTTTTCAAGTTCTGGAACCTTCGACTCTCTGCCTCCGGTATCGCCATCCGGCTATCCAGCAGCTGCATCAAACTAAGTTCCCTGCCGTCCAATCTGTCTTTATATATGATCGTAATGTCCGTCCTCTCCCCTCATCTCATTTTGCTATCTCAGGAAGGAGACACTCTTCGGCATGAACCGCTGAGTTGGGGGGAGTCTCGTGTCTTTCTCTATTCTCCATGCAGATTGTAAAACCCTTCTTTTTCGTTAAAATAATCTGAATTACTATACGGACGCAAATTTCAGATGGAAAGCAGAAGCTTACTGCCCGAAATATCCCGAAATACATTACCGGGCAATCAAACCGGTCCTTTCAGACTGTAGACTGCCTGTATTTACTTCAGCAGGCGCTTGAGCCGTCTCCTACTGCCCACCAGCGCTCAAAATACTTGTGTCTGGTCACTAAGATTGCTTCCTAGTGACCGAGAACCTCAACATCACATGCGATCGGGGACAACAGCCGCCCCCTATTGCCCAGCCGACATCCCATCTTTCCTTTTCGGTAAGTTCGCATATCCAACCCTGCTCCCGCGACACGCCGCTCCATGCATCGGCGGCAGAATGCTCGCGACATATCCGCCTTTCAGCAATTTCTTGAATGGTGGGCTCCGCTCTGCTCCGCCTTTTGACTAGGCGTCGTATTCGCACGAAGTATCGGGCAGTAGGGCGCACTCTTTCTTACCGACGACCTATCGACTTGACGACCCCGGTCACAAAGAACGCTCCCAAGTGACCGAAAACTCCCGATTCACACACGACCGGCACTAGAGCATCCCCCTAGTGACCGATAGCCCCCGATTCACACACGACCGGGCACTAGAGCATCCCCATGTGACCGAGAACTCCCGATTCGCACACGACCAGGCACTAGAGCATCTCCCTAGTGACCGATAGCCCCCGATTCACACACGACCGGGCACTAGCGCCCACCCTTAGTGACCGATGATCCCCAATTCGCCCTCAACCGGGCACTAGACCCGCCTACCACAGCGTATCCGAGCGCACGTAAAAAGCCCCTTTCCGAGAAACTCGGAAAGAGGCTGGGGATGCAAAGATTATCGCTTCGAGAACTGTGGTGCACGACGTGCGCCTTTGAGACCGTATTTCTTACGTTCCTTCATACGTGGGTCACGTGTCAGGAGACCAGCTGATTTAAGAGCTGGACGGAAGTCAGGGTCTACAGTGAGCAATGCACGAGCTACGCCGTGACGGATTGCGCCGGCTTGGCCAGTGTATCCGCCGCCGCTTACGTTGACGTGGATATCGTAGCTGCCGAGTGTACCAGTTGTAACAAGCGGCTGCTTGATGATCTCGCGAAGTGTTTCGAATGGTACGTAGTCTTCCGCGTCGCGTTTGTTGATGGTGATCTTGCCTTCACCAGGAACTAAACGTACACGTGCTGTTGAACTTTTACGTCGGCCAGTGCCGATATATTGTACTTGTGCCAAAAGTGTTTCCTCCTCTTTAATTACCCGCGAAGCTCGTATGCTTCTGGTTTTTGTGCTGCATGTGTATGCTCAGATCCAGCGAATACATGAAGTTTCTTAGCAGTCTGACGGCCAAGCGGTCCTTTTGGAAGCATGCCTTTGATAGCCAATTCAAGCATTTTCACCGGATAGTTTGTGCGCATTTCAAGTGCTGTACGTGACTTGATGCTGCCAGTGTATCCAGAGTGACGGTAGTATTTCTTGTCTTTCAGTTTGTTACCAGTCAAGTGGATTTTTTCAGCATTGATGATGATGACGTGGTCGCCAGTGTCAACGTGTGGTGTGAATGTCGGTTTATGTTTACCGCGAAGCAGTGAAGCGACTTCTGAAGACAGACGTCCAAGCGTTTGTCCTTCAGCGTCGACAACGAGCCATTTCCGCTCTACTTCGTGGCCTTTTGCCATGAATGTTGTACGCATAGTTTCAGTTCCTCCTAAAATGAGTTTCAGTCTGTTCCGTTTTCTCTATCCCTTAAACACAAAGAAAGTTTCGGGGCTTTTTTGTGGGGTTATTGAAATACCATTGATAATCTTACCGGGATTCCCCTGTAAAGTCAAGCGAATTTAGTTAAAACACCTGGAAAAGTTGCTTACTCCCCGTATGTCACTTCCATCAGGTACAATCCGTGTGCGGGCGCGGTTTTACCGGCCCGTTTCCGGTCGCGCGCCTCAAGGATTTCCGTGACGTGAGCCGGTTCGTCCCAGCCGATGCCGACAGCGTACAGGACTCCGGCGATTGTGCGCACCATATTGTACAAAAAGCCGTCGCCTTCGATCGTCATGATCAGCTGATCGCCGTGCTCCTCGAACTCCAGCTTGCGGATTGTCCGCACTTTGGAGGATGTGGCTGTTTTCGATGAACAGAAGCTCGTGAAATCGTGCGTGCCGAGCAGACGGACCGCCCCTTCCCGCATCCGTCCGATATCCGGATCCCATCTCCCGAGATGCACGGCGTAGTTCCGCTCGAACGGACTTTGGATCGGGCTGCGGCTCCAGCGGTACTGATACGTTTTCCCGGCCGCCGAATAGCGGGCATGGAATGCTTCGCTCACCTGCGCTGCGTCGAGGATGCGGATATCTTTCGGCAGCAGCACATTCAGCGCCGTCACCCACTTGTCCACTGTGAGCGACAGCGGGGTATCGAAGTGGATCACCTGGCCGTACGCGTGGACACCGGCATCCGTGCGCCCGCTCGCCACGCTGAAGACCGAGTCGTCCTTATGGAGCTTGCGCAAGACTCTGTCGATGTCAGATTGGACGGTCCGCATCCCCGGCTGGGATTGGTACCCTGAGAAATGCGTCCCGTCGTATGCAACGGTTGCTTTAATACGGTTCATGCCTTTCCTCCTTACGCTCTCAAATACAGCAGCACCGCGCACAGTACGCCGAAGATGATCATGACGGCGGTATCCCCCGCCTGCCAGTTCAGCTTGCGGAATCGTGTGCGTCCTTCTCCGCCGCGATAGCCTTTCACTTCCATGGCGACCGCCAAGTCCTCCGCCCGTTTGAAGGCGCTGACGAACAGCGGGACGAGCAGCGGAATGACCGCTTTGACCCGCTGCTGCACACTGCCGGAACTGATGTCCGAGCCGCGTGCGAGCTGTGCTTTCAAGATTTTATCCGTCTCGTCCATCAATGTCGGGATGAACCGCAGGGCGATCGACATCATCATCGCCAGCTCATGGACAGGCAGCTTCAGCCGCTTCAGCGGGTTCAGCAGTGTCTCCACACCGTCCGTGATCGAAATCGGGGAAGTCGTCAGCGTCAGCACCGTCGTCATCAGGACAAGGATGAAGAACCGCAGCGAGATGTAGATCCCCTGACGAAGTCCCTCTTCGTAGATCGTGATGAACTTCCAGTGGAACAGCACCGGACCTTCCCGTGTCAGGAACAGATGCATCAGCAGCGTAAAGACGACGAGGAAGAGGATCGGCTTCAGTCCACCGAGCAGAAACGAAAAGCGGATCCTCGAGATGATGATCACAAACAGGGTGAAGCCGAGCAGGATCGCATACGTCACCGTGTTATTCGCCAGGAAGACCGCAAAGATGAACAGGAAGATGAACAAAAGTTTCGAACGGGGATCGAGCCTGTGGGTGAATGAATCCCCCGGCAGATATCGTCCGAATATCATTTTTTCCATCATCGGCCGTCACCTTGCTCTCCCGCACGCTGCGCAATCAGGGCAGCGAGTTTCTCTTCGGTCAGCGCCCGTTCTGCAAGGGGTCCGCCGATCAGCCGCTCGATGTCTCGCTGGAAGCGGACGGTGCGCGGCAGTTCGAGACGGTACTGTTCCAGCCGCGTGCCGTCCGTCAGCACGTCTTCCGGCGGGCCCGCAAGCACCGCATGGCCTTCATGCATGACGATGACGTGATCTGCATAGCGCGCTGCATCTTCCATGCTGTGGGTGACGAGGATCGTTGTCAGCCCTTCCTCCCGGTGGAACCGTTCGAACAGTTCCATGATCTCCCGGCGCCCTTGCGGATCGAGTCCGGCAGTCGGTTCATCGAGGATGAGGACGGACGGCTTGAATGCCAGCACCCCGGCGATTGCTACGCGGCGCATCTGGCCGCCCGACAATTCGAACGGCGACTTGTCCGCGACGTCCGCCGGCAGGCCGAGCAGCTCGATCAGTTCAAGCGCCAGCGCTTTTGCCTCCTCTTCCGGTATGCCGAAGTTGAGCGGACCGAACATGATATCTTTCAGCACCGTCTCTTCGAACAGCTGGTGCTCGGGGAACTGGAAGACGATGCCGACATTCCGCCGGACCGTGCGCAGCGCCTTCCCTTTCGTCTCTGAGGTGATCAGCGTATCACCTACGCGCACCGTCCCTTCCGTCGGCTTCAGCAGGCCGTTCAGATGCAGCAGCAGTGTCGACTTGCCGGAGCCTGTGTGGCCGATCACTGCGGTATACGAGCCGCTCGGCACCGCTTCATTTATGTCAAATAATGCTTTCTTTTCAAACGGCGTGCCCGGTGCATAGGCGAAGCTCACTTGCTGAAATACAATGTCCATAGCTCATTCACCAACTCTTCTTCTGACATATGATCACCGGTCAGCGGCAGGCCGGCCTCCCGCAGCAGTTCGGACATCCGCAATGCAAACGGCAGATCGAGCCCGTGCTCCTGAAGCCGGCTGCCCTGTTCGAAGATCGACTCCGGCGTCCCGCTGTCGACTAGACGCCCCTGGTTCATCACAAGCACACGGTCCGCCAGCAGCACTTCCTCCAAGTCATGCGTAATCGATATGACCGTCAGACCCGTCGTCCGCCGCAGTTCCGTGATCAGGTCGATGACTTCCCCCCGGCCTTGGGGATCCAGCATGGACGTCGCTTCATCCAGAATGAGGATGTCAGGGTCCATCGCAAGCGCACCGGCAATCGCCACGCGCTGTTTCTGGCCGCCCGACAAGTGATGCGGCTCGTGCAGGGCGTACGCCGACATGCCGACCTGGGCAAGCGCTTCTTTCACACGGACCTGCATCGTTTCGTACGGTACACCGTTGTTCTCCAGTGCGAACGCCACGTCATCCTGGACGGTGGCACCGACGAATTGGTTATCAGGATTCTGGAAGACGACGCCAAGTTTAGAACGGATATCCCACAGGTTGTCCTCGGTCAGCGGCTCCAGGAACACATGGACCGTGCCGCCAGCAGGGAACAGCAGGCCGATCATCAGTTTGGCGAGCGTCGATTTGCCGGAACCGTTATGCCCGACAATCGAGACCCACTCACCTTCCCGGATCGTGAAAGACACATCCGCAACCGCCTGGACGAACACATCCTCATCCGTCTCATAGGCAAATGACACCGTATCCATGGATAACACTTCGCGCATGCCGACCCGCCTCTTTTCTTTGTTAAGTATGTAGTGGATACCGAAAATTCCGAGAATGGATTCCGGTAAATAAAAAAAGCGCGCATCTCATCCGAAGAATGCGCAGCAAAATGGTTCGATGCCGGGTGCTCACGCCGACATCGCGGATGAGATGCGTAGAGCTAGACCGAACAGGAGAACCTGTCGATCGTAACACTCAGCTTTTCATATTGTCGTATAAATCAGTATGTGGAAAGAGGGTGTGGCTGTCGTATAGTCACACCCCCAAGTTTGTTACACGAGTTCGATTACTACAACAGGTGCTCCGTCTCCGCGGCGCGGTCCCATTTTCATGATGCGTGTATAGCCGCCTTGGCGTTCTGCATAACGCGGTGCTACATCATCAAACAATTTCTGGATCGCAAACGTCTTTGTTTCCTTGCCTTCTTCGTCTTCCCCAAGAATTACTTCCCGGCGGATGAATTCAGCAACCTGACGGCGTGCGTGCAAGTCTCCCCGCTTACCAAGTGTAATCATTTTTTCAACAACTGAACGAAGCTCTTTCGCACGTGCTTCTGTTGTCTGGATGCGTTCATGGATGATCAGGTCTGTTGCCAGGTCCCGGAGCATCGCTTTACGCTGTGAACTTGTGCGTCCAAGTTTTCTGTAACCCATAGAAGATTCCCTCCTTCAATCTGATTCTGCCATCAATCTTCCGAGCGTAAACCGAGATTCAGCTCATCCAACTTCAGCTTTACTTCTTCGAGTGATTTGCGGCCGAGATTACGCACTTTCATCATTTCGTCTTCGGACTTGTTTGCAAGCTCCATGACGGTATTGATCCCTGCACGCTTCAGGCAGTTATAAGAACGAACAGACAGGTCGAGTTCTTCAATCGTCATTTCCAGAACTTTTTCCTTTTGATCTTCTTCTTTTTCCACCATGATTTCAGCAGTCTGTGCTTCGTCTGTCATGCCGACAAAAATATTTAAATGTTCCGTGAGGATTTTCGCCCCGAGCGAAACAGATTCTTTCGGTCCGATACTGCCGTCTGTCCAAACGTCCAATGTCAGCTTATCGAAGTTCGTACTTTGTCCGACACGTGTGTTCTCCACTTGGAAGTTGACACGGGACACCGGTGTGTAGATCGAGTCGATCGGGATAACGCCGATCGCCAGGTCATCACGTTTGTTTTGGTCAGAAGGTACATAGCCTCTGCCCCGCACAGCGTACATACGCATACGAAGGTGGCCATTTTTGCCAAGTGTTGCAATATGAAGATCCGGGTTCAAAACTTCCACATCACTGTCGTGCGTGATATCGGCAGCAGTGACCGCACCTTCACCTTTCACATCTATCTCGATCACTTTCTCATCGTCAGAATAGATCTTAAGGGCAAGTTGCTTCACATTGAGAATAATAGTGGCTACATCCTCGACAATGCCTTCAACAGTTGAGAACTCATGAAGAACACCATCGATCTGAATCGATGTTACGGCTGCTCCAGGCAAAGAAGATAACAGGACGCGGCGTAAAGAATTACCCAGGGTATTCCCGTATCCCCGTTCCAGCGGTTCAATAACGAACTTACCAAACCGTGAATCTTCTGCGACCATAACGGTTTCAATCTTCGGTTTCTCAATCTCGATCATTCATGTACCCTCCTTCAAAACGTCTGTGTGGGCCGTTCCTTATTGAAATCGATTAATAGACGGCAAAATGCAATCGCACAATTCATTCTTACCAAAAATTGTGTTTCTCAATCAATTGGAAAGGAAACTATTACACACGACGACGTTTTGGAGGACGGCATCCGTTGTGCGGAACAGGCGTTACGTCACGGATTGCAGTTACTTCCAGGCCAGCTGCCTGCAGTGAACGGATAGCCGCTTCACGTCCTGCACCAGGTCCTTTAACTGTAACTTCCAATGTCTTCAAACCGTGTTCCATAGAAGCCTTTGCAGCAGTTTCTGCAGCCATCTGAGCCGCAAAAGGAGTCGATTTACGTGATCCGCGGAATCCGAGAGCCCCGGCGCTTGACCAAGAAAGTGCGTTTCCGTGAGTGTCCGTAATCGTTACGATAGTGTTGTTGAACGTCGAGCGGATATGTGCAATCCCGGATTCAATATTCTTTTTTACACGACGCTTACGTGTTTGTTGTTTACGTGCCATGTTCGAAAAACCCTCCTTTACCTATTATTTCTTTTTGTTAGCGACTGTCCGCTTAGGACCTTTGCGTGTACGTGCATTGTTCTTCGTGTTCTGTCCGCGTACAGGCAGTCCGCGACGGTGACGGATTCCACGGAAGCTTCCGATTTCCATCAGGCGTTTGATGTTAAGTGAAGTTTCACGGCGAAGATCCCCTTCTACTTTCAACGCATCCAGCTGTTCACGGATTTTGTCGAGTTCTGCATCAGTCAGGTCGCGAACGCGGGTATCTTCTGATACGCCAGCAGCTGCAAGAACCTTTTGTGCAGTTGTGTTTCCAACTCCGTAGATGTAAGTCAATGAAATTACAACGCGCTTATCGCGCGGTACGTCTACACCAGCAATACGTGCCATATAAGTTGCGCACCTCCTTTAAATTATCCTTGACGTTGTTTGTGCTTCGGATTTTCACAGATTACCATGACTCGGCCGCGTCTGCGAATAACTTTGCATTTTTCGCAGATCGGTTTTACAGATGGTCTTACTTTCATCTTACCCAACCTCCTTCATTAGTCCGGAGTTGCAAAAGTGTTATTTGAAACGGTATGTGATACGGCCGCGTGTCAGATCATAAGGCGACAATTCGATTGTCACTCTATCACCTGGCAGAATACGGATGAAGTGCATACGGATTTTACCGGATACATGTGCAAGCACAGTATGTCCGTTTTCCAGTTCCACTTTGAACATCGCATTCGGCAGCGTGTCGATTACAGTACCTTCAATTTCAATTACGTCATCTTTCGCCATCAGCTCAGTCTCCCTTCTATGTCCTATAAAGGTCAGCACCTTTAAGCGCCATCAGCCGCTTTGCAAGCTCCCTCAACATATGTCCGGTATGCGCGAGTGATGTTCGAAAAGACGCGAATCACAATTCATGCCGATTAGCCGATCCCGAAATCGTGACTGGAACTTCAAATCGGTTCGCACATGACCACAGTCTGGCATCCGGACCGCTGGTTTACACAAGCGTATCCGCACACCACAACACATTATACTCGAAAAAGCAAGGAAATGCATGTATGGAGTATTGAGCGTTCAACTGCCGACTGATCCCGATTTCCAGCTGAGCATCAACTGCTTTTGCAGCCCACTCTGATCAAATGATCTTTCCGTACAGCAGAACGCTGCCGGACGAGATGCCCTGACGTCTGCATGCTTAGGATACTTAGTGAACGTGTGCAGTTAACACAGCATCCACGTCGTGAAATACGTCACCGATGTCTTGTTGACCATTGATGTTTGTCAGCACACCTTTTCCGTCGTAGAACGAAAGGAGAGGTGCTGATTGCTTCATATTTACTTCCAGACGGTTCGTGACGGTCTCCGGATTATCATCGGCCCGCTGGTAAAGTTCGCCGCCGTCTTTGTCACATACGCCTTCAACCTTCGGCGGGTTGAATTCGAGGTGATATGACGTGCCGCACACTTTGCAGATCCGACGTCCTGTCAACCGTGCAACAAGGAGTTCTTTGTCTACCTGGATGTTGAGTACGTGTTCGATTTTCCGGGCCATCCCTTCCATGATGCCGTCAAGCGCTTCTGCTTGAGCGACCGTCCGGGGGAAGCCGTCCAAAAGAAAACCGTTGTCACAGTCAGGTTTGCGAAGCCGCTCACTGACAATACCAATCGTCACTTCGTCGGGAACAAGCGCCCCCTGGTCCATGTACGATTTGGCTTTGACTCCAAGTTCCGTGCCTTCTTCGATGGCAGCACGGAACATATCGCCTGTAGAAATATGAGGGATCCCGTACTTTTCGACAATTTTATCTGCCTGAGTTCCTTTACCGGCACCCGGCAGACCCATTAATACGATATTCATACGTCGTGCCCTCCGTTGTCCCTCCGGCGGAAGAAGTCTCCACACGAAGTTATTTCATGAATCCTCTGTAATGCCGCTTCACAAGCTGCGATTCCAGCTGCTTCATCGTCTCGAGGGCAACCCCGACAACGATCAGCAAGCTCGTACCGCCGATCTGAGCGGACTGAGGAAGGTTTGCTATCTGGATGATAACAATCGGCAGAACTGCGACAGCTGCTAGGAATAGCGCTCCGACGAATGTCAGGCGGTATAACGTGCTTGTCAAGTAGTCCTGTGTGTTCTGACCCGGGCGGATCCCAGGGATGTACGCGCCCTGCTTCTTCAGATTGTCTGCGACATTCTCAGGATTGACCTGGACGAATGCGTAGAAATAAGTGAAAGCGATGATCAGACCGATATACAGCGCCATTCCGACAGGGTGCGAGTAGTTGAGGACCCGCGAGATCGCTGCCATGGTGCTGTTGTCGCTGAAGAACGTGCCAAGCAATTGCGGTGTTGTGAAGAACGCGACCGCAAAGATGACCGGGATAACCCCTGCAGCGTTCAGTTTCAGCGGTAGGTGCGTCTGCTGTCCGGCAGAAGTCTGCTGGCGGCCCGTCACCCGTTTAGCATATTGAATCGGAATTTTACGAAGAGCTTCCTGGAAGTAGATGACACCGACCGTGATCGCCAGTATAGCGATGAGCAGCAGAACCATCGTCGCAATGCGGATGAACAAAGCATCGCCTGCGTCTTGGATCTGTGACACGTACAGCTGGTTCACAGCGTTCGGGATTGCAGCAGCGATACCGGCGAAGATAATGATGGAAATCCCATTACCGACACCTTTCGCCGTGATCTGCTCACCCAGCCAGAGAAGGAAAGCGGTACCCGCTGTCAGGACAAGGGCGATGACGATATATGTCGAAATGCCGTTATCTGCAACGAGCGACCCCTGGAACATCTGGTTGAATCCGAACGACATGGCAATCGCCTGGATGAACGCAAGGACCATGGTGAAGTAGCGTGTGAACTGAGCAAGTTTACGCCGTCCGACGTCCCCTTGTTTCGCCCACTCGGCAAACTTCGGCACAACGTCCATCTGCAGAAGCTGCATGATGATCGACGCTGTGATGTAAGGCATGATCCCCATGGCGAAAATAGAGAACTTGGATAGTGCTCCTCCGCCAAAGATGTTCAGGAACCCGATGAATTGGTTACTCGATTGCTGGAGCGCCGTCGCGTCCACGTTCGGAACGGTGATGAATGTCCCGATCCGGAATACGATGAGCAATAGCAGTGTGAAAATAATTTTAGACCGTATCTCTTTTACTCGCATGAAGTTTGAGATTGTCTGAAACATTATACCACCTCGACTTGCCCGCCCGCTTTCTCAATCGCTTCTTTCGCAGAAGCAGAGAATTTATGAGCTTTGACAGTAATCTTCTTCTCAAGAGTCCCATTACCAAGAATCTTAATTCCAGATTTTTCATTGCTCACGATTCCTGTTTCAATTAACAGTTCCGGTGTTACTTCTGTGCCTTCCTCGAAACGGTTAAGCGTTTCAAGGTTAACGATGGCATACTCTTTACGGTTGATGTTCGTGAATCCGCGTTTCGGCAAACGCTGGAAGAGTGGAAGCTGTCCACCTTCGAATCCAAGACGCACACCGCCGCCCGAACGGGAGTTTTGACCGTTATGACCTCTGCCTGATGTTTTACCATTCCCAGATGCCATACCACGACCAACGCGGTTGCGCTTTTTACGAGAGCCTTCTGCAGGTTTCATTTCGTGTAATTTCATCTTCGGCACCTCCTTATTCAAGAATAACTGATTATTGTTCGCTGACAGTTACCAAATGGCTGACTTTGTTGATCATGCCGCGGATTGCGACATTATCCTGGTGTTCAACGGTTTGGTGAAGTTTGCGAAGTCCAAGAGCTTCTACTGTTTTACGTTGTGCTGGCTTAGCGCCAATCACGCTTTTTGTAAGGGTGATTTCAAGTTTGTTCGCCATTGTGTTTCCCCCCTTAACCTAACAGTTCTTCTACGGATTTACCACGCAGCTGAGCTACATCTTCAGCACGCTTCAAGTTCGTCAATCCTTCGATCGTAGCACGCACCATGTTGATCGGTGTGTTAGAACCAAGAGATTTAGAAAGGATATCCGTGATTCCTGCAAGTTCAAGTACCGCACGGACTGGTCCGCCGGCGATTACTCCTGTACCAGGTGCAGCCGGTTTGATGAGAATCTGGCCTGCACCGAAGCGTCCGATGATCTCGTGAGGCGTTGTGCCTTTGACCATTGGTACTTCGATAAGGTTCTTCTTCGCATCTTCGATTGCTTTACGGATCGCATCTGGAACTTCTTGTGCTTTCCCAGTACCGAAACCAACACGGCCGTTTTTATCACCAACGACGACTAGAGCGGTAAAACGGAAACGACGTCCGCCTTTTACGACTTTAGCTACGCGGTTGATGGTTACGACGCGCTCTTCGAATTCACTTTTGTTTTGTTCATTACGACGCATGGAATATGTCCCTCCTTCTTAATTAAAATTCAAGTCCATTTTCGCGAGCAGCGTCAGCAAGTGCTTTTACGCGGCCGTGGTAAAGATAGCCTCCGCGGTCGAATACGACTGCTTTCAGGTTCTTCTCCAGACCTTTTTTCGCGATCAGTTCGCCGACTTTGCTTGCAGCATCTGCGTTGGAAGAAGAATCCGCTGAGAATTCTTTGTCCATTGTAGAAGCGCTGGCAAGAGTTACACCATTCATGTCATCGACCAGCTGTGCGTAGATGTGCTTGTTTGAGCGGTATACGTTCAAGCGAGGACGCTCTGCAGTACCGTTGATCTTTGTACGAACACGTGCATGCCGTTTTTTACGGACAACGTTCTTATCCTGTTTTGTGATCAATCGAGGTCACTCCTTCCGAATGCCTATGCGGCATTATTTACCTGTTTTACCTTCTTTGCGGCGTACAACTTCGCCTTCGTACTTAATCCCTTTGCCTTTGTACGGCTCTGGCGGACGTACTTTACGTATGTTGGAAGCAAGTGCACCAACGTGCTCCTTGTTGATTCCGCGGACGATGATTTTCGTGTTCGCCGGAACTTCCACTTCGATTCCTTCGATAGGCTCGAACTCAACGGGCTGTGAATAGCCGACGTTCAAGATGAGTTTCTTACCTTGCATCTGAGCACGGTAACCAACACCGACCAGTTCAAGCGAACGCTCGAAACCAGCAGATACACCAGTGATCATGTTCGCAAGAAGCGAACGTGTCGTACCGTGCATCGAACGGTGTTCTTTCGATTCGGACGGGCGTGTCAATGTGATCACGTTGCCTTCCTGCTCGATTTTCATATCTGTGTTTAAGTGATTTGTAAGTTCGCCTTTTGGTCCTTTGACAGTAACGAAGTTATCGTCAGCAATTGTGACTGTTACGTTTTCAGGCACCTCAATCGGACGTTTACCAATACGTGACATTTATGTGCACCTCCATTCTTTTGTTACAGATTACCAAACGTAAGCGACGACTTCTCCGCCTACTTGTTTAGCGCGTGCTTCTTTGTCAGTCAATACGCCGTTAGAAGTTGAAACGAGGGCGATGCCCAATCCGTTCAACACGCGCGGCACTTCGTTCGACTTTGCGTATACGCGGAGACCCGGCTTTGAAATACGCTTGAGTCCAGTGATGACGCGCTCGTCGTTTTTACCGTATTTAAGGAAAATGCGGATGATACCTTGTTTGCTGTCTTCCACATATTCTACATCGCGGATGAAACCTTCACGTTTGAGGATTTCTGCGATCTCTTTTTTAAGGTTTGAAGCAGGTACTTCAAGCTTCTCGTGGCGAACCATGTTCGCGTTACGGATGCGAGTAAGCATATCTGCGATCGGATCACTCATTGTCATTACATTAACCTCCTTCCCAAAATGGGGATTACCAGCTTGCTTTTTTAACGCCAGGAATTTGTCCTTTGTATGCGAGTTCGCGGAAACAAATACGGCAGAGTTTAAACTTCCGATATACAGAGTGCGGACGGCCACAGCGTTCGCAACGTGTGTATTCTTGGACTTTGAACTTCGACGTACGTTTCTGTTTTGCGATCATTGATTTTTTAGCCACGTTTTCGCCTCCCTTATGTTTACTTTTGGAACGGCATGCCGCACTGCTTGAGCAACTCGTGAGCTTCCTCATCCGAGTTGGCAGTCGTAACGATGACGATATCCATTCCGCGTACTTTAGACACTTTATCGAAGTCGATTTCCGGGAAGATGAGCTGTTCTTTCACGCCCAGTGTGTAGTTGCCGCGTCCGTCGAACGATTTGTTCGATACGCCGCGGAAGTCACGTACACGTGGAAGTGATACAGCGATCAGCTTGTCCAGGAATTCATACATACGCTCACCGCGCAATGTCACTTTCGTTCCGATCGGCATTCCTTCACGAAGACGGAATCCAGCGATCGATTTCTTCGCTTTTGTAACAACCGGTTTTTGACCGGAGATGATTGTCAGATCCTCAACAGCAGCGTCAAGCGCTTTTGTATTTTGAACCGCGTCACCAACACCCATGTTGATTACGATCTTGTCGACTTTAGGTGCTTGCATGATAGATGTATAGTTAAACTTGCTCATCAGAGCAGGAACGATTTCGCTTTTATACTTGTCTTTTAATCGGCTCATTCAGAAGAACCTCCCTTCTTAGAGAGTTATTTTTTCAATTCTTTTTTGCTTAGCTGGTCGATCACTTCTCCGGACTTCTTCGCAACACGGTACTTGTAGCGGTATGTTTTGCCGCCTTCGGTTTTTTCTTCGTACTTATAACCGATACGTGTAGGTTCGCCGGATTTAGGGTCTACGAGCATTACGTTCGATACGTGGATTGCCGCTTCCTGGCTTACAATTCCGCCTTGTGGATTCACTTGGTTCGGTTTTGTATGCTTTTTAACGATGTTCACGCCTTCAACGAGGATTCGCTCTTTGTTCGGGAACACAGTAAGGATGACGCCTGTCTTCCCTTTGTCTTTCCCGGAGATCACTTTTACTTTATCGCCTTTTTTAATGTGCATTCTGTCGCACCTCCTTGATTGGCAATGCTCTATTATTAAAGTACTTCTGGAGCAAGGGAAATGATTTTCATGAAGTTGTTGTCGCGGAGTTCACGAGCAACTGGTCCGAAAATACGAGTTCCGCGAGGGCTCTTGTCATCACGGATGATGACACATGCGTTTTCGTCGAATGTGATGTATGTTCCGTCTTTACGGCGCATACCGCTCTTAGTACGAACGATAACCGCTTTAACGACTTCACCTTTCTTGACAACGCCACCTGGTGTTGCTTTCTTAACGGTAACAACGACGATGTCGCCGATGTTGGCAGTCTTACGGCCTGAACCGCCAAGGACTTTGATTGTCAGCACTTCACGTGCGCCAGAGTTATCTGCGACTTTCATGCGGGATTCCTGTTGAATCAATTTGGTTACCTCCCCTCGGATGCTAAGTTCCGAACGTTATTAGATGATGACCGCTTTCTCGATGATGTCAACGAGGCGGAAACGTTTTGTAGCAGACAGCGGACGAGTTTCCATAATGCGGACTACGTCGCCAATTTTAGCTTCATTCAGTTCGTCATGCGCTTTGTACTTTTTCGAGTACTTTACGCGCTTGCCGTACAGTGAATGCTTCTTGTGTGTTTCTACCATTACCGTTACTGTCTTATCCATTTTGTCGGATACGACGCGGCCTGTATACACTTTGCGCTGGTTACGCTCAGTCATGGGTGCAACCTCCTTCATCAGTTATTTGCACTGATTTCTCTTTGACGTATTACTGTTTTCATGCGCGCAATCGATTTGCGTACTTCACGGATGCGTGCAGTGTTTTCTAATTGTCCTGTCGCTAACTGGAAGCGAAGGTTGAAAAGCTCTTCTTTCAGTGATTTCACTTTTTGCTCGATCTCTGCAGTTGTCAAGTCACGGATTTCATTAGCTTTCATTAGATTCACCACCAATTTCTTCACGTTTTACAAACTTGCTTTTAACAGGAAGTTTGTGCGCTGCCAGGCGGAGTGCTTCACGTGCGACTTCTTCAGAGACGCCAGCGACTTCGAACATTACTCGGCCGGGTTTTACTACTGCTACCCATCCTTCAACCGCACCTTTACCAGAACCCATCCGGACTTCCAGAGGCTTCTTCGTGTACGATTTGTGTGGGAAGATGTTGATCCATACTTTACCGCCACGTTTCATATAACGTGTCATTGCGATACGCGCTGATTCGATCTGACGGTTCGTGATCCATGCAGCGTCAAGAGACTGAAGGCCGAACTCACCGAAATTAACCGTTGCGCCGCCTTTTGTCTGCCCGCGCATTTTACCGCGGAATACACGACGATGTTTTACTCGCTTTGGTACTAACATGATTAGTTGCCTCCTTCCCCAGAGTTCTTCTTAACTGGAAGGACTTCTCCCCGATAGATCCATACTTTAACGCCGAGCTTACCGTATGTTGTATCAGCTTCAGCATGTGCATAGTCGATATCTGCACGAAGTGTATGAAGCGGGACAGTTCCTTCGCTATAGTGTTCTGATCGCGCGATGTCAGCTCCGCCAAGACGTCCGGAAACTTGAGTTTTGATACCTTTAGCTCCTGAACGGATTGTGCGCTGGATTGCCTGCTTCTGTGCGCGTCGGAATGATACACGACCTTCGAGTTGACGTGCGATTGATTCTGCAACCAATTTCGCGTCAAGGTCAGCACGCTTGATCTCTACGATGTTGATGTGTACACGCTTGCCGGAGATTTCGTTCAGCTGCTTACGGAGTGCTTCGACTTCCGTACCACCTTTACCGATAACCATACCAGGCTTAGCTGTGTGGATTGTGATGTTGACGCGTTTAGCAGCACGTTCGATTTCCACTTTGGAAACAGAAGCGTCCACTAGGCGTTTTTCGATGTATTTGCGGATTTTCAGGTCTTCGTGCAAGAGAGTCGCATAGTCTTTTTCTGCGTACCATTTCGAATCCCAGTCACGAATAATTCCGACCCGCAGACCATTAGGATGTACTTTTTGACCCACGAATTATCCCTCCTTCTTTTCAGATACCACTACTGTGATGTGGCTGGTGCGTTTGTTGATTGCGCTCGCACGGCCTTGTGCACGCGGACGGAAACGTTTCATTGTCGGACCTTCGTCAACGAATACTTCACTGACAATCAGGTTCTCAAGATCCATTTCGAAGTTGTGCTCAGCGTTAGCGATAGCAGAGTTCAATACTTTTTCTACGACTGGAGATGCCGCTTTAGGCGTCAAGCGCAGAATGGCGACCGCTTCACCGATTTTCTTGCCCCGGATAAGATCAACGACTAATCGTACTTTACGAGGAGCAATGCGGACTGTGCGGACAGATGCTTTAGCTTGTTGCATCAGAATTTCCTCCTCTCAATTAGCGTTTCGTTTTCTTGTCGTCAGCACCGTGACCTTTATATGTGCGGGTAGGTGCGAATTCACCCAATTTGTGGCCGACCATGTCTTCAGTGATGTAGACAGGTACGTGTTTACGTCCGTCATATACAGCGATTGTCAATCCGATGAAGGAAGGGAATACTGTAGAACGGCGTGACCAAGTCTTGATGACTTGTTTCTTTTGTGCATCTTTTTGAGCATCGACCTTCTTGAGCAGATGATCGTCTGCAAAAGGTCCTTTTTTCAAGCTGCGGCCCATTTTGTTACCTCCCTTTGTGTTTGTACTACGGTCCAGTCATTGAACCGCAGCGCAATCACATTATTTTTTGCGGCGACGAACGATAAGTTTGTCGGATTTAGCACGCTTCGAGCGCGTTTTGTAACCGAGAGTCGGTTTACCCCAAGGTGTAACTGGGCTTGGACGGCCGATTGGTGTACGTCCTTCACCACCACCGTGCGGGTGATCGTTCGGGTTCATGACAGATCCGCGGACAGTTGGGCGTTTGCCCATCCAGCGTGAACGTCCTGCTTTACCGATGTTGATGAGTTCGTGCTGTTCGTTGCCGACTTGGCCGATTGTAGCACGGCAAGCTGCAAGGATCATACGTACTTCACCAGATTGCAGACGGATGATGACATATTTGCCTTCACGTCCGAGCAATTGTGCGGATGTACCAGCTGAACGGACCAGCTGGCCGCCTTTTCCTGGTTTCATCTCGATGTTATGGATTGTCGAACCCATTGGGATGTTTTCCAATGGAAGTGCGTTCCCGACGCGGATATCCGCTTCTGGTCCTGACATGATAGTCATGTCCACTTTCAATCCTTTTGGAGCTAGGATGTAACGTTTTTCTCCATCTGCATAGTTGATCAATGCGATGTTTGCTGAACGGTTCGGATCGTATTCGATCGTAGCAACGCGTCCTGGTATGCCATCTTTCCGGCGCTGGAAGTCGATGACACGGTATTGGCGCTTGTGGCCTCCACCCTGGTGACGAACTGTAATCCTACCTTGGTTGTTCCGTCCGCCTTTGCGCTTGATCGGTTCAAGCAATGATTTTTCCGGTTTGCTTGCTGTGATTTCAGCGAAGTCCGAAGTTGTCATGTTACGACGGCCGTTGGAGGTAGGTTTGTATTTCTTAATCGCCATTGGTGTTCCCTCCTTTGTTTAATGTGATCAGATATCGAACAGTTCGATGTCTTTTGAGTCAGCAGTCAATGTAACAATCGCTTTACGGCGTTTGTTTGTATAGCCTGCGTGTTTACCCATACGCTTGAATTTGCCTTTATAGTTCTGGACGTTCACTTTTTCCACTTTGACTCCGAAGATTTCTTCGACAGCTTGTTTGATGTGCGTTTTGTTGGCACGAGTGTCGACTTCGAATGTGTACTTGTTGAATTCCATCGCTTCAGAAGATCGCTCGGTAATGACCGGACGCTTCAATACATCACGTGCTTCCATTAACCAAGCACCTCCTCGATTTTTTTGACAGCATCTTTTGTGATGAACAGCTTGTCATGAGCGACAAGGTCAAGCACGCTGATGCCGTTTGCAGTTACGACGCTGATTCCAGGGATGTTGCGTGCAGACAATGCAACGTTCTCATCGAGGTCAGCTGTAACGAATAATGCTTTTTTGCTGATTGAAAGATCAGCCAGCACTTTTTTGAAGTCTTTTGTCTTTGGTGCATCGAAAGTCAATCCTTCCAATACAACCAGTTCCTCTTCACGCACTTTGCTGGACAAAGCCGAGCGAAGAGCAAGACGACGGACTTTTTTCGGTAATTTGTAGCTGTAGCTGCGTGGTGTAGGTCCGAAGACGATACCGCCTCCGCGCCATTGCGGGGATCGGATGGAACCTTGACGCGCACGTCCTGTTCCTTTTTGACGCCATGGCTTACGGCCACCGCCGGCTACTTCTCCACGTGATTTCACTTTGTGGTTCCCTTGGCGCATTGCTGCACGCTGCTGAACCAATGCTTCGAAAAGGACTGCTTCGTTCGGCTCAATTCCGAATACGAGGTCGTTCAATTCGATTTCGCCTGCTGCAGATCCTGTTTGATTCAATACGGATACTTTTGGCATTAGTGTTTCCTCCTTCCTTCGTTAATTAGTTCCCTTTGATAGCGCTTTTCACGATAACGAGTGATTTCTTAGCGCCTGGAACGTTACCTTTTACGAGCAGCAAGTTGCGTTCTGTATCAACCCGCACGACTTCAAGGTTTTGGATAGTGATTGTTTTGCCGCCTGTACGACCCGGCATTTTCTTCCCTTTGAACACACGCTGCGCGTCAACCGAACCGATTGAACCCGGTGCACGGTGATGGCGGGAACCGTGAGTCATTGGTCCGCGTGAGAAACCATGGCGTTTGATAACACCTTGGAACCCTTTACCTTTTGATACTCCTGTAATGTCGATAACGTCGCCTTCTGCGAATGTATCAACTTTGACTTCCTGACCAACTTCGTACTCTGCTGCGTCGATTCCGCGAATTTCGCGAATGAAGCGCTTAGGTGCCGTTTCAGCTTTTGCAACGTGTCCCATCGCTGGTTTGTTGGAAAGCTTTTCACGTTTGTCCTCGAATCCGAGCTGGATCGCTTCGTAGCCGTCTGTTTCGTTTGTCTTCTTCTGAAGAACAACATTAGGAGCAGCTGCGATGACTGTAACTGGGATCAAGTCGCCGTTTTCAGCAAATACTTGCGTCATGCCGACTTTTCTTCCTAAGATTCCTTTGGTCATTTGTCACACCTCCTGATTGTTTTTAAGTAGTTTTATTGTTTGCCATTAAAGTTTGATTTCAATGTCCACGCCTGATGGTAAGTCAAGCTTCATCAATGCGTCGACTGTTTGTGGTGTCGGATTGACAATATCGATCAGACGTTTGTGCGTACGCATTTCGAACTGCTCACGTGAGTCCTTGTATTTGTGGACCGCACGAAGAACTGTGTAGACCGAACGTTCTGTCGGCAATGGAATCGGACCTGATACACTAGCTCCGGAACGCTTTGCAGTTTCAACAATCTTTTCAGCCGACTGATCGAGTACACGGTGATCATACGCTTTCAAACGGATACGAATTTTTTGTTTTGCCATTATTTTCCCTCCCTCTCGCCTATTTTCTAGACATTCTCCACGGAAATTTTCCCACACACATGCCATGGCAAAGCGGCCGGGTGTGTCGGTAACCTCCCGCTTCATCGCAGTCAAAGACCAACACTAACCATTATACACATAAAAAAAGAATGTCGCAATAGGTTTAGCGATATTCTTTAACAACTTTCTAAGTATAAAACGAAATGGTGCAAGATGCAACTATTATGTAGAGTTTGTGTGGAGTTTTATGAAGGTGTTTTTGCCGGTACAAAAGCTTGAGCGGTTGACAGGGAGGTATGGACGGTTCTTACATACCATGAGCGCTTCGTCACATGCCTCGAGCGGTTCTCGTGATGCTTGAGCGCTGCGTCATAATGCTTGAGCGTTCGGAGCGGCGCTAGAGCGGTTCTCCCCTTCCCTTGAGCGGCTGCCGGGCATCATGAGCGCTTCCCGGCTCTGCTTGAGCGTTCATGAAAGGCTGCTGAAAGTGTGCATAAAAAAACCCGCCACGAGGGCGGGTTTTAAATGGATTACTTTACGATAGAAGCTACAACGCCAGCGCCAACTGTACGTCCGCCTTCACGGATTGAGAATTTAGTTCCTTCTTCAATCGCGATTGGGGAGATCAGTTCAATTGTCATTTCAACGTTGTCGCCAGGCATAACCATTTCTACGCCTTCTGGAAGAGAGATGATTCCAGTTACGTCAGTTGTACGGAAGTAGAACTGCGGGCGGTAGTTTGAGAAGAATGGAGTGTGACGTCCGCCTTCTTCTTTTGACAAAACGTAAACTTCAGATTTGAAGTTTGTGTGCGGAGTGATTGTACCTGGCTTTGCAAGTACTTGTCCGCGTTCGATGTCTTCACGAGCTACCCCACGAAGAAGTGCACCGATGTTGTCTCCAGCTTCTGCATAGTCAAGAAGTTTACGGAACATTTCCACACCAGTTACAGTTGTAGATTTAGGCTCTTCAGACAAACCGATAATGTCAACAGTGTCGCCGACTTTAACTTGTCCACGCTCAACACGGCCAGTAGCAACTGTTCCGCGTCCAGTGATCGAGAATACGTCCTCGACTGGCATCATGAATGGTTTTTCAGTGTCACGCTCTGGAGTTGGGATATACTCGTCAACTGCGTTCATGAGCTCAACGATTTTCTCTTCCCACTCTTCTTCGCCTTCGAGCGCTTTAAGAGCAGAACCTTTGATAACTGGAAGGTCATCGCCAGGGAAGTCGTATTCAGAAAGAAGATCACGGATCTCCATTTCTACGAGTTCAAGAAGTTCTTCGTCGTCCACCATGTCACATTTGTTCATGAACACTACCAAGTAAGGTACGCCTACTTGACGTGAAAGAAGGATGTGCTCACGAGTTTGTGGCATTGGGCCGTCAGCTGCAGATACAACCAAGATTCCGCCGTCCATTTGAGCAGCGCCTGTGATCATGTTTTTAACATAGTCGGCGTGTCCTGGGCAGTCTACGTGTGCGTAGTGACGAGTTTCAGTTTCATACTCGATGTGTGAAGTATTGATTGTGATACCGCGCTCTTTTTCTTCAGGAGCGTTGTCAACGTCAGCGTAAGAACGTGCTTCCCCGCCGCCGCGCTTTGCAAGTACTGTTGCGATTGCAGCAGTCAAAGTTGTTTTACCATGGTCAACGTGGCCGATTGTACCGACGTTAGCATGCGTTTTGGACCGATCGAATTTTTCTTTAGCCATTTTGGAGTTCCTCCTCTAAATTGAGTGTGATTTTAGTTTTATAGATACGGACCGGAGCCGCGCGACTCCGGGTCCATAACTTATAAAGTAGTTATACTTCAAACAAAGCCGAATTTCAATTATTCGCCTTTATTCTTTTTGATAACGTCTTCAGCAATGGATTTCGGCACTTCTTCGTAGTGGTCGAATGTCATCGAGAATACGCCGCGTCCTTGCGTGTTCGAACGGAGAGATGTCGCATAACCGAACATTTCTGCGAGTGGAACCATTGCACGGACTACTTGTGCGTTACCGCGTGCTTCCATACCTTCTACGCGGCCTCGGCGTGAAGTGATGTCACCCATGATATCCCCCATGTATTCTTCAGGGATGATGACTTCCACTTTCATCGTCGGCTCGAGAAGGACCGGGTTACACTTGGATACTGCATTTTTCAAAGCCATGGATGCTGCGACTTTGAAGGCCATTTCGTTGGAGTCGACGTCATGGTAAGAACCGTCGAAGAGACGGGCTTTTACGTCGATCAATGGATAGCCTGCAAGGACACCGTTCGAGAGCGAGTCACGAACACCTGCTTCGATAGCCGGGATGTATTCACGCGGAACGACACCGCCGACGATCGCGTTTTTGAATTCGAAGCCTGCTCCTTCATCGTTCGGAGAGAATTCGATCCAAACGTGACCGTATTGTCCGCGTCCGCCTGACTGACGTACGAATTTACCTTCGACTTCAGCTGCTGAACGGAATGTTTCACGGTACGATACTTGAGGAGCTCCGACGTTCGCTTCCACTTTGAACTCACGGCGCAGACGGTCTACGATGATATCCAAGTGGAGCTCACCCATACCGGCGATGATGACTTCACCAGTCTCCTGGTCAGTGTGTGCACGGAATGTCGGGTCTTCTTCTTGAAGTTTACCGAGAGCCTGTCCCATTTTGTCTTGGTCGGCCTTTGTTTTCGGCTCGATCGCAACAGAGATGACCGGCTCAGGGAATTCCATGGACTCAAGAATGATTGGCGCTTTGTCGTCACAGAGCGTGTCACCAGTTCCTGTATCCTTCAGTCCGACTGCTGCTGCAATTTCACCAGCATGGACTTCTGAAATCTCTTCACGGTGATTCGCGTGCATCTGCAGGATACGACCTACACGTTCACGCTTATCTTTTGTTGAGTTCTTGATGTAAGAACCGGATTGCAGAACGCCTGAATACACACGGAAGAATGTCAATTTACCGACGAACGGATCCGTCATGACTTTGAAGGCAAGTGCAGAGAATGGAGCATCGTCGCTCGCCTTACGCACTTCTTCTTCTTCAGTATTAGGGTTGATCCCCATCATTGGTGGAAGATCGGTCGGAGCCGGAAGGTAGTCGATGACTGCATCGAGTACGAGCTGAACCCCTTTGTTCTTGAATGCTGTACCGCAGACGACCGGGTAGAATTCTACTGCCAGTGTCGCTTTGCGGATAGCGCTTTTCAGTTCTTCAACGGAAAGCTCTTCGCCGCCCAGGTATTTCTCCATGAGGTTCTCATCGAAATCAACGACAGCTTCGACTAAGCGCTCACGTGCTTTTTCAGCGTCTGCACGGTATTCTTCCGGGATTTCGCCGACTTCGACGTTCATGCCAGTGTCATCCGGATAGAAGTTGGCTTTCATCTCCACGAGGTCGATGATCGCTTCGAATGCATCTTCTGCACCGATCGGCATTTGGATCGGGTGTGCGTTCGCCTGGAGACGGTCATGCAGTGTGCCGACCGAGTAAAGGAAGTCAGCTCCTGTTTTGTCCATCTTGTTGACGAAAACGATACGCGGTACGCCATACGTAGTTGCCTGGCGCCATACTGTTTCAGTCTGCGGCTCAACTCCTGACTGTGCGTCAAGAACTGTTACAGCACCGTCAAGTACACGGAGGGAACGTTCAACTTCAACAGTGAAGTCTACGTGTCCCGGTGTATCGATGATGTTTACGCGGTGACCTTTCCAGCTCGCTGTCGTTGCAGCAGATGTGATCGTGATTCCGCGTTCCTGCTCCTGCTCCATCCAGTCCATCTGGGAAGCACCTTCGTGCGTTTCCCCGATTTTGTGGATTCGGCCTGTGTAAAATAGGATCCGCTCCGTCGTTGTTGTTTTACCAGCATCGATGTGAGCCATGATACCAATGTTACGAGTATTCTCTAAGGAGAACTCTCTACCCATTTTGTATTGCTCCTTCCATATCGGAATAACGATTTAATGAACGAGTGGATCTTACCAGCGGTAGTGGGCGAATGCTTTGTTAGCTTCTGCCATCTTGTGCATTTCTTCACGGCGTTTCACAGAAGCGCCTGTGTTGTTGGATGCGTCAAGAATTTCGTTCGCAAGACGTTCTTCCATCGTCTTTTCACCGCGAGTACGTGAATAGTTCACGAGGTAGCGGAGACCGAGAGTCGTACGGCGCTCAGGGCGGACTTCAACCGGTACTTGGTAGTTCGCTCCGCCGACACGGCGTGCGCGGACTTCAAGAACTGGCATTACGTTATTGAGAGCTGCTTCGAACACTTCGATCGGATCGTTGCCTGAACGTTCCTTCACAAGTTCGAATGCACCGTATAAAATTTTCTGAGAAGTACCTTTTTTACCGTCTACCATCATTTTGTTGATAAGACGTGTAACTAGCTTCGAGTTATAAATCGGATCTGGCAAAACGTCACGTTTTGCGACTGGACCTTTACGAGGCATGTTGTGTTCCTCCTTTCAAAATAGTTGCTGCTTTATTATTTTTTCTCTTTTGGCTTTTTCGCACCGTAGTGTGAACGGCTCTGCATACGGCCGGTAACACCAGCTGTATCAAGCGCACCACGGACGATGTGGTAACGGACACCCGGTAAGTCTTTTACGCGTCCTCCGCGGATAAGAACAACACTGTGTTCTTGAAGGTTGTGACCTTCACCAGGGATATAAGCGTTGACTTCCAAAGTGTTCGTCAAACGTACACGAGCATATTTACGAAGGGCCGAGTTCGGCTTCTTCGGTGTCATTGTGCCCACACGTGTGCAGACACCTCGTTTTTGTGGCGAGTTGACGTTAGTCATCGACTTTTTGAAACTGTTGTACGTTTTTCCAAGTGCCGGAGCTTTTGAACCGCTTGTATTCGATTTACGAGGTTTGCGGACCAATTGGTTAATTGTAGGCATCGGTATTTTTCCTCCTTCCAACTTCTTTTTAAGACCACACATCCAGGTGGTTCATTTTTGGGTAAAAACAAAGGTTTTGCACGGTAATCGCGCAAAAACCGTTAATCAGTGATGACGACCACTGATGCAGCTACTTGAATGCCGCATGCTTTTCCAAGTTTCTCCCGCGAATCGACGATTGTCAGCGGAATATCCTGTCGGGCAGCCTCTTCAATGACCGGGCTCGTCACCCGTTCTTCTGCATCTTGTGCAATGAAGACTTCATGCGCCTTATTCCGGCGAATCGCTTTCACTGCTTGCTTTGTACCGATGATCAGCTTTTCTGCCTGTGAGACTTTATCATAAGACATGATGATATCCTCCAAAGTACAGACATTCAACTATCAACCTTTTGTATAGTACCATTTCCAAGAAGTCGTGTCAACAATAAAAATGGTACGGGAGGAGAGGGCCCCTCCCGTTTTGCTGAGGATTATTCAGCAGTCACTGCGTCTTCTTCAAGTTCTCCGCCATGCTCGAGCTCGATGCCGCGGTAGCGCTGCATGCCAGTACCGGCCGGAACGAGTTTCCCGATGATGACGTTCTCTTTCAAGCCGAGCAGTTCGTCCGTCTTCCCTTTGATGGCTGCGTCTGTAAGGACACGGGTCGTCTCCTGGAACGAAGCGGCCGAAAGGAATGATTCCGTTTCGAGGGACGCTTTCGTGATTCCGAGGATGACCGGCCGTGCCGTCGCAGGAAGTTTGCCTGCTTTCAGCACTGCTGTATTGGCATCCGCGAACTGGTGGATGTCGAGCAGTGAGCCCGGGAGCAGATCCGTGTCACCCGCTTCGATGACCCGCACTTTGCGCATCATCTGGCGGACCATGACCTCGACGTGCTTGTCGCCGATTTCAACGCCCTGCATCCGGTATACTTTCTGAACTTCTTTCAGCAAGTACTCCTGGACAGTGGAAACGTCTTTGACGACGATCAGCTCTTTCGGGTCGATGGATCCTTCTGTCAGAGCCTGGCCGCGGGTAATCGTGTCTTCGACAGCGACTTTCAGACGGCCGTTGTAAGGCGCAAGGTATTTACGTGTTTCCACGTCGCCTTTGATGGTGATTTCTTTTTGTCCTTCACGGATTTCGTCGATGTCGGTTACAACACCTGTGATTTCCGAAATGACTGCCTGACCTTTCGGGTTCCGGGATTCGAAAATCTCCTGGATCCGCGGAAGACCTGACGTGATGTCGTCCCCTGCAACGCCGCCTGTGTGGAATGTACGCATCGTCAGCTGGGTTCCCGGTTCACCGATCGACTGGGCAGCGATGATACCGACCGCTTCGCCCACTTCGACCGTTTCGCCAGTCGCCAGGTTGATGCCGTAGCATTTCTTACAGACGCCGTGCTTCGTGTTACATGTGAACGCCGAACGGATGGACATCGTAGTGATTCCTGCATTGATGATCGTTTGCGCGACTTCAGCCGTGATGAGCTGGTCTTTTTCCGCCAGCACTTCACCCGTTTCAGGATGGAGCACCCGCTTCTTCGCATGACGGCCTTCAATCCGCTCTTCCAGTGATTCGATCAGTTCCACGCCTTCTGTGAGCGCCGAGATTTCCAAACCGCGGTCGGTGCCGCAGTCGTCTTCCCGGACGATGACGTCTTGTGCAACATCGACGAGACGGCGTGTCAGATAACCGGAGTCCGCTGTCTTCAGCGCAGTATCGGCAAGACCTTTACGGGCACCGTGCGTGGAGATGAAGTACTCGAGTACTGTCAGACCTTCACGGAACGATGACTTGATCGGCAATTCGATGATCCGTCCTGCCGGGTTCGCCATCAGTCCGCGCATTCCGGCGAGCTGGGTGAAGTTGGATGCGTTACCCCGTGCTCCCGAGTCACTCATCATGAAGATCGGGTTTGTGTTTTCAAGGGAGCCCATCAGTTTGTCCTGGATGGTATCCTTCGCGTGGCTCCAGTAGGAGATAACACGGTCATAACGCTCTTCTTCAGTGATGAGACCACGTCGGAATTGCTGTGTCACCTTGTCCACTTTCGCCTGGGCATCCTGCAGAATTTCATGTTTGTCAGGGAGTACGACGATGTCGGAGATACCGACAGTGATCCCTGCACGTGTTGAATATTTGAATCCGAGGTTCTTCATGCGGTCGAGCATTTTCGACGTTTCCGTGATATGGAAGCGGCGGAAGATCTCCGCGATGATGTTACCAAGATATTTTTTAATGAATGGTGAAACGATTTCCGCATTTTTGATATGCTCGCGGACGTCAGTTGTGCCGGGCACAAAATACTTGGCCGGTGTTTCGACTTGAAGGTTGTGCTGGGTCGGCTCATTGATATACGGGAATGATGCCGGCAGGATCTCGTTGAAGATCACCTTACCAACCGTTGTGATCAGCAGCTGACTATTTTGTTCTTCCGTAAATGTCGGGTTGTTCAGCGAGCTGGCTTTGATGGCAATACGGGAATGCAGATGGACGTGTCCATTCTGGTAAGCGATCAGCGCTTCGTTGGCGTTGCTAAACGTTTTCCCTTCACCGACTACCCCGCTTCGCTCTAGTGTGAGGTAATAGTTACCCAACACCATATCCTGGGACGGTGTAACAACCGGTTTCCCGTCTTTCGGGTTCAGGATGTTCTGCGCTGCGAGCATGAGCAGGCGCGCTTCTGCCTGAGCTTCTGCCGAAAGCGGTACGTGGACGGCCATCTGGTCACCATCGAAGTCAGCGTTGTAAGCTGTACAGACGAGCGGGTGGAGCTGTATCGCCCGGCCTTCGACGAGCATCGGTTCGAACGCCTGGATACCGAGACGGTGAAGCGTAGGGGCCCGGTTCAAGAGAACAGGATGCTCCTTGATGACGTCTTCGAGAACGTCCCATACTTCGGAGTGAAGGCGCTCGATCTTGCGTTTCGCACTCTTGATGTTATGTGCTAATCCGCGTTCCACGAGTTCTTTCATGACGAACGGCTTGAACAGTTCGATCGCCATCTCTTTCGGCAGACCGCACTGGTACATCTTAAGGTTCGGACCGACGACGATAACGGAACGGCCTGAGTAGTCGACACGCTTACCGAGCAGGTTCTGACGGAAACGCCCCTGTTTCCCTTTAAGCATGTGGGAAAGGGATTTCAACGGCCGGTTGCCCGGTCCTGTTACCGGACGTCCGCGGCGGCCGTTATCGACCAATGCATCGACAGCTTCCTGAAGCATCCGCTTTTCGTTCTGCACGATGATCCCAGGAGCCCCTAGGTCAAGCAGTCGTTTCAGACGGTTATTCCGGTTGATGACGCGGCGGTACAGGTCGTTCAAGTCGGACGTTGCGAAACGTCCGCCGTCGAGCTGCACCATCGGACGGAGTTCCGGCGGGATGACAGGGAGGACTTCAAGCACCATCCATTCCGGGTGGTTGCCCGAGTTACGGAATGATTCCACAACTTCCAGACGGCGGATTGCGCGTGTTCGGCGCTGCCCCTGGACCGTTTTCAGTTCTTCCTTCAGGCTCTCCGTCTCCTTGTCGAGGTCGATTGCAGACAATAGCTGTTCAATCGCCTCTGCTCCCATGAGGGCGGAGAATTTCTTGCCATACTTTTCACGGTACAGACGGTACTCTTTTTCAGAGAGCAGCTGTTTCCGCTCAAGCGGGGTATCTGCAGGATCGACGACGACGTATGACGCGAAGTAAATGACCTCTTCGAGTGCACGCGGTGTCATGTCCAGGATCAGACCCATCCGGCTCGGAATCCCTTTGAAATACCAAATATGTGTGACAGGTGCTGCCAGTTCAATGTGCCCCATCCGTTCACGGCGCACTTTCTGACGTGTCACTTCGACGCCGCAGCGGTCACAGACGACACCTTTGTAACGAACCCGTTTGTACTTTCCGCAGTGGCATTCCCAGTCTTTTGTCGGTCCGAAAATACGCTCGCAGAACAATCCATCTTTTTCAGGCTTCAATGTGCGGTAATTGATCGTTTCCGGCTTTTTGACTTCCCCATAAGACCAAGAACGGATCTTGTCCGGTGAAGCCAGCCCGATTTTCATATACTCAAAGTTATTAACATCTACCAAGGAGCCTACCTCCCTCTAGTCTAGTCGCTGCCTTGCTGGCCCTGTGTTCATCACAAAAAGGGGGACTGTGCCCCCGTTTTAAATTGGTTGTGCCTTATCGGATCAGACTGGCTGGTCCTCTTTCATAAGGTTTAGTGCGTCCGTTGGCTGCATATCATCGTCTTCTTCCAGATCACGCAGTTCGATTTCCTGGAAGTCCTCCGAAAGCATCTTGACGTCCAATCCAAGGCTCTGAAGCTCTTTGATCAGTACTTTGAAGGATTCCGGAACGCCCGGCTGCGGTACGCTGTCGCCTTTGACGATCGCTTCATACGTTTTGACACGTCCGACCACGTCATCCGACTTCACGGTCAGGATTTCCTGGAGTGTATAAGCGGCCCCATAAGCTTCAAGTGCCCAAACTTCCATCTCCCCGAAACGCTGTCCGCCGAATTGGGCTTTCCCGCCGAGCGGCTGCTGGGTGACGAGTGAGTAAGGACCTGTCGAGCGGGCGTGCAGTTTGTCATCGACCATGTGCGCAAGTTTGATCATGTACATGATTCCGACAGACACACGGTTATCGAATGCTTCTCCGGAACGGCCGTCATACAGCACGGTCTTTCCGTCTCGGTCCATCCCTGCTTCTTCCATCGTATTCCAGACGTCTTCCTCGTTCGCGCCATCGAATACCGGCGAAGCCATGTGCACGCCAAGCGAGCGGCTCGCCATACCCAAGTGCATCTCCAATACCTGTCCGATGTTCATACGGGATGGTACGCCGAGCGGGTTAAGCATGACGTCTACCGGTGTTCCGTCCGGCATGAACGGCATGTCGGATTCCGGTAGGATGCGGGAGATGACCCCTTTGTTCCCGTGACGTCCGGCCATCTTATCCCCGACGGAGATTTTACGTTTCTGGACGATGTAGACACGCACGAGCTGGTTGACACCCGGTGCGAGTTCGTCGCCGTCTTCACGGTTGAACACTTTCACGTCGAGGACGATGCCGCCAGCGCCGTGAGGTACTCGCAGTGACGTATCGCGCACTTCACGCGCCTTCTCACCGAAGATCGCGTGGAGCAGCCGTTCTTCCGCTGTCAGTTCCGTCACCCCTTTAGGCGTGACTTTCCCGACGAGGATATCACCGTCATGGACTTCCGCCCCGATCCGGATGATTCCGCGGTCGTCCAAGTTGCGGAGCGCGTCTTCCCCGATGTTCGGGATGTCCCGTGTGATCTCTTCAGGTCCGAGTTTCGTATCGCGGGCATCTGATTCGTATTCTTCGATATGGACGGATGTGAACACGTCGTCCTTCACGAGACGCTCACTCATGATGATGGCATCCTCATAGTTGTAGCCATCCCATGTCATGAAGGCGATCAGGATGTTCTGGCCGAGTGCCATTTCTCCGTTTTCCATCGACGGTCCGTCTGCGAGGATGTCCTTCTCCGCAACACGGTCGCCGACGCGGACGATCGGACGCTGGTTGTAGCATGTCCCCTGATTCGAACGGATGAAGTTCGAGAGGCGGTATACGTCGAGATCCCCTTTGACTTCTTTCCCTTCGACTACGTTGATGCGTCGGACGCGGATTTCTTTCGCTTCCACGTGTTCGACGATCCCTTCATAGCGGGAAACGACAGCTGCACCTGAGTCACGTGCTGACACGTGCTCCATCCCTGTGCCGACGAACGGCGCTTTCGGATTCAGAAGAGGCACCGCCTGCCGCTGCATGTTCGCTCCCATGAGGGCACGGTTCGAGTCATCGTTCTCGAGGAACGGGATACATGCCGTCGCTGCCGAAACGACTTGTTTCGGTGAAACGTCCATGTAGTCGATCTGTTCGCGTTTGAAGACAGTGTTGTCCCCTTGGAAACGACCGACAACTTCTTCATTCGTGAATGTACCATCTTCATTCAGCGGTGCGTTCGCCTGGGCGACGACATAGTTGTCCTCCAGATCCGCTGTCAGGTAATCGATACGCTCTGTGACACGACCGGTATCCGGGTCGACTTTCCGGTAAGGTGTTTCGATGAAACCGAACTTGTTCACTTTCGCAAACGTGGAAAGTGAGTTGATCAGCCCGATGTTCGGACCTTCCGGTGTCTCGATCGGACACATACGGCCATAGTGGGAGTAATGGACGTCACGTACTTCCATGCCGGCACGTTCACGCGTCAGTCCGCCCGGTCCGAGTGCTGAGAGCCGGCGTTTGTGCGTGAGTTCGGCCAGAGGGTTCGTCTGGTCCATGAACTGGGACAGCTGGGAGCTGCCGAAGAACTCTTTGATGGACGCGATGACCGGCCGGATGTTGATGAGCTGCTGAGGGACGATCGATTGTGTGTCGTTGATCGACATACGCTCTTTCACGACACGTTCCATCCGGGACAGACCGATCCGGAACTGGTTCTGCAGCAATTCACCGACCGAACGGAGACGGCGGTTTCCGAGGTGGTCGATATCATCGGTTGTACCGACGCCATGCAGCAAGTTGAAGAAGAAGCTGACAGACGCAATGATGTCCGACGGTGTGATGTGCTTGATGGCGTCATCGATGATCCCATTGGAGATGACATTGATGATCTGGCCTTCTTCACCTTTAGGCGCATAGATCTTGACGGACTGGATCCGGATATCCTCATCCAGGACGCCGCCTGTTTGGCTCAGATCCTCGGTGCTGAGACCGTTTTCGAAGTATGGCAGCAGCTTATCGAGCATACGGCGGTCGATCAGCTGGCCTTTTTCGATCAGGATCTCCCCTGTTTCAGGATCAGCCAGTGTTTCTGCGATCGTCTGGTTGAACAGACGGTTCTGCAGGTGGAGTTTTTTGTTCATCTTATAGCGGCCGACATTCGCCAAGTCGTAACGCTTCGCATCGAAGAAGCGCGAGAACAGCAGGTTCTTTGCGCTTTCCAGCGTCGGCGGCTCGCCCGGGCGCAGACGCTCGTAAATTTCGAGCAGTGCTTTTTCGGAGTTTTCCGTGTTATCTTTTTCAAGAGAGTTTCGGAGGTATTCGTTGTCGCCGAGCAGATCGATGATTTCCTGGTCGCTCGAGAAGCCAAGCGCTCTGAGAAGGACTGTGATCGGCAATTTACGAGTGCGGTCGATCCGTACGTGGACAACGTCTTTTGCGTCCGTTTCGTATTCGAGCCATGCACCGCGGTTCGGGATGACCGTGGCACCAAAGCCGCGTTTCCCGTTCTTATCGGTCTTGTCATTGAAATAGACACTTGGTGACCGGACCAGCTGGGAAACGATGACCCGTTCCGCACCGTTGATGACGAATGTGCCATTTTCGGTCATGAGCGGGAAATCACCCATGAAGACGTCCTGTTCTTTTACGTCTTCGGTTTCTTTATTGTGCAAACGGACTTTCACTCGAAGCGGTGCGGCGAAAGTCACGTCCCGCTCCTTCGATTCGTCCACAGGATATTTAGGTTCGCCGAGCTGATAATCGACAAATTCCAATGAAAGATTTCCGGTGAAGTCCTGGATCGGAGAGATGTCGTGAAACATTTCCCGCAGACCTTCTTCTAAAAACCACTCATAAGATGCCGTCTGGATTTCAATCAAATTCGGCAGATCGAGTACTTCGCTGATTCTCGCGAAACTTCTGCGCTGACGGTGTTGACCATACTGAACTAAATGACCTGTCAACTCTTTCACCCCTCATAAGACAATAATAGAGCGCGTTTGGCATGCACGATCCTTCCGAGCCGGCACAAAATTCACGCCATGCTGACCAAACCACCCATAATAAGTCTTTCCGAAATCAAAAAAATAGTGTATGATATCGAAAAAACAAAAAGAAAACGAGTTCCGGCTAGAGCTCATTTTCGATTTACCCATCTTTTATCCAACGTCAGTATACCTAAGATTGCTAACACTTATGCAAGTGTATAAATAGGCATACGAATGCAGTATATTTATTGTTGCATTTTATAATGCTATCACACAGTCCATCTCGCGTCAATGTTTTTTTGACTTGAAGATGTAATACCCCTTGCTTTTTTCCACGATGTCTGCATTCCCGAACAACTCGTTCAGTTTCGCCTCTGTAGACGGAGCCCCCTGTTTCTTCTGGATGACCACCCACAACTCTCCTCCTTCCGCCAGCCGGCTGCACGCTTCTTTGTAGATTTTGAATACGGTTTCCTTGCCTGCCCGGATCGGCGGGTTCGTGAGGATGGCCGCGAACTCTTCGGTGTCCACGGACTCGAGTGCATCACTCGGGTACACTTTCACATTCTGTATCCCATTTTTGGCAGCATTCGATTCGGCGAGCTTGATGGCGCGTTCGTTGACGTCAACCATCTGGATAATCCTTTCCGGAAGCAGGGATGCAACCGCGAGACCGACCGGCCCGTAGCCGCAGCCGACATCGAGTATATCGCCTTCTATGCCAGGTTCCGTGAATGAGTCGATAAGCAGCCGCGAGCCGAAATCGACTTCCCCTTTGCTGAACACGCCGGCATCCGTCGTGAAAGCGAAATTCCGGCCGCGCAGAACGGTCGTCCATTGCTGCGGCTCGCTTTTTGTATGCGGGTTTTTCGTATAGTAATGATCCGACATAATATCCCTCCGCTCTTCCCGCTGTAAAAGCGGGTATAAAAAAAACGGAGAAAAACCCGTCAGCAAAGACGAGCTTTTCTCCGTGATTCCAGCTATTACTTAACTTCTACAGAAGCACCGACTTCTTCAAGTTTACCTTTGATTTCGTCAGCTTCTGCTTGGTCAACGCCTTCTTTGATTGCTTTAGGAGCGTTATCAACAACTTCTTTCGCTTCTTTCAAGCCGAGACCTGTGATTTCGCGAACGACTTTGATGACTTTGATCTTCTGGTCTCCAGCGCCAGCAAGAATTACGTCGAATTCAGTTTGCTCAGCAGCTGCTTCTCCAGCACCAGCGCCTGCGCCAGCAGCTACAGGAGCTGCAGCAGTTACGCCGAATTCTTCTTCGATTGCTTTTACGAGGTCGTTAAGTTCAAGAACAGACATTTCTTTGATAGCGCCTAAGATTTGTTCGTTAGTCATTATAGTTCCTCCTAGTGGATGTGGTTTACGGGTGATCCCGCAGTTTGGTCAAGATGCGATATTACGCGCCTTGTTCTTCTTTCGATTCTGCGACTGCTTTGGTAACCAATGCGAAGTTGCGCATAGGAGCCTGCAGCACGCTGAGGAGCATGGAGAGAAGTCCTTCGCGTGAAGGAAGAGTCGCCAATGCTTTCACTTCTTCAACAGAAGCGATCGCGCCTTCGATGACACCTGCTTTGATCTCAAGTGCTTCGTTATCTTTCGCGAAGTTGTTGAGAACGCGTGCCGGTGCAATGACGTCTTCAGTCGAGAACGCAATTGCGTTCGGTCCTGTAAGATGTTCGTTCAGGCCTTCAAGACCTGATGCTTCCGCTGCGCGGCGGGCCATCGAGTTTTTGTAGACTTTGAATTCAACGCCTGCTTCGCGAAGTTGCTTACGCAGTTCAGTTGCTTGTGCAACGTTCAGTCCGCGGTAGTCAACGACGACCATGGAAGCAGATGCTTTCATCTTGTCCGCGATTTCAGTTACAACCGCTTTTTTTGCTTCTAATACTGTGCTCATCTTGACACCTCCTGTTTAGTATAGGGGCATTCATACCATATGCATAAAAAGCCCTCCGATCTGTGAAACAGACGGAGGGCTGGAAAGTCGTCATCTTTTCGCTTCGAAAAAGAGCGTCTTGTCCCTCGGCAGGATGATTAAGCGCATGCGCCCCTGCTGTCTGCGGTACAAATCGTATTGTTCAACAAACGTTATCCTACCAGAGAGCAGGAAGTCTGTCAACAGATTATTTTACAGTTACTGAAGAAGTGTTGATCTTTACAGCAGGTCCCATAGTCGTTGTTACAACAACAGACTTCATGTAAGTACCTTTTGCTGCAGCCGGCTTCGCCTTCTGGATCACTTCAAAGACAGCGTTAAAGTTTTCTGCAAGTTTGTCGTCACCGAACGAAACTTTACCGATTGGCGCGTGGATGATCCCCGCTTTGTCTGCACGGTATTCTACTTTACCTGCTTTGATCTCTTCAACGGCTTTCGTTACATCGAATGTAACTGTGCCTGTTTTCGGGTTCGGCATGAGACCTTTTGGTCCGAGCACGCGTCCGATTTTACCAACTTCACCCATCATGTCAGGTGTTGCAACGATAACATCGAAGTCAAACCATCCCTGTTGGATTTTAGCGATATATTCAGCGTCGCCGACATAGTCAGCGCCAGCTGCTTCCGCTTCTTTCACTTTTTCGCCTTTAGCGAAAACGAGTACGCGCTGTGTCTTACCAGTACCGTTCGGCAGTACGACTGCTCCGCGGATCTGCTGGTCGTTTTTACGTGTATCGATTCCGAGACGGAAAGCGACTTCGACAGTTGCATCAAAGTTGGTCGTGCTTGTTTTTTTAGCGAGTTCAATCGCTTCAGTAAGATCGTAAGCTGCTGTGCGGTCTACAAGCTTCGCAGCTTCTACGAACTTTTTACCTCTTTTAGTCATCTGATAGTTCCTCCTCGATTGTGGTTTTAGCGGAATGAACCTCCCACGTTTAAGGGTTGCGTGTTCTTTCGAACGACCGCAACCCCCGTATCAATGTCCAATGGATTGAAATGACAATCAGTCTTCGATCGTGATTCCCATACTGCGAGCAGTACCTTCAACCATTGCCATCGCCGCTTCAACAGATGCAGCATTCAAATCCTGCATTTTCTGTTCAGCAATTTCTTTAACTTGATCACGCTTCACGACAGCAACTTTCGTTTTGTTCGGTTCGCCTGATCCTTTTTGGATTTTAGCTGCAACCTTCAGCAAAACCGCTGCTGGCGGAGTTTTTGTGATGAATGTAAATGAACGGTCTTCGAATACAGTGATTTCAACAGGGATGATTAGTCCTGCCTGATCAGATGTACGCGCATTGAATTCTTTACAGAATCCCATGATGTTCACACCCGCTTGACCGAGCGCCGGTCCAACTGGCGGTGCTGGGTTTGCTTTTCCTGCCGGAATTTGCAATTTCACAAGTTTGATTACTTTTTTAGCCACGAGACACACCTCCTTAAGTCCGTGATGTGGTATTTGGGTTGCCCCTCCCACTCAATATGTGCCTGCCGGCTTCCGCCGGTAGAATTTTGTTAAGACGTCCAGACTAATCGATGTCTGACCTTTGAAATAATACCATTATTCCGCTCGGTTTGCAAGAGGGAACGCACTATTTTTTTCAATCGGTGCGTTCGACCTGAGCAAAGTCCAGTTCCATATTCGTTTCGCGGCCGAACATATCGACGGACACTTTGACTTTCCCTTTGTCCAGCTCGATTTCTTCGACTTTCCCCTGGAAGCCCGCGAACGGCCCCTCCAGCACTTCCACCATTTCGCCGATTTCGAAATCGACATCGAGTTTGCGGTCTTTCACGCCCATCTGTTTCAGGATGAACTCGACTTCCTCCGGCAGCAGCGGTGTCGGTTTGGCACCGCCGCCTGACGAACCGATGAATCCTGTGACGCCCGGTGTATTCCGGACGACATACCAGGAGTCATCCGTCATGATGACCTCGACCAGCACGTAACCCGGGAAGGTTTTGCGCATGACCGTCCTCTTCTTGCCTTCTTTGAAATCCGTTTCTTCTTCTTCAGGGACGATGACCCGGAAGATCTTATCCTGCATGCCCATCGTTTCGACACGCTTCTCGAGGTTCTCTTTCACCTTGTTTTCGTACCCAGAGTACGTGTGGACGACGTACCAATTTTTCTCCATTTCCATAGCGCTGAGGACTGTGCGTCCGTCCCTCCTTTTTGTTCAAATGAAAAAACCCGTTCTTTCAGTCAGACGGGATATTTTCAAAATGCTATTCAACATGCTCTATTATAACGCAACATACCATTCCATGACCCGCGATAAGCCGAGATCCACGAGACCGAAATAGACAGCCATGAAAACGACGGTGCTGATGACGACGATCGTATAGCGTGTCAGATCCTTCCGTTTCGGCCAGCTGACTTTCCGCATTTCCGTGACAACATTTTTAAAGAAACTTGTTATCTTGCCCATTCTTTTACAAACCTCCGAATAGTAGATATGACGGCCTTCAGTCCAGCCAGACCCTCACGCTGTTTGTCTGTGTACTGTATGCTCATTGCAATGGCTGCAGTATTTTTTCAATGTAAGCCGTTCTGCGGTACTGCCGCTTGCCGCCGGCATCGAATAATTTCTGGAGCCGCATTTTTCACAGCTAACTACAATTTTTTTTGACATCTCTGTTGAACACCTAGTCTTTCCATAGTCTTGATAAAGAGTACCACCTAACCTATTCTCTGTCAACGCATGCTTAGTCAGAAAATTGACGATGTTTCACATGACCGGGCCGGCTTCCACGAATCTCTCGAGTTTCCGTTTGATGCGCTGCAGGGCATTATCGACGGATTTCACTTGACGGTTCAGCTCATGGGAGATCTCCTGATAGGATTGCCCGTCCAGATAGAGGCCGAGTACTTCCTTCTCCAGACTGCTTAGCACTTTGTTCATCTCGACTTCCATCTGGACAAAATCCTCCTTGTAGATCATCAGGTCTTCCGGGTCGTCGTTTTCGGCGTTCGTCAGTACGTCCAGCAGCGTGCCGTCGGACTCTTCGTCGAACACCGGACGGTCCAGCGAGACGGAGGAATTGAGCGGGATGTGCTTCTGGCGCGTCGCGGTTTTGATGGCGGTGATGATCTGCCGTTTGATGCACAATTCGGCGAATCCTTTGAACGAGCTGAGCCGGTCAGGCCGGAAATCGCGGATCGCTTTGTACAGGCCGATCATCCCTTCCTGGATGATGTCTTCCTTGTCGCCGCCCATCATGAAGTAGGAGCGCGCTTTCATGCGTACGAATGACTGGTATTTCGTAATGAGAAAGTCGAGTGCATCTGTGTTGCCTTCTTGGATGATCCCGATCAGCTGTTCATCGGAAAAAGTGCTGAAGTCTGCTGCTCTAGGTGCAAGAACTGTCTTTTCGGCCATTCCCATCACTCCGGTCTGTCATACTATTGAGTCAATTATAGCCCACTCATTTTTTTAGCGTCAACCGCTCACCTGTTCCCCCGCCGCCACTTTTCGAAGATCTCCGTCACTTCCTGCGACAGCTGGATCTTGGAAATCGGCCGGTCCTCCTGGATCTTCTTCACTTTTTCCGTGATGATCCGATCGATTTCCTGCAGTTCGATTTCCAGTTCGCGCGCGGAGATCCGGAGTGCCCCCTGACCGAAAATCAGCCACTGTTCCGTCCGGTCGGAAGTTGCGACATGCACCTGGACTCTCCGTCCCGACAGCTCCGTGACCAGCTTTTCGATCCGTTCATCCGCCGTTTCGTTCTCTCTGGTGAAGATCACTTCGACGTTCGAATTCCGCTGCTTGTGCTCGATGCCGGGGACCAGGTAAGCATCGAAGACGACGATGACCCGCCATCCTTTGAACGCCCGATACTCCGCCATCTGCTCGATCAGCCTGTCCCTTGCCTCAGCCAGTTTCAGCCGTTTCAGTTCCCGCAATTCCGCCCATGCACCGATGATGTTATACCCATCGACGAGCAGAATGTCCTTTTTCACGGCTTTTCAGGGAGCGGCAGCCGTTTGCGCATCACTTCGTACATGAGGAGCGAAGCAGCGACGGATGCATTCAGCGATGTGACATGCCCGCGCATCGGCAGATGATACAGGAAATCGCACTTCTCTTTCAGCAGGCGGGACATCCCCTTCCCCTCGCTGCCGATGATGACAGCCAGTGGGAGGGTCGCATCCATCGACCGATAGTCGGCAGACCCTTTTGCGTCGGTTCCAGCTATCCATACACCGCGCTTCTTCAAGTCATCGACGGTCTGTGCAAGATTGACGACCCGTACGACAGGGATGTGCTCGATCGCCCCTGTGGACGCTTTCGCGACGACGCCTGTCAGCCCGACGGACCGGCGTTTCGGGATGATGATACCGTGTACGCCGGCTGCATCCGCTGTTCTCAGGATCGAGCCGAGGTTATGCGGATCCTCCAGCTCGTCCAGCAGCAGGATGAACGGGTCTTCCCCCCGCTGTTCCGCAATGGCGAACACGTCATCGAGCTCTGCATATTCGTACGCGGCCACGGACGCGATGACCCCCTGATGGTTCACATCGAGCAGCTGGTCGAGCTTCTTCTTCGGGACCGCCTGGACGACGACGCCCGCCTTCTTTGCGAGCGTGGTGATTTCCCCGATACTCTGCTTATTCAGCCCTTCTGCAACCCAGATCTTATTCAGCTCACGGCCTGACCGCAGCGCCTCCGCGACAGGGTTTTTGCCGCCGATCAGTTCAGCACCTTCAATTTCCGGCATTGTGTACGCCTCCTTCTGCAAGTTCAATGGCCTTGCGGATGAATTCTTCGGTTCTGTCCCGTTCCCCAAGCAGATAAAGGAAGCCGACAACCGCTTCGAAAGCGGAACTGTGGTTGTATGTCAGGACATCCGTGTTTTTCGGGACGGAACCTGACTTTGCGTTCCGCCCCCGTTTCATGACTGCGAGTTCCTCTTCTGTCAGGAACCCTTCTTCCACCATCGTCTTCAAAATCGCCGCTTGCGCTTTCGCGGAAACGAATTTCGTCGCTTCCTTGTGAAGGATGTTCGGCTTGACCCTGCCCGATCTCAATAGATGCTCGCGGACCGCCTGTTCATATACGGCGTCGCCCATGTAGGCGAGGGACAGGGCTTTCAGCTGACGCACGTCCTGCACGCGCAGCGTATAGTCACTCATGACCGTTTCCACCGGACACCTTGTGCCGTGTCTTCCAGCAGGATCCCCTGCTCTTTCAGTTCGTCACGGATTTCGTCGGCCCGTGCGAAGTCCCGGTTTTTCCGCGCTTCCTGGCGCTCTTCGATCAGCCGGTCGATCGCTTCATCGTGCAGTTCTTCCTTCTCGCCGAACGGCAGTCCGAGGACGCCCATCAGCTTGCGGAACGTCTCCAGGAATGCTTCCAGCACGACCGTTTCCGTATTGGTCTCCCGCAGATAGACGTTTGCAAGGCTCGCAAGCTCGAAGATCGCCGCGACGGCATTCGCTGTATTAAAATCATCGTCCATCGCCTCTTCGAACGCCTTCTGCTGTTCCCGGATCTTTTCGAGCCAGATATCGTGCTGGTCGCCGTTGTCAGCAGAAACAGCCAGGCGGTGCCCGATGTTCTCATAGGCGGTGCGGATCCGGCCTAGACCGTTTGCAGCGCTTTCCACGAGTTCCTGCGAGAAGTTGACAGGGGACCGGTAGTGCACAGCGAGCATGAAGAAACGGAGCACTTGCGGGTCGATCTGCTGGATGATGTCATGCACGAGCACGAAGTTCCCGAGCGACTTCGACATTTTTTCATTGTCGATGTTGATGTAGCCGTTATGCATCCAGTAGCGGGCGAACGGTTCGCCTGTCAATGCTTCCGACTGGGCGATTTCGTTTTCGTGGTGCGGGAATGTCAAGTCCTGACCGCCTGCATGGATGTCGATCGTATTCCCGAGCAGCTGACGGGCCATGACCGAGCACTCGATGTGCCAGCCGGGACGCCCTTCTCCCCACGGGCTGCTCCAGGAAATCTCCCCTTCTTTCGCCGCTTTCCATAATACGAAGTCGAGTGCGTCGTCTTTCCGTTCGCTCGCTTCGATGCGCGCTCCGACTTTCAGTTCGTCGATCGATTGGTGCGACAGTTTCCCATAGCCATCGAACTTCCGCGTCCGGAAATACACATCGCCTTCCGACTCGTAGGCATAACCTTTTTCAATCAGCACGGAGATGAAATCGATGACGTCCTGGATATGCTCCGTGACGCGCGGATGGACATCCGCCTTCTGGCAGCCGAGCGCGCCGACATCTTCGAAATAGGCCTGGATGAAGCGCTCCGTCAGCTCAGGCACCTCTTCGCCGAGCTCGTTTGCCGCTTTGATGATCTTATCGTCGACGTCTGTGAAGTTCGAGACGAACTTCACATCGTAGCCGCGGTATTCCAAATAGCGGCGGACCGTATCGAAGACGATGACAGGCCGTGCGTTGCCGATGTGGATGTAGTTGTAGACGGTCGGTCCGCACACATACATCTTCACTTTCCCTTCTTCGAGCGGCACGAACGCCTCTTTCTTACGCGTCAGCGTGTTATAGATCTGAATGGTCATCGGTCATCATCCTTTTCTCCTGTAGTGGGCATTTCTTTTCGTAACGAAGCCAGTTCATCCTCCAGCCTTGCAATCCGGTCTTCCAGCGTCTGGCATCTGTCGGACACCGGATCAGGCAGCGCATGGCTCAGCCGGTCCTTGACACGCACCCCGTTCGAGATGACGACTTTCCCCGGGATGCCGACAACAGTCGAGTCGGCAGGAACGTCTTTCAGAACGACGGAGCCTGCGCCGACTTTGCTGTTTTCGCCAATAATGATATTGCCGAGCACTTTAGCACCTGTCGCCACCAGGACACCGTCATGCAGGGTCGGATGGCGTTTCCCTTTTTCCTTGCCTGTGCCGCCGAGTGTGACTCCCTGGTAGATCGTGACGTCGTCACCGATCACACACGTCTCCCCGATCACGACTCCCATTCCGTGGTCGATGAACAGCCGCCTGCCGATGACGGCTCCCGGGTGGATTTCAATACCGGTGAAGAAACGGCCGATCTGCGACAGAACGCGGGCGCCGAAATGGAGATTCCGGCGGTGCAGCCCGTGGGCGATCCGGTACATCCAGATTGCATGCAGCCCTGAGTATGTCAAGACGACCTCGAGCGTACTGTGGGCTGCCGGATCCTGGTCAAATATGCAGCGGACATCTTCTTTCATGTGAGAAAACATAGTGTTCCCCTTTCTATGGTGCAGCGGACCGAGATTTTGGACAAATACGAAAACGCGTCCCTGTCTGCTGACAGAGACGCGTTTCTGCGTGGTTCCACTCTTGTTCCGGACAGACAGGGATCCTCCTGTCTGTCCGCTCGGTGTCTGTAACGCAGACAATTCGTCCGGCCTACTGCAACGTTCGGCCCGGCGCTCGGAGGTGCATTTCCGCAAATCGGTCAGCCCGGATCCCTTTCAGCCAATGGAGATCCTCTCTGTCGGGCCCGTTTTCTGCGTACTTCTCCTCTTCAACGCTTTTTCTTATCGGTTCTCTCTTCGGTACCTCTTATTGTACACAGCCGAATCCACTTGTCAACAGCGGGTCACTGGGCGTACTTTTCCACGCGGGCGATCGTCTTTTCCCTGCCGAGAAGGGCGATGGAATCCGGAAGTTCCGGTCCGTGCGCCTGACCTGTTGCCACGACGCGGATCGGCATGAACAGGTTCTTCCCTTTGTGGCCTGTTTCTTTCTGGACTGCTTTGATGGCCGCCTTGATGGACGGAGCGTCGAATGTCTCGAGGTCCTCGAGCTGCTTCTTGAACGAAGCCATCACTTCCGGCACTTGTTCCCCTGCCAGAATCTCTTTGGATTGCTCATCATATTCAATGGCGTCCGAGAAGAACTGGGCGGACAGCTCGACGATTTCAGCGCCGAAGCTCAATTGACCGTGATACAGGGCGATCAGGCTGCGCACCCAATCCCGTTTCGCCTCGTCCATGTCTTCACTGACCAGCCCCGCTTTGACGAGGTGCGGAAGCGTTAGGGCGACCACTTCATCCAGGTCGAGCTTTTTGATGTATTGGTTGTTCATCCACGTCAGCTTCTGCTTGTCGAACATCGACGGTGACTTCGACAGCCGGCTTTCGTCGAACTGCTCGATCAGCTCTTCTTTCGTGAAAAGCTCATCTTCTCCGACCGGCGACCAGCCGAGGAGCGCGAAGAAGTTGAACATCGCTTCCGGCAAGTAGCCGAGCTCCTTGTATTGGGAGATGAACTGGATGATCGATTCATCCCGCTTCGACAGCTTTTTACGGTCTTCGTTGACGATGAGCGTCATGTGGCCGTAACGGGGTGCCGTCCAGCCGAGCGTATCGAAGATCATGAGCTGTTTCGGCGTGTTCGTCAAGTGCTCCTCGCCGCGGAAGACGTGCGTCATGTCCATCAGGTGATCATCGACGACGACTGCGAAGTTATAGGTCGGGATACCGTTCGCTTTCACGAGCACCCAGTCCCCGATGTCCTTCGATTCGAACTGAACAGTGCCGCGCACGAGGTCGTCGATCGTGTACGTGACGTCCTCCGGTACACGCATGCGGATTGTGTACGGCATGCCTGCCGCTTCTTTTTCAGCGACTTCCTCTTTGCTCAGATGGCGGCATCTGCCGTTATACATCGGCGCTGCAATGCCGGCCTGTTTCTGCTTTTCACGCTCTTCTTCGAGCTCTTCCGGCGTGCAGAAGCATTTGTAGGCCGCTCCCTTATCGAGCATCTCCGCGGAGTATTTCTTGTACGTATCGAGCCGCTCCATCTGACGGTATGGGCTGTATGGGCCGCCGATATCAACGGACTCATCATAGTCGATGCCGAGCCATTTCAAGTTGTCCAGCTGCGACAGTTCCCCCGCTTCAATATTGCGGGCGGTGTCGGTGTCTTCGATCCTGACGATGAATTTCCCGTTATGATGACGGGCGAATAAATAGTTGAATAGTGCCGTCCGGGCTCCTCCGATATGCAGGTGGCCGGTCGGGCTTGGTGCGTAGCGTACGCGTACTTCTGCTGGCATGGTGGGACATCTCCGTTCTGTTAGTTCGATTAGTTGCAAGCTGTATAGTCCAGTTTACCAAAAACTTAAGCTTTCACCAACAGGATTGCTGCAAGTGCTGCAATTCCTTCTTCCCTGCCGACGAATCCGAGTTTCTCGGTCGTTGTCGCTTTAACGTTCACTTGGGATGGATCTGCATGCAGCAGTTCCGCTACACGGTTCTGAATCGTCCCGATATGCGGCGCCATTTTCGGCTGCTGCGCCATTATCGTACAGTCGATGTTGCCAAGTGCATAGCCTTCCGCTTCGACGATCTTCCACACTTCCTCGAGCAGGACTGCGGAATCCGCATCTTTGAAAGCGGCGTCCGTGTCCGGGAAATGATGGCCGATGTCCCCTTTGCCGATTGCGCCGAGCGCAGCGTCCGTGATTGTATGGAGCAGGACGTCTGCATCGGAATGGCCGATCAGGCCTCTATCATGCGGTATCGTGATGCCGCCGATGATCAGCGGGCGCCCTTCCGCAAACTCATGTACATCGAAACCTTGTCCTATCCGTATCATTCCATCGTCTCCTCCAGCCGTTTTTTCAGTAAGTATCCGCCGTATGCCAAGTCTTCCGGCGTTGTCATCTTAATATTGTCATAGGTGCTTCCCACTACATGCACCGGGAGTCCCGCGCGTTCTGCGAGTGTCGCTTCGTCCGTGCCGAGGAACTGTTCCTGCCGCGCTTTCCGGGAGGCATCGAGCAGCAGCTCATACCGGAACGCCTGCGGGGTCTGGATGATCCACAGACGTTCCCGATCCGCTGTTTCCTCGACCTGTCCGTCCGTTACATATTTCATCGTGTCTTTCGCTTTCACGCCGGCGACGGCTGCCCCGTGTTCCGCTGCGCTCTCCGCGAGCTTATGGATGACGGGGCGGGCGATGAACGGCCGGGCGGCGTCGTGGACGAGCACGATACCGCCTTCCTGATGTGCTTCCAGGCAGGCGGCCACACTGTCCTGCCGCTCTGCTCCGCCGGCGGGCAGCGCCTTCACCTTCGTAATGGCCGAGTCCCGGATGATCGCTTCGATCACCGGTCTTTCGGAGTCTTTGACGGCAAGGATGATCCCGGCGCACCATGGATCCTCTTCAAAGACTGTCAGCGTATGGCCTAAAATCGTTTTGCCGGCAAGTTTGAGGAACAGTTTGTTCTGTCCCGCACCCATCCGCGTGCCGCTGCCGGCTGCCGGCATCATCACTGTATAATCCATTCTCTTTTCATCCTATCTGCTGTCGGACTGTCAAGCCCTCGACGATTTGCTGTGCTTCGGTTTGGCGAAGATCATGCGGCCTGCTGACGTCTGCAGCACGCTCGTGACGACAACGTCGATTGCCGAGCCGATATAGCTCCGTCCGTCTTCGATGACGATCATCGTGCCGTCATCCAAGTAGGCGACGCCCTGGTTATGCTCTTTCCCGTCTTTGATGACGAGCACATGCATTTCTTCCCCTGGGATGACGACCGGCTTGACGGCATTCGCCAAGTCGTTGATATTCAGCACTTCCACGCCGTGCAGGTCCGCCACTTTGTTCAAATTGAAGTCATTCGTGACGACGAGCCCTTTCATCTTCTTCGCGAGATGGACCAGTTTCAAGTCCACTTCCGCGACATTCGGGAAGTCTTCGTCCGTGATGAGGATCTTCTTGCCGTCCCCTTCCTGGAGACGCCGAAGGACATCCAGACCGCGCCGTCCTTTTGTCCGCTTCAGCGTATCAGCGGAATCCGCGATATGCTGGAGTTCTGTCAGTACGAACTGGGATACGACGAGGACGCCTTCAAGAAATCCGGTATCCGCAATGTCCGCGATCCGCCCGTCGATGATGACGCTCGTGTCGAGGATCTTATGGGGCGACTGGGCCGTTTCGGTTCCTTCCGCCTCCCCGTCTTTCTTTTTCCCGACGTTCCGGATCGAGAAGAGGGCGTTCAGGAACTCATCGCGTTTCTTGAAGCCGACCTGGAATCCGAGATAGCCGAACAGGACGGACAGCAGCATCGGCAGAAGTGCCGTCACAGCCGGGATCTGGATGTTATTCAGTGCGGAACCGAGCAGGAACGCGACGATGAGTCCGACAATCAGCCCGATCGACCCGAAGAACAGATCGAGTATCGGCGCTTTCAGCAGCAGATCTTCCAGCCATTTAATGAAATTGACGATCGGATCGGTCAGGAAAGTGCTGAACACGAACAGGAACAGCGCCCCTATGACTGCAGCAACGTATGGATTATTGAACAGCGGGGTGTCGGTAAAAGAAGATAAGTGGAATAAGTACGGGAGAAATAATACACCGAGTGTACCGCCGACCAGCAAAAACATCACTTGCACAACACGTTTCATCATTCAATCCACCTCCTTTTTGTAGTAACAGTATACCTGTATTTGCCTGCGATTGCTCGCTCGGACCCCGGGCAGGCAAGGAATCCTGTTATGTGAACAGGACCCTTTGCAGCAGGGGAAAGTTCCGTTCGACCGCTCATTGCGGCAGACAGAGCTCCAGTGCTTCCCGGACTGTCTCCACGCCGACGACCTGGATGCCTTCCGGATACTCCCATCCTCCGACGTTGGAGGCCGGGATGATTGCGCGCTCGAAACCGAGTTTCGCTGCCTCGCCGACGCGCTGCTCGATACGTGAGACGCGCCGGACTTCGCCGGTCAGACCGACTTCGCCTATGTAGCAGTCCGTCCCGCTCGGTGCGGTGTCCCGGTAGCTGGACACGATGCTCATGAGGACAGCCAGATCGATTGCGGGTTCATCCAGCTTCACGCCGCCTGCGACTTTAATATATGCATCTTGCGCCTGTAACAGCATCCCCATCCGTTTTTCCAGCACCGCCATGAGGAGCGATACCCGGTTCTGGTCAAGGCCGGTCGCCATGCGCTTCGGGTAATTGAAGCTGGAAGGGGTCACGAGCGCCTGTATTTCCACTAAGATCGGCCGCGTCCCTTCCATCGAGGCGACGATCGTCGAGCCTGCACCGCCCTGTGACCGTTCCTGTATGAACAGTTCGGAAGGGTTCAGCACTTCTTTCAGGCCTCCCTGCAGCATTTCGAAGATGGCGATTTCGTTCGTCGAGCCGAACCGGTTCTTCACGCTGCGCAGGATCCTGTACGTATGGTGCCGTTCCCCTTCGAAATACAGCACCGTATCCACCATATGCTCCAAGAGGCGCGGTCCTGCAATCTGCCCCTCTTTCGTGACATGGCCGACGATGAAGATCGCGATGCCTTGCGTTTTTGCGATCTTCATGAGCTCTGCCGTACATTCACGGACTTGGGAGACACTGCCGGGTGCGGAAGTCACTTCCGGATGGTGGACCGTCTGGATGGAGTCGACGATGACGAATTTCGGCTGGACGCTTTCGATCGTTTCGTGGATCATCGCCAAGTCCGTCTCCGCGTAGATGTACAGCTCGTCCGACAGCACTCCGAGCCGCTGTGCCCGAAGTTTCGTCTGCCGGATCGATTCCTCACCGGATATATAGAGCACGCGCTTCTGCTGGTTCGACAGCAGGGCGGATACCTGGAGCAGCAATGTCGACTTCCCGATACCGGGGTCCCCCCCGATCAGGACGAGCGATCCCGGGACGATGCCGCCGCCGAGCACCCGGTTCAATTCGTTCATCTCCGTAAGGATGCGCGGTTCGTCTTCGACTTCCACTGCATTGATCGGCATCGCTTTCTGTTTGACGGCCCCTGAATGCTGGAAAGCGCCCCGAGGACCTTTCTGGATAATCTCCGTCTCCTCTTCCATCGTGTTCCATTCGCCGCAGCCAGGGCAGCGTCCCATCCACTTAGGAGATTCATAGCCACACGATTTACATAGGAATTTCGTTTTCTTTTTTGCCATACATGTCCTCCAAACGACGAAGAGGACAGCCCCACCCCTGTTTCGTGCCAAGGGCGGGCCATCCTGATCCGTCTGTGTTCCGTATTAGTGTCCCACCATTTCCGGGGAGTCCTGGTCTGCCGTATTGACAGTGAATTCGCCGTCTGCATAGTCGACTGTCACTTTCCGTCCGGCCAGGTCCGTGCCTTTCAGCAATTCTTCGGACAACCGGTCTTCCACGTGTTTCTGAAGCGCTCTGCGAAGCGGCCGCGCCCCGTATTCCGGGTCGAACCCTTCGTCCGTGATTTTCATTTTCGCTTCGTGTGTCAGTTCGAGTTCGATGTCCTGTTCTGCAAGGCGGCTGCTCAATTCTTGCGCCATCAGGGAAACGATCTCTTCCAGCTGGTCTTTCTCGAGCGAATGGAAAACGATCATCTCGTCAATCCGGTTGAGGAATTCAGGCCGGAACGCTTTCTTCAGTTCATCCAGCATCTTTTTCTTCATGTCTTCGTAGTCCTGTTCGCCGTCCTGCAGGTTGAAGCCGACGTACCGGTTCTTTTTCAATTCTTGCGCACCGACGTTCGACGTCATGATGATGACGGTGTTGCGGAAGTCGACAGTACGGCCTTTGGAGTCCGTCAGACGTCCGTCCTCAAGCACTTGGAGCAGGATATTGAATACATCCGGATGCGCTTTTTCGATTTCATCGAGCAGGATGACCGAGTATGGCTTGCGGCGGACTTTTTCAGTCAGCTGACCGCCTTCGTCGTAACCGACATACCCGGGAGGTGAACCGACGAGACGGGATGTCGCGTGCTTCTCCATATACTCGGACATATCGATACGGATCATCGAGTCTTCATCACCGAACATCGTCTCAGCGAGTGCCCGTGCCAGTTCCGTCTTCCCGACACCGGTAGGTCCGAGGAAGATGAACGAACCGATCGGGCGTTTCGGGTCTTTCAGGCCGGCGCGCGCACGGCGGATCGCCCTGGAGATGGCCGTCACAGCCTCTTTCTGGCCGATGACACGCTTATGCAGTTCCTCTTCCATGTTGAGCAGCTTGGCGGATTCGGTTTCCGCGATCCGCGCAACAGGGATTCCTGTCCACATGGCGACGACTTCCGCGATATCGTTGACAGTCACTTCGGATTCCGTCTTGCCCTGTTTCTCTTTCCATTCCGTCTTCGTGGTCTCGAGCTCTTCTTTCATCTTCTGCTCTTTGTCCCTGTAAGAAGCGGCCTTCTCGAATTCCTGGCTCTGGACGGCCGCGTTCTTCTCTGAACGGATCGCTTCGAGCTTCTTCTCTAGATCCCGCAGGTTCGGCGGTGTCGTGTAGGAGCGGAGGCGCACTTTGGAGCCTGCTTCGTCGATCAGGTCGATCGCTTTGTCCGGCAGGAAGCGGTCCGAGATATACCGGTCCGACATCTTAGCGGCAGCATCGATCGCTTCGTCCGTGATCTTCACACGGTGATGCGCTTCGTAGCGGTCGCGCAGGCCGTTGATGATGAGCACGGTTTCTTCGACAGTCGGCTCATCTACCTGGATCGGCTGGAACCGGCGTTCGAGCGCGGCATCCTTTTCGATGTATTTGCGGTACTCGTCGAGTGTCGTCGCACCGATACACTGCAATTCTCCGCGTGCGAGCGACGGTTTCAGGATGTTGGAAGCGTCGATTGCGCCTTCCGCCCCGCCTGCCCCGATCAAGGTGTGCAGCTCATCGATGAACAGGATGATATTGCCGGCCTGACGGATCTCCTCCATCACTTTCTTCATGCGGTCTTCGAATTCCCCGCGGTATTTCGTGCCGGCGACGACTGTCCCCATATCGAGCGTCATGACCCGCTTATCGCGGAGGATCTCCGGAACTTCGTTGCTGACGATCTGCAGTGCCAGCCCTTCGGCGATCGCGGTTTTCCCGACACCCGGCTCCCCGATGAGCACCGGGTTGTTTTTCGTGCGGCGCGCAAGCACTTCGATGACCCGGGTGATTTCCTTGCCGCGTCCGATGACCGGATCCAGCGTGCCTTCACGTGCGATTTCCGTGAGGTCCCTCGCCAGTCCGTCCAGTGTAGGCGTGGAAGCCGACGCATTCGTGTTCTGGCTGTTGGCACTTGCCGCGTCATCACTGCCGAGGAGCTGGAGCACTTGCTGACGAGCCTTGTTGAGGCTGACGCCCGCGTTGTTCAGCACACGTGCCGCCACGCCTTCCCCTTCACGGATCAGTGCAAGCAGGATATGCTCAGTGCCGATGTACGAGTGGCCGAGTTTACGCGATTCGTCGACAGACAGCTCGATTACTTTTTTCGCGCGGGGGGTGTAATGGACGATTGGTCCGACATCCTTGCTGCCCGTGCCGATCAGGTTCTCGACTCCGGTTTCGATCGTTTCGAAACTGACGCCGATCGCTTCCAGCGCCTTCGCTGCAATCCCGCCGCCTTCACGGATCAGGCCGAGTAAAATATGTTCAGTGCCAATCGCTTCATGTTTGAGGCGGATGGCCTCTTCTTGGGCCAGCTGAAGGACCTTTTGCGCACGTTGTGTGAATCGGTTAAACATCATATTACTTCCTCTCCTTCTGCACAGGCTATTTTTCTTCACCTTACTTATCTATATTCGTCCGGCCCGCCAAACAATCGGCTGCCGGGCAATTGACTTTGACTATCTTTGATGATTCTATCGGATTTCCGGCATCCGCGCAAAAGAGACGCTCAAGGCTCATCGGGATGCGGTTCACCGTCCGCCGCCCTCTGACGGAGACGTTCGCGGATCAGCTTGGCGCGGCTGCTGTCCAGCTCTTCAGCTGTCAGTTCGCCGCCTTCGAAGTTCTGCAGGAACCCGGACTGCATGAACACCATCAGCTCATTCAGGATGTTCATATCGACGTCTTCGATTAGACCGAGGTCGATGCCGAGCCGGACATCCGACAGGCATCGCGCGGCTTCCGCAGATGGCAGGAGCCGGGCGTATGATAACGTGCCGAGCGCCCGGAAGACACGGTTCTCAAGTGAGAGCCTCGACCGGCCGAGCAGCAGCTCCCGCGATTTCCGTTCATGCACGATGATCCGGCTGACGATATTCGCGAGTTCCGCCAGAATCTCCTTCTCCGACTTGCCGAGTGTCAGCTGGTTGGACACTTGGTAGACGTTGCCGGGCGCTTCGCTGCCTTCCCCGTAACTGCCGCGGACGACCATCCCGAGCCGCGAGACTGCGGGGATGATCCGGTTGATCTGCTTCGTCATCGTGAGAGCCGGCAGATGGACCATGACGGAAGCGCGCATCCCCGTCCCGGTGTTCGACGGGCAGCTTGTCAAATATCCGAACTCCTCATCGAATGCGTAAGGAAGCCTGCTTTCCAGCAAGTTGTCGGTTTCATCCGCTTTCCGGTAGGCATTCTCGAGCTGCAGACCGGGATAGATGCACTGGATCCGCAGATGGTCTTCCTCATTCACCATGATGCTGACCGTTTCGTCCTCGGACAGCAGTACAGCGCCATAGTGCACAGCATCCGCAAGCTGCGGACTGATCAAGTGCTTTTCGACGAGCGTCTGACGGCCGAGTGCCTTCAAATCACTCATTCTGGTATAGGCATACCCTGTTTTCCCGCCGTTAAGCAGTGCGTCCGAAACAAGTTTACCGATTTCTTCCGCCTGTTCGTCCGAGAACGCAATCGGAAACCGGAATCCCCTCAGATTGCGGGCGAGCCGGATGCGGGTCGACATGACGATGTCGGAGTGCTCGCCATGAGGCACCATCCAGCCGGTCACTGCGTTCTGCATATATTCGTTATTCCCCATCGGCTGCCCCTCCTTCCTCAGGTCCGGCTGACAGCTTCCGTTTCCATTCTTTTATTTCATCGCGCAGGACGGCCGCCTGTTCGAACCGTTCCGTCTGGATTGCGTCCTGCATGCTGATTCGCAAGAATTCGATCTGCTTCTTGATGGCCATCTTTTCGTTGAAGGAAGCGGGGATCTTGCCCCGGTGCACCGTGCTGCCGTTATGCAGCTTGCCGAATACCCGCGGCAGCCGCTCCCGGAATGTCTCATAGCAGACGGGACATCCGAATTTGCCGATTTCAAGGAACCGGTGGAACGTCAGGCCGCATTCCGGGCATTCCGGCATCACCTGCGCTTCGAGGGCCTGCGGCTGGACCGCCTCCCCTGTCAGCCACTGGGACAGGAATTGCTGGATCGACATCGGTTCCTGATTCGGATTGACCGAAAACGTCTGCAGGTTGAACGCACACTGGTCGCAGAGGTTCCGTTCGACCGGTCCTCCCGGTGTCTCCTGCTTCAGGATGACGGACACCGGCCGTTCTTTACAGTTTTCGCAAAGCATGTCATACCACCTCACTGAATGTTTGGCTGAAGTGTCCGGCTTCCCGGACGGTTACTCGGATTGCTCGTACAGAAGGGAGAACAGCATCGCCTGGAGGACGCGTGCACGGATGGCGTCCCGTTCCTGCAGCGGATAATGCTTGGCGGCATGCTCGATGCCGGCGAGCATCAGGCGTGCCTCCCGCTTCGAGACGGCCTGTTCAGCGAGCAGGCGGTAGATGATGTCTTCCGTCATCACCGAGGAAGCCCCTTCCTGCAGGCTGTCTAAAATATGATCAACCAGTTCCTTGCGTGAATTCGTCTGGATCCGGTGAATCCGGATATAACCGCCGCCTCCCCGCTTCGATTCGACGGCGTAGCCGCGCTCGATCGTGAAACGTGTCTTGATGACGTAATTGATCTGCGAGGGGACGCACTGGAACTTCTCTGCGACTTCGTTCCGCTTGATCTCCGCGGTCCCGTTATCTTCATGTTCGATAATCGATTTCAAATACCCTTCTATGATGTCGGAAATATTTCTCATCGTTCTCACCTCGTTTGCTGTCAGTTTCGCCTGCTGACTTTGACTATCTTTGACTTAATTGTACCGCATCCGCCGAAGGGCGTGCAAGGATTTTGCCGCCGTCCGTCAGACAGCGGGACCGTCAAGCCCGAATCAGTTGAATGTCCTGTGCATAGTATGTTTAGATAGGACGTATGAAAGATCCCGAGGATTTTTTTCTGACCTCTTTTTTCCTCTCCCTATGTTTGATCCCCAAACAAAAAGCTCCGGGTACACCCATACCGACGGAGGAGATTTACGTATGAACTGGTACGAGAAACTGAGTGAGTATTTCCCGATTGAAGAGATGAAGTCGAAAGAGCATATGGACGCGCTGCTGAAGGATAAGCACAACGTCTATCATAAGGATGAAGGGCCGAAACACGTGCTCATGTTCGTCGAGACCGAGTCGTTCGTCTTCGTCGACTATCTGTTCGTGTCAGCGGCGTCCCGCGGCGAGGGCCTTGGCAGGAAACTGCTGGCGGAGCTGAAGGAGAAAGGCAAGCCGATCCTGCTGGAAGTGGAGCCTGTCGATTACGAGGATACCGACACGGAAAAGCGTCTGCGCTTCTATGCACGGGAAGGGTTCCACCATGCACAGCGCATCGGTTACAGCCGCCGGTCGCTAGCAACAGGCGAGCAGACCGACCTGGAGATCCTGTACTGGTCCCCTCAAGACGAAGAGGAAGAGATGGTCTATGACGCCATGAAAATGACATATGAAGAGATTCACACATATAAGGATGACGAGTTCTACGGCGAGTCGTACGATCCGTCCCACCAAGTGTTAACATTTAAGACTGAAGGCAAACCGAATATCCTGAAAGAGTTCGCAGCAGCCGGCGTCTGAACGGCGCGGTACGTTGCAGCAGGTCCGAAAGCAGAAGCCATTTCCCGCGCTTCTGCTTTTTCTGTGCGGTGCATCTACCGGGGATTTCACCCGTCACTGCGCACCGGACGGATCACGGACACGAGCATGGCGAGCAGTGCCGCCGCCCAGGAGACCGCTGCGGCCGCTGCCATCCCGTCTGCCAGGATCGATACGAACGGCAGATGGAGCGCATTTGCAAATTGGTACGTGCCCGCGGTATACATGGCGAGCGGGAACACCATGCTCCAGATCTGCGGATTGTACGACAGTCCCGGCCGGTGGAAGCCGTAATGCCAGACCGTCAGGATGACGAGCAGCGGAATCCACCACGTGCCGGTGATCCAGAAGAACAGCGTGAACCCTTTCAGGAACGGCGCGATCTCCTCAAGCAGCGGAAAGTACTCGGCATGCAGGATGAGCGCTGAGCCGGAAAGTGTCGCAATGGCCAGCGCCCCCATGCTGATCCAGTATGGCGGCGACAGTTCGTCTTCCCGGAAGCGTACGAACGTGAACCGGTAGAACAGGAGCGCCATCAGCGGCAGGTAGAGCATGCAGCCGAGGAAGTACATCGACAGCGACGAGAACAGGAGGAGATGCTGGTGCTGGCCGGCATACGGGGACAGCAGTGTTCCGAGCACGGCGATCGACTGTGTCGCCACCGAGGACAACAGCCACGTCCCGTTGAACCCTTCTTCAAGCGAGGGCTTCTCTTTCCCGATCGTCATGGCGGTGAAGAACGTATACATGATCACCACCCACAGGACGGCGGCTGCGGGCAGCAGCCCCATGGCGATCTTCACGTGCCCGCCTGTCAGCAGCAGCTGGCTTCCGAAGACGGCGGTCCCGGCGACTATCGTGAAGAAACCGGCGCCTTTGCTGTGGCTCACCAAGTCTTCCTTCAGTTCACGCGGATAGCGGACGAGGCGGATGATCGTCAGTATCCATAGAACGGTATATAAAACGGTATTCACTGCAATCAGGACCGGTGCCGTCCAATGGAAACCGAGCAGATTCAGCCCGACCCCAAGCGCGCCCGTCGCCATGACAGCGGCGAAACTGCCGGGAAACAGATGCTTCGCCTTTTGTTCCAACAGAGTCGTCATGGGCCTGCCTCCTTTGTCTAGCAAGATACTTCCCTATTCCCGGCTTCCGCCCGCGCAACCATGGAAGCGCAAAAAACCTGTCCGCCACGTTCAGCAGACAGGTTTCAGAGATTCATTACAGCGAGCGCCGTGTTTTCAGGATACGGACCATCCGATGGCCGAAGATTCCTGCGAGGACGGACAGGATAATGTCTTTCGGCAATGGGGGGACCATCCACATCCACGCGATCTTGTACGTGAAGGCGTCCGGTGCAGCTGCCCATAGTTTGTAGGCGGCATACATCCAGTTCGTCCCGATGACGTAGTTCACTGCACAGCCGACAAGTGCAGCGATGACAAATGCCGGGACCGACTTATGACGTTCGACAATCTTCCCGACGACGTACGCGACCAATATGAAGGAGACGATGAAGCCGAACAGCGGACCGACAATCGCACTGAACCCGCCGCTGAACTTGGCGAACACAGGTGCTCCGGCGAGGCCTACCGCCATGTAGACCGTCATCGACAGCGCGCCGTAGCGGCTGCCGAGCAGGAGTCCTGCAAGTATGGCGAAGAACGTCTGCAGCGTGATCGGCACGCCGCTGATCGAAAGTGCAGGGATGAAGTATGTAATATTCGCCCCGATCATCATCAGCGCAGCGAACATCGCTGAGTAGACGAGCCCGAGGGTCCCGATCCTTGCGTTTGACCGGTTCGGTTTCATAGTTTCTGCTGTTCCCATTGGTGACACCCCTTTATGATTCTATACGTTAAGAATAAAAGGAATAGATCATTGTGTCAACCTGATATTTTTTAAGGTTTACTCAAAAAGCTCCGTAAAAAAACTGACAGGCATTCCGTCTGTCAGTTACTGGCGCTCGCCTTCGTTTTTCGGGAACAGGAAGTATGAGATGATCCCGCTTACTCCCATCGCTCCGAGTGTAATATAGAATCGTGACATGACCGGCACGTCGGTGTAATCTTTGTTCAGCATCACCCAGGCGACCCCGCCGACGAGCAGCATGATCGGGATGACAAATTTAAAAGCCCGCATAGCAATCCCCTTTCCTTGCATGTCCTTCCAGTTTAGCATATCCCCCCTGCAAGTCACAGCTGGAAAGAGAAGTCCCCTATTGACGGAACTCTCGAACAACGGTATGATGTGTTAAATAATTCTTACAACTCAATAGTCATTCTTATCTAGAGAAGCGGAGGGATCTGGCCCTGTGATGCTTCAGCAACCAGCCTTCCGGTCAGGTGCTAACTCCAGCGGATCTTTTATCCGACAGATGAGGAGAAGACCATCATTTTGATAATGACAAAGCCTTCTTCGTTCACCGAAAAGGCTTTTTTTGTATTTTCTCTTTCACTACACTACCGCAGGAAAGGACAGATAGCTATGATGAAATTCCTCGAACGATTGCAAAACGAAGTGCTCGTCGCGGACGGAGCGATGGGGACGCTGCTGTATGCGGAAGGCCATGATTTCTGCTACGAACAGCTGAATGTGGAGAAGCCGGATGTCATCCGTTTGATCCATGAACAATATATAGCAGCCGGCGCCGATGTCATCCAGACGAACACGTACAGTGCGAACGCCCTGAAACTTGCGCGGTACGGCTTGGAGCACCGCGTGAAAGAATTCAACGAAGCGGGCATCGCCATCGCGAAACAGGCGGCGGCTGCAGGCGGCCAGTATGTGCTCGGCACGATCGGCGGCATGCGCACTATCGGTAAGAACGAAGCGTCGGTCGATGAAGTGGTGTCGATGGTGCAGCAGCAGGCGGAGCCGCTGCTCGCCGGGAACCCGGACGGCCTGCAGCTCGAGACCTATTACGATTTCGATGAACTGAGCGCGGTCGTCCGCCATCTTCGGCAGCTGACTGACGTGCCGCTCATCGCGCAGGTTTCCATGCACGAACCCGGCGTCCTGCAGAACGGTCTTCAGCTGAACGAAGCCTTGCATCGCCTCGAAGCGCTCGGCGCCGATGTTGTCGGTGTCAACTGCCGGCTCGGTCCGTATCATACGATCCAGGCGTTCGAAAGTGTCGAACTTCCGGAGAAGGCCTTCCTCTCCGCGTACCCGAATGCGAGCCTGCTTGACGTGGAGGACGGCCGGATCGTCTACGTATCGGAAACGGATTATTACGGCAGGGCCGCCCGCCTCCTCCAGGAGGAAGGCGTCCGGCTGATCGGCGGCTGCTGCGGCACGACCCCTGCTCATATAGAGGCGGTCAAAGCCCAGCTCGCCGGAACGGTGCCCGTCACCGAGAAGAAAGCGGCAGAGCGGAAGCCGATCGTCATCCGGGATCCGGAGCCTGCCCGCTACGAACCGCTGCACGTGAAAGCGGAACGGGAACGGACGATCCTCGTGGAACTCGACACGCCGCGCCATCTCGAGATCGATGATTACCTGGAAGGGGCACGCCAGCTGAAAGCCGCCGGTGCGGATGCCGTCACGATGGCGGATAACTCCCTCGCCTCCCCGCGGATCAGCAATTTGGCGATGGCATCGATCGTCAAGCACCAGGATGATGTCCGTCCGCTCGTCCATGTGACGTGCCGGGACCGCAATCTGATCGGCCTGCAGTCGCATCTGATGGGTCTCGATGCACTCGGCATCCACGATATTCTCGCGGTGACAGGCGATCCGACCAAGATCGGCGACTTCCCGGGCGCAACGAGTGTATATGATGTGTCGAGCCTCGAACTGTTCCAGCTCATCAAGCAGCTGAACGAAGGCATCTCCTTCTCCGGCAGGCCGCTGCGCAAGAAAGCGAACTTCTCGGTGGCCGGTGCCTTCAATCCGAATGTCCGGGTCGTGGAACGTGCTGTCAAACGACTCGAGAAGAAGATCGAATGCGGGGCGGATTACTTCATCACCCAGCCGGTCTATACGAAAGAGAAGATCCTTGAAATCCACGAAGCGGTCCGCCACTTGGATACGCCGATCTTCCTCGGGATCATGCCGCTGACGAACAGCCGCAATGCAGAGTTCCTGCACCACGAAGTGCCGGGCATCAAGCTGTCCGACGACGTGCTCGCCCGTATGGAAGCATGCGGGGACGACCGGCAGGCGGCGACGGAGGAAGGGCTTCAGATCGCCAGAGAGCTGATCGACACCGCTGCCGGGCTGTTCAACGGTATTTACCTGATCACCCCGTTCCTCCGGTATGACATGACCGTGGAATTGATCCACTATATTAAAGAACTTGACGCACAGTCGGAAAGAGAGGTGCACCATGCCGCAATCACTCGTTGAAACGGAATTGAACAAACGGATACTCGTCATGGACGGCGCCATGGGGACGATGCTCCAGAATGCAGATCTGACGGCGGATGACTTCGGCGGGGAGGCCTTTGAGGGCTGCAACGAATACTTGAACCTGACGAAGCCGGAAGTGCTTGAACGGATCCACCGGGAGTACTTGGAAGCCGGGGCAGACATCATCTGCACGAATACGTTCGGCGGCACGCCTGTCGTGCTGGACGACTATGACCTCGGAGACCGTGCGGAAGAGATCAACCGGCGGGGCGCCGAACTGGCCCGGGCGGCTGTAGATGAACTGTCGACGCCTGAGCGACCACGGTTCGTGGCAGGCGCGATGGGGCCGACGACGAAGACATTATCTGTCACAGGCGGCATCACGTTCGACCAACTTGCCGAGGACTTCTACATCCAGGCGAAAGGGCTGATCGAAGGCGGCTGCGACCTGCTGCTCATGGAAACGAGTCAGGATATGCTGAACGTCAAGGCCGGCACGGTCGGCATCCGCCGGGCCTTCGAAGAGACCGGGCGTGAGCTGCCTGTCATGATTTCAGGCACAATCGAGCCGATGGGCACGACGCTCGCCGGTCAGAGCATCGAAGCGTTCTACATCTCGATCGAACACGTCCGCCCGCTGTCTGTCGGCTTGAACTGCGCGACCGGCCCGGAATTCATGACCGACCATCTGCGCTCGCTTTCCGATCTGGCGACAGGTTACGTAAGCTGTTATCCGAACGCCGGGCTGCCGGATGAAGAAGGCCACTACCACGAATCGCCGGAGTCATTATCGAAGAAGCTGGAAGGATTCGCGGAAAAGGGATGGCTGAATATCGTCGGCGGCTGCTGCGGCACGACGCCCGCCCATATTGAAGCGATCAGTAAAGCCGTCGCCGGGAAAGCTCCGCGGCCGCTCCCTTCGGCTGATGAAACCCATGGACATACCGTTTCCGGCATCGAACCGCTGCTGTACGATCCGAGCATGCGCCCGATCCTCGTCGGTGAACGGACGAACGTCATCGGTTCCCGGAAGTTCAAACAGCTCATCGTCGACGGGAAGATCGAGGAAGCGGCGGAAATCGCCCGGGCGCAAGTGAAGAACGGCGCGCATGTCATCGATGTCTGCCTGGCAAATCCGGATCGCGACGAGTTGACGGACATGACGGACTTCATGAAAGAAGTCGTCAAGAAGATCAAAGCACCGCTCGTCATCGACTCGACGGACGAAAACGTCATCGAGGAAGCGCTGAAGTATTCGCAGGGGAAAGCGATCATCAACTCCATCAACCTGGAGGACGGCGAAGAACGGTTCGACGCCGTCCTGCCGATCGTGAAAAAGTACGGCGCTTCCGTCGTCGTCGGCACGATCGACGAAATTGGCATGGCCGTCACCCGCGAGCGCAAACTCGAAATCGCGGAACGGTCCTATGAGCTCCTCACCGGCAAATGGGGCCTCGCGCCGGAAGACATCATCTTCGACCCGCTCGTCTTCCCTGTCGGCACAGGCGACGCACAGTATATCGGGTCCGCAGTCGAGACAATCGAGGGCATCCGGCTGATCAAGGAAAAACTGCCGCGTGCGCTCACCGTCCTCGGTGTCAGCAACGTATCGTTCGGCCTCCCGGCTGTCGGACGGGAAGTATTGAACGCCGTCTATCTGTATCACTGTACGCAAGCCGGACTCGACTACGCGATCGTCAACACCGAGAAGCTGGAGCGCTATGCGTCGATACCGGAAACGGAAATCGAGATGGCAAACGCGCTGCTGTTCGACACGACGGATGAAACACTGGCCGCCTTCACCGAGTTCTACCGGGGGAAAAAGAAGGAGAAAACAGAGGACGACATCCCGAAGACCGTACCTGAACGGCTTGCGTATTACGTCGTCGAAGGGACGAAGGAAGGGCTGATCCCCGACCTGGACGCCGCCCTCACCCAATACGACGAACCGCTCGACATCATCAACGGCCCGCTCATGACCGGCATGGCGGAAGTCGGACGCCTGTTCAACGACAACCAGCTGATCGTGGCGGAAGTGCTGCAGAGCGCAGAAGTGATGAAAGCGTCCGTGTCGTATTTGGAGCAGTTCATGGAGAAGAAGGAAGATGACAACGGAAAAGGAAAGATCGTCCTCGCGACCGTAAAAGGCGATGTCCACGATATCGGGAAAAACCTGGTCGAAATCATCTTGAGCAACAACGGCTTCAAAGTGATCGACATAGGCATCAAAGTCACGCCTGCCCAGCTGATTGACGTCATCCGGAAAGAAAAACCGGATATCGTCGGCCTGTCCGGACTCCTCGTCAAATCCGCTCAGCAGATGGTCCTGACAGCGCAGGACTTCAAATCCGCCGGCATCGAACTGCCTGTCATGGTCGGAGGAGCCGCGCTGACGCGGCGGTTCACGGATACGAAGATTGCGCCGGAGTATGACGGCCCGGTCATTTACGCGAAAGATGCGATGCAGGGTCTCGACCTGGCCAACCGGCTGCAAAGCGACGGTAAGGAAGCACTGCTGCTCGAACTGGATGAACAGCTAGAGAAACGGGCTGCCAATGATGCGATCAAAGCAGCGAAAGCAGATGCCCGGGCAGACGGCGCTGTTGCAGTCGCCGTACGGCCTGTCAAAACAGTGCGTGATGACGTACCGGTATTCGTTCCGGGAGACTTGAAGAAACGGGTGCTGCGTGACTATTCGATTGCGCATTTATCACCGTACGTCAATATGCGGACGCTGATCGGCCACCATCTTGGTCTGCGGGGCAACGTCGACTCGATGTTGAAGAAGAGCGAACCGAGGGCTGTCGAGCTGCATGACCTGGTGACTGGATTCCTGCAATCCGGTAAACTGAGCGCCTCGGGGCTGTACCAGTTCTTCCCGGCTCAGTCGGAGGGAGACGATGTCATCATCTACGACCCAGCCGACGGACAAACGGAAATTGAGCGGTTTACATTCCCGCGACAGTCGAAGGAACCATTCCTCTGCCTTGCAGATTACTTGAAGCCCGTCGACAGCGGAGAGATGGACTACGTCGCCCTCATGCAAGTGACAGCAGGACACGGCGTCCGGGCGGAAGCGGAACGCCTGAAAGCGGACGGTAAGTTCCTGGAGAGCCACGCGTTCCAGGCCACCGCGCTGGAGCTCGCGGAAGGGTTTGCCGAGCGCGTCCACCAGGAGATCCGCGACCAGTGGGGCTTCCCGGATGCGACCGACTTCACGATGAAAGACCGGTTCGCCGCGAAGTACCAGGGACAGCGCTTTTCGTTCGGCTATCCGGCCTGTCCGAACCTCGAGGACCAGTCAAAGCTGTTCGGCCTCCTGAAACCCGAGGAGATCGGTGTGCACTTGACGGAAGAATATATGATGGAACCGGAAGCATCGGTCTCCGCCATCGTCTTCGCCCATCCGGACGCCCGCTATTTCAACGTGGACTGAAGAGAAAAAGAACCTGCCGGCTTGCGCCGGCAGGTTCTTTGCGTACATTATCGTCTTCCGCACGGCCTTTGTCCCGGTCCCATCGGAGGACCCCACGGACCCATTCCCATTCCTGGTCCCATTCCCATGCCTGGTCCCATCCCCATGCCTGGTCCCATGCCTGGTCTTGCCACGACAGTCTGACCCGGCATTGTTTCATTCACTTCTGTGTAGTAGTGGTGCGGCACTTGTACGGTATGCTGGCGTGTGACATTGACGAACGGGTGGACCACCGGCAGCTCTTGCGGCGCGAACGTATCGTGGTAGCGATACTGGGTCGGACAGATGACCGGCTGTGCCGCACTGTTGCATGGCTGCATCGGCGGCATCGGCTGCGGCTTCATGCAGCGGTTCTGATTATGATGCATCATCTCATCACCTCCTCTGTTCATTACATGCAAGCCGGACGCCGGGAGACGGGCGCGCGCCTTGTGTGGCAAGGAAAAATGGAGATGTGCGCGTATTTTGCTGGCGAGGGCGCGTATTTCAGGCGCGAACGCGCGTATTCCACTGGCGAGCGCGCGTATTCTTCCCGCGAACGCGCGTAAACCGATCGCGAGCGCGCGCATTTTCCGGAGAGCGCGTATTTCAGGCGCGAACGCGCGTATTCCACTGGCGAGTGCGCGTATTCTTCCCGCGAACGCGCGTAAACCGGTAGCGAGCGCGCGCATTTTCCGAGCCGGACAATCTTCATTCATTTAACCAACTATTCCAATTAGTTAGTGCTATACTGATGATGATCGTCTTAATTTGAAAGGAGTGAGCATTATCCTTATGAAATCCCGGAAGTCCCCGGCAATTGCCGCGTCGCTTTCGGCAGCGGTCCGCAGGCTTGTTCCGGATCATCCAAAAGCGCAAATGCTGCAATCCAGACTATCAGCAGTTCAGGCCGGTTATGCAGGTGAGCAGATTGTTGATCGAGTATTGGCTCAGTATGAGTTCCAGTTTCCGCATGCAGTCTTCCACGATCTGTCTCTTCATTCCAGTACCCGCTTCCAAATCGACACACTGTTCGTCACTTCTACGCATGCCGTCATACTGGAAGTGAAGAACATTGCCGGCACGCTAGTGTTCCGCGATCACCCTCCCCAGCTGATCCGGACGTTGGACAATGGCCAGACAGCCAGCTTTGAAAGCCCTATTTTTCAGGTAGAACGTAAAATTGAACTGCTGCAGGATTGGATGAAAGAACGGGAGATTCATTTGCCTGTCTGTGGAGCCATCGTACTGGCGCATTCCCGCAGTCCCGTTGCCGCGGAAACAGCGTGTATTCCCATTTTGTATCCTTCTGGAGTTCCGTCGTTCCTTCGAAATCTTCCTGCTTCCCCGATAGACTTGCCTTCACAGGAATTCTCCACATTGAACCGCCAATTGCTCGATGGCCATCAGGATTACCAGCCCGCGCCCATTGCCGAAACGTATTCCCTGACTCCTTCCGATTTCATAAATGGGGTCTTATGCAAGGAATGTCCTCTGCCCCCGAGAATGGTTAAGAACCGGTATTATTGGACATGTCCTGTCTGCGGCCAGCGGGACAAGGATGCTGACAGCCGGGCTCTCCGTGACTGGTTCACTCTTTTCGGAGGCCCATTGTCCAATGAACAGTGCCGCCGCTTCCTTCACTTGCCTGATCGGCATGCCGCCTATCGGGTATTGCGAAAGATGGGACTTACGAAAACGGGGGGATGTAAAAACCGGCGTTATCTTAGTTGATCATACGTTCTTCTATCTAAGAAAAGGCCGTCCGAGTGAGCGGGCAGCCTGGCTTTCTTTGATTTTTCATCCTAACCTGCCGGCCAACCAAAAAAACCTTCCGGCTGGAAGGTTTTTATTGGTAGTCCCTCGGGAGTTCGTGTTCGTCGAAGCCGTATTCCGGAGGGGGTGCCGGGCGGTGCGCGATGCGTTTGCTGAAGTCCGGCGCACCTTCTCCGATCATGTGCAGGCTGGCGATGTGGTCCAGGTCACTGCGAAGGTTCATTTCATCTGGATGGATGTGATGACGTTCCACTTGGATCACCTTCCCAAAATGTGATTCACATGGCGGGTCGACAATGAGTGAAGCGCAGCCAGGGCTTTACAACCAACAGACTTTCCTGCTTATAATCTATCATACTCCAACCGAATCGTCAACACTATTCTGTTTATTTTCATCTGTGCAATCGCTCGACTTGTTTCGGACATTTCCTTTTCGGCTATAGTATACATATTACTAGCGGTAAGGAGGCAGCCTTATGAAACGCGTGATTTTGTTTGACGGCGAGTGTAATTTCTGTGATGCCAGTGTGCAGTTCATCATAAAACGGGACCCTTATGAATACTTCCAGTTTGCCGCGCTGAAGAGCGAGACGGGTGAGCAGCTCGCGAAGGAGTATGGCATACCCGGGGATGTCGACAGCATGGTGCTGATCGAGAACGGGAAAACATATATGAAGTCGGGCGCCGCCCTGCGGATTGCGAAGAAGCTGGACGGCTTGTGGCATCTGGCGTTCCTGTTCATCCTCGTGCCGGCACCGATCCGGGACGCCGTCTATGATTTCGTGGCGCGCAACCGGTACAAATGGTTCGGCAAGAAAGAGGAAGCCTGTATGCTCCCCTCCCCTGCCGAGCGGAAACGGTTCATCTGATAGGATTCATGCAAAAAGACGGCTCTTCCTGTCATCCAGGAGGAACCGTCTTTTGCTATGGCTGGAGCTGCGCCGTTTCTTCCGGCGTGAAGGCACGGGAGCGGGTCAGGAAGCGTTTTCCTTCCACACCTTCCAGTGAAAACATGCCGCCCCGCCCGTCGACGACGTCGATGATCAGCTGGGTATGCTTCCAGTAGTCGAACTGCGACCGCATCATGTAGAACGGGACGCCGCCGATGTGGCCGAGCAGGACATCCTGGTCGCCGACGAGCAGATCCCCTTCCGGATAGCACATCGGGGAGGAGCCGTCACAGCAGCCGCCGGACTGGTGGAACATGAGCGGGCCGTGCTTCTTTTCGAGCTGCCGGATGAGTGCGAGTGCAGCTGCCGTCGCCACTACACGTTCCGTCATTATCCGTCTCACCTCTTTCGGAATAAGACATTTCGGATCAAGAGATTTCTGCATCCGGGAACTTCGCTCCCGAGATTCCAGATAACGAGGATTCAGATCAACCGTTCATGGATCAGAAGAACCCTTGCTTCTGTTCACTGTAGCTGACGAGCATGTTTTTCGTCTGCTGGTAGTGTTCCAGCATCATGAGATGGTTTTCACGGCCGATGCCGGATGCTTTGTAGCCGCCGAACGCTGCATGTGCCGGATAGGCGTGATAGCAGTTCGTCCAGACTCGTCCTGCCTGGATGCCGCGGCCGAATCGATAAGCCGTGTTCATGTCGCGTGTCCAGACGCCTGATCCGAGACCGTACAACGTGTCGTTTGCAATTTCAAGCGCTTCCTCTTTTGTCTTGAACGTTGTCACTGCGACGACCGGGCCGAAGATCTCTTCCTGGAAGATCCTCATTTTGTTATGGCCTTTGAAGACAGTCGGTTTCACGTAATATCCATCCGCGAGTTCCCCATCTAGCTTATTCTGTTCCCCGCCGGCGAGACATTCCGCACCTTCCTGCTTGCCGATATCGAGATAGGACAGGATCTTTTCCATCTGCTCGCTCGATGCTTGGGCACCCATCATCACCGTTGGATCGAGCGGGTTGCCGATCTTGATCGCCTCGACGCGTGCGAGAGCCCTTTCCATGAATTCATCGTAGATCGATTCCTGAATGAGTGCGCGTGATGGGCATGTGCACACTTCCCCCTGGTTCAGCGCAAACATGACGAACCCTTCAACCGCCTTATCGAGGAAATCATCGTCTTCCGCCATGACGTCCTCGAAGAAGATGTTCGGTGATTTCCCGCCGAGTTCCAGTGTAACCGGGATGAGGTTCTGCGACGCGTACTGCATGATCATGCGGCCTGTCGTCGTTTCGCCTGTGAACGCGACTTTCCCGATGCGCGGATTGGACGCAAGCGGCTTGCCGGCTTCGAGACCGAACCCGTTCACGACGTTCAGGACGCCCGGCGGCAGGAGGTCCTCGATCAGTTCCGTGAGCACGAGGATGGAAGCCGGTGTCTGTTCCGCCGGTTTCAGGACGACGCAGTTTCCGGCAGCGAGAGCCGGGGCGAGCTTCCATACCGCCATGAGCAGCGGGAAGTTCCACGGGATGATCTGTCCGACGACACCGATCGGCTCGTGGAAATGATAGGCGACCGTGTCGTTATCGATCTGGCTGACGCCGCCTTCCTGTGCGCGCACAGCCGAAGCGAAGTAGCGGAAATGGTCGATCGCGAGCGGCAGGTCGGCGTTCAGCGTCTCACGTACCGCTTTGCCGTTTTCCCACGTTTCTGCGACAGCGAGCATCTCCAGGTTCTGTTCCATACGGTCTGCGATCTTCAAGAGGATGTTCGCCCGCTCCGTTACGGACGTCTTGCCCCAGGCGTCTTTCGCCGCATGCGCTGCGTCGATCGCCAGTTCCACGTCCTCGGCAGTCGAACGCGCCACTTGCGTGAACACTTTCCCGGTGACCGGTGTCGGATTATCGAAATACTCCCCATTGGCAGGGGCTGTCCATCTTCCGTTGATGAAGTTATCATAGCGTTCTTTGAAGTGAACGAGCGCGCCTTCCGTGTTCGGGTTTGCATATGCCTGATTTTCAACCTGCTGTACCATTTCCATTCCTCCCATTTTGTAAGTGTAGTTGAGGGTAGGCCCCTCTTCTGCCCAACCATCCATCGTACGCAAGCAGTCTCACGGACATGATGGTTGTATGCGCTTACATTTTCAATCAGCGCTTCATACTCAACATATCTCACTAGTATGATAATTGCAAATTTATTCTGCAATAGCTTTCCTTCATAATTAATCCTTCGGCCATAGTCCCGTAATAATTTGTTCATAACTTCGCTCTATACTTGTCTTATGAACGAACGAGAGGGAGAGATCATGATGAATTCATCCAAAACGAAATGGGCCTTATCGACAATCGGTGCCGGGGTACTCGGCTCTGCACTCACACTCGGTGCTGTCCTGAATACGAATATCCTGCCGCAGAAGACGGAAGTCCGGTCTGCTGCGCAGGCGGAAACGCCATACAACGTCGAGCAGACGAGCGCGGTCGCACAAACATCGCTGTCCGACATGGTCGCCACTGCGTCAAAAGCGATCGTCGGCATCGATAACTATCAGTCGTCCGGCAACCGGTTCGCCGGCGAGGTCCAGGACCAGAAAGCGGGCACCGGCTCGGGCGTCGTTTTCAAGACGGACGGCCAGCATGCCTATATCGTCACGAACAACCACGTCATCGAAGGGGCTTCCAAGCTGACCGTGACGACGGCAAGCGGCAAAGAGACGGACGCCGAACTGGTCGGGACTGACCCCCTGACCGACTTGGCCGTCGTCAAGATCGACAAGAAATACGCCGAAGGGTCGCTGGCATTCGGCGACTCCAAAAAATTGCGTGCCGGTGACTCGGTCGTCGCGATCGGCAATCCGCTCGGTCTCGATTTCTCAGGTACGGTCACTCAGGGTATCGTCAGTGCGCCTGTACGTTCCATTGACGTCGATACGTCCGCAGGCAAGTGGGAAATGGACGCCATCCAGACGGACGCAGCCATCAACCCCGGCAACAGCGGCGGCGCCCTTGTCAATACTGCCGGTGAATTGATCGGCATCAACAGCCTGAAGATCGCGCAAAGCGGTGTCGAAGGGCTCGGCTTCGCGATTCCGAGCAACGAAGTGAAACCGCTCATCGAGAAACTGATGAAAGACGGGGAAATCGACCGGCCGTACATCGGTGTCGGGCTGATCGACCTGGCTGATGTGCCTGAAATGTATACGCGCACACTTCCTGCCGAAGTGGACGGCGGTGTCATGGTCGGCAATGTGGACGCCTCCTCCCCGGCCGGCAAAGCGGGCTTCCGGGAAGAGGATGTCATTACAGCAGTGAACGGGAAGAACGTCGATTCGTCGACAGCGCTGCGGAAACTGCTCTACACCGATTTGAAAGCCGGCGACCGTGCCGACTTCACCATCTACCGGGACGGGAAGAAACAGCAGCTCACCGTTCAGCTTGCAAGCAGTAAATCATCCGAAAACCGATAATGGCTCAGCAGCTGCCGCGGAAACGGCCTCCCCCTGTTTCCGCAGCGGCTGTTTTACATATGTCCACAGTTGCATATTCGCCGGTTTCCCGATACGTTAACACTAGACAGGAGGCGATGCCCGTTGAAGATCCTCGTGATTGAAGATAATGAAAGCGTGTCCCAGATGATCGGGCTTTTTTTCGAGAAGGAAGGGATCGAAGGTGAATTCGTCCTCGATGGAAAGGCCGGTTACGAGCGGGCGCTGCAGCAGCCGTGGGACTGCCTGATCGTCGACTGGATGCTGCCGTCGATGGACGGTGTCTCGATCTGCAGGTCGCTGCGGAAGTCCGGAAGCGATGTCCCGATCATCATGCTGACAGCAAAAGATACCGAATCCGACCAGGTGCTCGGCCTCGAGATGGGGGCGGACGACTACGTGACGAAACCGTTCAGCCCGCTGGCTCTGATGGCGCGCATCCGGGCCGTCACACGCCGGCGCAGTCCGGCTCCGGGCAGCACCGCCTCGCCTCCCCTCCAGACTGCACGCTTCAAAGTGGATGAACAGGCACGCGAAATCTGGGCGGACGGGCATCTTGTCGAGAACCTGACGCCGAAGGAATACGACCTGCTCGTGTTTTTCATCCGCCATCCGAAGCAGGTGTTTTCCCGCGACCAGCTGCTAGAGCACGTGTGGGGGTTCGACTTCTACGGTGATGACCGGACCGTCGATGTGCACGTGAAGCGCCTGCGGACGAAACTCGATACGCTCGGCACGCAAGTCATCCAGACAGTCTGGGGCGTCGGCTACAAATTCGACGAGACCACGGAGAACTCGTCATGAAACTGAACTACTTCACGCAGCAGCTGATCAGCCATATAAGCGTGATCGTCGCCGCGGTCCTGCTTGTAGGGCTGCTGTTCTCCCACTTTTTCGAGCAGTATGCGTTCGATACGAAGACGGACGAACTGACGCAGTACGGACAGTCACTGCTGGAGGACCTGGACAGCAGCCGGCAGCCGGCGGACGCAACACTCCGGACATTCGGCCAGGTGCTGAAAAGCCGGGAGATCCAATACAGTCTGTTCGATGAACAATCGAAAATCATCTATTCAACAGGACTGAAGACACCGCTCATCGAACTGGATGATAAGGAATGGACGAAACTGCAGCGCGGACAGGTCATCGCCGTGCGGCAGGAACAGGAACGGTTCAGCCAGGCGGTGACCTTCGTCCTGCTGCCGTACTTCCAGGGCCGGCAGTTCGTCGGGGGCGTGCTTCTGACCTCCCCGATCGAAGGAACGCAGGCCGCCATTTCGCAGATGAACCGGTATTTGCTCTATGCGGCGGCAATCGCCTTGGTGGTCGCAGTCCTGCTGAGCGGATTCCTCTCCGTCTACCAAGGCCGCCGGATCCAGCGGCTTCGCCAGGCGGCGGCAGCTGTGTCGGCCGGTGATTATGCAGTGCAGCTACCGGAAAAAGGCCGGGATGAAATCGATGCCCTCTCCGCCGACTTCAACACGATGGTGAGGGATCTCCATGAATCCCATGAGGAAATCGAGAATCTCGAAAACCGGCGGCGGCAGTTCATGGCCGACGTCTCCCACGAACTGCGGACGCCGCTGACGACGATCCGGGGGACGATTGAAGGCTTACGGGGTGACATGATCTCGGAACAGGAGAAAGGGAAAGCGCTCCAGCTGGCGGGCAGTGAAACGAAGCGGCTGCTGCGGCTGGTCAATGAAAACCTCGACTATGAAAAGATCCGCTCCAACCAGATCACACTTACGATCCAGCCGATCCGGATCCTGGATCTGTTTGAAGTCGTGGACGAGCAGCTCACCCCTCTCGCCGTGGAGCGGGAGACGGAAATCCGCGTCAGTGCACCAGCCGAGATGACTGTGCACGCCGACTACGACCGGCTGCTGCAAGTGCTGCTGAACATTACGAAAAACAGTATCCAATTCACGGAAAACGGATTCATTTCACTCAGCGCCTATGAAGAGGAGGCCAGCAGTGTCCTGCAGATCGAAGACACAGGCATCGGCATGGAGCCGGAGGAAATCGACAAGATATGGAGCCGTTTCTACAAAGCCGTCGACTCCCGGACGTCCAACCCGTACGGCGAATTCGGTCTCGGCCTGTCCATCGTCCGCCAGCTCGTGAACCTGCACGGCGGAACGATCGGAGCCGCGAGCCGGAAAGGCCGGGGGACGGTGTTTACGATCCGTCTGCCGAAACATCGTACGTGAACCGGCTGCAGGCGATCCATATATCCCCGCGCAAAAAACCGCAGGCTGTCCAGCTCTGCGGTTTTTCGTTTTCCGTCTGGCAGCGGGTGATTACAGCTGCTGCAGCGCCTTGGCAATCGCGACTGTCCGCTTCGCCTGATAGGCGACCGCGGCCTGGATCGCTTTCCGATCGGTTTTCATCTCCCCGGACTGATCGACCGCCACGCTCGTACCGTAAGGGTTGCCCCCGGCCCCGAACAGTACCGGGTCCGTATAGCCGGGTGCCGCTACAATCGCTCCCCAATGGTACATCGTCGTGTAGAGCGATAAGATGGTGGCTTCCTGTCCCCCGTGCTCATTCTGCGCGGATGACATGGCGCTGACAGCCTTGTTCGCTAATTTGCCTTGCGCCCAGAGACCGCCCGTCGTATCGATGAAGCTCTGGACCTGGCCCGGGATATTGCCGAAACGCGTCGGTACGCTGAAGATGATGGCATCCGCCCATTCCAGATCTGCCGGCGTCACTTCCGGGATATCCTTCGTCTCGTCGTGATGCTTCTTCCACGCGGCATTGGATTCGATGGCCGAAGCCGGCGCCGTTTCCTTCACTTTCAGCAGTTTGACCTCCGCCCCCGCATCCCTCGCCGCCTGTGCTGCCCATTCCGCAAGCTGATGGTTTGTTCCTGTTGAACTGTAAAACACGATTGCCGCCTTCACCATAGTGATTCCTCTTTTCTATAAAGTAGTTTCGCGCCGAACCCAGATTCTGCCCCTGTTGCCGGGATCTATACAAGGCGCATCATACATTCACTCAGCCGAGGTTGGAAAAACGCCAGTACTGGAACGCCGTCACTTCCGTCATGAACGCCAAGCCTTCACTGCGGCTCTGATGAATCGGGATCCAGCGGCTGCCTTTCCCTTTAGTAATGTAAATTTCGTGATCCGGCGATTGGTCGTGATAGCCGGTGAGATCACACGTGCCGTTCTCCCGGAAGACCGCTTGTACTTCGTAATTAATGTCCGGGGCGGTCGTCAGCGGGTTGCCGACTGCGTGTTCGAGGAAGAACCCGGTCTCCCCTTTGCCGTGGTCGAGCTGCTTCATGACGATGCCCTCGTCGGAAGCGGTGTCCCGTTCACGGATTTTCTTATCAAGTCCGTACGCCACACTCTCCCCGACGTCCTTCTTGAAGGTAAGCGGGGAACCCGGCCGGCTGTAGTCCACGTCGATATCGACAGAGGTGCGGTACGCAGCGGATTCCGGGTCGAAGTGACGGTTATCCCCTTTGAAATAACGGTTCGGCGACAGGACATTCGGGTTTTCCAGAATGTCGTCCTCAAGGAAAGTTTTGTAGCGGAAATGCCAATGGGTGACCGGCATCGGCGTCGGTGTATCTTCGACTGGTTTCAGAAGATCATGAACGCTGCCGATCGACTTCATCATCGTGAAGCCTTCGACGGACGCTTTCTTTTCCGTCGTTTTCGGATAGAAGATCCCGAACACTTTTGCGATGACCGATTTGGCCGTGTTGAACGTTTCCTCGGACTCGGCGATCGGCCGTTCACAGTAGATCGAATACGTGAGCGGCTCGTCGGCAGGGAAATCCCTGTCGATGAACCGGTTCGCCCCGACCTGCGCCAGCTCCTCCCCGTTACGGTAGATCGTATACTGGTCAACATCCTTCATGCGCTCCCAGGACAGCGCCACTTGGGATTTCGCGACAATTGTCGTCATGACGAGGGACTGAAGCGGATTGTCCGCATTCTTCTCCATCGACAACGGCGTCGTCTGCATGACGATGACGTCTTTGGTCATCCCTTCCTGCTGGCGCTCGATCGTATACTTATAAAGCTTTCCCGGTGTGAAGTCCGTGTCCTGGAAGTCCGTCGACGTCCCTTCGTAAACATGCTCTCCGTCCTTGTATACATGATACGTACCGCCCGTATCCTCCCAATCGAAAGCGATACGGCCGATTTCGTGCGTCACAGATGTGATTTCAAACCGCTGCGGCATCTGCATGGCCTCCTTTAGACGTGATATTAGTATTTTGCCCTTCTTGCCAATAATTGAAACTATGTTATAGTGGGGATGAAAACTGAATACGATTGCCCACTGGGGGAGTCTTTGCAAAAGACTGAGACGCGTATGGATATGCGGACCCTTGGAACCTGATCTGGCTCATACCAGCGGAGGGAAGTGGATCGCAACCAGGATACTTTTCTGTATGCTTTGTCAGTATTACCAATCCTAACCGCGAACCGTCCTTTTTCGGCTGCTGAGCCGTCAGGGGGCGGTTTTTTCAGTTGACTGAGGAAAGGTGAGGAGATCATTGACATTTTGTGAAGAAGTACGCCGTATGTGTGATCCGATTTGGGAGGAGAGTTTTAACCATCCGTTCATCCAGCAGCTGGCAGCGGGGACTTTGCCGGAGGAGGTATTCCGCCACTACGTACTGCAGGATTCGTATTACTTGAAGCACTTTGCGAAGGTCCATGCAATCGCAGCGGTCCAGGCCAATGACTTGCGGACGACGCAGGCGTTTGCGAAACACGCTGAAGAGACATGCGGCGCGGAGATTTCCCTGCATGAAGGATTCTTCGAGCTTCTCGGGATTACACAGGAAGACCTGGATGCGTTCGAGCCGGCGCCGACGGCCTACGCATATACATCCCACTTATACCGGACCGCCATGACCGGGGATCTGGCAGATACGTTAGCAGCCCTGCTGCCTTGCTACTGGCTGTATTATGAAATCGGCGAACGGCTGAAGCATGCAACGCCAAATCATCCTGTCTATGACAAATGGGTCGCCACTTACGGTTCGGAATGGTTCGAGCTTGCTACGATAGAACAGATCGACCGCATGAACGGGCTTGCCGATCACCTGCCGGAAGAACGGCGCATGGAACTGGCTGCCCATTTCGAGAAAAGCAGCCACTATGAAACCCGTTTCTGGGAAATGGCTTGGAATCTACAAGAGTGGTCCCCGCTCAATAAAACCGGAGCATTCTCGTGATGCATGCGGCAAAACGTCTTGCTGAAGTTCGGCGTACTGCACCGCTCGTTCATTGCATGACCAATATCGTAGCCGCAAATTTACAGGCGAACGGACTGCTGGCACTCGGCGCGTCCCCTGTCATGGCGGACGGAATGGAAGAGGCAGGCGAGATTGCCGCACTCGCATCCTGCACCGTACTGAATATCGGAACACCGGATGCCAGGAAGATCGAAGCGATGATCGCTGCAGGAAAGAGCGCGCGGGCGGCAGGCCATCCGCTCATTCTGGACCCGGTCGGCGCAGGGGCGACCCGTTTCCGGAAGCAGTCTGCAGAGCGGCTCCTCCGTGAGCTCGATGTATCCCTGGTCCGAGGAAATGCTGGTGAAATCGCGGCTATCGCAGGAATCGATTGGAAAGCCAAAGGGGTCGATGCAGGCAGCGGGAACGCGGACATTGCAGCGGCGGCCCGGTCTGTGGCGAAGAAATACTGCTGCCTGGTTGCCGTTTCAGGCGAAGAGGATATCGTGACCGACGGAACCCATACCATCAGGGTGTCAGGCGGTCACCCGGCGATGACAGGAGTGAGCGGCACCGGCTGTCTGCTGAGTGCGGTGTGTGCCGCATTCCTGGCAGCCTGTACGGAAACGCCCCTCGAGACGGTCGCAAGCGCCCTTGCATTCTATAAGAAAGCCGGCGAATCGGCGGCGGCAGCGGCTGAAGGACCCGGAGACTTTCCGATCCAGTTGCTGAATTCGCTGAATCGGCTGGACGGCACAAGCACCGAATACCGCCAGTTCACGATGGAAGAGGAGGCTATTTCATGACATATGTTGCACTGACCATTGCAGGCTCGGACAGCGGAGGCGGTGCCGGTATCCAGGCCGACATTAAGACATTCCAGGAACTTGGAGTATTCGGCACGTCCGCCTTGACAGCCATCACTGCCCAAAATACGCAAGGTGTACAGGCCGTCCAGCCTGTAGATGCGGCAATCGTGCAAGCACAGATAGAGTCCGTGCTGAGCGACTTCCCGGTAACGGCCATCAAGACAGGAATGCTGTTTTCTGCTGAGCTGATCCGTACGGTCGCACTCGCTTTGCGCAGTGTACCGGAAGTTCCGCTTGTCATCGACCCCGTCATGATTGCGAAGGGAGGCACTTCCCTGCTTCAACAGGAAGCAGTTACAGCTCTCCGGGAAGAACTTCTCCCGCTGGCCACACTGGTCACACCGAATCTGCCGGAGGCCGAGGTGCTGACAGGGATGACGATCGACTCTCCGTCTGACATGGAAGCGGCCGCGGAGAAGTTGCTGAAGACCGGCACGTCCACCGTCTTATTGAAAGGCGGTCATCGTGGAGACGTGCCCTATGCAGAAGACCTGTTCCTGTCGTCCGACGGCCAATCCTTCTGCCTGCGGTCGGAACGGGTCCGAACGGCGGACACCCATGGTACGGGCTGCACGTTTGCCGCCGCGATCACCGCAGAATTAGCAAAGGGACGCAGTATGACAGAAGCCGCAGTGACAGCAAAGCATTTCATTCAGCGGGCGATCGAAGATTCCCTCCGGCTTGGCAGCGGACACGGGCCAACCAATCACGCGGCTTACCGGATCCATGGCAATCTGCGGGAACAGGAGGTGGAAGTCATTGGAAAGTATTGACCTTGGTCTGTATTTCATCATGGGGACAAAAGACGTTCGCTCCGGCAATCCGCTGGCCGTGCTGGAATCTGCACTGCGTGGGGGTGCCACCCTTTTTCAGCTGCGGGAAAAAGGGCCCGGTGCATTGGAAGGAGAAGAGAAGTTCGCCTTTGCGAAAAGCTGTCAGCGGCTGTGTCAGGTGTTCGATGTCCCCTTCATCGTAAATGATGATGTGGATCTCGCCCTGGCTGTGGATGCGGATGGAATCCATGTCGGCCAAGATGACTGGGACGCGGCCAGGGTGCGGAAGAGACTCGGTCCCGACCGGATTCTCGGCGTGTCGGTGCATACGGTGGCAGAAGCGGAAGCTGCTATCGCAGCAGGCGCCAATTACGTCGGGATGGGGCCGGTCTTCGGGACCCGTTCGAAGCCGAATGCCCGCACTGCGGCTGGAACTGTCGGCATCCGGGAAGTGGCTGCGCGGTTTCCGGAGCTGCCGATCGTGGCAATAGGCGGCATTACAGCGGGGGCTATGGCCGAAATTTTGGCGAGCGGCGCACAGGGGGCTGCGGTGATTTCCGCAATCGCCGGTGCGGGAGACGCCGAGCAGGCTGCAGCTGAATTCGTTGCTGCACTCGGCAGACCGGAGGCGGTCATGCGATGAATGTAAAAAAGCTGTCGATCATGGCGCTGTTCGCTGCCCTGGCCGTTGCAGGTTCGGTATTTGTTTCGTTCCCTGCAGGAATTGCGCGGGCCTATCCGATCCAGCACGCCGTCAATGTAGCCGCGGCTGTACTGTTGGGTCCGGTTCCTGCCGTGCTCATTGCTTTTGTGGCAGCTGTCGTGCGTATTTTGACTGGTACCGGCTCCCTTCTTGCGCTTCCGGGAAGTATGATCGGCGCGGCACTCGCCGGGTTGCTCTATGCCCGGGTGAACAAGATAGGGGTGGCTGTTATGGGTGAGATGATCGGCTCGGGGCTGATCGCTTCGCTGGTGGCCGTTCCTTATGCGGCGGTGCTTATGGGAACATCGGTCGGAGCATTCTTTTTCATGCCGCCTTTTCTTGTCTCCAGCGTGAGCGGGGCACTGCTCGGCGGATTCCTCGCCGCTCGGCTGCAGGGGCTGCCGGTCGGTCGTCGGCTGAAAGCGCTATGAACGGCAGGCGGTTGGTGGGGAGCGGTTTTATGTTTTATGAGCGTTTTCTCGGGTTTATGAGCGCTTTTCCGCGATTTATGAGCGGTTTTCGTGATTTATGAGCGCTTTTCCGGTTTTATGAGCGTTTTTCGTGATTTATGAGCGTTTTCCGCGATTTATGAGCGCTACCCACCGGAAGGGACCAAAAAACCCAGGCAGCTGCCCGGGTCGGTGTCAGGAATGGTTCATGAGATGAGTGATCGTACCGGCGTCACCGCGGATGCGAAGTTCGTACAGATCGGGATGCTGCACCGCCTGCCATTCTTCGAAGCCGATCCGTTCATCGAAACAGCGCATGAGCAGGACGAGCAGCAGGCTGTGGGTTACGATGACCGTCCTGCTTGCTTCCGGCAGTTCCTGGATCACTTCGCAGGACCGCTGCATGGCATCATGGGAAGACTCCCCGTCCTGGTAAGCCAGATTCAGGTCGAGGAACGTGTCTTCCACTTTCAGCAGCCAATCATCGAACACTCGGGAGCTCATCTGGCGCTCGGCGAGACGGCTGTCCTCTTCGATATGGATTCCGAGTTTGTCCCCGATGGCACCGGCCGTCTGACGGGCGCGCAGCAGCGGACTAGTAATAATGCGTTCGACGGAATAGGATTCCAGCAATTCACCGAGCTCATCGGCATGGACAATGCCGGCTGCTGACAGTTCGTCGTGCGGAGCCGAACCTTCCGCTTCCCCGTGGTTCACTAAGTAGATGACTTTCTCCATTGAATGACCTCCTTCTTTGTCAATTCCTTACTTCATCCGATTGAAAAAAGGCCGTCTGCCTGACGGGCAGCGGCCTGTGTGTGTCAGTCGTTCCGGACGACCGGCATCGAACAGCAGCGGAACGAACCGCCTGATTTGATGATCTCCGAGAAATCGACTTCGATCACGTCGAATCCTTTTTGCCGCATAGCTGCATTCACTTCCGGGTTTTGCGGCAGGCTGAACAGCCGGCCTTCCCCGATGGACAGCACGTTGGTGCCCATGGAGAACTGCTCGCTTTCAGTCACTTCGATCAGATCGTAGAGGGCCTCCAGTTTCTTGCGTGTCACTTCGTCGAAAGCACTGGGGAAGTAGAGTCCTGTCTCCGGTGAAAGGACATTGAAGACGCAGTCCAGATGCAAATACTTTTCGTTGAATGGCACCCGGATCACTTCATGATCGGGAAGGCTCTGCTCCAGCTGCTGGACGGCTTCCTCGCTCGTCCGGCTGCTGATGCCGACAAACACGCGGTTCCGGTCAACGATGACATCCCCGCCTTCCACCCGGCTCTCCGATACGCGGAACGGGATGTTCTCCTGCAGAAGCCAGTTCTGCAGGGCGGCTTCCTCGCCTTTCCGGATGTCACTGGCCATTTCCGCCAGAAACAGCCGATCACCGACTGTGAAGCCGATATCGCGGGTGAAGACTTGCTCCGGAAAGCGCTCGGAAGATGGGAGTTTCACCACTTCGACGTTGTTTTCGCGCAGTTTCCTCTCGAACTCCTCGTGTTGTTCCATCGCTTTGGAGCGGTCTATATTTTCATCCTTATATTGCTTCTGTACGTCGTTGATGACGTCCTCGATTGCCATGTATTTCGGTTCACAGAGGACGACACGCCGCAGCGTATCGTATTCTGTCCGACACTGAGCCTCTGGTATGACGGTACGGGGGGCTTCGTTCTGCTGTTCTGCTGTTTTAGTAACAGGGGAATTCATAGTTGTTCATCCTCCAGATTGGATTTGTAACGATCGTGTCTGTATATATTCCCCTGATCGCTGTCCGTCAAACTGGATGCCTCAAATTCCCACTTGTCGATTAACTCGCAGTTCACTCGCTTTTTGTCGATTTCCCGGGAAATAACTCGACGGATTCCCCTTCATCATAGTAAGCTTCCATAACGTCTTCAGGCACCATCCCGCCTCCTGTCGACCAGACGAGATGCCTTGCGTCAGCCGATTGTGCAGCAGGCCGGCCGGCGCGGATCGTATACAACGGGCCCATCATCCCGGCAAGAGCGGAAGGTTCGGCCATGATCCGTTCGGTGTCCGCAAGCATCCGCAGCAGGCCGAAGAGCGTCCTGTCCTCCACGGTGAAAACTCCGTCCAGGAGCGGTGCCATGACTTTTCCGACGAACCCGGATGGCCTGCCGACCGCCAGTCCGTCTGCAGCTGTCCGGTTGTCGAGCCCGACGTCCCGCACGCTGATTGTGTCATGCAGCTTCGTCATCATGCCGAGCAGCATACAGGGGGAGCTGACCGGTTCGGCAAAGTAGCAGCGGACCGCATCCCCGTATTGCAGCTTCAGGCCGAATGCAACGCCGCCCGGACCGCCGCCGACACCGCATGGCAAATAGACGAATAGCGGATGGTCTGCGTCGATCGGGATCTGCTGCTCAGCGAGCTGGGCAGCGACCCGTTCCCCGGCGACCGCGTAGCCCAAAAAGAGGTCCCTGGAGTTTTCATCATCGACAAAGTGGCAGGAAGGGTCGTTTTCCGCTTCCGCCCTGCCCTGTTCCACCGCCTTGCTGTAGTCGTCTTCATATTCTTTCACATGGACGCCTTTGCTGCGCAGCAGGTCCTTCTTCCATTGTTTGGCGTCCGCGGACATATGGACTGTCACGTCGAAGCCGAACTCAGCACTCAGGATGCCGATGCTCAGGCCGAGGTTGCCCGTCGAGCCGACAGCAATCTTGCGGGAAGCAAAGAGATCCTTGAAGGGCTGGTCTTTGAACTGCACATAACTTCGGGACGGATCGATCAGACCCCGGTCCCCAGCGAGCGTCTCGGCGACCCGCAACACTTCATGGAACCCTCCTCTTGCCTTGATCGACCCGGATACCGGCAGCGCATTGTCCTGTTTCAGCAGGAGCATGCCGGGAATTTCCAGGCGTGCTGAAGAAGCGAGCGTCGCCTGCATGGCTGGTATGGGAGACAGGGGCGATTCGATCAGCCCTCCGCGCCCGGTTGTTTCAGGGAAGACATCTGCAAAATACGGCGCAAACCGCCGGAAACGGTCTGATGCTTCTTTGACGTCCTCTTCCGTCAGACCGGATGCCGCCAGCCCTGCTGATGCCGTCTCCGTGTCCGGATTCACCCACAGCCACTCCTTCCGGTCTGTGATGTGCCGGATGAGCGGGAAGTTTTCCATCCATTCGTTATGTCCGGTCATGTTGTCGCCTCCTCAATGATTTCTGGACCAGCCGTTTTCCTTGAACCGTTTGACCGCTTCTATGCGGCTTCCTGCTGACATTTTGTCTAAAATGATGGAGATGTAGTTCCGGACGGTGCCGGGTGTCAGGTGGAGTAAGGCGGCGATTTGCTTCGTCGTCCGCCCATCAGCGAGGTGCTCGAGCACTTCGGCTTCGCGTTCGGTCAGGGGATTGCAGATTTCAGCATCCTCCCCAAAAGCGATGTCCACGAGTTCCGGCGCATAGATGCGGCGTCCGGCCATGATGGCCCGGATGGAGCTGACGAGTTCTTCAATCGGACTGTCCTTCAGCAAATAGCCGCGGACCCCCGCCTTCCGCGCCCTTTCGAAGTAGCCGGTGCGGGCGAATGTCGTGAGGATGATGATCTTGCATGCATTTCCCTTCAATTCTTCCGCAGCATCCAGACCCGTCTTCACCGGCATTTCGATGTCCATGATGCAGACATCCGGCTCCAGCTGCTGCACTAGCTGTACCGCTTCCTCACCGTTCCGTGCCTGACCGACGACTTCCATGTCTTCTTCGAGACCGAGGAGTGAGCCGAGCGCTCCGAGAAGCATCCCCTGGTCTTCCGCTAACACGATTCGTATCATGCCCCTTCACTCCTTCACAATATGCTTCAGAACGGACGGAACAGAGAATGTCAATTCCGTGCCGCCTCCAGGTGCGGGTGTAATCCGCAATGCACCATTGACGAATTCAAGACGCTCCCTCATCCCTTCGAGCCCATTTCCGGGCAGGGCGGCGCGTCCTTCCAGAAATCCGATCCCATCATCGATAACGGAGATGGCATAGCTGTCGCCAGCAGGGTGGAACGTAATACCGCATCGCTTGGCGAAACTGTGTTTGACGACATTCGTCACTGCTTCCTTCAAGCACATGCTCAGTACATTCTCGCCGATCGGTGTGATCGTTTCGTAAACTGGCGTTCCGGTTACGCCAACCTCGATTTCAGCCGCCCGCAACACTTGCCTGACACGTTCCAGTTCTTCGGGAAGCCGGACGGCACGCATCGTGGACACCAATTCCCGTACTTCGTTCAGAGCGATGCTTGCCGTCTGGCGGATATCCCTCACCTCTTGCGCCGCCCGCTCTGGATCGCGGCCTATCAGCTTCCCTGCCAGATCACTTTTCAGCCCGATCAGGGAAAGCTTCTGTCCGAGTGTATCGTGCAAGTCACGTGCGATTCGCTGCCGCTCCGCGACCAGCGTCAGTTCGGATATCCGTTCCTGTGCGAATTCCAGCTGGCCTTCCAGCTTCTCCTGCTTGTTGCGGTTGAACAGGTTGAATGGCAGCAGGACGACTCCGATCAGCGTCAAGATCAGGAAATGCACCTGGGGCAGGAAGAGCTCGATCTCCAGGAAGAAGCCCGCTACGATTGCGCCTATCGTCACCGCGATGTGAACGCCATACATGATGAAAAATCCGGCGGGCCGTCTGATGTTGCCGATGAAAAAAGCGGTAAACAGCGCCAGGTAGACATAGCCGAACAGCAGTGTGAGCCCGACGGTGATCGCCATTTCGAGAGAGACCCACATATAGACGAGGCCGCTTTTCGATTTGAAGGAGAACCGGTAGCAGAGGAAGAACAAAAAGACCATAATGATCCCGATTGCGATGCTGACCGGCTCGGATGTCCTGAATATGAAGAAGAAGGGCAGCACACAGAAAATCACCCATATGTACACGCTGAGCCATGGATTCCGGGGAAACAGGTTATACCAGCTATCCATCCGTGTTCCCTCCCTTATTGTTTCCTTTCAGTGTACCGGTTCAAAAGAAAAAAAGCCATCTCCCTGGAGAAGATGGCTTCAGTCAGTTATTTCGTCTCTAATGATGTCTTCTCGGGTTTCAGGGCGATGGACACCGGCGTCAGTTTGGCTGCATTGCGGACCTCGCGGAAGGTGATGAATTTCTTATGTTCCGGATCGTACACTTTGTACCGGAGAGACTCCAGACTCTTCTTCACATCGATGGTCGTCGCCTTCTGAAGTGGCGGTGTCAGCTCATGCGCCATCTCCAGATTGTAGTTCGGCACACGCGGCGCCAGATGATGAACGTGGTGGAAGCCGATATTACCGGTAGCCCACTGGAGCACTTTCGGCAGCTTGTAATACGAACTGCCTTCCACTGCCGCCTTCACATAATCCCACTCGGATTCCTCTTCGAAATACGAGTCTTCGAACGTGTGCTGGATGTAGAACAGCCAGATGCCGAGCGCGCCTGCTGTGAACATCGTGATTCCCTGGACGATGACGAAGGCCTGCCAGCCGACCAGCAGGATCATCCCTGTGTAAAGGACGACCAATGCAGCGTTGATGAAATACGTATTCAGCCGTTCTTTGCGTCGTGCATCCTTCCGGTTGAACCGGCTCGAGATCAGGACAAGGTAAAGAGGGCCGAAACCGAACATGACGAGCGGATTCCGGTAGAAACGGTAGCTGAGGCGCTGCCAGAAAGAGGCTTGCTGATACTCCTCGACCGTCATCACCCAAATATCGCCGACTCCCCGTTTGTCCAGATTTGAACTGGTCGCATGGTGGATGGCATGCTCGCGCTTCCACTTCTCATACGCAAACAGTGTGAGCACACCTGTAAATGTACCGACAATGTCATTCGCTTTCTTGTTCTTGAAAAACGATCCGTGTGTGCAGTCATGGAAAATGATGAATGTCCGCACGACAAACCCGGAAGCGATGATACAGAGACCTGCTGTCAGCCAGATCGATACGGAAAGTGCCTGGTAGGCAGCAAACCAGAGGATCAACAGCGGCGGAATGGTGTTCAGCAGTTGGATTATACTTTTCTTCTTGTCTGATTTCGCAAATGGAGCCACGTTTTTGTGCAGCTGTTTCGTTTTTTCTTTACTCATGACAGCCTCCTCAGCCGAACGGTCCGAGGTGCCGGCCGTTCTGTGATACCCTTATCATACTGCCGATGAAAGGGTATCCAACAGGCATGAATGTCATGACTTTCAACGTGTTAAGTGTCATGTTTTGTGAAATCATTCACAAATTATTACTACTTCAACATGCCGCCATCGACTTCCAGCACGGTCCCATTAACGAATCCCGCTTCTTCGGACGCGAGGAACAGGTAGGCGTTCGCTACGTCTTCAGGCGTTCCGAGACGCGGTGACGGCGTCAGCTGGCGGATCTGTGCCGCCACTTTTTCAGGGATCGTGTGGATCATCTCTGTTTCGATGAACCCCGGAGCGACGGCATTGGCCGTCACCCCTTTCGGTCCGAACTCTTTGGCCCATGTTCTCGTCAGGCCGACAACAGCTGCCTTCGAAGCCGCATAGTTCGCCTGTCCGACGTTGCCGCCCGTCCCGGCGATCGATGAGGTGCTGATGATCCGGCCATACTCCGCTTCCGCCATCCCGCCGATGAACGCTTTCGTACAGTTGAAAATCCCTGTTACATTGACGTCGAGCACTTTTCGGAACGTCTCCGTCTCCATTTTGAGCGTCATGGCGTCCATCGTGATACCTGCATTGTTCACAAGGATATCCACTTTGCCGAACTGCTGGAGGATCGCCTCAGCCGTCCTGCCCACTTGCAGTTCGTCTGTTACATCCGCCTGGAAAAACGCGATGTCATTGCCTTCTGCGTGAAGCTGGCGGGCCAATTCATCGCCCGCTTTTTCGTCCATGTCGATGATCGCGACCTGTGCACCCTGCTCACAAAACAGCCGGGCAGTGACGGCTCCGATCCCTTTCGCTCCGCCTGTTATGACAGCTGTTCTACCGGTAATCCGCAATCCCAACGCCCTCTTCCTCTTAGACTTTCTGATAACTCCAAGCATACCACAATCAGGCAAAACAGGCACTGCCTGCTGGAGAAAATACGTCCTTCTCAGCTGCTGCGTTCTTCGGCTCCCGCCAAGTTATCCCGCTGGATATCATAATGCGATGCATGCCAGACGGCTTTCCCATCTTTCAGCAGCAGCACTTGGGGGGATTCGTGTCTGACGCCGGTATCTTCGGCGATTTTCTGCGATACGTCCCGGGCTGTCTGGACTACGGCCACATACTTTGGCAGCTCTGTTTCATAGAAGAGGAATTCCTGATAGCCCGCTGCACTGATCGGGCACGTACTGCTATGTTTCATGACAAATAACGGATGCCCGTCCGACTCCTGTAAGGCGTCCTGCCATTGTTGCAATGTGTGAAGTTCGTTCATGTTCATCCATCCCTTCGTGTCTATCGTATTTGTAGTGATCGTATGCTGTGCGTTACCTGATTTCCCGGTTGTCGGATTCTGTAAACAGCAGTCATGGGAGTAATGGGGGTTCCGTGAAATAATTCTCCTATATCGCTTGCATTTTACTCCGGTGTTCGTGAGAATTGGTGGGTGTCTACATGATTACGGAAAGGTATGAATGCAATGCGTGTTTTAACGGGCAGGTTGACGGCCGCCCTAATTTCCTGTCTCTTACTGGCCGCGGTTTTCGGCTATGTCGCCTATTCGATCAGCAGCGGGGGCATCGTCCGTTTCGATACGGCAGTCATTAACGCTGTCCAAGGTATGGAATCTCCAGGACTCACCGGGTTCATGAAATTTTTCACGGCGGTCGGTTCGACGAAGACTGTCTTGGTGATTTGCGCTGTGACTGCCGGGACTCTGCTGTACTTTCGGCAGAAGGCCCAGACAATCCTCTTTGTAGTGGTTATCGGCGGGACGGTTGCCATTAACCAAGTGATGAAACTCTTCTTCCACCGTGCACGGCCCGATCTGCACCGGCTGATCGAAATCAGCGGCTACTCCTTCCCGAGCGGGCATACGATGATGGCGGCGAGCCTCTACGCCATCCTGGCCTTCATCCTCTGGAGGAACATCCGCCATGCCGGACGGATCGTCTGTGCTTTCCTCGCGTTCTTCATGGTTGCGATGATCTGCATCAGCCGGATCTACTTGGGTGTCCATTATCCGAGTGATGTCGTCGGCGGACTGTGTGCGAGTACGTTCTGGGTTGTCATCGCAACGAGTGTCTATGCGGATTACATGAAGCACCGGGCCTCTGCAGGTAAACCGGCTGCCTCCCGTCCGCAGGGTGCCGGGAAATAGGAGGCGGACAGATGAATCCATTCACTGCGAAGACAGTTCAGCTGATCCGGTCGATCCCTGAAGGCCGCGTCATGACGTACGGACAGGTGGCGGCGGCTGCAGGGAACCGCCGGGCTGCGCGGCAGGTTGTGCGCGTCCTCCATTCCATGAGTGCGGCGGAGCAGCTGCCATGGCACCGGATCATCAACGCGAAAGGCGGTATTTCCGCGCCAGCAGACGCAGCAGGGAAAGGGATCCTCCAGCGGGACCTGCTCGAAGCGGAAGGGATCGTTTTCCGGGAAGACGGCACGGTCGACCTGGAAGCCTGCCGGTGGTTCCCGCCTGACGCTGAGATGGAGTGATCCCGGCCGGCCGTGGCCGCAGCGGGACGGCTGGCCGATCCGCCATTGAAGGATCGGGGCCGGCATGGTAAAGTTAAGACAATGATCTGGCAAAGGAGGGGCTTCTACATGTGGTTCGTATATATTATGTTTGCTTTGTTTGCTTTCATCCTTGTTGGAAGTGTGGCAGGAGTCGCACTGTCATACAAAAACCATAAATAATACAAAAAAGGCTGCTGCAGGAGGGAGTACCCCTCTTGCGGCAGCCTTTTTCAATGTTCCATTTCCATGCGCTGTTTGCGGTGGAGACGCCGGGCCGGAGCCGTTTCGAAAATGCGTTTTTCCCCTTCGCTTTCCGGGATGACGCCAGGTACGGGTGTCGGGCGGTTGTCCGGTCCCATCGCAACCATCGTCAGGAACGATTCCGTCGTCATCTTCCGTTCGTTCGTCAGCGGGTTTGCTGAGTGCACCATGACATACACTTCCATGGATGTCCTGCCTGTCGAGCTTACATTCGCTTCCAGTTCCAGTACATCCCCGACGACAGCGGATGACAGGAAGTCGACAGAATCGATCGAGGCGGTGACGACAGGTGTCCGGGCATGCTTCATGGCAGTGATCGCTGCGATTTCATCGATATAGGCAAGCACCTTCCCGCCGAAGATCGTGTCCAGATGGTTCGCATCCGGCGGCAGGACGAGTTTCGTTTGGATAGTTCTGGAGTCGCTCATTTTACGTGGTTCCATCATTTCAGCTCCTTGCATTCTATTCCTTCCGGGCCGGCAGGTTTACAGTGTCTGTCCCTGCCCGCTGAACCGGCGCACGGCACACAGTCTGCCGGCATAAGGGGTGTTTTCCAGTTTACTCAGCTCGACGGTTCCGCTCTTGCTGGACGTGGCGTGGATCATCTGGTCGTCGCCGTAGTAGAAGCCGACATGTGTAATATTACCGGAGTTCTCCCCTGTGAAGAACAGAAGATCTCCGCGCCGCCAGCTTTCCGGTTCATCGACCGCGACGGCTTCTCCTTCAGCCACCTGGTCGTTCGCGTCCCGGGAGATGTACATACCGCTTGCTTTCATCATATTATACGTCAAGCCTGAGCAGTCATACCCGTACGATGACATGCCTCCCCAGAAGTACGGAAGATCGAGGAAATCGACAGCCCGTTCCGCTGCCTCCTGCGCGGTTTTCTTCTTAAACCGGTGGATGGAAGGGGCGGTGTCTATGTCTGCTGCACGGAGGAGCCGGCGGCCGTGCGGCGTGGCGACAGCCGCCCAGCCGTCCTCCATGCCGAGCAGCGGCAGGATCGAATTGAACGGGATGACGAGTGTGTCGGGCGTCCGGTCCGCAAGCCATACTTGACACTTCGGCACGTCGACCCGCACAACCCCTTCCGGATCATCGAGCGGTACCGCTTCCTTCAGCTGGGCAGCAGGCACGAAGCCCGGATAGCCGCGCTCATCTTTACTGGAAGGCTGCCAGACCGCAATAATTTTCGCCCAGCCGTTGTCGATCGACTCGACAATGACCGGCTCCCCGTAGAGAAGCTGGCTCTGCACACGACTTTCTTTACAGAGGGCGAACCGCTGCTCCAGATCCATGGCGGCTAGCCAGCTGTTCATGCTGAGTGGCTCTGCAATCCCTGCTGCATCCATTGGGCGCGCCGACTCCGGTGATGTCCAGATGGTCGCGACAGGCACCGTACACTCCCACATCGTCTCTAGCTGTTGCATGATTGATCAGCCTCCTGTTTTCGTTACTCCACGCCCGGCAGGATCGTCAGCGTCTTGGCATCCGCATCCAGCCTGGACAGTGTTCCGAGCGGCACCGCGAAATGCGGTTCGCAGTGGCCGATCTTGAAGCCGCTGACAACCGGCTTGCCGAGTGACCCTGTGTAGAATTCAAGCACTTCCTCCAAACTGAGGGACGGTTCCTTCTTCGGCTCCGCTTTCGCAAAATCACCGATGACAATCCCGGCCGCATCCGCGAATTTGCCGGCCAGCCGGAGCTGGTTCATGAGATTATCGACGCGGTACGGTTCTTCCCCTACGTCCTCGATGAGCAGGATCTTCCCTTTCGTGTCGACTTCGAATTTCGTACCGATTCCGCTCGCAAGGAGCGACAGGTTGCCGCCGGTCAGTTCACCCGAGGCAACCCCTCCTGCTACTGTTTTCAGCGGGCCGATCTCCTCCGTATAATGCAGTTCCATCGGTTCGAACAGCTGCTGGAACAGCTTCGCTGACAGTTCATGGAACGTGTCTTTGCCAACGCAGGAAGCGAGCATCGGTCCGTGGAAAGTGACGAGCTCGGAATACGTTCCGATCGCTGTATGTAAATAGGTGATGTCGCTGAATCCCCAGAAGACTTTCGGGTTTTCCCGGATCAGCTGATAGTCGAGCCTGTCGGCGTAGCGGGCGGATCCATAGCCACCGCCAGCACATAAGATGCCGTCGATGTCCGGATCGGCGAACATGGCCTCGATATCCGCAAGCCGATCGTCATCCGTGCCGGCCAAATAACCGTTGACGTCTTTGACGTGCCGGCCGAGTTTCCATTTCAGGCCGAGTTTTTCGAGGAATGCATACGAACGTTCGAGACTTTCCTGGTTCGGCGGGCTGGCGGGTGCAACGATTCCAATCGTGTCGCCCGGCTGCAGCCGTTTCGGTAGTAGGTTCAATCGACTTCCTCCTTCGTTTGTCTGGCTGCTTTCCAGTCTATCATATTATCAGGGAAAGCAGAAAAGCCTTGCCGCATCGAAAAGGGCAGCTCCGCCAGTGAGTGGTGAACACCTGGCGGCACTGCCCGGCTTATGTAGGGGGATCAGGGGAGGGCAGCCGTTGAGCCGGATACGATTGAAGCGACCGAAGCTCCCATGACGGCCTGCCGGATGATGAAGAGGGTCGGCCTCGGGATTTCGGCAAACTCCCCTCTTTCCATCAGCTGCTGGAGCAAGTAGCCTGTTCCGAATGAAAACGCCGCCGCACGCCGCAGCTTGAACAGCTCCTCTTTCGCGAGGAAATTCGTGAGGCTGATCAGCTGTTCGACCTGGTCATCGCTGCATTCCAGAATGGCGAGGAAACCGATGAGCGGATAATGGATCGGCTTCAAATTGACCCGCTTCCGGATATGGGTCATCAGTTCCCGTGAACGGACTGCGTGTTCTTCCTTGTAACTGCAGCAGTCGATGGTCAGCACCTGTGACAGCCACTGCAGTTCCGCACCCGATTTGAAGCCGCTGCCGTTCAGCTCATCATAATACTTCCTCATCAGTGCCGCCTGCTCTTTCGGATCGTTCTTCAGCTTCCCGAGCAGCATGGCGTATGAATAGTCCTCGTCCGACGTCAGCAGGAAATGCTGTTTTTTCATGGCTGTGTAAAGACGCTTCGCCTGCACCGCCTCGGACTGGAAGGAGCCGGGGGTGGGCGACATCAGCAGCGCCGCGAGGAACGAATGGACGGTGTTCTTGAATCCCGCTCTCCTGAGCACTTGCTGGCGTTTGAACAGCCCGTCGACCGCCTCGTCCGCGGGAAGCCGGCCCGTATCGAGGAACGACGCAAGCAGCGGCAGGAAATTGCCTCGTACCGGGGACAGCCAGCCGACCCGCTTCTTCAGGGCGTCCATCGTCCTTGAGAAACTTTCCGCATCGAAGTCATGCTGGGCCAGTACATAATAGACCGCCGTCGTCAGGACGTCTTTTTCATCGACCGACCATCCTGCGAGTGACGTCACTTTTTCATGTGTCCAGGTGATTTCGGCGTTCACTGTGTTCCACTCCATCCCTTCCCCCTCCTTCCATTATTGGTACGCAGCAGTCAGGAAAAAGTTTCATATTGGGGCAGTCGGCGCCTCCCTGCTCCTGCCAGTTCCCTGATTATGTCCAGGTCCCCTGTCCGGAAGGCTTCCACAACTGCGCTGCCGACGATGACGCCGTCCGCCAGCTTTTGGAATTTCTCGACTTGTGCAGGGTTCGAGATTCCGAAACCGGCGAGCACAGGTATTTCCGACGCCTCCTTTAGCTTTGCCAGATGGTCACCCAGGCCGCTGCCGAAACTGTTCCGCTCCCCTGTAATGCCGTTGACGGTCACCGCATAGATGAACCCTTCCGCCTCTTCAGCGATCATGGCTACCCGTTCCGGGGAACTCATCAGGGATACGAGCGGGATGAGGGCGATTCCGCTCCCCGTCATTTCGACTGTCAGAAGGGATCGTTCCTCATGGGGCAAGTCCGGAACGATCAGCCCCAACACGCCCGCCCGGCGGCACTCTCCGAGGAAATGAGGGATGCCCATGGCGATGATCGGATTCAAATACGTCATGACGATAAGAGGAATATCATGGGACCGTTCCGCCAGGCAGTCCAGCACTTTCCGCAAGGTCGTGCCTGCCGAGAGGGCCCGTTCCCCCGCCTGCTGGATCACTTCCCCGTCAGCTGACGGATCGGAAAAGGGGATGCCGATTTCGACGGCATCCGCACCCGCGGCCGCTAAGAATTCGATACGGCCATGCAGCGCGCCGATTCCTCCGTCTCCGGCCATCATGTAGGGGACGAAGATCTGCTGCCCGGCTTGTTTCTTCTCCTGTAAGATCCGTGTGAGCGCCTGTTCCTTCATACAATCCCACCTCCGGATACGTTGCGCACAGTGTGCATGTCTTTGTCACCGCGCCCTGACAGGCAGACCACAACGATTTCTTCCGGCGTCAGTTCCGCAGCCAGCCGGCACGCGAAATGCACTGCGTGGGCACTTTCGAGCGCCGGGATGATCCCTTCCGTGCGCGACAGCAGTTTCAGCCCTTCGAGCGCCTCTGCATCGGTCGCGGCTGTGTAGGTCACTCTGCCGGTCTCGTGGAGATGGCAGTGCTCGGGGCCGGCCGCCGGATAATCGAGACCGGCCGAGATCGAGTGCGCCTCCTGGATCATGCCATCATCGTCTTGCAGGACATACATATACGCTCCGTGCAGGACGCCTTCCTTGGCTTCTGCCATCGCCGAAGCGTGCTGCCCGGAAGCAAGTCCGCTGCCGGCCGCCTCCACGCCGAAGAGCGCCACCCCCGAATCGTCCACGAACGGGTGGAACATGCCGATCGCATTGCTGCCGCCGCCGATACAGGCGACGACCGCGTCAGGCAGACGGCCTTCCTTCTCGATTATCTGCCGTTTCGTCTCCTGCCCGATCACCTGCTGGAAATCACGCACGATTTTCGGAAATGGATGGGGGCCGAGAGCGGAGCCCAGAATATAATGGGTGTCCCCGACATTCGCGACCCAGTAGCGCATCGCTTCGTTCACGGCGTCTTTCAGGGTGCCTGCCCCCTTATCGACTTCCTCGACGCGCGCGCCGAGCAGCTGCATGCGGAACACATTCAGCTCCTGGCGGCGTATGTCCTCCTTGCCCATGAACACAACACATTCGAGTCCGAGGAGCGCGCACGCTGTCGCTGTCGCCACGCCGTGCTGGCCGGCACCCGTTTCCGCCACGATTTTCCGTTTGCCCATCCGCTTCGCGAGCAGTGCCTGCCCGAGTGCATTGTTGATCTTATGGGCGCCGGTATGGTTCAGATCTTCGCGCTTCAGATAGATCTTCGCCCCGCCTGCAACAGCCGTCAGCCGCTCAGCGAAATAGAGGGGGTTCTCCCGCCCGACAAAGTCTTTCAGATAACCATCGAGTTCTTCCCGAAATGTTCCGTCCTTCATCGCACGTTCGTGGGCTTCCTCCAGTTCCGTCAGTGCGCCCATCAATGTCTCCGGGACATATTGTCCGCCGAATCGTCCATACCTTCCTTTACCCTCCGCTGCTTGAATCATGCTCATCTCTCCTCACTTTGTCTGCTTGACCCGGCGGATGAATGCCCGGATCAGCTGCTCGTCTTTCCTCTTGTTCCGCTCCACACCGCTCGACACGTCGACCATCATCGGCCGCAGCCGTCGGATCGCTTCACTGACATTCCCTTCGTCGAGCCCGCCCGCCAGTACGAACGGCCGGCCGGCAAACCCCGCTTCCTCCAGCAGCTGCCAGTCGAATGTCCTGCCGCTGCCTCCGCGATGATCAATACCCGGTGCGTCGAAGAGCGGCCAGGCGGCGAATCCCGCGGCCGGCTCCAAGTCCGTTACCGTCCGGATGGAAAAGGATTTCATGGCAGGGAGGCCGATTGCCCGGATTTCCTCATCTGTTTCGTCCCCGTGATACTGGATCATGTCGAGCGGGACGGTTTCGGCAATGCGCCGTATCTCTGCAGGCGGGGCATCCGCAAACACGCCGATCTTCAGGACAGATGCCGGGATGTCCGCCGCAAGTTCTGCCGCTTTCTCAGGGGTGATCCGTCTCGCGGACGGCGCAAAGACGAAACCGATTGCATCAGCTCCGGCATCGACAGCAGCCTTCACATGCACTGCCTCGGACAGCCCGCAGATCTTCACCTTCGTCATCTCCCGGCCCCCTCCCCCGTCACCTGCAGGGAGCGGATCGCCTGTTCCGGGCTGCCGCTTCTCATCAGCGCTTCCCCGACCAGCACGCCGGAAGCACCAGCCGCTGCTGCACGGCGGGCATCGGCCGGTCCCATGATCCCGCTTTCGCTGATCAAGACATGGCCGCTGTCACTTGGGACTGCATGCGCCAGCTGTTCGGTCATCGCCAGGTCGACAGTGAACGTCCGCAGATCCCTGTTGTTGACACCGATGATCCGGGCGCCCGCCGTGAGCACACGGGTCAATTCCTGTTCACTGTGGACTTCCATGATCACTTCCATGCCGAGCGCCCCGGCATAGCTGTGCAGCGCACGCAGTTCCGCATCCTGCAAGACGGCCGCGATCAGCAGGATGACGGACGCCCCCGCCGCTTTCGCCCGGTCGATCTGGATCGGATGGATGATGAAGTCCTTGCACAGGATCGGCGTACGGACCGCTTGCGCCACAGTCCGAAGATCGTCATAGGAGCCGTTGAAAAAGGAATGATCCGTCAGCACAGAGATGCATGCCGCACCGGCAGCCTCGTAGCACACCGCCTGTTTAACAGGGTCCACCCCGTCCCGGATGATGCCTTTCGAGGGCGAGGCGCGTTTGATCTCCGCGATGACTTGCAGGTGTTCCGTCTGTTGCAATGTGCTGAACAGCGACGGGCGAGCCGGCAGATCCTGCACCGGTGCCTGCACCGCCGCCCCTCCTTCGAGAAGCGCAGCCACTTCCCGCTCTTTCTCACGGATGATGTCATCGAGAATCGTCATCTGGCCGCCGCCCCCTTTCTCGCTCCTTCACAGAATCCGATGACATTGTCCAGCTGCTGCTGCGCCCTGCCGCTGCGGATGCACTCCTCTGCCAGGGCAACCCCTTCCCGGATGGTGCCGGCTGTCCCTTCCGCAAAGAGGCCGATGCCGGCATTCAGGGCGACGGTATCCGCTTTCGGTCCGCGCTCCCCGGCGAATACGGAGCGGATGATCCGTGCGTTTTCATCCGCGTCCCCTCCCTGTACGGTGTGCAGCGCCGCCTGCTGCAGACCCACGTCTTCAGGTGCCAGTGTGAACGGGATCAGATCCCCGCCGTCCACAAACACCAGCGTGTTCCGGCCGGCAAGTGATGCTTCATCCAGACCGCCGGCGCCCGAGACGACAACGGCACGCCGGCGTCCGAGCATCCTGAGGGCGGCGGCATACTCCATGACGAATCCGCTGCGCGGGATGCCGGTATACTGGGCATGCAGATCCGCAGGGCTGGCGAGAGGGCCGACCATGTTGAAGACGGTCGGACGGGCCAGCTGCCGGCGGATCACCCCGATGCGCTTCAGTTTCGGGTGGACGGCAGGCGCGAACAAGAACGTCATCCCCGTCCGTCTCATCATATCCGCCCTTTCTTCCGCCGACAGATCAGCCGGGATGCCGAGGGCTTCCAATACATCATGGCTGCCGGCTGCGCTCGATATTTTCCGGTTGCCATGCTTCGCGACACGGACACCGCAGGCCGCCAGCACGAACGCGGAAGCTGTACTGATGTTGAAACTGCCCGAACAGTCTCCCCCCGTCCCGCAATTATCGAAATACGTCCCTTCCGGCAGCGGCGGCTGGATTGCATGGCGCCTCATCACGCCGGCAAGTGCTGCTACTTCCTCGGCCGTCTCTTTCTTTTCAGCTATTGCTTGCAGGAAAAGTGCGATGCTGCCTGCGTCCGTGCTGTCCGTAAACATCAGTTCCGACGCCTGTTCCATTTCCAGGGAGGTCAAATTCCGTCCGCGCCGTATCTGTTCGATATAATTCTTCACGTCTCATCTCTCCTGTCTCTTCTCTTCAGTTCTCTTCTCTTCGCTTCCGTCTTCTTCCATTTCACTCAGACCTGCCCGAGCGACGTCAGCGATCTCGCCTTATGGACCGTCTCCAGCAGTTCGCGGTGCGGATCGGATGCGGCGACGATGCCCGCACCTGCCTGCACGACCGCCGTATTCCCCCGGACCACCATCGTCCGGATGGCGAGCGCCGCGTCAAGATTGCCGTTGAAACCGACGTATCCGACAGCTCCGCCATAGACTCCGCGGGGCGTCCGTTCGATAGTGCGGATGAATTCCATTGCGGCGGCTTTCGGGCTGCCGGTGACAGTCCCTGCCGGCAGACACGCCCGGAATGCATCCATTGCATGCTTCCCTGCCGCAAGCCTTCCTTCGAGTTCGGAGACGAGATGCATGACGTGTTCATAGCGCACGGTTGCCTGCCGCGCGGTCACCCGGACGCTGCCCGCCTCACAGAACTGTTCCATTTCGTGTCTGCTGAGTTCGACGAGCATCTCGTGTTCCGCCAGCTCTTTCGGATCGTTCCGAAGCGACTGCTCGAGTGCTTCATCTTCCGCGCGATCCCTCCCGCGCGGCCGGGTGCCGGCGATCGGATTCGTCCGGATGATGCCATTCTCCGCTTTGACGAGGCTTTCCGGAGACGCCCCGAGAATGATCTGATCGTCGAACTCCATGTAGTACATGTACGGGGATGGATTCCTTTCGCGAAGCTGTTCATACAGACGGACCGGATTCCCTGTCAGCTCCGCCTCCATCCGCCTGGACAGGACGATCTGCTCCGCTTCCCCTTTCCATATGGCATGCAGCGCAGCCTGCACATCCTCCTCGAACTCGCTTTCCGGCAGCGCACTCCGGAATTCGGACAACACCGCTGCCTCTTTCATCCGACCGGTTCCCGGATCCTCCGCCAGCAAACGGTCCTCGAGCAATCCGAGATCTGCTGTGCGATTCTCCAGGCCGGTTTCCGTATGGATGAGTGTGATTTCCCCAAGCAGATGATCATAGACGGCCACCGTGTTGTACACGTGGAAGAATGCGAGCGGTTCCGTGCGTTCCTCCCGCTTCCTGCCCGGGTCCCCGGCTTCATAACAGCAGCAGCCGACCGCCCCGCCGGCGAACGGGAAAACGGTTCCGCTGTCAATGCTCGGGATCAGCTGTTTCAGCAGATCGAACAGATCGCCTTCATGGGAAATCGTCACGCCGGTCCGGTGATCCGTTTCCCGGATCCCTTCCGCACTGCCGATGAACGATTTGACAGGCTCCGAGCCGATAAACGAAAAACGTCCGCGCCCGTTACTTTCCGCTGAACTCTCCAGCAGGAATTTCCTTGTCCCCGGCAGGCGCTCCATGATCCCGAGCGGCGTCAGCCCTCTGCCGCTCAATTTCTTCGTTGTCACTCTCGCACTTGTTTGTTGTTCCATCATTTCCGTCTCTCCCGTCTGTCGGACAACGTCAAAAAAGTCCCCTGCCGGAAGACGTGTAGTCTCCTGACAGAGGACGGATTGATCCGCGTTGCCACCTCTATTGGAATGCATGCGCATCCCCTCTTTGTGTGCTGTGTCTGCACTTCCCGTAACGCGGGAACCACGTCCGAAAAAGACCCATGACAGGCCAATCCCGGCTCTCCTAAGCCCATTCACATCACAAGACCGATCGGTTCCCACCATCCCCGACTCTCTGGACGCGCCTTCTATGATGCTACTCCTCTTATTCAATGATTTCTCAGCTATGCTCTTCTCTGCTAATCTCAGCTCTCCGTGGGTGGTCCCGCTCCCGGTCCCGTCTGCCCATCTGAAAGTTGTCTCCCATCTTACCGCCTCTCTTCCTCGTTGTCAATCATTTTCTTTTCGGAATTGGTTGACTACTTGTAAGGGGATTGGATTACAGATGAAAAACGAGCTACAATAGAACAAAATGCAAGCTGAAGAGGTGAACGAATGATGCGCATCAATAAGTTTTTAAGCGAAGCCGGCATCGTCTCCCGGCGCGGTGCAGACAAATGGATCGAAGACGGCCGCGTCGTCATTAACGGGCAGCCCGCAGAACTCGGCAGCAAAGTCCTGACCGGCGACGTGGTCGAAGTGGATGGAAAACCGGTTGCGGCACAAGAACAGCTCGTCTACATCATGCTGAACAAACCTGTCGGGATCACAAGCACGACGGAGCGCCACGTCAAGGGGAATGTCGTAGACTTCGTCAATCATCCGCTGCGCATTTTCCATATCGGACGGCTCGATAAAGACTCCGATGGCCTGCTGCTGCTGACGAATGACGGTGACATCGTCAATGAAATCCTCCGTGAAGAACACGGACATGAGAAGGAATACATCGTCACGGTTGACCGGCCGATCACCGACGAATTTGTCCGATCCATGGAGCGCGGTGTCCCGATCCTCGAAACGGTGACGAAACCGTGCAAAGTGAAAAAGCTCGGCGCCCGGAAGTTCAATATTACGCTGACACAAGGGCTGAACCGCCAGATCCGCCGCATGTGCACGGCACTCGGCTATAACGTTGTCAGCCTTCGCAGAACCCGCATCATGAACCTGACGCTCGGCGATCTGCCGGTCGGACAGTGGCGGGATCTCACGGACGCTGAACGTCAGAAGCTGTTCCGCGAACTGGCGTACACCCCGAAACGCTGAAAACCCGCTGTCCCCGTCAAGTTGACCGGGACAGCGGGTTTTTTCGGTCCTTCAGACATTGACCATCTCCAGAAACTGACGTGTCCGTTCGTTCGTGGAATGGTTGAAGAACGTATCGGGATCGGCATCCTCGATGATGACGCCTTCGTTCAGCATGATGATACGGTCCGCTACTTCCTTTGCGAACTTCATCTCATGCGTGACGACGACCATCGTCATGCCGTCTTCCGCCAGCTCTTTCATGACCTGCAGCACTTCCCCGACGAGCTCCGGGTCGAGCGCGGACGTCGGTTCGTCGAACAGGAGCGCTTTCGGTTCCATCGCAAGGGCTCTCGCGATCGCAACTCGCTGTTTCTGCCCGCCCGACAGTTTGTTCGGATAGACGTCCGCCTTATCGGACAGCCCGACTTTGCCTAAAATGTCGAGGGCATTCGCTTTCGCCTTGGCCTTATCCATCTTCTTCACCATGATGGGCGCCTCCATGACGTTTTCCAGAACCGTCTTATGCGGGAACAGGTTGAAGTGCTGGAAGACCATACCGACTTCCGCCCGCACTTTGGACAAATCGTCCTTTTTCTGGTCGACCCGTTTGCCGTCGATTGTGATGACCCCGTCGTTCGTCAGCTCCAGGAAGTTTAGGCAGCGGAGGAAGGTACTTTTTCCTGACCCGCTCACGCCGACCATGACAACCACTTCGCCCGGGTGCACTTCCATGTCGATCCCTTTCAGGACTTCCAGCTTGCCGAATGACTTATGGATGTTTTCTGCTTTAATCATCGTTTTCGCCCTCCATTATTTGTCCACGTCCAGTTTGTTTTCATACCAGCGCAGCAATGCCGTGAAGATCATCACGAGCACCAGATAATAGAAACCGACCACGAGGAACGTCTCGAGCGGCAGGAACGAGGAAGCGGCTTCCCGGTTCGCAAGCCCGAACAATTCCGAGACTCCGATTACATAGACGAGTGATGAGTCTTTCAATGTGATGATGAACTGATTGCCGAGCGGCGGGATTGCACGGCGCAGTGCCTGCGGGAAGATGATCCGGCGCATCGTCTGTGTCCGGTTCATGCCGAGGGCGAGACTGGCTTCGCGCTGTCCCCTGTCGACACCCTGGATCGACCCGCGGAAGATTTCCGCAATATAGGCACCATTGTGGATACCGAGAGCGATCGCCCCTGCCCAGAAGTTCGACAGGATGATGATCGACGTGATTCCATAGTACAGAAACATGATTTGCACGATGAGCGGTGTCCCGCGGATAATCGTTATATAGAGGTTTGCAATCGTTTGCAGGATCTTGGAGTGCGAGATCTTCATGAGCGCAAACACGATACCGAGGAAGGTTCCGACGACGACAGCAATCGCAGTGATTTCGATCGTCAGCAGGCCTGCCTGCAAAAACCCTTTATATGTTCTCATGAATACATCATAGATGGTCACTAGTAATTCAGGCACCGGCACACCTACTCTCTGTCAAATACGCAGTTAAGTCACTCATTCCAGCAGCTCGACACCTTCCAGATCGATGTCCAAGAGGTCACGGTCGAACCATTTCTCTGAAATCTCCTTGTATTTCCCTTCGTCGATCAGCTCTTTCAGTGCTTTGTCGATCGCTTTTGTCAGCTCTTTGTTGTCTTTGCGGACAGCGATGGACGGCTGTTCCACCCACAGCGGTTTGCCGACTTCTTTGATAGCGAAACCGTTGTCAACTGCTTCGTAGCCGACGATGTCAGCTGTGATGACCGCGTCCAGGCGGTTTTCAACCGTCAGGTCTTTCAGCGCCACGACGTCACTGCTGTAATACTGGATGTTATCCGACAGTTCTTTCGCCGGCTCTTCGTAGGTGGATTGGGCCACGACCCCGATCTTCTTGCCTTTTAAGTCTTCCGGGCTTTTGATTTCGTCGTTATCTTTCGCGACCCAGATCATCCCGCCCGAGTAATAGTATGGCTCCGTGAAATCGGCCTGCTCGGCACGCTTCTTCGTGTAGGCCATGGAACCGATGATGGCGTCGAACTTTTTCGCTACCAATCCCTGCAGGATCGTTTCGAACGGATTGGTGACCGGTTGAGGATCAAGACCGAGTTTGTCGGCGATCGCTTCACCGATTTCCACGTCGAACCCTGTCAGTTTCCCGTTCTCTTCATAGCTGAACGGCTTATACACGCCGCTTGCCGCAAACGTGAACTTCCCTTTTTTCACTAATTCGTAGCCGGCATCCTCTGAACCATCCTTCGTGCCGGATGTGTTGCCGTCATCTTTTTTACCGCACGCGGCGAGGACCAAGACAGCTGCTGCCAGCATGAGCAGCATCATTTTTAGTTTTCCCATTCTCCCGAACTCCCCTTTTAGTTAGCCAGTCGGCTATTTTTTTCACACCTTACCTTGCAAATACCCCAATCGAATTCACTTAAACAAGAAAATTAGAAAAACAGTAATCTCCCTGTAATATTTTGAAATATAAGTGGTTTCCTCACTCCAGCAGCTCGACCCCTTCCAGATCGATATCGAGTAAATCGCGGTCGAACCACTTCATCGAGATTTCGTTGTACGTCCCGTCGTCGATCAGTTCCTGGAGGGCATCGTCGATGGCCTGGCGGAGTTCGTCGTTGTCCTTCCTGACAGCGATCGACGGCTGCTCCACCCACAGCGGCTTGCCGACTTCTTTGATGGCGAAACCTTTGTCGATCGCTTCATAACCGACGATATCGGCTGTGATGACTGCGTCGAGCCGGTTGCCGACGGTCAGATCCTTCAGTGCCACAAGGTCGGCACTGTAGTACTGGAGATCATCGGAAAGCGTTTCGGCCGGTTTCTCGTAAGTCGTTTCCGCCCCGACACCGATCTTCTTGCCTTTCACATCATCGGGGGTCTTGATGTCGTTATTGTCTTTTGCGACCCAGATCATACCGCCTGAATAGTAGTAGGGTTTCGTGAAGGACGCCTGTTCGGCACGTTTCTTCGTATAGGCCATGGAACCGATGATCGCATCATATTTCTTCGCAACCAGGCCCGGCAGGATGGTTTGGAATGGGTTTGTTACGGGGTCCGGTTCAAGACCGAGTTTTTCGGCGATCGCTTCTCCGATTTCGATATCAAAGCCTGTCAGTTTACCATTCTCTTCGTAGTTGAACGGTTTGTATTCCCCGCTCGAAGCGAATGTCAGCTTCCCTTTCTTCACTAAGTCGTACGAGTCCTCTTCCTCTCCGCTCGCAGTGCCTCCGCTGCCGCTGCAGGCACCAAGCAGGACAGCCCCTGCAAGCAGCATACTGCCGATAGTAAATTTCCTTCTCAAATCGATCCTCTCCTTTTTAAAGTTACCGTCTATTAAAACATGAAAAGTCTGAAATGTGAAATTTTCTTCGGTTCGTCCTTCTCTATTTCCGATCTGCTTCCATAGCTTTGTTTTCTTTCCGGCAAGTTAGGGCATACACCAAATACATAGTAACGGTAACGTTCGACCATTCGCGGAGGTGAAGGATTTGGCTCTATTCAAGAAGGAAAAACAACAGGAGAATTGGGATAAGGAAAAATTGGACCGTGCAATCATCCGCGTGCTCAGTGAAGGGAAGAAAGATATGTTCCTGGAGATCGTCCACGGTCTGACGCTCCATGATCTGGCAACCCATTACAAGGAACTGCCGAAGAAACGGAAGCCCCTCTTCCTGGAGTGGCTGTCCATCGATCAGATCACCGGTCTGCTGCGCTACTTGAGCAAGGATGAGCAGCTTGCCGTCCTTGAGCGTATCGGCCCTGACCGCTCCACTGAAATCCTACATAAGATGCAGAGCAATGATCTCGCCTTTTTACTGACAGGCCTTTCGAAAGCCAAAGTGGATGACCTGATCGCCCAGATGAGGCGCGAAGAGATGGAATCGATTCTCCACATCATGGACTATCCGCCGAAAACAGCGGGCCGGGTCATGACGAACCGGTATATCCCGGTGGCGCCTGACGTAACGGTCGGTGAGGCGGAGGAGAAACTGAAGACATTCGAGAACCTTGCACACTTCGTGAACTACTTATATGTCGTGGATGAAGAGCAGCGGCTGATCGGCATCGTGACATTCCGGGATCTCCTGCTTTCCGATGACGACAAACATATCAGGGACATCATGCGGGATCAGCCGATCACCGTGGATGTGCAGATGAAGCAGGAGGAAGTGGCCCGCATTATCGGACAGTTCGATTTCGAGGCGATCCCTGTGACGACAGGCGACCAAGTGCTCGTCGGCACGATTTCAGGCGATCAGGTGCTCGATATCGTCGTGCGGGAAGCGGATGAAGATATCGAAATGCTCCTCGCCACCGGCAAGTCGATCGACTTCCGGACGAAACCGCTCACCGCGGCGAGGCGCAGGCTTCCCTGGCTGATCCTCCTGCTGTTCATCGGTCTGGTCTCCGGAAGCATCATCTCCAAGTTCGAAGACACGCTGGAAGCGGTCGTCGCCCTTGCGTTCTTTATGCCGATGATTGCCGGGATGACCGGGAACACAGGCACCCAGTCACTCGCAGTCGTCGTGCGCGGACTGGCTTCCGAGGAGATGACGTGGAAAAAAGCGACCAAGCTCATCGTCCGCGAACTATTTGTCGGAATTATGATCGGTGTGACATGCGGCCTGCTGATCGCCGTCATCGCGTTCTTCTGGCAAGGCAGCGCCGTGCTCGGCTTCGTCGTCGGCATCTCCCTGCTCTGTACGCTGATCATCGGGACATTCGCCGGAACGGTCATCCCGCTCATCCTGAACAAATTCAAAGTCGATCCAGCGGTAGCATCCGGTCCCCTGATCACGACGCTGAACGATATCCTGTCGCTGCTGATCTACTTCGGCATCGCGACGATGTTCCTGTCGAAACTCACATAACGTAAAAAAAACCGGCGTACACAAGACCTGCAGGGTTTGTGTACGCCGGTTTTCTGTTTTCCTTAATACGCGATCCCGACCCGGTGCCGCACGTGGCCGTTTTCGCTCAGTTCTTGGACCGCGAAGTGCGCGGTATCCCCTGTCGAAATCCGGTCGCCGCCCTCCGGCAGCCAATCGTCTTCGATCCGGTACGTGCCTGTATCCTTACCGTCCGGCAGATACGTCGGACAGACGATCGTCCATTCCAATGCCGAATCGGCGAGTGCCCGGTAGGCTGCGTGGTGTTCTTCCGCTGCCCTCGTCAGCTTGCGGTTCGAATCCCCTGCCTCATACCTGAGGCGGCCGGACTCCAGCCGGCTCTGCAGGATGCCCGCCGTCCCGATCGTCAGGATTCGCCGGATCTGCAAGCCTTCCATCGCCGCAATCATATGAGGGACCGCTTCGCTGAGGACAGTCGATTTGTCCGTCCCGAGCGCACTCGCCACGCAGTCCGCCCCCTGTACGGTGTTATGGACATCCGCTCCGTTTTTCGCATCTCCCGTAACGACGGTCAGCTGCGGGTGGGATTCCAGTTTGCCGGCGTCACGCACGAGCACGGTCACTTCATGTCCTTCCGCCAGCAGCTGACGGAGCATCTTGGATCCGACGCGTCCTGTACTTCCGAATAGGGCAACCTTCATGATGACATCACTTCTTCCCGTGATTCGCGCATCGTCCCGGTTTCTGAGAGCCGGATATGCCAGCCGAGCGCTTTTTCGAGAATATGCGGTGTGTGGCCGCCCCGGCTCAGCGCCTCTTCGTAATAAGCCCACAGCTGATCACGGTACGACGGGTGGGCACAGCGGTCGATGATAAGCGGCACCCGCTCTTTCGGTGCCAGCCCCCTCAGATCGGCATACCCTTGTTCCGTGACGATGATGTCGACGTCATGCTCCGTATGGTCGACGTGGGAAACGAACGGCACACAGCTCGAAACGTCCCCTTTTTTCGCCAGCGATTTCGTGACGAAGATCGCAAGGCGTGCATTCCGTGCAAAATCCCCAGAGCCTCCGATTCCGTTCATCATCTTCGTCCCTGTCACGTGAGTGGAGTTGACATTGCCGTATATATCGAACTCGAGCGCAGTGTTGATGGAGATTGTGCCGAGCCGCCTGATCACTTCCGGGTGATTGGAAATTTCCTGCGGCCTCATGATGATCTTCTCTTTGTAGAATGCGAGATTGTTCCGCAACTTGTCCATCCGCTCTGCCGTCACTGTGATCGACGTACAGGAAGCGGACTTTACCTTGCCGGCATCGATCAGTTCGAATACGGAATCCTGCAGCACTTCCGAGTAGAGTTCCAAGTTTTCGAATTCCGAGTCGAGCAGGCCGTGCAGCACTGCATTCGCCTGTGATCCGATACCGGACTGGAGCGGCGCGAGCTCGTTCGTCAGACGACCGGCTGCGATTTCAAAACGGAGGAAGGCGAGCAGATGCCCCGCCATCACTTCCGTCTCTTCGTCAGGCTGGTCGATCGTCGAGAACGAATCGTACTCTTCTGTCAGCACAATCCCGGCGATCTTGTCAGGGTCGACAGGGATTCCATATGTACCGATCCGCTCGTCAGGATGCATGAGCGGAATCGGTTCGCGGTCCCCGAGCACTCCCGGATCATAGACGTCGTGGACACCTTCCCATTCCGTAGAGTGCGCGACGTTGATCTCGACGATGATCGACTTCGCGTGCTCCGCGAAGATCAGGGAATTGCCGATCGAGGTGGACGGGATGATGGCGCCGTCCTCCGCAATCGCCACCGCCTCGATGACTGCGTAATCGATCTGAGGCAGCACGCCGCCCCGCACGAGTTCAGATGTATCCGACAGATGGTGGTCGACGAACAGCAGCTCCCCCCGGTTGATGCCTTTCCGCATCGTGGCATCCGCCTGGAATGGCAGGCGCTTGTTCACGATACCCGCCTCCGTGAACAGTTTGTCGATATCGTGGCCGAGCGATGCGCCCGTGAAGACGTTCACCTTGAACTCCTCATCCGCCGCCCGCTTCACCAGTGCCTCCGGAATCGCCTTCGCGTCACCGGCACGCGTGAATCCGCTCAAACCAAGTGTCATTCCGTCCTGTATCCAGGATGCGGCTTCGTCTGCCGTCACCACTTTCCCGCGTAACGATTCCCTTCTGATCCGTTCCAACTGTCCTTCCATATCCGACCGCTCCTTAGCGTTTTTTTGCCTGCTCATCTTCTTGCCGTTCATCGTGAAGAATGGGCCAGACAGACCGATATATTCCATATACAGCTATTCACTCTTCATGATACCGTTCCGTCCCGGTTCCCGCAACCGGACTGGAAAGTGTCTGACAAGTGGTGACTATGAAACTATGGACAAATCATAGTTCTTTCACAAATGCCCCTTACAAGGTCTAAAGATATAGTGTTATACTGGAAGAAATAGAACTATAGTATATGAACGCTCCACCTGTTCCGTAACTATGCCGAAGAGAGGATCTTGTCAAATGGTTCTTAGAGAAACCCACAACCTGCACTCCATGACGCAGTTACTAGACGAAACGTTTTGTGTCTCCATGATCGACAAGGACGGCAGGATCATCTATGTCAACGAGCGCTTCTGTGAGACATCCAAATATGCAGAATACGAGCTGCTTCACCAGACATACGGCGTCCTGAACCCGGCTTACTGCAACGAGTCCTTCCTGACGGCGCTACAGCTGGTGGTGGACAGCCATGGCCTCTGGCAGGAGCAGGTCAGGAGCATCGCGAAAGACGGAACGCCGTACTGGGTGCTTGCGACCGTCGTCCCTGTCAGAGACGACAGCGGCCAACCGACCCACTACATCTCCGTCGACATCGATATAACGGCCGAACAGCTGACGACCGAGCGGTACACCCGCACGCTGCAAGTGCTCCACAACCTGGAGTCCGCGCTCGATCATGCCTCGGTGATCGCGGTGACAGATGCAGCAGGCGTCATCCAGTACGTGAACCCGAAGTTCTGCGAGCTCTCCAAATACTCGGAAGACGAACTGCTCGGCAAAACCCACAGAATCATCAACTCCGGATTCCACCCGCAAGCGTTTTTCGAGGACATGTGGTCGACGATCCGGCGCGGTGAGATCTGGCGCGGTGAAGTGAAGAACCGGGCGAAAGACGGTTCGTTCTATTGGATGAACACGACGATCGTCCCGTTCACCGACGCCGAGGGGAAACCGTTCGAATTCATCTCGATCCGTACGGACATCACTGCCCGCATCGAAGCCGAACAGGCATTGGAAAGTGCCTTGAAGAACGATTTCCGGACTACGGTGAAAAACCTGCAGAATGCTATCTTCAAGTATGAGCAGGATGCGTTGGGCCGTATTGAAATCACCCTGCTTGAAGGGAAGATGTGCGAAAAGATCGGGCTCACTTCCGCGCGGCTGAATGCCCGGGGGGATGGTAACCCATTCACCCCATCCGAACGGGCTTATTTGCGCGCCTATCTGTACGCGGCACTCGACGGGGAGCCGTGCCAGTTCGAATTCGCCTACTCGGACAGGACTGTCATCATCTACTTGTCCCCTGTCCTGGAAAACGGGACCGTGCTGGAAGTCGTCGGCACGTGTGTCGATATTACAGATAGGAAGAAAGCGGAGAAGCAGGTCGAGCATATGGCCTATTACGATGCACTGACCGGCCTCGCCAACCGCCGTCTGTTCAAGTCGGAAGTGACGCAGGCGATCGAGCGCCGCAAGCCGCATTTCTCACTTCTCTATTTGGATTTGGACCGTTTCAAGAACATCAACGACTCGCTCGGACACTACATTGGCGATAAAGTCCTGAAAGCCGTCGCGGAGCGTCTTGAGAAATGTCTTGGGCCGGACGACCTGGCAGGCCGGCTCGGCGGCGACGAATTCGTCATCATGCTGAAGGAAACGGCCATGGACCGGGTCAACTCGGCTGCGCTGCGCATTATCGAGGAGATCTCCGCCCCGTTCTCATTCGACTCGCTCGAAGTCTATATCACACCGAGCATCGGGGTCAGCCGGTTCCCTGCGGACGGGGAAGACTACGACACCCTCATGAGGAATGCGGACACAGCGCTGTTCGTCGCGAAAGAGCATGGCAAGTGCACACACCGCTTCTTCACCGAGGAAATGAACAACGATATGATCGAGAAGACCCTGCTCGAGATGGACTTGCGCCAGGCGCTCAGCAGGAACGAACTCAGTCTCCACTACCAGCCCCAATACGATATGAAAACCGGCCGCATGACAGGCGTGGAAGCATTGGCACGGTGGACTCATACGAAGAAAGGGCCGATTTCCCCGGGGCAGTTCATCCCGATTGCGGAAGAGAGCGGGCTGATCCTGCCAATCGGCGCCTGGGTGATGGAAACGGCATGCCGTCAGGCGAAACAATGGCAGGATGAAGGCCTCCTCGCTGTCCGGATGAGCGTTAATGTCTCGATACGCCAGTTCAAACAGCCGACGTTCGTCAATGATGTACTGCACATACTGAAGAAAACCGGCCTGGAACCCCGCTTCCTGAACATCGAGATCACGGAAAGCATGACGACCGACGTCCTGTACTCCCAGAAGATCCTCCAGCGGCTCCATGAGGAAGGCATCCATGTGAGCATCGATGATTTCGGCACCGGCTATTCGTCGCTCAGCTATCTGAGCACATTCCCGATCACCCACCTGAAGATCGACCAAGTGTTCCTGAAGGACTTGAGCAGCAGCAACACCGCGATCATCAAGACGATCATCGAACTCGCGAAGAACCTGGATATCGACGTTATCGCCGAGGGTGTGGAAACGGACGCACAGGCTTCCTTCCTGAGCACACTCCGGTGCGACGAAGTGCAGGGCTTCCTGTACTCCCGCCCGCTGACACCCGAAGCCCTCACCGAGCTCCTGGCGGCGACCGAGCACGTATGACAGAACAGGACTGCTGCCGGACACGGCGTCAGTCCTGTTTTTCAATTCAGCCGACCCGGTAGATGAGGATCCGTTCGTCTTCGTTGTCTTCGGAGAGGAATGGTATCGGGATCTCACGGATGCGGGAGAACGGGGTCTGCTCCTCGAGGAAGAAGACGTACGCCGTCGTCGGATAATAGAGGATCAGGTCCGCCTGGCGAGGAGACCGTGCGAGCGAGTCCAGCATCTGGAAGATGACGGACTGGAAGATCTCCAGCGAGAACGGATTGAAGAAGTAAAAGACATTCTGCTCCGGCTGGACGGCATACATCTCAGCCTCCGTCTGTTCGAATATGATCTGCCCTCCCGATTTCCGATGGGCGGTTCTGAATGATTCGAGGTTTTCATAGGCTTCCTGCAGGAGACGGCCGTTCAGGTCGATGCCGGTTGCCGTCACGCCGAACCGGTAGGCACTGTAGATCGGCACCCGCCCTTTCCCGCAGCCGAAATCGACAAGATGGTCGCCCGGCCGCAGCGGTTCTGCCGCGAACCACTCATCGAGAACGGCATACGGAGTCGCTTCGTAGCGGTTGTAATGAGCGGATTTCTGGAGGATTTCCAAAGTCCCTTCCGTTCGGATCCCGAGGTATTTGTCTTGCGATGTGTCCATTCTGCATCTCCTTCTCCGACTTCAGCGGATGATCTTCTTTTTTGAACGGGTTTTCAGGATATCCCCTATCCAGCCTTTCTGCTTCAGGTAGAAATAGAGCGCAAACGTTGTCGACAGGATGACGGTGAGGGCGAATGCATAGCCATGCGCCCACTCGAATTCGGGGATCGACTTGAAGTTCATCCCCCAGATGGCACCGAACACAGCTGCCGGGGTGAAGATGGTCGTGATGACGGTGAGTGTCTTCATGATCTCATTGCCGCGCTGGGTCGAGACGAGGTTTTCCATGTCGGACAGCGCCTCGATCTCCCTGCCGTATTCGCTGATCAGCATGCGGAGCCGTTCCAGACGGGTGCACAGCCGTTTCGTTTCCGCTTCGTCCATGAGTGGTTCACTGAAGGTCTCATCGAGGGTCATCTGTGTTTCGACCAGCGGGATGACCAGGTTGCGCCAGACGATGAGGGCGTGTTTGCTGTCTGCGATGCGCTCCAGCAGGTCATCGCTGTTGTTTTCTTTAATGCCCCATATGAGTTCCCGTAATTCGTGTTCGAAGTGGTCGATCTGACTGAGGAATTTGTGGAGGACGGTATTCAGGAAGACGACGAACGCCTGCACTGCATTGTCCGCCAGCTCCAGCTTTTTCTCGAGTTCTTCCCGGGCCTCGCTCGGGAACAGGTGCCGGTCAAGCTCCGAAGTGATCAGCATGTTTTCGGTGAGGAAGAATGCCACCGTCCGTCTATCCGTTTTGACCTGCATGCTCTGTTCGTAGGTCAGTCTGCCCCAGATGGCCTCCTCGCCGGCGACTGCCGTGGAACTGCCGATGATGTCCTGCCTGCTCGCTTTCAACGATTCCAGCCAGCTGCTGCCCGTATCGGGCTGGGAGGAAAGCAGCTGCCCGAGATCGGCGTCTGCACCTTCCTCTTTCCACTCCCATTTCTTATGCTTGAACGAAAAGTACATGGCCCATTCCTCATTTCAAGTAACATTACAATCTAGTTTACCCTCTCTGAACGTAAGCGCAACCTATCAATTACGGTTAGTCTGCCGGAAATCAGGGAAGAAACCAAACAACGTGTGACAACTCGCAGAGGCGCAAGACATTTGCACACCTGTACGCTATACTGGAGAGGAACAGCGCACTGAAAAATACCTTGCTCTCTGCTTTCTGTTTCACTTATACTTATTTTTACCGAATAGTAAGAAATGATTGAAAACAACTGGAGGGAATGCACATGCGCGTACGTGATTTATTTGTAGCCCGAAATTATGTAACTACCGTCAATGACAAAGATACGGTGACTGAAGCACTCGATAAGATCCGCAAAAGCGGATACCGGTCAGTGCCCGTGGTGGATGCGGACGACAATTACAAAGGGATGATCTACAAGATCCATCTCATCGAATACTTATATGAGCAGAACGGGGACGCCAGTACAACGATCGATTCCATCGTCAAGCATAAGGACGACTGTATCGAAGAGACGTCCTCCTTCCTCGATGCCCTGCTGAAGATCAAAGCCCTGCCGTTCATCTCCGTGACGGATCACGGCAAACTCGTCGGGATCCTGACGCATAATCAGATCGAAGGGGTTTTCGAAGATGCGTTCGGCGTGAAGACAGGCGGCCTGAACCTAACCATCTCGTCGACCGAAGCACGCGGCATGATTGAAAAGCTCGCCCGCACCCTGCGCGGTGAAAACATCGAGGGCATGCTGACGCTCGACAACGGCTCTGTGCTCGTCCGTCGTGTCGTCCTGACACTTGAAGGTGAAAAATCCGACGACGAGGTCAGCGCACTCCGCACGAAGCTCGAAAAAGCCGGATTCCGCATTTTGCAGATCGAGCGTCTCGCCGCACAAAACTAACCGCCTGAACTACAGCCCGGCACGTCATGCTTTCTGACGTACCGGGCTGTTTTAGTCAGTTTTCCGAAGGGTATATGCTACTGTTGAGTGGAGGTGATCCCGGGATGAAGCTTTCCATCCGCAAGACGTACCGATTCCAAGAAATCGTCAATACATTCCTAAAGAACGGATTCAGCCACGTGCTGTTCCGTCTCGGCATAACAGAGCGCCGCAAGCCGGGCGCCCTGGACAGCGATCAGATGGACACGAATCTGCAGCACATCGGGCAGAAACTGAACCGGACGCTGCAGGAACTCGGCCCGACGTTCATCAAGCTCGGACAGATCGCCAGTACGCGGCGCGACCTTGTGCCGCCGGAGATCAGCCGGGAGCTGGAGAAACTGCAGGACCATACCGAACCGTTCCCGTTCGGCGAAGTGCAGCAGATCGTGGAAGCTGAACTCGGGCAGCCGCTGTATGAGCTGTTCGAGTCGTTCAGCGACGTTCCGCTCGCCACCGCCTCGATCGGCCAGGTGCATGAAGCCTTCCTGCACAGCGGCGAGAAAGTCGCGGTGAAAGTGCAGCGGCCGGATATCCGCCAGACGATCACGACCGATTTATCGATCCTGAAGGAGATTGCGTCGATCGTCGAAAACAATACGGAATGGGGCAAGATGTACGGCATCCGGGATATCATCAACGAGTTTTCCGATTCGCTGCTCGGTGAACTGGACTACGAGAAGGAAGCGAGGAACGCGGAACGCATCGCGAAACAGTCGGAAGGCGATGCTGCCGTCCATATTCCGGCAATCCATTGGAGCCATTCATCGGAAAAGGTATTGACGATGGAAATGGTGGAAGGCGTGAAGTCCGACCACCTGGACCGGCTGGATGAGCTCGGCTATGACCGTGAACTGCTGGCCTGCAATCTCGTGCATGAAATGTTCAGCCAAGTGCTCGACCACGGATTTTTCCACGGCGACCCGCACCCGGGCAATATTTACATACTCCCCGGAAATGTCATCACGTTCATCGATTTCGGCATGATGGGGGTGCTCGACGACAATCTGAAGTTCCAGTTCGCCAAGCTCGTCATGGAACTGGAGCGCGGCAATACGAAAGGAATCATCAAAGCACTGGACGCCATGGATATCCTCGATGACGACACCGATCTGCCGGCGCTCGAAAAGGACCTCGGCATTCTGAAGACGAAGTACTACGACAAACCGCTCGAATCAATGAGTCTCGGCGAAATCTTCCTGGACCTGTTCGGTGTCGCCTACAAGCACCGCATCCGGATCCCGAGCGAAATCACCGTCCTCGGCAAGACGATCCTGACGCTCGAAGGGCTCATTTCCAAACTGGATCCGAATATGCGGATCATGGACGGCGTCGAACCGTTCGGTCAGCAGCTGCTGCGCGAGCGGTACAGCCCTTCCGCAATCATGAAGTACCTATGGGAGAATCTCAGCGAGAACGCACAGATCATCGCCCACATCCCGAAAGACTTCAAGGAGATCAGCAATGCGGCGAAAAAAGGCAAACTGAAGCTGGACATCAACCTGCGGCAGGCGAACTTCGTCATGCGGCGGCTCGACATCATCAGCAACCGGCTCGCCTTCAGCGTCATCCTGCTCGCCTTCAGCATCCTGATGACAGGGCTGATCATCGGCTCTGCCATCGCCGGGCAGAATAACGTCCTGCTCAATCTCCCGGTCATCGAAGTGGGCGCGATCGTCGCTTTCCTGATGTTCATCTTCCTGCTGTTCTCGATCTTCCGTTCAGGCAAGATGTAGCACGCAAAAAATCCGCTCGGAGCTCTTGCCTCCAAGCGGATTTTTTGTGTCTGTCTGCATTTCTTCAGACGATGAAATACGCGATCACTGACAGCAGGATTGACGTGATCGTCATGGCGGCGAGCGGTCTCAAGGCACGGGCCCGCAGATCGCGCAGGCTGACGTTCAGTCCGAGTCCGACCATCGCTGCCGTCAGCAGCCACGTCGTCAGGACGGACACGAAGTCATAGACGCTGTCGGCAACCGGAATGACCGGGCCGAGTACATAACTGCCCAGGACGCTGAGGATGATGAACCCGACGAGGAACCACGGGAACTCGATCTTCGCGTCGCTTTCCTCGTTCCCTTTGTTTTTCCGCTTCATGACCGCCATCAGGATGAAACAGAGCGGCACAAGAAGGAAGACACGGCCGAGCTTCGCAAGCAGCGCGATCGCCAGACCGTCTTCACCGGCGGGGGCACCGGCGAGCGCCACATGGGCGATCTCGTGAAGGCTGATGCCGGCCCACATGCCGTACGAGATGGAGTCGAGCGGCAGGAACGGACGGAGGATCGTGTAGCCGATGGCAAAGATCGTCCCCATAAGTGCGATGATGCCGACGCCGATCGCGGTGTCCTCGTCTTTCGTCTTCAGGATCGGAGCCACTGCAGCGATCGCCGCCGCACCGCACACCCCCGTGCCGATGCCGAGCAGCAGTGAGATGTTCGGGTCCGCTTTGAACATTTTCGCGAGCCACACAGTGAGGAAGATTGCGAAGACGATGACCCCTGCGTCGCGGACGAGCAGCCCGAGCCCGTCACTCAGCACGGTATCGATGTTGAGTTTCAATCCGTACAAAATGATCGCGGCGCGCAATAGTCGTTTCGATGAAAATGCGATGCCCGGCCGGATCGCTTCCGGATAGCCGAAGAACTGCCGGAAGACGACCGCAATAATGATGGCGGATGCCAGTTGACCGATATGATCGAAGCCCGGCAGCTTGGCGAGCAAGTATCCTAAAAGGGCGATGAAAAATGTAAATGCCACTCCGCCGATCCAAGCTGTCGTTTTTGACGGCTTTTTCGGTGAAGGTGCAACTGATGTTGTGTTCATGTGAACACCTCCTGGATTCAGTATACGCCCGCCGCTTCCATAAGAAAAATAACAATGTATAATCGTTATCATAAGTAATCCGTTATCAATGATAAGGAGTGGACCATATGGACCAGGGTCTGACCGTCTTCGTGACAGTCGCGGAAAAGAAGAACTTCACACGGGCCGCCGAGGAATTGCACATGACCCAGCCTGCTGTCAGCCAGCATATCAGGGCGCTCGAAGAGACGATGGGCGTCCGTCTGTTGGAGCGCACCAACAAGTATGTCCGGCTGACGAAAGCCGGGGAGATCGTCTATCATCATGCAAAGGAGATCGTCGGGCTGTACGATCGTATGCATCATCTCGTCAGCGACCTGTCGAATGTAGCGGGCGGCCGCCTGGCGATCGGTGCCAGCTATACGTTCGGCGAGTATGTGCTCCCCCATATTCTTGCCCGTCTGCTCGACCGCTATCCGGCAATACGGCCAGAAGTGACGATCGGCAATACGGCAGAAATCGCGGAGCTGATCACAAACCGTCAGTTGGACGTCGGCATCGTGGAAGGGCGTTTCAAGGAAAACGCCGAGCTGACGGAGCAGGCGTTCGCCGAAGACCGGATGCTGCTCGTCTCCTCCCCGTCTCATGTGCTGGCAAGGCAGACGGAACCGCTCCGTTGGGAACAGCTCGACGGCCGGACGTGGATCATACGTGAGGCCGGCTCCGGCACGCGGGAAGCGGCGGAAACACTGTTCACCCGCTTCGCGATCCAGCCGTCGCATACGATCCGGTTCAGCAGCACACAGCCGATCAAAGAAGCGGTGGCAGCCGGTCTCGGAATCAGCCTGCTGTCGGACTGGGCGGTGCGGAAGGAGATCCGCCAAGGCGATCTCGTTTCATTGGACATCGAGGGACTGCCGTACGTCCGTCAGTTTTCCGTCGTGACCAACTCGCCTTACCGGACGAAAGCGCTGCAGGTTTTCCTGGACTTGCTGCTGGCTGTGTAGGTCTTCCGGCAGCAGGCGGCTGCTCAGCGGCGGCGGACGTTCTCCATGATAATTTCGCTTTCCGGGACGGCCGGCATGCTCGCCTTGCTGTAGCCCATGTCCTGTTCCGGAATGTCATACGCCATTTTGTTCGCCAAGTAGTCGAGCGTCACTTTCATCACTTCGATTGTCGCCCACTCCCCGGCACAGCGGTGGCCCGTAGCATAATCGCCGCCTCCCTGGGGCACAAAGTTGAACGGTGTGACGCTGGCGGAAGCGAACCGGCCGGGTCGGAATTGATCGGGGTCCGGCCAGTTCTTCTCCTCCCGGCTCGTCCCGTAGAAGTCGAAGAGGACGAGCGTCCCTTTTTCGAACGTCATGCCTTTCCATTCGAAGTCGTCCTTGACGCGGGCGCCGTTGAACGGGAAGAACGGATAGAGACGTCTCACTTCCTGGACGAAGTGTTCGAGCGGCTCCTCCTTGCTGCCTTCTAGGGCCGCCCGCTCGTCGGGATGCTGCAGCAGCGCATGTCCCGTGAAGGCGATGTAAATGGAGATCGCCACGATCGGCCGGACGATATTCAGCACTTCCACCGCCGCAATGCGCGGTTCGAGCAGTTTTCCTTCCAAGTCCTTGTGCTCGGAAAACGTCAGCAGAGCAGTCCCGGACGGCGGCTGCAGCTTGTTCTGCCGTACGTCTTCAACGAGACCGGCAATCCACTTCTCCAGTTCCTTGCGGGCATGCACCGCTCCTCTGTACTTCATCCCGACGGAAGCGGGCGATTCGAACAGCTGAGCAAGCTGGCGGGTCCGCTTCTCCACGTCCTTCTCCTCCAGCGGCACACCCGCCCAGCGGACGGCTGCGCGTGTCAGCACTTCCTGAGCTACTTGATATAAACGGATCGTTTCCCCATCTCCCCATCCATCGAGTTTGCGCTCCCATTCATCGGCGATCAGCTTGCCGAGCTGGCGGATGTGTTCAGGGTTCATGAGTTCCATGAACATCGCTTTCCGGTGATGATGCGCCTCGCCGTCGAGCGACTGCACGCCTTTTTCGCCGAGCAGCGTCTTCTGGGCATGCTTCGGTGCCGCGCCGCTGCGGATGAATTTGTTGTTGTCGTAGAAGATTTCCCCCGCTTCCTCGCCAGTCATGCAGATGACCCGTTCGCCGAGCAGACTCGTTTCGAACAAGTTGGAGTTGAACTGCCGGCTGCGGTTCGGAATGAAGTCGTACCCTTCTTTCAGCACGGATATCGTATGGTCCAGTCCTTCTTCTTTCGGGATGTTGGTCATTTTGTCTCTGCCCCTTTGCATGTAGTGTCGTTTTTACACTATGGATTCCCTGTCCGGCTTGCTGTAAACGGGGGATGAGTGAACTGGCGGCAGAGTTTATGAGCGCTTTTGTGGGTTTATGAGCGGATTTTGAGATTTATGAGCGGTTTGCGGAGTTTATGAGCGTTTTTCCAGTTTTATGAGCGGTTCTGCGGATTTATGAGCGTTTTTCCAGTTTTATGAGCGGTTTCCACACATTTATGAGCGTTTCTCCGTTTTTATGAGCACCCCTCGCCATACTATCCCCCAACAGAAAATGCTCCGCGCAGCGGAGCCCACAAGTCAGTCTTTGCTTGTTTCGTTGCTGCGCGGTATGGCTTGGTGGAGCGGCCAACGCGACGGACGCGGGCGTGAGTGATGAAAGCATACAAAAAGGAGCTGCAGGGCAGCTCCTTTTCATCATTATTCGACGATCAGCTTACCGGGGTTCATGAGGTTCCCCGGGTCGAGCGCCTGCTTGATCTTCAGCATGACGTCATAGGCCGGGCCGTGTTCTTCCCGCTGGTATTTCTGCTTACCGACACCGACGCCATGCTCGCCGGTGCATGTGCCGCCGCAGGCGAGTGCGCGGCGGACGATCGTTTCGTTATAGGTATCGGCCCGCTGCAGCTCGTCCGCGTCTGAATGGTCGATCATGAGCAGGACGTGGAAGTTGCCGTCGCCAACGTGGCCGACGATGCCGCCTTCGAGCCGCTGCCGGTCGAGTTCTTCGCGGGCGAAGACGACCGCTTCCGCCAGTTCCGAGATCGGGACGCACACATCCGTCAGCATCATCTGCTTGCGCGGGAAGCCGTGCGTATAAGCATACGCGGCATTGTGCCGCGCTTCCCACAGTTTGTTGCGGCTCGCGGTTTCCTGTTCGAAGAGGATCTCCCGGCAGCCGAAATCCTTGACGATCTCTTCCGTGAACGCGACGTCCTGGGCGAGGCCTGCCTCGTTGCCGTGGAATTCAAGGAATAGGGTCGGCTGTTCAGCGTAATCGGTTTCGCTGTACGCATTCACTTGCCGGATTGATTCGGTATCGACCAGTTCCACGCGGGCGATCGGGATGCCGGCCTGGAGAATCGCCGGCACGGCTTCGATGGCATTCGTGATCGAGTCGAAAACCGCACGCGCTGCCACCGTCACTTCCGGGATGCCGAATACGCGCAGCGTCAGTTCGGTGAAACAGCCGAGCGTCCCTTCCGAGCCGACGAACAGGCCGTTCAAGTGGTAGCCGGAAGACGATTTCGCCGCCATATTGCCGGTATGGATGATCGATCCGTCCGCGAGTACGACTTCCATATCCCGGACCTGGTCGCGCATGACGCCGTATTTGACGGAAGTCGTGCCGCTCGCATTCGTCGCCGCCATGCCGCCGAGCGTTGCATCTGCGCCTGGGTCGACGGAAAAGAACAAGCCATGCTTCTTCAGTTCTTTGTTGAGCGCGGTCCGGGTGACGCCCGGCTGTACGGTCACGAGCATATCCGCCGGACGGATGTCGAGGATTTTATCCATCTCCGTAAAATCGATCGTGATGCCGCTGTCGTATGGAATGACGTGTCCTTCAAGGCTCGAGCCGACGCCGAACGGGATGACCGGCACTTTGTTCGCAGCTGCCGCTTTGACGATGCGGCTCACCTCTTCCGCAGTGCGCGGGAAGACGACGGCATCAGGCATGCTCGGCGTATGATAGGATTCATCTTTGCTATGTAAGGTCCGGACCGTTTCGTTTACCGTGATCTGATCGGCCTCCAGGAATTGCGACAGTTCGTCTGTCAGCTGTTCAATTGCAGTTGTCATAAAATCCTTCCTTCCTTTTTCGTTATTTTCCAATTATAGCGCATTTTCTTCCTGTTTGGTAACGGCGGAATCGGGAACAGTATAAGTACTCAAAACTGACAGGAGGGCTTCACCTATGAAACCAACAGCAGCGGCAGGCAGTGTCCTCGCCCTGAGCCTGCTCCTCGGAGCTTGCGGCAACTCGGACGACAGCAATTCGAACGGTACTGCAGGGACGGAAGATACATCGACAGAACAAGGAACGGTCAATGACACGGATACCGGCATGGACGACTCGGGGACTGACAGCACGGACGGCACATCGGGAACAGATACTTCTGGAGACAGTTCAAGCACGGACAGTTCCTCCGGTTCCTCGGACACAGCCGCCGGCCAGGACGACATGAAGGAAAAGATGGATAAACTCGGCTACGATGAATTCGAACTCGAAGTGGATTACGGAAAAGACAAGGAATACGAAATTGAAATCGAGCAGGATAACGGTGTCATCGAATCTGCGGTCGAGGACGAACTGACCGATCAGAACCTGAAAGGCCAGGAAGCGTTCGATGAGATCTATCCGAAACTGGAGAAATTGAATATAAATGACACAACGTCGAAAGAAGACGCCATACAGCAGGCGCTGGACGCATTCGGCTTGAAAGACGATTACGTGAAATTCGATATGGAGATCACAATGCCGGACGGCAAGAAACTCAACTTCGAAGATAAAAAATGACAGACGGAAAAAGCGGAACCGGCTTACGGTTCCGCTTTTTTCATTTGCTGTGTTCCTGTACGAACTTGATGATCTCCTCGGAAGTCCCCATCTGCAGGATTTCCGGGATGTAGCCTTCCCACTCGGCTTTCGATAATCCGGCAATCTGAGCACGGGCTTTCAGAATGCTCGACGGGCTCATCGAGAATTCGTCGAGTCCCATGCCGAGCAGGATCGGGATGACCAGCGGGTCGCCCGCCACTTCGCCGCACATGCCGGCCCACTTGCCTTCTTTGTGCGCTGCTGAAATGACATTATGGATGAGCCGCAGGACAGCCGGATGGTTCGGCTGATACAGATACGACACGGATTCGTTCATGCGGTCCGCCGCCATCGTGTACTGGATCAAGTCGTTCGTCCCGATCGAGAAGAAGTCGACCTCTTTTGCGAACAGGTCCGCAATGACTGCAGCAGCCGGAATCTCGAGCATCATTCCGACTTCATACGTGTCACTGATTGCAAAGCCGTCCGCTTTCAGTTTCTCTTCCTCTTCCAGCAGCATCTGCTTCGCCTGGCGGAACTCTTCGAGAGTCGCGATCATCGGGAACATGATCTTCAAGTTCCCGTGGACGCTCGCCCGCAGAAGTGCGCGGAGCTGCGTGCGGAACATGTCCGGCTGCGCGAAGCAGAGACGGATAGCACGCTCCCCAAGGAACGGGTTCATCTCTTCCGGTGTGCTGAAATAATTGAGCTCCTTGTCGCCGCCGATGTCGAGCGTCCGGACAACTGTCGGACGGTCGTCCATCGCCGTGAGGACAGCTTTGTATGCTTCCAGCTGTTCTTCTTCGGATGGCCAGTCGCTCTGCCCCATATAGAGGAACTCTGTGCGGAACAGACCGACGCCTTCCGCCCCGTTCTTGTCGGCGAGCGGCAGGTCGTCGATTGAAGCAATATTCGCACCCACTTCGACGTGCTGCCCATCGCTCGATGTCGTCGCTTCCGATACATAGCGATTCAGGAGTTCCTTGTCCTGCTGGAACTTTTCCTTCTTTCCTTCATACGTGCCGACTTCGGTATCTGCCGGATCGATAAGGACTGTGCCGTCCGTGCCGTCTACGATCACCCGGACGCCCTGTTCGATTGTGTCCATCGCAGTCTTCGTCCCGACGACTGCCGGGATCTCGAGCATCCGTCCGAGGATGGCGGAGTGCGACGTGCGGCCGCCGATATTCGTGACGAACCCTTTGACGAACTCCTTGTTCAGCTGGGCTGTCGCGGATGGCGTCAGGTCGTCCGCGATGATGATGACTTCCTCATCGATCGCGGACGGATCAGATACGTGGACTCCGAGCAGTTTTGCGAGGAGGCGCTTCGTGACATCACGGACATCCGCAGCGCGTTCCCGCATGTATTCGTTATCCATCGATTCGAACATGGCGGTGAAAGTGTCGGCAGCCTGCTGCAAAGCAAACTCCGCATTCACGCCCTGCTCGATGCTTCCGGTGACGCTCGACGTCAATTCAGGATCATTGAGCACAAGCAAATGGGCCGCAAAGATGGCCGCTTTGTCTTCACCGAAGTTCTCGGCAGCTTTCAGACGGATCGCTTCCAGTTCTTCCGCCGCCTTCGACTTGGCCGATTCGAAGCGGGCGATTTCGTCAGCAGGATTGTCGATGGAGCGTTTTTCCACTGTCAGGTCGGGAGCTTCCAGACGGTATGCTTTGGCGATCGCGATGCCGTCGGAAACACCGATTCCTGTAAGTTGGCTGGTCACTCGCCGATATTCTCCTGTTTCATGATCTCGTCCACTTTCGCGATCGCCTCTGCTGCGTCAGCGCCATCTGCTTCGATTTCGACTTGAGCACCCGATTCGATACCCATGCCCATGACACCCATGATCGATTTCATATTCGCTTTCTTGCCGTTATAGCCGATCGTCACGTCGGATTGGAACGGAGTGACGGCGGAGACGAGAAGTGAACAAGGACGTGCGTGAAGACCTTCGCTGCTAGTGATCGTGTACGTTTTCTTTTCCATGGGAAATCTCTCCTTTGAAGTTAAATAATGAAGTTAAAAATCGATGCGCCCGCTGTATCGGGCAACCAGCTGTTCGTTATGTGCTTCGTTTCCATCCAAATTCCCGCTTCTGAAAACCGGTGCTGCCATGCCGTTTTCCTCCATATAGGAAACGGTTTCACAAAGCAGTGCATGAAGCAAAGCGTTCCCGATAACGGAAGACACAGGTCCGCACTGGATACCGCCGATCTGCAGGATTCCGTCCCCCGGCGGCACCTTCGTATCAAGCACGGCTGACACGATGTCCTCCAGCCGTTTTCCGGAAGCGTGACGGGAAGGATGTTCCTGTCCAGTATACCGTAAAGACTGCAAAGAAACCGTATATGCGCCTTGCGAAACGGCGTATTCCGCCGCGTCGAGCGGCACGGGATTCCGGCCCGACGTCGAGATGATGATCACTGCGTCGTCCGGCCGGATATCGAGCGACGGCAGGAACGTTTTGCCGAAAGCCGGATCCTTTTCGAGCGCGGACGACCGCAAAGCTCCCTCATGCAGCATGAGCGGCTCAATCGAAATCGGTTTGACTGGCGCCAGGCTCCCCGCCCGGTAGAACCCTTCCTGAGCAAGCAGCTGCGAATGCCCCGACCCGAACAGCTGGACGATGCCGCCGCGGCGGATCCGTTCCGCCAGTTCACCGGCAGCCGCTTTCAAAACTGGCTCCGCGTCCGTCTCCACTTCTTTCAGCAGTGCCTGCACTGCGTCAAAGTATGCATTCATACGATCACCTCCCGATTTCACTGATGAATTTATACCGGTCCGCCCGGTATGTGCTGCGGACCACTTCGAACGGCCGGCCGTCATCCAGCATACTGATGCGCTCGATGAGGACGACAGCTGCCGGCAGGCTGATTTGCAGATACTCGGCGTCGTCCAGCTTCGCAAGCGCGGCTTCCATCCGCTGGGTCGCCTGACCGATCACGAGATGCGCCTGCTGCTCGATATACGCATAGAGCGATCCCTGCAGCGCTTCTTCCGTCAGTTCCGGCAGCAGTCCGACCGGCAGGAAGGACCGCTCGATCGCCATCGGCGTGTTGTCCGCATAGCGGATCCGGATGATCTTGTAGACGGACGCTTCCCCGTCCAAGCCGAGTTTCGCCGCAATCTGCGCGTCCGGCTGCACGATGCTGAAACCGATGAGCTTCGTGCCGGGAACGAATCCCCGCGCTTTCATGTCTTCCGTGAAACTGGTCAGCCCGTTCAGCGGCTGTTCCATCTTCTCTTCTGCTACAAAGGTTCCTCTGCCCTTTTCCCGGTACAGTAAACCCTCTTTCACTAAATTCAGGAGCGCCTGCCGCACCGTCATCCGGCTGACTCCGAATTGGGCGGACAGATCGCGCTCCGAAGGGATCAGCGAGTTGACGGGATAGGTCCCCTCGGCGATGCGTTCCCGCAGCAGCTCCTCGATCTGGACGTAGATCGGGATAGCGGATTGTTTGTCAACGATCGGGAGCACCCCCACTCCGGCTTGCGGTGAATCCTCTCTGCGTGCTGTGGTCACTGGTTTTCATCGCGCTCATACCCTGTCCTGCCTCCACAGATGGTCCGTACGACGTTCCATCGGTCATCGAGCACGACGAGATCCGCATCCTTGCCGGCAGCGATAGCGCCCTTCTGCGTGAGGCCGAGCTGGCGTGCCGCGTTGCCTGACGTGATCTTCGCCATGTCGACGGGTCCAAGGCCGAGCAGCTCCGCCACATTCTTCACCGCCTGATCCATCTTCAGAATACTTCCCGCAAGCGCTCCGTTCGTCAGCCGCGCGTCAGTCTCTGTCACGTGCACAGGCTGTCCGCCGAGCTCATACTCGCCCGGCTCGAGCCCTTTCGCCCGCATCGCGTCCGTGATCAGAACGAGGCGTTCCGGTCCTTTCATGCGGTAGGCCAGCTCCACCGATTTCGGATGACTGTGGATGAAGTCCGCGATGATTTCAGCGGACAGTCCATCCGTCAGCAGCGCGCCGCCGATCGCTCCCGGCTCCCGGTGATGGAACGGCGACATCTGGTTGTACAAATGGGTCGCCTGTTTCGCTCCTGCTTCTGCGGCTTCTTCCATCTGTTCAACCGTCGCATCCGTGTGACCGAGAGAAGCGATGACGTTCTCCGACGCCAACTTGCGGATGAACGCCATTCCGTCCGGCTCCTCTGGCGCGAGCGTCACCATCTTGATCTTGCCGCCGGACTCCTGCTGCCAGCGGTCGAACTGATCGGCATCCGGCGGGCAGATGTACTGCAGCGGCTGTGCTCCCGCGCGTTTCGATGATACGAACGGCCCTTCCAAATGGACGCCGAGCATGTCGGCCTGTCCCGGTCCTGAATTGAACGCGGCCAGGTTCTTCATCGCCGCGCTGATCGCTTCCGGCGCCTGCGTCATGGAAGTCGCAAGGAAAGAGGTCGTCCCTTCTTTCGGCAGGACGTCCGCCATCGTCCGGATCGCTTCCGGTGTCGCGTCCATGACGTCCGCACCTGCCGCCCCGTGGATATGCATGTCGATGAATCCCGGCAGCACATATTGTCCTGCTGCGTCGACCTGCTCGTCCGCTTTGTACTCCAGATTTCTGCCGACTTCCACGATGCGTCCGTCTTCGATCAGCACATCGCCTTTGTCCAGCAGACGTTTCTTCAGATCATCCCGCAGCGAAGCGAGCTGATCGATATCGTCCCCTTTCACAGTCACCGTGACCGGCGCGCCGACAGGAGGTCCCTGGACGATCGTATTCAGGAAGATTTCTGCATCCGGATTGCGTTTCCGCAGTTCCGGTTCCCATTTGTTGATGAATTCCGAGGCGCTAATCTGCGCTTTCTTCACACGGAACACTGCCTGCCCGGTGTTCTCCCCCGTATTGTCCATCGACGCGGCAAACAGGTTCGGCAGGCCATCGCCTGTAAACAGGGCCGTCTCCTTGACGCTGCCGTCCTCTTCCGCCACTTCGTCCATGATACGCTGGAGTTCGTTGTTCGTTTCATCGAGCGCCGTCCCTTCGGCCAGGCGGACGTTCATCGTCACTTCTTCCTTATCGGCAGCCGGGAAGAATTCGAACGGCGTCAGCAGCGCCAGGAACAGCAGGCCGGTCGCGATCACCAGGCCGCCGAGCCCGACGAGCAGCGGACGCTTCAAGACAGACCGCAGCACCTTTTCCGAATAGAAGACCGCGATCTTCTCGAGCGGCTTGCCGAGGAATCCAGGTGTGTCGGAAATTTTCTTCCCGCGGCGTTTTGTTTTGATATACTGCATCATCGGCACGAGCGTCACCGACAGAATTGTCGACGCGATGATCGTCGTAATCAAAATGCTCGGCAACGCTTTGATGAACGCCCCATTGCCGCCCGACAGCAGGAGCAGCGGCGAAAACGTCACGACGATGGCGAGACTGGAAGAAATGATCGACGAATACACTTCCTTCACGCCGTTCACCGCGCCGTCCAGCGCGGAATCCCCAAGCTTGTAACGGCGCTGAATATTATCGTTCACGACGATGCTGTCATCGACCAGAATCCCGATCGCGATGATCAGCCCAATCACCGAAATCTGGTTCAAGTCCACGCCCATGAATGGAATTGGAATGAGACCAGTCAATACGGACGCAAGCACTGTCAGCGCCACCGCAAACGACCCGAACCATGTCAGCCCGGCCGTCGTCACGACGAGCACCGCAATAACTGCGATCAGCAGGGACACATACAGACTGTCGAAGATCGTGTTCACGTTGTCCGCCTGCGATTCGTACGTATGGGCAGATACCTCGTCCGGCAATCCGCTGATGAACCCATCCATCTTCTTAGCGACGGTTTTGTCCATTGACGGGATATCCTGCCCCGGCTGCAGGAAGACCGTATAGGAAACAGCCGGCTCCCCGTCGAAGGTTACGATGTCCTTCACCTCTGCATCCGACTCACCGATGTCCGCAAGCTTCGACAGCGGCACGGCAGCATCCCCGATCTGCAGGGACTTGAGCTTATCGATGCCGTCTTCCTGCTGGACGCTCAGTACGACGCGTTCCTTGCCGTCGTCATGCGTTCCGAGCGCCACCGGCTGGTTCGCCTGCTGCAGCACGCTCAGCACGTCATACGGCTGCAGGCGGTATTCCGCAAGTTTCGCCGGATCGAGGTCGATGATCACCTGCTTTTCGGCATATCCTTTCACCGTCGCGCCGGCCACTCCCTCGATCGACTGGATATCATCCGACAGCGCCGCAAAATCGGTCTCCAGTTCCTCCAGTGCCTTCTCATCCCCGGTGAACATATAGGAAACGAGCGGGAATGCCAGATCGAGCTTCTTCACTTCAGGCGTCTGCGCATTATCCGGCAGCTCGCCGGCCGCCTTCTGCACCTCCGACTGCAGCTCACTGAGTGTCTGCTCTGAATCCACCCCGTCCTTCAGTGAAATCGTGATGATGGACGCGGAGTTGGCCGATACCGACTGCAGCGTATCGATGCCGTCCACTTTCTTCACGGCACGCTCTAGCGGATTCGTCAGCGCCCGCTCCGTCTCTTCGGGTTCCGCCCCCGGCAGGATCGCCGACACCATCACAAGATCGACCGGCGTCTCCGGAATCTCCCGTTTCGGAAGCGTCAAAAACGTATACACGCCGACTAACATGAGAATGAATATAAGAAAAATGAACAGCTTACTCCGTTTCAATAAATAGGCCACTGGACCAAACCTCCCCTTCTATAGATGAATCAATCAATCTACTGTACTTCCATCATGCCACAGCCGTTTGCCGACCACAATTTTGGAACGTCAGAAAAGACAGAGAATCGTTTGACAAGGACAACTGAATCTTGTACAGTACATAAGGACGAACAATTTAAGGTGAGTCCGACAAATTATTCGCTTTTAGGAGTGTTCACTAATGGATGTAGTATTCGATTATGAAGATATTCAACTGATTCCCGCAAAATGTATCGTCGACAGCCGTTCCGAATGTGATACGTCCGTCCGACTTGGAAAGTATACGTTCCGCCTGCCGGTCGTCCCTGCCAATATGCAAACTATCATTGACGAAAAAATTGCCGTCCAGCTCGCTGAAGGCGGTTATTTCTATATTATGCACCGGTTCGATCCGGCTTCCCGCCCGGCGTTCATCCGCGACATGCACAGCCGCGGCCTGATCGCTTCCATCAGTGTCGGCGTCAAGGACGATGAATATGGATTCGTCGAGCAGCTCGCTGCGGACTCCCTCATCCCTGACTACATTACGATCGACATCGCGCATGGCCACTCGAATGCCGTGATTCGTATGATCCAGCACATTAAGAAGCACTTGCCGGAAAGCTTCGTCATCGCCGGTAACGTCGGCACGCCGGAAGCCGTCCGTGAACTCGAAAACGCCGGAGCGGACGCCACGAAAGTCGGCATCGGCCCCGGAAAAGTATGCATCACGAAAATCAAAACCGGTTTCGGAACAGGCGGCTGGCAGCTCGCTGCGGTCCGCTGGTGTGCGAAAGCCGCTTCCAAGCCGATCATCGCTGACGGCGGCATCCGCACCCACGGCGATATCGCGAAATCCGTCCGATTCGGCGCAAGCATGGTGATGATCGGATCCCTGTTCGCAGGACACGAAGAATCCCCGGGCCAGACGGTCGAACAAGACGGAGAGACGTACAAAGAGTACTTCGGCTCTGCGTCTGAATTCCAAAAAGGCGAAAAGAAGAACGTCGAAGGCAAGAAGATGTACGTCGAATACAAAGGACCGCTTCAGGATACGCTGACGGAAATGGAACAGGATCTCCAGTCCTCCATCTCCTACGCAGGAGGCCGCAGCCTGGACGCCATCCGCACGGTCGACTACGCCATCGTCAAAAACTCCATCTTCAACGGTGACAAAGTCTACTAATAAACTGCACGCCGAAAAACCGGAATCCGCTCCATGCGGGTTCCGGTTTTTACAATACCTATTAAAAGGCGAAAGAGAAGAACAGGACGAGCATGACAGCAATTGCGGCGATGATCAGGAACCCGGCTGCAATCACAACGAGGACGACGCCGAACCCACGCCATGCAGAAAAGCCGTGGATGAGTCCGATCCCTTTGCATGAAATGACAAGGGAGTAGATACCGAGTGCAAATGTCAGGAAGTTGACGAGCGCAAAAACGGCGAGTGGCAAGTACGTGATCTCAAAACTTCCGGCAGGCGGCTCCATGAATGCCTTCTTCCCGAAAGCGGCGATGATCCAGTAGTTCACCGGAGCCATCCAGATCATCGGGATGGAAGAAGCCGGAACAATGCGCAGCATCTCCGAAAACGTCCCGTGTCCGCCGAACATCCCTTTCCCGATCCACGTATACAGCGCAGCGCCGATCACCCAAGAGATGAGTGCCCCGACGAACGTCAGGACGATCAGTACGACGATCAGCGCACCGAGCGGCAGATTCGTGAACAGGTTGGCATTCCCCGCCTGGTAGCCCCCAGTCGCAAGGGCGGCAAGTGCCAGGATGAAGACCGCATATTTCAGCGACACCTGTTTTCTCATATATTCCAATACTTCCATCGGCCGAGACCAGATGGTGATAAGCGGTTTACCATTCATTATAAAATTCCTCCTTGAAGTTCAGGCTCCCTATTCAGTGAAAAGATGGTAAACTGAGAACACTGGGGGTGGGATTTTTTGAAAAGAAAAATATGGGCAGCAACTATTTTGGTCGTGATCGTTCTTCTGGCCGGCCTGATCTTTGCCGGCAACTACTTTTACGATCAAGGCATTAAGCGGGGCACCGAAGTCAAACTGCACAGCGAACCGGAAGGCGTCAATGACCTGGCGTCCGACGAAGACCGGGCGCTGCTGAAGGAAGCGAATGACTGGTACGCCGGACAGGACAAAAATACGATCACGATGAAATCCTACGATAACTTGAAACTGAAAGCGCAGTTCATCAAGAACAAAGAGAACCCGGATCATCAGGCGGTCATCCTCGTCCACGGATTCCGGAACACCGGCGATGATATGGGCAAATACGCGAAGTTCTATTACGACCGCGGGTTCGATATCCTGCTGCCGGACGCGCGCGGCCACGGACAGAGCGAGGGCGATTACATCGGCTACGGCTGGCACGAGCGGCTCGACATGAAAGACTGGATCACATACCTTATCCAACAGCATGACGCAGAAGAGATCATTTTACAAGGAAATTCCATGGGCGCTGCGACCGTTCTCATGACGAGCGGGGAAACATTGCCCGATCAGGTGAAAGGGATCGTCGCGGACAGTTCGTACAGCACCGTCAAGGACGAACTCGCCCACCAGCTGAAATCCATCTACGGCTTGCCGGCGTTCCCCCTTCTTGACGTGACGAGTGTCATCGCCAAAATCCGGGCGGGCTACACGCTGCAGGAAGCCTCCGCCGTCGATCAGGTGCGCAAGAACACCAAGCCGCTGCTTCTCATCCACGGCGACAAGGACGACCTTGTGCCGACGGACATGGCGGACATCCTGTATAAAGCGGCCGGCGGGGACAAGGAATTGTGGATTGTGGAGGACGCAGGCCATACGAAAGCCTATGACAACCGCACCACAGAGTATGAAGGAAAGCTGTCGGACTTCCTCGACCGCGCACTCGACTGATAGAGCTGCCGCTTCTCTTCGGAGGAGCGGTTTTTCGATGCTATGCCTGTTATACGTGCCGGGTTTTTTGAAAGTTTCGTTTTGCGGGTATCGATGATTGAAAGAGTTCGAGGGAAAGGAGCTGATGGCGGATGAAGATCGTCATTACAGGGGACACCCACATTCCCGGCAGAGGAAGCAAACTGCCCGAGCGGCTCACTGCGGAATGCCGGGACGCCGATCTGATCATTCACACAGGTGATTTCCGGTCGCCTGCTGTGCTGGATGAACTGGAGCAGTTCGCGGAAGTCTGTGGGGTTTACGGCAATATCGACGGGGAGGATATCCAGGCGCGCGTGCCAAGGCGCCAGCTGTTTGAAGCAGGCGGGCTGCGCATCGGGCTTGTCCACGGTCACGGTGAGAAGAAAACGACCGAGCAGCGCGCTGTCGAAGCGTTTGCCGAAGATGACGTGGATGTCATCGTCTTCGGCCACTCGCACATCCCGGTCGTCAAATATTTCAAAGGGATGATGCTGCTGAATCCCGGCTCGCCGACCGATAAACGGAAACTGCCGTACTATTCGTTCATCGTTCTGACGATTGGCGAGGTAGTGAAAGCGGATTTGGTGCTGTTTGGGGATAAAGGCTGAGGAGGATCACGATAATGAGCAGTTAGAAAAAGCGCGCTCACCAAACGATAGGAGCATACCTTTTCACACTCACAAGAGGATTATAGCGTGTCACAGACTCTATTACGATCATCCCCATTCCCTTTTTGAAAGAGGGTCAAATGAGCGCCACAACAGTCTTCCGATGCGCTGTATTCCGATAGAAGAGCGATGTCCGAGTACTCTTTAGAAACCATTAAACGTATCTGCCAGACGCTCAATCAGTTGCCGAGAAAAATCTTGGGCTACCACCAACCGCCGCATCTGTGCGTTGAAAAGGGAACGAAAACGGCAGAAAGTCTCAAAAACAAAATCTAGGTCAAGACAGCCCTATTGATGAAAACACTGCGATTTATCCAAGCGACTAACTTAATATTGCAAGTTAATCTTAATCTTTCATTTTCATCTCCAATATCCCATTTAGTAGTGATACCTAATGATTGAAGCGAAGAGCGTCAACTCAAATAAATCTACACGAGCTGATGACCTGAAACATCATGACCCCTATTTACAATGTTTGTTAATTATTCAGAAATTTTAAATTAACTATTTACAATTGAGTTACATTAATGTAATATAGTTTACAGAGGAGGTGATAATATGAAAAAATTTATTATGGCATTAGTGGTGTTACTTGGATCTTCTTTCTTGTTCGCTTCGGTAAGTGAAGCTGCTTCTGTAAGTCCATCAAGACAAGACATTAAAGGATCAACTGCAGTCGCAAGTTGGAGTTTCAGTTTCGCAAATGATGGAGCGAACTCTATAAGATTTAACCCAGGTGACGGTTCCGGCTACAAAGTAATTGATTCAAATAACACTGTAGGCTTAAGTAAGTATAGCTATTCTTACTACAGTCAAACTCGGGCAGTTACATATCTTCCTGAATTCATGGCAGTTAATAAGGGAGATGGCACAGCAAAAGTTGCCAGGGCAACAGTTTATAAGACTCTACCTTAATAAAAGAGATGCCTTTAAGTTCAGCTTAAAGGTATCTTTTTACTTCTATTGCGGGAGGTGTAGATGGTGATACAAATAGCTAAAGCTCAAATTTCATATGGCGATAATCTTCCTATTTTAAAAGATATAAACTTAACCGTGAATAAAAATGACTGGATTATAATCCTTGGAGTCTCCGGAACCGGCAAGACATCACTGCTGAACATGGTCGGCGGCTTGCTACGCCCTGATGCGGGGGACGTGGTGGTCGGCGGCAGGAACTTACAAGCTCTGAAAAGTGAAGAGATGCAAGAGTACCGTCGGAATACTATTGGTTTCATCTATCAGGATTTCAAGTTATTTGAGCAATATACGGTGCTTGAAAATGTTATGCTACCCCGACTACCGTATGATTCACGTAAAAAGCTAGAGAAACAAGCGATCCAATTACTGGAAAGTGTTGGTCTCAGTCATAGACTGAGCCATTTACCTGCTGAGTTATCAGGGGGAGAAAAGCAGCGGGTAGCGATTGCCCGGGCTTTAATTGGGAGTCCCGAAATCCTGTTATGCGATGAACCGACTGGCAATCTAGACAGTGAAAGTACGAAAACTGTGATGAATATCTTGCAGAAACTACATACTGTTGGCTTAACTATCCTGCTGATCACTCACGATGACAGTTTATCACCTTATGGAAATCGCATATTAACGACTGGCGACGGTACCATAGTGGAGTTGGAGGACCAATGAAACAACTTTTAAAGGGAAACCTTCGTTATTTTAGGAAGACAAATAGCATGCTTATCGCAGCCTTTGTCCTTACTTTTTCTGTCACTCCGATTGCTCTGTATTCAATTGCAAATCTGAATCATTCTATTAATGCTGATATCGTACAACACTCTCGGGGAAGTTATGATCTGTTGGTTCGCCCGCCTGATGCGATCACGCCTTTAGAAGACGAGATCAGGATGGTGCCGGAAAACTACATCGGAGGAGGGCGCGGTGGAATTTCCTTGGAGCAATGGAACATCATCAAAAACAATAGTCATACTGAAATTGCTGCGCCAATTTCATCGCTAGGGTACTTTACAGGACTCAATACAACACTGGGCGTCCTGCCATCACCGCAAGCGCCTTCAGTCTACCAAGTGGAATATGTGACATCAGATGGTGTGAATGAGTACACGACGGACACCTACCGCCAGATTTTCCTGCAACATATGGAGGGTGGACTTCCATTGGTTACACAAGTAGAAATGCTCCCTTATATCCATCCCCTGCACGCCCTGTTTCCCCTTCCTATCACCTATAATCTTTTGGTAGGAATCGACCCAGCAGAGGAAGAAAAGTTGACAGGTATTGATTTTTCTCCCATCCAGTTCGGTAAAGAAGCAGAGGGAATCATTCGCAAAAACACAGCTGGCCATGAAAGGTTGAAAGACGCGCAAATTGTACCCGTTCTTCAACTACGGAATGAGTCAATTTCCTTGGAAGCGAAAGTGTCCAGCTGGGAACTATCATATACATCTCAAGAAATTCAAAAGCTGGTTGAGGCATACGGCCTTGATGAACAGCAATTGGTTGACTTCGAAAATCCAAAAACCCAAGAGCTATTTAAACGGCTCCTTACGGCACCAGTAACGAACGAGTTCTCTCATGAATTATCGCTGCTTGGGTATTTGGAGCCTTTTAATGCAGAAGCCAAAGGGCTTGTCGTCATGGAAGACGGAGAATTGGAAGATATGGATACCTACAGTGATACCACCAGTTATGCCAGTTCCGTTAATTGGAACAGCAGTACCAAGTATTATAAGGCAGGTCCCATATTGTATAAGCGAAGTTCCGATGGACTAAAAGTTACGCAAATCGGCACCGTGCATGGGGTGCCCGTCTATCGAACTCTCGAGGAAATAGGATCCACTATCACCAGTGGCGATCAGACAGCAGGTTCACTGTCAATCTTAACTGATCCAGTGGGGTATTATGAAACCGGAACAAAGAAAGAGCATCTCGCGGCTAGCCCCTTGGGCATCTATCAGTTGGATCCAGTAACTTACAAGGAAACAGATGGGACAGTGAAAGCGCTTACCCCCACCTATACACCAGGAAGCTTCGTGACAGCTCCTGCGGAAGGTGTTACAAACATTGAATCATCGAAGTTAGTAAAAGGAGACACACCGATCGATGCGATCCGTGTGAAGGTGGCTGGCATAACGGACTATACACCGGCGGCTGCAAAGAAAATTGAAGAAGTGGCGAACGATATACGTGGCATAGGACTGCATGTGGACGTTATCGCCGGTTCCTCACTGCAAACGCTAGATGTTGACGTAGAAGGACTCGGAGTTGTGCAGGAATCATGGACAAGTTTAGGGGCATCCGGAAAGATCGTGAAGCAGTGGAATGCCACAACGCTTGTGCTGGCGATCATGTTTGCATTGGTAGCCATCCTGTTCCTTGTGAATCGGATCAGACTGTGGAGTGGCGAGCGCAGACAATCCGTAGAGTTGCTTAAGCTGATGGGGTGGAGATCAAAAGACATACAGAAGTTATACATGAGAGAAATGAAAAGGTTACTACTGATTGTGATGACCTTCTCAGGTGTCTTCATTATCGCCTTTTTCTATGTAAATGAGGTTAGTTTCCGATTGGCTGCCTACCAGGTCCTACTATTGGTGGTTCTGGTGCTTCTGACTATTGGCTGCACAAATGGTCAAGTGCAGCGTCTCCTCCGAAATGCAGGGAACACGGAAAACGGGAGAAAGGTGACTCGGTCACGATCTTTGGTACTCAGAAACATTCTCTTCTATCGCAAGAGCATTACAGTTACGTTTCTTCAGCTGATCCTTGTTAGTTCGTTGGCTTCTTTCGTCTACTTGGCATTGAACGAATCCATATTACAGACCAACGCCACGGTACTGGGCAAATATGTAAATTCTGAAATTGGGAGCTGGAATAAGCTGTTGCTGGCAGCCACATACATGATGGCGTTCATCACGTTGCTCGAAAATATGAGTCGAATGCTCAAGGAACGCAGTCACGAACTTATAAGCTTTAAATTGATCGGTTGGAAATTCAAGGACATAAAGAGGACTTTACTTACAGAACTCTCGATCTGGACTAGCCTATCAGTCGTTTGTGGAAGTATGCTCAGTGGACTACTATTCACGCTGTTCTATCCAATGACCGTTGCCAATGCAATGTTCTTGCTGCTTACCAGTGCCGCATTGTTTGGCCTCATCATGGCTCAGTGCTATGTTTTGGTAGAATATCGAGTTTGTAAAATAATGCTATAAAAGAGAATTTCAAAAGCGAAATAGCCCTTCTCTTCATTTGACCGAAGAAAAGGGCTATTTAGGGGTTACTGAACAACTTGAAAACCCATGTAAATAAAGGGTTCTTCACCCTTCTTGTCGAAAATACGTGCATACTGAAAAAATAAAACGCATCGTTTGACTGCTTAGGAGGCCATGTCATGTATGAACACAACTCCAACCAGATGATCCTGCCACATGAATTCTTTTTACCATTCGGAGGACACTTGAACCCGGATAACCATTGGGTTCGCATGGCTTCTATCATTCCTTGGGCTGACTTGGAGAACGCTTATCTCGAATCACTTGGTGATTCCAATCAAGGGAGTAAAGCGTATAATGCGCAACTTGCACTTGGCGCGCTAATCATTAAGGAACTGCTCGGTCTGAGTGACAAATAAACTGTCGAAGCGATCACTGAGAATCCCTACATGAAGTATTTCATCGGACTGCCTGCGTTTCAGCAAACTCCTCCATTTCACGCATCTTCATTAACCCATTTCCGTAAGCGATTTAATGTCGATATAATCAACCAACTGAACGAAACGATTTCCGCAGCGCATCGGAAACCAACGAATCCAAAGGATTAGAGTGACTCTGACGACGAGGAGCCGAAGGGCGGTAATGGCAGTCTGACAGGGGGCATGGACATTCCTGATACGAAAGAGGATGCATCTGTCTACAAACAAGGGAAGCTACTGATTGATGCTACGTGTGCTCCTTCAGATTTCGCGTATCCAACGGATATTGGCCTGTTGAACCAAGCCAGGGAAAAGCTCGAAAAGATGATTGATACATTACACGCAGAACGTCCGTATGGAACAAAGAAGCCGCGCACCTATCGACGAAACGCCCGGAAGGAATACCTTTCCTGGTCCAAACAGCGGAAGCCGGGATACGAAAAGATTCAAGCCTGCCTGAAGGGGCAGTTGACCTATGTCCGCCGCAACCTGAAACACGTGGAAGCCCTTGCGAATGAAGTGGGCCTTGATAAACTGACAAGGGCACAGCACAAAGACCTTTTGGTCATCCAGGAGGTATTCCGTCAGCAAACCATCCTATTTGGAAACGAAACTCGTTCCATTCAGGATCGAGTGGTCAGTACCCAGCAACCGTACATCCGCCCAATTGTCTGAGGGAAAGCAAAAGCACCTGTCGAATTCGGTGCAAAGATCTCTGTCAGTCTGGTCGATGGGTACACCTACAACGAGGGTCCTCTATTGAAAGAGGCCATCCTGGCATACAAGAACCACTTCGGCCACTATCCGGAAGCCGTCTTAGCGGACACAATCTACAGGACACGAGAAAACCGGAAATTCTGTAAAGAACTCGGAATCCGGCTGAGTGGTCCGAGACTTGGCCGTCCGGCCAAAGACCCGCATGTTTTGGCAGAACAAAAGAAAGTGGAGAAACAGGATCACGGTGAGCGGAACGCCATCGAAGGGAAGTTTGGCGAAGGCAAACGCACGTATGAGCTGGGTCTTATTCAAACACGCCTACAAGCGACCAGCGAGACGACGATCGCTCTCCAACTGGTAATAATGAACCTCGAAAAGATCCTCCGGGATACTTTTTTGTCTTTTTTCCTTCGAAAAGTTCGCCAGTTGAATCGCTTATTTTTCGTGCATCATAATTTTAAAACGGCCTGATCGGGTTGTTCAGCAACCCCTAATTACAAGCCAAGCGTAATTACCATCTGTATCAGACATCATGACCGGATTATTATTCATATAGTTGTAGCCGTTCTGCGTGATCGCAAGATCCAGATCTCCTCCTTCCGGATCGGCAGAGAAGAAAACGCCCTCCTCCGGCTGATAATAGCGGGCGATCAGGTAGTAGAGATCCGTTTCGTCATCGTACCGGGCGCCTTTGTACCGCAACGGGTTATCAGCCGCCATGGCGCCGCTCTGGGACAAAATGTTCCCCCATGCGTCATAGGAATAGGTGGCGACAAAATTGCCATCCCGGTCTGTCAGTCCGACAATTTCCTTCAGGCTGTTGTAGACGTAGTAATAGTTCTGGGTCCCTTTGGACAGGACGAGTGGCAGACCGTCCGGATCGTAGATGTATTCCGCCGTGATCGTTCCAACTGCGTCGGTTTCAAACAGTACCTGAATGCCATCTCCGTAATGGTAGTTTGTTATCTTCCCGCCGACTGCCTTGCTGGTCCGGCGTCCGGCATCGTCATAGGTATAGGTCGCCGTCAGGGCGCCAGTTTTCCTGTCTGTAATGGACGTCAGCTGATCGAATTTGTTGTAGGTGTAGCTGTAGCGGCTGTCGAGCGTCCGATTGCCATTCTTATCGTACGTGTAGGGCTCGCCATTGACGGTTTCCAGCTCGTTGTTGCCGTTGTACGTGAACGCGGTATGCTTTGTGACACCGTTCTTCGTGGTTGTCCGGCTCGCCCGGTTTCCTGTCGCGTCATACGTGTACGTTTCGGATAGCTGGGCGGCAGGGATGTCCTGGGACAGCAGCTGGTTCCCCTTGTCGTAGCTGAATGTCTTGTTGCCGGTCGTTGACGTAACGGTCTGAAGGAGACCGAGCACATCATAGCCGATTTTCTCCTCAAGCAATATGGAAGTCCCTTTGGTCACTTTCAGACTGTCCATTTGCTGGTTGGCGTCGTACGTGTACGTTGTAAGATTCCAAACACAAATGAACACTTACACAAACCTACTTGCACTCCAGTCAAAAAATATTGCTAATCTGATAGCCACTAGTAAGACAGTATTAGCTGTAGCAGTAGCTGCGCAGTTTGAAAAGAGATCTTTTATCATTGTAAATCGATATCTTTACAGCTCAACTTTTCATCCATAAAATATCTGAATTATACTATGTACAGATAAGTGGTCAAATATTTTGTATAAGTGGAAGATTGTAGGCATAATAAAATCCAATTAGAAATTTAGTTCGCTCATATTTATCCAAAAAATAAAATTATTACCTACGAGCAGGAATATTTCAAACCATTCCATTTTTAATAGTTGAATACGAAGCTCGAAGATACAGAGTCAATTTAATTACGTTAGCAAACTAACGATTATCTTTTTTAAAAATGCACTCTTTATTATTTTCGATGTACACATAGATCATTCTGTCGAATTCAGGTAAGTACTCATTTGCAAACGGGGTATCCATACAAACAAACCATTCTAGATTTTTAAGTTCATCTAAGAAGAATAATTTTCCTATTGCATTACATTTATCTATTATTAACTTCTTTAAACTGGAAGCTTCCCCCAAGGCCTTATAACTTTCAACGCCCCTACATGCATATAAATCTAATTGTTCCAACGATGTAGCTAGAGCTTCAATACCTATGAAGTTTTTCAGTTTTTTTGCGTAATTTATGTGCAGTATTTTTAATTTACTTAGCTTTTCAATCCCTTGCAGTGACGTAACTGACGTTTGGTTTAATATTAGTGTTTCTATTTTTAACGAGATAGATAGACTAGTAAGGTTTCCATTCGCGGGATTAAATTTACTAACATTTAAATATTTTATTTTTTTGCAAGAGTCTAGGTTTTTAATACTTTTATTCCAAATTATACTTAGCTCTTCTAGGTCACACAACAAAGAAAAATCTAAATTTATAATAGGCGATTGTGAGGACAAACATTTTAATTCTGTCAATGAATATAGGGCAGAATAATCTTTAATGACAGAATCCACAATATATACATGTGTGATTTGAGGACACTTAGTTAAAAAAGATAAGGTATCATCAAAATAATATGATGAGTTTATTTGCACCTCTTTTATACTATTTTCATTTATATACTCAATATATTTATCTATAAATTCCGTTTCCACTTCAACTGTTTGCTTATCTAATTTTCTTATTCTTTTAAAAGACATTACAAGCCCCCTGTAACATAGAATTATGAAACGTGTTCTTTATTGAAAATAACTTCAGGAACTATTTATAAAGACTTCAGGTTTTTTAAAATGAGCAATGAGTGTATGTTCTATACTCACTGCTCACTTTAAACAATTCTTAAATACTCAGTTCATCTAATAGATATGTGCTAAATTATGGATTTTACTATAAGAATTAGATTTTGATCTTTACTAGACAAATTCTCAGACTGCCATTAGCTAATTAGATTTCTAGAGCAATATATTTATTTTATTTTTATAGTTTAAACACAATTCCCTGCATTAAAACTTAGCTCCTGGGCTATTTATTTTATTATAATTCTTCCTATTTAAAACACCATTTTTATCTTTTTGAATTCGGGCATGTTCTTGTTTAAAGGCTTCTCTGTCATTCTTAGCAGGCGTCCAATGAATTTTTCTGACAACCTCCCCATATTTTTTTTCATAGCGTCTTCCCGATTCTCTTGCGCGACTCTTGGGACCCTTACCGTGGTATTTCATACCGCTTTTGTAAAATACCGTGTAAGATCCAACTTGATTAATGTTCTTCGTTATTCCTAGCAGCTTGCTTGCTTTTTTTAAGTGTCCTATTTTCGCAAAACTGCTTCCCGATGCCCATGCAACAGAACCAACTAATTTTAAGCCTTTTTTCCCTGATGCTTTTCCTGTTTTATACGCTTTGTATCCATCATAAATAGCAAATCCTGCATTAATAGCCAACCAAATATAATTACCATCAGGGTCGGTGTACATGACCGGATTATTAGTCGCATAGTTGTAGCCATTCTGCGTGATTGCCAGATCCAGGTCGCCGCCTTCCGGATCCGCAGAAAGGAAGACGCCCTCCTCCGGCTGGTAATAGCGGGCAATCAGGTAGTAGAGACCCGTTTCGTCATCATACCGGGCGCCTTTGTACCGCAACGGATTATCAGTCGCCATTTCGCCGCTCTGGGACAAAATGTTCCCCCATGCGTCATAGGAATAGGTGGCGACAAAATTGCCATCCCGGTCTGTCAGTCCGACAA
>NZ_BRCF01000002.1:288387-386225 GCF_023707985.1 Sporosarcina sp. NCCP-2716
CTGGTTCCCCTTGTCGTAGCTGAATGTCTTGTTGCCGGTCGTTGACGTAACGGTCTGAAGGAGACCGAGCACATCATAGCCGATCTTCTCTTCAAGCAATACGGAAGTCCCTTTGGTCACTTTCAGACTGTCCATTTGCTGGTTGGCGTCGTAAGTGTACGTTGTATGCACGCCATTGACATAACGGCGTTGCTGCGGCTCACCGGTTGGCAGGTAATCGTATGCCCCCATGATGCCGCCATTTCGGTACATCGATTTCAGCTGATCGCCAGCGTCAAAGGCGAAACGCTGTGTGAAGGACACCGTTTTGGACGTACCTTTGATATCCGTCAGTGTTTCTGTCGGTGAATAGCCATATTCAATCTTTTGGGCACCTGACGTAATGGATTTGAGCTTGTCTGTGGTATCGTACGTAAAGCTAGCAACTGCATTGGTTTCTCCATTTGTGATGGTCGACACGTTGCCATTGACATCATACGTATACATCCACTTCAAGTAGTTATTGATGCGGATCTTGGTCAATTGATCATTGGCGTTATACTCATTTTTCAAGACACTGCCACTTGGCATGGTTTCCGTTTCTATATTGCCAAGTGCATCATACGTGTAGATGCTTTTCCCGTGTAGCGGCTCCTCTCTTGAGACCAGCTGGTTTTGCGCGTTGTAGTCAAATACTGTCTGGAATTTACGAGGGTTCAGGATGGTCTTGAGGTTTCCGTTTTTGTCATACGTATAGAACGTTTGGTTGCCGTTTTCGTCGGTCATCGACTTCAGCTGTTCGAGCTCGTTATATTCGTAGGAAACTTTGTTTCCTTTCGGATCTGTCACTTCCGTGGTATTTCCATATTTATCATTGACAATGGAAGTCTTTCGACCGAGCGCGTCAGCAAACTTCGTCTGGTAATTCTGCATGGCATCGTATTCATATGTCTCCGGGACGCCCCCAGGCGGTGTCATACTTTTTAAATTGCCATACGGTTCGTAATAGGTATACGTGGTTGTTTCGCCAAGCGGATTCGTTTCAGCAATGACATCTCCATATTGGTTATACTGAAACGTCGTAGTTCCGTCCGTATCTGTCACAGTCAGTGGCTGACTGAAATTGTTGTACGTGTAGGTTGTGCTCGCTTTCAGCGCATCTGTAGTTTTAATCAGATTCCCTTTGCTGTCATATTCATTTATAGTTTCGCTTCTGTTTGGTGCAAATTCGTTGGTGACATTATAATTATTGTCATACACGAAGGAGGAGGTTGCACCAGAAGGATCCGTAATCGAATGGATGCTATATTGGTTTGTCAACGCGTATTTAGTTTCGGCTCCATTGGCGTTAAATTCACTTGCACTGAAATTGCGGGTATCATAGGTGTAGGTTGTGCTGGATGCCTTTGGTGCAATTGCCGGCTGAATAACCCTTCTCAAAAAACCGGCATCGTACTCATATTGTGTTAGCTGGCTCTTCGAATCCACAATGCCTGTTAATTCTTGGTTCGTATTATAATTGTAGGTGGTGGTTAAGCCTGTAATTCCATCCTCGAAAAGTGTGGAGGACTTCAATCGTCCATCCGGACTGTAAGTGAAAGCGAATTTTTTCACGCCCCCGAAGACGCCAGATTCGATTCGCCCACCCGCATAATTGAGTGTCAATGTCCGACCAGTTGCATCCGTGATTCCGGTCAAGCGCCCGTCTGCCGAGCGTGTATAGGTCACTTTGTTTTTATTCCGATCTTCTGCATAGTCGATTCTGTAAATACGCGATTGGACTTCAGGATCTTTGATCAGATCTCTGTAGACGACGCGATTGCCATTAAAATCCGTTAGGACAAATGCGTCTGCGTTCGCTTTTGTCAATGTCAAGTATGTTCCTGGAGGAGCCAGGTACGCACCTGTAACCGCATTGTACGTGAAATGATGAGTGGTTCCATCGCTGTCTTGATAAACAACGTCCCGATTAGGAAACTCAGAAACCGTTTCACTTCCCGTAAAGGACCACCCATAACCGACCGGAGAATCCTCGACCGCTTTCGAGTTATACGTCCGAGCAAACTCAAATCCCGAGTTGCCTCGTCCGGATATTGCAAAATCCGTAAAATCGAGAACCAAGTTGCCTGTCCCTAAGTTGACATAGCCTAGACCTTCCGAAAGATCGTGTTCGGTATAAGACCAGTAACTTTCCAGCCCGAGACGGCTAACCGGATAGTAGGTGATCGTCAGCTTCGGTGAGTACTGCAGCTTCCCGGAGTAGTCCCCTGAGTAGAACTTTTTATATGTGGCTGTCTTTTCATTTGTCGCTTTTAGCATGACGCCGAGATTGCTGGATGGGTTAGCCATCCAATTCTGTACGATCTCCGGTGAAATTGCCCATTTAAATAGCTGGGGCTCACTAGCAGTAGTATCCAGTGCACCGATGGTTTGTGATGAAAGCAGCGCCGGACTGATGTCTCCTCCTTTAGCTGTCCATAAAGCCGCCAGTGTCCTGCGCTGCCACGTCGCACGGTTTTCTTCCCATGGACTATTCACTTCATACAGACCGATGGAACTCGCCGTATCGTTCCAGACAGAGGATAATCGCATATTCAGCTGTGCGTTCATAATTTTGGAACCTGCCGGCAGTTGCCCTACATCGAACTTCAGTAAGGACCGGACCGTATTACCAGAAGTACTGTGCAGGCCTGCTCCGAGTTCCAAGTCCGCCCCGCCCGTTTGATCTGGCAACGCACTACGAATCGTTGTGTCATGGAGATCATTCTTTGGCTGGAACACTTTCACCGTCGGATCAATGATGACAGGGTAGGTCCGCTCTGCCGCAGTGATCCATTCCATATCGGGCTTCAACGTAATCTGAACGGTTGTCCCTGTTTGCGTAACTTCCATGTGGATTTGATCACTCACGGAACCTTCCGGCATTGGGTTGTCTAAACGGGATGCGAACCCTTCTGGTAGATAAGAATCCATCATGACAGGCTTTTCAATTGTAAACAGCTTTTCTCTTGTCGAGGAATCGACGAAAAAAAGTTCACCATCTTCAGTCTTTTCAAAGGTCAGTCCTGTAACGTCAAATTCAAACACGTATTCTAACGGGTCATTGCTCGTCGGCTTTTCATGAAGGATGATGTCTTCTTTAAGCGAACTATTCCCGATCGTATAGTTGATATCCGTCTTCGGGTAGATTTCGTTGTACTCTACTGTGTTATCTGTGACATGTGCAGCCACTTGCTTCGCGGGTTGTGCATTTTTTCGCAGCCCCCGAATAGAGATTTTTTTACCTTCCTTCTCAATAGCGACAAGTGGCTCGTTTGGCTGAGCTGTAGAAGAAGAAAAAGAAGCGTCGAATTGACTCTTTTTGTTATGATATCTACCGTTTTTTCCCTTAACAATCGTATTGTCGATCTTCTCCCATTTTTTCGTTTCCTTATTTTTCACATGGATCGGTTCAGGCGAAATTTCCAGTCGGTATGCGCCATCCTTTTGTTTGAACACTTGGGATGTAGCAGTACGTTCGTCCTGTAACTCCACTTCTTTTTGAACAGCTTTCACATTCTCTTTCTGTTGAACAGGTTCGTTCGCACTCGCTTCCGACGAGACAAACGGCAACACCTGGTTTCCTAACATGAAAACAACAACTAACGACGCAATAAACTTCTTCAATCCTGTTCCCCCTACTGATTTTATAAAAGAATAATAGCAGGGTGATTCGGATAATACAATCTATTTTTTCTAAAATGAGTAAAAAAATTCAACCTAAAAAAATTCAACTACATGACCGCGCTTCTTTTCAATCCGTCTCCACCTTCAACAGCTGCATCCGTTCATTGAAGAAACTCCGGTACGACAAGTAGCCGAGGATGACACTCGTCATCGCGGCCGTCGCCAGCAGCAGGAAGACGATGAGCAGCTGGAACTGCACCGCCTGGATCGGATCTGCGCCGGCGATGATCTGGCCGCTCATCATACCGGGCAGCTGGACGAGGCCGATCGTCTTCTGGCTTTCGATCGTCGGGATCATGCTCGCCTGGATCGCCTTCAGCAGCTGCCGGTTGATCGACTGTTTTGGGGTTCCGCCGAGCGAGAGGATCAGTTCCGTCTCATCCCGATGGCTTTCGACTTCGGACGTGAACCGGTTCAGGAACAGGATGGCCAATACCATCGAGTTGCCGATCAGCATGCCGCTGATCGAAATGATGTATTGCGCGGTGGCCGGCACGATATGCAGGCTGAGCAGCACGCCCTGCGTGATCAGTTCGATCGCCGCAAATGTCACGAACAGCTTCCACGTGATGCCTTTCACGGCTTTCCCTTTGCGCCGCGCATTCTGGACAGCCGCCCCGATCATTAACAGCACCATCAGGACGATGAACACCGCCTGCTCCGACTCGAAGACGAACTTCAGCACGAATCCAACCGCGATCAGCTGGACGGCCGAGCGTACGGTCGCAATGAGCGTGTCCTTCTCCAGCCCAAGATTTAGCGTCTTCGATAACAACAGCGGGATGAGCACGAATATCAGCGTCAGACTCAGTGTCAGCCAGCTCACGACAGCACCCCTTTCACGAACCGCTGAACTTCCTCGTCCTCCGACGCATGGATCTGTTCCTTCGTGCCGGCCGCGCGTATGACTCCGTCCGCCATCACCCAGAAATTCTCCCCGACACGGGCCGCCTGCGCCAAATTGTGTGTGATCCAGACGACTGTCACCGACTCGGCGCGGTTCAGGCCGACGATGAGTTCCTCGATTTCCTGCAGCGATTCCGGATCCAAGGACGCCGTGATTTCATCCAGCAGCAAGATCTTCGAATTGTTGACGAGTGTCCGGGCGATCGACACTTTCTGGCGCTGACCGCCTGAAAGCTCCCGTGCATCCTGCGTAAGCACAGCCGCCGGCAGCCCGACCCGTTCCACCAGTTCGGCCGCCTGCTGATCAGACAGTGTCTTCCCCTGCAATCGCAGCGGCAGTTCCAAGTTATCATACACGGTCCCTTTCACCATTGGCGAACTTTGCAGCACGATGCCGACGCGGCGCCGGAGGGTGATCGGCGAAAGATCCCCGATCAGCTTCCCTTCTATGTAGATCTCCCCTGCTGTCGGACTGATAAGCCCATTGCACAGCTTCAACAGCGTCGTCTTCCCCGCGCCGGACGGTCCGATCAGTGCAGTGATCTGACCGTCCGGTATACTGCCCGTCGCATCGGTGATAATCTGTTTTCCATTGACTCCATACTGAACCCCTTCCAGACGAAGGGAGTTCACAACCTGATTCTCTTCTATATTCATCTCCACTGAGCTCCCATCACGTCAACTTTTATGCACTTGTTCCAAGCTGCAAAAACAGGTCTGACAATAAACATATTGGCCTATTGTTTTTATACCTTTTCGATCAATAATCAAACAATACCATATTTCATCTGCAAAGGAGCCTGAACACCCATGAATCTTCCGTTTCTTCATAAGAAAAGACGGAGCACCCCGCCGCTTCTGATTGCCGGCAGTTTCCTTTTCACCATTGCCGTCGGTACTGTGCTGCTGAAACTGCCCGCTGCGACCACGGTTCCGATCACCTGGACGGATGCCATGTTCACCGCGGCCTCCGCCACAACCGTTACGGGACTCTCCGTGTTCGATATCGCCTCGACACTGACCCTGTTCGGCGAGCTCGTCCTGCTGGCGCTCATCCAAATCGGGGGTGTCGGCCTCATGGCGTTCGCCGTTGCTGTGCTGATCCTGCTCGGACGGAAAGTCGGCATGAAAAATCGGCTGTTCCTGCAGGAGTCCTTCAGCCAGCAGTCGATCGGCGGCACCGTCAAGTTCCTGCGCAGCATCTTTGCCTTCGTATTCATAACGGAGGGCATTGCGTTCGTCCTGCTTTCCATTGTATGGGTGCCGAAGTTCGGCTGGACACACGGTCTGTACTACAGTCTGTTCCACGTCGTATCGGCGTTCAACAATGCAGGGTTCTCGCTGTTCCCGGACAACCTGATCGGATTTGCAGGGGACTGGCCAGTGACACTCATCATTTCGTCACTGTTCATTATCGGCGGGCTCGGGTTCACGGTTGTGCTCGACCTGCTAACAGTCCGCCGGCCGAGAAGTTGGTCGCTCCATACGAAAATGATGGTTTACGGCACGCTTCTGATGAATGCAGCCACCATGGTCATCTGGTTCCTGCTGGAATTCCAGAACGCCAAGACGATCGGCGGCATGCCAGTTGGTGATCAGCTGCTGACGTCCTACTTCCAGGCGGTCACCCCTCGGACGGCAGGGTTCAACATGGTGCCGATCGGCGAGATGACGGACAGCTCGATGCTTCTGACGCTTGTCCTGATGTTTATCGGCGGGGGGAGCGCCTCGACAGCGTCCGGTATTAAACTGACGACATTCCTCGTCATCGTGCTGTCGACCATCGCCTATTTCCGCGGCACCAGCGAACCGCACCTGTTCAACCGGACCATCAAGACCGAGATCATCGTCCGGTCGCTCGCGATCGCGGCCATCAGCTCGATGGTCGTCTTCCTCGCCGTTTTCCTGCTGACGGTGACCGAGCCATTCGGCTTCATGCCGCTTATGATGGAAACCGTCTCCGCCTTCGGGACGGTCGGCTTATCCGTCGGTATTACGGGGGACTTGAGCCCGGCCGGCGAGTGGATCATCAGTCTCGTCATGTTTCTCGGTCGGATCGGTCCGCTGACGCTGTTCTTCCTGCTGATCCGCCAAAAGAAAGAAACGTTCCGTTACACGTATGACCGCGTGCATACCGGATAACGAAAAAAAGCTGCACACCCCTTGCTCATAGAGGGGTGTGCAGCTTTTTGCTTTGGACAGCTTTCTCGGAAGCAGCGGTACAGCTTGCTTAGGTCAATTCCATCTTGCATCGCAGGCCGGAGGTCACTGGATCTTCAGCAGATCGAACGGGGTAATGATACCGATCAGCGGTTCCTCGGGATTGGCGGTCTCCGTAATGAGCAGGGCTTCCAAGCGGGTCCCTTTCGAGATGGCACGTTTGAAGTAGTCTTCCGCTTCATACACGGATAGATCGCGTCTGACAAATTCAAACGATTCTTTCCTTTTTTCGTAATTGTAGACGTCAGATAATGTCGGTATTTCCCGGGGAATATCGCCTGACGTCGAATGGCCGGCGAGCCAGTAAGTGATGCCCGCTGCAGTGATCAGCCCGAGGAACTTGCCGTCTTCGTAGAATGGCACCTGGCTGAACTTGTTCTCGTGCATGAGGCTCAGGGCGGCCGTCAGCTTGTCGGATGCCTGCAGACTATGTACCTTGCAGCCGAACAGGGCGCCCACGTTCAGCGGATTGCTCAGTTTCTGCTCCAGCTCTTCAATCCGCTCCACGATATCGTCATGCGGCTCAGCAATGACATAATCGACCCCCGTCCGGTGATGGACGATGGCGTTCCGCAAATCGCCGAATTCCCGCAAGTCCTCTTCGTTGTTGCGGACAATGGAGTTCTTTACTTTCGCTTTGTCGAGCAACCGGTAGAACGGCAAGTAACTGCTCTCGCCCACTTTACGGACAAGCGTTTTTTCCAGCCGGTTGTACGCCGCAATGAAGCGTTCTGAGTTTTTGACAGTCATACGAATAGTCAGCTCCTTTGTGGAAGTATACCCTTCTTCGGATGCAAACAACAAAAAAGAAAGCATCTCTCTTGATACGATAACGTACCAAGAGAAATGCCATAGCAGTTCTTTAAAATTGAGTTATCCCAAATACCGCATTGTAAAATTTATCTTCTTCCGGGTTTAGGCTTCTCGCCACCACCTCCGGCGCCTCCCCCAATACCTTTTCCATTACCACTGCCATCACCGTAATGATCCTGATAGGGAGGTGTGTATGCAATTGCGCTAGGTATATTCATACCTATGATTGCCAAAGCCAATGCCAAAGGAAGAGATAATTTTAAAAGGCTTTTAAAGTTACGCATATAATTAGCTCACCACCTTTCCAAATTTAATTGTATAATTTATTCCATTTATTGTCAATATAATGTTTAGTTTAATATGTTTTAATACTCCAGTAAAAAGGAAAATTGTTTTGGAGAGAAGCTTTGATATGATTCGTAGCTTATGAAAAGTCAACAGGATCTTGCTCGTCTAGCAACAATCAATAATTAATATAACAATACGTAAATTAATTCATCTTTCCTATGTTGAAGTGTTTAATCCTGAGATAATACTCGTACATACCAAGTGTATTTATACACTTTCTTAGGTTTTTTCCCGTACACTTCCTATCTAAAGTAAGTTTATGATTATTTAAAATTATTTAAAATATAAATTTTCCATCACCAGATATTACAGGAATTTTTGAAAAAGACTACAGATCAATCCAAACTTCCGGATCTTTCTGTAGTCTAATTCAATTATTAAATAGCTTACTACCCTTTAAAGTTATCTTTCTTTTTTAAACTCATCTCAATACAGACTTATTATTGGTTACTCGCTTACACCCATTTCATACAAACGCAAATCAGAACCCGGGTCTTTTGTATAGTTTACTACACGCTTGTTCGCACTTGTAAGCTCATAGCGGTATAGTGTCGGTGCAACCGGAACTTCGTCAAACATCAGTTCCTGCCATTCATTATAGATTTTTTTACGGTAGTCCAAGTCGAATGCTTTCTCAGAAGTACCTTGTTTCAACAGCTCATCATTCTTTTCACTAGTCCAGCGAGTGTAGTTGAATGAAGCGGTACGGCCGTAAAGACCGGATGGATCTGGGTCAGACCCAGTACCCCAAGCACCTTGGTAGATATCGATCTTCGGATCGTCGTTTTCAACCATGTCATAGAATGCGTTGAAGTCGTGCAGACGGCCGTCAACAAGTTCTACTTTCAAGCCGATATCTGCCCAGTTCTGCATGTAGGCTTTCGCGATTGGCTCAGCTGTTTCTCCGCCAGACATAGAAGCGAAGTTGATGACCAACTTTTCACCTTTCTGATCTTCACGGAATCCATCACCATCCGTGTCTTTGAAGCCCGCATCGTCAAGAAGCTGCTTCGCTTTTTCAGGGTCGTACGGACGTCCTTCGATGCTTTTATCATGGAAAGTATCGAATACAGGGATGATCAGAGAGGTTCCCGGGAAACGAAGACCGTGATACAATTTCTCTCCGATTGTTGCGTTATCCATTGCATACCACATTGCCTGACGCAATTCTTTGCTAGCCATTTTTGCATTTGGATCAGTTACGTTCTCTTTTTTCTTCGCATCCCACTTACCTTGTTTGAATCCAATGTACGTGTATGCATAGTCAACGTTCGCCAACAACTCAACATTGTCTACGTTTTTTACAGTGTCATACTGGTCAGTTGGAATTGTTGCCAGGTCAATCTCACCATTTTTAACAGCCTCGACGATTGTCGCTGGGCTCACTACTTTTTGTACCATTGACTTCAGAGCCGGCTTGCCTCTCCAGTAGTCGTCGTTACGAGCGTAAAGGACGGACTCGCCTGGTACGATCTTTTCGATTTTGTAAGGTCCGAAACCAATTGGATTAACACGGATCTTGTCTGAAGACTCAAGGTCTTTGATTGTTGTTTCACCAGTCATTACATCACCTACGTAGTGACGCGGAGTCGCATATGACCAGAATCCGGAAAGAATTGATGGTGATGCTTCAGTGAAATGGAATTCCATGTTCTTGTCGTCGATGATTTTAATTCCCGAAATTTCTTTTGTTTTACCTTCGTGGTAAGCGGGCATTCCTTCAACGTTCTCAATATTGAAGTCGTAGCGGTTGCCTGCATAGTCCGGGTGTCCAAGCAATTCATACGAGTAAAGAAGGTCAGTAGTCTTAACCGGCTCACCGTCGTGCCAGTTAACATTATCTTTAATTGTCAATTTTAGCACTTTGTTGTCTTCCGAAAGCTCGTATGTTGCAGCTCCGTTGTTTGTGATCAAATAGTCGCCGTCTGTGTCCAGTAATCCTTCATCAAAGTACTGGAGAATTTCAGCGTCATACTGCCCAGAGTAGAAGTTGCGGTTCAAAGTTCCTTCAAATGGTTCACTTGCCACCATAGCAATTGTCATTTCCCCGTCTTCCATCGGTTCTTTGTCATTCGATGTTTCCAATGGGAAATCAAGTTCCGCAGCATTTTCGTCGCCGCCCTTACCTGTTTCAGAGCCACCGTCCTTGCCGCCGTCTTTACCATTGTCTTTTCCACCCGCGCCATCTTTTCCGTTACATGCTGCAAGGAAAATGCTGAGGACGAGCATGAGACTTGCCAGAAGCATGAATCTTTTCTTTGTCAATTGTCTTACCTCCCCTTTTTTTAGGCCAATCTTTGTCTTGCATCCGACGCGCGTTTGACCGCTTGCCCGATGTAATTTATACACAGCATCATTACTAAGATCAGCAATGCTGCAGGTAACCATACCCATGATTTGTTTTGCACGATATCAGGATTCGTTGCAAATGCAATCAGTGTCCCGAGGGACGGTGTACTTGCTGGAAGACCGAAGCCCAAGAAGGTTAACCCGGTTTCCAAGCCAATGTTCCCCGCCAAGCTTAGTGTCATGTTAACGATGACGAGTGAACTTAAATTCGGGAACATTTCAAAAAACATGATTTTCCAGTTCGGGGTGCCGAGTGTCTTCGATGCATTGATATAATCGAGTTCTCGTTCCGCCAGTCCTTTTGACCGGATAAGCCGGGCTTTTCCAAACCAGGCAAATGCACTCATAATAAGCACAAACGAAAAAATCGAGTAGTTCGGCACGATGACAACGAATACGATGATGAACATCAAGTTCGGCAACACCATAAGGAAATCTATAATTCGCATGATCACATTATCGACCCATCCACCGAAGAAACCAGAAATCAGTCCTACGGTAAGTCCAAACAGGCCAGCGATCAGCGTGACGCTAAGTCCAATGGTAAATGAGTTGCGTGTACCGATCAGAAGCTGTCCAAATACGTCCCTTCCGCCATCATCGGTTCCGAGTAAGTGTTCCGATGATGGAGCTTCCCAAGTTTCGAGAAAGTTGACCCGCTGCAGTTGTTCTTGGTCGATAAACAACGGTGAGCTGTAAGCGGTTATCAGAAGAGCAAGCAGTAAAACCAAGGAAATGAGCGCCATTTTGTCATGTTTTATCTCTCGCCAGATCGTCTTTGCAAACGATGGATTGTTCACTTTCTCATCGGCAATCAGTTTTTTATCATCAATTGTTACCATCTATGATTCCTCCTCATTCGCTTTTCCTATTCAATCCGGATGCGCGGGTCTATAATGCTTAGAATTATATCTGAGAGCATTGTACCCACAATTACAGCTGCGCCAGAAATCATGACGATGGCTGTTGTGACGGTGAAGTCACGTCCTGTAATCGATTGAATGAAAAGCTGGCCGAGGCCCGGGTAACTGAAGATCATTTCCAAGAAGATCGATCCGGCAATCAGCCCGGTGATCTCATAGCCGAGGAATGCAGCGATCGGCAGCAGCGAGTTGCGTAAAATGTGGCGTGTGTACACTTTGCCTTCCGGCACACCTTTGGCCCGTGCTGTCTTAACAAAGTCCTTCAATTTCGTATCGATAATATCATTCCGCAAATACTGGATCGTACCGAATGTTGCTAGGATTGCTCCTGACATACCCGGCAGTACCAGGTGCTTAAATTTGCTGACATAGTACTCCCATGATCCGGCATCCAACCGGACGTCCACACTATTCCCGGTCGGGAACCATCCCAGCACAAATCCGAAGAAATACAGCATGAGTAGTGCGAAGACGAACAGCGGTGTCGCAAACGAAAAGTAGTTATACAGGACAATCAGCTTATCAGCCCACGTATCCGTCCACCTGCCCGCTATAATTCCGAGCGGGATGGCGATAATGTACGAGACAATTAGGATGAACAGTCCTAAAGTGACAGTCGTGGTAACACGGCCGGCAAGAAGAGATGTTACCGGCTGCTTGTGCGTATACGAGCTTCCAAGATCACCTTTCACTGCCTTGCCGATCCAATGACCATACTGCACATACCAGGGATCGTTCAGTCCATATTCCTCCCGTATTTTCTCCATTTGTTCGTCTGAGACGTTCGGGTTGCCCATGAAGGCACCAGTGACGGCGTCCCCCGGCATCTGTTTCGCGAGGACGAAGATGATCAAGCTTAGCAGGAACAACTGCGGAATCATGATGAGTACCCGGCGAATGATGAATTTGACCATCGGTTACATGCCCCCTTGCTGGATCGCAACGGAATGTGTCGGGGAGATTGGCTTCAAGTCAAACATCCGGCCATCCTTGTCAAAATAGCTATCGTATTCGGTACGGTATGCTGCATTGATCTCTTTGCGCATTTCCATTTTTTCGAATTTTTTTGCTGGATCCATTTCAGGGATCGCTGAGATGAGACGCTTTGTGTATAGATGCTGCGGATCCATGTAGACATCTTCCGCTGTTCCTTCTTCGACGAAACGGCCTTTGTACATGATACCGATCCGGTCGCAGATGTGTTTGATGACCCCCAAATCGTGGGAGATGAATAAGTAGGTGAGACCGAAGTCTTTTTGGATCTCCTGCATGAAGTTGAGCACTTGCGCCTGGACGGATACGTCGAGGGCGGAGACCGGCTCATCCGCAATGATCAGTTTCGGGTTGAGCATGAGCGCCCGGGCGATGCCGATCCGCTGACGCTGTCCGCCGGAGAACTGGTGCGGGTACTTATAGATCGATTCCGGGTTCAGACCGACACGCTCGATCATGTTCTGCACGCGGCTCAGCTCTTCTTTCGGTGACAGCCGTTCGAAGTTGCGGAGCGGTTCGGCGATGATGTTGAGAACGTTCTTCCGGCCGTTCAGCGAGGAGTACGGATCCTGGAAGATCATCTGGATGTCGCGCATATGCTTCTTGCGCTCATGGGCGTTCATCGTGGCGAGGTTCTCTCCATTGAAGAGCACTTCACCACCGGTCACTTTGTTGAGACCGATGATCGCACGTCCTGTCGTCGTCTTGCCGCAGCCCGATTCGCCGACGAGTCCGTATGTTTCCCCGGGTTCGAGTTCGAAACTGACGCCGTCGACTGCCCGGACTTGGTCGACGACCGACCGGAAGAATCCTCCGCGGATCGGGAAATGGACTTTCAAGTCTTTTACGTTAAGTAGTGACATAATGTTCATCCTCCACTCGTTCTTCCGGGAAGTGGAAGTCTTTGTAGCACGTACAGCGTACATAATGACCAGGTTCCACTTCATGGAGTTTCGGATTCTTTTCATGCGCCTCTGCAGAAATCCATGGAATCCGCGGGGCGAACCGGCATCCTTCCCTGTCCAGGTTCTGGATGGACGGGACGATCCCTTCGATGACATGCAGCTTTTCCTTGTCTGACATGTTGGACGGGATCGAGTTCAGCAGTGACCGGGTGTATGGATGGAGCGGATTGTCGAACAGCGACTGGACGTCTGCGATTTCGACGAATTCGCCTGCATACATGACGGCGACACGGTCCGCCATCTCCGCGACGACACCGAGGTCGTGGGTGATGAGGATGATGCCCGAGTCCGTGATGCGCTGCAGTTCTTTCATAAGGTCCATGATCTGTGCCTGGATCGTCACGTCGAGAGCGGTAGTAGGCTCATCGGCGATCAGCATGACCGGGTTGCACGCAAGCGCGATTGCTATGACGACACGCTGGCGCATACCGCCCGACAGTTCATGGGGGTATTGTTTGTAGATCCGGTTGACGTCTTTGATGCCGACTTGTTCGAGCAGCTCCATGACGCGTATTCTCTTCGCAGCCTTCGACAGCTTCATGTGGTAGTCCATCGGCTCTTCGATCTGGCGGCCGATCGTTGCAAGCGGATTCAGAGCTGTCATCGGATCTTGGAAGATCATGCCCAGGTCCTTACCGCGTATTTTGTTCAGTTTGTCGACTGGCAGACCGATCAGATTCTGCCCTTTCAAGTTCGCTTGACCTTCCAGTTTTGTCGTCTTCGCATTATGAAGACCCATGATGGAGAGTGCCAGTGCACTTTTTCCACATCCTGATTCACCGACAATCGCTACGACTTCATTTTTATGGACAGTCAGTGACACTCCATCCACAGCTGCGTAATAGTTCCCTTTGATGTTGAATGATGTTCGCAGGTTCTCAATTTCCAAAACTGACTCAGCCAACGCGGTTCCTCCTTGCCTTCCGTGATACGTAAAATCAGTGCAGCTTCATACTCAATTTTCAGATTTCATAATCTTTTTTCAACTATACTACACAATAAAACCAATGGCAATACTATTTTTCCAGAATATCAAATACATAGACTATTTCAAACATGACAAAACCGTGACAAATCCTGTAACAAAGGGGATTGTCCGCTTCTTGAGGTCCCCAAAAATTTTTATGTATATTCCGGAAGCCCATTCCTTCTGACTTCAAGCTAACTTCCATACAAATCAGGCAAAACGGACTTCCATTGTTTTTCTCTCAGCTTTTCAAAAGAATGCCTCGTCAGGTTTTGATTCCCTTCAAGACGCTGTATTGTTTTCCCGACATTTCGCGACACGAATATACACAACACAATAACATTAAACGTGTTGTGCCTCTGACAAGACTGCTATACAGACTGTCACACCTTTCACCAGCTCATCAAGCGGCCATCCGGGGATTTTCCCATGCCGGACAGCTAGATCGAAGGAAGCCGGCATATGAAGGAACCCCGACGGCATATCGGGTTTGTGGCCGGCCGCCCAATGGAGGCCGGCATACATGACATTGTTGCAAAGATACAGGCCGGCGGTGTTCGAGATGTCCGCCGGCAAGTTCTCTTGTTTCAGCCGTTCGACCATCTGCCGGATCGGCAGCGTGGAGAAATAGGCAGGCTGGCCCTCCAATTCGATCGGTTCGTCGACCGGACGGTTGCCTGCGTTATCAGGCGCTCCGTCCTTGACGTTCAGCGCCACCCGTTCCGGCGTCATCTTGGATCGTCCGCCCGCAAAGCCGAGGGAGAGGACGGCATCGGGTGTCTCCTGCTCGATATGTGCAAGTAAGACTTCTGCGGATCTGCTGAAATCGACAGGCAGGATCTTACCGCATATCGTATACTCCCCGATCGTTTTGCCGTCCAGCTGTTCGACGACTTGCATCGTCGGGTTGACCGGATAGTCGAGGAACGGCTCAAACCCTGTCAGCAGTAATTTCTTCATCTGCACCCTCTCTTTCATCGGACAGCGGCAGGTTCTGCTCTCACGCCTGCCTCCTGCATAATCTCTTCGTCATGAAGATGACACGCGACGAAATGGCCTTCGTCTTTCTCCAGCCACCTCGGTGTACGTTCAGCGCAGACACCCATCGCGTATGGACAGCGGGTCCTGAAGACGCAGCCTGACGGCGGGTCGATCGGGCTCGGCAGCTCCCCTTCCAGCAGGATCCGCTCCCTCGCTTCCTCAATGTCCGGATCGGGGATCGGGATGGCCGATAACAGCGCCTCTGTATAAGGATGAAGAGGCTTTTTGTACAGCTGATCGCTCGTCGTCAGTTCGACCAGGTGGCCGAGATACATGACGCCGATCCGGTCGGAAATGTACTTGACCATCGACAGATCATGGGCGATGAACAGGTACGTCAGACCTTTTTCACGCTGGAGGCGCTGGAACAGCTTCACGACTTGGGCCTGGACGGATACATCGAGTGCGGAAATCGGCTCGTCCGCGATGATGAAGTCAGGGTCAAGTGCCAAGGCCCGGGCGATTCCGATCCGCTGGCGCTGTCCGCCTGAGAATTCGTGCGGATATCGGTTGGCATGGTCCCGGTTCAGACCGACGTCTTCGAGCAGCTCATTCACCCGGTTGCGCAAGTCCTTCTTATTTTTATACATCCCATGGATCTCCATCGGTTCGGCGATGATTTCGTATACGGTCGACCGGGGATTGAGGGAAGCGTATGGATCCTGGAACACCATCTGCATTTTTTTCAGGAATGTCTTGCGCTCCTTATCGGTCATCTGATGGATGTCCTGTCCTTCGAACAGCACTTCGCCGTCTGTATTATTGTACAGTCCGAGGATTGTCCGGCCGGCTGTGGATTTGCCGCAACCCGACTCCCCCACCAGACCGAACGTCTCCCCTTGGTAGACGTCGAAACTCAGGCCGTCGACCGCTTTCAGTGTCTTCCCTTTGCCGACGTCAAAATGCCGCTTCAGATTTCTGACGGATAACAGGACAGGCTTGGATTGTGTCATCGGAGTTCCTCCTCGTTGGTTGCATGTCTGAGTTGTGTTTGCCAGGAAGGTTCGATCTGTACGCCGAGTCCCGGCTGTTCGGACAGCCGTACGGTCTGTCCCGAGTAGAGGACGCCGCCAAGGATCGGGTCGCCGCTTAACATGAGCGGTGCGTCGAAATCGACACGTGTCACGTTCTTCTGGCTTGCGGCGAAATGGGCGGCTGCGGTTATGCCGAGTTTCGTTTCGATCATACTGCCGGTCATGCACTCGACGCCATAGCTTTCCGCGAGCGCGTTGATCTTGAGCGCTTCGTGGATGCCGCCGCATTTCATGAGTTTGATGTTGATGAGATCGGCAGCGCCTATCTGCAGGACGCGGAGCGCATCCCTCGGAGAGAAGACGCTTTCGTCCGCCATGATCGGCGTCAGTGTGTGCTGTGTGACATAGGCGAGGCCGTCCAGGTCCTCCGCATGGACAGGCTGTTCCACGAGCTCGATCGCAAGGCCTGCGTCTTCCATCGCGGCGATTGCTCGGACCGCTTCCTTCGGCTTCCACCCTTGGTTGGCGTCCAGCCGGATCTTGACTGACGGCCCTACTGCGCGGCGGATCGCTTCGACCCGTTCGATATCGAGCGCCGGCGAGCCGGTGCCCACCTTTACTTTCAGCGTCGAGAAACCTTCCTCTTGATAACGTGCGGCGTCTTCCGCCATTTCCCGAGGCTCATTGACGCTGACAGTGAAATTCGAATCCAGCTCCTGCCTGCTGCCGCCAAGCAGCTGGTAGAGCGGCAGGCCTGCAAGTTTTCCAAGCAGATCATGCACAGCCATGTCGACAGCCGCTTTTGCACTCGTGTTGCGGATGATCGCTGTCTGGATGCGGCTGAACACATCGGCCCGGTTCCGGATGTCGGCACCGATCAATTTAGGGGTGATCACCTCATTGACGGCATAGACGATGCTCGCCATCGAATCCCCGGTGATCACGTGGGTCGGCGGTGCTTCCCCCCAGCCCGTTTCGCCGGCTTCTGTCGTGATCTTCACGTAGACGGAATGGGCGGTATGGACTGTGCGCAAGGCGGTCTTGAACGGCTTCGTCAGCGGAACGGCAATACAGCTGCAGTCGATGGAACGGATTTTCATAGTATGTACTTCCTTTCTTTCGGTACGGACTTCATCGTAAATGAAAAACCGTGTGCGTCGACGGATCGGCGCACACAGTTCCCCCCATTATTCTTTGTCAGCATACTTCAAGTCGAGATAGCCGACCGGGTGACGGAGAATCCCTGTAACGCCAGGCTTTTCAAGTGTCGCCTGGTTGTAGAAGTAGAGCGGGAATACTGGCATTTCGTCCATCAGCATCATGTCTGCCTGCTGCAGGAGCGTCCAGCGGGTATTCGCATCGGTTTCGTTCTTAATATCTTCGATGAGTTTGTCATAGTCTTTGTTCGACCATGTCGTCCGGTTCATGGACGAGTCGGTGATGAAACTTTCAAGAGCATTCACCGGGTCTGCGTAATCATACAAGAACGACGAACGGGACAGCTGGTATTTGAGCTCTTTCTGGTCGGCCAGGAACACGCTGCCTTCCACGTTCTGCAAGTCTACATCGACACCGAGGTTTTCCTTGAACATCGACTGGAGAGCGACTGCAATCTTCTGGTGGGCTTCGTTTGTCGAGTACGTCAGTGTCACTTTCGGCAATTCCGTGTAGCCTTCTTCTTTCATGCCTTCTTCAAGAAGCTTTTTCGCGTTTTCCGGATCGAAGTTGATCAGATCGCCTGCGTCTTCACGGAATTCGTTGCCATCCGGGCCGATGAATCCGTACGACACGAAACCGTGTGCCGGTTTTTCACCGTTTTTCGTGACGAATTCCACGATGTCTTCCTGGTTGACCGCTTCACCGAATGCGCGGCGGATCTTCGTATTCGTAAATGGTTCCATGGATGTGTTGAAACGGAAGAAGTAGACGCCTGCCTGGTCTTCCGTCTTCACTTCCGGATCATCTTTCAAGTCTTCTGCAATTTCAGAAGGGACGTCTGTGCTGTCGAGCTCATCGGATTTGTACATCTGGTAAGCTGTCGTCGAATCGCTCACCATTTCCCAGTTCACTTTGTCGAGTTTCACATTGTCCGCATCCCAATAGTTTTCGTTCTTCTCGAATACGAACTTCACATCATGATCCCACGAAGCGAGCTTGAATGGTCCGTTAGCAACGAACGAATCCGCCTCTGTGAACCACTTCGGATTCTCTTCAGCCGCTTTTTCGTTGATCGGGAAGAAGCTCGGGTTTGTGATGATATTCAGGAATGCTTCGTTCGGTGCGCCGAGTTTCACGACGAATGTCTTCTCGTCCGGCGCATCGATGCCGATGTCTTCAGGTTTTCCTTCACCGTTGTTATACGCTTCCGCCCCTTCGATGAAGTACGCGAGGAACGCAGCAGGTGACGCTGTTTCCGGGTCGAGCATGTGCTTCCATGCATAGACGAAGTCGTTGGCAGTGACCGGGTCACCGTTCGACCATTTCGCATTGTCACGGATCGTGAACGTATACGTCAGGCCGTCTTCGGAGACATCGATTTTCTCAGCTGTCGCTTCTTCCGCCTGGTGGTCCTTGTTCAGCCGTGTAAGACCTTCCATCAAGTTGTTGAGTGCGCTCCAGGAAACTGCGTTGAACCCGACGGACGGGTCGAACGACGTCGGCTCTTCGCCGTTGTTCAAGTAGAGCACTTTTTCGCCGGATGAGGCTTGTTTGTCGCCGTCTTTTCCTTCAGTCGTCTTCGAACCCGTATCGCCTTCCGTTTTCTTGCCGGCGTCTTCGTTGGCTGTACAAGCCGCCAGTACGACGATCAGCGCCGTGAATAAGATGAACTTGATCCACTTCTTCAATTGGATTTCCCCCTTTTTTTGTAAGGTCTTTCCCGTTCCCTTTTCAGGAGAACACAGCTTTCGCACGGGCATCCTGCAGCCAGCAGTCGACGGTATGCTGTTCCGTCAGCTGCGTAGAGGCCGGATATACGCGCTCACACACTTCCATGGCAAATGGGCAGCGGGCGGCAAATGGGCAGCCCTCCGGCGGCGCGAACAGATCAGGCGGTGTCCCGTCGATCGGCTGGAGTTCCTCTTCCTGCAGATCAAGCCGGGGCACGGAGTTCAGCAGCCCTTGTGTATATGGATGCTGCGGGTCGTAGAAGATCTCCCGCTTGTTCCCGATTTCAATGATCTTGCCTGCATACATGACGGCGATCCGGTCGGCGATCTTCGCTACTACTCCGAGATCGTGTGTGATCAGGATGATGGCGACGCCGGTCTTGCGCTGGATCTCCGCGAACAGTTCCAGTATCTGCGCCTGGATCGTCACATCGAGCGCCGTCGTCGGTTCATCCGCGATGAGCAGCTCCGGCTCACAGATCAGCGCGATCGCAATGACGATCCGCTGCCGCATGCCTCCGGAGAACTGGTGCGGATACTGGCCGAGCCGTTCTTCCGGGTTGGAGATCCCGACGAGGTCCAGCATTTCGACCGCTTTCCTGCGGGCTTCCGCCTTGGAGACTTTGTGGTGCGTGCGGACGCCTTCCATCAGCTGTTCGCCGATTTTCAGCGTCGGGTTCAGGGCGGTCATCGGATCTTGGAAGATCATCGAGATGTCTACGCCTTGAATGTCCCGCAATGCTCGTTTTGACAGCTTGGTCAGGTCTTTCTCCTTGAACAGCACTTGGCCGTTGCGGATCCTTCCGGGCGGCTGCGGGATGAGTCCCATGATCGTATTGGCGGTGACACTCTTGCCGCATCCCGACTCGCCGACCACCGCCAGCGTCTCCCCCTTGTATAAGTCGAATGTCACGCCGCGGATCGCCTGGACTTCTCCGCCGAATGTCTTGAAGGAGACTTCCAGGTTCTGTACGGACAGGATGATCTCCTTGTCAGCCCGGCTGCTGCTTGTGCTGTTTTCGTCTGTGGCCGTCGACCGCCCGGCTTGCCCCCCGATCGTTGCAGGGGCTTCCGCAAAGCTGGTCGACGCGGCCAGCTGATGTCCTGTCATATCCATTACCCCCTCAATTTCGGATCGAGCGCGTCCTGCATCCCGTCGCCTAACACGTTAAACGCAAACATCGTGATGGAGATGAAGAATGCCGGGAAGAACAGCCGCCACCAGTCGCCCGATAAGATGACTGGCAGCGCGTCATTCGCCATGACGCCCCAGCTTGCGTGCGGTGCCTGGATGCCGAGCCCGAGGAAACTCAGGAACGCTTCGGCAAAAATGGCACTTGGTACGGTAAGGGTCATCTGGACGATGATCGGCCCCATCGTGTTCGGCAGCAGGTTCTTGCGGATGATCCTCGGTGTCTGAGCGCCAAACGATTTGGACGCCGTGACAAATTCATAGTTTTTGATCTGCAGGACCTGGCCCCGGACAATCCGGGCCATTCCGACCCAGCCGGTGATCGTCAATGCGACGATGATCGTCGTCAGGCTCGGCCCCATGACGACCATCAGCAGGATAACGACAAGCAAGTGGGGCAGTCCGTACAGGATTTCGATGACCCGCATCATGATCGAGTCGGTGCGTCCGCCTTTGTAGCCGCTGACGCCTCCGTAGATGATGCCGATGAAAAAGTCAATCAATGCCGCCATGACGCCGACGAACAGCGAAATTCTTGCGCCATACCAAGTACGTGTGAAGACATCCCGTCCCATTTCGTCGGTCCCGAACCAATGGGCCGCACTCGGCGCCAGGTTCTGGCTCCGCAGATCGGTCGCCGTCACTTCATACGGAGACAGGATCGGTCCGAAGATCGCCATGAATGTCAGCAGGATCAGGAACACGAGACCGCTCATCGCCAGCTTGTTCTTCCGCAGGCGGCGCCACGCATCTTTCCAATAGGACAGCGACGGCCGGACGACGGCTTCGGCCTGATCTCCGTCATCCGTTTTCTTCTTGAACCACTCATCAGGTACGGTCAGTCTTGGATCTTTTGCGACCATTACACTTCACCTTCCTTTTTGTGAAGCTTGATACGCGGATCCAGGAAGCCATACAGGATGTCTACGACGAACAGCATGAAGACAAGGAATGCGCTGTAGAAGACGGTCGATCCCATGATGACCGGGTAATCGCGGTTGTTGATGCTCTCCACAAAGTATTTTCCCATGCCGGGAATTGCAAAGATCTTCTCGATGACGAACGTTCCGGTCAGGATCCCCGCGAGCATCGTCCCCATGATCGTGACGACAGGCATGAGTGCATTGCGCAGTGCATGCCGGGCGACAATCCGGAACGGCGTGAGCCCTTTCGCACGCGCCATCTTAATGTAGTCCTGCGTCAGCACTTCAAGCATGCTGGCACGCGTGAGGCGCGCGATGATCGCAGTCGGGCCGGTCGCAAGCGCGATCACTGGCAGGATCATATGCTTCGGACTGCTCCACGTCGCCGGCGGCAGCCATCCCCAGTTGACCGCCACTTGCTGGATGAGGAGCGTCGCCAAGACGAAGTTCGGGATTGAGATCCCGATAACTGCGAACGTCATCGCCCCGTAATCGATGATGCCATTATGCCGCAATGCCGCAAATGTGCCGAGGACGATGCCTGACAGCACGGCGACGATCATCGTGGCGATCCCGAGCTCAAATGAAATCGGGAAGCCCCGTGACAGCAGCGTATTGACCGACTCGTTCGGTTTTTTGATGGACGGGCCATAATCGAACGTGACAATGGATTTCAGGTAGTTCAAATACTGGATGGGCATCGGCTGATCCAATTTGTAGAATTTCTCCAAGTTCGCCTGGATGGTCGGATTAGACGTCCGTTCTTCATCGAACGGCGAACCCGGAATTGCGCGCATGAGTACAAATGTCAGCGTGGCAATAATCAGTATGGTGACAATCATCATGATGAAACGCTTCAATATGTATAGCGGCACTCTCGTTCCCCCTTAACAAAATTTGGTCTGCATCGCCAGTTCCGTCATGACGAGCATCGCTCTGTATGCTTCGATGATATCTTTTGCTTCGTACCGCACGATGGTTGTCCCTTCCTCGATCCGGCAGCCCGGCATCATGGCAGCCCATTCGGCTTCCCCGTAATTGGTGAACTCGATGCGCATCACCGGATTCTCAGGAGCAACGAGCGGCTGGATGAGATCCCGCTTCTCAAGCGCTTCCGCCATCTTCTGCTTCAGCAGCTCCTGGGCTTTCAGCGGATGCAGCGTGCGCACACAGGAACGGGAGATCGACTGTTTGACAGCCGCGGTCACGACGTGCGGGATGAGCAGCTCGGCTTCCCGGCAGGCACCGTCGTCTCCAGCGACCATCAGGACCGGCACACCGTAATGTCCCGCGACATATGCGTTGAACCCAAGTTCGCCGACAGCCGTGTCGTTAATGTAAATATTGCGCACACCGTAGATCATCGTGTGACTCATGACGCCGGGCTGGCCGGCGCGTGCATGGTAGCCGGCGAACACGGCGCCGGTATATGTACTGTCCAGCGACTGCACCATTGAAAGCGGTTTCACACTGCCAGTGATCAGTTCCGCGTCAGGATGGAGCTCTTCCGCCAGCAGATTGTTCATGCTCGAGTGGCTGTCGTTGACGAGCACTTCGTCCGCACCCTTTTCGAGTGCTGCTGACACGATTGCATTCGCTTCCTGCGTCATGATCCGGCGGGCGCGCTCATAGTTCAGCCGCTGAGAATCGACAAACGTTTCATCCGGCAGTGCAGTGATCCCTTCCATGTCTACTGATACAAATATCTTCATAATGATCCCCCTACAGACGACAGAAAAATCTGCTTATTTTACTTGTTATCTAACAATACCAAATATTTTTTGAAATAACAAGATAATTTGAGGAAATCTGACCGGAATATTTCATCTAATTTCTCATTGTCATCAAATTTGCGTGAAACTTAATTTCATGAAGCTCATTTTTGATTCTTTGCTCCCTTTCCTATTCCTCTTATTGCATTCCGCAGTCTCCCTTATCAATATGGCAAATTGCCCATTCAAATCAGAAGTTTTAATCTTAAATAATTTTTATTGACACAAACTTTTCGATTTTGTATGCTTTTATTACGGTTGATTTTTCAATATAACTCTGCTATCTGCTTCTGCAGCAGCATTCCTTTCCGACTGACCATTGACAGATGGTCAGTTATTTCTGGGTTGACTGCGCGCAGACAATGGGTCTCCAGTGCTGCAGAGACAGGAAAAGTGAACTGAAAAAAACACAGAAAGCAGTGGGGCATTATGGCGAAGGCCAAGAAGAAGATACACTATGCTTGGTGGACACTGGTTGCACTATGTATTATTGTCGGCATCGGGAAAGGTGCTTTAAATAACTCGGCTGGTCTGTTCATCCCCGGTGCTACATCGGACTTGGGCATTTCAATCGGGAACTTAACGATTTACTTCAGTATCGCGTCGATCGTGACGATGATCTTCCTGCCGATCGGCGGTAAGATCCTGGCGAAGTATGATACACGTGCTGTACTCATCACAGCGATGATTTTGCAGGCAGGCGCTTTCGTGGCGTTCGGCTTCAGTAATTCCGTGTGGGGCTGGTACATCTTCTCGATTCCGCTCGCAGTGGGCGGTGTCTTCACGACCGTTATCGCAGGACCTGTACTCGTCAACCAATGGTTCAAGAAGAAAAACGGGATGGCTCTCGGTCTGATCGGGGCTTCGCAAGGTCTCCTCGGCGCGCTCGCACAGCCGCTCGTAGGACGCACGATTGCGGATTCAGGCTGGCGGACGGGTTATATCTCATTAGGACTGGCTGCGATTATCATCGTCGTGCCGACCATCCTATTCTTGATCCGTAAATCGCCGCAAGCTGTCGGCGTCATGCCGTACGGAGCTGAAGAGGAAACAGCTGTCGAGCAGAGAGACAGCTCAGCGAACAGTGATGCTGACAAAGGGATTACGCTTGCGGTTGCCCGGAAGTCGGGCGCATTCTATGCCTTGTTCCTGTTCTTCCTGATGGCCGTATCGATTGCCAGCTTCTCCATTCACATCCCATCGTACATCCAGTCACTTCCTGAGCATTACGATGCGATCTTTGCAGGGAATGCGATGGCCGGTTATATGATCGGAGTCCTTCTCGGCGCGCTTGCTCTCGGTTATCTTGTCGACAAGATCGGCTCCCGGAATACGATTTACCTGGCAATGGTGCTGGCAATCGTCGCCGTCTTCGGTCTGCTGTACGGCACACACAGCGAAATGATGATCATCCTTTCGACTACTTTGTTCGGATTCACAGTATCGAATGCTGTCGGTACGCTAGCACCTGCATTGACGACGAGCCTGTTCGGCAGCCGGGAATACAGCCAGATCTACTCGACGGCTTCCCTTGGTCTGGCCATTGCAGGGATTGTCGCACTCCCTGCCTATGGATATATTTTCGATATTACGAAGAGCTACACGCCCGCACTCTATGCGCTGATCGTCATGCTCGTCCTGAATATCGTCTTTGTGACGTATGCTTTCGTCGGCAAGAAGAAATTGGTCGATGGCGGTCACTGGAACTGATAGAGGCAATTCAAAAAAGCTGTACCGCTGCGAGGGATTCCTCGGCGGTACAGCTTTTTTTAGTTTGTCGGATTATGTTTCACATGGAACATGGAAGCAACGGGGCTGGGACGACTGTCAGTCCATTTCGTCCTGTTGTTTCTTCTGACTGGGACAAGGAATTCAAAATCGCTTCTTCCGTCACCTCGGCCGCTGCCTGGAAGAGTGTATTCATGACAGGGTGTTCATCACGCAGGACCCGCACCTGTTCGTCGGGCACCTCTGACTGGTGTGCGAACCGATGTGCTGTCGAAAATACGATAACGATATCCCCGCTGCCGTTGCTATAGTGGCTGCCAGTGCACGCAAGTCCGGCGCCGGCCCGCTTGGCGATGCGCTTCAGCTGACGGCTGTCGAGCGGTGCGTCCGTGGCCAGGATGATCATGATCGAGCCGTCAGCAGGTTCCGGCAAATCGTTCATGGACGTCTTTTCGCCCCGGCAGTACCGGTCCGCTGCGAAGTCCTCCCGCCTGCCGAAGTTGCTCAGCACGAGACAGCCGAGCGTGAATGTCTCTGTTTCCAGTTCAATTCGGCGGGAAGCACTCCCGATGCCCCCTTTGTACCCGAAGCAGATCATCCCTTTACCTGCACCGACTGCCCCTTCAGCGGCTGGTGCAGCGGAAGCGGCATCGATCGCCTGGCGGGCATGCTCCTCGGTAACAGCGAGCAGCCGGATGGAGTTGAGACGGCCGTCGTTGCATTCTCCTGTGACGACATTGAGCGTACCTGTCGTATCGCCGATTTCAGGAGTCTGCCCGAGCATCCAGCGCAAGGCGCCTTGCGTGACAGCCGGGACACTGAACGTATTCGTCAGCATGATCGGAGACTCGAGCATGCCGAGTTCGTCCAGCTGGATCAGCCCTGTCGTTTTACCGAAGCCGTTGATGACATAACTGGCCGCTGCCACCTTTTCCCGGAACAGGTTGCCGGAATGCGGCAGGATAGCGGTGACGCCGGTTGCGATGTATTCACCGTCAGGCATGGGTTTGTCGAGCGTGACATGGCCGACCTGCACACCCGCTACGTCCGTAATGCAGTTGTTTACACCTGTCGGCAATGTCCCGATGATCATTCCTAATTCCCGCACTTTCATTGGCTGCTGTGTCATCTCCATCTCTCCATTCATCGTATAGTGACCTCTCAACTATCCCATACTGTGTGAAAAAGGAGGATCTGCAATGCTCACTGAATTTCCAACTATCCACACGAACGTCTGGGACGCGTTCTGGGCGGTCCCCGTCACGATTGCAATCGTCCTGGCCGCCCGATGGCTTTTCCGCGTAAAGCCGTCCTGGCTGTCCACTGTGGCGACGGCCACGGCACTCATTCTCTCGGTTTTCATCAGCCACCCGCACAGCTTATCCGCCGGCATCTTCATGGGATTCTTCTACAGCGGCGCGGCAATGGGCGCCTTGTATTCCATGAAGCAATCATACATTGCGTTCCGTTCCAAATGAGCCCCCTTATCTCTTGAGCGGGCAGAACCCGCACTGCATCAGGCCGGGGACGTCCTTGGACAGGCAGCACGTCTTCCGGACGACCGTATTCAGCAGCTGGGACGGCTCACATCCCTGCAGGTAGCGGGCAAACTCTGAACAGCCGGCAACCCCTTCCCAGGAGGCATCCTCCTTCAGACAATCCAATACGAGGCGGGCGTCTTTGGCGGTCTCCGGAGACTGCATCAGGACGTGGAACTGCCAGAGCCAGAAACCGAAGACGTTCTCCCATAAGACTTTTGCGGATATCGACGAAACGGAACGGAGGCTCTCGATGACCGAATGGATTTGCTGCAGCAAACCGCGGACAACCGAATTCCGTTCGCCCATAGTGGTTTCCCCCCATGCTTCCGGCAGCGGAAAGGCACTGACTGTCCGATTGCCGAATTCCTCGACTGCGCCAAAAACGAGCTCTTCGGGACGGCCGTGCCACAGCTCCTCATACGAGATGAACTGCCAGAGCTGCATCGCCGTGAACATGCCATATCGTCTCATGAAGAACGAAGCGGCGACGGTCTTGTTCGGACTGCCGCTGACCGCCTGCACGACAGTTAGGAATTCATCCACATGCTCCTGATTCTGCAGTGCAGCCAGCGTGATGAGCGGATGCTCAGGCACCGTCGTATAGACACCGTTGCTATGCAACTGAGTGAGTTGGTACGCAGTTAAGTTCGTCATACGTCCAGTATAGCAAAGAACGCTTGGCTGTGAATAATAGAGGGAAACAGAAAAAACCGCCCCCTATGAAAGGGACGGTCCTGCGCTCGGGGATCAGCCCCCAGCGACAGCTTTCTCGCCTTCTACGTTCGGACGGTTGTCTTCGCGGATCAAAGATGCTGAAATCGTACCGATCACGAGCAGGAAGCCTGCGAAGTAGAAGCCCATGTTGAGACTGCCTGTAACGTCAGTCAGGAAACCAGTGATGTATGGAGCCAAGATGGATCCGCACATCCCGATGAAGTTATAGACACCGAATGATGTGGAGTATGCATTTTTCGGTGCGTTGTCAGCAACGACAGCTACAAGTACTGGGTTAGTACTGATCTTACCGAAGATACCGTAACCGATCAATGCTGCGTAAAGAACATACATATTGTCGAACAATACGATCGACACGAGTGAAATCAGTGACAATGGAAGCATGACGAGCAATACCGGACGGCGTTTACCAAGACGGTCAGCAATCCAGCTGAACAAGATGGAGCCTGGGATCGCTGCCCAAGGAACGAGTGAAGATACTGTCGCAACAGCGCTTCCTTCGATGCCGCGGGCGTGCTGCAAGTAGTACGGCATCCATGTAACAACTACGAAGAATCCGTAGATCGCACAGAAGATGGTGATATACGACATGACCAAGTTGCGGTTCTTGAACAATGCACTCAATTTCAGTTTTTCCTGATTGTCGAGCATTGCCTTTTCTTCCTTGCCTTTCGGGTTTTCCTTCACGAGCCACCACATCAGGAGACCGACGATGACGACCGGGATCGCGACGATGTAGAACGGCGCTCTCCAGCTCATGCCAGCTTCAAGTGTATAACTTGAAAGGAAGTAACCTGCAGAAAGACCGAATGCCATCCCGCTGTTGATGATCGCGGAGCCGACAGTCAAATGTTTCGCCGGAATCGCTTCAGACGACAGTCCGTATTGAGGACCGTAGTAGAATCCTTGGAACACACCTACCATGAGCCACATGAGTACGAAGAGAACGAAGTTCGGCATCGTACCAGCGATTGCTGCAAACAGACCGAAAAGAATAATACCTGGGACCAACACTTTCTTTTTACCGATTTTGTCACCCAAAATTCCTGATGGGATGTTCAATCCGGCGTAACCGATGAAGAATATACTGCTGATCATACCGAGCTGGCCGGCAGACAGACTGAACTCGTTCTGAATATCATCCATGACCGGGTTCAAGATTGCGCGGGTGCCGTAAATGGCGACCCAACCTAAGAAGAATACGATAACGGCTTTGACCCAATACGGAATCAGTTCTTTTTTCTCGCCGGTATCATGCACTTGCTTTGCCATCGAGAGTTCCTCCTCTTTTTTCTATAATTGGTACTTCAGTAAAATGATCATTTACCTTACATTGGTATCATACGGCAGACCGCATTGCAGACGAATAAAATCAAATACGGGAACCTTGCCAAAACATTAAATTTCGACAATTACTTTTTGACCTTGCGTCCCGGCAGGACAGAATCCCATTCTCCTCTGCCTAGCTTATCCCGCTGCCCGCCTTTCATGTATGATGACGGGATATAAACGGCGGTGCCGCTCACTTAGGGGCTGCGACGCTCTTCAGCATATAGCCGAGACCGGGATAGGTGATGATATACTCCTCCGGTTCCTTCAGCCGCTCTTTGATCTTCCGGCGGATCCGGGCAATGCCTACCCGCAAATACTCGACGTCATCGCGGTACTGGGGACCCCACACTTCAGACAGCAGCGTTTCGTGCTGGACGACTTTATCGAGGTTGAGCGCAAGAATCTCAAGGAGTGAGAATTCCGTCTGGGTCAGCTTCAGCTCTTCCTCTTCGATCCAGATCCGCTTGCTGCCGACATCGACCTGCAGGGAGCCGGTCTCGATGACGGAAGAGGCGCCGGATGCCCCTTCCGAAAGGGCGGGCTGGCTCCTCCGTAAGACGGCGTTCACCCGTGCAAACAGTTCGTCGAGGGAGAACGGCTTCGTCAAGTAATCGTCAGCACCCAGGTTCAGGCCGTTCACTTTGTCTTTCGGGTTGCTCCGCGCGGTCAGCATGATGATCGGCGTGTGGGAGAACTTGCGCAGCTCTTCCAGTACGTAGAAACCGTCTTTCCCCGGCATCATGATGTCAAGCAGGATCAAATCTGGAGAGATGAGGTCATACTTCTCCAGCAGTTCTTCTCCGGAATCTGCAGTCACGACCTCATACCCGACCGAGCGCAAATTCGCCGAGATGAAACGTAAGATCTTCGCTTCATCATCCACCACACATATTTTCTGCTTCATCCCTTACGACCCCTCTCTTAACGGAAAGTAAAGTGTAAACGTACTGCCTTCCCCCGGCGTGCTCCTGACTTCGATCTTCCCTTCGTGCGCCTCCATGATCCCTTCGCAGATCGACAGGCCGAGACCCGTGCCTCCTGAGCGGCGTGTTGCTGTGACATCGACTTGGTAGAAACGGTTGAAGATCTTCTGCAGATGTTCTCTCGAGATGCCGATGCCGTTGTCAGAGACGGCGATCGTCAGATAGTCCTCCTGCTTTTCAAGCACGATATCGATCCGCTTATGCGCCGAGTCATTATACCGCAGGGCGTTCGTGAACAGGTTGACAAGCACCTGCTGGACACGCGTTTTGTCGGCATAGAAGAACAGATACTCCGCCGCTTTGTTGTGGAACTCGAGCACGGCATCCTCTTTCAGCGCCAGCGGCACGAGTTCGATCGATTTCTCGATGACGTGATTGGCCCTGACCATGTTGCGTTCGATATACATCGAGCCGGACTCGATCTTCGAAATGTCCATCCAGTCATCGACGAGATGCTGGATCCGTTCGATGTCTTCGTGCACCCCTTCCAGCAGTTCATGCTGGAATTCCGCTTCCCACTCAACATCGTCGCGAAGCAGTGTCTCGACGCTTCCCCGGATGTTCGTGATCGGCGTCTTGAACTCATGGGACGTCAGGGAGATCAGGTTGTTTTTCAGCGTGTCGATCTCTTCTTCCTTCGTGATGTCCCGGATGAGCAGGCCGAGTCCGATTTTATTATCGTCCGAAACGACGGAAAACTTATGCAGCATGTAGAAATCCGTGTCCCCGGCGTTCGTTTTGTACTCCAGTTTCAAGTCGCTCTTGTCTTCCTCGAAGAAAGCAGTCAGTTCTTCTGCACTCACTTCGAACAGCTCGTTGATGCGGCGGAAGACGTCGGAGAGCAGCTGCAGCGGGATGCCGGTCTCTTCCCCGTCGATGACATTGAGGAAGAATTCGTTCACGTAGTCGATCTCGTAATTGTTGTTCAGGAGCATGATCCCTTCCGACATGCTTTCCAGCACGGCATCGAGTTCCGCGTGTTTGTTTCTGTACTGCTCGAACAGCAGCTTGTTCTGCAGCATGATGGCGAGTGACCGCGAGAACGTCTGAAGGAACGACTGCTCTTTCGCTTCGATCGTCTGCCCTTCCTGAAGATCGATGATCAGATACCCGTTCGGCAGGCCGTCGAGGACGATCGGCTCCATATGATGGTTCGATCCCTGGACGTGCTGCTCCAAGTATTGCTGGAGGCTTTCATCCGTATAGATCTCTTCCTTTGTGACAGCGAGCTCACGGAACCAGATGTGCACGGAAAACGGAACGGTCGGTTCGATGTTTTTCAAGCACAGCTGGATGAAGTGCGAGACATCCATTTTCGACGAAACCGGGGTGATGAGCTGGTTCACGGCCTGCAGTTCGGCATTGCGCCGTTCGAGGTCGGCTGTACGTTCCTGCACCCGCCCTTCGAGCCGTGTGTTCAGTTCGATCAGCTGGTCGCGGTTCGTGCCGATCTCATACAGCATGTCATTGAAGTGGGACAGCAGATCGGTCATTTCCTGCGGCCCTTCGATCCGTTCCGCAATTTTGACAGGCTGATTCGTCTTATAGCTGGCGGAATAGCGCTTGATGGTGTCCAGCAGGTTGCGGATCGTCCGTTCCAGCCGGGTCGTCAGGAAAAGGCTCGCCAGGACGACAAAAAGGGCTGTCAGCGGGATGAACCACAAAATGGTGCCTGCCGCTTCCCGGAGCGGTTTGGTGATATGTGTGGACGGATTGGCGATCCAGACCGTCCAGCCGAGATCGGGCGTCTTCGCATACGTGATGAACTCTTTCTCCCGGCCTTCTTCTTGAATCGACAAACTCTTGACAGTGTCTCCGTCATTCGCATTGATAGACTGGACGATTTTGGAGTCCGTCATGTTGACCATGTCGGTCCTCGTGTCGACGTCCGGATGGACAATGACATTGTTATCCTGATCCAGCAGGACCGCATAGCTCGCTTCGCCCGAGATACGGGTCGAAATATACTTTTCCAGTACATGCAGATCGATGGCACCGAGAATGTACCCCTGCATCTTCCCTTCCGTGTTGAATATCGGGGACACGATGGCGACGAGAAGGGTGTCCGTCCCACCTCTTCCGTGGAAGACGTGGGAGACGACCTGCTGATTCGTATCGAGCAGTTCCTTGTAGTAGGACCGGTCACTGAAGTCCAGATGCTCCCGGGTCACCCCGTCCGTATAGACGGACGGGTAGAACACGAGCGACTTCCCATTCTTGTCTCCGACGTACAAATTCACGAATCCGGGGTAGTTGACTTTGATGTCCCTCAGACTTTCTTCGATCTTTTGCGTGTCTCCCTGCTCGAGGTAAGGGGCGATTGCGGCGGACATCGTCTCGATGACGCGGCCATGCTGTTCCATATAGCTGTCAATGTTGTCTTCCAGGAACTCCGTCACTTTCGTCTGGCTTTCCTTGTTGTCCTTAATGAGGGAAGAGAGCTGGAAAAACTGGAAAATCCCAAGAGAAATGATGGTTGCCAGGCCGATTGTCAAAAACGAATAGATGAGTTCTTTACGAAATGAACGGGATTTTCTTTTTTTCATCCAGTCTCCCCTCCTTCCTCTTCACTTCCGGCGCCTTATGTAAACATGAATTGGAGCAGGAATAGTAAAAGGGTATTGGCCTCGTCTTGCGACGCCGGCCAATACCTCGGATTGCATTATTTTGTAATCTGCGTGCCTGCTTTTCCTTCGACAGCCAAATCTGCCTGTCCGAGTGAACAGATGATCGCACGGCCGCCCATTTCAGCGAACTTCATGGCCGCTTCCATTTTAGGTCCCATGCTGCCTGCAGAGAATTGACCTTCGTCTGCATATTTCTTCGCTTCTTCGAGCTTGATGGATCCGAGTGCTTTCTGATCCGGTTTGCCATAGTTCACGTAAACGTTATCGACGTCCGTCAAGATCATCAGGACGTCCGCTTTCGCTTCTTCCGCCAGACGGAAGGCGCTGCGGTCTTTGTCGATGACTGCTTCGATGCCTGTCAGGCTGCCGTCTTCTTCGCGCACGACAGGAATCCCGCCGCCGCCCGAAGCGATGACGATGACTTCGTTGTCTGTCAGCATCTTAATAGTCTCGGAGCTGAGGATCGACTTCGGATTCGGTGAAGCGACGACACGTCTCCAGCCGCGGCCAGCATCTTCTTTGACGTCCCAGCCTTTTTCCTTGGCGAGTTCTTTCGCTTCTTCTTCCGAGTAGAATACGCCGATAGGCTTGGAAGGGTCTTCGAAAGCAGGGTCGTTGCGGTCCACTTCTGTCTGTGTAAGCATACTGACGACTTGGCGGTCCTGGCCGAGTTTCGTCAGTTCGTTCTTCAGTGTCTGTTCCATCATGTAACCGATGAACCCTTGGGATTCCGCGCTGCACACATCCAGCGGTAGGGCAGGGACGACATCTTTCGCTTCCTCGTTCTGACGGAGGATGTTGCCGACTTGCGGGCCGTTGCCGTGTGTCACGATAACTGTATGCCCGTTCGCTACGATCTTGGAGATGATTTCCGTGCTGATCCGTACATTTTCACGCTGGTTTTCATATGTCGCTTCCTGTTTAGGCTGAAGGATGGCATTTCCCCCAAGTGCGATTACTACTTTTTCTGACATTCCTGTTTCCTCCTTAGCGCTAATAATCCAAGCAACATGCCGAAAACTGTATCGATACCAGAACTGTGTCCCATATCGATCAGTTCCGACAGCAGTGGTTTCAGCATATAAATATCCGTCTTCTCTGTCAATGCGGAAGCCGCCCTGACGACTGTCGAGGTGAAATCCCCGTCCAGTGCGTACAGCAGATACTCCCGTCCGATATCCGTCGTCAGCTGTTCGATCTCCACGAGACTGCGGAGGACACTGCGCATTTCTCCCGACAGGATATCCGCTGCTTTGTCGATCGACAGAAGGCCGACAAGGTGGTCGTCTCCTGACGGGGTGAGTCCCTGTCCCCGTCCTAAAAAGAACCGGAGGACCGCTTCGATGCCGGTTTCGTCAGCTGACTGCACGGCTGCAATCAGTTCCCGTATGCGCTGATCGGTCTTCCCGGCAGGCGGGGCGTCCTCCAGATAGGCAGACAAAAACTCCCCGACTTCGATGCCGAGCCCGGTCGTCATCGGCTGGGCCAGAAGGATGGACGCGAGCATCGTCAAGTTGTCCCTCAATACATCCGCCGGAACCGGTCGTCCGGTGAGCGGCCATTGAAAGGGAGTTGACTCTGCAAGCGTTACTGCCCATCCTGTGCTGCCGAAAATGAGTTTCCGGGATTCAGGCTTCCAAGTGACCCGGTCGTCCTGATCGATCGTTTGCAAAAGTCCATACAAGTCACCGCCGGAGAGATGGACACCGAAGGGCAGCTGGCCGTTCTTCGCAGTTCCTATGAAGAACAGCCAGTCCCCCATCCGGATATTGGCTCCGTTCTGGAAGACGCTGTGCACAGTGCCCTCCGTATGCGCAGAAAGCAGCAGAGGAATGCGCTGTTCGTATCCCTCTGCCTGCAAAACGGATCCTGTTCCTGACGGCCGGTTCATCAGATCAAGCCAAGCTTCACGGCATAGGCTTCCAATGCTTTTTCGAAACACTCTTTCGGTGCACGGACAGTTCCTGCGCCCACTTGTCCCAATCCTGCTTTTTTGTTGGCGATTCCTGTGTTGATGACCGGTTCGATGCCTGTTTCGACGACTTTACGGGCGTCGATGCCGAGGCATGCCCCTTGGAAGTCCCATGTAGGGATCGTGAAGTTGCTGTTATGGGAAATACAGATTTCCGCCATCTCATTGCTTGTTGCCAGTGCGTCGTCGAAGCCGCCCGCACCTACAAAACGGGTAACACCTGGTGCTGCGATCATTGCCATACCGCCGACACCGAATGTTTCCGTGATTGCGCTGTCACCGATGTCCGGGTTAGCGTCTTCTTGAGAGAAGCCGGTGAAGAACAGACCTTGCGGCGTGTTGACAGGTGCAGTGAACCACTCGTCGCCCATTCCGCTGATGCGGATCCCGAAGTCTTTACCGTTCCGGCACATTGCTGTTACGACAGTACCGTCCTGAATCTGACGCGCAGCATCCATGACCGCTTTACTAGTCGCCATCATGACGTTCAGGAAGAACTGGTCCGTATCCGCAAGGAACTGGATGACGTCCTTGCGTTCTTTTTCGTCCATATCCAACTGGACGATGTACGGACTGATCTCTTTCAGGAAAATGAGGGACGCCGCGATGTTACGCTGGTGGAACTCATCGCCCATCGTGATCGCTTTAGCGATCATGACGTTCAGGTTCAAGCCGTCTTCCGTCAATTTCAATGCGTTGGCGATTGTTGGTCCGAGGACGTTCTGCATCCATTTCAGACGGTCGATGACTTCTTGGGAGTTCGCACCGAAACGCAGTACTTTCCCGATTCCTTCGTTCATGATGCAGTATGCTTCGTTGCCGTCTGTGCGGTTTTCTACGACAAATACCGGCATGTTGGCAGACGTGATCCCGCCCATCGGCCCGACAGCATTCACATGGTGGCAGGGGATGAATGTCACTTCTCCGCCAGCGAGCTGCTTTTCAGCTTCTTCCGGAGAAGATGCCCAGCCTTCGTAAAGGGATGCACCGATACAAGAACCTTGCATCGGGCCTGTCATGTCTTCCCACTTGATAGGAGGACCTGCATGCAGCAGGACTTTGCCATCGTTCAGTTCTTTGATCTTGTCTTTTGCAGGGACAACGTCCACCAGGAATGGTGCCGATCCCGTGATTTTGTCGATGACTGCTTTGTTCGCTTCATCCATTGACTTGTAATTCATAACCGTTCCACCTCATTCATCGTATTTACAGATGTCTCCATCTGCATGGAGAAGGTCCAGTCCGGAAAACGGAACCGGACCTCACATTCACTTGACGCGGGCATTACTTCAGCAAGCTGAGGATTTTCGCCATGCGGGCATTCCCGCCGGCAACCGGACGCCAGTCGTACTGGACGAACTGTGTTCCTGTGTCTTCCAATGCTTCCGTGAAGCCTTTCAAGCCGACGTTGATGACACGCGGGCGTTCCGATACGAGAGATGCAATGTCGTCAGATACGGAAAGGTCGAATTTCTTGTCAGACTTTCCGCCTTCCACGTGTTTCTTCTCGTTATCTTCAACGTGCAGGCCGACAATGTTAAGTGCTGTGCGGACGGCTTCGTTGTTTGTTTCTTTGACGATGACACCGGCTTCTTTCAGCTCTTTGACATGGCCGTCGTAGCTTTGCGGATCATTCTTCGTACCGCAGACAGTTGCCACGACATGGAGTGTGCGGCCGTCTTCTTCCGCTGCAGCCACCGCCTTCTTAATGGAAGGGAGCAGTGCGCTTGCCATGTCGTCGTGCGAACCGTAGCCGAGTACGAAGTCGAGCAGGATGACCGCTGTCGATGCATCTGCACCGGCCTGTTCGATGAATTTCGAGCGGGTTTCCGGATCGATCATCGGGTGCGGCTTGCCTTGTGTATATTTATCGTCACCGAGGTCGACGATTTCGTGACCTTCGTGTTTCAGGACGTACCCTTCTTCGTTCTTGATATGTGTGCCGAGGCCGAGAGCGTCCGAAATGAGGACTGCCGCTTCTGATGCGAGCGTACCGCCTGAATAGAGACCTTTCAGTGTCTTCTGGCCGTCTTTCAAGTTCGTGTTCTCCACTGTGAAGTCACCTGAGTTGTAATCCGGCTTCACTTCGTTGCCGCGTGCCAGGTCCACTGCGATATGGGCAGTTTCAGCAAGCGTATACGCCTGGTAGACGTTGCCGACGTATTCAGTCGGTTTTTCACCGAGGAATACGGCTACAACCGGCTTCGAGAGGCTCTGGAGCAATTCCATCACTTCGTTCCGCACATGCTCTGCAGGCGGCTTCGAGATGATCGTGATGATTTCCGTCTGGCTGTGGTTCTCGAGCGCACGGATGCTGTCCATCATCGTGATCGCACCGATCGGATCCTTCAGGTCGCGTCCGCCTGTACCGATGGCGTGGCTGACCCCTTCACCCAGATGGTCGATGATCGTCGATACTTCCTGGATCCCTGTACCGGATGCACCGACAAGACCGATGCGCCCTTTGCTGACGACGTTCGCGAACGCGAATGGCACGCCGTCCAGAATTCCTGTTCCGCAGTCCGGCCCCATGACGAGCAGACCTTTTTCGTGCGCTTTCTTTTTCAGGCGGAGTTCGTCTTCGACTGATACGTTATCACTGAACATGAACACATGAAGACCGCGGTCCAATGCCTTGTCCGCTTCGTCTGCTGCATATTGTCCAGGTACGGAGATCATCGCAACGTTTGCATTCGGCAGTGCGTCGACTGCTTTGTCCCATGTACGGACAGTTTCGAATCCTTGTTTCTTGTTGCTGATCGACTGGTCCTTCAAGTACTGATCGACTTTTTCGAGCACTTTGTCCACCATGCCAGCGTCGTCCGTATCCATGACAATCGCCATGTCGTTCGATTCCGCTGCTTCCAGCTCATCAGTGTGGAGACCGGCATCCTTGAAGATGTCTTTGTTCGCTGGTGTAGCCATCATGATCTGCACTTTGTTGAGACCTTCCATCGTCGATACCGAGTTCGTCAGCAGCATCAGGTTGATGGAGTCTTGGTACGAGTTCTTCTTGATAATCGTATGAAGCACAAAAATCACCCCTAAAGTAAATTTTTAAAATCAGCGCACCTACGTTAGAATGTGATTCCCTAAAAACCAATCACAAAACTGTACGACAGCTGGTTTTATTATATCCATAACCATTGTACTGTAACGCGTATTGCAGACGAATAAAATCCGGGAGCCGAACATTACAAAAACGTAAAAGATTGAATGGATTGCTGTATTCCTGCCGGTTCGTGTCGTAACATGGAGAGGAACTTACCGAAGAAGCAATGTAAAATGCACGTTAATTTGAAAGAACGAGTTGGAAAAGAGGATGCAGTATGGCTGGAACATTTGTATACCGCGAAGCGGATGGATGCAGCATCGGAGCGGCCCTCCATCCGGCTTCGGCTCCGAAGGCTCCGCTGCTCGTGTATATCCACGGCGGCGGTCTGATCTGGGGGACGAAAGAAGACATGAACAAGCAGCAGATCGCCCGCTATAACGAAGCGGGTTTCAATGTGCTGTCCGTTGACTACCGGCTTGCGCCAGAGACGAAACTGCCGGGTATCCGGGAAGACATCGGGGAGTTGTTCAAATGGGTGAAAGGGGAAGCGGCCGCGCAGTTCGACTATGACACGGAACGCGTGGCTGCAGTCGGCGGCTCGGCAGGCGGGTATTTGGCTCTGCTCGCGGGCACGTTCGCCGTCAGACCGGATGCAATCGTGTCCTTCTATGGATACGGACAAGTGACCGGTGACTGGTACCGCAAGCCGAGCCCTCACTTTACGGGTATGCCGGCTGTTCCGAAACTGCTCGCTGATCAGCTCGTGAAACCATCTGCGATCGCCGCCGCGCCGATCCAGCAGCGATATGCGATCTACCTATATTGCCGCCAGTCCGGTACGTGGCTGGACTGGGTCGCAGGTGAGGAACTCGCTGGGGATGCAGCGGAACTCGGCAGCTATGCCCCTGTGCAGCTGGCCGATGCACAGTACCCCGCCACCCTCCTCATCCACGGGGATGCAGATGAAGATGTGCCGTATAGTGAATCACTTGCCATGAAAGAAAAGCTGGACGCGCTCGGTGTGTACAATGAGCTGCTGACCATCCCGCGAGGACAGCACAACTTTGACGCGGATATGGACGACCCGGATTCTGTCCGTGCTGTCGAGAGAACGATTCAATTCCTGAAACAACGCTTTGCCATGAAGTGAACGATCCGGCAGCTGATGCCAGAAGGAGTGTAGACAATGATAGTGATGTATGAAGAATTGAAAGAACTGATGGCCCGTAAACTGGAGAAAGCCGGGCTCCAGCCGTCACACGCCGAAATCGTCGCGGACGTGCTGGCGCATGCCGACGCACGCGGCATCCACTCGCACGGCGCAATGCGGACGGAGTATTACGCGGAACGCATCGCGAAAGGCGGTATCACGGTGGATCCGGACTTCAAATTCACGAAAACGACGCCGGGGACCGCGGTGCTCGATGCGGATAACGGTGCGGGACATGTGGCGGCGAAAGAAGCGATGGAGCATGCGATCGGCATGGCACGCGAAAACGGGACAGCCGTTGTCGGTATCCGCCGTATGAGCCACAGCGGTGCGATGTCGTATTTCGTCCAGCAGGCAGCGGAAGCCGGGATGATCGGCATCTCGCTCTGTCAATCAGATCCGATGGTCGTCCCGTTCGGCGGAGCGGAGCCCTATTTCGGTACGAATCCGCTTGCTTTCGCAGCTCCAGGCAAAGGGGATGACAAAATCATCTTCGACATGGCGACGAGCGTCCAGGCTTGGGGAAAGATCCTGCATGCGCGCTCGAAAGGCGAATCGATCCCCGACACATGGGCGGTCGACGCAGACGGCGTGCCGACGACCGATCCGTTCAAAGTGACCGGCCTGCTGCCGATCGCCGGTCCGAAAGGCTACGGCCTCATGATGATGGTCGATATCCTGTCAGGCGTCCTGCTCGGCCTGCCGTTCGGCAAGCACGTGTCGTCCATGTATCATGACCTGACAGCCGGCCGTGAACTCGGGCAGCTGCATATCGTCATCGACCCGGGCGCCTTCACTAGTGCTGACCTGTTCCGACAAAATATATCCGGGATGATGAAGGAATTGAACGAAGTCAAACCGGCTCCCGGGTTCGACCAAGTGCTCTACCCGGGGCAGAACACGACGCTGCAGGAACAGGAATCGATGAAAAACGGCATCGAGATCGTCGATGATATCCTTGCCTATCTCCGCAGCGATACCGTCCACAACAACCAGTATGATCATAAAGATCCGTTCGCAAAGTGAGTTCATACAGAATATAACGAAACCGGTCAGCATACGTGCGCTGACCGGTTTTTTCATGGGATCCTATTGAGTTCGCCGGTCTTCAGCAGACAACCGCCTGTTTCAGCAGCAGGTCGCGCAGCACTTCGGCGCCTGTCAACAGCTGTTCCATGGACGTATATTCTGCCGGGTTGTGGCTCAGACCGTCTTTCGACGGGACGAAGATCATGCAAGCCGGACAGAAGCGAGCCATGTTCATCGTGTCGTGTCCGGCGCCGCTCGCCATTTCCAGCCACGTAATTCCACGTTCCTCACAGACGGCTTTCAATTCCTCGACGAGATCCTCATCCATCTGTACAGGCTCCTCGCTGGAGATTTCATCCATCCAGATGTCCAGTCCGCGTGCTTCTGCAATCCGGCTGACCGCCTGCTCGAGGGCAGTGACAACCCGCTGCCGGGATTCCGTGTCGGTTCCTCGGATATCGACGTCAAGCTCCGCAGCACTCGGCACGACGTTCATGGCGCCGGGCTGTATTGAGAACACACCGACCGTACCGACCGTACCATATTCCAGTTCAGCCAAGGCGGCCTGTTCGACGGCCAGCGCGATTTCCGCACCGCCGAGCAGGGCGTCATGGCGGTAGTCCATCGGCGTCGTGCCGGAGTGATCCGCCGTGCCGCCAACGTGGACGTGATACCGTGCCGGAGCCGCGATGGCCGATACGACTCCTACCGCCGTCCCCTGCTTTTCGAGGACGGGGCCCTGTTCAATGTGGAGCTCGACGAACGCTTTGAATTCGTCCTGGAACCGCATCGCCAAGTGGACTTCCTCCAAGTTCAGGCCATTGTCTTCGAATGCCTGCATGAGCGTCACGCCGTTCTTGTCGGTCAGCGAGCGGGTATATGCCGGGTCGAGCCGGCCGGACATCGCTTTGCTGCCGAGGGTCGACGCGCCGAAGCGGGCGGATTCCTCGCAGGCGAAGATGATGACTTCGATCGGATGACGGGTCTCGATCCCTTCCTCCTGAAGCGAACGCATGACTTCGAGGGCGGCAAGGACACCCGCCGTCCCGTCGAATTCCCCTGCTGCGTAGACAGAGTCGATGTGGGAACCGGTGGCGACGACGGGCAGTTCGTCCTGCTTTCCGTCACGCCGGGCGATCACATTGCCCGCATAGTCGGTCCGTACAGTCATGCCGATCTGTTCGAACTGCCGGATCATATGCTGACGGGCTCTGCGCTCCGTTTCCGTATAGGCGAGCCGGTTGATGCCTTCCCCTTTGTCTGTGAATGCACCGAGTTCTTTAAATGACTGACGCAGCCGATCGAGCTTCATGGCGATTCCCCTTCCCTGTCCTGTTAGTATGGATTCATTGGCAAACGTTCATTTTCAGGCTTCATCGGTGAACGGCTCGCTGACGTATTTGTCGCGTCCGGCCCCGATGCCGGCGATTGTCATCACGACACAGACGAAGACGAGGACAGCGAGCGGCACAGTCCAGCTGCCGGTCATGTCGTAGATCAGGCCAATCGCCAAAGGACCGGTCGCTGCCAGCAGATAGCCGACTGATTGGGCCATGCCCGACAGCTGCCCAGCTTGGCGGCCGTCTCTCGACCGCATGCCTAGAAGTGCGAGGGACAGACTGATGGTGGCCCCTGACGCCAGTCCGATCAGCATGCTGGACCCGACCAGGAAGGCGGAAGAGCCTCCGATTAGCAGGCCTGCATAGCCGAGAGCATACATGAGTCCCGCCGCCCCGGCAATCCCAGACTGGTTGCGGAACTTCTCCGCAAGCAGCGGTGCGACGAATGTCGACGGGATGCTGACCATCTGTGCAACCGACAGCGTCCAGCCGGCAGCGGACGGGGAGAACCCGGCGTCGATCAGGATCTGGGGCAGCCACGAGACCAGCGTGTAGAACCCGAACGACTGCAGTCCCATGAACAGCGTCACCTGCCAGGCGAGCAGCGAACCGAACAACCCTTTCCGTTTGGCAGCGACGAACACTTTCATCTCGTCTTCAGGCGCCGGCTGCTCTTTCTCCATGACGATGATCCAAAGTACCGCACCACCGGCCGACAGCAGCACCCATGAGCTGAGGGAGAGTTCCCATCCGAGACCGGCACCGGTCGCAAGCGGGATCGACACACCCGATGCAGCCGCTGCAAATACACACATCGCCGTCGAATAGATGCTCGTCATCCGTCCGACTTTGCGAGGGAATTTCTCTTTCAGGAACGCCGGGAGAAGCACGTTCATCAGCGCGATGCCGACCCCAATCAGCGCTGTACCGATGAACAGCAGCGGCATATAGGGCACCGAGCGCAGGATGATGCCGGCTGTCAGGAAGAACAGCCCCGACAGGATCATCCTCATGTTGCCGTATTTATTGCCGAAGCGGGCAGCGACAGTGGACATCGCTGCGAATGCGATGAGCGGCAGGCTCGTGATCATTCCGGCGCTCCAGTTGGACAGTCCGAGTTCGTCGCGGATCGTTCCGAGCAGCGGTCCGACCGACGTGATCGCCGGCCGTAAGTTGAAACCGATAACAATGATGGCAATGAGCAAAAGCGTCCGTTCTGCCGAAGATGGACGTTCTGTCTTTGTCGTGCTTGTATTCATAAGAACTGTCCTCCTCACCTTTTGTCTCAGTTGCTGAGCAGCCGTCTGACTGCACGTTCAACAGGATATGACTCTGTTCAATTTTCTGCCATAGATTGAGTGAAGTCAAGGACAGCAGCAAAAAAAGCGGCCGCGGGAATGCGTATTGCACACCCTGCTGCCGCTCTTTTTCCGTACGAGGTCACGTGCGGATGTTTCCTTGTCCTTCCTCCGCAAATGCCCTCTTCTTTTCCTCTGATTTTCCGATCAATGACGTGCCGACGAGGTCCCCTGTCACGTTAAGCGCGGTGGCTCCCATCCCTACCAGCGCATCGATGGACGTCAGCAGCGCAACCGCTTCGATCGGCAGGCCGAGCTGGACGAAGACAGTCGCGATCATGACGATTCCCGCTCCCGGCACACCAGCTGTACCGATGGACGCGAGCGTGCCGATCAGCACGACCATCATCATATCGGTCAGTGACAGCGGGGTGCCGGCGATATTCGCTGCGAATACGGCCGACACGGCAATCCGGATCGCCGCCCCGTCCATATTGACCGTGGCACCGAGCGGCAGGCTGAACCCGTACAGGCTGCGCGGAATGCCCATGTCACGGGCCGCTTTCAGCGACAGCGGCAGCGTCCCGGCACTGCTCTGTGTGACGAACGCAGTAGCGATCGGCGTCCTCGTATGCTTGAAGAAGTTCAGAGGGTTGACTTTGAACAGCAACATGGCCACGGTGTACAGGATGATTTGCGCAATCAGGGCGACGTAGAACACGCCGATCATGCCGCCGAGCTCCACTAATGTATGGATTCCCTGGCTGCCGACCGTTTTCGCCATGATTGCAAACACGCCGATCGGGACATACTGGAGAATCGCTTTCAGGATGAGGAGCGATGCTTCATTCAGCGCTGTGACCGATTTCAGCAGGTGTTCACCAAGCCCTTCCGTCTTCTCCGAACTGCGCAAAGCGGAAATTGCGATGCCGAACGCAAGCGCCGTGAAGATGATACCAAGCAGGTTCATCTCCGTGAAAGCGGTCACGATGTTCGACGGAACGATATTCAGGAGCACGTTCACGATGCCGGGGTTGTCCGGCACGTCGAACGACTCATTGCCGCCGAGCTGCATCCCCTGCCCCGGCTGGAAAAGCGAAGCGACCGCGAGACCGACCGTGATGGCGACAGCGGAACTGAGCGTGTAGTAGAGAAAGACCTTGCCTCCCATCCGGCCCAGATTGCTGATGGTCGTCTGGTTCACACCGACGATGAGGGTGAACAGGATGAGCGGGATGATGAGGAAGGTGAGCAGCCGGATGAGAAGATCGCCGAAAGGTGCCAGCACCTTTGCCTGTTCACCGAGAAGCAGACCCGCTGGAATCCCGAGGATCAGGGCGATCGTAATTTTTAAGATCAATGATGCGGATGCATACCGTTTCCAGATCGCTTTCATTTATCAGCATCCCCTTTTTCAGTTATCGAATAATCCCTATAAGCTTAGTAGGAAATATATTATCTTACAATAGTACAGTGCACTATCTCTGTCAATTCCCTTGCTCTCTTTCCTCTATTCTTCCCCTCGCCCGTACAAATACACCCTTTCCATTCTATTTTCCAAAGAATTGTTAGAATAGTTGTTTATCTGATTTTAGGAGTGGTACTACTAATACTAATTGACTTTTTTCAAAAGGAGGATTTCCATTGTCCAATCAAGTGGATAACTTATTCCGCGACTCGGAGTCTGCGAACGCACAGGCGATCGAACTGATCGGCACGTATGATCATCCATTGCTCGTATTGCTGAAGCAGACGCTGACAGACCAGCAGTCCGCACTCCGCACCCTCGTCTCGGAAACGGAAGGACAGGATCACCCGCCCATTGCCTCGTTCAAGAATGCCTGCACCCATGTCTATCATGCAAACGAGGTCTCCATGCCGTTCTACGAATCATGGGAGCGTGCTGTCACGTGGATGCCCGACCCCTCCCAAGCCATACAGGAGAAGCTCGGACCGCTGATGAAGAGCATGCATGGAAACCTGCAGGAAGCAGCACAACTGCTGGAATCCGCGTACGGCTACATGGCTGTCAAATATGTCATTCCGTCATTTTACTTACCCGCAGTACAAGAAGGAGGCGCATAACATGGCTTGGCAAGAAGAACGGATCGACCAGAATGTCTACAGCCAGGGAGACCCTGACAAATGGGTGTACAGCACGTGCAACATATGCTCGATCGGCTGCGGCTGCTACGTCGCGGTGAAAGACGACCAGATCGTCGGCATCAAAGGAAACGGGGCCCATCCGACGAACCGCGGGAGACTCGGGCCTAAAGGAGAGAACCAATGGCAGGCGAACCAGGCACCCGACCGGCTGACGTCCCCGATGATCCGGAACGCCAGCGGCCAGCTGGAGAAGGCTTCGTGGGAAGAGGCGATGGCACTGATCGCGGAAAAAGCGAGGGAGTCACTCGACAGACTCGGTCCGAACAGCATCAGCTTCTATTCGACCGGACAGGGCTTCCTGGAAGATTACTATACGACAGCGAAGATTGGGCGTGCCGGCCTGCAGACCCATCTGCTCGACGCGAACACCCGTCTCTGTACGGCTACTACCGAGTTCTGCCTGCTGCAGTCATTCGGCGCCGACGGCACACCCGCCTCATTCGACGACGTGGACAAGACCGACGTGCTCATGCTGTTCGGCCATAATCCTGCCGAAACCGGAACCGTCTTCTTCGAGCGTATCATGGACCGGAAACAGCGGACGGGCAAGCCGTATCTGATAGTAGTGGATCCGCGGGAGACGATGACTGCGAGAGAAGCGGACCTTCACATCCCGCTGAAACCGGGTGCCAACCTCCCGCTCATGAACGGCATCGTCAATGCTGTGCTGCAAAACGGCGAACTGGACCGGGAATTCATCGAAAACCATACAGTCGGCTTTGAGAAGATGAAAGAATCGGTCGACGGATGGACGCTCGAGCAGACGGCCGAACTGACAGGCGTGCCGCTCGACAAACTCCGCCAGCTGACGGACGTTCTCGGCTCGACATCGTCACTCGTCACGACGACTCTCCAAGGGGCCTACCAGAGCGGCAATGCGACCACCTCCTGTGTGGCCATCAACAACCTGCACCTGATCCGCGGGCTGATCGGCAAGCCGGGAAGCGGACCGCTGCATATGGCCGGGCAGCCGAGTTCTTCCGCAAACCGGACGGCGGGCGGCGTCGGCACCTATCCGGCCCACCGCAATCCGACGAACCCCGTCCATTTGAAAGAGATGGCGGAGTTGTGGAATGTGGAGGAAGAGCGCCTGCCGGCAGGTCCGGAGAAATCGATCGAGGATATCATTTCACTCATCGAGAAAGGGAAAGTCGGGCTGTTCTGGAACATCGGAACGAATCCGATGGTCTCCCTGCCGAACAGGAAGCGTGCGAGGAAGGCATTGGAAAGTGTATTCGTCATCGTCCAAGATCCGTTCCTGACGGAGACCTCCGCCGTGGCGGACGTCATCCTGCCCGCAGCCCTGTGGGGAGAAAAGGAAGGGACGATGGAAAACGCGGACCGGACCATCAACGTCCTCCGGAAAGCGATCGAGCCGCCTGAAGGCGTGAAGAGCGACTTCGAAATCCTGCTCGACTTTGCAGAACGGATGAAGTTCACGGACAAGGACGGCCAGCCGCTCATCCAGTACTCGACGCCCGAAGCGTGTTTCGAAGAGTTCAAACGTGTCTCGAAAGGCCGGCCGTGTGATATGACCGGCATCACGTATGACCGTCTCGAGAATGAGAACGGCTTGCGCTGGCCTGTGCCGGATGAAAAATCGGAAGGCACGCCGCGGCTTTACTCGGATTTCAAGTTCCACACCAAACCGGACGACGCGCAGACATTCAGCAAAGACCAGCTGACAGGACGGGCGCTGACCAAAGAGGAATACACCGAAATCGGGGCGAACGGCCGGGCGATCCTCCAGCCGACCCGTTATATCCCGCCGTACGAACAGCCGAATGATGAGTACCCGACCTGGCTGACGACTGGCCGTCTCGTCTGGCACTGGCATACGCGGACGAAAACAGCCCGTTCACCGATCCTGCATATGGCCGCCCAGCACGGCTACGTGGAAATCAACGAGCAGGACGCTGAAGAGATGGGCATCGTCGAAGGGGAAGTCGTCCGCATCACATCCCCGCGTGGTGAAATCGAAGTGCCCGCACGCGTAGGGACCGCCGTCCAGCCCGGACTCGTCTTCGTCCCGTTCCATTTCGGCAACTGGGATAAGAAAGAGGCGGCCAACGAACTGACCGTCGATCATGTAGATCCGCTCTCCAAGCAGCCGCTGTTCAAACAGGCAGCCTGCAGAGTCGAAAAAATCCGGACGAACCACCAAGTCGCAGCCGGTGACAGCCTGGAGTCGATTGCCGCCAATTACGGCATCACGGCAGACGAACTGAGAGCGGCCAATCACATCGAGACCCCTTACGAAATCCAGATGGGGACCGCGCTCGAAGTACCGGTTTCAATCATTAACACCCCGATCCAGCCGTATCTGCCGTATCGGAACAACATGTAAACACCGGAAGACCGCGAGCCATGCGGTCTTCTTTTCCATTGTGTCATCCACGGAAAGTTAGGCACTTTTCCATCTGGCTGCGGCTGGTGGATTTCAGTATAGTGAAGATAGGTGATGATGATGAAAACGAAAACAATCGAAACGGATAGGAACTGGTCCGGCGGCATTACGCTGCGGGACAGCACGTTCCCTGAAGAGAACAATATGGCGCTCCACGCCTGCATTTCGCCGTCCGACGTGCTCACAAATCGTGCGGACCTTCTCAACTCGCTCGGCCGCCGCGCGCAAGATATGGTCTGTGCAAACCAGACGCACAGTGCGAACTTCTACAAAGTGACCGCAGCGGACCGCGGACGGGGGGCACTTTCGCAAGCCGATGCCATCCCCGACACGGACGCCCTGTACACAACTGAACCGGACATTGTCCTCGCTGGCTTCATGGCGGACTGTGTTCCGGTCATCCTTGTCAATGAAGAAGCCGGCATCGCAGCGGTCGTCCACTCCGGCTGGCAGGGGACAGTGAAGGAGATCACTCCGAAACTTCTCTGCCACCTGATCGGGAACGAACAGTGCCGGCCCGAAGCGTTCCATGTATACATCGGCCCAGCGCTCAGCCAGGGGAAGTTCGAAGTGGACCGCGACGTACGAGACCGCTTTCAGGCCCTCGGCTACGCGGAGGACTTCATCGAATACAACGAAGCGACCGGCAAGTACCATATCGACAACAAGCTGACGGTGAAGACCCAATGCGAACGTGCCGGCATCCCGTCCGGCTGTATTACGGTCGATCCGATGTGCACGTATTTGAGCGAAGACGGGTTCTCTTACCGCCAGGATAAGCAGGCCGGGCGCCATTTGGCGTATGTCATGCTGAAATAAAACCTTTTGCTTCTAGGAAGCAAACGTACGGGAACAAACGTTCCTTTTCGTTGGACATTCACGATCCGGCGTTATATACTGTGGGTACTAAGCGGTCGAAGGGAGCTGGCATGATGGAGGAGAAAATTCTGCAATTGCTTGTGGATCTTACGGCGGATGTACGGGACGTAAAGAATGACGTTGGTGGTTTGAAGAGTGACGTAGGCGCGTTAAAGGGTGACGTTGCTGATTTGAAAACAGGATTAACTGATCTGCGTGTTGAAATGAACGAACGGTTCCATGAAGTTGATCAGCGTTTCAATAAGGTCGATCAGCGCTTTAACGAAGCCGACATGCGATTCGATAAAGTAGATCGCTCCCTGACAGGCATTGGTGGTTAATTTGAGGTTCAGACGGAACAGCGGCTGAATGACAAGAAGGAGATCGAACAGGAATTCAGGGCTATTAAAGTAAGGCTCTTCGACTTGGAGACGAAAGTGAATCGGACCCATTGAAAAAGGCAGACAGCCGCGTATAGCGGATTGTCTGCCTTTCGTATTTACAAATCGGATTCTGCGATGGCGCTCACAATTGCATCCTCAATCGGCGTAACCGGACCGGTGATGTAGTTATTGATCATGATCGAGAAGACGACCGGTGTCCCCTTTTTCGTCTCTGCATAGCCGGACAGTGTGGAGACCCCTGTGATGGAGCCTGTCTTCGCTGCCACTTTCCCTTTGGTCATATCACCAGCCAGACGGTTCCGCAGCGTGCCGCCGACCATTCGATCGCTCTCGCCGGCAAGCGGGAGGGATTCACGGAAAGCCGGATACCACGGCTCCTTCTGGGCACGGATGAGAAGGCCGGTCAATGTGTCGGACGAGACGAGGTTCTTATGCGACATGCCGGAGCCATCCCGCAGAACGACTGTATTCTTCGGGATTCCGAGACGTTCCAGCGTATCGGCCATGACCGCAAGGCCCGCCGACCAGCTGCCGTCCCCTTTCACCGCCCGGCCCATTTCCTTCACGAGCATTTCGGCGTGTCCGTTGTTGCTCAGCTTCATGAAAGGAATGTAGATTTCGTTCAGCGGCATGGATTCCTTTACCGCAAGCACCTGCGCATCAGCCGGTGCTGTTCCGCGCTGCAGCCCTTTTTTTCCGAGCACTTGGATGCCTTCCGCTGTCAGTGCGTTCCGGAAGACGTCCAATGTCATTTCGGAAGGCTGCCAGACAGCCGTCCACGATCGCGAGCTGGACGCGCCGACGGGGATCGTCCCTTCCACGATGATCCGGTTCGTACCGTGTTCCCGATGGATGGAGATCGACTTCTTGCCGTCCGCCGCGACGGTTTTCGCTTCGTTGACGATGACGGACGTTCCGGTGGCCGGGGTCAGCGTGACCGCAGGCGCCGCCCCTGATTTCGCTCCCGGTTTCACTTCCACGATGACCGTCCCTGTGTCATAGTCCTCGTTCGGAGACAGGTTGAGCGCCGACACTTGGGCGCCGACGTAGTTGAATTCGTCGGACCAGTTCAGATCCTGCGAATACCGGTCATCGTCGAACCACGTGTCATCTGCATACAAATCGCCCTGGATTTTACGGATCCCCTGCTGCTTCAGCTCTTTGGCGAAGCCGATGAGGTCCCGCTCCAGCAAGGTCGGATCCCCTTTCCCTTTCAAGTAGACGTCCCCTTTCAGGACAGGGCCTTTCTGCTGGCCGGCCGTCACGACTTCCGTTGAGAACCGATGATCCGGTCCGAGGACGTCGAGCGCCGCTGCTCCTGTCAGCAGTTTCATGTTGGACGCCGGCCGCAGACGGATGTCCGCCATGTGCGAATAGAGCACATCTCCTGTATCCGCTTTCTTGACGCTTACTCCGGTGATGCCTCCCTTGAGTTTCGGATCGGCCAGCAGCACGTCCAGTTTTTTCGACAGCGCCACGTTCGGCTTGGCCGACGGCGTCACGAACGCAGCTGATGCAGTCAGTACGGGAATCGTCTGCTCATACGCAATCGGCAGGACCGCAATCCCGACTATCGCAGCTGCGAGAAATGCCTGTTTCACGAATCGTTTGGAACCCATTACAGCAGCACACCCTTTCAACTTTTCTCCAGTATAGCAAGTTTACGCCGGGGAACGAAGAAATAATGCCGAATAATCAGAATTAAAGAGTTAGACGGACAGCGAGTGGTGGGTCGCTTGTCCTATTAGTGTGATGGTTAGACGTTTCGCTATGTGAATTGAGCGGTCAGCCGCGGAAATTGATCGCTTGGCGGTACGAATTGAGCGGTCAGCCGCGGGAATTGATCGCTTAGCGGTACGAATCGAGCGGTCAGCCACGGGAATTGATCGCTTAGCGGCCGGAATTGAGCGGTTAGCCGCAAACTGCCTTCATATCCCCTTTCCGGGTGGGGACAGAACAGCCTCGCGCACCCGCGGAGCCACTTCCGCACCTAGCAGGCGGATGGCGCTCATCACGTCGTCGTGCGGCATGGAGCCGACCGGCACGTGCAGGAAAAAGCGGCTGATGCCGAGATCCCGCTGCAGCTTGATGATCTTCTTTGCCACGTATGGCGCGTCTCCGACGAACAGGGCGCCTTCCATGCTCCGGGCTTCGTCGAACGCTTCCCGGGTGTACGGTCCCCAGCCCCGCTCCCTGCCGAGGACATTCATCGCATACTCGGTGGACGGGAAGAACGCATCTGCGGCAGCCCGTGTCGTTTCCCCGACGAAGCCGTGGGAGTGGACAGCGATCGGCAGCTGGCGGCTGTCATGCCCGGCCGCTTCCGCCGACCGTCTGTACAGCTGCACGAGCGGTGCGAACCGGGACGGCTGTCCGCCGATGATGGCAAGGACGAGCGGCAGTCCGAGCTGGCCGGCACGCATGACGGACTCCGGATTCCCACCGCTGCCGATCCAGACGGGCAGCGGATCCTGCACAGGCCGCGGGTACACACCGCGCCGGTCGATCGCCGGGCGGTGCCTGCCTGTCCATGATACTTTCTCCTCATCCCGTATCTTCAGGAGCAGCTCCAGTTTCTCTTCGAACAGTTCATCGTAATCGGCCAGGTCCTGTCCGAACAGCGGAAACGACTCGATGAACGAGCCCCGTCCCGCCATGATCTCCGCCCGGCCGTTCGAAATGCCGTCGAGTGTCGCGAATTCCTGGAAGACGCGGACAGGATCTGCGGATGACAAGACCGACACAGCGCTCGTCAGCCGGATCGAAAACGTCTGCGGCGCCGCTGCTGCGAGCAGGACCGCCGGAGAGGATGATGCATAATCCGCCCGGTGATGCTCCCCGACACCGAATACGTCGAGTCCGACCCGGTCCGCCAGCACGATCTCCTCCACCACTTCCCGAAGCCGTTCCGCATGGCTCTTCGTTACACCGGTATGCGGGTCCGGTGTTGTCTCGACGAACGTACTTATTCCAATCTCCATTGTTACTTCCTCCTCGTGCACGTTTGATTTCCTCCATTGTACGCCCTGTCCCTGCAAAACGGGAGATGAAACACTTTTTCAGGCAGACGTGATGCAACTGTTCATCAGCTCCGAAGAACATTCCTGTAAAAAAAGGGAACGTTCCTGCCCCTCGTCCGTATAGTCAGGGAGGAAGGCTATTGACATTACCTGAGGAGGGGACGTACATATGGAACGGACTCCGATTGTGGAGCTGAAGAATCTATCGAAAACCATTCATGGAAAAAAGATCATCGACGACGTCAGTCTGCTGCTGTATCCCGGACAGATCACCGGGTTCCTCGGTCCGAACGGGGCCGGCAAGACGACGACGATCCGGATGATGGTCGGACTGATGAAGAAAAGCGGCGGCGATGTCGTTATCGACGGCCAGACACTCTCCGCCGACTTCGAAGAGGCGATGTCGAAAGTCGGCGTCATCGTGGAGAACCCCGAGATGTATAAATTCATGACGGGGTATAAGAACTTACTGCACTTCGCGCGGATGCACAAAGGCGTGACAAAAGAGCGGATCGATGAAGTGGTCCGGCAGGTCGGCATGCAGAACCGGATCCACGAAAAGGTCGGGACGTATTCGCTCGGCATGCGGCAGCGGCTCGGTTTGGCGCAGGCCCTGCTGCACCGGCCGAAATTCCTGATCCTCGATGAACCGACGAACGGGCTCGATCCGGCCGGCATTCGGGAATTCCGGCAGTACTTGCGAATGATCGCGGAAACGGAGGGCGTCTCGGTCTTCGTATCGAGCCACATGCTGTCCGAAATCGAGCTGATGTGCGACCGGATCGCCGTCATCCAGAACGGGAAGCTGGTCGATATCCGGGATGTGCGGGAAACCCGGGAATCGCATTACTACATCGAAGCCGCTCCCGCTGAGAAGGCGGCCGTCCTTCTGCGGACAGCGGGCTTCGAAACCGAGCCGCTGGAGTCTGGCGTCGTGATCCAGGCGGAAAAAGCCCAGATCCCGGCAGTCGTCCAGGAGCTTTCGGCGGAAGGGCTCGATATATTCGCCATCCAGCCCCACCGTCGGACACTGGAAGACGAATTCCTCGAACTGACAGGAGGTGGCCAGCTTGCTGAAACTGCTGCAAAATGAATGGATGAAACTGTGGTCGAAAAAAGGAACGTGGATCATGGCCGGTCTGATGGTCATCCTCATCCTGGGCCTGGCCGGGATCATGAAGTGGTCGGAAAGCCTGGCAGGGGATGAGCCGGACAACTGGAAAGCAGCCGTGCAGGGGGAGCTGGAAGGCGATAAGGCCTCACTGGAATCCGGACTCTTGAAAGGCGAATCGAAACGCCTGGCGGAGGAGCGCGTTATGGTGAACGACTACCGTCTGGCGAATGACACCGCTCCCCTGCAGGATATCAGCCGGGAGATGATGATTTACGATCCATCCGTCGGCAGCATCGCCCTGCTGCTCACCGTAATCGTCGCGGCAGGAATCGTCGCTTCAGAATTTTCACAAGGGACAATCAAAATGCTGCTGACGCGGCCGGTGAAGCGCTGGAAGATCATGACGTCGAAGTATATCGCCGTGCTGCTGTTCGGCATTCTGCTCATGCTCATCGGGTTCGCCGTCACCATACTGAGTGCGTATGTTCTATTCTCGCCGGGCGGCGGCCAGGCACTCGCCGTTTCAGGCGGCAAGGTCGTTGAAGTTTCCGTCTGGAGCCACGGCCTCTACATGCTGCTACTGTCCTTCGCCAATGTGATCATCACGGCGACCTTCGCGTTCATGATTGGAAGCGTGTTCCGTTCAAACGGGATGGCGATCGGGCTGTCGCTGTTCATCTACTTCACCGGCAGTATTGTCGTGGCGCTGCTCAGCCGGTTCGAGATTGTAAAATACTTGCTGTTCACCCACATGGACCTGACTATGTATGAGACGGATTTCAGGCTGAACGACGACATAACGCTGCCGTTCTCGCTCGCAGTCCTCGCTGTCTACCTGGTTATTTTCCTGATTGTCAGCTATTCGGTCTTCACGAAACGGGATATTACCGCATGATGCAGCCGCCTGCTCAGATTGGATCTTATTCCAGTCGAGCAGGCGGTTTTCAGTTGCGAAAATGCAGTTGAAGGAGAGAGGCATAATTACAATTACGTTACACGTTTGTAACAATCGTCACAAAAAATCTTGACAGGCTGAGCATATATTGTTTATAGGCTAGGCACCGCGGGTAAAATGGCATAAGAGGAGGGACAGACTATGCAGAACGAGTGCGAAAACTATGTGATGGTTCGTGAGTTACATCACCTCAACCGAGAATATCAACTTGCGCCCACCCAACTGAAGCCGGAAATCCTCACTGACATTAACCTGATCCAAAATGCCCTCAGCCTTTTGAGAAACGATGTGTACCCCACCCTGTAATGTATCCAGTCCTTTAGACACTAGCGAATGAACTCCATACACGAACTCCTATATCAGAGACAGCAAAAAACCAGCCTCAGCAGGAAGACCTGCATGGATGCTGGTTTTTCAAGTTCAATTCTTTGCTGCTGCCTGCTGCTGTCCCGCCATGCCAGTCAAACTTCGCATCAGCGCCAGACAGATGACGAGGGCCAGCACACTGCACACCAAGATTGTGATGCCGAGCGGCCAGGCCGTCTGGTCGCCGGCGATACCGACGAGCGGTGACACAATCGCACCGCAGACAAACGGCAGCAGTCCGAGGAAGGCCGACGCACTTCCCGCTGACTGTTCCTGCTGCTGCATCGCAAGCGAAAATGCAGCTGGCGATACGAGACCGACGCTTGAGACGATGATGAAAAACGCGAAGGCGATGAGGGACAATGGGCTTTGCTGCCAAACACCAAACAGTAACAGCAATCCCCCGATTGTCGAAGTGATAACACCCATCAGCAGAAATCGGCTCTCTGAAATTTTATGGGACAGCCGCCCGGTGAGCTGGGCAGCTGCAATAATGCCGAGACCGTTCAGGGCGAAAAACAAGGAAAACTGCTGCGGCGACACACCGTACATCGTTTGCAGGACAAAGGGGGAACCTGCTATATAGGCGAACATGGAAGCGGAGATGAACGCCTGCGTGAAAGCGATCCCCATGAATCGGCGGTCTTTGAGCAGACGTGAAAATGTTTTGAAGACGGACAGAAGCCCTTTTTCCGCACGGTTTTCCGCCGGCAGTGTATCAGGGAGAAAACCCGCTGTCCCGGCAAACATCAGCAGTCCGATACCGGCCAGCACGAAAAACACCACCGGCCATGATGCGTAGTTCAAAATCATCCCGCCTGCAATCGGCGCGAGAATAGGTGCCGCCCCATTGACAATCGACAGCAGGGCCATGAACTTCGTCAGCTCGTGGCCCGCATACAGATCCCGTGCGCATGCCCGTGCAATGACAATACCGGCTGCCCCGGTCAGCCCCTGGACGAACCGCAGGAGGATGAACAGCCAGATTGTCTCGGAAATCGCACATAGGATGGAAGCGATCGCATAGACCGCAAGCGTGAATACGAGCGGTTTCCGTCTCCCGTATATATCACTGAGCGGTCCGAACAGCAGCTGTCCCGCACCGAGCCCGACCAGGCACGCCGTCAGACTGAGCTGTACGAGCGAAGTGGAAGCAACCAGATCCGCGGCGACTGCCGGCAGCCCGGGTAAATACATATCCATCGACAGCGGCCCGAACGCCGTCAGTGAACCGAGCAGGACGACGAGCCAGAATGTCGGCAGCGCTTTTTTACCCGCTACATCATTTGCCATATTTCCAAACCCTCTCTTGTAAACTCATAAAAGGGAGTATACCATACCGGACGATGACGATGTAAGCCATACAGACCGCTGTGCTCGAGCGGTCCTCTGACGGTGCCGCGGACACCGGGCAAAAAGAGGACCCTCCAACATACCCGTTGGAGACAGCCCCCACATGCTGATCTTATAGTTCGCCGGCTTCGAAGTTATCCGGCGTGATCTCAGGGTCTTCCGCGTTGCCGATGACAAACTGCACAAAACCGGATCCATCCTCCGTCATCAAGTGATAACGCTCGGTTGTTGTGAAATGATACTCGTTGTCTTCGTCCGCGGGTCCATTGAGTTTCAGTTCGTCCATCCAGCTGTCCACTTCTTCAGGAGAAGCAGACGGCTCCACTGCGCGGATCAAGACGCGGATGAGCGGAATGGCCGCATCCCGGTCGCTGTAAGTGGAAAACATGACAGCTCTGGCTGCATCATCCCCTTTTTTCGCGAGCAGCTGCATCCGTCGGTCCTCATCGAATTGCACGTCGACAATCTGGTGGTCTCCTCCTGAACCGGACGACTTCCACTCGACCGGATCCATCCGTTCTTCAATGCCTTCCTCTTCTGCAAAATGGTTGAAGTTTGTCTGGAACTCTTCTGCCGTAAGCCCCAACTGCATTTCGGACATTGCGGAATCAGGCTCGACGGTACCTGCAGGTGCATCGCCTTCCGTCGCCCCCTCTTCTGCTTTTTCTTCACTATCAGCTGTTCCTTCGGCAGATTCCGTGTCATCCGCTTCGTCTTTTGCTGTTTCAGAAACCGTATCGTTTTTATCGTTCTCCTTCTCCGCCTCCCCGTTGCCGCAGGCAGCCAACAGGGCCATGAGACATGCACCCAATAAAAGTGCGATCCATTTCTTCATATATATCCAGCTCCAATCTCCGTTTTTACAACCTCCTTACTATAGCGCCTGCTTCATTTAGAATCAATTTAATATACTGATAATTTATCGAAATGATCGGAAGCTACTAGATTCACTCGGTATGCCCTCAACTAATTTACTAACTGGTTGTAAGAGGAGGTTGAAAAATACGCATAGACAAAAGGAGAGGGACTGTTCGTTCTCCTCTCCTTCTGTCCTCCCGTCTTCAAGTGCCGCAGTATGTCCGATACGGAACTTCCGGATCAGCAGGCGCCGTGTAGGCCCGATGCTTATCGGAATAGGAATAAGGGGCAGCCAGCACTTCGTTCAGCAGACGCACTAGCTCCATGTCCCCTTCTTCAGCAGCAGCAATCGCTTCTTCGACGCGGTGGTTGCGTGGGATGACGGACGGATTGCTCCGCTGCATCACGAGACGCGACGCTTCGTCTGTCGCGGATTGTTGGGACCGGCGCGTTTCCCATCTCCGGCGCCACTTTTGGAACGTCTCATTCTGGAACCATTCAGGCACACCGGTCCGGTCGTCTGTCAGCGAGCGGAACGTGTTGGTGAAGTCGGCTTTCGCCTCTTTCATCAGCAGCAAAAGCTCTTTCACAAGCGATTCGTCGTCGGATTGTTCGTCCAGCAGGCCCAGTTTGGCCCGCATGCCGGACAGCCATTCGTGTTCGAACAAGCCGCCGAACCGGGCCAGCTGGTCTTCCGCGATCCGGATCGCCGTCTCTTTATCTTCAGCCAGCAGCGGCAGCAGCGTTTCAGCAAAGCGTGCCAGGTTCCATGAAGCGATCCCCGGCTGGTTGCCGAATTTGTAGCGTCCGTTTACATCGATCGAACTGAACACTGTCGCCGGATCATACGTGTCCAAGAACGCACACGGCCCGTAGTCGATCGTCTCCCCACTGATCGTCATGTTGTCCGTATTCATCACCCCGTGGACGAACCCGACCAGCTGCCACTTGGCGATCAATGCGGCCTGCCGCTCAATGACGCGCTGCAGCAGCTGCTCATACGGATTGTCGACTTCGGCCGCTTGCGGATAGTGCCGCTCGATGGCATAGTCTGCCAGCGCTTTCAGATTCTCCTCTTTTTGCAGGGCGGCAGCATATTGGAAAGTGCCGACCCGTACGTAACTGCCGGTCGTCCGGACGAGGACGGCGCCAGGCAGGACGGTTTCACGGATGACGTCATGCCCGGTCAAAGTGACCGACAGACTGCGGGAAGTCGGGATACCGAGCGCGTGCATCGCTTCGCTGATGATGTACTCGCGGAGCATCGGACCGAGTGCCGCCCGGCCGTCCCCTCCGCGGGAGAACGCAGTCCGCCCCGAGCCTTTCAGGCCGATATCCACCCGCATGCCGGAGGGCGTCATCTGTTCCCCCAGCAGAAGCGCCCGGCCATCGCCGAGCATCGTGAAATGGCCAAACTGGTGCCCCGCATAGGCTTGGGCGATCGGTGAGGCACCTTCCGGCAGTTCAGTGCCCGACAGGATTTCTGCCGTCAGCGCACCCGGATCCAGTCCGAGTTCTCCGGCAAGCCGTTCATTCAATACAACGATTTCCGGCGAAACCGCCTGTTCCGGAGGCTGCTCCGCGAAAAAAATGTCCGGCAGCCGGCAGTACGTGTTTTCAAAGTTCCATCCTGCTTGGGTTCCCATCCAACCACTCCTTTTCGTTTCATCGTACAGTCAGCCACGGAAAATTACACGATTGGTGCTCACTCCCGTCAGAACAGCAGGAGAAGCACCGAATACCCGATCAGTCCGGCAAAGAACGCCGGAAAACTGCTTTCCCGCTCTTCCGGCAGCTCTTCTTTCATGACGTTCAGCACGACCCCGCCGGCCAGGAACGCCGACAGCACGGAGATTAGGACATCATTCACTTCAAACAGGACACCGGCAAGCCAGCCGACCAGGATTGAGGCCGCCAGCAGCCAGCGGCCATACCGGTCATAATCCTCCTTATGCGTCACCCGGAGCCCCTTGTCGTTCGTGATGAAGTGCACACCCATCGCGACAAAGTAGAAAATCATGCCCCAGTGGGTGTGGTATTCCCCTTTCGGCAGCAAGTAGCCGATGATGGCATTGTAGACGGCGAACGAGCCGATATGGAGCCAGAAGACGCCCGCCGACGCTTTTGCTTCACGCCCCTCTTTTTCATTGCGCTTTTTCGAAGAAATCGCCAATTGCTCGAGCCCATAGAAGATCGCCAGACCGAGCATCGCGATAATATAGATGTGATGTTCGAGGAAATGCAGGCTCTCTCCCAGCTTGCCCTGCAGCTGCTCCTGATACTCACTCAGTTCCGGCAGCAGATGGAGGAATACATAAGCGGCCGCAATCCCACCCGCCACTGACAAAAACCGGCTGCGCGGCGTCTCTTTCAAGAACTTCATCTTTTTTGAAAGCAGATGGATGGTGATGAATCCTACCGTGAACACAAAACTGAGCCATACTTCCATACAGGAACGACCGCCTCTCCCTTGGATCTCTACTGACCTATACCCTGCCTTTCCTACATTCAAAAACAAGCAAGGAATCTCATATTCCCTGCTTGCCTGTTACATAATTATCCCTTCAATTCCCGCAGCTGCCGGTTCAGGTCGTTGAACTGCCGGTCGAGTGCTGCGTAATCCGGGCTGCCTGCGGACAGCAGGCTCAGTTTCCCGAGTACGGCCTGAAGTTCGGTCTCCAGGCGCAGCCGGTTCTGTTCGCCATTTTGCACGGGCGTCTCCGCTATCCGGTCCTCCCATTCGGCCAGGCTGTACGGCACTTTCCGGATGGACCGGTTCCCGAACAGCAGCAGACCGTCCGCCATCTGCTCGGTGAAGTACCTATCATGGGAAGCGAACAGCAGCGTGCCGGGATAGGTCGCAAGCGTCCGCTCCAGTTCCTCACGGGACGGCAGATCGAGATGATTGGTCGGTTCGTCCAGCAGGAGGACATCTGTCTTCCTGCGGATGAAGTCTAACAGTTTGACTTTCAGCCGCTCACCTTGACTGAGCGCACCGAGCTTTAGCTGCCAGTGGCCGGCGGTGAACCCCAGATTCGTCAGCCGCCTGCGGATCGCTCCCTGTTCCTCGAAAGACGGTGTCTCGAAATATTCGGCCATCGTCAGCTCATCCGGCAAGTCGAATGCGGTCTGCCGCAAATAGCCGATCGTCATTCCTTCCGACAGCCAGACGTCACCCTCATACGCCGTTTCTCCGAGGAGCATCCTGAACAGTGTCGTCTTGCCGCAGCCGTTCGGCCCGAGCAGTGCCAGCCGTTCACCTGTCTGGACGGTGAAGGAGGCATTCCGGAACAGGACCCTGCTGCCATAGGACTTTCCGGCTTTCGTCAGTTCGAGCACCCTCTTCCCTTTTCCCCGTCCCCCTTCCACGTCAAAGGATACGGCCATCTCCTGTTCAGGTGCGTCTATCCTGTCCTGTTCCAGTTCCGCTGCCAGCCGCCGTTTTTTGGAACGGATCTGGACATCCTTCTTCTTAACCTTCTTCCGATAGTATTCCTTTGCGCCCATCGTTCTGCCGCCTTTTTTGCGGGAAGTCGCATGCCCCGTGGCAGACCATGCATCCAGCCGCTCAATCTGACTCTCCACTTCCTCGATGTGGCGCTGCTGTTCTTCGTAATGCTTCTGCTGGACATACCGTTGGTGTTCCTTCTGTTTGCGGTATTCCGTGTAATTCCCTTCGTAGACGGTCAGCTTCCCGTGATCCAGTTCAAATATGCAGTTCGCCAGCTGATCGATGAAATACCGATCGTGGGAAACAAAAATGATCGTCCCTTCGTATGCTTGCAACGTGTCAACAAGCTGCTCTGTACTGCCGGTATCCAAGTGGTTGGTCGGTTCGTCCAGCAGAAGAAGTTCCGCTTCCTCCGCCAAGACGGCGGCAAGACGCAGTTTCACTCGCTCCCCGCCGCTTGCATGGGCATAGGCAGCTCCCGGAGGTACGTGCCAGCGGCTGTACTGATGGAAACGCTCCGTCTGTGTCCAGTCGGCAGCGCCTTCCGTTTCCGCCTCCTGCCGATAATAAGCGACGGACGGCGGACGGCCGATCCAGTCGAAACTCCCTGAAGATGGCTTCCGATCTCCCGCCATCATTGACAGAAAAGTTGTTTTGCCTGCCCCGTTCGGACCGACGACTGCGATTCGTGCATTCAGCTTCACTTCTGCCGACAGCCCTTTGAATATAGTGACATCCCCGTATTCCGCTGATACGTTATTTACAATTCCGCGGTTCATAGCCATTCCTCCATTCGTGGAGGGAACACAAAAAAGATCCCCCCGTTTTTCGGAAGGATCGGTTCTGCCGGCATTTCTAAAAAGCCGCAGCATATACGGAAGCCGGTGGAAGACCGGCAACGCAAAAGAGCTGGGACGGCAGTTAAAAATGGACAGACCAATCCTGTTTTTCAAACAAACAAATCATTTGTTTTACAAAGTCAGGAGTCAGTTGTCCATCCGCCACCCTCAGCCCTTTCTGTCAGTTAGTCTTACCAGTATAACAAACTCTGAATCATTTGTAATGCCAGTTTTTATTTCCCGACAGAAACTGATCATTTCCTGGGAAATATCCGCTACTCCGACAACTTATTTCCCGGGAAATCGACAAGAATACCGAATGCTGAAGCATATCACCAAGCGCTCATTCCGCCTTTTACATTGACGACACGGGTGAACCCTTTCTTCCTCAGAAGGCTGGCTGCCCGCGCGCTTCTCATTCCGCTTTGGCAGATGACATAGGTCTCTTTTGCAGGATCCAATGTTTCCATCTTCTTCGGCAGATCATTCAGCGGAATGTTTTTGAATTCCTTCACATGTCCGCCTTTGTATTCAGCAGGTGTGCGTACATCCACGAACTGCTTATTCTTATCTTTCAACAACGGTTTCACTTCCGCAGATGACACGGTCCGCACGCCTTTTGCAGGCTTAGTGCGCCAGACGATCAATGCAATCAGCACTAAGAAAATAATCCAGCCCATCCTCTATTCCTCCATTCATTTCTAGGAATAACCATACACCACGGGGTATAAATAAGTCGATATATCCGCTCATAAAAGGACCTGACTGACCAGGTCCTTTTCTTCTGCTATCGTTTGTCGGATAATGCCAGGAAAAAGGTTGCGACCGGTCCAAGCAATAATGAGAGCAGGAACCAGTTAAATCCTGATCGGTTCTTCCCTTGAGCCAGCACGGCGTTGATCAGCGCGAGGGTTCCCCAGCCGACGAAATATCCTTCATTCATTGTAATTGCCTCCTCTTTCTTATACGGCGAACATCTTCCTTGTTTACGTTTCTTTCACTCAAAAGTTTCGGTTTTCAATCCTGGAGTGAAACAGTCTGATAAATTGTACAGTTTTTTCCTCGCTATGATAGTATAGCAACAGAAGGGGGTCCATTGCCCTCAGACCTGGATTTCCTCCTAATTATCGATTCGGTTAATTACCGGGAAGTTGCCGGAGCCTGTTTGAAGAAAACAGGCTCCGGTTTCATGGCCCATAGAAGACAACTTTACAGAGGACAGGAAGTGAACGAGCTGAACACATTGCCACAATCCATGCAGCGTAAATTACTGGAAGCAATGCTCGACGGGAGTCGTGTTGCCGCTCTAGTTACGGATCCGGCTCAACCCGACAATCCGATCATCTATGCCAACCGGACATTCGAGAAGATGACCGGCTATTCACTCGAGGAGACCCTCGGACGCAATTGCCGTTTCCTCCAAGGAGAGGGAACCGATCCGAAGACGGTAGCAAAATTACGTGAAGCCATCCACTCGGAACAGCCTATCACCATCACGTTAAAAAATTATAAAAAAGACGGAACGATGTTCTGGAACCGTTTGACGGTCGAACCGTTTGAAGTGGAGAACAGGTCGTTTTTCATCGGAACACAGACCAATGTTTCCGTGGAATTCCAGCAGCGCAGAGAACTTGAGGATAAGGAATTGGAAATCGAACAGCTCATGCTGCCGATCATGAGGATCGATGATGGGTTGGCAGCCGTCTCATTGATCGGTGAGATGAGTCCACAGCGTTTTTCAGTCCTTACACAAAAACTGAGTGAATATGTACAGAGCAGCGGAGTGGATACGGTGATCATCGATATTACCGGTCTCTTTTGGGACCACGAGTCCCCTATCAGCAGCCTGCTCGCCGTACAGGACGTCTTGCGGCTGATGGGTACTCAATTATTCGTGACTGGAATTTCACCGAAAGTAGCCCGATCATTGACCGGATTGCAGAACGGTATGAGCGGATTGCGGACGTTCTCCAGCATTCAACAGGCAATCCAGATGACACGCTGAGTCACTTGGTATTACTTTTTGCCAATTGCCAATCCTTTAGTAGCTGTGCTAGACTGTGAGGCAATCGAATAGTTTCCTTCGGGGCAGGGTGAAATTCCCTACCGGCGGTGATGAGCGGTACGCTCTCAGTCCGTGACCCGACTGCAGTTGCTGCAGACGGTGGATTTGGTGAAACTCCAAAGCCGACAGTGAAAGTCTGGATGGGAGAAGGAACTTCGCGTTTTTCAAATTTTTGTTTGAATGACGCTTATTTTGTCATGCTTGTCCGCCCCGCATTTTCATTGCGGGGCTTTTTGTGTTCCATGAGGAATTGAATTAGCAGGAGTGGTATATCTATTGGAGATTGAACAGTACATGCAGCTCGCTTTTTCACTGGCGCAAGCTGCAGTTGGGCAAACGTCACCCAATCCTCCGGTCGGCGCGGTCATCGTGAAAAATGGCCGAATCCTTGGAATGGGCGCCCATTTACGTGCGGGTGATCGGCATGCGGAACGGATTGCTTTGGACATGGCGGGAGCGGAAGCATACGGCGGAGACCTGTATGTCACACTCGAGCCGTGCTCGCATACCGGCAAGACGCCACCGTGTACCGAGGCGATCCTGGATGCTGGCGTGAAGCGCGTTTATATCGCAATTCAGGATCCGAATCCTCTCGTTGCCGGAACCGGGATCCGGCTGTTGGAAAATGCCGGACTCGGCGTCTTCACAGGTGCTTGCAAACGACTAGCCTTGGAGCTTTATCAACCAATTTTTCATTTTCTCAGAACGAACCAACCTCATGTGACACTCAAGACAGCCATGACAATGGACGGCAAGATCGCTGCAGCGTCCGGCCACAGCAAATGGGTAACAAGTCCGGAATCCCGGCTTGACGTCCAGCGTCTTCGTCATGCCCACGATGCAATTTTGTGCGGCAGCGGAACGATCCTTCACGATGACCCCCTTCTTACCGCCAGACTGCCCCAAGGCGGACTTCATCCTATTCGAGTGATTTTAGATACACAGCTGAATACCCCTGTTGGAAGCCAGATAATTCGGAATGAGGAGGCCCCTGTCTGGATTTTTTGCGGACAGCCGGCTTCTGCTGAACGGGAAGCACAGCTCTCAGCTGCACCTCATACAGAAATCATCAGGCTGCCTGACAATACGATCACCATACCTGCCGTCTTGCAGGCATTAGGCGCACGTGGTGTTGTCACCTTGCTCGTCGAAGGCGGCGCCGCAGTCAATGCCTCCTTCCTGCGTGCCGGCGCCGTGGATCGGATGATCACTTATATCGCTCCGAAACTGCTAGGCGGAGTTGGTTCACTCTCACCGATTGGCGGAACCGACCCTCTGCTAATGAGTGACGCGGAAGACTTTGCGTTCATAAAGACCGAGCAGATCGGCCCAGATGTGAAACTGACAGCCGTACGGAAAGGAACTGACGGACATGTTTACAGGAATCATTGAGGAAATCGGCACTGTCCAGCACGTCCGTACTTCCGGGCAATCGATGGAACTGATCATCACGGCCCAGCAAGTGCTGACCGATGTCCGGCTCGGCGACAGTATCGCCGTCAATGGCACGTGCCTGACTGTGACTGCTTTCACTGGAAGCACGTTCACGACCGACGTCATGCCGGAAACGTTCCGTGCCACTTCCCTGCACAATGCGCGCACCGGCACGCGGGTCAATCTGGAGAGGGCGATGCCGGCGGATGGCCGTTTTGGCGGCCATTTCGTGACGGGCCATGTGGATGGGACGGCGATCGTTGCGGAAAGCCGGCACATTGAGAACTCCCTCGTCATGCAGCTGACACTTCCGCCCGGCAACACTTCCTACGTCCTTCCGAAAGGATCGATCGCCCTGGACGGCACGTCACTGACAATTTTCAAAGTAGCAGGAGATATGATTTCCATTTCCCTCATCCCGCACACCCAAAAGTCGACCGTCCTGGCTGAACGGAAACCGGGAGACCGGGTCAATGTGGAGTTTGACCTGCTCGCGAAGTATACGGAAAAAATGCTGCTGTCTGCTGCATCGCCTGAAAAGAAACCGATAACCGCTTCGTTGCTGGAAGAGAACGGATTTTTGTGAGGAAAGGGTGAATCTGTATGTTCGATACGATAGAAGAAGCGATTGAAGAGTTACGACAAGGCAGAGCCATCATCGTTGTGGACGATGAAAACCGGGAGAACGAAGGGGACTTCGTCTGTCTCGCGGAGCATGCCACGCCTGAGATGATCAACTTCATGGCGGCAAAAGGGCGCGGTCTCATCTGTACGCCGATCACGGAGGAAAAAGCGGATCAGCTCGGCCTTCCGCTGATGACGGAACAGAACACGGACGCCCACGGGACGGCGTTTACAGTCAGTATCGACCACGCCGGCGCCGATACAGGCATCAGTGCGTTCGAGCGGTCCGAGACGATACTGGAGATGCTTACACCCGGTGCGGCTGCGGCTGATTTCAGACGGCCGGGACATGTCTTCCCGCTGATCGCGAAGACGGAAGGTGTCCTTGCAAGGACCGGACATACGGAAGCATCTGTCGATCTGGCACGGCTCGCCGGCAGTGCGCCGGCAGCCGTCATCTGCGAAATCATGAACGAAGACGGTTCGATGGCCCGTGTGCCGGAACTCCGTCAGCTTGCCGATCGGGAAGGCTTGAAACTCATTACCATCGAAGACTTGGTCTGCTATCGTCTTCGCCAGGAACCACAAATCCGGCGGGAAGCCGATATTATGCTCCCCTCTTCCTATGGCTCCTTCAAAATGGTCGGCTATACGGAGACGAAGACAGGAAAAGAGCACGTCGCCCTTGTCAAGGGGGATCTTTCGACCGGGAAAACGGTCCTCGTCCGTATCCACTCGGAATGCCTGACGGGCGACATCTTCGGCTCGAGCCGCTGCGACTGCGGCCCCCAGCTGCAGGCCGCGCTCGCTCAAATTGAAGCGGAAGGCCTGGGCGTGCTCGTGTACATGCGCCAGGAAGGCCGCGGTATCGGGCTTATCAACAAATTGAAGGCGTATGAGCTGCAAGAGCAAGGACTGGACACCGTCGAGGCCAATGCAGCGCTCGGCTTCGCGGATGATCTGCGTGATTACGGCGTCAGCGCCCGCATTTTGCAGGACCTCGGAGTGACGGCAGTGCAGCTGCTGACGAACAATCCGCGGAAACTGGAAGGATTGGCCGATTACGGCATCACGATCACCGAACGGGTGCCGATCGAACTGCCGGCACTGCCGGAGAATAAGAAGTACTTGGATACAAAAGTGGAGAAACTCGGTCACCTGCTGACCGTCTAGGAGGAATTTGGAATGGGACATGTATATGAAGGACATTTAGTTGGAACGGGGCTGAAAATCGGCATCGTCGTCGGCCGGTTCAACGAATTCATCACCAGTAAGTTATTATCGGCGGCACAAGACGGCTGCATTCGCCACGGTGTCTCTGCTGACGACATCGACATTGCCTGGGTGCCGGGCGCGTTTGAAATTCCGATGATCGCTAAACGGATGGCGGATTCAAAGAAGTATGATGCGGTCATTACACTCGGCACCGTCATCCGCGGGGCGACACCGCACTTTGATTACGTATGCAATGAGACGGCGAAAGGTGTTGCGGCTGCCGGTCTCGAGGCAGGAGTACCTGTCATCTTCGGCGTACTGACGACCGATTCCATAGAGCAGTCGATCGAACGGGCTGGCACGAAAGCCGGTAATAAAGGATGGGACGCTGCGGTGTCGGCGATTGAGATGGCAAATCTTACAAAGCAATTCGCTTAAGTTTTCGACACAGTTCCCGTAGAATGGAAACGAAGCCTGAAAATAATAGGCAAAAAAGCGAATGTGCTCCGCTCTCCAGGACCAGATGAGTGCAAGCACCTTAAGAGGAGGCCTGTCAGAATGGCGATCACATACACCTTTGACATGGACAAGCTGACGAAAGAGAATATCCAGGAGCTGTTCCTATCGGTCGAATGGGAATCGGCATCCCACCCGAACGACCTGTATCACGCCATCATGCATTCCCATTCCGTGGTAACCGCATGGGATGGAGACAAACTCATCGGGTTGGCAAACGCGTTGTCCGATGAAGCGATGGCCGTCTATTTCCATTACGTCCTGACGGATCCTGCGTACCAGGGTCAGGGGATCGGCAAGCAGATCATGAACCGGATGCTCGAAAAATATGAGCACATGCACACCAAAGTGCTCGTTTCCTATCCGAAAGCGGTCGGGTTCTACGAGACACTTGGGTTTGAACCGGAAGAGACCAGCACGCCGATGTATGTCTTTACCTGAATGAAAAACGCACACCTTTTCGCATAAGGTGTGCGTTTTTTCATTTTGTGAAATCTATTTTTTTCGAAAGCGCCAGCATGATCATGCCGCCGACAGTCATCGACAGCAACTCGCCTGCTGCGACCGTGAACCACGTGAACCAGAAGGGGGCGCCGTACAGTACTGTCAGCTGCCCCGCTACGGTGAACATGGACACCGCGAAGATGAGCGCCGTCCAGACAAACTTCATCTTGTCCGACTTCAGTTTCTTCGTCGCCACACGGCTGATCAGCAGAACGAGGAACGTGGCTATCCCGCCGATGGGTACGTCGAGGAACCAGGTCGGCGAAAAGAAGTTGGCCAGCACGACACCGCCAGTCACAGCGATAATATACCGCTTATGGAACAGCGCAAGATAGTTGAACATCTCCGACAGCCGCAGCTGGACCGCGCCGAAACTGATGACAGCAAGTGTCAGTGTGACCGCCACGTACAGTCCCGCTACGACGGCCATCTTCGCAAGCTCACCGACCGCAATCCGCGGACGCTCTCTTGTGAGTATCGTCATATCGAGTCCTCCTTTGTAAAACAGCACAGGGCTGTTTTAGTGATAACTGCGGCCAAAGGAAGAAAGAGCCGATCGCTCCGTCAAAAAGTGCCGCAGTGCAGGCAAAAAAACCTGCCTGCCCAGTATAACAGATTCCCGTTCATCGCAGCTGACTTATTTCGCGATCCAGCCGCCGTCGATCGGGATGACCGCGCCATGGATGTAATCGGCAGCTCTGCCTGCCAGGTAGAGTGTCAGCTTCGCGACTTCATCCGGCTGTGCCCAGCGCCCTGCCGGCGTCTCTTCTGCCACTTGGGCCGCCATCTCACCGGCTCCTGCGAAATCTGCCGCATTCATCGGCGTTTCGATCGCTCCGGGCGCGATTGCATTGGCCCGGATCCCTTCGCGGCAATAATCGAGGTCGACTTGCTTCGTATAGCCGATCACTGCGTGTTTCGATGCGGTATAGGCAGCTCCTCCCCCTCCGCCGACCAGGCCGGCGATGGACGCCATGTTGACGAGAACGCCTGCGCCCTGCCGGAGCATATGGGGCAGCACGGCATTCGTCGTCAAGTACATCCCTTTGACATTTGTATCCATGATGCGGTCCCACAGCGCTTCATCCGTCTCGAGCGTTTTGGCGAAGCCATCCAGGATGCCCGCCGTATTGCACAGGATGTCGATCCTGCCGAATGTCGCGATCGCCAGTTCCACCGCCTGCTTCACATCATCCGGGCTGCCGACGCTTCCCAATCGGAAGACCATTCGCTCTGGGCAGTCTTCTTGGAGCCGGCGGAGTCCTTCTTCGTTCAGATCGAATCCGAACACAGAAGCACCGTGTTCCAAAAAGGCTGCTGCCTGCGCATAGCCGATGCCGGAAGCTGCCCCGGTGATGAACACCGTCTTTCCTACAAATTCGCCGTCAGTCATCGTTCATTTCCTCCATTCAAAAAGCCCATGATCGCTCATGGGCTTTCCCTCATTCATTACTGTACGATTATCCAGTCTTCTGCAAGCAGGTCACAGACGGTCGGCGTGAACATCGTATAGCCCTCTCCTGTCACGTTAATGACGAAATAAGGGTTCATTCTCTCACCGTCGAGTTGCTCAGCGTCGACGAGCTTGACGTACAGCTCTGCGCCGCCCCATCCTTGGCGAATCACTTTTTCGCCTGCTTTCAGCCGGGGCAAAACTTCTTCGAATGTCATATGGATCCATCCTTCTTTTATTGGAATGTAGTTTACGTTCTGTCTTTCGTGCAGCTGCCGTTCTGTTTAACCCATGTCAGAATCGACCGGATCACCGGTTCGAAGGCATATCCTTTGTCTGTCAGCTCATACTCGACTTTCCGGCCTGCCGGGACTGCCCGCTTCACGGCGAACCCGTGTGCTTCCAGCTCTTTCAGCCGTTCCGTCAGCAACCGGTCGGAAATCCCATCGATTTCAGCGGCCAGCTCGTGGTAGCGTTTCGGTCCGTCCAGCAGATGATAGATGATGATGCCCATCCACCGTTTGCCGATGAATTCGATCGTTGCGTGGAAACTATCGCATGCGCCACTGCCTGCCTGTCCGGCTGATTGAATGAGTTCTTCAGTTTTTTTCATCCGTCTTCCCCCATTCACCGTATAGCTTCACTTTACCATAGCCGGAGTTGACAAACAAGCTTACTAATAGTAAGGTTTATTCAATCTTACTATTAGTAAGTTGAAAACAAACTATATGCATGAAGGAGTTTTTCATATAACTGATCTTTTCGCCCCTTTGTCAGAAGTTATCCATACTCGGAAATCTGTTCGCAAGTTCGATCCGACCTACTCTATTGAGCAAACGGAAATCATGGAAATGCTACAGGAAGCGACGCTGGCACCGTCTTCGAGCAACTTGCAGCCTTGGCGCTTTGTCGTCATCCAGGATCCGGATACGAAGAAGAAGATCCGTGAGTTTTCGTTCAACCAGGAACAGATCGAGACGGCATCCGCCATCATAGCGGTCGTGGCGGATACTGAAATGTACCATAATATCGATGAAATCTATATGGCCAACCTGCAGGCCGGCCATATCGACGAAAAGAACGTCGCCATCCAGATCGGCAACGCCAAAGCGCTCTATCCGAACGCACCGAAAGAGGCACGGCTGAATATTGCAGCGTTCGACGCCGGACTCGTGTCCATGCAGCTCATGCTGATCGCGAAGGCGAAAGGATATGACACAGTGCCGATGGGCGGATTCGACAAAGCCCAGTTTGCAGAAGCGTTCGATCTCGGGGACCGGTATGTGCCGCTCGTGCTGATCGCACTCGGAAAAGCGGCCGCACCGGCTTATGGATCGACACGGCTGCCGCTCGATACCATCACGAAGTTTGTATAACGGATTGTGTTTGCGCCCTGCTTGCAGGGTGCTTTTTTTGTGTTTGCCCGTCTGCCAGTTCCCGCATATGCCTGCGGAACGCACTCATGACGAATGCATGCATATTGGCTTGTGTAACATAGTAGACGAACCAGGGCAGCGACGGCAAATAGTCATGGATCGCGATGATGGCTTCATCCGCCCCTGGGATCTTGCGGAATTCCATGCGGCCCCGTTCGTTGGCCTCGCTGTCCAACAGCAGGCCACCGGTGATGTAGTACAGGGCACGGTCTTCCGAGCTCCGTTCTTTCGAGTAGGACAATTCAAGCAGCGTACGCCTGCCGAGGAAGCCGATCCTGCAGTTCAGCTGATCATCGACCGCCGTCTGCACCCAAGGGTTCATGAACGTTTCCAGCCACTTCACGTAATAGCGCCCCGCTTCGTCCGCGGTCCAGCCAGCCGGCAGCTGGATCCGCTGGACGGAACGGACGTCCTGTTTCAGCGGTCCGAGGTTCGGCAGCCGGGCCGGACGTCTGGCTGTTCGTCCGCTCTGCTCTTCAGCAAGGGCCCGCTTTGCCGCATCACGGAAGGGCGTCTGTCCGTCACTGATTCCCTCAACGTAATGCTCGGGCTGGACGACCATCGCATGCTTCAGGCTTTCGACGAGCGGATAGACCATCTCCTTCGGGGTGTTGGTGACGAGCCGCAGCCAGAGGCGCGACAGGGTCAGCGTGAAGAACGGCACGCCGATCATCTTCGGGTTTTTCTCCATGACTTCGGCCGTCGCCCGCATCATCGTCCGGTACGTCATCACGTTAGGTCCGCCGACATCGATGGAACGGTCCTGCAGGTCAAAGTCCAGGATGATCGATGTGAGTCCGCGCAGTACGTCATTCAGTGCAACAGGCTGTGTCCGCGTGTTCGTCCATTTCGGCAGGATCATCACCGGCAGCCGCTTCACGAGTTTCGAAAGGATCGGGAACGAGGACCCCTTCGGCCCGACGATCAGCCCTGCACGCAGCGCCGTCACCGGGATGCCGGAAGCCCGCAGGACTCGTTCCACTTCGAGCCGGCTCTTCAGATGCCTCGACAGCTCCACTCCTTCCCCTTCAGGTATGATGCCGCCCAAATAGACGATCTGCTGGATCCCCTGCTTCTTCGCCGCTTTCGCGAAATTGTCCGCCAAGATGACGTCCATATCTTCGAACGTCCCTTGCGTCAGCTTGGCCGATTTCATCATCGAATGGACGAGGTAGACCGCGATGTCCGCGCCTTCCAGCCCCTTCTCGGCGTCTTTCATGGAAAACAGGTCACACGCCCGCCACGTGACGCCCAGGGTGCTGTCCCGCCGTCCGCCGCTCCGCGACAGGGCGATGACGTCCGCTTTTCCTTGTAAACAGCCGAGCAGATGATGACCGATGTATCCGCTTGCGCCCGCAATCGCGACGACTGGTTTCCGTTCTGCCATTCTTTCCGCCTCCTCTTGAATGTAGTGATGATGGGTGAGTCGAATGCTGGTTCCATTCTACTGCGAAAGCGTGAATTTTCATAATGAAGTGCAGAATCTTGGCAAAAGCGGAACTTATCCCGTCCGGTTACGTACTAAGACTAACCATACAGAGAGATGAGGAGAATAATTTGAGAAAACGCGACTGGATGATCACCGGCACCCTGTTCATCCTCTGCCTGGTCGGCTTCCGCCATGCCATGCACGGACCTGCCACATACATTCCGCTTCAAGCGGACCAGCTGCCGGCACAGGTGCAGAGCAAGCTGAAGACATCGGAACGCCATCCTTCCTTCCGCACGTGCCAGTATGGAAAGGACGTGTATATCCTCTTTGACAGCAACCAGCCAGGTGCCTATACGAAAATCACGATGAAAGCACACAAACGGTTCAGCAGACCGGAAGTCATCGCGATGCTCAATCACGCGACGAATAACACGGAAGCAACCGAAACGGCTGCACTCAAATTGCCGAACTCGACGGACCGTGACGTCAGGCTTGTCGTCCGGGATAAGCGCTGACAACGGAGGATGACGGCAAGAAGCCTGCTGCTCGGCATGAGCATGCAGGCTTTTTCTGTCTTTTATCCGTCGGAATCCCGGCCTCTCGCCGAATATCAGTTTTTCACCGGAAGCATCACACGCCAGCCAATCCAGCAGGCTGCCGTAATGAGCAGCAGGTACACTGAGGATCCGTACGGCAGCTGGGCCGCCAGGATATGCGGGACGACGAACACGCCGATCAGCAGCATGAAGAGGATCTGCTTGGCGGTGCCCGACTGCAGCGCTTCCCCGATCGGTCTGGAGAACGGCATCATCCCTTTCGAGCCCGCCCCGTAGCAGATCACCGCGTACAGCAGCGCCGCGATGAGGATGCTGAGCAAGTCGGGAACGATCCGCCAGCCGAACAGCACGCCGAACAGAATCGCCTGCAGCACGTATACCGGCAGGAACAGTTGCGCGAGGCTCGCTTTCAGTGTTCCCCGTTTCACAAGTGACGAATGGCGGACCGGCAGGACTTCAAACACCCAGGCACCTTTGAAGTTGCCGGAATAGCTTAGCATCATTGTCAGCGAGGCGATGATCAGGAAGCCAAAATAGAGCATGTAATACATCTGCGAATCCGCCAGATCGGCGAGCGTGCTGTCCTGCAGGGAGATATACAGGAACAGGAACGGGGCGATGAACCCGATGCCGAGCGCCGGATAGACTTTCAGCTTGAAGTCCCGCTCGCGTTTCATGAGCAGCCACGAAAAACGGAAACTGGCACGCTCTTCTTTGTCCCGGCAGAGTATGGTCTCCCAGAACGTCATCAGGAACGCACGCGGCTTCCTGCCTCCCCGGGTTTCCGAAAGCAGCTTCTGCAAATTCTGTTCAAACTGCGGCATTTTGCGGATATAGAGACTGATCGCGAGGACCGGCACGAGGACGGCAGCCGCCGACAGGACAAGGAGCGGTGTACTGGCATTGCCGCCGAGCAGCCATTCGAACGGAGCCGCAAACCAGAGCGGCGGCAACAGGAGATGCCACCAGTGAAATGCATACTCGACGGATACACCGACGAATTCGAACGACCGGATCAGCACTTGGTACCCGGCAAAAATGCCGACCGACAACAGGATCTGCACGTAATTGATAAGGTCCTTCAGCCGCTCCCCGTCGAACAGGCGGAGCATCGCCATGTAGGTGATCGCCGTCAGTGAAATGATCAGCAGCAGCAAAAAGACGAGCAGGACGAGGAACAGCACGAAAAAGACCGGGCCCTTCACCGCCAGCATGACAATCGACGGAATGCCGAGCAGCGCCCCTGCGATGAGCAACATGTAGATCGTAATATGGACAAGCTTCGCTGCGTTCAGCGTGCGGTCGTCAACAGGGGCGGCCGCAAGCAGCACACGGTCCCGCACGTCCAGTAACACGCTGGAGAAGTCCGCGATGAGCGACGTCATGATCATGAACATCGCAATCCCGAAGATGAGCCCCATCTGCAGCATAAGGCTGTCTCCGAAGAACAGGAAAGGGATCGTGACGAGGCCGTACAGCACATACAGGCCGAGCGACTTCAGGAACTGGTTGCCCTCCTTCAGTTTCGTCTGGGAAAAGACGACGGGCACCCGACGTTCATCCATCGTCAATTTCAATCCGACGATCGCCCGCATGGCGGGATAGTCGATACCGAATGTACGGAAGACTCCTCTGAACTTATCGAGCATCCGGAGGGAACGGAAGTCAGTCAACCTCTTCACCGCCCGTCACGGCATCGACGAATTGCCGCGCCGTCTGCTCGTGCGCATCGAAACCGGTCAGCGAGTTGAAGATCGTCTCGAGCGTCCCGTCGGCGTCCTGCCCTTTCAGCTCTTCGAAGGTGCCGTCCGCTGCAATATGACCACCGTGCAGCAGGACGATCCGGCTGCTGATTTTCTCGACGACATCCATGATATGCGAGGAATAGAAGATCGTTTTCCCCTTTTCAGCAAGGACTGCAAGTATATCTTTGACGACCATGACGCTGTTCGCATCGAGGCCGCTGAGCGGTTCATCCAGAAACAGGATATCAGGGTCGTGCAGCAGGCTCGAAATGATGAGCACTTTCTGCCGCATCCCTTTCGAGAACGAAGAGATCCGCGTATGCAAGACATCCCCGAGCCCCAGCACGGTCATCAGCGTCGCAGCTTTACCAGCTGCCGCTTCACGGTCGATGCCGTACAGCTCCCCGATGAACGACAAATATTCCATCGGTGTCAGCGTGTCGTAGATTTCCGCGTTCTCCGGCACGTAGCCAATACGACGCTTTACATCCCGGTCCTCTTCCTTCAGGTCATGGCCGAATATCTCGACAGTCCCGCCATAATCGCGGATCAGCCCGAGCAGGATCTTGAGCGTTGTGCTTTTCCCCGCTCCGTTCGGTCCGATGTAGCCGATGATCTGCCCCCGATGGACGTCCAGCGAAATCCCATCCAGCACGCGTTTCCCCGGATATTCCATCGTAAGGTCCCTCATCGAGATGATCGGTGCTTCTTCCATTTCCATCCCCCCTGGTTCGTTATGGTTGGTCTAAGCCTACCAAGACAAACGGAAAATTCCAATTGTTTTTTTGAGATGAAACCTGGAGAGGGGCGGCGGTGCGGTTGCTTGAGCGATTGTGCCGCTTGCTTGAGCGTATCTCCCGCTTGCTTGAGCGTTTCCCCGTTTGCTTGAGCGCTTCTCTCCATGCCTTGAGCGTTTCACCATTTACTTGAGCGTTTCTCTCCATACCTTGAGCGTTTCACCATTTACTTGAGCGCTTCTCCCCATGCCTTGAGCGTTTCCCCGTTTGCTTGAGCGTTTCTCCCCATGCCTTGAGCGTTTCCCCGTTTGCTTGAGCGTTTCTCCCCTATGTACTGCCTTCCACGGAAAAGGACCGCCTGTCCGGGCGGTCCTTTTCACTGCTTATGTGTCTGTTCATGCGCAAGGAGCCATTCCTTGCGCCACACCCCGCCCGCGTAGCCGGTGAGGGTGCCGTTTTTCCCGATGATGCGATGGCACGGCACCAGCACCGTCAGCTGGTTCTTACCGTTCGCGCTTCCAACGGCACGGACTGCCTTGGCACTGCCGATTGCGCAGGCGATGTCCCCATAGGAGGCGGTTTGTCCATAGGGGATATATGTCAGTGCCTGCCAGACATTTTGTTGAAACGGTGTCCCTTTTACTGCAACCGGCAAGTCAAAATCATTTCGGGCTCCTTTGAAATACTCGTCCAATTGGTGATAACAAAGAACGACGGCGGCCGGCAAGTTTTCTGTCAGCCCGGTCCCCGACTCACAGTCTTCCGTGAACAGCACCGAATGGACCGCCTCGTCTGTTCCGGTGATTTCCAGGACTCCAAGAGGCGAGTTATAATAGGCCTTCTTCGCAACGGATGATTTTGCATCGAGAGAAATGGTAATCGGCATCTGTTTCACTCCTTCGTCTTTTGTTTGATTATACCAAACGATTGTTCTTCCGTATCGTTTACGTCACGTGGTAAATCATAACGAAAAAGAGGTGTTTTTCATGCTGATCAAACTTGCGATATCGCTTGGATTCGTTATCGTTTCTCATTTCTCACCCACCGTGCCGGTCTCGTCCACCGTCGAATCGGAGACACCGGCTTATGCCAAATGGTCGAGACTCGCGATTCAACAGGTGCAAATTCAGTATCCGAATGCTCAGATCATCGATTACCTCTATATGGGCACCCGGCAGAGCACAGAAGGCATGGAAGCCACTTTTCGCTTATGGCTGCGGGAAGCCGGCCGTGAATACGGCGTAGTTGTGCGTGTCACCTATTCAGCGGAGACTGACAAATTGAAAGAGATCCAAATTAACGAAATCACTCCGCCGTAACCTGATACGCAGGAGTCGCGGAATGTCGACTGCAAACATACAAAAAAGCCCCTCTGCAACGGTTCACAGAGGAGCCTCAGATGAATTAGTCATTATCGGATTTCTGATTGTCCGCGATGGCGCGCGCTTCCGGCTGCTCATCCATCGTGAATGGTGCCTGGTGATCCAGTTTCAGCGAAACCGCGGTCGCTTCCTTCACGCTGTGCAGCATATCCGGATTCTCCGCAAGTTTGACGCCATAGGACGGGATCATCTCCTTGAACTTGGCCTGCCACTCGTCCGCCCGGTCCGGGAAGCACTTGTTCAGCAGGTTGATCATCACATGGACGGCTGTCGAAGCCCCGGGTGACGCGCCGAGCAGCGCCGCGATCGATCCGTCTTTTGCGGTGATCAGCTCCGTCCCGAATTGGAGAGTTCCTTTGCCGCCCGCTTCGGTTTCCTTGATGACCTGGACACGCTGGCCTGCGACGACCGTGTCCCACTCGTCGACTTTCGCATCGGGGATGAACGCACGCAGTTCTTCCACCTGCTGCTCTTTCGACAGCATCAGCTGTTCGACCAAGTACTTCGTGAGAGCCATTTCCTTCATGCCGGCGGACAGCATATTGAAGACGTTGCCCGGCTTCACAGACGTGATCAGGTCCATCATCGAACCGGTCTTCAGGAACTTCGGTGAGAACCCGGCGAACGGTCCGAACAGCAGGGACTTCTGGTTGTCGATGAACCGGGTATCCAAGTGAGGAACCGACATCGGAGGCGCGCCTACTGAAGCTTTTCCGTACACTTTCCCGAAGTGCTTCTCGGCCACGTCCGGATTGTTGCACACGAGGAACAGTCCGCTGACCGGGAAACCGCCGATCCCTTTGCCTTCCGGGATCCCTGATTTCTGCAGCAGGTGCAGACTGCCGCCACCCGCACCGAGGAACACGAACTTCGCCGTATGACGCCGCGTCTCCCCGCTGACGAGGTTGCGCACTTTCACGTCCCAGCGGCCGTCGCTGCGCTGTTTCAGCCCTTCGACACTGCGGCGGTACTCCATCTGCACACCCTGCTGCTCCAGATGATCGAACAGCATATTCGTGAGCGCCCCGAAGTTGACGTCCGTTCCCGCATCGATTTTCGAGATGGCGACCGGCTCTTTCGCATCGCGATCCTTCATCATCAGCGGCACCCAGTCCGCGAGCGTCTTATGATCTTCCGAATACACCATGTCCTGGAACAGCGGATTCTGCTTCATCGTCTCATAGCGTCTTTTCAAGAAACTGACATTGTCTTTCCCCTGCACGAAACTCATGTGCGGCAGCGGGCGGATGAAGTCTTCCGGACGCTCGATCCGTCCATTCTCCACCAGGAACGACCAAAACTGCTTCGACACTTGGAACTGCTCGTTGATGTTGATGGCTTTGCTGATATTGACGGAGCCGTCTTTGTTCTCCGTCGTATAGTTCAGTTCACACAGCGCCGCATGCCCGGTCCCGGCATTATTCCACTCATTCGAGCTCTCTTCGCCTGCACGGGACAGCTTTTCGAAAACGGTGATATTCCACTCCGGCACCAACTCTTTCAGCATTGCTCCAAGCGTGGCGCTCATGATGCCCGCGCCAATCAAAATCACGTCTGTATTCGTTTCTCCGTTGCTCATTTGACCCATCCTTACACACTGAATTTGCAAAAGAGATACAGGTTCCATCTCACGGAACCACCTCTTTTGTATTGCTGTTTCTCACTTGAATCTATTAGGAGCGATTAGTTGATAAATACACGTTCTTTACCCTACCAATTATAGACTAATTCAAGGAGATACAAAAGGGAGATGTTCGGGATGGCGTCCGAATTCCTGTATTCCTTCCATTTCCCTTACCTAAGGGACTCGACAGCCTTGCGGTCATCCAATCGGTTTTGCGACCCAGTGCCCTTCCTTCACTTCGACTAACTCTGTATTCGTTACATCGAATGTCCTCTCCGCTGCCGGTTCATTCCCCGTCTCCTGACGAAGACCCGTTCTCAGTGTTGGATCGGGAATCGGGATGGCAGACAGCAAAGACTTCGTGTAGGGATGAAGCGGGTTGTTATACAACTCTTCACTTTCCGCCAGCTCGACAATCTTGCCGGCATACATGACAGCCACGCGGTCACTAATATGTTTCACCATCGACAGATCGTGGGCGATGAACAAGTACGTTAGTCCGAGTGTGTGCTGCAACTCTTCAAGGAGTTTGACGATCTGCGTCTGGATCGATACGTCAAGCGCAGACAAAGGCTCGTCACATACGATGAAATCCGGCTCAACAGCCAACGCGCGTGCGATACCGATCCGCTGACGCTGGCCGCCCGAGAATTCGTGCGGATACCGCATGGCGTGCTCCGGCTCCAGACCGACCATCACGAGCAGATCCTCCACCCGTTTCCTCCGCTCTTGTTTGTTCTTGCTCAATCGATGGATATCGAGTGCCTGCCCAATGATATCGAGCACTTTGAAGCGCGGATTCAAAGAAGAATACGGATCTTGGAAAATCATCTGCATGTGCCGCCGCATCGCTTTCATCTCTTTTGGAGAAAAACGGTTGATGGCCATTCCTTGATAGAGCACTTCACCAGCAGTGGGTTCGGTCAGCCGCAGGATCGCCCGGCCTGTCGTGGATTTCCCTGAACCTGATTCCCCTACAAGTCCGAGTGTCTCCCCCGGCCGTATGTGGAAACTGATGTCGTCCACTGCCTTCGTCACACCTTTTTTGCCGCTGCCGAAATGTTGCTGGAGAGATTTCACTTGTATGAGCGGTAAAGTAGGATCCACTTCTTCCCTCAGCCGGGAAATCCGTTTTTCCTTCTTTTTTTCATCTAAACGGGGCAGCGCCTTTAACAATCGCTTCGTATATGGATGCTGAGGACTGCCGAACAGGTCAAACACCGTTCCGGATTCCACAACCTCCCCTTCCTTCATGACAACAACGCGGTCGCACATTTCCGCCACGACTCCGAAGTCATGAGTGATGAGGATGATCGAAGTGCCAAAACGCTGCTGGACGCTTTTCATAAGTGCCAGGATCTGCGCCTGGATCGTGACGTCCAATGCCGTGGTCGGCTCATCCGCGATCAGCAGTGCAGGCCTGCACGCGAGCGCCATCGCAATCATCACCCGCTGGCGCATGCCGCCAGAGAACTCATGCGGGTATTGGTCAACCCGTTCCCCGCTGTTTTGAATGCCGACTAGTTCAAGGAGCTCGATCGTCTCTTTCCTTGCTTCTTTCTCGGAGACTTTCATATGTTTCACTATACTTTCGGCGATTTGGCGTCCGATTTTCTTCGTCGGGTTCAGTGAGGTCATCGGGTCCTGAAAGATCATGCCGATGCCGTGGCCCCGGATGCTCTCCATCTCCTTCTCTGTCTTCAGGGTCAGATCTTCCCCCTGGAACTCAATGACCCCCTCTTTCACATAGGACGGCGGCGACGGCAGCAGTCTCATGATCGAACGTGCTGTGACACTTTTTCCGCTGCCTGATTCGCCTACAATGCCCAGCGTCTCTCCTTTGCCAACCTCGAAACTGACCCCTCGGACAGCATCGAAATCCTCGTGTCTGCCTGTGAAGGACACGTGTAGATTCTTCACTTTTAAAATCGATTCCATGTGATTGCGCCCCTTTTGTCATACTTGCTGCTTTGAAAAGATAGAATTGACAACCAATATCGTATATTCTATAGTTTAGTATACCGATCGGAATTAAACAATATAAAGGTGGTGAATTGGTTGTCACATAAGGCAGCTTCATTCTTCGGACACTCGTTCAGGAAAGCCAGCGGCCGGACTGCCTACCAAGTTCTTCTTCTGCTGGCCGGACTGCCTCTCCATCTTTTTACGTATTTCAGTTATATACGTAATGGAAGGGATCGACAGTACACGAGCATGCTGAATTCTGTGCAATCCGGATTAGCGGACCGGGGGCAGAAAGAAAAATGGCTGGAAGAGTATAAGGATCAGCTTGAACGGAAGCAGAAGTTTTTCAGAGAAAATGTCAGCCCGGCCGACATACACCGGGAAGCGGAAAAGCTGGCAGATGAAAAACTGAGTGCAGAGAGTAAACGGATCAGTGAGATGCGGCTCGAACAGACGGGGCAAAAAAAGGAGACCTATTTTTCGTACTTCCAATCGCTTCTTCAGAAACCTGCATTTTTGGTCGTCTCGTTCATTCCCGGATTTTTCATGTATGTACTGCTTTTCCTGATGAGCAATCCATTCATCCTGTATATTGCAGAGCGCCTCGTACAAAGTGTGGGGGTGATCATCGGGGTTGCCGTGCTGGTCTTTACGATCCTCTATATTTCTCCGTTCGACCCGGCCACCAACATTTTAGGGGAATCCGCAACCCAAGAACAAATATCGAACTTCAACCGATTGCACGGGCTTGATTTGTCCTACTGGCAGCAGCTCTGGAACGCTTTGAAAGGAATTGCCACGTTCGATCTCGGATCTTCGTTTGCTGGAAATGAAGATGTAGCAGCCAGTATTTCCAACAAGTTCCCGGTCACGTTAACGATTGCATTATTTTCCGTCATCATGGCGATTGTCATCGCGATTCCAGTTGGCATCCTTTCTGCGACGCGGCCGAATTCGTTCCTGGACTACTCGTTCATGTTCATCGCGCTGATCGGATTGTCCATTCCGAACTTCTGGCAGGGACTGATCTTCATCCTCGGGTTCTCCATCCACTTGAACTGGCTGCCTGCAACTTACAGTCCCGGGCATGCACTATCCCTGATCATGCCTGTTGTCGTGCTCGGAACCGCCCTTACCGCCTCCATCGCGAGAATGATGCGCTCCTCTCTTCTTGAAATTATCAACGAAGACTACATCATTACAGCGCGGGCGAAAGGACTGTCCTATGCGCAGACCCTGTGGAGGCATGCAATTGGAAATGCCATGATTCCAGTTGTCACCGTGATCGGCCTCCTATTCGGCGGCATGCTCGGGGGCGCCGCTGTAACAGAGAAAGTGTTCAACATCCGCGGAATCGGCAGCTACATCGTCGACAAGCAGTTCATCCCCGATATTCCGGCGATCATGGGCGGGGTCGTCTATATCGCCATTACCATTTCGCTGGTCAATTTGCTGATCGATATTTTGTACGCCTTGCTGGATCCGCGTATCCGTTCGAAGATTGACCACTCATGAGGCAGGTGAAATCTATGAAAGACACAATATGGAAACGCCATTCGTTGGCCGTTTCCACTGAATATACGCAAGCGAATTTCACGTGGGTGCTGTCGCTCGTCCTGACCGTGATCTTCCTCTGGAACAGCATTTCGTTCAAGACTGGTGATGTACACCCTGTCGTCTTCGGACTGTTCTGCGTCTGGGCAGTGACTACCGTCTTCCAGGTCTGCATCACTCGGAAGATGAAGAAAGATCTGCTCCAGACGGGTGTTATTCAACCGGGCACCAGACACCTCGGCTATGTCCAGCTCGTGGGTCTCCTGGCCGGCAACATTTTCGCAGGCGCTTTCGCTTTCAACTTGGTCAATGCGAAGAAGTCTGTGGAATATACGTTTGCGGTGTATACGTTGTTAACACAGCTAGCGGTTCTTGCCATAAGTTCGGTGAACCTATTCAAACCCTACGTCAGCGACACGTTTTTACCGTCCATGGGAACTCTCCTGCTGATCGGTCTGTTCTATCTCGTCGTACTCATCCTGATCGTTCTTCATGTACATGAGTATGAGGCGCCTCGCTGGATGACTTGGGTGGCGCTCTTGCTGCTGGCTACTGCAGTGTCAGGGAATCTGTTCGCCCTTCTTCTAGGCTGGAGCCTTCTCATGAAAACCAGGAGTTCGGACCATTCGCGAATGCTGAAATGGAACGTCACGTGGGAAAAGATCACACGGAACTCGACCGCCATGCTCGGCATGTTTTTCATCCTCCTGATGCTCGCAATCTCCATTACGAGCCGGTTTACATTCGACTATGCGCTTGCCGTGGAGAATAACTACAGTGCCATCTTGCAGCCGCCGAGCGCCGCCTATCCGTTCGGGACGGACAATTTCGGCAGGGATGTCTTTTCGAGAATCGTGTTCGGTGCACGGATTTCACTGCTCGTCGGATTGGCAGCCACAATCGTTCCGGGTGTGATCGGCGGTTTCTTAGGAGCAATAGCCGGCTATTACAGCAATCATGTCGATAACTGGATCATGCGGCTGCTCGATATCCTGTATTCCATTCCGGGCATCCTGCTGGCCATTGCCATCATTGCAGCGTTTGGTGCAAATACGGTCAATCTGATCATTGCCCTCAGTGTGGGTGCCATCCCGACGTATGCCCGTACGATGAGGGCGAACGTCCTGATGGTCTCCAACTATGACTTTGTGGATTCGGCTAAAGCGCTCGGCGAATCGGATTTTGCCATCCTGTTCAAACAGGTCGTCCCCAACTCGCTTGCGCCGATGATCGTCAAGTCGACTCTTACAATCGGAGGGGCCGTCATTGCGACGAGCAGCTTGAGCTATCTGGGACTCGGCGTAGAGCCCCACATTCCTGAATGGGGAAATATTTTAAAAGTCGGGAGCTCGTATCTGGAAACGAATTCGTATCTCGCCATCTTCCCGGGACTCGCAATAATCCTGCTCGTCCTCTCCTTCAACTTTTTAGGAGACGGGCTGCGTGATGCGCTAGACCCGAAGCTTGATTGATTACAACTAACTATTTTGGAGGGATTCATCGATGGGAAAGAAATTACTCTCACTCACGCTGCTGCTCGTGCTTGTGCTGGCAGGCTGCGTACAGACGAAATCGGAAGTAGAAAGTGAAGGGAAAGGCACCGACACCAAAGGCGGACCTGAAGAGAAAGTGAAGATCGAAGTTCTCGGAATGGGGTCAGGTGAAGAGGACCTGAACATCGTGCGTGACCAGCTCATCAAGAACGGATTTGACGTGAAGCTCAATATCCAGCCGGATTACGGCACATTCAAAGCCCAGCAGGAAGCCGGCAACTATGACCTCGCCCTGTCCAGCTGGACGACGGTGACCGGGAATCCGGATTATGCCGTCCGTGCGTTATTCAAATCCGATGGTGCCAATAGTCTTGTAGATGATGAAAAAGTCGATGAACTGATCGACCAGGCAAGTACAGAAACTGCGGAAGACTATACGAACACCTACAAACAGCTGGAACAGCGGCTTGTCGCTGAAAAGGCGTATATCGCTCCACTTTATAATTCATTTAAAGCGCAAGGCGTCAATAAGAAAGTCTTGAACCCCGACACGGTCCGGCTCGCGAAATCACGTGCCATCGCCTGGGAAACAATTGACTTCAATGACGCTGCAAAACGAACAGCCGACCCTCTCGTAACACAGCAGGCGATCGGCGACTTGACATCACTCGACCCGATCAAAGGAAACGACGGCTCCATTAACACGCTGAACACGAATATGTACGTTCGCCTGGTCAATTTAACAGACGACGATAAAGTCGTGCCGGATGGCTCACTTTCCTATAATTACGCAATGGCTGAAGGGAATTCCGACTATTACTTCCTTCTCCGTAACGACATTAACTTCGCTGCCGTTTCAGACGGGAAAGCAGTCGACACGGGAGAACGTGTCGGAGCCGAGGACGTTGTGTTCTCACTGAATCGCGCGAAAGATAAAGACTCCGTTCCGGATCACCGGACGTACAGCCTGCATGAACATATTAAGAACGCTGAAATCGTGACAGATCTCAGTGAGCTGGAAAAAGCGACTGTCTCCGGCGGCGATGAAACCGTTCAAGCCGCTCTCGAAAACGGTCTCGACACAAAATTGTCTGCGCTGGTCGATGACAAAACTAAAGCGGACAACAGCCAAGGCAGCTACCAAGTCGTGAAAGTCACGACAACCGAGCCATTCCCGCAAGTGCTGAACTACTTGGCTCACCAATCCGCCGGTATCGTCTCGGAGAAACAAGTGAAGAGCATTAACACGTATGATGTGGCTACTTTTGATGTAGACAAAGACATTCCTTACGGAGATCAGCGCACGGTAACGGAAGGCGCCGGCTACAATAACCAACTGTATGCAAGCGGGCCTTACATCCTTGTGAAAAAGAACGATTACCAAGCTGATTTTGTAAAGAACCCGGCTTACCGTGCCGGAAGTGAATTTGAACCGAAGATCTCAGCTGTCACTGTACGATTCATCGAAGACTCCGACAGTGCGCTCTCTGCATTGCGGAACGGGGAGATACACCTGTTCAACGGAGTCCCGGAAACGAAGTATGACCTCGTGGAAAAGGATGACAACCTGCTGCTGCAAAAGAGCGACAGCAACGCCGTGACCTATCTGCAGTTCAACACAGCCGGCAGAACCGTCTCGGACAGCGAGAACTTGCGCAAAGCGATCCTGTTCTCCATCAACCAAGATGAGTTCTTGAATTACTACCATGGCAACAAGAAAAAAGCATACTCCACACTCAGCCCGCTCGTCGATACAGGCAATGAGCTGATTGCCGATCAGAACCAAGTAAACGAGTTCCTGGAAGCCTATCGTAAGGAATAACAAACAAGCCGCCCCGCCCCCCTGGTCATCCAGGGAGCGGGGCGGCTTGTTTTGTTGGAAGCGGGCTGGCGGAAGCGGGGCGGTGCTCACAAATCTTACGAAACGCTCGTAGAAACTGGATACCGCTCATAAATTTCTGGAAACGCTCATAAAAATAGAATATCGCTCATAAATCTCGAAAAACGCTCATAAAAACGGATTTCCGCTCATAAATCTCGAAAAACGCTCATAAAAACAGATTTCCGCTCATAAATCCCAAAAAGCGCTCATAAACCCGCCGCGCACCCACGCCGTCCAAGACAATCACGACTCAAACAGCTCTTCCTCCAGCAGCGTGAACCCTTCGATCATCGTATCTTCCTCCACCTCGATCAGGATGCAGCGCTTACCATCAACATTCACCTGCTTCACGTACTTCAAGTCTTGCGGGCTGATCGAAATGTTGGCGACTTTCGTGCTGATCTTGATGGACTTCGTGTTGTAGTTCGGCACGACGTGGCTCGCTTTCAGCTCGTACGTCTCATCGTCGACGATCGTCTGGAACGCTTCCCGCACTTTCTCGGTATCGACGTCTTCGATGCCGCTCACCTTCAGCACGCGTTCGATCTCCTTCGAATCGAGCACAGGCACATACTCTTCATCTTCATCCTCTTCTTCCACCGTCGTCATCCGATGGAGTTCATCGTACACACCGGCCAGCGTCTGCGTGTTCACTTCCTCGCCGACCACATGCTTGACGATTTCTTCGAACACCGCCTTATCATCTTCTGCCGTCATGATCTCTTCACCGTCGAGCACACTTTCGATGAACGCATAATCGGGTTTATTCGCCTTCCCTGCGGCATACAGAATGTGGTTGACGTCCGCCGCATTGTCCGTAAAGCACGGGAACAGGAACCCGCCAACCGGCGACGCCAGCTTCACGATCGGATCCGCCATCTCGCTCGATTTAAACGCCCGGCCGTTGAAGTCGAAAACGAGCGACGGCTTCGGCAGCTCCGTATGGTTCAGGCTGCAGAGGATGAACGGCGTCGTGTACGTTTCATCACGTGCCCCCATCTCCAGCTCCTCCAAATCCGCCTTCGACTTCGTCGGCTTGAAATACTGCCCGCGGATGAACGTAATGACCAAATCCTTCTCGTATTGCGCGCTCTGCACCATCTTTTCCGCGATCAGCTGCATCTCTTTCCGCCAATCATTCGCATCAGACGCATGCAGTCCCGCATACAGCAGCTGCTGAGTATGATCCCGTCGCCCTTCCTCCGTCGGCGCGAACCGCACTTCGAACAGCTTCATCGCGAGCTTCCCGCCGAGCACTTTCTTGAAACTCGTCAGGAAAAGTTCCTGTTGGTCGCGATCGAGCAGTTCAAATGCCTGGCTTTCTTCATGATAAATTTCGCTGCTTTCCTGCCGTACATATACGTTGTAAATATCCTGGATCGTCAGCAGATCGGTCTCCAGTTTAAATTGCTTGCGGATTGCAGCAATATCTTTTTTGTTCATCGCAATTCCCCTGCTTTCTCTTCAGTACAGACCGGAGCCGCCGCGGCAGCTCCTGCATTCTTTCATTATAGCAAGCTTTCACCGCCACGTGCAGGAGCGGCACGATGATTACCGCGGCGACGGAACGGGTAAACAACAGACAGCGTCAAAAAACGAAGATGAGGAGAAGTGATCACATGGCAGAAACACTATTCACATCCACAGCAACGGCAAAAGGCGGACGGGAAGGACATGTCCAGTCTTCCGATAATGTCGTCAGTTTTGACACCGCGATGCCCGGCACGAAGCGGGCCAAAGAACTTGAGAACTCGACGAATCCCGAGCAGCTCTTCGCTGCAGGATATGCCGCATGCTTCGACGGTGCCCTCCAGCTCGTCGCCGGCAAAGAAAAAGTGAAATTCGACTCGGAAGTGACGGCGAACGTCAGCCTGCAGAAGGACGAGACCGACAACGGCTTCAAATTGGCCGTCAAACTGGAGGTCAAAGGGACAGGCATCGACCAGGACAAACTTCAGGAACTCGTCGAAAAAGCGCACCAAGTCTGCCCGTATTCGAAAGCGACCCGCAACAACATTGAAGTCACCGTCCAAGCGGTGTAACAAAAAAAGAGCGGATTTCCGCTCTTTTTCTCATGGCATGGCAGGCGCTTCCCGAATCGGGCGCCCGTGCATACGCTATATGGATCGCAAGAAACGATACAGGAGGAATCATCATGGGCAACTTCTTATCATTCACCGGCACGGTCACGCACATCGAGGACATCCCGGTCGGACAGCACACGGAATCGGAATGCTACAAACGCTTCACTGTCGAGCAGGGAGCTGACCAAACCGTCGACTTCACCGTGGCACCGACCACCTATTTCGCCGACCATGCCGTCATCGCAACAGGCGACACCGTCACCGGCTTCTACGACGCCGATGCGCCGGCCATCCTGATTTACCCGCCGCAATACAGCGCGCTCGTCATCAGCAAGGAAACGCCCGGCCAGTTCGTCATGGTCTCCCAGTTCGACGAACAGCTGACCAGCACAGACGGCTCCCTTCAGCTGAACCTGGCAGACGACACGCCGATCGTCCTCCCGAACGGCCAGCCGTTCAACGGCAGCCTCGCCAACCGGGACCTCATCGTCACCTACGGACGGACAACGCGCAGCATCCCCGCCCAGACGACCCCAAGCCGGATTGTCGTGCTTTGCAGGCATTCCTGATCAAGGAAAAGAAGCATACGTAAAACGCACAGCGGCATGCCCCTGTGCGTTTTCAGTCTGTCCCGCTTCCTCTGTGGACGATCGAATAGTCAATCGTTAATAATGGAATCGAGAATATCCACATGTCATGAGTGGCAGTCAACTTACCTCCCTCTGTTTCTTGAATGAAAAAGGTCTCCTCCAGCGGTAATGTGAATAAATCCCTGTCATTGAACGACAAATACACACCTGCGTCCGAAGCGGCATCCATGCTCTTACTTGTCAGCTGCAAGCCTCCCTCCACTGCCCGCAATTCCAAAATCCCCGTCATCGTCGAATAAGGTAACGGTAATGCAATATTCATATACATCCGTCCATCTGTTTCATGCTGCGAGTACAGCGCTGTGAAAATCGTCTGGTCCCCGATCTTCCGTTCCCACGCACGCACGCGTTGCCGCCCATCGAGCCCTTCCTCCAACGTATAGATGCCGCCGATCATCTCGACTTCTTTGGAATGGAGGGGTAGATTGATCTGCTGCGTCCGTCTGCTGATGAACGAGTAGAGAAAGGCAAACGGTTTGAACCAGCGATGCCAGCGGACCTTCGCGTACAGCCTGTAATCAATCGTATTTTCATAGAAATCCTTAAGTAAAGGAGATACCGATTCAGACGTCAGCCCATACACAGTCAGGTCATCTGACAGACCACGAATCTCACCGACACGGCCGATTTCTTCGGCAGCCCGCCTCCCGCGAATCCTGCTCCTCGGAAATGCCGGACGTTTGAAACGAGGATCAGGTACAGCCAACGACCACCCGATGATGCCAGCTAAAGCGAAAATAACGCAATTCAACACCCCGTGGAAACGGAGCATGAAGTCAATCGTCACGGCAACTAAGCCAAACCCATTACTCAATACATACAGCAACGAAAACGTAATGGTGACCGCCAGCGCACTAAACGCAAGACGCAGCAGCCATTTCTGTAAACGAGTCGTAAAAGTGAGTTTCCAAACAATCCAAATCAGTGCACAAATCCCGAAGATATATAACAGGACGGAAAACATTTCAATCCATCGTGAAAACGTAATTCCTACCGCCACCGCCATTGGCGCCGCCAATAATGCTCCCACAGCCCACCGATACAGACCCGAACCATGCAAGCGCCCTGTCAGCCCAAGGAAAATGGGCAAGATGAATGCCGAGTAATGGAAGTGAATGGCTGTCAGCCACGTAAGCAACGGACTGAATCCCAAATCGATGCCCGCAGCAAAAGCAAAATACCAACCGCCACCCATCGCCAGATATATGAGCCCGAGGTCGATCGCAAATTCTTCTGCATTTGTAAATCCCCGTCGGCGAAACCGGGTGATTCCGTAAAGAGCCACGTATACCGTGAACAATGCATACAGTGCAGCAAACCAGCCATCCCATCTAGTGGAGACTGCTTGTCCGAGCACGATCGCGATATAAGCAGGAATGGCGATATAGGGATAGTACTTCCAGAACCAATTCGTTTCCGTGACGACCATCCGGAGTAAGACGGGAATGTACACCAGTTGCGCGACCACCAGTAAATCGTATGGCCATGGTGCGGTACTGAAAAGCATGGCAGCCAGGAACAATAGTATATGAATGACGACAAACTTACGCATCCGGCGTGAACTCTCCTTCATACGAAAACACCTTACCTAACATTGGGTTCTTGACGTCAACGCAAATTCGAAAAACACCCTGCAGCTCATCATACGACTCCACAACTGTTGCTAAGCCTTGCAGAAATCTTGGAAGCGGGATTTCCATTTTCCCGAGTACCAAACGCTGGTTTAATGACTCGATTCTCAACTCGTAACGACTCACGACAGTAAACTGCAGATCCGCATACAACAGCGGCGGTTCCCCGAGATAATCTTTCACGACCATCCGCCGTTCATCCAAACTCATCAAGGCATTGAAATAGCGCACCTTTTTCGGAAAACAAAACCTTCGTTCCCAATGGATTTGTTTGTCGCCTGCTGAATTAGTAAAGCATGTATTCGTAATTGTAAACGGAATATCAGTTCCGCTTTCCGGAAAAACAAGTTTCCGTCTCGCTCCCAACCGAAAGAGCAAAGAAAGCCATTTCGGGCCGCCTGCTATACGATGCATCACGCCTGACGCTTGAAAGACCGGCTCTTCAAATGCATACCTTTTTTGCAGCATCGGATGTAGACGATGAAATCCTTCACCCAACGCTTTTCGATAAATGGACATTTCACTCTTCACCTCTCTCTTTTACACGTGGCAGCCGTCGGAAGATCACGGTTCACAAACAATCCGATGCCTGTCAAAACGAATAAAGAAAGATTGAATGTAATGGGATTGAATGGGTGAACGGCTGTTTCCGGCGCAGCAACAAAGGCTGCGAGTGTCAAAAGAGGGAAGGCAATGAGTTGCAAAAGAAGAAGATGTCGTTTCTTCCGATAAAACAACCAAATGATTCCGAATAACACTTCAACTGCACCAATCGTCCAAACTGCTGATGTCGCCGCAGCATCCGAAAGCGACAGGCTGCTTGCAACCATGGCCTTCTCTTGGGGGTGCATCGTCAGTAGTTTCGGCACGAGACCTTGATAGATCCAGAGGAAAGCGAAGTATACCGTGAGAACCTGCATGATGAAAAAACGAAAGTATTGCGACCTAGGGGCTTCCCCGCGTTCAATCCATCGCTTCAGCACATCAAAACTCAGGGCAGTTGCATACCCCATTAATGGGCGAAACAGCCGATCAACCAGCATTCCTACTGGACCAAAGTTCGTTTTATAATCATATTGTGTTAAAAATTTTGTACGTTCCTCTTGCGGCTCGTATTTCCAATAGCCGCGGCCTTCACGTATCGGCGAGACTTTTTGGTCAGTACCGAAGTGCAGCGAAGAACTTCGCGAGCCGTCGTCCAAATAAGCGGATCCACTGCTCGTTCCCCATCCTTCTACTGTCAAAAAAGGGCCAACCGTGCGCGTATAGGTAAACCGCTGGGGCTGATTTTCTTCCTTTGGTAAGTAAGAGATGGACGAAAAGCGCAAATCCCACTGCGCATGTAAATCGGGTTCCTGTGAAGCGTTCCAGATCTGCTGAACCGGAGCATTTATTATGATTTCTACGTAAATTGGTTTTGGCTTCATAGATTTCGCCTCCCGTATACGTTTTCCTGCACGTCCACTCATTATCTTAACTCGTATTTGGACTCCCCCTAGTTTACCAGTTCTGTTTACCGAATGATCTATTTGAAACGAAAAAGAGGCGCCGGAAGGGCACCTGTTTACTGCTTATATAAGATACTAGGGGAATAAGCGATTAGGAAGCAGTTACAACTCACTACCTTCATTTTATTAACTTATAAACTTCAGACACGCATGGCGCTCAAATGCTGGTAGTTAAAATGAGTATAATTCCACTATTTTCCCTAGAGGTAATCTACCCATATCACTCATATCCACAAAGAAGGGTGACTGCCATTTCTGGGTTTTCATCGCCTGTGTGCTGCTCGGATGATCCCAGCTTGGGTAAACTCGAAATGCCATTTTACCTGTTGTTGAAGCAGAACGAAGGATACCCTGTTTTAACAGGACTTCTTTCGGAAAAATGAACTGACCAAACTCGTTTTCATTCTTAAAGGTAGTGATCACTAAAAAGTCAGGAGCTTCCTCGTATACGTACGGTTGATTTTTACGATTCCCATCCTTTTCCCAACATGCGACAAACTGTCCTTCTTTGGCAGGAGTTACTTTTGCAACCCTGAACCGAACTGTTTTTGAAGCTAATTGGAATACACCTGCACCATACTGGTTGTTCTGATTTTCTTCTGCGATTGACTTTGCAAGCAAGTTATTCGGTTCGTAGATTAATTCATTTACATAACGGAATGCTGTAGAAAAATCATTCATCATTCCCACCCCCTCAGACTCACAGACTTAGCGTCACTTGCTAAAGTGTTTACTTATTTTCAAAGTTAACGCGTTCAGTTGATGAAGGATTATTTTACTGTCATTCTTCTGTTCTTAGTGATGAACCAATCAGATCCCTACTTTAGAATCAAAGTTCCTGCACAGGCAAAAAAGAAGGCTGCACAGTTAATGTAACGGAAAGTCTTCCTTCATTTCATATAGTTCAAAATCATCCTCATGAATAACAATCGAGATAATAGTTGTTCCTTTTTTAAAGAAATTAGTATGTCCCATTTGTTTTTCTTTCAACAGTTCCCACCCCCACGAATTAATCTCTTCAAAATACTCACTGGGTGGATATAGTCCTTGTTCTCCTCCGATATTCTTCAGCCGATACTTTTCGCCCTTTTTAATAGTGGAATTGTCGAATTGTACGTCACTTGACTTTGCATTTGCTGGAACCGGAAACTCTTCATTTATTCCTGCTTTTTTATAACTAACAGTCGTATCACCAGAAGGCGAACAGCCAACCAGACACAATACAACCAACAACAGTAGATAGAATCGACCTTTGTAAGTTTTCATCATTTCACCCTTAGACATTTTTTTGTTTCACTTACTTTCCTATCAGCTTTACTTTTCACCTGATAATGGCTTCTTTGAACCGTCTGCAGAATTGCAGAGACAAATAAGGAGCGACAACTATGATGTTGCCACTCCTTTTCATCTGCCATTATTTTTCGATAATGAAAACCCCGCCACAATGGGAGATGGGATAGAATTCGCTCGGTATCTTCAAAAGAGAACGCATTTCGTCATGAACGAAGTAGAACTCATCATCATCCCAATAGGCGATGCTATCCAGCCGGCATTTATTAAGGTGTTCCCGGGTTTCGAACGCAATGTCGCCGATCAAAATCTTGCCGCCGTCCTTTAGCAGCGGTCGCAACATGGCGATGAACTCCGCTTTCTCTTTGTCGGGTAAGTGATGCAGCGCGTAGGTGCTGATAATGGAATCGTACTGCCTGCCGAGGATCTCCGGAGGCAATCCCTTGGAAATATCCCACTCCAGCAAATTAGCATCCGGCATGGTCGGTTGTGCCAGCGCAATCATATTTGACGAAAAATCCACACCGTCAATATGATGTCCCTGCTCATACAATTTGCGCGTCAAGACGCCTGTTCCGAAACCGATATCCAGAATGTCGGAGTTCGGTTTCTGCATGGATTCATTAAAAATAACATTGAGTATTTCCTTATATCCTGCAAAAGGATAGGTATTGCTTTCCTCACTCAACTGAACGGTTTTGTCGTATTCATCCGCCCATAAATCGAAGCCTTTGCTCGTTAACATGAATGCTCCTCCAATACCTCTTTTGTTTGTGGGCATTCAACGAAGCTTCCTTTGATGAATTACCCGCAATGGATCCCCTTATCCTGACTGTCCCCTGTAGCGATATATGTAGTTACCATATGCCTCACACCTCTCCACGATTGTCATCCCATACTAGCACAATTACCCAGCTATGACACCCGAATTTTCAGTCTTTACTAATATCAATAAAATGCTTCAAAATCCGGGCGGTGATTCCCCAGACGGTGTAGCTGCCGTATTCGTAAAACCACTCTTCCTGTGTGCGGTTCCCCCACTTGTACTTTTTGCCGTTGTAGATTTTGTCGAACGGGAAATCGGGCAGGGGCGCCGGCTGGACCGGCACGCGGTGCAGCACCGGTTCGGTTTCCAGCAGCCAGCTGAGCGGAATCGTGAACACTTTCTCGACTTCCGCCGGGTTGTATGAATGGATGATTTCGTTGTAATCACATACGCCGACGTACGGAAAGACGACGAACGACGGTGACGCGATATACGGGCTCAGCTTGCCGGCAATCCGGACGGTTTTCGGGTCGATGCCGAGCTCCTCCTGTGTTTCCCGCAGCGCTGCCGCCATCGGGGATGCATCTTCCGGATCGATGCGTCCGCCCGGGAAACTGATATCTCCCGGCTGTTTGCGCATCGTGAGCGACCGCACCTCAAAGACGACATGCCAGTCGCCCTCATGCTCGACGAGCGGTATGAGCACCGCTGCGCGGAATGCCGTCTCCTCGCCGATGAACAGCGCGTTGTTCGCTTCCAACCGTTTCTGCAGATTGTCCATAAACATCACGTCTGCCCCCTCGATTTCTATTCCACTCATCGTACCATTGATGGCCATAGGAGTGAAGATGCGGCAGGCACTCCATTCACTCGTCCGTCATCGCTTTCCGTGCTTTTTCCTCGAACCCGCATTGCTGCATAGCTGCCGCGAGTTCGGCGCGCAGCCCGGCCGCATCATGTCTGACTAGTTCCTTCTCTGCAACCACCTGTTTCCCGCCAATGAACACATCCCGGACATTACCGGCATTCGCCGAGTATACGAGCGCTGAATACGGATCGTAAATCGGGAACATATTGACCGAAACGGTTTCCACGAGGATAAAATCAGCTTGTTTGCCCGTCTCAATAGAGCCGATTTGCGCATCCATTCCGAGCACCTTCGCCCCTTCAATGGTCGCAAGCTTGACGATTTCGTGCGCCGGGAATGCACTTCGATTGCGCAGATGGGTCTTATGAAAATTGGCGAACAGCCGCATCTGGGTGAACAGGTCCAACGTGTTACCGCTGCTCGGTCCGTCGGTGCCTAATCCGACCGTCACGCCAGCCGCCAGCAGATCCCGCACCCGCGCCACCCCTTTTGCCGACTTCGTATTTGCCCCGATGCAGTGAGCAACTTTCACGTCGTACTTACTGAGCAATTCGATATCATGGTCCGTCAGATGGATGCAGTGCGCCGCCACGAGCCGCGGACTGAGGACACCGATCTCTTCCAGGAATTCAACCGGCGTCTGACCCCGTTCTTGCCGGAGCTGTTCCATCTCGAAATCCATCTCACTCACATGCATCATCCACGGGACCCCGTATCTCTCGGAAATCCGATCTGCCTGCTGCTGGGCTTCGATCGTGTTCGTATACGGCGCATGCGGCGCCACAGAAGCCCGTACTCGATCATGTCCCTGCCATTCCGGCACAAACTGTTCAGCGTATTGCAGGCCGCCCATCGGCTCCTCCACATCCACCGTCACCGAGTCGATCACCGTTTCCGCAACCAGTGCCCGCGCATCCATCTCATCAGCCGCCCTCGCAAGCTCCTGTTCAAAATAATACATATCGAAAAACGTCGTCACCCCTGCCAGCTGCATCTCCGCAATGGCGTATTTGCCGCTCGCGTACGCCAGCTGTGCGTCCATGCACTCGTTCTCCAGCGGGAACAGGAAGCGGCGGAGACGATCCGGATAATCATCCCCAAGCGAGCGGAACGGAATCATGCCGATATGGGTGTGGGTGTTCACCATCCCCGGCAGCAGGATCGCATCTTTTGCGTCAAGATGCCGGTCGTACGCCAAATCCGCCGGCAGGGTGTCCATTGATCCCACCTTGAGAATCCGTTCATCCGCCAGCACGTAGCCATGGCGATATTGCCGCATGTCCGCATCCATCGTGACAATCCACGCATTCGTAATTAGAGTTTTCATCGTTCTCCGCCTTTCTGCAGGGCAATATCAAAATAAACGTACCTCTTTTACAAGCTGGCATGGGACCGAAAGTCGCTATGGACTGGCTTAGTCGTCAAGACGGGCTAATAGATACGTAGTCAACGCAGTGAAGTCCTGTACATGCTTTTCAACAATCGCCTGGAGGATTTGAAGGTCGATCGCCTGGCAGTCATGAACCGCGATATTTCGGAAACCGACCATTTTCACTAAGTTGGACGCTAGCTCGTTCGACAGAATCCCATTTTCCTGCAACAGGAGAAATGCATCCCGGCTCGCTTTCGGAACGCCAAGCCTGTTTTCACTGACCAGATGCATGGCCAAGTCTATACTCGCCTCGCAGGCACGCTGGATGTTCAAGACGATACTATCTTGCTTTGTGTAATCTGCTAAGTTGTCCGGGTTCCCATCATAGACTTCCTGGATCCGGGCAGCACACCGTTCGATGGTGGCGGCTTTACTCACGATGATGTCTTCATTCACCATATACACTCCCCCTCTTTTTCACAGCTTCCAGAATACCCGCCCGCTGCTCATTGAGCGTCGCGTACATGCTGTAGGCACGCATCCTTTGTTTGATGAATTCATTATCATCCCGGCAAAGAATCCGTTTGCCCGTTGAAAAAATCTGGACAGCGAACACTGGATCCACCTCCCGCAGATTCACGAGGTCTACATCCCTGCCGGCCAGTTCGGCAAGTTCACCGGCGAGTAAAAAACGATCGTACCCGGACAGCACATCTTCCGCATAATAGGCAATATCCAGATCGCTGTCAGCACGGGCTGTTCCTTTGGCAACCGAACCGAACAGGATGACAAAGGCAGGATTCACCCGCTCTGCCAGACGTGCCGCCACTTGTTGTAACGTTTCGTGTTCCACCATCTGATTCCGACCTCCTGCCATTCTTTCTTCCATCGTATCATCGACATGGCGTCCAGGCACGTCCGGATGCACCTCACTCTATTTCATAAAACCCCTTTGTCGTCTCCAGCAATTCCCGATAGACCTTTTCCACCGGCAACTGCTTCAATTCCGCGATCGCCGCAATGCTTGCGTGCAGCATCGCAGGCTCCGTCATCCGCCCGGCAAACGGCCCTTCGAACGGCCACGGTCCGTCGGTTTCGACCATGAGCTGCGAGAGCGGCACCCGGCGGGCGATGTCGCGGATCTTCGGCCGGTAGACGACTTCGGGAGTGACCGACACGGCATAGCCGTTCGAAAGCATTCGGTCGAGCACCGCGTCACTTCCTTTGAACCAATGGAAATGTGCTCGTGTCACCCCATGCTCCTCCAGCAGGTCACAGACCGTTTCCGCGTCGTCATACACCGCATGCAGCACGATCGGCAAGCCGGTCGCCGCCGCTTTGCGGATAAACCGCTCCAGCAGAGCCTCATACTGCGCGCTGTCGAGCGACGGATCCTCAAGCTGCAAATACCACGGCAGGCCGACCTCTCCAATCGCCGTGATCGACTCCCGCTCATCATCGATCAGCTGCAGCAGCGCCGCCACTTCCGCTTCACCCGGCAATGGCTGTTCCGGATGAAACCCGGCCGCCGGCAAAATGCGCCGGTCCTCCCGCGCCAGCTCCAATGTCCGGCGCGCAGAGGCCAAGTCGGTCGACATGGCGACCAATGCGCCAACGCCTGCTCGCTCCAGCCCGGCGAGCATCTGCTGCCGGGCAGGTTCACTGTATTGATCCAAATGGATATGGGCGTCGATTAGTTGGGGCATGATATGTCATCCTCTCATTCTCTGTCGGTATGCTTATGACTGTCCCTTTCGCCTTGAGCCTCTCGTTTCCCTTTTCCAAGGAAGGATGAACGATGCTTGCAGCGAAAACCGGGTATACTAATCTGAATGAATTCATCTACTGGAGGTCTTTCAAATGGGGTCTTTACTGAAGGATAAAGTGGCGTTTGTAACAGGGGCAGCGAGCGGAATCGGTCTGGAAGTGGCGAGAGAATTCGCGAAGGAAGGGGCCCGCGTCGTCATCTCCGACGTGAATGAAGAGGCGGCCAAACAGGCGGCGGAACAGCTGACGGCGGATGGCTATGAGGCAGCTGCGGCGGCCTGTGACGTGACCGACGAAGAACAGCTCGGCCGGAGTATCGACTTTACTGTAGAGAAGTTCGGGCGGCTGGACATCCTCGTCAACAACGCCGGCCTGCAGCATGTCGCGGACATTGACGAGTTCCCGACGGAGAAATTCCAACTCATGCTGAATGTGATGCTAACAGCGCCCTTCATGGCCATTAAAAAAGTATTCCCACTCATGAAAAAGCAAGGTCACGGCCGGATCATCAACATGGCGTCCATCAACGGCGTCATCGGGTTCGCTGGAAAAGCGGCGTACAACAGCGCCAAACACGGGGTCATCGGCCTGACGAAAGTCGCGGCACTGGAAGGCGCAGCACACGGCATTACCGTCAACGCCCTATGCCCAGGCTATGTCGACACTCCGCTCGTTCAGAACCAGCTGGCCGGCCTCGCGGAAACACGGAATATCCCCATCGAGAAAGTGATGGAAGACGTCATCTATCCGCTCGTCCCGCAAAAACGCCTCCTGTCCGTCCAGGAGATTGCGGACTACGCCGTCTTCATCGCGAGCGACAAGGCGAAGGGCGTCACGGGACAAGCGATCATCCTGGACGGCGGGTATACGGTGCAGTGAGGAAGTTCCGGAGTGACGGTTACAGGCAGGGGTATTACTGAAGAAAGCGCACAGACCGCTGCTAGGGTCTGTGCGCTTTTCATGTTTCATCCCTTATCGGGTCGACGGTATAGCTGCCGCTTTCTGCAAAAAGACTTCTTACCCGATCAGCGTCTGGTTTGTATCATTCTCATCGGTCAGGTAGGTGACTCGCTCGTACCCCGCGTTGACTGCTTTGGCATAGAGTTCACCTATCATCTGGTGGTCTTTTGCATAGATCCATACGTAAGATGAATCGGCCACGAGGAGAACGAGCTGACAGTCACTGGCCAGAAATTGCTCGTACGTGGCGATATCATTCACGGGAGTAGTGGAGCCTGTCGGAAAGGCCTTGATATCCACGAAGATCAGGTAATACTCCGATTCGGAAAGCACCCTGCGGAGCGTTTCCCCGCTCATCACTTCATCCTGGAACAACAATCTCCCCAATTCGTTATTCTCCATCACATAGGTCTCGTTCATCCCACCTAATTTCCATTCGAACGCCTCGATGTCCACGCCATCCAATAGGCCCGCCAGAATGTTATCGCACTCATCTGGAATGTAGAAAGATACACCTCTCACGCTCCGCCCTCCTCCCTTGCTTTTAAAGGAATAAACGTGCAATCCATGACAGCAGTATGTGACGGAACCTCTATATCTGAAAAAGACGATTTTTATCCCTCAATAATACCGTCTAATGCCTTCTGTATTTCTTTTTCAACAGGCGCACTTCCTGAAATTTCATTTTGCTGATGGACATAAATGATAAGTATATTCCTCTTTTCGAACACACTCACGGTATTCAGTTCCATCTTCTCTATTCTATTGGCAAATTCGATTTTGCCCTTCTTCAGATCATTATCGTTTTTGAATTCAAAGATACAAAGCTGTTTTTTTGTATTGACTTCATACGTCCCTGGCTTCACATTTCCAAGTTTTTGACCATAGGGATTTTTCGGAAACTCAGTTTTCACCAAGACGATTTCATTATCTTGCAAAGCCATTATCACTTCTTCTTCCGTAATATGAGAGCTGTCATTTGTCTGAACAGGTTGACAGGCAACTAAGAATAGAAGGAAACAAAAACTAATAACTTTCTTCAATTCGTTTCCCCCACTACAATGTCATTCGCAAATCCCACTGAAGGAAAAGACCATCTTCACATAACAGGCCATTTGTGACTTTGATGCGATCGCAACGCTGGAACTATGCTTGATCGCGTATACAGGTGAATGGGTTACCCCTCCACAAGCCCGTAGTATTTAAATAGTTTCCCCTCTGACTCTACGAGTAAAATCGGCCCTGCAACTTCTCCCGATTCTTTAGCCGAATAGATTTTTGCACCAACAGGCAATTTGTTCGACATCTCATCCTCAAAGGTTGTATCCGTATCATTTCTTGTTTTGATTTCCCCCACCTGCTCGTCTTTTGTTAACGTCAGTTCTTCAACCCAGTCGATGCCAGTCTTATAAATAACACCGTCGAATTGAAATAGATCAGCCTCCGGGTCTAATGCGAGAACCTCTTTTGCATCCGGATTTTCTGTTGTATAAGTTTCTGTTGTACTGATGGTTGATGAATTAGAACACCCGACCGCTAGTAAGGAAATAAAAATGGACAAACTTAATAATACTATTCGCATCCTCATCCAATCCCTCCTCGTATCGTTAGACGGGTAAGGGTACAACCAGTTTGTATTTGGCAAGTAGAAAATGTATGTTTCGGCAATTAAAAATGTAGGTCCTTGCCAATCATCTTGTTTTA
>NZ_BRCF01000003.1 GCF_023707985.1 Sporosarcina sp. NCCP-2716
AAAACAAGATGATTGGCAAGGACCTACATTTTTAATTGCCGAAACATACATTTTCTACTTGCCAAATACATAAAATAAGCTTTCAAATCCACAAACTTCAATTGCTTACTATCTTGAATTATCTTTTCCGTCAAATCCTCATCACTCCTTAATAATTCATCGATAGTGATATCAAACAGATTACTTAATTCAATTATCACTTCGATGCTGGGATAATTTTTACCAGTTTCCCATTTTGAAACTGACTGACGACTAACATATATTTTTTCAGCGAGATCAACTTGTGACCAATTTCTTTTTTCTCTTTCCCTTTTCAATCGTTCGCCGAAAATCATAGTGTTCATCTCCTTTCCTTCTCCCAGTATTATTGGAGCAAGATGTTAAAGTAAAGATAGTTATGGGTGCATCAAGGTGCAACACAAGGTTGCCCCTCTCTTATCCCACGATATGGCCCGATTGCGATATTGGGGCATTTGCTTCTAAACAATTGCTCTCTTTTGTTGAAATGTACCACAATATTGTATTGAAATCCTGATTATTCTTCTTCTCTAAACTCTAAAATATTTAAACCCTCAGACGCTTCTGGTGCTTCAAAAAAATTAGTAACATGAGTAAACACCGCTTCCGTGTCAAAGTCAGCTCTTTCAGGTTGTTCGTTACGTCTTCGTGCAATTTGGCGTAAACATTGCTCGGTATTTAGATTAAGGTAGACTAGTTGATGGCCAGAATTGACATCTAACACCATATCTAAAAACCATTTTCGCTGCTTTTGAGTGTTAGCTGGAAAATCCATGACTACATTTGTACCGACGCTTAACATATTTTGGACATGGTCTCTCACCAACGGTTTAATCTGCGCCGAAAACTTTAGATAATCCTCAAATGATTCGATTTGATTGGGATAAAGAGATGAAAGCCACTCATCCTCAGATAATAATACTGCATGTTTATCTACTGCCATTTGTTTTGATTTAGTTGATTTTCCTGCGCCCATTTTCCCGCAGAAAAAGTATAACATCCCCAATTGTTTCATTCTATACCTCCAAGTTTTTTATTAGTTGCTGCTCCAACTGGCCCGTGTGCGATATTGGCGTGATTTGTTTGGCAGCAATTGCGCCCCTCTCTTGCTTAAGACTCGACCGGCTGTTCATCATTTACATGAATTACTTCAAAGCGTTCACAAACAAGAAGCATATCCTCCGAAAATTCACGTTCAATTGAAATTAGTTCATTTCTAAAAAATTCCTCATGTGCTTCCCACCAATATCGGTAAGTCCTATCACCTTCGCCCTCCGCAATAGCAAACTCCTCACTAACCTTATTCATTGGAGTTATCATAACCTCTACAGTCTTAGTGATTACTACGGGCTTATCCTCACTATTTAAAATAATATTGTAATCTTCCGTTGTTGGGAGTGGTTCGTTTTCGAGTTCATAGAAAATGTGGCCTGAACATGTTGCAGTCTTAATGCCTTCTGCTACTAAGCCTGCAAGGTAATCAGGGGAAGCCCCGAAATGCCATGCACTAACAGATTGCGGTTTCTCTTGATTCCCCCAATATTCATTCCAGTATGTCTGTGCAGCTTGATTCATACTCCTTACCTCCACTAGTTTTGTCTTTATCGGACTGAATGGCCCGATTGCAAAGTAAGCCCCCTCTGAAGCTGCTTCTCGGCATGCACTCCGCCATTCCTTTTATTGTTACCCGTTGTATTGGAAGTCATTGCAAAGTGAAGAGAGTTCTACAGGGTTCTATAAATCTTATTCAAACACCAAGTGGACAGAATCCGCGATCCGGCGGTAGCCGATCTCCTGGTAGATTTTGTTGGATGTCGGATTGGCGAGGTCAGTGTACAGGACGCAGAAGTCATATTCCTTCAGCAGTTCCGCAGAACAGGCGGCGACCATCGTGCGGCCGTAGCCTTTCCGGCGTTCCTCTTTCGGCGTGTATACGAGTGAGACCGTGACGCCGTGCGCTGTCGGCCTCGCTTTTTTCATCATGGACACGATTCTTCCGCCGTCTACCCATAGAAAGACTTCCCGGTTTCCGACGAATTGAGCGGCTTTGTCCCGGGCGACTTCCTTCAATGACATGGGCAGGCCGCAATCCTGCTCGAATTCCGTGAACCATTTTTCGACGAGCGGAAGATCCGGCTCCTCTGCATAGCGGAACCGGCCTGGACTGGGGACAAGCCCAGTCGTCACTTCGTCGAGCCGGTAAATCCCCTGATCCATCGCGACTCGGATGGATTGACCGGTCGTCCCCGCCCATTTTTCTGCCAGGGGACGAACGTAAGTGTTCATACCGATCATACCTGACGGATGGACACCGTTATCTGTCAAACCGCTCACGATTGTATCGATAACATCCTCTGTCCGGGTTTCCCTGGTCAGGACGACTTGAAGTGGATGCGGCGGCGTCATCTGCAGCAATGCCGTCAAACGGCCGTCCTCTTCCACTGTAGCCTGAAAGTATTCCGGATACTTCCCCGCTTGGATCGCTTCTGACACTCCTTGCATCAGGCTCAGACTGTCTTCATGCTGCCGCAGGAACGGCATGCCTATCTCTGCGAAATCATCAGTGTTTTCATATACCGTCCATTCCATCAGTGTCTCCCCTTCCCTGCATTGCAACCGGGCTGTCTACCGGATAGATATACATATCCACTTCTATTTCAGTCCCCGTCTCGTAACAGAACCGGATCACTTCTTCAGGAAACCGCAGCAGCGGTGGTTCCTCTCCGTGTATACTTGGCACAATCACCAGTGAAAACGAAACCTCGTATTGTTTTTTGATCTTCCGAAGCATTGCAATCTTATCTTCCAGGATTCGGACTATTTCCAGGCATTGCGCCTCGGCGTCCAGCCTTCCGGCAGATGACCGCACTGCGGACCAGCTTGAGAACAAGAAGATTGAGCCGTTCTTGCGCTGCTCTCCGTACGCATGTGAGCGGAAGGGCTGCAGCCTGAGCAGACTGGTGATTGCCTGCGGATCGAACCGGCCTTTCGCCGTTGCGACAAGTCCCCGGTGATCAATCACTCCCCTGCTGTCGATACCGAAATACGTGTAACTATTCGTATACTCCATACGCTGCCTCCCCTGTCATTATTCTGCAACAACCCGGATAACCTTCCCTTTCGTCATACCCGCCAATTCGTCAGGTGTCAGCTGGAACACGGCTTTCGGATGGCCGGCCGCTGCCCAGATGCAGTGGAACCGGAAGAGGTCTTCATCGATGAACGTCACGATCGGCTCGCTGTGGCCAATCGGAGGAACGCCGCCGATGACATATCCGGTATGCTCGTTCACGAACGCTGCATCCGCTTTACCCAGCTTGCCATCTACATGGGCTTCCACCAGTTGCTCGCTGACGCGGTTGACGCCGCTTGCGACCGCCAGTACCGGGCGGTCAGACGGTTTCAGCCGGAAGATGATCGACTTGGCGATCTGTGCGACTTCACAGCCGATTGTATCGGCTGCTTCCTGCGCCGTCCGTGTACTGTCAGGCAGCTGCTCGACTTGGTTGTCAAACCCCGACTGACGCAGGGTTTCCTGCACTTTTGCGACACTGCTGTGTAATTCAATCATCTTTATTCCTCCTCGTGTAATTTCAGCAGCTCCAGCACATCCACCGGCTGCTTTAAAATGTAATCTGCCGCTTCGAACCGTTCCGTCGTTTTGGATCCCCATAACGCAAGCGCGAAGGGGACGCCGGCGCTGTGTGCGCACTGCATGTCATAGATCGAGTCGCCGATGTAAAGCGCCCCTTCCTTCTCAGCACCGAGTGTTTCCAGGCACCGCAGCAGCGGGTCCGGATGAGGCTTATGCTTTTCCGTGTCACTCGCCGAAACGATACAATCGAAGTGAGGGCTCAGTCCGAACGGGTCGAATTCATGGCGGACTTCCTGTGCCGTTTTCGAGGTGACAATCCCTAAGCGCAGCGGACTCTCCGCCAGCTGTGCGACCACTTCCGCCGCTCCTTCAAACAGCCGCACGCTGTCCGAGAACTCCAGCACTGTCTCCGACCACGTCGCGAGGACGCGTTCAGGATTGGCAATCTCCAGCTGTTTCAGTGTGTCCATGCCCGGAATTCCGAGGGCAAACCGTAAATCGTCCTGTGAGTACGCATGTCCTTCTTCCTGCAGTACTTTCTGAAGTGAATTCAAAATAGCTTCTTCCGAGTCGATCAGTGTTCCGTCAACGTCAAAAACAATGGTAGTAAACATATGTATTTCCTCCCTTAGATGGAATTGAGGATTCAGCCGTCGTGTCCGCTATCCTTGTTGGAAGCATAGGCTTTCATCCCTTGGTTTCCAATGAAACGGTTTGGCTCAGTTGAGGGATAATGCCTTTCAACTCGAGCAGATCACGGATGACGATATCGGCATGGACCAGTTCATCTTCTTGCGCGAAGTCAAACCGGCATCCGATCGCCGTCAGTCCATTGTCCTTGGCTGCGTTAATATCCGACAGACGATCCCCGACAACGGCGGCATCAGCCAAGCTGTATTTCTCGATGATTGCCCGGACAAGATCCGATTTACTGGATGAGTCGATTTGTTGAATGCTGAACGTCTCCGTCACCCACGTATCGAGCGCATAATAGTGCACAATTGCACTCAAATACTCAACCAATCCATTGCTCGCAATGAAGATCGAACATCCTTGTTCTTTCAAAAAGCGGAGAGCCTCCAGAGCATTCGGATACAGTGCCCCCTCCCCGCAGCGTATATTATCGATCAGCCGCTCAAGAAAATAAGCATCCGTATATGATCGTTCTTCAAGGGAATGATCAGGCAGCAGTGTTTGCCAAACTTGCGGAAGCGGCACACCCATAATGTCCCGATATTGAGCAAGAGGCGTTTCCCCCTGCCATTTTTGTAAGGAACGCAAATGCTGGAACGTGTCTTCCAGAGCATTTTCCAAAATCGTATCGGTTTGAAATAGCGTTCCGTCTATGTCGAAAATGATAGGTATGGTCATGTTGTCCCCCTGATATTTAATTAAGCCTATACACCGCTAATTCATTCTATAGTCGGAAATTATCCTTAATGAATGCGGCTACCTGCTCTGCACTTGTATCTGTATTATCGATTCGCAAGTAGTTCTCTTTTTCTATCTCGTTTTCATGAGAATTCAACCTGTATTGAGCCATCGATGCTTGTAATTCTTTCTCGGACCATTCAACATTTCTTTTCGAAGGCTTATGTTCAAGCCGGTTGTATGACTTATTACGCTCCAGGCGTGTGTCTGTCCCGGCTTCTAGCTCTACAAAATAAAGAGAAGCTTTTTGAGATTCAAAAATATCACATATTTCATTTACAAAATCCCAATCCTCCTGCTGGTCAAAAGCCCAGACATACGTGAAAATCAAGCCATAAATATTACTAGCAGCAGCTGTTTTGAAAATTTCTTTTCTGAAAAGGGTAGATAACTTCCAAAGACTTGGACTGAAACCGAAAATAGGTTCAAGCAGCTCGATGGTCATATGATTATGGAAGAGCTTTAGATTAGTTTTCTTAGCCAACTCTTGGCCGACTGTCATTTTGCCGACAGCTTGAGGACCAAAAATAAGAATAAATTTCATGGAACTCCTCCTAATATGAAATTATATGAAACTACAAATCCTGCGACAACCGGATCATATCACGGCAGTGAATGCCGTTTTCCATGATTTTCTCCGAATAATGCCTGATGAAGAAATCCTGATCCACTCCCACTATCCGAAACCCGCATTTTTGATAGAGGGCCAACTGGCTGACGCTTGAATTGCCTGTCCCGACTTCAAGTGTTTGACAGCCTCTTTTCGCCGCTTCCTGCACAGCATCCAGCACGAGCTGTTTACCGAACCCTTTGCCGTGATGCTCTTCGGCCACAGCCACATTCACAAGCTCTACAGTTCCGGGCCGTGTCGGCAGCAGCACATAGACGCCGATTGGCTGCTGGTCGAGTTCAGCAATGTAGCTGCTCCCCCTGCCGACGTACTCTTCAACGATATCCAGTGAAGGGTCTGCCAGCAGCAGCAGCTCCATCGGCGGCGTTTCGTGTTCCTTACATTTGCGGATCTGCAATGGCATGTGTGCCTCCTCCTAACCTTTGTGAGTTGCTCATGGCAGCCGGATTCCCCGCCAGATGTGTTTGAAGAAAATGGACCAATTCGTGCCATGCCCGGTATTGTGCGGCGGCATTCGCTGCCGGTGTGCCTCCAAGCGAAAGCGTCATCCCGTTTCCATAGGAAGAAACGGCAGATTGACTCGTCGGCATACCCGGTACCCCGAGCGAGTGGCCTGCATCCGGATAGCAGTTATGCACGGCATCGAAAGGATGATGGTATCTTTTCAACCGGTCAATCACTCGTTCAGACAGCCAATCTGCCGGCCATAATCGGTCATCCCCGCCGGATAGTAAAAGGACCGGGCCTTTGATTCGTTCCACTGGAATTTCAGCGGAAGTCTCTCCCGTTTCCCAGTACTTGTATGTATCCCGCCAGGAAATCGGAGTATTCTGCCGTTTCGCCCGCTGTACGTCTGCAGTGACTTCATCCGGCACCTTTCCATATGCAAAAGGAAGGGGCTCCCCGTTCACTTGCCAAGATGATCCCGGTGTCCGTCCAAGGCCCGGGTAGACCACGCCGCTCGGCACGAAGGCAGCAACGGCTTTGATTGCCGGGAAAAAAGAAGCACTCAACAGGGCCAGTTCTCCACCTTTTGACGTACCGACAACTCCGAGCTTCCCCATTTGGACATCGGGCTGACCGCGCAGCCATTCGATCGCTCTGCCGACAGTCTCGATCGGAACGTTGACGAGTTCTTCCGGCAGTCCCTCCAGACCGAAATAAGCGAGCGCCAATGCATTAAATCCATGGGAAGCTAACAGGGCGGCTGTACTTTCCCTCAAGCCGCCTTCGGAACCGCCGAGGACAACGATTGTCGGACGCAGATCGCCTGCAGCGTGCCGAAAGAACGTGCCGATAAGATCATCTTCGCGGACAGGAAGCCGCTCAATTCCCGGAGCAACCAGCTGACGGCTGACCGGTTCAGAAGCCAGAACTTTTCCCTCATTCATCAAAGTGAATTCCGTTACGAGCGCCTTTAAAGGTGTTCTTTCCCGACGCTCGGCATTCGGCACAGGTGTCATAGACCAAAACAGACCGGCCGCATCGGCAGACGAATACGAGCCGGCCAGCGGTTCTGCAGCTGCCAAGTCGATTTCCCCGTTGCCATCTGCTCTGTACTTCGCAGATGATTCCCATTTCGTGCCGAGGTTGTCATACATGGCGGCATGAATCGTGAAAACTCCGCCCGGTGTAAGATTACCTGCACGCAGCCACACAGGCGTGTCCAATAATGGACTGTCTTGACGCACGTGAATGAATGGCTTCACAACAGCTGCCTCCTATCTGTTCCGATCAATTGGGCTTCCCGACAATACCCGTCAGCCTTGCCAGTCCGGTTTCCGCCGTCTGAATCATGTTGTCAAAGAGTTCCTGAACCGTCGGAATGTCATCGATCAGTCCGATCACCTGGCCGCCCCACCCGAAACCGGCTGTCTCATCGCCTTCATGGATGTAGTGGCAGTTTGCTTTTCCGCTGATCGATTCTTTCAGTTCTTCGTAGCCGGCACCTTGTTTCTCTTTTTCGATGATGCCTTCCGTAAACTCGGACTTCAGCACGCGTCCCGGCGCGCCAAGAGTCCTCTTGATAATGACCGTATCCGTCTCGGTCCCCTCGACAATCGCCTGCTTGTAGACATCGTGCGCATGGACGCATTCCTGAGTCGCGATGAACCGCGTGCCCATTTCAATTCCTTCCGCGCCTAACGCAAATGCAGCGAGCAGGCCGCGTCCGTCACCGATGCCGCCGCTTGCCAGGACGGGAATGGAAACCGCGTCAGCGACACGAGGTGTTAGCACGACGGTACCGATATCTTCGCGTCCCAGATGCCCGCCGCCTTCCTGGCCGACCGCCATGACGATGTCCGCCCCCAGCTCCTCGGCTTTCTGCGCCTGCCGGACGCCTGCAACAAGCACGAGCGTTTTCATGTCCACGTCGCGGAGCCGCTCAAAAACAGGCTTCGGATTGCCGCCTGTGATCGATATGGCGGGCACCTTCTCCTCGATCGCCACTTCCAGCAGCTCTTCGTACTTACCGTCATGCCTGGCAATCGCGAAATTGACCGCAAACGGTTTATCGGTCAGCGTGCGGACTTTCCGGATCTCCTCCCGCAGCCTTTCAGGCGTCCTCAATGTAGCCGCCGTAATCTGTCCGAGACCGCCTGCGTTCGATACTGCTGCCGCAAGTTCCGCATAGGCCAAATACGCAAGCCCTCCCTGGACGATGGGATACTTGATGCCCAGAATTTCTGTCACACGTGTTTTCATTGGCTGAACACTCCTTTCATATATACAGAAAATGAACCGCTCATTGCCAATCAGTATGCGGTTCGACTTGTCCCACAGTCATCCGTTCCGTCCGCTGCCGGATCGCATCCAGCACACCATCGGAAATCTCCTGGTTAGTCAACCAGCGAGGATGGCCATTGTCGAGCACAAAGCCCAGTTGCACTTGCGAATACAAACAGTTAGCAGGCACAATCAAGCTTCGTTTGACCTCCTCCGCATTCGCCTGGCTGCCAAGAACGTGGTATAACTCCCAATTGTCATAATCCATTGAAACTTCCTGCAGAAGCAGCGGAAGAGCAGATACAGCGTCAGAGTGAATCCAAGCAACGACAGTCCCAATGGGGCCGTTTTGGTGAATGGCTTCCTTTATCTTCATGCGTAACAGAAGATCGTCTTTGTAATCGACGAGCAAAGGGGTAACCCGTTCTGAATTACTTACCCTTTTCACCAGCTCATTCATTCGTTCGGCGCTGCGAGCAATGATGGAGACATGGTAACCGGCAGATACCAGCCATTGGGATACACCTGATAACATGCCGGTTCCGCCGACGACTAATGCATGTTTCATTGCAGTCACCTCCCGCTAGTTGTTGTCGCTTGTCCTGCCCTCTCATTTACATTTCAAGAACCCGATAGCTTTCAATAAGTTCACTCAAAAACTTTTAACGGTACAACTTTTTTCTGGTATGTAATCAACGTCGCGCAAGGCGCGAATGGAAACCGCTTCAGCACTTCCGTCGCATACGGATCCGTTGTATCGAATTCTCCTATAAGTGTGTGAATATGATGTATCGCTGCGTAATAAAGTTGGTGCCTCACCAGTTCAGAAAGGATGGAGGGATCCGCCTCCTTGATATAGCCACACCAGCCAAGTTCATAAGCGCCAACCTTTTCAGAGGTGTGAAGAAACGAATACGCGATGATTTCATCAGCTTTCGTATCCATCCATACGAAACTTCCATCTTCAATGGTGTCTTCCGCAAACACGACTTGTTCCCATTCGGAAACCGATCTGTCGGCAGGTGGATTCACCTGATGTGTTTCTTCATAAATCCGCTTTGCTAAGGAAACAACTTGCATGCGTGCGTCTTCCGACAGTTCAGCAATCGATTGTACAGCCTGGCCGTCAAGTCGCTTTTCAGGCGGTTCCTCCAACGGCACATGGGATAAGAGAAGTTCCGGCATATACGTCCGTCTGATTTCAGTAAATCCATTTCCGGTATAGACAGATTTCAATCCGGGCGCTGTTTCCCAGATGGACGTCTGCAATGGGTAGGAAAGAGCCTCGTAACGGTCCGCTTCCGCAAGAAGGCTGCTAAGCGACTCATCATCTGCCAGTTCAGGATCACTCACGGTTTTGATATACGTGCAATGGGGATGAAAGCGGCTTTTCCAGCCGAACAGGACAGCTGCAAGCTTTCCCTGCACCTCGGCTGAAAACGCAAACTCACACTTGTTATCCTGTAGCAACTCAAGCAAAGTCTCCTCTTCAAAAGACAAATGAAACAACCGTGCTGCTTGCGCTTTATCTTGGGAGCTAAAACTTCGTATGATCATACTGGGCAAATCTCCTTCCTATTTAAAAGTAAAGAAATGAAGAGGAGTATCCCGGACTTCCTCTTATTTGTCGTCCAATCGCTCCAAAAACAAAAGTACCCGCTCGATCATCTGTGCAGTCGCAGCAGAGTCGTAGCCTGGCTGACTGTTATCTGCGAAAAAATGCTGGTTCCCGGTATAGAGGAACAGTTCACCACTGTCCGATGTCTCGGTTATCTCCCGGGCCGCTTCCAGATCTCCTTCGTCTGCGAAAAACGGATCCTCCTTCATTCCATGGACTTGCAAGGGAAGTTTCGCAGGCCATGGACCGCCAAACTCCTCGGCAGGTGCGCACGAAGCGATAAAAAGGGCACCTGCTGCGCCCGCTCTTGTCTGGGCAAGCTGCTGAGCGGCCATCACGCCGAGGGAGTATCCGGCATAGACGACAGACGGCTGCACATCTTCCGCTGCCTGCCGAACGCGCTCCATCAGAGTCTCAAATCCTATCTCTTTCACGAAAGCGAAGCCTTCCTCAATCGTTTCAAATATTCTGCCCTCGAACAGGTCCGGGGTGTGAAGCGTGTGTCCTGCTTGTTCCAGTACTTCTGCCAAGTGCAGAATCCCGGCTGTACGCCCAAGTACATGGTGAAAAAGTAAAACGTCTGCCATAGGACGGCCTCCTCTGTCTGATTCTGTTTTAAGTATTCATTCAATTTAGACGAAAGGAAGATCCAGCTGCCAGGAAACGCCAAATCGGTCATTCAGCCAGCCAAACTTCCGGCTGAACCCGTAATCACCTAACGGCATGAGCGCCTGCCCGCCCTCCAACAACTTTTCGTAAAGCGTGTCGATCTCCGCCTCGGACTCACACGTTAGGAAAATGGAAAAGGACGGCGTAAAGTCGAACGCATGGCTCACGTTACTGTCAATGCACATGAACTCCTGACCTTTCAGGTGGAATAGCGCCCGCATGACAGTCCCTTCATCTCCCGCTTCGCCTGCTCCATAACGCACAATGTTCGTAATGCCTGACTCTTCGATAAGGGAAACATAAAAATTCATCGCTTCCTCTGCCTGTCCTCCTTGGAACATCAAAAACGGAGTGACTTTCTTCATTGCCGCATCTTCCTTTCTTTCTTTAAAGGATTAAAAATCGGTAGTTTCTTGAATCATTTTACTGCATGGAATATAAAAGATTGCGATTTTGCAGTAGCTGGTTCAAACTGCCAGTCCGAGTATATTTCAATAGAAGAAAAGCCGGACATTTGCAAGGACTCGCGAATTTCTTCCAGTGTACGGAACCGCAGCTGCATCCTTTCCCGTATTAGTGTTTCCCCAGTATGAACAGTTTTTACAGTTTCGTAGAACGTGAAGACGTCTCCTTCGAAGCCTTCGTAATCTGTCCAAATCTCAAGGGGATCTCCAGTTGTCATGTCATTCGCAACATCAGGCGTTAAGTCCTTTTCCCACTGTTCCCACGCTTTTGCCAATGGATTGCGAGTGTCGAAAATAAAATGTCCGCCGGGGTTCAGTGATCGATAAACATCCGAAACGACTTGCCTCCAACTTTCATCTGTCAGGAATACTTGCGCTACATTCGCAGTCATAACTACCGCATCATACGCACTTGCTTCCAGTTGCCTGCTGTCACCGACAATCCAAGTCACGTCATTTGCATACGTTTTTTTCTTCGCGTATTCAAGAGCCTCTTCGTTAGGATCGATCGCAGTGATCGTATAGCCTGCTTTAGAAAAATGGGTCGTCAGTCTTCCTGTTCCGCACCCTAGGTCAGCAATCTGGTCGGGGTTCACTTTCCGCAACAGATCCAAGAAAAATTCATCGTCTCTCGCCCACCTGTTGACTTGGTCATAAACAATCGGAATCACGTGCTCACCTTCTTTTCTTGTATTCTTCAATTTCAGTCGTACGGATTTGTCGATCAGCGGCTATAGAGGTGAAGTGGAATGCTGAATGGCCGCCACTGTTTGTGTACAGGTTTTGCGGAAGATTCGCTTCATCGGTGGATAGCTAGCGGTCGTTTCTATTGGCTGAAAGCAAGTCCAATAGGTTTTCCGGCACAAGGCGTTTTCTTCCTGTCCGAAACGTCTGAATGGGAAGTCGTAGCACTTTAAAAACATGACCGTTATCCTCTATTCCTTCAAACGATTCCTTCGTGTTGAATAAGTCATCGATAAAGGAAGCATCATAGACGCGAACAATCTCGTGACCTGTCCTTCCGTTGAATGTAAATATGTTTTCCAGTGTCCCTAAATAAGTAAGTTCGGTGACATCTGCGCCTAGTTCTTCTTTCATCTCCCGGATAAGTGCTTCTTCGCTGCTCTCGCCAAATTCAATGCCGCCTCCGATCGGACGATAAAAATGTTCCTTTTTCACCGGATCATACCCTTCTGCGACAAGAATGGTATCACCCTGACGGAATATACAAATAACGAGCGGCCGAATACTCCCTTCTTTCATACACTTCCCATCTCCTTTGATACCTGTATCCGCAAGATCATCCAGTGTTGGCGACAAAACGTTCAGGTAACCAATAGTTGTTTCACTGTAATAGTATCGATCAGCTCATCAATAGAACCCGTACATTTCTCTACGTTTGATAAGTGATAAAAGGTACTTGTTGTTTCAAAATTATCGATAAGGTCATCAGGTGAGTAAAGATAAATCGTTTTACCTTGACCGAGTGCAAGGCCAAACTCAATATGGCTCCCTTTGCCGGCGGGCAACAATACGACAAGAAAATCAGCATTGATTACTGCCTGTTTTTCCTTGATTCCTATTTCTCGCAAATCCTCGATGGTTACAGCCCGGTCATTTGTTGTCCAATCATAGGTATGAACAAACCCATTGTCTGTTAATCGCCTACTTACATGGCGAACTGCATCGATATTCGTCAAGCTCGATGCACAATAAAATGTTGTGATCGAAAACCCTCCTCTCCTTAAAAACTCAGCCTTTTGAACCGCACGTCATCTCCAGCTGATTCCAGCACGAAATGTCAGGATTAGTAAGGTCAGCCCAGTCCTCAAACCCAAATTGGTTATCTAATCGATTGAGGAGCAACGCCAGCAGATTCCCGTGAGTAACAATCAAGGTGGTGGCCAAATGATTCCTAAAAGCCTCATCGACAACTGAGACAATCCTGACCGCCGCTTCTGCACTGGACTCGCCGCCGTCAAACTTCAAATCGGGATTATCGAACGTTTTCTTTAATTTATCCAGCCAATCGTGAAGTGGGACACCGCTGAGTCGTCGCTCTTCCAATCGGGCATCCGTTTCAATGACAAGTTGCTTTCGATCGGCGAAAGGCTGGACCGTTTGGATAGCTCGCTTGAACGGACTGGAAATAATGCGGTCCACTTGAAGGTTCCCGAAGAAATCAGCCAGATCCTCAGCTTGTACCCCCTCTTTTGTCAGCGGCGCCTCTGGTGACTGTCCCTCCGCTTGGCAATGACGAACCATATATATTCTCTTCAACGGATTTCCTCCTTGTTTGCAATCAACACCTGAGAAATTAAGCGCCCTTCTATGGGGAGAGTACGCCGGAATCCCCCAAGCTTTTCGTGAAACAAACAATCCGGTTAGCTTCCTGGAATCCTAACTTCAGATGCATCGCAAGACTTCCTTCGTTGTCCAGTTCACAGTCGCTGGCGAATTCTTGGCAGCCTTTATGCTTGGCCCACTTCTCACACATAGTTATCAGCTTTTTCGCAATCCCCTGTTCGCGGAATTTTTCTTTCACGAACAGTCCTTCCAAATAGCCGACCGGGCTGGAACTAGTGCCTTCCACGTAGTCATGGCGCAACTGGCATTGAGCAAAACCGACAGGCTGTCCATCATGAAGAGCGAGAAAAATTGCCGCATCGGATTGCGTGAGTATCTGCTCCATTTCTTCGCGAAGTTCCTCCCCCGTATGATCCGGCCAAAGCAGCAGCGCAAGCTCTGCTACTTCATTTGCGTCTTGTAAGGTTGCTTTTCTAATCATATTTTCCTCCCGGATGTTTACTTCACTGCGCTTTCTAGGATGGTAAAGGACGTTTGATCACAGTCGATTTCCGTTAGTGCTCCATACGGCAGGATGAATTTTGGTTCGGTGTGGCCAAAATTCAAATTATAGAGGATCGGCAGCTCTTCCAAGTTGTATTCTTTCATAACTTTGCTGATTTCCTCTTTGTACTCCTCATAATACTTCTCGTCTTGCGGCTTGCCGAAAATTATCCCGTTCGCTTGCTGTAAGATTTCCTGGGCTGCATAATTCCTCAGCCAATAGCGGATGAGGTCAGGTTTCGGCTTCTCTTCGGATGTTTCGAAGAACAAAATGCTGTTTTTCCAGTAGTCCATGTCCGGCCACAGTTCGGTTCCTTTTACAAATTCGAGCACCTCCATGCAGCCGCCGATCAGCCGGCCCTGCACCGTGCCGGAGCCCTGCAGCAGCTCAACCCCGCTGTTTTCCTGCATGTTTCGTCGTTTAGCTTTGTTCTCTTCGATCCATTCCAATCGCTCACTCGTCCACTGATCCGCTGCTTGGATCACGCCGACCGGCTCATCCGAAAACAGCGTCCGGTTTACCATTTCCACAGTGTAGGGGTCCATCTCCACGTTTTCCGCAAAGTCGGTCAGGATGGCAGGTCCGTACATCGAAGACAACCCGGCTTTGTGACAGAACATATGTGAAACCGTAACATCCGAGTAGCCCATGAAAACTTTGGGATTGTCGCGGATGACGTCAAAATTCATGTACGGCAGAAGTCGGATGCTGTCCTCCCCGCCTATATTCGCAATGATTCCTTTGATAGTGTCATCCCGGAATGCAGTCATAATGTCTTCCGCACGTGCTTCCGGGTGGTCGTATAGATAGTCCCCACCCTTCAAACTGTTGGGCATCGGTACCACTTCCAAGCCGAACACTTCCTCCAGACGCTGTACTCCCTGCTCATACCGCCAGCGCAGCTGTGGATCTCCGGCGCCGCCCCACGAAGGGCTGACGGTTGCTATGCGGTCTCCTCGCTGTAACTTGTTTGGTTTGTTCAGCATATGATTGCCTCCTACTCTCTCGATTCGATTTTCTGTTTCTCTGTATTAATATAGTGATCAATCTCAGCTGTTTCCGTCTCATAATTAATGCTGATTTCAAAATAGGGAACGCCGGCCTGTACGCACCTCGTTTTGAATGCCCCGTGTTCTTCTATCATCTCTTCGAGTGTTCTTTCTTCTGGAGTGATGCGCTGCTCAATGGCATTTCTGAAAGTAACAATGTCTCCCTCATAATTTTCTCGAATATATTTTTCCGAAAACCCCATGAATACAGGAATGATTTCGTTTAAATAGAAGGGGTCCAAGTCGTGTAAGTAGTGCGGAAGGAAATAGCAGCCTTCAATGATCAGATGCTGCCTGTTCTCGATAGCCGTCATCGTTATTCCTTTTACGATAGGCCAAAGCCGATCGCCGATATGTTCTGTGCTGTCTAAAGGAGTAAAACCGCAATTTTCCTCACCCCTGTACAGCCCCATTTTCAAATGATCGAGAGACAAGTAAGGGATTTTATAAGTTTCAAGCAGCCGCTGCGCCATTACGGTTTTGCCCGTACTTCCGACAGCGCTTAGGATAATGATCATCGTTTACACATCCTACTGTTTTATGAAGTAAATTCTGTCCTTCACATGTAAACAACTTATAAATCTGAATATAAAAATAAAACCATAAGTTCTTCATCGAAATACATGTCGTTGATTTTTAAAGCATTTTTCTCTATCCCGAATGTTTCAAAGCCGAGGGAGGCATACAATTTTTTAGCTGGACCGTTTTGTGAAACGACGGCTAAGTATACTTGCTCGATATCCTCCAGCCCGCGTGCAGTTTCAATGATTTGTGTAAGCAGTGCTTTTCCGATGCCGCAACCACGGTTATCCGGCTTCGTATACATAGCCGTCACGTTCGCACGATGGCGTAATTTCAACCGTTGCTCACGGAACAAAGTGACAACACCGATGAGCTGATGGCTATCATCGTCGAACGCCCCATACGTAACTGTATGATCAGGTGCCGCGAACCTGTTTCTGTATTTTTCAGCCGTTTGATCTTTTTCTTCCTCAAAACTAGCTGCAAAACTGTCAGGATCGTTTTGGAGAGCTTCAAGTCGTAACGCTAGATATGCTTCTGCATCTTCGAGTTCCAATTGTCTGATTTTCATTGACCATTTTCCCTTCCTTACTATTAAACGGCGGTTTTATTACAGTTGAACCGTTCAATTTCGCATCCTCATAGAAGCTGTTCCTGGAAGATAGCAACCGGCCAGAATTCTTCTTTGATCAAACGATTTGCCAGTTGTTTCATCACTAGCGGGTTGCGCATCTCCCGGCTGTCGATAATGTCCAGGTCGGTCGGTTGAATCCAAGTCCACTCCGTGATTTCAGCTTCTTGGGGCTGTACAGCACCTTCCGTGATTCGGCCGATAAAATGGAAAAGGATGACTTGGTCTTGTGTGTCACTTATGAAATTATAAACACCTGTGGTGTAAGTCAGTTCTATGTCCAACCCGGTCTCTTCCTTCACCTCCCGTTTGGCGGCCAGAAGGATGTCTTCCCCATATTCAATCCTCCCACTCGGCAAATTCCACTTGTTTCGGATACCCGGTCTGTCTTCCCTGATGAGGAGTACACTTCCTCTCTCGAGAATAGACACGCTGGCAACGAGCACGGTGTGTTGTGCAGTCATCATTTCACCTGCCTTCATAGCGATTTTGAATGATCAAAAGTAAATTTCCCAATAAAGGGCATTTGCGCATAGAATTGATGCGGCGAGGATACTGCCTAAGTGACTCCATTTGCTGCGAGCGGACAACTTTTTGCTGTTCAGACCCGCAAGAAGCAACGAGCCGATGACGAGACTGAAACCGAGGCAAAGCAGATTTGCCGTAAGAAATGGCCGGAGAGACGAATAACTGGTCATGGCAGACGTCCTATAGAAGAGCCAGGCCACATTCAGCACCAACACCAGATTGGCAGTGTGCAGTGCAAAGATGAGGCGATGCAGACATTTTTGGCGACGCAGCTTCTGTATAAGTGCAAAGATAACATAGATGAAAGAGTACAGGGTGGCCAGGGCAGCCAAAATGAGTCCTCCCCACTCCAGAAAATGGCGGATGAACGAGACTCGTAACAGGTCCGAATACGTATTCGACAACATGTTAGTAAATTGCGGATGGTCCGAGTAGACGTCCAGACTGTAAAGACTCTTCGTGTCTGGGTTCAAGTAGACGCTGGGGCCAAGCTGTGCATATCGGTATCCGCCTACTGCCAAGTCATTCAGTCCGCTCTGTTCCGTACGGCTTCTGACAAGCAGTCCGTACACTTTACTGAAACCGTGTCGGGCACTCGAGCCGGTTCATACATCCCTGTCCAGCGGGAAGCGTCCTCCAGGTCCGTTGCAATATCCGAATGGACGTATTTCCCAAAGACGATTTCAGGGATTCCGGCGGTATACACGCTATCGTATTGGCTGTTTGTCAGAACGAGCACACCGATCTGGTCGTTCCGGTCAATATAAACGGCGGAACTGAACGCCTTGGTATTGCCGCCATGCCCAAAGACGTGCTGGCTTTCGGAAGGCAGATAAAATAAGCCACTGGCAATGCGCGGTATCTCGGTACCCGGATACATCAGACTTGGGGTCACCAGCTGATCGACTGTTCTTTTGTTTGTGAACAGCGGCCCGCCGCCTTTGGCTAACAATGACTCCAGCAATATCTGCAGGTCACCGGCTGTCCCCATCGTGCTTCCCGCTGGGTAAAGAGGGATGAATAGCTGATTCGGCTTGATCAGCTGCCGGGATGAGGTATACCCTTGCACACGTCTCCGCTGTTCCTTCACCCAGTGATTGTCGTTTAGCGCAGGATCGATTGCGGTTTTCGTCATGTTCAGCGGGTCGAAGATGTGTTTTCGGACATAATCCCGGTAGTCCATTCCGCTCACTTCTTCCACCACATACGCAGCGAGAGCACTCCCGTAATTGGAATACGAAACGACTTCCCCGGGAGGGAACACTTGTCGGACATCCGCTTGCTCTAAAACTTGACGCAACGAGAGGACATCAGCCTGCTGATTCAGGAAAAGATCGGTGAAACTGTCATCATATCCAGCGTTGTGGTGCATGAGGTTTGACAGCGTGACAGGTTTCGCAAATGACGACTTGGTGCGGAAATCGGACGGCAAATAGGACAGGATGTCTTCCTCGACATCCACTTTTCCTGACTCGGCTAACTGGAGGGTGCTGATCCATACGAGTAATTTCGAAACTGAGCCCCATTCAAAAATCGTGTCAGCATCCACAGGGATCTGTCTTTCGATATCCGCAAATCCTTCCAGCCTGACGATAACACGGTCCTTTTGCAGGATGATCGCTGCCAGGCCGGCCATCTCGTCCTGTTGCTGCTTGAGATAGGCATCCAGCTGACTTTCCAGCAACTCCGGTTCCTCAGCTGCGTCTGCAGCAGACAGCGGAAGTCCAAGTGAAAAACAAAGAACGACGCATGCAATTGTCCGGTACACATAAGTATGACGAACATACAACGGCTTGTTCTCCTTTCCCGCTCTCATTTCGTGCACAAGCTATGCGGCACCTCTGCCTAGTGAAAACGGCACTTATCTCTCCAAACGAAGATAAGTGCCGTTCCCTGATTATCTAACTCGTTCCGTTGTCAGTTCGATGAATTCTTCTGCGTCTTTACCGACAAGCTCAATCCCGGCTGACCAGAAGTCTTGTTTAGTAATATCGACGCCAAGATGTTTCTGTGCAAGGTCCTCGACTTTCATCGATCCAGTGTCTTGCAGCAGTGCGATATACTTTTCTTCGAAACCTTCCGGGTGCTTCAAGTATTCCGCGTAGATGCCGAGGCTGAATAAGTAGCCGAATGTATACGGGAAGTTGTAGAATGGCACGCGGTCAATGAAGAAATGGAGCTTCGCTGCCCAGAAGTGCGGATGATACGATGACAGACTGTTTCCGAATGCTTCTTTCTGTGCTTCGGTCATGAGTTCATTCAGCCTTTTTTCTGACACGAATCCTTTTGCACGTTCGTTATAGAAGCTGTCTTCGAACAGGAAGCGGGCTCGGATATTCAGGAACATCGCCGTTGCGCCTTCCAATTTCGTCGCAAGCAGTGCGATTTTTTCTTCATCTGATGCAGCGTTTTTCACCGTGGCATCCGCGATAATCGTTTCGGCAAACGTACTTGCCGTTTCCGCGACATTCATCGCATAGCCCCGATTTTGACGCGGCACATCCTTCATGACATGGCTGTGGAACGAGTGGCCCAATTCGTGCGCAAGCGTACTCGTATCACTCGGGGAGCCTGTGAATGTCATGAAGATGCGGGATTCCTCGAACTCCGGCAGGCTTGTGCAATAGCCGCCCGGCCGTTTGTTCGGGCGATCTTCGGCTTCGACCCAGCGGTTTTCAAGCGCATGCTTGGTGAATGCCGTCAGCTTCGGTCCAAATGATTCGAAATGTTCGATGATGAAGTCACATGCTTCATCATATGTGTAGCGTGTCGGTTTTGATTCCCCAACAGAGACGGGGGCATCGACGTCCTGCCATCCGAGTTGTTCCATCCCAAGCAGTCGTGCTTTCTGATCCAGATAATCGATGAACGTCTGTTTGTGTGAATCGACCGCTGACCACATCGCCGTGAGCGTGTCTTCGGACATCCGGTTGTACTCGAGCGGCTCTTCCATATGCCCTTGTCGTCCGTGGACTTCCTGCAGGGTCAGACGGTATCCTGCTAAGTGATTCAGAATATCGGCGAACACCGGGCCGAAATCGGTCCATGCTTTTTCCCAGCTTTCGAAGAGTGACGCGCGTACGTCTGCATCAGGATCTGCATACATCCGGTTCATCGCCTGCCCGACAGAAAGATCTGTGACCGTACCGTCTTTTTCAGTGTATGGGATCGTCATGATGGAAACCGTTGTGCTGTACAGATCGCTCCATGCGGCGAGGCCGTCCTTATTCAACTTGGCGATCAGTTTCTCCTCGTCTTCGGATAGGAGGCGTTTGCCTTCGTCGCGTGTTTCATTCAGCACGAAGCCGATCTCATTCAGTGGTTCTACCTGCAAAAGACTGTTCCACTGTTCATCCGGAATGGCGACCAGTTTTTTCGTGAAGATTGTTGACAGCTGCTGGAGTTCACCGGCAAGCTCCATGACCTGACCTTTTACGACGCTCGCATGCTCGTCATTTGTAAACGCATCGTGCCACATACTGACGAACGTTCTGACCTGGCCGAGTCCTTTGCCGATCGTTTCCTGCTGTTTCAAGATCCCTTGCAGTGCGGCGGCGTCATCCGGTGAATTGCTGTGCCATGCCTGCAGCTGATCTGCGTACTTTGCAATCTCCTCTTTCACCGTTGCCAGTTTCGCCTGGACTTCTTCTGAATTGGTGCCGCCTTCAAATATGATTTCCAAATCCCACGTGTCGTTGTATTTCATCCTCATGTCACTCTCCTCAAGTTATTGGGTTTTCGCCAGGCGCCACTCGAACCAGCGGCCATGGCCATCTGTACTGCCGATCGTCTGCGGGTGCAGCGTACCGTTTTCATAATGATCCAGATGCAGCTGCGTATCGTGCATATTGTTGTAAATATGGAAAAGTTCGCGTTGTTCACCGATTGCGGCCAGTGTGTCTTCCAGCGCCTGCTTCGTGTCGTCAGGCAGCTGATTCGCGACATGCGTATGGAAGACGCAGAGTGCAGCTCCATCCGGTATTCTGTCTGCATGCGTCTTCAGCAGCTCGATGCCGTCTCCCTGGATGAGCTGAACCGGATTTGTTTTCAAGCAGGCCGCAGCTTGATCGAACAATTCCCGCCGTTCACTGTGCTCCGGCCAGATGAGCGCTTTCATCCATATATAGTCATCGGGGTCGGACAAATCGCTCGGGTGCAGATCAAATCCGATGCGGGAAGCGACTGGCGGACTTTTCGGCAGCAGAAACGGGAGCCGGTCCGCTTTCACTTCCGAACGGATTGTCAGGCACGCATCCCGGCTGCCGAAAGTCTCTCCTGTCCCGTAATCATAGCGGTACTGGTCCCACAGCAGCTGCAGCCCGGCGCTCGTGCCGATTTCGATCAATGCCAGCGGCCGTTCTGTTTGAGAATGAATCCACGAAAATGCGGGATACAAATACGCACACCGGCGGACTTCATTCGTCTGGACAAGCCGGTGCATGAGAAGCGGTTCCAGCTGATCGCGATACGTCAGGCAAAAGTTTTTGAATAAGATGAATGCCTCAGCATCCGGCTGTTTCGGAGACACCGTCAAACTGGCATAGTAGTCTTTCAGCGGGTGTTCGGTCCCTTTCATCAAAAGGTACTGTACACCGGCAAACAGCAGATTCGGCACTGGCTGGCCTCGTGGGATCACTCGGCACAGATTGAGCAGTTCCTCGTCCTCAGCAATGCGTGTCGATAACAGTTCATACAGAGCACTGGACTCCCTGCACTCCATTTCGGCAAAACGCATAAATGAGTGAGCTAGTTGAGTAGGTCCCATCTGTTACTCCTTTCAGCTGCACGGTGGGCATTGCAGAAAGTTACAGCCAAGTTTCCGTGCACAAAACCGTTTTAGCATCTGCATCGAGATGAACCTTCTTGCCAATGGCAAGCGGATGCATCGGATGGGTGTGACACGTGTCAAATTCAGCCAAAATAGGAATCGTTAGCCCGTCAAGCTGTTCCATCAGCAGGTCAAGAGGCAGTTTGCCGGTACCTTGGTCGTCGAACTGCTCATGCTTTCCAAGAATGATACCGCCGGCTTTTTCGTAAATCCCGTGAGTTTTGAGCATTGCAAAATTCTTTTCCATCACCGATGCGGTTTTCATGCAGTCCTCGAGCAGCAGGATATCGCCGTGTTGGATGTCGGGAAAGTAAGGAGAGCCGATAAAGCCATACATCGTATTCAAATTCCCTCCAATGAGTCGGCCTTCCGCTTTTCCCCCGTGTCCTGTCACCCATTCGTTGGCGTACAGCGTCTTTTCTGTCGTCTTCTCCAGCCAATTGACCGGTTCGTCCGACCAGACATCCGGCATGGGAACTACGTATGGTACAGACGGTTCTTGCATGAAATAGTCTTCGAAATAACGGAAGGTCATATTGACGAGGGGTTCAAATTCGCCGAATGAAGGAACAAGCGCCGGCCCGTAATAGGTAGTCACTCCCGTTTTAGCGTAAAGGGCAAGCAACACAGCAGTGGCATCCGAGTATCCGGTTATCAGTTTCGGCTGTTTTTCAAAGGCTTCATAGTCAATATACGGCAGCATACTGTTCGAATTCGTCCCGCCAATGACGGACATGATCATGGTAACTTCCGGATCACGGATAAGTTCATTGAGTTCTTCGGCCCGCTCTTTCGGTGAACCGGACCGATACCCCTCTGACTTTCCTGTCAGTCTGCCCTCTTTCACGTTGAAGCCTTTTGACTCCAAAAACGCTTTAGCCCGCAAATACCGCGGTTTGGAATCTACCGATGCTGGAGAGGAAGGTGAGAAAATACCAATTGTATCGCCTCGTCGTAACGGTTTCATCGACCTTCTCCTATGTCGATCTTCCTTGAGATTTCCCGAAGCAATTCGTTCCGCTCTTTCTGCTGTTTCAGGAAGGTTACCGCAAACCAGATCAGGAGGACGAGCGGCAGCAAATAGATCAGAAGGGACAACAGCGGGAGGATGGCTACCATGCCATTCATAGGTATCGCCTCTTTCTTGTAACGCGGGCTCTCAGATAATCGTCGTTCCGCAGTTTAGAATGTTGTTTCTTTTCACAGTTGTCATTATACCATAACTGGATTTCGGGACGCTTGCAATATAGCAATGGGACGGGCGGAAAGGGATAGTCAATTGTAATGCTGTGTTTATGTGCCGTTCATGTTGCGGGGGTACACTGAATGTATCGACTAACGGAGGTGTTTGCCATGCAAATGGCGTGGAAAGAAGTAAAGAAAAGTAAAATGAAATTCCTGATTCTCGGCTCGATCATCTTTTTGGTCAGCTTCCTGACGTTCATCATCTCAGGTCTCGCTAACGGTCTTTCAGAAGATAATGCAGCGCTCATCAAGAACCTGCCGAACGGCCAGTTCTACCTGAACGAAGACGCAGACCAGACGTACAACTTATCGAAAATCGATGAGAAACAGCAGGAAGACCTGCTGAAGAAATATACAGATGCGACAGCAATATCCATCCAGATGGGCTTCGTGAATGATGCAGACGACAAACAGTTCAGCGTCGCGTTCGTCACTGCGACGGACAGCAAGTTGTTCCCGAATGTCAAAGAGAACGAAATCGTGCTCGATTCCTCATTGAAGGATGACGGCATCAAAGTCGGGGACATCCTGAAGAACAACCAGTTCAGCGGTGAGTTCAAAGTGAAAGGCTTTACCGAAAAGCAGACTTACAGCCATGCGCCTGTCGCGTTCATCAACATGAAAAACTACCAGGAAATCTACCGGGTGATGGAGATGCAGACAGTGTTCATCCCAGGTTCGGACGCACCCGATTCCATTAAAGGACTCGAATCGTTCAGCAACAAAGAATTCTTGAACACGATTCCGAGCTACGGTGCGGAACAGATGTCGCTCAACATGATCATCTGGTTCCTCGTCGTCATCAGCGGGATGCTGTTCGCGATCTTCTTCTATATGATGAACGTCCAGAAGATCGGCCTGTACGGCATCCTGAAAGCGATCGGTGTGAAGACGAGCAAACTGTTCAGCATGATGTGGTACCAGATGCTGCTGATCACGGTCATTTCCCTGCTGCTGTCAGTCGGCTTGAGCCAAGTGTTCAGTATGGTCGCACCTAGCGGCATGCCGTTCAGCCTGACGATGCAGACAACCTTGACATTATCCGCCGTGTTCCTCGTGATCGGGTTCATCGGCGCAACGATTTCCGGATTCCAGATCAAAAAAGTGGAGCCGCTTCAGGCGATCCAGCAAGGAGAGATGTAACATGGCGATTTTTGAAATCGATGAAGTGAAGAAGTCCTTCAAGACAGGTGACGTTACAGAGCAGATCCTGAAAGGTGTCGATCTGGAGTTGAAGCAAGGTGAAATCACAGCGCTCGTCGGGCCTTCCGGTTCCGGGAAGTCGACGATGCTCACCATTGCAGCCGGACTTCAGAGAGCTTCCGGCGGTCATGTGATGTTCGACGGAAAAGACATGACACAGATGAACCAGGAACAGATCCGCAAAATCCGTTCGAGCGAATTCGGCTTCGTATTCCAGTCGGCTCACCTCGTCCCCTTCCTCACTGTCGAAGACCAGCTGCTGCTCATGCTGGACGTCGCGGAGACAAAGATGAACAAGAAACAGCAGAAACAGGAAGTGGCGAAAGTGCTCGACCTCGTCGGCATGAGCCACCGGAAAGACGCGTACCCTTCTTCCCTTTCCGGCGGGGAGCGCCAGCGGGTGGCGATTGCCCGGGCGATCATCCATCAGCCGAAAATGCTGTTCGCCGATGAACCGACTGCGAGCCTCGACTCGAAACGGTCCAAAGAAGTGATGGAAATCATCCGCAACCTGACGAAAACCTTGAAAATCACGACACTCATGGTGACGCACGACGAGGAAATGCTGCCGTATGCCGACCGGATCGTGACAATGAAAGACGGGCTGCTCGCCTGAACACGAAACCTCCGCTCCCGACGTTCGGGACGGAGGTTTTTTGGGTATTCTAGACAGTAACTGTATGTTTTTCCGAACGTTTGCGGAGAACCAATGGAATACTGTCTGGAAGGAGGCCGACCAATGCATGCAATTTTTTCGATTTTCAAGCAGGATGTGCGCAACATCACGAGGAACTGGGTCGCCGCCGTGCTGATCGGCGGCTTGATCGTCCTGCCTTCGTTATATGCGTGGCTCAACATTTACGCATCCAGCGACCCGTATGGCAGGACGGACAAACTGCCAGTGGCGGTCGTGAACGAAGACAAAGGGGCCGATGTGCAGGACAAACATATCGAAGTGGGAAAAGAGATCGTTTCTACGCTGAAAGCGAATCCATCGATGGAATGGCATTTCGTGCCGAAGGAAGAAGCGATGGACGGCGTGGAATACGGTGACTATTTTGCCGTCATGGTGCTGCCGGAGGATCTCTCCGCCCAGCTCGCTTCCGTCGCATCGGGTAATCCGAAAAAGGCCGAAATCGATTACTATGTGAATGAGAAACTGAACTCGATTGCACCGAAAATCACGGAGAAAGGCGCCAGCGTCATCGTCGAGAAAGTGAGCAGCCAGTTCGTCTCGACGGTGAACGGTGTCATCTTCGATACGATGAATTCTCTCGGCATTGAACTGCAGGAGGATCTGCCGGATATCGAACGGTTCGAGAACTACGTCTTCGACGCGGAAAAGAGCCTGCCGGAAATCTACAGCCTGCTGAACCGCGGACTGACCGACGCGACGGACGCGCAGGCAGTGATCCACGAAGCGCAGGGCAAACTGCCGGCCGCTGAAGAAGTGACAAAAAGCGGACTCGGGCAGATCGACCGCACGCTCGGTTACTTGACCGATGCGGAGAAGCGGCTCAACGAACTGTCGCCGAAAGTGAAGGCCGACCTGCAGAAAGTGTCGAAGATATCTCATGATGCGAACGATTTCCTGAAGAAGCTGCAGGGCATCCAGCTCGATTTTACGGCACTCGACAACGCGAAAAATGCACTGGATACGCGGATGACGGAAAGTATCAGCCGGGTCGACGGCATCCAGCAGGATTTGACACGCCTGCAGGAACTGGCCGGACGGCTGCCTGCACAAGTGCCCGATCCGGACGCATCACCTGGAACGGATACCGGTCCGGAAGTTGACCAGCCTCTGCCGACCCCCACCCTGCCGGCACCCGATCTGTCGGGCAAGCTCGATGATGCCATTGTGAAAACGGGTGAACTGAGAGGTGTGCTGGAGGAAGCGCAGGCGAATGCGCGCACGGTCGACTCCGTCGTCAAAGGGAAAGCGCAGGAACTGGACCAGGCAGTCGACGACCTGCAGAAGATTGCTGCCAATACGTCCGTTGAGATTGATGCCTTCATGAAGGAATATGTGAATACCATCGAGCCGACGGTGCTGAAGGAGATCGCCGAAGCGAAACAGACGCTCGGCCAGGCGAAAGGCCTGCTGACAGATATCCAGGGGGCTTTGCCGAAAGTGCAGACGATTCTCGGCAACTCGGACCGCGACTTGAGCGAAGGGAAAGCGACGATCGAAAAGGCGGTCGCCGAGTATCCGGTGATCTCCGGGAAAGTGAACCAGCTGGCGGAACGTATCCGTAATATCCAAGGAGAAACGGACATAAATGAAATCATCAAGCTGCTGCAGAACGATCCCGGGGCTGAAAAAAGCTTCTTCGAGGAGCCGATCCAGCTGAAGGAAAACCGGTTATTCTCCATCGAGAACTATGGGACCGGCATGACGCCATTCTATACGGTACTGTCATTATGGGTCGGCTGCCTGCTGCTCATCTCCCTGCTGTCAACCGACGTCCATGGCGACGGCTATACCGCCCGTCAAGTCTACTTCGGCCGCCTGCTGACATTCGGGGTGATCGGTCTGCTGCAGACACTTATCGTCGTCAGCGGAGATCTGCTGCTTCTCGATGTGCGCATACGCGAGCCGTTCTGGTTCATCCTCTTCGGGGTGGTGATCAGCGTCGTGTTCATGTCCATCGTCTATACACTCGTTTCCGTGTTCGGTGACGTCGGGAAAGCACTGGCGATCGTCATGCTCGTCCTCCAGATCGCAGGCTCGGGCGGGACCTATCCTGTCGTCCTGCTCCCCGACTTCTTCGGCTACATCAACCCATTGCTGCCGTTCACCTATGCGATCGACGCCATGCGCGAAGCAGTCGGCGGCATCGTCTGGGCGCGGGTGGCGAAGGACTTATCGTTCCTTGCTGTCTGCGGTGCCGCGTTCATCCTCTTCGGCGCTTTGCTGAAAGAGAAAGTGAACCGCGGCACGAACAAACTGCTGAAGAAATCGAAGGAAGCCGGCATCTTCCACTGAAACAGCACAAGCACTTCAGGTCCGTTTAGAAAACGGCTGAAGTGCTTTTTCATTTGGATCCAAGACGGCGGAAACCGATGCCGAGTAATGCGCCGAAAATAGCGTGGCCGATCAGCCAGTACAGCAAGGCGGTTCCATCCGTGATGGCAGGCGTCCTGTCCGATAAGGCGGTCGTCGGAAACAGCAGGATGCCGATAAGGACGCTTACCGCTGTGCAGATCGGTACGGCGTGCCGATGCCATTGCGGCCGCAGCCTGTACATGAGAAGGAAGCCGAATGCGACGGCTACAGAGACGATCAAGTGGAAGGCGACTTCCAGCCATTCCGGGTAACTCACTTCCCCGAAGATCGGTATGTAGTCGACGTTGAGCAGGAGCGTATAGATTTTCTCTCCAGTGACAGCTTCCGTCCATTTGAAGAGGAACGTCAGGACGAGGCCGCTCAACAGGCCTATAACTGCAGCTGCAGTTACATTTTTCCGGTTGGCGGTCACCGGTTCCGCTCCTTGTGCCCCTTGACGCTGTCATAGGCAGCCAATGCGCGGCTTCGTGCGGTCTTGTGATCGACGATCGGAGCCGGATACGTCTCCCCGATGACGACTCCGCATTCGGCAAGCACGTCACCCGGTGAGTCGGCAGGCGCGTGGATGAATTTAGAAGGCAGCTGTGCCAGTTCAGGGACCCATCTCCTGATGTACAGGCCGTCGGGGTCGAACTTCTCTCCCTGGACGGTCGGATTGAAGATGCGGAAATACGGCGCGGCGTCAAATCCGGAACCGGCGATCCACTGCCAGCCGAGCGTATTGTTCGCAACGTCGTAATCGGCAAGTGTCTGCCGGAACCACTCTGCACCGTTCCGCCAGTCGATAAGCAGATGTTTGACAAGGAACGAGGCGGCGACCATCCGGACGCGGTTGTGCATCGTGCCGGTCTGCCACAGTTCCCGCATGCCCGCATCGACGAGCGGGTAGCCCGTCTCCCCCGCTTTCCAAGCGGCGAGTCCCGCAGCGTCATTCATCCACGGGAAGTGCTGGAATTCGGTCCTTAGAGGTTGGTCTGTGATGTGCGGGAAATGATGGAGTTGGTAGTAGGCGAATTCCCGCCACGCGAGCTGCCGCAGGAACGGTTCCGGCTGCTGCACATCCCCCTCTTCTTCGGCGCGCTTCACCGCGTGCCAGAGCGCACGGATGCTCATATTTCCGGATGCGAGGAAACCGGAGAGCCGGGACGTACCGTCGATGGCCGGATAATCCCGTTTCGTCTCATAGTCCTGGATGCCATTGTCCCGGAACATCTCCCACCGTTCGAAAGAGCCCTCCTCACCGGGCGTCCAATACTGCCCGAACTTCGCGCTCCAGCTCTGCCCATCGTTCAGGATGCTGCTGAGGCTGGATGACTGCAAAAAATCGGCTTCCCGCCAGGAAGACAGCGTATCAGGCGCAGGAACCGGCCAAGGAATCTTCTCCTGCTGGAGTGCTTTCCAGAAAGAACCGAACACTTTAAATGGAGTACCTGACTTGGTCAGCAAAACGTCAGGATCAAGCATCATATCGGGTTCAAACCGACTGATTTTGACGTTGTCCAGTCCGCCGAGTCCAAGCAGCTCCGTTTCTTCCTTCCGCGCCGCGGGATCGATCTGCCCGTTGAAAAACAGCGCATCCGCACCGGTATCTGCAGCAAGTCGCGCGAGCACCTCCGGCGGGCTGCCTTTTTGGATGACGAGCGGACTGCCGAGCGCAGCGAGCCGCTTGGACAGGGGCTCTAGTGACTTTGAAATCCACCAGTCCGAGGCGGTCGGCGGACGATCCGGCAGCACAGCCACCGGCAGCACGGTACCTGATGCTGCCGCGGCGGCCAGCGCCGGGTGGTCGTGGATCCTCAGACCGTTCCGGAACCAGACAATCGTTTTCATCATGTCTTCCCTCCTGAAAAAAGGACCGCATCGGATGCGGCCCTTGATGATGGTTCCATTATAGCGGGGATGGAGCGGGCTTACCAAAGTAATACCCTTGGAACAGTTCGTAACCCTGTTCTTTCAGCCAGAGGAAGTCCTCTTCTGCTTCAATCCCTTCAGCGAGCGGCACCGAACCGATCTCCTTCGCCTTCCGAAGGAAAAGTTGTGCACTCGCCTGTTTGTCCGCGTCGTTCGCCACCCCGTCCACGTAAGTGCGGTCGAGTTTCATGTAATGGGGCTGAAGATCCCCGAGCAGCTCAACAGTACTGTACCCTTCGCCGACGTCATCGAGAGCGTAGTGGAATCCTTTTTCCCGGTAATACTGCAGGATCGATTTCAAGTGCTCGACATCCTCGACTTTATCGGTTTCGACAACTTCGAATACTAACTGATACGGATCGATGTTGAACTGCTCGGCGACAGCCACTGTCGATTGCAGGCAGAATTCAGGTGAATAGATCGAAGTCGGCACGAAATTGATGAACGCCTTCATATTGATAAGCGGTGCGGCGTGGCGGACTGCTGTAATTCGGCAGAGACGGTCCAGCGCATAGAGCCTGCCCCGGTTGCGAGCCGCGCTGAATGCTTCATTCGGATAGATCATCTCTCCTTCAGCTGACAAAAAACGCGCCAGAAGTTCGTAGCCGTAGACCGTACGTTCCCTGTCCACGATCGGCTGGTAATAGGAGATAAGACGCTCCTGCTGAATCAGATCATCGATCCAAAAGGATGAAAAAACGGTGTCCAGTTCCGAAAAAGGACGCCATGCCTCTTCCCCGGCAATCCGGAAGGCCAGTTCACTTTCCTGTAAATAATCTGCGGCGAAATCTGCCAGATCGTGCAAACCTGCTTCTGAAAGGGTGATGTACTCTGCTTCCTCCACTATTGAGCTGAGGGAAGTGAGCCGTCCCATATGGTGTTTGATCAGCTTACGTTCCCCGGGATCCGGGACGTTCACTTCAAAAGTTAAATCGGTTACAATGCATGCAGCTCGGCACCCCATTGTCCAGCCTCCGTCCTATTTCGTATTCCGAATATATCAGGTTTATCACCAATTGTAATCGATTACTCCCATGCAATGCAAGTGTCAGACAACTAAATGCCTAGCATGAGTAAAAAGGACAGCATGCCCTATTTTACTACTGGGGCATGCTGTCCTAATCGTAAGGTGCAAAGGTCATGTAGGGATTCCTGTATTTGGAGACGGCGTCTTATTCGGTACCGGCGGAGCCGTTTCCACTCCAACGGACGTATCCACTTCGGATTCAATCGACTTCCCGAGAATATAATACTCGGTCTCTTCCTGTGAAAGGCTGTTGTACTTATTGCGGATGGCTGCGTAGAACACACCGCCGAGTACTGCCCAGCCGATGAGGAGAACGTATGACGGTGTCGTCAGGGCTGCCGGTGAGAACGGAAGCAGCAGCAGCAGCAGAAATGCGGTGCTTGCGGCCATCCCGGTCAATGCGAGCCCTTTCTTCACAGGAGCGATTTCCCGGTTCGCCTCCTCTTTCCCCCATGCGAGCACTTTGTAGGCAGCGACGCACGTGAACAGGTACGCGACCGATACACCCGTCGACGACATATCGACGATCCACGAAAGCGCCTGCCGTCCGAACCAAGGCGTCGGCAGGGTGATCAATGTCACGAACCAGATCCCCCAGACCGGCGTCTGGTTTTTCTTCGAAATCTTACGGAACATATCCGGCAGCGCACGGGCACGCGCCATCGAGAACAGCAGCCGGCTCGACGACATATAGAAACCATTCAATCCGGTGAAGATCCCCATCATGATGGCGACCGCCATGACGACGAGCCCGCCGAAGCCGAGCGCTGTATTCACGACTTCCCCGGTCAGCCAGAGATTTCCGTTGAGTGCGGCGCCCGCCGGGAATGTCCAGGCAGTCAGACCGATCATGATCGCGTAGATCAAAAACGATGTGAACAGCGAGGCGACGATTAGCATGGTCGCTTTCCGGGGCGAGAAATTGAATTCCTCCGCAGCTTGCGGCACGTTATCGAACCCTACATACGCCCACGGGGCAATCGCCAAGATGACGAGGATGGAAGTCAGGACCGACTGGCCTCCGCTGAACAGCGGCTTCATGTTTTCGAGCGGTGATTCTGAAGTGCCGAATGTAAACGCTCCCAAAATGACGACACCGGCGACGAGGAATACGCTGAAATAGAACTGGATCCTGCCCGAAATGTCCGTGCCGGTCGAGTTGACGACAGCAAACAGCAGGATGATCAGTGAAGAGATGATGACTTCCGGTAAATAGACGTCCCATCCTGCGATAGAATATAAGTACATCTGCTTCATGAAGCCCGGTGCCAAGAACTTCAGGAGCAATGAGAATGCCGAGGCGTTAAGCGCCACGATCGATATGTATCCGAGGGATAGGAACCATCCGCAGATAAATGCCCATATTTTTCCGCTTGCTATGAAGGCATACGTGAACCCGCCGCCAGATACCGGGAATTTCTTGATCATCACGCCGTAGCTCGACGCAATCACCATCATTACGAGCGCTCCTATCAGCAAACCAATCATCGCCCCGAGCGGCCCGGATTCACCGATCCAGTCTCCCGGCAGGATGAACGCCCCCCATCCGACTGACGAACCGAGCGCAATCGCGAACACCCACGATGGCTTCAAAGTTTTGGTGAGCTGCCTCCGTTTCTGGCCTGCTTTAACATGATCCATATTGTTTTCCCCCTATAATTCTTTTTACCCGTATTCCCTCCACAGGATAGATGAAACCTATCATGCGCCAAACAAAAAAACGAAAATCTCTCTTCCTAATTAAGCAGCGGCCGCCTTCTGCCATAACCCCGAGTGAAAGGTTTCAGAATAGACGACACGGGTATTCTCTGACTAGCACCGTATTCACTTACACTTACAAACCAGGAGGCGTTTTGAAAATGGTAAAAAGACAAGTAGTCGGGTATTATAACAATGAAAATGAGGCAATCCGTGCAATCGAGGAACTGAAGCGCCAAGGGTATTCATCGGAAGAAATCTCAGTGATCAGTAAAGAACGCGAACAGACGGAAGCAGTCGTCGAAGAAACAGGAACACACGCAACTGACGGCGCAGCGACCGGCGCAGCAACTGGCGGTGTGCTCGGCGGGCTCGGCGGCGTCCTTGCAGGTCTAGGCGCACTTGCCATTCCGGGAATCGGACCGATCATCGCAGCTGGACCGATCGTTGCCGGAATTACCGGTGCAGCAGCAGGAGCAGGTGTCGGCGGATTGGCCGGCGCATTGATCGGCATGGGAATCCCAGAAGAAGATGCCCGCCATTATAATGACCGTTTCGACGAAGGTAAGATCCTCGTTCTTGTGGACGGCGACTACCCGCGTGAAGGCGGTGGCTTGGACGAATACAACCGCACGCTTCTATAAGCGGTCAATGATACGCAACCGGCTCCCTTCCTGAAATGGAAGGGAGTTTTCCCCGTGATCGAAAAAGTCAGGAATCCGTGCTATACTAACGGAACGGCACATGACGAACGGAGGAATCATAACGATGCAATACAACCAGCAGAAGATGGCGCAGCTCGTCAAGCAGGAACCCGAACTGACGAAGCGTCTGAAAGACATCATGAAGGAGCACGACTTGGAACGCCCCTATGCGTTAAAGGCGCTCTATCATGCAGAAGTGAAAGAGAGCGGCCGTTTCATGAAGCCGTATCAGGAAATGGATTAAGCAAGAAGCTGACAAAAACAGGCAGGAGACCGCGCGGATTGCGGGTCTTCTGCCTGTTTTTTTGTTTGGGAATAATGCGGGGGCAGTAAGGAGTGTCTCTAGTGACCGAGTGAGTTCGCTGGGGTTGGCTTCCGGGCAGTAAGAGCCTCTCTTAGTGACCGATGCACCGCTTTTTAGACTCTGCCGGGCAGTAAGGAGCGTCCCTAGTGACCGAATGAGTGCGCTGGATGGGATTCCGGGCAGTAAGAGTGTTCTTTAGTGACCGATTCACCGCTTTTTCGACTCTGCCGGGTAGTAAGAATCCCCCTTAGTGACCGTTTCAATGCCTTTACGCCTCTATCGGTCATTTAGACTCGCCCCTAGTGACCGTCCAAGCAATCGCCACTCTTCCCGGGCAATAAAGCCGCCCTCAATTGCCCGCGTCGCCATACGCACCCTCCCCTGCCCCACAAAAAAACCGGCGCATGAAGCCGCGCCGGCCGGGTGTTTCAATAATAGGGAGAAATCAGGACATAGACAAGGACACCGGTGAAGCTGACGTACAGCCAGATCGGCATCGTCCAGCGAACGATCTTGCGGTGGCGTTCGATTTCGCCGTTCCATGCACGTGCGACACTCGTCAATGCGAGCGGCACGATGGCTGCCGCCAGCAAGATGTGCGAAAACAGGATGAAATAGTAGAATCCTGCTAAAAAGCCGCTTCCGCCGAATGGTGTCGATTCCGACAGAAAATGGTACATGACATACGTGATGAGGAAGAAGAATGTTGTCACGAATGCAGCGTAGATGAACCGTTTATGTACCGTCACGTTCCGCTTCTTGATGGCGACCAGCGCCCCGACAAGGAACAGGAATGTGAAGGTATTGAAAATCGCATTCATTAAAGGCAGGATCGTAATATCGAACGCATCGAAGTTCTCGACGCCCGGCATACCGGACAGCACACCGATCGCCCCGATCAGGATGATGGAAACCGTTATGATGAACGGCTTATAATTTCGTTTCTTGATAGGCCGTTCCATTGAAGAGATTGACTGTTTCACTCCGTTCACTCCATTGCTAGCAATTTGTCGTGCCTTTCCAGTTTACCATATCCGGAAAACAACGACCATTGAACGCTAGCCGAGTGTGCGCGCCAAGAAGGCTTTTGTGCGATCTTGTGTCGGATTTGTTAACATCTCTGCAGGAATTCCTTCTTCGACAATGAGACCGTCCGCCATGAACAGCGCTTTTGTTGCGACATCTTTCGCAAACGACATTTCGTGCGTGACGACAATCATCGTCATGTCCTCTTCCGCCAATTTTTTCATGACATCGAGGACTTCCCCTGTCAGCTCGGGGTCTAGCGCTGACGTCGGCTCGTCGAACAGAAGGATTTCGGGCTCCATCATGAGGGCTCGGGCGATGGCGACACGCTGTTTCTGGCCGCCCGACAGATTGGCCGGATAGGCGTCCGTCTTGTCGGAAAGTCCGACTTTTGCGAGCAGTTCTGCGATGCGGCTTTTCAGTTTCTCTTTCGGCTCCCCTTTGACGAGCCGCGGAGCAAGTGCCAAGTTCTGGCTCACCGTCAAATGCGGGAACAGATTGAAGTGCTGGAACACCATGCCGATCCGCCGGCCGATCGATCGGCACTCCGCAGGACCAGCATAGGCTCCATCCTTCACGAGTGCTTCCCCATCAATCCGGATAGTGCCCCCTTCAATCTCCTCGAGCTGGGCAAGGCTCCGCAGCATCGTGCTTTTTCCGGAACCTGAAGGCCCGATCACCGCGATCACCTCGTTCCTCTCAACGCCGAACGTAATCTGCTTCAACACTTCGATATCACCGAATGATTTCTCCATATTCACTACTTCTATCAACGCCATGGTCCTTCACCGTCCTCATACATAATGGAAGCGCCGTTCCAGCCACTTGAACACGAGTGTTAAAACCGCCGTAATCAGCAAATAGATGATGCCTGCAAGCACGAACGGGACGATCGTGAAGTCCCGGTTGACCGCCGTCTGTGCAAAGTGGAGCAGTTCCGGCACCGCGACCGCATACAGCAGCGCTGTGTCTTTCACTAAGGTGACGGACTCGTTGGCGAGCGCCGGCAGCGCAATGCGGATCATCTGCGGTATGACGATGCGTGTCGTCGTCTGCCACTTGTTCAGGCCTAGCACTTGCGCCGCTTCGTACTGCCCCTTGTCGATCGACAGCAGGCCACCGCGGAAAATCTCCGCGAAATACGCCGCGTAGTTCAGGATGAAAGCAAGTGCCGCAGCCGCGAACCGGTCGATGACGAGGTATTCACCAATCACCGGGATGAGCGGCAGTCCGAACACGAAGAATAGCAGCTGCAGGAGCAGCGGTGTCCCGCGCATCAAATAGATGTAAGCATTCGCTAGCCAAGACAGCGGCTTGAACTTACTGCCGACAGCGAGCGTCAGCAGAAATCCGAGCGGAATCGAGAGGACAATGGCGATGACGAACAGCAGGATTGTTGCCTGTGCTCCCTGCAGCATCGGTTTCAATATGGATAGTAAATAATCTGGTGACATGATGTTCCCTCCAACCGGACGTAGACCCGCGACTTAGTTCAATACTTTGTTCTCCCCGAACCATGTTTTCGAAATCTGAGCGGCTGTGCCGTCTTCATTCATCGTATCGAGGGCTTTTTGCAGTTTCTGCAGCAATTCTTCGTTGCCTTTCTTCACGCCGACTCCGTATTCTTCAGGGGCAAGCGTTTCGTCGAGCACTTTGAAGGTGCCCTCTTCTTTTGACATGTAGTAGTCGATGACGACTTCGTCGATGATGACAGCGTCGACCCGTTTGCTCTTCAAGTCGGAAAGTGCAAGTACGTTATCCGCGAACTCGGTCTTGTTTTTCACTTTGTCCGCAATCGGATTGGCTTCTAACGCATCTGCCGCAGACGACAGCGCCTGCAGGCCGACCGTCTTGCCTTCCAGATCGGACAGCGACTTGACATCCGAACCGTCCAGCACCGCGACAACTTGCGCGTTGCTCAAATATGGTTTCGTGAACAGCACTTTCTTCTTCCGTTCGTCAGTAATCGTATACCCATTCCAGATGAGATCGATGCGTCCGCTGCTCAGCTCGGTCTCTTTCGCTTTCCAGTCGATCGGCTGGAACTTCGCTTTCATGCCCATGTGCTCTGCAGCTGCCTTCGCATAGTCGATATCGAATCCGGTCAGTTCGTTCGACTCATCCCGGAAACCCATCGGTGCGAATTTATCATCGACCCCGATCACCAATTCGTCATCACTTCCTGCTGCTTCCTTTGGCGTCCCGCATCCTGCGAGCAGTGCCATCACTCCGATTCCTGCCAATGCAACTTTCATCTTCTTGAGTTTCATCCGCTTCTCCTCCACTTCATCGCTTTAGTCTGTTAAAGTAATAATAGATTAACACATCCTATTCACATTGCAAAGCATTTACTACAAGAATGTGAAAAAACTTGTGAAACCAAACCCGGCCGAATGACGTATACTTGGGAAAACAGAGAGGCGGTACTCCTATGGATCCTTTTTCCCCGTTCTTTTTCGGCGGTTTCTCAATTGTGTTCACCATCATCTTCCTGCTGGTCGCCGGCACATTCCTATTTGTAATTGTCAAAGGGATCACCGAGTGGAACAAAAACAACCATTCCCCTCAGCTTACTGTAGCCGCTCACGTGAAAACGAAACGCACCGAAACGACAGGAGGAAGCGGCGACTCCTCCGCGTCCACATGGTACTACGTAACATTTGAATACGAGAGCGGCGATCGCCAGGAATTCGGCGTGAACGGCCGGCAGTTCGGCATGCTGGCGGAAGGCGATTACGGGATACTGAGGTTCCAGGGCACCCGCTACCTTGACTTCGAGCGGTCTGCCGCATGAAAAAAAACGGTTCTCCATCCGCTGGAGAACCGTTTTTTTCATGCCGATACAGGTTTTTTGTTCCGCGCGATCAGCAAGTAGAGCACAAGCGCTGCTACAATGAGACCGGATAAAATCAGATACAGCTCTCTGTATCCGTACGCTGTTGCGACACCGCCAAGCACATACGGACCGAAACCGAATCCGAAATCGAGGAAAATATAGAATGTCGACGTCGCGATGCCGATCCGTTTGATCGGTACGCCGAACAGGGCGATCGCCTGGGCGCATGATTGGAAGTTCCCGAATCCAAACCCGATCACCGCACCTGCAACGAGCAGCATAAGACCGGTAGCCGTATTGCTCAGCAGCAGCAGACCGCCGGCGAACAGAATGAGCGACGGAATAATGACGAACGGGCCGCCTTTCCGGTCGAGCAGTTTCCCTGAAAACGGCCGGGAAACGAGGATGGCCGCAGCGTAGACGAGGAAGAAGAAACTTGCCGCGCCGACCAGTCCTTCCTCTTTCGCGAAGAACGACAGGAACGACAGCACGCCCGAATAGCCGACGCCTGCGAGAAGGGTGATCACTGCAATCGGCAGCGCGGATTTCTCAATGTAATTCGCAAGTCCTTTCGGTGCGTCCGCCGGCTCGCTGACCTCGTGCCCTTCTTCTTCGGGACGTTTCTCCACGAAGAAGAACATCGCAAGACCGATGATCCCAAGTACGAGACTGAACACGAACAGCCACGTGAACGTGACGTGCTGGCTCAAGTAGATGCCGAAAAACGGACCGATTGCCGTCGCCAGCACTGTGCTCAAACTGAAATAACCGATCCCTTCCCCGCGCCGCGACGGCGGAATGATCTGTGCAATCATCGTACCGGTCGCAGTGGACGCAATACCAAGGCCGATTCCGTGAATGAAACGAACGATCAGCAGAAGCGGAAGTGATCCAGCCGCAAAGTAAAGTGCCACCGCGATTACGGACAGCACGAGACCGATCAGCAGGATCTTCCGGCTTCCGATACTTTCAATAACCCGCCCCGTCGCCAAACGTGCGGATAATGTCCCGATGATAAAGATCCCTGACACGAGTCCCGCCATACTTGCAGAGGTGCCGTATTCCTCAACCGCAAATGGCGCGATCGTCACCATCAGCATGTACATGACGATCATCAGAAAGAAATTGATGATTGAAATGAAAATGAAGTCCTTTGTCCATAAGTTCTGGTTTTCTTCCATATATGACCCTCTCCATCAGTTCATAAGATTTTGATACGCCTGATCCAGCAGCCGTTTCGCAGACTCGATCTCTTCCCTCGGGATCCCTTCAAGGATCCGCTCATACAGCGGAAGCAGTTTTTCCTGGATGGCCTCCGTCGTGCGGCGTCCTTCTTCGGACAAACGCAGCAGTTTCTCCCGCTTATCCTGCCCTTGTGTCACCTCTATATAACCCATCTCATGCAGCCGCTTGACAATCTTCGTGATCGACGGCTTCTCCACCATCTGCTCCTCAGCAATTTCCGCGGAGGTCATTTCCCCGCATCGCGACAGCAGGCTCAGCACCGTCCATTGCGCATTGTACAAATCATAATGTTGCAGCTGCTTATTGAGCTGATTCACAAGCGGCCGGTGCAGTTTCACGAAACTCCGGACGAACTCAAGTTCCAAATGCACGTCTCCACCTCCATTTGAATGAGTTTAAATGATTAATTAACCTAATTAACTATTACAGTATACGCCGATCAAGTTCTGCTGTAAAGGGCTGTAATCGTAAAAAGCTGTCCGGCCCTGCCCAGTTGCACGGTATCGCCTCCCCAGGTGTCAACACTGTCCGAAAGAGTTGCCCTCGCTGCAGACATGCCGTATACTAATAGAGTTCGATCTCATGTCTCAGTAGCTCAGGGGATAGAGCAACAGCCTCCTAAGCTGTAGGTCGCAGGTTCGATTCCTGCCTGGGACGTCAGAAAACCCCCTTGCAACGTAATTTGTTGCAGAGGGGGTTTTGTTTTAGTCGGATTTATGGTGGAATTGCTCATAAACTTGGGAAAACGCTCATAAATCCTCAAAAGCGCTCATAAACTGGTGAAACCGCTCATAAATTCCCAAAAGCGCTCATAAACCGGCGAAACCGCTCATAAATTCCAAAAACCGCTCATAAACGGGTGAAAACGCTCATAAATCACAAAAACCGCTCATAATCCCGCGACTCTACACTCACACACCATCATTCCCCAAGATATGCCGGCAGCTTTTCATTCACGATGACGTCCCAGCCGCCTTCCATCGTTGTAAAAAACCTTTCCTGATCAGGAGTCCAACCCGAATGGGTCACGCTGAAGCGGGTTTCGCTGGCACCGACTTCTTCCAACTCGATCAGCAAGTGCCAATGTTTGTCCCAGTCAAAGCCGACAACCCGCTGCGTCTCCAGCTCAGTTACGGTACATGGTGAATCGCCGAAAGGTTCTGCACGCAAGACAAATTGTTTACCGAGGACCGGCTCGAATGTATTGGCCATCCACCAGGCTGAAAGCCCCTCTGAAGTGGATATCGCCTTCCAGACTTTTTGGACAGGCGCGCTCAATAAAATTGTTTTCTTAATTTCCTTTGTTTGATATTCCATGTAAATTCTCTCCCCCTTCTCGATTCTCCGTTTCACTATCAATATACCACGTGAGAGTGATCAGGATCCGGTTCACCCTGTAACTTTCCGCCGTCCTCCCCGTCTGATGAAGCAGGAGGGATTCCATGAAGAAAATCACAGTTCTTTTCATCGCCATGGTGGCCGTCCTGGCTGCCGGATGCGGGACGGACAAGAGCGGTGCGTCTGAACCGGATGAAACGGTGCGCCTTGTCGCTTCCGAACCGACGCTGCCATCCGACTTCGAACAGATGAGCGTCGCGCAGAAAACACGCGGGTTCCTTGCGGTGTCGGTGAATGAGCAGGACGCGTTCGAGACAGCGTGGACTGATTATGGCATGGAGGATGGACGGCCGGAGCTTGACTTCAAGGAAGAGGCCGCCATCTTCATCAGTCTTCAGGAGTCCAGCAGCTGTCCGAACAGACCGGAATCATTCGATACGACAGCGGAATCCGGGGAGCTCGGGGTGCACTTTGAGCCGCTTCCCGACGTCTGCACCGCTGATTTGGCTCCTCGGACCCTTGTCATTTCGGTGAAGAAAGAAATCGCCGGGGATTTGAAAACGATCCGCCTGTATCTTCAGCAGCAGGAAGTTTCCGTTCCGTTACTCGGGCTGCAAGTCGAATATTGAAGCAGCGTGATGGCAAGGCACTATTTGCTCATGAAAACACCCCCTCTTCAACAGAAGGAGGGGGCGTTCTCAGTCCATCGTGTTTTCTAGAAACTGCTTCACTTTCGCTTTGTAGACGTCCGGCTCTTTCGCGTATGATTCGCCGTGGTTCGCACCGGCGAAGAGTAGCAGTTCCGTACTGCTCGACGTGTTCTCGTACAGTTCGATCGCATTTTTGACCGGGACGAACGTGTCCGCCTTTCCGTGGATGTACAGGATCGGCACGTCCGTGTGCTCCACTTCCTTCAATGAATTGGCTTCACGGAAAAAGTAGCCGGCCCGCAGTCGGGTGATGATACTCGTGCTGTCGAGCAGCGGGAATGCCGGCAGGTGGAACATCCGCTTCATCTGATAGGCGAACAGCTGGTAAACCGAGCCGTACGGGCTGTCAGCGATGATGGCATTTACCTGATCGGGCAGCTCCTCTTCCCCGCTCGCCATTAGGACAGTCGCCGCGCCCATCGACAGGCCATGATAGGCAATTTTCGTTTCGCTGCCGAGTTTGTCCAGTAAGAGGGTCGTCCAGTCGATAAGGTCCAGGCGGTCGGGCCAGCCGAATCCATAATAGGTTCCCCCGCTTTTGCCGTGACCCCGTGCATCCGGCAAGAAGATGTCATAGCCGAGCTCTTGGTAATAAAAGATGCCGAAGAGTCCCATCTGCTTGGCGTTCCCTAAGTAGCCGTGCGTCAGGATGACCAGTTTGTCCGTCGGCTTTTCGGCTGAGAGATAATAGCCGTTTAGCTGGAGCCCGTCGCGGGAGGTCATCGTCAGCTGTTCGAATGGCTGTTCACTGACCCATTCTGTCCAATCCCCGTGTACGTACAGGTCCATCGTTTCGTCTGACACTTCCAGATCGGCGTTGTTTTGGAGGAATTCCTTCGGTCCCCGTTTGATGGCCAGCTCATAGAAGAAAATACCGCCGAGCAATTGGACAACGACAAAGACACCGGCCGCAGCCAGCGCTGTCTTCTTCCAGTTCCGTTTGATCCACTTCATGTAATCCCCTACTGTCTGTGCAGTCATTTCTTCCATTATACAGCATATGCTGAATTGGCAACAAATCCGGTTGTACAAGTATGTATGCGGCACTGCTGGGCAGTCCCCAGTCGGATCAGGCCGGGTATTCTTTTCCACTTTCCGGCGAAAGTGCCCCCTGCAGGCGGGACAGAGTCGTGCCGCGGCTCTGTGTGTACTAGTATATGCAAGGTGGTGCCTGTTTATACATGTCGTAGCAAAGAAAGATAGATACCGGCAGACCCCCGTCCGTTTGCGTGAAAGTCCCGAGCCGATCGAAGCGGCGAATTGTGTCTGTTTGCCGATAAATTAGTGCATCTGGCCGATTCAGCGCTTCATTAGGCCGATATCTCCTACCATTCGGCCGATTCCATACGTCATTCGTCCGATAACGCGTCCCATTTATCCGATTCAGCGCCGCTGCACCGCCACCCCAGACGAACACAATTTGTTTCACTTTCCCCGATCAGGGAATTAGGCAATAGAATAGAGGAAGCAGACGAGAGGATGACATAGTGTGATTGAAACGAAGCGCGCGCTACTGACAAAAGAGGATTTTGCCGAAAGGGACGACCTGCCCGGCTGGCTGCTGAAAGAATATCAGACATTCCATGACACGGTGACCGATAAGACGTTTCCGTGTTATTTCGGCATGGGCGGTGAGCTGAAAGGCGAGCTGCGCTATGCCTATGTAACTAAGGACGACTGGAGCCGGCTGCCACAGGCGTTGACGGAGTTCCTGGCCCTGTTCGACAATCCAAAGCATAAGCGGCACGGGCTGTTCGTGTTCGTTGAACCTTTCGAAACGGAAGGCACGCTGGATGAATACCGCGAGCAGTTCTGGGACATTCTGCAGTATTTGCATGACGTCGACGAAGTCGAGTGGCCGGAAGAGAGTCCGCGGGATCCCGATCATCATCTGTGGGACTTCCGTTTCCACGGGGAGCCGATCTTCGCGTTCGGCAATACGCCTGCTTACAAACAGCGGAAGACGCGTGATCTCGGCAACGCGATGGTCATAGGGTTCCAGCCGCGGAAGATCTTCGAAGGCCTGAAAGGGACCGAAAAAGGCGGGATCATGTCACGGGAAAAGGTGCGGGAGCGTGTCGAGGAATGGGATCACCTGCCGAAGCATCCGGACATCAGCCATTTCGGTGATCCCGATCATAACGAATGGAAACAGTTTTTCATCGGGGACGACAGCGAACCGATTGTTGGAAAGTGCCCGTTCACCCATAAGGAACAGAAAAAGCCGTCCTGACAGGGCGGCTTTTTCTGTTCTCTCGACTGTGAAGCTGGCTCAGCCGAATTTTCCGGATATGTAATCTTTCGTTTCCTCGTATACCGGGCTGTTGAAGATCATCTCTGTCCTTCCGGTCTCCTTCACTTCGCCATTCAGGAAAAAGGCGGTGCGGTCCGAGATACGGGCTGCCTGCTGCATATTATGAGTGACGAGGACGATCGTGAACTGGGTTTTCAGTGACTGGATGAGCCGTTCGATCTTCGCACCTGATATCGGGTCAAGGGCGGATGTCGGTTCGTCCATGAGCAGGATGTCCGGTTTTGTTGCGAGCGCGCGGGCGATCATAAGCCGCTGCTGCTGACCGCCGGACAGGCTGCCGGCCGGTTTGTTCAAGGTGTCTTTCACTTCATCCCACAGCGCGGCAGACTGGAGGCACGACTCGACGAGTTCATCCAGTTCAGCTTTTCGCACTTTTCCGTGGATGCGCGGACCGTAGGCGACGTTGTCGTAGATCGAGAAAGGAAATGGGCTTGCGTGCTGGAACACCATGCCGACCTGTTTCCGCAAGGCAACCGTATCCTCTGCAGGTTTCGTGATATCTTTCCCGCCGATCCAGATTTCGCCGGCGGTTCGTGTGTCCGGGATGAGGTCGTTCATGCGGTTCAGCGACCGCAGGAACGTCGATTTCCCACAACCGGAAGGACCGATCAGTGCGGTGATCTCGTTCTGTTCGACGGAAAGCGTGATGCCTTTCAGCGCTTCATGGCTGCCGTAATAGAACCGAAAGTCTTCCGTCCGTATAGCGGGTGTCAAGATATGCTCAGCGGCTGCTTGTCTCATAACGCTTCCTCCTATCCGATCTGTCCGGAGATGTATTGCCGGGTCTGTTCGCTCCGGGGATTGCTGAAGATTTGTTCGGTCGGTCCGTGTTCGACCATCCGGCCCATATAGAAATATGCCGTCTCGTCCGAGATCCGTCTCGCCTGCTGCATGTTATGGGTGACGATGATGATGGTGATCTCCTTTTTCAGCTGTCCGATCAATTCCTCTATCTTCGCTGTCGACACGGGGTCGAGGGCGGATGCCGGTTCGTCCAGAAGCAGGACGTCGGGCTGCATGGCGAGTGCGCGGGCGATGCAGAGACGCTGCTGCTGACCGCCGGAGAGCCGGAGTGCAGACTGGTGCAGAAAATCTTTGACTTCATCCCATAAGGCTGCTTTCCGCAAGCTGTCTTCGACGATCCGGTCGAGTTCTTTCTTCTTTTTCACGCCATGGCGTATCGGTCCATAGGCGACATTCTTGTAGATCGACTTCGCGAAGGGCACGGGACGCTGGAACACCATGCCGATCTGTTTGCGGACTTCGAGCACATTCACCTGCCGGCTTTGCAGCTCGATGCCGTCGTAGCGGATCTCCCCTGCCATCCGGCAGCCTTCGATACTGTCGTTCATCCGGTTGAGTGCACGCAGGAAGGTCGACTTGCCGCATCCTGAAGGTCCGATGAGTGCTGTAACTGTGTTCTTCTTGAACGTCAGGCAGACGTCACTGACCGCCTGATGGTCTCCGTAGAAGACGGAAAGCCGGTCAGTTTCCAGTTTGGGGCGTGTCAGTTCCGGTCCGGTCAGTGCTGTGACGTGTGTCTGTGAACTTAGTACGCGGCTTGGGACTGCAACTGTCTGCATAATGATTCTCCTCTCTAGCTTGCACTCATTTTCTTGAAGACGAACCGGCCGACGAACCGTGCCGACAGGTTGAACAGCAGGATCGACAGGATCAGCAGCGCGGCGGCACCGTCCGAGATGGCGGATGCGTCCGGCATGATGCCTTCCCCGTTGATCTTCCAAATATGTACGGCCATCGTTTCGGCAGGGCGGAACGGGTTGAGCGGTGACACGGGCGAAAGAGGATTCCAATCCGTGAAGTCGAGCGCCGGCGTACTCATGCCTGCCGTATAGATCAGTGCAGCTGCTTCTCCGAATACGCGGCCTGCCGCCAGGATGATCCCTGTTATGAGGCCGGGAAGTGCTGCAGGCAGGACGATGTTTGTGATCGTTTCCCACTTCGAGAAACCGAGCGCCCATCCTGCTTCCCGCTGAGTGCGCGGCACGCTCTGGATCGATTGTTCAACGACCCGTACGAGCAGCGGCAAGTTGAACACGGACAATGCGAGTGCCCCGGAAATGATTGAGAACCCCCATCCCATGTAGATGACGAAGAACAGGAATCCGAACAGTCCGACGACAATGGACGGCAGCGATGACAGCACTTCAACTGAAATCCGGATGCTGCGCGTCAACCAGTTGTCCTTCGCATATTCCGCCAGATAGATCCCTGCCCCGAGTGCGACAGGCAGCGAAAAGACGAGCGTCAGTACAAGCAGGTAGAACGAGTTGAACAGCTGCGGCCCGACTCCTCCGCCCCCTTTGAAGATCTGCGGCGGTGAGGTGATGAATTGCCAGCTGAGCATCGGGAACCCCTTGACGAACACATAGCCGAGAAGTCCGGCGAGCAGCGCGAGGATCACCCCGGCTACAGCGTATAATCCGGCAGTCGCGAGCCGGTCGGCCTGTTTTGCAGACATCATTGCGGTTTCCCCCTTCCGATCCATCGGACAGCGATCGTGAATGCGAGTGACATGAGGAGCAGGATTAGTGCCAGTGTCCAGAGTGCATTGTTCTCAGCGGTACCAAGCACGGTATAGCCCATACCCATCGTCAGGATGCTCGTCAGCGTTGACGCCGGCTCGAACAGCGAGTGAGGGATCACCGAAGCATTCCCGATGACCATCTGGACGGCAAGTGCTTCACCGAACGCGCGCGCCATCCCGAAGATGACCGCCATCAGAAGTCCGGGTTTCGCTGTTTTCAGGATCACTTTATAGATCATCTGCCAGCGCGTCGAACCGAGTGCAAGCGATGCTTCACGCAACGAGCGCGGGACTGCCTGGATGGCATCGAGTGCGAGGCTCGTGACCGTCGGCAGGATCATGACGGACAGGACGATCGTACCCGCCGCGATCCCGAATCCGCTTCCCGTTACATGATCCCGCAGAAGCGGGACGACAACACTGAGACCGATGAATCCATAGACGACGGAAGGGATGCCGACGAGCAGTTCGATGACCGGCTGCATCACTTTCCTGCCGGCTTTCGGTGAGATTTCACTCATGAAGAGCGCTGCCCCGATCGCAAGCGGCGTACAGATCAGTGCAGACAGACCTGTTACGGCAAGGGAGCCGGTGAGGAATGGCAGTGCTCCGATGATCGGGCTGCCTCCTTCGTGTTTCTGACCCGGGTTCCACGTGCTTCCCGTGAAGAATTCCTTGACACTCCCGCCGTTCACGAAGAACGTCGAGAGCCCTTTCGAGATGACGAGGAAGAAGATTGCTGCGGTCAGAAGTGCGGTCAGCAGAACGGCGGCAAAGGTGAGCCCTTTGCCGAACCGTTCTGTCCGCAGTTTGCTGCTTTTCTTGAATAACGGATGTTCCGTTTCCTTTACCAGCTTGGCCATCATCCGTTCTCCTTTCTGTAGTGCGTATACGTCTTCATGTAATTATTTTTTGTCGATTTTACCTTCTGCATCCCGTTCGACTTTCATACCTGTCACTGGCAGATAGCCCATTTCAGGAAGCAGTTCATCTTGCACGTCTTTCGAGAGGATGTAATCGATCAGCTCTTTCGCGAGTCCATCCGCTTCACCGTTCGTATACATATGCTGGTATGCCCAGATTTCCCAATTGTTCGTTTCGACTTCTTCCTGTGTCGGGGAGACGCCATTCACTTTCAAAGCGGTGACCGAGTCATCGAAATACGAGAATGCGAGGTAGCTGATGGCGCCTGGTGTTTCACTTACAATCTTCTTCACAGTTCCGGAAGAGTCCTGCTCCTGTGCTTCGATCGGCTCTTTCCCCTGCAGTCCGAATGTTTCGAAGGTTGCCCGTGTTCCTGAACCCTGTGCGCGGTTGATCACGGAGATATCCTGGTCTTTCCCGCCGAGCTCTTTCCAGTTCGTGATCTTGCCGGTGAAGATGTCAATCAATTCTTCCGTAGTGACATCTTCAACACCTGTCTCCGGATGGACGACTGGGCCCATTCCGACGACCGCTACTTTATGGTCAACAATTTTACTTGCATCGATTCCGTCTTTTTCTTCAGCGAAGATGTCAGAGTTCCCGATATCGACAGCGCCTTCACTGATCTTGCTGAGTCCGGTCCCGCTCCCTCCGCCTTGTACGTTAATGACAGCTCCGGGGTGGTCAGCCGCGTACTGTTGGGCAGCTGCTTCGACCAGAGGCTGAAGGGCGCTTGAGCCGACTGCTGTAATCGTGCCTGTCTGTTCTGCAGGTTTGTTCGCATCCGCTGTGTTATCGGCTTCGTCCGCTTTTGTCGAACTGCAGGCTGATGCCAGTCCGGCACACAATAGAATGCTTGCTGCAAATGATAGACGATTTCTTTTCTTCAATCTGAATCCCACCTCGAAAGTTTTTTTACAGCTGTCCGATCTGCTGTACCTTTACTGTAACGGCTGAACGTTAAGGACAAGTGGAGGCTCTGTAAAGACTATGTAAAGATTCAGTTTACGAGAGTTTACATAGAAAAAACCGCCGTGGCAGGCGGTTTTGAAAGAATATGTATGTACAGATGAATAGGTCAGCTCTTGACCTGTTCCATTTTATAGCCGAACCCCCGTATGGTCTTGATGTACATCGGCTGCTTCGTATCCGGCTCGATCTTTTCGCGTAAATGACTGATATGGACGTCGACGATCCGGGAATCGCCCGTATATTCGTAGTTCCAGACGGCATCGAGCAGCTGTTCCCGGTTCAGCACTTTTCCGCTGTGGCGGGCGAGATACAGCAGCAGTTCGAATTCCTTCGGGGTCAGGTCGATCGGCTGACCTGCCATTTTGGCTTCTATCCGTTCCGGGTAGATCATGAGCTGCCCGATGACGAACGGTGCGTCCTGTCCCTGCGGCTGGGCACCCTTCACGAGTTCGGAACGGCGCAGGATCGCTTTGACACGCGCGACGACTTCCCGGGGGCTGAACGGCTTCGTCAAATAATCGTCTGCGCCGAGTTCCAGTCCGAGGATCTTGTCGAATTCGTCGGTTTTCGCGGTCAGCATGAGAATCGGTGTATGGATTTTTTCCTGGCGCAGCGTTTTGCAAACGTCCATGCCGTCCATCCCTGGAAGCATAAGATCGAGGACGAGTAGATCCGGCTGCTCTTCGTTCGTCATCCGGAGCGCTGTCTTGCCGTCATGGGCGACAATGACGGCGTAGCCGGCCTGTTCCAGATTGTACTGCAGCAGTGTGGCAATCGATGGTTCGTCTTCAACAATGAGGACTTTCTTCATAACGATCCGCTCCTTCAGTGTTAGGTGTGCGATAAATCCCGTCTGTTCCATTCCACTGTAGCGGGTGACCGCTGAATTGTCCACTGAAATTCGCAAACGCCTGCCGGTCGTATATCGTTCATCGGTTTTCGAGCATGAGCAAGTGTGCTCTCAGTTCGGAATCGATATGGCCGAGCTGATAGACGCCGATCCTTCCATCCTTCTTGCTTATGAACGCTCTGCCCTCGACCGGAAACTGTTCCGTTTCCAGCCCGGGTGCCGACACTTCGACGACGGCATCGATTGTAAATTGGTTATCAGCTGTTTGTATATCACTTTGAGTGACCTCCAGCTTTACCGGTTTCATCTCAAAAACTGCATCGTTGAAAAAATCATATTGGAAAGCTCCTGCTGAGATGAACTGGTTGAGTGCATCTTCCGTAAAAAAAGGACCGTATACCTGTTTCACATAGGCTTTGTAGATCATTATGTTCTCCTGCTGTTCAACAGCCGTGTTATCTACCCCTTCCATGACCGCCTGCATCAGCTCCTGATACTTCTTATCGGGGCCAGTCAGCTCGAGTCTTGTGACTTGTTCGATATGCTGGACGGCAGTCTCCCTGGTGAAGCTGACTTCCGTCTTTTCCGGCGCTTTCACTTCCGGCTTCTCATCGACCTTCTCATCGACCTTCTTTTCTATCGTCTCTTCCCCGCGTTCCTCTTCCGCAGGTGAACAGCCCACTGCCGCTAAACAGATGCTCAGCATACCGGCCAGCATAAACCCTTTACACACAAACCCTGGCATAGCAATACCTCCTTCCTATTCGCTCTCCCTCTGATGAAGCATCCATCAGGAACACGCTTTGCCAGGTGGAAAGGTTTCAATATTTCGTCATTTGCAGACAAAAAAAACCCGACGTCCGTAGACACCGGGCTGCGTGGTTTATAGGTCGATCGCCCACGCCAGGAAAATGATGACGATGGCCGCCGGGACGATATAGCGGATCAATGCTTTCCAGATTTTATGGAGCAGCGGGTTCATCTGCAATTCTTCAGCGGTGTCGCGGCTGCTGAGTACATAACCTGCGAACAGCGATACCGCAAGCGCACCGATCGGCATTGCGATCCGGCTCGTCAGCAGGTCGGCGAAATCGAATATCGATCCGCCGAACAGCTGGATGCCGCTCAACTTCCCGAATGACAAGGCACTCGGAATGCCGACGACGAAGATAAGTCCGCCGAACATCCAGGCGGCCCTTCTCCTCCGGTCGTGCCTGCTGCGGATGCCCGTCGAGACGACGATTTCGAGCATCGCAATCGCTGACGTCAGTGTGGCGAACAGCATGAGAATGAAGAACACGATGAGGAAGAACGAGCCGAACGGAATTTCGTTGAAGATGGCCGGCAGCACGACAAATATGAGGCCGGGGCCTTCTGCCGGGGACTGGCCGAGCGCAAATACCGCCGGAAAGATCACAATCCCCGCCAGCAAGGAGATGATGATGTTCAGTAAAGAGACGTTCAGCGCAGATTGGCCGAGCCGTTCATCCTTCTGTAAATATGACGCGTAGGTCATCATCGCCGTCACCCCGACACTGAGGGAGAAGAACGCCTGGCCAAGCGCCAGCAGTCCCGTTTTCCAAGTCAAATAGGACCAGTCCGGGACGAACAGGAATCGGATACCTTCCATCGCGCCGTCCAATGTCAGGGAGCGGATTGCAAGGACGATAAAGAAGACGAACAGCAGCGGCATCATCCACCGGCTTGCCCGTTCCACACCGCCGCGGATCCCGCTTTGGACGATCCAGATTGTCAGCGCGAGGAACGCCGCCTGTGCAACCAGCACCTCGAACGGATCCGCGATGATCCCCTCGAACAGCGCACCGTAATCGTTCCGGGTCAGGCCGCCTGTCAGCGATCGAATCAGATACGACAGAATCCAGCCGCCGACCACACTGTAGAATGACAGGATGATGAAGGACGCAGCAAGGCCGATCCATCCCACCCAGTTCCACCGTCTGCCCGCGGACAAGCGTTCGAACGAAGTTACGGCATCCGCTCCGCCCCTCCTGCCGATGACAAATTCAGCAAGGAGGATCGGCAGGCCGATCGCCAGTGTGCTCAGTATGAACAGCAGCACGAATACGCTGCCGCCATTCATCCCTGCCATGTATGGAAATTTCCAGATGGCGCCGAGGCCGATCGCACTGCCCGCCGCCGCCAAAATGAATCCTATCTTCGAAGTCCATTGTTCCCGTTCGTTCATCTTTCACCCTCGCTTCAAGCAAACCGGCAGTCTACAAGTCATTTAGATTTTTCAGTACGCCTGTCACCGCGTCGACACATTGGTCGGAATCGAGCAGGCCGCACAGCTTATACCGGCGGTCTCCCTGATCGTATACATACACTGGATCCATTGTGATGAACGACACCATTTCGTCGAAGGCTTCTTCCTGCGTCACTGTCGCGATACGCGGCTGTGTGAAGCCTTCGAAAAGCTGGGCCATTTCGTTGGAATCCATATAGTTGAGTACTTCGAATGTCTCCGGTTCAAGCAGCAGGACCAGCTTGCGGCGCAGCGGACCGGGAATCTCCCCGATCTTGCGGCAGACTGCTTCGATGATGCCTGGCTGGCGGAAGACACGATACAGCTCCCAATCGCCGGATTCATTTGCCGCCTCGGCGGACAGGAACCGGATGGACGACTCGGTCACATGCCGCAAGGTCGTTTCATCCAACACGGACGGCGCCTGCGCAGCGATGCTGAACGCTTCGTCCGCACTCACATGGGCGCGGAAGGGCTCCACCGGCTGCCGTTCGAATCGTTCGTCGGAAGGAGCTTCCCAGGACAATAGCGTGCCGGGAAATTGTGCGCCCTGTTCCTCCGTGAAATAAGGCAGTACGGTTCCGTCCTGTGCGATGTGCACTTCGTCGATCGCATAGTAATCGGCGAACCGCTCCTCTTCCTCGATCGGCAGGCGGATGAGCGTCAGCTGCTGACGGACGAGCGGCTCGACCGCTTCCAGCGACAGGTCGAACTGTGAAGACTCGAACTCGTCAGAACCTCTGAGCGGCAGCATAGCTGTCAGCAGACGGCCGTCTGCATCCCACTCGACCTGCAGCTGGGATTCCGTGCTGACAGGAAATCCGCCATAAGACAGCACGGCTTCGAAGCCCGTTTCCGTCCGGTTCGTCACCGTGAGCGTCTCACCGAACGTCAGCCCGGTCTGCATTTCTGCCCATTTCCGGAAGAACACAGCTTTATCGGTATCCTCCGTCAGCGGCACCGCGCCGGATACACCACCGGTAGTCACTGCGAGAATGAGCTGCCTGAACCGAATCGAATAATCGACGGATACGGCACCTACCGGCATAAGTTCCTCTTCACCCGGGGATGCAGCCCCTTCCGGCAGCCAGACTGCGGACAAAATGATGTCCGATCCGCCGAAAGCGGACGGTCTTTCGAAAAAGTCATATGTGTGCAGGCGGCATCGTTGCAGGCCTGCAGCAGATGACACCTGTTCCAGTATCGCTTTAGTTCGTGGATCCAAACCGAAAACCTCCCCGCTGCTTATTCGAAAAATACTTTGTCCGTATTGTATTTTGCGCGCTGCGTGTTGATAATGTATGTTTCGTAAATTTCACGTTCCATCGCATCTTCGACGAGGATGACACCGATCTTGTTCACTTCGTCGCGGTGCGCTTTCAAAGGAGACACGTTGTCTTCCAAGTGCTTTTTGACGCGCGGTCGCAGCTTACGTGCTTTTCCGACGAACAGCAGCTCGTCCTGTTTGTTGTAGAACAAGATGATGCCGCCTTTGTCGCGCGGGATTTCGTGCAGGTCGACAAACCCGTTCACCGGGATGATCGGTGCTTCGGTTGCAGACTGCTTCTGCAGCCGCTGTTCAATTTTTACGTCTACTTCAGGAATTGTAATAGTGATCAATACAGTCACGTCCTATCTCATTTTGTTAGTAATCCTACCACACATTTCCCGAGAATGCGATTTGTCATTACTTTGCGACGTCAAAAAGCCGCCTCTTCTGTCAGAGACGGCTCGTGCGCAGCCGATCAGCTGCCGAAAACTTCATGGAGCACTTTATCGGCACTCGAGTTGTTCAGATTCTTATGGATGAGGCTGTCCGGTTTGTTCGGCAGTGCCGAAGCGAACGATTGGGAGTATTCGGCTTCTCCGACAACATGGATCTCGTCCCAGTGGCGCTCTTTCTTCATCTTACCGATATCATTGGCAAGTGATTTGTAGAACCGCTCCAAGTTCTCTTTCAGGCGGTCGTCCAGATCATCGACATGGCTTCCTCCGGTCCCACGGTTGCCGGAAGGGTTCAGCCCTTTTTGTTCGCGCCAGACGTCGAGCCCCGAGTCGAACGTATACGTGAAATCGTCGGCTACATAGCCCATCGCCGTATCGAGGAAGCGCACATTTCCGAAACTCGGCATGATGATCCCTGAATTCGGATACGCTTTCAGCATGTTCTCCAGTTTGTCGATCACCGGATGGTCCTCCCAGTAGAAGTCCGTTTCAATTGCAATCTTTACATAATGGACAGAGAAAAGTTCAGGATTGGATGAAGCAAAAATAACGACTCCTTTTTTCAAGTCGTTTTGGTTGTTTTCAATTTCTCGTACGACAAGCTCTTTCGCTTTTTTGAAGGATGCCATCTCCTCTTTGTCGTTCGATGCCTGCAAATATTCTTCGAGCCTCTTGAAGCCTGATTTCAATTGGATCTTCCAGGCCCCTTTCTGCTGATCGGGATCTGCCGGGTTCGTGTTCAAGTACACGCTGAGTACACAGCGCTTGTCGCAATGAAAGTCTTTCAGAGTTTGAAGTTCTTCGCCTACTGACATATTCGCTTCGACCTCCTCATGATTTGCTTCACTTATCTGATTACCCCCGACCGGAGAAAGTAAACGGAAAAACCGTCAAAATGTCGAAATATACGTAACTTTCAATCGTCTGCTGTTGCGCTGTCATCTGTTGTTCAGAATTTTTCAGAGTGCTATACTCAGGACAAACTACAATGGACAGGTGATGGTTGTTATGAAGTATGATGTGTTCCTTTTCGATCTGGATGATACGCTGCTTGAATTCGAAACGGGTGAGCGGAATGCTTTCAAGCGGGCATTCACGGAAGCCGGACTCGCGGAAGGGCTTGACGCCTACCGGTCGGAGTACCGAGCGATCAGCAATGTACTGTGGAGAGAGCTGGAAGAAGGGAAAGCGACGATGGCCGAACTGAAAGTGAACCGGTTCCGTCAGCTGTTCGCGAAATTCGGCATCAGCTTGGATGCAGATGAGTTCTCCGAAGCTTACCTGGAACAGCTCGGCAAAGAAGCCCATCTGATCGACGGCGTCATCGACATGCTGGACTCGCTCGGGGATGCCCGGCTTGCGATTGTGACGAATGGCTTCGTCAAGGCCCAGATCGCCCGGATCGCCTGTTCTCCGCTGAACAGACGCTTCGAAGTGATCCTCTCTTCCGAAGAGGCGGGCTATCAGAAACCGCGTCCGGAAATCTTCCATGCGGCGCTCGATCGTCTCGGTGTGACCGACAAATCCCGTGTTCTGATGACGGGTGATTCGCTCACTTCCGATATCCGCGGCGGGAACCGGTTCGGAATCGACACGTGCTGGTACAATCCAAATGGGCTGGAAAACGAAACGGATGCCGTGCCGACTTATGAAATCGCTTCTTGGAACGAGTTCACGTTCGGGAAATCAGCCGCCGGTCTCCGGAGTTGATAAAAAAAGCAGTCCTGCAGTGTGTAAGAAAACACTGCAGGACTGCTTTTTCATTTGTGTTCGTGCATGCGTTCTGCATATTCGGCGAGCCCCGCATAGTAGCGGTTCAGAGAAGACGGTGAGACCCCGAACTGCTCGGCGATCGCCTTGACCGTCAAGCCGAGTGGTTCGAACAGTCCATTCTCCTGGCCATACCGGATAGCGCCTGCCGCGATCGCCACGTCTTTCCGCGCGTTCGGCTGCTCTTCGACCAGATAGTCCTCCACCAGTTCGAGCAGACGGCCGCTCGTTTGGCCGTGCTCTTCGAGAAACGCGGCAACCCGGGCAAGGACCCCCTGCTCGAAATGGGTGAACTCCTCCCCTTCATAGCCGTTTGCAGCGAGCGACTGCCACATTTGCACTGCATGCTGCTGCATGAAAGGCTCAGCGTCCGCGGCCGATCCCGTGAACAATCCGATGAATTCATCGAAAACGGACTGCTGATCGACCGGGAAGAAGATGAGGGTCGACACTGCGAGGACCCCGCCGGCCTCTGTTCCTTCCGGCAGCGTGAAGCACCAGAGATGGACACCGTCCGGAATCGGCTTCTCGGATTCCCGTCGGAGGCGTACTTCCTTGTTGCGCAGCCGGTCCAATACAGTGATGGCGTGTTCGTCAGTGCCTGTCACCTGTCCGAGCAGCGTCTCCGGCACCGCCCAGCTTTCAAGCAGCTGGATGACTGCCGGCCGGATCGTCTTGCGCAATTGCTTTTTCACGAAACCTTCCCAAATATCCGGGCGGTGATGAAAAAAGAATTCATCGAGCGCGATAGCTTCGATCATCTCCACGTTGTACGAACTGCCGAGCGGGGTTTTCCACTCTGCTGCAAATTCCCGGTAATCATCGAAATCCTTCCGCTTCGGATACTCGTCGTAGAACGACTGCAGAATCCGTTCGATTTCTTCCGACTGGACGGCTTCCACGGTCACTTCCTCTTTTTTTGCACAGCACTTCTTATACTTCTTACCGCTGCCGCATGGGCATGGGTCGTTTCTTCCTATCATCTGTCAACACCTGTTTCTCTATAAGCTGTTGTACAGTTTACCATTGTTTCGCCGAATCGGAAAGAGCCGTCAGACGGAAGCGGTCCTGTCGCTGGCGCTGACCACCCGGTTGCGTCCGGTTTCTTTCGCCTCGTACAGGCACTCATCCGCCAGTTCGATCAGCTTGACAATATGGTCGGCGTGGACAGGGAACTCGGCCACGCCTGCTGAAAATGTTACCGGCCGGCCTACCGGGCTCACTGAAGATGAAATATCAATTCTTAATCTGTCGGCAAATCGTGCGGCAGCCAGACTCTCCATTTGCGGCAGTACAATGACAAACTCCTCGCCCCCATAGCGATAGCAGGAACCGTCACTGCCTGTCTGTGCTTTCATCTTGTCAGCAAGGAACTTCAGCACTTCATCGCCCGCTGTATGGCCGAACGTGTCGTTGACCAGCTTGAAACGGTCGATGTCGAGGATGATCAGCGAAAATCCGACTTCCTGTTCCGTGAATACTCGTACCTGTTCTGACAGAGCCCGCCGGTTCAGCAGGCCCGTCAGCGCATCGGTCGAAGACTCCTCGATGAAGTGCTCAACTTTTTCCTTGTATTTACTGAAACTGTCGGTAAGCGCCCGGTCGAGCTGGATCGCTTCCCGGTACCAGGCGCCGCTTTTCAGTGCTGTATGGTCGCCGCCGTTCATCTGGCCATCTGCGAAGCTGGCGAGACGGACGAGCGGCTTGGCGATTTGCGATGCCAGAAAGAGTACCAGCAGTGCAGAAGCGATCAGGAACGGCAATGATTTGAGGACCATTTCAAACACCATCTGTCCCGATGGCGCGAGCGCCTTTTCCGTCGGCCGCTGCGACACGACTCCCCAGCCGGTGAGCGGGATGACAGCATAGCCCGCAAGCATATCGCGGCCGGTGCTGTTCAATAGCTGCATGCTGCCGCTGTTGCCCTTCTTCAGCTGTTCGATGACCGGGTTGCCGGCTGTATGCTCACCGACACGCTCCGGCTGGATGTGGTACATGAGCATCCCGAACCGGCTGACTACATACACATAGGATCCGTCTTCGTAGAAATGCTGACCGAGTATGTTATACAGCACATTCTCCTCAGACAGGTAGATACTCCCGCCGATCAGCCCGGCAGTCCTTCCGTCGCTGTTCACTATCGGCGTGCTGATGAACACGATGAGCCGGCCGGTCTGCGAAACGAACGGTTCACTGATCTCCGGCATGCCCGTATGCAGCGATTTCGTCGTTTCCAGACCTTGGAGCGGCTGCCCGATCAGCCCTTCCACCCTTTTAGATGAGCCCCGGATGATCCCCCGCTGGTCCGTGATCACTACGGAACTGAGCGATTCGGACTGGATGGCAAGCCGTTCCGCTTCCCGGTTCAGTAATTCGGTAGATTGGGTATCCAGCGTATCTTTCAGGGTATCGGCGGAATAGGCAAGCGTCCTTTCCGTACGGAGCAGGTACTCCTCAGTCACTTTCGCCAGTTTTTGCGCATAGGCGGAATTTGTCTCAAGCGTGATATTCTTCAATGCTTCCTGATCGGCGCGGTATCCAGCATAGAGACTGCTTGCAAGCGTGAGTGTTATGGATAACAGTGCTATCAGCAGCAGCAATTGTTTTATCGACATCTTCATCACTGAACACCGCCCTGTCATGTTTCATCCTCTATATGACTATTATACCACGCTCGCTGTCTGATTTGCCGGATAACTAAAAAAATTGTCTGACTGCTACGCCTTTTGACGGATGGTGGGATAACAGAGAGCGGGCATGCTCCGTTCCGCCAGAAACAGCCCTGCCGCCCGTTTGCCGCTTTGGACGAGTGTTTCTTTGTCCTCTTCACTCAGATCGAACTGAACTGCAGAGATTCCTTCTGTAGGAATGAAAAGAATGTCCTTTTCCAGCTGTTTCGGGATATGTTTTTCGTCGTGTGCATCTTTCATCGTTGTAAAGAGGGCTTCGTACAGGTTGAGCCCGTTCCGGATAACTGTTTTCTTTTTCTGGATAGGGTCATGGCTCAGCTTCATGCCGATGACAGGGCGTCGAGTTCTTTCCGTGGATTCACCGAATACCCACAGCGGGAAATTGCTGAGGACGCCGCCGTCGACCGTGACTGAGTTGCCGGCGAGGGAATGCAGGACGACCGGCTCGAAAAAGAAAGGAATGCTTGTGCTCATCCGCAGCGCTCGGGCGACCGGGAAAAATTCCGGCCGCAGTCCGTATTCCTCCAGGTCATCCGGCAGAATGACGAGCTTGCCGTTCGTCAGGTCGGAAACGATGATTTTCAGGGAGCCGTCCGGCAGATCGGCGAATGTGTACACTCCTCTGTCGGCCAGCACGCTGCTGAACCAGTTCTCAAGCGCTACTCCCTTGTAAAGGCCCATTTTCCAATAAAGCTGCAGCCATTTCATGAAAGGCACCGGCATCCATGTTTTCCTGGCATCGAGAAGGCTCGGAAAGTCCTGCTCGAACAGGATATCCTCCATTTCACCAGCGGTATAACCGGACGCGAGCAGGGCGGCGACAATCGCACCGGCACTCGTACCGATCGTATTTTTGAACGTATACCCTCTTTCTTCAAACACTTTGCATGCGCCGACAAGCGCGAGACCCTTCAGGCCTCCTCCGGAAAAAACGCCGTCAATTTCCATCGCAGTATTCCTCTCCCCTCTCCTACTCACTGTAAGAACGACTAGAGGAAAATAGAACAGTTTCTCAATCTCTATTGACAAAGAACCAATACCCGGTTATAATAAATAAGTTAACACACGTTTTGCTGATTGTTGAATACTGGCATTCTGCGGAATGTTTACCGATAATACGTATTCACACTGGCGCGGCTACAGGGCCGCAAGGACGCAAAAGTAGGTAGGGTTTGCGTTGCTTATGTTAGGAAACACCTGCTGGACAACGACCGCGGCAAATGATCGTTGTGACAGATCACAAATTCGAAACCAATCTTTCATCATTGACTATTCGATAATCGGCGAGACAACCTAACAAAGGGACACCCATAACCGGGTGTCCCTTTTCCAATGCATTCATTCGCTTTCCTTGTCCCCTATCAGCAGCGCCAGTACGATCATTCCTATGAACAGCAGGGCGAACAGGGTGATCGTCACCTGGTGTCTGCCCGTCCGGTCATACAGGACACCAATAAGCAGAGGCAGCGTCCCGCCGATAATGAATCCGCCCGTCTGCATCATCGCAGTCCACGTATTCGTTTCCGCTGCGTTCTTCGTTTCGTCGAGCGGCAGCACGAGAGCAATCGGGAACATCCCGCCGAGCGGCAGCCCCATCAGCAGGGCACCGACCCAGAGAAGCGGGATATTGCCTGTGTAGAAAAGACCAACGGCGACCAGGCCGATCGACAGGATGAATAGCAGCCACATCCTCCGGCCGGGGTACTTCTCCATCATGAGCGGTATGGCGATGTTCAGGACGATCTGCACCGCTGTCATGAGACTGACGAGAGTTCCTGCCTGCACGATCGACATTCCTTTTGAAACCGCAATGGGCGCAAGCCAGATGACGATCGAGAAGAAGGCCGCCGACTGCAGGCCGAAGAACAGCAGGAACAGCCAAGCTTTGCCCGTCCGCCACGGTGAACGTCCGGCGTCGGCGGCTGAGGTCTGTTCCACCGGCTGCCGTACAGATTGGCGCACGAGCAGCATGTCGTTTGCTGAGACGAGCCAGGCTGCGAGACCGATGAATGCGAGGACAGCCCATATACTCAGCGCAAACGGATAGGATGCCGTCTTTTCATAAAAGTAGGCGGACAGGCCGGTGCTGAGCGTCGCCCCTGTCCCGAGACCGAATGAATAGATACCGATCACCGCACCTGCGCGCGTCGGGAAGTTCTGTTTGATCATCGCGGACAGCAGCGGGCCTGCTATTGCGATAGCGATTCCAACGCCGATCGACGACGCGAGGAGCACCTTGTACGTCGGGAGGAACTCGCGCACCGCCGTCATGACACCAATCATTAGGATCATGGCGACCATCGTTGCGTTCAGGCCGAGACGCCTGTTCAACACGGGAGCAAGTGATGCAAATACGCCCATACAGACGATCGGCAGTGCTGTCAGCAGGCTCACTTGTGCGTTCGAGAGTTCCAGGTCGGTCCGTATCGTATCGAGCAGCGGACCGATCGACGTCACTGCCGGCCGCATGTTGAGCGACACAGCAAAGATCGCGAGGATCAGCATATACATTTGTTTGGTCGAAAGTGAGTTGGAATCCATAGAATGTCCTTTCTGACTAGGGGTCATCGAACTTGCGTTTGCGTTTTGCGCCGGGTATAATTTTCCATGAAAGGATGACGCTCATGAGAATACTCCACTGGTCGTATACGCGGAAATACCAAGTGAAAACCGTATTCGATCTTTTTCCTGACACCGTCGTAATCTTCCGGCAGATCAATGGATATTATTTCATCCGGACCATGAAAGGTCTGGATCCTGTCGCTTTACCCGAACGCAGACATTATGTACAGATGGAATATTGCATTAATAAAGAACTCGGCACACTCCCCGCTTATAAGAGCCGAAAAGCGCTCCATAGCCGGGAGAGTTCCTGAGTTTCACATATACTAAAGTACTTAGCTGTATTGTAAGCCTGCCGGGTGAATTATGCCACCGGGAACTGTTCCAAATAGGACGCATTCCATGCTATAATGGGCAAAGTGTGAATTTTAGGAGGTCAATCATGTTAGCAGTGAGTAATGTAAGTCTTCGTTTCGGAGATCGCAAACTTTTTGAAGATGTTAATATACAATTCAACCCGGGGAACTGTTACGGACTCATCGGTGCAAACGGCGCCGGCAAATCCACTTTCCTGAAGATCCTGTCCGGCGAACTCGAACCGCAGACAGGCAACGTCATCCTGAACAACGATGACCGTCTTGCCGTCCTGAAGCAGGACCACTTCCAGTTTGAAGACGAAATCGTGATGGACACGGTGATCATGGGGCACAAGCGCCTGCATGATATTATGACCGAGAAAAATGCAATTTACATGAAGGAAGACTTCTCTGACGAGGACGGCATGCGTGCCGCTGAGCTGGAAGGTGAATTCGGCGAACTGAACGGCTGGGAAGCTGAGTCAGAAGCGGCCATCCTCCTGCAGGGGCTCGGTATTCCGGAAAGCATGCACAGCATGAAGATGGCGGAACTGTCAGGGTCAGACAAAGTTAAAGTGCTCCTGGCACAGGCACTGTTCGGCAAACCGGACGTCCTTCTGCTGGATGAGCCGACCAACCACCTTGACTTGAAAGCGATCCAATGGCTGGAGGAATTCCTGATCGGTTTCGAGAACACCGTCATTGTCGTATCCCATGACCGTCACTTCCTGAATAAGGTATGTACCCATATCGCCGACCTGGACTTCAGCAAGATCCAGATCTACGCAGGGAACTATGACTTCTGGTATGAATCGAGCCAGCTTGCCTTGAAGCTGTCCCAGGAACAGAACAAGAAGAAGGAAGAGAAAGTGAAGGAACTCCAGGCGTTCATCGCGCGTTTCAGTGCGAATGCCTCGAAGTCGAAGCAGGCGACATCACGGAAGAAGACGCTCGATAAAATCGAGCTGGACGACATCAAACCGTCTTCCCGCCGCTATCCGTATGTCAATTTCCAGATCGGCCGGGAAATCGGGAACGATGTCCTTATGGTGCGCGATTTGTCCAAAAAGCAGGATGGTGTCCAGTTGCTGAAAGATGCGACGTTCACATTGAACAAAGAAGACAAGGTCATTCTGATCGGCAATCCGCTCGCGAAGACCGCCCTCCTCGATATTCTCGCTGAGGAGACGGAACCGGATGCAGGAACTGTCAAATGGGGTGTGACGACAACACGCTCGTACTTCCCGATTGACAACTCCGAGTTCTTCGAAGGCGATGAAAAGACACTCGTCGATTGGCTCCGTCCGTATTCTCCTGAAGATGAGACCGAGACATTCCTCCGCGGTTTCCTCGGAAGAATGCTGTTCTCGGGCGAAGAAGTGAACAAGAAGCCATCTGTCCTTTCAGGCGGCGAAAAGGTGCGCTGCATGCTTTCAAAAATGATGCTGAACAACGCCAACGTCCTGCTGCTGGATGAGCCGACGAACCACTTGGACCTGGAATCGATCCAGGCGCTGAACAACGGGCTTATCGCCTACAAAGGCGCCATGCTCTTCACTTCGCATGACCATCAATTCATCCAGACGATTGCGAACCGTGTCATTGAGATCAATGAGGACGGCACGATCTTCGACAAGATGATGGGCTATGACGAGTACTTGGAATGGAAAGAAGCACAGCCTGCCGGCAATTGACCGGTACACTGCCAAAAGACACGGATCCGCCAGATTTCCTGGCCGGATCCGTGTCTTTTTTTCTGTCATGCACATAGTTATCGGAGAATCGGAAATACTGGTAAGAAAGGAGCGGATCACGATGAAACGAATCACCGGAAAGCTGCTGCTGCTCATTCCCCTTCTTCTTATGCCGGCGTGTTCCAAGCTGAATGGCCAGGATGTCACGACGCCCGACAATTCAGGCAACAGCGGAGAACGGACCCCGATTGACAATGGCAAGGACACCGGCGGGAAGGAAAACCAGGCAGATAATGGAACAGGCACTGATGAAAAAAAGGATGAAGCCGGTTCAGACAATCGCGTGCAGAACCCCGAAATGATGGCGTACTTCCTGCCGCACGGATCGAAAGTCCACTACGAAGGCAAGGGAAACGAATACGCAGAGATGGACATGCAGATCTACCATCCATATAAGGATATCGTCATGGTGTATGAAAACAATGGCGGAGCCCTGATTCGCAAACTGTATAAAGTTGAAAAAGACAAGATCCTCCGGCTGGACGAGTCCCCTGTAGACACCGAATCGAATGCCCCTCCGCTTGACGACATTAAGAAAATGGAACCGACAGGCATCTATCTGCAGCTGCCATTCGAGAAAGGGGCCTCCTTTGAACGGTGGACGGTCACCGACACGGACGCAACTGTCGAAACCCCGTATAGGACCTTTGAACATGCGGTCGTACTGGAAGAAAAGGACGAAGACTTCGTCAACAGGCGATATTTCGTGGAAGAATACGGCGAGGTGAAACGGGAATCTGTCATGAGGACGAAAGAGATGGAGGAACACGTAATCAGCTCATCCATGGAGTCCGTTACAAAACCGGATTGAAAAAAACGAGGCCCCGCATAAGCGGGGCCTCGTCATTCAGTTATCAGAGTTTAATAACGTTAGCAGCCTGGAGACCGCGGTTGCCTTCTACGATTTCGAATTCAACCTGCTGTCCTTCGTCCAAAGACTTGAAACCTTCGCCTTGGATAGCTGAGAAGTGTACGAATACGTCGTCTTCTCCGTCAACCTCGATGAAACCGAACCCTTTTTCTGCGTTGAACCATTTTACTGTACCTTGTTTCATGGACAAAAACCCCCAAATAATAATTGCTAATACATGAACTCCCCTCAAATGAGAAAAATTCACGTATTACAAAAAGTACCGACGCAGCCGATCACTCTCTGTAATACGTGAATCGTTTTCCGTGGTGAGCACTTGCTATTAACCTTACCTACACTATACCATACCGCTAGTATTTGTCAACGGAACCTAATGAAATATTCACATTATTATTCATCCAGAAAAGGAACCGGTTTTTCACCGGACATTACAAATACGCCGTGGTACAGCTGCAAGTCCTCGTCACATCCGTCACAATAGGTCCGTTCCCCGGGATTCCAGAAAGCGATGAAGGTCTGTTTGCGCGTTCTCTCTTTTGCAAACTGTTCCCGCATACCGGCGATCAGGGATACTGCATAAGCAGCCGCTTCCCCGTAATCGGTAAATTGTTTGCGGCAGCGCACCATCTCCTCCCACCCTTCGAACATCCACCAAGGTTCATAATCGGCTTTCATATAGATGACTTCGTACATAGTGAAACCTCTTTTCCTCTTTCGAGCACAATTATACAAAGCACCTGCTTTTTTTCCAAGCAATCCGTTTTGAAGCCATGTCAAAAATTCGTTTCCTCCGCAAGAGTGCGGTATAATTGGGAAAGAAACACGAACCGTGAAACCTTTCGGCCATCGCGTTCGTAGTAAAGATAACTATCCTAATAACGAAGGAGGGCGGTTTTCCGATGAATAAAGTGAAACAGTTCTTTGTTCGGCACTTCATCACGGCGCCCATCAGTTTCGGAACGTACTTCTTTCTCCTGCTTGGTATAGGGATGAACTTCTTCGCCGCCACCGGCATCCTCATCGCACTGTATCTCGGCGGCACGTTCGGTATCAAGCAGTTCCAGATCGGTTCAACCGTGAAGGAGCTCGGAATGACGCGTTCCGAATACCAGCATATCCAATACCAGATCGAAGAAGCGAAACGGAAAGTCAAACGACTCGGCAGCCTCTACGGACAAGCCCGGTCGGTCCAGGCTTTCCGCCAAGTATATGAGCTGAGCAGCCTGGCGCGCAAAGTCGTCAATATCGTCAGGAACGATCCGAAGAAATTTTATCAGACCGAGCAGTTCTTCTATGCTCACCTGGACTCCGCCGTCGAATTGACGTCGAAATACGCACTGCTAGCCAACCAGCAGCTGAAGGACAAAGACGTGAGGATCGCTCTGCAGACGACGAGAGAGACGCTCACAGATGTGACCCAGCAGCTCGAAAGTGATCTGCAGGACGCATTGGCAACGGATCTTGCTGCGCTGCAGCTCGAATTGGATTATGTGGATGTGACGATGCAGCGCAGGAAACAGCTGCCGACTACAGAGGAGGAACTACTCGATGACCGAAAACAAGCCAACGACCGATGATGTGATGTCATTCGACGACTTACTGAGCACCCCGTTCGACCGCAGCGAGCCGCTGCTTCCGGAAGAGATGCAGACGAAACAGCCTGACGCCGCGAAACCGGTGCAGCTCATGGAGCGGCTGACGGAAGAGGAACAGCAGAAAGCGCGGGAACTGGCAGCGCAGATACCTGTCGGCGATTACGAAGCGATCCTTACGTACGGCGCCAGTGCCCAGAACCAGCTGTCCAGCTTCTCGCATAAGATGCTCGACCATGTCCAGAGCAAGGATATCGGACCGGTCGGCGATGTGTTGAATGATCTGATGGGCAAGCTTTCAGAGATCGATCCCGACGATCTGTCGGAGAAGAAGAAAACCGGGCTCAGCCGACTGTTCAATAAGGCGTCCCGCTCCATCCAGGAAATGATGACGAAATACCAGAAACTGAGCACCCAGATCGACCGGATCGGTGTCCAGCTTGAACACTCGAAGCGGGGTCTGCTGGAAGACGTCCATATGCTCGACAACCTGTATGAGCAGAACAAAGTCTATTTCCAGGCACTCAATGTCTACATCGCCGCAGCGGAACTCAAGCGCGACGAACTGGTGCAGCAGGTCATCCCCCAAATGCAGACAGAGGCCAAGCAGTCGAATGACCAGATGGCGATCCAGGAAGTGAATGATATGATGCAGTTCGTGGACCGGCTGGAAAAACGGCTGTATGATCTGCAGCTGTCCCGCCAGCTGACCATCCAGAGTGCACCGCAGATCCGGATGATCCAGCAGACGAACCAGACCCTTGCGGAAAAGATCCAGTCGTCGATTATGACGTCCATCCCGCTCTGGAAAAACCAGATCGCGATCGCCCTGACGCTCAACCGGCAGAAGAAAGCGGTCGAGTCACAGCGCCTCGTGACGAAAACGACGAATGACCTGCTTCTCCGCAACTCCGAAATGCTGAAGATGAATTCCATCGAAACCGCCAAAGAGAACGAGCGCGGCATCATCGAAATCGATACACTGAAGAAAACGCAGGAAAACCTGATCACTACGATCGAAGAAACGCTTGCCATCCAGGCTGACGGCCGTGTGAAACGGAAAGAAGCGGAACGGGAAATCGGCAGGATGGAAGAAGAACTGAAACAGCGCCTGCTGAATATCCACGAAAAAACGCAGAACCGCCCTCTCTGAGACGGTTCTGCGTTTTTTTATCGTTTTTGACTAGCGTGTCACGATCGTCAGCAGTTTCCGGAGGATCCGCAGAGTCTGATCGGTGAACTGCCCAACGGAATCGGCGGTTGCCGTCTTGCTGCCGAACATGGTCGAAAACAGTGCCTTCTGGTCCTCTGTCGCCTCTTCAGCCGATAAATACAAGTGGATAACGGAGATTCCTTTCTTTTCCGTTTCCCATACGGCTTCCGCGGTATCAAGTATACCGTTCCGCGCATAGCCGAAGGCGGCCGGTTCCCCATCGGAAAAAACAAGGAGGAACTTGTGATGCTCCCTACGCACCGTAAGACGGTCAGCCATCCAGCGGATCGCAAACCCGTCACGGTTGTCTTCATGGGCAGTGAAATCCATGATGGCGGATCCGCTGTCCGTCTGTCTGTCTTCGAATGAATGCATGACTTCGAAATAGTTCGGCTGCTGTTCCTTGGACGCTTCAAAGGCGTCTTCGTAGTACGCCGCGATTTCGAACGGGACGGCGAGGGAGCGCAATATGTCGTGGAACAGCAGGACGGCCTCCTTCGTCTCCTCCAGCTTATCGATCATGGAAGCGGATCCGTCGACAAGCAGTCCGAACACAGCATCGAGCTGACGCGAAGGAGATGATTTCCGGTAGAACGGTTTCGGACGGTCGTCTGTCAGCAGCTGCGGCAGCTTAGAGGACAGTCTGCCCGCCGACACATGCTCCCGTCTGTCGGTTCTTTTGAGTTCCAGCCGTTTCCTCATCTCAGACGTCACCGCTTTTACAAATGGCTGCTGACTGTCCCTCATGAGCTCCAGCTGCCGGCGGGTGATGCCGTCTTCCTTTTTCTCCAGCCGGATCACTTCATATGTCACATGACGGTTGGCCGCACCGAAACGCTCACCTGCTGCCGCGGCTTCCCCGCCAGTCCGATTTGCAGTCTTACCGGCTTCTTCGGCATCTGCCTGTTCCTCTTCGTTCCCTTCGGATACCCCTTTGCCGATCTGCTGCACAGCGGAAGGGTCATCCCCCGGTTTCGAATCATCGGATGCAGACATACCGGATGTGCCATGCTGGATATCGAACGTCAAATGACTGCCTTTATCGTCTTCCGACTCGCGGTGCCACGCACGGAACTCTTCCTCGATCGTCTCCTTCTCTGCCGGGTCGCCTGTCCCTGATAACTCCGGATTTTCCGATGGGGTCTCCATCCGGGCGCCGTCTTCGAAATAGTCGCCGATCGTATATAGCGGCAGGATGACATCCTCTGCCAAATGCTCGTCTGCCAGGTCCGTGATCTGCCGGGCTAATGAAATACTGTCCGATGTCGACCCGCTCTCATAGATCCGCTCCGTCAGCTGCCGGATACGGCTCATCGGCAGACTGCCCAATGACGCATGCGGGGCCTGCAGCGTACCGAGATGGATATCGAGGAACAGCTGGCTCAGCAGGGCGTCCGCTGTGAACCCGCGCGCAGCATTCGAGACGAGCCTGTCGTTATGGAATGCGGTATAGACGTCTTGCCTGACAGTGAAGGCCCGCGCAGTGCCGGGCCGCTGCCGGATCGTCTGCTCGGTCAGCCGGAATTCTTCGAACAGCATGACGAGCTGATTGGCGAAAACAGGAAGCCGCGAAGTGCGGAACTGTGCAGCAAACGTCCGCCAGGCGGCCAGATCGAAATGGCGGTAGAAACCTGCCGCAAGCAGATAGAGATCCGACAATCGTCCGAGATGCATGATCGTGTCCGGGCGATGCCGCCAGAACACACTCATTGCAAGCACGGATTCCTGCGGCTGGTATTCGATCAGCTGACGTTCGGTCAGGTGCAGGAATGGTGCGTCCGCGAGCGATTGTGCGATCTTTTCATAGAGCATCAGGCCGTGCGTGTCGACAGATTCATCATTGAACTGGATGAACCGATTCAGTTTTCCCATTCAGCACCCCTCATTTCACCCAAGTGGCTGTCAATTCGCTGACGAGATCGCGCTCCATCTTATCTTCCAGAAGCTCAGCAATCGCATAGCGAACTGCACGGTCGGCAGGCATATGGACAGCGAGCTCCAACGCGTTCAGCAGGCTCCGCACGGAAGCGGCTTCATCCGCCAGCAGCCCGTTCTGCACTTGTTTGGTCAGATCTGCGGAGACGTTCATCATCAGATCGACGGTACTTGCAGGAGCATCAGGCACAGCCATTTCAAGCACGCTGCGCAGCTGGCCTGCTTTTAAATAAGGGACCGCGAACGAGACGAACCGGTTTTTCAGCGCTTCGTTCATGGGCGAAGTGCCGATATAGCCTTCGTTGATCGCCGCGACGACCGTGAAGTCTTCGTGCGCGGTGATCACTTCCCCTGTGAAGGGGTTCGTCAGCATCCTGCGATGATCGAGGACACTGTGAAGGATCGGCAGCGTCTCCGGTTTCGCCATGTTGATTTCATCGATATAAAGGATGTGTCCCTCTTTCATGGCAGTGACGACTGGACCGTCGACAAATTCAATGACACTTACGCCCTCCCGGACGATGATGGTCTTGAAGCCGATCAATGCTTCCGCGTCGAGGTCGACGGAACAGTTGACGCTCTGCATCGGCTGTCCGAACAGCGCGGACAAGCTCTGTGCGAGTCGTGTCTTCCCGCTGCCGGACGGCCCCTTCAGCAGAACCGGCTTTTTCAGCGCCGCGGCGGCTGTCACGTCATCGAACAGATACGGCTCCGGGCTCATATAACCGCCCGTCTGGATGAGCTGGCCGTCTTCTTTACGGTACGTCCTTGCCTGCCGTTCTTCAATGGTTCTCTTGACTAATGGATCCATTTGTTTACCTCCTGTCATACAAAACGGCCTGATGCATTGAGAGCATCAGGCCGCCTGCTGGTTCATTCGAAATAGGTTTTGTAGTAGCCTCCGACTTTCCCCGTGTTATCGACGACGAAGAGGAACTCCTCCGTCTCGTTTTTCACATCGTATGTCTTGCCGGGCGTCAGCACGTTGGTGACCAAGTACTTGTCAGCATCTGCATGTTTGCAGACGACCTGCCGGATCGCCGGAGCTTCCAGCCACTCTTTGAACGTTGACATTGCGTTCCCCGCCCTTTCTGGATTAACGGATAGAAGAAGAGGCTCCGCCATCCTGGATGGAAAAGGCGGAGCAGTCAGTCATCAGGATCCGAGAAGAAGATCTTCCGGATTTTCGATCAATTCCTTCACCATCTTGAGGAATCCGACGGAGTCTTTTCCGTCGATGACACGGTGGTCATACGACAGCGCAACGTACATCATAGGACGGATTTCAACGTTGTTTCCGACAGCGATCGGACGTTTCTGGATTGTGTGCATGCCGAGGATTCCGACTTGCGTGCCGTTCAGGATCGGTGTCGAAAGGAGTGAACCGAACACTCCGCCGTTCGTGATCGTAAACGAACCGCCTGACATGTCGGCGAGCGTCAGCTTATTGTCGCGCGCTTTCTTTGCGAGTTCCCCGATCGATGCTTCGATCTCCGCAAAATTCTTGCGGTCTGCATCGACGACGTTCGGCACGACGAGTCCGCCTTCTGTGGAAACGGCAATGCCGATATCATAGTAGTTTTTCATGAGCAGCTCATCGCCATCGAGCTCTGAGTTGACATTCGGGTATTTCTTCAGGGCAGCGACGACTGCTTTCGTGAAGAAGGACATGAAACCGAGACGGACATCGTTCTTGTCGAAGAACTCATCCTTCTTGCGCTTCCGGAGTTCCATGACGTTCGTCATGTCGATTTCGTTGAACGTTGTCAGCATCGCTGTATTCTGTTTCACTTCCAGCAGACGTTTTGCGATCGTCTGACGGCGGCGGCTCATCTTGACGCGCTCGACACGGCCGTCGTCAGCAGGTTTGTCCTGCTGTTTTACAGGAGCAGCGGCTGCTGGCTGCGCTTTCGGTGCTGAACCGTGTGCTTCAACGTCCTGGACGCGGACGCGGCCCATCGGATCGATAGGTGAAACGTCAGCAAGGTTGATGCCTTTTTCGCGTGCAAGCTTGCGAGCTGCCGGGCTTGCGATTGTACGGTCCCCGGATGATGCCTCTTCAGCAGTAGCGGGCTCTGCAGCTGCCGGTTCGCTTGCTTGTGCCGGCTGCTGCGGTGCCGGTTCCGCTGATGCGGATGGCTGTTGCGCCGGTGCACCAGATCCAGCCCCGACGACTGCGATGACTTGGCCGACTTCGACAGTATCGCCTTCTTCAGCCATCAGCTGCTGCACTGTCCCTGCTTCTTCGGAAATGACTTCGACGTTGACTTTGTCAGTTTCCAATTCGACGATGAACTCACCTTTGTCAACGGTGTCGCCCGGCTGCTTCAGCCATTTTGCGATTGTTCCTTCGGTAATCGATTCTGCCAGTTCAGGTACTCGGATCTCTGCCACAATAATTTCCTCCTCTAATATCGTTCCAAAAATCGTGCCGGTTCAGTAGTTCAATTTTTCAATGCTTCTTCTATGATGCGCTGCTGTTCCGTTTTGTGCATCGTTCCGTTGCCTTCAGACGGACTTGCGCGGTGGATGCGTCCTGTATAGTTCACAGGCAGGCCGCCCGCGACCTCCTGCAAATATGGACGTGCGAATGACCAGGCACCCATATTCTTCGGTTCTTCCTGCACCCAGACGATCTCTTCCAAGTTCGGGAACCGCTGGATGATGGCACTCACCTTGTCAGATGGGAATGGATAAAGCTGTTCGATACGAGCGATATGCAGGTGTTCGAACCCTTCTGATCCTTTCACCTTCTCGGCCAGGTCGATCGCCATTTTTCCGCTCGTCAGGATAAGTTTCTTGACTTGGTTTGTCTGGCTGCCGGTATTCGGCTCTTCCAGTACAGTCTCGAAATGCCCCTCCGTCAGATCTGTGACGTCCGCCCCGACAAGCGGATGGCGGAGCAGTGATTTCGGCGTTGCAATGACGAGCGGACGCTCGGCTTCGTCACCGAGGATCGCTGCCTGTCTGCGCAGTACGTGGAAGTAGTTCGCCGCGCTCGAGATGTTGGCGACAGTCCAGTTGTTCTCTGCACAGAGCTGCAAGTACCGTTCGATACGGGTGCTCGAGTGTTCCGGCCCCTGACCTTCATAACCATGAGGCAGAAGCATTATCAGACCGGACTGCTGGCCCCACTTCGCGTTGCTCGAGGAGATGAACTGATCGTACATCACTTGAGCCATATTGGAGAAGTCGCCGTACTGTGCTTCCCAGATCGTCACTGTCTTTTCCTCTTCCAGGTTATAGCCGAATTCGTAACCGACGACACCCGCTTCGGTCAGCGGGCTGTTGTACGCGACGAATGAGGCATTCGAGCCGCTGATGTGGTGCAGCGGAACGAATTCTTCACCGGTCTCTTCGTCATGCAGCACGAGGTGGCGGTGTGCGAACGTTCCGCGCTGGACGTCCTGTCCGCTCATGCGGATCGGTTTGCCGTCCTGCAGGATTGCACCGAATGCAAGCTGTTCCGCATGGGCCCAGTCGATTTTCCCTTTTCCATTGAAAGGATCCTGGCGGCGTTTCAGGATCCGGTCCAGTTTGCTGAACACATGGAAGTTCTCCGGATAGGTCAGGAGCTCTTCGTTCATCTGACGGAGACGGTTTTCTTCCACGCCTGTCTGAAGATCCCGTGCATACCCTGCAAGGACTGCCTCCGGTGTCGCGTTGGAAGCCGGATTGCTGTCAGCGGACGTTTCCTTCACTTTGTCGTATGCACGCTGCATTTCCGCGAACACGTCCGCGTCGAGTTTCTCCACGTCCTCTGCCGACAGGATGCCCGCGCTGACGAGTGATTCCCCGTAAAGCTGGCGGACCGTCTTATGGCTGTGCACCCCATTGTACATGACAGGGTTCGTCACCATCGGTTCGTCCATCTCGTTATGACCGTAACGGCGGTAGCCGATCAGGTCGATGAGGATGTCCTTGCCGAATTTCTGCCGGTAGTTGAACGCGAACAAGGCTGCTGCGAGAACTTCTTCCGGGCTGTCCGCGTTGACATGGACGATCGGCACTTCGAAGCCTTTTGCCATGTCCGACGAATAATGCGTCGAACGGGAATCATAGTATTCCGTTGTGAAGCCGATCATGTTATTCGCGATGACATGGATCGAGCCGCCTGTCTGGAACCCGCGCACACGGCTGAAGTTGAATGTCTCCTGGACAATCCCTTCACCCGGGAACGCTGCGTCACCGTGAACCATTACTGCATAGGCAGCATTCGTGTCCTGCACCGGAATTCCCGGTGCGTCCGTGTTCTCCTGTGCCGCGCGTGTCTGTCCTGCGATCACCGGATTGACGACTTCCAGATGCGATGGGTTGTAGGCGAGGAACCGGTCCATGCCGTTCTTCCCTTTGTACAGTGCGCCCAAGTGATATTTCACATCTCCGAACCAGCCGCGTGTCACTTCCACTGAACCGTCTTCCGGTAAGAAAGGTGACGACGGTACGCCTGCGAATTCAGCGAACATCATCTCGTACGGTTTGTTCAGAATATGTGTCAGAACGTTCAGACGCCCGCGGTGAGCCATGCCGATCAGCATCTTTTTCGTCTCGGCCTCTTCGGAACGGCGGACGAGTTCGTCAAGGAAGACGACAAGCGTGTCGAGTCCTTCGATGGAGAAACGTTTCGCTCCGACGAATGTGCGGTGGATGAATTTCTCGAAACCTTCGATTCTGGTCAGGCGGTCGAGGAGCTGCTTTTTCTCTTCCGCATTGAGCGAGATGGAAAGTTTCCCTGATTCGATGCTCTGCTGGATCCATTGCTTCTCGTCCTCGTCGATCAAGTGAGCGAATTCGTAAGCGATTTTACCCGTATAGAGGGAATTCAGGTAGTTGACGGCATCGAGTGCGTTCTCCACATGGGATGGCGCATCGTTCAGGAACAGCGATGCCGGCATTGCCTCCAAGTCTCTCTCAGAGAGATCATAGGCAGACAGTTCTATGCGTGTTGCGTCTTTCGGACGGTCGTTCAGCGGGTAGATATCCGCAGCCAGGTGTCCGTATGCCCGGATGGCATCCATCAGTCTGTAAGCGGAAAGGACATTCCGGTAATCGGCCGGGCTGCCTCCTCCAGCAGGAACAGAGCTCGTGAGGCTGCTGCTGTCTCCGGCCGCAGGTGCGCCATTCCGTTTGAAGAATTCCGCAAGCTCCGGATCGACGGACTCGGGTGAATCTTTGTACCGTTCGTACATTTCCATTACATAGCCAAGGTTCGGACCTGAAAAGGCTGCATACGGTGAACGCTCGGAACCAACACTGTTCGACATGAATTATTACCTCCACATTTGCCTTTCGGCATGTTGCGCAATTTTTTATATCCTCTTCCATGTTACCATGCAAACTTATGAACTGAAAGGGTTACGTTCCAGTAGCAGCATGTTTTATCCGCGAACTAGTTTACACCTTGCACATGCTCGTTGCAAGGGACTAGATAAAGAGAAATCGCAGGCGTGCCTGTGACTTAGTCAGGAGTTCAGCCGGCAGCTGAGGATTAGATCCGCCATCTCGCCCGGTGTTTTGGTTGCATCGGTTCTCTCCATCGTACGGACCATCCCTGGTGTCGCTTCTTCCAATTGCCGGAGGCTCTCTGTCAGCGACGCTTCGGAAATCTCTTCCTCTTCCAGTACGAGGGCGAATCCGAGTTTCTTAAAATGACGGGCATTCAGAATCTGGTCGCCGCGGCTCTTTTCCGCAGATAGCGGAACGAGCAGCATCGGGATACGGACGGCCAGCAGTTCGAAAATAGCGTTCGATCCGGCGCGTGACAGAGCGAAGTCCGAGGCCGCCAGCAGATGGGGCAGTCCTTCCGTGACATACTCGAATTGGACATACCCTGCTGTCCTGTCGAGTGACTCATCGAGATTCCCTTTCCCGCACAGATGGATGAGCTGGAAACGCTCGAGCAGGTCAGTCAGGCTTCCGCGGATTGCACTGTTCAGGACTGCGGAGCCCTGGCTCCCCCCCATGGCGATCAGGACTGGTTTGCCTTCCTGCAGCCCGGCCATGCGGAGCCCTGTCTTGCGGTCGCCGTCCATCAGTTCCGGACGGATGATTGCACCGATGCAGGATGACTTGTCAGCCGGCACGTACGCAAGCGTCTCTTCGAACACGGTGAAGATGTGCTTGACGAACGGCAGCGCAAGTTTGTTGGCAAGGCCCGGCGAGACGTCAGACTCATGGGCGACGACCGGTATGCGGGCAAGTTTTGCAGCCAGCACGACGGGCACCGATACAAAACCGCCTTTCGAGAAGATGATATCCGGTTTCAATTTGCGGAGGATGGCATAGGCCTGCAGCACGCCTGCCCCGACGCGGAATGGATCGGTGAAGTTCTTCATGGAAAAGTACCGGCGCAATTTCCCGCTGTCGATAGCATGATAGACGACTTCAGGGTGCCCTTTGCCTATCAGGTCCCGTTCGATACCCTCGTGGGAACCGATATAATGGATTTCATAGCCCCGCTTTAGAAATGCAGGGATGATCGCTTCGTTGACGGAGACGTGACCTGCTGTCCCTCCGCCTGTCAATACGATTACTGGCCGTTTCATGTGGCCGTTCACCTCTTCTATCCGTTAAAAAGTTAACGTCTTTTTCATTTAACCTTTTGATAGTATACCAAAAGAAGCATGCTACAATAAGAGCTGAATTGAAAAAAGGGGGGAATTCAGTGGAGTCTTCTCTTCTGACAGAAAAAAAGCCGGTCCGTTTCGCGAAAATCGTTGCGCCGATCCTCGTCACCCAGATCGCACTCTACATGGTGACGTTCTTCGATATTCTTATGACTGGCCGCTATGATACATACCATTTGGCCGGCGTCACAGTCGGTTCATCGTTCTGGGTGCCTGTCTACACAGGGCTTGCCGGAATCCTCATGTCGCTGACCCCGATTGTCGCCCAGCATGCCGGCGCCCGCAAAGAGGAGAATGTCCGTCCGGCTGTTCAGCAGGGGCTGTATGTCTCGATTGCACTTGCCGCAGTCGTGTTTGCACTGATCGTTCTCGCCTTTTTCCCGGTGATCCGTTCCATGTCGCTCGAATCTCCAGTCGGCGAGATCGCCATCCGCTACTTGAAGGGGATGACGGTCGGGCTGCTGCCGCTTTTCGCTTACACGGTGCTGCGTTCGTTCTATGACGGGCTCGGCTCGACACGGGTGTCGATGTTCATCATCCTCATTTCGGCGCCGATCAACGTACTGCTCAATTACCTGCTCATCTATGGGAATTTCGGCTTTCCCGAACTCGGCGGCGCGGGCGCGGGATACGCATCTGGACTCACATACTGGATCGTCTTTGCAATCGCGCTCGGTATTGCGGCCGGCGGGAAGCCGTTCCGTAGATTTCGGCTGCTCACTGAATGGCAGCCGCCCCGCTTCCTTTATTGGAAGGAGATTCTCGTAATCGGGGTGCCGATCGGGCTGTCGATTTTCGTGGAAACGAGTATCTTTTCCGTTGTGACGCTGCTGATGAGCGCCTACTCGACAACCGTCATTTCAGCTCACCAGGTCGCGCTCAATTTCACATCACTGCTGTATATGGTGCCGCTCAGTATCTCTATGGGGGCGACCATACTCGTCGGACAGTCGGTCGGGGCCGGCCGGCTTGCAGATGCGAAACGGTACAGCTACATGGGGATCGGCTTCGCGGTGTCCTTCAGCCTGATCTCCATCGCAATCCTGCTGATCGCACGCGAATCGATTGCATCCCTGTATACTGCAGACCCGGCAATCATGGCACTGGCCGCACAGTTCTTCCTGTACGGGGCGTTTTTCCAGCTGTCGGACGCCGTCCAGGCGCCGATACAAGGAGCTCTGCGCGGCTACAAGGACGTCAACGTGACGCTGCTGATGGGCTTCGTCTCCCTCTGGGTGATCGGCCTGCCCGTCGGTTACGCAGTGTCTTCCTATACCGCGCTCGGTCCTTATGGCTACTGGGTCGGACTGATCACCGGCTTGACTGCCGGTGCTATCGTGCTCAGCTTCCGTCTCCGGTACATCCAGCGAAAGCAGGAAATCCAGACGACGTAAAAAACCGCTTCGCCGCAAAGTATTTTTTGCGGCGGAGCGGTTTTTTTACGTTTCATTTATTATGATTATTTCTGGATGAACTGCTGTGTCCAGTAGTTGCCGTTCGCATCATAACCGATGCCGATATGGGTAAAGCCAGGCGTCAAGATATTCTGGCGGTGTCCCGGAGAATCCATCCATCCCTGGACGACTTCCTGTGCACTTCGCTGTCCCATTGCAATGTTTTCCGCTGCTGCCTTGTACGTGATTCCGTTCGCTTTCATCTGATCGAACGGTGACCCGTATGTCGGACTCGTATGGGAGAAGTAGTTTTTCGATGCCATGTCAGCTGATTTCTGACGGGCAGTCGCCATGAGTTTCTCATCCATCTGGAGCGGTTTCAATCCTGCTTTCTGCCGTTCCGCATTAGTCAGGTCAAGTACTGCCTTTTCGATCTGGCTGGCGGAAACTTGTCCTGCATCGGCCTGCTGATCCGGTTTTTCCTGAGGAGCTGACGGACGGTTGGTGTCCGGTTTCTGCTGAGGTTTCTCTTGTGGCTTCTCTTGTGGTTTCTCTGGCTGAGGAGCCGGAGCCGGCTGCTGCGGTGCAGCTTCAGGTGCCGATGGCTGTTGCGGCTGTGGAGCTGGTACGGACGGCTGTTCCGGCTTCACAGTCGGATTCTCCCCTGCATGCTGCTCGTAGTGCTTCTTATAGTGACTCCAGAGCTGCTGATACAGCGCATATGGATCCAGTTTGTTTGAGTCTTTGCTGAACAGTGTCTGTGTGGCGGCCTGCTGGAATCCCGCCTCCGCTGTAATGACGTGGACGTCCGTTTTCACCTGGACGGAATTCAGTGTTGCTGCTTCTGCATGGCTGGTGTGCGGCAATACTGCTGCCGAACCGAGCAAGATGACTGCAATCGATTTTTTCATCTTGTACGCCTCCCTTCGAACCTATCATATACGAAGGAGTTTCCGCGAAAACCGGAAATTATTGGCGCGCCCGCCAGTTGTAGAGAACATGGTTCCGGGTGAGGGGCTGAGGCGGGAAAACAAAGGATATCTTTGGCAGGTTGCTGAATTATTGGCATGCATCTTCTGTTGACATCCGTTTGAGAGCGATTTACCCACCGCCGAACGAGATCGCATCGATACCCTCGCCGATTATGACAATCCGTGCCGGCATAGCTATATATTCCGGCATCCAGTTCACCATCCCGTACGCATATTGGAAGAGCATCGGGTGTCTGACCCCTTCGATCGGGATATATCCTTTCATGCGGTAGACCGTATCGGGCATCCTCTTCACCCACTGCTCCACTTGTACTTGCGTGACCGGTTCAGCGAACGTAATGACTTTCGTTGAAATCGGCAGGTGTCTGCCCGAAATGACCGGCTGGCGGCTGGTTCTCTCCTGAGACAGCACTTTTTCAATGAACGGAAAATCGAGTTTCCCCTGGACCGTCTGGACGATTGGTGCGCCGGGATTGAAAGATGCCATTTCCATCGAAATGACCGCAAGCTCCGATTCGCTCACGAGGTCTGTCTTGTTGAGCGCAATCAGATGCGCGTGCCGTATCTGTTCCATGTACAGTGCGAGCATGCGCGGAGATAGCTCGTGACGGTGTTTCCAACGAAGCGCATCAGCGACAGTGACGATTCCCCGGACCCTGAGCCGGTCTGCGAACAGCGGGGAGTGGACGGCGTCGAGTGCTTCGACAGGATGCGCAGCCCCTGTCGTTTCGATCAGCAGCACATCGATGTCCTCGTAGTCTTCCAGAAGTGCCTGCAGCTGTGCTTCGGTATTCTCGGAACCCGTACAGCAGATGCAGCCATTCAGCAATTCCTTCAGCGGGACATCGCCTGATTGCGCGACTGAATCGGAATCGACTGGCACCTCCCCGAATTCGTTCATGAGTACTGCCGGTCTCCTGCCTGATTCCTTCAGCTGTTTCAATGAATGCAGAAGCAGGGACGTTTTCCCGCTCCCTAAAAAGCCGCTGTATAAATAGACGTCGATCATCGTCATCGTTCCTTTCCAGACAAGAAAGCGCCCAATCCAGACGGATCGGACGCTTCCTGGTATTATTTGCTGATTTTCTGTTCAACTGTTTCTTTCGCTTTCAGCAGCTGAGGATCTTCCTTCTCGATCTTATCTTTCAGTTTGTTCATGAGCCCGATTGCCGTGTCCCCAGTGAGCACACCGGTTTCTTCGAGCTTCAAGTCCGCCTGCAGCTTCTTCACTGCGTCAGCTGTCTGATCATCATACGTACCATCGATTTTGCCCGGGTCATAGCCGACCGCTTTCAGCATCTCTTTGGCAGGCTCCGTATTCGCGGAGGTGCTGCCCGCTTTCAGTTCCTCGGAAGGATCCAGGAACGGCAGCATGGCGTATGACGGATAGTCGACTTTCACATCCGGTTCGATCCCTTTTTTGTGGATCCAATTGCCATCAGGTGTCAGCCACTTCGCTGTCGTGATTTTCAAGTTCGAGCCGTCTCTCATGTCGGTCGGAGACTGGACGGTCCCCTTACCGAATGATTTTGTCCCGACGAGAGGGATACCGGCCGATTCCTTCAATGCTCCGGCGAGGATTTCAGAAGCCGAGGCACTGCCGTCATCGATGAGCAGGACTGTCGGAACCTTCACTTTCCGCCCATCGGATGCAGGGTAGAGAACCGCCTTCTTGCCGCGTTCCTGTGTCTGCACGATCGTTTTGCCTTTGTCGACGAACAGATCGGAAATTTTGAGCGCACCGTCCAGGACACCGCCTGGATCTTGACGGACATCTAGGACGAGTCCTTTCATGCCCTTCGCTTCCATATCATCGATCGCCGTCAGCAATTCGTCGTACGTATGCTCAGAGAAAGTGGTGAGGCGGATATGGGCGATGTTGCCGTCCAGCATCTCTGCGTAGACCGTTTCGATCGGAATATCGTCACGGGTCACTTTCACTTCGAACGGCTCCGCTTTTTCCCCGCGCTTGATGGTCAGGGTGACAGTTGTGCCTTTTTCCCCGCGGATCAGCAGGACTGCTTCCGATGAAGACATCCCCTGAATGCTTTTTCCGTCGACTGCCGTGATCAGGTCATTCGGCAGGAGGCCTTCCTTCTCAGCAGGTGAGTTCTTGATCGGCGAGACGATTTTGATGTAGCCGTCCGCTTCCTGGATTTCTGCACCGATCCCCTGGAAACTGGAAGAGATGTTTTCCATCAGGTGATCGGTTTCTTCCTTGTTCAGATAATCCGAATATGGATCATCGAGTGCATCAACCATCCCGTTGATGGCGCCGTCGAGAACTTTCTTGTCATCGATATCTTCATAGTAGTTTTTCTTGATTTCGTCGTATGCATCGTAAAGTTTCTGGAATTCGGCCCGATCCGTCTTCTGAGGACTGACCACTTCCACTACTTTGTCGTCACCGAATGTCAGCGCAAAAAACGTGATACCCGCTGTTAAAATGACTAACGTGAAAATCAGCATGACGAAGGAAAACGGTTTGATCTTGAAGTATCGGGTATGGGAAGGCGCGCGTTCCGGTTCAGGCTCGCGGTTCTGTCCCTGCTGTTCGTTTTCGTCCATGTGCGATCCCACTTTCTTCTTCATATTGCCCGGATAGCCGAAAAAGGGCCGCTGACTGGCTTGCGGCCCTTACCTGTTATTACTCCTGGATAGCGGCTTCCAATGCCACTTCGATCATCTCGTTGAATGTCGTCTGGCGTTCTTCGGAAGTAGTCGCTTCACCTGTGAGGATGTGGTCGCTCACGGTCAAGATGGAAAGTGCCTCACAGCCGAACTTGGCTGCCAGCGTGTAGAGGGCTGCCGTTTCCATTTCGACGGCAAGCACACCGTACGATGCAAGCTTTTCGTGCTCTGCGTGCTCGTTGTAGAAGAAGTCTTCCGTGAAGACGTTCCCCACTTGCAAGTGGAGTCCTTTTTCCTTCCCGGCATTGTACGCTTTCAGCAGCAGATCGAAGTTGGCAGTCGGCGCGTAGTCGACTCCGTTGAAGAAGGTGCGGTTGATCGGCGAGTTGGTTGTCGCACTCTGAGCCAGGATGACATCCCGGACTTTGACGTCCTTCTGGATAGCACCGCACGTACCGACACGGATCAATTTCTTCACTCCGAATTCCTGCATAAGTTCAGTTGTGTAAATCGAAATGGAAGGGACGCCCATGCCTGTCCCCTGGACGGAGATGCGTTTTCCTTTGTAAGTCCCTGTGTAGCCGAACATGTTGCGGACTTCGTTATATTGAACGACGTCTTCCAGGAATGTCTCAGCAATGTACTTCGCGCGGAGCGGGTCTCCCGGAAGAAGGATCGTGTCGGCGACATCGCCTTTTTTTGCATTGATATGTATACTCATTTGTCCATGCACCTCTTTTTAATTTTCTTTCCCCATCATACAATTAAACAGGACGCTTTGCAACGGTGCGCCGCGTCCTTAGAAGAATCGTTCTTCGTATTGCCGATATAGCTCGTCAAAGAGGGCGGACGGCATTTCCGGATCCGCTTTTTCTTCGATATACCGCGACAGCGCGTCGAAAGAGCGTTCACTCTTCGGGAAGCTGTGGTCGCGGAACATACTTTCAGCAAATACGGAATTGAGGTCATGCTTATCTCCACCCCTGAATGAGAGTGCGAACTGATAAAAAGAGCGGTCCATCCGCGGACCCCCTTCCGTTAGTTTTGGTTGAAGCGGGATTTGTAGGCGCCGAGGCCTTCCTCATCGAACTTGGCAAGCGGGACGAAACGGAGTGCTGCGGAGTTGATGCAGTACCGTGTCCCCGCTTCCCCGGGTCCGTCCGGGAAGACATGGCCGAGATGGGAATCCGCTGTCTTGCTCCGCACTTCGGTTCTGCGCATGCCGTGCGTTGTGTCGAAGTGCTCTGTCACTTCTTCTTTTTCGAGCGGCTTCGTGAAGCTCGGCCAGCCGCAGCCTGCGTCATACTTGTCCTGTGAACTGAACAGCGGCTCGCCTGATACGACATCTACATAGATGCCGTCTTCGAAATGGCTGTCGAACTCGTTCCGGAATGGGGGTTCCGTACCCTGTTCCTGCGTCACATGATACTGAATCTCTGTCAGCCGGTTCTTCAAGTCCTCTTTCATGACTGCTCACTCCAATTCTCTGATTTGAAACGCTCGCGGCCGGAGCCGACTGAATAGCGTTTGTAATGTCCCGGGTTTTTCTTATAGTAATCCTGATGGCCCTCTTCTGCCAAATAAAACGGTTTCGCCGGAAGGATTTCCGTCGCGATCGGCTTCCCGAATTTGCCCGACGATTCCAGCTCGCGCTTGGACTGTTCAGCATCTACGTGCTGGTCAGGGGTATGATAGTAGATCGCAGTCTTGTAGGATTCCCCTCTGTCGAAGAACTGGCCGCCGCTGTCCGTCGGATCGATCTGGCGCCAGAAGATGGCAAGAAGCTCCGGGTAGGAGATGACCTCATCGTCGAATTCGATCTGCACGGCTTCCCTGTGCCCGGTCGTTTCGGAACAGACCATCTCATAGGTCGGATTCGGGATGTCGCCTCCTGTATAGCCGGATACGACGGAATGGACGCCGTCATATTTGTGGAACGGTTTCACCATGCACCAGAAACAGCCTCCTGCAAACGTTGCGTATTGGATCATCGGAACCCTCTCCTCATTTTTTCAGAATGGACACTTCGAGCAAAATCTCGTCTTTCTCCAGATTGAACGTCTTGGCACGAACGGAGACGTCTTTCGCAACAGGAACCTTCGACAGGTCGATGAACAGTTCCTCTTCTTTCGGCCTCACGATCATCCAGCTCGGAAGCTTCACCGAATCCCTCAGCACTTTCAGGACGGTGGACGGCGGGATATTCAGCTGGCCGAGTTCCATAGAGGACTGTTTCAGGATCAGGTTCCCATCTTTCCTGACAATCGGGTCGAAGTGCATGACGACCGGCAGCCTGAACGAAAAGACTGTCAGTTCCGAGTATAGGATCACATCATCCTTGACTTTCATCTGGACGGGGAGTTTTTCCCCTTTCATCGCTTCGCGGATATATGTATTCGCGATTCCTTCAAAATCTTTTTTCGTCGTCCGCACTGTCAGGACGTTCGCTTCGCCCGGACCGATCAGATCGGCTGCCGGGATCGGCTGCGACTCCCCTGCAGACCCTACAAGGAACAGCACGCCGGCCACACCGGCTGCGACAGCACCTGACAGTGTGAAGAATGCAATTTTCCAACCATTCAAGCGATCATCTCCTACCTGTCCATTTCCCCCTGGACACGTTTTGGCAAACCCCAATCTTGCAGTACGCTCATGTACCTGTCTTCCATCAGCGAATAGCCGGCAGCATTCGGATGGAAAAAATCCGTATGATACACGAGGTTCGCATTCTCTTCGAACAGGTCCGCCACCGGAACGAAACAGCTGTTGCCGTCGATCTCGACTCTCGATTCGATCACTTCGTTCCAATCATCGATAATGTCCCCGAACTCCTTGACTTCATCGGTGACGAGAAGCATCGGATTATAGAGGCCCGACATGATGATGGGGGCGTCCGGATTGAGCGCACGGATCGTGCCGAAAATCACGCCGAGCCGTTCGCCGTATCCATCGAGTTCCGTATAGAACGGTTTTTTCTTCAATTTAAACAGATTGGCCTTCACAATTTTCATGATGTCATTGCCGCCGATTGTCATGAAGATGACATCGGCGTCTTTGACGGATGCCTGGACCGGTTTCTCCTCCAGCTGCTTCAAGAGCTGGTCACTGCGGCGGCCCCGTTTTGCAAGGTTCTCCGTTTCCACGAACGAAACGCCTTCCCACTCGGTCAGGTCTGACGCCACCCGCTCGAAGTAACCGCCCTTTTTGAGTTCGTCCCCCACTCCCTGTGTCAGGGAATCGCCGAGTCCGACGACATGCAGTGACTTCGGCAGGAAGTCGCTCGGTACGGACCATTCCGTATATTCGGCGTCCCGTCTATCGGCAAACGGCTCTGCGTTATTCCTGAACACTTGATCACACCCCGTCAGCACCAATGAGAAGGCGAGAAAAATGATCCACGCTCTTCTTCTCATTCTCCTTTTCCCCATTTCATATGAATTATGCGGACTTTTCGGCCGTCATCATTTTTATCTGTCACTCGGTATAGTACATGAATCCGATCGCCCCGTTGCCGGTATGCGTACTGATGACCGGTGAAGTGAATGAGAAACGGATATCGGTGATACCGCTATCTTCGATGAGCCGTTTCAGCGGTTCAGCCATCGCAAGCCCGTTGGCATGCGAAATGCCGACGCCTTTCACGAGCTTGCCCGCAGTATCTTCCTTGAAGGAAGCGAACAGCTGCATGGCGACCTGCTTATGGCTTCGCGCCTTCCCTACCGGCGTATACACACCGTCCTGCAGCGAAGCGATCGGTTTTATGTTGAGCAGTGAACCGATGATCGCTTTCCCTTTCCCGATCCGCCCGCCTTTGACCAGGTTATCCAGTTTGTCGACGACGACGTATAGCATCGTCTTCTTACGCACCTCATTCAAATGCTGAACGATCTCCTGCATCGTCTTTCCGAGCTGCGCCATCTTGGCCGCTTCGATTACCTGGAAAGCGAGGGCGTGGGAGATATAACGGGAATCCACCACCGTCACCTGTGTGGTAGTCATTTCGGCGGCCGCCTCAGCAGATTTGACCGTACCGCTCATCCCGCCTGTCATATGGATCGACAGCACTTCACTGCCATCCGCCCCAAGTTCATCGTACACTTGTGCCAGGACGCCGGCAGAAGGCTGGGAACTTTTCGGGAGCTCCCCGGCCGCTTCCATCTTGCCGATGAACTCCTCCGGCCCGATATCCACTTTGTCGAGGTATATGTTACCGTCGATATGGATTGATAACGGAACGACCCGGATGCCGTACTCCGCGATTTCTTCTTCAGTCAAATCGGAGGTCGAATCCGTCACGATTTTGATTTTGCTCATTGCCAATCTCTCCTCTGTCAGTGGAAACTAAGTTTCTATTTTAGTATAATAAACGAAAAGGAGGCTTACTGCACATGCCCAGCGCTGTCGATTACAAAACGACTGCTGAAGAACGGTGGAATGCCATCACGCACGCTATTGGTATTGTCCTTTCCATACCAGCGCTCGTGCTGCTGGTACTGAAAGGGATTCGCCAGGAGAGTCCGCTTGCACTCGTCAGCTATGTCATCTTCGGCTGCTCGATGCTTCTGCTTTACGTCATGAGCACCCTGCTTCACAGTTCGTCTGAACGGCATAAACGGCTCTTTTCGATCTTCGACCATTCAGCGATCTATTTCCTTATCGCCGGCACCTACACGCCGTTCGTCCTGATCGGCATCGGAGGCGCACTCGGCTGGACGCTGTTCGGCATCGTGTGGGGGCTCACCGTTTTCGGCACCGTGTTCAAGATCTTGTTCATCCACCGCTTTGAAGTCGTGTCCCTCATTTTGTACATCGTCATGGGATGGCTCATCATCGTCGGCATCAGACCTCTGTACGGAGCCCTTTCCGCCCCGGGACTGGCACTGCTCGTGACAGGCGGAGTTCTTTATACGGCAGGAGCATTCGTCTACGCCTGGCGCTCACTGCCGTTCAACCATGCGATCTGGCATCTGTTCGTGCTGGCAGGCAGCGCTTCGATGTATTTCAGCGTCTTGTTCTATTTATGAACAATATGCTGTAAGTATGTTATGAAAGAAAAGAGACTGATTCAGAACGTCCGAGTGACTTTCGAATCGGTCTCTTTCTATTCACTCAGGCAGCCAGGCAGACTGGCTGCTTATGCTGCAGTTTCCCGTTCGTAGATACAGTAAACATAGGGAATGCCGTCTTCGGTATAATGGGCAGCCGATTCGGAAAGGAGTTTCCAGCCTGTCGAATAGTCCGGGAAGAATGTATCGCCTTCATAGCTGTGCTGGATGACCGTTACATACAGACGGTCGGCGAAAGCCATCACCATGTCGAAAATTTGAGCACCACCGATGATCATCACTTCATCCGCATAGCTTTCCGCGCGGGCGATCGCCTCTTCGAGCGTACTGACAGCGACCGTCCCTTCAGCGGAGTATTCCGGGTTGCGGGTCAGGATGATATTGAGCCTGCCTTTCAGCGGACGGCCGATCGATTCGAACGTTTTCCGGCCCATGATGATCCCTTTGCCCATCGTCTTCTCTTTAAAGTATTTCAACTCTTCCGGTATGTGCCATGGCATGGCGTTATGCGCCCCGATGACACGGTTTTCATCGTGTGCTACCAGCAGTGAAATCATATGGATCCCTCCTGTTCAGACAGCGACCGGCGCTGTTATTTTCGGATGCGGGTTGTAATTGTCGAGCTGGATGTCCGCAGTGGTAAGGTCGAAAATGGATTTGCCCTCCATGTCGACTGTCATTGTCGGCAGCGGCCGCGGTTCACGGGTCAGCTGCTCGTTCACTTGGTCCAGATGATTGGAATAGATGTGGGCATCGCCGAGCGTATGGATAAACTCGCCCGGTTCCAGTCCCGTCTCCAGTGCGATCAGATGGACAAGGAGCGCATACGAAGCGATGTTGAACGGCACCCCGATGAAGATGTCGGCACTGCGCTGATAGAGCTGGCAGGACAGTTTTCCGTCCGCGACATAGAACTGGAACAGCACGTGACACGGCGGAAGCGCCATGTCGTCAAGTTCGCCCGGGTTCCATGCCGTCACGATATGGCGTCTCGAATCGGGATTCGACTTCAGTCCGTCGATGAGCTGTTTGATCTGATCGACCGGCTGCTGTCCGGAAGAGGCGCCGAAGCTCCGCCACTGCCGCCCATACACAGGACCGAGATCTCCGTAGCGTTCAGCAAATTCCTCGTCGGCAAGCAGCCGTTCCTTGAACGCTGCCATCTCCTGCTCATAGACCGTTCGGAATTCCGGGTCGACAGGGGCCCGTCTGCCGAAATCCGTCATATTTGGACCGCTGTATTCCGTACTCGTCACCCATTGTTCGAATGCCCATTCATCCCAGATCGGGTTTCTCTCTTCGACAAGTGTCCTGACGTTCGTATCGCCTTTCAGGAACCAGAGCAGTTCGGAGACAATCAGCCGGAATGCCGTCTTTTTCGTAGTCAGGAGCGGGAAGCCCTGCTGGAGATTGTACCGCATCTGATAACCGAAGACGCTGAGCGTCCCGGTCCCCGTCCGGTCCCCTTTTTGAGTGCCGGTTTCCAAAACGTGCCGGCAAAGATCCAAGTATTGTTTCATGTGCAGCCCTCCTGTAACTCTCTAGTACAACTATAACAAAACAAGGATGCTGCCACAATTCGCAGGCCCACTAAAAAAACCGCCGGGGGCGGCTGTTCAGGACAGCCACTTCGGCGGAGTGTTCTTGGACCAGTAGACATCGCCGAGTGCGTAGTGCGTCTCGTAATCGTCTGCAGCCTCGTGATAATGGAAATTGAAATAATAGCCGTCTTGCGGACGTTTCTCCGTACGGACGTGGAACAGGAGCAGATTCTTGTCGGTCTCGGCATCCTTGATGTTGAAGATCTTTTCCGCATGGCCGCCGGACGGCTGTTCCGAGATCGCAAGCTTGCGGTCCATCTGGAACTGTTCGCCGTACGTCTCCCGGATGACCTGTTCGATCTGCGGGAAGATGACTTCGTCGAACTCATTGCCGATTGCCGGCCCGATCTTGGAACCGAATTTCACGAATGCGAGATCGCGCGCCCCGCTGATCAGGTCCTCCTCCGTCGCAATCCGCGGCTGTTCCGCACGGTCACTCAGGAACGGGCTGTCGAACTGCACACCATACCGGGTGTCATGCTGCGCCTCCCCGGCTTCCTTGATATCCTCTTTCTGCTGTAAGGCCGCCCATATTTCATGGGACGGTGAAATAACTCCGAACGTTACGAAGGCAACTGAAATGACCATCAGCTGCTGCAGCCATTTTTTCATCATCCATCACCTGCACTTATGTATTTTAAAACGATTGCTTTCTGAACAGTACGAATAAGGAACGAAAAGGTTCCTTCTTTTCTGCTTTCATTGTACAATAACTAACAGGGAACGTGTATGTTTTTTTAAGGAGGTTGCTCAGATGGATGTTCAACTGCTCGCCGGCATCGGCATGCTGATTTTCGTTTTGTACTTAAGTTCACTTAACTTCACGCACTAATACGCAAGGACGCCCGCCGGATTCGCTTGAATCCGGCGGGCGTTTTCATGTTTCGATATAGCCGAAATGGAACTTTGTGTTTGGCCGGCGGATGCGGGTGAAGCCGTATTCCTCAAAAGACGGATCGGTGTAATGCCCCTTCAGGACCACACGCGATGCTGCCACCCGTGCGGCTTCAGCCACCCACTCCCCCGTCAGCCCGCCCCCTGCTCCCGCGTGACGGAGCGGCGCGAAATTCGAAGATTCTTCGATCGCCGCAGAAAACATCGGGTCGAGATAGACGACGTCGAACGAAGCTGTGTCCAATGTGCGTAAATAGCCGAGCGATTCCTGCTGGACCACTTCGATCCGCTCCATGGCGAGTTTCAATTCATTGAAGGAAGCCGGAAACTGACGCAGCCCCTGCCGGGTGATGAACGCGACATCCGGGTCCGCTTCCGTGCCGGCTGCACGCCCGGAAGGTCCGACTGCGAACGAAGCCACAATGCTGTCCGTCGCGAGACCGAGCGTGCAGTCGAGAAAACGGGATCCAGCCGTCAGACCGGCTGCTTCGACAAGGGGATCGGTCTCCCCGTGCAGCAGCCGTTTCAGACGGAAAACCGCCGTATCCGGATGGAAGAAGAACGGGTCGTCTGCATGGCCGGTACGGAACAGTTCATACCGTTCCTTCCCGGCGACCAGGATATCCGCTCCGTATTCGTCCATGAGACGACTGACGGACCGCTTGTTCCTGCGTATGACGGGATAACCGAGTTCCTGCTGCGCAGCGAGCGCACGAGATTCGGTCGTGCTGTCAGGACGGCCGGCTGTCGTGATGACTTTCCTGAGGCTCACGACACGGCGACTTGCCGGAGAGCACCCGCCAGATGGTCACGGACCTGTTCCATATCGTACCCTTCGATCTGTTCCCGGGGGATGAAATACGCAAGTTCGCCGTCTTTTATCACGGCGATCGATGGTGAGCTCGGCGGCACTTCATCGAAATAGGTGCGCATTTTTGCTGTCGCATCCTTGTCCTGTCCCGCAAACACGGTGTACAGCTGATCGGGTTTCTGTTCAGTCATTTCCACAGCTTCCCGGACTGCCGGGCGGGCAAGGCCAGCCGCACAGCCGCAGACGGAGTTGACGACGACGAGCGCTGTGCCTTTATGACTGACCATTGCCTGCTCCACGTCCTCTGCTGTCATCAATTCCGTGAACCCGCTCGCCGTCAGTTCCTGGCGCATCGGCTGGACGATTCCGCGCATATATTCTTCGTAAGCATTCATGTTCGATTTCCCCTTTCATTTCCGATATGCATCAGTGCACATCTCTTACGCTTATTGTACATGTTACAGAGCCGAAAGAAAACGAACCGGCCCGGGAGCCGGATGACCGGCGTCTGTGGTACAATTCTCCAAGAACATTGGATACAAGGAGAATCGATATGGACCGTAAATTACAACAGATGAATACACGATATTTCGAGCAGTTTACCGGCAGGACGCTCGTGGAGACCGACGTACTCGGCTTCCTGTCACTGGCAGCCGGTCAAAGCGGCAGCCCCGTGCTCTGTGCGCTGCATGAACTGACTGCAGGGCGGGATACGCAGTCCGGAACTGTTGCAGACTATTTCAAGAATGCAGCTGATATTGTCAGCCGGCTCGGCTCTGGCGGCCCAAAAGAGAAAATCGAGCTCCTTTTCACGTTCAAGGATGTACGGAATGCCCTCAATCAGTATTTCACGGAGGCCGGCTGCGGCAAGCTGTCCGCTGAACCGGTCAGCGATTTCCTGCTGCTCGTCATTTCACTGCTGCAGCATGTCCCGTTCCGGCAGGGGAAGAACCGCCGTATCGCAGGCTCCCTGTTTTTCGGGGCTTCCGAGAAGGAGCTGCTGCTGCTCTGTTCTGTGAAAACGATCGTCAACGGGCGTTCCATCCCGGTCACATTCCCGGTGATTGCCGTGAAAAATGAGTACGAGCCTGTGAAAAGGCAGGATGCCGCAGATTCCCCATATCTGTTCGAGGATTCCGCAGCCGAAGTCATCCGCCATGACGGCAAACTTCTTATCACATTCCCGGAAGCATGACAGGCACGCGGCGGACCGCCTGCCGCAGCGCATACAAAAAGCAGCCAATTGACTGGCTGCTTTTTTTGTGTTCATCAGGTTTCCGAGCTGCGCAATTCGGTCATCTGTTTCCAGATCGAACCTTTGGCGTCTTCGCCTTCTTCGATCCGCGCGATGGCCATCCTCACTTGCAGTTTGACTTCGAATTCCGGATCCTCTTCGGCCGCGTGCAGCGCCGGCAGTGCTTTATCGGTTCCCGTTTCATAGAGGAACATTGCGGCACGCCAGCGGACGAGCTTGTTCTTGTCCTGCAGCAGGCGGATGGCCGCGTCTTCGAATTCCGGGAAGCCGAGGTCGCTCATGCAGTCCCCTGCCGTTCGGCGGACCGCCCAGCTTTTATCCTGCAGCGCCTTTTCGATATAAGGAACGGTCTCAATCGATTCGACCATGCCGAGATAGACGGCGGATAGACGGCGGATGGACATCTTTTCGTCTTCCAGCGCCCGTCCGAGCAGCGGCAGATCGGCCGTCGTCGGGTCCGGCATCTGATCGAGCAGGCGGAACCGGGTTTCCCAGTCCGCTGTTTCGAACTCATCGAGCGACACCGGTTTCTTCTCAGGTGACGCATGGGTATCCCCCTCGAGCTGACTTTCGACGATGGCTGCAAGCCGGTCATCCGGGTAAGCCGCTTCCACTTCGTTGACGACAGTCTCACCGATCTCTCCCTTTTCACCGTAGCGGATGCCGTAATCGGCCCATTTCCTCAGCAGGATATAATTCTCGACTTCCGCGCTGTGGACGCGCTCCATCGCCTGCACGAACCGGTCGCTCAGCGCAAAGCGGCTTTCACTCTCACTGTCGAACACTTTCACTTGCAGCGGAATCCCTTTGTATGTCTGGACGTGCACATATACTTCCCCGTAATGATCATCACTTTCCGGGGTTTCCAGCAGCTCACCGGACGTCCCTTCGCTGAAGACGTTCCGGATGTCGGCGAGGATATTCTCCCAGGCGACGTTACCGGCCCGTTCGACTGCCAGGAAGTCCATGACATGATAGATGCCTTTGACCCCTTTGACATTCAGCAGCCGGCCGATCGGCTCAGGTGCCGTGGCGGCATCCTCTTTTTTATAATTATGGCTTTCCAGCATCGGCAGTTCAGTATCGACCACGATTTTCATCGAATTCGGACTTGGTGTCGGTTCGATGGCGACAATATTCATCAGTCGGTCCCTCCCTCAGTTCTTCATCAGTTCTTCCAGTTCACTCCAGCGTTCGATCAGCTGTTCGTAGGTCCCGTTCAATTCGGCAAGCGTTTCGGTCAGTGCAGCGAGCCGTTCGTAATCCGCTCCGCAGGCTGCCATCTCCTGTTCCGTATCCGTGATCGCCTGTTCGGTGCGTTCAATGTCTTGCTCGATCGTTTCCCAGTCACGCTTATCCTTGTACGTCACTTTCTTCTTTGCGGAAGCTGCCGGCTCCGGCTGGACTGCTTCAGCAGCCGGGCGGGCGGCCGGTTTAGACGGCTCTTTCGCAGGACGGGAAGCGAGATAGTCGGTATAAGGCATGATCAGGGTCTCGATAGCGCCTTCGCCGTCCAGCACCCATAACTTCACCGCAGTCCGGTCCAGGAAGAACCGGTCGTGGGAGATGGTGAGGACGACTCCCGGGAACATATCGATGAATGACTCGAGGACAGACAGCGTTTCCAGGTCCAGATCATTGGTCGGTTCGTCCAGCAGCAGGACATTCGGCTGTTCCATCAGCAGTTTGAGAAGATAAAGACGCTTCCTCTCGCCTCCCGATAATTTGCCGACCGGCGTGCCGTGAACGGACGCCGGAAAAAGGAAACGTTCGAGCATCTGGGACGCCGAAATCCGGTTCCCTTCCCCGTCTTCGATGTCATTCGACGTCTCGCGGATGTACTCGATGATGCGCTGATTTGCCTGCATTTCGGGCAAGTGCTGCTGAAAATAGGCGATCCTGACAGTCGTTCCGCGGTCGATCTCGCCTGAATCAGGTTCCAGGACACCGGCGAACAGGTTGAGCAGCGTCGTCTTGCCAGCGCCATTCGGACCGACGATTGCAATGCGGTCACCTGATTGCAGCAATGCCGAAAATCCGTCGATGATCTGTCGGCCGCCGAATGATTTCGATACGGACTTCGCTTCGAGTACTTTCTTTCCGAGACGCGTCGTCTTGAGTGCGACTTCCAGTTCCTCTTTCGACGTACCGCTTTTCACTTGTTGTTCCAGTTCCCCAAAGCGGCCGATCCGCGCTTTCTGTTTCGTGGAACGCGCCTTCGCTCCCCGCCGGATCCACTTGAGTTCCGTGCGGTAGCGGTTTTTCAGTTTATCCGCCGTCGCTTCATCCATCTCTTCCCGCAGCGCCTTCGCTTCCAGGAAGTCGCCGTAGTTCCCGTTGTGGGCGTAGAGCCGCTTATCCGCCAGTTCGAAGATCGAGCTTGCGACGGCGTCCAGGAAATACCGGTCGTGCGTCACGAACAGCACAGCGCCGGGTGCGGTCCGCAGGAAATCCTGCAGCCAGGTGATCGATGCCACGTCGAGATGGTTCGTCGGCTCATCCAGCAGCAGCAGATCCGCCGGTTCGATCAGCGTTTTCGCGAGCATGACGCGCTTCTGCTGCCCCCCGGACAACTCGCCCATCCGTTTGTCGTATGTCTGGATGCCAAGTTTCGAGAGGATCGTACGTGCTTGCGCATTCAGGTCCCACGCATTCTGCCGGTCCATCTCCAGCTGCAGTGCTGCGAACCGGTTTTGCAGATCTTCCGAGTCCGGATGTGCTGTCAGCGCCTGCAGGGCGTGCTCGTAATTCAGATTGAGCTGGATGATCGGTGCATCGCTTTGGAAGACGGCTTCCATGACGGTCAGGCCGGGATCCGATTCAGGGGACTGCGGCAAATAAGCGATCCGGTATTGGTTCGGGTGATCGAAAGAAAAGGTATCCGCGTCCTCCTGACCTGCGATGATGGACAGCAGTGTCGATTTCCCTGTACCATTGATACCGACCAGACCTGCCTTCTCTCCAGTTCCTATTGTCATGTTCACTGAACGGAAGAGCGTTTTATCGCCCACCGTTTTGGTGAGGTTCTCTATGATCATCTGACTCATGCAAACACTTCCATTCTATAACCTGCTCCCTTTATGATAACTCATTTGAAAGCACTTTTACAGAAATAGAACGGTTTTGACAGGTCTAACACTTTTACTATTCAAGGATAACTAAATCCGCCAATTCTATCTATTCAAATTACCGTAAAACTCTACCAAGTCAGCAAAGTAAGACTTAATTTATTTTCGAATAAATTATTTTCAGACTAGCTCTAGAAGTGGTACTATATTCTTCATACGTAAAAGGAGGATTTAGAATGTCACAGCTGTCAAAAAAGGAGATCGTGGAAAGCGTTCCGCAAAAAGGCTTCTTCGGTCATCCTAAAGGATTGTTTTCGTTGTTCTTCACTGAATTCTGGGAGCGCTTTTCTTACTACGGAATGCGGGCTATCCTTGTATTCTATATGTACTATGAAGTTTCTAAAGGCGGCCTCGGCATCGACAAAGGCACAGCACTTGCCGTCGTCTCGCTGTATGGATCACTCGTCTACATGTCGGGGATCATCGGCGGCTGGCTGGCGGACCGTGTACTCGGCACGTCACGTTCTGTCTTCATAGGCGGAATTTTCATAATGCTCGGCCACATTGTCCTGTCACTGCCGGGCAACCTCGGGATGCTGTTCATCTCCATGGCGCTCATCGTCATCGGTACCGGACTTCTGAAACCGAACGTTTCAAGTATGGTCGGCGATATCTACCCGGAAGGCGACAACCGCCAGGATGCCGGATTCAGCATCTTCTATATGGGTATCAACCTCGGTAGTTTCATCGCCCCGCTCACTGCAGGGACGATTGGTACGGAGTATAACTTCCACTTAGGGTTCGCACTTGCGGCTGTCGGGATGTTCTTCGGTCTTGTCATGTTTGTCCTGACAAAGAAAAAGAACCTCGGACTTGCCGGAACGTATGTCGCCAACCCGCTGTCACCGCAAGAGAAAAAGACTACGATCAAAATTGTCGGAATTGCTGTGATTGTATTGGCAATACTTGTTGCCATTGCCATTCCTACCGGCTACTTGACGCTGAATTCGTTCACAGCACTTGTCGGGATTCTCGGCTTCGCCATCCCGGCGGCGTACTTCATCATCATGTACCGCAGCCCGAAAACGAATGCGGATGAAAAATCACGCGTACTTGCGTACATCCCGCTGTTCCTGACAGCGGTCATGTTCTGGTCGATCGCTGAGCAGGGCTCGACGATCCTGGCACTGTACGCGGATACACGGACAAACCTGGACTTCCTCGGAATCCACTTGTCCCCGGCATGGTTCCAGTCACTGAACCCGCTGTTCATCATCATCTTTGCGCCAGTCTTTGCGTGGCTGTGGGTGAAGCTCGGCGACCGCCAGCCGTCCATCCCGCATAAGTTCTCGCTCGGCCTGCTGTTCGCGGGGATTTCGTTTATCGTCATTCTGCTGCCGGGCGTAATGAGCGGTACGGATTCGCTGGTCAGCCCGATCTGGCTCGCACTCAGTATCTTCACGCTTGTTCTCGGGGAGCTGTGTATTTCACCGGTCGGCCTGTCGGCTACGACGAAACTTGCGCCATCCGCTTTCACTGCACAGACGATGAGCCTCTGGTTCCTGTCGAACGCTGCGGCGCAGGCGTTGAACGCACAGCTCGTCAAGCTCTATTCGCCTGATACCGAAATGCTGTACTTCGGTATCATCGGAGGCGTTGCGATTGTCCTGTCGATCATCGTCTTCTTCGTCTCCCCGATCATTTCGCGTTACATGAAAGGCGTTCACTGATCCATTTCACTGCAAACGGTCTCCCGATATGGGGGGCCGTTTTCTTTTGGTGATGAATCCCGCAGTGCCGGCATAAGCTGAATGACAATCTATCGGCGGAACGAGGGGGTGTGCGGATGACTATGGTGCTCGTCGTGTTACTGGCTGCGGTGCTTGCGGGACCGTTCCTGTCCAAATTCGCGGAACGGTATTTGGAGTTCTATCTGTTCTGGCTCGGACTGGCCGCTGTCCTCGTCTCGGGCTCGTGGAGTGCGGAATTGCTGGTTTCCTCAGCAAAGGAACCGGTCGCAATCACGGTTGCCGTCTTCGCAGCAGGCGTCCTGTTCCGGATTGGCCAGGCACCGTTCGGACGGGCGGTGCGTTTCACGGAACAGCACCTCCCTTCCCGTCTGTTCACCGCCCTTTTCGTGTTCAGCATCGGACTGGCTTCGAGCGTCATCACAGCGATCATCGCCGCTGTCCTGCTCGTATCGGTCGTCAGCCTGCTGGACTATGACCGGCGCTCCCAAATACGCCTGGTGATCCTTTCGTGCTATTCCATCGGACTCGGGGCAGTTCTGACTCCGCTCGGCGAACCGCTTTCGACAATAGCAACGAGCCGCCTCGGCGAATCGTTCTTCTTCCTGTTCCGTCTCCTCGGGGAGGACGTCCTCCTGGCACTCGCCGTCATCGCCGCGGCGGCCGCCGTACTTGTACGACCGCCACGTCACATTTCCCGGACGCTGCCGGTAAAAGAGACATGGCACGCCATCGCCGCGCGGAGCGGCCAAGTCTATGTGTTCGTCATGGCACTCGGCTTTTTAGGGGCAGGATTCGCCCCTCTCCTCGGGCATCTGCTCGACGGAAGGAGCCCGGCATTCCTGTATTGGGCGAATATGATTTCAGCCGTTCTAGACAATGCCACATTGGCATCGATCGAATTGAACCCGTCGATGGAGGCGGCAACAGTGCGCGCCATCCTCATGGGACTGATCATCAGCGGCGGCATGCTGATTCCGGGGAACATCCCGAATATTATCGCGGCCGGCAAATTGTCCATCACGAGCAGGGAATGGGCGGTGTTCGGTGTTCCGGTAGGCCTGGCCGGTATGCTCCTCTACTTCCTTCTTTTTGTCCAGTGAAAAAAGCTGCATCCCTGTCAGTCCAGTAACCACTGACAGGGATGCAGCTTTTTGTATGCAGTTTAGATCACTTGCCTTTTTTCGTCAGACGGCCGAGTGCGAATGCACCTGCTGCCAGTCCGATCATCGTGTTCGTCTTCTTGTTGAACACTTGTTTGACGACGAGGTTCAAGTTTTGCGGGCGTTCCGCAAGGCGGCGCATGAAGTACCCGTACCAGTCCTGGCCGAACGGTACGTACGTCGTGAAGTTATAGCCTTCTTTCGCGAGTTCCAATTGAAGTTCGCGGCGGAAGCCGTACAGCATCTGGAATTCGAATTTGTCGAACGAGATGTCGTTGTCTTTGACGAACTGTTTGACGTGATTGATCACGTGGTGGTCGTGAGTTGCGATCGATGTAAACTTCCCGTTCAGCAAGTGCCATTCGATCAGTTTGACGAAGTTTTCATCGATATCGGCCTTGTCCTGGTAGGCAACAGCCGGCGATTCCTTGTAGGCGCCTTTGACGATACGGAGACGGAAATCCTTGTGGGTTTTCATGTAGTCTTCCGCTTCGAAGAAATACGCCTGGATGACAGTGCCGACGTTTTTGTATTCTTTCGCCAGGTCATCCAGCAAGTCGAATGACGGCTTCAGGCGGGCATAGTCTTCCATATCGAAGTTGACGAAAATATCATATTCGTTCGCTTTTTTCACGATTTCCCGCAAATTCTCTTCGCAGAAGTCCTGGTCGATGTCGAGACCGAGCTGGGAAGGCTTCAGCGAGATGGTAGCGTCAACGCCGTTTTCGTGGATCGCTTCGATGACATCGAGGATCTGCTCTTTCGCAGCTGTCGCTTCTTCACGGCTGTAGACGAACTCGCCGAGATTATCGACGGTGCACGAAATCCCGTGAGCATTCAATTCGCGGATGCTTTCGATCGTTTCAGGAATATTGGTGCCTGCCACTACGTTTTGGGCACCCATTTTCAACCCGTACTTTTTTGCTGCGCTGTTCAGCATTTGGTTTTGAGAAAGGCCGATAAAAAAGTCTTTTAGCATGTCGATAACTCCTCAGAACAAGAATTTTATACTGCTCTATTATATCACATATCACCTAATTCGGCTGTGTTCTGATTTTACAAAAAACCGATCCGGCAAAAAAAGCAGCCATCGACGGCTGCTTTCCCGATTCAGTCTTTTTCCGGTGCCTGTAAGTCCATCCGGAAGATACGGATGCTGGCGTCAAGTTCTTCGGCAAGCCGTTTCATTTCGTCGGACTGCTGTGCGACTTCTGAGATCGACGCGGACGTCTCTTCCCCGGATGCCGAAATGTTAGCGGCCATATCCTCGATGGCCCGGATGGCGTCGGCCAGCAGGCGGATATGCGCTTCGGCTTCCTCGGACAGCTTGGATTCCCGCATCAGGCTGCCGGAGATCGCAGCCACTTCGGCCACCGTGTCTTCGACCGCTGACGAAATACCGCCGAGCGTGTCCGCTGTCTGGCGGACGGTCGCGGATCCTGTTTCGATGAGGCCCCCGCTTTCCGTTGTGGAACGGACGACGTCTTCGATACTCGCTGAAATGTCCTTGATGAGCTGTCCGACTTGCTGGACGTCCTCGTTCGACTGCTCTGCGAGGCGTCTCACTTCGTCCGCTACGACAGCGAACCCTTTGCCGTGCTCACCTGCTCGCGCCGCTTCGATGGATGCGTTGAGCGCAAGCAGGTTCGTCTGCGCTGCGATATCGGAGATCGACTCGGTGATGAGCTGGATCTTCTTCGCCGAGCCGACGAGCCCTTCGATCGCTGTTTGGGTCGAGTGGGCGGACTGCTGGATCTTTTTCATGTCTTCGTCAAGCAGGACTGCGCGCTCCCTGCCTTCTTCTGAGAGGATCATCGTATTATTCGAGATCTCCGTCGCTTTTTCCGCCCGTTGGTCAGCCACGCGGAGATCGGCCGCCAGGTTCTGGATCAGTTTCGCCACTTGCTCTGCGCTTTCCGTCCCGTCCGCTACTGAACTGGCCGTTTCGTTGATGTTTTCGGACACCATGTGGGCGGCACCCTGCATCTCGTTCAGTGAATCGGACGTCTGTGCGGTGCTGAGCGACAGTTTCGAGGAGGTCGATTTGACCGTGCCGATCACTTTGCGTAAGTTACCGGCAAGTGTGTTCAGTGTCAGGCCGAGATCCCCGACTTCGTCACGGCTCGTGACCTGTACGTCAGGAATCGCCAAGTTCCCGGACGCAAGCTGTTTCGAATGCTCGATCAGAGAAGAGATCGGTTTCGTTTTCTTCCGTACAAGGAACAGTGTTAGCAGCGCGGCGATCAGCAGCGGAATGATGCTGACGAGGATGCCGTTCCTGACGACATCCCACGTCCGGCCTGAAACGATGGAGGCATCGAAGTCGATGACGCTGACGGCGATGACTTCCTTGTTCGGATCCTGATCCTTGAAGATCGGTGCGTAGCCCGACAGCCGTTTCATGCCAGCGAATGTGTACGCTTTCGAATACGTCGGGTGCTTCATCTCCTGAAGCATGGCGATCGCTTCTTTGTCGATATGGAACTCGTCTCCAGGTTTGAATCCTCTCGCTTTCAAGTTGTCATCGAGCGCAGCAATCGTGCCGTCGAGCTTGACGATGTACTGAGTCTCAAAGATTTTCTTATGTTCTGTCGTCCAGTTGAGCTGCTTTCCGACTTTCTCTTGTGCGTCCGCATCATCCGCGAGGACTTTGTCCATATCTTCCGGCAGGATGAGCCCCGTCGTGATATTGGCACAGCCATATGCTTCGATGCCTGCTGCGTCGAACAGTTTGTCATAGGCTGTTTTGTACGTTGCGACTGACGTGATCGCAAGCATGACGACCAGAATGCCGATGATCAGACTGCCGAGCTGGAATGTTAGTGACCGTGTCATTTTCATGATCCATAATACCTCTTTCAATGAAACCTATAATGTGACTTTCCTACTTGTTACTGTACTACACTTAGTGGGTGAATACTATATCCCTATATAGATGTCACACAACCTTCAAGATTGCCCCCTTTTGTATCGGCAGACGCGACGACTTTCGAAGAGTCCGCATGTTATTTCTGTAAATGGATGAAATATGGTACACTGGTCATCTAAATTAGTTTTAAGATTTAAATAGTGTATGTTCATCGTAAAAACTGGAGGTTTCCTTATGAATGAAAAGAACATATTCGAGTTACTGCACACAATCGAGAAAGTATCCTATCAATTGGTGGTGCGATGGCAGCAGCGATCAGATAACGACTTAGGCATTTCCCATATCCTCGTCCTGCAGGAATTGATCAACGAAGGAGAAAGCCGGCCTTCCGATATTGCAAAAAAGTTGAACTATACGCCTGCTTCGCTGACACACCTGTCGACCAAACTGACGAAACAGCAGCTCATCGAACGCCGACAAGCAGAAAACGACAAACGGACGAAATATCTGTCCATCACCGACAAAGGACGGTCTGTCGTCGGCAAAGCGTATAACGACGGAATCGAAGTCCGCCGTGAAGTGTTTTCACACATTTCGGCTGATGAACAGGAGGCATTGCTCCGGATTTACAAGAAGCTGGATGCGGCATTGTCAAATCAGGATGACTGAACCGGAAAGCGGCACCCTTCTACAGGTGGCCGCTTTTTCCGTCCGTCGGTTTTCATTAAGAAAACGCTTACATATTCGTCCCCGTTTAAATGTTCTAATAATTTAGATTTAACGGTTGTTTCCCGGCTATTGACGTGGTACCATTTAAAAATGCCAGTAGCCGAGGAGGACGAACAGCGTGACAAACGTTCAGGAAAAAGCGAAAAAGCATTTGGGGATCGAGGATATCCTGATTGCCAATCAAGTGCTGAAGGAAGTGGTCGTCCATACGCCGCTCCAGAAAAACGACCGCCTGTCGAATGAGTATGGGTGCACGGTCTACATCAAGCGGGAGGATCTGCAGGTCATCCGTTCGTTCAAGCTGCGCGGCGCCTATTACAAGGTGAAAAGCATCGAGGAACAGGCTCGTCAGAAAGGCGTCGTCTGTGCGAGCGCCGGCAACCATGCGCAAGGAGTTGCCTATGCCTGCGCCGAGCTCGGCATCGACGCCAAGATCTTCATGCCGCTCCCCACACCAAAACAGAAAGTGGACCAAGTGGAGATGTTTGGGAAAGGGTCCGTCGAGATCGTACTGACCGGTGATACGTTCGACGATTCGTTCGAAGAAGCGACCCGCTGCACAGAGGAAGAAGGCCGTATCTTCATACATCCATTCGACGATTTCGATATTATTGCGGGTCAGGCGACCGTTGCGGTTGAAATTATGAACGACATCGAAGAGACAGTCGACTACGTCTTCGCGAGTATCGGCGGCGGCGGTCTCATGGCGGGCATGAGTACATACGTGAAAAATCTGTCCCCGATGACGCGGATGATCGGCGTGGAGCCGGCAGGAGCTGCGAGCATGCGGGCGTCGTTCGATAACTGTACACGCACCGCCCTGCCGGAGATCGATAAGTTCGTGGATGGCGCGGCAGTCAAATGTCCGGGTCAGAAGACATTCGATATCTGCTTTGAGCTGGTCGATGAAGTCGTCCCTGTCCCTGAAGGCAAAGTGTGTACGGCCATCCTCGACCTATATAACAAGCATGCGATCATCGCTGAACCTGCTGGCGCCCTTCCTGTTGCTGCACTCGATCTGTACCGGGAAGAGATCCGCGGGAAAACAGTCGTTGTCGTAATAAGCGGCGGCAACAATGACATCGGCCGCATGCAGGAGATCAAGGAAAAATCACTCATTCATCAGGGGCTGCTCTATTATTTCATCGTCAACTTCCCGCAGCGTGCAGGCGCTCTGCGTCAGTTCCTTGATAACGTGCTCGGTCCGGATGATGATATCACGACGTTCGAATATACGAAGAAGAATAACAAGGAGAACGGTCCGGCGCTCGTCGGCATTGAGTTGAAGAGCCCCGAGGATTTCGGCGGACTCGTTGAGAGGATGCACGAGAACGGTTTCCCGTTCACGGAAGTGAAGCATGACAGTATGCTGTTCGATCTGCTCATCTGATGAATTGAAAAAGCAAGCGCAGCCTATTCTGCTGCGCTTGCTTTTTTCGTTATAGTCCGACGGAGATGTATTTCACTTCGACGAACTCCTCGATGCCCTGGCGGCCGCCTTCCCGCCCGAGACCACTCTGTTTGAAGCCGCCGAACGGAGCCTGCGGCGTGGACGGAGCGCCGTCGTTCAACCCGACGATCCCATATTCGAGCTGCTCGCTCATCCGGATGCCGCGGCTCAAGTTTTCTGTGAAGACATAGGCGGCAAGTCCGTAAATCGTGTCGTTCGCCCGGCGGATCGCCTCTTCTTCCGTCTTGAACGTCGCAAGCGGGACGACGGGGCCGAATGTCTCCTCATGCATAGAGATCATGTCGTCCGTCACACCTGTCAGAACGGTAGGTTCAAAGATCAGCCCTCCCTCACGCCGTCCTCCCATGACAGCGATCGCTCCTTTTCCGACGGCATCGGCGACATGCCGCTCCACTTTGGCGACCGCCCGTTCGTCGATGAGCGGACCGATCTTCGTCCCTTCCGCAAGTCCGCTGCCGGTTTTCAAACTTCTAACCCGCTCATTCAGCTTCTCAGTGAACTCCTTGGCAACCGACTCCTGGACGTAGACCCTGTTCGCGCAGACGCACGTCTGGCCGGCATTCCTGAATTTCGTCGCGATCACGCCGTCCGCCGCCTTGTCGAGGTCGCTGTCTTCCATGACGATCGCAGGCGCCAGGCCGCCGAGCTCTAGCGATAGTTTCTTGACGGTGGCCGCGGCTTTCGCCATGAGCTCCCGGCCGACTTCCGTGGATCCTGTGAATGTGATCTTCTTTACCCGGTCGTCTTCCAGCCATGCATCCGAGATGGCGCCCGAGTCGCCGGTGACGACGTTGACGACGCCTTCCGGGATCCCCGCTTCCAGCGCCAGCCGGACGAGTTTGATGGCAGTGACAGGTGTCTGGCGTGATGGTTTGATCACCACTGTGCAGCCGACAGCAAGCGCCGGTGCCACTTTGCGGGTGATCATCGCTGCCGGGAAGTTCCACGGCGTGATCGCAGCAACGACACCGACGGGCTGTCTGTGGACGAACAGCCGCTTATTCTGCTGGGTTGCCGGGATCGTTTCGCCGTACAGCCGCTTGCCTTCTTCGGCATACCAAGCGTTGAAGCCATTTGCATAGTCGATTTCACCGATCGCTTCAGCGAGCGGTTTGCCCTGTTCCTCCGTCATCGTCCTGCCGAGCTCCTCACAGTCGCGCTCGATCAGTGCGTGCCACTTCATGATCAGGGCACTCCGCTCATACGCTGACAGCGCCGCCCATGCAGGGAACGCTCCTTGCGCCGCGTCCACTGCGCGCACCGCTTCATCAGCACCGCCGTTCGGCACTTCGAATATCGGCTCCAGCGTGAACGGATTGACGACCGGTATCGTCGCCAGTCCCTCACCGAAGTCGGCCTGTCCGATGATCATTTCATATTTTTCCATGTTGATTCCCTCCTGTAAGGTTACTTGAACCAGTATTTCACAGCTCCACTTCCCTGTTGCTCCTGCCCCTCAGTAGGTCAGACAGGAGAAGACCTTCCCTTTTATGATAAACTGAAGAGTAGCAAGCTGTCCGAAATGGCATTCGGCTTACTGAACAAACTATATGAACTGTGAGGCGAGTATCAATGAAACCTTCTGTAAGACTGACGACCCTGACGAAAAAAGGCGGCTGCGGCTGTAAGATCGGCCCTGCCGATCTGGCTGACGTGCTCCGCACACTGCCCCCTGCTGCGCCGAATCCGAACTTGCTCGTCGGGCTCGATACGAGCGATGACGCTGGCGTATACAAGCTGACCGACGACCTGGCCATCGTCCAGACGCTCGATTTCTTCACTCCGATCGTCGATGACCCGTATGATTTCGGTCAGATCGCAGCCACCAATGCGATCAGCGACGTATATGCGATGGGCGGCACACCGATCACTGCCCTTAATATCGTAGCATTCCCTATTGCGGCACTCGACAAAACCATTTTGACGGAGATCCTCCGCGGAGCCGGTGATAAGCTGAAAGAAGCGGGAGTTGCGCTCGTCGGCGGCCACTCGATCGACGACCAGGAGCCGAAATTCGGACTGGCGGTGACCGGTACGGTGCATCCTGATAAGGTCCGGGCCAACGCAGGCGCGAAACCTGGCGATGTCCTGCTACTAACGAAGCCGATCGGAGTGGGCATCTATACCACTTCATTGAAACACGGCAAATTGTCCGATGACGAGATCCGCGATGTGACGGCAGTCATGACGACGCTGAACAAAACGGCAGCTGAAACGATGGCTGACTTCGATGTACATGCTGTGACTGACGTGACAGGGTTCGGTCTGCTCGGCCACACATCCGAAATGGCGAAAGGCAGCGATGCCGGTATCGTCATCGAAGCCGATGAAGTACCGGTCCTGCCGCGCGCGAAAGAATTGGCGCAAGAAGGCCATGTCCCAGGCGGCACGAAAAATAACTTCGCCCACTTGGAAGGCGATGTGACGTTCGATCCCCGGCTTGGCCAGATCGACCAATGGGTTCTCTGTGACGCCGTGACGTCAGGCGGTCTGCTGATCTCGGTGTCCGCAGAAGACGCGAACGCCCTGCTCATAGCCCTGCAGAACAACGGCGTCGATGCAAAACGTATCGGCGGCGTGACGTCCGACCATCCTGGACATATTACAGTCCGATAAGAAGGTGCAAGCATGTTTCGAGATATTAGTTTACGCGATCTGATGGAAGTACACAGCGCCGGCGCCCATACGCTGATCGATGTCCGTTCACCGAAGGAGTTTTCGGAAGCGAGCATCCCCGGCAGCCTGAACATTCCCGTGTTCGACGATGACGAACGGGCGGAGGTCGGTACGATCTATAAAAAGGTAGGTCAGGCGGAAGCGAAGAAACGGGGGCTCGAAATCTTTTCGGCCAAGCTTCCTGATTTCATCGGCCAGTTCCAGGCGATCGAGACACCTATGACGGTCTTCTGCTGGCGCGGCGGCATGCGCAGCAAGACGGCGGCCACTGTGCTCGACCTGATGGGCATCCATGCGAACCGGCTGACAGGCGGCATCCGGACGTACCGGCAGTGGGTCGTCGAACAGCTCGAGCAGATGGATTACAAACCGGAACTGATCGTGCTGAACGGCTATACCGGTTCGGGCAAGACGGTCATCCTGCATAAGCTGGCGGCGGCCGGACAGCCGACTGTCGACCTGGAACGGCTCGCCGGACACCGGGGTTCGATATTCGGCCAGATCGGCCTGAAAGCGAACAACCAGAAGAACTTCGAGTCTTTGCTTCTGCATGAGCTGAAACGGACGGCTGCAGAGCCGTATGTGTTCATCGAAGGCGAGAGCAAACGGATCGGCAAAGTGACGATGCCCGGCTTCCTGTATGACAAGAAGGAGTCGAGCCGCCAGCTGATCATCCGACTGCCGATCGAAGAACGGGTGCGGCTGACGCTCGACGACTACAAACCGTGGGAGCAGCCGGGGCAGTTCACGCATGCATTCGAACAGATCCGGCGGCGCATACACGTGCCGATTGCAAAAGAGATCGGGACCGCGCTTGAAGATCGAGATTACGAGACCGCAACACTTCTGCTGCTCGAGCATTACTACGATCCGCGGTACCGCTATTCGACGGGTAAAGTGGAGGACGAGCTGAAGACTGTGATCGACGCTGCGACGGTTGACGAAGCATTTGAGAAAGTGCTCGCGTGGACTGCGGAGTATCGGAAACGGAAATGAAAAAGCATGGCCGGGGTGTGATCTCCGGTCATGCTTTTTTTGTTTGGCGGGATGGGTTGGGTGCTGGGTTTATGAGCGCTTTTTGGGATTTATGAGCGTTTTCCCGGGTTTATGAGCGCTTTTTGAGATTTATGAGCGCTATTCAAGATTTATGAGCGTTTCCAGCATTTTATGAGCGTTTTCCCAGATTTATGAGCGCTTCCAGCATTTTATGAGCACACTCCCCCACCAACCCACCAATCATTTCTTATCATTCACCCGCTGGAGCGGGATATCGGCCGTGATATCGTTGAGCACCCAGCTCGCGGCGATGAGGCCGGCGACGGATGGGCAGTAGGCATTTGAGGCGGGCGGCATCTTCGCTTTGCGGATGGCGGCGTCCGGCTTGCCGACTGTTTCGACGACATCTTCGCGGACGATGATCGGGCTTTCATCCGAAAAGACGACAGGCACTCCTTTATAAATACCCGCCTTGCGCAGCCGAGTGCGGATTACTTTTGCGATCGGGTCGGTGTGCGTCTTTGAAATGTCGGCGATTTGGAAACGGGTCGGATCGATTTTGTTGGCGGCCCCCATGCTGGAAATGATCTTGATGCCGCGTTCCAGGCACTGTTCGATCAGGTCGATTTTGTAACTGATCGTATCGGATGCATCGATGACGTAATCGGGCTTCTGATCGAAAAACTGTTCCGCCGTCTCTTCAGTGTAGAACATGTGGAGCGGGATGATTTCGCAGTTTTCGTTGATGTCGCGGATCCGTTCCGCCATGACATCGACTTTCAGGCGTCCGACGGTCGACAGATAGGCGACCAGCTGACGGTTGACGTTCGTAATATCGACATCGTCCTTGTCGACAAGGATAATCCTGCCGACGCCGCTGCGCGCGCATGCTTCCGCCGCGAATGAGCCGACGCCACCGACGCCGAGGATGGCGACGGTCGTGTCCGCCATACGGCCGATCCCTTCTTTACCGATCGATAATTCGTTTCGTGAGAATTGATTCAGCATCATGCAACAACCTTTCCTTGTCAAAAGTAAAAACCCCTCAGCACGGATGCCAAGGGGTGGATCGTCAAACGTTGAAACAAATCCCGAATGTGCCGTCTTTGGTATATCGTTTTGAACCCGCACATTGCAGGTGGGTGCCCGGTCTTCTCACTTCTGAGGTCCCATGACAGGCGTGTCATCATGACAAGAACCAAGGCTCCCGACGATTTTAGTGTTCGGTCAAAACTGTCTGGCAAATAACGAACACTTCAGGATTTGTTATTACATGTATCATAGCACACGCATGTAAGCGTTTCAATCATTTGCTCGCAATTTCAGCCCTTAAAGTCAGAAAAGTGCTAATTTCCTATTTTTGTTCTGGGGCTAATTGAATATGCAGTTCCGTCAGCTGTTTTGTGTCAACTGTGTCCGGTGCTTCGGTCAGCAGGTCTGTTGCACTTGCTGTTTTCGGGAAGGCGATCGTATCCCGCAGGTTGGTCGAGCCTGAGAGCAGCATGACGAGCCTGTCGAGTCCGAACGCGATTCCGCCGTGCGGAGGTGTGCCGTATTCGAAAGCGTCAAGCAGGAAGCCGAACTGTTCGCGCGCCTGTTCGTCCGAGAAGCCGAGTGCTTTGAACATTTTTTCCTGGATGTCCCGTTCGTAGATCCGCAGCGAACCGCCGCCGAGTTCGTAGCCGTTCAGCACGATATCGTAAGCCAACGCCTTCACTGTTTCAGGGCTTTCCACAAGTTCCTTCACGTCAGCAGGCATTGTGAACGGATGATGGGCCGCATAGAAGCGCCCGTCTTCCTCGTCGTATTCGAAGAGCGGCCAGTCGGTCACCCATAGGAAATTATAGAGCGATTCGTCGATCAGCCCGCGTTCTTTTCCGAACTTCATGCGCAGCGCACCGAGTGTATCTGCGACGACCGATTTTTTATCAGCCGCGAACAGCAGCAAGTCGCCGGCTTCCGCATCCGCAGCTGCCTGCAGTGCTTCCGCAGTGCTGCCTTCGAAGAATTTCGCAATCGGGCCTTTCAAGCCGTCTTCCTCCACCTTCAGCCAGGCAAGGCCTTTCGCGCCGTAGACAGCCGCGAATTCACCGAAAACGTCGATGTCTTTGCGTGAATAATCGGCAGCCGCCCCTTTGACGTTGATCAGTTTCACCTGACCGCCCGCTTCAAGTGCTCCTGTGAAAACTTTGAACGCCGTGTCCTTTACGATATCAGACACGTCGGTGAGCTTGAGTCCGAAGCGTGTGTCCGGTTTATCGGAACCATAGCGTGCCATCGCGTCCGCATAAGTTATCCGCGGGAACGGCGTGCCGATCTCGACACCTTTGACATCTTTCATCACTTTCTGCATCATACGTTCGTTCAGCTCGATGATCTCCTCGATCGACATGAAGCTCATTTCCATGTCGACTTGTGTGAACTCCGGCTGGCGGTCGGCACGCAAGTCTTCGTCGCGGAAGCAGCGGGCGATCTGGAAGTACCGGTCGAAACCGGACACCATGAGCATCTGCTTGAACAGCTGAGGCGACTGCGGAAGCGCGTAGAATTCGCCTTCATGCACACGGCTCGGCACGAGGTAGTCACGCGCTCCTTCCGGTGTCGACTTCGTCAGGATCGGTGTCTCGACTTCGAGGAAACCTTCGCTGTCGAGGAAGTTGCGGATCGTCTTCGTGATGTCCGATCGCATTTTGAACGTCTTGGCGAGCTGCGGACGGCGCAAGTCGAGGTAGCGGTATTTAAGGCGCAGTTCCTCGCTCACGTCCGTGTCGTCCTCGATGAGGAACGGCGGGTTTTTCGCTTCGTTGATGATCTCGATCTGTCCGACGTGCACTTCGATACCGCCGGTCTTCAAGTTCGGGTTTTTCGTCCGTTCTTCGCGTTCGACGACTTTGCCGGTGATCGAGATGACGAATTCGCTGCGCAGCTTTTCCGCTGTCGCGAGAGATTCTTCGGAAATCGCCGGGTTGAAGACCGCCTGCACAATGCCGGTACGGTCGCGCATGTCGACGAAGATCAGGCCGCCGAGGTCACGTCGTTTCTGCACCCAGCCCTTCAATGTCACCTCTTCCCCGATATGCTGTTCGTTCAATTCACCACAATATTGTGTTCGCTGCATCATTCACCACTGCCTCTCTTCAGATACGTTCGTTTTGGATGAAACCGATCATCTCTTCGACGGATGCCGACTGCTGGGAGCCTTCCGCCATGTTCTTCAGCTGGACGACATTTTTCTCGACTTCGTCCTCGCCGATCACCGCCACCCATTTTGCGTGCAGGCGGTCTGCTGACTTCATCTGCGCCTTCATCTTACGGTCCATGTAGTCCATGTCGGATTTCACACCGGCTGACCGGAGCTGCTGGAGTACTTCGAATGCCCGGTCCTTCGCTGCATCCCCGAGTGAAACGACGTACACATCGAGTGCATCGCTGTTGTCGAGCGATGCCGATTCCGCTTCCAGCGCAAGCAGCAGACGTTCGATGCTCATGCCGAATCCGATACCGGGTGCTGGCGGTCCGCCGATCTCTTCAGCCAGACCGTTGTAGCGGCCGCCGCCGCACAATGTCGTGATTGCGCCGAACCCTTCCGCCGTGCTCATGATTTCGAACGCGGTATGGTTGTAGTAATCAAGGCCGCGCACGAGATTCGGATCCAGTTCGTAGGCGATGCCCGCAGCTGTCAACAGGCTTTTCAACTTCTCGAAATAGGCGCTCGACTCTTCGTTCAGATAGTCGGTCAGCGACGGAGCCGTCTTCATGAGCGGGTGGTCGCGGTCCACTTTGCAGTCGAGGATGCGGAGCGGGTTTTTCTCCAGACGGTTCTGGCAGTCGGCGCAGAATTCATCGATAGCCGGTTTGAAGTGCGCGACGAGCGCATTCCGGTGGGCCATACGTGATTCTTTATCTCCAAGTGAATTCAGGACGAGTTTGATATCCTTCAGTCCCGCCCGCTTGTACACATCCAGTGCGAGTGCGATCACTTCAGCGTCGATGGCCGGGTCGGCACTGCCGATCGCTTCGGTGCCGAACTGGACGAACTGGCGGTAGCGGCCGGCCTGCTGGCGCTCATAGCGGAACATCGGCTCGATATAGTACAGTTTGACGGGCTGATCCGCCCAGCCGAACATCTTGTTTTCGACGAATGACCGGACGACAGGTGCGGTTCCTTCCGGGCGCAGCGTCATCGAGCGGTCGCCGCGGTCGGTGAATGTGTACATCTCTTTCGTGACGATATCTGTCGTGTCTCCGACCGTCCGCTGGAACAGTTCCGTCTGTTCGAACATCGGCGTGCGGATCTCTTCGTAACGGTACAGATCGCACACGTCGTGGATCATCTGCTCGATTCTTTGCCATTTCCATGACTCGGACGGCAGGATGTCCTGTGTTCCTCTTGGCACTTTGAATTTCATCGGTATTCCCCTCTCTCTAAGCGTGCGGGTAAACAGGATAAGCCGGATGAATACAAAAAAAGCCCCCATCCCCTGCGTATGCAAGGGACGAGAGCCTGTAACATCAGCTTCCGCGGTTCCACCCAAATTGGCGTCATTCGACACCCACTCGTATCCGGATAACGGCCGGTTCCGTCCTTGCCTACTGCGCGCGTGTGCGCGGTTCAGCACGGCGTCTCGCTGGTGTTTTTCTTCAAGGTTGTCTGAGGGGGATTTCAGCCTGGGTCCGCCCTTCTCTGTTCAGCCAGTTGCTTGAATACTTTCCAAGTCGTCGACACTGTGTTCATCATACAGTTATCAATAATAGTACCATCTGCTGTGAAGGTGTCAACCTTTTTCGTTTGTCCTAGTTTTTTATCGCAATATCTTTTACAATATGGACAAAGGAGTGTGGTGAAATGCCGAAACTTGTAAGATGGATGCTCACTGCATGCTTTGCCCTGCTTGCCGTGGGCATGTCAGGCGGCCTCAGCATGGCCGCTTCGGACGGTGCGGGAAAAAAAGTCATCGTCCATTCCCCGACCTTGAATATCCGGTCTGGCCCCGGTCTCACCTATTCTGTGACGGGAACTTTAACGGACAAGACGGAAGTCCAAGTGATCGACCGTTCCGGCGAATGGCTTGAAATTTCGCATGAGGGCAAAACAGGATGGATTGCGTCCTGGCTCACATCCGGCCCACAGGACACTGAAAGTAATGGGAAAACAGTCGTGTCGCGTGTCGATTCGCTCAATATCCGTTCCGCTCCGTCGACAAGCTCCGCGGTGATCGGAAAACTCCGGACGGGTGAGCCCGCAAAACTTCTCGATTATGAAGGCGAATGGGCATCGATCATCACGAACGGGACTGAAGGATGGGTCCACACGACATACATAAGCGAAATCAGTACGTCAGCGCCCTCAGGCGGGACATCAGAGAAGTCTGAAGCGGCGGCTGCCATGGATACATATACGGTCATCGTCGACAAGCTGAACGTCCGCAAAAAAGCGACACAGACGTCGAAACGGATCGGCACCATCCGGAAGGGTGAATCCTATCCGGTCGAACGGATTGACGGAAACTGGGTGAAACTGAGTCTGCCAGGCAAGAAATCCGGTTGGGTTTACGCGTTCCACGGCGAGCTGTCTGCGAGCCCGAAACAGTCCCCGTCCGGTTCCGGAACAGCCGTCTCCGTCGTAACCAATGGGACGAACATCCGGACGTCCCCTTCGACAACGGCTGATGTCGCCATGAGGGCGGATGCCGGAGAAACCTTCAGCGTACGCAGCAAGCAGGACGGCTGGTATGAGATCGGACTGGCGGACGGTCGGACGGCTTTCATCGCCGAATGGGTCGTGAGCCAGGCAGATGAACCTGCATCGAAACCGTCCGCAGCGAAAAAGAAGAAGAAACGGGAAAAAGGCACGCTGAAAGGTATCACAGTAGCCATCGATCCGGGGCACGGCGGCAATGACCGCGGCACAACCGGAACGCGAGGCACAGACGAAAAGGATCTCACCCTGCTGACCGCTGAACTGCTGTCCGGCAAACTGAAAGATGCCGGCGCGCAGGTCGTTCTGACACGGGACTCCGATACGTATGTATCGCTGCAGAAACGGACGGAAATCGGGCTGCATGAAGGGGCGGATGTGTTCGTCAGCCTCCATTATGATGCCAACCCGGACCGTTCCATCTCGGGATTTACAACCTATTATACCCAACCCGGCCAGCAGCCATTCGCTGCGGCGCTCAATGACGGTCTCGCCGGGACGCTCGATCTGAACAACCGCGGCACACAGTCCGCCAATTATTTGGTGCTCCGGGAGAACCGTCTTCCTGCTGTGCTGATCGAACTCGGCTTCCTCTCCAATTCGTCAGAGGAGCGCGTCCTGACGAGCCCGTATTTCCGCGAACAGGCGGCACAGGGTATCTACAAAGGACTTCTGCAGTACTTTGACGGCCAATGAAAAAAGTCCGCTAAGCGATGATCCAGCTTAGCGGACTTTTTCATTTGGATTCGATGATCAGGGTGACCGGCCCGTCGTTGACGAGCGCGACGTCCATCATGGCGCCGAAACGGCCGGTCTCGACCGTCAGCCCGTGGCTGCGCAGCTGCTCATTGAAATGATCGTAGAGCGGTTCGGCGTGCTCAGGGCGTGCCGCCTCGATGAAACTCGGACGTCTCCCTTTCCGGCTGTCACCATACAAGGTGAATTGGGAAATGGACAGCACCTGGCCGCCGGTTTCACCGATAGACCGGTTCATCTTCCCCTCTTCATCTTCGAACAGGCGGAGACCCGCGATTTTCTTTGCGGCATATTCCGCATCCGCGTCCGTATCATCATGCGTCAGACCGACGAGCAGGACGAAGCCGTGCTCGATCGCTCCGCACACGGAACCCCCGATTGTGACAGAGGCCTCTTTCGACCGCTGCAGGACGACTCTCATGCTGATTCCCCCGTTTCGTCAGTTGATCACCCGCTGGACCGAGTAGATGTCACGCACTTGCTTGATTTTATCGACGATGCGCTGCAGATGCTGCAGATCGGTGATTTTGATGGACATGCTGATGTGTGCGATCTTGACACGGTCCGCCTTGCCGGACACGGCGATGATCGGCGTTTTCGTGTCAACAACTGCCATCATCACTTCGTTCAGCAGGCCGGCACGATCGTAGCCGGTGATTTCGATGTCGACCTGGAACTCCTTCTTCTGGCTGTCAGTCGGAGCCACCGCCCAGTTGACATCGATCAGCCGGTCATCGTCCTCTTCGCCTGTATGGATATTCGGACAGTCGACCCGGTGGACGGAGACGCCACGCCCTTTTGTGATGAACCCGACGATTTCATCGCCCGGGACCGGGTTGCAGCATTTCGACAGCCGGATGAGCAGATTGTCGAGTCCTTTCACGATAACGCCCGATTCGGTCATCACAGGTGCCGGCTGCGTCTTCAGGTCAGCGACGATTTTTTCGATCGCTTCCTGTTTCTCACGTTCTTTGCGGATCTTGTCGGTCATCCGGTTGACGACCTGCTGGGCCGTGATGCCGCCGGAGCCGATCGCTGCCAGCATATCCTCTTCCGACGTGAAGCTGAATTTCTCGATGACCCGCTTCAGGCTTTCAGGCGTCACGACGTCGCGCATGATGTACTCCTGATGCTTCACTTCTTTTTCCAGGAGCTCTTTGCCTTTGAAGATGTTCTCTTCGCGCAGCTGTTTCTTGAAGTACTGGCGGATCTTGTTCCGTGCCTGAGACGTGTTTGCGATCTTCAGCCAGTCCCGGCTTGGGCCGAATGACTGTTTGGACGTCAGAACTTCGACGATGTCCCCGGTGAACAGTTCCGTATCGAGCGGCACCATCTTACCGTTCACTTTCGCCCCGATCGTCCGGTTGCCGACCTCGGAGTGGACACGATAGGCGAAGTCGATCGGCACCGAGCCTTTCGGCAGCTCGATGACGTCCCCTTCAGGAGTAAAGACATAGACCATGTCGGAAAACAGGTCGAATTTCAGCGATTCCATGAATTCCTCGGCATTTGACGACTCGTTCTGCATCTCGAGGATTTCGCGGAACCATGTCAGTTTCGAATCGATCGTGTCGGGATGTTCGGCGGTTGTCCCCTCTTTATACGCCCAGTGGGCCGCAACGCCGAATTCCGCGATCTTGTGCATTTCCTCCGTACGGATCTGCACTTCGAGCGGATCACCGGCAGGACCGACGACCGTCGTATGCAGCGACTGGTACAAGTTCTGCTTCGGCATCGCGATGTAGTCCTTGAAGCGGCCGGGCATCGGTTTCCACAGCGTGTGGATGATGCCGAGCACTGCGTAACAGTCCTTGATACTGCTGACGACGATCCGGACTGCGAGTAAGTCGTAGATCTCATTGAATTCCTTCTTCTGCAAGATCATCTTCCGGTAAATGGAATAGAGATGCTTCGGCCGGCCGGACAGTTCAGCGTGGATATCCATCTTGCCGATCTCCGTGTGGATCTGTTCCATGACGTTCGCCAAATAGTTTTCCCGTTCGATGCGCTTCTGCTTCATGAGGTTCACAATGCGGTAATATTGCTGAGGATTTAAGTAGCGGAGGGCAATGTCTTCCAGCTCCCACTTGATCGCTGAAATGCCGAGCCGGTGTGCAAGCGGGGCGAAGATCTCAAGCGTCTCAGCGGAAATACGCCGCTGTTTCTCTTCCCGTACATACTTCAGTGTCCTCATATTGTGCAGACGGTCCGCCAGTTTGATGAGGATGACACGGATATCCTGCGCCATCGCGATGAACATCTTCCGGTGGTTCTCCGCCTGTTTCTCTTCGTTCGTCTTGAACTTCAGTTTCTCCAGTTTCGTGACACCGTCGACCAGCATCGCGACTTCCTCGCCGAAATCCCGGACGATATCCTGCCGGCCGATCTCGGTGTCTTCCACGACATCATGCAGGAACCCTGCCGCTACGGTCGATGGATCCATCTGCAGCTCGGCGAGGATCCCGGCAACTTGCACGGGATGGAGAATATATGGTTCCCCGGAACTCCGGAACTGGCCTTCATGGGCCCGTTTCGCAGCTTCGTAGGCTCTTATGACAAAAGCGACGTGCTCTTCATTCATATACAACCCGACAAGCCTGAATATATCCTGTTCGGTCAAATCTTGACTAGTGGCCATTCTCCCACCCCTTTCGAGCATTCTTGAAAAAAGAATCATATCTCTATTGTATGGCGAATACGGAACTTTTGTAAAGAAATGAATTCATCCAGCCTTCTTCACACTGCTGAAGACAGCTGACTGCACGTCCATATGAAAAAACCCTCCGCACAGTCCATGCGGAGGAAGGCGCTCAGTATGTCATGAGAGCACGGATTTTATAATTATCCAGTTTCCGGCGTCCGTCCAAATACGACAGCTCGATCAGGAACGCACAGCCTGCAACGACTCCGCCGAGTTTTTCGACGAGTTCGACAGTCGCCCCGACCGTACCGCCTGTCGCAAGCAGGTCGTCGACGATGAGTACACGCTGTCCGGGCTTGATGGCGTCCTTGTGGATCGTCAGCTGGTCGACCCCGTATTCGAGATCATAATCGACGGCGATCGTTTCACGCGGCAGTTTGCCGGGTTTCCGGACAGGGGCAAAGCCGATTTCGAGCGCATAGGCGACCGGGCATCCGATGATGAACCCCCGGGCTTCCGGTCCGACAATCAGCTCTGCGCCTACTTCTTTTGCGTATTCGACAATCTGATCGGTCGCATATTTATAAGCTTCCCCGTTATCCATGATTGTTGTGATGTCTTTGAAGCTGATCCCTTTTTTCGGATAATCGGGAACTACGGTTACATACTGTTTCAAGTCCATACTGTTTCCTCCTCGACGGCCTGCGCACGCGGCACCTGTTGAAACCACTGTTTCAGCTCCTGATAGGGAGCGTAGAGAAGCCGTTCTTCCATTTCGATCTGCTGCTGCCGTTCCTGATAGCTGGGCGCTTCTGTAAGGTCGCGTTTGCCTGCTGCCGGTTCAGCGATCACAGCACCATTCTCTATCTTAACAAATCCCAATTCAAAAAACACTTTTGACATGAAATAAATCGTGTCTATTTTCCAACCTTTGTGTTTTGCGAGCTGCTCAGCCTGCTGTTCCAGTTGGAAGGTTCCTCGTTTTTTCAGGAATGTGAAATACCAGCCGAATTCCTGACGGCTCGGGATTCCGTCGAAATAACGGGATTCCGTTGCATGGAAATGTGCATAGATGCGGCCTGGCTGGTACAGCGTAATGAGCTCCTGCAGCTGTTTCTCCTGTTCCGGGATATCGAGCAGGACGAGGTGCTCTATGTCCGGATCCGCTGAACAACTGTCCGCCATGCGGATGTCCACTCCTGGAAGGAATGGATTGAAATACGTCCTTGAAGCCGGTTGAAACGCGACAAACAGGACCCTCTCCTTCGGTATCGTCCCGATCCAGCGTTTCGGATCCCGTATTCCGCGCAAGTCGAACACCTGGCGCTCATCGGACTTTATGTCATCCAGTAAGATCTGCGGTTTCTTGAAGTTGTTCCACTCGTTGACCTGAAGATCGCCGGTGACGGAAAGCGACATGCCGTGCGTCATTTCATCCGCGAGGAATCCCTGGCTGAAGCCGATCGCATCGAGCTTATGACCGCCGTCCTCGAGATCCAGTTTCAGATGGTTCTTCGCGGCGCCGATTTTACGGATTGAGCCGACTGTCGTATTTTCGATCAGGTAGACCGGTTTCGGGAACGCCATGCCGAACGGACGGAGCTGTTCGAGGGATTCCAGCACGTCCACGTCGATCTCCCCGATCGACAGCGGCACATCGATATCGACTGAGGCGATGAGCTGCTCATCGGACAGTACAGCAGCGGCCTGACGGTTCAGCCGGTCCCGCAGCTCATCGACGTCGGACAGAGCGAGCGTCATGCCTGCGGCCATCTGGTGGCCGCCGAAGTGCGGAAGGAGTTTCCGGTTCTCGGCGAGTTCTTTATACAGGTCGAAGCCGTCGATACTGCGGGCGGACCCTTTCGCTGTACCGGCTGCGGGATCAATCGACAGGATGATCGACGGCCGGTGGAATTTTTCGGTGATCCGCGATGAAACGATTCCGATGACGCCGGGGTTCCATCCTTCTTTCGCCAGGACGAACACGTACGGAACGTCATTTCCATAGTCGGTTTCGATCATGGTGAGTGCTTCCTCGGTGATCGTGTTGACGAGCGCCTGGCGTTCTTTGTTGAGCCGGTCGAGTTCCGCTGCGATGCCTGCGGCGGTCGACGGATCGTCCGCTTTCAGCAGGTCGACGGCCGTATCGGCGTCGCCGAGCCTGCCGGGTGCGTTCAGCCGCGGACCGACCATGAAGCCGAGTGTCTCTTCCGTGAATTGGCGCAGTTCCGTGCCGCCCGCTTTCGCCAGGGCCTGGATTCCAGGCCGGCTCGACATGCGGAGCCGGCGGATGCCCTCTTTAACGAAGAAACGGTTTTCATCCAGCAGAGGCACTAAATCGGCGACAGTGCCGATCGCGACGTATTCCAGCAGGTCGAGCGGCGCCTCGCCGAGGAGGGCGGTCGCCAGTTTGAACGCGACGCCGACACCCGCAAGTTCGCCGAACGGATACTTCCCTTCCGGATGACGCGGGTGGATGACTGCAGTCGCCTTCGGCAGTTCGTCTCCGATTTCGTGGTGATCGGTGATGATGAGGTCAAGACCGATGGATTGGGCGAAAGCCGCCTGCTCGATGCCCGAGACGCCGTTGTCGACCGTGATGATCAGCGACGCACCGAGATCGGCGATTTCCTGGAACAGCGTGCTGTTCGGGCCGTATCCGTGTTCGAAGCGGTTCGGTATGGCGAACGACACGTCTGCACCGAGCCGTTCGAGTGCTGTTGTCAGGACAGAGACGCTCGTCACGCCATCTGCGTCGTAGTCGCCGTAGACGACGATGTGCTCACCTGTTTCGATCGCCTGCCGGATGCGGGAGACCGCTTTGTCCATGTCATGCATAGTGAACGGGTCGTGCAGCGTGTGGGCGTCGGTCTGCAGGAAGGCCCGAGCTTCAGCCGGGTCGGTGAGCCCCCGGGCGGCGAGGATCTTCGCGTGCATGGACGGGAGACCGAGCTCGTCCATGAGCAAGCTGACGGCTGTTTCATCAGGTCTATGTATGTTCCATTGTTTGGTGGATTTAATCAATGTATTCACTTCCTCTGACATAAGTATACAGGGGTTTGCCGGTTTCCGAAAGGATTCCAGCTGAAATAAATGACTAGTTTTCTTCGTGGTTTGAGCGGTTTTAAGTATTGCTTGAGCGGTTCCCGTCCACCCTTGAGCGCTTCCGTGCTTTGCTTGAGCGTCACGGCATTCGCTTGAGCGGTTCCATGCTTTGCTTGAGCGTTTCCCTCCTCCACTTGAGCGCTTTCTGGCTTTGCTTGAGCGGTTCCTGACCGCGCTTGAGTGCTCCATTACGCTGCTTGATCAAACTACATAAAAAAAACCGCCTGCCCGCGGAGTGCGTACGGCGGCGGTCGACTTATTTCATGGCGTCGTATTCATCGTTCATGACTTCGTTCGCAAGTTCGGGTGATTTCTGAAGCATGGCAATCTCGTTCTGCTGGTTGGCGATGAGGCCTTCCTTCTCGGTGATCTGACGTTGCAGCACTTTCACTTCCCGTCTTGTCCTGACAGAACGGAAAACAGTGAAGAGTCCGCTGACGAGTGCGCCGAGCAGTGCGGAGCCGAGTATGACGAGGACGAGCGGCCAGTGGGCTTCGCCGAAGACATAGTCGACAGGGACTTTCCCGACATTGAAGACGGCAAATACAGCGATTATGATGGCGACAAACAGTCCGACGATCAGCATCCATTGGGATTTCATCGTACATCTCTCCTTCCTGTAAGCGGATTTCCATTAAAAAAACAGGTATACGTAAAGTATACCTGTTCCGGAGGTCGATGAAACGCCTTAAACTACCGGCTCATCGGATCCCCATTGTTTCTTTTCCTTAGTAGTCTTCAGCTTGCCGTTCTTCTTGATCTCACGTTTTTTCAGGTCAAACCAGATCTGTGCGGAGATATAGATCGACGAATACGTACCTGCCAGAAGACCGATCAGCAGGGCGATCGAGAACGGACGGATCGACGGCGCGCCCAGTGCGAGCAGGGCGACGACGACGATCAGGACGGTCAGCACGGTATTGACTGATCGGCCGAGCGTCTGGCGGAGTGATTTGTTGATAATGTCCGCGAGCTCTTTTTCATTGTCCAGATGGCCGATCTTGTGCAGGTTCTCCCGGATCCGGTCGAAGGTGACGATCGTATCGTTGATGGAATACCCGACGATGGTCAGGACGGCGGCGATGAAGGTGATGTCGACTTCAAGCCGCAATATGCTGAAGATTGCGATCATGAAGAACACGTCATGCAGCAGGCCGATGATGGCCGACAGACCCATGCGCCATTCGAACCGGAAGGCGACGTAGATGATGATGCCGAGCGCCGCGATGGCGAGGGCCTTCACTGCGTTCCATGCCAGCTCCTGTCCGACTGTCGGAGATACGGTCGAGACGTTCGGTTCGGAACCGTATTCGTCTGCGATCTGCGCTTTGAATTTATTGATTTCATCCTGATTGAAGTCGTCTTTGTACCGTGCTACGGCAATATTGCCGTCGTTTCCGGAAATGACGATATCTTCGGTCGGACTGCCGATCTTGTCCAGGTAGGAACTGACTTCCTGCTTGGTGATCGCATGGTCCGCCAAGATTTCGGCCCGTGTCCCTTTCGTGAAGTCGATTCCGAGATTCAGCTTGAAGATCCCGAGTATGATCGCTCCGGCGATGAGCAGGACGATCGACAGCGTGTAGAACCGCTTGCGCGAATGCACGAAGTCGAAACGGTCGAATTTCGTTGTCAGGTCGAGTGTGTCGACGTGTTCTTCCGGCGGGTGGACGCGTTTTTTCGAGATGCCGAACCAGCCGGTCTTCCCGTCGAACAGGCCGCTCTGCACGAGCAGGCCGAGCATGAGGCGCGAGCCCCATACCGCAGTGATGAAGCTGACTGCGATACTGATGATGAGCATTGTCGCGAACCCTTTAACCGAGCTTGTCCCGAAGATGAACAGGACGACAGCGGCGAGCAATGTCGTGACGTTCGCATCGAGGATCGCAGTGAATGCTTCTTTCGCGCCTTTCGAGAAGGCGGTCTTGATCGAACTGCCGATCCGCAGCTCTTCCTTAATACGCTCATAGGTCAGGATGTTCGCATCGACGGCCATACCGACCCCGAGCAGAAGTGCGGCGACACCCGGCAATGTGAGAACGCCGTTGATAGCGGTGAAGACGACGAGAATCAGATAGATGTAGACGGAAAGGGTGATGACCGCTACGAGACCCGGCAGACGGTAGTAGAACAGCATGAACAGGAAGATTGCGGAGATCCCGACAATTCCTGCTGTGATCGTCTGCTTCAGTGCCTGTTCACCGAATTGTGCACCGACAGATGTCGAGTACATCTCTTCCAGGTGGACGGGCAGTGCACCGGCGTTCAGGATGCCGGCGAGGTCTTTTGTTTCCTCTACAGTGAAACTTCCTGAGATTTCGACGTTCGACGAATTGATCGTCTGGCGTACGGATGGCGCGGAGATGAACCGCGGCTTCGGCTGTTTCATCTCTTCTTTGTAGGAATCTTTTCCTTCTTCGAAATCGAGCCAGATGACCATGACGTTCTCAGGTGCTTTGGCAGCGACTTCCGTCGTGATTTCAGCGAATTTGGACGGGTCTTTCATCTCCAGCGTGACGACAGGGTTGCCGTTTTCGCCGAAGTTCGCTTTCGCCTTACCGGCTTTAAGATCATTTCCGTCGAGCAGCAGTTTGTCATCTGCGTCACGGAATGTCAGGTTGGCCTGTGTGGACAGCAGTTCCCGCGCTTTCTTCTGGTCGCTGACACCTGCCAGCTGTACACGGATCCGGTTATTGGATTCGATCTGGATGCTCGGCTCACTTACCCCGAGTACGTCGATCCGGTTGCGGAGTGCTTTCGCGGTATCCGCTACGACATCTTCCGTGATTTTCTGGCTACTGCCAGTTTTCAGCGGCTGGACTTCGTACAGGACCTCGAAACCGCCCTGCAGGTCGAGCCCGAGTTTGACGTTGTTTAAAATCGGATTGGCTGTCCCGCCGATCGTCGCTGCAAAGATGACGAGCAGCAATAGGAACGCAACAATCCGTCCTCTTTTCTTCATGATCCTTTTTCCCCCTCTATACGTGAAGCGGTAGTGCTCTGTTATGTACGCAAGAAACATCAACATAACAATTATGAGACAGCGGCGTCGCCGTGTCAAATTCTAAAAATGGTGTCTACTGATCCTGCCTGCCCTTTTTCGGTGACAGCAAGAGCTGCAGTTCATCACTGTTCAGGTCGGAGAACCAGTCGGAACCCCGCTGTTCTTCGATTTGCGTGTAGGTCATATATTCGGCCGGTGTCAGCTCCATGACGTCGTTGATGATTTCATGGGTCCGCATCTCCGGCACGGAACGCTTCTTCCACTTCTTCTGTACGCAATATTTCCATATATCAGCTTCCGTGACAGTCGTGTAGCCGTAGAAATGGAATTCGTTCCGTTTGCTTTCCACCGCCGGCCGGACATGGGTAAACAATTCTTCGTGTTTGATCTCCACCCGCACTCACCCCTTCTGCTGGCTAGAGTTGTAAAAACAGCTCGTTCCGCATACAAGTAGTGTATATGAATTGGCTGGTCTTGAGAAGGAGTTGTTTGCAATGTCATCATTTATCCGCGGAACTGTTGTTCTGATGATTGCCGTGTTCGCGACAAAACTGCTTGGGTTCGTGTACCGGATCCAGTTCATGCGGGTTGCGGGCGAAGAGGCGGTCGGCGTCTATATGACGGCGTATCCGGCGTTCATCTTTTTCCTGTCGCTCGTCCAGCTCGGCATCCCGATCGCCATTGCGAAAGTGATCGCGGAACTGAAAGCGAAAGGGGAGGCCGTCCGGTTCGCCCAAGTGATGCGGACGTCGGTGTTCCTGACGATCGTCACCGGGCTGGTCTTCCTGCCGCTGTCAGTCCTGTTCGTGCCGTACTTGTCGGACACGCTGCTCGGCAACCCGGCGTCCGCCATCACGCTGTATGTAGGAATTGCGATTGTGCCGATTGCGGCGGTCGGCGGTCTCATCCGCGGTTATTTCCAGGGGATCGCCCGGCTGGAGGAAACGGCCTGGTCGCAGATCATCGAGCAGATCATCCGAATCCTGCTCATCACGTGGATGCTCCCCTATTTCCTGTCACCCGGCAATGCTGCCGAAAACGCCGCCTATGCCATGGCTATCACGCTCATCGCTGAAGCCGCTTCCGTCCTCTATCTGTGGAGCAAATACCGGAAACAGCAAAAAAGGACTGCATCGCTGCAGTCCAAAGACGGTCATTATCCGATGAACCCCCTGCTTGCTGTCGCACTGCCTTCTTCGGGCAGCAGGCTGTTCGGGACATTCACCTGGTTTTTGGAGCCGATCATCTTCATCCGGGCGCTCGCCGTTTCGGGTGTCACTGCAGCTGCCGCGACTTCGCTGTACGGCGTCATTTCAGGAGTGCTCATTCCGCTGCTGCTGTTCCCGTCGTTCATCCCGTATGCGCTGTCCGTCGTTCTTGTGCCGGCCGTCAGCGGCGCGTCCGCTGCCGGCAATATCCATAAGCTGCAGGAGCGGATCCATCTGTCGCTCCGGCTGTCCGCGCTGACCGGGGCCGTGGCCGCAGCCGTGTTCTTCATCCACGGGCAGGCGATGGCTGAAGCGCTGTTCCACATAAAGGAAGGTGCTTCCTACATGGTGCTGCTCGCGCCGATTTTCTTCTTCTATTACATCCAGAGCCCGCTGTTCAGCATCCTGCAGGCGACGAACGAAGCGAAAGCGGCCATGATGAATTCCGTGTACGGCGGGATCGCGAAGCTCATCGTCATGTTCGTCCTCGCTTCCCAGGCGGGTCTGCAGGAGACCGGCGCCATTCTCGCTATCGGGTTCGGTGTGCTCATCACGTCGTTCCTGCACATTGCAACACTCCGGAAAAACCGGAAAACAGCCACCGGGTTCACGATGTTCGTCCTGCCGTATGTGTCCTTCCTGATGACGGCGATCATGCGTCCGATCTTCTTCCCGACAGGACAGTATGGCCTCATCATCGATTGCGGTATCACCGTCCTCTTCCTGACTGTCATCCTCTTTTTCACCGGCCAGATCCAGCGCGGGGATTTCAAGCATTTACGGAAGCTCGCCGTCCGTCATAAGTAATCGTGTTTCAGCTGCACTTTCAGCTGGCCCTGTTCAAACGAGCAGTAGAACACTTGTGACGGATCTGTGATGCCGGTTTTCGTCAGTTCCGCACGCAGCCATTCTTCGGTTTTATCGTAGACCGACAAATGCTCCGGGTCGATATCTCCATCGAGGATGAGCGGCAGAACGGGCGCCGTCTCCCCTTGTTTAAAAACGGAAAGGTTGCCGGACGGTTCCAGGTAGGCGTATGCCACTTCGTACAGGGAGCCGATCTGCTGTTCCCGAAGCTGCTGGAACAGATCGTCCAAGTTATAGCGCTGCTTCCTCATTTCCTCTTCCTGGATGATCCCATCACGGATCAGGACGGACGTATCGCCATCGACCAGGTCACGGAATTTCTTATTTTTCAGGGAAATATATGACGAGGTGTACTGGATAACGAGCAGGATGAACATGGGAAGGATCGAATTGATCAGTTTCTCATCAGGGGAATCGAGCGCGAAGGCGGCCACTTCCGCAATGATGATGAAGACGACAATATCGATGACGCTCAGTTCGCCGACTTCCCGCTTCCCCATCAGACGCAAGACGAGCACGATGAGCGCATACAAAAAGACCGTTCGAAACGCGATGATCAGCAAATCAGGCATACAGGTTCCACCTCCTTGCCGGAAAGCATGCCCCGTGCAGCTGACGGTTAAACGGCTGAAACGTAAAAAGCTGCCCGCCCCAGTCGTGTGACTGAAGGCAGACAGCTTCTTAGCATTTCCCTTATTTAGATAGCAGGTGTGTTTTCAGTAACACGCCCGACAGCCTGGCGGTCAAATTGCAGTACCGTACCATCCGCCATCTTCAGGAAGACGGACGTTTCGTCGACTGCGTCGATTGTCCCGTGGAGTCCGCCGATCGTCACGACACGATCGCCGCGCTTCAGACTTGTCTGCATTTCTTTTGTCTGTTTCTGACGTTTCTGCGCCGGCCGGATCAGCAAGAACCACATGATCGCGATCATTGCGATGAAAGGCAGCAAGTTCACTAACGTTGCATTCATTTAAATTCCCCCCCTACTGAAACTAGTATACAAGAATTAAAAGTTTTTTGCATTTGGTTTGTTGAAACCGTACTGCTCGAAAAACTCTTCCCGGAAATCGCCGAGACGGTCCTGCCGGATTGCTTCGCGGACGTTATCCATCAGCCGCAGCAAAAAGTACAGGTTATGATAGGACGCAAGCCGCAGTCCGAAGGTTTCATTCGCACGGATCAGGTGCCTGATATAAGCACGGGTGTATTTTTTACATGTGTAGCAGTCGCAGTTTTCATCGATCGGTCCGAAGTCGCGTTCGTATTTCGCGTTCTTGATGACGACACGGCCGTTGCTCGTCATGAGAGTGCCGTTACGGGCGATCCGTGTCGGCAGTACGCAGTCGAACATGTCCACGCCGCGGATCGCACCATCGATGAGGGAGTCAGGCGACCCGACGCCCATCAGGTAGCGCGGTTTGTCTTCCGGCAGCAGCGGAGTCGTGAATTCGAGCACGCGGTTCATGACGTCTTTCGGCTCCCCGACGGACAGGCCGCCGATCGCATAGCCCGGGAAGTCGAGTGCGACCAGATCCTTCGCACTCTGCTTCCGCAGCTCCTCGAATTCGCCGCCCTGGACAATTCCGAACAGCCCCTGGTCTTCAGGACGCTGGTGCGCATTCAGGCAGCGCTCCGCCCAGCGGGAAGTCCGCTCGACAGATGCTTTCATGTATTCGTAGGTCGCCGGATAAGGCGGACATTCGTCGAATGCCATCATGATATCCGAGCCGAGTGCATTTTGGATCTCCATCGCTTTTTCCGGACTCAGGAACAGCTTGCTGCCGTTCAGATGGTGACGGAAATGGACCCCTTCTTCTTCGATTTTCCGGAAATCACTCAGCGAAAACACTTGGAAACCGCCGGAATCTGTCAGGATCGGACGGTCCCAGTTCATGAATTTGTGCAGGCCGCCCGCTTCTTTGATAATTTCGTGTCCCGGGCGCAGCCATAAGTGATACGTATTGCTCAGGATGATGCCGGCACCCATCTCCTTCAATTCTTCCGGCGACAGTGTCTTGACGGTTGCCATCGTCCCGACAGGCATGAAGGCAGGCGTTTCGAATGACCCGTGCGGCGTATGGACGATTCCGAGGCGCGCACCGGTCTGTTTGCAGGTTTTGATATGTTCGTACGTTACAGCTGGCATCAGCGATTCTCCTTTCGGGCAGGCCGGATGAACATCGCGTCTCCAAAGCTGAAGAAACGGTATCGTTCCCGGACCGCCTGCTCGTATGCATGCAGTATGTGTTCCCTTGATGAAAGCGCCGACACGAGCATGACCAATGTCGACTTCGGCAGGTGGAAGTTCGTGATCAGCCCGTCCACCGCTTTGAATTCATAGCCGGGATAAATGAAGATCGACGTCCAGCCTGAGCCTGCGACGATCTTTCCGCCATGTTCCGTTGCGATCGTCTCAAGTGTTCGAGTCGACGTCGTGCCGACCGAGATGACCCTTTGGCCGTTCGCTTTCGCACGATTGATGGCCTCCGCTGTCTGCTCGGTCACCTGGTAATACTCCGCGTGCATTTCGTGGTCTTCGATCGAGTCCACACTGACCGGGCGGAATGTCCCGAGCCCGACATGCAGGGTGATGAATTCCACGTCGACCCCTTTCGCACGCAATTCATCTAGCAGTTCCTCCGTGAAATGGAGACCCGCTGTCGGTGCAGCCGCGGAACCGCGTTCTTTTGCGAAGACAGTCTGATAGCGTGACTGATCGTCCAAAGTTTCCGTAATGTAAGGCGGCAGCGGCATCTTGCCGAGCGCGTCGAGCAGTTCATAGAAGATCCCTTCATAGGAGAACTTGAACGTCCGGCCGCCTTGGTCAGCGACGCCTGTACATTCCGCCGTCAGCCGGCCGTCACCGAACGTGACGACAGTGCCGGGCTTCACCCGCTTTGCCGGCTTGACGAGCGTCTCCCACTCGTTATCGCCGATCTCCTTCAGCAGCAGCACTTCGATCGAAGCACCGGTCTCTTCCTTCACGCCAATCAGCCGGGCCGGCAGCACTTTCGTGTCATTCAGTACGAGCACATCCCCCGCTTCCAGCTCATCGACAATCGAGCGGAAATGGGTATGTGTCACTTCCCCGGTTTCGCTGTCCATCACGAGCAGCCGGCTCGCCGAACGGTCGGCGAGCGGTGTCTGTGCAATCAGTTCCTGAGGCAGGTCAAAGTCAAAATCATGTACGTCCATTCTCTATAATCCCCTCACTCATTCAGATCAGTTCATCTCCGGTACAGGAAGACCGAAGTGTTCGTAGGCGAGCGGTGTCACCACACGCCCGCGCGGTGTCCGCTGGATGAACCCGGCCTGCAGCAGATACGGTTCGTAGACATCCTCGAGCGTCACGGATTCCTCACCGATGCTTGCGGCAAGCGTCTCAAGCCCGACAGGTCCCCCGCGGAACCGCTCGATCATGCCTTTCAGCAGCTTATGGTCGATATGGTCCAGACCATGTGAATCGACCTGCAGCATTTCGAGCGCTTCCTGTGCGATCCCGAGAGAAATTGTACCATTCCCGCGCACTTGGGCATAGTCCCGCACTCTGCGCAGCAGACGGTTCGCGATACGGGGTGTCCCGCGGGACCGCCTTGCAATTTCGACAGCGGCCTGGTCGTCGATCTTGACGTCGAACAGCCCGGCGCTGCGGATGACGATTTCACGCAGCGGCTCAAGTTCGTAATATTCCAGACGGAGCGGCACGCCGAATCGATCGCGCAGCGGCGCGGACAGGGACCCTGCCCGCGTCGTCGCACCGATCAGTGTGAATGGCGGCAGATCGAGCCTTATCGATTTGGCGGTTGGTCCTTTGCCGACGACGATGTCGAGGCAGAAGTCCTCCATCGCCGGATAGAGCACTTCCTCGATCGCCCGATTCAACCTGTGGATCTCGTCGATGAACAGCACGTCCCCCGGCTCGAGCGACGAAACGACGGCTGCGAGATCACCCGGCCGTTCGATTGCAGGACCGCTCGTCATACGCACATTGACGCCCATTTCGTTCGCGATGACAGACGCCAGCGTCGTTTTCCCGAGTCCCGGCGGCCCGTACAGCAGGACGTGGTCCAAACTTTCGCCGCGCCTTCTCGCCGCTTCGATGAATATCGATAAATTATCTTTCACTTGGTCTTGTCCTATATAGTGGGCGAGCATCTGCGGACGCAGCGTCTGCTCAAACCCGTCGTCGAAATCGGAAAGTTCACTTGACAATACTCGTGAATCCATCGGTCTCCCTCCTTTTTCTGGCGGACCGGAGCAGTTATTGCTGTTTCAGCAGCAGCTGCAGCGCCCGTTTCATGTACCCTTCCGTTGTCAGGTCCTCAGCATCGAGTGCCTGTTTCACCTTCGCGATTTCCCGTGCGGAATAACCGAGCGCCTCGAGTGCGAGCATCGCTTCTTCCAGTGCATCGTTTTCAGCAAGGGCGAACAGCGAGTCGCCTTCTTCAGGCATGTCCACTTCGGTGAACAGGTCGGCCAGCTTGCCCTTCAGATCGAGGATCATCTGGCGGGCTGTCTTCTTGCCGACTCCCGGGAACTGGACGAGGAACTTCTCGTCTTCCCGTTCGATCGCCGAGATGACTTGAGAAGGAACACCGCTTGAAAGGATGGCCAGTGCCCCCTTCGGTCCGATGCCGGAAACGGTGATCAGTTTCCGGAACAGTTCGCGCTGTTCAAGTGACAGGAATCCCATCAGCAGCTCGGCATCTTCCCGGACGTGATGGTGGATGAACACCTGCTGTTCGGTCTCGGTAACATGGAACGCATATGGATTCGGTGTATGGACCTGGTACCCGATACCGTTCGTTTCGATCGTAATATACTCGGGCGTCACCCGTGTGATGATGCCTTTTATGTAATCATACAATGCAGCTTACCCCCTAAAGTCTTACCATCCAGTATAACACAGACCGCCCTGAGCGCAGTACAGTTGACACCGAAAAAAGAACTGCCCGGCTCCGCCATTACGGCGTCCGGCAGTTCTCAGCGTGCGCTGCGTCTATCCAATTCATTCTCCGAGAATTCACATAACCGTTCCCAGCTGCCGAGTGCCTGTTTCGTATACCGGGTGAGGTGCCCCGCGATCTGCCGTCTCCCCATATCGGGCAGTCCGGCAAAGTAATTCCACTCGCGCAGCACTTCGTTCGGATAGCGGAGCATGGCGATCCCTACATCACTGAGCTGCCGCAGCCGCGGCAGTTCGCTGCACAGCGCTTCGGCATCGTACCCGACATGCGGCAGGACACGGTGCATCCAGAGCGCGATCTCGACAGACGGGGAGCCGGCAGCCGCCAGATCGAAGTCGATCAAGTACACCGTCCCGTCTTCAGCAGCGAGCAGATTATGGTGCACGACATCACCGTGCAGCACCGTCATGGGGCCATCGTCCGGTCCGACCGCTTTCAGCACATCGAGCGCCCGTTCTCCATAAGTCAGAAATTGTTCGAACGCACTGCTTCCGATATAAGGTGTGACGAGCTGTTCATTGTGCCGGAATCGCTGCAGCCGGTGTTCCCATTTGTTCAGCAGGCGGAAGCGCGGCAAGTACCCGGCTGCTTCCCAATCGATCACGTCCCGGGTTGCATGGAGGGCGTCCAGTGTGTCAAGCGACGCCCTACGACCATCCGGGGCTGCAAAATCCACCGGTTTCGTATCGGTCAGCCAAGGCTGGATGACGAGATGTCCGGTCCCCTTCTCAGAAAGAGGGGCGATGAAGGGGAATTCGACTGCGAGCAGCTGATCGTGCAGTTTCCTCACTTTATCCGCAGTCATTTGATTCTTGTAGCGTTTCACTGCGAACATCTGTCCGTCTTCTTCGATCCGCCAGACGTGCGGCTTCACTTCGTAGAAAAGGGTTTCGCGTTTCCTGTCCACTTAATACGTGCCCATCGTGTCGGTTCCATCCGGCCCATACGGCGGCATGGCAGACTGCGGCGGATACGGCTGCTGATACGGGACAGGCGCGTAGAATGGCTGCATTCCATAATACGGGTATGGAGTCATATGGGAGCCGCAGGATGTACAGAGGTGCATGTACTGCGGGTGCTGGGCTGCCTGGATCCCCTGGAGCGGCATCTGTGATGAAGGCGGCTGTATCGGCTGCGGAACGTATCCTGCTTCAGGCGGGCAGTATGCCGGCGGAGCAAGGTCAAAGTTCGACGATTCCTTCATCGGTCCGTGATGGGAATGCCTGTCGCCGTGTTCATGACCGTGGTGATGGCCGTGTCCGTGGTCGTCGTGTCCATGGTCGTTATCGTGTTCGTGGTCATGCTCACAATGTGACGGAGAGTTGCCCGGACACTGTCCCGGCATGATCGGCGATTCGTCAGGTGCACAATCCGGTACAGTTGGCGTTTCCGGCAGCGGACTCCAATGCGGCGGCCGGATCATCTGCTGCGGATATGAAGGCGGCACAGCCGGATAAGGTACTGGCTGCTGCGGCATTGGCTGCGCAGCCGGCGGATAGTGATGATGGACATGCGGATGGCAGTCTGCGTCATAGATCGGCATCCAGCCGCATGGAATCCCGATCATCATCGGCTGGACGATCGGCGGCTGTGGCTGCGGAGCAGGAGCCGGCGGCATCTCGCATAACGGTTTTTCCGGCTTCGGCGGTTCAGGTCTTGGCATAGGCGGTGCAGGCTGTGGCTGCGGTTTCGGTTGTGGATGTGGTTTCGGTTGTGGATGTGGTTTCGGTTGTGGATGTGGTTTCGGCACCGGCTTCACTTCGGGCTTCGGTACGGGCTTCACTTCCGGCTTCGGCGGAAGCGGCTTCGGTACGGGCGGAACTGGCGGCACAGCCGGTTTGGACGGCGGCTTCGGCTGCGGAATGACCGGCTTTTCTTGATGCGGTTTTTCATGATGCGTCTTCTCATGGTGAGGTTTTTCATGGTGCGGCTTTTCTTGTTGCGGCACTTTCTCTTTCGGCGGCTGTTTGCCGTGAGGCTTCGTGCCTTTTCCTCCCTCGGGCAGGAAAATCTTCATCCCCGGTACGATATAATCCGGGTTCGCCAAATGGGCGTTCACTTTCTTCAGCTCGTCAAACGAAATTCCGTATTGACGGGCAATCTTCCAAAGCGTGTCACCTTTTACAACGATATGGACATTCACTCTGTAAAGTCCCCCTTCCATCCACTCATCTTATGAACGGGTGCTGCGGCATGTGACCAAACGGACTGCCGGCACCTTCTCATTCATCTATACGGCACGGCTGGAAGAAATAGACCTTGCAGAACGACAAAAAAACCTGCCGATCAGGTCTCGGCAGGCAGCAGGTTGTCGTATGTATAGCAGGAGCCGAATGACGTCACATCACACTGGAGCGCCTCTAATTCCTCAAGCGCCCCCCGCATCATCCGGTCGTCTTCCGATGCGAGGACATCGATGATGAAAAAATAATTTCCGAGGCCGGTCTTCAGCGGACGGGACTCGATCTTACTCAAATTCAGCTTACGCCAGGCGAATACGGAAAGGATCTGGTGCAGCATGCCCGGCTGATCATCCTTCGGCAGTTTCACCATCAGGGTCGTCTTCAGGACACCCGGGTTTTTCATCGTAAGCGTCTCTTTGCGCAGTGACAGTACGACAAACCGTGTATGGTTGAAATGGAAATCATGGATCGACGTATCAGCGAGACGGAGGCCGTACGTTTCTGCGGCAAGCTGATTGCCGATCGCTGCAATCGGCAGCTCCGGATGCTCCGCAACATATTTGGCCGCGGCCGCCGTGGAAGACGTCTGAATGAGCGGCACCCGGCGGTGATGATACTGCAGATACTTGTGGCACTGCGCGAGCGCGTGCGGATGGGAATGGATCGACTCCAGACCGTCCAGTCCGCCCTCGAGCGCCTCATTCACCATGAGATGCTGGCGGATCGGCGTCGACAGTTCAGCGTTGATGAACAGTTCGCTGCCGTGGAACAAGTAGTCGATCGTCAGCGGTACGGATCCTTCCAGGGCGTTTTCAAGCGGCACAACCGCATACGCGACATGCCCTTCCGCCACGGCTTCGATGCAGTCCGGTATCGACGGATACGGCACGAGGCCGTCCTGCCCGAAGAAGCCCCTTGCGGCGATATGGGTGAAAGATGCTTCCGGCCCCAGATAGGCGACCGTCGGCTGTCCGGTTCGTTCGTTCATCATCAGCATCCCCTTTCACAAGGCCCCTGAACTGATGAGATGCACGGAATCGACGAAACTCGGCGCATTCAATTTGTGAATGAACGTCTCCATCGGCACCGTCATCTCGGTCACGTCCAGCGACAGCGTTATATTGGCCCGTCCCTGCACAGGTATCGTCTGGTGGATCGTCAGCACATTGCAATGCGCCTCCGAAATGATTCCCATGAGCACAGCCAGCGACCCCTTCAGATCCTCCAGCTGGATGAATACCGTCAAAACCCGTTCGCGTGCAATCGCCTCGAACGGGTAGACAGCATCCTTGTATTTATAGAAAGCACTTCTCGACAATCCTGCCTGTGCGGTCGCTTCCTGGATCGTCGATGCTTCGCCGGAAGCAAGCAGCCGCTTCGCTTCGAGCATTTTCTGCATCGATTCCGTCAGCACATCTTCCCGCACGAGGTAGAATTGGTCATCTCCCAGCTGCTTCATCGTCCATCCCCCCGCAGCCGCTTGAGAACAGCTGTCTCTTTACTCGATAAATTCAAATTCAAAGTCCAGCAGTCGGACGATGTCCCCGTTTTGCGCACCGCGCTCACGAAGCGCATCGTCGACCCCCATCCCGCGCATCTGCCGGCCGAATTTACGGACCGACTGATCGAAGTTGAAGTCGGTCATCTTGAACAGGCGCTCGATCGCATAACCCGAAAGGACATAGGCTCCGTCGTCATCGCGTGTGATCTTGAAGTCCGGAGTTTCCGGTTCATACTTATAAAGCACGGAATGCTCTTCTTCCTCTTCTTCAGAATCATAAAGAGGGAATTCAGGCGTCACTTCAAGAAGATCAGCGATCGCATACAGAAGCTCTTCCAGCCCTTTCCGGGTCAATGCGGAAATCGGGAAGATCTTATGCTCCGTCTCACCGAGCTGTTCCTTGAACAGTTCCAGATTGTCCTCGGCGTCCGGCATGTCCATCTTGTTCGCAACGATGATCTGCGGACGTTCCGTCAGGCGGAGGTTATACTGTTCGAGCTCTGCGTTGATCGTCTCGAAATCTTCAAACGGATCGCGCCCTTCGAGTCCTGACATATCGATGACGTGCACGATGACGCGTGTCCGTTCGATATGGCGCAGAAACTGATGGCCAAGACCGACTCCTTCATGCGCCCCTTCGATAAGACCTGGCAGATCGGCCATGACGAATGTCCGGTGATCGTCCGTTTCGACGAGGCCGAGGTTCGGCACGAGCGTCGTGAAATGGTAATCGCCGATTTTCGGCTTCGCTGACGAAATGACCGACAGCAGCGTCGATTTCCCGACACTCGGGAATCCGACGAGCCCGACGTCTGCGAGCACTTTCAATTCCAGGCTGATTTCACGCTCGACACCCGGCTCCCCTTTTTCCGAGAGTTCCGGTGCTGTATTCTGCGGCGTCACGAAACGGCTGTTGCCCCGTCCGCCCCGTCCGCCGCGTGCGATGACCGCGGTCTGGCCGTCTTCGACGAGATCCGCTATGATTTCGTTCGTTTCCACGTCCGTCACAATGGTGCCGGGCGGGACTTTGACAACCATGTCCTCCCCTTGGCGGCCGTGCTGATTCTTATTCGCCCCGTGCTGGCCGCGCGGCGCCTTGAAATGCCGCTGATAGCGGAAATCCATGAGCGTGCGCAGCCCTTCATCGACGACGAAGGTGACGTCGCCGCCTTTGCCTCCGTCGCCGCCGGCAGGTCCGCCGAAAGCTATATATTTTTCACGGCGGAACGCGACGATACCATCGCCGCCGTCCCCGCCTTTTACGTACACTTTTACGTGATCGACAAACATGTCAGTTCCTCCTATTGTCCACGGATCGTGAACGTCCAGTACTCGGTGCTTCGATAGACTTCTGCAGTCCAGTGTTCCCGTTCCAGCGTATCCCATTCAATGGGCACCGGCTCCGCCGGCAGTGTGAACGTCAGCTTCCAGTCAGGCCCGTCTGCGGACACCATAACTTCCACAGTGTTTTCGGCAAACGGATCGGCGTGTTCCTCGAGCTGGCGGAACAGGGAGTCCAGGAATCGGACAACCTCCTCCTCCGACGCGAGACGCCTGCCCGCCGGCTGGCCGGTCTGTGCCTCGAGTTCGCTTGTAAACGTCTTATACCGCCAGCTGAATGTCAGCAGCCACGTTTCGACACCCGGCATGCCGAGCCCGCCGAGACGCGAGACGCTGCGCATGCGTTCAGTCGCTTCGAGCAGCTGGCTGCGCGCTTCCGGCACACGGCCGAGGTCCAGCTGCATGAGGATGAGCTGCAGCTCGTTCAAAAAATCATGCCGGGCAAACTGCAGCGCGCCGCGGACGGTCAATTCGGTTTCCTTGCTCTCACTCATCTGTTTCACCGCCTGCCGTTTCGTTCCTTCCAGTATAGCACTATCCAGTACGCCTGCGTCAAACGGTTTAACGGGCAGATATGCAGGCTTGGAGGTCGGTGGGGATGGTGCTTATTGCCCGAGGGAGCTGGTTTTGCTTCGGTGCGGGCAGTAGAGACGGCTCTTATTGACCGAAGAAGCCTGTTTTGCCTCGCTTCGGGCAGTAGAGACGGCTCTTACTGACCGGGGTGGCCTGTTTTGCTTCGCTCCGGGCAGTAGAGACGGCTCTTACTGACCGAAGAAGCCTGTTTTATCTCGCTCCGGGCAGTAGAGACGGCTCTTACTGACCGGGGTGGCCTGTTTTGCTTCGCTCCGGGCAGTAGAGACGGCTCTTACTGACCGGGGTGGCCTGTTTTGCTTCGCTGTGGGCAGTAGAGACGGCTCTTACTGACCGAAGAAGCCTGTTTTATCTCGCTCCGGGCAGTAGAGACGTCCCTTAACGCACAATTTGCCCTTTGCAGCCTCGCTCCGGGCACTAGAAAACCTCCATCCGGAAAACAAAAAAAGGACTGCACACAGCGTTGCGTGCAGTCCTTTCGGGATTCAATTATTATGCTTCCTGCACTGCAGGGTACACACTTACTTTTTTCTTGTCGCGGCCGAAACGCTCGAAGCGTACGACGCCGTCAACTTTAGCGAAAAGAGTATCATCGCCTCCGCGGCCGACGTTTTCACCTGGGTGAATTTTCGTTCCGCGCTGACGATAAAGGATTGAACCGCCTGAAACGAATTGTCCGTCGGCACGCTTAGCGCCAAGACGTTTCGATTCGGAGTCACGACCGTTCTTTGTAGAACCTACCCCTTTTTTCGATGCGAAAAACTGAAGATCTAAACGTAACATGTGTTCCACCTCCTACTTGGTATAGGATATTTTTATGAATTGCCCGTAATCTTGTTCAATCGTCTGCATGGAGACAATCATCGCACGCACGATCACCTGCTGGTCATGGTCGTCTCCCGTTTCCGGCAGCACGACTTTCAAGTATCCGCCCTCGGCACCTTGCTCGATGACCGGGGTGATGCCTGTCAGTGTGATCAGTGCATTGACTGCACCGAACGACACAGCGGAAGCCGCTGCGCACACCAAGTCTTTCCCATGCTCGGCATAATCGGCATGTCCGCTCATCTCAAAGGAGACGATACGGCCCGACGACTGCTTCTCGATTGTCAGCTGGATCATCGCGGCTTACAGGTTGATGCCTTCGATGACAACCTTCGTGTATGGCTGACGATGACCTTGTTTGCGGCTGTAGTTTTTCTTTGGCTTGTATTTGAAGACTGTGATTTTCTTGCCTTTGCCCTGTTTCACGATTTTCGCTGATACAGTTGCGCCTTCCACGAATGGAGCGCCGACTTTCACGTCATCTCCGCCTACAAAAAGAACTTTGTCGAATGTGATAGTTTCATCAGCGTCGCCCACCAATTTCTCGATGAAGATCTCCTGACCCTGCTCCACTTTCACTTGCTTTCCGCCGGTTTCAATAATTGCGTACATACTTGCACCTCCTCAATAGTCTTAGACTCGCCTTAACGGGTGATCCGTAGATGCTTGTACCCGGTTCAGAGCGGTTGCAGCACAGGTGCGCTACAAACATAACAGTAGAATGATATCATGACTATCCGCATCACGTCAAGATTTTTCTTTTTAAACGGTCATAGACCCGGCGGTACCGTCTGTAGCGGAACGCGCTTATGTTCTGAAGGCATAAAAAAACAGCCAGCGCCAGCAGCAGCATGGTCTCCGGCAGCCCTGTCAGGAGCAGTCCGCAGCCCGTCAGCAAAAACGCAATGGAAAAAAGCACGAACGCCGTATGATCGGCATGCCGGCTCGATTCGCTCTCCAGCAGCACGAGCAGCGCCTGTCCGCCGTCGAGCGGCAGGACGGGCAGCAGGTTGACGAGCAGGATCACGAGCTGCACCCTTATCACATCTTCCGCTCCCGGGAACGGTACCGTCCAAGCCGCCGCAAGAAGCAGCGCCGTCGCTGCCGGTCCGCCGAGCGCGAGCAGGAACTGCGCCGGTTTCGGATGCTCTTCCTTCCGCGGGATGATCAGCTCCCCCCCGTAAGGATAGATCGTCACCGAGCGGATCCGCATACCGAAAAACAGCGCAGCAAGTATATGCCCCGCTTCGTGGACCAACAGCGACACGAACACGGTCGCATACGCTGCGAGCCCGTCCATGACGGCGAGAAAGACAAAAAGCGGAAGCAGGACCGGATGAAGCCTGAACTTCAATTCGTCACTTCCGCAAAGAATGCAGGGAGCAGCGTCGGATCGAGCACCAGACCGTCGCGCTTCACCTTAAGGTACATCGTGCTTTCCTCCATCATGCCGAGCGTGTCCCCCTGCGCCACGGTTGTATACGGCAGTTTCGCGAAGGACCCGACGAACCCGTATGTCACTTCATCACCGTTATCGTACTGGACGGTCAGCGTCTTCCCCGACTGTCTCGTGAACCCTGTGAAGACGATGAGCCCGTCTCCGCGCGCTGCGATCGGCAGCGGCTCCGCATACGACAGGATGACGCCCGATTTGTACGGCTGCATCGATTCATACGCCGCGAACGGATCGACCGCCTTCACCTCTCCGCTCACTTGGATCATGCCGCCCTTTTCCTTATCGATCAGCGATGCCGCCCATTTCTTCATCGCGACGAAATCCTGCCCTGTCGACAGATATTGGGTCACAGGCTTGTCGATGCGGCCGGTCTTCTCAAGCTGTGCAGTCCCGAGCACCGCTCCGGTGAACAGCAGAGCCGCCAGCCATCGTTTCCTTGCTTTCACGCGCACCCCTCCTTTCTGCCAGTATATGAGGGGGGCTTGCGGAATAGTCGGGATCACACAGGCTTCGGACGCACAAAAAACCTCTGCACCGGGAAGGCACAGAGGATCGGATGATTATTTCTTGAACAATGATTTCAGCTTGCCGAAGAAACCGGGCTTGCCCGTGTCGATCGACATGAGCGGTACGGATTCTCCGAGGATCCTGCGGGCGATGTTGCGGTAGCCGAGCGCCGCCGGGTTATTCGGGTCCATGACGACAGGCTCGCCTTTGTTCGAGGAAGCGATAACGTTCTCATCGTCCAGCACGATGCCGAGCAGGTCAATCGACAAGTGCGACGTAATGTCGTTAACGTCCAGTGTATCGTCGGAATTCATGAGCGAGCGGCGGATCCGGTTGATGATCAGTTTCGGCGGCTCGATATCTTCCTGTTCGAGCAGGCCGATGATCCGGTCGGCGTCGCGCACCGCGGATATTTCCGGAGTCGTGACGACGATCGCCCGGTCTGCACCCGCAACCGCATTTTTGTAGCCCTGCTCAATGCCTGCGGGGCAGTCGATCAGTATATAATCATAGTCCCGCTTCAGTTCGGTGATCAGGTCTTTCATCTGCTCCGGTGTGACGGCGTTTTTGTCGGTCGTCTGTGCAGCCGGCAGCAGGAACAGGCGGTCTTCGAATCGCTTGTCCTTGACGAGCGCCTGCTGGATGCGGCAGCGGCCTTCGATGACGTCGACCAGATCGTAGATGATCCGGTTCTCGAGACCGAGGATGACGTCGAGGTTCCGCAGACCGATATCAGTATCGACCAGGCACACTTTCTTCCCTTGAAGGGCCAATGCAGTGCCGAGGTTCGCTGACGACGTCGTTTTCCCGACGCCGCCCTTTCCGGATGTTATGACAATTGCTTCTCCCACATTAGCTCCCCCCTTTGAATGTTGACAAATTCGGACGCAGCAGTCTCAAGTCCTGCAGACGGTCGATTGCGATGAAACCGTTCGAATGCAAATAGGCGCATTCCATTTCCGGCTGCTCCGACAAAATAGCAAGTTCATCGGTCATCGTCTCCATCTGGTCCGCGATGATGAGATGGGTCGCTTCGAGCCAGGAAGCGGCGATCACCGCTTCCCGGTTGCCGGTGTTGCCGGCATGTGCCTTCCCTTTCAGACGGCCGAGTATGTAGATGCTCCCCGCCGCGGAGACATAGCCGTTCGGGTTGACGTCCCCGATGACGACGAGATCGCCTTTCGCCCGTACTTCCTGACCGGAACGGACGATGCCGATATACGTCTCGGACTGCTGTTCACGGATGCGCTGGTTGCACTCTTCCACCGTGATGACGTCACTTTGAATCTTTGAAACTCGCAGCTGTCCGGCAGACTGCACCGTCTGGATGATCTCCTTCATCGCCGCGTCACTGCAGTAGCGGTGGCCGGTGTGGATCTTCACTTCGACCGCACCCTCGAGCCCGGGATCCTGCGTCTTGCGGCCAAGTTCCTCGAGCAGGTCGGCGTACGCACACTGATCGTCCAGCCGAAGGACCAGTCCGTCCTTTGTCCCTTTTATAGTTACCAATTGGTGTTTCGGTTGTTGTTTTGGCACAAGCCTCACCCGCCCCTATCGCGTAAATTACATACCGATCTGCTTCTCTATGACTCGTTTGTACAGCCAGTTATGGAACAGCCAGCCGAACAGCAGGATGAAGACCGAGTTTGCAATTACGGTCGGCACGAGCCGTGTTGTCAAAAAGGCATCGAAGCCGATTGACGTCAGCGCAATGAGACTGGCGAACAGATACGACATCACCTCAAGAAAAATGATCATGACGAGCGACAGGCCCATCACGGAAAAGATGGAGCGATGGACATGCCGGATGATGAAGGCCGCCAAGAAACAAATGAGCGGATAGAGAAACGTATATATCCCAATAATATCAATGTGGTACATATCATACAAGAGGCCGAAGACCAAACCGTAAATTATTGTGTTCCGCCGGCCGTAATAGGACGCAAGAAACACGAAATAGACGATCAGGAAACGCGGGACGAGCGTATACCGCATCCCGCCCAGTTCAATCGGCGAGAACAGGCTGAACACCGGTTCCAGAAAAAACAAAACGACCGCAATCAGAGGGATAAGGAAACGGGTCATGAGCCTTCCTCCCCCTCTGCTGCAGACGCATTCTCCGAATCGGTCCCTTGTGCGGTCTCTGACTGCCGTTTTGCCACCATGACATGATCGAGCATCGAGAATTCGGCTGCCGGCCGTACATAGGCAAGCTTCGTCAGACCATAATCATCCGTCGACACTTCCGTCACTTCACCGATCAGCAGACCTTTCGGGAAAATCCCGCCGAGTCCGGATGACATCACCTTCTGGCCGACTTTCACGTCCAGGCTCGAATCGATCCGTTTCATGATCAGTTCGCCGCGTTCCGGGTCAAACCCTTCCATCAGACCGAAAATATCTTTTTTGCCGGGGATCATCGCGGATACCCGGAAGTTCTGGTTCTCCGTCGACAGCAGCTCGACCGTAGCTGTCGTCTTCGTCACGAGGACGACTTTGCCGATGAGACCGTTCGCCGTGATGACGGCCATGTTCCGCTTCACGCCTTGACTTTCGCCTTTATCGATGATGATTTTCTCTTCCCACTGGTCCGGGTTCCGCGAGATGACGGTCGCCTGGACAGGATCGTAGGCACGCAGGTCTTCCTGTTTGTCGACAATCTTACGAAGACGTTCGTTCTCCTCTTTCATATCCGCGAGTTTCACTTCGTTCGAGGCGTACTCGGTCAGACGGGCCTTCAGTGTCCGGTTTTCTTCATATGTATTCAGGATTCCATCGATATCATCGAAAAAGCCGGTGATGGCATGCGCCGGTTTTGAAAACAGGGACTGTCCAAAACCGACCACATCTTTCACCATTTTTTCGGGGAGGTTGGCGCTCTGCCGGTCTTTCAGAGAGAAAGCTATCAATGCCACCAGGACGATGACACCCACGAGCAGTAAAATTAATCGTTTGTTCGAAAAAAATCGCGGCATTGCCGATATCCTCCCTCAATTATTTCGCTTGCATTTTTTTGATCACGTCGAAGTTATCGAGGGCTTTGCCTGTCCCGATTGCGACACAGTCAAGCGGATCCTCGGCGATGAACACCGGCATATTGGTTTCGTCAGAGATGACCTTGTCGAGGTTGCGCAGCAGTGCGCCCCCGCCTGTCAGAACGATTCCGCGTTCCATGACATCCGCGGACAGTTCCGGCGGTGTCGTCTCAAGTGTCTTCTTGACGCCGTCCACGATCTGCAAGAGCGATTCGCGTAGAGCTTCGACGATTTCATCCTGCGAGATTTCGAGCGTCTTCGGCAGGCCTGTCAGCAGGTCGCGTCCGCGGATCTCCATCTTCTCAGCCGTTTCGACAGCGCTTGCCGATCCGATCTCAATCTTGATGGCTTCCGCCGTGCGTTCACCGATCGTCAGGTTATACGTCTTGCGGATGTAGCTGATGATCGCCAAATCCATTGTATCCCCTCCGACACGGATCGACTCGCTCGTAACGATGCCGCCGAGTGAGATGACTGCAACTTCAGTCGTACCGCCGCCGATATCGACGACCATGCTGCCGGTAGGTTCCCAGACTGGCAGGTTTGCACCGATTGCAGCTGCGAACGGCTCCTCGATCGTATACGCGTCTTTCGCGCCTGCCTGGCGTGCTGCATCGATGACTGCACGCTGCTCGACGGACGTGATGCCGTATGGCACGCAGATCATGACGTTCGGCTTCTTCCATGCGCCGCCCGATGCTTTCGTCGCTTCTTTCATGTAATGCTCGATCATTGCTGTCGTAATGTCGAAATCGGCAATGACGCCGTCTTTCATCGGACGGGTCGCGACGATGGAGCCCGGCGTCCGGCCGATCATATTTTTCGCAGCGCTTCCGACTGCGACGATTTCATTTGTCATCGTATTTTTCGCAACTACGGAAGGTTCCCGCAGGACAATGCCTTTTCCTTTGATGAATACCAACGTATTGGCGGTGCCGAGGTCAATCCCGACATCTCTCGCTCCTAGTCCAAACAAATCCGTTCTTCCTTTCTGCTGTACCGTTTTATGAGTCTTGATAAAAGCATACACCATAGTATAACGGAAAGGCGAACAAATTCACAGTGTCACATGTACCCTTTCTCTTTAAGTGAGATATAGCGCTGATCGCCAATGATGATATGATCCAGCAGGTCGATGCCCATCAGCTCCCCCGCCTCCGTCAGCCGTTTCGTCACTTCAATGTCCTCTGGCGACGGGGTGGCGTTGCCGGACGGATGGTTGTGCGCGACGACGAGCGACGCCGCCGAGCGCTTCACCGCTTCGCGGAAAATTTCCCGCGGGTGAACGATCGACGAATTCAGGCTGCCGATGAAGATTGTCTGCTTGTGCAGCACTTCGTTTTTGACATTCAAAAACAGCACGACGAAATGCTCCTGGTTCAGCTTCGACAGATCGGTCATCAAGTACGCAGCCGCGTCCTCCGGCGACTTGATGACGTATCGGCCGTCCTGGGCGACGGAGTAGATCCGTTTGCCGAGTTCGGCGGCGGCCATGATCTGCACCGCTTTCGCGTCACCGATCCCTTTGACGGCCGTCAGTTCCTCGATCGAGACGTCGCGCAAGTCCTGTATTTTGTCGAATTCGGACAGCAGCTTGTTCGCGAGGACGAGCACCGATTCGGTCCGGGAACCTGTCCGCAGCAGGATTGCGACGAGTTCCTGGTTGGAGAGGCTCGCAGCCCCCTGGCGCGTCATGCGCTCGCGCGGCCGGTCGGCGAAGTGGATATCACGGATCATGAGCGTATCTTTGTAGTCTGCCGTCATGGGAGCGCCTCCCCGTGCAGCCGGATGATGTTTTGACCGCGCAGTACTTGAGCAAGTTCCGCAATCGGCAGGCCTACGACGTTATCATAGTCGCCGCTGATTTCCTGGACGAGCAGGCCGCCCGCCGTCTGGATGCCGTAGCCGCCCGCCTTATCGAGCGGATCTCCTGTTGCGGCGTAAGCTTCGATGAGTGCGGCGTCAAGCTCCCGGAACGTCACGTCGGTTGCTGTCGTGAATTGGAGCGCTGAATCGTCCTTAAGGATTGTCACACCTGTTATGACACTGTGAGTCTGTCCCGACAACTCTGTCAGGAACCGCGCCGCTTCCGCAGCGGATTCCGGCTTCGGGAACACCTTTCCGTCAAGCGCGACCACTGTATCGGCACCGATGATGACGGATCCCGGGTGGTCTGCAGCCAGTGCGGACGCCTTAAGGGACGACAGCCGCCCCGCATAAGTTTCCGGACTTTCCGACTTTTCGATCGGCGGCTCATCAGCTCCGCTCGGGATGACAGTGAAGGGAACACCGAGTCTGCCAAGCAATTCCTTCCTCCGCGGCGAAGTGGATGCAAGTATAATTGTTTCGTTTGTCACAAATAACATCAGGTAACGCCTCCTTTGCCCCATCTTACGACACTTATCAGGCAAAGAAAATTGTCACGGAAAACGGATAATGCCGATTTGGCACTGTTTCTGACGTCAAAATTGGAGTTTGACACAGTCACCCGTCTCCGCGTAATGGGCGATGACATGCATGCGGATGACACTCATATTGTCCGTGAACGCAGTGATGGCGGTCATCTGCTCGACGAACGGATCTTTCTTACCGCGGTCCGCGGACTGTTTCCGCTGGTTGATCAAATCCTGGATTTCGGAAATTTTCTTCGCCTGCATCACTGCCTGCACAAGCTGCCCTTCCCCGTTCGTACAAGCGAGCGGCGTTACAGATACTGTTTTCCGGAATGACCCTTCCGCGCCCGCCGGGTCCGCATCCTGTTCAGTGAGCCCAAGCGCGCTCCAGACATAGAACTGGCTGTCAGCTTTGACGACCGCTGCGGCAGGCACCTGTTCTTCCGTCACGAAGGAAGCCGCCGATTCCTTGGATGAAAAAACCCCGTGCTGACGGGCGTACATCGTGACGGCAGCGCCGAGCGCCGGCTTTTCTTCAGCAGTTTTCCCGCCTTCTCCCGATGCACCGTTCTCGCTCGCCGCCGGACCGCTCGCCGGAACTTCCGGATCCGCCGTCGCTGCAGCATCCGGTTTCTCGGTTTTCATCAAAATGAAGCCGACGACAGCGACGGCAATGATGCCGAGCAGCACCCCTTGTCCGAGCGCCAGCATGATCGTCAGTTTGGAATATCTCTTTTTAAAGTTCATGTCCATCCCCCCATATCTTCATCGTAGCAGGGAGAACGCAAAAAAGAACAAGACTCCTGTCGTCTTGTTCGGAAGAATTGTTCGACTTAAGTAAACAGTGTCAGATACCATCCGACAAGTGCATCCCCTGCAAAATAGCAGATGACGGCAGCCGCGGCGATCGACGGACCGAACGGCACCGGTGTCTTGCGCCCCTGCCCGGTCCTCCTTAAATGGATAATCCCGGCAATCGAGCCGATCAGCGCCGCGAGGAACAGTGTCAGCAGCGTCAATTGAACGCCGAGCACGAGACCGATGACGAAGAACAGCTTGATGTCCCCGCCGCCCATGCCGCCTTTCGATACAATCGCGACGAGCAGCAGGATGCCAAAACCGGCGGCCGCCCCGAGCACGCTGTCCCACCACGGAGTGAGCGGACTGAAGATCCGCAGCAGCGCAAGCAGGATGGCCGCCGGCAGCAGGATTTTATCCGGAATGAGCATGTAGGCGATGTCCGACACGGTGATGATGACGAGCATCGAGAGGAACACGAGGGCAACAGCGAGTTCGACGGTGAAGCCGAACTGCACATACGCCAGCGCGAACAGCCCGCCGGTGATGAACTCCATGAATGGATAGATCGGGCTGATCTTCGTCCCGCAGCCACGGCATTTGCCGCGAAGCACGACGTAAGACAGTACGGGAACGAGATCAGGCAGCGTCAGCCGGCGGTCGCACACCGTGCAATGGGACGGCGGCGACACGATCGATTCCTTTTTCGGCACTCGGAGGCCAACGACGTTGTAGAATGAGCCGAACACCGTCCCGTAGATGAAGAACAGCACAGCCCAGACGGCCGTCATTCGCTATCCTCCTCACCCGCACGCGCAGTCGGGTCTTCCTTGCCGGCAGGATCGGGTGCGTCGAGTTTCGGCACATCCGGCAGCAGTCCCGTCAGATCCGGACGGTAGAACGCCTGGAATGACACGGTCAATTCGAGCGGCGCCGCTTCCTCTGTCTGTTCAAGCAGCTCATCCGGCGGTGTCAGTTCGATCGTCTGGACGATGAAGATCCGTCCCATCTGTTCCACTTCGCGGATGAACCGGTCGATTGATTTGTACGATTCGGCAGACAATTCGACATCGATTGTGACGCGGCGCAATGCCGCTTCCGGCGATTCTGCTGCCGCGTCGATTGCTGTTCCGTCAGTTGTTTCATCAGGAGTTGCGGCCGGGTCCGTCATTTCCAGGCCGGCATCGTCTTTCGTGAACTGGACGTCGCGGATCGCAGCGCCCGATTTCACTTCCGCTTTCTCAAGCTGGACGACGAGCAGTTCCTCAAGAGGAATGACCGGGACTTTTTGCTGGAGAGGCCGAGAACTGGACGACACGTCTTCCGGTTTTGCCGCGAGCTGGCGCTGGAGTTCGAACAGAACTTCGCGCTGGTCGGCGAGCGATGACACGACCCGTGCATTGTCTTCTTTAGCAGGAGCGTACATCCGATACCAGCTGTATGCTGCGATCACTGCGAAGAAGATGATCGACAAGACGAGGAGTGTGAGATCTTTTTGGCGTTTAGTCAGGCTGCGCATCGGATCCCTCCTCTTCTGAAGTGTCAGGTGAAGTCTCAGGGACCGTACCGTCCGCTGCTGGTTCTTCCGAAGCCGGCTCTTCAGCAGCAGGATCAGTCGCCGCATCATCCACCGGAGTCTCAGCGTCTTCCGGGACGGCCGGGGCTGTCCCGTCAAGCGTCGCACGCGGATCGGTGAAGAAGATCGTGTACGTCGCGATATAGCGCGGCAGCAAGCGGCGCACGGTCGTTTTGCTGCCGGTTGCCGTCTCCTCTGTTTCTTCGATCTCTTCCGTTGCGATCGACTCGATGGAAGCTGTCTCGACGGACTCTGACGCGAGGATACGGGTCAGATAATAGGCGGCTTCGGCCTTCTGGTCGAACTGGATTTCGACAGTCGCCTGGTGAGGCGCTGCGAATGCGAAAGACCGGAAGAATCCGCGGCGCGGCAGCTGTGCGGTCAGGTCTTCCAGCAGAGGAGCCGTCGCATAGCGGAAATCCTCCGCCCACTGCACACTCGCTGCCAGCCGGTCGACCGCCTGGGCGTTATCGGAACGGTTCAGCCGCTCACTCAGTTCAGTCTGCTGCTCTTGCAGCTTTGTCAGCTGTCCGTCGAGACGCTCGGTATCCGCCGTCATACTGCGGGTAAGCAGATAGAAAACGAGCCAGAAAAGAAGAGCCGCGCCAATGATGACAAGCGCGGCATACAGGAGATTCGAGCGCTCCCTCTCTTTTTCCGGCAATAGGTTAATGTCGACTAGCATGAGGCACCTCTTTCAGCGCAAGTCCGATCGTCCGGTTGAACGATGCCGGTACCGAGCCGCCGGTTGTAAATGGCAGCGGCTCCGGCAGCAGCGGACTCGCCGTAACATTCAGCCGTTCCCCGACGAGCGCCAGCAGTTCATCCATCGAAGCATACGGCCCATTGATGAGCAGATGAGTGATCGTCGCACCGCCGTTCCACAAGTTATATCGATAGAAATTGACGAGTTTCTCCAGCTCCTGCACGATTGCCCGCGGAGACAGCAAAGACGACGAAGCCGGCAGATCCGTTTCCGTCAGGCTGATATCCGCCGCGCTCTCCAAATCGACCGGGCGCATGAACAAAGGGTAGTGCTCGTGAAAGATCGAAACGACGAGCTTGCCCGCCGTCAAGTCCGCCAGCAATACATGCTCATCCCCGGTGAAGCGATGTTTCTCGTGCGCGAGCCGGTACAGCGCGAGCGGCGCAATGTCCGCAACGAGCGGATCGAACTTCGCCGCTTCAAGTGCCTGCTCGTACCCCGTCAGCACACTTTCCTTCGAAGCGATTAGGATTGCTTCATTCGACTCGGTATTCGGCAAATACGGCACCACGTCAAAAACCGGATCATCGAACGGCAAATAGATCGACGACCCGATTTCTATGAAAAAGTGCCCTTTCAGTTCATCTTCCATCACGTCTTCCGGATACGGCACTTTCCGGATCATCACATATGTATCGGGCGCAAGGAACTGGACACTGCGTTTCGCAATGCCCCACTCCTTCGCAAGCCCGTCAAGCACGGACACCAGCCCCGCCGGATCCACGACCCGCCCGTCATGCACCACATTCGGCGCAAGCGGCACTTCGACCGCTTCCTCGACAGCCAGGTCATCCCCCGCCTTCAGTTTCACGTAGCGGACGGCGTCTTCTTCAATTGTAATCGAGACCGGCCGTTTCGGGCGGGAGATGAATGGGATTTGCATGGGTTGGCTCCTTGTTGAGAAGTTTAAAGAATTTTTTTCTTATTATAAAGTATTAAATATCGCTTGACTTAACTGTCGTTCCATCTTCAGTTTTTTTACTGATATCTTTACTAGTTGCATCTTTGAACGTCACTTGTTTCTTACCATTAGCACCTGTTCCAGTTATCTGGTTACCACCACTAACTTTTTTCACAGTAGTGTTTTCATCAATCTTAAATGAACCTGCATCTTTAATATAACCATCATCACTTAATTTTTTAAGTGTAATAGGTCCAGCTTCATCTGAGTTCTCAGCGAAGTATAAGTTAGAAGCTGATAGTATCGTTTGGGCATCTGCTTTAATAGCTTTAACCCGACTATTATCAATAATATTCCCAATCGCCGGTACAGCAATCGCTGCGATGATACCCAAAATGACAATAACTGCGAGCAATTCGACGAGCGTCAGGCCCTTTTCGTTCTTGAGTTTCTTCTGAAGAAATTTCTTCAATGTGTTCTCCTCCTTAGTGTACTTGCTTTTGTTCTTACTGTCAGTATATCAAAAGTTCCAGAGAAGTACACCAATTTCTCTAGTAATCTAGGTTTTTTCTCTCTTAGCGGAAACTTTTATCCTATAAATTATCGATCTGATTAAATAGATCGAACATCGGCAGCAAGATTGCGAGTACTATAGTCCCGACTAGACCTGCAAGCAAGACGATCATGATCGGTTCGATTAGCGCTTTCAGCCGCTCTGTCGAGGCGTCTACCTCACTTTCATAGAAATCGGCGACTTTCGCTAGCATGGCGTCAAGTGATCCGGTCTGTTCCCCGATCGCGATCATGTGCGGAATGAGCGGCGGGAATGCCCAGTGGCCTTCCATCGGCTCGGTGAGCGAACCGCCGCGCTCCAATGATTCGCGCGATCGGGCGAGCACGTTCTTCACGACTTCGTTGCTGACGACGCGTTCTGTCATGGACAGCGACTGCAGGATTGGCACGGAGCTCGAAAACAGGGAGCTGAGCGTTCGGGTCAGCATGGCGAGCACCGATTTTTTCGCGATATCACCGAAAACCGGAATCCGCAACAGGATCGTATCTAGCAGCAGCTTGCCCCGCGGGTTTGTCCGAAGCAGATAGAAGCCGACAGCGATTGCTGCGAACAGCATGACAAGTACATACCAATACGTCAGCGCAAAATCACTAGCCGACATGACGAAGCGGGTCAGCAATGGCAGTTCGCCGCCGACGCTGTCGAACAGGTCGACGAACATCGGCACGACGAATGTCAGCAGGAAGATGACGACCCCTATTGCGACGATGCCGACGACGACCGGGTATGACAGCGCGGACATGACTTTCTGACGTGTTTTGTACGCTTTCTCGTAATGGACAGCCAGCCGGTCGAGTGATTCGTCGAGCGTCCCGGAAAGCTCCCCCGCCCGGATCATGTTGATGACGAGCGGTTCGAACGCTTTCGGGTGCTTCGCGAACGAGTCCGACAGCGCGCCGCCAGTCCGCAGGTCTTCATTCACCTCGGTAAGAATTTTCTTGAACTGTTTGCCGTCGACCTGGAGGGAGAGGATACGGATCGATTCGACGATCGTGACACCTGCCCGCAGCAAAGTCGAAAACTGGCGCAGGAACATGATGAAATGCTGGCGTTTGACCGGTTTGCCGAGCTGGATGTCTTTCGTCAGCGTCGTTTCGGCCTGTTCCGTCAGGTTCTTCACCCGTATACCTTCCCGCTTCAGTTTCAAGGCAGCTTCCCGTTTATTGTCGGCAACGATGACGCCTGTGCGGACAGACCGCGCGTCGCGTCCGTCGTACTTGAAGCGCGCCACGGTTACGATTCCTCCGTAAGGAACGGCTCGGCAGTATCATAGGAGATCAGTCCATTGTCGAGAAGCTCTTTCACGGACGCGTTCATCATATGCATGCCCATTGCCCGGTTCGTCTGGATGACGTTCGGGATTTGGTGGACCTTCTCTGAACGGATCAGGTTCGCGACGGCTGCGTTGTTGATCATCAGCTCGGTCGCTGCCCGTCGCCCTTGCTGATCGGAAGTCGGCAGGAGCCGCTGCGACAGGACGGCTGTCAGCACACCAGCGAGCTGGACGCGGATCTGCGCCTGTTGGCCGTGCGGGAAGACGTCGATGATCCGGTCGATCGTCGACGCGGCACTCCATGTGTGGAGCGTCGCGAGAACGAGGTGGCCGGTTTCGGCAGCGGTGATCGCCGTCGAAATCGTCTCGAGATCGCGCATCTCTCCGACGAGGATGACGTCTGGATCTTGCCGCAACGCCGCGCGCAGTCCGTCCGCGAACGTATCGGCATCGAATCCGACTTCACGCTGATCGATGATGCTCGCCTTATGATGATGCATGTACTCGATCGGGTCCTCGAGCGTCAAAATGTGCTTTCTCGAGGTTTCATTCAGATAATCGATCATCGAAGCGAGTGTCGTCGACTTACCGGAGCCGGTCGGGCCTGTCACGAGGATGAGACCTTGTTTTGTCTCCGCAAGCGTCTTCAAGATGCCCGGCATCTGGAGCGACTCAATGGAAGGGATGTCAGTCGGAATCGTCCGGAATGCAAGCGACGTCACGCCGCGCTGCTGGAATGCGTTGACCCGGAAGCGTGCAGCTCCAGGGACTTCATAGGAATAATCGATCTGACCGCGCTCCCGGAACTCGGCGAACAGTTTCTCCGGCACGGTCGCTTCGGCCGCCGCCATTGTGAACTGTTCGTCGATCGGCTCCGTGCCGTACCGTTTCAAGTCCCCGTTGATACGGAAGACGGGCGGCGAATCGATCGTCAGATGGACGTCCGACGCGTTCAGCTCCACCGCTTTCCTCAGCACGTTATCGATCTGTTCTTTCATCATGACTCCCCCCCTACTCCGGCAGTGCGACGCGGAGCACTTCTTCCGTCGTCGTCAAGCCCTGTTTCACTTTGTCGAGCCCGTCATCGATGAGGAAGACGGTGCCGCTATTGACCGCCGCTTCGCGCATCTTTGCAGGTGTCGAGTGGCTGTTGATCAAGTCCCGCATCGCGTCATCGATGATGAGCACCTCATGGATCGCGACCCGTCCCCGGTAGCCCGTCATGTTACACGCAGCGCAGCCCGGCCCCCGGTTCACTTCGTCGATCGACATGCCGCGTTTTGCAAAGATCTCCTGTTCCCGCGTAGAGGCCGGCATCTTGCGGCCGCAGTCGCGGCACACTTTCCGGATGAGCCGCTGGGCGACAATTGCGTTCAGCGAAGCCGTCACAAGGAACGGTTCCACGCCCATATCGAGCAGCCGTGTGATCGACGCGACCGAGTCGTTCGTATGGATTGTGCTGAGAACAAGATGGCCCGTCAACGACGCCCGGATCGCGATCTCGACCGTGTCCCGGTCGCGGATCTCCCCGACCATGACGATGTCCGGATCCTGCCGAAGGATCGAGCGGAGTCCGGTTGCAAACGTGAGCCCGACGTTCTGGTTCACTTGGATCTGGTTGACGCCGGAGAGCTGGTACTCGACCGGGTCTTCCACGGTGATGATGTTCACTTCTTCATTGTTGAGCCGGTTGAGTGCGGCGTACAGCGTCGAGGATTTACCGGACCCCGTCGGCCCGGAGATGAGCACGATGCCGTTCGGCCGGCCGATCTCCTCCAGGAAGCGGTCGAGGTTCAGCGGACTGAACCCGAGCTTCTTCAAGTCGCTGAGTGAGCTGCTCAAGTCGAGGATACGCATGACAATCTTCTCCCCGAAAATGGTCGGAAGCGTCGAGACCCGTAAGTCGATCGGACGGAAGTCGATCGTCGTCTTGATTCGCCCGTCTTGAGGAAGCCTCTGCTCCGTAATATCCAAGTTTGCGAGAATCTTGATGCGTGCTGTCAGCATTCCCTGCATATGCTTCGGCAAAACACGCTCCGTCTTCAACATGCCGTCCAGCCGGAAGCGGATGAGCAGTTCATTCTCCTGCGGATCGAGGTGGATGTCGCTCGCCTTCTGTGTGACAGCCGACACCATGAGCTGGTTGACGAGCCGCACGACCGGTGAATCGAGATCGGTCAGCTCTTCCTGCTGCTGTTGAGCCTTCTCCTCCGGCTGGTCGATGAAAATGTCCTCGAATGATTCATCTTCATAATACTTTGAGATTGTCCGCAGAATATCGTCCTTCGACGCGATTGCCGTTTCGATATGGAAACCGGTCGACAGTCGCAGATCCTCAATCGTCAAGTAATCCATCGGGTCGCTCATCGCGACGAACAGCCGGTCGCCGTCCGTCTTCAAAGGAACGAGGAGATTGCGTTTCGCGAACTCCTTTGGCACGATATTGAACAGCTTCGGGTCGAACGGGTAGCGGAACAGGTTGATGTGCGGGATGCCGAGCTGGAACTCGAGCACTTCGATCAGCTGCTGTTCCGTAATATAGCCGCGTGCGAGCAGCGCATCGCCGAGCCGCTGATCGCGAGGTTTCTCGGCCAGCGCCGTGTCGAGCTGACTGGATGTGATCAATCCTGACTCGACGAGCAGATCGCCGAGCCGTTTACGAGGTGTTGCCATGACTGTTCTCCTCCAAACTGCAGATTACTTGATGAGATTGCCGCCTTTGTCGTAAATATGTCCGTCGCTTTCCGGTTTTGTCGACGGCTTGCCATTCAAATTGCCGACAGCGTCATCCGGATTGCCTGACGGCGGCTTGCTGCCTGATGCGTTGTTGCCCCCGTTACCTGAGCCAGTGCCTCCTGAAGGCGGTTTGTTCGATGTATTTCCATTTTGGGATTCATTTCCGCCGGATGAATTGCCGCCGTCCGTGTTTCCGTTGGTCGAGCCATCACTAGTCGAACCTGTGCCATCATTAGCCGTTCCGTCAGTCGAAGGCTGTCCGTCTGTCCCTGTACCGTCTGAACCGGCAGAGCCGTCACCAGTTCCAGTTTCCTGTTCCGGGCGGGCCAGCGCATGCTCTTCCACACGGGCTACCGGCGCATAGAAGTCCTCGGAAACTGCTTCGATGTTCAGCACTTCCCCGTCTTCCACGACTTTCCGCTGCACGATCACTTCCAAGCCGTCCTTGCCCTTCTCCAGCTCGTCCACCCTGCCTACCGCAAAATCACGGTTATATTGGATGGTCGTCTTCGGCTTGAACGTATTCGTCTCCGCCACGTAAGGTTCATACGCAAAGCGGAGCGGCAGGCCTACAATCGAAACGTGCAGAGCGCCGTCACTCCACTTGGAGCGGATCATATAGGAAGTATCGTTCGGATTGGTCACTTTGAGATCGAGGCCGAGCTGCCGGTTGACAGCTGCTTCGAACCCAGGTTTCACCCCGTCCAGCAATTCCGTCCGGATTGACCGGTCTTCCACCCAAAAATTCGTTTTAAGTGCTGCTTCGTATAGCGCAGAAGCGACCAATGTCAGCTCATCATCCGCGACAAGACCAGGCTCCGTCTCCTCGGTGAATGCCAGGAGAGAAAATGGCTGTTTCGGTTCCAGCACGTGGCCATCGAGCGCTTCAACAATGTCCATCATGGGAACTGAGAATCCATCGACAGCGAGTTCTGCGGATGCAATCGCCGAAGTCGGCTGGCTCGACTCTAAGTAGTCCGCAAGGTGGACAGACTGCGGCATGATGCCCGAGGCAAGCTTGTCGCTGATTCCCTGCGCCAAAGCGGTGATCTCCCCGTCACTGAGCGTCAACATTGGCAGTTCCTGCTTCAACAATGCCCGCAGACCGTCTTCGCTTACAGTTGCGAGGAGTGGATTTTCCGCTTCCGTTTCCGCCTGATCGACCGTCGCGGATGGATTGTACTCAACAAGATCCGCAGGCAGTGGAATCTCCGTATCCTGATAGACCAGATCGGCCTGCAGATTATCCTGCATGCCGAGCAGGTCGGACGTCAGCTTGATCTCAGCTTCCCGGCTCGTCTGGTTCGACAGATCGAACGGCCCCGCGTATGTATGATCGCCGAAGCGCTTGCCGAACAGCCATTGGTCCGCAGCAAACGAACCGGCAGACGCCACGCCAAACAGCAGCAGCGACACGCCCAATATACTTATGAAATACTTACCAATTGTCCGATTGCCCACGTTCCGCAAGCCTCCATTCCCATTCTCTCATTTATTGCTCCGCCTGCCGCTTCGCCAGCAGTACAGCTGTCGCTAGTGATAAACCTATTATCACCAAAAGCGCATACCATACCGACATCGTCTGCGCCACCAGCATCGCGAGAAACGCTGTGGACGCCCCAAGCAGGACGATCCATAGGGTGATTGTCGGGAGTCGGTCGGTGCGGACGAACCAGAAGACGACCCCGGCGACGAGGAGAGTCAGTAGTAGTAAAAATAGGTAAGGTGTCATTTGGATCTCTCCTTCGGTTTTCTGAAGCGTACATTATTTATATTCAACATCGATTTGGGGAGTTGGCCAAATAGTTTCGTTAGGTACATCTTCTTGGCTGCCTACCCCACAATTTTTTAATGCATCAGATGGCTTTGAAAACTTTTCTATTTTATTTGACGTATAGTCATTTGAATGTTTAGTTTTTACTTTTCCGGACAAATAAATTCTGCTGTAACTGTCTATTGTAATATCTCCGTCAACCGTAAGGTCTCCAGCTATACAGAAACGGCTAGGGATATTACTATTTTTCTTCAAGTTTAGCTTGCCGCCAATATTTGCATTTCCGTTTACCGCAAAAGTTGAAGCTTGCAATTCCAAGTGTTTGTTCAAAGTCAAAACGCCGTCAATATTTAGAGTTGAATATTGTGCACTATTAATCATATCAGCTGTAAAAGGACCCTTCGTGTAAATGAATGAATGTTCTATATCATTCATGTTCCCAGCTCTATATGAACCATTAATGTACATCTTGGTGTGTTGAAGGTCATTCATATTTTTCGCTTTAAAACTTCCGTTAACTTTGTACTCAGAACCCATCAATTTATTCATGTTTTCAGCTTCAAAGTTCCCATTAATATAAACCTTTGTATCTTGTACGTCATTCATATTTCTAGCTATGAAATCCATGTTCGAATAGAGAGTGTTCCTTTGCAAATCGATGTTTCCATTATTCGCTTTGGCATAACCACTTGGGAAATATACGTGAGAGGCTTGAATAGAACTAACGTTATCATTTTTGTTGTAATAACATGTTTTGTCCTGAATTGAAGACGCGGAACAATGATTTCCCACACTTGTATTTGGATATAATTTTGTAAAATCAACATTACCTATTATTGATCCAGGTCCGTTATCGTTTCCTGGTGCAAGGTCAAAGGAGATGGTAATGAATTCTTGTAAATATGATAATTTTTTTCGCGGCACATTGTTATTAAATACTCCGCTTATCGATGAATTGATTATAACAGCACTGCCTTCATTGATTTCCTCTATAGTAAATTTTTCAGGTTCAAACGTGTATGAGTTACTAATTTGTATTTTAACTGGTGAACGATTAATTTCCTTAACTTCTTCATTTAAAATGTTGTAAAGCATGTTATTGATGTCTCTTTGAACAGATTTAAAGTCAACTGATTTTTGAGTACTGCCTGGTCTTTGAATTTCCCTTAACTGATCATTAATTAATTGGTTCGCCTTTTTTTCTAAAACAGGGACGCTTTGAAAATATAAGTTCGAAAAATAAGTTTTGTAGAAATCCACTCCTGCCTCAGCAGCTGTGACGGCGAGCTGGTTCTCGTCCACGCGCTGCTCCTGATTGGCGTTACTAATGGAACCGTTGATGAAGACAGCAGTAATGACAGTGATGAAAACAATAAGAAACAGAACGAGTAATAAGGTGTATCCATTTTCATTTCTTAGCTTTCTCAATTGACATCTCCTCAGCCTTCATTTTTATATCTTGAAATGATAGTCGGTACTTTCAATTTCTTATGATCTTTTATACTCTCAATAGTGAAGTCAGGTAGTTTAAGATCTTCTTCTTTCGGCTCTATATTTTCTTCTAAAGAAGGTCCATATCTAAATTGGTCGCTTGTATGTCTCAGTAACACTTCTGTTCCCTCACACGCTTTAACTGAAATATTATTATCGGAGATTGAAATATCGTAGCATTCTCCCTTACGATGTGCTGCCTGCAGTTTGGTTATAACCAAGTTGGCTTCCTGTTGAAGTTGCAGTTTTGTCGTTTCTACTTCTGTATGTTTGAAACTTATGGAGATTGTTGTCCAGATGAGAGCTGTTACTAATGAAATGAGAACGAGGACTGCAAGGAGCTCCACAAGAGTTAGGCCTCTTTGATTCAACTTTCCAATTTTCATCATTCCACCGCCACGTATCCAAATGACTCGCTGATTAGGCGATTGTTCTTTTGGATTTCAATAAGTATTTGGTGTAGCTGGACAACACCCTTGACTTGGGTATCCGCTGGTTTCACATCCGGACAATTCTTCACTTTGATAATCGGCGTATGATTGCTTTCAAACGGGTGTTTACCTGTATATGCAACTTGTGTCCAAGAGTTATTCGGACAGGCTGCAGTCCTGAGAACAGTCTTCTGGATAGTTTTATTTCTATACTCCTCCAGCACAATCCGAGCCTCATTCATCGTCTCCAGTTTCGTCTCGGTTCGGCTGTTGAACAGAGTCATCTGCGGGAAAATCGTCATGAAGGCGACGAAGACGATACCAAGAATGACGAGGGAGACGAGGATTTCGACGAGCGTGAGGCCTGCTTCCCGGTTGCTGTTTGGTTTTTGATGCATACGCTCACCCCGTTTCGGTCCTTTTTCCTATTCTCAGCATACAAGACTATGGGTGAGAGTTCAATAGAGAGTATGTGTAAGATTGGTGTATTTGTTGCGATGCTGGGCGGAGAATTGAACGGTTTAGTTATAGTATTAACAGCAAAAAGCGAAGCGCAGGCATTTTATCTTGTTTTGATTGGTCAAGTGCTTTTTAGCGCGGCGCTGGTTATTAGTGGGCATGGTTTCGCACGCGTTTATGAGCGTTTACACAATTTTATGAACGTTTTCCGAGATTTATGATCACTTTTCCATTTTTATGAGCGTTTTTCCTGATTTATGAGCGATATTTCGTTTTTATGAGCATTTTCCGTTTTATGAGCGCCCCCCTTCCCCAAAACCACCCCATCCAAAAAAAGAGACTGCCGCAGCAATCTCATCCCTTCATATTTCAATCGGTTTAGTTTTATCGTTCTCGTAGATACCGACGCGGTTGCGGCCGGCTTGTTTGCCGCCGATGTAGAGGGCGCGGTCGGCGTTGCGGAGCAGGCTTGTTTCGGATTCGGTGTCCTCCGGAATGGAGGAGACGCCGAGGCTGACGGTGAGGTGGATGCTGACGGGTCCGCGGTCGGCGGACAGATCGGGCACGATACGGAAGACGGATTCTTCCACCCGCTGCCGGATGCGTTCGGCTAGCTCCACGGCTTCTTCTTTTGAATGTCCTGGCAGCAGGAGGACGAACTCCTCGCCGCCATACCGGGCCAGTGTCCGGTCGTTCGTCTCGTAGTTTCGCAAAATGTCCGCGAAGGCGATCAAGATGTCATTGCCGCTCTGATGGCCGTAGGTGTCGTTGATGGACTTGAAATGGTCGATGTCCATGATGATTGCGGACAGAACCTGTACGTCGTCCGCCCGCAGACGCTCCATCTCGCGTGACAGCTGTTTCGTCAAATAGCGGAAGTTATGGAGTTTCGTCAGACCGCATTTTTCACTCTGAGCGATTGTATTTTCATAGTGGAACGCTTTCACGATGGACGTCTCGAAATAGCCCGCGAGCAACTCGACCATGCGCGTATCCAAGTCTTCGAAGAAATTGCGGCGGAAAGAAGTCATCAAGAGGAATCCTTCCGTCCTGCCGTTACGGATGACCGGGGTCATCATCAGGCTCTGGACCGCCGGGCTGAATGTGAAGTAGCTGAGTGAAGCCATCTCTTTCGGCGAGCCGCAGATGACCGTTTTGCTTATTTCCATGCGCAGAAACGCTTCCGGCTCATACGAAAAGTATTGGGCTTCCCTTGCGATCAGTCCGGCTTCCGAGCATTTCATCAGAGCAAGTTCTTTTTCGTGATGGACGTCAAGCAGGTACAGCTGATCATAGTTCGCAACGCCTTTGATCTTTTCAATGAAGATCTCGATTACTTCGTCTGTCCGAAGGCTTTCCGTCAGTTCATGGCCGATTTCAACGGCAGAAGTCAACTTGTCGTGGAATTCTCCCGAGAACGCATAGCGTCGGATGATAAAGAGAATCAGGAGAAACGGCATCCCGAACAGCAGGACGGCGAACGTTTCGAGCTGATCAGCGAGGAGGCTGTAGGCGATAGCGAGCGGGATGTAGACAAGTGTCATCGTCAGATCCCACAATCCAACGGTTTTCATCGCGTCGGTCGGTGCTTTTTCGAGCTTAAGGATGATGTACAGCACGAGCGTATTGCCGAGTGAATAGGTCAGTGCGTAGACGATAGCTGCCCCGGTGAACGCCCAGGGTGACATTTCCCCGCCGATCTGGCCGCCGACCGCGTAGAACGCGACTGCGCTGCAGACAGAGACGACGAGGAACATGAGAGAATTGGTTGTGAACCGGTACACCGGCGGAAGGCTCGATGTTTTGAAAATCTGGATCATGAGGATCGCAGCCTGCATGAAAATCATTTCAGCGAACAGTCCGTGCTGGAAAAAGATGACGAAGACGATCCATCGTTCGATCGAAATGCTGATGGATTTGAGGGTGAACGAAATATTCATCGTAATGATGAGCATGACGAAGTTAACGGCGAGGAACCATACATTTGCCTCAGCGAACGGGAACCGCATAAAGACTGCGTAAAACGCGGCTGGTACGAATAGCACCCACAGCAAAGAAGCCGCCCACTTTTTGGAACGTATTTCCGCCATTCCATCCCCTCCGTTTCATCTTCACTTACTTCACATAGCTTCCGACCCGGTTGCGTCCCGCCTGTTTCGCACCGATATAGAGGGCACGGTCAGCATTACGTAGAAGTGCCATCGCTTCGTCCGTGTCCTCCGGCGCACTTGAGACGCCGAAACTCGATGTGATGGCGATCACTTGGTTCTCTTCGTTTCCTGTGAGGCTGCCTCCGATGACCATACCGGTCTCCCCAATCTTCTTCCGGAGCATTTCCGCAAAACCGACAGCTTCGGATTTTTCGAAACCTGGAAGTATATAGACGAATTCCTCTCCGCCATATCGGGCGATTGTTCCGTTCTCCGGACAGTTCTCCTGCAGAATGCGGCCGAGCTGCTTCAGCACTTGGTTCCCGCTTTCGTGGCCGTACGTGTCATTCACCTTCTTGAAATGGTCGATATCAAGCATGACCACAGAGACCGCTGTGTAATTGCCATGCATCAGCAGAGCCATGTCTTTTGTCAGCTGTCCCTCGAGGAACCGGTAGTTGAACAGCCCGGTCAACGCACACCGGTTGTTCTCTTTCTCGGCCTCCTCGATGTACATCGCTTTTTCCATGGCGACGATATAGTAAGAACTGAGCAGGTCCAGGACATTCAAGTGATATTTGCTGAATGCATCCCGTTTCTCACTCCCGATGACGACGGCGCCGGCCGGCTTGTGATTACGGGTGAGCGGGACGCAGAGCAGGCTTTCAAAATTTGCCGGAACTGCCGTCATCGCCAAGTCCTTCCATTGTTCACGCCGCGAGAAGATGATACCGGTTCCTTCTGTGAGCGTGCGGCCGGCGATCCCCTGCCCGCTTCCGAGCCGGACTTCAGGCGGCAGTGACTTTTCGCCTTGGACATAGAACTGTCTCGGCTCAAGCCAACCTTCAAAATATTCGTACAAATAAACATAATAAGCGCCGAATAATGCTGCCGTCTCGGTCATGAACTCTTCCGTGATGCCCTTCCGGCTTGTCTTTGCGGTTAGCTGCCGGCCAATCTTCCCGGCAGACTCGATGTAGTCATTCAAGTCCTCCTGCTGCGTGTTCAGCCGCAAGACGAGTGTGATGAAGAAAAATGGAATGCCGACGAGGAAATACCCGATAAACCCGTAGAGGGCGAGCATGTAATAGAGAGACATGGACAGCGGGACGATGATGATCAGGCGGACGTAATGGAACAGCGTCTCCTTGAATGTGTTTTTCCGCATGCGCCCGGTCAGCCGGCTGTACAGGACGAACACCGCATCATAGAGCACCGAATAGGTGATCTGGTAGGCGAAGATGCCGAGTACGAGTGCGCCGAATGCAAGCGTGCCGATGTGCGCGCCAGTCAGCGCATACGCAGCTGCCGAAACGAACGACAGCAGGAAATAGGCGAGCGAGTTGTAGAACAGCCTGTACATGACGTCTCCGGTATGCGCTTTCGCAAGGACGGCGGCGATGACGATGACCTGCGTGACGAGCACTTCCGCTGTCAGGCCGTACAGCAGGAAGACCGGCAGTGTGAACCAGACGAAAAGGACGATCGATTTGCCGTTGTAGACCATCGGATAGTAGATGCTCAGGAAGCCGAGTGCAACCGTGAAGGCAAGCCACGTCCAGTTGACGTCAGGCAGCGGGTAGAACGTCAGGAGATACGCAATGCCGGTCGGTACTGTGACAATCCAGATCAGAACGACCATCCAAAATGACCGGCTTGCTGCTTTCATCGACTCCACCCACTTTCGCTGCCTTTGCAGTGCAGAATTTTCTAGTTATATAGTCTATTAAAGTATATGAGCCTTTAGACCATTTAGCAAGTATAAAGACCCTGAGACTATTTTCTTCCGGGGCGAATCATTAGTTAGTATTATAGATGCATCCAGCGTCCCTGTCACCTGTTTATTTCCAAAATGGCAGTTTTCGTATAAGGCTCGGGCGGAAGTTGCGCCGGGGTCACTGAAATCTGTGAAAGTGAAGGAATGCGCTACAGGAATCAGTTCATCGAGCACTGCTCTGCTGTCTTTGTTCGCCATCATACCGATGACGAAGTCGACCGTCTCGCCGGGGAACTGCTCTTCGATCGTCTGGCGGAGCCGTTTTGCAGCAGCGGGGTTGTGTGCGCCGTCGAAATAGACGCCAGGTGCCACTTCTTCGAAACGGAACGCGAGCTGTGCTTCCCTTATACCTTCACGGATTGCGTCTTCGTCAATATCAGGACAGGCGAGCAGCACGCTTTCGATGGCGACTGCCGCGTTGACCGCCTGGTGCGGTCCTTTCAGCCGTCGCTCGATGTGGCTGACTTCGCGGATTCCGCTGAAGGACTCATCCGTTCCCCCATCCATCCTGAAGTCACGGCCGTACACATAGCAGGGGCTGTCCAGTCCGGCTGCAATCCGTTCCGCTTCAGCGAGCGCCTCATCCGGCAGGTCCCCGCAGACGGCCGGGATGCCGGATTTAAAGATCCCCGCTTTGTGCCAGGCGATCGACGTGAGTGAGTCGCCGAGGAACTCGGTATGGTCCTTCGCGATCGATGTAATGACAGTGACTGCAGGGTCCAGGACATTCGTGCTGTCGAACCGGCCGCCGAGCCCGCATTCGACGAGGATGATGTCAGGACGGACGTTTGCGAACGTGACAAATGCAGCTGCTGTCAGCAGTTCGAAATCAGTGAGCCGGCCGCTGAGCCCTGCGTCTTTGATCGTACGGAAGCTCTCGAGCAGTTCGTCCTCGGTCGTGTTGCGTCCGTCGAGACGGATCTGATCATGGATGTCAATCATCGCCGGTGATGTGAACACGCCCGTCGTCATGCCCGCCGCCCGGAAGATCCGTTCCATGAAGGCGACAGTCGATCCTTTGCCGTTCGTGCCGGCGACGTGGATGGCGCGCAGCTGTTTCTGCGGACTGCCGAGGCGGTGCATTGCTTCCATGATCGCTTCAAGGCCGGGTTTTATCGTATTGCTGCTTGTCAGGCCAGTCCTGTTTTTGTAGTCGTCCAACTTCGGAATCATCCTTATCCCCCGCCTTATGCTAAACTTGAGTGAATTCAATGTGTACTAAAGTATAGCATGAGAAAGAAGGGGCCGTTTTGAAAACATGCTGGATTATTTATAATGGTAGTTTAACGAGCGATAAATTCAGGGACCAGGCCGATCTTGTCCACGAGGCAGCCGTTCGTGCGGGTGTCAGGTCCGTCATCTTGAAAAATTACGAAGTGCTTATGGACGTGACAGGTCACTTTGCGGACAAGCCGGATTTCGTCGTCTTTCTCGATAAAGACATCGTGCTCGCGACGTATTTGAAGTCGCACGGCATTCCGGTATTCAATGATCCGGATGTGATTGAGCGCTGTGACAACAAGACGAAACAGGCGGTGACGCTTGCTGCGGACGGCGTGCCGATGCCCCGGACGATCCTCGCGCCGAAAGTGTACCCGAATTTCACGATCCGTGACAGCGGATTCTATGAGCGGGTGCTCGGTGAAATCGGCCTCCCAATGATCATCAAGGAAGCGCGCGGTTCGTTCGGCATGAATGTGTATCTAATCGAGACGGAAAACGCATTTTATGATAAAGTCGACAGCCTGCGGGGCAAGGAGTATCTGTTCCAAGAATTCGTCGCGTCGAGCCGCGGCAGGGATATCCGGGTGAACGTCGTCGGTGGCCGGGTGGCCGCCGCCATGGCGCGGTCTTCCGAAACCGATTTCCGCGCGAACATCACGAACGGCGGAGTTGCCTCTGTCGTGGATCTGACGCCTGAACAGGAGGCGGTCGCCCTGCAGGCAGCACGTTCCGTCGGGGCGGATTTTGCCGGAGTCGACCTGCTGTACGGACCGGGCGGGCAGCCGCTCGTATGCGAAGTGAACGGTGCGGCGCATATCCGCAACATCTATAATGTGACGGGCATCAACGTCGCGGACGCGATGATTTCCTACATACTGGAGGGGTTGTCATGAATGGATGGCTCGTCTACAGCCAGGAAGAGTCGGTGAGGAATGAGTGGTTCGCTGGACGTCTTATCGAGTCGGCTTCAGAATACCGCCTGCAGCTTGACCTGATGATCGAGGAAGAGATGGCGGAGTTGCCGGTGCTCCCTGATTTCGTCATTTACCGCGGCAGGGACCATTCGTTCAGCCGCCGTCTGGAAGAAGCCGGAGTGCGTCTGTTTAACCGCAGCGAAGTGACCCGCATTGCGAATGACAAGCTGCAGACGGCTCAACTTGCGATGCTGCTCGGCATTCCGGTGGTTCCAACCCGGGAACTGCAGCGCCCTGCGGAGATCCGCACGTTTCCGGCAGTGGTGAAGACGGTATCCGGCCATGGCGGGAAGGATGTATTCCTATGTGAGACCATGGCTGACGTCGAGCAGCTCCTTGCAGAACGCCCTGATGATTTATGGATCTTCCAGCCGTTCATCGAGCACGGAGCGTCCGACGTTCGTGTATACATGCTCGGCGAGGAATGTACCGGCGCTGTCAGGCGGACCGGGGCGGACTCGTTCAAATCGAACGTAGCGCTCGGCGGACATGCGGAACGTTTCAGCCCCCCTGCCCCACTGCTGGCATTTGCGGAGAAGATCGTGAAAGCGGTAAAAAGCGATTACATCGGCATCGATTTCATCCAGAACGAAGAAGGTGTCTGGCTGCTGAATGAAATCGAAGACCCTGTCGGCGCTCGGTCGCTTTATGAAACGAGTGATTGCGACGCCGCCCGCGAGCTGATGCGGTATATAGATCGGAAACTGAAGAAACCCTTTTGACTCACAAGCGGAGTCATAAGGGTTTTTGCATGGGAGAGCCTGATTGGTGGCGCTTCGCTTGTTTACTGTGGGGATTGCCCGCTGAATGGGAGGGGGTTATGAGCGGTTTTGGTAGTTTATGAGCGTTTTCTACGATTTATGAGCGGTTTTGGTAGTTTATGAGCGTTTTCTACGATTTATGAGCGCTTTTCCTGTTTTATGAGCGATTTCAGCGTTTTATGAGCGGTTTCCCAGATTTATGAGCGCTTCCACGTTTTTATGAGCGGTTTCCCACTTTTATGAGCGCCACCCGCTTTAACTCCATCAAACAGAAAAGGCTCCGCAGCAGCGGAGCCCACCATTCATCTTTTCTTTAGATCTCTTTCAATTCCTGGATACGTCGCTCGACAGCGGCGTGTTTGTCCAGGTAGTCCTGCTCTTTCGCCCGTTCTTCGTCGACAACAGCCTGCGGAGCTTTCGAGAGGAAGCGTTCGTTCGACAGTTTGCCCTGGACGCGTTTCACTTCGCCGGCCCACTTGCCGAGTTCTTTTGTCAGCCGTGCGATCTCCTCGTCAATGTCAAGAAGACCTTCAAGCGGCAGGAACAGCTCTGCGCCAGTGACGACGGCAGACATTGATTTGCCTGGTGCCTGGACGTCCACTCCGATTTCGAGTGATTCCGGGTTGCAGAACTTCTCTACGTACGCCCGGTTTTCATTCAGCACGGCAGCTGTCGCTTCGTCCTTCGCAGCAATATAGAGCGGCACTTGGCGGCTCATCGGCGTGTTCACTTCCGCACGAATGTTGCGGACCGCTTTGATGACATCTGTCAGCAAGTGCATGTCATCCGACCGCTTGTCATTCGTAAACTGAGGATCGGCGACCGGCCATGGAGCAACGGTGATCGACTCCCCGCTGTGCGGCAGGTTCTGCCAGATCTCCTCGGTGATGAACGGCATGAGCGGATGCAGCAGGCGCATCGTATTGTCGAGCACGTGCGCGAGCACGGAACGCGTCATCTGCTTCGCTTTTTCATCTTCACCATATAACGGCAGCTTCGCCATCTCGATGTACCAGTCACACACATCATCCCAGATGAAGTTATAGAGCGCGCGGCCGACTTCGCCGAACTCGTAGCGGTCCGATAGCTTCGTGACGGCGTCGATCGTTTCGTTCAGGCGCGTCAAGATCCAGTCATCCGCGACGGACCGTTCGCCGGACAAGTCGATTTCATCGTATGTCATACCTTCCATGTTCATGAGGGCAAAACGCGATGCGTTCCAGATTTTATTCGCAAAGTTCCAGATCGCTTCGACCTTCTCCGTCGAGTAGCGCAGATCCTGGCCGGGCGATGAACCTGTCGCAAGGAAGTAGCGGAGCGCATCGGCACCGTACTGGTCGATGACGTCCATAGGATCGACACCATTGCCGAGTGATTTCGACATTTTGCGGCCGTCTTCGGCACGGACGAGACCGTGGATGAGCACGTCATCGAACGGACGCTGTTCCGTGAATTCGAGCCCCTGGAAGATCATGCGGGACACCCAGAAGAAGATGATGTCGTAGCCCGTCACGAGTGCATCTGTCGGGTAGTAGCGCTTGAATTCCGGATTCTCCGTGTCCGGCCAGCCCATCGTCGAGAACGGCCACAGTGCGGACGAGAACCACGTATCGAGCACGTCGTTTTCCTGATGCCAGTTTTCGATGTCGGCAGGCGCTTCCTCGCCGACGTACACTTCCCCGGTTTCGTTGTGGTACCAGGCCGGGATACGGTGGCCCCACCAGAGCTGGCGGGAGATGCACCAGTCGTGGACGTTCTCCATCCACGTCAGATACGTCTTCTCGAAACGGTCCGGCACGAAGTTCACTTTGCCTTCCGTCTTCTGGAGCTCGATCGCCTTTTCAGCAAGCGGCTGCATTTTGACGAACCATTGCGTCGACAAGTATGGTTCAACGACAGCACCGCTCCGCTCCGAGTGGCCGACGGAATGGTTGTGTTCTTCAATCTTGAACAAGACATCCATGTCCTGGAGGTCCTTGACGATCACTTTCCGGCATTCGAACCGGTCCATGCCTTCATATTTACCGGCGAGGCTGTTCATCGAGCCGTCTTCGTTCATGACGAGCACGCGCGGCAGATCATGGCGGTTGCCGATTTCGAAGTCGTTCGGATCGTGGGCCGGCGTGATCTTCACGGCGCCGCTTCCGAAGTCCATTTCGACGTAATCGTCCGCAACAATCGGAATTTCACGTCCGACGATCGGCAGCTTGACCGTTTTGCCGATCAGGTGCTGGTAACGTTCGTCTTCCGGATGGACAGCGACTGCTGTATCTCCGAGCATCGTCTCAGGACGTGTCGTCGCGATTTCAATGCTTCCGGTTCCATCTGCGAGCGGGTACCGCATATGATAGAAGGCACCCGCTACATCTTTGTGGATGACTTCGATATCGGACAGCGCTGTTTTCGTCGCGGGATCCCAGTTGATGATATATTCGCCGCGGTAGATCAGCCCTTTGTTATAGAGCTTGACGAACACCTCACGGACTGCACGGGAGAGGCCTTCATCAAGGGTGAATCGCTCGCGTGAGTAATCGAGGGCCAACCCGAGTTTCGACCATTGTTCACGAATATGGCCAGCGTACTCCTCTTTCCATTCCCACGTTTTCTCGAGGAATTTCTCGCGGCCGAGGTCATAGCGGGTCTGTCCGCCGGCGCGCAGTTTCTCTTCGACTTTCGCCTGCGTCGCGATGCCGGCGTGGTCCATGCCGGGCAGCCATAGAGCATCATAGCCCTGCATGCGTTTCATGCGGATCAGGATATCCTGCAGCGTTGTATCCCATGCATGACCGAGGTGAAGTCTGCCTGTTACGTTCGGCGGCGGGATGACGATCGTATACGGCTCTTTCCCGCTTTCCGGCTGCGCTTTGAAGTAGCCGCCTTCGAGCCACCAGCCGTAGCGGTCTTTCTCGATCGTCTGCGGATCGTACTTTGTCGGCATTTCAACTTGCTGTTTGTCTGTCATAACCATTCCTCCTCGAGTGTTGAAATCAGGGAATGCTGTGTCTCCGGAAATCCTTCCGGAAACACAAAAAACCCCTTCGCCAGTAAAGGACGAAGGAGTCAGTTCGCGGTACCACCTTTATTTGCATGCGTGCGGGTCTGCACTCATGCCTCAACAAAAATAACGGTTTTTCACCGGCGTTACGCTACTGGCCTGCACGTTCACGTAAGCTGCTGACGGGTGACGAACTGTCCGGCTGCAATAGGTCCTCCCACCGTACCGGACCCTCTCTGCCAATTGCCTGCTGGACTGCTTTCCCGCTCACTGCATCCCTATGCTGTTTCCAACAGTGTACCGGATAGGAGCCGGCTCCGTCAAGCCCACTGCGAAAGGATGGTGTCATTGAGACGAGGATACAACCCGTATCTGCTGCCGCCCTGGCTGCGCAAGACCCGCTTCTACTGCAAGACGATCATCATCCCGATCTCCTGTTTCCAGCTCATCCGGCTGCTGATCGTACCGACAACCGGAGATTTCCTGCTTCTATGTCTCCTGTGCGGATGCTCATTTTTGTTCTATAAAAACATCATTTAAGGTGAATGGCGTTACGGAATAGCCGTCTTCCAGATCGCGGATGAAGGCCAGCATCTCGTGATGACCGCTTTCTTCGGATACCGCTGCGAGGAGAGCCACACTCGAGCTGTCTTGATCAAGGGCTTCGGCTGACGCGGCAGCACCTGCTTCACTATCCGTTTCTTGGACGGCGGATGCCGCTGCCGCTGTCTGTCCTGCGTCTTTCTGTGCTGTCTCAGCAGCTGCCGTCACTTCAGGAGCAGGCGCCGCCGGTTCCGGCGTTTCTGCGACAGCTTGTACGGTCCACATGACGAGCAGGTCGCCGCTGTCCGTCGCGGATGCCGTGGAATCGATGACACTTGCAGTGACACGCGCGCCGTGGGCTGCCGGCAGATCGACTTCGAGCGGCACAGCATACTCGAAATAGCCGTTCGTCCCTTCGATCTCGACATCATCGATCATGATGGCGCCGTCCGGATCTTCCGCCGCTTCCCCCGCCGCTTTTTCTGCAAGCGTCACATTGGCCGCTATGTGATAAATCCCCGACAGCCGGACGGCATCTTCCGTCTGATCATCCTGATAGCCGGCTGTCACTTTCACCTCATTCACTTCGGATACACTGCCTGCTGACGCGGGAAACTGGAATGTCTCCGACAACGTCCACTCGATCGGTTTTTTCATTGAGCCGCCTCCTTTTACTCCTGCATTGTATGCGGAAACGGCTGCAAACAGACCAAAAGCCTTCCCGGCAGCTAGGCATGCTGGAAAGGCTTGTTCGGTCATTTCTTCAATTTGGCGAAAACGGTATGGAATGCCTGTACCGTTTTTGCGATGTGCTCTTCGGTATGCGCAGCCGACAGGAACATCCCTTCGAACTGCGACGGCGGGAGGAAAATGCCCTCTTCCGCCATGAGCCGGTAGTACTCCGCGAACAACTGAAGATCGGAAGACTTGGCTGACTCGTAATCGGTGACGTCTTCGTTCGTGAAGAAGAAACCGATCATCGAGCCGGCACGGTTCACAGTGTGCGGAATGTTGTTCGCTTCCGCTGCTTCGCGGAACCCTTGTTCCAGCTGATCGCCGAGTTTCACGAAGTGATCGTATGATTCAGGGTTGAGGCGCTTCAACGTTTCGATGCCTGCTGTCATTGCGAGCGGGTTCCCGGAAAGTGTGCCGGCCTGGTAAACCGTTCCAGCCGGTGCGATGTGTTCCATGATCTCACGCTTGCCGCCGTAGGCACCGACCGGGAGTCCCCCGCCGATCACTTTTCCGAGGCACGTCAGATCCGGCGTCACGCCGAAGTAGCCTTGCGCGCAGTTGTAACCGACACGGAATCCGGTCATCACTTCATCGAAGACGAGCAGTGTGCCGTTCTCTTCGGTCATCTTGCGCAGTTCCTGCAGGAATCCCTCTTTCGGAGGGACGACGCCCATGTTGCCGGCGACCGGCTCGACGATGACGGCTGCCAGGTCGCTGCCGTATTCCTTGAAGGCGACTTTCAGGCTTTCCAGGTCATTGTACGGGACGGTGATCGTGTTTTTCGCGATACCTTCCGGGACACCCGGGCTGTCCGGCAGGCCGAGTGTTGCGACACCCGATCCCGCCTTGATGAGAAGGGAATCGCCGTGGCCATGGTAGCAGCCTTCGAACTTCAGAATCAGATTGCGCTTCGTATAGCCGCGCGCAAGACGGAGCACGCTCATCGTCGCTTCTGTTCCAGATGAAACCATGCGGATCATTTCGATCGACGGCACGCGGTCGATGACGAGTTCCGCCAGTTCGTTCTCAAGAAGAGTCGGTGCTCCAAAGCTCGATCCTTTGACCGCAGCTTTCTGCAGCGCTTCGACGACGCCGTCTTCCGCATGGCCTAAGATAAGAGGGCCCCATGACAGCACATAGTCGATGTATTCATTGCCATCGATGTCCTTGATGATCGCGCCTTTGCCGCTCTCCATGAAGATCGGATCCATGTTGACCGATTTGAACGCACGGACCGGGGAATTGACCCCGCCCGGCATGAGATCTACCGCGTCAGCGAATGCCTGTTTCGATTTTGTATAGTCTCTCATTTCGTCTCCTCCAGCCAGCGCGCTGCGTCTTTTGCATGATAGGTCATGATCAGATCCGCTCCCGCGCGTTTCATGCTTGTCAGTGTTTCAAGGACGATCCGCTGCTCGTCGACCCAGCCGTTCAATGCAGCGGCTTTCACCATGGCGTACTCCCCGCTCACATTATAGGCGACGAGCGGCAGCAGCGTGTTATTCTTCACGTCGCGCATGATATCCAAGTAGGACAGCGCCGGTTTGACGATCAGGAAATCCGCGCCTTCCGCGATGTCGGACTCCGCTTCACGGAGCGCTTCCATGCGGTTCGCAGGATCCATCTGGTACGCCTTGCGGTCACCGAATTGCGGCGTGGAATCGGCTGCATCCCGGAACGGACCGTAATACGCAGACGCATACTTCACGGCATAACTCATGATCGGAATCTCTTCGAAGCCCGCTTCGTCGAGCCCGTGGCGGATCGCAGTGACGAACCCATCCATCATGTTGGACGGCGCGATAATATCCGCTCCAGCTTTCGCCTGGGAGACCGCCGTCTTCACGAGAAGGTCGAGGGATGGATCGTTCAGGACACGCTCCCCTTCGATGACACCGCAGTGGCCGTGGTCTGTATACTCGCACAGGCACGTATCAGCGACGACGATCAGTTCCGGATGCCGTTCTTTCGTCAGGCGGATCGCTTCCTGGATGATGCCGTGGTCATGATACGCCCCGCTGCCGACAGCATCTTTTTCCGTAACGACTCCGAAGAAGATGACCGAGGGAATACCGAGGGCGACCGCTTCGTCGAGTTCATCGGCAAGACGGTCCATCGAATGCTGGTAGACGCCCGGCATCGATGGCACTTCCTGCTTCACGTCCTCACCTTCGATGACGAAGATCGGATAGATGAAGTCCTTTACATCCAGCTGTGTTTCCCGCACCATCGCGCGCATTCCCGCAGTGCTGCGGAGACGGCGGTGGCGTTTGAAGTTCAATTGTGTCATAGGTCAGTTCCTTCCTTTCGACTCGGCGAGCGTCCGCACGAGTTCCGGTAAAGTATAAGTATCCGGCATGACGTCGGCAGCTGCTCCCGCCTCGGTCAATGCCCGTTCCGTAATGTGCCCGATGGCGCCGATCGTATAACCGGTCCAGCCGATACGGGGTGCTGCATAGTCGCTGAACACCCGGACCGCCGAAGGGCTTGCGAACAGGATCGACAGAGGGCCGCCCTGCTGCGCAAGTGAGACGATCCCGGCTGCTGAGGCCGTTTCCGGTTCCGTTTCGTATACCGTCCATTCGTCGACCGATAGCGGCAGTTCGTCCGTGATGAGCGACCCTGCGAGGTTCCCTTTGACGAAAAGGGCCCTGAGCGATTCACCAGCAGGGCTGAACTGCCGGACGAAGACATCCGCGCTGAATATGTCGGGGATGAAATCGACCCGGAAACCGAGCCGCCCGAGGGCCGCAGCCGTCTTATAGCCGACAGCTGCCACATACACCGAGAAATCCGCAGCGGTCATACCCGCCCGGCCCAGTTTCGCGCTGAATGCGGCGACGGCACTCTGACTCGTGAAAATGAGCCAATCATACGACTGCGCCCGTTTCATCTTCAGATGGTCTTCATCGTCCAGCCGCTCCGACGTCCTGATGAGCGGCAGTGAAACCGGCTCGCCGCCGTATTGCCTGACCAGCTCAAACGGTTCTTCGGATTTCTTCGTACTCGTGAAGACGACTGTTTCGCCCGCAAGCGGCAGCTTACTGTCCATCCATTTCAGCCTTCACCCGCTCGATGACGTCCGCTGCACCTTCACTGCGGAGTTTTTCAGCGACGAGCTGTCCGGCTTCGACCGGAGTCGCGGCAGTGGCCGTATGACGGTAGACGACGGACGCATCCGGTGCAGCGATGAAACCGGTCAGCGCAATGCCATCTTCGGAAGCACGGGCGAATCCACCGATCGGCACTTGGCAAGAGCCGTCCATTTCACGGAGGAATGTCCGCTCCGCTTCCACTTCGCGGAACGTCTGTTCATCATTCATCTTTGCAAGTTCTGCCAGCAGTTCAGCATCATCGGAACGGCATTCGATCGACAGCGCCCCTTGCCCGACGGCAGGGATGCAGTCTTCCAAATTCATGTATTCAGTGATGATGTCCTCGCCCCAGCCCATCCGTTTCAGACCGGCAGCCGCGAGCAAGATTGCGTCGTATTCGCCGTCCTGCATCTTCTTCAGGCGGGTATCGATGTTGCCTCGGATCCACTTGATTTCCAGATCGGGACGCAGCAGCAGCAGCTGGGAGCTGCGGCGCAGGGAGGACGTACCGACAACTGCGCCTTCCGGCAGGTCTTTGAACGCGACATTGCCATTCGAGATGAATGCATCACGCGGGTCGACCCGTTTCGGGATACAGCCGACGATGAGGCCTTCCGGCAGCACAGAGGGCATGTCTTTCATGCTATGTACGGCGAAGTCAATCTCCTTATCGAACAGCGCCTGCTGGATTTCCTTAACGAACAGACCTTTGCCGCCGACTTTCGACAACATGACGTCGACGATCCGGTCGCCTTTCGTTACAATCTCTTTCACTTCGAATTCGAACGGCGCACCAGCCGCTTTCATCTGTTCGATGAACCAATTCGTCTGCGTCAGTGCAAGCTTGCTTCTTCGGGAACCTACGATAATTTTTCTCAATGTCCTCTTCCTTCCTCATGTGGATGCATCCGTTACAGCTGACAGCTTGCCGTAAAAAGACAGCTTACAGCCAAAAATGGAATTGCGATAGTTTGCTTCCTAAAAAGAAATTGATGATGATCAGGACGAACGCGATCACATTCGCCCATGCAAAATCGGCTGCCTGCAGTCTGCCCCGCCTGTTCAGGACGAGCAGGACACTGTAGACGACCAGCAGCAGGAACGAGCCGACGATCTTCACATCGAACACATTCCAGTCATCGAGCGCCATATACGCCCACTGCACGCCGAGTATCAGACTGACGAGCAGTACGGGGATACCCGTGTAGATGGCGGACTTCATGCCCGTCAGCGCATGCTGCAGTGACGGGAGGCGGCTGAACTGGGCGGTCCATTTCTTCTTCTTCAGCAGATTATAGACGAGCAGATACAAAATCGCGAATACAAAGGCCATCGCGAACGCCGCGTACGACAGGATGGCGAACGTAATATGGATGAACAGCAGTTCGGAGACGAGCGCTGTGGCGACACCCGCACCGGCAGCCTGCACCGGCGCAAAAATATGGATTGTCATGAAACTGAACGCGATGACGTTCAGGAAGAACCCGGCATAGCTCGTGCGGTACTTGAGCTGGATCCCGAGCGACAGCACAATAAGGATCCAGGCGAAGAAGTAGACACCGTCATAGAGCGACAGGACCGGCAGCTGCCCCGTCATGTAGGCTGCCCGCAGGAGGAACCCTGTCTGCAGCACGAAGACGGTCACGGTCATCCAGAAAGCCGCAGTCTGTGAGCGCCGGTCTTTGTTCAGGAAGTCGATGAAGTAAAATATCAAGCTGACTGCATAGAGCACGAGCATCGCTTCCTGCAGCCGCGCTATTGTCATATCTGCCATAGGCCAACCTCTGCCTTTCTGTCAAAAAAGCCATTTCCGCATCGACCGGTTGAGACGCGGGATGGGAAATGACTAGGACAACCTCAATATGTCATATCAGGCTGCAGTCCGGCCGTTTGGGAAGCACCGGCTCCCTGTTCCGCTTTCTGCTGTTGTGCCTGCTTCGCTTTCTCCTGTTCGACCTCTTCAGCGATGCCGAAGATCGACTGGAACAAGTCCAGCTTTTCAGCAGCTTTCGGGTCGGATGCGAATTCCTTCGCCTGGGAGATCGGTTCTTTCAGCAGCTGGTTGATGATCGATTTCGTATGCTTGCTCAGCACTTTCTTCTCCCGATCGGTCAGGTCCGGCATTTTGTTCTCGATGCTCGCCATCGTTTCGGACTGGATGGTGAGCGCCTTTTTACGGAGTGCCGTGATGACCGGAACGACACCGAGTGTCACGAGCCATTCACTGAACAGCACGACTTCCGACCGGATCATCGTCTGGATCTCCTCCGCCGCACGCTTCCGCTCAGCGAGGTTCGCTTCCACGATGCCCTGCATATCATCGATGTCATAGAGGAACATGTTCGGCAGGTCCCCGATCCGCGGATCCATATCGCGCGGCACGGCGATGTCCACGAGGAACAGCGGTCGCCCTTTGCGCAGCCGCTCGACGAACTGCATGAGCTCGTAGTCGATGATGTAGTCTTTCGCACCCGTGCTGCTGATCAGTATATCGACGTCCAGCAGCGTACACTGCAGTTCCTGCAAAGATTTCGCGGCGCCGTCGAAACGGCCTGCGAGCTCTTCGGCTTTCGAGAATGTGCGGTTCAGAACAGTGATTTTGCCGACACCGCTGCCCTGCAGGTTCTTGATGGTCAGTTCGCCCATCTCGCCGGCACCGACAATCGCAATATGCTTATTCTTCAGCGAACCGAAGATCTTCTTGCCGAGTTCGACCGCTGCGTACGAGACGGAAACAGCGTTTTCCCCGATCGCTGTTTCCGCGTGGGCACGTTTCGCGACTGTGATCGCCTGCTTGAACAGTTCGTTGAAGATCGTGCCGGTCGTTCCGATCTCCTGCGCCGTGAGGAAACTATTCCGCACTTGGCCGAGGATCTGTGTCTCCCCGAGCACCATCGAGTCGATTCCAGATGTAACGGCCATGAGATGTTCGACAGCTTCGTTTTCTTCTTTGATGATCAGATGCTGCGCAAAACTTTCGACAGGCAGACGGAACCATTCTGCGAGGAAGTTTTTCACATAATAACGACCTGTATGCAGCTGATCCACGACGGCGTAGATCTCTGTCCGGTTACAGGTCGAGACGATAATATTTTCAAGTATGCTTTTTGTCGATTGAAGAGTTTTCATGGCGTGCGGCAAATCAGCTTCGTTAAACGAAAGTTTCTCCCTGATTTCTACCGGCGCTGTCCTGTGATTAACTCCGATTGCGAGAAGTTTCACTAGGGGTTCACACCTTTCGCGTCTATTTCCTGCTCTTTAGTATAGCACAGCCGGCGGGCAGGTCATGCCTGAATTATGGACAACCTATGACGGCTAGTTTCTGCACGAGCTCTTTGTAATAAGTATAAAGTATTTTCTCCCGCCTTGCCAATGGTCTGTTTTGCCATCGGTGCAGCCGGGAATAAAGCGCATGTAAAAACCGCAGGCCGCGTTTCAACCATGCGGACTGCGGTTTCGATTACTCCTCGTCAGCCGGCTGCATCCGGCTTTCGATCTCGGCCCAGACTTCCTCGACGCCGATTCCTTTTTCGGAAGAGAAGATGTAAAGCGGATCGTCGCCGAGCATATTGAGCGTCTGACGGACGATCTTCTTATGTTTGTCCCACTTCCCGCGGGGGATCTTGTCGGCTTTCGTCGCAATGACGATCGTCGGGATGTTGTAGTGGACAAAGAAATTGTACATGTTGATGTCATCTTTAGAAGGCGCATGGCGGATATCGACGATTTGCACAGCCGCGCGCAAGTGTTCGCGCCCTGTCAGATACCGTTCGATCATACCGCCCCACTTTTCCTTTTCCGTCTTGGATACTTTCGCGTAGCCGTAGCCCGGCACATCGACGAAGAAGAGCTGTTCTTCGATTTTATAGAAATTCAGCGTCTGGGTCTTGCCGGGTTTCGAAGAAGTCCGGGCGATGCTTTTGCGTCCGAGCATTTTGTTGATGAATGAAGACTTACCGACGTTCGAGCGTCCGGCTAGTGCGAATTCAGGCAGGCCGTCATCCGGATACTGTTCCGGACGGACGGCACTCATCACCATTTCAACGTTGTGTACTTTCATAACTTCGTTCCTCCAATGCGATCTCGAGCACCTGCTCGGCGTCGTCTGCCAATTTGAATGTCAGCTCGCTGCGTATTTCCTCCGGCACATCATCGATATCCCGTTCGTTGTCTTTCGGCAGGATGATGACACGCAGACCGGCGCGATGGGCGCTCAGTGTCTTCTCTTTCAGCCCGCCGATCGGCAGGACGCGTCCGCGCAGCGTGATTTCCCCTGTCATGCCGACCTCTTTGCGGATCGGACGGTTCGTCAATGCCGATACAAGTGCCGTGGCGATCGTCACGCCTGCGGACGGACCGTCTTTCGGCACAGCTCCCTGCGGTACGTGGATGTGGATATCGTTCGTTTCGTAGAACAGCGGATCTATGCCGAGACTCTCCGCACGGGATCTGACGTACGACAGAGCCGTCTGGGCGGATTCCTTCATGACGTCGCCGAGTTTGCCTGTCAGGATCAGTTTGCCTTTACCGGGCGATAACGATACTTCGATCTGCAGCGTGTCACCGCCGACCGATGTATACGCAAGGCCTGTAGCGACTCCGACTTGGTTCGTCTCTTCCGCCTGGCCGTGGCTGAATTTCCGTTTGCCGAGGAATGTCTCGAGCGTTTTCGTGCTTACCGTCACGCTCTTCCGCTTCCCGCCGGCGATGATTCTGGCGGATTTGCGGCAAATCCGCGCAATTTCCCGCTGCAGGGAGCGGACGCCCGCTTCCCGCGTATAGAAACGGACCAAATCAAGGATCGCCGGCTGCTGGAACTTCACCTGGGACTTGGTCAGGCCGTGTTCTTTCAGCTGTTTCGGAATGAGATGCCGGGCTGCGATCGCCTGTTTTTCCAGTTCAGTATACCCGGCGATCGAAATGATCTCCATCCGGTCGCGCAGCGGTCCGGGAATCGAGCTCAAGTCATTCGCAGTTGCGATGAACAGTACATTTGAAAGGTCATACGGCTCTTCTATGTAATGGTCGCTGAACGCGCTGTTCTGTTCCGGGTCGAGCACTTCGAGCATGGCGGATGACGGATCACCCCTGAAATCGTTCGACATCTTGTCGATTTCATCGAGCAGGAAGACAGGGTTGATGGTGCCCGCTTTTTTCATGCCCTGGATGATCCGGCCCGGCATCGCACCGACGTACGTCCTGCGGTGGCCGCGGATTTCGGACTCATCCCGTACACCGCCGAGTGAGATGCGTACGAATTTCCGGTCGAGCGACTCGGCGATCGATTTCGCGAGGGACGTTTTCCCGACTCCGGGCGGTCCTTCGATGCAGAGGATCGGTCCGCGGAGCGATTTCGTCAGCTGCCGGACGGACAGGAATTCCAAGATGCGCTCCTTGACGGTGTCAAGCCCTTCATGGTCTCGGTTCAGGATCATCTCCGACCGGTCGATATCGAGCTGGTCGACCGTGGCGTCTGACCAGGGCAGCGCAAGGAGCCAGTCGATATACGAGCGGATGATTCCGCTTTCCGGAGCGGCGGATGGTATTTTTTCAAACCGGTTCAGTTCCCGTTCCGCTGTCTTCTGCACTTCTTCCGGCATGCCGGCCTCCTCAATCTTCTCCCGCAGCGACTCGACTTCAAGCCCTTTGCCGTCTTTGTCACCAAGTTCGGTCTGGATCGCTTTCATCTGTTCGCGCAGATAGAATTCCTTCTGCGTGCGCTCCATCGCTTCCCGCACCCGCTCGTTGATGCGCTGTTCGAGGTTCATCACTTCCTGCTCGTTGAACAGGCGGCTGATGAGCCACTCGAGCCGTTCGTTGACGTCGCGCGTCTCCAAGATGTCCTGTTTGGCACGGATTTTGAGTGGCAGATAGGAAGCGATCGTATCGGCGAGGCGCCCGGGTTCCTGGATGCCTGAAACGGAATCGTACGCTTCTTCGTTGACGCGCTTCGAGATGGTCGTATATTTCTTGAAATGGTCAAGGAGCGTACGCATGAGCGCCTCGGTTTCCGCGTCGACCGCGGTCGAATCCGGATAGCCGCTTACCGAGACGACAGGATAGAGATCCGCCTCCTCGTAGTTCGACCACGTCGCACGCTCGATCCCTTCGATCAGCACCCGGTAGGCGCCGTTCGGAAGCTGGGTCATCGATTTGACGAGCGCCAGTGTGCCGAGCTGGTACAGGTCGCCCGGTTCAGGGTCTTCTTCGTTCATGTCGATCTGAGTTGCTAAAAAGATCACATTATCGTTAGCGATTGCATGTTCAATCGCGAAAACGGACCGTTCCCGGCCCACGTCAATATGTAAGGTCATCGTCGGGTAAATCAGGATCCCTCTTAACGGAAGAAGAGGAATTGTATGTCGCACTGCCACTGAACCGTCACCTCCACTACTAAATGTATAACAAATTATGTATGACCGCAATATGGATAATGAGGAAAAAAGCTGACTCAATCGGCCCAAATGGCCCCGGTCAAGTCAGCTTCCCCATGCAGTTATGCTGTATGTTTTTCGTTATCGAGCTTCAGTTCCGTGCCATCTTCGCGATAAAGGATCGGTGTCCCCTCGCCAAGGACGGAATCCTTCGTGATCAGGCATTCCTTCACTTCTTCTAGTGAAGGGAGCTCATACATCACATCGAGCATGATATTCTCGATGATGGACCGCAGACCGCGTGCTCCTGTCTTCCGCTCGATGGCTTCCCGGGCGATTTCAAGTAGAGCTTCATCTTCGAAACGCAGTTCGACGTCATCAAGGCTGAGCATCTTCTGATACTGCTTGACAATCGCATTTTTCGGCTGTGTCAAGATCTGATACAGCGTATCTTCGCTCAGCTGTTCGAGCGTCGCAATCACTGGCAGACGGCCGATGAATTCCGGAATGAGACCGAATTGCTGAAGGTCTTCCGGAATCATGCGGGAAAGCAATGATTTTTCTTCGTCGGAAGCATTCGGATCCGATCCGAACCCGATGACTTTCTGGCCGATACGACGTTTGATGATCTCTTCGATGCCGTCGAAGGCACCGCCGACGATGAACAGGATATTGGTCGTGTCGATCTGGATGAATTCTTGATGAGGATGCTTCCGTCCGCCTTGTGGCGGTACGCTCGCAACCGTCCCTTCAAGAATCTTGAGAAGGGCCTGCTGGACACCTTCACCGGAAACATCGCGTGTGATCGACGCGTTCTCCCCTTTGCGGGCGACTTTGTCGATTTCATCGATATAGATGATCCCTTTTTCCGCACGTTCGATATCGAAATCAGCGGACTGGATCAGTTTCAGCAAGATATTTTCGACGTCTTCGCCGACATAGCCGGCTTCCGTCAGTGATGTCGCATCCGCAATGGCGAACGGGACGTCCAGGATGCGCGCAAGTGTCTGCGCGAGAAGCGTTTTCCCGCTTCCGGTCGGCCCGATCAGGACGATGTTCGATTTCGCAAGTTCGACATCATCCACTTTGCTGCCGGAGTTGACACGCTTGTAATGGTTATAGACCGCAACGGACAGCGATTTCTTCGCGCGGTCCTGACCGATGATGTACTCATCGAGGATGGACTGGATCTCTTTCGGTTTCGGGACATCCTTGAATTCGAAACCTTCTTCGAGGCCGACTTCCTCTTCCACGATTTCAGCACACAGTTCAACACATTCGTCACATATATAAACCCCTTGCCCTGCGACAAGCTTGCGGACTTGGTCCTGCGTCTTGCCACAGAACGAACAGCTCAAATTGTCTTTTTCATCGTTAAATTTGAACAAATTGCTCACCCCTATTCAGTGAAATCTTACAAGATTCCATCTGCATTATCAACTTATTTGTCCTGTTGCAATATGTACACGGCGTTCCGGCCGCGTGTGGTGCCTATTGAAATTCAGTCCAGCGGCTGGTTTTATCCGCCATGCCGATATATAGAAAAGCAAGGTACGGCTGCTAGCGTACCTTGCCTGTGGTTCAGGTTATTATTCAGCGTCCGAGATTTTCGCATTGTCGACGAGAAGCTGGACTGTTTTGTTGAAACGAAGGTCGTTTTCAAGCATTTCCGTGCCGCCAAGAGCGGTTTTGATCTGCTCGATGTCCATGTTGAACTGCTCGGACATTTTTGTGAGTTCTTCGTTGATCTCTTCTTCAGTAACTTCGACGCCTTCTTCTTTACCGATCGCTTCCAACGTGAGCGAAACGCGTACACGGTTGACTGCATCGTCATGCATCTGCTGGCGCAAAGCTGCTTCATCCTGACCCGAGAACTGGTAGTACAGGTCAAGGTTCATGCCCTGCATCTGGAGACGCTGGCCGAATTCCTCGAGCATACGGTTCGTTTCAGCATCCACCATTTCTTCAGGAACTTCAAATTCCGCGTTGCGTGCTGCCGCTTCGACGAGATCGTCGCGAAGTGCTGTTTCAGCTGCGGACTGCTTTTCGAATTCAACGTTTTCGCGGATTTTCTTGCGGAGCTCGTCCACTGTTTCCACGTCTTCGTCCATTTCTTTCGCAAGTTCGTCGTCAAGTTCAGGAACTTCTTTTGCTTTGATTTCGTTCACTTTCACTTTGAACACTGCAGGTTTTCCTGCGAGTTCAGCAGCGTGGTATTCTTCAGGGAATGTCAATTCGACATCTTTCTCGTCGCCTGTTTTCAGTCCGATGAGCTGCTCTTCGAACCCTGGGATGAACGAACCGGATCCGATGACGAGGTCATAGTTCTCCGCTTTCCCGCCTTCGAACGCTTCGCCTTCCGAGTAGCCGTCGAAGTTGATGTTCGCTGTGTCGCCTTCTTCGATGGCGCCATCTTCTTTGACGACCATTTCAGCCATTGATTCGCGGCGTGTTTCGAGCTCTGTGTCGATTTCTTCGTCCGTTACTTTTGTTTCCTGGCGTGTCGCTTCGAGACCTTTGTAGTCTCCGAGTTTCACTTCAGGCTTCAAAGGAACGATTGCTGTGAAGACAACCGGCTCGCCTTTTTCAAGAGTTTCGATGTCGATCTGCGGTGAAGCGATCGGCTCGAGGCCTTCTTCACGGACTGCTGCATCGTATGCTTCAGGAAGCACGATGTCGATTGCATCGTTGTAAAGCGCTTCTTCTCCGTACATTTTAGTGAACATTTTACGCGGCATTTTCCCTTTACGGAAACCTGGTGCGTTCACCTGCTTGACCACTTTCTTGAATGCCTGGTCCATCGCTTCTGTGAAGCGCTCCGCTGTTACTTCAAATGTCAACTTGCCTTTGTTACCTTCTTGTTTTTCCCATTTAACTGCCATTTGTCATACCTCCGAATCATAGTGACGACTATATTTTGTACTGTTTTATACGCCATTGACAACCATCTCAGTATATCACAGTCTCTTCATCTTTCAACAAATTTCATTCAGCCGCTTGGCCGGTGTCCTGATCGACGCTCAGTATGAGCTGCTGGAGAGCTGTCGGGGGAAGCGGGTTTCCTTCAAACAGATAGGAAGAATAGTTCGTATATGCTTCCGCTACCGCTTCAGCAGTTGCCCCCCATCCGACTGGATAACTTATGAGGGCGAATTTCCTCACCGACTCCTCCATCAGCTGCAGCCGGGTCGGGTCTTTGTCGAGGTTCTGCCGGAGCAGACGGCAGACGGCCTCTGTCAGCTCATCCTCCCCCGGCGCCGGCAGTTCAGCCGGGATGATGCAGAGTCCGCGGCCGAATTTCACGATTGCGATCTGCTCGGTGCAGCCTGTGTTCCTGAGTATCACAAGCGCCGCTGTCCTAAGTATCGCAGGCAGTTCGTCGGATTGAGCGACCTTGATCAGCAATGGCCAGTCCTCCTCGGAAGCCTGCTTTTCCAGCTGAGCGAGCAGCTGCTGGCGTCTGTTTGGATCCATGTCGAGAAATGACTGCATCGTGACTTTTTCGCGCACCGGTGGTTCTGCGTCCTCGGCGAACCGGCTGGTGAGGCGGCCGTTCAGTTCTTTCAGATAGATGAACTTCTGGCGCAGATCAGGCGGGATGATATTTTCCTCAAGCAGCGCACTGATGATCTCCTCGACTTCTTCATAGTCCTGCAGCTGTATGCTGACGGCGAGATACAGTTCCATCGCTTCGAAATAATCTGCCGGATCGCTCTGGACCCAGGCAGCCGCGTACGGTTTCGCCTTGTCGAAATCTTTCGTTTCATAGAGTGCGACTGCCAGCAGGCCGGGCAGTTCCGGGAGTTCCGGCGCAAGCTCAAGAAGCTGTTCGCAAACGCGGACAGCTTCCCCGAAGTCTTCCTCCTGCAGTGCGTCTTCAGCCCGTTCCAGCAGCCGTTCCACAGTGCCCGGGAAAACGATCATATTGCCTTTCATATGGAGATTCTTCCGCTTTCGTTTCACGTCCGTCACCTGCTTTCATGGATACTATACCACAGCAGCGGGACGGGATACACTCATGCGGCGCCTTCCTTATCAGTCTTTCGGCGGCACGAGCACTTTCTCGACTTCCACCCCTTCGTAACTCAGCCGGTTTTCGATCGGCTGCATGAATTTGAAGAACAGCTGGTTGACAATCATCGTCAGTTCCGTCTTGTCTCGGAAGGTGAACGTGAAGGTCGAATCGCCGTCCTTGCTTGGAACTGACCTGTAGATTGCCTCATCGGTATTGCTCCATTCATAGTGATGGGTAGTGAATGACAGGACCGGGCGGTAGTCGATGCCCTGATCCGTCAGTTTCGTGTAGTGCAGCCCTCCCAAATAGAAGCAGAACGCTGAAGCGATCACAAGCCCCGCTCCAATGAGCAAGGACTTCTTCTGCAGGCTCATGGCGAACAGTACGAAACAGGCGGCGATGAGCAGCACGAAGGCGACCGCATAGACAGCATAGACGCCTTTCGAGACAAACACGAACCACGCACCCGCCCTGAAATAGAGCGAATTGGCGATGAAGTTCGGCAGCAGGAAAACAAGGACAGGCGACAGGATGAGCAGCGCCACCCCGATCACCATGAAAATATGCTTACGTTCGGTATGAATGATAATCCACTTCCCTTTATCTCTTTGTTATCCGGCAAATTCCATCTTATGCGTCGTCTCAGCTTCCGAGTCGTCGAATTCGAAGCCGTTATGCCGGTAGAAGGCATCCGCTTTCGAAGACTCCGTTTTGACGGTCAGCTCACGGAAGTTATCTTTCGCATGCCGGACAATCTCCTGCAGGAGCAGTGAGCCCGCACCGTTCCGACGCTCTTCTTCGAGCACATAGAAACGCTGGAGGCGGCCGGTCTCCGGATCGCCGCCTGGCACCGGGAACCGGTTGACCCCGCCGATCGCGATGACGTCCCCCGCATCATTTCGGACAGCATACAGGGCTTCCCCGGGCTTGGAGAAGGTGTTGACCCCGTCCTTATAATCTTCTGCAAGGCGTGTTACAAAGCGATAGCCTTCCGTTTCACTTTCGGTAATGAGTCGTTCGATATCGAGTGTGTTCAAGTCGTCCACGTGTTCCACTGTATACGTCATGATGTCCTCTCCTCCGTTGGTTTGATTAGGTGATTCAGGCATTGGCTGCGGCACGGTTGAGCGATTCAGCCGAAGCTGCGACTTCACTGGTCGATTTCCGTATGTCCGCTACGGTGCCGGTCACTTCGTTCATCTGGCGCTGCACGTGCACGACGACTGCGCTGCTCTTGTCGATCGACTCCACGACATCATGGAAAGCCTCAGTCGTCTGGCTGGAAGCGGCTGCCCCTTCACGGACCGCCCTGCTGACAGATTCCAGGTTTTCAAGCACCTGTTCCTGGAAGCGGTTCGACGTCTGGATGAGCTGGCGGATATCAGCGACAGAACTTTTTGTTTGCTCGGACAGCTTCCGGACCTCCTGGGAGACTACGGCGAACCCTTTTCCGTGTTCACCGGCGCGTGCTGCCTCTATCGCAGAGTTAAGCGACAGGAGGTTCGTCTGATCGGCAATTTCCTGAACGATGCCGATGACATCCGTGATTTCGCTGAACGATTCGCCAAGCTCGCCGATGCTCGCGGTCATGCTTGCCGTGAACTGCTCAATGATCGCAATCTTGCCCGACAGCTCCTGCAGCCGCTGCTGACCTGCGTCCACGGCTGTCTTGGCACGGACTGCCTGTTCATTGCTGTCCCCCGCGGTATCACTGACATTGCGTATCGTCGCGCTGAGCATTTCCGCAGCTGCCTGCGTCTCTTCGGCCAATGCCACGAGCCCTTCACTCACATCGAGCATCGTATTTTGCAATCCTTGCTTGCCGCTCTCGAACTGCGAATGGAGCTCTTTCTGGATCTCATCGTCGTAGGCTTCCAGAACGAGCTGTTGCTCGAAGCTGATCATCTTATTGACAGCCGACAGGACACGCTGCATGTCCGGCGGATTGTCCATCTCCCTGAATACGACGGCCAGCATCGTGTCCTGCAGGTTCTGGAAGGCGCCCATATATGCAGACGGCGGCAGGCCGAGCCGGTAATGGGTCTTCGCGACAACAAGCTGCCGGCGGATGAAATCTTCGTCGATCACCCCGTCGAACATCTCGGTGATATGCGTCTTAAGTGCGTTTCGCAAGTAGTCCTGTGTCGTATTGTCTTCGATCATCTTTTGCAATGCCGGCACTTGAAGGATCGTGCCGTAGAAATTGTCGACAAGCTCATCCCCATACTGCCGGATCAGCGGCTGGATCAGCTGCAGCGCCTGCAGATCATTTTCGGTCATGCTGATGATGTGCAGTTTCCGCTTGGTCTCTTCATCATCGATCCGGATGTCTGTCTGCAAGGCTGCAGCTCTTTCAGTGAAGTCCGGCATTTTGCGCGGTTTGGCGGAACGGAATAACAGCAAACGATTCTCCTCCATCAATAGGTTCTCTTTTATCAGATTGTCTTTTTCAGGCACCAATGGGTCAAGTAATATGTAAAAATCTCACAGCCTCTAGTAGATTCGATACAAGACTGTCAAATACCTCTTTTTTCAGAAAATTATTTTAGGTACCTGTGCAGCAAACAATCGTGTTTGTTTCAACTATCCCATTTGTTCAAACTTTCATGATTGTTTCGCGTACAGGTACCTAACTCACAGGTACCTAACCCACGATTTGCCGGATCACTTGGGGGTCGATCGGCTGGTTGAAACTGTTGCCGAACCGGATCCCTGATCCGAAGTGGACTTCAGTAATGCCGGTGTTTTCCAGGAATCGATCCAGCCCTTCGGCAGTCATCCCGTGGCCGGCAAGGATGGTCAGTGACGTGCCTGCTGCTTTGACAGCTAGTCGTTTCAGCTGTTGAACAGATTGCGGAGCCGGCGCCTTACCGCCGGACGTCAGCACACGCTGGATCTCCGGGTAGGAGGCGAGGACGCCGACAGCGCCGAGCTGGTCAGCGATTTCGTCGAATGCTCGGTGGAAGGTGATGTTTAGGCCCTCGGCTGCCTGGATCAGGCGCTCCAACTTTACCGTGTCGATATGGTTTTCATCATCTAATACACCGATGACAATTCCGGCTGCGCCTGCCCGCCGTATGTGTCCGATGTCCGACAGCATCACTTGCATATCCGCTTCGCTGTAGACAAAGGAGCGGCTGTGCGGCCGGACAATGACATGCACCGGAATGTCAACCGCCCCGACGACTTCCTCTATCAGACCAAGGCTCGGGGTAAGTCCTCCTTCGGTCAGTGCAGCACAAAGCTCCAGCCGGTCCGCGCCGGCCTGTTCAGCCGTCAGCGCATCCTCCACACTGGTCGCAATCACTTCAAGTAACATGGCGTCAGTCTCCTTTTTCGGTATCTTTTTTTCCGGTGCCTGTGCAGCAAACAATCATGTTTGTTCCAATTAACACGTTTGTTCAAACTTTCATGATTGTTTCATGCACAGGCACCATTCACTCTTCGAACCTGTTCGTTATTTCAACTGTAGTTTTGAAGTCCACCAGCCCAATATGTTCGTAGCCTCAACTCGGTACTTATCAGTTTCTAGTGCCGCTTCAGTTTTGACTAGCAGCCACTTAAACTCACGCTGCTGGATAGCAGATATTTCCCCTCGCAATGTATAATCATTTTCCCCTTCCACTTTAAGACATTCGATCCCTGCACAATAGATACCATATTCCTCTGTCAAATAAGTATCGAACTGGACAGGGTTTATCGGCACTTGGTAAAGCGAAGCGAAAAACAGCGCAATGCCGGTCCAAAGAACTTTATTCCATAATGAAACAACTGAAGATAAGAGTAATCCGGCCGCACAAACAGCAAAGAACCACATGGCAGCCGAAATATGCAGGAAGACAGCCAGACTGAAAGATACGATGAGGCAAAAGATCAGATAAAGAACTAAAAAGTCTTCTTTCTGTTTGAAAAACAAGGTATAGAAACTATACCCGGTAACCAATAGGAATGTGATTAAACTGAAGGCATCCATTATAGTTTCTCCTAACTGTCAGAACAGCCTAATGCACGGTGAATATTCCAAGTTATTCTGAATAACACGTTTATTTAAACATTCACGATTGTTTCGCGCACAGGTACCGCCTTTTCAGCATTTGACTCAATCGTATCCAATCCCCTCCACCAAATCAATTTAATTTTTTCCATTTTTCCGACGTTCTGATATACTCGGGTGTAACTTGCTCGAATGGAAAGGTGATGTGCCTTATGGAAAAACAGAAACGTGTCTTGGTGATCGGCGGCGGGCTCGGGGGGCTGTCGGCAGCCATTTCGTTAGCCCAGAGCGGCTATGATGTCTCCCTCTACGAAAAGAACAGCCATATCGGCGGGAAGCTGAACCGTCTCGAACAGAATGGTTTCGGGTTCGATCTCGGACCATCCATCCTCACGATGCCGCGCGTCTTTGAACGGCTGTTTTCAGGGAGCGGCAGACGGATGAGCGATTATGTCCCGACCATGCGGCTGAATCACCAGTGGCGGTCGTTCTTCCCGAGCGGCACGGTCATCGATCTGTATGAAAACCTGCGCGACATGGAGACGCGGAACCCCTATCTGTCAAAGAAAGATATCCGCCAGTACAGGAAACTGCTCGACTACTCGAAGAATCTCTACGAAACGATCGACAAAGGTTATTTCAAAGAAGGCCTCGACACGACACGCGAAGTCGGAGAATTCCACGGAGTGCTCAGTACGTTCAAGAACTTCGATCTGTTCTCTACGGTGCACGAAGCGGTCGAGAAACGGATCAGCAATCCGCAATTCGCAGACATGCTGTCGTATTACAGCAAGTATGTCGGTTCTTCACCGTACGATGCGCCTGCCCTGCTCAATATGATGATCTACATGCAGCAGCACGAAGGCGCCTGGTACGTCCCTGGCGGCATGAACCGGCTCGCAGAAGGTCTCGTCCGGCTCGCCAAGGAAATCGGTGTCAAGATCCATACCGGCCAGGCGGTCATCCGGCTCGACAGGCAGGACGGCAAGATTACGGGAGCCATCCTTGAAGACCGGACAAAACTGACGGCGGATTACTATGTCGCCAACATGGAAGTGATCCCGCTCTATGAACATCTGCTGCAGGAAGACGAAAAATACGTGGACAAGCTGAAGAAAAAATACGAACCGGCGAGCTCAGGGATGATCATGCACCTCGGCGTCAAGAAGCTGTACCCGCAGCTGGCCCACCACAATTTCTTCTTTGCAAAAGACCAGAAGAAGCAGATGAAGAAGATCTTCCACGAACGCAAACTGCCTGACGATCCGGTCATCTATCTCGTCAACACGAATAAGACCGACCCGTCACAGGCGCCGGAAGGCCATGAAAACATCAAAGTGCTCCCGCATATCCCGTTCATCCAGGACGAGCCGTTCACGCGCAGCGACTACGAACAGTTCTCAGAGCGCGTCTTCACGAAACTCGAAAGGATGGGTCTGACTGATCTCCGGAAGAACATCGTCACGTCGGACATCTGGACGCCGGAAGATATCCGCCAGACGTACTGGACGGACCGTGGCGCGATCTACGGGACAGTGTCCGATAAGAAGATGAACAAAGGGTTCAAGCACCCGAAACAGAGCGAACTGTACGATAATCTGTACTTCGCCGGCGGCACGGTCAATCCGGGCGGCGGGATGCCGATGGTGACGCTGTCCGGGCAGCAGGTGCGCGACAAGATCGTCGCACGGGACAGCGGGAGATGACACAGTACACTTCCCCATCTGTAAAGAAAAAAGTTGCGGTCATCGGCGCAGGTGCAGCAGGGCTCGCTTCCGCCATCCGGCTGCAGCACGCTGGTTATGAGGTAGGGATCTTCGAGAAAGAAGCGACTCCCGGCGGGAAGATGAACAGGATTGAACTTGACGGCTACCGCTTCGATCTCGGGCCTTCGCTCGTCATGCTGCCCGATGTGTACCGCGACGTCTTCCGTTCGTGCGGAAGGGATCCCGAAGCGTACATCCCGATGGAGAAGCTCGATCCGATGTACCAGGTGTACTTTCCGCGGCAGTCCGATGAACCGATCCCGGTGTCAGGCGACCTCGTCAGCTGGACACGCACGCTCGAATCGCTCAGTCCGGAAGACGCCGCCGGGTTCCTGCGCTACCTCAGTGATATGTACAAAGGCTTCCAGGTCGCCTGGGACAGCATCATCCAGCGGCCTTTCCGGAGGAGCCGGGACTTCTACAACCTGGCGATGCTGAAAAAAGGGCTGTCAATGAAAGCCGGCGGGAGCGCCCATCAGTTCATCGGCAAATATATTTCCGACGAGCGCATCCAGCAGATCATCAGCTTCCAGACGCTCTACATCGGCATCTCGCCGCTGCAGAGCCCGTCGTTCTATACGATGATCCCGGCGATCCAGTTCCTGTACGGTGTCTGGTTCCTGAAAGGCGGCATGTACTCGATGACGCTCGCGATGGAACGGCTGTTCAAGGAACTTGGCGGCACTCTGCATACGGGGACGCCGATCGATGAAATCGTGATCGAAGATGGTCGGGCAGCCGGCGTGCGTGTCGGCCCGGAGACCGTATCTGCTGACTTTGTCGTCTGCAACGCTGACTTCCCGTATGCCATGAAACAGCTCGTGACCGATCCTCAGGCGAAAGGAAAGTACACGGACGCCAAGATCGAGCAGATGGAGTATTCGTGCTCGTGTTTCGTCATGTACCTCGGCATGGACCGGAAGTACGACGAAATCGATCATATCCATAACTTCATATTCGATGCCGATCTTGAGACGAACATGACGGACATATTCGAGGGGAATGAACTCGAGAGAGCTTCCTTCTATGTCTACATCGCCTCGAAACTCGATCCCTCGCTTGCACCGGATGGCAAGGACGGACTGTACATCATGATGCCCGTCTCGAATAGTGCTGCCGCACAGTATGAATGGAATGACGAGACGATCGCCGGATACCGTTCGTATCTGCTGAACACATTGAAGACGATGCGCGGATTCGAGAACATCGAGCAGGAGATCGTCGTGGAGAAGCATTTCACGCCTCTCGACTTCGAGTCGTCTTTCAATGCCTACAATGGTGCGGCGTTCGGCCTGCTGCCGACGCTGTTCCAAAGCAGCCATATGCGGCCGCAGAGCAAATCGCCGACGTGTGAGAACTTGTATTTCAACGGCAGCAGCACCCATCCCGGCGCCGGTGTTCCTATCGTCCTGCTGTCGGCGAAGATCTGCGCCCAGGAATTGATCTCGGATGATCAGGGGATCCTGTTCGGATATGACTGATAGGAAGGAGGCGGCGGGATGGCTGTCATCGACATTGTGAACTGGATACTTACCGTGATTGCACTCGGCGCGGGATTCCTCATGTTCTGGCGGCTGCCGGTTCCGCAGACGAGAGCCGCAAGCGGCGCCGTTCTGCCAAAAGTGACGCTCATCGTCCCTGCCCGCAACGAAGAACAGCGGATCCGCCCGCTGCTCGAATCCCTGCAGCAGCAGACGCACCGATCGTTCGACCTGCTTGTCATTGATGATGATTCAACGGACAGGACAGCAGAAGTTGTTTCTGGTTTTGGCGCCAAAGTGATCCGCAACCAGGCGGATCACTCAGGTGCCGGGAAATCTGCGGCCTGCTGGCGCGGTGCGCAGGCGGCGGAAGGTGACTGGCTGCTGTTCCTCGACGCCGATACCCTGTTCGAACGGGAGACGGGTCTCGAAGATCTGCTGCTGCAATATAAGGATTTCGGTGCTTCCGGAATCCTTTCCGTCCAGCCGTTCCATACGGTTTATCGGCCGTATGAGAACCTGTCAGCCGTCTTCAATATCATCGTCGTCGCCGGCATGAACCTGTTCACCATCTGGAAAGACCGGTTCCGTACGGCTGGTTCGTTCGGTCCGTGCATCCTCTGCAGCCGGGAGGACTATTTTCGGATCGGCGGCCACGAAGCCATCGACGGAGCGATCATGGACGATCTCGCACTCGGCGAAGCGTTCCTCGAAGGCGGCCTTCCCGTCCGCTGCATCGGCGGTAAGGGCACCATCTCGTTCCGCATGTATCCGGAAGGGTTCAAAAGCATGGTCGACGGCTGGTGCAAAAGTTTTGCACTCGGCTCACAGTCGACGCATCCGGCAGTCATGGCACTGGTCATCGCCTGGATTGCCGGCGCGTTCATCAGCGGTGCCGGGCTCGTTTCCTCGCTCATCGCAGGAGAACCCGTCCAGATCGCCGTCAGTGCAGTGTTGTACGCGGCCTACGCCTTGCAGACCGGCCTGTTCGCGCGCCGTGTCGGCAGCTTCCATTGGTTTTTCATCCTGTTCTATCCCGTCCTGTATATCTTTTTCGCAGCCGTCTTCCTCTATTCGCTGTTCCGCGTACGCGTACTGAAAACAGTCGAATGGCGGGGACGGAAAATCGACGTGAAATGAAATTAAAAGGTGCCTGTGCGTGAAACAATCATGAATGTTTAAACATTCACGAATGTTTGCTGCACAGGCACCTTCTTTTATCGGGAATTGACGGCGCTGCGGATTTGTTCCGCTGCTTTTTCGACGATGGAACGCGAGCAGGCGAGGTTCATGCGGACGAACCCTTCGCCGCCCGGACCGAACACTTTCCCCTGGTTGAGGGCGACGTGCGCCTCCGACAGGAAGAATGTTTCGAGTTCTTCGGGTGTCATGGCAAGCTCGCGGCAGTCGATCCAGGCGAGGTACGTCGCATCGAGCGGCAGTACCTTTAAAGCTGGCACATGCTCGGCAAAGTACTTCGTGATGAACTGCAGGTTGCCCTGGACGTAGTCGAGCACGTCCGCGAGCCATTCCTCCCCTTCCGTATAGGCGGCTTCGGTCGCCACAGGGCCGAACGAGTTCGGCATTCCGATCGCATTGCGGTTCGTTTCCGCTTCGAACTTCTCCCGCAGACCCGCGTCCGGGATGATGATGTTCGAAGTCTGCAGTCCCGCCAAGTTGAATGTCTTGCTTGGCGCAGTGCACGTGATGCTGTTCGCTGCGAACCGGTCGGAAATCGAAGCGAATGGCACGTGGCTGCCCTGTTCGAAAACGAGATCAGAATGAATTTCATCTGAAATGACAACGATGCCGTGCTCCAGGCAGATATCGCCGAGCGTCTCGAGCTCTTGTTTCTTCCAGACCGTGCCGCCCGGGTTTTGCGGGTTGCACAGCATGAGCAGTTTCACGGATTTATCGAGTTTCGACTTCAGGTCGTCGAAGTCCATCGAGTAGCGCCCGTCTGATTCTTTCAGCGGGTTGAACACGACTTCCCTGCCGTTGTTCTCCGTCGTCGACATGAACGGATAGTAGACCGGCGGCTGGACGATCACTTTGTCCCCCGGTTCCGTATATGCCTGGACAGCTAGGCTCAACGCCGTTACAACGCCAGGACTGTGGCAGATCCATTCGCGCTCGACCGTCCAGTTGTGGCGGGTCTTCATCCACCGAATGATGGATTCGTAGTAGCTGTCATCGCGCGTCGTATAGCCGAAAATCCCATGTCCCGCTTTTTTCGCGACCGCTTCCGCAACAGCCTCTGGCACTTTGAAATCCATGTCCGCCACCCAGAGCGGCAGCAGGTCTTTCGCGCCGAACAGCCCCTCGGCGCCGTCCCATTTCACACTCGAGCTCTTCATGCGGTCAATGACCGTATCGAAATCATGCTTCATCATCCATTCCCCTTCCGCTTCGCTTGTAGTCGTAATCCATTTCACCTCCATCGTACCGGTTCGGCCGTTTAGAGTACAAAAAAGATGCCTACCGGTTTCCAGTAGATTGCCTCTGACGATTCCTTTCTCGGCTCCCGTCTAGTACAATTGGTGTATGCAGGGGAATCAGGATTTCGGACTGGAGGGATTTTCATGAATAAATTCAAATTACTGCTGATGGCAGCCGCGGTTCTTTTGCTGCTGTCAGGATGCTCGAAGAAAGAGACGCCGGATGAGCGGCTGCAGGCGTATGTAGGCCTGTGGAATGACCAGAAGTTCTCGGCTATGTATAAGGACTATATAAGCAGCGAAACGAAAAACGTGTTCGCCGAAGATGAATTCGCTGAGCGCCAGGAAAAACTGATCAAGGACCTGGCGATCAGTGATCTGAAGGTGACTGCCGACAAACCGAAGGAAGACACGGAGTGGGATGAAGATAAACCCGCCGTCTTCACCATCCATGTAGCGATGGAGACTACAGCCGGCCCTGTCAAGTTCGATAAGGAACTGACGATGGTGTACGAGGAACAGCAGGAGGAGAAGCATTGGTTCGCCGACTGGGATCCTTCGTTCATCCTACCGGGAATGACCGCGACAGATACGGTTCAGGTGCAGACGACGAAAGCGGTGCGCGGAAAGATCTTCGACCGTCACGGCCACCCGATCGCAATGAACGGGACGGGCTTCGAAGCCGGGATCGTACCTGGTAAGTTCACGGATGCCGCGCGGAAAGCAGATGTCGCAAAGTTGCTGAACGTCAGCACCGAATACATCGACAAACAATTGAACCAGGCGTGGGTGCAGCCCGATTATTTCGTGCCGATCGCGAACGTGGCGAAGACGAATGAAACCCTGCTCACCAAGCTCATCGAGATACCGGGACTGACCTATCAGGAGACGAGCATGAGGGAATACCCGTATGGCGCCGCTCTCGCCCATCTCGCAGGCTATATCGGGCCGATAACGGCGGAGCTCCTGGAAAAGCATAAGGACGCCGGCTATACGGAATCCGATCTGATCGGCCGGCAGGGGCTCGAAAAGATGCTCGAGGAACGGCTGCGCGGTGAAAATGGCGCAGGCATCTATCTGAAAGGTCCGGAAGCGGGCGCCACCCTGCAGAAAGTGGTCGTCAGGGACGCAGTCGACGGTGAGAACATCACGCTGACGATCGATGCCGAACTGCAGAAGCAGGCATTCGACGCGATGCGCGGCGAACCGGGAGCGGCGGCTGCAGTCGATCCGATGACCGGAGAAACACTCGCCCTCGTCAGTTCGCCGAGCTTCGACCCGGCGGAATTCATGCTCGGCATAAGCGGGGACCGCTACAAACAGCTGTCGGAGGATCCGAAGCAGCCGCTGTTCAACCGGTTCGCGGCTTCGTATGCACCAGGTTCATCCATCAAGCCGATCACCGCAGCGATCGGTCTGGAAGCGGGCACGCTCGATCCGGCCAAAGGGCTGCCGATCAACGGAAAGACCTGGCAGAAAGACAGTTCTTGGGGCGCCTACCGTGTGACCCGTGTCCACCCGGAAGCCCCGAATCCGATCGATCTGAACAAAGCGCTCATCTATTCGGATAACATCTATTTCGCTCAGCAGGCGCTCGCACTTGGGAAGGAGAAGTTCATCACCGGCTTGGAAAGCTTCGGATTCGGTGAAGAGATTCCGTTTGCGCTGAATCTGTCCCCTTCACAGATTTCGAACGACGGCAAACTTGCTTCCGCAGGCCAGCTCGCAGATACGTCGTTCGGCCAGGGGCAGATGCTCACGAACATTCTGCATCTCGCAGCAATGTATGAACCGATCGTGACGAACGGGATCATGTACAAGCCGACACTGTTCGAAGAGGAGAAGACGCAGCAGGTGTGGAAACAGGATCTGCTCAGCAAGGAACACGTGGACATTTTGAAGACGGACTTGCGCAATGTCGTATTGGATGGATTCGCCCAGAAAGCGAATTTGCCGGATATCCCGATCGCCGGCAAGACCGGCACGGCGGAACTCAAAAAATCCGGGGAGGAAAGCGGCCAGGAAAACGGCTACTTCGTCAGTTACAGGACCGATCATCCGGACTTCCTCCTCGCGATGATGATCGAACACGTCGAGGACAACAACGGCAGCGGCTATGTGGCCGAGCTTTCGTCAGCTGTGTACAACGCCTATTATAAGAAATGAAAGAAGCGCCTGTGCCTCATTTAGAGGGACAGGCGCTTCCGTTTTTAATTCTGTTTACGGATTGCGATAGTCGTATGTCTCCTTAGGGACGCGCAATTCTACGGCATTTATGCGGACAGTATCCGGTGCTAGCCATTCCGTTTCGGCAGACTCCCCTTTTGCCCAGTAGATGATCTTGCTCCTATTCGGCTTTTCGGAGTCCGTCAACTCGCCCGACAGCATGAACGGTACAGTGGCCCCGCCGTTATTTCTGTAGACCGTCAGTGTATATCGATCATCCGGCGACTTGCTTTCAAGAATCCTCTCCTCCGTCGGCACGCGCTGCAGATCGAAGAACAGCCAATAGACCGCGAAAGCTGCCAGCCCCGCACAAACGAGCAAATAGCAGATGACAGCTGTCCAGACTGGATGTTTTTTTGGAAATGAAACCATGATCTCCTTCCTCGCTTTTTTTTACTGACTAGTATGACGACAGACGGCCTTCCAAGTTCCCCTCCGCCGGATGAATGATCATGTTCTGCTTTAATCATCTCACTACTGACTTATAACTGGCCTTGTTCGAGGCCGGGTTGCTCTAAACCATTGTAAACAAAGTATGAAGATAATAACAATGTCGATGACATCTCCGCCATAATACATGAGCATGCCTCCAAGTCGGCCTTGTTCTGCAGGCACTCCATCAGGCGGGTTCGCGTAAATGTATTTTGACAGAATTCCATGTCCGGCTAAGGCGATAACAAACACGATGGCTCGGTATAGAAAAGGGGTTCGGTGAGGATTCGGATCAATATAGATCATTGACACTGTAAATAAATAGCCAGCTAAAAAGACATGAAAATGCACGAGCAGATGCACAAGGACACTCTTGTTCATAAGCGCGTATAGATCGGTAGTGTATAATAACCAAAGCCCTCCTATGTTAAGAAAGGACGCAACTGCCGGATTGGTCAGCAATTGTGATGGCCGGCTCCTTAGAAGCTTTGAGACCCCTCTCGCACGAGGAACACTCAAAGTTCTCAATAAAAGAGTCATCGGCGCAGCCAGTGCCATAAGCAATGGCGCAAGCATCCCCAGAAATAAATGACCGAGCATGTGAGCTGCGAAGTCTGCATGTGCACGCTCAGCCACCGGACCTGCAACTGCGATAATTGCGAAAAGAATTCCGAAAATCCAGCAGACAGTACGATACAACGGCCATGCTTTGTGTCGTCTGCTGGAAACCACTGCCGCAATGAGATACACAAATAAGGCCAACACAAACGGAAGGGCCAAGAGCAGCTGGGGCATTGTTCCAACTAGGTGAGTCCCATCGGTATGCAGAACATGGTTATTGCCGTTCATGTGAGTCATCCTTATCCGGTTGTTGTCTGTTTCTTGTCTTAAAAATAAGGCTGAGGCCGATGATTATCAGTAAAACAGCTAGTATGTTCCAGATCAGGTCATAGATGATGACATTCTCTACATACCGAATCTGGTGGATCCGCATCAGTTTATGCTGGATTGTACCATCATATAATTGAAATCCTCCGGTACCGACCAACACCCCTCCCCACCATCTCGTGATCCGCAATGCATTACGTCGCCGAAGATCGGCGAACATGAACAGTCCTCCAATTGTAGCAAACCAACTGAAAGCGTGAAAAAGACCATCTGAGATAAGTCCGACCTCGGTCGTCGATTTGTCGTAAAAATGATGCCAGCGAAGTAATTGATGGAACACAGTCTCATCTACAAATGCAGCAATGCCAAGGCCGAACAAGAAGCCTGACCATAGATTTCGGCTTGAGTGAATAGATTGACCTGTATTTTCACGACCGTCTCTAACCATTTTTCTTCTCCTTTTAAACTGCAGAAGTGAATAAGTTTAGTATATCCTTCTATCAACTCACTTAAACAGCAGTTATTTAAGGCCGGGTGATAAATGTATCCATTAAATTAAAAACCCGCTGTTCCCCTTCTTACGGGAGAAACAGCGGGTTCGCTTTATGGTTACAGATGTTTTAGTCCATCAATTCTGCGATGATTTCAAACGAGCGCAGGCGGTCTTCCTGGAAGAATACCGGCGAGCTGAGGATGAACTCGTTCGCTTTGGTTTGGTTCAGGAAGGCTTCCAGGTCCCGTTTGACGGTTTCCTTACTGCCGACGATTGTTGCCGGCGACTCGAGCATGGCCGCTGCAGACGCCTGTTCGGACGGGGTCCAGAACGATTTCGGGTCTTTCAATGGCGGTTTGAACTGCGTAGGTCTGCCGATACCTAGGCTCAGGAACTGCTGCTGGAGCGACGTCGCCAAGTACAGCGCTTTTTCGTCCGTTTCGGCGGCGATGATGCTGACACCGAGCATAGCGTACGGAGCCTGCAAGTGTTTCGACGGCTTGAAGTTCTGATGGTACAGCTGCATCGCCTGCATGACGTATGCCGGCGCGAAATGGCTCGCAAATGAAAACGGCAGTCCGAGCTGAGCTGCGAGCTGGGCACTGAAGCCTGACGAACCGAGCAGCCAGATCGGAATGTCCTGTCCCTCCCCCGGGAATGCCCGGACACGCGCATTCGGCTGCGGATCAAAATACGAGCGGAGTTCCTCCACTTGCTGCGGGAAATCTTCGCCGGTGCTCTGCAGCGTACGGCGCAGCGCGTATGCTGTCGCCTGATCGCTGCCCGGCGCCCGGCCGAGGCCGAGATCGATCCGGCCCGGATAGAGGGCGTCGAGCGTGCCGAATTGCTCTGCAATGACGAGCGGCGCGTGGTTCGGCAGCATGACGCCGCCGGAGCCGATCCTCATGCGTTCCGTCTTGCCAGCGATATGGCCGATCAGCACGGATGTCGCGGAACTGCCGACGCCCGGCATGTTGTGGTGCTCCGCGAGCCAGTAGCGGTTGTACCCGAGCTTTTCGGTATGCTGGGCGAGCTCCACGCTATTTTGAAATGTTTCTGTCGGGCTGCCACCTTCGTTGATCGGTGCGAGGTCGAGCACGGACAGCGGGATGCCGTTGAATGTTTTGGATGTTGACGTCAATGAAACCACTCCTCATCGCCCGTTTCGGTAAAGTTGAAACGAACTTACTTTTGGTAACCTAACGTCAATTTACTATAGTTTTGGGTGGGAATCAAATGAGAAGATCTGGCTCGTTGGCATGGGCTTGAGCGTTTTGTGTGGCTGCTTGAGCGTTTGGGCGCGGGCTTGAGCGTTACGCGTGGCTGCTTGAGCGTTTGGGCGCGGGCTTGAGCATTTCGTGTGGCTGCTTGAGCGTTTGGGCGCGGGCTTGAGCATTTTGTGTGGCTGCTTGAGCGTTTGGGCGTAGGCTTGAGCGTTTCGTGTGGCTGCTTGAGAGTTTGGGCGCGGGCTTGAGCGTTACGCGTGGCTGCTTGAGCGCCGGAGACCTTTCCCTACTGGAATGGAGCGCATAGCTGCAGGAAATGAGCGGTTACACACAACAATCGAACGGTTAGCCAGCCGAATTGAGCGGTTAAACCCTGGTATCGAGCGGTTATCTGCATGAATTGATCGGTTAGACGCCGTAATTGATCGGTTAGCCGCCGTCTGCCTGCACCGCATTCGACTGCAGCAGCTCGACGAAGCGATCTCCTGTTTCACCGGTCGTCGCGGTGCCGCCGAGATCTGCTGTCACGCTGCCCCGCTCCTGCAAGATCGTCTCGATCGTCCGCAGCACGGTTCCACCCCATTCGGGTTCATCGAAAAAGTCTAGCATCTGGCTGACGGACCAGATGGCTGCGAGCGGATTGGCGATCCCTTTTCCGGCGATGTCCGGCGCAGAGCCGTGAACCGGTTCGAACATTGACGGATACTCGCGCTCCGGATTGATGTTGGCACCTGCTGCGAGTCCCATGCCGCCTGCGATGGCGGCCCCGATATCGGTCAGGATGTCCCCGAACAGATTGGACGTGACGACGATCTCAAACCGCTCCGGCTCCGTGACGAAGTACAGGCTCGCGGCATCGACCAAATAGGAATACGTCCGGACATCGGGGTATTCCTTGCCGACTTCTTCGAAGACTTCATCCCAGAACACCATCGAGTAATTCAGCGCGTTTGCTTTGCTTACGCTCGTCAGCGTCCGCTTCGACCGGCGTGCTTCCTCGTACGCGTACCGGATGATCCGCTCCGTCCCTTTGCGGGAGAACACGCCGGTCTGGAGAACGACTTCTTCTGGCTTACCTTTGAACAGCCGGTCGCCCGCCCCAGCGTACTCCCCTTCGCTATTTTCGCGGATGACGAGGAAGTCGATGTCCTCCCGGCTCTTCCACTTCAGCGGTGTCAGTTCAGGATCGAGCAGAGTGACAGGCCGCAGATTCACGTATTGGTCGAACTCTTTGCGGATCGTCAGCAGCAAGTCCCAGAGCGAAATGTGATCCGGCACTCCTGGGTAGCCGACCGCGCCGAGGTAGATGGCGTCGAATGCCTTTAACTGCTCAATACCGTCTTCCGCCATCATCCTGCCATGCTCCAAATAGTATTCACAGCCCCACGGAAATTCAGTGAATGAAAACGACAGTCCCGGATCCATCCGTTCGATTGCCTTCAGCACTTTCACCCCTTCCGCTACGACTTCGGGGCCGATGCCGTCGCCTGGGATGACTGCAATATTGAATGTTTTCATCAAATCCCCCTTGTTTTACCGGCCGCGAGCTGCCGGGCATTCGCGATGACGTCCAGCAGTTCTCCGCGTATCGCTTTCACGAGGTTTTCGGCGATCGTCACGGACGTCTCCCTCGCCGCTTCCAGGCTGATTCCGCCGACGTGAGGGGTCAGCGTCATATTCGCAGCTGAGAAAAACGGGTGATCGGCTGCTGGCGGTTCATCCGCATACACGTCCACCGCAGCATGTCTCAGCTTACCGAGGTTCAGCGCGTCCGTCAGTTCGCTTTCCCGGATGACGCCGCCGCGCGACGTGTTCACGAGCACGGCTTCCGGTTTCATGAGTGTAAACAATTCCTTCCCGATAATTCCCTCGGTCGCTTCTGTGAGCGGGATATGAAGACTTACGGCATCACTCCTGCGGAACACTTCCTCCATCGACAACGTCAGCTCGACGCCGAGCGAGTCTGCGCGCGCCTGCCGTTCGTCCGAAATCGACCGGACGTATGCGAGGACGTTCATCCCGAAACCGGCGGATGCCATAGTCGCCAGTTTCTGCGCGATCGATCCGAAGCCGATGAGGCCGAGCGTCTTGTACTGCAGTTCCCGCGTAAAATTCCCGTCGCGGGATAAAAAGTTCCCCCGCTTCATCTCCATGTCGAACGCGGCAATGTTTTTCATGGCGGCAAGCAGGAGCGCTGCAGCATGCTCGGCGGTCGCAGTACTGTTCAGCTTCGGGGCATGGAGCACTTTGATCCCTTTTTCCGTAGCATACCCGACATCGATATTGTCGAGCCCGATGCCTGCGCCCGATATGGCTGACACCGTCCGGCAGTGATCCAGCAACTGACGCGTGATCCGCGCCGGTGCCCGCAGGATGATTCCGTCGACGTGGTACTGTTTCAAGTAGTCGACGATCGCCGGTTCATCGAATTGGTCAAAGCGCTTCACAGTGGCAAGTTCAGCCAGCGTCCGTTCGCCGTCGGGGTGGTACATCGGCAGGATCTGTATGATATGCGGCTTCACAGAGCAGCCCCTTTCAGGTTTATTAAATGAACCTGTCATTGCAGATTCTCGACGATCGTCGTGATTCCCTGGCCGCCGCCGATGCACAGCGTGACGAGTCCGAACTGCTCATTGCGCCGTTTCAGCTCCGCCAGCAGTTTCGTCATGAGGACCGCCCCCGTCGCACCGATCGGATGACCGAGAGCGATCGCTCCGCCGTTGACGTTCACTCGGTCGATATCCATCCCGGTCCCCCAGATGACGGCGAGCGCCTGGGCGGCGAATGCTTCGTTCAGTTCGATGAGCCCGATATCTTTCATGGTCAGTCCGGCTAATTTCAGTGCTTTCTCGGTAGATGTGACTGGTCCGATGCCCATCACTTCCGGGGAGACGCCGCTCACCGCCTGCGAAACGATCCGTGCTTTCGGAAGGATGCCGTATTCGTGCAGTTTGTCTCCCGACATCATGAGGACCGCAGCGGCCCCGTCGTTCCGGCCGCTCGCGTTTCCTGCTGTGACGGTCCCGTCAGTTTTGAAAACAGTCCTGAGTCCCGCGAGCTGTTCGAGTGTCGTCGTCCGCGGGTGTTCATCCGAATCGAAGACCGAGCTCGATTTACGGCCCTTCACTTCGTACGGCACGATTTCGTCCGCGAATTTCCCTTCCCGGATCGCCTGCTCCGCGAGACGCTGGCTCCTGAGCGCGAACTCGTCCTGTTCGCCTCGTGTAATACCATACTTCTCCGCCAAGTTTTCCGCTGTCATTCCCATCGTCAGCTCTCCGTATACTTCTGACGGCTGTGAGCGAGGCTGGCTTTCCGTGTTCGGGTCGAGCAGCAGGCCGTTCCCTGCACCGAAGCCGTACCGCGCATCGCGGATGTAATACGGTGCCGTGCTCATGCTTTCGGCGCCTCCCGCGATGATGACATCCGACAGCCCGAGCCGGATCTGCTGGTCTGCGTTGTTGACGGCCTGCAGTCCGGAGCCGCATTGGCGGTGGACCGTGTAACCGGGCACGGTCACCGGCAGACCGGCACGCAATGACGCGAGCCGGGCGAGGTTCGATGTATCCGCGCTCTGTTTCGCCTGTCCGAGAATGACTTCATCCACAGAGATTTCCGGATTAGTACGCACCATCACTTCCCGGATCACTTTTTCCGCCAGATGGTCGACGGGGACATTTTTCAGCGAACCGCCCATCCGGCCGACCGCAGTCCGTACAGCCCCAACGATATAACTGTTCCGCACTCCTTACAGCCCCTTCTGCGCATAGTCGCGTTTCAGTTCGCCAGCAATGATATTACGCTGGATTTCGGATGTGCCTTCGTAAATCTTGGTGATCCGGGCGTCGCGGTAGTAGCGTTCGATCGGATAGTCCTTCATGTAGCCGATGCCGCCGTGAATCTGGAGGGCGAGATCGGCGACGCTGTTATACACTTCTGATGCGTACAGTTTCGCGATCGCCGCTTCCTTCACGACACGCATCTTCTGATCGGACATCCAGGCGACACGGTAGGTCAGCGAGCGCAGCACTTCGATCTGCATGCTGATGTCCGCGAGCATATGCTGGACCGCCTGCATGTCGACGATTTTCTGGCCGAACTGCTCTCGTTCGTGCGCGTAGTCGAGCGAGTGCTCGAGCAGCCGTACACATGACCCTAGATTGCGTGCCGCGAGCCCCGCCCGTCCGTTCGCGAGGATCTTCAGGGCATTGACGTAACCATTCCCCTCTTCGCCGAGGACGTTTTCCGTCGGGACTTCCATATTGTCGAAGAAAAGTTCAGCGGAATGCGATCCTCTCAAGCCCATCTTCCGTTCGACGGCCCCGACCGTGAAGCCCGGCGTATCCTTTTCGACGATGAATGACGTAATGCCGCGCGCGCCTTTTTCCCGGTCCGTCACCGCCATGACGGTGAATACATGGGCATCGACCGCGTTCGTTATATAATGCTTCGAACCGTTCAGCACGTAGCGGTCGCCGTGCCTGACCGCTGTCGTCTTCAAATTCGCAGCATTCGAGCCCGCACTCGGCTCGGTCAGCGCAAACGCCCCGATCCATTCTCCTGTCGCCATCTTCGGCAAATATTTCTCCTTCTGTTCCTCGGTGCCGAGGTCGACGATGCCGACCGAGCCGATGCCTGTATGGGCACCGATCAGCGTCGTATAGCCGTTATGGGTCTTTCCGAGTTCTTCGTAGATCGCACATTTGCCGACCATGTCGAGACCGAGACCGCCATATTGCTCGGGGATGCCGAGCCCGAACAGCCCCATATCTTTCGACAGGCTGACGATCCTGTCGGGGATCCGGTCGTCCTCCTCGATGTCCATAGCAGAAGGTTCGACTTGTTCCCGCACGAATTTCCGTACACTCTCCCGAAGGAATTGGATATCATCTGTAAAATTGAAGTCCATGACCACGTCTCCTTTTACCGATTGTTGAATTCCGCTGCCCGCTTTTCGATGAAAGCAAGCGTGCCTTCTTTTTTATCGTCCGTCCCGAAAGCGACTGCCTGGGACAGTTTTTCGATCCATTGGGCGGTCCCGCTGTCGATGTCGAATCCTTTGTGCACGGCGGCTTTCGCCAGCTGCACGGCGACCGGGCCCTTTTTCAGGACGGCGGAGGAAATCTGACCAAGTGTTTCATCGAGTCCATCTTCATCCGTCAAATATGTGACGAGGCCGATCCGCTCCGCTTCTTTGCCATTGATGAGCCTGCCCGTCAAAATCATATCAAGCGCCTGCCCTTTTCCGATGATCCTCGAAAGACGCTGCGTGCCGCCTGCCCCCGGGATGATCCCTAAATTCAGTTCAGGCAGGCCGAACACCGCCTGTTCCGTCGCCGCGCGGATGTCGCAGGCGAGTGCCAATTCGCAGCCGCCGCCGAGCGCATAGCCTTCCACCGCGGCCACCGTCACTTTTGAGGAGTTTTCAATCAGGGAATACAGCCCCTGCATGCCGGGCGCAAGCGCCGCAAGCGCCTCCCGGTCGTGCAGCTGCCGGATGTCGGCGCCGGAAGCGAATGAACGGCCGCCCGCTCCACGGAAGATGATGACACGCACTTCGCCGTCCTGTTCAGCCAGTTGTACCGCTTCGCCGATTTCCCGGAGCATATCAGCATCGAGCGCGTTCCGTTTTTCCGGCCGGTTCAATGTGATCCGCATCACGCCCTGTCCGTTCACGGCGGTAATATTTTTGAAATCCGAAATGACGGTCCCTCCCTTACGAGTAATCATAGAACCCTCTTCCGCTCTTCCTGCCGAGCCGTCCTGCTTTTACGTACTTCATGAGCAGCGGACACGGCCGGTATTTCTCGCCGAGCGTCTTGTGCAAATACTCCATATTGCGAAGCCTTGTGTCGAGACCGACCAAATCCGCGAGCTCCAAGGGACCCATCGGATGGTTGAGTCCGAGCTTCATCGCCCGGTCGATGTCTTCGGCAGACGCGACCCCTTCCATCAGCAGGTTCATCGCCTCGTTGCCGATGAGGCAGTTCATGCGTGACGTCACAAAGCCCGGGAATTCATTCACCTCGATCGGCTGTTTCCCGAGTGACTTGGCAATATCCTTCACGGCGGCTACTGTTTCGTCTGATGTTTCCAATCCACGGACAATCTCGACCAGCTTCATCTTATGGACAGGGTTGAAAAAGTGCATGGCCAAAATTTTATCCGGCCGGGACGTCTGTGCGCCGATTTCTGTCGGACTCATCGTGGACGTATTCGTCGCGAGGATTGTCTCCGGTCTGCAAATACGGTCGAGCTGGCGGAAGACGCCGATTTTCAGCTCGATATCCTCGAGCACCGCTTCGATGACGAGGTCGGCTCCGGAAGCCGCATCGCTCAAATCAGCTTCATGCGTCAAATTACGTTTTGCAGTTTCATAGGAATCGGCATCCAGGAACCCGCCCTGGACGCTTTTGTCAAGCAGCAGCTCTATAGCTCCGCGTGCATTCTGCAACACCGCTTCATGCACATCATTCAAGACGACCCGGTATCCGGCCACGGCGCATGCATACGCAATCCCCTTCCCCATGACACCTGAGCCGACGACAGTGATCTGTTTCACTCCGCAGCCTCCTCTTGTTTGTCCGGTTCTCTCAATCCGACCTGGAACGGCGCTCCGGTGATCTCCTGCAATTCATCGAGAGGAAGATCGGATAATTGTTCGACGAGGTACATCGAGCCTTCTTCAAACCGGAATACTGCATGCTCCGTCACGACTAGATCCGCTTTCCGGATGCCGCTCGTCGGATAGGTCAGTTCCTCCACCAGTTTCGGTTCTCCGTGTTTCGATGAATGCAGCGTCGCGACGATGATTTTGTTGGCTCCGGCGACGAGATCCATCGCGCCTCCGACACCGAGGATCGTCGCACCAGGCACTGCCCAGTTCGCAATCTCGCCTGTCCGGTCGACCTGCAGCGCACCGAGCACCGCCACATCGATGTGACCGCCGCGGATCATCGCGAACGAAGCCGAGCTGTCGAACAGCGAAGCGCCGGTCTCCATCGTGATCGGATCCTTGCTTGCGCTGATCAGGTCCATGTTCACCTGTCCGGGCGGCGGGGTCGGACCCATGCCGAGCAGCCCGTTTTCCGACTGCAGCACGAGTTGTTTATCATCCAGGTAATCCGGGATGAGGGTCGGGATCCCTACGCCGAGATTGACGGTCTGTCCGCTTTCGAGCTCCTGGACGATCCGTTTTGCGATCGTGATGCGTCTATTCTCGTTCAACGAACACACCTGCCTTTTTCACGTAGCGGCTCAGGACGACATAATCGACGTAGACGTGCGGCGTGACGATGTGTGCCGGAGCAAGCTCCCCTGTCCCGACGATTTCATCCACCTCGGCGATGACGACTTTGCCGGCGGTTGCCATGACAGGATTGAAGTTGCGCCCGGTATGATCGTAGACGAGATTGCCGAGCCGGTCCGCTTTGTGGGCTTTGATAAGCGAGACGTCGGCTTTGATCGCTTTTTCGAACAAGTACCGCTCCCCGTCGATCTCCCGTTCCTCTTTCCCATCAGCGAGTTTCGTGCCGGCCGCAGTCTTCGTATAAAATCCACCGATGCCCGCACCGCCGCAGCGGACAGCTTCCGCGAGCGTCCCCTGAGGCACCAGCTCGATCTCCAGTTCCCCGTCGGCCCATGCCTTGACGGCGTCGCGGTTCGTCGTGAAATACGAACCGACCGCTTTTTTCAGTTTCTTGCCTTCCAGCAGGATGCCGAGACCTTTCCCGGGCTCTCCTAAGTTATTGCTGACGACCGTCAACCCGGTCAGGGACGAAGCCGCCAGCCCATCGATCAGTGTCAGCGGCGTTCCGGACATACCGAATCCTCCGACGAGCACCGTATCGCCGTTTTTGATGAATTTCACAAACTCATAGGCGTCCAGCAGTTTCTGCAAATGGCCCCCTCCTTCCATACTTCCAGTTCCAGACACTCAGTAACTCACTTCGTGGATGACAGGAACCGCTTCGTTCTCTCATGCTGGGGATGATCGAAGACCTGTTCAGGTTTCCCCTGCTCGACGATCACTCCGCCATCCATGAAGATCACCCGGTCTGCCACATCCTTCGCGAAGCCCATTTCATGGGTGACGATAATCATCGTCATCCCTTCGAGTGCAAGCTCTTTGATCACCTGGAGGACTTCGCGGACAAGTTCAGGGTCAAGGGCAGAGGTCGGTTCGTCGTAAAGCATGACAGTAGGATCCAGCGATAATGCTCTCGCGATCGCCACGCGCTGCTGCTGTCCGCCCGACAACTGCGCAGGATAATGGTCTTTGCGATCACCGAGCCCGACTTTCTCCAGCAGGGATCCGGCTGCTTCCCGTGCCTCGGCAGCCGGAAGGTTCCTGATCGTCAGCGGACCTTCCATCACGTTCTCCAGCGCCGTCTTATGCGGAAAGAGGTTGAATGATTGAAAGACGAAACCGGTTTTCTTCCGCATTTCCCGTATTTCCTTTTTCTGCTCACGCGTCACCCTGCCATTTATGCGGATGACGTGCGGCCCGATCCGGATGTCCCCTTCGTCAGGGGTCTCGAGGTTCGTCAGGCAGCGGAGGAATGTCGATTTCCCAGAACCGCTCGGCCCCATGATGACGACCACTTCGCTTTTTTCCACGTCGAGATCGATGCCGCACAATACCGGGCTGCTGCCGAACTGCTTCCTTACATTTTTGACTTCAACGATTTTCATTGGGAAACACCGCCTTCCTAAGTTTTGAAGTAGGTGCTACTGGGCCAGGTGTTTGGACGAATGCCGCTCGAAACGGTCCAGCAGCTGGGTGAAACAAGTGATAAGGATCCAATAGATGGCTGCGGCAATCAGATAGATGGTCAGCGGCTCGAACGTCTTAGCGATGATCAGGCTGGACATCTGCAGCAATTCCGTGACGGTGATCACCGAGACGAGTGAAGTGTCTTTTATCAATACGATGAATGAGTTGGACAGTGTCGGGATTGCGATCCGCAAGCTTTGCGGCAGGATGATCCGGCGCATCGCCTGCCCGTACGTCATCCCCATCGAGATCGCTGCTTCCGTCTGCCCTTTGTCGACCGCGAGGATGGATGCCCGGAACGATTCGGACAAGTAGGCACCTGCATTCAGACTCAGCGCCATGATCCCTGAAGAAATCGGATCGAGGGAGATGCCGATCTGCGGCAGTCCGTAGTAGATGACGAATATTTGCACGAGCAGCGGTGTCCCCCGTATGACGGAAATATAGACGCTTGCAATCTGATGCAGCACCGGCAGCCTGCCGATGCGTATCAGCGCTGTGAAAAACCCGATCACAAGCGCGATGATGACGGAGATGCAGCTTAAAAAGAGCGTCATGGCTGAAGCTTTCAGCAGTGCAGGAACAGAGTCGATGATCATTGTGAATTCCACGAGCTCACTCCCTTTCCATCAGGATCAGCAAATTGTACACAACGAAATTCGGATTATATTCAGCTGTCGCATTCGGTAGTTGCTGTGTAATTGATGGCAATGCCGAGCTCTCGCAGCTCTTCGAGAAACGGATCGAACCGTTCGCCGGTGATGAGCGTCTCGATCGGCACGACGCCGGCTGTATCGATCTTTCTCTCCGCAAGCCATTTTGCGGCGAGCGCCGCAGGCAATGCAGTCGTTTTCGCCATCGAAGTGATGTTCCGGCGATGGTCGTACAGGTCGACCATTTCCCATGTATGCGTCTGCCTGAGTCCGTCCTTCATTCCGGTCACTTCGACTCTGACGACGGTAATATCCTCGGCTGTTCCGCCTTTCAGCTGCGGCTCGAGGATCGCCCCGGCCAGCTGGCGCGGTATAACGGTATCCCCGTTGACACTGACAGGCAGATCATCCAGGAAGCCGAGCTCACTTAAGACCTTCATCTTGGCCCAGTGTCCCGGATAGCGGACAGTTTTTTCGGTCAAGTTCTTCACTTTGTCCTTCAATGTATACGCAGTGCTGTGTGAGTCCGTCAAAACGGCCTCACAAGCGCCGACAGGGGAAGGAAATGTTATCGTCTCAAGTTCCGAGAGTGCCGGAAACTCAACGATTTCATGGTCCCTTACAGCGACAGCCGGTTTGGTATAAAGGCCTAAAACGCTCTCCAGACGGAACACGACCTGATACCAGAGCGGCGGAAGCGGCTTTTCCGGCAGTCCGCCGCAGATCATGACGGCATGTTCCGCTTCATCGAGCAGCTCGATCCCCCGGGCGGCCAGGAAGTTGGTAAGTCCAGGAGCGACCCCGCAGCCGGGAATAAGCGTCACGCCTGCCGCTTCGGCATCGGAGTGGAGTTCCGCTTTCCCCTTGAAATCCGACCCGACCAAATCCACTAGATGACACCGCGCTGCGATGGCAGCTTCCATGGCTGTTGCGGTGAGTGAGTGAGGCAGGCATCCTACTGCCACATCCGCCCCCTCGAGAACCGATCTTATGTCCTCTGCCGTAGAAAACACTGCAGTTCTTCCGCTCACTTTTGAATTTCCCGCCTTATCCAGGCAGCGTTCTATCATCTCCTGACTAATATCTACCGCTGTCACAGACGTGATGCATTCGAAATCAGCCAATTCTTTAACAACCGCTGTGCCAATCATGCCAGCACCTAAAACGACAGCCCGCATACCGTTCTCTCCCATCCGGGGTATAGAGTGAGTGACCCGGAGCACCCAGTGCTTTCTGAACGGGATGCCCAGGTCCCTTGTTAAAATTCAAGCGGATCCGCACCGAACCATTTTTTATAGATTTCCTTGTACGTACCGTCTTCCTTCATATCTGCCAGCGCGTCATTCACTTGTTTCACGAAGTCTTCATTGCCTTTGTTGACCGCCATGCCAATATTGTCTTTGTTCAGAATGTCGCTGGCGATCTTGATGGGCAGATCATTTTCCTTGATGTTGTAATTCATCAGCAGCTGGTCGTTGATGATCACGTCGAGCCGTTTGTTCGTCAGGTCCTGGATGTAGTCGCTCACGGCCTTGTAAAGTTTGACGTCCGCCCCTTCGACGGTGTTGGCCACTTCTTCGAAGGTCGTACCGCCGCCCACGCCGACTTTCTTCCCTTTGATGTCTGCGAGCTCGCGGATGTCATCGGTCTCTTTCCGTGTGATGAGAACCGAACCTGTCACGACATAGGGATCCGTGAAGTCAACGCTTTTCTTGCGCTCTTCGGTGACGGTCATCTGGCCGATGATGATGTCGAACTTATCCGCCTTCAGACCGCCGATCAGGCCATCCCATTTCGTTGCGATGAATTCCGCTTCTACGCCGAGCCTTTTCGCGATCTCATTTGAGATATCGACGTCGAATCCGTGGAATTGGTCCTTCTCATCCAGGAAGTTGAACGGCGGATACGTGCCTTCGAAGGCGACGCGCAGCTTTTTCGATTTCTGTACACGTTCTGCAACACCGGCTTTGGCGGACTCCCCGCCGCCAGCTGATGATGTTCCGTCTTTGCTCTTCCCGCCGCATCCGACCAATAGGACAGCAGCAGCGGCGGCTATCAATGAAAACCTCAGCAATCTTTTCAATGGAATCCCTCCCTGTCAGTCTGTTTTCGGCAGCGGATCTTCGGTTGTCGCTGTACTCGCATCTGCGTCTTTCTCGGGTTTATCCGGGAACAGCAGACTGAAGACGATACCGAATGCCGCGGCGATGAAGAATGTCGTGAACCGCGATGTTGCGATGGCATCGAGCGGTGTGGAAATCCAGATGACCGTGCTGACGAAGCCGGAGACGATTGTCGCGATCACGCCGATTCCGGAGTACCGCTTCCAGATGAACGTCAGGATCACAGCCGGCGACAGCGTACAGCCGACGCCCGCCCACGCCCAGCTCACAACGAGGAAGACGAGCGACTTGGACGTCAGCGCGATCACGAGTCCGACAATCCCTGCGCCGACGATCGCGAGACGGGAGATCATGACGAGTTTCTTTTCTGTCAGATTAAGGCCCATCGCTCTCCGGATGATGTCTTCACTGACCGAACTCGTGATGACGAGGAGCTGCGAATCCGCCGTCGAAATGATCGCAGCCAGTATCCCTGCAAGCAGGATGCCGGCAATCCAAGGCGGCATGAGGTCGAGGATCATGAACGGCAGGATCATTTCGACATCAGCAAACACCTGCCCCTGATAGAGTGTGAGTGCTGTGATCCCGATCATGAAAGCGCCGCTGTAGGCGAGCACTGTCCAGCCGATCGCGACGAAGCTTCCTTGTTTCGCTTCCTTTTTACTGCGCAGTGCCATGAAGCGGGCACTGAGCTGCGGCTGACCTCCGAGGAACCCGAAGAACCAGGCGAAGTTGTTGAACAGCAGCAGTCCGAGTGCAAATCCGATGGCGCCGCCCGTCCATGAATCCATGGAAGGACCGGCCGCAGTCAGTGCCGCACTGATAGACAGATCGGCCGCTGAAATGTGCACGAGTGCCACAATCGGAAGGACAACTAGTGTGATGAGCATCATGATCGCCTGGATCATATCCGTCCAGACGACTGTCACGAACCCGCCGACGTAGGCAAGGATGACAACGACGAGCACGCTCATCACCGCACCGATATGCGTCGGAATGTTGAAGACTGCGAACAGCGTCTTCCCGGCTCCTGCAATCTGGGCGCCGAAGTAGAACATCATGAAGCTGAAAATGAGAATGGTAGAAAGCCAGAGGATCGGTTTGCCGTGGCGGCCGAAACGTGCTGCCAAGTAACCGGGAAGTGTGAGGGCGCCTGTAGCTTCGGCCTCACTCATGAACTTCTTCGCGAGGAACAGCCAGGAAAAGACGATACCGGATGCGATACCGACTGCCACCCATACGCCGGACAGACCGGTCGCAAAGACAAAGCCGGTGTAACCGAGCAGGAGCCAGGCAGATTCCCCGGTCGCCCGTTCGGAAAACGCGAGCGCCCAGCCCGGAAGCTGCTTGCCGCCGAGCAGGAAATCGGCGTGGCTTTTGGAACGGCGGCTGACAAGATAGCCGACAACGAGCATGATCACGAGATACAGGACGAATTCCACCATGATAACCGTATGCATTTCACTCATCTCCTTCAGTGATCTGATTTGGTGATGCTCTTACTTCCGTTACACGATAGCGTCTTCCAGGACTAAATCATTGTCTGCAAACCGGCTGACACGCAGCGGCGACAAGTCGAGCGTTTCGTATTTCCCTTTATAGATCAGCTCCGCAAGTCCGAGCCCGACGCCCGGTGCCTGCTGCATCCCGTGTCCGCTGAAACCGATGGCGACATAGTAACCGCCGCGGAGCGGATGTTCGCCGATGATGGCGTTCTGGTCCGCGGTATTGTGGTCGTACAGACCTGCCCAGCCGGTCTCCAGTTTCAGCTGTTCGAAGTTCGGCACGCGGTGTGCGAGGGTCGGCCAGAGGTCCTCGAACGCTGACCGCTTCCAGCTGAAATCGATGCCCGGCTTCACATCATCCGAGAAACCGGCGACCACTTTCTCCATTTCATGGCGGAAGTACACGCCGGTCGGATCGATTGTAAGCGGTAACATCTTCTCAAGTTTCTTTGCCGTATCGAAGACATACATCTGCCGTTTCAGCGGGACGACCGGCAGCGGAACACCGAGCTGTTCGCTTAACGCAGCTCCCCAAGCCCCTGCGCAGTTCACGACGACAGGTGCTGCGTGAACTGAGCCGTCCGCGAGCTGAACCCCCGTCATCCGGCCGCTTTCCGACAGCAGCTGCACCACTTCGGCGGTCTCGTACACGACACCGAGCCTCTGCGCCTGCCTGCGGTATCCCTGCATGACCGAATACGGATCGAGGTAGCCGTCCTCCTTGCAGAACAGGCCGCCCGCGAGATCCCCTGTTTCGAGTTCCGGTATGAGTCCCTTCAACTCGCTTTGCGAAAGGAGTTCCGACGGCACACCGAGCGATTGCTGCAGAGCGAGCTGTTTTTCGTACGCCGGCATCATCCGTTCCGTCGCAAGGAACAGATAGCCGGGCTGTTTGAAGTCGATCTCCGCTTTCTCTCCATCAAGCGCCATATCTTCTGCGAAAGTTTTATAGATGCCGAGACTATAGCGGCTCAAGGTGATATTGACTGCCGTCGAGTACAGCTGGCGGAATCCGCCGGCACTCCTGGCAGTCGATGAATACTCGTACGTCGGGTCTTTTTCGAACACGGTGATCGAGCCGTTGAAGCCGAGCTTGCGCAGCGAGTAGGCTGTGCTCGATCCCATGACCCCTCCGCCGACGATGATAATGTCTGATTTATTCACAGGCGGTTCTCCTTTCCGAGTTGACGGCTGCGGTTCAATAATTTTACGTGAGATCGATGGCAGTCCCTATGCCGGCAGCCAGCGCTTTGTCATATAAATGCTTGGCGACGACGACGTCCGCGATGGCCAGGCCGACCGACTTGAAGACGGTGATTTCCTCTTCCGACTCACGCCCTGACAGCCGTCCGCTGATGATTAACCCCAGTTCGCCGTGCAGGTCATCTGGCGAAAAATGGCCGTCGCGTATCGGAATGCAGAGATCCCCTGCCTCCGCAAGCGCCGCTTCGGCACATTCGACAACGACTTTCGAAGCTGAGCGGATGGCGGAAGACGGGAGCTCCTGCATGTCCGGCCTGAACGAACCGACCGCATTCACGTGCGTCCCGTGCTTCAGAAGAGCGGTGAACACCGGTTCCAGGGAAGACGTCGCCGTCACAAGGATGTCCGACGCCTTGACGACCGTGCCGGGATTCGTACAGATGACGACGCGCTTGCCGGTTTCCGCTGCGATCTTCTCCGCGAAACGGGCAGCTTTTCCAGCGGTCCGGTTGAACAAATAGACGGTTTCGATGTCACGGACGGCGAACACCGCGGCGCACAGTCCGTCCGCCTGCTCACCCGTCCCGATGATGCCAAGTGTCTTCGCGTCACGTCTGGCCAGGTGATCCGTCGCAACACCCGACAGCGCACCGGTCCTCAGTTTTGTCAAATAGGAACCTTCCAGCAAAGCGAGCGGTTCCCCGGTCTCCATATCGGCCAGACAGACGACACCCTGGATGACTTTCTTTCCGCGGCCTGCATTCGACGGCACAACGGTGACGTATTTCAGTCCCATCGCACCGAGGAGTGGCGCGGCAGACGGCATGACGATGCTTGAATTCCCTTCACCGAACGGCAGCACGGTCCGGATAGGCGTGTCCGTCTGACGCGCGGAATATTGCTCCAGCGCTTCCTCGATGCAGATGAGGATCTCTTTCATGTCGACGAGTTCTTCCTGATCAGCAGCGGATAGGAAAATGATTGGCGGTACCTCCTCTGATTGTCTTTTGGGTGATGAAAGACCATGTCAGCCCAGCCTGACGCATGATCAACGTGCTGTCCGCCCGATTTCATCTCAAAACCGGATCGTGTCGCGAATACGCTGCACAGCTTCCAGCAGCCGCTCTGTCGGCACAGAGACCGAAATGCGGAAATACCCTTCACCGGCGGGGCCGAACGCACTTCCCGGCGTCACAATGACGCCTGCCTTGCTGAGCACTTCCTCGGTGAATGCAGCGGACGTGAACGGCTCCGGCACGCGTGCCCAGATGAAGAAGCTGCCGCGCGGCGGTTCCGTCCGGATGCCGACAGATGCGAGCCCGTCCGCCACTGCCTTCAGCCGTTCACCGTAGATCCGGTTATTTGCCGAGACACAGTGCTGATCCGCTTCCAGCGCATAAGCCGCCGCTTTTTGGACCGGTGTGAATTGACCGGTATCCGTATTACTCTTCAGGACGGCGAGCGCCTTCAGCATGTCGCGGTTGCCGACTGCGTAGCCGATCCGCATCCCCGTCATGCTGTACGTTTTCGAGAACGAACCGAATTCGACGGCAATGGACTTGGCCCCTTCCGCCTGCAGGATGCTCGGTGCTGAATAGCCGTCGAACGTAACCCGGTTATAAGCGGAGTCATGGGCGACGGGAATACCGTGCAGTTTCGCGAATGCCACCGCCCGCTCAAAGAATGCAGGATCGACGGTAGCGGCTGTTGGATTGCCCGGATAATTTAAGAACATGAGCTTCGCCCGGCGAAGCACCTTTTCCGGAATCGCTCCGAAATCCGGTTCAAAATTATTCTCCTCGCGCAGCGGCATGCCCGCATATTCACCGTTCGCTAGAAGGACCGCCATCCGGTATACCGGGTAGCTCGGGTCCGGGATGAGTACTGTATCCCCGGGGTCAATGAGCGCAGGGACGAGATGGGCGATCCCCTCTTTTGAGCCGATTAGTGCGAGCACCTCGGTCTCAGGATCCAGTTCGACCCCGTACTGCTGACCGTAGAATCGTGCGACCGCTTCCCGGAACTCTGCACACCCGGCGAATTCGGGATAATTGAAATTTTTCGGATCAGCCAGCTCCTCTGTCAGTCTGCGGACGATATGCTCAGGTGTAGGCAAATCGGGGTCCCCAATGCCGAGGTCGATAACGTCGATACCCGCTGCAACCATTGCCGCCTTCTTTTTCTGGATTTGTGCAAACAAATACGGAGGGATTTGTCCCACCCGTTCAGACGCGACTTTCAAGCGACCACCTGCCTTCTTGAATTTCTTGTCCCTGGCCAGTTCACTAGCCATTCTATGTGCGGCTCGTCCTGAAAAGTAGTCATTTTGAAAACTTCGGGCAGATGACAGTCCGTCTCCAGAAAACACAAAAAACCCCTTTGTCCCGCGTAGCCGAGACAAAGGGGTTGACGCTTCTGACAGATTGGGCAAACCATGCTGCGTCCGCCTGCACCTGTCTTCCTATTCATTTCAATAAGCGTGCATTCACAGAGGGGTCCGCACCTAGCGGTAAAAGACCTTTCGCTTCGATGGTTCTTTGGACACCTTCTTCACAAACTCCATATTCCCGCCACGAGCACGTTTCACAAATGACCGCAATATCGTCCGGCTTGACCTGCAGCCTTATGCGCCGCTCGACTTCACGCCAGGGCAAGACGTCACTATATGTCAGGCCGAGCCGTTTCAAGATTTCTTTATCCCTCACATAGATCCCAGTCTCTTCACAATGATATGGCTGGTCATCGGGAAATTTGGCACAGAGATGATCCGGTCCTTTGACAACTTGGATGAGGGTATCCGGCTTATTCCGCAATGCTTCATGGACAGCTGTCATCGTAGCCGCGTACTCTTCCGAATACCCGACGCCTCGGTAGCCGAGCAGGCAAAAGAGATGATGCCCCCGCAATTTGATCATGTGGATTCCGCCTTTTCTTTTATTAGACACAGTCAGCAAGATACCGTTTCGTATTGTACCAAAGTTTTCTGAAGTATTCATCTGTTTGTATTCCATAGAAAAAAGAGAGGCAAGCACTTGGGCTCCCTCTCTCTTTTGTTACCGTTGCTCTTGAAGTGCAACCGGTTTATTTAATCCCTTTCATGGAACGCTGGATAATCGGTGAAATGATGAACAGCACGACGCCGAGAGCGATGGCAGCACCGCCGATTGACCCAAAGTAAATGACTTCCGTGTCAGCGGAATACAATTTGACTAACTGTGCATTTAGCGCTTGAGCTGCTGCGTTGGACAAAAACCACAAACTCATCGTCTGTGCCGAAAATGCAGCAGGTGCGAGTTTCGTCGTAGCGGACAACCCGACCGGTGACAGGCACAATTCGCCGACAGCCACGAAGAAGATGCTGAGTACGAGCCATAGCGGATTGACCAGTGCGTCCGCGTCTCCAAAGATGCCCGGCAGCAGGATGACAATGAACGATGCTCCTGCAAACAGCAGGCCGAACGAAAACTTCTGTGGAATATTCGGCTGGCGATCGCCGAGTTTCACCCACAGCATCGCAAACAGCGGAGCCAGAATGATGACGAACATCGGCCAGAACGACTGGAACCATGCAGGCGACAGTTCAATCCCCATGAAATTCAGATCTGTCCGAGTGTCCGCATACAAAGCCAAAATCGTAGACCCTTGTTCCGCAATGACCCAGAACAGGACAGAAGCGACGAACAGCGGGATGTACGCAAGCAGCCTGGACTGCTCCACCATATTCGTTTTTGGACTGCGATACATCACGATGAAGTATATCGTCGGAATCAGGAATGCCAGAATCCCGATAAGATTGACGAACGAATCGAATGTCAACCAGCCGAGTGGGATGCCGATCGCCACAAGAGCAGCAATCACAATAGCTGACAAAGTAAAGATAACAGTGACACGTTTCTTTTCTTCTGCTTTCAGCGGGTTGGCAACGAACGTACCAGCCTCGCCCAGATTTTTCTTTTTCGTAGCCATGAAGACGACGAGACCTAAGAACATCCCGACAGCCGCTACACCGAATCCGAGGTGGAAACTCGACTTCATCAGCTCTCCTGCAATCAGCGGGGAGATGAATGCCCCGAGGTTGATGCCCATATAGAAGATACTGAACCCGGCATCACGACGGTTATCATTGGCAGGATAAAGTTCGCCGACAACACTAGATGCGTTCGGTTTCAGCAAGCCTGTCCCGAGAACGATAAGCACCATCGACACGAAGAACATTGCAATATTGCCTGGAATCGCAAGCGCAATATGACCGAACATGATGAGCACGCCGCCGTAAAACACGGCTTTTGACGTCCCGAGCACACGGTCCGCAAGCCATCCGCCGATAATTCCTGACATATAGACGAGTGATCCGTAGATCGACATGATCGACAGCGCGACGGTCTTATCAAGCCCCAGCCCGCCTTTTGACACTTCGTAATACATATAGAAAACGAGGATCGCGCGCATGCCATAATAACTGAAGCGCTCCCAGAATTCCGTGAAGAACAAAGTGAATAATCCTTTCGGGTGACCAAAGAACCCTGTCTGCGGAACCGTCTCCGCAATTTCGCGTTTTGTTGGATTTGTCATAATGTTTCCCCCTTACAATACTTGAATTATATATGTAAGCGCTTTATATTGCTATAGTAATATTTAGTAATGAATAATGTTTTACAATAGTGATTATTACCAATCATAAGATATTTAGTTCTATCTCTCAACAGAGATTATACTTTTGACTTACAGAAGACTTATCTCATTATCTGAAAAACATATTTTCTTCAGAATACTAATATGGTAGGGTGAGATAGGTTCTAGAATCAACAAGGGGGAATGTATCTTGCGCGTTTTAACGAGATGGTCGAACACCATCATGGAGCGGTATTTGCCGGATCCGTACATATTTGTGGCACTCTTAACGCTCGTCGTCTTTGCACTTGGCTTAGGACTCACTGAATCCAGTGCACTCGACATGGCCGTCTACTGGGGCGACGGCTTTTGGGGCTTATTAGCTTTCACAATGCAGATGGTCATTGTTTTAGTAGCCGGACATGTGCTGGCTAGCAGCCCACTGTTTAAAAAAGGGCTGAGTCAACTCGCCGGGCTTGCTAAAACACCAGGCTCAGCAATTATTCTGGTAACGGTTATTTCATTGATCGCTTGCTGGATCAACTGGGGTTTCGGATTGGTGATCGGAGCATTATTCGCAAAGGAAATTGCAAAGAAAGTGACGACGGTCGATTACCGTCTTCTGATTGCGAGTGCGTATTCAGGGTTCATCGTGTGGCATGGCGGTCTCGGAGGATCGATTCCGCTGTCAATCGCGACGAAGGATCATCCATATGCTGATATGATGGGTGTCGTACCGACATCTGAAACGATCTTCTCCCTGTACAACCTTGTGATTGTCGGTGTCATCTTTGTCAGTCTGCCGATTTTAAACAGGTTCATGATGCCGAAAGCAGAGGATACCGTCACTGTAGATCCTGCATTGCTTGAGGATGAAATTGCAGCAGAGGAAGTTTCCGAGCAGACACCTGCTGCCCGGCTTGAAAACAGCTGGATCCTCTCCATGCTGATCGGATTGCTCGGTGTTGTCTATCTCGTCCACCATTTTGGGGTGAACGGTTTCGATTTGAATTTAAATATCGTTAATCTGATCTTCTTCATTCTTGGCATTATTTTCCACGGGACGCCGAAGCGGTTTCTTGCTGCGGTTGCTAATGCCGTGAAAACTGCAGGTGGCATTATCATTCAATTTCCGTTTTACGCAGGAATTATGGGGATGATGGTGACATCTGGGCTTGCGGGCGTCATCTCGGAAGGGTTTGTCAATATTTCAACTGCAGCAACCTTTCCCCTTTTCACGTTCTATGCTGCTGGAATCGTAAATTTCTTTATTCCTTCCGGAGGCGGTCAGTGGGCTGTTCAGGCACCGATCATGCTCGACGCCGCCCAGTCCCTCGGCGTCAGCTACTCGAAGACCGCCATGGCCATCGCGTGGGGCGACGCCTGGACGAATATGATCCAGCCGTTCTGGGCACTGCCGGCTCTCGCAATTGCCGGATTACATGCAAAGGATATTATGGGATACTGTGTCTTTGTTCTAGTGTTGAGCGGAATCGTTGTAAGCCTGGGACTGTATTTCTTATAACAAAAGCCGGCTGTTTCCCACTGCAGCCGGCTTTTGTTATTTGCTGATATAGGTTTTGGGAAGGTTGTTCAAGGAAGGCCATGACATTGTTCTTCTGCCTTCGGGCACTCCACTCTTCACTCTCATGCCGTCTTCAAAATCTGTTACAGATCAGGGTCATTCATGAAATTCACACTGAAGTGATGGCTGTCCTCATAGACAGCGAACGAGTAGCCCTGCTGTTTGAGGTATTGGATGATCTCCGGCAATTCATCGAGTGTCTGCTGTTTTTCATGCATCAGGATAACTTCCGTGTCGTTTTTAAGCTGATTGACAATATTGCGTTTGATCTGCGCCGGATTGTCACGAAGTTCCCAGTCATGCGAATCGATCGTCCAATCCCACACTTTCAGACCCTCATCTGCAATCTGACTGCGGATCGCCGAATCTTTCAGGCCGGGCGCAGAGCCGTATGGCGGGCGCACCAGATGCGGTTCGGTACCTGTCAGCTGACGGATCAGCTGCAGCGTCGCCATCATTTCCGGTACGAACTTCTGATCGGTGTAGAGTTTCCTGTAATTATGCGTCATACTGTGCGCACCGATATAATGGCCTGCTTCAGCTGCCCGGCGGACACTGTCCTGCAGCTGCGGTTTCTGCAGATTGACCCCCTGCATGAAAAAAGTCGCTTTCACGTCATATGTATGGAGGACCTCGACGATTTCATCGGTCCAGCGGCTCGGCCCGTCGTCGAACGTCAGGTATACCGTTTTTCGGGGCGTCTGACCTGTGGTATCAACCGTGGCCTCATTCGTTCCGTCTTTTTGATTCCCTTCCCGCTCTCCGGTTTCTTCCGGTGCTCCTTCATCTCTATCTTCAACTTCTATTGGAGCGTCAGCAGATGACGGCTTTTTTGTGTCTGGCTGTTCTTGAATTGCACTTTCCTGCTGACCGCCTGTCTTTTCAACAGCGACCCCTGCTGGGGAGGGCTTGGCGGAATTCACATTCGCAGCGAAGAACGTGCCCGCGATAAGCAGGAGGATGAGGAGGGCCGCATATGGCTTTTTCAGTTTCCTTCTCCTTTTTTTCTCTGTGGAAAGCTGCATGATCCACTTTACTTCCTTTCATCTATCAAAATGCCCGGCAGTCAGCATCTGTGATTCTCTGACTGCCGGTTGGACCGGTCAGCGGATATAGGAGTCGCCAACCAGCTGGTCTTTCAGAATTTCGCTCGGAATTTCGAATGTCACCACTCCCATATATCCGGGCGCCACTTCGTATTCATCAAATGACAGGACGAGCTTATGATCGGCTGTAATATAGAATTCCTGATCACGGTCAATCTGGCGGAAGTCCGCTGTGTCGTCTCCATCTATGAAGTAGACCAGACTGTCATCATGTGCCATTTGCCGCATCATTTCAGCTTTCAGATAATCACTGATGACAGCGACGTAGCCGGCATCTTTGAACAGACTCGGAAGCGTCAGCAGAATACCGTTCTCCTTGTCGATGGTGTCATAATGCATCATCGTTGCTGCTGAAGCGGCCGTAACCTCTTCGTACCGCCCGATGGACAGCAGCTGATCCGTGTCAGTCAGGACTTCATAGCCGGTGTCGATACCTGCATGGCCTCCCCCCGCTTTCTCCAACAAGCCTGTTTCCTCTTTGAATTTTTCATAGAGGGCTTTGTTTTCGGCCAAGTACTGCTCATTCAGCGAGTTTTGAAGGTCCGTATTGGTGAGCCCTTGAATTTCAGGTGTCTTCAAATCTGCATGGTACGTAGTTTCCTCGAGTGTGAAGCGTTCACCTGTCAGCACTTGAACAATTGACCCAAGAACCGGTATGTTGTCGAATGTGCGGGCAAATCCAGGACTGACATTGACACTTCCGACAAACAATGCAGCGGCTGCCGCAGCGCTGATTGTCCATCTTTTCAACGGCTGGCGTCTGCCCGGCCGTTTTTTCGCGCGGCCGACGGATTGTTTCACCCTTTCTTCCAACTCTGCAGGAATTTCTATTTCCTTATATTTATTTTTTAATTCTTCTAGACTTTTCATTGATTGCTCTCCTCTCCGATTTCCAGACGCAGTTTTTTCAGAACCCGATAGAGCCGGGCTTTGGTCGTGCTTAATTTCTCCTCCAGAACTTGAGCGATTTCGCTTATTTTCATATCTTCGAAATACCGCAGAATAATGAGGATCCGTTCTTCGGCAGGCAGCTGTTCGACCGCTGCCGCTAAGTCGAGGTCCCTGCCATGCTGCACCGTTTCCGGCAAATGATGCTGGATGACCTCCTCCCCCGCTGCAATCATTCGTCCGTTCTTGCGCAGAAAGTCGATCGACGTATTGATGAGGATCCGGTAGTACCAGGTTTTCAAGTAACGGTCATCCTGCAGCCGTCCTGCAGATTGCAGCGCTTTTACGATCGCCTCCTGTAATACATCCAGCGCGTCTTCTTTGTTTTTCACGTAACTGTAGGCGAGCCGGTAATGGGCTTCCCTATTTTCGATAATATAAGTTTCCACTTGCTGATATACGGTTTGTTTGGTCATGACAACTGTTCCACCTTCTATAGTTTAAGCAGTTCGCGAATCTGTCTTACTTATTAGACGGCTGACGGCAGAAAAAAGTTAAGGCATCCTAAAATAAATATCCGGATGCCTGATTTTCCTGGATGTTTTTAAAAGGAGTTATCTGAAAAGCGTAGAAACTAAAGGAGAAGAGAAAGGGAGGAAATCTAGAAATGATGAAACCACCAATCGCAAAAAAAATCCCGCACGCTCACGAACTGCATGGCGACGTGCGGCAGGATGACTACTATTGGCTGAATGAGAAAGAAAATCCCGAGGTCATTGCGTACTTGGAAGCGGAGAATGCGTACTTCAAGGAAGTGATGGAACCGCTGCAGGAGCAGACGGATGAACTCTATGAAGCAATGGTCGCCCGTGTGCCGGAGACGGAAGTCGATGTGCCGGTTCAGCACGGTCCCTACTTCTATTATTCCCGTCAGGAAAAGGACAAGCAGTATCCGATCTATGCGCGCAAGAAAGCCGCAGATCGCAGCGGTCTTGACAGTGCTCCTGAAGAGATCACACTCGACTTGAATGAGCTCGCTGAAGGCAGCGACTATTTGAGTGTGACGGCCCAGAAACTGAGTGATAACCAGCAGCTGCTCGCCTATTTGGAAAACCGGGATGGCACGGATCGGTACACGGTCTTTGTAAAAGATCTGGAAACCGGCGAGCTGCTTCCGGACAGAATCAACGACGTGTTCATCTACGGCAGTCTTGAATGGAGCCGGTCCGGCGAGTACCTGTTCTATACGACGGTCGATGAGCAGCAGCGGCCGTCCAAACTGTGGCGCCACAAACTCGGCAGCACGGAATCAGACCAGCTTCTCTACGAGGAGAAAGAAGAGACATTCAGCCTCTACATCAGCAAAACGCTGAGCGAGCGGTTCATCAGCGTCTATGTCTCTTCGAAAACGACGAGCGAGATCCGGCTTATCGATGCGGACGAGCCGCTTTCCGAGCTGTGGCTCATCGACGCGCGCCGGGAAGGGATCGAGTATGACGTCGAGCATTCGGGAGAAGACCTTCTCATCCTGACGAACGAAAATGCGCAAAACTTCCAGCTGCTGCGGGCGCCGCTCGATAACTTGGATGCGAAGGAAGAAGTCGTCCCGTATGATGAAACAAAGTACTTGCAGGGCATCTATCCGTTCCGCGACCGCCTGCTCGTAGCCGGCCGGGAAGACGGGCTGACGCAAATCTGGACGATTGAAGGCGGGGCGCTGGAACGGCTGACCTGGGATGAACCGATCTACACGGTGGGCGTCCTGTCCGGTCAGAGCCAGGACGCAAACGAAATCCTGGTCAGTTTCGAGTCGTGCATCACGCCGGAGACGACGTTCAGCTTCGAACCGAAGTCACTCGATCGAACGCTCCTGCAAGTCTCACCTGTCAGCGGCGACTATGATCGCTCCCACTTCAGCCAGAAGCATGTGTTCGCGACGGCGGAAGACGGAACGAAGATTCCGGTCCTCCTCGTATTCAAAAACGGTGCGCTCGATGACGGGCCGGCCCCGCTGCTGTTGAATGCGTACGGATCATACGGCGCGAACAGTGACCCGTATTTCAGTCCGTACCGCCTGCCTGTGCTGGAACGCGGGGTCGTATACGCTGTGGCGCAAGTGCGCGGCGGTTCGGAAATGGGCCGACACTGGTATGACAATGGAAAAATGGAGCACAAACGTAATACGTTCACCGATTTCATCGCTGCGGCAGATTATCTGATCGCTGAAGGCTATACGACGACTGGTCAGCTCGCTGCACGCGGCGGCAGTGCGGGCGGCCTGCTGATGGGCGCTGTTGCGAACATGGCCGGCGACCGGTTCAAAGTTATTGTTCCGGAAGTGCCGTTCGTAGATGTCCTGACCACGATGCTCGATACGTCGATCCCGCTGACGACGCTCGAGTGGGATGAATGGGGTGACCCGCGTCAGGCAGAAAGCTATTTCTACATGAAGTCCTACAGCCCGTATGACAATGTGGAAGCGAAAGACTACCCGCATCTGTACATCACGACCGGCTTGAACGATCCGCGCGTCGGCTATTTCGAACCGGCCAAGTGGGTCGCCCGGCTGCGCGAGCTGAAAACCGACACTAACACGCTCGTCATGAAAACCAACATGGGTGCCGGCCACTTTGGTGAATCCGGACGGCTGAACCAGCTCAAGGAAGTCGCTACCCTCTACTCGTTCGTACTGGATAAAATCAACGCGAATTCGGGTGTGAAAGCGTAAGATTCCGAGCGCGGCCACACATCCAACAGGCAGAGTCCCAACCGGAACTCTGCCTGTTTTCATTCATCTGCAGCGAGCAGCCTGACCGCGTCCTCTATCGTCATCTGGCCTAGGTCGCCGTCTTGCCGTTTCCGTACAGATAACGTGCGGTCCTTCACTTCCTGATCACCGATCACCCACGCAAACGGGACTTTCCGTTTAGCGGAATCCCTCACTCGGTAACCGAATTTCTCTGCACGGTCATCCACTTCCGCGCGGTACCCCTTCTCCATCAGCAGGCTTTTCAATTCATAGGCGAAGTCGTTATGAACACTTGCAATCGGCAGGATGCGGATCTGCTCCGGAGCGAGCCAAAGCGGCAAGGCCCCTTCGTAATGCTCAATCAGGATGGCCAAGAACCGCTCGATCGATCCGAAGATCGCACGATGGATAATGATTGGGTGATGCAGTGCGTTGTCTTCCGCGATGTATTGGCAATTGAATTTTTCCGGCATCTGGAAATCGAGCTGGACCGTTCCGCACTGCCAGCTCCTGCCGAGCGAATCGAGGATATGGAAATCGATCTTCGGCCCGTAGAATGCACCGTCGCCTTCGTTCACTGTATACGCCATCCCCCGTTGCTGAAGTACTTGTTCGAGCGACTCTTCCGCTCGGTCCCACTTTTCAATCTGGCCCATGAACTGCTCCGGACGTGTCGATAATTCGACTTCATACTCGAAACCGAAATGGCTGTACATGTCATGGATCAGATCGAGCACATGACCGATTTCCGAAGCGATCTGGTCTTCCCGGACGAATAAGTGGGCATCGTCTTGTGTGAATGCCCGGACTCTCAGCAATCCGTTCAGTGATCCCGATAACTCATGGCGATGTACCAGGCCCAACTCTGCGTATCGGATCGGCAGTTCCCGGTAACTGCGCCGTTTGTGATTAAAGATCAGCATCGCCCCCGGGCAGTTCATCGGTTTCAGCGCGTATTCCTGATTGTCGACTTGTGAGAAATACATATTTTCGTGGTAATGATCCCAGTGCCCCGATGTCTCCCAAAGTTCCTGCTTCATCATGACGGGTGTCTTGATTTCCTGATATCCTGCTTTCCGGTGGGCATCCCGCCAATAGTGTTCGAGCGCATTCCGGACGATCATGCCGTTCGGCAAATAGAATGGCATACCCGGTGCTTCGTCGGATGCCATCACCAATTCGAGTTCCTGACTGAGCTGACGGTGATTCTTCACTTCTTCATTTACTTGACTGGACATAAGTAGTCGCCTCCATTTTTTATATAAAAAAACCGCACTCCTCCCCGGAAAGGGACGAATGCGGTCGTGGTACCACCCTAGTTTTACAGACGCCAAAACCAGGCATCTGCACTTCATAACGATAACGGTCTCCCGGACAGGGTTTCATGCGGCTGCATGGTTCCCCCTGCCAGCTTCCAGGCGGTAATAAAATTCATAGATCTGCGGGGCTCTCAGCCAATGGCCCCGTTCTCTGTCCAGATCATTTGAAATAAATCATGTCCTGTTCCAAGCTGTTTTCCTATGCAATTAAAAAAACCGCACTCCTCCCTGTAAAGGGACGAATGCGGTCGTGGTGCCACCCAAGTTCCGCACGCCGGGATTCCGGCATGCGCTTAGACTGATAACGGTCTCCCGAACGTGATTTCGTGCATGGCTGCAGTTCCTCACGTTTGCTCAAAGGTGGTAAATCATCCGGTTCCGTGCAGGGTTTTCAGCCGGCGGCCCTGCTCTCTGTCAGCGGAAATTCTAAATGATTCATGTCCTTATCCTGGCAGTTTTATAAGTGTCTAGCTTTGTTTATGGATTATAGTGATAATATTCCGCAAAGTCAAGGACAAGTTAGAAATACTACTCATTCATCTTCGAACGTCTTCTGCAATATATAATACGACTGCTTCAAACGCTCTTCGTACTGCGGCTGGTCCCAGTTGTCCCATGTGTACCGTTTCTGGCTGCCGACTTTCGTGCCATTGCGTTCCGGGAAGCTGTCGAGAACACTGCCATCACGGCCGACGATCAACGCGCCGATACCGATGTCATCGATTTTCACGCTGGCCCGGTCACCGTCCTTGGCAAGATTGCCGATGAATTCCTTCTGACTCGGATCCCTCGACTGGATGAGGAGCCACGGGATTCTGAGTTCCAGCCGGCCGTCACGGATGGCGAAATCGGTCAGGGAATCATAATCATCTGCTTCCGGGTTGCCGTTCCCTTCCTTCAGCTTGCCTGTCTCATAAGATGAATATGGAATCGTCCGGTTTTCATTCGGGATCAGGTATGGTTTGTTCAGCGCATACTCGATCGGGATGAATTTCCCGGAGTCGTTTTTGCGCTCCACGTCTTCAATGAGCCCCAGTTCCTTCCCGTACAAGTAATGGTAGTAGTCATAATACGGATCGATCAGCAGCCGGGCATCTTTGCCGTCCAGCTTGGCGGTAAACTCGAGTCCGTCACTGAATTCAGCACCTGTTATGCCGTCGATCGTTGAATTGCCCTGTCCCGGCACCGTGTCGAGCGTGATGACCGGATAAGCGCCGTCCTTCAAGCCGTCCATGTCGAGCCGGACGTACAGATAGCGTTCGTCGTGGTCGACACACAGTTTGTTCATGTTGCCACTGTCCTTTTCATAGAGCGGTTTAGCTTCCCAGTCATCCGTCTCGCCATCGACTTTAATTTTAAGACGGTCGAAGCTGAGCAGACCGAACTGCTGCTCATTTGTCTGGGCGTTGGACCAGAACGGTCGGCGGTTCGGATCATCGTAATCCATCGTGTTCCACGTCCGCTTGAACCATTCATCCTGCCACGTGAACACGAGTCCGCCCATCATCCCTTCGTGCAGGATATCTTCGTACAGACGGGTCAGGACGTCACCCTGCTGTTTCTCGGACATGAAGCCCTGGTTCCAGCCGAACGGATTCTCGTGCGTCTTGCCTCGGGAGGCCGGGATGCCGAACTCCGCGATCAGCACCGGGAGCCGGTGAGCGGCGTGCAGGTCCTTCAGATAAGCGGCGTAGTTGTTCTTATCGCCGCGGAAATCAATGAATTCCCGGTATCTCTTTTCATAGTTCAGGAAATCGGGATAGTACGGATACACGTGATACGACGCGAACTGGCCCGCTTTCTCCATCTCCCCTTTGACATAGATCTTGTTCGGATCGACCGACACGAGGTCTTTGGAATCCGAAGAGTCTGCCGGGTGATCCAGAAGGTCCGTCGTCACCCAGTTAGTGAAGCTCATCGGACGGATGGCACGGTAGTTCTCGACTTCGTGCTTTACGAGGTAATCCATCTGTTCAGCGAGCCAATATTCGAACGGCTCCGCCTGTTCCGTCTTGAAATAGGTGCCGTCATATTCTCCGATGCCGGTATGCTTTTCGTTCGTCCCTTCCACCATTAACGGATACCATTCGACGCCGATCATCCAGGCGCTCACCCACCTCGAAATATCCGCGTCGTACACACCGGACGCATGCCCGGGACGCTCCTCCACATCCGCGTTGCCGTGGACAACGTCGACGAGACGGGTCATTTCGTCACGGAAGTCCTGAAGATTGCCCTTCTCGAAAGCGTCCAGTGATTCCACTAATTTCTCTTCGTTGATCCACACACCATGCATGACATGGATCGGCTGGTCATGTGATTCGTTGTACGACTTCAGTGCCCGGTAGAATGCTGGCGGATGGAGCGTATAGACACGGATCGTGTTGGCGTTCATATCCCCGATCGCTTCGAACCAGCGGTAATATTCGCCTTCGGTGATGGCCGCTTCACCCGGGAAGACGCCGGGTTTCCCCATACCGATATTGACACCTTTCACGGTGATCGGCTTCCAGTTGCCGTTGTCGAGCACTTCCATCTTATCGCCCGAGATGCGTGCCTGCAGATCAAGGTCGCCTGCCGGGGCGGCGGCTTCCTGTTTCTCTTCCTGCTTGCCGAAACCGCCAAGCGCACCGGCCATCATCGGGACATATGCCGACCAGTAGAACGACTGGTCCGAGAAAGCGTACAGCCCTTTGTACAGTTGCGGCAGCCCTTCCATCTGGTACACTTTCGGCACGGACGGCACGTCGTTATAATCGCCTGCGAAATAAAGGCTCTCCGCTGCACCTTCGATTTTCTGAACGACGGCGGCAAACTCGGAAGGGATCCCTTCCTCGGCAAGCAGCCGTCTGCCGTCCTCAGTGAGCGACCAGTCATAGTCGGCCAGCACTTCTGCACCGGGCCGCGGCGTGATGATATCGAACCAATACGAATAATCGTGGGATCCTTGCGTTTTCAGACGTCTTTCCCCTTGTTTCGTGAGCGTCATCTGAACACTGCCTTCCTTGACGTGCTTGCCGTCTTCGAGGACGAGGTACGAACCGTCGAGATCATTGACAAGGAGGAACCCGCCTCCTGAATACATCCATTCCTTGCTGTGCTCATCCACGATCCACTGCGGGATTTCCTTGTTTTTATTAACGTCAAGTTCTTCGAAATAGCGTGCCGTCCAGCCCTGCCATTCAACGCCGAGATGCTTCGTCACCTGTTTCCGGACCTCATCGGTTGTTGGCGAAGCGAACGTATTATACTCGGCAATGAGCAGGGATGGTTCTTTCGCTGAAGTGCGTTTTTCAATGGCATTCCATTCCGCTTCGCTCAGCCCGCCATAGATTGCCGCGGATCTTGCACCGCTCCGATCGCTATCATCTTTTGACACGTCATCTTCGAACACGCCATATGTGTCGGCGATGTAGATGACATCGGTTCCTTCATAGCTTTCAGGCAGCGGGCGCACGTCCGGCTTGCCCTTCCCTTTTTCCGGCGGGATAACGCCGTAATAGTCGTGTTTTTCGCGATACGGTTTACCGTCAGCCGTCTTCACTTTCAAATAATTGAGCAGCCACGTCATGCCGAGATGCTCCCGGTATGTGTCGTCCGACACCGTCTTGTCGATGACTGCAATGGACAGTTCCTTTTCCGGTTTCACCGTCCAAATGACAAATGGCAGCAGAAGAAGGAGCAGCAGTACTGCTGCGATAATATACAATTTTTTCATTTGCCCGCTCCTTTCGTTCCGGTAGCGCCGACCCGCTCCATATCGCCCCACGAGGAAATGCGGAATAGTGAGCGGATCAGGCCTTCTACACGCCAGATGAGGGTCAGCGGACGGTACCAGACAACTTCAGTCAGCGTCAGCGCCATCATCCGGAAGACATCGCGGATTTTCGGAAATGTGCCGAGACTCCAGGACTCGAGCAATACGGCTCCCATTGAAAACACGGTGCCATACAGGACGAGCAGCAGCATGAGCGCAACCGAGTATTCATAATAGATACCGCCCATGAAGAAAGCAGCGATGACATAGACATAACCGGCCAGTTCAATAATGGGTCCGAGACATTCGATCAGCCAGAAGTAAGGGACGGAGATCATGCCGACCGCGCCGTATTTCGGGTTGAACGCCATCTTCCGGTGCGCCCACAGACTCTCAAGGAGCCCCTGATGCCAGCGGCGGCGCTGTTTGCGGAGCACCGACATCGTCTGCGGAGCTTCTGTCCAGCAGACGGGGTCCGCTACAAACTCGATACGTCCGCCGAGCTTCTCCTCCTTCAGCAGCCGCTGGAGTTTGACGACCATTTCCATATCTTCGCCGATTGTCGTCGTGTTGTAACCACCTGCCCGGATGACCGGTTTTTTCGAGAATACGCTGAATGCGCCGGAGATGATAAGGACGAGGTTATATCTGCTCAGGGCAATCCGGCCCATGAGGAATGCGCGCAAATACTCGACGATCTGCATGACGACGAATGGCCGGCCGGACAGTTTGACGGACGAGACGGCCCCATACTCGACATCCATACCATTGACGATACGGACGTTCCCGCCTGCAGCTATCACTTTGCCGTCCGACATGATAATCGGTTTCATGACCCGCAGCAGCGATTTTTCATCCAAAATCGAATCCCCGTCGATCGTGCAGAAATACGAGTACTTCGCGAAGTTGATGCCGACATTGAGGGCATCGCCTTTCCCGCCGTTCTCCTTCCGGATGAGCCAGAGATTCGGGTGGATCCTCGACCGGTAGATCTCTTTCACTGCTTTTGTTGCAAGCTGCAGATCAGCAGGTTTATCAGCCTTCTCCATATCGAACTGGCTGATGACAACATCGGCCGTGCCGTCTTTGGATCCGTCGTCGATGACGAGCAGTTCCGTCTGCGGATAGTCGAGATTGAGCAGGGAGTGGACGGTTGCGATGACGCCGGTCTCTTCATTGTAAGCCGGCACGAGGATCGAGACAGGTTTTGACAGGAATGCGTCTACAAACCGCTCATCGAGTTCCCTGCGGTCCAGGCTCCTTTCCTTGCGGAGTGTCCAGAATGCAAGGACGAACATGATCGAGTACGACAAAATGACCGCCGCAATATACACGAAGATGACGACCGTGAATGCCTGCATGGCTATATGGATAATTTTCATCGGTGATCCCCCCTTTCCCGCTCTGCCTCTTCTGTCTGCGGCGCGGTTTTGGATTCAGCGGCTGCCGCGGACTGGGCCTGCACTGTTTCTATCGATTCGGCTGGTATTCCGCTATACTGCCTAGCCTCTTCCCGCACGAGGAACATGCTGTCCTCCGTAAAATACGGTAGGAACCGGAGCACTGTATCGTGCGGCATCCATTTCAGCATCCTGACAGCCTGGTAGCGTTCCTGCCAGACATCCGACCTGGCAGCCGCTTCGTATAGTTCGGGTGGCGGCACGATGGCAAGTGAGTTGAACGCACGCAACACGCGGATCCGCAGCTCGCTGTCCGGACTGCTGATCAGCCGCTCCAGCAAGTCTTTTCTCGTGACGTCCGCCTTCATCCCGATCACATCGATGAGCGCGTACCGGACGGAAGGTTCCAATTCATCTGCAAGGCGGATCGTCTCTTCAAAAAGCTTATCGGGCATGGTGAAGAGGAGTTCCTTCGCATTGTTGGAAGAAAGCGAGGCCAGATCCGCCAGATGCTCCTGAAGGAACGTCTCCGGCCTGAATTTCATGGCAATGAGCAGCAGCAAGAAAGACTCCTCTTCGCTGACACGCCGCTTTGCCATTTTGCGGCATTCCGGAAGAAGACTGTCTACGCCGAAATCATGGATGCGGTACAGCGCATTCATGCGCTTGCCCCAGTTGCGCCCTCTCAGCTTACGCCGGTAGAATCCGGCAAGGTGGCGGTTTGAGAAACCGCTGATCCTCTCCTCGATGCCGTCTCCCTTGACGTTATGGACGAGCGTGCGTAACAGCTCTTCTACGGCTGCTAGTTCAGCTTCATTCTTCGGGATGAGCGTTTCTTCGCTGGTAGTCCCCTTGCGCAGATACTCATACCAAGATGTCCGGTTTGTCTCCAAATATGCGGAGGCCTGTAATGCGCGCCGGTTTTCACGATGCCGGGCGATCACCATATAGACACTGAATACGAACAGAGCGGCAATGAGACCGGCGATCAGGATGGCAATCGACTCAATCGGCACGGCGGTCATGACCATAACCCCGCCAAAAGCCGCTGGATCTGCGCTTCAAAAAGCCTCAGGTTGAACGGTTTCACCAAATAACCGTCCGTTCCGCTTTCATAGGCATAGATCATATCCTCTTCGGAATTACGCCGTGTCATCATGAGTACCGTGAATTTCTCTTCATTCGGCATCTCCCTCAGCTCATGCAGGACGTCAAGCCCGTTCTTCTTCGGCAGCACATCACTCATGACGACCAGATGAGGATGATAGGAATCCGTCCATCCAGACCGCATGAGTGCCAGGCCGTCTTCGAACGTACGGATCTGCAGGTCGACACCCGGGACGGTGATCCGTGATATGGACATTTCCAACAGGTCACGGAACAGGCGGTCCCCGTCCAGGATGCTGACTTTCACTTCCACGACAGGGCGCTCGAGCGGTGATTCAGCCATCGCCACCTGGATGCCATATCGTCCGCCATCCGGATTCCCTTCTTTGTCCATCACCGATCTGCAGATGGCAAGTGCCCGGTCCGCAGTAAGGTCAGGGTGGTAAACTTCGAGGACAGCTGCCTGGAAGGAACCTTCCGCTGTGTCCGGTGCGAAACACGGACAGCTGTTCTGCACCCGCTTCAAGAACCCGGCCGCTTCTTCCTGGCCGCTGTGAGGCAGCAGGAGGCCTATCTCTTCGGAGAAATCCGTCTTGAACAGAACATCCTTCTCCCGGACGATCTCTCTCAGTTTCTCGTTCACCTGCAGTGCCACGTCACTCCGGCCGGTCTCTTCCCGCAGCAAAACGAGCGACATCGTCCTGCGGTCGCGCAGCACATTCGCTCTCAGTAAGTTGAACACATAGTCGAAAAACCCGCCTTCCAGCACTTCAGAAAACTCGGTGTCAGCCATTCCTATAACCCCCTGGTCAATATTCCGATGAACGATTTCAAATGTTATCACCCTATACCCTATTTCTCGGAAACTATAGAATATCAGTATATTCATTTCCTTTCTATCCTGATTTCCGTCCCGGTTGTGTCCATTCCGAGTCGGAAATAGTACGCAAAAAAGCCGCCCATCCGATTAGCAGATGAGCAGCTTCGTGACGTTATGACTGTATAACTTGTTCATGAGGCAAAAGTTTCCGCCTCTGCCAGGCGACAAGCACAGCGGAAAACAGCACAAGAGCGATGCCCGCCGACTGCCAGATGTCCAGCCGGTCGCCGAGTAGCAGAACGCCTGCAAGCACTGCGACAATCGGCTCGATTGTTGAGAGGATCGACGCCTTCCCCGCTTCCAGATGTGCGAGGCCTGAGGTATACAAATTATAGGCAGCAACTGTCGATACGAGCGACAGCAGCAGTGCGGCCACCCACACGTCCCGATGCTGGAATCGCCCGACATCTGCGAACAGTCCGCTCGTCGGCACCGTGAACAGGCACATGTAGAAAAACGTATACGTTGTGATCGTCAGTGCGGAATAGCGCTGCGTGACCGGTTTCGTGAACATCGTGTACAGCGCGTAACAGAACCCCGACAAGATGCCGAGCGCAAGCGTCACGCCGCTGACGCTCCCCGCGCCGGACGGCAGCAGGCCGACGACGAGTCCGCAGCCTGCTATCGCACAGAGCAACGCCAGTCCTTTCCTGGCGGTAAGCGGTTCCTTGAAGAACACCCGGGACAGCAGTGTCACGAACAGCGGTCCTGTATAGAGAAGTGTTACGGCAAGTGAAAGGCTTGAGCGCGCAAACACTTCGAAATAAAAGTAATTGAACAGTGCAAGGCTGAAGACTCCGGCGCATGCAAAGAAAATCTGGTCCTTCCACCGTGTGCGCAGCTGGTCTCTGAAAAACACGACCATGAACAGCGCAAGCAATCCAAAACTGATGATCGCCCGGATGGCGACTACATCCCACGCGGAAAACCCGCGGTCATACAGCGGGGCGATGAACAGGCCGATCAGCCCCCAGCAGACGGCCCCTCCGATCGTCACTGCATAGATGCGCATACCCGATTGTGTTTTCATGTCCTCTCCCCCAACTTCCGACTGATATAATAGATGAATGCTCCTATAAGTATACGACATACCGGGAAGGGGCGGCATATGATTTCCACACAATTCTGTTTGATGCAGATTGGCCGCTGCTGGTGTACACTGAATAGTACGTATTTTGCTGGACAGGTATTTCATCAGAGTAACAGGAAGGAGCACTATTGTGGAGAAAGTGACAAAGCAGAAGCCGGTTGTGGCTGCGCTGCTCATAGCGACATTCCTGACGGCCATCGAAGGGACGATCGTCAGTACAGCGATGCCGAAGATCGTGGAGGATCTCGGCGGCAGCCATCTATATACATGGGTCATCTCCATCTACTTGCTGGCGCTCGTCATCTCGACGCCTATTTTCGGGAAGCTGGCGGATCTGTACGGCCGCAAGCCGATGTTTACGATTGGCGCGATTATTTTCTTGGTCGGCTCCGTCCTGTCGGGTACTTCCATGACGATGCAGCATCTGATCATCTGCCGAGCCATCCAGGGACTCGGTGCCGGTGCGCTTGCGACGATTCCGTTCACGATCATCGGCGACGTCTTCGAATTCAAGATGCGGGCGAAGATGCAGGGGCTGATCAGCAGCGTGTGGGGCATCGCCGGCATCGTCGGCCCGCTCGCGGGAGGCGTCATCGTCGACCAGATCACCTGGCACTGGATCTTCTACCTGAACCTGCCGTTCGGCATCGCAGCACTCGTCCTGTTATGGACGTCGCTACATGAGACGGTCGAAAAGAAGAAGCATACGATAGACTATGCGGGTATTTTGACGTTTGCCCTCACAATGACGGCCTTCTTGTTCGCCTTGAACCAAGTGAAGGAGACGGGGAATCTGTCCCCCGGTCTGATCGGCCGGTTCACAGCCGCTGCGGCCGGGCTCGCACTGTTTTTCTGGATCGAAGCGAAAAGCAAGGAGCCGATGCTTCCGCTGTCGCTGTTCAAAAATCCGTTCATCGCGATTTCGAACGGGGCCGGGTTCCTGCTCGGGTTCATCCTCGTGACGGTGACCTTCTACATACCGCTCTGGGTCCAGGGGGTGACCGGGCTGAACGCGACGTCTTCAGGGATCGCCATGCTGCCGATGTCCGTCACATGGCCGATCGCCTCGATGCTGTCCGGGCGCTGGATGAGCAGGCGGCCGATTTCCCAAATCACGATGCTCGGGGTCGGCATCATCATCGCCGCGACTCTCAGTTTTACGTTTTTCGATGAACAGACGACCATTCCGCGGATCATGGTCAACACAGCGGTCGCCGGACTCGGATTCGGGCTGACGTTCACCGCTTTCACGGTCGCCGTCCAGTCGTCCGTCGGATGGAATGTCCGAGGTGCCGCAATGGGCTCCCACAATCTGCTGAAAAGTCTCGGACAAGTCATCGGCATCTCCGTTTCCGGCCTGCTGCTGTCAGAACAGCTCCAGGGTCCCGCGCTGCAGCACAGCCTGCACGGCGTCTATATCCTTGTCTCCGTTCTCGCAGTTTGTGCATTCGGCGTGACGGCGTTCCTGCTGAAGCAGAATGAAACCTTTTCGAAGGAATGAATTAATGGCACACAAAAAGGCCGGGGACTGGTATCCCCGGCCTTTTGCCGTTTCCGTTCATCACACACGGGTGACTGTTATACCGTCAGCGTCCATGCCGACACGGACGGCTTCCACTTCGTCTTCTTCCAGAAGAAGATCGGTCAATTGATCTTCGATTTTATCCTGGATGACGCGGCGGAGCGGACGTGCCCCGAACCGTTTGTCGTATCCGAGTGAAACGAGTGCCTGTTTAGCCTCATCTGTGATTTCGATCTCGATGTGGTGTTCCTCGATTGCTTCTTGCAGATCGGCCAGCATCAGGTCGACGATTTCGAGCAGATTCTCTTCGCTCAGTTCGTTGAATGGCACGATAGCGTCGAACCGGTTCAGGAATTCAGGCTTGAAATAGTCGCCGAGCATGTCAAGCGTCACAACGGACTCATGCTCTGTCTTGTTGAAACCGACACCTGATTTCTTCGCCATGCCTGTTCCCGCATTGCTCGTCATGATGATGACGGTGTCTTTGAAGCTGACAGTCCGTCCATGCGAGTCGGTGAGCCGTCCGTCTTCCATGATCTGGAGGAACATGTTCTGCACGTCAGGGTGAGCCTTCTCGATTTCGTCCAGCAGCACGATCGAATACGGATTGCGGCGGATCTGTTCGGTCAGCTGCCCCGCTTCTTCGTGGCCGACATATCCAGGAGGCGAACCGATCAGTTTGGACACCGCATGTTTCTCCATGTACTCGCTCATGTCGAGACGGATGAAGGCATCACGCGTACCGAACAGTTCTTCAGCCAGCACTTTCGTCAATTCCGTCTTCCCGACGCCTGTCGGTCCGACGAACAGGAACGAACCGATCGGCCGTTCTTTCGATTTCAGTCCGGCACGGCTGCGGCGGATCGCTTTAGCGATCTTGTCGACCGCTTCCGTCTGCCCGACCACTTTGCTGCCGAGACTGCCGGCAAGGCCTTTCATCTTCGCCTGTTCAGCTGCCTGAAGTTTCGTGACAGGAATCCCCGTCTTCTCTTCGACAATCCGCTCGATGTCAGCTACCGTCACGACGATTTCCGGCTTGCTGCCTGCGTTTGACGCAGCGGCGAGTTTCTCCTGCAGGCTCATTTCTTCCGTGCGCAGGGCAGCGGCAGTTTCATAATCTTCCTGCTCAGCAGCCTGTCCTTTCAGGAAAACCACTTCCTCCAGCCGGGCAGTGAGCGCCGCCGTATCGGCCGGCTCATGCTCAAGATTCAGCCGGGCGCCGACTTCGTCCATCAGGTCAATCGCTTTATCCGGCAGATAGCGGTCTTGGATGTACCGCTCGGACAACGTGACGAAAGCTTGGATTGCTTCACTTGGATAGCTCACTTCATGGAACTGTTCATAACGGTCTTTGATGCCGTTAAGGATTTTGACAGCGTCTTCGGAAGACGGCTCCTTGACTAGAATCGGCTGGAATCGCCGTTCAAGTGCGGCATCCTTCTCGATTTGGCGGTATTCCTTCAAGGTAGTCGCACCGATAAGCTGCATCGCTCCGCGGGCAAGTGCCGGTTTTAGAATATTTCCGGCGTCCATCTTCGAACCTTCCGAAGTACCTGCGCCGACGAGCAGGTGTATTTCATCGACAAACAGCAGGACATCTTCGCGCGATTCCAGCTCGCCGATCAGTTCTTTCATCCGCTCTTCGAACTGGCCGCGGATCCCTGTGTTGCTGACGAGGGATGCGACGTCAAGTACATACACTTGTTTGTTCAGCAGTTTTGCCGGTACGTCCCCTTCGTGGATCTTGCGCGCAAGCCCTTCAGCGATCGCCGTTTTCCCGACCCCCGGCTCCCCGATGAGGACAGGATTGTTTTTGTTGCGGCGGTTCAATGTTTCGATGACACGTTTCAGTTCCTGATCACGTCCGATGACCGGATCGATCTCTCCGTTTTTCGCTTCATCGGATAAGTTACGTCCAAGTTCATCCAGCAGACCGGGCTGCTGCTGTTCCGGCTCCCGCACTTGCGTATGCGCCTGTTTTCCGCCGTTCGCCTGGAAAAAGCCGCCTGCATTATTCGCAAATGACGGCATGCTTCCCGCAGTCATCTGCCCTCTCAGTTCCCGGAAACACGACTGGCACAAATTCATCTGAGCAGCCTGATTGTTCACTTGCAGGCGCAGGCTCATCGTTGCTTCGTTCTGTCCGCAATGTTGACATTTCATAAGTTGGTTCCTCCTTTATATAGTTCATCGGTTTTATTATTGACTTTAACTATCTTTGACCTTTAACTTCAGTATACGCTGATCTTCTTTGACTTTCAAGAAGTCTGCTCGTATGGCGGGGATGTCTGACCTTCCCTCACCTATACTTATTATATACTGACCTACTTTGACTTTCAAGAAAGATGCTTGCGTTTTCTGAAGACGGGAGACTGAAAACAATGTCTTTTGCGCTGCTCCCCGACTGTTCTTATAATAAAGGAAGCGTTCCGTTTATGCAGTATGTCAACAAGGAAAGGATTTTTATCATGATATATGTCGTTCGGCTTCTTCAAATAGCACTTCTATATTTATTTTATCTGATCGGCGGCTGGCTGCAGGAGGCGCTCCATCTGCCATTGTCCGGAAGCATTGTCGGCCTGCTGCTCATGCTGACGGCTTTGTGGACAGGTGTCCTGAAGCTGTCGTGGGTCGAACTCGGCGCACATTCGATGCTGTCCGTTCTGCCGATCTTCTTCATACCTGCGACGGTTGCCGTCATGAAATACGGCCACTTTTTCGCCGGTAAAGGGAGCCTGCTCATCCCCATCACGATCGCGAGCACCGTGCTGACGATGGCTGCAGCCAGTGCCGCGAGTGTCGCTGCTGCGAAGCGCAACGACAGGCGGAAGGAGGAATCGGAATGCAGCTGATAGGATTGGCACTGCTGTTCATCGTCCTGACGGTGGCTGTGTACTTTGCGATGGACGTGCTGTACGTGCGTTTCCATTACCCCTTTTTCGTGCCGATCATTACGACGACGGTGCTCCTGATCGTTCTTCTGGTTACGTTTAATATCCCTTACGAAACGTATATGATCGGTGGGCAGTGGATCGACAAACTGCTCGGGCCGGCGGTGGTGTCGCTCGCTATCCCGCTGTACAAACAGCGCGGGCTGCTGCGTCGTCATGCATTTCCGATCGCCGCTGGTGTGCTCGCCGGCGGAGTGACCGGCATGGTGAGCGGTGTGCTGTTCGCGAGACTTGCCGGTTTCCCGAAGGAACTGGTGCTCTCGCTGCTGCCGAAATCGATCACCACGCCGATCGCCATGCAGATTGCCGGCCAAGTCGGCGGCGTCCCGGCGCTCGCCGCCGTCTTCGTCATCATCGCCGGCATATCCGGCGTCCTGATCAGCAACTTCCTGCTCCGGGCACTCCGCCTCGACAGCCCTCTCGGCCGCGGCATCGGCCTCGGCGCTGCGACACACGCGATCGGGACATCGAAAGCGATCGAGCACGGCGAACAGGAAGCCTTACTCAGTTCAGTGGCGATGACGCTGTCTGCGATTGTCGGTTCGCTGCTCGGCCCGGTCGTCGCGTGGCTTTTTTACTGATAAGGCGTGCCGATGTGGAGCAGGAAGCGGATTAAGGCGGTTGTGCCAGGCTAATTTGACTGCAGCAAGCGGTTTTACGGCTGCGCGGGCAGTTAAGCGATGCTTATATGACCGTTGCGCACGATTTCCTGGCTGGACGGGCAGTTAAGACACCTTTATTTGACCGTTGCGCACGATTTACCGGCTGTTCGGGCAGTTAAGACACCTTTATTTGACCCTTACGCACGATTTCCTGGCTGTACGGGCAGTTAAGGCACCTTTATTTGACCGCTAGACACGATTTCGCGGCTGGACGGGCAGTTAAGGCACCTTTATCTGACCGATAGATGCGGTTTCCCTGCTGGACGGGCAGTTAAGTCACCTTTATCTGACCGTTGCGCATGATCTCCCGGCCGCATGGGCAGTTAAGTCACCTTTATTTGACCGTTGCGCACGATTTACCGGCTGTTCGGGCAGTTAAGACACCTTTTCTTGACCCTTACGCACGATTTTCTGGCTGCTCGGGCAGTTAAGACACCTTTATTTGACAGCTAAACACGATTTCCATGCCGCACGGGCAGTTAAGCGCATGTAATCCAGTCGAAAAGAAAATAATTTCGGCATTCGAAGTTGTGCGACAACAGAGAACGCGCTAGACTGGAAGAGGAGTAATCATAGGAGGCGAACACTCATGACCTATCAGCCCGACACAGCAAAAACGAAAGAACTCATCCGGCAGCTCGTCTCGATTCCGAGCCCGTCCGGATTCACAGATGACGTGATCTCGTTCGTAGAAGACTATCTGAAACCAAGCAATGCAGAGATGAGACGTAACCGGAAAGGCGGCCTGATCGTGACGCTGCCCGGCGAAAATCCAGACAAGCACCGGATGCTGACAGCTCATGTCGACACGCTCGGCGCGATGGTGAAGGAAGTGAAATCGAACGGCCGGCTGCGTCTCGACCTCATCGGCGGCTATCATTTCAATTCGATTGAAGGCGAATATTGTACGATCCATACGGCGTCCGGCGAAACGTTCACCGGCACGATCCTTATGCACCAGACCTCCGTCCACGTCTACCGCAATGCCGGGACGGCTGACCGCAACCAGGTCAACATGGAAGTGCGGATTGACGCGAAAGCTAAAAATGCAGATGACGTACGGGCGCTCGGTATCGAAGTCGGCGATTTCGTATCGCTCGACCCGCGTGTGGAGCTGTGCGACAACGGATTCATCAAATCCCGCCACCTCGATGACAAAGCGAGCGTAGCGATTTTGCTGCAGCTTATCGGAGAGATCCAGGCAGAAAAGATAACCTTGCCGTACACGACCCATTTCCTCATCTCGAACAACGAGGAGATCGGCTATGGCGGCAACTCGAACATCCCACCGGAGACGGTCGAATACTTGGCAGTCGATATGGGGGCGATGGGCGACGGTCAGTCCACTGATGAATTCACGGTCTCTATCTGTGTGAAGGACGCGAGCGGCCCGTATCACCTCGGTTTGCGGAATGCTTTGGTCCAGCTTTCGAAAGAGCACAGCATCCCGTACCAGCTCGATATTTATCCGTATTACGGATCGGACGCTTCTGCGGCGATAAAAGCCGGACATGATATCGTCCACGGCCTGATCGGCCCGGGAATCGACTCGTCGCATGCATTTGAGCGGACACACGAGGATTCCTTGAAATGCACGCTTCAGCTGCTGTATCATTACGTACAATCAAATATGGTAGAGATTTAAAAAAACAGTGCCTGTGCAGCAAACATTTACGATTGTTTGCTGCACAGGCACCTTCTTTTATAACACCAAATATAGGCCGACAAGGGTAACGAAGAGGATCGGGAGAGTCAAGACTATTCCGGTCTTGAAATACGTGCCCCATGAGATCCGGATCCCTTTCTGATTCAGTACATGCAGCCAGACGAGTGTAGCAAGGGAGCCGATCGGCGTAATCTTCGGACCGAGATCGGAGCCGATGACGTTGGCGTAAATGAGGGCGTCGCGCATCGTTCCGGTCGTCCCCGTCTCGGCAATTGCAAGAGCATTCACCATGACTGTTGGCAAGTTATTCATAACCGACGACAGCAGAGCGGCAAGGAACCCCATGGAGACCGTAGCCAAAAACAATCCCTGGCCAGCCGTCCATTCAATAACAGCTGCCAGGCCTTCCGTTAGGCCGGCGTTCCCCAGCCCGTAGACGACAACATACATCCCGACAGAGAAAAACACAATACTCCACGGGGCGCTCTTAACAATCTCTGCCGTCCCGACTGAAGGGCTTCTCCGCGCTATCGCTAAAAACAACAGAGCGATGGCACCGGCAATAAACGAAACCGGAACAGCAGTCCATTCACTCGTGAAATAACCGAGCACCAATACGATCAGTACACCCCAGGACAGCTTGAACAGCTTTCGATCCTTAATAGCCGTCTCTGGCTCAACCAGCTTGTCAACATCATATGTTTGCGGGATGGATTTCCGAAAATAGAGCAGCAGCACCGACACGGTAGCGGCCAGCGAGAATAGATTCGGTATGATCATATGTACAGCATATTCAACAAATCCGATACCGAAGAAATCGGCGGAAACGATATTGACTAAGTTGCTGATGACAAACGGCAGACTTGTCGTATCCGCGATGAATCCGCTTGCCATGATGAACGGGAAAATCATCACTTCCGAGAACTTTAAATTCCGCACCATCGCGAGGACAATCGGCGTAAGAATCAGCGCAGCCCCGTCGTTTGCAAACAATGCCGCCACGACGGCACCGAGCAGGCTGACATAGACGAACATCCTGCGGCCGCTCCCTTTTGCCAGCCGCGCCATATGAAGTGCAGCCCATTCGAATAAGCCGATTTCATCCAGAACGAGGGAAATGAGGATGATGGCAACGAAAGTGATCGTAGCATTCCAGGTGATGCCGATCACGGCAGTGACATCTCCCCAATCGACCACCCCTGCCAGCAGCGCAATCAGCGCTCCGATACAGGCCGACCACCCTATATTCAGCCCTTTCGGCTGCCATATGACGAAAAGCAGCGTAACAATAAAAATACAACTAGCGATGACCAGCATGCAGTCGCCTCCTTCCCTTGTTTCAGCGTGTACAGTTCTACGGTCGCTTTTTCACTCACTCTGCGGTGACCGTCAGACTCTTCATCAGTTGTTCGCTCGGTAAATCGAGTCCTCTGACCGTCACGTTATTGCTGTGCGATTTAAAGTTCAGGACAGCTTTATCAACTGCTCCTACCGCCGAATCGTCCCAAATGCGGGAACTGGAAAAATCGAGGATCACCTCTTTGCCGCTGATTGTAAAGTCCAGAACTGACAAGAAACGATCCGCAGAAGCAAAAAACAGCTGCCCGTCCACTTCAAACAAATGCGCGTTGCCTTCCATCCCCTGCCTAACGTCGATTTTTGATATTTTGGCGGCGAAAAAGATTGCACTCAGAATTACCCCGGCAATCACGCCTTTCGACAGATCATGTGTCCATACGACAATAATGACTGTAATCAGCATGACTGCGGCATCCGATCTTGGTGCTTTCCTTAGGTAAGAGAACGACGCCCAATCGAAGGTACCGATGCATACCATGATCATGATGCCTGCCAGCACCGCCATTGGAATCCGGACAACCACGTCGCCGAGAACAATGATCAGAAACATGAGGAACAATCCAGCTGTCAGCGTCGACAATCTGCCGCGTCCGCCGGATCTGACGTTGATAACGGACTGGCCGATCATCGCACAGCCAGCCATACCCCCGAAGAATCCAGTGACGATATTGGCAATCCCCTGTCCTCTCGCCTCTCTATTTTTATCGCTCCCGGTATCCGTCATATCATCTACAATAGATGAAGTCAGCAGCGTTTCGAGCAGACCGACTACCGCCATGGCGAGTGAATAAGGAAAGACGATAACGAGCGTTTCAAACGTAAAAGGCACACGGGGAATGAAAAATTCGGGGAATGAACGTGTTATCTTCCCCATATCTCCGACCGTGCGCAAATCGAAGTTTGCGAAAAGAGCGATTGCTGTCAGCGCGACAATTGCAATCAGCGGTGCAGGTATCGTCTTCACGTACCGCGGCACAATGAAAACAATAAGCAGTGTGACTGCGGCGAATATGTATGTTTCAGCGGAAGCCCCTAAAAAGTGCGGCATCTGTGCCATGAATATGAGGATCGCCAAAGCGTTGACAAATCCCATCATAACAGCCCTCGGGACGAATTTCATTACTCTTGCTATTTTGCACACACCGAACACGATTTGGATAACGCCGGTCAACAGCGTCGCTGCCAATAAGTAATCGTGACCGTATTCGCGCACTAGCGGCACCATCAGCAGAGCCATCGCTCCGGTAGCGGCAGATATCATTCCCGGCCTGCCGCCAACAATAGCGATAGTTACCGCTATACAGAACGATGCGTACAGACCCACCATAGGATCGACACCCGCAATGATCGAAAATGCGATCGCTTCCGGGATAAGGGCGAGCGCCACTACTATTCCTGCCAAAAGGTCTCCCCGTATATTGGAAAACCACTCTTGTTTCAATTCATTTTTCAAGTGAAATTACTCCTCTGCCTTTCAAATTTCAGAAATCTCTTCATCCTGAAAACCGGCTCATGCCAGAATAGAATTATCTTATCATTTTATGGGTGCCTGTGCGCAACACAAACGTGAATGTTTAAACATTCACGTTTGTTTGCTGCACAGGCACCGTTCTTCGGTTCTCATATCCTCCCCACCGTGTGAATAAAATCATATGTGAGTATGTGAACTGAGGATTGTGGCCATGAATACATTGCTTCTCTATTTCGTCTTGGGCGTTTCGTTAGCGGCGCCCGTCGGTCCTGTGAAGACCGTTTTACTGAACACCGGCATTAAAAACGGCTTTTTCCATGCTTGGTTTTTCAGCCTCGGGTCGATTGCCACCGATGTGCTGTACATGGGTGCGGTGTATTTCGGAATCGGGAAATTCATCCACTCCCCGCTCCTTCAGATTATTCTATGGTCTTTCGGCTGTTTTGTCCTGCTGTATACCGGCATTGAAAACCTGCTGAAATTGAACCGTGCCGGTCTTGACCCGAAAGCGGTAAAACGGGATCGGCTGCGGAAGTCGATCATTTCCGGCTTCTTCATGTCCATGTTCAACCCGATCACGATTCTGTTCTGGCTCGGGATTTATGGATCCATGCTCGCAAGGACGGCCGGAATGGCATCAGGCACGCAAATCCTGCTGAACAGCTTCGCCATTCTTGCGGGCATCATGGTGGTGGATTTCATCCTGTCATTCCTGTCGAACGGCGCCCGCCGGTTATTGTCTGCGCCGCTCCTGACGTTCGTGTCCCTCCTTTCCTCCTTTTCAATGATCGGTTTCGGCCTCTATTTCGGCCTCCAGGCATACCAAGCGTTATTCTCATGAACCACTGCGTTTTCTCCCCGTTTTCGGGCGTCTTGGATAGTTTGAACGAAAGCGATACATACTCCGCCCGACTTTGGGGATCCTACCCTCACTACGTATATAAACAGTTGAGGTGTGGCATGAAGAATAATACAAATCAAGTAAGTGTCTGGTGCATCGTCAGCTTGGCTTCCATCCCGCTTGTCATGACACTCGGGAACTCCATGCTCATCCCGGTACTGCCAATTTTGGAGGACAAAGTCGGGATCACGTCGTTCCAGTCCAGTATGATCATCACCAGCTACTCGGTCGCGGCAATTATCCTCATCCCAATCGCCGGGTATTTGTCCGATCGGTTCGGCCGCAAAATGGTGATACTGCCAAGTTTGGTTCTCGCACTGATCGGCGGGCTCGTCGCGGGATTCGCTTCCTGGAAAATGGATGACCCGTACACCGTCATCATTATCGGCCGAATCCTACAGGGGATCGGTGCTGCCGGCGCGATGCCGATTGTGCTGCCGCTTGTCGGTGATCTCTCTCATGATGACGAGGAAAAGACGAGTTCGACTCTTGGGATTATCGAAACGTCGAACACATTCGGCAAAGTGCTGAGCCCGATACTCGGATCGCTTTTCGCTGCGGCACTTTGGTTCCTCCCCTTCTTTTCCATATCAGCGCTTAGTCTCATTTCCATCATGCTCATCTTCTTCTGTGTAAAGGTGCCGAAAGAGAAGGACGAGCCGATCACATTCAAGGAATTCCTCAGCAGTACGAAAGAAGTGTTCAAAAGCGAAGGCAAATGGCTGTACACTGTCTTCCTGAACGGAGTCCTCGTTATGCTGATCCTGTTCAGCATGCTCTTTTTCCTGTCGGAGAATCTCGAGAAAGTGCATCACATCAAAGGCATCAAAAAAGGATTCGTCCTGGCGATTCCGCTGCTGCTGCTCTGCATTGCTTCGTTCATATCCGGCAGATCCATTAAAGGAAATATCAAGACCATCAAGACGCTCATGGTCGCGTCCCTCATCATGATGTCCGCCAGCGTTGTCTTCGTCGGGTTCACAAGCAAGAAGCTTTTCCTGCTGCTGGCAGTCACCAGTCTCGTCAGTATCGCGATCGGCGCTATGCTTCCTGCGCTTGACGCGATCATCACGGACAATATCGAGAAATCGCTCCGCGGCACGGTGTCTTCCTTCTACAGTTCCGCCCGGTTTATCGGGGTCGCTGCAGGTCCGCCGGTCATGTCACTCGTCATGAAGAACATGCTGAATGTCAGTTATATTACTGCCGGCGTTCTCGGGCTCATCCTCCTGTTCGTCGTCTGGAAATTCATCAAGACAGAGGATATCAAAAGACCTGAAGAAAGCACTTAACATCCGATTGACGGCGTTCTGCTTGCAAACACAAAGAAGACCAAGCATCCATCTGCCGGGTCTATCCGTATGTACATGTCCGTAAGCATGATGGTCACTTCGACTTCAAACTGAAAATGATCAGCACGATACCGGCAAACAAGCAGATGATCCGTGTCAATGAGATTTTTTCCGTCAGTCCACTCAGCGCAAGTCCGGTCGTCACCACGAGTATCACAGGACCTACCAGCGCAAGCATGCTGTTAATATAAAATGCTTTTTCCAAATCATTGAACTTGTACATCAATGCAGCCGCCGAAATTTCAATGCTCCCCGACAAAACACGCAGCATAATGATCAGCAGCAGTGCCCGTTCGATCACAATCACCACATCCCTCATCGTCTTCACAGCCACTATATGCGAGACGCTGGGGAAATATTTAAAACGGTGCCTGTGCAGCAAACAATCGTGAATGTTTAAACATTCGCGATTGTTTCGCACACAGGCACCTTATTCACTCTACGGTAACGGACAGACTGCTCACTTTCAGGGAGGGGGAACCGCAGCCACCCGGTACGAATTTCAAATCGGAACCGACTGTGTCAATCGACTTCAAAAAGTCGAAGAAGTTCCCGGCGATCGTCATCTGCTTCACCGGTACGGAAATTTTGCCGTCCTGAATGAAAAACCCGGAAGCGGCCAGCGAGAATTCACCTGAAATCGGATTTGTGCCAGAGTGAAGGCCAGACAGTCCTGTCACCAGGATCCCTTCCGGCACCCCGGCGATCATCTCCATTTCGGTCTTTACGCCTGGCGCGACGTACAAACTGTGAGGGGAGACGGTCAATGTCCCTTTGTACGATGCCTTGCTCCCGTGTCCCGTCGAATTCATACCTTCTTTCTTCGCCGTTTTCCGGTTGTGCAGCAGCGTTTCCAGCACGCCGCCTGCGATGAGGACGGTCTCACGGGTGGCCACCCCTTCGCCGTCGAACGTGCCGCCGAACAGGGAATCCTTGTGGAACGGGTCGTCGATCAGCGTGACGTGCTCAGCGCCGATCACGTCGCCTACTTTCCCGTTCAGCAGCGACTGCCCTTTTTGCGCTTCTTCGGCGGAGAAGATCGGGGTGAATGCCGCGAGCAGGGAAGCGGCGGCATCGTGCCGCAGGATGACCGGATACTGTTTGGACGGCACGGTCGTCTCACCGAGCTGTGCCAAGGCTTCTTCCGCCGCCTCTTTCGCAATCGCATCGGCATCGAGAGATTGGAAATCACGCGTCAGGCGGACAGAGGCACCTGTTTTCATCTCCTCCCCGTCTTTTGCGACTGCGGAGACGAAGACGATCAGCCCGTTTGACCGATCATGCAGTGAAAGGCCCTTCGAATTGGTCAGCGCCTTTTCGCTCGAAAAGTCTTGGAGGACACAATAATTCAGCGCCAAGATTCTCGGATCATAGTCCCTCGTTTTCTGTTCGACCTCTTTCAGGAAATCAATCTTGTCAGGGATCGGAACCGAATCCAGCGCCTCATTATAGGAAGAATGCTCGATATAACGATCGCTGCCTGCGAAAATGTCCGCTCCATCATCTTCGTCGAGCACTTCCGCGTTGGCTTTCGCGCTGTCGATCAAAAACGGGATTGAGTCATCCTCGATCTTTTCGGTGTACGCATAACCCATCTTGCCATCATACAGTCCGCGCAGGCCGACGCCGCCTTCTTCGGACGTCTCGTAACTGTCTATTTCACCTTCGAACACCATCACTTGGAACGAAGAGGACTTCTCAAAATACACTTCGGCTTCGTCAAATCCTGCATTCCGTGCGCTGTGCAGCAACTTTTCCTGAAACTGCTGGATCTCCATCATGACTCCCCCTTTGTCCCGCCGACGGTAATTTCACTGACACGCAGCATCGGCTGACCGACGTTGACATGCAGGCTTCCGCTGACCGATCCGCACATTCCCGCTCCATGGGCCAGATTATTGCCGACCATGTCGACTTTCTGCAATGTCTTCGCACCGTTCCCGATAAGCGTCGCCCCGCGCACTGGATGGGCGATCTTGCCATCCTTCACGACGTATGCTTCCTCCACCGCGAAATTATAGTCGCCAGTTGCCGGGTTCACTTGCCCGCCGCCCATATACTTCGCATAGATGCCGTTCTCCGTCGCTGCGATGATCTCCTCGGGCGTCGAGCGGCCGGGTGCAATGTACGTATTTGTCATCCGGGACGTCGGATTGAAACGGTACGATTCCCGACGAGACGATCCTGTCGCCTCGACATTCATCCGCCGGGCATTGAATTTATCGATCAGATAGCCTTTCAAAATTCCATTCTCGATCAGCACATTCTTTCGTGTCTTTTCGCCTTCGTCGTCGATAGTGAGCGAACCCCATTCGTTCGGTAATGTCCCATCATCGATATACGTAACGATGTCAGGTGCTACTTTCTCACCGATGCGATTGGCGAACACGGAGTTGTTCTTCGCCACCGAGGTCGCTTCTAGCCCATGACCGCATGCTTCGTGGAAGATCACGCCGCCAAACTCGTTGTCGATAATGACCGGAAACTTGCCGCTCGGGCAAGGTGCAGCGCCAAGCTTCGTCACCGCGATACGCGCAGCCTCGCCTGCATAATGATTCAAGTCCAGATTCTCGATGAATTCAAAACCGGCATGCGCTCCGGGACCATAGAAACCGCTCTGCATCTCGTTTCCTTCTGCAGCCGTAGCCTGGATCACCAAACGCGAATGCACGCGCTGGTCTTCCGCAAGTGTCCCTTCCGAATTGGCGATTAGCACATTCTGAACTTCGTCCAAATAACGGATCCCCGCCTGCTGGATACGTGTGTCATAGGACCGGACAATCTCGTTCGCTTTCTTCATCACCGCCGCCTTGCGTGCATGCTCAACTGAATTCGGCAGCTGGGTAATCGTATGGATCGGTGTGAGCAATTCCCGCTTGAGCGGCTGGAGGATTCCGCTGCCGCCCCCCTTGATCGCAAGCGCTGCCCGTTTCGCCGCTGCGATCAGCGACGCCTCACTGAAATCTGACGTATACGTATAGACGCACTGCAAGCCGGAGAAAATCCGGATGCCGATCCCGAAATCACGTCCGGACATGCTCTTTTCGATCTTGCTGCTCTGCAGCTCTATCGAATTGACAAATTTGTCTTCCACAAACACTTCTGAAAAATCTCCGCCTGTCGACAGCGCGGCTTCCAGCACTTTCTCGATCGTCGATTGCTTCAACATGTCACCATCCCCCTTCAGTTGGATTATACCGAAAATTCATGTTACTGGAAAGACTTGCCTCGCTCACCCGCTCAGGAAACTCCCTGTTCTGCACAGCTTCCGTCTTTCCGATATACTGAGGAAAACTACGTACACACCGGAGGTCTTACTATGGAATTTAAAAATCTCGACGAACAGATCATCCAAAAATTTAAAGACGACGAAACGCTGATGATCCGGCTGTTCGCCCAGTGGTGTTCCAATCATGAGCTGGATGCGCAGGCCCTTTACCAGCGCGCCTATCCCGGCCAGCCGGCGAACGCCGCCCTCCAGAATGTGCTCGAAGAAGATGAGGGCATGGACGAATTGTTCATCGATAACGAAACGATGCTCGACGTCCTGCAGCTGTTCGGCAACGATGACTTAGCATTCGCAGTCGCAGACGAAATCGCCCGTCTGCGCAAGTGAAATCCGGAATACCGGTACCTGTGCAACAAACAATCATGACTAAGTGAACAATCGTGAATGTTTAAACATTCATGATTGTTTCACGCACAGGCACCCGTCAAAAAAAGTGTGTAATCGGAAGGACGAAGGGGAAAATACGTTATAGATATCTCAACGACAGGAGGCTGAATCTCATGAAACGACATGCAGCATTGGCTGCTGTCCTCCTCGCAGGAAGTCTGTCCGCATGCTCTTCTGCAACGGAAGGCAATCCGGATCAGGGCAGCGCTAACGGAAAACCGGCGATTGAGAACGCACCCGGCAGTGAAGAGAACAGCAACACGGCTGGTTCAGCGGACAGCGGTTCTTCCGGGACCGGCACCGAAGGACAGCAGCCGGGCGATTCATCCGCCTCCGGATCACAGGGAAACGAGGAGTCGGACGGATCCTCCGGTAACGGGGAGTCAACAGATGCCAATACAGACAGCACAGATGTCGATCAGGAGCAAAAACAAATGGCCATCGACGCGCTGAACGGACTTGTCGCTGATGCAAAAAAAGGGAAAGTCTACCGCCTGTCCGACAAATTCTATGTCGGCAAGACGACGCAGACCGATGTCTACAACGAAATCGGACAGCCGGAACGCCAGGATACGTTCGACCGTTATACCGGCTCGATGGGGCAGGCTTCCTACGATTTGCGTTACGATAAAAACGGATTGCTCACGGAAGCACGCTACCTCGGTACGAACGTCGAGCGCCAGACGAACCTCGGCGGGATCACAAGCGAAGACATCGTCAAACAGCTCGGACAGCCCGGAACGAAGCGCCCCCTGCCTGAGATGAAGCAGGTGAGCTTCATCTACGACATCGGCAATTTCCAACTCCAGTTTGTCCTGAACGATAAAGACACGACCGATCACGTGAATCTGTTATTGCGTTAAAAAAAGGTGCCTGTGCAGCAAACAATCATGAATGTTTAAACATTCATGATTGTTTCACGCACAGGCACCCTATTCATGCAGTCTTCCTATTTCCGCTGTTTGCGTTCGGCAAATGCGTAATCCCCTTCATGCACAGTCAGGGATCCCTTTTCCATCCAGGCGGTCCTCGTAAACAGCTTCTGGAGGAAATAGCGATCATGGCTCACCGCGATGATCGTCCCTCCGAAGCGTTCGAGTGTCTCCTCCAATACCTCCCTGCTTTCGATGTCGAGGTGGTTCGTCGGTTCATCCAGGACGAGCAGGTTCAAGTCCTGCTGCATGAGCTGGGCGAGCCGGAGCCGCATCTTCTCCCCGCCACTCAAATCCTTCACTTTCTTAAACACATCATATCCGTAAAACAAAAACTGGGCGAGGACGTGACGCGCGTCGAATTCCGTCATAGACACATCTTCCCGGAAAGCATCGATCAGCCGCTGCTCCCCGTCAAGCGTGTCGAACTGTTGGGCAAGATAACCAATTTTCACATTTGACCCAACATGTACCCGTCCGTTCGAAGGCATCAGCTGCCCAAGGATCAGTTTCAGCAACGTCGATTTACCGGTGCCGTTCGCCCCGACAATCGCAAGCCGATCCTGCCAATGGACTGAAAACGTACAGTTCTCCAAAGTCGGCGCGGCTGCGGATGAAAACCGATGGGCGGCATGTTCGAAACGGACGACTTCCTTCCCGCTCCTGTCTGCCGCCTCGAGCCTAAGTCGCATCGCACCGTCGGATTTCGGTTTTTTCACGAGTTCCATTCGGGCAAGCATCTTCTCCATCGACTTCGCCTTTCGGTACAGGTCGGGATTCGGCGGTGACGCCTCATTTGCCCATTGCCGGAGACGGCGGATCGCTTCCTTGATCTTCTTGACCTTCTTCTGCTGTTCCTTGTATTCCGAAAACTGCTGGGCAATCCGGGCTTCCCGGTTCTCTAGGAATGCATCGTAATTTCCATGGCTCACCCAGCACTCACCGTCCTCGAGTTCGATTACTTTACCAACCGTCCGGTTCATGAATTCCCGGTCATGAGAGATGAGAATGACGGTACCTGAAAATTGCTGTAAATGCTGTTCCAGCCATTCAATCGCTGTAATGTCCAAGTGGTTCGTCGGTTCGTCCAGCAGCAGGATGTCCGGCTGCTGCAGCAAAATACGGCCGAGTATCACTTTCGTCTTTTCCCCGCCGCTCAAGGAGTCAAATGGCTGCGAGAGGAAGCGTGTAATCCCGAGTCCGTTCGCGATGCTTGCAAGACGGGACTCGATTTCGTACCCGCCGCGCTCCATGAACATTTCCTGAAGCTCCCCGTATTGCATGAGAATCCGCTCTGTGACTTCCGCCGACATCCTGATCTCCAGTTCTTTCATCAGACGTTCTGTCACTAACAGATCGCTGAACGCCTCGAGCAGCACTTCTTTCACGCTCGATTCCGGATACGATGGAATCTGATGCAGCAATCCGACCGTGCTGTCTTTCGTGCGGATGATGCGGCCGCTGTCGGGTGTTTCCTCTTCCGCAAGAAGCCGCAGCAATGTCGTCTTGCCGCAGCCGTTCCGTCCGACTAACGCTGCATGCTCGCCCGCTTTGACTTCCATTGTCAAGTTTTCGAATAGTATTGTTCCGCCAAGTGTTTTGGCGATGGTTTCCGCTTTGATCTGCATAGTAGTGCCTCCTGGTGAGCGCACTGAAAAACGGCAAACAAAAAAGACCGCCTGAAAACAGACAGTCCCTCCGTGGAAAGAATGGCGTTAATCAGCTGCGCAACGATTTTTTGGTTTTCTAAAAATGGACAGACGTATCCCGTCGGCCAAAAAATCGTAAGTAATGACACGTGCATAATACATGGACGTATCCAGTTGTACACCTGTCTGCGCTGCTGCTTTTTCCATCCTTCCCACCTCCGTTCAACTAAGTTACCGATAGTATATCATATCGACGTTGACTGTGCACCAAACAATTTCATTTGTGTAAACATTCACGATTATCTTCGTACAAGCTTCGTCAAACAAGACGGAATCGCTGCGCCTGCTCTTCAAGATCGGCATCCAGCAAAGCCTGCAGTTCAACTTTGCCGAACAAGTCGAAATGCGGGAAGTCTTCCTTGTAGTCGATCCACTCGGGCTTCAGCCCATAGTTCCTGCCCCACGCCTTCAGCTTGTCCACATCGCTGCAGCCAGCTTTTGTTACGGTTTTGCAACCGGGGAACCGGTCGTCCAGCCAATAATGCGTGAGAAAAGCGATCTCTCCCGCTGCCACTCGCTGTTTCCAAGCCTTCAATTCTTTCCGATCAATCCCGAACGCCATCAGTCAGTGACTTCCAATCGGTTTTTTCCAGTTTGCATGTTTCCTTCACCTCTGCAGAACAGTATACCTTATCTGAATTGAGTACAATACTATACTCGTACCACAGATTGCATTCCACCAAAAAAGGACCACCCCGGCGATGTGCCGTTGGGCAGTCCTTTTGCTGTTTAAACCGTTACGATTTCACTGCAGCGGCTTTACCGACTTTGCTTTCCTTGTATTCTTTAGAATACTCAGCTGCCGCTGTGAACAGGACGTCTGTCGAAGAGTTGAGTGCTGTTTCGCAAGAATCCTGGACGACGCCGATGATGAAACCGACTGCGACAACCTGCATGGCGATGTCGTTCGGGACACCGAACAGACTGCACGCAAGCGGAATCAGCAGGAGCGATCCGCCAGCGACGCCTGACGCGCCTGCTGCCGATACGGCTGCGACGACTGAGAGCAGGAGTGCTGTCAGGAAGTCGACCTGGATGCCGAGCGTATGCACTGCAGACAGTGTCAGGACAGCGATTGTAACAGCTGCGCCCGCCATGTTGATGGTCGCGCCGAGCGGGATTGAAACTGCGTACGTGTCTTCATCGAGACCGAGTTCTTCACAGAGTTTCATGTTGACCGGGATGTTTGCAGCCGAACTCCGCGTGAAGAATGCTGTCAGACCGCTGTCCCGCAGCACGCGGAAGACGAGCGGGTACGGATTGCGGCGGATGTATACGTAGACGATCAGCGGGTTCACCACGAGTGCGATGAACAGCATACAGCCGACCAGTACGAGCAGCAATTTACCGTAGTCGAGAAGCGCCGAAATCCCTGTTGTCGCGACCGCATCGAAGACGAGGCCCATGATGCCGATCGGTGCCAGGCTGATGACCCATTGAACGACTTTCGTAATGGCGTCCGACACATTGCCGAGAACGTCCTTCGTCGTCTGGCTGGCACTTTTCAATGCGAGACCGAGCACGACCGCCCACAAGAGAATGCCAAGGTAGTTCGCACTGAGCAACGCTTCCACCGGGTTCGAGACCAGGTTGAACAGAAGCTTCTGCAGCACCTCGACGATCCCTTCAGGCGGCTCGAGACCTTCCGCCCCTGCCGTCAGTTTCAGTGTGATCGGGAAGACGAAGCTCACTGCGACTGCCACCACTCCTGCGAGCAGTGTGCCGATCCCATACAGTGAAAGGACCGTCTTCATATTCGTTTTCGTGCCGCGCTTATGGGAAGCAAGCGCATACATAACTAAGAATAAGACCAGAACCGGTGCAACCGCCTTCAGCGCACCGACGAACAGCGAACCGAAAATCGTGACCCAGGCTGCCGCTTTCGGCAGTGCCAATGCCAGCACCACACCTGCCACGATACCGAGAATAATGCGTTTCACCAAACTGATGCTGTTCCACTTCCTGAACACTTGTGCCATCCGAGTTCCCCCCTTGATAACTATATGAATGAAAACTTGTCCACCATGCCACGGTCTGTCGTGTACAGGTTTGATATAGTGTACCAACGTTTTTCGAATTGGACAATAGTTTTTTTCTTTCAGTTTATTCCATTGAAAACAGGTGCCTGTGCGCCAAACAATCGTGTTTGTTTCAACAATCACGACTATTCACCGTACATGCTCCCGATTCAGCGGTCTTCGATCTCCATTTCTGTCTCATCATACAGCGTCAACACCCAGATTCCCCGCCCTGCATCATAGCGTGTATTGCGGATCTCCAGAAACCCTGAGGGGCCGGATACTTTGCTGTCAATAGCTTTTTTAACAGCTTGTGACTCGGAAAGAACTGCGCCGAGCGGCTTGTAATCGGGCAGAATTCCGACGAACTTCGCTTCCCCCTGTGCCGGATAGGACTCAGCTATGCTGCCGGTATTTTCCACTTTCACCCGGCTCCCGACAGACAGTAGTTCCGCTTCTGGAAATGAATAGTAGACCGCACCTTCCGTACCGCCCGAAACGAAGAATTCATCTGCAGAGACACTCATGACGAATCCACCTTCTTCGACGGGTGTCTCCGTAACAGCATTGTCCGGTTTCATGACAGCCGACTGTCCGGGTTCCGCGACCATGCGGCCATTCTGTTCAAACTTCAGACTGTATTGCGGAAACTGCTTCTTCAGTTCCCCCACCTGACTGTCTTTCAAGAAATCATGTGAGACGGTGATCTCCCCGGAAATCGTATTGGCCGATACGGCAGACGACCCGCGTTCTTGCCTAAGCGCATTTACCGCTTTCGCTACTTCATCCTGCTGCGCATATAATTCGCGCTGCGTGTGCGCACTGCGGAAAATATAGATCGGGCGGGCCAGCAGCTCACCGGCATCGACTTTCGGCTGGAGACGGTCGAGCACTTGCTGCACACGGTCATCGGGCTTTTTCACACCGATCCAGATGCCGGACTGAGCTGCCCCGGACGCCTGGTTTTCAAAAAACAAGACCCCTTCTTTCTCGAAACCATCATATCCGCCGTACACAGCCTCGACCGCTTCAATGGCAGCCGGCCCTTCGATCGCCTGAACGGCACTATCCGCAGCCAGCTCCTCGGACGGTTCACCGAGATACCCTTCCACATAGTCCGTCCTCGCCAGAATATCCTTCACAGCTTCGTTCCGCTTAGGAGAATCGGCAACCGACTGCTTCAGCGCAGCGATGATCTCCCGCCCGCCAACCGTCTCTATCGTTTTCCAGCCCTCCTGTTCCGCCGCAGTTCCTCCATCAGCTGCCCCATCTTTGCCGGGGGCCGCCGTCCCGCAGCCGCCGACTGCAAATGCAAGAATTACAAGCGCTGCACCCACTAGTTTCTTCACGACCAACCGCCCCCCTCTGACAAGTTAGACGGAATAGACCGAAAAACGTTACAATGAAAAAAACGGTGCCTGTGCGCCAAACAAACGAGTCTGTTCGAACAATCGAGTTTGTTCAAACAAACATGTTTGTTTGCTGCACAGGCACCCAGATAGATCTGGAGTGTACATGATGGAAAAAATGAAGGAATTTGCCGGAATGGCGGCCGTCACGGTATTGTTCAGTCTCTTCACCTGGGCCCTCATTTCATCCTATTTAGAAGAATACCCTTTGCTTTCATATGAGTCTGCTACTGTGATGAGCGTTGAAAAGACCGGGGAGAAGGGGCTGTTCACCCCGCCTTCCTACTACGTACGCGTGACACTGCCGAATGGAAAAGAAGCCCCCTACATGAATCGCATATCCAAAAAGCAGGTCAGCGAACTCAAACCAGGTGATCCGGTAAAAGGGTACTCATCCGGTCCTTCCGACTTCTCAACCATCCGGGACATCATTATTGACAGTGTATTTTACCTGATCGGTATCTGTGTGCTCGGCTTCCTCGCTCTCTGCTGCTTGATCGCTACCTTTCTATCAATCCCGGGGCTTGAACGGATGGAACAAACGTCCGGCCGCAAACGGACTTTGAAAAAAAAGCGGAAGATGGGAAGAGAACAGCGGAAAGTGAGAAAAGTGCAAAGCGGCTGGGGAATCGCCGGTATCTTCGTCTTCGTGTTCCTCGCCATCACCAGCCGGTTCCTCGTCAACCTGTCCCGTAAACTTCTGCCGTTCGGCAAGACGGAAACAGAGGCGCTTATCTACGACACGTATTCTCACGTCACGTACCGAAAACATGAAGATTCCGCTTATGAATTCACCGTCGCCTTCCAAGACAGCGCCGGCCAGACAGTGAAGGCCGTCAAAAATGTCACAAGGCATACTTATCAGCAGTACGGACTCGGCGACAAACTTCCGATATCCTACCGTGACGCGAATCCATACGATATATTCGTCCGGGGCACCACCGTACAGGACCTTTTGCAAGCGACTATCACTGCGGAATTCTTCCTGTACGCGGCACTTCTGGCGGTCAGTGCGTTTGTCGGCTGGGCATTCTTCGACAGCCGCCAGAAGAGAAAATAACTTGTAAGGTGCCTGCGCGTCAAACAAACGCGTTAGTTCCAACAATCAAGTTTATTCAAACAAACACGATTGTTTCCTGCACAGGTACCGTATTTTTCATTCTTTTCTCTCTTGTTTGCTTGCTTCCCGCACCGGGAATAGACTAGCAAAGCGAGGGATCTCCTATGAAACCAACTAAGAAAAAACATACAGCACTTATCGCCGCCCTCCTATTGTGCGGGATGACCGGACTCCTGCCCTGCCAGCGTGCGGCAGCCGAGACAAACGGCACGATCAGCGTCGTCTCCTTCGACGGCTTAGGATACCAGGATTCACAGCGCTACATAAAAAAAGGCCTCATGCCGAGCTTGAAACGGTTTCAGGATCAAGCGGCAGCCGCCACGAACTTCACGACTGTCACGCCATCGCTGACCGCACCGTCCCATGCAGCGATGGCTACCGGTGCGTCGCCTGCCCAAACCGGCATCGTCAGCAACCAGTTCCATACGACTGGCGATAAAGTCAAGACGGACACGAGCGGATTCTCGCAAACAGTCGGCGTCACCCCGATCTGGAAAGAAGCAGAGAACCAAGGAAAAATCACGGCCACCGTCGCATTTCCGGACTCAAATCCTGAAAATGCATCGGCTGCGACATACGCCGTCTATTCAGGCGGCACGTTAGCTGATTCGAAGCTGCACGACTTGAAATTCAGCGCTGTCAGCGACGAGCGGCTCGACCAGCTGCCGGACGGCTCGGAAAACGCGGAGGAAGCTGTGCTGACGCTGGACGTCAAAGACGCCCCTTCCCAGCAGCTGTTCATCCTCAAAGCGGAAAACGAAGGCCCCCTCTTCTACTTATCCCAGAACCGTTCAACGATCGGCAAGGAACTGACAACGGACGGCTGGACGGCCGTCACGCTCGACCTGCCCTCTGAAGACAGCGTTGGTTTCTACGTCAAGCTAAAAGGGGATGCCGATAAAAAAGGGGATCTCCGGCTGTTCCAGGGAACGATCATGGGCAGCATCTACCAGGGTCCCGGCAGCTTCGCTGATGACATGCACGCCAAGTTCGGCTTCTACCCCGCTCCAGACGAAATGCGGGCGTTCAAAGCCGGCGAGATCACCCGGGAGGAATACGAGCAGGCCGGCAAACGGTTCACGGATTGGATAACCGACGTCAGCCTGCACGTCAAAGACACCTATCACCCGGACCTGCTGTTCTATTACTACCCTGTCGTCGATACGGAATTGCATGAATTCCTGCTGAGGGACCCAGCGCAGCCCGGCTATTCGGACAACGTACAGAATTACGAGAAATACGTCAGCTGGGCGTTCGGCCAGGCAGACAACGCCATCGGCCGCATCACGGACGATCTGAAGGAAAACGACCACCTTCTGCTCATCTCCGACCATGGTCTCGAGCCGATCCATACACGGCTGTCGCCAAACCGCGAGCTCGAAAAAGCAGGACTTTTAGTGAAAGATGAAAACGGCAAAATCGATTCATCCAAAACAAAAGCATACGCTGAAGCGAGCGGGACGATCGCACACGTATACGTCAACTTGAAAGGCCGTGAGAAAAAAGGGATCGTCGACCCGGCGGAGTATGAACAGGTGAAACAGGAAATCGTCTCCGTCTTCAAAAACGGTGCCCGCTTCTCTCCCCGCTTTAGGGACCCGCGGAAAGTCAGCCATCCTATCGGCCGCTGGCTCACCGGAAACTCGGACATAGCCTACCCTGCGTACCAGTACCCCACAGTTCCTTTTGATTCAGATGAACTCGAGCAGGAAACACCATACGAAAAAGTCTGGACGGCAGATGACAGAGCATATGCCTCCATCTTCAACAACAACAGCGGTGACGTCTTCCTATCCGCCGCTTCCGGTTTCCTCATGGGGAAAGACGCAGAAATTGCGATGGAACCGACTTTGGAACTCGGAAGCCACGGCGGCAGCCCGATGCGCCCCTCCCTGCACCCGATGCTCTACGCTGCAGGACCGGATATCCAGCCAGGCGACTTGGACGAGCCAATCACCATGACGGACATTGCCCCAAGCCTCTACAAACTGCTAAGTCTACAAGCTCCCGATTTTATCGAAGGCCGGCCAATCTGGTGAAAAAAGGTGCCTGTGCGCCAAACATTCACGTTTGTTCAAACAAACATGATTGTTTGCTGCACAGGCACCTTTCTCGACCTAAAAACAGGAATATATAACTACCTTTCAGACTACATACACGATTGTCGGCTGACGCACCAGCGTGCTACACTGAATTGACCTTATAACCAAAGAGGAAGTGCGACACTCAAAAGGAGTCCGATATTAGCTGTACACTCATACGCAACACTGTAGGTGATTTAAGAAAAAAATCAAACCACAATCGAGGTGTCGAAGTTGATAGCGGAAAATAGAGAACAAACGATATTCAACCATATAGGAAAAGTGATCAAGACCGACCGGCACGTCGAAATCATTGCGAAATACGAAGAACCTCTCGTCGTCGTCCTCGGCAATATGCTGAGCGATGAAGAATGCGAAGAACTGATCTGGCTGTCGGCGGATAAAGTCAAACGCTCGAAAATCGGTATGACCCGAGCAGAAAACGACATCCGGACAAGCAGCAGCATGTTCATCGATGAAACCGACAACCTGACCGTCACGCGGATCGAAAAACGGATTGAAGCCGTCATGAACATCCCGATCGAGCACGGCGAAGGCCTGCAGATCCTCAAGTACGAACCGGGCCAGCAATATAAAGCACACCATGATTTCTTCTCTGCAAACAGCAACGTAACGAACAACCGGATCAGCACGCTCGTCATGTATTTGAATGATGTCGAACAGGGCGGCGAAACGTTCTTCCCCCACTTGAAACTGTCCGTCACCCCGCAAAAAGGGATGGCCGTCTACTTCGAGTACTTCTACAACGATCCTGCCCTGAACGACATGACACTGCACGGCGGCGCCCCTGTCGAACTCGGCGAGAAATGGGTTGCGACGCAGTGGATGAGGAAACAGCGGGTGCGGTGATAGAATAACTAATGAAACAAAAAACGCATCTTCTGCCCTCTCTTGCGGCGAAGATGCTTTTTGTCATCGTTCCTATAAACACCTAGTATGGCAACCATCCTGAAAAGGCCTTCACCGTTTAGGCACAACCATAGCAATCGTAACTGCCTACGGTTTAACCCCCAGTCTTTGATCGAGCTCGTACTTTTGCCGCAAATGATGATGGAAATGCATTCCCACAAGTTCGACCCATTCCTGGGCGTTCAGCCATCCGAAACCACCGTGTTCCATCTTGGCATCCGGTGAAATATGCTCAGCTGCGCATCCCGTTTTTTTCATACGGCTCAGCAAATGATTGAGCGCCAGCGTGAGTTCTTCCTTCGTTTTCCCATTATCCGGCGGAGCGTTAAGCTCAGGCGGTAATTGAATCTTCACGGGAGGGAACCCTCCAATAGCAAACAAGTACTCTCCAAAATCTGTCTTTCCCTGACTTGGCCAAGGACACGCTGCAGCACAAGCTTCCGCATTATCCAAATACTCGTTCGCGACGACAAGCAGATGATCGTACATCTGACCGACAGACCAGACATCCGGCTCCAGTATAAGCGTAAGCTGTTCCGGCGAATAATCTTCGAGAAATTTTTTGAACGTTTCTATCAAACTGAGATCCCGCAAAAAATCATCTCCCTATCTTTCCCTCTGCCTGTATGCCCAGCCAATGCCGATGAAGATGCAAATTACCGGAAGGCTTCAAAACATCGAATAACCCTTAATGCCTGAACAGCCAATTCTCATGCTCCAACAGCCGGCCTATCTGCATGGACAGACCCATATACACCAACAGCGCAATCCAGACGAGCACCACACCGATCCAGTTGGCCCGCCGCCGATCTGCAGCTTCCAGCAGATCCTCCGGCGCCGTCCGGGCTTCCAGCTTCCGCAGCCGGCGCGTGACAGACCACCGGTACAACGCCGTCCCGTTAAACCCGAGGAAGATGGCGAACACGATAACTAAGACATTCACAACCAGATCGACATCATAGTGAAACACCGCGCCAAAAAAATCGATCAGCAGGCAGACCGCCAAAACTCCCGCCACCAGCCCATACATTTTGCGGTACCCCCTCCACAAAAAGATGAACAGAAAGGCAGGCCAGTTGAAGGTGAATTTGTCACGCCGGCTCCAGCGGGTCAAATAGTATTGATCATTCGGGCCGACGAGCAGGCGCAGAGCCTCTGAGGATGTGTCTGGTTTAATTTCATTTCGATTCGCAGTCATAGGTCACGTCCTTTATAAATTAGAGATACCTGTCACTAAAAGTCAATCTCTCAACGCTACCTTGTTGAATTTAAACAGCATCGTCATTACAAAATTCATCGTGAAATGAACGACGGTCGGCACTAACAAGTTACCCGTCTTAACGTAAAGCCAGCCGAACACAACGCTTGGCAGGCTGATGGTCACCAGCATAACGGGTTTCCTGAAATACTGAACATGAAAACAGACAAAAACAACGGTCGTCAGCAAGATTGCTGACCATGCGTTTCCTGTCCAAAGTGATAGTAGATTCTGCAGCAGGCCCCTGAATAAAAGCTCTTCAAACAGGGAGGCCGCCAACATGAAGACTGCTATACTCGCAACGCTGCCATCTTGATACGCTTTATTGGCATCATCGATATGATTAGAAGACAACATGACTGTAAGCAGTACTCCATAACCTATCATCAGCAGAGAACCCGCAGCTGTCCATAAGAACAAATGCATCGGTCTGGCGAACGACAACAGCTGGTCAAACATTAAGAATTTCAAAAGAACGAGCGCAAACAAAAAAGCAGCGCTTAGAAATGAATAGAACAAGAAGACGTGCGCCATCTCTTGTTGAGTAGGTATCCGTTTTGTACGCTTCGGTTCATAGATTGGTTCATTCATAAACAGTCACCGCCTTCAAAGGTAATCAGCTTACCCTCATAGTATCCCGTAAAGGACAGTCTACAGGCTGGGCGTCTCCTTCACTTGTGAGACAGGGAGCACAGTAAGCTATCCCTCATAATCTGAATCGCTGCCGGACATTGCCGCAAGAGCTGCCATCATCTCCTCATCAGGACGGGTCATCTCAAGCCCCGCCCCGCCAACGAGTAAGTGGTTCAACCGCTTGCTGGCCAGCACGCTAACAGGCTCGGCCAAAGTCAGCTCATCTCCAAGGAACCAGACCGTCTCGCAAGCCTTGTTCAGCCGAGATGTCAGCGACCGGTTTTTCGACTTATGGAACGTCACCCCGCCCGCCTTTTCGAAATACTGATCGATCACGCTTTCATCCACATGATCGGCCAACAACATTGTGCGAATCGATTCGCCAACCAATTGATCAATCCGTTTCAAATCCTTAGCTTTCACGCCATACAGGACAACCGCGTACCGGGTGGCCTCATTCATCAGCACAAGCGCTTTCCGCCGGTCAATAACGAGCAGATTCGCATGCCAGGAATAAAGGGAATCTTCCGGTGTGACAATAGTTTCCGCACCAAATGGGATAGAATCAAACAATTTTTTGGTTGCATGTATATTCATCGAGTCTTCCCCTCCTTTTCCGGGTACCTGTGCGTCACACAATTCAGACACTATTCCGAATTGTTCCGGATTTGTGTGATGCACAGGCACCGTCCTCTAAATCAAAGCAGCATCCTCAAATACGATTCAAAGTTCACCCCGGCAACCGTAGGTATCTGCTCTTCTGACGTCGCCTGGATGGCAGCGGCATTTAACGCTTCACTAATAAAAAAGGTTTGTTCCTGTCCAGTGAGTAGGGCTTGAATTAATTTTGTTCCTAATTCAGTTTACTGCACAATATATTTTGTATTCTTTTTGAGTACTCCAATGTCTTGAACAACAAAATTTTCAACTTCACTAATGCTAATTAACGTTGTATCATTTCCAAAAGTCATTTCCTCCTCATTAATTTTCTTGCACAAAAATGTGTCATTATAGACTCCAACCGCTACAAATAAGTTTTTTTCTTTTTCAATAATTATATATTTCTCTTGTATTTTAGAAGTATTATATCCAATAACGTAAGCAACTAATATTGATGCTAAGATCATTCCTATACTAACTAATATGAATTTCTCACGTTTTATCAGCCATTTATTTATCACTATTAATATAATAGGTATTACGAACAAATAAATGTATATAGTTTGTCCTCGTGAAAATAATATTGAACCAACAATAGAAATAACCACAAGTAACAATGCGAAAAAAATAATAATATAAATTATATCTTTCAACACTTTTTTCTTAACCCTCTTAATTCTTCGCTTGTTCTCTTGTATAAAGCTTTTACTAATCTCTCTCTCTTTAGTTGCGTTCGCTAATTCCGATATGTTATTCTCAATCCTTCGTTTCATATCATTAACTCGCTCTTTTAAATTCTGGCTTTCTACTCCATTTCTAGGATCAAATTCTTGTATATCTTTTTCAATCACTAATAATTCTTCTAGTTGTTCTTGTAGTTCTATCTCCAACTTAAGTGAGTTGTCATCATTGTCCCTTAACTCTTTTTCAATCATATTTAGATTCTTACTACTAGACTTTATTTCAGTGTTGATCTTCTTATAACTGATATAATTTAAACTTTCATTTTTAAATTTAAAATGCGATTTTAGTTCTGCAACTAGTCCAAAAACCAAATTAAAAATACTAGGAATCACCAGAACCATTGTGTAAAAGATGTCCTTAATATTAACTTCTACAAACTCTGAAGGAATATCATAAAAAGAAAACTTTCCTTTAAAGTATATAAATGTTAAACAATAACTCATACCTACCAACAAACTAATAATTACAGCAAAGTCTAACTTAGTTAGTAGATCTTTTGCATTCATGGTACCAACCTCGTTTTTTGTAAGTTGTTAGTTCATTATTAAATCGATATATATCTAATTTGAAATAGCAAGAGATTTTTCATTCAAGTTAGTAATACCATTTTGTTCGACAAAATATATTCAATGATAATATATTAATATTACACTTTTCCTAACAAAAATTAATAGTCACAATAGCATCTTCAAATAAGATTCAAAGTTCACCCCGGCGACTGTCGGAATCCTTTCTTCTGACGTCGCCTGGATGGCTGCCGACAAAAACGCTTCCGCAAGTTCCCTGGTCTCCGACATCTCCTGACCGCGCATCATTCCGCCCATCATAACAGAGGCGAACAGGTCGCCCGTACCGGAATAACTCTTGCCATTGTATTCCTGAAGGCTGTGGACCGAGTGGGCGCCTTCGATGTACAGATTGCCGACGAGCCTAGTACCCTCAAGGGCCGGCGGATTCAATCCGGTAATGATGACCTTGGCGTGATTCGCTGCCTGCAGCTTCCGGCCCGCCTCTTCAACGGCGGCCAAGTAATCCTCTTTCGTCCGATACGTCTGCAGCTTGTCATACGGCAGACCTGTCAGCAAACAGCATTCGGTCACGTTCGGTGTCACGACGTCTGCGCGCGACACCAGCTCCTTCATATAGCTGATCAATCCACTCGTGAACACGTCATACATTTCTCCCCTGTCGCCCATGACCGGGTCCACTAGAAGCATCGTCTCTTCCTCATAAAACGTATGTAAAAACGTAAAAATATTTTCAATTTGCTCTTTCCCTGTCACGAAGCCTGTGTGAATTCCATCGAAGGATGCCCCCAGCTTGCTCCATTCATCTGTAAAATGATTCATCTTCGACGTCAGATCTTCGCAGTAATAGCTCGGGTATTCCGTCTGCGACGTCAAAATGGCCGTCGGCAGCGGGACGGCCTGCACCCCCATGACAGATAGAACCGGAATGGCCGCCGCGAGCGAACACTTCCCGAAGGACGACATATCCTGGATGACCGCAACTTTTTTCAATGGAACTCCCACCTAACATATCGGTACTTTCGATATCCCCATCGTACCATAACAAAGCGAAAGCAAGAATAGTGAAAATCTCAATTTCTTCCTCCTTCAACTGACCCCTAACATTTTAACCTAACTGGCACTTCCATAATGGTCAGCCATTGAGTAAACTAAAAACTACCAACATTCGATAACGTCAGGGGATGAAACTACATATGCAAACGATACACCACCAAACACCGGCTCAAACGCGAACAAAAACGATGGATCTGGTGCTCACAGCCATTTTGTCAGCAATTGTTTTAGTGTCCACCGTCTTCATTAACATCAAACTTCCGATCGGACAAGGCGGCCTCATCCACCTCGGGACAGGTGCGCTCTTCATCGCCGCCATTCTGTTCGGTCCAAAAAAGGGCGCACTCGCCGGCGCGATCGGCATGGGCCTGTTCGATATATTCGGCGGCTGGATCATCTGGGCACCGACAACGATCATCGCCCGCTTCCTGCAAGGCTACATCGTCGGAAAAATCGCCTGGTCGAACGGCCGCAGGGGTGACAGTGTGAAACTGAACATCCTGGCAGCCGTCGCCTCCACCCCCGTCATGCTCGCCGTGTATTATATCGGGCAAGCGATCATGTACAACAACTGGGTGGCGCCGCTCGCCTCCATCCCAGGGGATCTGATCCAGAGCGTTGTCGGTATGCTGATTGCGATTCCGCTTTGCCTGACATTGAAGAAGACACCATTCTTCCGGAATAAATCCTGATGAAAAAAGCAGCGAAGACAGCCACTCGGCTAATCTTTGCTGCTTTTTAATCGTGTCTTAACGGATCGTAATTACAATTTTGCCTTTCGCATGGTGTGTTGCACTCAGATCGTGCGCTTCACGTAAACCGTTTTCTGTCAACGGGAATGTATGGCCGATGTGCGGTTTCACTTTCCCGTCTTCCATGAGTTGTCCGAGTTCTGCGAGTTGTTTTCCATTCGGATTCAGCCACAATGATTCCGCGGTAATCCCCTTCGCTTTCGCTTTCTCTGCATTCGGCTCACCTGCAATGGAAACGAGGCGTCCGCCTTTTTTCACGACGTCCAAGCTCTTCTCCAGGATGTCGCCGCCCATGGTGTCCACGACCAAGTCAACGTCCTTCACAACATCTGCAAAATCAGTCGTCTTGTAATCGATGAATTCATCCACACCGAGCTCTTTCAGAAATGCCTCATTCTTGCTGCTTGCCGTGGAATACACGTAAGCACCAAAGCTTTTGGCAATCTGGATGGCATAACTGCCGACGCCGCCAGACCCGGCATGGATAAGCACCTTGTCCCCTTTCTTCACGTGTCCGAAGTCGACCACGCACTGCCAGGCCGTCAAACCGGCCAGCGGTACGGAGGCAGCCTCTTCAAAGCTGAGATGCTCCGGCTTCAGCGCCACCAAGTCTTCGTCAACCGCCACATACTCACTGTACGTGCCGTTTTCCATAGCAGGACGCGCAAAGACAGCATCCCCCTTTTTGAACCGGGTGACCTGGCTTCCCACCTCACTGACGACACCCGCGGCATCCCAGCCCAGTATTAATGGAAAGTCAAAAGGCATCGCGTCTTTCATGTAGCCCTCCCGCACTTTCCAGTCGATCGGATTGATGGACGTCGCATGCATTTCAATCAGCACTTGATCGTCTTTGATCTCCGGTATCGGCAGGTCCTTCTCCACCAGCTGATCCGATCCGCCATATTGCTCGATCACGATTGCTTTCATGTCAGACACTCTCCTTTAGATGATGGCTCGCACATATTCATGTTGAATCGATTTCCAATCATCTATACCCGGAATGGGTGGTTTGACACACAGTCCCAGGACAACGGGCGCCGTCTATTTCCGGTCGATTTCCCTTGTCAGTAACAATTGGAACTTCCCAAAACGTTTATTTTAGAAGAAGCAGCAAAGAAAAGCCGGTTGGCTGTTCTCTGCTGCTTTCCATGATGACGATTCAATTCACCTTACCATCCGGTTCATTGCTGGAAGGATTCCAGAAGAACCGTTTCCTGTTTCGCACCTTCGTATTTGAATTTGGTAATTGCGTACAATTCCCGTGTATCTTCTAAAAAGAACAGCCGGTCCACTTTGCCGTACGCCTGCACGGACGCATGGGCATCCAGCGCACGGTTGGCATAAACAGAGATCTTCTCGGTATCATCTGCAAGATAAAATTCGTTTCCAACAGCACTGAACGCCATCGTTGTGAATGGATTAGCCAGTTTGCCGAGCGGGGCTAAATCCTCGGATGGGTCTGTGCTCAACGCATAGACCGTGCCATCCCCGTTATACATCACTTGCCCGTCAGGCGTCATTTGAGTATAGCCTCTCAGTTTCATCGTATCAAAGAATCTCTTGTCCACCGGCGCTGATTCGAGTTTGCCGTCGATGAGCGTGAATGGACGGATGGTGCCGGTGTAATGGGAGGTTGTCACAGCATACAATCGATCTTGTGCAGGGGTCAGTTCGATCAGCTGCTGCGTAGGCACATTGACGAACGACAGTTTTTCACCCGTCCGCCAGTTGTATGTCTGGATCTCCGCATCACTTCCCTGGTCTGAGCCTGATGAAATGATGAGCGTGTCCCCGTCTGCGACCGCAATGTCATATGGATCAATCGAGACGTTCACCTCTTTCAGGAGCGACAAGTCCTCTGCCTTATATACATTGACGATCCCTTTTTGCGTCTTCATGAAGTTGTATGGACTTCTTTCCTGAGTCAGCTGGGTAACGAACAGATTGCCATTTTTCTCGACAATCGTTGCAGCCGGATGCTTCAAGCCGACCACTTTCTTGTCGCCCGTCACAAGGTTCAGAAGAACAAGTGATTTCGGATTACCGACCAAGTAGTAGACGACCGGCTCGCCTGGTGCTTGCACGGCATCCACGATGGAGGACTCCATGGCCACGTCCATCACAGCATGCGAAGAGGCGCCAGTCGACGGACGGAACACCGGCTTCATGATGCGTGCGAGGAATGCGGAAAACTGAGCACGGTCAATGGACTGTGTAGGTTTAAAAGTGCCGTCATTGTAGCCGACCGTAATGTTGTTCGACGCTAACGCGGAGATCGAAGGAGCTGCCCACGATTTTGCAGAGACATCTCTGAATCCCGGTGCATACTCACCTTTCAATTTAAATGCACTTGCGATAACTTTCGCCATTTCAGCACGTGTGATCGCGCCGCTCGGGTCGAAGCGTGTGCTGGTTTTTCCGTTAATGATCCCCGCCTCTGTGGCCACGGCGATTTCCAGATACCCAAATGATTTTGGACTGACATCGTGAAACCCCGGATCTTTCGTGAGTCCCGCCCATTCAGACATGCCGATTGCACGCATGATCATGACGACTGCCTGCGCCCGTGTAAGATTAGCAGATGGCCGGAACGTGCCATCCGGATAGCCGCTGATGACCCCCGCCTCCGTCAGATACTCAATTTCTTTCTTGAAGCTTGAAACATCTTTAAAGCCTGCAGCTTCGGCGGATCCGGCAGAAACCATCACCACAGTGAAACTGATTGCAAAAGCGATCAGGGTATGTACAATTTTATTCAATTCATTCTTCCTCTCTCTCCAACTAAATTAATTATATTGAGAAGGACAGCCTGCCGCTTGTATCCATTCACCTATCTTTTATATGTATATATAACTGATTTCTGCACGATGTTCTTTTAAGATTGCCGACAAGTAAGACCTACTTAATCATACCCTCTCACATATTGACGCCGCACAACACCTCTCCAAACGTAAAATAGGTGATTTTGTGTATAATAAAGTAAGAAGTTCAATACATTAATATGATAAATCGACGAATCAACTATTTATATATGTAGAATCTCTCTAAATGATGACTTATTAAACGGAAGGATGAATCACCTCATGCCAAACCAAACCATCGACCAGCTGAACCTGACAGGGTCCGTCTTAGAACAGATCAGCCAAGTCCAGCAATGGTTCGCCCGGCAATTCGAATTCGAGAACCTCGACGTCCTGCTCGGCAGCGAAGAACCGATCACCGAGCAGTACTTGCGGGACAAAATGCTGAAACAAGGACGCGGCGGCCTGTGCTATGAACTGAACGGCCTGCTGTATCTCGTACTCCGAGATCTAGGAATTCCCGTCCAGCTCGCCGCAGCCACCATCTGGGTACAGCCACGCGAAAGCTACGCCCTCGACCGCACACATGTCATCAACCTGCTCGACCACAACGGCACCCTTTACCTCATCGACAGCGGCTTCGGCAGCAATCTCGTCATGCAGCCGGTCGCATTGGACGGTGAACCCGTCACTTCACCTGCCGGCACCTTCCGCTTCCTCAGCGAAACGACCGAGAAAGGGACGATGGTGTTCGAACAACAGACGAAAGATGGCTGGGAACGCCGGTATGGCCTGTATCCTGATGAGATCGAGTGGTCGCATCTCGACACCGTCAAACAGCAGATCCACCACAGTCCGGAGTCGTCGTTCAACAAAGCGCTGCTCATTGCGAAAGTGACGGAGGATGGCACGTATTCGATCAATGATGAACGGTATCATCGGAAGGGCAAGAATGGAGAAGAGACATTGCGGTTCAATGATAAAAGGGAGCTGTTGAAGCAGGTCAGGCAGCATGCAGCGCCTGCTGTTTACGAGACGGTTGAACGCTATATGGATACGAAGTGACCTGAACCGTGTCAGCATCGTTTGATGAACTCATCATCACACAATAAACCCTCGCCATTATTCCCCGGACAACGTACAATGAGTAAGGCAGAAGACGAAGCTATTTCCAACCATTACAAAAGAGGTGCAATCACTTGAAAATATTTGAAACAACATTACCCGAGCAGTACGAGACATTGAAAAAACAGGCCAATTATACGTCCAGCTGGCGCGAACGCTTACAGGCAGTCGAAGAATTATCTGCGTATCAACATGAAAAAGTCATAGATCTGCTGAAAAACCGCATGCAGCATGATACGCTGTACACCGTGCAGTCAGCCGCCTACGAAGCACTGGCAGCGTTTGGTGAGGACGTCGAGAAACCGTCGCCTGCCCGTTTTGACATTATCAAAAACACGGACAAGATTTTTCTGCGAGTGAAAAAAAGCTTACCGAAGGACCATACAGTGGCAGACTTTGCAGATAAGCTAAAGCGTATGCGGTTGGACGTCTATGATGCGTATGAAGGCGACAAAGGCGAACAATTCATGGCCTGGTTAGAAGAACGCTGGGCAAAACTGTAACGAATAGTTGTGCGATTCATCAGGAAAAGCCATCCGCTCCGCTTTCATGGAGTGAATGGCTTTTTCTATTCGTATAGAACTGTCAGCTGTACTTTGAATACGCCTTTTACAACCTGCTAATCCGTTCACGATCGTTTTCAGTGAGGGCAAAGTCGAAAATAGCTAAACTTTGTGCTTGGCGCTCTTTATTATGTGACTTCGGAATGACGATCACATTGCGCTCAATGTTGTACCGCAAAACCACTTGTGCGAACGTTTTCCCGTACTGTTTTCCGATTTCCTCTAATGTCTGCTTCGCCTGTTCATCGATTCCGCCGAGTGGCGACCATGCGACAGTAGCAATATCATTTTTCGTATTGTATTCAATCAACGCTTCATTCCAAGTGCCGACCTGTGATTTTATTTGATTCACTGCCGGTCGCACAGCGGCACCGTCAAGAAGTGCATCGAGGTGTTCTTCCTTGAAGTTTGAAACGCCAATCTCCTTAAAGACACCGCGATTATAATAGTCTTCTAAAATCCGCCACGCCTCCAGCATTTCAGCTGGATTATCCCACGGATTATGCAGAAGGAACAGATCGATCGTATCGGTTTGCAGTTTCTCCAGACTCTTTTCAATTTCAATATGCGCCCAATCCGCACCCGCATACCCTTCGAATGTATTCAGCTTCGTCGTAATGAAGAATTCCTCACGTGGTATTGACGACTTTGCAATCCCCTGTCCAAGCACTTCTTCATTGTTATACACTTGAGCCGTATCAAAATGACGGTACCCGTTTTCAATCGCCCAGTCGACTTCCTGCGTATCTCCCCGTAACGCACCACGATACTCGTTTCCTTCTTTTCCGTACGTATTGGTGCCGCTGCCGATAATCGGAATTTCGATGCCATTATTCAATGTAATCGTCTCCAAGGGAACCCCTCCTCTACTGTAGTTTTAATCTTACGCATTCCGAAGTACTGCTGCAATTTATTTGTCCGATAATTCGAATTAAAATCCGTTCGAGGCCTTGTACAACCGAAGCTCTCCAGGACGTTTGGCAGTTCCCATAAAGGGAAAATGAGAGAAAGGAGTATCAGATGAATTAATTTGTAAAGGAGCATGATAAAAATGAATACGATGCACTTACACCGATTAAACGACGGTACGAGCCTTCCGTCCATCGGCTTCGGAACGGTGAATATCAACGGAGCAAAAGGAGTCACTTCTGTTTTATCCGCCATTGAAGCGGGATATCGACTCATTGACACGTCGACGAACTACTACAACGAAGGGATGGTCGGAGAAGCGATCCGGCGGTCATCTGTCCCGAGAGAAGAACTGATGATCAGCTCCAAACTCCCCGGCCATTCCCATGAGTACGACAAAGCGATCCTCATGATCCAAGAATCACTGTACCGTCTCGGACTTGACTACTTTGACAAGTATTTGATCCATTGGCCTCTTCCGAAGCGAGGTAAATATGAAGAGGCATGGCAGGCGCTCGTCGATGCACAGAAATTCGGACTGATCAAGACGATCGGCGTCTCGAATTTCTTACCGGAACACCTCGAGCGGATTATTGAAATAACAGGCGTGACACCGGCAACGAACCAAATCGAGCGCCATCCGTATTTCAATAACAATGAATTGGTGGCGTACAATAAAAGCCAGGGCATTCTAACCGAAGCCTGGAGTCCTTTAGGCCGCGAAATCAATGATGTGCTGACAAACGATACCATTGTCTCAATCGCTGAGAAATATGACAAAGAACCCGCGCAGATCATCATCCGGTGGAACCAGCAAAATGGTGTCTTACCGATCGTAAAATCATCGTCCTACAACCATCAAAAAGCAAATCTTGAGACCTTCGATTTTGGTCTGAGTGACGAAGATATCCAGACAATCGATTCCTTGGATAAAGGCGAAGCGGGACGGGTCGAGGGGCAGCACCCGAACGAGTATGAAGAATTTGAGTAATGAAATGGAAAAGACGTCTTCCTTCCGCCAATATATGCGGCGAACAGAAGACGTCTTTTCATGCATCATCACCTTTATTTTACCGACGCACCAACCGTGCCGTATCACTCGCTAAACCACTTCTGCCCCCACTCCTCGATGCTCTCCCAGAACCCTTTTCCCTTCTCGTCCTTCTCTTTTTTCTTCTCTTCCTTTTTCTTTTCCTTCTTTGTCTTCTTCTCCTGCTTCTTCAAGTCTTTGATGTCATCGTCAATCAATGACAACTCAAATTCCTTCGCAGACAATTCGCTCGCGGATCGGGACACAACCTTCGCGAAGATGGGCGGTGCGGTCGCGCTGCTGGTCGAGGTCAAATAATGGTCAGCGTCTGTCTTATCATATCCGAGCCATACCGCACCGGCGATATCAGGTGTATAGCCGACGAACCAGTGATCTTTGGACCCTGTCACGCCGTCAATCGGCAGCTGTGTCGTGCCCGTCTTCCCCGCGACGTCCATTCCGGAAATGCGGGCGTTGTGTCCGGTCCCTTCCTCGACAGCCCCCCGCAGCATATACGTCATCTGCTCGGCAACTTCCGGCTCCGTCACCTTCACGGACTCTCCGTGCCACGTCCCGAGCACGTTGCCATCCGCATCTTTGATTTCGGTGATCGCGTGGGCTTCCTGCATGACGCCGCCATTTGCAAACGCGGAAAACGCCTGCGCCATCCGCAACGGGGACGTCCCTTTGTCCAGCCCGCCAAGCGCCAGGCCAAGCACCCGGTCATTTTTCGTCAGCGGGATCCCGAACCGCTCCACCGCATCCACGCCGGCCTGGATGCCGATCTGATCCAGCAGCCAGACGGGCGGAACGTTATACGAATTCACAAGCGCATTGTACAGGGTCACGTGCCCTCGATATTGCTGATCGATGTTGGTCGGGGCATACCCGCCTATATCGATCGGTTCATCCGTAAGCAGATCCGACATGTGATAGCCGTCCTCCAGCGCCGGCGTATAGACGGCAAGCGGCTTCAGCGCAGAACCGGGCTGTCGGAGGAGATCGGTCGCATTATTGAAGCGTCCCTGCGTATACTCCCCTCTCCCGCCGATCAATCCGAGGATCCCGCCTGTTTTCGGATCTACGAAAACTGAAGCACTCTGCAACAGCTGATCTTTGGGGCTCTGTGGGAAGTTTTCATCATCCGCATACACGTCTTCGAGCGCATCCTGGACGACCGGATTGATGGCCGTCGTAATATGCAGACCGCCCGACAGTACTTCATCTTTCTCCAGCCCATACCTAGTCACCGCCTCGTCCACGACACGATCGATATAATAGGGATAGTTCATTTCCCCATGCGGCACGGTCGATTCAGACAGTACCAGCTTCTGTGCGATCGCTTCGTCATACTCCGCCTGATTGATGAACTGTTCCTTCAGCATCAGCGACAGCACGAGATTACGCCGCGCCACCGACTTGTCCAAGTTCTTTCTGGGCGATAAATTAGACGGCGCTTTGAGGAGCCCGGCCAGCGTCGCCGATTCGCTCAGCGTCAGCTCGCTCACATCTTTGCCGAAATACGTCTGGGCCGCACGCTGGACACCCCACGCCCCGTCGCCGAAGTAGATGTAGTTCAAGTACCGTTCCAGGATCTCCTCTTTCGAAAACGTCCGCTCAATCTTCTTGGCGAGGATCAGCTCCTTGAGTTTCCGGGAGTACGTACGGTCCTGCGTCAAAAACACATTTTTCGCAAGCTGCTGCGTAATCGTACTGCCGCCTGATAGGATCTTCCCTTTGAGCGCATTCTCGGCCAACGCACGCCCCATCCTCAAATAATTGATACCGCCATGTTTGTAGAACCGCTGATCTTCCACGGCAACGACTGCGTTAAGGAGCGACTTCGGAATCTGATCAATCGAGACCCCTTCGATTTTCGAGTTCGACACCTTACGAATCACATTGCCGTCCGGATCGTAAATGACCGTCGACCGCGGTGCCGGCTTGTCGAGTTCGCTGACATCGCTGAAGGCAATGAACAGATTCAGGACAAGCACGGCACAAAGGGCAGCGAGCACCGCACCGATAATTGTGGAACGGATCACCCGTTTCTTCAGGCTGCTTTTCTGTTTATCTGCTTTCATCTGTTTCTTATATTGTTTGTATTCGGATCTTCTCATAGTAGGTTACCTGCTTTTTTACTGTGGAGTTTTGTCATACTGTGGAGCATAGTATTGACGAGGATGGGTGTTTGGAGGTTGCGAGGTTCAAATTTCACGGCATTTTCGCACGAGCGACCAAATAAAAATACCTGTGCGGGAAACAAACGTGAATGTTTGTTACTCGCACAGGCACCAATCATTGTTCGAATAGTGTTTAACGTTTTTGACACACAGGGCAACATCACGATCGCTGCACACTTTCACACTTGTAAACGGAACAAACAAACTAACGCTTTTGGAGGGAATTCGTAAAGTGCTTATTGGAGAAATGGCGCCATTAATACTTTTCCTGTTCCGCGGTAGACATTCACCAATCCCTCGCCGGAAGCTGCGGAACCCAAAAGTGTTTTGCCAGAGCGCTCGACAGTGAATTCCAAACTGCCGGACCAGGCAATCGCCATATTTCCATCAATTTTCAACTCATCATTGTCCAACTCGATTTCGATCAGTTCCTCTCTTGAAATCAAGGATTCCAGCGCAATCGTCCCTCGTCCGGTCAAGCCAAGATTGAAAAGACCTTCACCGCCTAATGTGGCAGATGAAAGAGTGGAGCGCACTACAGCCTTATGTTTGAGTCCTGAATCACAAGCTAAAAAGAGTCCGTCTTCAATGACAAGTGACTCATTCCAGTCCGCAACATCCAATAGCAAAATATGCTTAAACGTAGGTTCCAAAACAAGTGTGCCGGTTCCCGTATATTCAGGTTTGATGGCCGATTCTTTAGTCATTTTGCCTCGAATCGTTTTTCCGATAAAGTCCCCTACCCCTTTAAGCCCTGTCGTCGCTTTTACATCCCCTGCCATCCATTGCATCGCCCCTGCCTGAATCGTAATATTGGACTGACCGACATTGCAAACCAGCTGTCTTCGTCTCACATTCATCTCAGACGCAAAATAGGCGGATTGGGCACTTGCGCGATCGGTGCTTAGTTCTCTTTGAAATTCTACTACTTTAAATGGGCCGAGCTCTTCTTTGACTTTTACATTCGCATTGTCTTCAAAATTCCTGATTGTAATAATAATGATCGCCCGCTTTCAGATTTATCTTACTAGAATCATACCATTTAAAAGCTTTAAAACAATATGCGGTTGTTTGGACTTTTACACTTTGTTTTCATGGCAAATTTAATAATCCCCTACTCCTACCCGCATATCCTGTATAGTGAAATTACATCCAATACCTCATAAAATACAAACCGGAGGCGACACACAGTGAAAAAAATCATCCTAACAACCGAAAGCGGTGCCGATCTGCCCGAACTTCTGGCGAAGAAACACAACATTCACGTAGTACCGATGCACGTCATTATGAATGGAACGGACTATCTAGACGGTCAGTTGCCTGTTGAGGACATCTTTAATTTCTATGAGCGCACGAAAAAGATTCCTTCCACCGCTGCGACGAATACGCACGAGTACCAGGAGTTTTTCAAAACGATCCGGATGAAGTTTCCTGATAGTGTCATCGTTCATGTAGGCTACACATCCAAAGCGTCTGTTTCCTATCAAAACGCACTGACGGCTGCAGAAGATGTGGAGGATATATATTTACTTGATGCGTTGAATGTCACGGGCGGATTGGCTGCGGTTGTTATGTATGCGGCTGCCCTGCTCGAGGAAGAGCCTGACATCGATCCTGTACGTCTGGTGGAGAGGGTCGAGGCAAAGGTTCAAAAGTCACGACTGGCATTCCTTCCCGGCAGCCTGGACTTTCTGCGGGCCGGCGGACGGGTCAGTAATATGGCGTATCTTGGCGGTGCGTTGCTGAAGATCAAGCCCTGTATTGAATTGGTGGACGGTAAGCTTATGTCGACCAGAAAATACCGCGGGAAAATGGAAAAGGTCGCTGAAAGCTTGTTTGATGATTATCTACAGCAATACAACATTGACAGACAGCAGATCTATTTCATCTATTCAATCGGGCTGAGTGAGACGATCAAACAACGGATTGACGAGATTGCACTGCAACAAGGATTCAAAAATAGTTTGTGGATTGAAGCGGGCGCGATGATCTCGACGCATTCCGGCCCTAGCGGATTTGGTATTGCGGGGCTGGAAGTGTGAGGAACTGCTTCAGCGTGAATTGTTTGACGCGCAGGTTACCAAACAATTAAGGCCATATGTGTGCAGCAGATGGGCGCCGAGGCAAAAGCATACCAACGCGCCCAGCAAGCCTTCCCTCATTCGTCGTTTTACCAATTTGCCTTCAAAGTGCGGTATGAACTTGTTTCTCACACAGGCACTTACAATAGTTATATCACCAGACTTCGCTGTCGAATACAGATTTGTCACTAGGTTGCCCAGACGAGCTATCGCTTCACTGTTTGGATGTCCGTATGAGTTGTCTTCTCCATACGAAAGAATAGTACCGTAAGGTTTTAGACGTAATTGTTTGGCGCACAGGTCGCCATACAATTGTAGAAATGGTATGATTAATAGAAAGAAAATAACAATGATCGGAATTGATGAACGTGAACTTTGAAGCCAAATACGTTATTCGCTGGGGCATCCCAGGATGGGTGTTAATATTTTGGTTGCTTTATGGAGTGGTGTTCATTAAAGGTATCAACCCGTTAGATTCAGGACTAATTGATATTACAAAAGGAGCCACGTTGCTAATATCTCTCGCTGCAATCGGTGTTCCTATTGGATATTTAATGCATCAAATTTATTTTGGTATACTTTGGTCGCTTAATAAAAAAAGAAAATACGAAGATATGATTAGTGAGATTGGAGAAAATTTTCCCAAAGGAAGTAATTGGGGAGAAGACAATATTAAAAATTATTTTCAATTAGAATATGTATGGCATTCATTTCTGCTGAGCAAAGTGAAAGAGTCTAGAGAGTATATTGAAGGAAGATATAGGCACATGCTTGGAACAATTCATGGTCTTGGCACATTGCTTGTGTGTTCAGCCTTATCAGCAATTGGGTTTACCATAATATCTATTGGTACTTCCATTGATTTAATCACCAATCCCTTCTTTTGGATTGGATTGACGTTTCAATTAGCGATATTTTTATCAGCAGTTGTAAATTACAATTATTTCTCCCACAATCTAAGAGCATTTCAAACCAAAATGTTGAAAGAATATTTTAAATGAGTATCCATCAAGATATTTTAATATTTTATTTTAATTAGGTTTAGTACGAGGCAATAATAAATATTCATCTATATAATCGAGTAGGAGGGGGTGATTACCCCCCCCCCGACCTCTCACACCATCGTACGTAGCGTTCGGTATACGGCGGTTCAATCAAGATGAGTACAGCAAAATGTTTCTCCCACAGGCACCCATCACTTGAATGTTTTTAACATAGAAACCCACCACTAAACCCGTTCGGTTAGAGGGAAATCCTAACCTGACTATACAAGAAACGGTGCCATTAAGACTTTGCCTGTTCCGCGATAGACATTCACCAATCCCTCGCCGGAAGCTGCAGAACCTAAAAGTGTTTTGCCCGAGCGCTCGACAGTGAAATCTAAACTGCCCGACCAAGCAATCGCCATATTCCCATCGATTTTCAACTCATCATTGTCCAACTCGATTTCGATAAGTTCCTCTCTCAAAATGGTGGATTCCAGGGCAATCGTTCCTCCTCCGGTCACTCCTAGATTGAAAAGACCTTCACCGCCTAATGTGGCAGATGAAAGAGTAGAACGCACCCCAGCCTTATGTTTGAGTCCTGAATCACAAGCTAAAAAGAGTCCGTCTTCTATGACAAGTGACTCATTCCAGTCACCAACATCCAATAACAAAATATGCTTAAACGTCTGTTCCAACACAAGTGTGCCGGTTCCCGTATATTCAGGTTTGATGGCCGATTCTTTGGTCATTTTGCCCCGAATCGTTTTCCCGATAAAGTCGCCTACCCCTTTAAAGCCCCGTCGTCGCTTTTACATCCCCTGCCATCCATTGCATCGCCCCTGCCTGAATCGTAATGTTGGACTGACCGACATCGCAAACCAGCTGTCGTCTTCTCACATTCATTTCAGACGCAAAATATGCGGATTGAGCACTTGCGCGATCAGTGCTCAGTTCTCTTTGAAATTCAACTACTTTAAATGGGCCGAGCTCTTCTTTGACTTTCACATTCGGGTTGTCTTCAAAATTTCGGATTGTAAATATAATAACCGCCCGCTTTCTGATCTACTTTGTTTTCGGCGACACACTATTGCTCGACGCACAGGTCACCAAACAACTATTTAGCATATCAATATTCGTGTTAATAACTAGATCAATGAGTACTTCTCGCATTTGAACATCGCTATATTCAATCATGCTTTTCATTTCTTCCAATGTGAAAACATTTAACAATCCACTATTAAAGTGTCTAATATTTCTTAAATTATTTAATGCAATATCATAACCTTCTACTTCTGTACTAATAGCTAAATATGCATATTCGACAGCAGCTGAGTGAATAATATTTTCAAAGCTTGGACTGACATTTACATTTGCCTTCATACTAACTTCTTTAATATAACATAATAAATAAAATATAATCCTAAATTCCAATACTTTCTCTTGATCAGAATCAAAATGATCCAAATATTCACGAACTGAGTACGTAGATATCTCGGCTTGAATTACCGGACTTAGTATACCTATATCACCTTGCATTTTATTTATTATATTTTGTAAATGTATATCCTGTTCCCAACTTTCCAAATTACCTTTATTAGAGCTATATAAAACTAACAATATATCATTTAAATAATTTGTTATTAAAAGTCTTTGTACACTTTTCAACTCATTAATTTCTTCTCTTCTGATTGTTAAGTGATTACTAAATATTTGAGAACAAATAGCCGCTATCAAAGCTACTGATGCAGTTATTATAGCTGGTATGTAGCTCACTTATTCACCTCGCACTGTTTGACACACAGGTCACCACACAAAGTCGACTACCATTTTTAAGCCCTGTCGTCGCTTTTACATCTCCTGCTATCCATTTCGCCCTTGCCTGAATCGCAATGTTGGATTGTCGAAAATCGCAAACCAGCTGTCGTCTTCTCCCATTCATTACAGACGCAAAATTTGCAGATTGGGCACTTGCGCAATCGGTGCCTAATTCTCTTTAAAATTCGACTACTTTAAACGGTCCGAGCTCCTCTTTGACTTTTACATACGAATCGTCTTCAAAATTCCTATTTGTAAATATAATGATCGCCCGTCTTCTGTTATGCTATTTTTAATATTCTTTTGAATATAGGTAATTAAACAAAAATGTCCCTTATTGATACACACTAAATGTGGAGTCGGCTTTAAACATCAGAACTATAAATTTACTCTACAGACATTTTACTTAACAATTCGTTGGTACGTATATTAATGCAAAAAATCACATGCTCTATATATTCTTTTCTATTATGAGTATATACAGGGAAACAACGGTTTTCTTCTACATTTTCTACGAATTGTTCACTTTTCATGTAAAGACCTTTCTCGGAGAATCGAGGATTCCCAAAATATAAATAATTATCTACAACATTGTTAATACTCATTTTTGTTTTTCCTACATATACAAGGAGTTTCAAATCTTCATCACTTTTAGGAAAGTAGTATAGTTGACGTTCGACTGGATTCCATTTCTTTTCGAATACAGTAAACATGGCATTAAAGTTTGAAAAGAAGTCTTCCAAATGAAATAATATTTCTTCGTCCATAGATCGTTTTGTATTTTCCTGTCTAGCTATTTTATTACTTAAAAAGTCTAAAAGCACTGGGTATTCCCAATTAGCATAATTTATACTGGGAATTGAATTGTCACTAGCTTCATTTAGTCTATGACAAATCAATCCATATAGATAAATAAAGTTTTCTTCATTAACCTCCATCTTTTTTATATTTTTTTCAAAATGGTCCCAATACTTTTTACTGTTCGATAGGTTTTGATACCTTCCGTTTATAGCTGACAATCCTGCAAGAAGAACTAAGCAACTATTGTCTCCTGCTTTTGCTCCTTTCTTCAAATAATCGAAAGCATTCTTTTCGCTTTTGTTTCCGCCATGTCCATAGTAATTCATCATAGCAAGCCAACGGTTGGATTTAACCACTCCTAAATTACACGCTTTACTAAAAATTTCTTTCGCCTCAAAATGATCCTCGATACAATCGCCAAGTCCTAAATAACTTGAAATTGCTTGTTGTAATAGTTTTGCACCATTCTCTTCTCGAGTATCATCTATATCATCAATCAGTTCTGGATTAGTTACTGTTTCTAGTTCTTCTGTTTCTAGTTCTTCTTTTTTTAGTTCTAAAATTAGTTGAATAATATCATTTAATGGAGTTGTGAAAAACTCTCTGTTATTAGATAGACGATTATTTTTAGCAGTTAAGATTGAATGTATTTGCTGTTCGGCTTTATGGCAATCTTTGAAAGGCTGCTGAAAAATCAATGTAAATGGAGTAGGAATACCCGTTGATGCCGAAAGTTCACTAAGACGTATAAATGGGTCCCGTGTTGTTTTACCGATTTTATGGATTCCAGGCATTGCCGGGTTTTCTAGCACGTATATATATCCCTTCATTTTTATCACTCCGATCTGTTATATTACCAATAAATACATCTGTTCAGGATTTCTTTTGACAGGTTTAGCATGGTTTTAAAGATAGCTACGTTTTACATTATATACACGCGTAACTCATTGTTTTATAGGAATCATTCACTAGAAAATATTCGATTGTCTTTTTTAACACACTATTCTAGCAAAGACTTTTTACGTAAAAATCTTTTGATTCAATTGACGAGGTGCATGAATATGACATTCAAGATAGTGGTATTAGTCGCTTCACCGATGTAGGATTCTTCATCTCACAAGTATTCGGAGATATTTGTAGCTTTGTCCTTGCTTTGATTGTAGGCATAATAAACACCTTTAAACATAAATGGAAATGAAATCAAACAATTAAATAGTTAGTCGTTTTGTAATTATATTTAATAACTTATAGCCCCTCTTCCCTCTCTTGATTCCTCTTTAAGTGAAGATTTTAGTTTGAATTAGACATCTGTGTAGTCTTCGAGAGTCTTCACTTGTTTCTGAAGAATAACTAATACTTCCATTTTAGCAATGTGATTAACATACTTAATAGCTTTGTATCTAAAGCATATTTCAGTCCCTTAACACATTGACGAACGTTACACGCCGTTCGAGCGGAGAATTTATCTTCAGATTTAACTTAATTACACACAGCTAGTTGCATTTTTTGATGCACGGTAACTAACTGTCCAACTCCGTGCTCTCCGAATGAGGAAATGTATAGTTCGTTTTTTTCATATACTTAAAAAGCCTTTCTCCAACCGTTTTATGACCCTTGAATACCGCGCTTAGTATCCTCTCTTCTCATCCACCAAATACAAATCCTTTTCCCGCTTCCTCCGATACATCGTCACCCTCGCAAGCCGTTCCTTCAAATAACTTTGCAGCTCAGGATCCGTGCAATAGACTAAGCAGCCTTTCTGTCCGCGAGTCATGAGTGTACGGTACGTGTTCCGGATGAGCGGATCGGCGAGTTGCCTTGCTTTGTCAGGATCTTCTTTGGCGATTTTCTTAATCCCCTTGAGCGATTGGTCTGTTTTAGCGCGCTTGGTATGGTCAGTATTAATGTGCCCGTTTTCCATCCGCAAGTCGTCGCCGATGATGACACCGACATAGTCAAATTCCAGCCCTTGCGCAGTGTGGATGCAGCCTGCTTCACGGACGGAAGTGTTTTCAATGGCCCAGGTATTCTCGATATTCCAGCTGATGCCGAAATCGTGCTCCGGTAAAGTGATGTCGAGATGTTCGACGTCCAGCCGGTTATTCTTCGGCCACTCCCAGCAGTATCCCGCCATCATGCGCGATTTGTTGTTCCGTTCATTGAGCTTTTCAATATCCGCCAGCATGACATTCGGGTCATCGTAGACCTTGAAATTATAATCCATCCCCATGTCGTTGACATTCGCTGTATCGCGGATGCCCAGCACATCATCGAGCCAGGCGATGTAGCCGTCGGAGCCATCGCACCGGAACTGGGAGACGAGCTGCCGTTTAATGACTTGGGCGCCATATTCCTCAGCAAACTTCTCAATTGTTTCCGTACTGCCGATATCACTGAGCGTCACTTTCTGATTTTCATCGATAAAGAAGATCGTGAATTGGGAAGCCTTGATAAGCTCCTTCACCTGATTTTCGCCTTTGTTCTGGAACATCCCGGATTTCTCGTTAAGACGGTGGGCTTCATCGATAATCAGGACATCGAACTCATTGAGGTCCGACTCCGTGAAACTTCCGGATCCCTTGAACAGGTTATCGATATGGGACTTCTTGAAATCCTTCTTTAGCTTTGTCGAGTAGATGTTGCGCGGAGCCGCATTTTTCGTGACGTACATCGTTGTCTTATCATTTGCAATCAGATTCACCAGCAGATTGATGGCCAGTACGGATTTTCCGGTGCCCGGACCGCCTTCAACTACCATTACCTGCTTTGTCCTTGTGCGAACACTTTCAAGCGCCAGCTGGAGTGCTTCTTCGTAGAACACTTTCTGGTCATCGATCATGACAAACTCTTCATTGCCCTTCAGCATAGCATTCAGCGTATCCTGCAGCGATTTGGACGGCCTGATTTTGCCGTTTTCAATCTGATAGATCAGACGGTTCTGGTCACCTTTGCGTATATAGTTTTTGATGAAAGCCCGCAGCTTTTGGATTTCTCCCTTAGCAAAGATCGGCGCACGCTCCATATGGAATTCATAATGAGAGTCTGTCAGCGGGTCATTTTCTGTTTTTCTGTAATTGTGCAAGTACGCGCATGGTTTCAGGCTGATCTGCTGTTTCTGCACGTTTTCATTGAAGTCTTCGATCAAAGCCGCATAGGACCATGCTTGGTAGGATGGATGGACAAGCTCACGTTTGCCGCCGCCGACATACGTGCGAACCACTGCATCCCGGGTGGGAACTTTCTCGACTTCCTCCCATTGTTTCAGCTCCACGATGACGACGTGGTCCTGATTGCCGTCATTGCCGGCTACGAGGAAATCTACCCGTTTTGAAGTGTTCGGTATGTTGAACTCAATGGCGACCGCTGCATCTTCCGGAATTCCATCATCCTGCATGACGTTAGACATCTTCTGCAGGGAGTTTTCCCAAGAACGGATTTCCGCCTTGCTCGTCCTGCCGATCTTCTGCTGATAGGAATTATAGAGCCGATCGATCAGCAGCTCATTCACCACGTCTCCGACAAACTGCTCTTTTGTCGATTCATAGATAATCATGGACTCACCCGCTTCGTACAGTTTTCACTAGCTATCCACATCTTACCAATGATTTGAGGAAGTCACAATGGACTATTCGATTTTTTGCGTCTATTGTCGGTAATTGCGTTGTTCCCTTCCTTCTAACATTTTCGGCCTGCCACTTGCAGACCGGTCATATGCTATACTGGGCTTAACTATTATCGGAAACACTCGGTCAGGTACCCAGGGTAAGCAGCCGTCTTGAGGGGCTGCATCATTCTGGAGAGGAGGGGCTCGCATGAGTGAGGAATTGGCGGTCATGCTGAAGACGGTGCTGGACAGTTCGCTGCAGCCGATCCATGAGCGGCTGGATCGGATGGATGGGCGGTTCGACGTCATCGAGAAGGATCTTGCTGAGGTTAAGAAAGATGTTGCTGGACTGAAGACAGATATGACTGCTGTTAAAGAGGATATTTCTCTTATGAAGGGAGATATCTCCAAGCTGCAAACTGACATGTCCAGTGTTAAGAAAGATATCGCTGTTCTGCAGACCGACATGTCCAGCGTGAAGGAAGATATCGCCAGCCTGCAGACCGATATGTCCAGTGTGAAGGAAGATATCGCCAGTCTGCAGACTGACATGACGGACGTGAAGACGTCCATCAAGATCCTGCTGGACGGACAGCGGGGAATGCGGAAGGAAGTTACGCAGCGGTTCAACGAGTAGCGGAACGTGACGAAGCGTATGACATTGGATATCAATTATTTGGTCCATAAGGTGACGGATCACGATTTACTTTTCCATGAAATGCAGACAGACTATCGAGGTCAGCAGGGGTAACCACAACTAAAAACCGGATCCGCCGCCAGCACGGCAGTGGATCCGGTTTTTTGTTCATTTCAAGTGATCGCATACGCCACGGCTTTCCGGCAGGTTTCCGCACACTTCTTGCACGCTTCGGCACAGCGCTTGCAATGGTCGTGGTCGTGCTGGCCGCATTCGCTGCCGCACTGCTCGCAGACATCCGCACACAGCTGAAGGATCTGCTTGGTGAACGGGCTGTTGCGGGTGATCGCCTGGACGGCGTAGGCGCAGATGTCGGCGCATTCGCGGTCGAGACGGATGCATCCGGCCATCATCTTGACGTCTTCTTCGTTAAGGCAGGCATCAAAGCAGTTGTTGCATGCAGAAATGCATTCGGTGAGGGCGGTCAGGGCTTCTTTGTAGTTGGGGTTCATGGGATCTCCTCCTGTTTTGGATATTGTTTATCAGTTATCTCTTCCCGTCCGACCGGAAATAAAACGCTGCCGTTGACGCCGAGCGTTTATTCCAAGGTCCCCCACCTAGTAGTCATCCATCAGCATAAATAGTTGACATCCTATACTAAATCGCTATATTCTAGTGAGAGTACTCATGGGTTTTATAGAGAACCGATGGGTCAATATTGAGCAGGCCAACAGCTGCCTGTCTCGGGAAAAAGGGGATTCCATGAAAAGAGAAGAGGAAATCATCCAGACGGCGATCGATCTGTTTGTGGAAAAGGGGTTTGCAGCGACGTCTATGCAGGAAGTGGCAGAGAGATGCTCCATGTCGAAAGCTACGCTGTATAATTTCTTTCGCTCGAAGGATGAGTTGCTCGTCCGGGCGACGGCTTACAGCTATGAGCAGACGATGGCGGAAATCGACCAGGTGGATTTGGATAGTTCGCTCTCCGCGGAGGAACGGCTGATCCGGAAGATCGTCATCCAGTTCGACTTGATCGTCAGTAACAAGACGTTCGTGCTGCTGCTCATCCGCAAGCTCGATTACGGCAGTAACCAGGAGGTCGCGGAGCTTGCGAATACTATCTATATTTCCATGCTCAACTGGTTCAGGAAATCGCTGTTGGACGTGTTCGGTCCAGGTGCGGAGGCGTCCATCTGGGACTGCACGTTCATCATGCTGGGGATGATCAAAGAGTTCCTCGTGCTTGCGATCCGCGGTGTCCCGATCGGGGATGCCGAAACGGTGGCGCGCTTCATCGTCTCGCGTATCCGAGTGCTGATGATGAATCCGGATGAGGTGCAGCCGCTGCTGACAACCGGCGATCTCGCCTCGTTTACGATCTTCGACGAGGAGCCCGCTCCGCTGCGTCCTGCCGATCAGGTGCGGCTGTTGCTGGCGGACCTCGAAAAGGCGCTGGTACGCTTGGCGATGCCGGCGGCTGAACAGGATGAAGCTCTGTTCGCCGTGCACGCGCTGCGGGACGAATTCCGTGAAGGCAAGCCGCGCCCGTACATGGTGAAGGCGCTGCTGCTCTACCTGGAGCAATTCAAGAAATGCGAACCGCTCACAGGACAGATCCGCCAGCTGGCCGAGGTTTTGTATACATAACCGGCCCGGGAGCTGCAGTGGACCATCCATGAAGTTTTCACGATACTGAAGGAGGAACTATTTTGGCAAAGCTTCTATACCGACTCGGCTCGTTCATCGCGCGGAACAAATGGTGGGTCATCGTGATTTGGATCGCGCTGCTTGCTGCGATCGTCACGCCGCTCATCTCGAACGCGCCTGAATTCAGCAGTGACATCAAGATGAACGGACTGAAGTCGATCGATACGAACGATAAGATCCGTGAAGAATTCCATTTTGACAGCGAACGGGCGTCGATCCGGATCGTATTCCATACGAACGCGAACGAAGGGATCACCGACCCGTCGCTCATGCAGGACATCCAGCAGACACTTGCGGATATCAAGAAGAACGACGACTATGTCGCAAGCATTACGGATCCGTATGAAAACCGGCAGATCAATGCCGATCAGAATACGGCATTCGCGGATATCACCTATGTCGTCTCGCAGACTTCCCTGAAGGATGCGTCGCTGACGAATGTGAAGAAGGAACTGTCGGATTTGAAGGACCAGCATAACGTCCAGACCGAACTGACAGGCAACGCCCTGACCGATATTGAATTCGGCGGCGCGTCGGAGGCGATCGGTGTCCTGATCGCGTTTGTCATCCTCGTGATCACGTTCGGTTCACTCGTCGCAGCCGGTCTTCCGATCGTCAGCGCGATTCTCGGACTAGGCACGAGCATCGGCATCATCGCCCTGCTCACCCACGTGTTCACCGTGCCGAACGTGACGTTGACGCTTGCCGTCATGATCGGACTTGCGGTCGGCATCGACTATGCACTGTTCATCCTGTCGCGCTATCGGGAGATCATCCGGACGGAACCGGATCATGTGAAAGCGATCGGGCTCGCGGTCGGAACCGCCGGCAGCGCGATCATCTTTGCCGGTGTGACGGTGATCATCGCCGTCTGCGGGCTTGCGCTCATCGGCATCGACTTCCTCGCCGTGATGGGCTTCATGTCCGCGATCAGCGTACTGCTGGCGGTCGTCAGTGCCCTCACCTTGCTGCCGGCGCTGATCAGCCTGTTCCATCTGCGGGTCCGTCCGAAGCCGGATAAGTTGGGAACGACCCGTAGGCTCGATACTCCATGGTCGAAGTTCGTCATCGGCAAACCGTGGCTTGCAGTCATCCTCGGCATCGTGATCCTGGCCGCGACGAGCATTCCGATGGCCAATATGCGCCTCGGGATTCCCGATGATGGCATGAAGCCGGACGATTCGACGCAGAAGAAAGCGTACGACCTGATTTCCGATGAATTCGGCGAAGGGTTCAACGGCCAGATCCCGATGCTCGTCAACGTGAAGGGCAAATCGGACACTGACGCCGTCCAGCGTGATCTGAAGCGGATGACCGATGACCTGATGGATATCAGCAATGTCGACATCGTCACTCCTGCGCAGCTGAACGAATCACAGACTTATGCGCTGCTGAGCATCCTGCCGAAGGAAGGGCCGAATGCGCAGTCGACCCAAACGCTCGTGCATGACCTGCGGGACTATGATGCGAAGGCGAAAGACAAATACGATTTCGAGACGGAAATCTCCGGCCAGAGCGTCATCAACATCGACATGTCGAAGAAACTCAACGATGCGATCCCTGTATTCGCAGGCATTATCATCGTGCTCGCGTTCGTGCTGCTGATGATCGTATTCCGTTCGATCCTGATCCCGCTGAAGGCGGTGCTCGGCTTCGTGCTGTCGCTGACCGCGACACTCGGCTTCACGACACTCGTCATGCAGGAAGGGTTCCTCGGCAGCCTGTTCGGTGTCGGAACGACCGGACCGCTGCTCGCGTTCCTGCCGGTCATCGTCATCGGCCTGCTGTTCGGGCTTGCGATCGACTATGAGATCTTCCTCATGTCCCGGGTGTACGAGGAGTACAGCCGGACGAAGGACAATGTCCGGTCCATCCAGATCGGACTGAAGGAGAGCGGCTCCGTCATCATTGCGGCGGCACTGATCATGTTCAGCGTCTTCATGGCATTCGTGTTCCAGGACGACGTGATGATCAAGTCCCTCGGCATCGCGCTTGCGTTCGGTGTCCTGTTCGATGCGTTCATCGTCCGGCTTACACTGATACCGGCATTGACGAAACTTTTCGGTCCTATGTCGTGGTACATGCCGAAATGGCTCGACCGCCTGCTGCCTAAAGTGGACATCGAAGGGCACGCCCTGCAAGACGAACGGACGCCGCAGCCTATGGATGCCCCGCTTTCCGAAGCCCCTGCCGCCCCGGCCTTTGCAGTCACGGCGGAAGGTGCATTCGATGGCGGAACCCAGCAGCTCTATGAAGAACTGCTGCGGACGGAACCGGAACGTCCGGTACTGTTCGAAGCGCTGCTGCTCTACGCGAAGACGCATGCCCCTGAGATCTACCGTGCGTACAGTCCGTATGTGACGGAGGAGGACGAAGCTGTCCGTATGGATTCCACCGTTCCGGAAAGGGACCAGCTGCTCGCAGCCCTGCTCGGTGAACAGACCGGCCTGCTGCAGGATATCCGCGATGTACTTGCGGAGATGGCGGACAGGGACACAGACAGGCACTGATCGCCCGAAACAGACTTTCACTGCAGCCGTGCCGGATAAACACCGGGCGGCCTGCAGTCCAATAGAGGCAAGGAGGCACAAACAGATATGGGAAAGAGTATTGGAAAGCGTGCCGGCATCGCGGCGGCTCTTGCAGCCGGTCTGACGCTGACAGCATGCAGCAGCGGCATTGCAGGCGATGAGGAGCTGCAGCTCGGCGGGAAGGAACTGAACATCCCGTACAATGACTCCGGCTCCGCCATCCGTTCGTTCGTCATGGCGGAAGTGCTGAAGGATGCAGGCTATGACGTGACACTGACGCCGCTCGAAGCGGCCGGGACTGTCTATGCGAATGCTTCGGAGGATACGGATACGTTCCATGCGTCCGGCTGGTATCCCGAGACGGATAAGGAGTACTTGAGTGAATACGGCGGGAATCTAGACGTCTACACGAAAACGAACCTGATCGATCAGGCGTCCGTCTCCCTCGCCGTTCCGGAATACATGACAGACGTCAATTCGATCGCCGACCTTGAAAAGGACCCGGAGCTGGCGAAATCGCTGAACCGGACGATCACCGGCATCGATCCGCGATGCGGCATCATGGAGAAGACCGATACGGCGATTGAAGACAATACGTACAAACTCGGGACGTGGACACTGAAGGACGGGTCGGAGCGCGACATGCTCGCCGCCCTGCAGGAGGCCCTCAAGAGCCAGACGCCGATCGTCATCATCGGCTGGACCCCGCACTGGGCAGTCAGTGAGATGAAACTGAAACTGCTGAAGGATCCGGAAGAGGTGTTCAGCAGCGGCGAGGAGCATATCAACCTCGTGTTCAATAAGAAGTTCAAAGACGAACACCCGGCGGCCTACAAGATCGTGACCGCGATCGGCGATGACTGGAGCGCCTCGGAGGAAGCCTCGCTGTCGAAACAGATATTTGTCGAAGGCAAAGACAAACAGACCGTCCTCGATGCGTATATGAAAAGCCATTCCAACAAAGTCGACAAGTGGCAGGAAGGCGTGGCGAAGGAGTAAACGGGTTTGGGGGCGCTCCCCTTTTCCCGTCATATAGACAGCAAAAACCGGATCTGCCGAGTGGGCGGATCCGGTTTTTGCTGTTGTTATGCTGCTGTAACGTCGCAGGAGGGATTCGAACACTAAGTTGATTTTAGGAAGACTATAAATTAGTTTTGCATTTCAATCAGTTTGTGGGTAATTATTGTACTTCAGCACATCAAACTCCGATGTTTGACAAATTGTTTTAGCGTTATTAGTTGAATGATCCAGTAGAAATATTCTATGTACAGGATGACCTTTTCCTATTGCATGTGACTTATCGGATCGTAAGTTCAGTAATGAATTGGGTACGTATGAGGTTCCCTGTTTTCTAATTAAAGACAAACAAAATATCTGCTTTTTACTTCTAATAGCTTTGTCAAAGGAAAGATGTAAGAATGTTACTTGTCCATCTAAAATACGTACAGTGCAATTTGTCAAATCTGAAATACAATTTATTATTTGCAACTTCTGATCTGTAAATGATTTCTTAGTAATTCCGTTAGGAGAGATTTTGTTCTTTTGCAAGGCCTTATAAAACTGGATGGCATTCATCTTTTCGCCATTTTTCTTGTCTCTATATTCAATACCACAAAGATGCATGAAATTGGACTTCGCGGGCTTGAAATGTAATTCTCTATACTTTCCATCCACTAGGTAAACATAAACTATGTGTTTATCAACAATTTTGTCGTATTCCCGCAAACCGTTTTGCAATTTCTTTAATAGGTTGTTATTGCTCATCACAGACGGTTCACCTTCTATCATAAAAAAGAAGAGAGGCAATGTATACCTCTCTTCTCATCCGAAACATGATTAGGCTTTTCTGTTGCTTGCCAACGTCCAGCGCCCGAAGTCTGGAATGTGTATCAGGTTTTTCTGTTGCCTGCCAACGTCCGGCGCCCGAAGTCCGGAATGCGTATCAAGTTTTCGGTGCCTAATCATCACCTTATTACTACCATCAGGATATCATAAGAGCATCCTGATGTCCATTAGACTATTCCATTCGGGCATCATATATACAACAAAATTACGAGAAAAACTAACCGGATCGGCCTTTGGCGCGCTGATCCGGTTAGTCGCAGTATTCCGTTACGTCCCAGGAGGGATTCGAACCCCCGACCGACGCCTTAGAAGGGCGTTGCTCTATCCAGCTGAGCTACTGAGACAACTGCGTCCAGTCATGACTGATTGGAACGACAGGTTTTATTATAGGCAATGCGCTTCGCTAAGTCAATAGCGAATTAGCGGATTGTGAAGTTGGCGTCCTCAATGTGGCTGCCGGTGAGCGGGTCCAGGAATGTGACAGTGATCGACTCGCCGGTTTCGATGACCGCGTACGTTGCTGCGCGGTGGCCGCCCCTCGGCAGTTTCGTGCTGCCCGGATTGACGTACATTACGCTATCCTGGAGTTCGGCGCCGTACAGGTGGGAATGGCCGAACAAAACTATGTTTGCGCCGGTCTCTTCTGCTGCATATTTCAGCTGCATAAGGGACTGCTTGACGCCGTGCTGGTGGCCGTGGACCATGAGGATACGCGTCTCATTGACGTCGGTGAGGACGCGCTCGTCGAATGCGGCACCCCAGTCGCAATTGCCCTGGACAATCCGGATGCCTGCCAAGTGTTCATCACTGACTGACAGCTCACTGTCGCCGCAGTGGAAGATGGCGTCTGCCCCGGTCTCCCGGCGGCGGATTGCGTCAATTGTGTCCGTGTCGCCGTGCGAGTCGCTCAGGACGATCAGTTTCACTGGCGACCGCCCGCTTCCCCGACCAGATTCGGAAGATCCTCTTCGAATTTGCGCATCGCTTCCCCGCGGTGGGAGTACTCGGCTTTTTGGGCCGGTGTCAGTTCGCCCATCGATTTGCGGGCGGCAGGCACGTAGAAGATCGGGTCGTATCCAAAGCCGTTACTGCCGCGGCGTTCGAACAGGATGGTGCCTTCGCAGCTGCCGGAGAACGTCTTCGTTTCCATGTTCGGTCCGGCGATCGCGAGGACACAGCGGAAGCGTGCCTGACGTGAGACTTCCGGGACGCCTGTAAGACCTTCGAACACTTTGTCGATGTTTGCCTCGTCGTCCTTCTGTTCGCCTGCATAGCGGGCTGAATAGACGCCTGGTTCGCCGTTCAGTGCATCGATCTCAAGGCCGCTGTCATCGGAGATCACCCACGTGTTCAAAAGCTTTGCGGTTTCTTCCGCTTTCAGGATCGCATTCTCTTCGAACGTCATGCCTGTCTCCTCGACGTCGATCGGCTCGTCCAGGTCCTGCAGTGAACGGACGCGGATGCCGTGCGGCTTGAACAGTTCTTCGAAGTCCCGTACTTTCCCTTTATTATTGGTCGCAATCAGTACTTCTTTCATTTGGCTGCCTCCTCGTTTGAGTCGATTTTGCTGCAGATTGCGCCGAGTGCGTCTTTCTGCAGGCTGATCAGATCGTGGATGCCGGCTTCTGCGAGGTCGAGCAGGCCGTTCATCTCCGCCCGCGTGAAAGTCGATTCCTCACCAGTCCCCTGTAATTCCACGAATTCCCCTGCGCTCGTCATGACGACGTTCATGTCGACTGCAGCGGCAGAGTCTTCAACGTAATCGAGATCGAGGATCAGCTCGCCCTCTTCCGATTTGCCGACGCTTGTCGCGGCGAGGTACTGGCGGATCGGGAATTTCGCGAGCTTCTTGCTTTCCGCGATGCCGTCAGCTGCAAGCGCCATCGCGACGAATGCGCCCGTAATCGATGCGGTGCGTGTGCCGCCGTCCGCCTGGATGACGTCGCAGTCGATCCAGATCGTACGCTCACCGAGAGCTTCCAAGTCGATGACGGAGCGCAGTGCCCGTCCGATGAGCCGCTGGATTTCCATCGTGCGGCCGCCGATCTTGCCCCGGGACGCTTCCCGCTGTGTCCGCTGGCCGGTTGCGCGCGGCAGCATGGAGTACTCAGCGGTCACCCAGCCTTTGCCGGATCCCCGCAAGAATGGCGGCACACGCTCCTCCACGGACGCAGTACAGATCACTTTCGTATTGCCGACCGTGATGAGCACCGAGCCTTCCGGATGCAGTAAGTAGTCGGTTTCAATGCGCACCTGGCGCAGTGTATTTTGTTCTCTTCCATCATGTCTCAAAGTGCATTCCCTCTTTCTTTTCATCCACCCATCTTATCATAACCAATCGGACGCACGCAAAAACCCGGCAGATGGTGCGCCGGGTCTTTTGCGTTCATTCAGCTGTATAAGGCAGGTTGAGCTGCTCGACGTGCGCAAACGGCAGTTCGAGCCAGTCTTCGGTGATATGCCGGAAGTGTTGCGGGTCGCCTGTCGTGTAGAAGCGGATATCTGGCGTTAATCCGGCAGGCCGCAGTGCACCTTTGCTCGCGAGCAGTCCGGTGACGGTGTCGGCGGTCGCCGATCCCGAGGTGATCAGCTCCGTGCCCGGCGGCAGATGCTTTGAAATGAACGGCGCAAGCAGCGGGAAGTGTGTGCAGCCGAGGATGACGGCGTCGAAGGACGCGCCGGCGAGAGGCAGGAGCGCCTGTCTGACGGTTTCATCCGCCTCCGGTGTCTTATAGACGCCGCGTTCGACGATCGGTACAAATGTCGGGCAGGCGAGCGCTGTGACGTCCGCTTCCGCAGCGAGATCGGCGATTGCCCGACTGTACGCCCCGCTCTTGACGGTGCCGCTCGTGCCGAGAACGACGATCTGTTTCATTTCGGATTTGGCGATGGCTGTCCGCGCCCCGGGTTCGATGACGCCGATGACCGGGAAATCGAAAAGCGGACGGACATGCTCGAGGGCGAACGCAGTTGCCGTGTTGCAGGCGATGACTGCGAGCTTGACGCCGAACGAATCGAGCGCCTCGAGCATTTCTGTTGTGAAGGTGATGACTTCTTCGGGCGGGCGGCTGCCGTACGGGCAGCGCGCGTCGTCCCCTATGTAGGTGAATGGTTCGTCCGGCATCCGGTCCAGGAGTTCTTTCATGACGGTCAGCCCGCCCACTCCTGAATCGATGATGCCGATGGGTAAGTCGGCTTTGTCGGTCATTTGGTCTCTGTGCTCATTTCTATGTGGAGTTTGGCCAGCAGCTTGGTGAATGTCGAGAGCTCGTCCTCGCTGAAGTCGCGGACGACGTCTTCCAGGTAATTGCGGCGTTTGTCGATCACTTCCTGGATGACCCGCTCGCCTTCTTTCAGCAAGTGGATGCGCACGACACGGCGGTCCTTTTCGTCACGGACCCGCTTGACGAGTTCGTTCTTTTCCATCCGGTCGACGAGATCGGTCGTCGTGCTGAAAGCCAGGTACATCTTGTTCGACAGGTCGCCGATCGTCATATCGCCATGCTCGAAGAGCCACTGCAGGGCGATGAACTGCGGCGGTGTGATTGTATAGTTGCTGAGGATTTTGCGCCCCTGCTGCTTGATGATGGCGGCGACGTAGCGCAAGTCCTTCTCCATGTGATGGATTTCTTCAAGCTTTCCTGTGACTTTTTCGGTCATCGGTACCAGCTCCATATCAATGAATTTATTTATTATTTTCCTCTTAACTGCGTGAAAAAGCAATAGTTATATGCACGTGCGGTGTTTGCTGTCTTTAAAAAGGACTGCAGACAAGTCTGCAGTCGGATGGCCCTTACAACTCCTGCTCAGTCGATGCTCAGTTCGCCGAGCCGTATGAGCTCGATCATTGCCTGAGCCCGGCCGGAAACCCCGAGCTTCTGGATTGTGTTCGAGATATGGTTGCGTACGGTTTTTTCACTTATGCCTAATTCGCCGGCTATCTCTTTCGTTGTATTATCGGCAATGAGCAATGTAAAAATCTCGCGTTCCCTGCCTGTCAGCACAGAACGGCTGCTAAATTCCTCCATCAAGACGCGCCCCTCCTATCGGTTTCCCTTTACAGTATTCCGACTCGGAGGAAGCTGTGCCGGCTCAGCTCCGGGTTTTCGCGCAGAACAGCTCTTTTTCGTGATCGGTCCAAGCGACGCCGGAGCCTGTCTTCTTCGATATCTGAACCATCGCTCCGCGGCCGGTAAAAACAAGGTCGCCTTTTTCGTTCTTCGCCATGTAGTGGATGTCGACCGAACTCGTGCCGATCGAGTTGGCCTTAACATATATATTGACGGTTTCGTTGAAGAAGACCTGCTTGACGTAGTCGCACTGCAAATCAGCGACGACCGGGATGCATTCGCCGTCCGGGTCGAGCCAGTCGTTCATCAGCCCAATCTCTTTCAAGTAATCGATGCGCGCCTGCTCGAAGTAGGTGAACGTCACCGTGTTGTTCAGGTGCCCATACATATCCGTCTCAGAAAACCGGACGCGCACCGGCACGGAAAACCGGAACCCTTTCTCCCACTCTTCGAAGTTCTCAATATACGTCTGTTTCATGCTATTCTCCCCCAGTCCAATTAGTGAATGAACGTTCATTCTCCTATTGTATCAAAGTTATCTGAAAATAAGAAGGGGAAGTGTTGGGCTTTAGTGCGTTCGGGATGGTGAAGTTCATACTGCGCGGCATGGGGAGTTGGTGGATTATGGGTTGTGGCGCGGATTGGGAGAGGATGTGGACGAGTGTTATGAGCGTTTTTTGAGATTTATGAGCGGTTTACACGTTTTATGAGCGGTTTTTGAGATTTATGAGCGGTTTACGCGATTTATGAGCGCTTTTCCAGTTTTATGAGCGTTTTTAGCAATTTATGAGCGCTTTTCCCGATTTATGAGCGATTCTCCACGTTTATGAGCGCTTCCCACCATTTTATGAGCACTCCCCCGCCCTTCACGCTGAGAACCCAAACAAAAAACCCCGGGAAGCCAGCGCAGGCTGGGTTCCGGGGGCGGAGTTGAAATTAGTCTACCATATGGTCGCTTCCGAAGAAGTTTTTGAACATCTGGACAGTGGTCGCGCGGTTCATGGCCGCAATGGACGTTGTCAACGGGATGCCTTTCGGGCAGGCGACGACACAGTTCTGGGAGTTCCCGCACTCGGCGAGGCCTCCGTCTGTCATGAGGGCTGCGAGACGCTCGTCTTTGTTCTTCGCTCCGGTTGGGTGCGTGTTGAACAGGCGGACTTGCGAGATCGCGAATGGTCCCATGAAGTTAGTGGAGTCGTTGACGTTCGGGCAGGCTTCGAGGCAGACACCGCACGTCATACATTTCGACAGTTCGTAAGCCCATTGGCGTTTGCGTTCCGGCATGCGCGGACCCTCGCCGAGGTCATACGTTCCATCGATCGGAATCCAGGCTTTGATCTTCTTCAGGGAGTCGAACATGCCTTCACGGTCGACGAGCAAGTCGCGGACGACCGGGAATGTGCGCATCGGCTCGAGTTTGATCGGCTGGGTAAGCTGATCGACGAGGGCAGTACATGACTGGCGCGGACGGCCGTTGATGACCATCGAGCAGGCGCCGCATACTTCCTCGAGACAGTTCATGTCCCAGTTGACCGGTGTTGTTTTTTCGCCTTTTGCATTGACCGGGTTCCGCCGGATTTCCATCAGGGCGGAAATGACGTTCATGTTAGCCTTATAGGGAATTTCGAAAGACTCCATGTACGGCGCGGATTCAGGTGTATCCTGCCGCTGGATTTCGAAAAGGATCGTTTTACCGGGTGCTGTCGGTTCTGCAACAGCAGTTTGTTGTTCACTCACTTCCGTCAGTCTCCTTTCGATGCGGAATATTCGTGTTGCTGCACTTCCGGCTTAGTGCGCGGAAGTGTAATCGCGCTTACGAGGCGGGATCAGCGATACATCGACTTCTTCATAGGACAGGATCGGAGCGGACTTGCCGTCAAACTCAGCGATCGTTGTTTTGAGGAAGTTTTCGTCGTCACGTTCCGGGAAGTCCGGCTTGTAGTGCGCGCCGCGGCTTTCATTCCGCTGCAGTGCGCCAAGTGTGATGACACGTGCCAAGTATAGCATGTTCTTCAGCTGGCGCGTGAATGTTGCGCCTTGATTCGACCATTGCTGCGTATCGGTCATATCGATATTTTCCCAGCGCTCGAGAAGCTCCTGGATTTTTTTATCAGTCGCTTCCAACCGATCGTTATAGCGGACGACTGTTACGTTATCCGTCATGATCTCACCGAGTTCACGATGCAGCACATACGCATTTTCCGTGCCGCGCATGTTAATGATTTTATCCCACTTCTCCTGCTCTTCCTTCACCGCATTGTCGAAGATTGCGGAAGGCAGATCGTCAGCAGACGTTTTCAGGCCTTTCATGTACTTCACAGCTTCCGGTCCTGCAAGCATACCGCCGTATACCGCAGAAAGCAGCGAGTTCGCGCCTAGGCGGTTTCCGCCGTGCTGCGAATAATCGCATTCGCCCGCAGCGAACAGACCAGGGATGGATGTGTGCTGATTGTAATCGACCCATAGGCCGCCCATCGAATAGTGGACCGCCGGGAAGATCTTCATCGGCACTTTGCGCGGGTCTTCACCAGTGAATTTCTCGTAGATCTCGATGATGCCGCCGAGCTTGACGTCCAGCTCATGCGGATCTTTATGGGACAGGTCGAGGTAGACCATGTTTTCGCCGTTGATGCCGAGTTTCTGGTTTACGCAGACGTCGAAGATTTCACGCGTCGCGATATCACGCGGTACGAGGTTTCCGTAAGCCGGATATTTCTCTTCGAGGAAGTACCAAGGCTTGCCGTCTTTGTATGTCCAGATCCGTCCGCCTTCCCCACGCGCAGATTCACTCATGAGACGCAGTTTGTCGTCTCCCGGAATCGCTGTCGGGTGGATTTGGATGAATTCACCGTTCGCATACTTCGCGCCTTGCTGATAAACGATCGATGCCGCTGAACCGGTGTTGATGACCGAGTTCGTCGACTTGCCAAAGATGATTCCGGGGCCGCCTGTCGCCATGATGACCGCGTCGCCAGGGAATGCTTTGATCTCCATCGTTCTGAGGTTCTGCGCACGGATACCGCGGCAGACGCCTTCGTCATCCTGAATGACACCGAGGAATTCCCAGTGCTCATACTTTTGTACGAGTCCTGCGACTTCCTGTGCCCGGACCTGCTCGTCCAATGCGTACAGAAGCTGCTGGCCCGTTGTCGCGCCGGCATAGGCTGTACGGTGGTGCATTGTGCCTCCGAAACGGCGGAAATCGAGAAGACCTTCCGGTGTCCGGTTGAACATGACGCCCATCCGGTCGAACAAGTGGATGATGCCCGGTGCTGCGTCCGCCATCGCTTTGACAGGCGGCTGGTTGGCAAGGAAGTCCCCGCCGTATACGGTGTCATCGAAGTGGATCCACGGGGAATCCCCTTCCCCTTTCGTGTTCACCGCGCCGTTGATGCCGCCCTGGGCACAGACGGAGTGGGAACGCTTCACGGGTACGAGGGAAAACAGGTCGACTCCGACGCCTTGTTCTGATGCCTTGATGGTTGCCATGAGGCCGGCGAGACCGCCGCCTACGACAATCACTCTACCTTTTGACATAGTTGTTTCACTCCTCAATGAATACAATAGGGTGCTGAGTGGTTCTTAAACGAATGCGAACAGTGCACGCAATCCGATGATAGTCAGTGCAATGAAAACGACAAGTGTCACGTACGTCACGATACGCTGTGAACGTGCGGACTGCGCAAGTCCCCAAGTGACGAGGAATGACCAGAGGCCGTTCGCCAGGTGGAAAGTCGCAGCGATGATACCGAGAGCATAGAACACGATCATGAACGGATTCGACAGGATGTCAGCCATCATATCGAAGTTGACTTCGGTTCCGAACATTTTCTGGATACGTGTTTCATAGATGTGCCAAGCGATGAAGATCACCAGGAACACACCTGTGATCCGCTGCAGGAAGAACATCCAGTTGCGGAATGTGCCGTAGCGCTGAACGTTGTTTTTCGACGTGAACGCGAGGTATACCCCGTAGAACGCGTGGAACATCAGCGGTATGTAGATGACGAACCATTCGAGGAAGTAGATGAACGGCAGGTTTTCAATGAAATGCGCCGCTGTGTTGAACGATTCTGCCCCTCGTGTTGCGAAATGGTTGATGATCAAGTGCTGCGTCACGAATAGACCGATTGGAATGATCCCGAGCAGTGAGTGCAGGCGTCGCCAGTAGAACTCATTTTCTCTCACCAAGTGATTTACCCTCCCTTATTTCTGAGCCGGAATGTGTCCATCTCCGCACTTTGGCAGACGAATGATTGACGGTCCGTCTCTTCATGTTACAATATAATAACATGTACATTGTACTCCTCCGTATTGGGAAGGTCAAGGTGACCTGCTTAATTGGCATGCCATTGTTTCCAAGCTTTCTTCGATGCGGCAGGTGACACGACGAAGGGGATGCTTGCGCTATGGGACACGATTCAACTGAAGGGCCGACCCGTTTCGGCTATGAACTATTGAGAGATCATGTGATCCCTGACATTCTCGGGAAGCATGAGGACGATATCCTGTATTGGGCAGGCAAGGAAATCGCCCGGAAGTTCCCCGTGTTTTCGGTGGATGAAGTCCCAGCATTCTTCAAGGAGGCCGGTTGGGGCACGCTCGTGCGCGTGGCATCCGGCAAAGAAGAAACGGATTATGAGCTGACGGACCGGCTCGAGTCGCCGGCTTCCCGCGATTCGTTCCCGCTCGAGGCGGGGTTTCTCGCCGAGCAGTACCAGATTGCGAACGGCTGTCTGACGGAATGCTACGGTGCGCGCGATGAAAAGACGGAACAAATCACGCTGAAAGTCCGGTGGGATGAAACTTTTGAGATGAATGAGTGAGTTGGTCGGAGAGGCTTAGGGCCTCTCCGGTTTTTTGTGTTTTGGAGGGTGGATGGGCATTTGGCTTGAGCGGTTTGCGGTGGGGCTTGAGCGTTTCCTGATGCTGCTTGAGCGTTTCCTGATGCTGCTTGAGCGTTTCGTGCCTCGCTTGAGCGGTTCGGCTTGCTGCTTGAGCGTTTCTCGCCTCGCTTGAGCGTTTCGGCCCCTTCTTGAGCGGTTTCGCTCCCTGCTTGAGCGGACGGCGGCCAGGCAGACCGCCGACCGCTCATTTATTCCCGCTGACCGCTCCATTCCCCTGGCTGACCGCTCGTTTACTCGCCTAACCGATCAATTCACATAGCTAACCGCTCGTTCCCCCTGCCTGACCGCTCCATTAGCATCGCTAACCGCTCAATTACCACTCCGTCCCGCGCCTCTTTCCGCACAAAAAAACGGACCCGCCACAGGTCCGTTTTCCCACTTCCTCCATTCAATCCGCAGACTCCTCCGCCGGCTTCCGCTGTTCCGCGAAATACTCGGCCACGGACTCGGCGACGTTCTTCGGCAGACCCGCTTCCACGAGCTGGTCGGCGCTGGCGGCTTTGATCTTTTTCACAGAACCAAAATGCTTGAGCAGGTTCTGTTTCCGTTTCGGCCCTACGCCCGGCAGCCCGTCGAGCGAGGAGGCGAGCGATCCGGCCTGGCGCCGCTGCCGGTGGAACGTGATGGCGAACCGGTGGACTTCGTCCTGGATGCGCTGCAGCAGGTAGAACGCTTCGCTCGACCGCTGCAGCGGAACCAGTTCGGGCGGCGAGCCGTACAGCAGGTTCGCCGTATTGTGCTTTTCGTCTTTGGCGAGCCCGGCGATCGGGATCGACAGCCCGAGCTCGTCCTCGATCACTTCGCGGGCGATGTTCATCTGGCCTTTCCCACCGTCGATGACGACCAGGTCAGGCAGCGGCAGGTCATCGCGCAGCACCCGCGCGTACCGTCGCCGGATCACTTCACGCATGGCGCCGTAGTCGTCATGCGCAGCGGCGGTCTTCGTCTTGTATTTCCGGTAGTCTTTGCGGTTCGGCTTGCCATCGACGAACGACACCATTGCGGAGACCGGCTCGACGCCGTGCGTGTGCGAGTTGTCGAACGCTTCGATGCGCAGCGGAATGGAGATGTTCATCGCATCTGCGAGTTCTTCACACGCACCGACCGTCCGCTCTTCCTGCCTGTCGAGCAGCTGGAATTTCTGGCGGAGCGAAATGGCGGCGTTCTTCGTCGCTAGCTGCACGAGGTCCTTCTTCTTGCCGCGCTGCGGGATGTACGCATGGATATCGAGCAGCTGTTCGACGATTTCGCGGTCGATCCCCGTTGGCAGAAGCACTTCGCTCGGCTTGATGTGCGCGGCTTTGCTGTAGAACTGGCCGATGAATGTCAGCAGTTCCTCTTCGGGATCCTGATAGACAGGGAACAGCGACACGTCGCGCTCGATCAGCTTCCCCTGCCGGACGAAGAACACCTGGACACACATCCAGCCTTTCTCGACTGCGTAGCCGAAGATGTCACGATCCTTGAAATCGTGCATCGTCATCGTCTGTTTTTCCATGACGGTTTCGATGTTGGAGATCTGGTCGCGGTATTCCGTCGCGCGCTCGAACTCGAGGTTCTCTGCCGCGGCATTCATCTTGGCGGTGAGCTCTTTCTTCATCTCTTTATAGCCGCCGTTCAGAAAACGGGCGATGTCGTCGGTCATTTCCTTGTATGTCTCTTTCGGTATGTCATTCACACACGGCGCGAGACACTGGCCCATATGATAGTAGAGACAGACACGGTCCGGCAGCGTGTGGCACTTCCGGTATGGATACAGCCGGTCGAGCAGTTTCTTCGTCTCCGTCGCCGCCGTGACGTTCGGGTACGGGCCGAAGTAGCGGCCTTTGTCCTTTTTCACGATACGGGTGACGATCAGTTTCGGATGCCTTTCGGCCGTCAGTTTCAAATAAGGATACGTCTTGTCGTCCTTCAGCATGATGTTGTATTTCGGATCATACTGCTTGATGAGGTTCAGCTCAAGGATGAGCGCCTCGATGTTGGACGACGTGACGATGAATTCGAAGTCTTCGATTTCCGTGACGAGCCGCTGGGTCTTCGCGTCGTGGGAGCCTGTGAAGTAGCTGCGCACCCGGTTTTTCAGCACTTTCGCCTTCCCGACGTAGATGACGGTGCCCTGCCTGTCTTTCATGAGGTAGCAGCCCGGTTCGTCGGGGAGGATGGCGAGTTTCTGCTGGATCAGTTCGTTCATCTGGATTCACCTGCCAAAAAAACCGGGTTCCTCTGAGAAACAGGACCCGGTCTTAAGATAGTAAGCTTATGCGTGCTGGTCAACCAATTTTGCAAGTTCTTCTTTCGGACGGAAGCCGACCACTTTATCGACAGTTTCGCCGTCTTTCATGACAAGAAGTGTTGGGATCGACATGATGCCGAATTTGCTTGCAGTGCCTTGGTTGTCGTCCACGTTCACTTTGACGATCTTCGCTTTGCCTTCGATTTCGCCGTCCAATTCTTCAAGGACCGGAGCGATCATTTTACAAGGGCCGCACCAAGGTGCCCAGAAGTCGACGAGTACTACGCCATCACTTGTTTTTTCAGTAAAATCTGCATCTGTCGCATTAACAATAGCCATTGGAAATATCCTCCTTTGTAGGTAACAACTCTGAACCCAGTATACCATGCACGGTCTTTCCAGGCGAAATATCTGCTTACTGCATCCGATTCATTGAATGAACAAAGCAGAGGCAGCCGGTAGCGGCCCCTCTGCTGACAGATCAGTTACACCGTCTGCGTCGACTTCAGTTTCTTCACTTCTTCGATCAGTATCGGCATGACTTCGAACAAATCTCCGACGATACCGTAGTCCGCCACTTTGAAGATATTCGCTTCCGGATCTTTGTTGATGGCAACGATGATCTTGGAGTTCGACATACCTGCCATATGCTGGATTGCCCCAGAAATACCGATCGCGATGTACAGATCAGGTGTAACAACTTTCCCTGTCTGGCCGATCTGGAGCGAGTAGTCACAGTAGTCCGCGTCACATGCGCCGCGGGATGCGCCGACCGCACCGCCGAGCAGTTCCGCCAGTTCTTCGAGCGGCTTGAACCCGTCTTCGCTTTTCACGCCGCGGCCGCCCGCAACGATCACTTTCGCTTCGGACAAGTCGACGCCTTCCGATGCTTTGCGCACAACATCCGCGATGATGGAGCGGAGGTTCGTGATTTCAACGGATACGGAAGAGACATCGCCTGAACGGCTGCCGTCTTTTTCAAGCGGCTCGATATTGTTCGGACGGATCGTGAAGAAGAGGAGACCTTCTTTGTTCTTCACTTTCTCGAATGCTTTACCGGAATAGATCGGGCGGATGAATTCTGCATCGTCGCCTTCGCCTTCGATTGCCGTCACGTCCGAAATGAGGCCTGATCCGAGCTTACTTGCGATCTTCGGAGAAAGATCCTTGCCGAGCGCCGTGTGTCCCATGACGACAGCGTCCGGGCTCTCCTGCTCGTACACCGCCATGAATGCCTGGCTGTAGCCGTCGGACGTGTACTGTTTCAAGTCTGCATGCTCGACTGTGATGACACGGTCTGCTCCATATTGGACCATTTCCTGCGCGAGGTTTTCCACTGAGTCGCCGATCAGCAGGCCTGTGATCGTGCCGCCCCCTGCAATCTGCTTTGCTGCTGCGATCGCTTCAAACGAAACGTTCCGCAGTTCGCCTTCACGGGCTTCGCCTAGTACTAACACATTTTTTGACATGTTTTGTCCCTCCTAGAACGGTATGAGTCGTGCTCTATCAGATAACTTTCGCTTCTTTGTTCAACAATCCGACCAGTTCGCTCACCTGGTCGGCGATGTCGCCTTCGAGGATACGGCCCGCCGCTTTTGCAGGCGGCATGAAGATGTCGACTGTTTCCGTCTTCGGCTCCACGTCGTCTTCGTCGAGATCCAAGTCGTCCAGCTCCAGCTCTTCAAGCGGCTTCTTCTTCGCTTTCATGATGCCCGGCAGTGACGGGTAGCGCGGCTCGTTCAAGCCCTGCTGCGCTGTGACGAGCAATGGAAGCGCGGTCTTGATCGTCTCCGAATCGCCTTCCACATCGCGAACGAGTGTCGCATCCGTGCCGTCCAGTTTCAGTTCAGTGATCGTCGTGACGCAGTTGATGCCGAGAAGTTCTGCCACGCGCGGTCCGACCTGGCCGGATCCGCCGTCGATCGCGACGTTACCTGCGATGATCAGATCCGCGTCTTTGTCTTTCAAGTATTCTGCGATGATCTTGGCTGCTGAGAACTCATCCATTTCATCGAGATCGTCTTCTGTGTTGATAAGCACGGCTTTGTCCGCTCCCATTGCGAGGGCTGTACGAAGCTGCTTTTCTGCGTCTTCCCCGCCGAGGGAAAGGACTGTCACTTCCCCGCCGTGTTCGTCACGCACTTGAATCGCTTCTTCGACTGCATATTCGTCATATGGGTTGATGATGAATTCTGCGCCGTCCTCCTGGATAGCCCCGTTCTTAACAACGATTTTCTCCTCTGTGTCAAACGTACGTTTTACCAAAGCATAGATATTCATGCTGCTGACCTCCTCAACGTATTATCGTCCAATGAATTTCGGTTTGCGTTTTTCAATGAAAGCCTGGATGCCTTCTTTGGCGTCTTCGGATACGAAGACTTCGCCGAAGGATTCCGCTTCCGCACCGACGCCTTTGTAGTAGGCATCGTGTTTTGTGTACTGCAGCATCCGCAGTGCCGCCGCAACAGCGATCGGGCTCTTTTCCGCGATCTTGCTTGCGATGGAAAGCGTCTCAGCCAGCAGGTCCTCATCCGCAAACGCACGGTTCGCGAGGCCCCATTCGACGGCTTCCCGGCCGGTGATCGGCTCGCTCGTCAGCAGCATTTCAGCCGCTTTCGCCTTGCCGACATAGCCGGGCAGCCGCTGCGTCCCTGCGAATCCAGGAATGAGTCCGAGCTGCAGTTCCGGCAGGCCGAGTTTCGCTGATTCCGTGACGAAGCGCATGTGGCATGCCATCGCGAGCTCCAGTCCGCCGCCGAGTGCGGCTCCGTGGATCGCTGCGATGACCGGCTTAGGATACGTCTCCAATTTTTCGAAGATCGCCTGGCCGTCGCTGGAAAGTTTCGAGAATTCCTCACCTGACGAGACAGTCGTGAATTCCTTGATGTCCGCTCCGGCAGAGAAGAACTTCCCTTCGCCGTGCAGGACGATCGCACGGACGTCACTGTTGTCCTTGAGCTGATCGAGAAGTTCACCGACTTCGAGGATCAGCGCGCGGGCCAGGGCATTGGCGGGCGGCCGGTTGATCGAGACCGCTGCGACGCCCTGGTCAATCGTTACTGTTAGAAACTCCATGTCATCCCATCCTTTTTCAGTACGCGTTACCAGTCTGTTAAATTATAAATGGAAGCGCCTTCAATGATAGCATATCCGTTTCTCAAAAATAAAGATTTACTGCTTTGTTATGAAAATTCTAATCTGGCAGCTCACTGGCCGCTGTCAGCCTTTCATGCCTGACAGCAGCAGTTTGTGCACTTTCGGCGCCAGTTCAAGCAGACCGTATTTCTGATCATTCATGACCCATGAGGTGCATGTTTCGTCGATCGTACCGAAAACCATCTGCCGTGCGAGCCGGGTGTCGAGGTCCTGTGAAAACTCCCCTGACTGGACCCCTTCCTTCAGCAGCGAATCGAGCAGCGCCAAGTACTCTTTCAGCACTTCATTGATGCGGAAGCGCAGTTCCTTGCTCGACTGCCGGAGTTCCAGCTGTGTGACGATGGCCAGATTGCGGTCTTCGTGCAGCACGCTGAAATGGTTCTGGATCATCTTGAACAGCTTGTCGGAAGCGGAACAGTCCGTTTCCAGAATTTCTTTCACGTAGTCGGCGAACACCGCCATCTTCTCCCGGAAAACGGATACGAGGATGTCTTCCTTGTTCTTGAAGTACAGATAGATCGTGCCGTCTGCAACGCCCGCTTCTTTGGCGATCTTCGATACTTGCGCCTGATGGTAGCCGTTCTGTGCGATCACCGCCACGGCGGCATCGACGATCTTTTTATATTTCGGTTTCTCACGCTTCAGCATCTCTCACCACCATCCCTAAAAATGAAAAAGAAAATATGAATGATGGTTCATTCATATTTTCATAGTACGCGCTATTCAGTTTTCCGTCAAGTATTATTCCGTCAAGACGTCAGTTTCTGTTCGAGTTTACTTTTTTCTTCGTCGACGAGCGCCCTTCTCAGAATCTTGCCGACCGCCGTTTTCGGCAGTTCGTCACGGAAGTCATAGATACGCGGGACTTTGAACGAAGCGAGGTGTTTCCGGCAGAAGGCATCGAGCTCCTCTTCCGTCACAGACTTCCCTTCCTTCAGGACGACATACGCTTTGACGGTCTCCCCGCGGTACGGATCCGGCACGCCGGCGACCACGCATTCCTGGATGGCGTCATGTTCATAGAGCACTTCCTCGATTTCGCGGGGTGAAATATTGAAACCGCTCGCGATGATCATATCTTTCTTCCGGTCGACGACGTAGAAGAATCCGTCTTCATCCATATACCCGAGATCTCCTGTCAGGAACCAGCCGTCCCGGAAACTTTCCTTCGTCTCTTCCGGACGGTTCCAGTAGCCTTTCATCACTTGCGGGCCTTTGATGGCGATTTCGCCGACTTCGCCGGGTTTCAGCCGTTCGGCGGAATCAGGCGGCAGTATCGCTACATCGGTGTCCGGCCACGGCACGCCGATCGAACCGCGCTTACGCTGGCCTTCCCAGACGAAATTCGCGATGGCGACAGGGGACGTTTCGGTCAGTCCGTAACCTTCGACGAGTTTCCCGCCGGTCACCTGCTCGAACTTCTCCTGGATGTCGACCGGGAGTGCGGCCGATCCGCTGATGCATGCCTTGATGGAGGACAGGTCGTATTTCGCGAGATCCGGATGGTTCAGCAGACCTATATAGATGGTCGGCGCCCCTGGGAACAGCGTCGGTTTCTGTTTGTCGATCTCCTTCAGTGCTGTCTTGAAATCGAACTTCGGAATGAGCACCATTTTGTTCGCAGCCATGACGGATACGATGAGGACGGTCGTCATGCCGTATACGTGGAAGAAAGGCAGGATGCCCATTGTCACTTCTTCCCCGTCTACATTTTTGTACAGCCATGCCCGGCACATTTCCGCGTTGGCGATCAAGTTCTTGTGCGTCAGCATGACCCCTTTCGGTGGTCCCGTCGTGCCGCCTGTGTACTGAAGGAGCGCGATGTCGCTCTCGAAATCGAAGTCGAGCGCGATCGGCTCTGCCGGTGTGGACTTCATGATCTCCGTGAACAGGTGATTTACGCCGCGGTGTTCGACTTTGACCGCGATACCGTTCTCTTTCTTCTGGATGAACGGATAGACCAGGTTCTTCGGGAACGGCAAGTAGTCTTTGATGCCCGTGATGATGATGTTTTCCAGACCGGTCTCCTTCATGACGGACAGGACACGCGGGTACAGCATGTCGAGCGTGATGATCGCTTTTGCACCCGAGTCGCTCATCAGGTAAGCAATCTCCCTCTCCTTATACAGCGGGTTCGTTTGGACGACGATCGCGCCGGCATACAGGATGCCGTAATAGGCGATTGCGTTTTGCGGACAGTTCGGCAGCATGATCGCCACACGGTCGCCTTTTCCGATGCCGAGCTTGCGCAGATAGCCTGCAAATTTCAGTGCGGACGAGTAAAACTCTTCGAACGAAACATCTTTGCCGAGGAAATGCATAGCCGTCTTGCCCGGAAATTTCGCCGCGGACTGCGTGAGGTAGTCTTGCAGCGGTATCGGAGCGTATTCCACGGTTTCCGGAATTTCCGGCGGATACTGAGCCAGCCAAGGTTTGTTCGTCATTAGTAAAGCCTCCTTTTAGCCAGTATATTCAGAGAATAGTGTTTCTTTCCTAAGTATAGCGGACTATGAGAGCGTTTACAATGCACTGGAACAAAGAAAAGCAGACGCCGCGACATGCAGGTCACGGTGTCTGCCCGATCATCCAGATGATGCCGATGGCGATGAAGACAACACATAAGATGAGAAGAATCTTCGATAGCTTTTCCATTTGGAATATCGTCTCCTGAACAGAATTGTTGTTACGAAATGCTTGCGCCGATGACGAACGACAGACCGACCGAGATGACCATCGAGATGAAACCGACAGAGCGGTTGTCCTTTTCGATTTCATCATCAACATGGAACATCGGCGTCAAAAACTCGAATAATACGTAAGCGAAGATGAGCAGCGTAAAGCCATAGAGTCCCCAGCCGATCATCTGCGGCAGCGTGTTGTGGGCTTCGATGGAATACCTGAAAATGTTCGCAACCCCGAATATCTTCCCTCCGGTCGCGAACGCCACAGCCAGATTCCCTTTTTTGATCTCTTGCCAGTTGCGGTATTTCGTCACAATTTCGAAGATGACCATCGCGACGACGAGACAGAGGACGACCGTGCTGAAATAGCCGGCTGTCTCGACGAGCGGATTGCTCCAGAATCCGTTGTTTGTCATGTATGTGCTTACCCCTTTACGGTTATGTCCTCTCGTCTACGTATGGGGTGCCGAAAGGTTTCACTTCCGGCGGAAATTATTTCAGTTCGACGACTGTCACACCATGGCCGCCTTCGCCCGCATCCCCGAACCGGTAGTTCTTCACCCGGGAATGCTTCTTCAGCATCTGCTGGATGCCCTGACGCAGCGCGCCGGTCCCTTTGCCGTGGATGATGGACACTTGGTGGTAGTTCGACAGCAGCGCATCGTCCAGATATTTCTCGGTTCTGCGGATGGCGTCTTCGTACCGCTCCCCTCGCAGATCGAGTTCCAGTTTCACCTGTTCACTGCGTCCCCGGACGGCGGCGGATGCTTTCGTCTGCTTCTCTTTTTCAGGCTTGACGTATTCAAGGCCGGATTCGTCCAGTTTCATCTTCAAGATACCGATTTGCACGATCCACTCATGATCTGACACTCTTTCCATAAGCGTTCCTTTTTGACCGTAGCTGAGCACTTTCACTTCATCACCGGCAGCGAGCGGACGCGGTGCTGCCTTCGCCTGCGGTGCTTTCTTCTTCGTCTCAGCCGGCGCTGCCCCTTCGAGCCGTTTGCGGGCTTCGATGAGTTCGTGCTCTTTCACATTGGCGCCTGCCGTCATGCGGAGTGCGCGCAAGTCCGCGATGATGTCGTCCGATTCGCGGCGCGCATCGTCAACGATCTTTTTCGCTTTCTCCTTCGCTTTTTCCGTCAGCCGCGTTTTCAGCTCTTCGTGTTCCGCAAGCTTTTCGGCGAGTTCCCGTTTCAGCGTCTCCGTCTCTTCCAGCAGACGGTGTGTCTCTTCGGCGTCTTTCTCCGCCTGGACACGGCTCGATTCCAATGATGCGATCATCGAGTCGACTTCCCCGCGGTCAGTGCCGGTGAACGTCTTCGCCCGTTTGATCAGGTGTTCCCCGAGGCCGAGACGTTTCGAGATTTCGAACGCGTTACTGCGGCCCGGCACACCGATCAGCAGCCGGTACGTCGGACTCAGTGTATCGACGTCGAATTCGACACTCGCATTCGCGACGCCTTTCCGGTTGTAGCTGTACGCTTTCAGTTCCGGATAATGCGTTGTCGCCATGACGCGCGCTCCGGTGCCGTGGACTTCATCCAGAATGGAGATGGCGAGCGCCGCCCCTTCCTGCGGGTCGGTGCCGGAGCCGAGTTCGTCGAAGATGATGAGTGAATCATGATCGAACTTCTTCAGAATATCGACGATGTTGACCATATGGGATGAAAACGTACTGAGACTCTGCTCGATCGACTGTTCGTCACCGATATCGGCGAAGACGGAACCGAACACAGCGATTTCCGAGCCGTCGAGCACAGGGATCGGCAGTCCGGCCTGCGCCATGAGGACACAGAGACCGACCGTTTTCAGCGTGACCGTCTTTCCGCCGGTGTTCGGCCCGGTGATGACGATTGTCGTGATCTCATGACCGAATTCGATCGTGTTGGCGACCGCTTCGTCAATCGGCAGCAGCGGATGACGGGCTTTCGTCAGTTTCAAATAGCCTTCGTTGTTGACGCGCGGCTTCGTGCAGCGGTTCGCCTGTCCGTATTTCGCTTTCGCGAGGATGACATCTATCGCGATGAGCTGGTCGACGAGCAGGAACAGCTCATGGGCGTGCACTTGGACGCTCGCGGACAGTTCACGAAGGATTTTATCGATCTCTTCCTTCTCTTTCGACTTCAGCGTACGGATTTCGTTGTTCGCCTGCACGACGGCATCCGGTTCGATGAAAAGCGTCTGGCCGGAAGCGGAAGAATCATGGATGACGCCGCCGTAATGGCTGCGGTATTCCGATTTGACCGGGATAACGAAACGGTCGTTCCGGATCGTAATGATACTGTCCGACAGCATGGTTGCTGCGTTCTTGCCGCGCGTGATACTTTCGAGCTTTTCGCGCACGCGGCCTTCCTGGATACGGAGACTCTGACGCACCGAGCGCAGCGCACTCGACGCACTGTCGAGCACACGGCCGTTTTCATCGATAGCGCTGTTGATCTCATGCTCAAGGCCAGTGATGATCGGCATGGCGTCTTTGATGGCCGCGAAATGCGTGAGCTCCAGTTCTTCTTCCTGCAGCACGCCTTCGATGAACTGCCGGAAGATCCGGCTCGCGCGGATCGTGGAGGACGTCTCCATCAGTTCCTGAGCGCTCAGCACACCGCCGATCTGCGCACGGCGGGCATGCGGACGGATATCCGTGATGCCGCCCATCGGGACGTTGCCGCGCACGCGCAGGATCGCGAGACCTTCGTCTGTCTCGTCCAGCAGCCGTTCGACGGTGCTGAAATCGATGCTTGGCGTCAGTTTCTCGAGTGCGGCGCGTCCTGCAGGAAACGTGCTGTATTGGGCAGTCTGGGCGAGCACTTTGTCAAATTCGAGTGTGCGTAATACACGTGAATCCATCAATGGATCCCTTCCTTTCACTTATCGACGATTTCCCGTTTGAACCGCTCCAGCGGCCATGTGTTCACGACGGTGTCTTTTTTCAGCCATGCTTTCTGGGCATAGGCGACGCCGATATTCATGAGGTCGAGCTGGCCGGTTGCGTGGGCGTCTGTATTAATGGCAATCGGAACGCCCTTTGACTGGGCCAGTTCCAAGTAGTCTTTGTTCAGATCGAGCCGGTGCGGACTCGCATTCAGTTCGAGGATCTTTCCGTACTCGGCCGCCCATTCGATGAGCTGCGGCACGTCCGGCTCGTAGCCCGGACGCTTGCCGATGAGCCGTCCGGTCGGGTGGGCGATCATGTCGACGTGCGGGTTTTTCATGGCCGCGTGAAGCCGTTCCATGATCTTCTCCTGCGGCTGGCTGAAGCTCGAGTGGATCGAAGCGATGACGAAGTCGAGCTGTGAGAGGACTTCATCGTCGAAATCGAGCGTCCCGTCAGGCAGGATGTCCATTTCCGTCCCGCTGAAGATTTCGATGTCCGGGTATTCTTCGTTGACTTCCCGGATTTCCTTCAGCTGATCGAGCAGCCGTTCCGGCGTCAGGCCGTTCGCCACTTTCAAGTAGTGAGAGTGGTCCGTGATCACCATATGTGTATAGCCTTTCGCCCGGCAGGCGTCCGCCATCTCGCGTATTGAATAGCCGCCGTCCGACGCTGTCGTATGCATATGGAAATCCCCGCGGATATCGCCGAGCGACACCAGACCGCTAAGTTCATCCGCACGTTCGATCTCCCGGCCGTCCTGGCGCATGTTCGGAGGGATGAACGGCAGGCCGAAATGCGCGAAGAAATCGTCTTCCGACGCGAACGTCACGACGGTGCCGTCCGCCTGCTCGACGCCGTATTCACTGATCTTCTCGCCGCGCGACTTGGCGAGCTGCCGCATCGCGACGTTATGCTCCTTGGATCCCGTGAAATGATGTAGTGCGCTCGCATACTGCGCATCCGTTACGAAGCGGAAATCGGCATCGATCACTTCTTCCAGTTCAAGTGTCACGGACAGTTTGGCATCCCCTGCCGCGATCGTCTCCCGGACAGGCAGTTTCGCAAGCAGCTTTTCCCGGACAGCATGCGGCGTATCCGTCACGATGATGAAATCCATGTCGCTGCTCTGTTCCGCGGTCCGCCGGTAACTGCCGGCGACGGAGTATTTGCTGATTTCTTCGATCTCGTCCAACACAGGCTCGACAGCTGCAACGAGTCCAGCCATCTGCCAGAGCGGGAATGATGTCTTCCGTTCGGACAGCTGTTCGATTTCGTGCAGCAGCTTCTCTTCTGTCTTCTTGCCGAAGCCCGGCAGCGAGCTTACCTTGTTCGTCTCACACGCTTCCTTCAGCGATTCTACGGAATCGATGCCGAGCGCTTTGTGCAGTTTCGCGATCCGCTTCCCGCCGAGCCCCGGGATGTCGAGCAGCGGGATCATCCCCGCCGGCACGGTCTCCTGCAGTTCATCCAGGAGGTCGGACCGCCCTTTTTCAAGAAGATCCTCGATGACAGCGCCTGTCCCCTTGCCGATCCCTTTCAGTGACAGGATGTCGTCCATCTCAGCTAAGCTGCGCGGATCCGTTTCCAGCACGCCTGCCGCTTTTCGGAAAGCACCGACTTTGAACGGATTCTCCCCGAGCAGTTCCATATAGAGTGCAATCTTTTCAAGTGTTTGGATGATGACTTTCTTGTTCACGATAAGTCCCCCTTCAGCAGTCTGTTCCCTGACTGAACAAAAGCTCCCCGCCGCACGGGAGGGAAGCTGTTCGCCTTACTTCGTATAGACGTACCACCAGTTCTTCACGGCGCCGGACAGGAACGGCGTATGCTCGAACATCGTTTTCGACAGCAGCGAAGAACCGATCATCTTCTGGATGAAATCGACCGGCAGCAGCGCCAAGACGCTGACGAGCAGCAGGATGATGATGTAGAATTCCACAAACCCGAGTGCCGCACCGAAAAACCGGGAGATGAACCCGAGGACCGGCAAGTATTTCAGGAAGTCGAACATCGACACGATCAGCTGCAGCAGGAATTTCACAGCAAAGAAGATAAGGATGAACGCGAGCAGCCGGTAGAACGTCTGATCGAGATCGAGAGCCCCGAATGCCCATGTCAGTTTCGACTCCGCCGTCACGCCCGGATACGGGATCCAGAGGACGAACTTCTCCGCAAGCTGTTTGTAGTAGGCAAATGCGACAATAAACGAGATGATGAACCCGGTCATATGGAGGGCTTGTACGAGCAGTCCTCTCCGGAACCCGGTGACGAGTCCCCCGAGCAGTAAAAATAAGATCAGTATATCTAACATGAGCAGCCGTCAACCCTTCAACTTTTTCAATTCTTGTTCCAGCAATTCTTTTTCTGTTTGCAGTTTTAAATAGTCATGTACACTGTTGACAGCTGTCAGCACCGCCACTTTCGTCGTATCCAAGTAAGGATTACGCGCACGGAGTTCACGCATGCGGTTGTCGACCATTGTCGCGACCTGCCGTACGTGGGCAGACGAGTCCGTGCCGACGATCGTGTATGTCTGGCCGTAGATGTCAACCGTGATACGCGTCTTTTCTACTTCTTCCACTGTCATAACCTCCTGCCCAAAAACTATGAAGTCCATCATACCATGAAAGTGGAAGTATTGTGAACAAACGGCGCGCCGAAGCTCACTTTTTTGCTTGCGTTATGAGGCATGTTGCTGAAGAATGGAAGTCTGGTGATTGTAACGGGAAAGGAGTCCGTAGAGGCGAAGTTGATCTCCGTTCCGGGTGGACGCTTTCCGGGGGGCGAGCATTGAGCCAAGCGAACAGCAAAGGGTTCGCTTTGCCGTATTTCTGTGCACTTTGCAGAAATTAAGGCATCCGTTGCTCACAACGCTTCGCTTTTGCTCGCAAAAGCCGTTCTGCGTAACGTCTTTCGCCACCCTGCACTCCGATCAACTAGTATCGTCCTTAAAACTAAGAGAAGGTCAAACAATAGCGGGAGGAGATGAATCGTATGTCGAATAATGTGGTGGTGCTGGATGCGGCTCGGATGAAGGAGCTGCAAGCGTATTATCAATCCGATAAGGTGACGCGGAAGGCGCCGGGTGTGGTGTTTGCAGCGAAGACGGCGGATGCGTCGATCACGGCTTACAAATCAGGAAAGGTGCTGTTCCAGGGCGGCGGGGCTTCGATGGAAGCGGCGAAGTGGGAAAGTGCGGCAGCGCCCGCTCCGGGACAGCCGAAAAAAGCGGTCCGGCATGCGGATGCGCTTCCTGACCAACTCAGCTCCCTCTCCGTCATCGGGTCGGATGAAACGGGCACGGGTGATTTCTTCGGTCCGGTGACCGTCTGCGCCTGCTACGTGCGCGCCGACCAGATCGCTCTCGTCGAAGAGCTCGGCGTCAAGGACTCCAAACAGCTGACCAATCCATACATGCGCTCGATCGCACCGGATCTGAAACGGGCATTGACGTACAGCGTGCTCACTCTGAAGAATGAGAAATACAACACCGTCCAGCAAAAGGGCTGGTCCCAAGGGAAGATCAAAGCCCTGCTTCACAACCAGGCGATCCGCCATGTGCTGCGCAAACTGGATGGCGAGCACCCGGACTGCATCCTGATCGACCAATTCGCGGAGCGCGGTGTGTATTACAACCACTTGAAAGCCGAGCCAGAAATCGTGCGGGAGAACGTTCTGTTCGCGACGAAAGCGGAAGGCCTGCATGTTGCGGTTGCTGCCGCGTCGATCATCGCACGAGTTGCATTCCTCGACGAAATGGACCGGCTGAGCAAGCTCGCCGGACGCACGCTGCCGAAAGGCGCCGGTAAGAAGGTTGATGAAACCGCTGCAGCGATTTTACTGGCGAAGGGTGAATCTTTCTTGAAGTCGATAACGAAGTGGCACTTCGCGAATGCGAAGAAAGCGGCGGTGTTGGCGGCGAAGAAGCGTGGATGACTGGGGTTATGTCGGGGGCTTGAGCGGTTCGGTGCTTGCTTGAGCATTTGAGGGTATGCTTGAGCGTTTCAGGGATATGCTTGAGCGCATCACCATGCCGCTTGAGCGCTTTTCTGCTTGATTGAGCGTTTCGGTGTTTAACTTGAGCGCTTCCGCTGGTCCCTTGAGCGTTTCGGCCTGACCTTGAGCGCTTCCCCGTTGCCAAGTGTTATTTCTAGAGGAATTCATCTCTCTAACAGGAAAGGCGTAGCGCAGCGGAGCCCATATTTCCATCTTGGTTTATATTGTTAAGATCCATTAAGCGCGATCAAAATAGAGTACGGCATGGCTGACCTGTCGCGGGAATGGAGCGGTTATGCGGCATATTTGAGCGGTCATCCGTGACAATTGATCGCTTCTCCAGAGGAATTGATCGCTTAGCCGGCGGAATCGAGCGGTTAGCCAAGTAAATTGATCGCTTAGCGAGGTGAATTGATCGGTTAGCCGACAGTAACGAGCGGTTCACCCGCGCTTCGCCAATTAAAAAAGCGGAACGGGATCTTTTCCCCGTTCCGCTTTTCCTATTCAGTAAATCAGCCGCGCAACACAGCGCCGGTTTTTGTTTTCAATGCTTCGAGTACTTGGTCGTGGCGGGCGACGACTTCTTCGTCGGTTAAAGTACGTTCCGGGTCGAAGTAGGTGAGCGAGAACGCGAGCGACTTGTGGCCGGCTTCGACGTTGTCGCCTTCGTACAGGTCGAATACGGAGACGTCCTTCAGCAGATCGCCGCCGGCTTCTTGGATGACGGTGATCAGGCTGCCGGCCGATTCTTCTGTCGGCACGACGAGCGCGATGTCGCGGGAGATCGATGGGTAGCGCGGTACCTGTGTGTACACGAGCGGTTCCGTCTGTTCCGCGAGCAGCGCGGACAGGTTGATCTCCATGACGTACGTTTCTTTCAGGTCGCGTTTCTTTTGTTCGGACGGGTGCAGCTGGCCGAGCATGCCGATCCGGCTGCCGTCGAGAACGATGTCTGCGGTCCGGCCCGGGTGCATGCCGTCATGCGCCGCTTGTTCGTATGTCACGCGGTCGGTCAGGCCGAGAACGTCCATGAGGCCTTCGATAATGCCTTTCATGACGAAGAAATCGACTGTTTTCGTTTCCTGCTGCCATTTGTGATCGACCCACTTGCCAGTGATGACGGCAGCGGCATGGTTCACTTCTTTCGGCAGGCCGTCTGCTTCGGTTCCGAGGAAGACGGATCCCGTTTCGTACAGCGAAACGGTGTCGATCCGGCGGGCGACGTTGTACGTCGCTGCTTCGAGCAGATGCGGCAGGAGGCTCTGGCGCAGCACGCTGTGGTCTTCGCTCATCGGCATGAGCAGTTCCGTCACGGGTGCTGTTTCCAATGCGAACGACTGGGATTCTTCACGGGACGTCAGCGAGTACGTGATCGCCTGGTACAGACCGGCGCTCTCGAGGTAACGGCGGACGAGCCGGCGTTTTTGCTGGGAACTGTTGAGCCCGCCTGGCACGCTTTCGCCGACCGGCAGTGTTGCCGGGATTTCATCGTAGCCATACAGCCGTGCAATCTCTTCGATCAAGTCTTCCTTAATGCGCAGATCTTGGCGGCGGGTCGGTGCGTCCACGACGAGCTGGCCGTTGACCGCTTCCACAGGGATTTGCAGGCGTTCGAGGATCGACACCATTTCGTCCATCGGGATTTTCATGCCGAGACGGTGGTTGACGTAGTCAGGAGACAGCACGATGCGTACAGGTGTCTTATCGAGCTCGTCGAATACAACAGAGCCAGCGAGCACAGTGCCGCCCGCGAGTTCTGCCATGAGCTGTGCCGCACGTTCTGCGGCTTCAGCGACACGGTTCGGGTCGACACCTTTTTCGAAACGGGTGCTCGCGTCACTTCGCAGGCCCACTTCCTTCGATGTCTGGCGGACGGATGCCGGTGCAAAGTATGCAGATTCGATGACGACAGTTGTCGTGCCTTCGTGGACTTCAGAGTTCGCACCGCCCATGACACCTGCGAGCGCGACCGGTTCTTTCCCATTCGTGATGACGAGCTGGTTCGCATTCAAAGTACGTTCCGCGTCGTCGAGCGTCGTCATCTTCTCGCCTTCTTCGCCACGGCGCACAACAATCTCCTTCGTCGCGAGCCGGTCGTAGTCGAAGGCATGAAGCGGCTGGCCATATTCAAGCAGGACAAAATTCGTGACGTCGACGACGTTATTGTGCGGACGGACGCCTGCAGCCATCAGATAGTTTTGCAGCCAGAGCGGGGATTCCGCGACTTTGACGTCCTTGACGACTTTCGCGACGTACATCGGGTTGTCTTCTTTTGCGTCCACACGCAGGGACAGCGCGTCAGCTGCCTGCTCGGACGATTCCGTATAGGAAATCTCAGGCAGTTTGATATCTTCGGAAAGAATTGCGCCGACTTCGTATGCGACGCCGAGCATGCTGAGGGCGTCCGAACGGTTCGGGGTCAGGTCGAATTCCAGGATGACATCGTCCAGACCGAGCACTCCAAGTGCATTCGTTCCCGGTACAGCGTCTTCCGGAAGCACGTAGATCCCTTCCGCATACTGCTTCGGCACGACTTTCCCTTCGATGCCGAGCTCCTGCAAGGAACAGATCATGCCGTTCGATACTTCGCCGCGCAGTTTTGCTTTTTTGATCTTCACGCCGCCCGGCAGCCGTGCGCCCGGTAATGCTGCGACGATGTTCTGTCCTGCTGCTACGTTCGGCGCACCACAGATGATCTGCAGCGTCTCTTCGCCGACGTTCACTTGGCAGATGTTCAGTTTGTCGGCCTCGGGGTGCTTTTCGCAAGACTCGACGTGCCCGACGACGAGATTTTTCAGTCCTTCCGCGCGGTCGATGATCGAATCGACTTCGATGCCCGCACGCGTAATCTTCTCGGCAAGTTCCGCTTTGGAAATCCCGCTGATATCTATATAGTCTTTCAGCCAGTTCGTTGATACGTACATGGTGTCTCCTCCTTACGCTTCTGTGCGGTGAAATTGTGAAATGAATCGCATGTCGTTCGTGAAGAAATGACGGATGTCTTCCACACCGTATTTCAGCATCGCAATCCGCTCCGGCCCCATGCCGAACGCGAATCCGGTATAGACCGTAGGATCATAGCCGGCCATTTCGAGCACGTTCAGATGCACCATACCAGCACCGAGGATCTCGATCCAGCCTGTCTTCTTGCAGACGTTACAGCCTGAGCCGCCGCACTTGAAGCATGAAATGTCCATCTCGACAGATGGTTCAGTGAACGGGAAGAAACTCGGGCGCAGACGGATTTCCCGCTCCTCGCCGAACATCTTTTTCGCAAATAGCGCGAGTGTCCCTTTCAGGTCGCTCATGCGGATGTCTTCGCCGACGACGAGCCCTTCGATCTGCGTGAACTGGTGGGAGTGTGTCGCGTCGTCATTGTCGCGGCGATACACTTTACCCGGACAGATAATCTTGATCGGCTCACCTTTTTTCGCGGCCATCGTGCGTGCTTGCACTGGTGATGTATGCGTCCGCAGCAGCACGTCTTCCGAAATGTAGAACGAATCCTGCATGTCGCGCGCCGGATGGCCTTTTGGTAAGTTCAATGCTTCAAAGTTGTAGTAGTCCTTCTCGACTTCCGGACCTTCCGCGATTTCATAGCCCATGCTGATGAAGAAGTCTTCGATCTCCTCGACGACCCGGGTGAGCGGATGGTGGTTGCCGAGCTTGACGGGACGGCCCGGCAGCGTGATATCGATCGTTTCCTTCGCGAGCTTTTCATTGACCGCCTGCTCTTCCAGCTGTGCCATCTTGCTTTCGAGCTGCGTGGTCACGGTCTCCCGGACGACGTTCACAAGCGCCCCCATTTTCGGACGTTCCTCGGCAGGGAGTTTCCCCATGCCTTTCAACAGGTCCGTGATCGGCCCCTTCTTCCCTAAATACGCGACGCGCACGTCATTCAGCTCTTTCACCGACGACGCGGCATCGATCTTCTGCAATGCCTCTTGCTTCAACTGCTCCAACTGCTGCTCCATTGCCATACCCCTTTCCTTTTTTACGTTTTTTCATTTGCCGCATTGTACTTTGACTAGCCGTTGATTGGAGTGCAGGGCGGTGACTCCTGGGCAGCCTAAGTGCGCCGCGTCCTGCGGCAACGGCTGCATGACCTCCGTCCTGGAGGCCCGGCATTAGCGAGCTAATTGAGACCCCGCAGTGAGCGAAGCGAGCGAGGAGGCTCAATGCTCGCCCCTCGGAAAGCATCCGCCCGGAACGCAAATCAACACCGTTCACTCTCTGGATTCATCCCAATAAAAAAACTCGTCCCCTAAAAAAGGGACGAGGACGAATTCGCGGTACCACCCTGATTACCATGCCAGCCTGCAGCACGGTCTCTCAACTTCGGAATAACGGTCCGGTGCCGGCGCGCCTTTACAGCCTAAGCTGGTCCAAGCGGCAGCTCGCGGGGTGAACAGTAACAGTAACGGCCGTCCCTACTTCCAGTCAAGGTAAGGACTCCCTGGCGCCGAAGATGCTGTTGCCTCTTCCCGGTCAATGCTTTTCTGATGATTGTTGCCTGTATACCCACTCAGTATAGCGGAATCCCGCCAATACTTCAACACGGACCTTCTTTACCGGCGCGCAAACGCATACAGCAGGATGCCCGTCGCAACAGCGACGTTCAACGACTCCGCCTGGCCATATAACGGAATCTTGACGACCGTATCGGCCGCCGACAGATAATCGGCCGCGACTCCTGCGCCTTCGTTGCCGACGAGCAGCGCGAATGCGTCGGATGCCTGCACGTCATAATGCTCCTTCGCCTGGTCGAGCCCTGTCCCGATCACCTGCACGCCGTTCCCTTTCGCCCGGCCGATCCACTCGGTGAGATCGCCGCGGACGACCGGGATATGGAAGTGCGATCCTTGTGCGGAGCGGACTGTCTTCGGATTGAACGGGTCGGCGCATCCTTTGCCGAGGATGACGGCGTCCATACCGGCTGCGTCCGCGGTACGGATCATCGTGCCGATATTGCCCGGATCCTGTACCGCATCGATCAGCAGCAGCCGTTTCCAGCCGGCGTATTCCTCTTCTGACGGGATCGGCTGACGGCAGTGGGCGAAGATGCCCTGCGGGTGTTCCGTCTCGGAAATCTCCGCGGCCACCGCTTTTGTAATTTCGATGTGCTGGACAGAAGACAGATCCAGCCCTGCAGGCAGTTCAAGGTCTTCCCGCACCATGACATGCAAAACCGCTCCCTCCTGCTTCATCGCTTCTTCGACGAGATGGAACCCTTCGACGATGAATTCTTCCGATCGGTCACGTTCCTTGCGGGTCGTGATGAGCTTTTTCCAATGCTTGACGAGTGCGTTCTGCACCGATTCAATCCGTTTAGCCATAAGTGAAAACTTCCCTTTTACTTTTCAGTGTATCAAAGTCCGGAACGCTTGGCGATACTAATCGCAAGGACAAGGGAAAGGAGGTCAAATGCATGAATTTTCAAATTAGGGATGCCATCACGGCGAATATGACCGACAACAAGGCGCAGGATATCCGCGGAGTTGTCGAAGACGCGCTGCAGCGCGGCGAAGAGCACTTGCTTCCGGGCCTCGGCGTGTTTTTCGAGAAATTGTGGCAGCGCGCAGATGACCAGGAAAAGATGAAGATCACCAGTGAACTCGAGCAGGCCTTCGCCGCTCACGCATGACCCAAAAGACTGCCCCGCTTATATCGCGGAGCAGTCTTTTATTATTCCTTTTACAGCAGCGCTGAGAGAAGGGCTTTCTGTGCGTGCATTCGGTTCCCTGCCTGCTGGAACACGACGGAATGGTCACCGTCGATGACTTCCGCTGACACTTCCAGTCCACGGTGGGCAGGCAGGCAATGCATGAATGTGTAATCGGGTTTCGCGTTTGCCGCGAGCTGGTCATTGATCTCGAATCCTTTGAAATCATGCAGACGCTGTTCTTTTTCCTCGTCCTCCCCCATGCTGACCCAGACGTCCGTATACAGGAAGTCCGCCTGTTCGGCAGCTTCAGCCGGGTCGTTTGTCTGGATGAGTTCTGCACCGTTCTGTTTCGCTTCTTTCTGGATGAGTGACGCGACATTCTGGTCCATTTCATAGCCCTCCGGAGTCGCGATCGCTGTCGTGATCCCCATCTTCGCGCATGCGAGCAGCAGGGAGTGCGCTACATTATTTCCATCTCCGATATAGGCGACTTTCAGTCCGTCGAATTTTCCCTTGACCTCGAGGATTGTCAGCAGATCGGCAAGTGCCTGGCACGGGTGGAACTTGTCGGTCAGGCCGTTGATGACCGGGATATGAGCATTAGCTGCAAACTCTTCGACCATTGCGTGGGAATTGGCACGGATCATGACCCCATCCAAGTACTCCGAGAAGACTTTCGCCGTATCGCTGATCGTTTCCCCGCGTCCGATCTGCAGCTCATCAGGGTTCATGATGAGGGCATTACCGCCGAGCTGGTTCATGCCGACGCTGAACGAAATACGGGTGCGGGTCGAATTCTTCTCGAATACCATACCGAGCGTCTTACCTGCGAGCGGCTCGAAGTCCTTTCCGGCCTGGAAATCCTTTTTGATCTTCACCGCCCGGTTCAGCAAGTACTCGATGTCATCCGCTGTGAAGTCGGCGACGGTCAAAAAGTTCTTCCCTTTCAGCTTCTTCTCTGTGTACTTCATCTCTAATGGGCTTGTCATACGATCATCCTCCATTGCGATTTGGTTGTTCTCAGTATACGGATGTATAATTATAAAGTCAACTGTATATTTATGCTCACGGTCAAACGAAAAAGGCAGATCATCTCTCATGATCTGCCTCTTCCCTCTTTATTCGGAAATAATCTTTTCGACGGTTTCTCTGTCGAGTTTCTTAATGACCGCTGTGAGCAGCTTGACGGCGTTTTCGTAGTCGTCACGATGCAGCATGGCGGCATGAGAGTGGATATAACGGGTCGCCACTGTGATAGCGATCGACGGAACACCGTTGTTGCTCAAGTGGATCGAGCCGGCATCGGTGCCGCCGCCTGCGATTGCGTCGAACTGGTATGGAATGCCGTTCTCTTCCGCGATATCGACGACGAAGTCACGAAGGCCTTTATGAGCGATCATCGATGCATCATACAGGATGATTTGCGGCCCATCGCCCATTTTGGACGCCGATTCCTTCGCCGTGACGCCCGGTGTGTCACCAGCAACGCCGACGTCGACTGCGAAACCGATATCCGGTTTGATTTTTGTAGCAGCTGTACCAGCACCACGGAGTCCGACTTCCTCCTGGACTGCCCCGACGCTGAACAGCGTGTTTGGATGGCCTTCTTCTTTCAAAGCTTTCATGACGTCGATCGCGATTGCGCAGCCGATCCGGTTATCCCATGCTTTCGCAAGCAGGAACTTCTCGTTATTCATCACCGTGAATTCAAAATACGGGACGACCATATCCCCCGGCGACACGCCCCATTCTGCTGCTTCTTCACGGGAAGACGCACCAATGTCGATGAACATGTCTTTGATGTCGACCGGTTTCTTACGTGCATCCGCAGTCAGGATGTGCGGCGGTTTCGAACCGATGACGCCTGTGATGGAATCGCCTTTTCTCGTGACGATCGTCACGCGCTGGGCGAGCATGACCTGTGACCACCAGCCGCCGATCGTCTGGAAGCTCAGGAAACCTTTGTCATCGATCCGGGTGATCATGAAACCGACTTCGTCCAAGTGTCCGGCCACCATGATCTTCGGGCCGTCTGCGTCCCCTGTATGCTTCGCGATGAGCGAGCCGAGGCCGTCCTGGTCCAGTTCATCCGCATGCGGTTCGATGTAGCGCTTCATGACGTCGCGCGGCTCCCGCTCGTTGCCGCCGATCCCTTTTGCATCTGTCAGTTCTTTAAGCATTGTCAATGTTTCATCTAGTTTAACCAAGTCCTTCGTCCCCCTAAGTAAAAGATACTGCTAGTATAAACCAACTTTCCGTATTCTCAAAGTTTCCAGTGCATTCTTACAATAATTCCTTCCGCAGCTGTGCCGGGTCTTTCGGCGACAGCAGGCCGGGCGCGATGTCAAACACCGTTTTTGCACCGTGCTGACCGGCCGCTGCGAGCTTGTATGCGGCCCGTGCGTAAGCTGTCAGTACGCTCGACGTGAATTCCGGGTTGCTGTCAAGCGTGAGCGAATACTCCATCACCTGGCGGCTTCCTTCCCCCGTCTTTCCGCTGCGGATGACGAATCCGCCGTGCGGCATGGAGCTGTGATCCCGTTCAAGTTCATCGGATGAAATGAAATGGACAGCCGTCGAATAGTCAGCGAAATAATCCGGCATCGTACAGATCGCTGTCCGGATTTCCTCTTTATCGGCCCCTTCTTCAAGGACGACGTAGCATTCGCGGGTATGCTTCTCACCAGTTGTAAGCTCCGGTTCTTCCCCTGCACGCACTTTCGCCATCGCGTCTTCAGACGGGATCGTGTACTGGACCGCCTGAGCGACACCCGGCACGCGGCGGACCGCATCGGAATGCCCCTGGCTCAGCCCCTTGCCCCAGAATGTATACGTCGCGCCGTCCGCGAGAACCGTTTCACCGTACAGGCGGTTCAGTGAGAACAGCCCTGGATCCCACCCGACGGACAGTACAGCCGTCGTGCCGGCAGCAGCAGCCGCTTCGTTGAGCGCGTCATAGTATTCAGGGATCTTTGCATGCGTATCGAAGCTGTCGACCGTCGTGAACCATTTGGCGAGCTGCGGCCCCTGTTCAGGCAGATCCGAACGTGATCCGCCACATAATATCATGACGTCGATGTCTTCCGCATAATCCTGAATTGTATCCATCGGCAAGACAGGCACTTCTGCACTGACCGGGCGTACGTCTTCCGGGTTCCGCCGTGTGAAAATACCGGCGCAGCGCATATCCGGCTGCTGGGCAATAGCGTATTCGACGCCTCTGCCTAAGTTCCCGTATCCAGCGATACCAACTCGAATCACATTCTCCATATTCCCATCCCTCTCTCTTTTGACTATTCGTTATTTTACATCTTCTTTCCCGGGATTGCTATCGTTTTCAGGTAGATCCGCAGCCGTCGGCGAATTGTCACAACTTCTGCCAATTCCGTCTCCGTTTTTACACCGTTCCGTTGCTTTACGGCGCATGCATGCTAAAATGGGTGTGTTGGATGATTACTTGAAATGAGGCGTCATTATGCGTTTTTTTGTCTACCTGATCGTATTCTTTTCGTTTTTCGACTTATTCTCACAGCTGCCGATCATGAGTCCGTTCGCCCTGTCCCTCGGTGCCACGACGTTCCTCGCGGGGCTCGTCATCGGGACATATTCCCTTGCGAATGTGTTCGGTAATGTGATTTCCGGCTTCGTGACCGATAGGAGAGGACCTTTCATTATTCTCCTGATCGGCCTGTTCACGAATGCCATATCGCTCAGTCTGTATTCGGCTGTCGATGCGCCGTGGCTGCTGATCGGCGTACGGTTCGCCCACGGCTTCACGAATGGTCTCATCATCCCTGCTGCTTTCACGTTCCTCGCCAACCGGGCGGAACCCGAAAAGCGCGGGAAGAGCACAGCGATTTCCGGCGCTTTCGTCGGCTTGGCCGCTATCACCGGTCCTGCTTACAGCGGAATCATCTCATCAAAGATCAGCACACCCGGCATCATGCTCATTAACGGAGGCATCATGGTGCTGCTGACCGTTTTCGCCTTCCTGTTCCTCCGGTCATTCCAGCGGTCGCAGAAAAAGGGGGCCAAACCGTCAGAGAACGAAGTGCGCGCCCTTTTCCGTGATCCCGGCATACAGCGGGCATTCGCGGGTGCCTTCTTCCTCATGTTCTCCCAAGGGGTGCTTGCACTCATCCTGCCGCTCAAAGTGGAGGCGCTCGGGTTTGAGACGAAGACGACAGGCATGCTGCTGAGCACATTCGGAGTAGTCGCCATTCTCGTCTTCCTGCTGCCGATCAACCTGATATTCGACCGCGTCAAGCCGATGATCACCCTGGCGTTCGGCATTTCGCTCATGGGCGTGAGCATGCTGCTGCTGAGCCGCGCGGACGAACTCGTCAGCCTTTTCACAACGATGTCAGTATACGGTGTCGGTTTCGCGTTCCTGTTCCCATCTATCAACTCATTGCTGATCGACTCGTCGAGCGCCGCTTCCAGAGGCCGGGCCTACGGTTATTTCTATGCATTCTTCTCGATGGGCGTCGTCGCGGGATCGTACGTCATCGGGGCGCTCGACTTGGAATACCGGTCTGCGTTCACACTCACCGGCATCGTCCTGCTCGTTGTCGCAGCCTACACCATCTATGGCCTGTTCAAGAAGTTCACGACTCCTGTCCGGCAATGAATACAAAAGAAGCGTAGCGCACTTCATGTATCGAGTTCTGCTGTTGGGGAGAAAACGCTTTAACGCACAGATAATACTGTGCGTTTTCATTTGCCGTTTTTTGTTTGTTGATATTTTCCAAGATCGTGCCTGAATAGGAACTATCAGATTACAAAACACAAAATATAAAGCCACACTTCCGATTACCGTCATAAAAATCCGAACTACGTACACACTGATGACAAGGAGGCGAAGTTCATTGGAACCCGAAAAAAGTACACGGTAGCCGGTACTGACATTGACGAAGTGAAACGGCTGAATGCCAATTCCGGACTTACTTACAACGAACTAAACGAATTGATTGCTAAGACGGGTGGTAAGGGCTCGGCACAATACAGCGACACGAATCCTGCACAAGTAAGAAAAGAAATTCAGGGAGAGTAAAGGAATAGAGAAGATCCAACAAACCATGAGTTGTTGGATCTTTCCCTTTTTTAAAAGCTGTACAGGGCAATTTTCAACCTGCTCATGACCCGTTATCTGTTACGCCTCCCCGTTGCTAAAGTCCAGTTCGACCGGTGTTGGCGGACGATTTACCGGCGGGCCGCTCACCCTCGATTCTTCCCAATAGTTCACAAAGTTCGTCGCATTGAATAAACGTGGACGGGCGTAAATACTTCTGCAAGTGCGGATAAGCCAGCTCTTCACTTTCGTGTCGGTGACTTCCTTGCAATCCGCGACCATTTTGGAATCCGCGACTGTGTAGCCGTGTCGGAAACGCCTTTTGACCAATCACGCTGTCGCCTTTGAGGCGACGTTGAATTGCTTGTTTGCTCTGTCGTTCAAATAGTCAATGACAGACACAACGTCGTGATGGGTCTCGACATGTTTTTTTATACTTTTAATCTCTTAGGTTATTGCTGAGGGCATTTTGCGTTCTGTATACGAGGTATTTTGCCCTTCGGGGCATCGTGCCCCGGGAAACAAGCGACGCATCCACTTAAGCGGCGACTCTTTTATTAATAAATTCATTATGAATCCTTCATAAAGTAAATACATTACTGGATAGTAAGTGTCCCTGATCGACAGCTATTCGTCTGTGTCCAAACGAAAGATGTGTTCATTATCCAGTTAGACAAATTATCTAAGAGAGGATACAACGCCGTATCATTTATATTTACGTAGGGAAGAATTCCGGCTTTCCGGTTACCAATGGGGCGACGGCAGCATAGTGCAACTATGCAACATTATAGATTTTGAAAGATAAAAAAAGCCTAATTCCTACAGGTTGTAACGAGGGATTAGGCACTGATCTTCAACAATCCCGCCCGTTTGTTGTAGACTAAAAGATTTTATCTGCTAAATACTTAGCATCTCTTCCAACTCCACACACAAGGCCAGAACCACGATTATACTGCCAAGGCAACCCAATATAGTATAATCCATCAATTGGACTAACCCCTCGGTTATGTAAAGGTTTATCTTTTTTATCAATTGCTCCATCGATACGAATCATTTCATATGCTGGAACGAAACCTGTCGCCCAGATAATATTGTTCACTTTCAACGTACTACCATCAGAAAACGTCACTCGGTCACCTGAGACTTCAGTTACCCTTGGTTTAGTTTTCACCTTTTGTTCTTTGACGGCGCATTTCAATTCAGTTCCGAAAATGGGATCATTACTTTTTTTAAACTGTCTTCCTCTAACCGTATCTGCGCCGGCATATAGGAGTTGTAATTTCTCCAACCAATAAAAAATGCTCTTCCCCAGAACTCGTAATGGTAAATATGTTGGTGGATAAGACAAAGCAAGGGTAACATCTTCTCGGTCGGTTGATAATTCTACCGCAATTTGTGCTCCTGAATTACCACCGCCTACTACTAAAACAGAGCCACTGCGAAGGCTTTTCGGTTCAATGTATAAAGAAGAATGAATATGTGAAACTGCACTGCCCTCATTCTTAATTACTGGTGGTATAAATGGTTTTTGAAATGCTCCTGAAGCTATGAATACTTTTCTTGATTGTAACTCTTCTTCTTCTGTAAATACGTTAAATAAGCCATTCTTTTTTTCAATCCCGGTAACCAGAGTACCCATTCTGCAAGGCAATTTAAAGTGCGCTACATAATCCTCTAGATAATCAGCTATTTCATTCTTTGTTGGATAGGAATTTGGATTACCTTTCATTTTTAACCCCGGGAGTCCTGAAAAAGATTTCGGCGTAAATAATACAAGTGATTTATACCGATTACGCCACGAGTCTCCAATACGCATATGTGCATCTATAACTAATTGATTTTCAACACCTTTTTGCTTTAATTGATAACTCATAGCGATACCAGCTTGGCCTGCACCAATAATGATAACCTCATAAATTTTCTCCGACATGCTTTTCACGTCCATTCCTCTTATTGTAGCTTTCTCAAATATAAGCGGAAAAGGAGATTCAGACTTTCATATATCTGCTATCTTTCGTGATGGTGCTTGGAGACATTCCTAGCTTTTCACGAACGCATCGAGAGAAATGAGAAGAACTGCTAAAGCCAGCTGCAAGGGCTGCATCTGTTAAAGTATTTCCTTCGAATATAAGACGAAAAGATTTTCTGATTTTTTCATGAACCAAATAGCTAGAAAAGGAAATGCCCACTTCCTCCTTGAATAGATGAGAGAGACGACTTTCAGAAAGATAAACCTGATGTGCGAGAGAGGGAATTGTAAGCTGATTCAATGGAGTTCCTTTAATAATATTGATAACATCTTCGCATCTGCTATCTAAGGTCCCATAATTCTTAGATGGTATTTCAAGGAGACACATTATCTGTCTAATAGATGCCTTGTAGCTAATAGAGCATTCTATATTTGCCAACAAATTTATTATGTTTTCAATCTGGTGAAAATCCAACTCATATGTATTGTTGTCTCTTAAAAAACGTCTTTCTATTTCTAAACCTAAGTTGGATTCAGGATTAATCAACATATAATATTGCCAAAAGCTATTACCATCTAAATTGTGTGGAACGTTTGAGGCAATAACTATGCCTCGAACGGTTGCTTTAAAGCTCTCTGTCTCCACATTGAAAACCTGATTTAAACCAATCGTGATTTGAATGTAGAAATGGGCGTGTTCGGAGGCATTTACTTTGTCGGTGATAAATGATATATGATCTTCACCCTCAAAAACAAATAATCGTGCATTCTTATGTTCCTTAAAAATCTTCAAAGTAAAACAACTCCTCTTTGAATAGTTGCAAACTAAGAAATATGTTCGAGACACAAAAAACTTAATCTTCATGTAACGTGCGTCTGAAAAAAGGATATTTTGTTCCGTGATTTGATGCATTTGTTGACCATGGCCGATTTCATATTTCTATTCTATTACAAAATTATCCATTCTCTTCACTGTTTTCTGTATTTCTAAAAAATTCTACAATCACCTATCAGCATACTTAGCAGCAACACAATTGGCACTACAATTCCATATGGCACATAATTTTATACCATGCGAAAATTCAGCTAGCTACTAGGTATGCCCACTCATCTGAACTAGATGCCATCACGTTGAACCGCCATAAAAAACGGGACGCCAATTCCTATGCGAATTGCGTCCCCAATTAGTATGCTATTTACTATTTTATCCGCAAGTCCTGATCCTGTTACACCCCAGGCATATCTTTTTTTCTGATCATATTTCCTGCAGCTCGAACTTCTGGATCTCTTCGATGAACGCCTCGCCGTACGTTTCCAGTTTGCTCTGGCCGACCCCGTTGACATCGAGGAATTCCGATGGAGTTGCCGGTTTCTTCATCGCCATGTCTTTCAGCGACTTGTCCGAGAAGACGACGAACGGCGGGACACCCGCTTCCTGAGCGAGCGTCCGGCGCAGCTGGCGGAGACGTTCGAACAGCGGATCGTCCTCTGTCAGCTGCTTCGTGACGAACGACCCTTTCCGCCATACTTTGTCGTTCCCGAGGAGCACTTCTTTCCCACGTTCCGCGACCCGGATCGTCGGGAACTGGCCGTTTTCGACCGCCAGGCAGTTCGCAGAGATCAGGAACTCGATGAAGTCGGATACTTCCTTCGAATTCTTTTCTTTCATGAGCCCGTATGTCGTCAATTCGTCGAAACGGAACTCGAGCAGCTTCTTATTGCGCGACCCGGTCAGCACTTGGGCGATCATCGTCTTGCCGAAGCGCTGGCCCATCCGGATGACGCACGACAGCACTTTTTGTGCATCGAGCGTCACGTCCATCTGCTCCCGCGTATCCGTACAGTTCGCACAGCGGCCGCATGGTGCGGATACGGGATCCCCGAAATAGGTGATGATGTGCTGTTGGAGGCAGTCTTCCGTATGGCAATAGTCGATCATGCCCTGCAGTTTCTCCGTTTCCTGCCTCATGCGTGACGGATCCTGCGACTGCTCGATAAGGAACCGTTGCGTCTGGATGTCCTGTGAAGCGAACAGCAGGATGCACTCACTGTCGAGTCCGTCCCGTCCTGCCCGTCCGGCTTCCTGATAATAGCTCTCCATGTTTTTCGGCATCTGGTAGTGGATGACGTAGCGGATGTTCGACTTGTCGATCCCCATTCCGAATGCATTCGTCGCCACCATGACGGACGCTTCGTCGTTCAGGAAGCGGTCCTGTTCCTGCTGGCGCTCCAGGTCGCCCATCCCGCCGTGATACTTCGCAACCGACACTCCAGAACGGCGCAGCATGTCATGCACGCTTTCGACCGCTTTACGGGTCGCTGCGTAGATGATGCCGGCCTCGTCTTTGTTTTTCGTGACATAGTCCTTGATGAACTTCTCGCGGTTTTCACCTTTCACGACAGTGAACGTCAGGTTGCCCCGTTCGAAGCCGGTCAGCACCGTCTGATCTTCCGGAATACCGAGCTGTGCGCGGATATCTTCCCTTACATTCGGCGTCGCCGTCGCGGTCAGCGCGAGCAGCACCGGCTTTTCGTCGAAACAGTTCAGCACCCGGCTGATGCTGCGGTAGCTCGGCCGGAAATCGTGTCCCCACTGGGAGATACAGTGCGCTTCGTCGATCGCGATCATGGGCACACGCATCCGGCCGAGCTCACGCAGGAACGATTCAGACTCGAGCCGCTCTGGAGCGATGTACAGCAGCTTATACTGGCCGTCCCGTGCATTTTCAAGGGTACCGAAGTATTCTTCCGTTGATAACGTGCTGTTAATGTAGGCGGCGGGGATGCCGAGCTGCCAGAGGGCGTCCACCTGATCTTTCATGAGGGAGATGAGCGGGGAGATGACAAGGACCGTGCCGTCCATCAGCATCGCAGGGACTTGGTAGCACAGCGATTTACCGCCGCCGGTCGGCATGACGCACAGTGTGTCGTCGCCGTCCATGACATGCTGGATCACCTGTTCCTGACCTGTCCGGAAAGACGGGTAGCCGAATTTCTCAGCGAGTACGCCGAGTGCTTGCTGCATCATGCAATGGCCTCCTTTCGTTCGAAACACGCCATCCATCGTGCGGATGACGTGTCGTGTTTTTGATGGTCTTCAGTCTTCAGCGGGCTGTTCGAACAGCAGACGCTCCTCTTCGCGGCTGTGCAGTTCATTGACGGTGATGAGGGAGTAGAACTTTTGGAGAACGGCAGGACTGATGCCTTCCTTCTCTTTCAGCTCCTCGATATCCGCGACGATGAAACGCATGAGATCATGGTCGCGAGTCAGCTGGATGACCGCTTTTTCAAGCGAAGGGTTTTCCGCTGCGATTTCCAGGTAAAATCCTTCTTCTTCCGCGTCTGCGTGGCTGATTACGCGTGTCTTCCAGTAATCGATGAGATCATCTGCCGCGCGCCCGGCATTCTTTTCATCCCCCTGCTGGAGGAAATCGATGAGCATTTCGGTTTTTCCGATAGCGCCGGATAATCCGCCTTCGTGGATCGCCCGGTGGGAGTGGAGCTGTTTCAGTGCTGGACCTGCCATTTCCATCATCCTTTCGGCCTGTTAGTCGTTATGTTTATAATAGCAGATTATGGAGAAGAAAGAAATGAACGCGCTGGCTGCAAACAGCGGAATATAAAAAACCGCCAGCAGCTCGCAAGCCGTGGCGGTCAACCTATGTATGGCGGAGGCGAGAGGAATTGACATATACGTTCAGCACGCGGGAAGAATACGCGTTATATCTATATTCTTTCGATATAAGAAAAGACAAAAAGCATTGTTTTAGACGTTTCTAAATGTTTCTATGCCGAAAAGTATGCCAGTGTGCCGCTTCAAGAATCATCAGTACACCAAACAAAGAGGAGGAACACAGATGAATAAAAACGCCCTATCCGAAAATGTATAAGGCGTCTTAGTTAATGTTCTGCAAACCCTAAGAGAGAAGAAAACGCCCACAAAGAACGTGGGCATTTCTCAACTGTTACTCTGCAATTGTAATGCCTGCACTTGCAGTACCGGCAACGGTTGATGCTATTGAAGTACCCGAAAGTGAATACACCATTAATAGTCGATCACCAGGGGCCACAGAAACTGGAGCGACCGGGATAGCCGAACCGCTGAGAGTTGTACCTACCGTCAATAGGCTTGTAAGCGGCGGCGTCAAGTCGACACTTACCCCTGTAGGGCTAAACGTATTACTTCCTGCTGGCGCGCGATAGATCTGCGCGGTAACTGTTGCTGCTTCATCCGCAACTGACAAGGCTGCAGTCAGTGTGAAGGTTGCAGAGATCGCCGTGATCGTCCCATTCCTTGGTACGGTAAAAGCTTCATTGACTAATCCGATCAAGTTAATCGTATTATTCGCCAGGATAACACCTGGAACTGCGGTGCCGAAGCCGATAAAGAACGGAGTGCCAACTAATCCGCCGATCAGTGAAGTTAATGCGACAGGAACTGCCCCAGAAGCAAATGGAATAATGGAGCCTCTTGCTGCTGCAGAGGGAATACATTCCCGATCAATCGCCCGAATTGGTCCCACGATTCCACATCGATCTTTTCTCGAGTCATTTGTATTCTCGCATGAATACGATGCGGCGGCAAGATTGCCACAACCGCGACAACCGTTATTTCGATAGTTTGCCATAGTAACACCTCCTTTCCCCGTTATCTTATTCTCTCGGAGGCAGAGGGGACGGGCTCAAGACTGTATGTTTTTTGTCTATCGTAAAGGCCCGATTATGTCCTTTTTATTTTCTTAATATTCCTTTCCAAAAGCCTGTAGTTCGCTCTTCAGGTTTTGGTGGTTCACTTTCGTCTTTTTCCACATGATCAGGAAGACTATCTTCCGTGACCTCTTGAGCAGCTTTTTCAACTGCTAAGCTTTTGGATTCCGCTGATTCGTCTTGTAAAACAGTTTCACCGTATTGGAGTGATTCAGTTAGAGACAATGCTTTAAACTGATTTTTTTTGTGCTTCGGATTGGAGAAAGGCTTCACACTATGATCGAGAGACTGTGAACTTGTTAATTGTGAAGGTGTGGTGCTAGCTAGTTGCTTTAACACACTAAACGATGGGATCAAGATCTCACTGCTTTCTAGCAGCGGATTTTCTCCCTTTCCTTCCTTTTGGTTTGTCTCTTCGGGCAAACCTTTCCCTTCAGTGCGTTGCTGGAGTTCATCCAATAGCAGCTGAGTGATTTGCACTTTCCCTGCTAACTCTTTTAGGTGCTGTTCGAGTTCCTGAACAATTACTTCCAGCTTCGCTACTTTTTCTACAATCTGCAAGCTATCATTCACTTCAGCGGTCTTTAAACTTTCCAGCGCCAAGCGATACTTCTCTATCTTTTGCTTTAACTCGTCAATTTGCTGATGACTCGCTTCCATATTCGGACACCTCTTTCAATTGTTAAACATACAGTACTATCTTATTGAGAAGGATGCCTTATTGTGACAGCCGGGTTGATATCCTGATTGTCAAAATAATTGCGTTGCTAGTCCTTTTTATGCCTATTCCTAGCGTTTACGACCACATATGCTACGAATGCAAGACCAATTCTCTTACAGGAGGTGAAATAAAAATGAAACAAAAATTTCCTGATCAGGAGCTCATCTGCATTAATGTCGACAAAGTGTATGACTGGGTGATGAAAGAGAGTACGTTTGACTACTTTCTACCTGCAGCACCATTGACATTTGCAGGGATCACGAGTGCAACAAATATGATTGATGCAGTAGTTTCTTGTGAAGTGACTCCAGCTGCAACGAATCCCTTCGTAATTCTTCGGAGAGAGAATCGTTCCTTCATGATTGACGGTCGATCAGTATGCTTGCAACAGCTAACGATTCAGAAGAATTTTAGTCTGGTCCTGCTTGTAACTCTAGCTGATGGTACCGTGTTGAGAGGACCTGCTCAGACAGTTTCGAGGTCTGAGCAAGTAACGCTGTGTGCACCAGAGGGGACAGACATTATGGTTGAGTATACAGATTTGGATTGCATCATTAGTTCCCCAGGTGTTCCAGCTCTTAACGCTGCAACACAGCAAATCACCTTTACCGGGTTAGTCATTACGATCACAACTTGCCAGAGCATTCAATCCACGTATCCAGTCACAGTTGAATTTCTTGCTGATTATTGTGAACCGAGAGCAGATCTAGCAATTGGAGCTTGCCCTCCTCCCGCAAAACCAGCTCAATGTCATGCCGTTTACCCTGAGTGAAAAATGCTATGTCAGTAATTCCTTAACACAGAGACACATAAGGTGAAGAGAGGGGAATTCCTCTCTTCATTTTATAGGAGGGAATTATATGCAATCAGATAGGAAATCGTTAGAATCCAAACTGAAAGAACTGAAAAGATCAACAAGCGATCATATTTTAAATTTAAAAGAAGCTATCATTAAATTAAATGAGGAGAAAACGAGTTACATTAGTTATTTTACTTATTCATTCAATATCGCTCACCATCTTTACTCCGATAATATGTGTCTTGCGTCCTACCACATTAAAAATATAGGTAATAAACCAATTGAAAATCCGCAAATTATTCTCAAACTATCTGATGCAGGTGCATTTTCATTCCACGGTAAATATATCAACTCTGGTTCTCGCGTACCTTCCAAACTGAAGAATGGCTGGATCCGTCTTAATGACCCGGCAAATTCTCAAGAATTTCATCTAAAACCTATTGAAGATACCATCATATTACCAGGAGAAATGCTCACTTTTTCTTCTTTTCAAATCATATGGAAGCCTTCAGAGGAATACTCAGGAAGCATAACAGGATACACTCACGTTAGTGATATGACAGACGGGGTGGCTGCGCTAAATGCTATCAATATAAGTGGAACTATTTCTATCGAGGAGGATATTAATGAGTAATTCAAAAGGCGCAGACATACATAATTGGTTTGATAAGATGACAGAAGCATTGATTGGTGATTTATCACAGCAAGATAATCATTCAAATAGCTGTGTTTTCTTAGATTCCAAAACCATCAATTTATTGATTATCTATATGATGATGAATAAGGAAATGGAAATTTCAAAGAAGAATATGCACCAAGGGGAACAGTTAATAGAAATTGAAAAAGAAATTGATGCCTTAATTGCTGAAAACAATCAGCAATTCAAGGAGCTGATAAAAGAAGCTAAAAAGAGGAGTTAAATTGAAAGGAGCAGTAAGGATGATTGATAACAATTCTAAACAAGAGAATGTACTCCAACTCCAACAACTTGTACTTCATTTACAGTCAGAGCTAAATAAATACAAAACAAGCCATCCTTCCTCTAAAAGCGAAACGGAGTACGAGCAGGATAGATTGTTCCAATCCAATAAAGAATTATTATACAAGAGTAATAAGCAACAGAGGATGATTGAGCTTTACAAGAAGCAAATAAATAACCTCACCCGTCAAAGGGACGAAGCACTTAATGTCACTCATCATCTTAAACAAATGCAGGAACTTCGAAGTGTTGAGAACGACCAATTAACCGAGACATTAATCTTATTTAGAGAGGATATCATTACTGAGATTAGAAATGCATTAACTGAACAGAAACAAAAAGCTTTAGAAATCACCGAAAATCTAATTAGTCTTAATAAAGAGCAGAACTCATTTCTTGAAACACACATCAAAGAATTGGCATATGATCCTAAAAAAGAAGAGAATCAGAACATTATTCGGAGACAGCATGAACTAATCACCCTTCTCGAAGAATACTTTATACAACTATCAAAAATTAAAAAATTATAAAAACTCATACTATTTGACCTAGCATTAATAACATGTGGAATTTTAGTCCTTCACTCCATGGTTTTTCTTATTCTAGTTTTATATGTTTGTGATTTCCATTAAAGGATAGTTCAAGAAGTTTTCCGCATTTTTTGATAAGCATATGAAAACCTATATAACACCACCATCACTATGATGCCCTTCTTTGATTGTGCAAAATCAATAGTTCTTTGCCCGTCCCTCCATCTTTTCCACGAATATAATACTTAAGATGGAGGTGAAAAAAATGAATAGTAAAAAACGAAGATGTAATGATTGTAAGAAGCATGAATGCTCATGTAAGGTAGTATGCAAAGTTCCTAGCGTATCTATTGGACCAATTAAAGCTTCAGCACCAGATGAATCGTCAGTTTTATGCGGATTGTGTGAATATGCTTATGTATACAACCTAACTCCTCAAACAGTAGCTATTGGGGCTGATGTCATTTTTGATTCAAACGGGATAATGACTCCAGGAATCACACATATCCCAGGTACCTCGCAAATTACAGTTCTTATATCAGGTGACTACGAGGTTACTTTCTCGGTGTCAGGAACAGAACCAAACCAGTTCACACTGTTTAAAAATGGTTTACCTGTCGCGGGAACCACCTATGGATCTGGCGCGGGGACTCAGCAAAACAACGGGCAAGCTATTATCTCTGTAATAGCTAACGATATTCTAACACTCCGTAATTACTCATCTGCTGCAGCGGTTGGTCTTGCTTCAGTTATAGGAGGAACACAAGCAAACGTAAACGCTTCGATTCTCATAAAAATGTTAAGTACCAATACAATCTAATTTAAGGGAAATACTCAGGACATAAAGCTTAAGATCAAGTCAGAATACAAAAATGCATGTTTATGGCACACTAGAAATGTAGGAAACGGCAGCTAATTTATGTATAAAAAAAGGCCACTTGCCAACAT
>NZ_BRCF01000004.1 GCF_023707985.1 Sporosarcina sp. NCCP-2716
TGTTGGCAAGTGGCCTTTTTTTATACATAAATTAGCTGCCGTTTCCTACATTTCTAGTGTGCCATAAACACCTTATACTCGTACTTACTTGGCAGAATCGGCAAAGAAGCTAAATTCCAAGACGCCCATTCTTTTCGATATTCTTTCGGCTCTTTTAACTCAACTAAATGTCCAATCCCCCATGTAATTATCGGACCGGAAGGAAAGGTGTTGCATGGGTTTAGCTCAATATGAGTTTTATGACGAGCTTTTACTGAAAAAGCATCTGCATATGCCTTTGCTTGGGATGGTTTTTCGGCTAGGATAGCTATTTTACTTATTTTAATCACTTCTTTATTATTTTTTAATACGATAAATATTAATTTTTTAAAAACGGATTAAATTCTATAGTCATTTTACCTTATCGACATATTCAATTTCCCAACCAGCAGCCTTCAGTTCTTCTTCGTGTCCATCTATAGTCTCTTCTCTAATTGCGATACAAAGTAAATGAGAAGGGCGTGTCATTCCGACATATGTCATCTTTAGGTTTTGTAGTTTTCTTTTGGCGGTTGTTTTAGTGTGTTGCCCCTTCAAATACTCTATTATTCGTTTAATATCATAATCAAAGTAAAAGGTTTCTAAATAAAGTGTGGCTGTATGTGTCTCGCCTTTGACACCATGAATGGAAGAGATCTCTATGCTGACATCTGTTTCATCCTCTGAAAAAGTAAATACGTTAGTCTGTACCTGATGCTCTTCCATCACATCCTCTGACTTTGTTTGGAAAAAGGTATTTAATTTAGAAGTATCGCTCCACTTAAAAATCTCTTTAATTTCACAAGAAATGAAGGCAGTCACTTCGCTCAATATTTCTTCATCATTTTGGATTTTTAAGCACCATTTAGAAAGGTTTAGTAATAATTGAGCAAAAACTTCTTCATTGTTTTCTTGAAGATACCTTAAAAATGATTGTTCTGTGAAATACTTGCCCTCATTTTTTTCATTCATTGTTCTTAATGCTTTTACAAACCCCCTTAGTATTCTTTTTCTATAAAGATTGCTCCCTTGATTTATAACTTCATCAATATTTCCTTTTGCCAAATAGCTTTTTAAATGATCGAAATCAATTTTCTTTTTACGTTCTTTTTCATACATATCCCAATAACTAGTTATCCCCAATTCACTTTCATGTTCTGATACCCATCCAACGGCTTTGAAAATATTACTGTCACGGATATGTAGATTGTTTTCGATAATTAACCTTGAAAAATGTAAAAGCACATTTTTTTGGCTAGCTTCGGAAAAAACTAGAATTCGAGGATTTATTTCCTCGATTAACGAGTTGCCAACCAATTCTTGTGGGCTGATACATACATTTTGAACAACAGAGGCAATCTTACGCGAAAAGCGCTTACTATCTGATATTTCAAGTATTGAGTCTTTGTTTATATCCCAAAGTCCCGTGGCATTAGGATCATCATATATTGCTTGATTTGGATCTCCAATTCTCTGGATAACAACGGTCTCATCGAAAATTGAATTAAGTAAAGTAATCTGATGTTCCATCGTGTCTTGCATTTCATCTATAAAGACATAGCGAAAACGCTTGGAAAATATCTCTTTAAGATTAGGATGTGTCCTAAGGTATTTAAAAGATAAGTAATATGCATCGTCATAACAAAGGATTCCGTCCTCCATAATACTCTCCTTTAATTTTTCTAGAGCAACATAGCTGTCGCTCTCGTGATTTTTATAGATAGGGTTCCCATGTAAGCCGTTTACCAAAGTAGAATTGTCTAAATTGAACCTAATTTTTGTAACATCTATACGCTGTTTCTGTATACCATATCGTAATTTCCAAGGTATATGGTTAAAAAGTTCTTTATTTATAGCTTCATTGTATATTTCATCATCTATCCTAAGTGGCCTTTTTCCATAGAAATATATATAAGCCGGAATTGCTAAGAATTGATTGATAAATGACTGTATCGTGCTACAGTTATTTGGATATCTAAAAAGATTAACTCCAGACACACCCAATCTTTTTTTTACTTCATCAATGGCAGTGTTGGTGTGGGTAAGGATACAAATCCCTTCATTATTCTCTAATGGTAGTTTGGTGTTTAATATTGCCAACTTGGCTAGTAATGTAGTTGTTTTCCCGCTTCCTGGGCTTGCTAATACGTCTACAGTGTCTAAGCTTTCAATAATCTCTCTTCGTTCAGCATTAAATGATTCACCGTCTTTTAGTAATAGGCCCTCTGAGTATAAAATATCTTTATCTGTTATCTGCATAGTTACTCACCTCCGGTTGTAGCGTGGTGAATAGCTTGCACAATATATTGTAATTGCGGATCACTCTGGAGTTTGGATTTTATGCTTTCAGGATTCTTCCCTTTCAAGTCCTCTAAAATTTCAGCAAAGCATTGGGCGGTTATTGCTTTAGATATTTTTTTCTTTAACACTAGATCATAATAAATATAAAAAGCTCTTTCTTCATTAGAAGTACTATTTTTCTCCCACTCTTCATACAGTTCATCGACGTCTTTTGTGATTTTTTGCTTCTTTTCGAGTGTTAAACCAATGACATCACTGTTGCCTATTTTTTCTGCCCTAAGAACAGCAGTTAATAATTCTTTTTGTAGTTTACCCAATGCAAGATCATATTCTAATGTCCAATCAGGAGAAATAAATAACCTTACATTTTGACCATCTATATTGCTGATTTTATCTGCCCTTCTTTGTTCTATAGGTTTTTCTATTTCTAAATCACTCTTTGTGCTAACTTCTGGTTCTCTTGTTTTGTAAAAATCGGGCTTAATATCGTTATCGGTTATAGCCGCAACAGGAATATTTAACACTCCGCGATCTGGATTTTTTCTTTTAAAAATTCTTGAGTATCTTAAAAAAGCTGTGTTACCTACATTAACTACAGTTACCCCATGCTTGGAGAAAGGCTTTCCTATTATATCTGCGATGGTCGGTAATAATAAGTTTTCTGAATCACCTTCCACCAGAATTACCCCTTGTGCAAAGAATAGGTTTGCCTTCATCGAGTCTAAGAAGCGTTCTAAAAATAAGTAGTCGCCTTTATTTAAAGTTGTATAATTTTGACCCATAGGAAAAGCTTTGTCTTCTTTGCAGATTATTAAATTTTCTAATCGTACTTTTGAAGCAAGGTCGGTACTATGTGTAGTCATAATTAATTGTACATCGGAATTTTTTACTTCTTCCTGGAGATAATCAATTAATCTAATTTGTGCTTGTACATGTAAATGGGCTTCAATTTCTTCAACCAGTGCTAATTTTAAGCCTTGGTACGAGTTTCTTTTTAAAAGTAGCAATTCTGTTGCAATAAATAATAAATTTTGAGAACCTAGTCCTGATTTATTATCTGTCATTTCTAGGTTCAATCTTTCAAGTATATTTTTTAGGTTTAATTTTGCTAAAGTAAAATTTGATTGAAGTTTATTGTTAATACCTCCGAATTCATCTAAATAATCATTAATCTCTTTTAATAATTTCTTTCCTTCTTGGTTGGGCAATGGAGATCCGTCTTGGTTTATACCTTTAAAGTACCTTTGAATCTTTTCATTTGCCTCCTTTATCGCTTCAAAAATATAATGTCCTTCTTCCTTTCCTTTAAATGCATCATGACTGTTTAAAATTTGTGCTAATCGAGAATTTCTTTTGGGTGACATTTCTTTTTCGGCATCACGTAAAGGTTTGAGATAAGTACTTCTTAATAGGTTCCTTGCTTCTCCGCTAAGTTGTTTTCCTTCATGGTCTGGTCCAGCTTTAATATCATAATAAATAGTACTTTTATTTCTTTTGGCAGTTAAAGACACTTTAAGATAATATTCGTAGTTGCCCTGATCATTTTTCTCCATACCTAGCCATTCTAAGAAGTTTTTTGCTTCATCATTGCTAAATCCTTTGAAAACGCATTCGATACGTAATTCAGAAGCTCTGTTTGTTTCATCGGTTTCTCCGGCAGGCAGATGGAAATCCTCATTCTCAATTCTGATATTTTCATAGCTTTGAGTATGAATGGTGTATTTTATTGCATCTATAATTGCTGTTTTCCCCGAATTATTTTCACCAACTAATAGGTTTAACCCTGGAGTGAAATTAAGGATTAAACCGGGATCGCCTTCTATTGTTGATGAAAACTTCCTGAAATTCCAAACACTTAACTCAGATAGATACATATTCTCTCTCCTTTAACATAGGTGTTTATATTCAATAGTAATCCATTATTAGAAAATAATCACACTTAATGTATAACTTTTGTGTAATCAATTGGGAACTGATATATTTATATGAAAGTAGGGAGGGATACAATTGTTCTCAAGGGCAACGATAATGGACATTATGTACTTATTACGAGACTTGAAGTCACATTCTGAATTAAGTACATATGCATTTAGGTACGGATTAGATAGAGTGGCAGTAGGAAATAATTTAGAGCAAAGAGTCTTAGCAATCGGTGGGTTTTTATTGGAAAATCCACAAACGCCTGGAATTCTAGGTGACAATCTGACATATGAGATTGTGGACGATGTTATTAGCAAGACAGTATTAAATAATTATTTTTTTAAAACTGACAACAATGAATTTGTTAATTATCCGCAATTAAGAAGACTTCTATTAAAAGATGGGTTTGTAATAGAAGATGGTATATTAACTAGAACATTTGAAACAGATATAGACTTCAATACAAATGAAACCTTATTGGGAAAGTTACTTGATAAGCACAATCTAGAGACGGCAAAAGGTCATTATAATCAAGCTAATAATGCATTCAACCGCGGTGATTGGGCAGCTTGCAATAGTCAGCTAAGGAGTTATGTAGAAGAGTTATTTAACGCATTAGCTGAGAAAATAACTGGACTCCATTTTAGTGATAGCCAATCAGCTAGAACTGCCCTATCCCAATGTAATCCACCGTTATTTTACAAAGGGTTAAATGAGTGGTTGGATAATGGACAAGGATTCTTTGAGACGTTTTGGAAAAGACTTCATCCTGAGGGGTCTCATCCCGGGCTTTCAAATGAGTATGATTCAATATTTCGGCTTAATCTTGTTCAAATTTCAACGCTTGAAATTTTAAGGAGATATGATCAAAATTGTATTTAATTTAGTTAAAAGGTTATGAATTATAAAACCTCTGCTTTTTTGAGAAGTGCACATAAATCCAGATAATTAATCTGGTTATGTGCATTTTTACATTTGTGTGCAAAATAAATTCTTGTTTGATATCTATATAATACGTTGGAATGGATTGAAATTATTATTATGTACAAGAACTTTTATGGAGATATGTCCGGGTCACACGCGTTAATGACCGTATCGGTGTTCTTCATCAGCTTTTTCACGACTTGGAACTGCTTGTATTTCCCCTTCGACACCTCGAACTCATAGCGGTCAGGCAAGATCGGCAGGCTGCCGAGGGACCACCGTTTCCAGGAAGGGTTGTACGTATGCGGCTCCTTCAGCTCAACCAGGTGGCCGACACCCCATGTCAAAAAAGCCCCCTCCGGAAACACCGGACACGGCAGGATCTCCATATAGCCCTCATGTTTGCGAGCCGAAAACGCATCGGCATACGCCTTTGCCTGCGACGGCTTTTCGGCGAGGATCACCGGTTTCATGACAGCACCTCGTTTCAGTGGTAGTACAGGTGTTCTAATTATCTCATAGTTGAGAAGGGATTGCGAGTGCCATTGCTATTTTATAGGTAACCGCCTGTTACAGAGATCATTTCTGAACAGGCCGTTTTTGCGTTGCCAGATTAGTATCCACTTTTATTGAAAATCAAAAAAGTTAAATGATTTTCAGAGATTCGCTGTTAATCTAGAGTGAGAGGTATTTTTTTCGATAGGGCGTGTTGGGAAGGTGAAGACATTTGAGGACTATAGGTTGATCCGGAAGATCCAGGCGGGAGATACTGACGCGTGGGAAACGCTGGTGGCCAAATACTACGATCAAATCTTTTCGTTCTGCGTAAGGCGGTGTCTAGGGGACCGGGCGCTGGCAACGGATTTAACGCAGGAAATCTTTTTAAAAGTGGTCGAAAACATAGGGGACTATCGGTTCAGCGGAAAGTTCTTCAATTACTTATTTACGATAACGGTTAATGTGTGTAACAACCAATATCGAAAAAAGAAGTTGGCGCAGTTTGAGCTGGATGAGACCGTTTTGCCTTCCGAGTCAGAGACCGCTGTCCATCAGCTGATCAAGCAGGAGAGTGCAAACGAGCTGCAGGCAGCATTGAATCAGCTGCCGGACGTGCAAAGGGAGGCGCTGATCTTGAAGTATTACCATGAGTTAAAGGTGAAAGACATCGCTACCATCACCGGAACAGGGGTTGCCACGGCTCAATCTCGCATTCACCAAGGGTTAAAAAAGTTAAGCAGAGCACTCAACCGGGAGGAGTATCAAAATGGATGACAAAACGATGAAGAGAATAGCCCAGTATGAAGTCAAATCGGACGACGCACAGAAACGGCTGGTCGTTGAGTTAGGTAAGCGGGCAATCCATCAAAATCAGCTTCATCGGTATTCAATGCTCAACCTGTTTGGCTCGTCCCTGCGTTTCACAAGGCTGCGTACGTGGCTGATCCAAGTAGTATTGCTTCTCGTCACAGCGGTTTTCATCACAAAGGCCGTCAACACCGTGTCCTCTGTACTGATCATTCAATGCGTGACTGTCGTGCTTGTTTTTTCTGCGATTTTCTTCATGGAAGAAGTATTTCACAGCGTTACGACCGGCATGTGGGAATTGGAACAGACGCTGAAGTATGACTTGCGTCAGCATACCGCAGCTAAGTTGCTGATTTTCGGCGCAGCCGACTTGTGTCTGATCGTCTGCCTGGCCTTCATCTGTCAAGGTGTCGCCATGATTCCGTTCTGGCACATTTTTCTATACTTGCTCGTTCCATTTAACATCACATGCATCGTCCTGTTGTCCCTGTTCACGATCTGGCGGAACCGACTGACGTCTTTCGTTTTCTGGATTGGGGCAGGACTGCTGCTGATGGGCTTTGTAATTATTATTAGCGCTTATAATATTTATGAATTCAGCATGTTGTATTGGGGGATCGGCTTTACCGTGTCAGCCATATGGTTAGGGTTGATTGTCATGGGAACCGTGAAGCAGAACAAATGGGAGGCGTTTTACGAATGCAACTGGAATTAAAAGATCTGACGAAAAGCTATGATGATACAATCGCGCTGAATCGCGTATCCTTTCGCTTAACGCCGGGGATTTACGGCCTTCTCGGATCGAACGGATCAGGAAAGACGACGCTATTTCGAATCATAAGCGGGGTGCTTAAGCAAACGACAGGCACAGTGACATACAACGGGGAGAATACCCGTGCCAATTCAGACGCGTTCCGCTCGATACTTGGATTTTTGCCCCAGGATTTCAGCTATTACCCGGACTTCACCGGCATGAAGTTCATGTTATACATCGCGGCGCTCAAAGGCATCCATAAGAACGTCGCGAAAAAAAGATGCGTAGAACTTTTAGAGTTGGTGGGCTTGGAGGATGTACGGAATAAAAAGATCAAAACATACTCCGGCGGCATGAAACAACGGCTTGGCATTGCGCAGGCGATGATCAACGATCCCGAAGTATTGATCCTCGACGAACCGACTGTCGGTTTGGATCCAAAAGAGCGCGTGCGGTTCAGGAATTTGATCAGTTCATTCTCTGAAAACAAAATTGTCCTCCTCTCCACGCATATCGTGTCAGACATCGAATATATTGCAGATGAAATTCTTGTCCTAAACAAAGGAGTTCTTGAAAACAGGGGGCCTTCCTTCAGATTGATCGACACTATCAGCGGATGCGTTTGGGAGACAGAGGTAGAAAATGACAGGCTCGCCGGGATGCTTCAGCAGCACTTGATCAGCAATCAAAAACATGCAGGCAACAAGACGGTACTCCGTATTATTTCTAAGGAAAAGCCCGCTCCTGAAGCGAAACACGTGCAGCCGACATTGGAAGATTTGTATCTCTATTATTTCAGGGAGGAGGCGGTACGATGAAGACCATTGTGAAATATGAAATGGAAAAAATTCAGCAGAACCGGACCTTTATCGGGGCACTCGTCATCTCCCTATTCGTGCTGGCCGGCATTTTGTACATCGGCATGTATCATGCACAGCTACAAGGTATCGAACGGAAAGGGGTTGAAAATTATCATCAGATAGTCGAGCGGAGCACCGGTGAATTTACCGATCAACGAGTACAAGATGTTCTTTCAAATTACATAGGACGCTTCCAGCAGGACGACGTCAACAATAGGGGATTTGACTTGTTTTCCTGGGAAGTGGCGAATACGTTCATTGCTAATGGGGAAAATATTTACGACCGGATGAATACGGCAGTCAAACAAGGGGAGACGCTCACAATTGACCAAATAAAGGTGAAATCAATAGAGGAAATTGGCTTCACCGAATTCGAAAAGCCCTTGAAGATGGGGAGTTTCGTGACTTGGAAAGACTTCTATCACGTGACGAACCAGTTGTTCCTCCTCATCAGCACGCTTTCGATTTTACTGTGCAGTCTTGTTTTCTCCAGCGACACATCCAGAAATATGAATCCGTTATTGCTGTCTACTAGGCGTGGCAGAAAGCAAATGACCGTAGCGAAAATCATAGCCGGCACTTTCATTTCCGTCTTGGCGTTCCTCTTTATCCATGGTGTTTCACTCGGTGCGTTTGCTTTATACAACAGTGGCTTCACAGGCTGGGACACGAGCATTCAAACGAATTTTTCTATGGAATTGTTTACATTTCCCGTGGAGCTCAATCAGCTGCAAGTATACGGGTTAGCGGTGGCACTTCAGTTGATCGGCCTGCTGGCAATAGTAGGCATCACGCTCTATATTTCGTCTGCCACACGATCGCCGTTCAGTGCTCTGCTGATTGCACTCGGAATCTTCCTATTGCCGAAAGCACTGACGCAACTGGTGAAAAGAGGACCGATTTATCACCTGCTCAACCTGTTTCCCATCAACAACTACGCCGTCCAAGACTTTTTGACGCTGATGAGCACGAAAACGGAATTCTTCCTCACCTACTTCATGCAAAACATGGTTCTAACAATGGTCGTGTTAGTGGCGATAGCCCTCCTTTGTAACTGGGCTGTTTACCAGCGGCTGAAACAGTATCAGGAGGCGTGAAGGTAGAGGGAGAAGGTGGCGGTAGTCTAGAGAGTCAGTACAAACTCAGTTTCTAGAACAGCCCTACATTTGTAAATTAAAACTGGAGACAGCTCTTAAATAAGTTACCTTTTTGAACTTCCTGCGACTCGAGCGATTTGATCGACAGCTGGTCGATCATGTAATCTTACAGCTGTGAAAGGAAACCATTATTTTTTCATAGAAAAAAGCAATCACCCTCCGCTTTGGCTAAGTGTGAGGGGATTACTTTTCAAACAAACATTGAATATACGACGACCGCTCTTATAGAAGACATCCTCTGCTGCTGACTTCTACTATTTTGATATATATTTATTGAAATCATTAAAAATGGCCTGCATAGAGCTTGACAGCAACAAACGAATCCTGCAAAAACTATAGATGCTCGTCAGCTTAGAAGATCATTCATTAATTCATCTGTCGTAAGCACTGTTGCAAACTCCTCATGAAGAGTAGCTAATGTGATATTGTGTATTGTGTCTGCGTCGTAGTAGTGATTATTCTGGTCCTTCAAACCAAAGGCAGCTGTTGCGTCAGAGACCAGGTAGGTGGTAAAACCTAAATTACCACTCATACGTGTAGTCGTTGATACACAGTGTGGCGTAGTCAACCCTGCAATTACAACTTCCGATACATCATTTGCTCTCAAATAATCCTTTAAATTTGTACCAATAAAACTGCTGTTCACTTTTTTCTGGATAACGACTTCATCACCCTGAGGTTTTGCCAATTCCTTTATCGCGAAGGTGTCTTTTTTCGGATGAAATAATGACTGGGGATCATCAGAAACATGCTGGATATGGATCACCAACCAGCCCTCTTCTCTCCAACGCTTTAAAATCAGGCTGACATTTTCCTCCGCATTAAGATTATTGCGTTCCCCCCATTTCTCATCGTCAAAAGCCTTTTGTACATCTACGATAACGAATGCTTTTTTCTTACTATCCACGAAGTCACCTCTATATGTTGCTTTTTCACAGAACTGAGAAAACCAATACATTATACTGCAGGCATCATAATGACATAGAATAAGTTGAGAAGAAATGGCCAGCTGATTCTGGCAGATAATTGTTAGATTGTTGTAAGTAAATCCATAATTAACTAGTTTTCAAAGTGACGACGAACATGTTCCTATAACTTGTCTGATGCCCCATTCACAACGTATATCGATCAGGAAAACTAGGGCTTCTCACTCTAGCCCTCTTGCCTTCTGTGTATCCCTCACGTTTTTCTGGACAGTGATCGCCGAGAAGATACTTAGAACAAAGGCCATTCCATAGAATCCTTTTTCACTTAAAATAATACTTCCGGCGTTGTACAGACCGATGGCCATCAGCAAGATGGACACAATCAGGGCGAACCAGCTGATGCCGTAGTAGATATTGGTTACGGGGATCCCTTCGTCTCTGTCCCGGACCGCTTTTTGCAGGGAGACAGCGGAATAGAGTCCAAATATCAAGATGGCAAAGTAATAGCCTTTTTCATTCAGCTCCATCGTCGCATTATACAGTCCGAGAAGATAAGCGGCTACGCCAATCAGCAGCGCCGCCAGGGAAGCGCCTTTAAACGCAGCAGTCGGTTCTCCTTCTTTCCGTTCCGGTTTCCGTTCGGGTTCCTCTGGTCGTTCTCTATTGAAAAGATTTCCGTTCTCTGAAGTCATGGAATATTCGACCTCCTTTTCAATTAGTATATTCAATCAAGTAATAAACAGCAATACATTCTGAGATTTGTCATCTATGTTTCAAGACACCTGTCTCCAGAGTAAAAGCGCGGCATCAGCATGGATGCCGCGCTTGTATCACTTCATCGGTAATTCAAACGTCACCGATTGTTCTTTGAATAGTTTTTTCGCATTACCATCTGCGAGCGGGCCAAATTGCAGGCTCAGGTTCTTCAGTAAGTCGAATTCGTCTTTGCGGAAGAGGAAGACTTTAAGATACTCCTCCGATTCTCCGGGCTGCTGGTCATCGTACAGCGTTGGTTCCAGCATGCCTTCAGACAGCATCGTTCCGCGGTTCTGATCGAGAAGCAGGCGGGCATCTGCAAAAGATTTGGCGAAGGCCGCATCGCTGTTGTTGTCTACCGTGAGCTTGGCTGTCACTGCGACAAGCGGGCCGTCTCCAAAATTACGGAAGCGGTCAGCGTGGGCAGCTGTCGGCGTGATGTCAGCATATTGGACACCCTCCAATGTAATGGAAACACCGTCGATTTTTTTTGTTTCTTGAATGTCTTCTTTGGAGAAGAACAATTCTTTGTCCGCAATCGTATCGGTCACCATCTTGTCGGCGTAGAGTGCCGAACTTTTAGATGCTTTCTCAGCTCCGTCTTCATTGAACGGGATTTTAAAAATTGCTTCGTCTCCAAGACTCTTTTTGAAATCGTCCTCAAGCATCGGGCGGTCGACCGTCAGTGTCGGGGCGGTCAGTCGCTCGTATTGGGTTTTCGTCATCGTATACGCCTGCATGCCTGTGTACGTGCCTGCAGAGTACTGACGGCCGGCATTATCCTTATCGCCTTTCAGCCAGTCATCCTCCTTAACGAGACTTCTGCGCATATACAGATTCTCCGTACCGTCGTCGGACAGCATCATCGTGCTTGCATTGAAGTAGACATCCTCATCCAGCTTGGTGTCGAAGCTGAATTTGTAAGTGATGACATACCCCTCATCTTCTTCATCGAAGTTATGTTTGGCCGATTCGTTTACATTTGTGACATGGGCGATCTGGTAAGACTCGATCGCCAAGGACACCTTATCGGAATAGTCATGCGTCAATTTCGGATCGTTGTTCGTGAAGACGATTTCTACGTCGCCTCCTGTTTCTTCCTCAATATATGGGTTGAGATTCTCAGCAGAACCGCTTTCTGATGCCTCAGCTGCTTCTGTTTCGCTGCCTTCTGTTTCCTCTGTATCTGTCTGTTCTTCGGTTTCAGTTGTTTCGGCTGCCGTCTCTTCTTTTTTCTTCTCAGCTGACGCCGGTTCTGAAGCTGTGGCAGATGCAGTTTCCTCATCTGTATCTTTTGCGCTTCCGCAAGCTCCCAGCAATAAGAGTGATGCAGCGATACTGCCCATCATCATAGACTTCAATTTCATTTGTTTCGCTCCTTTATGAATACTATTACTAGGATAACTATACCAGTTTATACATTCTTCGAATGGACTATTTTTTCAAACGATTCTTAAGTAAGACTTACACTAAACTAGTAGTGCAGAAAGACCTGACGTATAAAACGAGTCAGGAAGAAGGGAGAAGGGATGTGGATAAATATCCACGCCCGAAGCGGGAGAAAAGGCTCAGAGTGAAGTGAGGATACGCGGAGTGCGATTACATGTGTGTTTTGAAGTCTCCTGCAGTTTCACGTATGATTCTAGAGGAGGTGAAGGTGATGAAACGTACATACATCCCTGTCCAATATGACAAGTCGGTCTACAGGACACTGTACTATGATACAGAGGAGCGGCGTTTCTTTGAAAGTTTCGGAGGAAAGCAGAGTACAGGGCTTGCCCTTTTATCAGGTACTGTGGGAGTTATCTTGAATGCGTATTTTGGCAGCTGGACGGTGTCAGTCATAACTGGCCGGCTCGCTGTGCTGGTGACAGCTGCTGCGATGAGCCTGGTTCTATCTGCTTTGCTGATCGGTTTAACCTACTTTTTGACGGAGAGGAGCAGGGACAGCTGGGTATACGTAACAGCTCCTTCTGCTGCGGAACTGCCGGGAATGGTCCGCAGCGGAAGACGCTGGCTTTTATCTCAACTAATGCTTATCCTTGGTTTCTTTCTGCTGAATAGTCTCTTTACGCTGTTTTTGCTGATTTTTCCGGACAGCGGGCTTGTTTTTGCCGGTGTGACTATTTTGTGGGCAGTCCTGTTCCTGATGCTTTGGGGAGTTCAGCCATTTGCACGGCTCCGGCTGCTGCGTTCACTGGAAGATATGAAGATCCGGCAATAGGGCTTATCGGAGTACCGATTTCGCCATCCGCACATACGTATGGCGGCGTCCGCGGATTGCGATGGAATAGGCCATGATGTTTTCCGGCACGGCAATCCCATAGAAACCGGTGTCGCCGATATGATGGATGTCAGCACCAGCCATTTTGCTGTTCAGGGCAATCTGGCGGATGGTCGACTCGTCGGCACCTTCCTGGCTCGTGCCGATTGTCAGCATGGCCAGCGCACCCTTTGAGTGGACGAATTGGACATATTGTTCCGCTGCGGCAACAGTGATGCCCGGCACGGTTCCCGGAGCCGGCATGAGAATGACATCCGCGCCAGCATCGATAAAGTCCGCCAGCACGTCTTCGGACAAAAGACGGCTGCCCATTTCACCCGCCACGCCGGCGCCGTGCATCTTGCCGGCGATGATCAGGCCGCTTTCCCCGAACACGTCCCGAGCCAGCTGGATTGCGGCAACGGTCGCATCGTTCGTGACGCCGGTTTTCGGGTTGCCCGTCAGGCAGACGAAGTCGAAGCCGAGCTGTTTCGCCGCGTTCAGCGCTTCGCGTGTCGCGAGACGTCCGGCGGGCAGAGCATCGAGCTGTTCCGCCTGTTCAGCATCCGGATCAACCGGATCCAAGTTCAGGCCGACGGGACGCCCGGTCAGCCGTTTGATGCGTCCGACAACAGACTCCCCATTTACTTCCTCCGCATCCGGACAGCCTTCGATCGCCGGATGGAACACATCGAACACATTCAGCAGCAGCAAATCCGCGCCGAACGATGCTGCCAGTTCCGCGTTTGTGACACTGGGATACAGGGGCGACGCATTTGCAATCGTCTCCGACAGCAATACGCGCCCCTCGCACGCCTGAATCGACCGCCGCAGCGCCTGCCCGTCCATCTGCCTGAAATCCGAAGCTGTACAATCCAATAATCGTTTCAATCTGAACACCCCTTATCCTGTTTCCTCCAGTATCTCACAGGCGGCCTGCAGCGTCATGGGGTACCGGACCGTACCTGTTGCAATTGGTAAAACGCCTTGTTAAGATAGGGGTATAGGGTATATCATCTCCCGAGGAGTGAAGCAGATGACGGGATCAGCGAAAACGACTGTCCAGCCGAACAAACAGCAGCTGCTGAACCGGCTCAAGCGCATCGAAGGGCAAGTCCGCGGTGTTCATCAGATGGTGGAAAATGACCGCTACTGCGTCGACATCCTCCATCAGATCAGCGCCATCCAGTCGGCCATGAACAAAGTGTCGCTCGCCCTGCTGGAGGACCACACCCACCACTGTGTCGTCAACGCCATCAAAGGACAGGACGGCGAAGCGGCGATCCAGGAACTGATGAGCGTCATGAAGACGATGACCAAATAAGTAAGCAGATAAACCAATAGACAGGAGGAATTCATCATGGAAGCAGTATTGAAAGTTGAAGGAATGTCGTGCGACCACTGTGTCAGCGCGGTCGAAACGAATGTTGGGGAATTGAAGGGTGTTTCATCCGTCAAAGCGGATCTGGCGGCGAACCAAGTGACTGTCAGCTATGATAGCGACGAAACGCTGAAACAAGTGAAAGAAACGATTGAAGACCAGGGCTACGATATCGTGTAACGAAAAATGGATTATACGGCAGACGTATAATCCTTTCTTTTCACTGAAATATACCCCTTACAGGTATAGGAGGGAACGGCATGGCACCAACGGAGGAAACGCTTAAGATCCAAGGCATGACTTGTGCGGCTTGTGCGAACCGTATTGAAAAAGGGCTCAGCCGGATGGACGGCGTGGAGAAAGCGAACGTCAATTTCGCGCTCGAGACATCGACCGTCGTCTATGATCCGCAGCTCGTCAGCACAAAGGACGTCACGGAAAAAATCGAGAAGCTCGGGTACCATGTTATTCAGGATAAGGCCGAGTTCGACGTGGCCGGCATGACGTGCGCCGCCTGTGCTGCCCGAATCGAAAAGCGGCTGGGCAGGATGGATGGTGTTACAAGTGCGGCTGTCAATTTTGCGCTCGAGACACTGACCGTCGTCTATGACAGCGGCCGGACGGGTCCTGCCGAGATGGCCGCCGCAGCGAAGAAGATGGGCTTTGACCTGATTCCGAAGACGGACGGATCGGAAAAGATCGATCACAAAGAACAGGAAATACAGAGACAGACCCGCAAATTCATCTTCTCGGCGATCTTGACGCTGCCGTTATTATGGACGATGGTTGCGCATTTCGAATTCACGTCATTCATCTACCTGCCGGCATTCCTCATGAATCCGTGGGTGCAGCTGGCCCTCGCGACACCTGTGCAGTTCATCATCGGCGCTCAGTTCTACAAAGGGGCGTTCAACGCGCTGCGCAGTAAAAGTGCCAATATGGACGTCCTCGTTGCACTTGGTACGAGCGCTGCCTATTTCTACAGTCTGTTCCTGACGTTTGAATGGATGAACGCCGGCAGTACAGGTGAGCCGGAGCTGTATTTTGAAGCTTCCGCTGTCATCCTTACGCTGATCCTGCTCGGGAAGTTGTTCGAAGTGCGGGCGAAAGGGAAGACGAGTCAGGCAATCCAGAAACTGCTCGGTCTGCAGGCGAAAACTGCACGCGTCCTGAAAGACGGTGTGGAACAGGACATCCCGATTGAACAAGTGGCAACTGGAGATATCATCATCGTCAAACCGGGTGAAAAAATTCCGGTGGACGGCGAAATCGTTGCCGGTCAGTCGGCGATCGATGAATCGATGATCACAGGTGAAAGTATCCCGATCGATAAGGCGGTCGGTCATTCGGTCATCGGTGCGACCATCAATAAGAATGGGTCCCTGCAGATAAAAGCGACAAACGTCGGCAGGGACAGTGCGCTGTCGCAGATCGTCAAAGTGGTGGAAGAGGCGCAAGGGTCGAAAGCGGACATCCAGCGCCTCGCGGATAAAATCTCAGGTGTGTTCGTTCCGATTGTCGTCGGCATCGCTGTCGTGACATTTTTCGTCTGGTACTTCGCCGTGATGCCGGGCGATTTCCGTTCTGCTTTGATTCCGACCATTTCCATCCTCGTCATTGCCTGCCCGTGTGCACTCGGGCTTGCGACACCGACGTCCATCATGGCGGGTTCAGGCCGGGCCGCTGAGATGGGGATGCTCTTCAAAGGCGGCGAGCATCTGGAGAATACCCGGTCCATCGATACCGTGGTATTGGATAAAACCGGTACGGTGACAAAAGGGGAGCCGGCACTGACGGACGTCATCGCAACCGAAGGTTTTGCAGAACGGGATGTCTTAGAATTGGCCGCTTCCGCAGAAACCCAGTCTGAGCATCCTTTAGCACAAGCTATTGTAACGGGTGTCAGAGAAAGAGGAATCGCTTTGCTCGAACCGAAAACGTTCAAGGCGCTTCCTGGCTATGGAATCGAAGCGGAAGTTGCAGGGAAACATGTGCTTGTCGGAACGAGAAAGCTCATGGGGAGCAGAGACATTGCCCTTCAAAACATCGAACCCACCATGGAGGACATGGAGAATGAAGGGAAGACGGCGATGCTCATTGCGATCGACGGCAATTTAGCAGGTGTCATTGCCGTAGCGGATACTGTCAAGGAAACGTCCAAAGAGGCGATCAAGCGGCTGCGCGATCTCGGACTCGACGTCATCATGCTGACGGGCGATAACCGACATACAGCAGAAGCGATCGGTCGGCAGGTCGGCCTGTCCCATGTCATCGCAGAAGTACTGCCCGAAGAAAAAAGCGGGAAGATCCAAGAATTGCAGGAGCGGGGGAAAAAGGTGGCTATGGTCGGTGATGGCATTAACGACGCACCTGCCTTGGCTCTTGCGGACATTGGTATGGCAATCGGTACCGGGACGGATATCGCCATCGAAGCGGCAGACATTACGCTCATGCGCGGCGATTTGAACAGTGTGGCGGATGCTATCATCATGAGCCGTAAAACGATGCGCAACATTAAGCAGAACCTGTTTTTCGCCTTTTTCTACAATACGATCGGCATCCCGATTGCCGCGCTCGGCCTGCTTGCCCCGTGGGTCGCGGGTGCGGCGATGGCATTCAGTTCCGTCTCCGTCGTGCTGAATGCATTGCGGCTGCAGCGGGTGAAACTTGATTGAATGACAGGGAAAGAATGCAAAAGCCTCTTCCGGTAATCGGAGAGAGGCTTTTGTCTGTTTCATCCTTACTTGTATCCATCTGGTTACAAGATATCCAACTGGGCCACGAGTGCGACGAGGATCTGTAGAAGCAGCTGGAGGGAAATGGCGACATCCGTATCTGTTGTCGTCACGTCAACGCCCCGGGAATTCACGATGATCAGCCGCTGGTAGTTGGCTTGGCGGATCTGCGCACGTTCCAGTAGTTCTTGTGTTACTTTCTCAGCACGGGCACTGTCCGCGATGGTGATATTGACCACAACAGCAATCGCGACTTGGAGAGCGGCCTGCAGGGATACCGCGATCTGGGTATCTGACGTAGAAACAGTGACGTCACACGAATCACGGATGACAATCAATTCATGTGAAGACTGATCGATGTCTGACAGGACGTTTGCAGTGTTGGTGATATCTCCGTTGTCCGACGAACCGCAAGGATTGCATGGATGGTTTGCAGATGGGTCAAGTGCACACCATTCTTCTTCACTCGAATTATACATACTGCTCACTTCATTTCATCTCCTTTCTTTTCTTTCCTACTATATTCAGCTTCCTACCGGCAGATTGGACGGATAACATGATAACCGGCCGTTATTCGTCCGGCGTATCAGGAATATCCTCCGTCTCTTTTTTTGAACGGAATGACTCTCGCAGCGGGCTGCTGGAAGGCTGTTCTTTTGCCTCCTTCTCCATGTCCGACTTCACGGTAGACTGGTTTTGCAGAAAATCCTCCACCTGACCTTTCAGTTTCTCAACAGTAGTCTTCAATTGCTGCCGCTGCTCCTCTGACATCGAGTCCTTAACGGAAGAGGTGTTCACCTTGTGTTTCGAAAACACATCTTTAATGAAAATCTCCAGAAATTGTGTGGACAGGCTCTGCAGCTCCTCACGACTGCTTTTTGGCAAAACGATTCCCTCCTTTACACTGTTTGTTATATGTTATGCAGGAAAAGGAACCGCAGCTGGGCAGTGCGTTTTTCCCGGAAATATAAAAAAGCAGAAGCCGGTGAATGGCTTCTGCTTTTGCTTATGCATAAATATAGAACAAGTATTCCTGTCCATTCTTCACAGGATCCTTTGCGAACGTATAGCCATGTGCGATTGCTTCTTCCGGCACGTTGCGGAACGATCCCGGGCAGTCGGTGATGACTTGCAGGAGTTCGCCTTTGTTCATGCCTTCGAGTGCTTCCAGTGTATAGATGACCGGATACGGACACGATTCGCCGCGCAGGTCGAGTGTGAAATCGGCTTCCAGATCAGTTTGCATGCTGTTTCGCTCCTTTCGCCAGTACAATTTTACGATGATATTGCTTTTCGCGGTAAACCGTCAGCCCGTACAGGACAGCAAGCATGGCCAGGGTCGCAGCAATTGCTCCGACTGGCCCGAGTGAATCGAGCAGGTTGACTTTGGCTCCGCTTTTGACGAGTGTATCATAGACACCGAGATGATCCCATGCATATGCAAGGATCGTGGCTCCGATGACATTGCCGGCGAACACCGGCAGGAACAGCACCTGTCCTTCCATCAGGCGGTACATCATCCCGGTTTCACAGCCGGACGCCATGACGATACCGAACCCGAACAGGGCGCCGCCGATGAACGTGCTGAGTGCAGCGATCTGCGTGATCGGCGTCAGGCCGTAGACGGAGATGACGATGATCGTCACGATGGAACTGACCGCCATTCCGAGAATGATCGCTTTCGCCATGACGCTCCGGCCGACGAGGAACAGGTCACGGAATGCAGATGTGAAGCAGATCTGCCCGCGCTCGATCAGGATGCCGAACGCCAGTCCGAACAGTGCTCCAAGGCCGAGCAGTTTCTGGCCCGTCACGAAGAAGTAGACGGTCAGCGCGAGGTAGACGATCGCAATGGCCCCGCCGATGTACGGCTGGATGACGCGCGCTTTCGCAGGTGCCGGCTTCCCGGAGCCCCGGGTCAGCGTCGGCTTGCCTTTCCACCAGCGTGTCTTCGTCAGCTTCGCTCCGAAGAACGTCCCGATGCCTGTCGCGACGATGAAGATCCAAGAGTGGAACGAAAACTGCGGCACGCCTGTGAAGAACGCGGCCAAGTTACAGCCGAGCGCGAGCCGTGCCCCGAACCCGGCGACGATTCCGCCGATGAGTCCCTGGACGTAACGACGTTTTTGCTGCGGCCGCCGGATCTTGAAGCTGTTGCTCAGGAGCACCATGACGAGCGCCCCGACAAACATGCCCCAGACGATCCAGCCGTCAGGGCGGCTCCACGTCGTCCCTTTCAAATGCACCATGTCATAGTACGCCCAGCCGGAAATATCCACGCCGAACAGTTTGAGGATGTCCCCGCCGAGCCGGGTGAATTCACCGGTGACGGCCCATACCGTCGAGGTCAGTCCAAAATAGACAGCGCTCAGGATTCCCGCGATCGCCAAAACGACATACGGATTCCAATAGCGCTGGAAAATCGATTGATTTATCTTTTTCATCTCATTACGCTCCTTCATGAAAGTACTTTTCTATTTTATGCCTAATTACGGAGAAATCAAGAGGGATACTAGGAAAAAGAGAATTAATATGAAAAAACCCCCTCGAAAGGGGGCTTGCAGGCGTACTTATTTCGTATCGATGAAGACAGCTTTCACGACAGGGACGCCCTGATCGTCCTTTTCCGTATAGCTGCCGTAGACGGTCACTTCGGTGCCTTCCGGGATCTCCGTCCGTTCACCGAGCCGCAGATCGTCGACCCACAGCACATCCTCCGCTGCGTCAGTGACGTCTGCCTTCAAGCCGTACTTGCCATCCTCGGCTGCGAATACGGTGCCTGTGAAGTTCACTTTCTTGTTCGCCGGCACGTCACCGGAAGCAACATCGGGCAATTCGACTTTTTCCGTATCGCCTTTCAGCCCTTCCTCCAGTCCAGACGCGTCATTCTGCTCTGCCGGCTGTTCCGCTGCCGGCGCTGTATCGTTCTCTGACGGTTTGTCAGCATTATCCGTATTGCTGCATGCGGCGAGCAGGAGTCCTGCCGCCAGTAAGATCATCGGTTTCTTCAAAATCATCGCCCCCTTGTTCATCATAAACAATTTTCTGCAAAAAATAAACTTCCTTTTGCGCCCGCAGAAATTTCTCGGCAGCGGGGGGAGCAGCTTATTCTTTGACCTGCCAGAACAGCGGGGCTTTCTTCGGCAGTTTCCCGAAGATGAAGCTTGCGAATGGCACGAACCGGTGGAACGTCCAGATGATCAGATAGCAGAGGATCACCGTGATCGTATATTGCAGGAATATCGTCACGTGCCAGGACAGCGGCGTGCCGCGGGTCGGCAAGTATTTCATCACCTGGAACAGGACGAGGGGATGCATGAGGTAGAAGCCGAACGAGTAGGCCGCCACGCTCCGCATCCGGTGGACCGATACTTTGCGGGACCAGCGCACGAGATATTCGGCAAAGTAGAAGAAGAACAGACTGCCGATCACCTTGAACAGGATGCCGATCATCTTATAATAGTCGTCGTCGATCGGCAGCCGCTCGAAATACGTATTCCGGTAGCGGATGAACACATACGTCAGACCGAACAGCAGACCCGCCGCTCCGGAGAGGGCCATCTTCTTTTTCGACATCTTATCGATGATCGTCTCATAATGGACACCGATCCAGGCGCCGAGCATGTACGAGCCGATGAAGCTGAACAGGAGCGGGACGGTCACGAAATCCGTGTGCATCGTGAACTGGAAATAGCCGTACTCCGCGAGGATCCCGAAGAGCCACAAGTATTTCCGGAAAAACGCAAACTTGCGCACGAGAATGACCAGCAGGGGAAAGACCAAGTAGAATTGCACGACGATGAAGATGAAGTAGAGCTGGTACTTGCTTTCCCCGAACAAGAGCCGGTGAATGATGTCGCTGAGGACGAGCGGCCGGTCCTGATAATGCCACATTTCGACTTCGTAGATGAGTGACCAGACGACGTAGGGAATCAGTATGTAGGTGACGCGTTTTTTCCAGTAGGTGAGCAATACGTCTTTCGTGAACGGGCGGTCGCGGTACATATAGAAGAAGACGATTCCCATGATCATGACGAACATGCCGCCTTCGACCCGGACAATGTTGTTCAGGAAGAAATAGAACGTGTTCTGGATCGAGGGCGCCGGGAACAGGTGCCGGTATTGGGCGGTCGTATGGACAAGCACCACGAACAGCATGGCGAAGAACCGCACGTAATAAATGGAAGAGATTTCTTTTTTCACAGAGTTCATTCCTTTATTGGTCGAGTTGCCAGCCAACTGCCAGTATAGCGCACATGGAGAGCGGATTGCAAAAGGCCCTTCGTCACAAAAGGAAAAGCCAGCAGAGACACCGATTACCGGAGTTTCTGCTGGCTATGTTCATTTCAATAATCCTGCTTCCTCCAAGTACTGGCGGGCCACGTCGGCCGGCTGTTCACCGCCCGAGTTGACGCGGAAGTTCATATCCCGCATTTCGTCATCCGTCACTTTGCCGGCGAGCTTGTTCAGCACGTCTTCAAGTTCCGGATGTTTATCGAGCGTTTTCTGCAGCAGCAGAGGAGCGCCCTGATACGGAGGGAAGAGCTCCTTATCGTCTTCGAGCACGGTCATCTCGTACTCCTGCAGTTCACTGTCCGTCGAATACGCATCCATGAGGTTGATATCGCCCGACTGGACGGCCTGATAGCGCAGTTTCGGCTCCATCGTCTTCACGGACGGGAAGTCGAGGCCGTACAGTTTCCGGATGCCTTTGTAGCCGTCTTCGCGGTCGTTGAATTCCAGGGTGAAGCCCGCTTTGACATTGTTCTGGACGGAGGCGAGGTCCGAGATGGCGGTGATTCCGGTCTGCTCCCCGAATGCTTTCGAGATGGCCAGTGTATACGTATTGTTATACGACATCGGCTCGAGCAGCGCCATGTCGAACTGGCTGACGAGGCCGTCCCGTGCCTGTTCGTACACTTCTTGGCGGTCATTGCTCGCGGCGTCCTCTTTCAGGAACTCGGACAGTGCCGTGCCGGTGAATTCCGGATACATGTCGATGCTTCCTGACTTCAGCGCGTTGAAGACGAACGATGTCTTGCCGAGACCGGGTTTCAGTTCCACGGTCAGATCGGTTTCATCCTCGATCAGCAGCTTGTACATATTAATGAGGATTTCCGGTTCGGCACCGAGTTTCGCTCCGATGACGAACTCTTTCTTCGAGCCGTTTGCAAACAGCGGCACGACAATTACGAGCAGGGCGGCCAGGAAGAAGACCGCCAATGCGGCCGCCGCCTTTTTGAACGGCAGCCCCTCGAATTTCTTCAGCAGGAAATCGAAAGCGAGTGCAAGCAGCGCAGCAGGAACCGCACCGAGGACGATGAGCGACGGATTGTTGCGGTCGATGCCGAGCAGGATCAGATCACCGAGCCCGCCCGCGCCGATCAGCGCAGCAAGCGTAGCTGTCCCGACGATGAGCACCATTGACGTACGGATGCCTGCCATGATGACCGGCATCGCAAGCGGCAGTTCGACTTTCACGAGACGCTGCCGGTTCGTCATGCCCATCGCTGTGGCGGCTTCCCTCAAAGAGGGATCGACTTCCTGGATGCCTGTGTATGTATTGCGCAGGATCGGCAGCAGGGCGTAGGCGACAAGTGCGATGATGGCGGGGACTTTCCCGATACCGAGCAGCGGGATGAGCAATCCGAGCAATGCGAGCGACGGGATGGTCTGCAGGACGGCACTCGCGCCGATGACACTTTCCGCGATCCGCCTCCGGTTCGTCAAGTAGATGCCAAGCGGGATGGCGATCAGGACGGCGAAGAAGAGGGCGATGAAAGACAGCTGGATATGTTCGAACAGGGCACCCGCCAGTTCCCCTTTCCGTTCTTTGAATACGTCTGCAAAGTGGCTCATCATGTCGCCGTCCTTTCACGTTCCTGCGCAGCCAGGTAATCAAAGACAGCCGATCTCGTGAGCATGCCGGCCGTCTGTCCGCTGCTGTCCGTCACATAGACGGTGTCTGAGGACTGCAGCGCATCGAGGACGGTGCTCCAGTCGGCGTCCAGAACGATGGAAGGTTTTCCGTCCGGCGAACCGGCACGGACAGGCTGCATGTAATCGCGCAGGACGAAGGGCTTCGTTCCATGACTGCCGATGAACTCTTTCACGAACGGCGTTGCAGGTGCTGCCAGTATTTCATCCGGCGTCCCGAGCTGTTCGACCGCTCCGTCTTTCATGATACAGATCCGGTCGCCGAGCTTCAGCGCCTCCTGGATGTCGTGCGTGACGAAGACGATCGTTTTCCGGATCGTCCGCTGCAGGTGCAGCAAATCTTCCTGGAGCTTCAAACGGCTGATCGGGTCGAGCGCACTGAACGGTTCATCCATGAGCACGATGTCGGGATCCGCCGCGAGCGCCCGTACGACGCCGACCCGCTGCTGCTGGCCGCCGGACAGTTCACTCGGCTTCCTGTTCCGGTATGTCTCAGGGTCGAGGCCGGTCATCGTCAGCAATTCGGTGACCCGGTCCCGGATCCGCGCCTTCTCCCATTTGTCCAGCTCCGGCACGATGGCGATGTTCTCTTCGATCGTCATATGCGGGAACAGGGCGATCTGCTGCAGCACATAGCCGATCTGCCTCCGCAGTTCGTGGACCGGGTACTCGCTGATCCGCTTATCCCCGATCCGGATAGTCCCTTTTGTCAGCGGGATGAGCCGGTTGATCATCTTCAGGGTGGTCGTCTTGCCGCAGCCGCTCGGGCCGATCAGCACGAAGAACTCCCCTTCGCCGATAGTGAAATTGATCTCTTCCACGACATTGGCTGTGCCGTCATATGTTTTCGTGACATGGTCAAAAGTTATCATCCGCACGCTTCCTCTCCTGAGTCCTTGCTCGTTACTGACGCAAAACCCCTCTCTTCCCCTTTTATCCTAATCCGGATGAAAGGAAACCCGGCAGGCCGATGTTTTACCTGGAAGCTCCGAGGGAAGAGAATTGCGAATCCGTCTGTACATAAGCTGCCGGCAGCTGCCCCCGTAACGGCTGCTTACATTTAATTGATCAAAACATAATAAGAGGAGGGGTTTTTCATGCGTAACAAATCTGCATGGGTGCTGAGTGTACTGGCACTCATTGGGCTTGTCGTAATTTTCATTATGGCGAACGAATTGAAAAAGGACAAGGAAGACGGGCAGGCCATCCAATCCGGAAATTTGAATGACGTATCGGACGACGTGGAGATCGCCTACAATCCGCCGTCGATGGATGATCTGCCGGACGGTCCGGAAGGGGAGGCGATCCAGCGCGGCTATGATCTCATGATGGATACGTCCAATCTGCTGCGGGAGAAAGCCGAAGCGACGGACGGGGAGGACGTGGTCAACCAGCTCGCATGCACAAGCTGCCATGCGGGTGCCGGTCTGGACAAGGATGTCTCTTCGCTCGTCGGAGTCACCGCCCAGTATCCGAAATACCGCTCGCGGAACGACGCAATCGCGACGATAGGGGACCGCATCAACGGATGCATGGTGAGGAGCATGAACTATGAAAAATTTGATCCCGACGACGAAGACCTGAATGCCATGATCGCCTATTTGACATACATATCGAAAGGGATTCCTCAAGGGGCTGATCTGCCGTGGCTCGGGAAGAACGAAGTGGATGAAGTGCCGATCCCGAACGTCGAGAACGGGCGGGGGATCTATCAGCAGTCATGTATCACCTGCCATGCGGCGGACGGCTCCGGTTCCGGTCCGACTACCGGTCCCGCACTGTGGGGGGAAGGCTCGTTCAACGATGGGGCAGGCATGGCCAGGATGTCGAAAATGACGGGCTTCGTCCTGGAAAACATGCCGATGACCGCACCCGGATCGCTAAGCCCTCAGGAAGCGGCCGATGTCTCGGCGTTTGTCCTGTCACAGGAACGTCCGGAGTTTCCGGACAGTGCAGATGACTGGCCGGACGGTGACGGACCGAAAGATATTATGGACAAGGAGAAGCAGCAGCAAGTGAAGGAAGGCACGATCGACTGGGAAAAAGTCCTCGGCCATGAGTGAACAGACCGGGGGGCGGGGCTGGTAAGGGTATTCCCTATTTCGATCGAAATTAGTTTAATGTTATATATTTCGTGTGCCGGAGATGATACGATAGTCTCAAAAGTAGGAGGCGATTAAAAATGAGAAAGACATCGACTTTAGTCCTAACTATATTGGTGGCTGTATTCGCACTGACGATTGTGCTTATGTCCTTCCAGCTGAAATCCAACAAAGCATCGGAAGCTGAGGACATCACCGAAGTCGCACAGCCTGACGTGCCGGACAGCGGAGAAATCCAGTACAACCCGCCATCGATGGATGACGTGCCGGACGATGAACTGGGTGAAGCCATCAAACGGGGGTACGAACTGGTGAATGACACGTCAAACGTATTGCGCAGCGAAGCCCCTTCGGCCGAAGACGGTGAAAAGCGGGTTAACGAGCTGTCCTGCACAAGCTGTCACGCCGGTGCCGGGCTCGATGAGGAAGTTTCCTCCCTGGTCGGCATGTCTGCCGTCTATCCGATGTATATCGGGCGCTCTGGCAAGATCGTATCACTGGAAGACCGCATCAACGGCTGTATGGTGCGGAGCATGGACGGGCAGAAATTCGAGAAAGACGATCCCGATCTGAATGCCATGGTCGCCTACATGACATACATTTCAGAAGGAATCCCGGTCGGTGCCGAACTCAGCTGGCGCCATCAGAACAGCTTCGATGACATGCCTGTCCCGAACGTTGCCGACGGGGAGAAAGTGTACCAGCAGTCCTGTGCCTCGTGCCATGCGTCCGACGGCAGCGGCAACGGTGCAAACACGGGTCCGAAGGTGTGGGGTGAAGGTTCCTTCAACGACGGAGCGGGGATTGCCCGCCTGACGAAAATGGCAGGCTACGTCAAGAACAACATGCCGAGAGGGAACGAGGGCAGTCTGTCCGACCAGGAAGTGGCGGACGTCTCCGCATTCATCCTATCGCAGGACCGTCCGGAATTTGCGCATCATGACAAAGACTGGCCGAATGGCGGACGCCCATCGGATTCGATGACAAAAGAACGCCGTGATGAAGTCAAAGCCGGCACAATCGACTGGGAAGCGGTTATCGGCAGCAAGAAATAACGAAAACCCCCTCTTCAACCGGAAAGATCCGGACGGGAGGGGGTTTTTGCGTTCTACTATGCGTATACCGGGATGGAGCGCTCGAGCAGCCGGGCCAGTTCGTCGGCAGTGATGAGCTTGGCTCCGCCGCCCTGAACTGTCGATGCGGAGCCGCCGCCTTTGCCTTCGATGGCCGGCAGCGCGATCGACGAAGCCGTCCGGAGATCCGTTTTCAGCGCAGCGGTACGTGAGACGACGAACTGGAGTTTGTCCGACGTCTCCGATACGAGGATGACGATTGCCTGCTCGCGGACCGCAAGTGTCTTCTTCGCCAATTTCTGAAGTTCCTGCATCGAATAGCCGTCATAGGTCTGCCGGATGATTCCTGATTTCCGGCCTGCCAGGCTCGCCGCTTCCCGGTCGAGCAGTTCCTCTTTTGCCGCTTCCAGCTGTTTTTCAAGGGAATGCGCGGTCTCCAGCAGCTGCTCTGCGGCAGATGCTGTCTGCTTCAGCGGAGCGCTCAGCAGCTGGGCCGTCTTCGTGAGTTCCCCGTGGACAGTGCCGAGCTGGTCGAGGACACGTCCTCCGCAGACGAAGTGGACACGTGTGTTCTTCTTCTGCTTTTCCACAGACAGGATTTTCAGGGCAGCGACCTGTCCGGTGGATGCCGGATGGGTGCCGCCACAGCCGTTCGTGTCGAAGTCCGGGATGATGACCAGCCGGATCTCTTCCTCTACACTGACGTCTTTGCGTAAGTTGTATTGACCGAGCTCCTCTTTCGTGACCCACTTTGTCCCGATCGGCCGGTTTTCAAGGATCACCTGATTGGCGAGCGCTTCGGCAGCCGCCAGTTCGTCCGCCGTGACATCTGCCGCGGCCAGATCGATGGTGACGATTTCCTGCCCCAAGTGGAAACTGATAGTCGTATAGCCGAACAGTTCGACGAACGCTGCGGTCAGGATATGCTGGCCGGTATGCTGCTGCATATGATCGAACCTTCTCGCCCAGTCGACCGTGCCGGTCACCGCAGTCCCTGTCCCTAGCGGCCGTTCCAAGTAATGGCGGACTTCACCGCCGGTTTCCTCGACATCGGTGACAGCTGAGCCGCTGAGATCTCCTGTATCGTGCGGCTGCCCGCCGCCAGTCGGGTAAAAAGCGGTATTCTCGAGCACGGCGAAGGGACGCCCCTGCTCATCCGTTCCCTCACGGATCACAGTGCTCGTAAAGCTCGTCCGGTATGGATCCTTATAATACAGCCGTTCCTGCAACATCGGAAAAACCCCTTTTCAAGTCGATTGTGTCTTCTATTTTACGGGGTTGCCCGGTCAGTTGCAAAGGCTCGGTCCCGGGTCATCGGAACACTTATTCCCCGGGAAATAAAAGACACAGGGACTGGAGTTCCCTGTGTCTGCTGTGGTCATTACCGACCTTCAAATTCCTCTTCCGATTGCGAGTTGTCTTTTGTCTCACGGTGGTTTACCTGCTTCTCATCGTCCCAATCGAGCTTGGCGTCTTCCATCGGAATAGCATCGACGGTCTGCATGTCCTCATGCATGTCGAAGAGGGATTCCTTATCGGTCTTGATGCCTTCCGGATTGTCCATGTATGGTTCGATGACATCTTTCCGGTCATCGGCTGTGAACGGCTTTTTCTTCTCTTCCATGGGGCTTGCCCTCCTTATAGGAGTTACTCCGCTTTGACGAGTTTCAGCAATAGGCTGGACAGTGCTTTCTGTTCGTCTTTGTCTCCGACTTTCCAGAGTTCCTGCAGGACGTTCTGCTCGCGGTTCTTCGGTTCTTCGTGTTTCGCGAGGTAGCTTGCCACCAGCTCAGTCGCCTTTGCCAGCTGGTTATCACTCAGCCCTAACTTTTCACCTTTTGCCACCTGGTCTGCCAAATACGACTTGAAACGGTTGAAGTTGTTCAGGATGTCCTCTTTCTTCTCACTGTCCATGTTCTGCAATTCGCTTTCCACCTTGCCTTTAACGTCCATCCAAGCGTTCACTCCTTTTAGTTGATACTAACAGTATTCACCTAACTCGAAAAACTAAACCTTCCCGCAAATTGGTTTCTAATCCGCGCAGTTCGGGGAATACTTACAGTAATGGCAGCTGGACTTTAAAATTTGAAAGGAAGTGAAGGAAGCCATGAAACGGAAACGGTATGTCGGCACGTTCCAGTCAAGCGACGTCGTGCTGGCCAAGATCACAGAGCTGAAATCGCTCGGATACACGAAAGACGAAATTTTCGCGGTTTCGAATACCGAGGACAACGACCGCGAGCTGGAAGACCAGACGGATATCGTCCTGCCGACACGCGAACAGGACGGTTGGCTCGCCCGTATGAAGTTCCTATTCACGGACACAGAGCCTGCAAAAGAGGCGTTCGACCAGCTCGGGTTCAACGAGCAGCAGACACAGGCGTTTTACAATGAAGTCAAAGACGGCGGCGTCGCCCTGTTCGTGATGGATGACCCGGACACACCAAGACACCATGACCCGGCAGGCACGCAGACGGGCAAATCAGCGCCTTCACCATTCGACAGTGAAGGGGAAGTGACGAACAGCGGAGTCCCGCTCGAAAATGCGGAGGAAGACATCCAGGCAGAAGAAAACGCCGGCCGCTACCCGCGGATCAACACCAATCACTTATGACAGACCGGCTGCCGGAAGGCCGGTTTTCTTCATCAAAAAAAGCTGCACGGCCCATGGACAATCGTCCCTGAGCCGTGCAGCTCTTTACTTGCGGTTCAGCGGCGGTCGCGGTCGTCCTTGAAATTGCCGACTTCCTTCTGTGCTTCGCCTTTGATCTTGTCGAATTTGCCTTCTGCCTGTTTTCCGATATCACCTGTTGCATTTCCATACTGGTCTTTTGCTTCGCCTTTCACCTTGTTGACGGCGCCTTTGACCTTATCTGAAAAACCGTGATCTTCACTCATCCGAAAAACCTCCCTGTGCTGTAATAGTAACTTTATACCCCGGCGGCAAGCAGGTTAAACCCGATGCCGATCGGGGTATAGTTACTACCTACTAAGTGTGCGGCAGGCCCTAAGCCTTCACACTTAGTGAGAAATAGGACGAATCATGTCTATTGAAGACTCTGTATTGTCTGTATACTCATAGATAGATAGGGAACTTCATAGCTCGGAGGTGACGGGATGATTCGAAGAGGAAGATTCGCTCGCTGGAAAGGGAACGAGTATGAAATCAGTTCAAGGAACCGGCAGATCTATTTGACGACTACGGATGCTGCGGATCTGGATAACGGGTTTTCCCCAATAGGAGGGTCGCATCTGTCGTTTGTCCGGCCGGTCGACATGCGGGAACTCGACGATGCTTACGAGATCGTTCCATATGCAATCCTGAAGGGCCACCGGTTTGCCATCGAAGGCGCGGACAGCCGGACCGGACTCGTGAAACTCGTCACCCATAACCCGTTTGCTGCAAAAAAAGTCGCTGTCCTGCCGTACGGAAGCGACGCCTATATGATTGAACTGCCGCTTTCCGACATCGTTGTGGAGGAGGACCGGATTCCAATCCTCGGTTTCGAGAACCGCCTGGCGTGATTGAGCCAGTTGCGAGGACCCACCGATTTGTCAGCTGCCGACAGATTACAGGCAGCCCGATAGCCTCATGAAAAAACCGTTTCCTTTGCCGGGAAACGGTTTTTTCTTGCTTGTTTACTTATGTGCCTGTGCCGTCTGGTGGGAAGAGCTGCTGTCTTTGTCTTTGTCACCGCGCATCGGTGTATTGGCAAAGTCCGAAAACTGCTTCGACATCTTATCCCGTGCATCTTTGTTGCGCATAAGGTAGGCCGCACCGAGACCAACTGCTGCAAGAGCTAATTTCTTTCTCATCATGTATTGCCTCCTCTGGTATAGTCTATTCCTTTAGTTTCCCCCATTTTGTCCTGTCAAACCCGGGATATCTTATCGGCCGGGCGCTGATATGAATGGTGGAGCGCTTGTTGAGTGTGGGGAACGCTTATAAATCTCGTGGAACGCTTATAAAAACAGGGAAGCGCTCATAAATCCCAAAAAGCGCTCATAAACACACCCCGCACCCCCACACCTCACACCATTCTCACCATTCTCTAATGGAATCATCAGCGGTTTCCCATCTTCGCCCTGTAAAGTGGATATCACAAGGAAAACGGAAGGAAAGAGGGGGAACACGATGGCGATTGAGATCTTTTGCAGGAAAGAACAGAAATACCTGATCACACGCCGGCAGTATGAGCAGCTGGTCGAGCAGATCGGCCCGCGCATGCGCAATGACAAAAATGGGAAAGCGGGCAAGTATTCCGTCACGAGCCTGTATTTCGACAGCCCGGACAAGACGATCTACTACGAGACGAAAAACAAACTGAAGTACCGGCAGAAACTGCGGCTGCGCGTTTACGACGACGCCGATATGGACAGCACCGCGTTCTTCGAAGTGAAGCAGAAGCATAAGAAGGTCGTGAACAAACGACGCATGCTGCTGCCGCTGAAGGAAGCGTACCGGTATTTGGCGGATGAAGGCAGAACGGACCTGTCCGACTACGACACGTCGAACCGGCAAGTCATGAAGGAAATCGATTATTTCCGCCATTATTACAATCTGAAGCCTGAAATGGTCGTCAGCTACAGCCGGCACGCGCTGCATGGCGTGACCGACCCTGAATTGCGCATCACGTTCGACTTCGATTTGAGATGCCGGAAAGACGACCTGCACATCGAGCATGGACCATATGGCGAGCATTTCATCGACCCCGATCTCGTCGTGCTGGAAGTGAAAGTGGATCATGCCGTACCGCTCTGGCTTGCGCGTATTCTGCAGACGCTGAACTGCGAACAGCGCAGCGCATCGAAATTTTGCACGAGTACGGAACTGCTGAGCGGGGATGTGCTGCCGCAAACAGGCTGTTCAGAACCGAAACAACTGGAAGAACCTATAATTGGAGGAATGGAAGATGGATCAGATCACGAGCTTGTTTACATCTAATGGAATAGAGGGGGCGCCGACCATCTGGATGAGTCTCATCGCGATGGCACTTGCGTTCATCTTAAGTTTAATCATCACGAAAGTATACCAGATCACATTCACAGGAGAGCGCTATTCACAGGCATTCGTCCATACGATCATCATGATGAGTGTCGTCGTGTCAGTTGTCATGAACGTCGTCAGCGGCAATGCGGGCGTGGCGTTCGGTCTGTTCGCGGTCTTCTCCCTCATCCGGTTCCGGAGTGCGGTCACCAACGCGAAGGACATCGCCTATATTTTCTTCGGCCTCTGTGTCGGCATGACAGCAGGGCTGTTCCAGTTTCCGCTCGCCATCGCACTGACACTGTTTGCCAGCCTGATTTTCTATCTGCTGTACAAAGTCGATTATGGCAAAGGGAAGGACACGCAGCTGCTGAAAGTGACGGTGCCGGAAAACTTGAACCATGAGAGTCTGCTGGATGATATTCTGGAAGAAAAAACGGACTTCTACCAGCTCCGTCAAGTCGAGACGACGAATCTCGGGACAATGATCTTATACACATTCGCAATCCGCAGCAAAGTGGATACGAAAGACCAAGTGCTGCTCGATGCGATCCGTGAGCGCAATGCCAACTTGAAAGTGTCGCTCTCTTACTTGGAAATGCGGGACTGACTGAAAAACGAACTCACCTCCGATGGCCGGGGGTGAGTTTTTGTACGTCTGCGCATATTCGACAGCACAGCGGGTAACTTGTATACTAGTACTAACTATACAAAAAATTGGAGGACTGGAGGCTGCCTCGTGACGAAAAAATTATGGTTCCAGACGGGCATCGCCATTTTGCTCGCTTTGCTCATCATCAAGTTCTTTCTGGAGATCAACTACATCTTTGCGCCGATCGGCATCATCGCCAAAGCGATCATCCTGCCGCTTATCGTCGGCGGTGTGCTGTATTACATGACGGAGCCGATCCAGCGGTTCCTGGAGAAGCGAAAAGTCCCGAGATGGGGAACGATCCTGATCATCCTGGCTATATTGGCCGGGGGAATCTATGCATTCTCCGCGCTCGTCTACCCGCCGATTGCCAAGGAAGTCAACAATCTCATCGACAATGGACCTAAAATCACGAGCGAGCTCGTTCACTTTAAGGACTTGGCGCTGGAACAGAAGAAGGATCTGCCTCCTCAGGTTGAGGAATCTTTGAACAGTGCGGCGGATAAAATCCAGTCCTATGCCCTGAAATTCGGCGGCTGGGTCGTATCATTTATTCAGTCGTTCGTCCAGGCGATCGTTCTCCTGGTGCTCGTACCGTTCTTCTTCATCTTCATGCTGAAGGATCACGAAAAATTAGCGCCGAATATCTACAAGTATTTCAGCGGCAAGCGCCGTATGTGGGTCAAGAAAACGATTGAAGATATCGACCACGTGCTCCGCAGCTATATCCAGGGGCAGTTCCTGATCAGTGCAATCCTTGCGACGATTATCCTGATCGGCTATTGGATCATCGGCCTGCAATATGCACTGCTCATCGCGGTCTTCACGCTGTTCATGAACCTTATCCCGTTCCTCGGTCCGTGGATTGCGGTCATGCCGGCGATTCTCATAGCGTTCACGCAAGACCCGAAGTTGGTCATCTGGGTGGGGGTCATCACCCTTGCGGCCAACCAGATCGACAGCAACTTCATCACCCCGAATATTATGGGGAAATCGCTCGACATCCATCCGCTCACCGTCATCACTCTCCTGCTTGCTGCGGGGAATATTGCGGGGTTTGTCGGAATCATCCTGGCCGTCCCTGTGTATGGCGTCGCCAAAGTCATCGTCGCCAACATCTACGCAGCCAGGAGGGAGATCAAAGAGACAGCGACCAAGACGGTCTGATACACAGCCTGCATCCACATCCGGATGCAGGCTTTTTTTGACTTCCTTTGGCAGTTGCCCATCCGATAATACAGGCGAACGCATAGAGTACTGTGAGGTGGTGAACGTGACTCATCCAGTGAAAACAACGCAAGACCCGGTGCAGATCGAGCGCACCGAATGGAAACGCAGGCAGGTGAAAGCACGGGCGCAGCAGCTGCTGACGATCATCTCGCCGGTCTTCCTGCTCGCCCTGTGGGAACTGCTGTCGCGCACGGGCGGGCTCGATATCCGGTTTTTCCCGCCGCCGACAGCGATCGTTACAACGTTTTGGGAAATGCTGCTGAGCGGTGCGATCGCCGAACACGTCGGTGTGTCGCTGTACCGGATCGCCCTCGGTTTCCTGGCGGGTGTCATCCCGGGAATACTGGTCGGTCTGCTGATGGGCCTGTACACACCGGTCCGGCACTTCGTCTCGCCGCTCGTCATGGCGCTCATGCCGATCCCGACGCTTGCCCTGCTGCCGATCATCATCATCCTGTTCGGCATCGGTGATCTGTCGAAGGTCGTCACGATTGCGGGCAGTGTGTTCTTCCCCGTCGTCATCAATACTGCAGCGGGCGTGCTCAGCATCGACAAGATCTACCTGGACGTCGCGAGCAACTATGGCGCGAGCAAATCGCAGTTCTTCTTCAAAATCGCCCTTCCCGGTGCGCTGCCTGTCATGCTCGAAGGCATCCAGATGGGGCAGGCGATCGCCCTCCTCACTATCGTCGCAGCTGAAATGATGGGGGCCACGTCCGGCATCGGGTATCTGATCTGGACGTCCTACAAAGCGTTCCTCTTGCAGAACATGTTTGTCGGGCTCATCATGATTTCGTTCTTCGGCTATGTCTTTTCCCTGCTGCTGCGCGGACTGCAGAAAAAATTGCTGCCTTGGAGGTGATTAGATGAAACCGAAAATCGAACTGCGCGGATTGACCAAAGTCTTCGTGAAGAAGACAGGAAGTGTCACGGCGCTCGAGGACATTTCCCTCAACGTCGGCGAAGGTGAATTCGTCTGCCTCGTCGGACCGAGCGGCTGCGGCAAGACGACATTGCTGCGCATACTCGCCGGTCTCGAGACGCAAAGTGCAGGCGAGCTGAAGATCCATGCCGAACAGAGTGCCCGGCCGCTGCAGTCCATGGTGTTCCAGGAGAAAGGCATCCTGCCCTGGATGACCGTGCGTGACAATGTCTCCTTCGGTTTGGAGATGCGGAAAGCGCCGAAATCGGTCATCGCGGAACAGACCGCCTACTATTTGGAGAAGACCGGATTGTCGAAGTTTGCCCATCTGTACCCGAGTGAACTGTCGGGCGGCATGAAACAGCGGGTGAGCATCGCCCGGGCGTTCGCGAATGATCCGGAAATCCTGCTGATGGATGAACCGTTCGCAGCACTCGACGAACAAAACAAATTTATCCTCCAGGAAGAACTGCTCTCGATCTGGTCGGAGACGAGGAAGACGGTGCTGTTCATCACCCACAGCATCGACGAAGCACTCATGCTCAGCGACCGGATTCTTCTCATGAGCGCTCAGCCCGGAAAGATCATACAAGAAGTGCGGATCGACCGTCCGCGTCCTCGAAAAATCGAAGAGATCCGGAAAGACCCGGAACTTGCCGGCCAGTTTGTCGACATTTGGAAACACTTGCAGCAGGAAGTCCAGAAGACAAGAAAATGACGGAAGGGGAAGCGTGTGAAACAGTGGATGAAAGCAGGCGGGCTTGCACTGGTGATCGGTGCCGCACTTGCACTCGGCGGCTGCGGAGACAAAGAACCGGAGACGAAACCGGCCGCAAAACCTGTTGACGAAACGGAAAAAGGCGCACTCAGCCCGCTCGAGAAGCGGACGAAAGTCGTCATTGCCGAGGACGGCGCCGCATCGGGAGCCGGTTTCTATATCGCGAAGGAACGGGGCTATTTCGAAGACTATAACATAGACGTGGAATTCACCGATTTCGCGAACAGCGATGATATGCTGCCGGCGCTCGCTGCCGGGGAAGTCTCGATTGCGGGCGGCGTGTCGACAGCCTCGTTCTTCAATGCCATCGCACAGGGGATCGACGTGCGGATCATCGCTGACAAAGGACATAACATGCCGGGCGAATCGTATTTCTCCTTCGTCATCGGCAACCATATGAAAGACGTCATTATGGATTATCCGGATTTCAAAGGGAAGAAGATTGCGGTTTCCTCCCGCAACTCGATTGACGGCTACATCTACGAGGAGATGCTTAAACACGCCGGCCTCACGGAGGACGACGTCGAGTATGTGCACATTGCCGACTTCGGCGCGATGCTCGGCGCCCTCGATTCCGGTACGGTCGACGCGGCTCTGAGCATCGAACCGCTCATCGCACAGGGCATCGAAAACGGGTTCCACCTGCGCTTCGGCGACACGACGGACTATGCACCGGAATCCCAGATCGCCATGGTGCTCGCGTCCCCGCAGTTCATGGAGGACGAAGAACTGTCGCTGCGCTTCATGGCCGCTTACTTGAAAGGGGTGCGCGATTATAACGACGCCTTCTTCGAGGATGTGGACGAAGACGAAATCATCGACATCATGGTGAAGCACACAGCACTGAAAGACGCCAAACTGTGGGATAAAGTCTTCGTGACCGGCCTCGATCCGGACGGCAAGATGTTCATTGACGACATTAAAAAGCAGTATGAAACGTACAAAGCGAACGGTGCCATCCAGGGAGAGATCGACTTCGACAAGGCGATCGACACGTCGCTTGCGGAAGAGGCCGTCGAACTGCTCGGCGCCTATGAAGCCGCCAGCTGATGAAAAAAAACTGTCCAAAACGATTGAGTCGTTTTGGACAGTTTTTTCATGCGGACTGCTGGATCTGCCGTCTGGCGGCAACGGACGTCTGCCAGCTGTGGAGCGACATGCCGATAACGATGACGGCAGTGCCGGCCAGGGAGACAGGTCCCGGCAGCGCCATGTGAAGCAGCAGCATCTCGCCGAGCATCGCGAACAGGAGCTCGAGCGATTGCGTCGCTTCAACCGCCGCGAGCCGTCCCTGATCATGCTGCACGAGATCGGTCGCCATGAAGAACAGCGTTGTTGCGATGACCCCTGAGCTGACGCCGACGACGAACGACTGGAACAGCTGGCTCCAGGACGGCAGCCCGACCGTCAGCCAGGCATACCCCGCAAGGACAAGCCAGACCGGCAGCGTCATGAGCGTCATACCGAGAACCCGCTGGAACGTATCGAGCGAGCCGCCGAGCAGTTCCATCATCTTGCGGTTGCCGAGCGGATAGGCGAACGCTGCCACAACGATCGGCAGCGTGCCGAGCAGGAGCGCCTTCCCTGTGACCGACTGGGCATGCGGAATCTGGATGAGCACGACTCCCGCGAGGATGACGAGGGAGATGAGGAGCGACGGGACCGGGATCGTCTGCCGCACTTTCCGCTCTCCCGCCGGTGTCCGGACGGTCAGGTAAAAGATCGGTGCAAGAAGGACACCTGCAACGATCGTCAGCTGCCATGTCCCGGCGAGCAGCCAGCCGGGTGCGTAGGCTGCGGAAAAGGTGAGCGGTCCGTAGAACAAGACGAAAGCGACGGTGCTCCAGCCGAAAAACGGCCAAGGACGGGCGCGCATATCCCGGCTCATCGCCTGAAGCCCTCCGCGCATACCGACGATGGCGAAGAGGAATGGCACCATGAAAAAGTAGCGCAGCGAGGCACTCCACATCCAGCTGCCGCCTGCAAGTTCCATGGAGCGGTTCAGGACGAACGTCACCGCGAAAAACACGGCGGCGAGTATACCGAGCCAGATCCCTTTCATGCCGACGCCTCCTTACGCCCGTGCTTCGTACAGCTGCACAGCTTCGATGATGACTTGCGCCGCTTTCTCCATCGTCTCTGCAGAAACGAACTCATAGCGGCCGTGGAAATTCTCCCCGCCGGCAAAGATATTCGGTGTCGGGATGCCCATATAGGAAATCTGGGAGCCATCCGTACCGCCCCGGATCGGTTCGATGACCGGTTCGATGCCAAGCTTGCCGAATGCCTCTTCGATGATTTCGACGATTTCCATATGCGGGGTGATCTTTTCCCCCATATTGTAGTATTGGTCCTCAAGCTCGAGTGTGACAGCGTCGGCGCCATACTCCGTCTGCATCTCGGCGACCGTATCGCGGAACAGCTGTTTCCGTGCTTCGAATGTTTCCTTGTCGAAGTAACGGATGATGTAATCAAGTTCCGTCTTCTCGACCGAGCCCGCGACGTGCATCAGATGGACGAACCCTTCACGTCCGTCCGTCCGTTCAGGCACTTCATCGGAGGGCATCGCCGCCTGGAATTTTTGCGCACGCAAAATGGAGTTCACCATCTTATCCTTTGCCGTGCCCGGGTGGACATTTGTCCCGTAGAACGTGACACGTGCACCCGCGGCGTTGAAGCTTTCGTATTGAAGTTCGCCGAGAGGGCCGCCGTCCAGCGTATAGGCGAAATCCGCGCCGAATGCTTTGACGTCGAACTTATGCGGCCCGCGTCCGATTTCTTCATCTGGTGTGAAGGCGACACGCAGTTTGCCGTGCTTGACCTCGGGGTGTGCCTGCAAATAGGCCATCGCCGTCATGATTTCCGCGATTCCCGCTTTATCGTCAGCACCGAGCAGTGTCGTGCCGTCTGTCGTGATGAGCGTCTGGCCGATGTAATTGTTCAGTTCCGGGAACCGCTCGGCTGACAGTGTGGTGTTTTCGTTCAGTACAAGGTCGCTTCCGTCGTAATTGTCATGGCGCTGCGGTTTGACGTCCTTGCCCGAGTAATCGGGTGACGTGTCGACGTGCGCGAGGAACCCGATGACCGGGACGTCTTTGTCCGTATTGGACGGCAGTGTCGCAAACAAATACCCATTGTCGTCCAGTGTGATGTCTTCCATCTGGAGTTCTTCCAATTCCTGTTTCAGCAGACGCAGCAGATCCCACTGGCAGTCCGTGGAAGGCGTCGAAGCGCTGCTGTCATCAGACTCGGTGTTGATTTTCGCATAGCGGATGAACCGTTCAAGTACTTGTTCTTTCATAATGTAAGGAAATCCCCTTTCAATTGTATGTAAATTCGTTCTGCGTCATGCCCGCGCAGGAAAAGCGGGACAGCAAAATCGGCAGTTCGCGGATGCGCTGCCGATACGGCTCTTTCTATCCGGTCAGACGACCGTGTAGTTCTTGTGGGCGACGACCGTCAATGAAGAGGCGGCGCCGATCTGTTCGGCATCCTCTTCGGAAATCTCCACAATGACGGAGTTCTCCAATATCTTATGAATAGTGCCGATCACGTAAACCCCGTTTCGGATGAATGATATCTTTTCACCGATATGACGGGCTGCAATGAAGTCGGATACAGGATGTTCCTTACGCGGAAAAGCCAAACGATTCCCTCCTCTGGTCTGCTTCGATAGTGTTCGAATGGTGAAGACCCACGGCCATTCAGTGTACAGACAGTGTAAAACGTTGGCCCAATGGTTTGGAACACGAAATAACATAGATAAGTATAACATAATTCGAACAATTTCGCGCTGTTCTAATTTACCAGGGAAGCAATCTGTTGACCTTATACGGGAAGGGGTATAAAGTGGAGGGAAGAGAGGGGGCATGGACAGATGGAATACGATACGAAAGTTGTAAACCGGCTGAAGCGGATCGAAGGCCAGATCCGGGGCGTGCTCCGGATGATCGAAGCGCAGGATGACTGTAAAGACGTCATCACCCAGTTATCCGCGTCCCGTTCAGCGATCGACCGGACAATCGGTCTGATCGTCAGCACCAATCTGATCAGCTGCATGGAAGACGAGGAGCTCTCCGATTCACCGGAAGCGAAAGAAGCACTCGTAAAAGAAGCAGTTGAATTACTCGTGAAGAGCCGATAATAGACGGCTCTTTTTCTATATCCTTCAAACATTAGAATCGCATGTTGGTTTTCTCATCATCTCCTAATTTCCATCTCAGGGAATCCTCAGACAGCAGGGCTATGATATAAGTATCCCAACAGGAAAAGGAGAGGAACAAGATGAAAAAGACATTGATTACAGCAGTAAGCGCACTGATGATTTCCGCAGGAGGTGCCCAGGCAGCAACGTACGCCCACGCAGGACAGCAGGCAGACGCACAGAGCTCCTACTCGTATGTCCAGCACAACACAAACTACGGACAGCAAGTCACTCAGGACATCACAGGTCTTGAAGAATACGCGTCAATTGCGTCAGTCATCGATCCGGCCGCTTTCACAACACGTGTGACAGAGGATAACGTATCAAACCGGGTGATCCTTTTCTCCGACAGCTACGGACGTACGCAGTACAAGAGTGTCTTCGTGAAAAAGACAGGGCTCTTGAAAGTGATCAGCGAAAAAGGCGGCGGGGTCGTCCTTCAGACAACCGTGACAGCGGATACAGCTGCACCGGCTCCTGAAGTGAAGCCTGAACAGAAACCTGAACAGCAGCCATCCGTAAAACCGGAACAGCCGTCAAGTGCGATCAGCAGCCTTCCTGAATACGGAACACTTGCAGCTCATGTCGACTTGAGTGCCCTGACTCCTGTCGTCGTATCGGACAATTATAACGAACGTACGATTTTGCTGAAAGACGCCAAAGGCCAAGGTCAGTTCAAGAGCATCTTCGTTAAACGGACAGGTATGCTTAAGATCGTCAATCTGAAAGGCGGCCAAATTTTCTACGGCGCAGCCCAATAAGCCAGACATTCACACAAGAGCCCGGTTTTCACGCAACCGGGCTTTTTTTATTTCAGCTGAAACGCAGTGCTGGCAAGGGATTAGATTAGTCAATCGCGAAACTATCAAATTATTTTGAGTTACCTGTTGACTTCCGGATCCGGAGCCTGTATAGTCAGTTCCAAGATGGAAAACTGAATAAGTCACAAACTCTTATCAAGAGCGGCGGAGGGACTAGGCCCTACGATGCCCGGCAACCAGCAAGCAGACCAGCTTGCAAAGGTGCTACTTCCTACAGATCCTGTTACAGCGGTCTGAAAGATAAGGGGAAGTGCCAGCAATGGCAGGTCCTCTTCTATTTTCTGAAGGGGGCCTTTTTAGTTTCCCCATCACCCGTCCGGTGTGCACAGTTCCATCAAAACTATCTTCCGGAGGTTAGGTATATGACAAATTTACAACCCGAAACACAGCTGCTTCACGGTGGCCAGCAATCCGATCCGACAACCGGATCCCGTGCCGTCCCGATCCATCGGACGACGTCGTTCGTCTTCAAGGACACAGAGCAGGCGAAGAACCTGTTCGCCCTGCAGGAAGCCGGCAATATCTACACCCGGATCACGAATCCGACCGTTGCCGTGTTCGAAGAGCGTATTGCACAGCTTGAAGGCGGTACGGCGGCTGTTGCACTCTCATCCGGCATGGCGGCAATCGCATTCTCAATCCTCAACATTGCTGAAGCAGGGGATGAAATCATCGCAGCCGCTAATCTGTACGGCGGAACGTACAATCTGTTCGCCACCAGCCTGCCGAAGTACGGCATCACGGTAAAATTTGTCGATTCAACTGACCCGGAAAACTTCCGCAGCGCCATCACGGAAAAGACGAAAGGCATCTTCGCCGAGACGATCGGCAACCCGAGTCTGCAAGTGCTAGACATTGAAAGAGTCGCAGACATCGCGCACGAAAACGGCCTCCCGCTCCTGATCGACAACACCTTTGCGTCCCCATACGGATGCAATCCGATCGAATTCGGAGCGGACGTCGTCATCCACTCAGCGACAAAGTGGATCGGCGGCCACGGCACGACAATCGGCGGCATTGTCGTCGACGCTGGCAAGTTCGACTGGACGCAGGGACGGTTCCCGGGCTTCACCGAACCGGATGAAACCTACCACGGCCTGCGGTACGGCATCGACACGGCTGGCGCTGCATTCGCGACGAAACTCCGGGTACAGGGACTCCGGGATTTCGGTCCGTGCCTCGATCCGGACAGTGCATTCAACTTCCTCCAAGGTCTGGAGACGCTTCATCTGCGGATCCAGCGCCACGGGGAGAATGCGCGGAAGGTGGCAGAATTCTTATCTGAGCATCCGTCTGTGGAATGGGTGACATTCACCGGCCTCGAAAGCCACCCGACCGCAGCGCTTGCAAAAAAGTACTTGAAAAATGGTGCCGGTTCCATCATCGTATTCGGCATCCAAGGCGGACGCGACGCCGGCAGACGCGTGATCGACAACGTTTCGCTCTGGTCTCATGTGGCCAATGTCGGCGACGCGAAATCGCTCATCATCCACCCGGCGTCCACAACGCATCAGCAGCTGTCCGCGGAAGACTTGGTCAAATCCGGCGTCACTGAGGAACTCATCCGTTTGTCAGTCGGCCTGGAATCTGCAGACGACATCATCGCCGATTTGAAGCAGGCGATCGAAAAAGCTGTGCTGGTCAACGCCTAACCTCATTCGTACGGCACCCGGTTCCCCCATTCGGAAACCGGGTGCTTTTTTTGTGTTTTGGATGAAGGCTGGCGTGTGTTTAGTGCCCGGGGGCCATCGGTTTGCGGGGGAGCGGTCACTAAGGCGCGTCCTTATTGCCCGCGCGGCGTCATAGTGCGCAACGACGGTCACTAGGGAAGTGTTCTAGTGCCCGGGGACCGTCGTTATGCGGGAGAGCGGTCACTAGGGCGAGTCCTTATTGCCCGCGCGGCGTCATAGTGCGCAACGGCGGTCACTAGGAAAGTGTTCTAGTGCCCGGGGATCGTCGTTATGCGGGAGAGCGGTCACTAGGGCGAGTCCTTATTGCCCGCGCGGCGTCAAAGTGCGCAACGACGGTCACTAGGAAAGTGTTCTAGTGCCCGGGGACCGTCGTTATGCGGGAGAGCGGTCACTAGGGCGCGTCCTTATTGCCCGCGCGGCGTCATAGTGCGCAACGACGGTCACTAGGAAAGTGTTCTAGTGCCCGGGGATCGTCATTATGCTTGAGAACGGTCACTAGAGCGCCCTCTTTCTGCCCGAGTGACATCATTTTGCGGAGGAGCAGTCACTAGGCAGCGTCCCAATCGCCCGGCTCTCACTAGAATTCATCAAAAAAACCGGCCCCGTCGAGAAACATCGGCGGGGGCCGGTTTGTTCAGTCTTCGTCTTTGATATCGCGGTCCGGGGGAATCGGTTCGTTCCGCCACTCCTCGATCTGCTGCTTGAGCTGCTCGAGCTGCTCGAAGTAGAGGCCGAACTGGTCTTCATTGACGAGCCAGTCCCGGCCGTCGTGGACTGCACGGATTTTTTGGTTCATGACATACCGCAGCACTTGGTCAGCCGGCATGCCTAATTTTTCAGCGGTTTCCTCGATGGTCAAGTACACAGAATCGCTCCTGTCAGATCATTTTTGAAAGAGGGAGACGTTTGTTCAAGGCGCTCATGAGCGGAATTCCGATCGCCATCACGACGAATTCGCTGATGGCCAGGTAGCCCCACGTAATCCAGAACGGGAAGCCGAGAACGAGCTGCAGCTGCCACGCGATGATCCCCATCGTGCATGTGAAGACCGCCGTGCTGACCATCATCCGCTTCACCGGACTGGTCACTTTGCGGGCGAGGAAGATGGTGAGGCTCAGGGAAATGATCGTATGGCCGACGCCGAAGACCAGATCGAGCGGACCCACATTCGATAGAAGCAGATTGGAGACGAACACGCCGACGACGATGCCGGCGAAGTATTTCTTATTGAATACGACCAGATGATTGAAGACTTCAGCAAGACGGAATTGTAGGTTGCCGAAACTGAAAGGTGCCAGGACAATCGTGACCGCCACATAGAGGGCGCCCACAATACCGCTGACTGCCAGCGTTCTTGTTTTCATAAGTACAGCAGCTCCTTAGTTTTTTTGCGTGGGAGGATTTCGAACCACGTAAGTCGAGCGCTCTCCAGTTTATCACTGAATCGGCCATCCGTACAGAGGGCCCGGACGGTTTCCTTCCATATGGCTGTCAGGACACTGGCAGGCGAAGCGTGATTGGCAATGTTTAAGATAGCGTCGGGTGGGAATACAACAGATACGCAACATAATCTTATTAAATTTTAGGAGGAATTACACATGGCTAACGATAACAACAACGGTAAGATGTCACTCGAAGAAGCAGGCAAAAAAGGCGGCGAAGCAACAGCGAAGAATCATGACAAGGAATTCTACCAGGAGATCGGTAAAAAGGGCGGCGAAGCAACTGCCAAAAGCCACGGTAAGGAATTCTATGAAGAGATCGGACAAAAAGGCGGCGAAGCGAGAGCGGAGCAGAGCAACAATAACAATAATAATAAGTAACATAAACAGTATGAAAAAATTGCTTTCCCATACTTAAAAGGTTTGAAAGAATCTAGTTCGGGAATATAACAAATATGAACAAATCACATAAAAACTAGGAGGAATTACACATGGCTAACGATAACAACAAAAACAACAACAACGGCAAAATGACTCTTGAGGAAGCAGGCAAAAAAGGCGGCGAAGCTACAGCGAAGAATCATGACAAGGAATTCTACCAGGAAATCGGTAAAAAAGGCGGCGAAGCTACTGCTGAGAACCATGATAAGGAATTCTATCAGGAAATCGGTAAAAAGGGCGGAGAAGCTACTTCCGAAAGCCACGGTAAGGAATTCTATGAAGAGATTGGCCAAAAAGGCGGCGAAGCCCGTGCCAATCAGGATACTTCCGGCACGAACAAGATGAGCCAGTCTGAGGCAGGTAAAAAAGGCGGCGAAGCACGCGCCAACCAGCGCAACAATAAGTAAGACCCTGCTGCTTACGGCAAGGTGTGCACTTACCTTTACTGAAGAAAAACAACTTACCTTATAAAATCAGATTACTCACTAAAATTGGAGGAGGAATTTACAATGGCTGAAGAAAAAAACAACGGTAAAATGACAGTGGAAGAAGCAGGTAAAAAAGGCGGCGAAGCAACAGCGAAGAATCATGACAAGGAGTTCTACCAAGAGATCGGTAAGAAGGGCGGAGAAGCCACTTCTGAATCTCATGGCAAGGAATTCTATGAAGAGATCGGCCAAAAAGGCGGAGAAGCCCGTGCGAACCAGGACACTTCCGGTACGAACAAGATGAGTCAGTCGGAAGCAGGACGCAAAGGCGGAGAAGCACGCGCCAACCAGCGTGACAACAAGTAATCACGCATAGAAAAACGGTCTGGAGGATTTCCTCCAGGCCGTTTTTTTCGTCTGCGTTCATCGGTCCTGCTGCTTGCCTTTCTCCTGCGTGCTGCCCGCCTGCCGATTGTGCTTCTTTGCTGCATCATTCTGCCCGATGACATCGAAATCATCCGGACTCAGGTCCATGCCGTAACCGAATTCCTCCCGGTCCAGCTGCTTCGCTTTGTGCTTGCGTTTTTCTTCGTTCTCCACGTTCATCACCTCCATTTAGAAGTATGCACCCCCGCTAAAAATCCATGCCCTCTTCATCTTAAGAATTTCTTCATTTTTTTCCTTCTCAATTGTTAAGATGTCCCTGTTACAATGAGGATATCAGCAAGGAAGAGGTGCGCAACATGGCGGCGATGACCATATTGGTGGCGGATGATGACAAGGAAATCCGTGACGGAATCGAGATCTATTTGAAGAACGAAGGATACCGGGTGCTGAAAGCGGCGGACGGACGGGAAGCGCTGGATCTGCTGGCTTCTGAAGAAGTCCACTTGCTGATCCTGGACATCATGATGCCCAATATGGACGGCATTACGGCGACGTTCAAAATCCGGGAAGCCCAAAATGTCCCGATCATCATGCTCAGTGCAAAAGTCGAGGAATCCGATAAAATCCACGGCCTGTCTGTCGGTGCGGACGATTACGTTTCAAAGCCGTTCCAGCCGATGGAGCTGATGGCCCGTGTGAAATCCCAGCTGCGCCGTTATGTGCAGCTCGGTACTTACGGCGGCGGAACGTCGACATTGTCGGTCGGCGGTCTAGTGCTGGACGAAGAAGCGAAAACGGTGATGCTCGACGGAACGCCCATCCGGCTGACCCCGATCGAATTCAAGATCACCGAACTGCTCATGAAGCACCCAGGACGGGTGTTCTCCATCAACGAAATCTACGAACGGGTGTGGAACGAGGAAGCGTACAATGCGGAAAACATCGTCGCTGTCCATATCCGGAAAATACGCGAGAAAATCGAAGCGGATCCGAAAAATCCGAGATATGTAAAGGTGGTGTGGGGCGTTGGTTACAAAATCGAAAAGTAACAGTGCGGTGATCTGGTCCGTCGTTTCCATCCTCATCGCCTTCGGCAGTCTTGCGTATTGTTTTCCGCACATTACAGAACTGGCCAGCAGCGGCTATGAACGTACAAGCCGGACACTCGCGTACTTCATCCAAGTGATCAAGGGAGGAACCGTCTGATGAAACGCTATACACCGATGCTTGTCTGGGCGATGCTCGTCGCCATTGCGCTCAGCGGGTTCGTGACGATCACGGGCCAGGGAATGTCCGTGCTCTTCAAAAGCTACACACAATCTTCGCAGTTCCAGCAGCATATGGAAGAAGTCTATAACGAGCTTGGTAACACCGTGCTGAATCCCGTCACGATAGAGGAAGCGGAGAAGAAACTGGCCGTCTCAGCGGACGAAATCGACACGTATCGGAACCATTACGGCAGCTTGGCGGAACAAGTGGAAAATATCCAGGGGCAGTATGAGGACAGGATCCGTGAAGCCGAAAGCCAGCCGGCTGTCAAACAGGCGCTGGTCGATGAACGAGACGGAAAAATCGAAGACATCCGCAAGAACTTTGAAGACGATTCGTACGTGGAGAACAAGATTCTGGCAAAAAAGAAATCCCTTCTCGCACAGGCCTTGCGTGACGCGAAAAATGACGACACCAGTGTGAGCAGCATCCCCGTCAATTATAAGCTGACGCCGCTGGCCGGTGGCGATACCGTCACACTCGGCGACACATCAGGTACGTTCGGCTATGAACGGAATTTCAACGATGAGACAGGGTACTTGAAGATTTACGGCCTGGACGCTGATCGATACGGAAACGGCTATGACGGCACGTACCGGGGCGAATTATACAATGCCGAGGGAGTCGCCTTATCCGAGCAGGACATGGATGCGATCTTCCCGGCGTCGACACTCTACAAAGGGTTCATTGGCGTGCCTCATTCCGCGTTTGCGAAAGGCGGCGTGCTATACGGGGAAGCACGGGATTACCAGTCGCTGAAAGTGATGCTCATCGTGTCCGGTCTGGCGGGGATCGCTGCGCTGATAGCCCTGTTCACATTGTGGAAATTCAACTGGAGCTGGTTCATCGACCTGCCGTTCACCGAGCGGTATGATGCGTGGCGGGTGGATGTGAAAGCAGCGATTTTCGTTTTCCTGCTCGTCAATGTCCTCAGTTTCGCGGAAGGCATTTCCGGCCGACTGAACGTCATGCCATACGGGGATTATTCGTTCAATCTGACGAAAGCCGTCGTGACGTTCGTCGTGTACGCAGCGATGATTGCCGTCATGACATTCCAGATCGGCAACGCGATCACCCGCTACCGGCAGCCGGGTCAGTTCGCAGCCGATATGCACAATAGTTTTACGATAAAATTCATCAGGAATATCGAAGACGTCTTCCTGAACCGCTCGATTGCCATCCAGACGTTCCTGCTGCTCATCGTATTTTTCCTGGCGGGAGTCGGACTGGTCGGCGCGTCGTACGACGGACAGCTGTTCGTCATTTACACGTTTTGTGTGCTGTTCATCGGCTTGCCCGTACTCTTCTTCTACATGAGACGGATGGGGTACTTGAGCCGTATTCTGAAATCGACCGATGAGATGGCGGCAGGGCGGCTGAACCGCGATATTCCGGTGAAAGGACGTTCCCCATTCGCTGCGCATGCTGCGAATTTGAACAACTTGCGGCAGGGCGTGGAGCGGTCCGTCAGCAGCCAGGCGAAGAGCGAACGGCTGAAGACGGAGCTTATCACGAATGTGAGCCACGATCTGCGGACTCCGCTGACGTCCATCATCACGTATACGGATCTGTTGAAGAATCCCGATCTCTCTGCGGAAGAGCGGAACGAATATGTCGGCGTGCTCGACCGGAAATCCCAGCGGCTGAAGACGCTGATCGAGGATCTGTTCGAAGTATCGAAAATGACAAGCGGTACGATGGAACTGTCCAAGCAGCGCGTCGACCTGGCCCAGCTCGTCCGCCAGGCGATCGGCGAACATACCGAACGGATGGCCGAAATCCCGCTCGATTTCCGCCTGACCATACCGGAGGAGCCGGTGCCCGCCGTCATTGACGGACAGCGCTGGTGGCGGATGCTCGACAACCTGATCGGTAATGCGCTGAAGTACTCGCTGCCCGGCACCCGCGTCTATGTGACGCTGCGGGAGACGGCCGGTTTTGCGGAGTTCACCATCAAAAACATCACTGCCTATGAACTCGATGAAAACGTCGATGAGCTGTACGAACGGTTCAAACGAGGCGACTCTTCCCGGCATACCGAAGGCTCCGGCCTCGGCCTCGCCATTGCGCAGTCGATCGTCGACATGCACGGCGGCACGATGGAGATCCAGGTGGACGGCGACCTGTTCAAAGTGACCGTCCGTGTACCGTCCGGGTTCTGAAGCAAGCGGGTGCGGAGTTTAAAGTTGTCCGGACACGGGAATTCTAAGAACACAATCGGTAACTGCCTGCACGGCAGGTTACGGAGGGGGCGAAGCAGAATGACCATCAAGGACAACAACTATCCGACGAAAAAAGATCTTGAACCGAAAGTGCCGAGAAAGGGCAGACCGGCCGGCCCGACCGACGAGCTGCCGCTGTCTGATCCGGCAGATTCCAACTACACCCATGTCGTGCACGAACCGGACGACACAGCAGGCGCAGAGGATACCGTCGCCGACGGCCAGCCTGTCATTTCTCCTATCAGCCACAACGAACAGGCCCACGCCCAGTGGAATGCCACCAAACCGAAAAAGTGAACCAGCTGCCCGCGGGCGAGCTGGTTTTTTTAATGAAGAAAATCCGCTGTTCGCTCATAAATCTGGGGAATCGCTCATAAATCGCGGGAACCGCTCATAAAAGCTGGAAAGCGCTCATAAATCGCGGAACCGCTCATAAAAGCTGAAAAGCGCTCATAAATCGCGGGAACCGCTCATAAAAGCCGGAAAGCGCTCATAAATCGCGGGAACCGCTCATAAAAGCTGAAAAGCGCTCATAAATCACGGGAAGCGCTCATAAAAGCCGGAAAGCGCTCATAAATCGCGGGAAGCGCTCATAAAAGCCGGAAAGCGCTCATAAATCGCGGGAACCGCTCATAAAACCAAAAAAGCGCTCATAACCCCGCCGCCCCGTACCCCGCTCCAAGGTTTACCAGTCTTCCTTAACAGGTATAAGGATAGCAACCTACTAAATAGAATGGAGGATATCAATGTTCAGAGATCCCTACTACGCAAGCATCTTTAGCTGGCTGCCGGACTTGATACTCGGAATTATTGTACTGATCATCGGCTTCATCATCGCTAAAGTGCTTGAAAACATCGTCGTCAAGGCGATGAAGAAAGGCCGTGTCAATGAGCGGCTTAATATGCAGGACAAAAAATGGAGCGCCGACCGGATTGCCGGGAAGGTGGTATTCTTTGGCGTTCTGCTGCTGACGGTCCTCATCTTCTTCAATATGATGAACCTCAATCCGATCGCTGCGCCGTTCTTGGGCGTATTCGCCGGCTTCAGCGGTGCCATTCTCGGCATCTTGAAAGCGGCACTCATTCTCCTGCTCGCGTATGTGCTCGCCACTGTCGTGAAAAAGCTGGTCATGTCGGCCGGCCGCAAAGTGGATGTGCACAAAGCGGTATCGAAGACAGGCGGATCACCGGAATCGGTGAACAAGGACCAGTGGGTTAGCACCGCCGCCAATATTGCATTCTATGGAATTCTGCTGCTGTTCATCCCCGCAGTGCTCAGTGCGCTCGGCTTGAGCGGTGTCAGCGGACCGTTCGAACACCTGCTGACAGGGTTCATCGCATTCATCCCGAAATTGGTCGGGGCTGCCCTGATCTTCGCGATCGGTTATGTCGTCGCGAAATTGGTGCGCACGATCGTTACGAAACTGCTTGAATCCGTCGGTGTCGACAAGATGGCAGACCGCCTGCACCTGTCTTCTGCCGTGCAGGGGACGAGCGTCTCCAAAGTGATCGGGACGATTGTATTTGTCCTGATCCTGATTCCAGTGACGATTTCCGGCCTGGAAGTCCTTGACCTGGAAGGCATTTCACAGCCTGCGATCGCGATGCTGAACGACATCATGATCATGCTGCCGCGTATCCTTATCGCGATTGCCCTCGTGTTCGTCGGTGTCTATGTCGCGAAATTCGTCAAGAAGATTGTGGGGCAGCTGCTGTCGAACCTCGGAGTGGATTCGCTGTCGGGCAAGCTCGGCGTGAAATCAGGGGACCATTCGTCTTCAAGCTTCAAGGTGTCGTCCATCATCGCGACGATTGCCCAGATTGTCGTCATCCTGCTGTTCGTCGTGGAAGCCCTGCAGATCGTTCAGCTTGCATTCATGGTGACACTCGCAACCGCGATCTTCGCTTACTTGCCGATGGTCGTTGCCGCTGTACTGATCCTGGCTGTCGGCTTCTGGCTCGCCAACCTTGCTGAACAGTTCATCGGCAGTGTCATGAAAACGCAATCGGGCACACCGCACATCCTGCGCTTCGTCGCGAAGTATGCAATCCTTGCGTTCGCGTTCTTCATGGCGCTCAGTCAGCTCGGTATCGCGCCGGCTATCATCAACGCGGCGTTCATCCTCATCTTAGGAGGCGTAGCGCTCGCCTTCGGACTCGCCTTCGGTCTCGGCGGACGCGACCATGCGTCACGGTACTTGTCGAAGATGGAGTCTAGTCTGCAGGACGCTGACGTCTCGAAGGAAAAGTGGGAAGAGAAGAAAGAAGAGATGAAACAAGATGCACGCGCTGCGAAAGCGGAAGCGAAATCGGGGGTTCGTGAAACGCGTTCCGATATGCATCAGAAGAAACAGGAGATGAAACGGGCATCCGATCAGGCACAGCAGCCGGTCAATCCGTCCGATGAAATACCGGAAGATCCGGAACAGAGCCTGAAAGGGCCGGCGTATTCGGACGTTCCGACGCACGATCTGCCGGACAACTTCGGCGGAACTGATCCGGTGCCGTTCACCGAAGAAGAGACGGACACGGGCTATAACGAAGCGGAACCGGGCGAGGAGTATCCATACGGCGAACAGAGCCGCCGCAGCCGGTTCAACAAGGAAGCCCACGACCAGTGGAACAACCAGAAACCGAAAGACGACCGGAATTTCGATTAATTGAAAAAAAGGCGCACAGCGGGAATCACTCCGCTGTGCGTCTTTTCATTTGGCCAGCTGGTGCTGGAACGCGTAGATGACCGCCTGTGTGCGGTCCTGCACGCCGAGTTTCGACAGGACGTTGCTGACGTGGGTCTTCACCGTCTTCAGGGAGATGAACAATTCATCCGCAATTTCCTGGTTGGACCGGCCTTTCGCAAGCAGCAGCAATGTCTCCAGCTCGCGTTCAGTCAAGCTTTCGTGCGGCGGCTGATCAGGCGTGCCGCTGCGCATCTTTTCCATCATCTTCGTCGTCACCTCGGGCTCGAGCACGGTCTGTCCTCCGACCGTGTCACGGATTGCCTGCGCAATCCGCGCGGCATTCGACGTCTTCAATATGTAGCTCGCCGCGCCGGCTTCGAGAGCCGGATAGACTTTATCGTCGTCGAGGAAACTGGTGACGACTATGATTTTTGCTTCCGGCCATTGCCGGATGATTTCTTTTGTCGCCTGCGCACCCGTCATGACGGGCATGACCATATCCATCAAAATGACATCGGGCCGCAGGGCGAGGGCTTTCTCGACTGCTTCGCCGCCGTCCGCCGCCTCCCCGACAACTTCCATATCCGCCTGCATGCCGAGATAGGCGGAAACGCCGATGCGTACCATTTCGTGATCATCTGCGAGCAATATCCGTATCATGTCCATCCTCCTCCAGTCGGATCGGTAATTTCACTTCGACGATCGTCCCTTGCGAAGGCACCGAGACGATCTTGCAGACGCCGCCAATTTCGACTGCGCGTTCCTTGACGTTCTGCAGCCCATACGAGCCGCCCCGCTCCGCTGTATCGTTGAAACCGACACCGTTATCCTGCACACGGAAGATGGCCAGACCTTCCCGGCTGATGAACAGCACATCGACTTCGGTCGCCTGGGCGTGCCGCAATGTGTTTGACAGCGTTTCCTGTGCGATGCGGAATAAATGATCTTCGGCTCCTTTCGACAGGGGAACGTCCTCCAGGCGGTAGCGAATCGTGAACGTCACTTTTTCCTTGAGCTCGAGCAGCAGCTCCTCGAGCCCTTCCTTCAGCGATTTGCTGTTCAGCACAGCGGGCCGCAGGTGAAGCAGGAGCGCCCGCATTTCGAGCTGCGCCTGCTGCACCATCTTTTCCGCCTGCAGGAGCGGTTTCTGCAGCGGGGTATCCCCGGGCTGCTCCGTCATGGACGACAGCAGCATCGAAGCGGCGAACAGCTGCTGGGAGACGGAATCGTGCAATTCGCGCGCCAGCCGCTGCCGTTCCTCGATGAGCCGTTCCTGGATGATCTGGTCCTGGTCTTCCGCGCGCTGATCGGTCATACGCTGAAGGCTCCGCTTCTGGGTGTCCAGCACTTCGGAAATCGCAGCGATCGACCGGTTCAGTTTGCGGGACAGCCCCTTCGTCGATGGCTCCGGATCTTCCTCCGCGAGCTGTGCCAAGCTGCGTTCCACCGCTTTTTCACGTCCGCGCGCGATGCTGTACATCCAGCTGGAAAACAGCCAGCCGAGCAGGACTGGCGTGCCGGCGAGCCAGACGCCTAGCGGGATTTCGAGGAATTCATCCTCATAAAGCTGGTGCCACTCAAGAACCGGTGCGTATTCGATGAGTCCGTAGACACCCGCCGCGCAGACGAGGAGGAACGCCGTCGACAGCAGTACGCCACGCCAGAACAATCCGCTCATTTCCGGATCACCTCGACATCCCCGAACCGGACAGATACCGAAATGATCAGTTCCGCTTCGGTGCCGATCGGCCGGTCGTAGCCGTCTTTCATGTGGACGGACTCGTTCAGCAGCCGCTTCGGTCCGAGGTCGAACAGCCGGCATTCGCCGAACAGGGCGGAACAATGGACGCGGACCGGCAGATCATAAGGCAGCTCGATCTTCACACGTCCGAGCCCCTGCCGGATGGAGATGAACGATGTCCGTTTCGGCAGCACCGTATCCGTGACATCGATGTAGAAATCACCGAGGATTCCCTGCACGTGGACGTCCTGCCACTCATAGGAAGTAAATGGCGTGGACTGCGCCGAGAACAGCCGGTTTTTCCAGATGCCGTTCGGTGTTTCGCGTTTCAACCCCGTCAAAGGACGCATGATCTCCTCAGCAGGTGTGCCTTTCCAGAGCCGGATCACGACATACAGCAGCACACCGAATATAAGCAGACGCAGGCTCCAGAGGGACAGCAGTGCAATGAGGATGAACACCCCGCCACTGATGACGACCCATTTGGAGCGTTGGTGAATACCGAAATAAAGGGCAAGGGCCCCGAGAAAGAAGAAGATGACATTGCCGTTGCCGAACAGCCCGGCTTCGACGAAGATGAGCAGTATGAATGCCATGAGCCAAAGTGTGATCCGTTCCGTTTTTGTCCGTTTCAAGCTGCATCCTCCCCTTTCTCAATGTCCTTGCCGGCGATGAACCCGTTCGTTTCATGGGATTAACCGCTCGTTTCTCATGCCGAACCGCTTGTTACACCGATCTAACCGCTCGATTCCCGGGGCGAACCGCTCGTTTCCATCAAAAAGAGCTGCCGGGTGGGCGGTACATACCGCCCCGGCCCGGTCAGCTGCCTGCTGTCCTATCAGTTTACACGATTTCCGTGATGCTTGCTTCTTCGGCGGACAGTTTTTCCAGCCGCTGCCGCATGGACGCGACGTCGCCGGGTGTTTTCTCCATGTCGTCGGAAACGCCGTCCTGGGCGGGCGTCAGATCCGCGTTGAAGATCTGGTCCATCCGGTGATTCGCACGGGACACGTTCTCGTTGCCCATCAGTTTCAGCCGGCGTACGCGCATGTCCTGCACACGGTGCTTCATGTTCTCGAAACGGCGTTCCAGCTGGATCATCGAATCCACCGTCTCCTCTGCGAGCGCCCGCAGCTCATCGCGGCGGCGCCGGTAGTTTTCGGTTTCGTCGGCCGCATAGCGGATGAGCTCTTCATCGCCAGAAGCTTCCGCGAGCCGAAGCTGTTCGGCGCGCCGGTCCGTCATCCGCTCCGCTTCCTGCTGTTCCTTGACGATTTCGTCGCGCAGCACGCGCTGCCTGTCGAGGAGCACCCCGACCGCCTTCGTCTGCTGCTCCGCTTCGCAGATCGTTTCGTTCAAACGGTCGGCAGCGTTCTCCGATGATTTCTTCTGGGCGAATTTCTCCAAGTCTTCCTGTACGGCGAACTTGAATTTATACCATAATGTGTTCATCATAACTTCCTCCTTATTTTGTGAATTCATTCCATTGTTTTTCGAATTTGGCGAACGGATCGGTTTCTGCGTCAAGGATGTCGCGGTTTTTGCCGACTTTCCAGGACCGCCATGCATAGTAGGCGCCTGCCGCTGCCAGCAGTCCGATGAACGCCGGGATGTTGGAAATGCCGGTCAGGACACCGAACAGCATGATGATCCCCCAAAGGATGCGTCCGAGCGCCGAGTCGCTTTTCCGGAAGTAGTGCCAGCCGAAAAATGCGGCTGCGGCCGAAAGGGCAAGTGCTGCGATGGAGCCGATGTTGGCGATAGCGACGATAGCTGCGAGGATTCCGAGTCCTGCAAGTAGGAACTTTTTCATGAGTGAACGTGCCTCCCTTCGTTTGTAAGTCCATCATAGAACGGATCCGCGCTCTACCAAACGGGCGCGGTACGGAGTTTCATCTCAGCCTTTAGACTGAGATTGCAAAGCACTCATTCATTCTCCTGTTGAAACCGCTTTCATAACTTGGTATAGTTATTGGAAAACTATGACGATTAACTCGTGAAGGATGTGCTCATATGACGGAAACAGTGATTGTGGCGGGTGTTCGGACGCCAGTGGGCCGGAGGAAAGGCAGCCTGTCCGGTACGCGGCCGGACGAACTGGCGGCCCTCGTGCTCGACGAACTGATGAAACGGGCAGGTGTACCGAAAGAGGAGACGGACGATATCATCCTCGGATGCGTGACGCAGTCCGGCGAACAGGGCGGCAATATTGCACGGACGGCCGGGCTGATCGGCGGATTTCCGGTGACGGTCCCCGGCGTCACGATCGACCGGCAGTGCGGCTCCAGCCAGCAGGCCGTCCACTTCGCATCGCAGGCGATCGATTGCGGCGATATGGACGTCGTCATTGCGGGCGGTGTCGAGAGCATGACGCGTGAACCGATGTTTTCCAACATGCATGCCGCAAAACCTAGCGGCAAGCTGACCGCGCGGTATGAAATCATCAATCAGGGTTTGTCCGCGGAACGGATTGCAGAGAAGTGGGGGCTGACCCGGGAGGCGCTCGACAGATACGCGCACGACAGTCACCGGAAGGCTATCGAAGCGATCGGCAGCGGCCGGTTCGAACCGGAGATCGTCCCAGTACCGGTTGCCGGTGCAGACGGAGGGACACGCCTGTTTTCTGTCGATGAAGGCCCTCGCCCCGAATCGACACCGGAGACGCTTGCCGGCCTCCGCACCGTCTTCGACGAAAACGGCGTCATCACAGCTGGAAATGCGAGCCAGATGAGCGACGGCGCCTCCGCGGTACTGCTCATGAGCCGGGGGAAGGCCGACGCGCTCGGCGTCCGGCCGCTCGCGCGGATCATAGCCAGGACAGTTGTCGGCTCGGACCCGACGCTCATGCTCACCGGGCCGATCGAAGCGACCCGGAGCGTCCTGCAGAAAGCTGGATTGTCAATCGATGACATCGACTTATATGAAGTGAATGAAGCCTTCGCCCCCGTGCCGCTCGCCTGGCTCGCCGAAACAGGGGCCGACCCGGCGAAGCTGAATGTCAACGGCGGTGCGATCGCACTCGGCCATCCACTCGGCGCAACGGGGACGAAACTGATCGTTTCGCTCATGCACGAGCTGAAGCGGTCGGACGGACGTTACGGACTGCTCGCAATCTGTGAAGGGATGGGCATGGCGAACGCGACGATCATTGAAATGCTGTAAGTGGTGCGTGCATAGGATGGACAGAGTGTTCCTGTACGGTGCACGAAAAATCGAAGGATAAGGGAGAGGGCCAGTATGATGCAAACGCCATTGAATCTGACGTCATTCATCCGCAGGGCTGAACAGTTTTTTCCGGAGAAGCTTATCATTTCACGCACAGCCGCAGACACGATCCACCGGATTCCATACCGGGAATTCGCAAAACGGACACGGAAACTGGCCGATGCGCTGACCAAGCTCGGCATGTCTCACGGGACGAAAGTGGCGACGTTCGGCTGGAACCACCACCGCCACCTGGAAGCATATTTCGGCGTCCCGTGCACCGGCGCAATCCTGCACATGGTCAATATCCGCCTGTCCCCCGAGCATATCGCCTATGTTGTGAACCATGCGGAAGACGAAATCATGCTCGTCGATGACAACCTGTTCCCGCACCTCGAGAAGCTCGCACCGCTGCTGAAGACAGTGAAACATTACGTCATCATGGGCGACAGCAAGGATATCCCGGAGACCGACCTGCCGAACGTCCACGCATATGAAGCGCTGCTCGACGAAGCGTCCGATGCGTTCGAGTTCCCGGAGGATCTGGATGAAAACACGCCCGCCGGCATGTGCTACACATCCGCGACGACGGGCAATCCGAAGGGCGTCGTCTATACGCACAGGGGAATCGTGCTGCACAGTTATGCTTTAGGCCTCGCCGACGCGATGGGGCTGCAGGAGCGTGATGTCGTCATGCCGGTCGTCCCGATGTTCCACGTCAACGCCTGGGGGATGCCGTTCGCCGCAGTGTTCTTCGGGTCGACGCAAGTACTGCCGGGGCCGGGTCTGGTCCCCGATCTGCTGCTGGATCTGATCGAACAGGAAAAGGTGACATTGACCGCGGGAGTGCCGACGATCTGGCTCGCCGTGCTGAAAGCTCAAGACGCGAAGCCGCGTGATCTGTCGTCGCTGCGCGCAATCGTCTGCGGCGGCTCGGCGTCGCCGAAAGGGCTCATCCGCGCTTTCGAAGAGCGCTACAAAGTCCCGTTCATCGTCGGCTACGGCATGACGGAAACGTCTCCGCTCGTCAGCCTGTCCGTGCTGACATCCGGCATGGACGGTGTCTCGATGGATGAAAAAGTGGATTTGCGTGCACTGCAGGGGCTCATCATGCCCGGCCTCGACGTGAAAGTCGTGAACGAAAACGGCGAAGTGCCGTGGGACGGCAAGACGATGGGAGAGCTAGCCGTCCGCGGTCCATGGATTGCGGATGAATACTACAAAGATGAACGGACGGCAGAAGCGTTCCGCGACGGCTGGCTCTATACGGGGGACATCGCCGTCATGACGGACTTCGGCTACCTCAAGATCACCGATCGGACGAAGGACCTAATCAAGAGCGGCGGCGAATGGATCTCGAGTGTCGACTTGGAGAACGCCCTGATGACACATGACGCTGTTTTCGAGGCAGCGGTCATCGCGGTGCCGGACGAGAAATGGCAGGAGCGCCCGCTCGGAGTCGTCGTGCTGAACGAAGGCCAGGCGGCGGATGACGCGATGAAAGCGGAACTCCTCGGCTATCTGGAAGGGCAGTTCGCGAAGTGGTGGGTGCCCGACGACATTGTGTTCATGGAAGAGATCCCGAAAACGTCCGTCGGCAAGTTCCTGAAAGCGGAGCTGCGCAGACAGTTGAATGAATGAAAGGAGACCCGTCCGGCTGCCGGACGGGTTTTCTTGAGGAGATCTGTCATAGGAAGGCGGGGAGTTTCGTACATTGCAAGAGTGGCGGGAAACCTGGGTTGCCGGCAGGCGTCATTATGTCAGGCCGGCGATTGGGAGGCGGGATTTATGAGCGGAACCGCAAGTTTATGAGCGTTTTCCGAGATTTATGAGCGGAACCGCAAGTTTATGAGCGTTTTCCGAGATTTATGAGCGTTTTCCGAGATTTATGAGCGGAATCGCAAGTTTATGAGCGTTTTCCGAGATTTATGAGCGGAATCGCAAGTTTATGAGCGTTTTCCGAGATTTATGAGCGAAATCGCAAGTTTATGAGCGGTTTCCAACGTTTTATGAGCACAATCCCATGATTCACACACAAACTCAAGCTTTTCCGATCCCCCTGGATTCGGTATGATGAATACAACGGAAGGGAGGGCGCGGATGGAGGGCTGGATCCTGGCCGTGCTGGAAGAATACGGCTATATCGGAGTGCTGGCACTGATTCTGATCGAAAACCTGTTTCCGCCGATCCCGTCTGAGCTCATTTTGACGTTCGGCGGCTTTCTGACCGTCACCCGCGGGCTGTCGGCCGGCTGGATGATCACCGCTGCGACCGCTGGTTCCGTCATCGGCGCCATGCTGCTGTACGGAGTCGGCATGTTCATGGACACGGCGCGACTCGAAAAAATAGCGGACCGGCACGGACGCTGGCTGCGCATCACGCGCCACGACATCCGACGGGCGGATGCCTGGTTCGCCAGGCACGGCCCGTGGACGGTGCTCGTCTGCCGCGTCGTCCCGCTCGTCCGCAGTCTCATTTCAATCCCCGCTGGCATGGCGGGTATGAACTTCCCGCTGTTCCTTCTATTGACGGCACTCGGCAGTCTCGTCTGGAACAGCATCCTGATCGGCCTCGGCATGCAGCTCGGTGCCCACTGGCATGTTGTTGTCGGCTATATGGAAACCTATTCCGCCGTCATCTATGCACTTCTTCTGGCCGGAGGGGGTTACGCGTGCCTCCGGTACATCGCCTTTTACAGAAAGCAGAGGTAACACACTATGGACTTATTTGAATTCCTGAAAGCCCTCATCCTCGGATTCGTCGAAGGGATGACCGAGTTTGCGCCCGTGTCATCCACCGGACACCTGATCATCGTCGATGACATGTGGCTGAAAAGCGAAGAGTTTCTCGGCAAGTATCCATCCATCACGTTCAAAATCGTCATCCAGCTCGGCTCGATCCTCGCTGTCGTCGTCGTCTTCTGGAAGCGGCTGTTCAGCCTCATCGGCCTGTACAAAGTCGACGGGCAGCCCGCAAGCAAAAGCTTCAACCTGCTGCATGTCATCGTCGGCATGCTGCCGGCCGTCGTGCTCGGTTTCGCCCTGAAGGATCTTATCGATGACTACCTGTTCGGCGTGGAGACGGTGATCGTTGCCCTCGTGGCAGGGGCGATCCTCATGCTCGCAGCCGACCGTTTCGGGCCGAAGAACCCGCCCGTGCAGTCACTCGACCAGATTACATACCGGCAGGCATTCACCGTAGGACTCGTCCAGTGCCTCTCCCTGTGGCCTGGGTTCTCACGCTCCGGTGCGACGATTTCAGGCGGCGTCCTGTTCGGCATGAACCACCGGACAGCGGCGGACTTCACGTTCATTATGGCCGTTCCGATCATGATGGGGGCGAGCCTCGTCTCCGTCCTCAAAAACTGGGAATACTTATCGCTCGACCATATCGGGTTCTACATTGTCGGATTCGTGAGCGCATTCGTCTTTTCCCTGCTGTCGATCCGCTTCTTCCTGTCACTCATCTCCAAGATCAAGCTCGTGCCGTTCGCGATCTACCGGATCGTCCTGGCCGCCATACTCGCTGTCATCGTATTTCTATAAAAGAGGTTCCCGCTTCGAAACAAGCGGGACCTCTTTTTTTTCAGCCCGCCGATAACCTGATAGAATGAAAGAAAACAGACAGGCGCCGAATGGACAGTGCGCCTGCTGTGCACACGAAAGAAAAGGGGAACTGACATGGCAGATCGACTGCTCATCATCGAAGACGAAGAAAGCATTGCCCGCGTCCTGCAGCTGGAACTCGAGTTTGAAGGCTATGAAGTAGCGGCGTGCCACACAGGGACGGACGGGCTCATTAAATATCGGGAGGAAGAGTGGGATCTCGTCCTCCTCGACCTCATGCTGCCGGGGCTGAACGGGCTCGATGTACTGCGGCGGATCCGGGCAGACGGCACGATGACGCCGGTCATCCTGCTGACGGCGAAAAGCGATATGGAAGACAAAGTGACGGGACTCGACCTCGGCGCCAACGATTACGTCACGAAACCGTTCGAAATCGAGGAACTGCTTGCGAGGATCCGTGCAGCGCTCCGGTTCTCCGCGAAAGGGACGGCCGAAGAGGATACACATCTCCACGAAGTGAACGGGCTGTCCATCCACGACCAGACCCGGGAAGTGCGGAGGGACGGGGTGCCGATCGAGCTGACGCCGCGGGAATATGACCTGCTGTTCCACCTGCTGACCCATCCGAACCAGGTGCTGACACGTGAACAGCTGCTGGATGCCGTCTGGGGCTTTGATTATTACGGTGACACGAATGTCGTCGATGTCTACATCCGCTACGTCCGCAAAAAGATCGACCGGGACAGCGGTCCGTCCTTCATCCATACGGTGCGGGGAGTCGGGTACGCGCTGAAGGATGCACCGCATGAAGCTTAAAACGAAGATCCATTTCCTGTCGACACTGATGATGCTGATCCTGCTCATCCTGAGCAATCTCGGAATCTACTTCACGTTCGACAAGCGGCTGCATCATACTGAGTATACGCAGCTGCTCGGCAGTGCCAAGGAACTGACCGTCGCCCTCAGCAAGATGACGGACGAAGAGGAGGCGGAAATCGTCCTGCGCGCCTATGTGCCGCCAAACGGTGCGCTGCGTGTCGCCGGAGCGGACGGCGATGACATTTTGACTGTACAGTCGATGGAAGGCTACGACAAAAAATTCCCGGTGCCGACGAAGGACGAAGCGTTCACGATTGTGCCGTACGAAGGATACGAGGCGCTGTCCATCGCCATTCCGACAATCTGGCCGACCGGGGAAGTCGTCCAGCTGCAGATGACGCAAGTGCTGACTGATCTGAAAGCGAATCTGGGGCTGCTGCGCGTCGTCATGGTCGGAATCACACTGCTGGCCATGATCCCGATCATCATTTCGAGTATGACGCTCGGCCGCATCGTCACCCAGCCGATCGAAAAACTGATCCTGGCGATGACAGCGAGCCGTCGTTCGGGCACATTCCAGCAGATCGCCGTGCCGGAGAACGGCAAGGATGAACTTGCGCAGATGGGTCAGACGTTCAACGAGCTCATGATCCAGCTGGAACAGAACTACACGAAACAGGAGAAATTCGTCTCGGACGCTTCCCACGAACTGAAGACGCCGATCACTGTCATCGACAGTTACGCCCGTCTGCTGCAGCGGAGAGGGATGGACAAGCCGGAAATTGCAGAAGAGGCACTGACTGCGATCCGCAGCGAGACGAAGCGTATGACCGAAATGATCGAACAGATGCTCAACTTGGCGCGTAATAACGAACCTGCGTCCTATCTCTTTGAACCGGCGGATATCCGGTCACTGACGGGAGAGGCCATCCATATGATCAGCCGCGCCTACAATCGGCCGATCCGTCTTACCGCACCGTCCCGGCTGGAGGCGACGACGGACAGTGCGCATCTGAAGCAGCTCATCCTCATCCTGCTGGACAATGCACGCAAATACAGCGAACAGCCGATCGACGTGACAATCGCCGAAGAAGAGACAGTCGTAAGGATTTCGATCCGGGATCACGGCAAGGGGATTCCGGCGAAAGACATCCCCTTCCTGTTCGACAGATTCTACCGGGTCGATGAAGACCGGAACCGGAAAACAGGCGGCACGGGACTCGGCCTTGCGATCGCCAATGAAATCGCCATCGGTCTCGGCGCGAAACTCGATATCGAAAGTGAAGAAGGGGACGGGACGGAAGTGACGATCCGCATCGTGAAACACCCCGCTTCTCAGTGAATTCTAATGTCCGTCTGCTACACTGCGGAGAGAGGTGAAGCATTATGAAGACCACCAAGAAATGGCTGTTCCCGGCCATCCTGATGATCATCGCCGTCCTGGCAGGCGTTTTTTATATGGAAAACAACATCTCGCAGGCGGAAACCATCCCAAGCAACGCAATCAGGAGCCAGCTGGAAGTCATGTATAACGGAAAAGTCGATCAGCTCCGGCTGGATGATGATAACTACGAGGCACAACTGACGCGGGCCGGCTCCAGCTATGCGCTCGTAATAGAAGGCGATACAGGGAAAGTACTGTCGATGGAACTCGTGTCGGCGGCACCGGATATGGCTGCCGTGGCGGCAGAAACAAAGGCCGCCCATGATGACGAAGACAAGAAGGACAGAGCAGACAAGGAAGGCAGCGGAGCCGGAGGAGATCAATCCGCCGCGCCAGCCAAAGATCCTGAAACGCCTGTTGCAACTCAAGCGCCGGCTGCGCAGCCGAAACCGGACGCGCGGCCCGCTGCCGGGACAGCACCGGCTGCACAGCATTCGCAACCTGCACAACATGCACAACCTGCGAAACAGCAGCCGGTCAAAAAGGTTCCGGCGGCTCCCGCCGTCCAGCCGAAACCGAATCCGTCCCCTCCGGCCAAACAGCCGGCGCAGCCGCAGACACCGCCTAAAACGGTGCTGCTGACTAAACAGCAGGCTATCCAGATCGCACTGCGCCAGCTGAACGGCGAAGTGGATGATGTGGACTTCGTCAAGACGACAGATGGCGGCTACTACCTGGTGGAAATCGAAATCGATGTCGACGACGGGCCGGACGAAGCGACGTACCAGATCCATGCGATTTCCGGAAAGGTCATGTCCGTCACATGGGACGACTGACGGAAGACGAAACAGGACCGATCTGCTGAAGCAGGTCGGTTTTTTTAATTGCTTCCAGTCACGGATCCGACAACTCCGAGCAGGGAATTTGAGAAAAACGGCGCCGGACCCTCAACCTCCCGTCCATTCGTGCCGAAATAAGAACGAGAGACGCGCTGCCGGCCGCCGGCAGCGCCGGAAACGGACAGGCGATAGACCAAACGAAAAGGACTGAGTGCAATGGCGTATGAGAGCGGGATCTTACTGGAAAGCGGAACGAACGAACTGGAAATAGTGGAATTTGAAGTAGCGGGGAGCCGCTACGGCATTAACGTCATCAAAGTGAAGGAGATCATCGTGCCGATGCCGATCACCCCGATCCCTCATGCGGACCCGGCAGTCGAAGGGATCATCCAGCTGCGCGGGGAAATCCTGCCCGTCATCAGCATGGAGCGTGTCCTCGGCATGGGGCCTTCGGCGAATCCGAAAAATGACAAATACATTGTCTCTTCCTTCAACAAGCAGCAAGTTGTGTTCCACGTCCATAACGTCACGATGATCCACCGGATTTCCTGGGATGCGATCGAAAAGCCGTCAGGTGCCTACTCCGCAGAAACGTCACCTGTCATCGGCGTCATCAAGCTTGGCGGGGAGATGCTGCTGTTGCTGGACTTCGAGAAGATTGTCATGGAAATCAGCCCGGACACCGGGATCCGGGTGGAACAGATCCGTAAGCTCGGCCAGCGCGAACGGTCGGACAAGCGGCTCCTCGTCGCAGAAGACTCTCCGCTGTTGCGCAAACTCCTCCATACGACGCTGTCCGAAGCGGGCTATGACCGTGTTGAATTCTTCGAGAACGGTAAGGATGCCCTCGAGTATCTGGAGAGCACGGCGGAGCGCGGCAATATCGAAGATACGATCCAGCTTGTAATCACCGATATCGAAATGCCGCAGATGGACGGCCATCATTTCACACGGCGCATCCGGGAAAACAAAGAGCTCGAAAAGCTGCCTGTCATCATCTTCTCCTCCCTCATCACCGATGAGCTGAAACACAAGGGGACTAGTGTCGGCGCCGATGCCCAGGTCAGCAAGCCTGAAATCGCGGAGCTCGTCCTGAAAATCGATCAGTACGTCCTTTGAAGACGGCCGCCGGTTCAAACCCGGCTGTAAAAATAGATTGACAGCACTCCAAGGCCGATGGTTTACTAAACCATCGGCCTTTTTTACTGTCTAACGATTAAAAAAGAGGGTACGTAACAAGCAGGCAGAATAGAATGCCAGCCAGACGAAAGTGAGAGGTGGGCACAGCATGGTGACCAATATATTGGAATGGGTGACCGGCCCGTTCAGCGATTATCTATGGACATACGTATTGATCGGTCTTTTATTAGTGCTCGGCCTTTATTTTACGGTCGGGACGAAGTTCGTGCAGTTCCGCCTGTTCGGTGAAATGTTCCGGCTTATCACCGAAAAGAAAGACAGTGAAGACGGCGTGTCGGCGTTCCAGGCGTTCACGATCAGTGCCGCTTCCCGTGTCGGTACGGGAAACGTGACCGGAGTCGCGCTCGCAATCGGTATCGGCGGTCCCGGAGCCGTCTTCTGGATGTGGGTGATCGCGATTGTCGGGATGGCGACGGCGTTCATCGAAAGCACACTGGCCCAAGTGTACAAAGTGCGGGACGGCGATACGTTCCGCGGAGGGCCTGCGTATTACATGCAGAAAGCGCTTAACCAGCGCGGCCTCGGAGTGGCGTTTGCGATCCTGCTGACACTCTGTTTCGGATTCATCTTCAATGCGGTGCAGTCCAACACGATCAGCCAGTCGTTCTCGGATGTGTTCAGCATTCCGGACTGGGCAGTCGGCCTGATTCTGGTCGTGCTGACCGGCATCATCATTTTCGGCGGCGTCAAGCGGATCGTCAAGGTGACGCAGGCGATCGTCCCGATCATGGCGACGTTCTACATTGCAGTCGCCCTTTACATCGTCATTATCAACATTACGGAAATCCCGGCGATGATCGCCCTGATTTTCGAACACGCTTTCGGACTGAAGGAAATGGCCGGCGGCGGTGTCGGCGCTGCGATCATGCAGGGCGTCCGTCGCGGTCTGTTCTCAAACGAAGCCGGGATGGGGAGTGTGCCGAACGCTGCCGCCACGGCGAACGTCACGCATCCGGCGAAGCAGGGTCTCGTGCAGAGCCTCGGTGTGTTCTTCGATACGATCATCATCTGCTCGGCGACGGCCTTCATCATCCTGCTGGCGGGTCTGTACGACAAAGGGGAGCAGGACGGCATCCTGCTGACACAGGCGTCGATGGCGCAGCATGTCGGTTCGTGGGCGCCGTACTTCGTTGCGATCGCCATCCTGTTCTTCGCCTTCAGCTCGATTATCGGAAACTATTATTACGGGGAGACCAATATCGAGTTCATCAACGCCCATAAGGTCTGGATGGCCGTCTACCGGATTGCCGTGCTCGGCATGGTGATGTTCGGGGCACTTGCGAGAGTGGACCTCGTGTGGAACCTGGCAGACGTCTTCATGGGACTTATGGCAGTGCTGAATCTGGTGGTCATCGCCATGCTCGGCCGGACCGCCTTCCGTGTGCTCGATGATTTCACCCGGCAGCGGAAGAAGGGGAAAAACCCTGTATTCGAAGCGAAGTCCATTCCCGGCCTGACAGGCACGGAATGCTGGGGCGAAGAGGAACAGCGGTAAATTAGCCGCGCACACCTTATATTTGAATCATCAGTCATCGGATCTATCATAGGTCCGATGATTTTTTTGTGACGAAAGTGCTAAAAGCTACCCAACGGTTGGTCGTTTAGGTATAATCATAAAGTCTTAACAACCAGAAGGGAAGAGTACTATGAAAAAAACAAAAAGCCTCGTGTTCCGGCTCTCAGCGATCATCATCGGCGTATTTCTGATTTTGTTCGCCGTTTATGCACTGGGCACGAATATTTACACACATAGCTTGTCCGTCAGCAGTGCCGAAGAGAAGGCGGCGGATGAAACGGAACTCGTCGCACTCAAACTGAGCGAACAATTCCGGCAGACCGGCGAGTCGCTCATGACGACGAAACGGGTGCTGGAGACGATGAACGAAAACTCTACGCTGGCTGCATCGGAAGTCCTGTCCGTCCTGCAGGCGAATTTGGAAGGGAACCCGAATGCCGTCAGCATGAACGCTGTATTCGAAAGCGGTGTCCTGTCGACAGACGGCCTGACGATTACTGAAAAACGGCTAGTCGATCCGGACGGCAGGTTCATCCCCTTCCTGCTGAAATCGGAATCAGGACTCAAAATCATGCCTGCCACCGGTTATGAAGAGCCGGGTAACGGGGACTGGTACTTGACGACCAAGGAGAGCAAAAAACCGTTCCTGCAAGAGCCGGTCGTCTATGAAACGCCGGACAAGACGACGAAAGTCACTTCGCTTTCCGTACCGATCCTGTCAGCGGACGGCAAGCTGCTCGGCGTGCTGTCCGCCAACATGTCGCTCGACTTCCTGAAAGGGCTGACGGCGGACATTGCGCCGCACGGCGGGTACGCGTCGGTTATTTCGGATGACGGAGTGCTCATTGAGAACAGCCTGAAAGAGAAGATGAACGGCACCAATATGAAAGATGCAATCGACTGGGAGCCGGTCAAAGAGAAAACCACAGCCGGTGAACCGGTCACGATGTATGTCGAATCGCAATCGTACAATGAACGTGCATTCAATACATTCGCTCCGCTCACCATCGACGGATTCGACCAGAGCTGGACCGTGCAGACCGTGCTGCCCCGATCTGAAATCATCGCCGAGTTCTCGAAGATTGTCATCTTTACCCTTATCGCGGCAGGCGTCATGATTTTGCTAGTCGGCCTGACGACGGCGTTCTTTATCTATCGGCATATCCGTCCGCTGACCCGCGTCCAGCATTCGATGGAACAGGCGGCGACGGGCGACCTGTCGGAAACGGTCGCTGCGGACGGCTTCCGGGAAGACGAAATCGGCTCGGTCGCGAAATCCTACAACTACATGCTCGCGCAGACGAACGAAGCACTGGGTGAGGTGCTCAAGGCATCCGGCCAGCTGACAGACTCCTCTGCCCAAGTGAACCATGCATTCGAGGAGATCGTCGCTTCGAGCCAGGAAGTGTCCGTCGCAACGGAAGAGATCGCAGAAGGCGCGGCGAGACAGTCCGAGGATACAGAGGAGACGAGCCGCCGGATTGGCGGATTGGCCGAGCAGATCACGGCAATCTCCGCCATCTCGGCACAGATGGAACAGCTGTCCCATCAGACGGTCGAATCGACACAGAACGGCATGACGGAAGTCGGGCGCCTGAGAAATCAGAACGAAAACGCCAACCGCATGAACGGACAAGTCGAACAGCAGATGACCGCCCTGACGGACAAAATCTCCGGCATCAACCAAGTCATCACGTCCATCCAGGACATCACCGCCCAGACGAACCTGCTGGCGCTGAACGCAAGCATCGAAGCAGCGCGCGCCGGCGAGCATGGCAAAGGATTCGCGGTCGTTGCGGAAGAAGTCCGGAAACTTGCTGAGCAGTCGAGCCGGGAGACCGGGACGATCCAGCAGACCGTCCAGGAGATCCTCGACCAGTCGAAAGCGACCGTTGAAGTGATCGCGCAAAATACGAAGTCTATGAAAGACCAGAGCGCTTCCGTCGCAAGCACCGGAGAGTCGTTCGCACTCAACGCGGAACTGACGGAGCGGATGAACCGCGCCATCGACGAACTCTCCGGCAATTTGAAGGACATGGTTTCCCACAAGGACCAGGCCGTCCTCGCCATCCAGAGCGTTTCTGCGGTATCCGAAGAAACGGCAGCTTCCGCCGAGCAGGTCAGTGCTTCGTCCGTCGCCCAGCAGGGTGAATTGGAACGGGTGGCGGAATCCGTGCAGCAGATGACCCGGATCGCCGGTGAACTGCAGCTCGTCGTCGACCGTTTCAAACTTGCCGCACGTGAACAAGACGCATAATCGAAATGAACAGGAAACGAGAGGAGAAAGTGCTATTTTTTCTCCTCTTTTTTTAATTCCGCAACTTTTTCCAGGCGGGCAAGCTGGGAGAAAAGCGTGAGGATTTCGCATGTTATTTTGTAAGGTGAAGTGATTCTGCATACCCGCTAAGTATGATAATATATTGCTTTGGGGCAATTTTATAGTAGCAGCTAATTTCAATAAAACTATGTTGAAAAGAAAAAATCTTTTGGCCTATGGACGAGAGAAATCACAAGATATATGATATGATAGGGAAAATCAACACAATATATAGTGTTTAAAGAAGTTGGAGAGTGGAATTACATTAATTAAATATAGACCTTAATGACAGCTGTACAGCTATCATCCTTACGTTTAATAAATGTGCAAATCAAGGAAGGGGACGATCGGTATGACACTCACTCAGGAAACAAACGAAACAGCACGCATCCTGCAAGAGTTACAAGAGGAATTTGGGACAGACAAGATTACCCCACTCACGGAGGCCAGTGAAAAATGGCTGATAAAGCATCCAGACAATTCACTTTCCGAGTGGACAAGCGCTATGATTTTGGAGGCGCTGAGCAACATCGACGAAGCGGCAGGCTACTGGACGTTTGTGGCGGCACGGCTCTACCTCGGCCAGCTGTATGCAGAACAACGAGAAATAAGAGGCAGAGCTCCTTACACTGATTTCGCAGGCCACGTCGCTTCACTCGTCGGCCAGGGTCTCTACACAGAAGACCTGACAAACCATTACACTCCTGACGAACTGACAGCGATCGGCGCACTCATCAAGCCTGAACGGGACAAGCTGTTCACCTACATCGGCCTGAAGACGCTCATGGACCGCTACGCTGCTGTCAACTATACGAAGGTAGCGGTCGAACTGCCACAGGAACGCTGGCTCGTCATCGCCATGACACTTATGCAACAGGAGACGGAAGACCGTATCGGCAAGATCGCTGAAGCGTACTGGGCGATGAGCAACCTGTACATGACTGTCGCGACACCGACACTCTCGAATGCAGGCAAGCCCCACGGACAGCTGTCGAGCTGTTTCATCGACACGGTCGATGATTCCCTCACAGGTATCTACAACAGCAACACGGATATCGCGAACCTGTCGAAATACGGCGGCGGCATCGGCGTCTACATGGGCAAAGTCCGCTCACGCGGGTCATCCATCCGCGGATTCAAAGGCGCGTCAAGCGGCGTACTCCCATGGATCAAGCAGCTGAACAACACAGCAGTCAGCGTCGATCAGCTCGGCCAGCGTCAAGGAGCGGTCGCAGTCTACCTCGATGTGTGGCACAAGGACATCTCCACATTTCTCGACCTGAAGCTGAACAACGGCGACGAACGGCTACGTGCGCATGACATCTTCACAGGTGTCTGCCTGCCGGATATCTTCATGGAAGCGGTAGATGCGCGCGGGGACTGGCACTTATTCGATCCACACGAAGTCCGCACGGTGATGGGCTACTCCCTCGAGGACTCGTATGACGAGACGAAAGGATCCGGCACATTCCGCGAACGCTACGAAGCGTGTGTAAGCCACCCGGAGATCACGAAAGAGACCGTGCCGGCCATTGAAATCATGAAACGTATCATGCGTAGCCAGCTGGAGACCGGGACGCCGTACATGTTCTATCGTGATGAAGTCAACCGGGCTAACCCAAACAAGCACGAAGGCATCGTCTATTCAAGTAATTTGTGTTAACGCTAGCACCTTCAGTCAGTAATGGCTGTCGAAAACTCCGTTAAACGGGGAAACCCTTATTTAGTAAGGCAATCCCGTGCTAAATCTCTGCTATTGTAGTAACATTGAAATGAGAACGTATATTCTCATGGAGGTGTGAAAGTTGGCAAAGCCGTTTGGTTTTGTTTACGAGACTACAAATAGAATTAATGGTATGAAATACATTGGGAAATGTATATATGGCAGGGCAAACAATTGGGAGACGTATTTAGGGTCAGGTGTCTACTTAAAACGAGCAATAAGGAAGTACGGAAAAGAAAACTTTGCCAGGAAGATTCTTGCAGAAGCCTATTCGGATGAAGAATTGAACGTCATGGAAGAACTGTTTATTGAAAAACGAAATGCCGTAGAATCACCGGACTATTACAATATAAAACTTACTTCAATTGGCGGAGATTGTTTTACAACTAATCCTGATAAAGAAAAAATCAGGAGTATGAGGGTAAAACAAATGACAGGCTCATCTAACCACCAGTTTGGAAAGAAAAAAACTGCTCGGATGATAGAATCTGTCGTACAAGCAAACTCTAGGGCAATAATTATTGACGGCATACACTATTGCTCAGCCGCAGAGGCATCACGTCGTTTATCAATAAACACTACGACCATTATGTATCGTTTAGATTCCGATAACTTTCCGGACTACCAAAGACTCAGCCCAAAAAATAAAAAACCCACTCATAAGTCAGCCGCTTATAAATGTGTTGTAAAAGGTATTACTTATGAGAGTATTGCTAAAGCCGCTATTGCACATAATATATCAACACATGCAATGCGGATGCGAATGTATTCAAAAACTTTCCCAGACCATTATATCGTTGCAGAGTAAATGCCTAACGACTATCGAAAGCATAGCTAGTTGAAAAAATACTAGTGAAGAAGCGAGTAGAGTACCCCTCAAGCGAGGCTCTGATGCAAAACAGAGATAATTCATAAAGGGAAAAGCGGAGCATCCTACCAGGTTGTGCTGGGGATGATGATATAGTCTCCTCTACATGGCGACATGTAGCAGCATATTTATTATGCGGATTAGGCCTAGCGAGCCTAGTCGAAGAAGAGGTCAGAAATCATGCAAAACATGAGCGCGACGGAATTCGAATCGGTCACGCTCGAAGACGATATCGTCGTCACCCGTTCGAAGCCGGGCGACTTCGTCGTCTGCAATTTGTCCAGTGTCAATCTCGGGAAAGCGGTCCCTGCAGGCGTCCTGGAGCGGCTCATCCCGATCCAGGTCCGCATGCTCGACAACGTTATCGACCTGAACAAGATCCCGGTCGTCCAGGCGCAGCGGACGAACAGCCGCTACCGCGGAATCGGACTCGGGACGTTCGGCTGGCACCACCTGCTTGCGCTCGAAGGCATCCAATGGGAATCGGACGAAGCAGTGGAATTCGCAGACCGTCTGTATGAGCAGATCGCTTTCCTGACGATCCGTTCCTCCATGGAAATCGCTGCCGAAAAAGGGCCGTACCCGCTGTTCGAAGGGTCCGACTGGGCAAACGGTGCGTATTTCGACAAACGCGGCTATGAGTCGGAACAATGGAACGAACTCCGCGGACAAGTGGCCAAGACGGGTATCCGCAACGGCTACCTGATGGCCGTCGCGCCGAATAGCTCGACATCGGTCATCGCAGGGTCCACCGCGTCGATCGATCCGGTCTTCAAACCGTTCTATCACGAAGAGAAGAAGGACTACAAACTGCCGGTCATCGCGCCGGATCTCAACCACAATACGTATGATGTGTACCGCCGGTCGGCGTATATCGTCGATCAGCGCTGGTCGATCAAGCAGAACGCTGCCCGTCAGCGCCACATCGACCAGTCGATCTCATTCAACTTCTATGTACCGAATAATATCCGGGCTTCCGTATTGCTCAATCTGCACATGCAGGCATGGAAATCGGGCATGAAGACGACGTATTATACCCGCTCGACCGCCTCGGACATCGAGGAGTGCGAATGGTGTCATTCCTGATTGCGTACGCGTCATGGAGCGGCAATACAGCGGAAACAGCGGAATTGATCAGACATACATTGGAAACGGGCGGCGCAACTGTGCACATGCACCGCATCGGCACGGGGCCCGTTCCGGATTATCGTGATTTCGGTGCCATGATCGTCGGGTCGTTCACGTGGGATCAGGGCTCGACCCCTGACGAAGTGAAGGATTTTGTACTCGACGTCGGCGTCAAGCCTGAACATGTCTACGTTTTCGGCACGGGAGACACCCAGTTCGGCGGCGATGATCTGTTTTGCCAGGCCGCCGTCAAGCTGGCGCGTTTCTACAATTCGGCGCTCGCGCCGCTGAAAATCGAACAAAGCCCCCGCGGCGCGCAGGAAATCCACGTCACGGAATGGGCAGAAGGAGTGCTGGACCATTGGCGACACTTACACGAGTTAACGTACTGAACCCGGCGAACCCGAACAAAGCGACAGCCATCTTCGGCGGGGAAGCAAGCGGGATCCTGAACTGGAACAACCTCGCGCACCCGCATTTCTATACATTGCGGCAGCGCATCCGCTCGCTTTTCTGGACGGCGAACGAAGTGGATATGACGCAGGACGTCAAGCAGTTCCCGACATTATCGAAGGCGGAGCAGGATGCCTTCCTCAAGATCATAGGCCTGCTGGCGACGCTCGACGGACCGCAGACCGTCATCGCCATGAAAATCGCCGATTTCACGACGGACCCTTCCGTCAAATCGATCATGGCGACGATCGCGGACCAGGAAAGCGAGCATAACCACAGCTATGCGTACGTCCTGTCATCCGTAACGACATATGACAAGCAGATCGCCTCTTTCGAGATGGGACGCACCGACGAAGTGCTCATGAAACGGAACGAGCGCATCGTTGAGGTGTACAACGAATTCGCGACAAACCCGACGATTGAGACGGTGCTGAAAGCGATGGTCTACACGACCTTGCTGGAAGGCCTGTTCTTCTACAGCGGTTTCGCTTTCTTCTATAATATGGCGCGCCATCAGAAGATGGTCGGCACGTCGACGATGATCTCGTACATCAACCGCGATGAACTGCAGCACGGCAAGGCGATCAGCGATATTTTCCGCGCTGCGCTTGCGGAAAACCCGGAGTACAATACGGAGGAGTTCACGGAATGGATCTATGACCAGTTCCGCCACTCCGTGGAACAGGAAGTCATCTGGAGCCGCTACGTGCTCGCGGATATCGAAGGCATCGACCTCGAAGAAATGGAAGGCTACGTGAAGTACCGGGCGAACAAAATGCTCCGCATGCTCGGCCTGAGCGAACTGTATCCGGAATTCATCGACAACCCGATGAAGTGGATCCGCGCCTATACCGATAACTTCGACGGGACGAAGACCGATTTCTTCGAACAGACATCCCGTCAATACGTCAAAACGAGCGACTTGAACGGATTTGACGATCTATAAGCAATACTTGAAGCCAGGAATCCGGCAGCACGCCGGATTCCCGGCTTTTTTCTGTTTTCCGGACAACCAATGCCTGCCGGGAACATATCCAAATCCCTTAATCTCCTTGAAAACCGCTCGTTTCTCCTCTCCTGAAATAGGACTTCCCCTTATAGTTAGCTGCCATCCTGCCGCGTATACTGGAGCCGGAAAGCGAAACGGTAAGAAAATTTGAGGAGAGCGGGCGATGGAGAAAAAGACCCAAGATGCTCCATCCTCACGAGGAGACAGACTATTCCCTCAGCGGCAGAAAGATAAACTCCTACTTTTTATCATAAGTGCTGATGCGATAAAAGAACCGAATTCAGCAATAGGGAAATCCCTGATAGATAGTTATCAGAAAACATACTAGGATGGATATATAAGAAAATCTTAGCAGTATATTTCTGATGTACTCGATTGGTCATTCAGAAGGGAGCAGGAAGAGCAATGAGGAAAACGAAATTCAACTTGAACTATTTCAAGCCGGTGGAAAAGTATTCAGGTGACTGGTCCGTGCTTGAAGAGAAGAACCGCGACTGGGAGAACATGTACCGCCAGCGCTGGTCCCACGACAAAGTGGTGCGCACGACACATGGGGTCAACTGTACCGGTTCCTGCAGCTGGAAAGTGTTCGTGAAGAACGGGATCATCACGTGGGAGAACCAGCAGATCGACTATCCTTCCTGCGGCCCGGATATGCCTGAATTCGAACCGCGCGGCTGTCCGCGGGGCGCTTCGTTCTCATGGTACGAATACAGCCCGTTGCGCGTGAAATATCCATATATCAGAGGAAAATTGTGGCGTATGTGGAACCAGGCACTCACCGAATTCAAGGATCCGGTGCGCGCATGGGAAAGCATCGTCGAAGACCCGGCGAAAACAGCCGAGTACAAACAGGCGCGCGGAAAAGGCGGCCACGTCCGGATCCACTGGCGTGACGCGACGATGCTCATCTCCGCGCAGCTCATCTACACGATCCGCAAGTACGGACCGGACCGGATCGCCGGCTTCACACCAATCCCGGCAATGTCGATGGTCAGCTATGCATCAGGCGCCCGCTTCATCTCCCTCCTTGGCGGCGAGATGCTGAGCTTCTATGACTGGTATGCGGATCTGCCGCCGGCTTCCCCACAAATTTGGGGCGAGCAGACGGACGTGCCGGAGTCGAGCGACTGGTTCAATGCGGGTTATATCGTCATGTGGGGCTCGAACGTTCCGCTTACCCGGACGCCGGACGCCCACTTCATGACCGAAGTGCGCTACAAAGGAACGAAAGTCGTATCCGTCGCACCGGACTATGCGGAAAGTGTCACACATGCAGACGACTGGATTGCGGCGAACCCGGGAACGGACGCAGCGGTCGCGCAGGCGATGACCCATGTCATTCTCGACGAATTTTATGAGCAGCGGAAAGAACCGATGTTCCTGAACTATGCGAAGCAATATACCGACATGCCGTTCCTCCTGCTGCTGGATGAACACGAGGGAGCCTACAAAGCCGGCCGCTTCCTGCGTGCCAGTGATATCGGCCAGGACTCCCAGCACGCTGAGTGGAAACCGGTCATCCTGGATGAAACGACGAACGAGATCATCGTCCCGAACGGCACGATGGGGCAGCGCTGGGAAGATGATGTCAAATGGAACCTGCTGCTCGACAACGAAGACGGCACGCGCACCGAACCGGCGATGTCCATCGCGGATCACGGAGCCGAATGGGAGGAGATCCGGTTCCCGTTCTTCGACAACCTGTCGAACGGCGTCTTCGCCCGTACGATTCCGGCGAAAGAGATTACGCTGGCGGACGGAACGAAACGCCGGGTCGCGACTGTCTATGACGTCATGCTGAGCCAATACGGCGTCCGCCGCACAGGGCACGAATCCGAAGCGGCCGACTACTTCGACAAATCATCGATCTACACACCGGGCTGGCAGGAGAAAATCACGAGCGTCAAACCGGAACTCGTCATCCAGATCGCCCGTGAATTCGCACAGAACTCACTCGATACCGGCGGCCGCTCGATGATCATCATGGGGGCGGGCATCAACCACTGGTTCAACAGTGACACGATCTACCGCGCCATCCTGAACCTCGTCACGCTGACAGCCTCGCAAGGTGTCAACGGCGGCGGCTGGGCGCACTACGTCGGACAGGAGAAATGCCGTCCGATCGAAGGGTGGAGCACGATCGCGTTCGCACGGGACTGGCAGGCGCCGCCGCGTCTCCAGAATGCGACATCGTTCTTCTACTTCGCGACCGACCAGTGGAAATACGAAGAAGCCGGCACACAGTCGCTCATGTCACCACTCGGCGGCAAAGCGCGTTATGAGCACCCTGCCGACTACAACGTACTCGCTGCACGTCTCGGCTGGATGCCGTCGTATCCGCAGTTCAACCGGAACAGCCTGCAGCTGACGGAAGAAGCGGCACAGGCCGGCCATACGACGACCCCCGAAATCGTCAACTACGTGAAAGACCAGCTCACATCGGGGGCCATGAACTTCGCGGTGGAAGATCCGGACGCTCCGGAAAACTTCCCGCGCAGCCTGTTCGTCTGGCGGTCGAACCTTGTCTCGAGTTCGGCGAAAGGGCAGGAATACTTCATGAAGCACCTGTTCGGAACGACGGACGGACTGCTCGCGAAACCGAACGAGCGGATGAAACCGGAGGAAGTCGTCTGGCGTGACGAAGTCGAAGGCAAGCTCGACCTGCTCGTCGCCCTCGACTTCCGGATGACGACGACTCCGTTATATGCGGACATCGTCCTGCCAGCGGCGACGTGGTACGAAAAAGTGGATCTGTCATCGACGGACATGCACCCATTCGTCCATCCGTTCAACCCGGCAGTCGACCCGCTCTGGGAATCCCGATCCGACTGGGACATCTACCGGTCGATCGCGGAGACGTTCTCCGAAATGGCGAAAACCTACCTGCCGGGCGTCTACAAAGACTTGGTCACATCGCCTCTGGCGCATGACTCCGCGCAAGAGATTGCACAGCCGTATGGTGACGTGCGTGACTGGAAGAAAGGCGAGACGGAAGCAGTGCCCGGCAAAACGATGCCCGGCATGACCGTCGTCGAACGCGACTACACAAAAGTCTATGATAAATACGTCACCCTCGGCCCGCTGCTGTCGACAGGGAAAGTCGGCGCACACGGCGTCAGCTTCTCCGTGGCGGAAGAATACGAAATGATGAAAGGCATCAACGGCGTCTACGAAGATGACACCATCAAAGACGGACTGCCGAAGCTGCATACGGCAAAACACGTGGCGGAAGCGATGCTGACGCTGTCATCCGCAACGAACGGCCGCGTCTCTCAAAAAGCGTTCGCTTCAGCAGAGCACGACACTGGAGTGGAACTGAAAGACATTTCAGCAGACCGTGCAGCCGAGCGGTTCACGTTTGCAGGAATCACTGCCCAGCCGCGGGAAGTCATCCCGACACCGGTGTTCAGCGGCTCCAACAAACTTGGACGGAGATACTCGCCGTTCACGACGAACATCGAGCGACTCGTGCCGTTCCGGACACTGACAGGCCGCCAGCACTTCTATCTCGATCACGAATTGTTCCTCGATTTCGGGGAGGCACTGCCGGTCTACAAGCCGACCTTGCCGCCACTCGTGCTCGGACCGCATGACCGGCCGGTCGCCGGAACGGAAGATTCACTCATCCTGCGCTATCTGACGCCGCACGGCAAGTGGAATATCCACACGACTTACCAGGACAACCAGCACATGCTGACCTTGTTCCGCGGCGGTCCGACCGTCTGGCTGTCGAATGTCGACGCAGACGCGCACGGCATCGCGGACAACGAATGGCTCGAAGTGTACAACCGCAACGGTGTCGTCGCTGCACGTGCCGTCGTCAGCCACCGGATGCCGAAAGGGACGATGTTCATGTACCACGCCCAGGACAAACACATCCAGGTGCCGGGTACCGAAATCACGGAAGAGCGCGGCGGCAGCCACAATGCCCCGACCCGCATCCATATGAAACCGACGCAGATGGTCGGGGGCTACGCCCAGCTCAGCTACGGATTCAACTACTACGGCCCGATCGGCAACCAGCGTGATGAGTACGTTGCCGTCCGGAAACTGAAGGAGGTCAACTGGCTTGAAGATTAAAGCGCAGATCGCAATGGTGATGAACTTGGACAAATGCATCGGCTGCCATACGTGCAGTGTAACGTGCAAAACGACATGGACGAACCGTGAAGGCGCGGAATACATGTGGTTCAACAACGTCGAGACGAAGCCGGGGATCGGCTATCCGAAACGGTGGGAAGACCAGGAAGTGTACAAAGGCGGCTGGAACCTGAAGAACGGAAAGCTGGAGCTGAAATCGGGCTCCAAGCTATCCAAGATCGCACTCGGCAAAATCTTCTACAACCCGGATATGCCCGAGATGAAAGACTATTACGAGCCATGGACGTACGACTACGAAAAGCTGACGACGGCGCCGGACAGCAAGCATACGCCCGTCGCGCGCGCGAAATCTGTCGTAACAGGCGACTATATGGACCTCGAATGGGGCCCGAACTGGGAAGACCAGCTCGCCGGCGCCCACATCACGGGGCCGACCGATCCGAATATCCAGAAAATCGAAGAAGAGATCAAATTCAATTTCGAGAACGCATTCATGATGTACTTGCCGCGACTGTGCGAACACTGCCTGAACCCGAGCTGTGTCGCTTCCTGTCCGTCCGGTGCGATGTACAAACGCGATGAAGACGGCATCGTTCTCGTCGACCAGGAAGCATGCCGAGGCTGGCGCTACTGCATGACAGGCTGCCCGTACAAAAAAGTGTACTTCAACTGGAAGACGAACAAAGCCGAAAAGTGTACATTCTGTTTCCCGCGCATCGAGTCGGGCCTGCCGACCGTCTGCTCGGAGACGTGCACCGGCCGGATCCGCTATCTTGGCGTCCTGCTGTATGACGCGGACCGCGTACTCGAAGCAGCGGCCACACCGGATCCGAAAGACCTGTACAATGCCCAGTGCGACCTGTTCCTCGACCCGAACGATCCGGAAGTGATCGAACAGGCAAGAAGAGACGGCATTTCGGAAGACTGGATCACCGCTGCACAGAATTCACCGGTGTATAAGCTTGCAATCGAATACAAGCTGGCATTCCCGCTTCACCCGGAATACCGCACGCTGCCGATGGTCTGGTACGTGCCGCCGCTCAGCCCGATCATGAACTACTTCGAAGGGAAGGATTCCATCAAGAACCCGGATATGATCTTCCCGGCGATCGAAGAGATGCGGATCCCGATCCAGTACCTCGCCAACATGCTGACGGCAGGAGATACGGAAACGGTGAAAGGATCGCTGCAGCGGATGGCGATGATGCGTTCCTACATGCGCGCGCAGACGTCCGGCAAGGACTTCGATGAAAGCAAGCTGGAACGTGTCGGCCTGACCGCTTCGTCGACGAAGAAGATGTACCGGCTGCTCGCCATCGCGAAGTACGAAGACCGTTTCGTCATCCCGACGTCCCACAAAGAAGGCCAGATGAACGTCTACCGTTCACAAGGCTCAGCCGGCTATACCGGAATGGGCACATACGGCGAGGCAGCGCAGGCCGAGAATCCGTACAGCGGCTTCTCCGTCATGGGCTCGGACGGCGGCTGTGACGGCTGCGGACCTGTAACGCCGGGCGCTCCGGTGAAAACCGGAAAAGAGATCTACGAAGAGAACTTCTATGGGGGGATCTGGCGTGATTGACTTGGATCTCCTCTACGACAAGAAACAGATCTTCGGGTTCTTCGCAAAGCAGTTCTCCTATCCTGACAAAGGAACGTTCCACCCGAATGTGCTGGAGGGGTCCGTACGCCCCTCCGACCCTTCGTATCCGTACGTGAAGGAATACTGGGACCTGATGCAGACTTACAGCCTCGACGATATCCAGGAGCTGTACACGTACACACTCGACTTCCAAAGTGATGCGACGCTTTTCATGACCTATGTGAAGTTCGGGGATTCGAAGGAACGGGGCCAGACGCTCGCCCGGCTGAAAGTGATGTATGAGATGTTCGGACTGATCATGCCGGACAGCGAGCTCTCGGATTCCCTGCCGCTCATGTGCGAGTTCATCTACGCGTCGGAATGGAAAGGGGATCCGCGGGCGCAGCAAAGTTTTTCCATGCTCCTCGCCGTCCTCGAAGACGGTTCCTATAATCTGATGAAAGCACTGGAAAAATACAACAGTCCCTATTATCCGCTGGTGAAAGGGATGAGAGAAGAGTTCAAAGCATGCATCATCCCACGGGAGGTTCCGGCCAATGACTAGTCAATTTTTATGGGTGATATTCCCTTATCTCTGCATTGCAGTTTTCATCGTCGGGCATATTTTCAGGTACCGGCATGATCAGTTCGGCTGGACAGCGAAATCGAGTGAGTTCATCGAGAAGAAACAGCTGATGATCGGAAGCCTGCTGTTCCACATCGGGATCTTCCCCGTCATCCTCGGCCATATCGGAGGTCTCGGCGTTCCGAAAGAATGGACGCGTGCGATGGGGGTCAGTGACCACCTGTACCATATCGGCGCTGTGTGGGGCGGCGGATTCTTCGGCGTCGTGACGCTGGTCGGCATGATCATCCTGACGAGCCGCCGGTTCACGAACAGCAATGTCCGGCATCTGTCGTCAGCGTCGGACCTGATCGTCAATACGTTCCTGCTGATCATCGTATTCCTCGGCGTTTACAGCTCGCTGATCACTAACACGATGACACCCGGTTTCGATTACCGGTCGACGATCTCCATCTGGTTCCGGTCGCTGCTCATCCTGCGTCCGGATGCAGCGTTCATGGCATCCGTGCCGATCATGTTCAAGCTGCACGTCCTGACAGGATTCCTCATCTTCGCCATGTGGCCGTTCACGCGGCTCGTCCACGTCTGGAGCGTTCCGTTGAACTACGTTGGCAGAAGTTATATCCTGTATAGAAAAGATAAGCGTTAACGAACCGGAGAAGGGCTGCATGGGTCCTTGCTCCACTGAGAGGGAGGACACTCATGGAAAGCCGATCCGAAAGATTCGATTATTTGCAGCAAGTTGAGGAGATCCGCCGCGTCACGGGCTGCGATTTTGTCGCATTGGCGCTCGTCCAGCCGGAAGAACGGAATTTCCAGATCCGGTGGGAATATGCCGCCGGGAACATGAGCCAGCGCTACCGCCGGATCGTCCTGCAGTCGGGAAAAGGGGTGGCAGGCCTCGTCTTCAAGACGGGCAAGCCGATCTTCGCACCGGACGCTGCCGCCTATTGCAGCGCAAGCGACCTGTATAATTATCCGATCATCGTTGCGGAACAGCTGGAGAGCTTCGCGGCGATCCCGCTGTTCAAGTACAACCGGGTGAAGGGCATCCTGCTGGCAGGCTGCCGCAAGAAGAATTGCATGGATGAAAGCAGATTCGAGCGGCTCCAGTCGCTGGTCGCCCCGACATTCGGCCCCTATTACAGTGAGGAGATGAGTGTAAATTGAGCGAAATCAGCCAGAGCGGCATGGAACAGCTGCTGATGAAGCTGTATGACCGCTCCGCGGAAGCCATCTTCTTCTTTGACCGGGACAACCGGGTGATCACCATGAACAAAGCGGCAGAGCAGATTCTCGACCCGCAAGTGAGCGAGCTCATGAAAGCCGGAAGCAAGGGAGCGATCTGCATGGCGTGCAAAGGGTTCACGAGTGCAGAGGAAGAACGGACCTGCGTCGCCTGCTACATGTCCGATCCGGACCGTGACATCCCGTCGTTCCAGGTGTTTCTGGAGACAGCGGGAAGAGGAATCGTCCCCTACACCGGCAGCATCCAGATGATCGACCGGGAACAGGGTATCCGCGCTTTCATGCTCCGCGATCTGACGGAACAGTTTAAGACACAGGAGACGCTCCATCAGACAACACTCGTCAAACGGGTCATCAAAGCCCAGGAAGACGAACGCAAACGCATTTCCCGGGAGCTGCATGACAGTGTGGCACAGGAAATGCTCAGTTCGCTCGTCGATCTGCGCGTCCTGAAATATATGAGTGCCGAAGAAGATGTGCTGAAGAAAGTGAAACAGACGGAAGGCTCGCTCATGCGGCTGCTGGACGACATCCGGCACCTTTCCGTGCAGCTTCGTCCGGCGACATTGGATGATCTCGGACTGCAGGCGGCATTCCGCACGCATTTCAAATGGATCGAGAAGAACTACGGGCTGCTCGTCAATTTCGACAGTTCGATCCAATCGCAGCGGTTCGATGAAGAAGTCGAGACGGTCGTCTACCGTGTCTGTCAGGAAGCGGTGTTCAACGCATTGAAATACGCGGGCATCGAGGAAGTGGATGTATCGCTGCAAGTGACGGATAAGGAACTGAAGCTCACCGTCCGCGACAGAGGTACCGGGTTCGACCTGAATGCACCTGAATTCAAAGGGACCGGGCTCGGCCTGTACGGCATGAAGGAACGTGCAGAGCTGGTGGATGCCGATTTGACGCTGCAGTCAGGCATCGGCACAGGAACGACGATCGAATTGACCGTTCCTCTGAAGGGAAGGGGAGACGGGAAATGAGAATTATCATCGCAGACGACCACGCAGTCGTCAGAAGCGGGTTTGCGCACATACTGAACTACCAGCAGGACATGGAAGTTGTCGCAACCGCGGCGGACGGCCTGGAAGCATACGATCTGGTGGCCAGGCACAAACCGGACGTCCTGCTCATGGACTTGAGCATGCCTCCTGGCGAAAGCGGCCTGATCGCCACCGGGAAGATCAAAGAAGACTTCCCGGATACGAAAGTCGTCATCCTGACAATGTACGATGACGAGGAATACCTGTTCCACGTGCTGAAGAGCGGCGCGTCGGGCTATGTCCTGAAAAACTCGCCCGACGACGAACTGTTCACGGCGATCCGGACGGTCTATGACGGCGGGACGTACATCCAGCCGTCGATGGCGACGTCGCTCGTGCGGGAGTTCGTCAAGAAGGACGGCGATCAGGTCGAGACCGATCCATTCAAGATTTTGTCGAAGCGGGAAATCGAAGTGCTGCCTCTCGTAGCAAAAGGGTATGGAAACAAAGAGATTGCGGAAATGCTCTATATCTCCGTGAAGACGGTCGAAGCCCACAAAGCGAAACTGATGGAAAAGCTGAACTTGAAAAGCAAACCGGAGCTCGTCGAGTACGCGCTCAAAAAGAAGTTCTTGAATTTCTGACCCGTGTCAGTGTCATGACGGAAACGGAGGCAGCAGGATGGACACGAAACGATTCAAATTCGATTTGCCTGCGCTGCAGGTATTAGAAAACGAACACCAGTATTTGACGTATCTCATGGACAATTGGCATCCGATCGTCCTCGGCTTCGAAAACCGCATCTATTCACCCGAAGAAGGCCGAGAAGCGATCCAGTCGCTGCGCCGGGCGCTCATCGAGTTCATCGAGCCGTTCAAGAACCATACCGACAAGGAAGAGGAGATCCTGTTTCCGGAACTCGCGCAATACGTCGGCAGTGAGCAGGGGCCGGTGAAGGCGGTGGAAGAGGAGCACGATGAGCTCGATGCGTACATCGGCCACTTCCTGCACCATACGCGCGGCGGTCTGGAAGAGATGTCCCTCGCCGATCTCGAGGCGGTCGCAAAAGACGCCGGAGAAGCCTATGAAGCGATCACCGTCCACTTCATCAAAGAAGAAGCCATCGTCTTTCCGATGGTGGAGTCGATGCTGCGGATAGAGCAGCAGGATGCGCTGTTCGACAAACTGTACACACCGATCGCCTGATCCGATCCGGTGGCAACTGATGCAATTCGCCTTTCATTCTCTATAGAAATGGACTGATATGGATGATCAAGAAAGTGCAACTGCCGCTGCAGACGGCTAACTTAGTAGTTGGGTTCATGGTCTGGGTGCTCATTTCGTCACTCCTGCCGTTCATCCGGGAGGACGTCGCCATTCCGGCATCCCGCGTGGCGATCATCACGGCTGTACCGGTCGTTCTCGGTTCGGTGCTGCGGATCCCGCTAGGATACTATGCTAATATATTCGGAGCCCGAATCGTTTTTGCGATAAGTTTCATTTTGCTGCTTTTCCCAGTGTTTTACATAAGCGCCGCTTCGACGTTCACCGATCTGATCATCGGCGGGACGTTCCTCGGTATCGGCGGAGCCGTCTTCTCGGTCGGCGTCACGTCCCTGCCGAAGTACTATCCGAAAGAAAAGCACGGTCTCGTCAACGGGATCTACGGGATGGGCAACGTCGGGACGGCGGTCACGACATTTGCAGCGCCCGTGCTCGCCACCCAGTTCGGCTGGAGTGTGACGGTCAAGCTGTATCTGATCCTCCTGCTCGCATTCGCTGCGCTGAACTTCGTACTCGGTGACCGCAAGGAGCCGAAAGTGAAAGCGTCGATGGTCGCGCAGATCAAAGGCGTCTACAAGAAAGAGAAACTATGGTTCTTCTCGCTGTTCTACTTCATCACCTTCGGGGCGTTCGTCGCCTTCACGATCTTCCTGCCGAACTTCCTCGTCGACTACTTCGACTTGGAAAAAGTCGATGCAGGGATGCGGACCGCAGGGTTCATCGTCGTAGCGACGCTGTTCCGTCCGGTCGGCGGCTGGCTCGCGGACCGGTTCCAGCCGCTGTTCCTGCTGATGGGCGTGTTCGCCGGACTGACCGTGGCCGGTGTGATCCTCGCGTTTTCACCATCCATCGGGCTGTATACGGCCGGCAGCATGCTGATCGCCCTGTCCGCCGGGATCGGCAACGGGGTCATCTTCAAACTCGTGCCGTTCTACTTCAGTAAACAGGCGGGGACTGCGAACGGCATCGTATCGATGATGGGCGGACTCGGCGGGTTCTTCCCGCCGCTGCTGCTGTCGGCAGTGCACGGCATGACCGGTTCCTATTCGATCGGTTTCATGGCATTTGCACAGTTCTCACTCGTCAGTCTCGTGCTCGTCCTCTGGCTGTACTATATGGACCGCCTTTCGCTTGCGAAAGATGTGTTCGATTCGACCGGCCAGGGCATCCTCGTGACGGATCCGACAGGCAAGATCCTGTCCGTCAACCCGGCGTTCTCGGAACTGACAGGGTATTCGGAAGAGGAGATCCTCGGGAAGAATCCGAAAGTCCTCAGTTCCGGCCGCCAGCCGAAAGAGTTCTACACGACAATGTGGGGCGTGATCGGCGACGAAGGATCCTGGCAGGGACAAATGTGGAACAAACGGAAAGACGGCAGTGAGTATCTGGAGCTGCTCACCATCAACGCCGTGAAAAATGCGGATGGCGACGTGACCCGTTACGTCGGCACCTTCACGGATATTACACCAGCATGATACGGGGGACGGCCGGCTCGACCGGCAGTCCTCTGCTTGCGTTCATCTAAAGAAAAGGGGGGTCCAATGTGGAAGAGCGGTATTCGAGACAAGTGCTGTTTTCGCCGATCGGGGAGTCAGGACAGGAGAAGCTGCAGCACGCCCATGCGTTCGTGCTCGGATGCGGGGCGCTCGGTTCGGCGATCGCCGAGACGCTCGTCCGCGCAGGGATCGGCAGGCTGACGATCGCCGACCGGGATTATGTCGAGCCGTCCAACCTGCAGCGTCAGCAGCTGTTCACTGAAGAGGATGCCGTGCGTGGCGTGCCGAAAGTGGTGGCGGCGAAAGCCCGGCTGCTTGCGATCCGCAGCGATGCCTCCATTGAAACGATCCTCGATCACGTGGACGGAGACGTACTCGAGCGGGCCGCACGTGATGCGGATATTCTGCTGGACGCGACCGATAATTTCGAGGCCCGGCTCCTGCTGAACGATTTTGCCTGGAAGCACGGCATCCCATGGGTGTACGGTGCGTGTGTCGGCAGCACGAGCACGGTCTTTCCGTTCATCCCCGGCAGGACGCCCTGCTTCCGCTGCCTGCTGCCTGCGCTGCCTTCCGTGAACGAGACGTGCGATACGGCGGGGGTGATTGCGCCGGCTGTGCAGATCACGGCAGCGAACCAGAGTGCAGAAGCGCTGAAATGGCTGACGGGCAATGAGCAGGCGATGCGGACGAAGCTGCTGCACGCGGACATCTGGTACAACACTCAGGTGGAAGCGGGGATATCGCGCCTGAAGAAGGAAACTTGCGCGACGTGCGGCGGCGAGCCGTCCTACCCGTCGCTGCATGCGGAAACCGGCACGCAGTATGCAGTGCTGTGCGGCCGCGATACGGTGCAGATCATCCCGGACGCGGAGCGGCGCCTGACAGGCGAAGACGTCAGGCGGGTTGCGGAACGGCTCGGGACGATGGGCAAGCACAACGCCTATTTCACCGAATTCACCGCAGACGGCTACCGCTGCGTCGGGTTCTCGAATGGCCGGCTGCTCGTCCACGGACTGAAGGACATGCAGAAAGGCCGCAAGATCTATCATCAGCTGTTCGGATAAGGAGAGGATTGCCATGCATAAGGAACGAACGGACGATCCACGCAGGCTGAGTGTCTGCGTGCTGACCGTCAGCGATACACGGACGGAAGAAGACGACAACAGCGGCCGGCTCATCCGCGAAACGATGGAGGAAGCGGGGCATACGATCTATTCCCGGCAGATCTGCCCGGACGATAAAAACGCGATCCTGAAAGCGGTCGAGTCGTGGGTCGGCAAGAAAACCGTCGACGTCATCGTCATCACCGGGGGGACGGGGATCAGCTATCGTGACGTTACGATCGAGACGATCCGCCCATTCTTCACGAAGGAACTGAACGGATTCGGCGAGCTGTTCCGCTACATCAGCTATGCAGAAGACGTCGGGTCGAAAGCGCTTTTGAGCCGGGCGGCCGCAGGTGCAGTAGGCGAGAAAGTGCTGTTCGCGCTGCCCGGTTCGGTGAAGGCGGTCAGGCTGGCACTCGACCGGCTCGTCATGCCGGAGCTCATGCACATCCATGACGAACTGACGAAACATTTATGAGAACTGATGAAACATCTGTAAGCGGACAGAAAAAGACGGGGGCGCTTGTTACGCCTCCGTCCTCGAGAAATCACCGTTCTTGCCGCCTGTCTTCGACTGCAGCATCGTCGGGCCGATCACCATTTCCTTGCCCGCCGCTTTGCACATATCGTAGACCGTCAGTGCTGTTGCAGAGGCTGCCGTCAGTGCCTCCATCTCCACACCGGTGAGACCGGTCGTCTTCACTTCCGCCCGGATAAGCACTTCGTAATGCTCCCGGGATTCATCGACATTCCAGTCGAACCGGATATCGACACCGGTCAGGGGGAGCGGATGGCACATCGGGATGAGGGAAGCCGTATTTTTCGCGGCCATGATGCCGGCAACCTGTGCAACAGCAAAGACATCCCCTTTTTTGTTCGTTCCTTCTTTGATCTGCTGATAGATCGCTTCGTTCACGATGACGGACGTGCTGGCAACCGCAGTCCGTGCAGTGACCGGCTTATCCGACACATCGACCATCCGTGCGCGGCCCTGGTCGTTGAAGTGGGTGAGTTCAGACATTCGATTCATTCCTTTCAACTCTGATACACTCAGTATACCAGAAGAAAGCAGGTGCTTATTGTGGAAATGAGAACACCGATCCCCGTGGCGGAAGCAGTGGAACGTGTCATGCAGCACGTCCGCCCGGTGGAAACCGAAGAAGTGCCGCTGGACAGTGCGATGGGCCGTGTGCTCGCGGAACCGATCATCGCCCGCCACAGTGTCCCGCCGTTCGACCGCTCTCCATATGACGGGTTCGCGATACGTTCGATGGACAGCGAAGGGGCGTCGGGTGACAGCCGAATCCCGTTCACCGTCATCGGGGAGATCGGTGCTGGCCACGTCGGAACGAAAACGGTCGGCCAACACGAGGCGTACCGGATCATGACAGGCGCCCAAATCCCGGACGGTGCGGATGCTGTTGTCATGTTCGAACAGACGGTGGAAACCGGAGACGGCTTCACAATCCGCAAACCGTTCAGCAGCGGGGAGAACATTTCACGCAAAGGCGAGGACGCGGCGGAAGGTGACACACTCATCGCGGCAGGCACGCGGATTCATCCCGGGACGATCGCATTGCTCGCAACGTTCGGCTATGCCGAGGTGAAAGTTTCCCGGTTGCCGGTCGTCGGCGTGCTCGCAACGGGCACAGAGCTGCTCGGAATTGACGAAGAGCTGCAGCCGGGCAAGATCCGCAACTCGAACGGGCCGATGGCGGCTGCCCAGCTGGAACGGATCGGCATAAAAGCCCGCCACTACGGGACATCCGCCGATGACCTCGAAGCATGCACCGACCTCGTCAAACAGGCGCTCGCAGAATGCGATGCACTCATCACGACGGGCGGTGTGTCCGTCGGCGATTACGATCATCTGCCTGCAATCTATGAAACACTCGGCGCCACCGTCCTGTTCAACAAAGTCGCCATGCGGCCTGGCAGTGTGACGACCGTCGCAGAACTGGATGGCAAATTGCTGTTCGGCTTGTCCGGCAATCCATCCGCCTGCTTCACCGGCTTCGAACTGTTCGTCCGCCCTGCGCTGCTTTCAATGATGGGGGATACAGCTCCCTACATGCCCCGCTTTAAAGCGAAATTGTCGGAAGATTTCAAGAAGCCGAATCCGTTCACGCGTTTCATCCGGGCAGTGTGGCAGATGGACGGGGACCGGATCACCGCGGCACCGGCCGGCTTCAACAAATCGAACGCCGTCTCGTCGATCGCGCGGGGGAACTGCCTGATCGTCTTACCGAGCGGAACAAGAGGGTATGTACAAGGTGATGAAGTCGACGTGCTGCTCGTCGGGTCGGAAACCGGGGCGAAGGACTGGGTGCTGTGAAGACACTCCATATCGTCGGCTTCAAGAACAGCGGCAAAACGACCTTGCTCGAACGCTGGATCGCACTTGCAAAAGCTTCCGGCCGATCGGTCGCCGTACTGAAGCACCATGGACACGGCGGTCCGCTTGACATGCCAGGAGACGGTACGGACTCGGAACGTTTTTTCCGGCAGGGGGCTGATGTGTCCCTAGCGGCAGGGGGCGGGACGAGTCAGGTGCTGCTGAACAGCGAACCGGATTTCGAGATCCTAAAGCAGCTTGCCAGTTTTGGCAGACCGGACGTCCTGCTGATCGAAGGCTATAAGAACGAACCGGGCGAAAAGGTCGTCCTCGTCCGTGGACCCGATGACTGGGAGACACTGCGGCAGCTCGAAGACATCCGTCTCATCGTGGGCGACGTGCCGGGAGCTTCTGCCGAAGTGATCGGCAGCCGCAGTGAAACCGGCCGGCTCGACAGCTGGTTTGCCGATTGGCTTGAGAAGGAGGAATTGGATGAAACCGTTTGAAGTCACAGAGTCGCCGATCGATCCCCAAAAGTATGCGGATTACGTGCTGCACACAGGGGCCGGTGCCGTGACACTGTTCACAGGGCACGTGCGCGAATGGACGCATGGCGTGCGCACCGTCTACCTGGCATACGAAGCTTATGTGCCGATGGCTGAGAAGAAACTCGCGCAGATCGGCGAGGAGATGGAAGCGAAGTGGCCGGGCATCCGGACCGCCATCGCACACCGGATCGGGGAACTGCATCTGTCCGACATCGCGGTCGTCATCGCGGTTTCATCCCCTCACCGGAAGGCGGCCTATGAAGCGAACGAATATGCGATCGAGCGGATCAAGGAACTCGTGCCGATCTGGAAGAAAGAGATCTGGGAAGACGGCCAGGAATGGCAGGGCGCCCAGAAGAAATATCCTGACAAAGGAGCCGATGCGCAATGATTCGAGTCAACTATTTCGCCAGACTGCGGGAACTGGCAGGCAAAGGGCAGGAAACGGTCGACCGCGAAGAGATGACCGTGCAGGAGCTGCTCGATTGGGCGGAAGATACGTATCCCGGTTTCGGGAAAGACGACGTCCAGGTCGCCGTGAACGAGGAGTATGCACTGCCGGGCGACCTGATCCGATCGGGCGACGAATGTGCGTTCATCCCGCCTGTCAGCGGGGGCTGAGCCGATGATCGGCATCGTGCTGGCCGGGGGGGAATCGAGACGGTTCGGTTCGCCGAAAGCGTTCGGTGAATACGGTGGGCGGTTTTTCTATGAATACGCCGCGGAGGCCCTCGCCCTGCACTGTATGGAAACGGTGATCGCAGCCCGTCCGGAATACGCAGACCGCTTTCCTGATGCGTATACCGTGATCCTGGACGTGCCGGAATATGCCGGACACGGACCGCTCGCCGGGATCCTGGCGGCGATGGAGACGATCGACAGCGACTGGTATGCGGTTCTGCCGTGTGACGTGCCGTTCGCGGACAGCCGGATTTTCGATGTGCTGCTTGCTCATCGGGAAGACGGCGGGGAGGTCATCGCGCTTGAAGCGGAGGACCGGCTCCATCCGCTGCTTTCGATCTGGCACCGCCGTTCGGCGCCGCGGATCCGGGAAGCATTGGAATCGGGCCGCCGGAGCGTGCGGCCGCTGATCGATACATGGGCGGACGGCAGCAGACTGCTGGAAGAGAATCCTGCCATTTTTGATAATGTGAACAGACCCGGACAACTGGAAGGGAGATGACAGCATGGAGCCCATAACAGACAAATTCGGCCGGCCGATCCGCGATTTGCGGATCTCGGTGACGGACCGCTGCAACTTCAGATGCTCCTATTGCATGCCGAAGGAGATCTTCGGGGATGATTACGTCTTCCTGCCGAAGGATCAGCTGCTGTCATTCGAAGAGATCGAGCGGCTCGCGAAGCTGTTCGCAAAACTCGGCGTGAAGAAACTGCGGCTGACAGGCGGCGAACCGCTCATGCGGCGGAATCTGCCGGAGCTGATCGCACCGCTCATGCAGATCGAAGGCATCGAAGACATCGGGCTGACGACGAACGCCGTTATGCTCGGCCAATACGCGGAGCCGCTGTACGAAGCGGGCCTCCGCCGGCTCAATATCAGCCTGGATGCACTGGACCATGAGCTGTTCGGGGAGATGAACGGCCGCGGCGTCAAACCGGATCTCATCCTGAAGAACATCGACAGGGCCCACGCGCTCGGCTTCGCGATCAAGATGAACATGGTCGTGAAAAAAGGGACGAACGAGCAGGAGATCCTGCCGATGGCGGCCTACTTCAAAGAACGCGGCATCACGCTGCGGTTCATCGAATTCATGGACGTCGGCAACGATAACGGCTGGAGTTTCGATAAGGTCGTCACGAAGAAGGAGATCCTCGGGCGGCTGCAGGAAGCGTACGACCTGGAGCCTGTCGGCGAAGAGTATTACGGCGAAGTCGCGAAACGCTGGCGTTACAAGGACAACGGGGCGGAAGTCGGTTTCATCACCTCCGTTTCGGAATCATTCTGCTCGACGTGCACACGCGCACGCCTGTCGTCCGAAGGGAAATTGTATACGTGCCTGTTCGCATCAGATGGTTTTGACGTCAGGAAACTGCTGCGCGACGGAGCGACGGACGAGGAACTCGCCGCCGCGGTGACCGGTGTTTGGGAGAACCGCGCGGACCGCTATTCGGACGAGCGTACGGAACAGACCGTGAAAAACCGGAAAAACAAGAAGATCAACATGAGTTACATCGGCGGCTGACTCGACAGCCTGCCGAACAGCCGGAAGGACGTGCAACCATGACAGGAAGAAACGATCCGTGCCCATGCGGCAGCGGAAAGAAGTACAAGAAATGCTGCGGCAGCAGCGGTAATGACCTGCTGAACACTGTCGTCAGCGAAGAGCTGGATCGTGTGCTCATCCAGTTCTTCGATACATATCCAACAGGGGAGACGCGTGAATCGATGCTGCGGCTCATGCGCCAGTGGGCAGAACATCTGCGCGGCAGCTGGGAGCCATCGCATATCGAAGAAGCGGCTTCCGAATTCTACTTGTTCGTCGAAGACAGCAGTCAATGGCAGCAGTATGTAGCGGCAGAGCGGGCGAAAGCGGCCCGCGGGACGGTGCAGGATGTCCTCGCGAAATGGGAGGAGCCGTCCATGCTGCTCGGGGAAATCACCGATGCCGCGGACAATAACCTGGAAGTGACAGAGCTGCTGACCGGTGAAACGGTCGAACTGGCGCGCACGGAAGGCATGCCTGCCGATATCGGGACACTGCTGTTCGGCGTCGTACTGCCGGATGCCCGCCGCGGCGAACGGGCAGTGGCCCCCGTGTCCTCCATGCTGTTCCTCGCGAAATGGAGCCGGCAGACGAAAAAGTCGCTGATTGCCCTGCGTGACGCGGCACCGGAAACACCGGCCCGGGAATTCATCCGCACGCATGCACTGGACATCTACGAACTGCTCGTAAAAAGGAGCATGGCGTCGATGAACGATCTGATCGAGGACGTGCTGTCGGATGATCAGCTCAGCGCGCTGAAACAGCTCGACAGCCGGCTTGCAGCACAGGAAGAACCGGCGGATGTCCGGGAACTGCTGCAGAAACTGGCGGTCGCCTATCTGCTGAACACCGAACAGGCTGACAGCAGCACGTTCGATTCGGCTGCGTTCGTCCAGGCGGTTTTGCGCGTTGGCAAGTCGCTGGCACTCCTGAAGACGGACTTGGCAGCGGACCCGGCTGCAGACGAAAACGAGACGGACCGCCTGGCCGCCGAGCTGGAAAGCCTTTACTCGGAAATGATGGAGAACGGCGACGCGGCTGCGGCTGCCGTGTACGAAATCGGCACGGACCCGCGGCCGACCGAGTCGGAACTATGGGAAACTGCCATGACGACAGCGGGCGTCGTGGAACCGGAGCGCCGCCCGGGTGTGGATGAAGGCCGGGCGCAGCGCCTTGCCTACGAAGCGTACAAAGCATCATCGGAAGACGAGCGGCGGAAGCTGGCACAATCGGCACTCGGCATCGCGCCGCAGCTGCCGGATGCGCTGCTGCTTCAGGCGGAGACCGAAACGGATGCAGGCCGCGCAGACGAGCTGTACGAGCGGGCGATCCGCGAAGCGAGCCGGCGTTTCGAGCCGGGCGAGAACCCGTGGAACAACCTGCCGAACCGGCCGTTCCTGCGCGCCGCATTTTCCTACGGCGTCCATCTGTTCATGCGCGGGGACTACAGTGAGGCGGCGGACATCTTCCTCGACTTGGTGCGCATGAATACGACGGACAACCAGGGCGCCCGCTACGAAGCGATCGCGTCGCTCATCCATGCCGGCCGTTTCAACGAAGCCGGTGAACTGCTCGTCCGTTACGAGCGCGGTTCGGAAAACGACGCGACGTACCTGTACCTGGACTGGAAACTTGAGAATGAAGCGACGAAAGGCGAGTCCGAGGAGGAGGGCGCCATGCTGAAGCGGGCATCCGAGGCGAACGGCAACGTCATGCACCTCATGGCGTTCCGCGCCCAGACGATCGCCTACCCGCGCGGCATCCGCCTCCAGCCCGGCAGCAAAGAGGAAGCCCGCTACATCTGGCTCCTGCTGAACGGCCCGAGTGGCGTGGCAGTGGAAAGTGCTGCGCGTTCGTGAAATGTGGAGCGTGCTTCTGCCAGTGAGGGTATGCTCGTAAAATCGGGGAAGCGCTCATACGTTGAGGAGAGCGCTCATAAAAACGTGGAAACACTCATAAATTCCGGATAGCGCTCATAAAATCGTGAAAACGCTCATAAACTCCGGAAAACGCTCATAAAACAGGAAAAACGCTCATAAATCTTGAAAAACGCTCATAAAAATGAAAAAGCGCTCATAAACCCAGAAAAGCGCTCATAAATCCCAATAAACGCTCATAAACCCACGCAGCGCCGACGAAAAACAAGCCACACAGCCATGCGCGCGGGGGACCACCATGCCCACACGGCACCAAGCCGCGCAGCAACGGCTTTTCAACCATTAAAAAACGCTGTCCGCATCGTCTGCGAACAGCGTTTTTCCATTATGTTGAAACCGGGCGGGCGAGCTTCGTCTCAAGCGCTTCAATCCGGGAGGCGATCGCTTCCACCGCTTCCGTATACTCCGTCGCCGCGAACAGCGCACGGAACGACTCGATCACCGAAGCGAGGATGACCGATCCGCTCTTGCCTGTGACCAGTTCCTCCAGCAGGAACCGCGCATAATCGGCCCCTTTTTCCACCTTGTCCTTTTCAAACCGCGCGAGCAGCTCCCGCAGAAGCGGAAAGATCTCTTCCTTCGCCTCTTCCGCATCGGCGAACGACAGCTTCCTGAGCAGTTCATTGCCGAGAAGTTTGTCGTCCGAAGCGATCATGCCGGCCATCATGTCATCGAGCCGGCGAACGGCGAACGGCACCATCTGTTCATAATGGAAGCTGTCCTTCCGTCCGAAGCCGATCTTGATCATGTGCAGGATATGCTGCATGACCCCGACGAGCATGACAGCGCCGTCTGTCGCATACGGCTCCGCTTCCGGCCCATACACTTCGATCATCCGGCCGGACAGCCAGGAGATCTCATACAGATACTGATCCCGCACGAAACTCCGCATCTCATCGTCTTTCGAGAAGAACACGGCTTCGTAGATCGGCAGCAGGTTCCGCTCCCGGTCGACATGCGCCCGCGTGATGATCTGCTGGGCGAACAAAGACTTGTCGGTCCGGTCCTGTCCGATCAGCAGTTTCCGCCGACGTTCGATCGATTCCTCATTGGCCATCGCAAGAATCGCCAGCAGGCATTCGTTTTTCGACGAGAAGTAATTGTAGAACGTCCCTTTCGAAATACCGGCGGCGTCCAGAATGTCCTGAACGGATGTCAAGACGACGCCTTTTTCCTCAAACACCTGCTGGGCGGCTGCGATCACTTTCAATTTGCGTTCGTTCATTCCATCACCTTTGCTCTTATATTATACTGCCAGTCTACTCCCGAAACCCACATTTATCAATGGAATTCACTTCCTGAGATTTTTTTGTTGATTTATTTGGACTGCGAGTATAAAATGTTCTTCATGATGTTTTTGCGATCATCGAAACAGAAGACAAATGGAGGGACCGCTGGATGGAAACAAACGAACACATTAAGAAAATGCACGACAAGCCGCCGTATGGCATGATCATCATCCTATTTATCGGGGCATTCGTCGCGATACTGAACAATACATTGCTCAACATTGCGCTGCCGACGATCATGGTTGAATTCGATATCACCCCATCCCAAGTACAATGGCTTACGACCGGCTACATGCTGGTTGGCGGTATTATGATGCCGGCCAGTGCTTTTTTCATTTTGAAATTCAAGAACAGACGGCTGTTCCTGACGGCGATGACGCTGTTCTCTCTCGGAACACTTCTCGCGATCATCACTCCGAACTTCAGCCTGCTCGTTACTGCCCGGATGATCCAGGCAGCAGGAGCCGCGCTGCTCATGCCATTGCTGATGAACGTCATGCTCGTTGCGTTCCCGATAGAAAAACGGGGCCAGGCGCTCGGGTACTTCGGTCTTGTCATGTTCACCGCACCTGCGATCGGACCGACCTTGTCCGGGTTCATCGTCGAGAACTACTCGTGGCGCGCACTGTTCATCATCGTGCTGCCGATCGCCCTCTTCACGATGGTGTACGCATTCTTCAAACTGCGTAACATCACGCCGAACAAACCGGTCAAAGTCGATATCATGTCGATCATCCTTTCCAGTATCGGATTCGGCGGCCTGCTGTACGGATTCAGTTCTGCCGGTCACGCAGGCTGGATGTCCCTTGAAGTTCTGGGTACGATCATCATCGGTGCCATTGCACTTGTCCTCTTCGTGACAGGGCAGCTGCGCAAAAAGGAACCGATGCTCGATTTCAAGATTTACAAGCACCCGATGTTTGCGCTGTCGTCGCTCATTTCGGTCGTCGTCTCAGTGGCGATGTTCTCCGGGATGATCCTGACACCGCTCTACGTCCAGAGCGTGCGCCACATTTCGCCGCTCGACTCCGGCCTGCTCATGCTGCCGGGTGCGATCGCGATGGGGATCATGTCTCCGGTCACCGGTAAACTGTTCGACAAATACGGACCAAAAGGCCTGGCGATCACCGGTCTCACGATCACTGTAGTCACTACGTACCTGCTCAGCCAGCTGACGATGGATACCGGTTATTATGAGCTAATGGCGATCTACACCGTCCGGATGTTCGGCCTCTCCATGGTGACGATGCCGATCATGACCAACGGCATGAACCAGCTGCCGATGGCGTCAAATCCGCATGGCACCGCCATGAACAGCACCGTTCAGCAAGTATCCGGTGCGATCGGGTCCGCTATCCTGCTGACAGTCATGACCAAACGCGCCGAATCGACGGGCGCCCAGCTCGTACAGGACGCTGCTGCATCCGGCAGCATGCCGACCGACAAAGCGGGGATCGCTCAATTCCAAGAACAAATTGGCCAGCAGGCGCAGCTCGACGGGATCAACCATTCCTTCTTCATCTCCGCAATCATCGCGGCGGTGGCGCTGCTGCTCACTTTCTTCATCAAGCGGGTCAGACCGCCGAAATTCGAAGAACAGAAACTGCCAAAAACACCGACGCCGGAACACAATAACGTCACGGCGAAACCGGATAACGAATGATTGTAAGCCTTTCTTAGGGAACCAACCCTGAGAGAGGCTTTTTTGCGATTAAACAGTATCGTTCGCGTCGTTCATAACAGCGTGGCTCCGGACATATACTGTCCACGGAAGAAAAAAGTGTTGCCGGGAGCGTGTGGTCGATCGGGTGTGTCTCTAGTGCCCGGAAGTGTGCAGAACTGGTAACGTCGGTCGATAGGGCGTGTCTTTATTGCCCGCAATTGTGCAAAAAAGTCTTCGTCGGTCAGTAAGGCATGTCCCAAGTGCCCGGCAGCATGCAAAAAAGTATCATCGGTCACTAGAGCGCGTCTCTACTGCCCCGGACTGTGCAGATCAGGAGTCATCGGTCATTAAGGCGCGTCTCTAGTGCCCGGGAGTGTGCGAAACGGGAATCGCCGGTCGCTTAAGCACGTCTCTAGTGCCGACCAGAGCCCAAAACAAGCATCGCCGGTCACATGGCCCCCTCTCTATCGCCCGCGAACGCACATCACACGCCCGTTCATTGCAGCAAAAATCATTCGCACTACCGAAACTTCATTCATCAGACAAGTTTGAAAGGAGAACGTGATCATATGTCGAATACAGAATGTAAGAGCTTACAAACAGAACTTGGAAGGGGACTGGGACAGATGAAACTGAACAACTATGTAAACGGGCAATGGCAGACGGAGGAAGGCGCGGAATACACCGACGTGCTCAACCCGGCGAATGGGGGCAAGCTTGCACAAGTCCGGCTTTCCACCGCGGAGGATGTGGACAAGGCAGTCGCCGCAGCGAAAGCCGCGCAGAAAAAATGGGCGCGCGTGCCGGCACCGAAACGGGCAGACTACCTGTATGAAATCGGCCGCCTCATGGTCGAGAAGAAAGAGCATCTCGCCCAGACACTGACGAAAGAGATGGGCAAAGTCATCGAAGAAGCACGCGGGGAAGTGCAGGAAGGCATCGACATGGCGTATTACATGGCCGGGGAAGGACGCCGCCTGTTCGGGGAAACGGTCCCGTCCGAGCTCGACAATAAATTCGCGATGAGCGTCCGCGCCCCGATCGGCGTCGTCGGCCTCATCACACCATGGAATTTCCCTGTAGCGATCGCAACATGGAAGTCGTTCCCGGCCATTGTCGCAGGCAACACATTCCTCTGGAAACCGGCGACCGAAACACCGATGATGGCGTACGAAATGGCGCTCATCTTCGAAGAGGCTGGACTGCCGGCAGGGGTCGCAAACATCGTTTTCGGCAGCGGCGGCACGGTCGGCACAGCGATGATCGAGCACCCGGACGTGCGGGTCATTTCGTTCACGGGCTCGACCGAAACAGGCCGCAATGTCGCGGAACTCGGCGGACGCCACTTGAAGAAAGTGTCGCTTGAGATGGGCGGCAAGAACGCGATCATTGTCATGGACGACGCCGACCTCGACCTCGCCGTCGAAGGCATTCTCTGGAGCGCCTACGGAACTGCCGGCCAGCGCTGCACCGCCTGCAGCCGGGTCATCGCGCATTCATCCGTCAAAAAGGAACTGGAACAAAAACTCACCGAAGCGATGGAAGGCCTGACAATCGGCAACGGGGCGGACGAGTCCGTCAAAATCGGACCGGTCATCAACGCCAAGTCGATTGAGAAGATCGAGTACTACGTAAGCGTCGGCAAGGAAGAAGGCGCGACACTTCTTGCGGGAGGAAGCCAGCTGACGGAAGGCAAATATACCGGCGGCCATTATTTCGAGCCGACGCTGTTCACGAACGTCAAGGCGGACAGCCGTCTCGCGCAGGAAGAGATTTTCGGGCCTGTCATTTCATTGATCGAAGTTAACAGCCTGGAAGAAGCGATCGAGGTCAACAACAGCGTCAAATACGGATTGTCGAGCTCAATCTTCTCGAAAGACGTCAACACGATCTTCCAAGCGCAGCGCGATCTCGACACGGGCATCGTCTACGTCAACGCCGGTACGACAGGCGCAGAGATCCACCTGCCGTTCGGAGGGACGAAAGGGACGGGGAACGGACACCGTGATTCCGGCGTTGCGGCACTCGACGTCTTCACTGAATGGAAGAGCATTTACGTGGACTACAGCGGCAAACTGCAGCGGGCGCAGATCGACAACAACTAAAAGGGGGCAGATTGTATGAAAGTCGTCGTACTAGGAGCAGGACTCATGGGAAAAGAAGCGGTGCGGGATCTTGTGAAGCAGGAGGCGGTGACCACCGTCTATCTGGCCGATCAGGACGTCCGGAAAGCAGAGAACTTTGCGGATGAACTGCTGTCCGACAAACTGAATATCCTCGTCCTCGATGCACGCAATGAACTGCAGCTGAGCGAAGTGATTGCGCTCGGCGACGTTGTCATCAACGCCCTGTTCTATACGTTCAATGAAACCGTCGCACGGCTCGCCATCGAAGCGGGCGTCCACTGTGTCGATCTCGGCGGCCATATCGGCGGTGCGACCGAAGCCGTGCTCGCGATGAATGAAGCGGCAGAGGCAAAAGGCGTCACTGTCATCCCAGATCTCGGCGTCGCCCCGGGAATGATCAACATCCTCGCAGGCTACGGAGCGGAGAAGCTCGATACGGTCGACTCCATCAAGCTGTACGTCGGCGGGGTGCCCGTCCATCCCGAACCGCCGCTGAACTACAATATCGTCTTCTCGCTCGAAGGCGTTTTCGACCATTACACCGATCCGTCGCGTGTCATCCGCAGCGGCAAAGTCCTCGAACTGCCGTCGCTCTCCGAAATTGAATCGATCGAGTTTGACGGCTTCGGCATGATGGAAGCGTTCCATACGTCGGGCGGAACGTCGACGCTGCCGGAATCGTTCCCGGACGTGCAGACGCTCGAGTACAAGACGATCCGATACCCGGGCCACGCGGAGAAGTTCCAGCTGCTCGTCGATCTCGGCCTGCTATCCCGCGAATCCGCCATCCAGGTCGACGGGAAACCGCTGCGCGTCCGTGACGTTATGCGTGCCCATCTGACGCCGCAGCTGCTGCTCGGTGAAAAAGAAGACGCCGTGCTCCTGCGCGTCCTCGTCAGCGGCGAGGCATCGGGCATGCCGGCGACATACGAATACAATCTGACAGTGACGAAAGATACCAAGATGAACGAAACGGCGATGGCGCTTGCGACGGCCAACACGATTTCCGTCGTCGCGCAGATGATTGGCAGCGGCACGATCACGAAACGAGGCGTTCATCCGCCGGAAGCGATCGTCCCAGGCCATCTGTATATTGAAGAAATGAAAAAACGCGGCGTTGTGATCGAAGAGAACGTCCTGACCGGTGAAGCATCCCTGTAATCCCGACCCTGTAATCTCAACAGAGAGAAGGTGCGCATTATGGACTTTACATTCACAGACGATCAGCAGCTCCTGCGGCAGACGGCGCGCCGCTATGTCGACGACCGGATCATTCCGAACATTGCGGAGTGGGAACGCGCGGGCGGATTCGATCCAGCCGTCTGGAACGACTTGGCCGAACTCGGCTTCATGGGATCGTGCATCCCGGAACAGTACGGCGGGAGCGGCCTCGATTACAATTCACTGTCCGTCCTTTGCGAGGAACTGGAACGCGGCGATACTGCGTTCCGCACCGCTGTATCGGTCCATACCGGCCTGAACTCGCTGACCCTGCTGCAGTGGGGAACCGAAGAACAGAAACAGCAATTCCTCGTCCCGCAGGCGAAAGGCGAACAGATCGGCGCGTTCGGCCTGACGGAACCCGGTGCCGGATCGGACGTTGCTGCACTGGCGACGACGGCGGTCCGCGACGGGGACGACTACGTACTGAACGGCCAGAAGACGTGGATTTCTCTATGCGATCAGGCAGACAACTTCCTCGTCTTCGCCTATACCGACAAATCGAAAAAGCACCATGGCATCTCCGCATTCATCGTCGAGCACACACGTCCCGGGTTTTCATCCAAGGCGATCGCCAATAAATACGGCATCAAGGCCGGCAACACGGGCGAGCTCTTCTTCGAGGACGTCCGCATTCCGGCATCCAACCGGCTCGGCGAAGAAGGCGAAGGATTCAAGATCGCCATGTCGGCACTCGACAACGGCCGCTTCACCGTCGCGGCCGGCGCGGTCGGGCTCATCCGTGCGTGCCTGGAAGCAAGCACCGCCTACTGCGCGGAACGGAACACATTCGGCCGGCCGATCGGCGACCACCAGCTCGTCCAGCGCATGATCGCCAACATGGAGGCGGGCTACCAGATGAGTCGGCTGCTCGTCTACCGTGCCGGTGAATTGAAAAACGCCGGCCGCCGCAACACGCGGGAGACGTCCCTCGCCAAATGGCAGGCGTGCGACTTCGCGAACCGAGCGGCAGACGACGCATTCCAGATCCACGGCGCCTACGGCTACTCGGACGACTACCCCGTCGCCCGCTACCTGCGCAACTCGAAAGCACCCGTCATCTACGAAGGCACCCGCGAAATCCATACGATCATGCAGGCGGAATATGTCCTCGGCAAGCGTGAGGACAAGCCCTTGAACCGCATGCTGCCGGGGTGGCCGTTTGAGGGGACTGAATAAGACAAGCACCCGGGCGGCTTTTGCTGCCCGGGTGACTTGACATACCGGAACCTGCTGAGTACGAATGGAGGAGAGAAATGAATGAATCGGAAGAGGGGGAGTACTTCATTTACCTATATCTTATAAACTTTTCTCCTAATTTAGGTTTACATCTAGATAGATAGGGTATTTAAGAGTTGCAGGCCTATGCCTGGTATTTTTTTCATCCATCATGTGAACGCTTTCACAAAAAAGGGGGAACTTGAATTGAAGATTACGATTGTAGGTTCAGGACATGGAGGCTCGACGGCTGCGGCCTGTCTCGCGCGCGATGGTCACGAGGTGAGCATGCTCAAACTGAGCGGCCAGCCGGATGAGCACTTCCAGAAACTCGAAGAAACGAAAGAGATCACACTGCACGATGAAGACACAACACAGACGGTTCCACTCCACACCGTGACCCGCGACCCTGCGGACGTCATCCCGCAAGCAGATATCCTCCTCATCTATTATGTATCGAACTACCACAAATCCCTCGCGAGCGCCCTTGCTCCGCATCTGCAGAAGCATCAGACCGTCTATATCTGCCCGGGTTATCTCGGCAGTGTCTTTTTCCTGAACGAACTGGAGCGGCTCGGCCGGTCGGATCACGCCCCGCTGTTCGTTGAAGGGGAGACACTCCCGTACAGCTGCCGCATTACGGCGCCCGGCGAAGTGACGCTGTACTCGGAAAACTACGGGCATCCGATCGCCTCGCTGCCATCCGACCGCATCGATGAAGCGTGCGAAACGCTGAAGCCGATTCTCGGAAACTGCATCCCGCGGGAAAATATTGCGGAAGTAGCGCTGCACAACCCGAACCTGATCATGCATACGGTCGGCATTGCGCTGAACGCGGCCTATATCGAAAACTCGGACGGACAGTTCTCCATGTATACGGAAGGATTCACGCCGTCCACCTGGAAAGTGGCCAACGAACTCGACCAGGAAAAGATGGACATGCTCGAGCGGATCGGCTGCACGCCCCGCTCCTATATCGAGGAATTCAAAGTGCGGACGTTCACTGACCCGGAATCCTATTCGGACGATGATGCGTTCGGCATCTATGCGGATAGTGTGAAAGACTTGCGGACGAAATCGGTAAACAACCGCTACATCACCGAAGACGTGCCGATGGGTCTCGGGCTGCTCCACTCACTCGGTGAGCATCTCGGCATGCCGACGCCTGTAGGGGATTCGATCATCACGCTTGCGGGCACGATGGTCGGTGACGATTATTTCAAGGAAGCGCGAAGTGTCGAAGCACTCGGCTTCGAGTCGGCGGAGGACCTGCTGTCGTTCATCTCCCACGAAAAGAAGGCTCACGCCTGACGAACCAGAATGACGGGGGCTTTTCCTGCCTCCGTTTTTCTATGCAGAGAACCGGAAAAGAATTCCTCAAAGCCCTTGCATTTACGGAGAAGTGCGCGTATGATAAGGGTTGACCGAATGACCGGAAATGAAAAACGGTCATTTATTGATGAAAGAGGTGGGCAAATGGATCGCAGAACGGAGATTTTACAAGCCGCCGCTAAGTCCTTCTCGCTGTTTGGCTACAAAGCGACCACGATGGACCAGGTCGCGAAGATTGCAAACGTTGGGAAAGGCACGATTTACACGTTCTTTGCGAATAAGGAAGAACTGTTCAACGCCATCGTCGTCGGGATGATCGAGGAGATGCGGACAGAAGCGGAAGCCGCCGCTGTACCGGGTGCTCCTTTTGAAGAGAATGCACATGCCCGTCTCATGTCAATTTTGAAATTCCGCACGACACACCAGCTGTACGCCAAACTGATCGACGAAGGAAAAGAGATCCGGACCCCTGCCGTGCAGGAAGTCCTTGCCGATATCGAAGCGCAGATCGTGCAATTCATCGCGGAAAAGATCGAAAAGGGCATCATGCGCGGAGAAGTCAAACCGTGCAACACCGACTTGGTTGCGTATTTACTTTTCAAATCGTACATGGCGCTCGTCGTCGACTGGGGAAAGACCCACGACCGCGAACTGGCCGAGACGGAAATCATCGATTTGCTGAGCAGCACCATTTTCAAAAGTCTCCTCTGCTGAGACTTCTTTTTTCATCATAAAATGACCGGAATGCCGAAGTGGTCAACTAGTCAAGGAGGAATCTGGGAATGAAGAAGACGATGACAGGGGCGGAATGGAAGCAATTGCTCCGCACCCGCAAAATGATCGTACCGATGATTGCTATTTTGTTCATCCCCGTCTTATATGCGGGAATGTTTTTGTGGGCGTTCTGGGATCCGTACGCCAATATGGACGCACTGCCTGTCGCCGTCGTGAATATGGACGAAGGCGCGGACTACGAAGGGGAACACCTTGACCTCGGGAATGAGCTCGTCGACAAGCTTGTCGACAGTAAACAGTTCGACTTCCAGGGGATTTCGAAGGAAGAAGCACGTAAAGGACTGCAGGATCAGGACTACTACATGACGATTGAAATTCCGGATAACTTCTCCCAGCATGCGACGACGCTGCTGGATGAAACACCGGAGAAATTGGCGTTGATCTACAAGCCGAACGAAGGATTCAACTTCCTGTCGGCGCAAATCGGGGAAACCGCCATGGACCGCATCAAAGCGGAAGTGAACGAGAAAGTATCTGCCACGTATGCTGAGCAGCTGTTCGACTCCATCAAGGAGATGGGCGACGGCTTCGGCGATGCGGCGGAAGGGGCCGGCAAACTGCATGACGGTTCCGGCAAACTCGTCTCGGGGACAGATGATCTGAAAGGCTATTTGGAACAGCTTGCGTCCAGCACCGTGACTCTCGCCGACGGTTCCGACCGTCTGAAGAAAGGCGTGGCGGAAGCAGCGAATGGCGCATCTTCCCTGAATTCAGGACTTGGTACGCTCGCATCAGGTGTGAACGAACTGCAGGGCGGCTCGCAGAAAGCGGCTGCCGGCGCGACCGATCTGAAAAGCGGGATCGCCCAGTATACGCAAGGTGTCGGGAAACTCGCCAGCAGTTACCAGCAGATCGGTGCCAAAGAGAAGGAATTCGGTGCCGGTGTTGCGAATCTCGCCGAGAAATCAGGCTCGCTGAATGCGGCGGCCGGTCAGCTGACAGGCGGCGCACAGCAAGTGAACGCAGGCATTGCCCAGCTGTCGGATCAGCTCGCACCGATTTTGGCGCAGCTTCCTGAAGAGCAGCAGGCTGCACTCAAAGGCGCACTCGGCCAATTGAAACAAGGAAGCGCACAAGTGGCAGGCGGTCTCGGTGAATTATCAGCTGGCACAGGTGCTCTCCAAACCGGCGCAAAACAGCTGAACGGCGCGGCTGGTCAGCTCGCCGGCGCCCACTCGCAGGCACTTGCCGGTGTGAACGAATTGAACAGCAAATCCGGCCAGTTGCTGGCAGGGGCTTCTTCCCTTGCTGACGGCAACGCGGCTCTGAACGCAGGTGTCGGTAAACTGGCGGCAGGCGCGTCTGCTGCAAAAGAAGGATCAAGCCAGCTCGTCAACGGATTGACGGCTCTGAATGAAGGGTCGAAAACATTGACGGACGGCACAGGAACACTCGCGTCGAAGTCACGTGAATTGGCGAACGGCTCGGCTGCGCTCGCAGACGGTGCCAAAGAATTGAATGAAGGAACCGGAACACTCCAAGAAAAGCTTGCGGAAGCGAACGAAACGGCTTCCGAAGTGAAACCGACCGACAAAACATATGATATGGCGGCAGCACCGGTCGACGTGGAAAAAGACGCGGTCAACGAAGTGCCGAACTACGGAACCGGCTTCGCGCCGTACTTCCTGTCACTCGGACTGTTCGTCGGAGCGCTCCTGCTCTCGATCGTCTTCCCGCTCATCGAACCAGCCATCTCACCGACCGGACCATTCCGCTGGTTCGCAAGTAAAGTATCGGTTCTCGCGGTCGTTGGGCTCATCCAGGCCCTGCTCGCCGTAGCGATCATCAAGTACGGACTCGGCATGGAGACGATCGATACGCCGATGTTCATCCTGACGGCGGTCATCACGAGCTACACATTCATCGCGCTCGTGCAGCTGTTCGTCTCAGTCCTCAGCGATGCAGGCCGCTTCGTGGCGATTCTCGTGCTCATCATGCAGCTCGTCACAAGCGCCGGAACGTTCCCGCTCGAACTCATTCCGGAACCGCTGCAGATTTTCAATAAATTCCTGCCGATGACGTACTCCGTCCAGGCATTCAAAGCGTCGATTTCCACCGGAGACATGCAGCACCTTTGGGCATCGAATGGTGTCCTTCTAGGATTCATGGTCGTCTGCCTTGCGCTGACAGCCGGGTATTTCGCCTTGCTGTTCAGCAAACGCTACTCGAAGAATCAAGAAATCGCAGAAGCATAATGTGGATAAGAAAGGGCCGTCAGACACGATATCTGGCGGCCTTTTTTGTGGATAAAAAATTAATTTCAGAAGTTATCGACAATTAAAGCGATAGTTATACCCAATTGGGGGATGAAAGACGGGTTATCCACAGGTATCTGGAGAGTGCAGTGAGATGGGGGGCGTGTTATCAACAGGGAAGAGGCGAATGCGCGCGCTCGCGCCTGGAATAGGCGCGTTCCCGGGAGAATACGCGCGCTCGGCAGTGGAATACGCGTCTTCAGAGAAATACGCGCGCTCGGCAGTGGAATACGCGCCTTCAGAGAAATACGCGCGTTCCCGCCGGGTTTGCGCGTGCTCGGCCCCGGAATACGCGCGTTCCCGAGAGAATGCGCGCGCTCGCCCATGGAATATGCGCGTTCCCGAGAGAATACGCGTCTTCAGAGAAATACGCGCGTTCCCGAGAGAATGCGCGCGCTCGGCCCCGGAATACGCGCGCTCCCGAGAGAATACGCGCGTTCCCCGGTCAATTACGCACCTCCGCCCCCGGGACACCCGCGCAAAAAAACCGCCCCATGAGAATCTCTCATGGGACGGTTCCATACTCAGGAGCCGACAAAATCGCCGCCGTCGACGTGGATCGTCTGGCCGGTCATGTAGCTGGAGTCGGACGACGCCAGGAACACGTAGGCCGGTGCGTTTTCGGCGGGTTCGCCGCGCCGTTTCATCGGCGTGTCGCTGCCATGCGCTTCGACGGTTTTGGCGTCGAACGTCGCAGGGATGAGCGGTGTCCAGATCGGTCCGGGGGCAACCGCGTTCACGCGGATCTTCTTCTCCGCCAAGTTGAGCGCGAGCGAACGGGTGAACGACGTGATCGCCCCTTTCGTCGCCGAGTAATCGAGCAGTCCCGGAGAACCGTTGTATGCCGTCACGGATGACGTGTTCACGATTGATGCGCCTTCCTGCAGATGAGGGAGCGCCGCACGGGTCATGTAGAATAGGCCGAAGAAGTTTGTGTCGAACGTCTCCCGCAGCTGATCACCCGAAATGTCGAGCAGCGACTGCTGAGGAAACTGTTTGCCCGCATTGTTGACGAGCACGTCGAGACCGCCGAATTCCTTCACGACCTCTTCGACGAGTGTTTCGCAGTTCTCCTCTTCGCTGATGTCGATCCGTTTCTTGAATGCTTTGCCGCCATACTGTTCGATGAGCTGGACGGTTTTATCCGCATCCACATCTTCGTCTTCACTCAAATAGGCGATGGCGACATCTGCGCCCTCTTTCGCGAAGGCGACCGCTACGGCACGGCCGATTCCGCTGTCGCCACCGGTGATGAGCGCCTTTTTGCCTTTCAGCTTCCCGGAGCCTTTGTAGTTTTCATCATCATAGATCGGCTGGGGGGACATTTCCGCCTCGACGCCTGGCTGCTGGTCCTGCGTCTGCGGTTTCACTTGTTCGTCGATCTTCTCGTATTTGTTTTCCGACATGGGTAAAACCCTCCTTACCGGTTATCTAATCCGAGTATTCCCGACTGTCCGCCGTGCAAACCTAAGGTGTTTCCAACTATACTGATAGGGAAACCATCTACTAAAGGCAAGAGACCCATCTACTATAATGAATGCTTCCGATTGGAGGTCTGTCGAATGAATACCCGTACTGCACCATGGCAGCGTCTGCAGCTGCCGGCTGCTGCTGTCGTCTGGCTGGTGACGGCATCCGTCCTGCTCGGTTTCCAGACGGAGACGCGGCTCATCACGATGACAATATTGCTGGCGGGCTGCGCTGTGCTGTTTTTCTCCGTTGCCGACAGGACCGCGTTTTTCCTGTATATCCTGTTCACCTTGGTGACGGTCTTTTATTTCCTGTATTTGGCTTTCGCCGAAGGGTGGTCGCCTGGCGAGCAGGCGGCCGGCATCGGTCTCCATTTCCTGTTCCTGCTCCATCTGTTCGCCTTGTACAGCCTCGCGAAATACGTATTCTCCTATCGGAAGGAGAATGCGGCGCTGAAAGAACGGGTGGAAGAACTCCGTGAATTCATCTCCGAACAGGGGGTCCTGACGAAACGGGAGTTCGAAAAGCAGGCGACCCTTGTCCTGTCTGCGATGGCGCGCCACGAAGAGTCAGGCTATTTCCTGAAAGCCGACCTGTCGGAATTGCGGAGAAGTGCAAGGAAGCAGGCGGTGCTCGCGAGCTCGGCGGCCATTTACGGCACGCTGCGCAAACAGTATGACCTCGTCGGGCAATGGGACGGCACGACGCTTGTCGTCGTCCTTCAGCACGTCGGCGAAGAAGGGTTCGCCGTCGTCGAAGGCCGGCTGCAGGAGGCGATGGCGCGTCAGCTTGAGCCGGATGCACTGGAGCGGATACGCTGGGAAACCCGCCGCATCGACGGGCAGCGGTCGATCGGTGAATTGCTGGTGATCGCATGAGCAGACGGCTTATCGTGCTGCTGGTCACGGCGGTCCTGTTCATCGCGCTGCTCGTATTCGCCGCGGTGTTCAGCGTCAAGCTGCTGCTGTTCCTGACGACGGCCCTGTTCCTGACACTGCTCACCTACTATTCGTTGCTGACGGTGGCGGGGCTCTACAACCGGCTGCGCCGGAAACCGGTTCCCGAGCTGGACCATTACCCGAGTGTCGACATCCTGATCCCCGCACATAACGAGGGCGTAGTTATCAGGGATACGCTCGAAGCGATGACGGCGCTCGTCTATCCGGGGGATTTGCAGATCTACGTGCTGAACGATAATTCGTCGGATGAAACCGGGGAGATCGCCGCGGATTTCGCTGCGACGTTCCGCAATGTCCACCACATCGAAGTGCCGCCAGGGGAGCCGAAAGGGAAATCCCGCGTGCTGAATCACGGCTTGGGCATTTCATCCGGCGCGTATTATTGTGTGTATGATGCGGATAATCAGCCGGATCCGAATGCACTTATCCAGCTCGTTGCAGTCGCGGAAACCCATGAGCGGTCCGCCGGTGCGGTCGGCTATGTCCGGACGGTCAACGAACAGGCGAACTGGCTGACGCGGATGATCTCGATCGAGTTCCAAGTGTTCCAGCTGCTCATGCAGTCGGGCCGCTGGCAGCTGTTCAAGACCGGATCGCTGACAGGGACTAACATGCTCGTCAAACGGTCCGTCATCGAGGAACTCGGCGGGTACGATCCGTACGCGATCGCGGAAGACGCGGAACTGACGCTGCGGATCACGAAGGCGGGCTACTATTTGCCGATCGTCCCGGACTCCATCACATGGGAACAGGAGCCTGAAACGCTCGGCGTCTATTTGAAACAGCGGACGCGCTGGCTGCAGGGGAACCTGTACATCGTCGAGAAGACGCTGACGGAACCGGGCTATTTCAAGGGCAAACTGCTCGTCCATTCCATCCATCAGCTGCTCGTGTATGTCATCTTCTGGCTGTTCCTCATCATTTCGTACGTCTGGTTCGCTCTCGGTATCCTCGACATCTTCTATATCGAGTATACGTATCCGCTGCTGTTCATCTGGTATTTGGCGTACATCGTCTATACGACCCAGCTGTTCGCCGCGCAGGCGACGCAGCGGACGTTCACGCCGCTCAATGTGTTCATCAGCGTCATCATGTATTTCACCTATGCGCAGCTGTTTTCGTATTTATTCGTGCGGAGCCTCATTCTGTACGTCAAGGCGAAGAAGAACCGGCAGATCATCGGGTGGGATAAAACCGAGCGTTTCAAGCAGAAGTGAATGCCAAAAAGAGCGCGAGCCTTCATCAGGCCGCGCTCTTTTCTCATTTCTGGCTATGGAGTTCTTCGGCACGGACAGGCGCGCCGATATAATAACCCTGCACAGCATCGATGCCCATCGAGACGAGCAGGTCGAACTGCGCTTCGGTCTCGACGCCTTCTGCGATCGTGTACAGGCCCATCGTCTTGCTGAACTGGATCATCCCTTCGACGAGCTGCTGCGTCTTCGGATGGGTCAGCAGGCTGGTCATATACACTTTGTCGATCTTCACTTTGGAGATCGGCAAGTACTGCATGTAGCGGAACGACGCATACCCGGTCCCGAAATCATCCAGCGTGAAGTTCACGCCGGCGTCCTGCAGTTCCTTCATCTGCTGGATGATCGACTGCTCTTCCTCCGCCTGGAAGGCGAATTTCTCGGTGATCTCCAGCTCCAGCTGGCCCGGGCGGCAGGACGCCGTCTGCAGGATCGCGAGGATCTTGTCTTTCATCGGCTGATTGGAAAACTCGCGTACGGATGTGTTCACGGACACGTGCGGACTGCCGTTCTCCGCTTCCAGCTGCACAGCGAGCTGGGCGGCTTCCGTCAGTACATATCCGCCGATGTTGGCGATCAGTCCGTTCGACTCCGCGATCGGGATCAGCTCGTCCGGGGATACCGTGCCGAGTTCGTCGTCTTCCCAGCGGACGAGTGCTTCGTAGACCGTCACTTGTTTCGCGGCCACGTCATACTGCGGCTGATAGACGACTTCCAGAGCGTTGCGGTCGAGCGCCGTCAGCAGTTTCCGGTTGATGAGCGACCGTCGGTTCAGCACCTTATGCGAGGCGGCCGACAGCGAGATGATCTTGCCGCCGCCCTGCTGACGTACTTCGTCGAGCGTCATCGCGGCGGCTTCCAGCAAGTTCACGTAGCTCTTCTGGTCTTCCGGATAGCGCGCGATGCCGCCGCTGATCGACAGCGGAAGCGCCTCATTGCCGATGTAGAGCGGCTGCTGTTCGAGGAAATCGAGGAAGCCCTGGACATACCAGTCGCCGAACGGTGTCAGGATGACGAACTGGCTGCTGCCGATGCGGGCGATCGGATTGTCCTGGAAATAGCGCTTCATACGGTTCGCGAACGCCTGGGTCAGCTCGGTTTCGTCGGTCCCGTTCTGCAGTTCCTTCAACGTATAGTAATGATCGATGGACAAATAGACGAACGAGAAACTTTTGTCTTCTCCGATCATCTCGTTCACGAGCGCTTCGAGTTTGTGGCGGCTCATCAGACCCGTTTCGATGTCGATGAACGCGATCTGCTCAAGCCGCTCCTTCGTCTGGATATCCTCCGTAATGTCGAGCTCGAGGAAAAGGGCCTGCTCGAACACGCCATTTGCGTCCATTTCAGGCACAGCCAGCAGGTTGGAGAAGTACGTTTCCCCGGTCCGTTTCTGTTTCTGTGCGGTGCCGAACCACGTTTTGCCGGCCTGGAGCTGCTCCCAGATCGTGTGGATCGTGCTTTGCGCCTGTTCGGAATCATCGAACAGCTGCCAGATCGTTTTCCCGAGCACCCGTTTCGGCGTCCAATTGCTAACATTCAGAAAGTTTTTATTTACTGAAATGACGAGACCTTCCGCATCCGTTTGAGTTACCATATAATAATGATCGAGACTGCGACGAATGTCCGGCATGTCAGATGCGGTCTGTTCGTGTAAAGTGGTCATGGAAGTTCTCCTCTCGACTAGTTCATAAGACTAGTATATAGGAGAATCCCGAACTTTTCACCTATAATCAATAAATTCAACAAGTATTTTAGTTGTAACCAAATTTGCACGGGAGTGAAGGTGATCGGATGGGACGGGTAAAAGGGCTTGTCATGATAATCAGCGGGGCTGCTCTTTGGGGGCTTTCCGGCCCGATGATGGAGTGGACACTCGAAAACAGCGGCATGTCCGTGTCGTTTCTGCTGACAGTCCGGCTGTTGGTCGCGGGATTGCTGCTAATTGCCTATTTGCGATTGAAAGGCAAGCAGGTGATGCGGCCATGGCGGCAAAAAGTGTGGTCGCGGCAGATGGTCATCTTCGGTGTGGCAGGGATGCTTGGCGTCCAATTCGCGTTCACGTCGGCGATTTCCGAAAGTAACGCCGTGCTTGCGACCTTGTTCCAGTTCCTGTCGCCGATCTACGTCATCCTGTTCGTTTCCATACGCCAGCGGTTCGTGCCGCCGTTCGCCCAAATCGCAGGGATGATTGTCACGCTCGGCGGGCTGTTCCTGCTGCTGACGAACGGCTCGCTGTCCGGCTTCAGCATGACGCCGGCCGCTTTGTTCTGGGGGGTGGCTGTCGGGTTTGCATTCACATTCTACACGCTGTACCCCGTCCGGCTGATGCAGGAGTGGGGCGTGCTGCTGTCGATCGGCTGGGCGATGGTCGTCGGCGGGGCTGCGCTGTTCATCACCAATCCGCTCCGTCTTTTTCGCGAGATGCAGTTTCTCATGGACTGGCAGATCGCGGGCATGCTCACCGGCATCATCTTTGTCGGCACGCTCGCGTTCCTGCTGTTCCTCGGCAGCATGAAGTACATCACGCCGATCGAGACGAGCATCCTGTCGAGTTTTGAACCGCTGACCGCGATGATCGTGTCGGTCGTCTGGTTCGGCGCGATGCTCGGGGCCTGGCAGCTCACTGGGGCGATCGTCATGCTGCTCGGCGTGACGGGGATTTCCGTTGCCGGCGGCAAATCGAAGGAAGACCCTGCCTGAATGAATGGATGAACGTATGGACGCTCCCTGCCATGGGAGCGTTTTTGCATTCTCTGACTCTGTCAGCAGACGTCATAGCCGGATCAGACAATTCAGTTCATTCGCTATACACTGACTTCACGATGTGGCATACTAATTACACCTAACTAATTCGTTTAGCGAAACATTTCAGGAAGGACGATGGACGTGAAAACAGTATTCTCCTATGCAAAGCCTTACAAGTGGGCGATCATCATCGCGATTGCCATGATGCTCGTGGAACTGGCGGTTGAGCTCGTGCAGCCGCTTTTAATTGCGAAAATCATTGATGACGGCATCACGGCGGGCGATCGCGGGACGATCCTCGTATTCGGGATTGCCATGCTCGGCCTCGCACTCCTCGCATTCGCCGCCGGGATCACCAACTCGTATTTCGCCGCCCATGCCGCACAAGGCTTCGGCTACGATATCCGCCAGGCGCTGTTCCGGCGCATCCAGTCGTTCTCGATGGCGACGTTCCTGCGGTTTCCGTCTTCGTCGCTCATCACCCGACTGACAAGTGACGTGACGATGGCGCAGAACATCCTGTTCATGGGCGTACGCTTCCTCTTGCGCGCTCCGCTGCTCGTCGTCGGAAGTCTCATTATGGCGCTGTTCGTGAACGCAAAACTCGCCGCATTCCTCGTGATCGGCGTGCCGTTCCTCCTCATCTTCCTGTTCGTCATGGCAAGGAAAGGGGTCGGCTATTTCGCGGACGTCCAGCGCCGGCTCGACCGGGTGAACCGGGTCAATCAGGAGAACCTCCAGGCCGTCCGGCTCATCAAGGCTTACCTTCGAGGAGCATACGAAAGCAGCCGGTTCGCGAAGACGGCGGACCTGTTGCGGAAAGACACCGTCAAAGCGTTCCGGATGATGGAACTGATCATGCCCGTACTGCTGCTGATCATGAACGGCAGCCTCATGCTCGTCCTCTGGTTCGGCGTCGGGACGGTCCGCGCCGGGGACGCGAAGGTCGGCGAGATCGTCGCGATCGTCAACTACGCATTCCGCATCACCGGCGGCTTCTCGATGTTCTCCTTCATGATCATCGCCTTCTCCCGTGCGCAGGCCTCGTCGACCCGTATGGAGGAAGTGCTGCTTGCGGAGGACGATGAAGAAGAGTCCGCTGTCCAGCAGGGGGGCGGCTCGGAATTGAAACAGGGCGCCCTCACCTTCGACCGCGTGTCGTTCCATTATCCGGGACATGAAGAGGATGTACTGAAAGACGTGTCGTTCGACATCCGGCCGGGTCAGAAGATCGCCGTGATGGGAGCGACGGGGTCCGGGAAATCGACGATGCTCAACCTGATCCCGCGGATATTCACCGCGACGTCCGGCCGCATCCTGCTTGACGGGAAGGATATCCGCGACTGGCCGCTCGAGGAACTGCGGAACGCGATCGGCCTCGTGCCGCAGCAGTCCGTCCTGTTCACCGGCACGATCCGGGAGAACCTCGCATGGGGGGACCCGGAAGCACGGGCGGACGAACTGGAAGCTGCCGCTGAAAAAGCGCAGATCCACTCGTCGATCCTGCGGTTCCCGGCAAACTACGACACACGGGTCGGGCAGAAGGGCGTCAACTTGTCAGGCGGCCAGAAACAGCGTCTCTCTATCGCCCGGGCCCTCGTCCGCAAACCGGCCGTCCTGTTGCTCGACGACAGTACGAGCGCGCTCGACGTGAAGACCGAGAACGCCCTCTGGGAAGCGCTCGAAGACGAACGGTCCACGATGATCGTCATCACGCAGAAGATCCATACGGCGCAAGGGGCGGATAAGATCCTCCTGATGGATGAAGGGGAGGTCTCGGCGTATGGCACCCACGCCGAACTGATGGAGCAGTCGGCACTCTACCGCAAAATTGCCGAGTCCCAATTGGAAGAGGAGGTGGAGGACAGTGGTCAACAGCTTGAAGAAACCCTTCGGTTACGAACCGATTCTTAAGAAGGAAGACTTGAAGAAAGGGGCGAAGCGGCCGCGCGAGGAGGTCGGCGACTGGAAGAAAGCGCTGCTGAACATCTGGCGGCTCGTCGACGAACAGCGCGGCCTGCTGATCACGGTGCTCGCCCTCGTCCTCGTCAGTTCGGCTCTCACCCTGCTCGGTCCGTTCCTGATCGGGAAGACGATCGACAACTTCATCATCCCGATGAAAACCGCAGGGCTCGGCAAGCAGATCGGCCTCCTGCTCGCCATCTACGCAGGTGCGTCACTGACAATGTATCTCCAGAACTTCTGGATGGTCGGCATCGCACAGAACACGGTCTATAAACTGCGTTCCGGGCTGTTCAGCCATATGCAGAAACTGCCGGTCTCCTTTTTCGATAAACGCCAGCACGGCGAGCTGATGAGCCGAATGACGAACGATATCGAAAACATCAGCCAGACGCTGAACTCGTCGTTCATCCAAGTGTTCTCAAGCATTCTGACGCTCGGCGGGACGCTCGCAGTCATGCTGTCCCTCAGCCCGTTCCTGACGTTGATGACGATGATCATCGTACCGATCATGTTCATCGCCATGCGCTGGATCACCCGCCGCACAGGCATCCTGTTCAAGCAGCAGCAGCGCGCGATCGGGGAGTTGAACGGCATGATCGAAGAGACGATTTCCGGCCAGCGGATCGTCAAGGCGTTCTCCCAGGAAGAGCGCATGAAAGAGGAATTCGCGGAGAAGAGCGGCAAACTGCGGAACACGGCGTTCTGGGCGCTGACGTATTCCGGGTTCATCCCGAAAGTGATGAACATGCTGAACAATCTCGGCTTCGCCATCGTCGCAGGCATCGGCGGCCTGCTCGCCCTGCGTGGCGACGGCATCGTCACTGTCGGGACGATCGTCATCTTTGCGGAATACGCCCGCCAGTTCACACGGCCGCTGAATGACCTGGCCAACCAGTTCAACACGGTGCTGTCCGCGATCGCGGGAGCGGAACGTGTCTTCTCGATCATGAACGAAACGCCTGAAGAAGATACGGCGGAAGGCAATGGTGACATCCGGCTGAAAGGCGACGTCGAGTTCGACCATGTGTCGTTCGGCTATGCGCCGGAGACGGATGGCTATACGATCGAGGACCTTTCCCTGCACGTGAAAGAGGGAGAGACCGCCGCGCTGCTAGGTGCGACGGGCGCAGGCAAGACGACGATCGTCCAGCTCCTCGCCCGGTTCTACGAAGCGGACAAAGGGACGATCCGGATCGACGGCATCCCGATCAGCGAACTGCCGCGTCGCGTACTCCGCAGCCAGACGGCGTTCGTGCTGCAAGATCCGTTCCTGTTCGAAGCGACCGTCCGGGAGAACATCCGGTACGGCCGCCTCGATGCGACCGATGAAGAGATCGAAGCGGCCGCGCATAAGGCGAACGCACACGAATTCATCGAGCGGCTGGAAGAAGGCTACGACACGCTGCTGACGGCAGACGGCAGCGAAATTTCCCAGGGGCAGAAACAGCTGCTGTCGATCGCCCGGGCATTCGTCGCCGACCCGGTCATTCTGCTTCTCGACGAAGCGACGAGCAGCATCGACACCGTCACCGAGCTCGAGATCCAGGCGGCACTCGAAACACTCATGGAAGGCCGCACAAGCTTCGTCATCGCCCACCGGCTGAATACCGTGAAAAAGGCGGATACGATCTACGTGCTCGACCAGGGCCGGCTGATCGAATCCGGCAGCCAGCAGGAACTGATTGCGGAACAGGGTGTCTATTACAACATGCTCGCGCAGTCGAAATTGTAGGGTGTGGTGGGGCTGCTTCGGGGTTGCGCGACTCCTCGGCCGGCGGAGTGGTTTATGAGCGCTTTTGGGGATTTATGAGCGGTTTTTATGATTTATGAGCGGTTTCCGAGATTTATGAGCGCTTTTGAGGATTTATGAGCGATTTCCAGGATTTATGAGCGGTATTGAGGATTTATGAGCGATTTCCAGGATTTATGAGCGGTATTCGTGATTTATGAGCGTTGCCCATGTTTTATGATCACTCTCCCGATTTTATGGACAGCACCAACACTCCACAGTTCCAGACATTAAAAAAACCACCGGGCCCGGTGGTTTTTTTCATCATTTTTCATCTTTGTAGTTCAAGGTTTTGCCGTCATCGAACTTGATGTCGAGTTTGAACTTCGAATAGTCATCAATCTGGAAGTACTCGAGGATCTTGTCGCGGGCTTCTTCGCCGGACATATTGCTTTCCAGGTTCACCGCGGTGAACATCTTGTCGAGCTCGTCCATGGCTTTCTGCCCTTTCAAGTCAAGGTTCGTCTGTTTGTTTTCGTACTCCGGCTCGAAATCCTTCTCGACTTTGTACTCGGCGTCGACGGCATCTTCGCCGTTCGTGTCGATTTCAAGGTCGAGGTCGTTGAAGCCGTATGCGTCACCGGTATCACGGTCGCCGCCTTCCTTTTCGTCCGTCGTGATGATGTCCGCTTCTTCCCGGTTGTCGTTGTCCGCCTCTTTGCTCGCGTTGCCGCAGCCTCCTGCCACAAGCATCCCGGCGAACAGGACAGTACCCATCGTCATCATTTTTTTCACCATGCCACGTCCTTTCTGAAGTGATCCGATTGTCTGCTAGTACTACTCTACCTGTTTTCGACTGGATTTAAACAGACGGGACGGAGGTTACCACTTGGCTGTGAACGCTTCGCATGAGCCGAGCAGCCGGCGGACGAGCAGCCGTTCACCTGAATTGAGCCGGACTGTCCCGTTGAAGTAGCCGAACACTTGCGTAAAATCCGCTTTAACACCGCGTCTGCGGGCGGCCGCCTCCCGTTCGAAGAAAGGTGTGAAGGTGAGGTCCACACAATCGGTGAACTTAGTATGGATGGTCCATCGTTCCATCATGCGTTCGGGATTGAAGGAAAACAGTACATCCTCATGGATTTTCGTCATCACTCCGTCGACGATGACCGCGTTTTCCGTCATGCCGGTACCGTCCGTCCAGCAGCCGCCGAAGTTGAGGCCGATCCGGCGCCCGCCGGACCGCTGGGACGCCATCGCCCACTGCCACTCGGTGCTGCGCGGCCAGACACCGCGCGTATAGTTGTACACCGTGAAGCTGTAGTCCGGGTTGAACTCATAGCGTTTCTGGCCGATCTGCAGGAAACCGGACGTCGGCAGGATATGATGCTTCGCCGTGAACTGGAACACATTGCGGTTTCTCGGGATGACGACATTGACGGAATCATCGTCTTCCGGATGCGTGATCAGGAAATCGGCATGGAGTGTTTCGTTATCGAAATCGGCGATGGACACGTACAGATGGGTCTTCCTGTCTTCCTGGACGACGTGCAGGGACAGGCGGCTGTCCTCGAACTTCAGGTCTGCCAGCACTTCCTCGGGCATCTTGACATGCCGGGCGAACGGCAGCGAAATCCGCTTTTCGAAAAATCGCTCCGTTTCGTAATCGAGGAAATAGACGAGACAGACCGCACCGATGTCAAAATGGGCGACCGTGGCGGTGAACATAACCTCTTCGCCGTACACCGTCCACGTATTCCATCTTTTCTTATGGGGGAATTGGCCCCTCAGGTTGCTTTGGATGATCGGCTGCGCTGCAAAGCCGATCGCTTCAGGATTCAGCAGCCCTTTTGGATCACAAAGCAGGACCGGGGCGGTCAATTCACGTTCTGCATGCTGCATATGCCGTCCTCCTGACAGTTGTCTTTTCTCGCGCTTCTTGGTATACTTCTAATTGTAGCAGATTGGCACAAAATTTACGCACTGGAACGCGCGTGAATCCAATCATACTCGGGGCATTAGTTCAGCGGGAGAATACTTCGCTGGCAGCGAAGGGGTCACCGGTTCGAATCCGGTATGCTCCATACTTCATTACACGAATTTCATTTTCAGGAATGCGTCCGCCAAGTGCGGGCGTTTTTTGTTTGGCATGGATCGCCCGGGGACCGCATAGTGTTCTCAGGAGGGGGCGAAATCATGTATGACCGCGAAGCAGCTGTCAGGTATGCCGATCGGTGGTGGGATGGGCGCAATCCGGAGTATCCGTCGTTCGACGTCGACTGCACGAATTACATTTCGCAATGCCTGCGGGCGGGCGGTGCGCCGATGCATGGCAGTCCGGCACGGGACCGCGGCTGGTGGATCAAGGGGGACAACTGGAGTTTCAGCTGGTCCGTCGCGCATTCGCTGCGCTGGTACTTGGCCGGCTCGAAACGCGGGCTGACCGCCGTCCAGGTCGCGTCCGCGGAACAGCTTGAACTCGGTGACGTCATCTTATATGACTTCCAGGGCGACGGCCGGTTCGATCATTCGACGATCGTCACCGCGAAAGACGGCGCCTCGCCGCTCGTCAATGCGCATACGTACGATGTCAAAAAGCGCAGCTGGGACTATAAGGACTCGTACGCCTACCGGCCGAATGCGAAATACATCTTCTTCCACATCAATGACCAGTTCACTTGAGTCGTCCGAAACGTGCCGAAATTCGAAAAAGACCCTCCGGTTGTTGTATACTGGGGAGTATCAACGCTAAAGGGGATACAAAAATGGATGAACAAGCACTATCTGTAAGAGACGCAATCATTTCGCGCCGTTCCATCAAGAGCTTCAACGGCCAGCCGGTGGAACAGCGGGATATCACGGATATTCTGGAAGACGCTGTCTGGGCGCCGAATCACGGCAACCGCAACCCATGGCGTTTCGTACTCGCAGCAGAAGAGAATTACCAGGAATTCCTCGCTGTGCTGCGGGAGTTCGGTGTTCCGAAATGGAAAGAGCTGAACGAGGAAACGTTGGAGAAGCAGATGATCAAGTTCACGAAAGCGAGCGCCGCACTGTTCGTCATCGTGCCGGAAGACGCGCGTCAGAAACAGCGGCATGAGGACTTTGCAGCTGCCAGCATCCTGATCCAGAACGTCATGCTCCTCGCGTGGGATAAAGGGATCGGCACTTGCTGGAAGACGCCGGGCTTCCTCGATGATCCGAAGTTCCGTGCACAACTCGGTGTGCAGCCGGGTGAGCGCATCATCAGCATGCTGCAGTTCGGTCATTTCGACGAATTGCCGAAAGCGAAACCGCGCACGCCGGCGGAAGAGCTGGTCACTTATTGGCAGGAAGACTCTGCAGAATGAAGAAACGCCCTATTCCGGTATCGGAACAGGGCGTTTTTTAACATTCATTTACTTCTTCAGCTGGTCTTTCGTCAGGCCGGCCAATTCTTCGTAATAGTCACCGAGGACGCGCAAGCCTTTGTCGAAGTTTTCCAGTGTCAAGTGTTCATTCGGTCCGTGCAGGTTTTCGGTTTCGAGACCGAAGCCCATCAGGACGACCGGGAGGCCGAGGATGGCATCGAAATCCGCAACAATCGGGATCGACCCGCCTCCGCGAGTGTAGACCGTCGGCACTTCATACACCTTTTCATACGAGCGGCTCGCCGCTTCGAGTGCCGGATGATCGAACGGTGTGATGTACGGGAGGCCTTGGTCGAACGGCGTGACGATCACAGTCACCCCTTCCGGCTTATGCTTTTCGACATGGGCTTTCAGTTTGTTGACGATTTCGCCCGGTGTCTGGTCAGGGACAAGACGGCATGTGATCTTCGCGCCCGCTTCTGCAGGAAGGACGGTCTTGATGCCTTCGCCGCTGAACCCGCCGAATACCCCGTTCACTTCGAGAGTCGGGCGAGCGGATGTGCGCTCGAGGAACGAATAGCCCGGTTCACCGAAGAGTGCAGGGACACCAAGCTCCTTACGCTGTTCTTCTTCATCGAAATTCAATTCTTTGTATGCCTGCCGCTCATCATCGCTCAGCGGACGCACATTTTCATAGAAGTCTTCGACCAAAATCGTCCCTTCCTTGTCGTGGAACGATGCGAGGATTTCCGCAACCGCATGTATCGGATTCGGCACACCGCCGCCGTACACGCCGGAGTGCAGGTCGCTCTTCGCGCCATGGACATCGATCTGCACGCCGCTCAAGCCGCGCAGTGCATAACAGATCGCCGGCTGGCCAGGGGCATACAGCGCCGTATCGGAAATGACGATCGTGTCGGCTGCGAGCCTGTCCTTATTGTCTTTGATGAATGCGACGAGGTTTGGACTGCCGACTTCCTCTTCACCTTCGATGATGAACTTTACGTTGATCGGAAGCTTGCCGTCCAGCTGCATGAGCGCTTCGACCGCTTTCACATGCATGAACACTTGACCTTTGTCATCGGTCGCACCGCGGGCGAACAGTTTGCCTTCGCGCACTTCCGGTTCGAACGGCGCGCTGTCCCACAGGTTCAGCGGGTCGACTGGCTGGACGTCGTAGTGTCCGTAGATGAGGATCGTCGGCTGGCCTTCTGCATGGAGCCAGTCCGCATAGACGGCAGGGTGGCCGCCGGTCGGTTCGATCGACACGTTTTCAAGGCCTGCCTGTTTCAGGGATGCCGCCAGCCAATCGGCGGCTTTCGTCATGTCCTCTTTGTGTTCGGAAAGTGCGCTGATGCTCGGAATGCTCAGGAACTCCTTGAGCTCATTCAAGTGTGTTTCGCGGTGCTGTTCAAAGTACCCATTCAGTTGATCCATCGTTGCCATGAAAATCCCCTCATTTCGGTTAAAGTGACGGCAGGGCGGGAATAGCAGAAACAATTCCCGCTGCTGCCTGCCCGCTTGCTCCGGCAGTCCGTTGCGGAGTGCGGCCAGCGGTGCTGATTCCTCAAGTATAGCAGAGTTTCTGTGAATTCTAACAAGAGGAGACTTCCGCAGCCGTATTCACTGGAAGCATATGCTATACTGTTGCAACAGCTTAGAAATTCGGATACATACCAAAAATCGTTCCCCGGTATGCAACCTGTTGTCCATCGCGGACGTCAGCACTGTATCTCGGAACGGAACAGGAAATTTATCAGGAGGAATCGCCCTTGTTCATCGCACTTGCTTTCTTTTTGGTGATGTCATTTTTCTTATCAGGAAGTGAAACCGCACTTACCGCAGTGAACCGCATGCGAATCCAGATGCGTGCCGAGCAGGGGGATCCTAAAGCGATCCGGCTCCGTGCGCTCGTCTCGAAACCCGACCGGATGATCACCGCCATCCTGATCGGCAATAACGTCGCCAACATCATGATGCCGACCATCGTCACGAAGATCGCCATCGACAAAGGACTTCCGCTCGGGCTGATGACCGGAGTCCTGACCGTCATCCTGATCATCTTCGGCGAGGTGCTGCCGAAGACCATCGCCGCGACATTCGCGGAAACACTCGCGTACATGGTGTCGCCGATCATCACGGTCATCGTCAAACTGATGACGCCGCTGACGTTCCTGCTCGCCCTGTTCACAAATCTCTTTATCCGCATCCTGTCGAAAGGGAAAGTGAAGGAAGCGACGCTGACGAAAGAGGATCTGCGGTCGATGGTCGATATCGCCTCGGTCGAGGGGACGTTCCAGCAGGACGAGTCCCTCCGTCTGAAGGGCGTGCTCGATTTCCCGGAGAAAGACGTGTCGGACGTCATGGGGACCCACCGGACAGACGTCGTGGCGCTGCCGCTCGAGTCGACGTACGAAGAAGTCCGAGGCACCGTCCTCGAGTACTTCTACACCCGCTATCCGATCTATGAAGAAAGCATCGACAAGATCATCGGCGTGTTCTATTCGAAGCGGCTGATCGAATGGTCCATCGAACCTGAGCTGCCGTTCGAAGACATGATCGACCGGGATCCGCTGTTCGTCGTGCAGACGGCGAGCGTCGAAAAGGTGTTCAAGATGATGCTCGCGCACAAGAAGCATATGGCGATCGTCCTCGACGAATACGGAGGCACACTCGGCATCGTCACCCACGAAGACATCATTGAGGAAATGATCGGCCAGGAGATCGAAGATGAGACCGATGAAACGGAAGACGCGCTCATCTACGAGCATACGGAAGACACGCTCGTCTGCCAGGGCCGCCTCGAAATCGAAGAGGCAGTCGCGCTGCTCGGCATCGACCTGCCGACAGAGAACGAGACGATCGGCGGATTCGCATTCCAGGAACTTGACCACGTGCCGGATCCCGGCGAGCGGTTCACGTATGGACCGCTGCTGTTCGAGATCGAGGAAATGGACCGCAACCGGATCGTCCGCCTCAAGATCACACGCCGTCCCGACGAAGCGGTCGAAGACGAAGCATGACGATCCCACCTTACACGTTTGTAAGGTAACTGAAAGAAACTCCGATAGTTCGCCCGCCCGTTATCACGCATACTGTAGATAACAGCTAGAACACGGAGGCGTTGGACGATGAACCCGACATTAGACGAACTGCATGAAGAATATGGACGTTACTTATACCATTTGTGTCTGAAACTGACACGGAACAAAGAAGAAGCCGAAGATCTGATGCAGGACGTCTGGGTGAAAGTCGTCCGGTCGAGCGGCCGTATGGAAGGCGTCGACCGCATGAAAGCATGGCTGACGACGATCTGCATGAACACATTCCGCGACCGCTACCGCAAGGACGTGCGCCGCAGCAAATACGTCATGAACCAGCCGGACACGCTTGACATCCCGCTGCTCGACCTCGTGCCGAGCGGAAGTCCGCTGCCGGGCGAGCTCGTGGAACAGCAGGACCTGCGTGCTGCTGTCCGCAGCAAGATCGACCAGCTCGACACCATCTACAAAACGACGATCGAATACTTCTACGTCAACCAGTATTCGCTCATCGAGATCGCCGAGAAGATGCAAGTGTCGATTGGAACAGTGAAATCCCGACTGTTCCGCGCCAAAAAGTATTTGAAGGAACTGTTGACGCAAGACCAGGCCGTCAGCGATCTTGTTATCGCCTGACAGGCTTGATAGAAACTTCTCAAAGGCTCTCCCTGAATCGACCAGGGGGAGTCTTTTTTGCTGTGCGTTTGCATGCTACTCTGAAAGGGAATGTGTCAGTGATGGAAGCAACGCGAGGGGGAGCACGATGGGGAAGAAAGGGAAACGAACGAAAAAGAAGAAACGGCTGTCCGGCACGACGCGCAAGATCCTATGGAGCGCTCTTGCGGTGTTCCTCGTCATCTATGCAGCCGAAATCATCTATCATACATATAAGCCGCTGCCGGAGGGCATCGATTATGCAGGCAGTCTCCACCGGACGGACGATGTGGAGATGTTCACCGACCTCACCTATGCCCAGGATAAAAAAGGGGACGGCATGCAGCACGAACTTCATATATTCGATGAAGTCTATTCGATGATCGACGAAGCGGAAGACTTCATCATCCTCGATTTCTTCCTGATGGATCATTATTCCGACGAAGACATCGATTTCCCGAAGATCGCGGAGACGCTGACAAAGAAACTCGTCGAGAAGAAGCGGGCGAATCCGGAACTGCCGATCGTCTTCGTCACCGATCCCGTGAACACAGGATACGGATCCTATCCGTCGAAATGGTTAACCAAATTGAAAGAGGCCGGCGTCGAAGTCGTCATCACCGATCTGGAGCCGCTAAGGGATTCAATGCCGCTCTACTCAGGGCTGTACCGGACGATCTTCCGTTGGGGGGATATCGGCGGCAAAGGCTGGATTCCGAACGCCATGGCTTCGGAAGCACCGAAGTTCCGGCTCGCTTCCTACGTCGAACTGCTCAACGTGAAGTCGAACCACCGCAAGATGATTGCGACGGAGAAGGCGGGGCTCGTCACGTCGGGCAACCCGCATGACGCGAGCGGATTCCATGGCAACGTCGCGTTCAAAGTGCACGGCCCGATTATCAACGACATGATCGCCGCCGAGGAAGCGGTCGTCAATTACACGAAAGGCGAGACGGGGCAGACGCTGCCGCGCGTGAAGGCGGAAGAGCCGGAAGACGGGGAATACGCCATCCAGTATGTGACGGAGAAGAAAGTGAAAGACCTGCTCATGAGTGAACTGAAAGCCGCCGGGAAAGGCGACCGGATCCGCATGGCGATGTTCTTCATCGCAGAGCCGGATGTCGTCAAGGAAGTGACCGAAGCGGCGAAGCGGGGTGTCGAAGTCAAACTGATCCTCGACCCGAACAAGAACTCCTTCGGCAACGAGAAATCCGGCCTGCCGAACCGGCCCGTCGTGCAGAAACTCATCGAGGACAGCGGCGGCCGGATCGATGTGCGCTGGTACAATACCGTCGTCGGTCAGTTCCACACGAAACTCGTAATGGTGGAGCGCGCGGGAGATGTCCACGTGCTGAACGGGTCCGCGAACCTGACCGAGAGGACTCTCGACAACTACAACCTGGAGAACGATCTGTACGTCATTGCACCGTCTGACAGCAAGCTCGCAGGTGAACTCGATGCCTACTTCACAAGGCTGTGGGACAACGAAGACGCCTTGTATACGCTTAACATCGAAGACTACCAGAGCAAACTGACTAAACCGCAGCGCATTATTTATGCCCTGCAGGAATGGCTGAAGCTGACGTCCTATTGAATGAATGAAAAAACCTCTTGCCGGATTGACAGACAAGAGGTTTTGACATGATCAGGATAATTCAGCGAGCTGGCGGTTGAGTTCTGAGAGTCGGTCTTCCATCTTGGCAAGACGCGCTTCAGCTTTCTGGACAGAATCGCCATGCCCGGTCGATTCGAGTTTCTCGATATCACCTTGAAGGCTGATGTAGTCCATCTTCAGTTCTGCGATCTCCGATTCGATCTGTGATTTGGTCATAAGTCCCTGCCTCCTGCTGCGGTTTTACTCAGTTTACCACATCGGGAACCGGCTTGCCGGGGACGGACCGTTTCGGGTGATCGAGCAGGTAGCGGATCGTCTCGAACACGCTGTCCGCTTCTTCGCCGAGCGGCAGGGTGAGCTGGCGGTCGATGTCGCGCTGGCGCAGCGAATCATGCAGAAGCGGCTCCATGATCGCATTCAGCAAGTTCGACTGCTTCACTTTGCGGCCGAGCCCGAGATGCGTGAACCCATCGCGGTCGGACGGGAACTGCAGCTCGGATTCGAACGGATTCTGGGCGAGGATGATGCATGGGACGCCGAGACTCGCCGCGTCATACGGCATGTAGCCGCCGCCGCACAGGACGATATCCGCCTCCGCCGCAAGGCTCAGGAAATCATGCGGCGCTTTTTTGATGGCCGTATTGCGCCGGCTGAGCGCCATCATGCGTAGTGAACTCGCATCATGGGCGTAGGATGTCCCGAGCAGGATCGTCACGCTGAGCGGGATCTGCAGGTTCATGACGTGGCGGAGTGCGCGGAACGTCAGATTGCCGGGATCCGTTTCTCCGAACGCGATCAGCAGACGGGGCGGATCGCCAGGCGTCTGCTTTTCCCGCTGACGCCGCAAGTCCGCAGCCCGCGCATCCGTCAAAAACGTCCCGATGCCGGTTTTATAGGAATCGGTCACACTCGTATCGAATTCTCCATATAATGTCTGGATCACAAAATCGGCGGCCTGTCCGCCTTCCCCGAAGTCGTCGAAGTGGAGGAGGGACGGCACAAGTTTCTGTACGGCTTCCGCTTCCTCTCTCGATGTGCTGCCGCTGTCGCGGATGAGCAGGTCGGGTTTGAGAAACGAAAGCGCACTCAGCAGGTCGCGCTGCGTAGCGGCCTGTACACACCGGTATTGGTCAGGGATCGGAAGGCCGGCGCGGGTGATGAACACCGCAGACGCTTCTTCCGCGAGCTCTTCGGCGATCCGGAGCGCCCGCCGCACAGGATATCCGCAGTTTTCATCAGTCGATGATAAGTCAAATGCAATCAGCTTCGTCTGTTTCGCTGTAATGGGAATCATCCTTTCTTGCAATCTCTTGCTGTCCACTCTATGAAAAGCGGGACGAAGATATGCAGAACGCTCAAGCGGAAGTGGGAAACGCTCAAGCGGAAGTCGAAAACGCTCAAGCCAGTGCCGGAACGCTCAAGCCAGTGCCGGAACGCTCAAGCCAGTGCCGGAACGCTCAAGCGCAGATCGGAAGCGCTCAAGCATGTGCCTGAAACGCTCAAGAGCAAGCCAAAAGCGCTCAAGTCCACCTGCCCATCTCACACTCTATGTATATCAGTTGTTTCCAAAACTGAATGTGGTACACTATAACGAAATTTCACCGTGGAAGGAGTGGCGAAAACCGAATGATAGGATCACTAACGGCCGATCTCATGCTCGTCGTTCTGATCGGCATCCTGTCCCAATGGGTGGCCTGGCGGTTCCGGCTCCCGGCGATCGTCGTCATGGCGATTGCAGGACTCCTCGCCGGACCGGTCCTCGGCTTCATTAATCCGAAAGAGTCGATGGGGGACCTGTTCAGTCCGATCATCTCCTTCGCCGTGGCCATCATCCTGTTCGAAGGGAGCCTCAACCTCGACTTCCGGGAGATCAAAGGATTCAGCAAACCGCTGACACGCATCGTGACGGCGGGAGCGTTCATTGCGTGGATCGCCGGATCGCTCGCTGCGCATTATTTGGCGGGCCTCTCGTGGGCAGTCGCATTCGTCATCGGCGGCCTGTTCATCGTCACCGGCCCGACAGTGATTTTGCCGATGCTCCGGCAGGCTAAGCTGAAACCGCGCCCGGCGGCACTCCTGAAGTGGGAAGGGATCATCGTCGACCCGTTCGGCGCGCTGCTCGCGGTCTTCGCTTTTGAATTCATCAAATTCATGAACGCCCAGGTGACGCTCGGTGCGCTCGGCCTGTTCGCGGCCGCCTCGCTGTTCGCGGTATTCATCGGCTGGGCGTCCGCCCGCATCCTCGGTGCGGCATTCGAAAAAGGGGCGGTCCCGGAGTTCCTGAAGGCGCCCGTGCTGTTCGCCGTCGTGCTGTTCGCGTTCGTCGTATCAGACGAAGTCATGCACGAAACCGGCCTGCTCGCTGTCACGGCAATGGGAATTGTCATGGCCAACATGCACCTGACGTCCATCCACGATATCCGCCAGTTCAAGGAGAACATTTCCGTACTCCTCATATCGGGCATCTTCGTCATGCTGACGGCGTCGCTCAACCCGCACGTGCTCATCGAGATTGCGGACTGGCACATCATCCTCTACGTGCTCGCGATGCTGTTCATCGTCCGGCCGCTGTCCATCTGGATTTCGACCATCGGCACCGATCTGACGTACCGGGAGCGGCACCTGATCGGCTGGATCGCCCCGCGCGGCATCGTGGCGCTCACCGTATCCGGCTACTTCGCATCGATCCTGCTCGAGAACGGTTATAGAGACGCGGAACTGCTGACGGCGCTGACATTCGCGCTAGTCCTGTCGACCGTCGTCCTGCACGGCTTCTCCATCGGACCGATCGCGCGCCGGCTCAACCTGACAACGACCGACGAATCGGGTGTCCTCATTGTCGGCGGCACGAAATTCGGAGCGGAGCTCGCTAGATCGGTTGAAGAGACAGGGAACGCCGTGCTGATGATCGACAACTCGTGGGCAGGGCTGTCCCACGCGCGCAAACTCGGAATGCCCAGCCACGTCGGGGACATCCTCTCGGAACAGACGGAGTACAATCTCGACCTGACCCCGTACCGCTACATGCTCGCGATGACGAAAGCGGATACGTACAATGCCCACATTTGCGCCGACTTCCTGTATGATATCGGCCGTGAGAATTTATTCCAGACGGCATTCCATGTCGGCAAAGGGGTCGAATCGTTCAATGTGACGGGCGGACGGACGCTGTTCACGCCGGCGCTGTCGATCTACGACCTGGAAGAGCGCATGAATCTCGGCCACGTGTTCCGCAAGACGGCACTGTCCAAACAATACAGCTACACGCAATATTTGAGGGAGCGCGATGACCGCTCCGTCCTGCTGTACATTCTCCGGGAAGACGGCAGCGTGGTATTCTACACGCCGAACGAAGAACTGCAGGCGTATGCAGGGGACACGGTCGTCGCCCTGTCGCATCCCGTCAAGCAGATCGAGCGGGCGAAGGAGCGCATTGCGGAAGAAAGAGGCGGGGATGAAGCGGCGCTCGCGAATGTCGAAAAGCGTTTCCTGGAAGAGTCGGGAAAAGGAAAATCCCCTCTGCCGGGAGAAGCACCACCGCCGATACAGCCAGATTGACCGAAGCGGCAGCGAGCGGATTCCGGGTCAAGGACCGTCCTTTCTGATAGGATGAAGAAGGAGAAAATTACTAGGGGGTACGGTCATTGTGAAAGTTTTGTTTGTGGACGGGACCATTATCGGCAGCAAAACGGGCGTCGTGCTCGATACTGTCGAGACATATATCGAGGAAACGGGCTGCGGATTTGAAATGGAGCGGCTCAGTTTCGCGGATTATGACCATCAGTTCGTCGACGGGCGCCCGGCCGACCAATACAACGAAGACATGCAGAAGCTCGTCCGCAAGTTCGAAGAAGCGGATGGCTATGTGATTGCGACACCGGTATTCCAGGGCTCGATCCCCGGCGTGCTGAAAAACGCGTTCGACATGCTGCCGCCGCGCACGATGCGGTACAAACCGGTATCGATCGTCGCGAACGGGGGCACTTACCAGCATCATCTCGTCGTCGAGAACCAGATGAAACCGATCCTCGACTACTTCCGGTGCCTCGTGACGCCGAACTACGTCTACACGCACCGCGACCATTTCGACGAAACGGGCAAAATCATAGACGAAAACGTCCATGACCGCCTGAAAGAACTCGCCCGTGTATTCGTGAAATACACGGAAATGGGCAAGTCCCTCACTGTCGGCATGATCGACGAACAATAAGCAGGAAACGCCCGTCCGCACCGGAATTCCGGCGGGCGGGCTTTTTGGTGGATGAAACCTGAAAAGCATGCGGCGATTGCGTATAATGGACACAACTGAAAGGGGATTCAACATGGCAAAATCACTCGTACTTGCAGAAAAACCATCCGTCGCCCGCGACATCGCGCGCGTGCTCGGCTGTCATAAAAAAGGGAACGGCTTCCTCGAAGGGGACCGGTACATCGTCACATGGACACTCGGCCACCTCGTCACCCATGCAGATCCGGAAGGCTACGGCAGCGAATACAAAGAGTGGAAGATGGAGCACCTGCCGATCATCCCGGAACCGTTCAAGCTGACGCCCATCAAACAGACGACGAAACAATACAACGCCGTCAAAGCGCTGCTGCGCCGCGATGACGTGAAAGACGTCATCATCGCGACAGACGCCGGGCGCGAAGGGGAGCTCGTCGCCCGCTGGATCCTCGAACTTGCGAAAAACCGCAAGCCGATCAAGCGACTCTGGATTTCATCCGTCACCGACAAGGCCATCACAGACGGTTTCGCGAACCTGAAAGACGGCAAAGCGTATGACAACCTGTATGAAGCGGCCGCTGCGCGTGCGGAAGCGGACTGGGTCGTCGGCATCAACGCGACCCGTGCGCTCACTGTGAAGCACAATGCCCAGCTGTCGACCGGCCGGGTGCAGACGCCGACACTTGCGATGATTGCGGAACGCGAAAAACAGATCCAGCAGTTCCAGCCGAAACCGTACTGGGGCATCCAGGCGCTGACCGAAGCCGGCCGTTTCACATGGCGCGATGCGAAAGGGCAGACGCAAGTATTCGATGAAACCGTCATCAACCGGAAATTCAGTGCGCTTGAATCGGTCACGGAAGGCCGGATCACCGACGTCAATGCGACGCCGAAGTCACAGCCGGCGCCGCCGCTGTTCGACTTGACCGAGCTGCAGAAGGAAGCGCACCGCCGCTGGTCATGGTCCGCGAAGGAAACGCTGTCGACCTTGCAGAACCTGTATGAGCGCCACAAAGCGGTGACGTACCCGCGGACGGACTCGAAGCATCTGACGGGCGACATGGAAAATACGCTGAAGGACCGGGTGAAAGCGGTCGAGATCGGGCCGTACCGGAAAGCGGTGAACGCACTGCTGCGGAAAGGCGCGCTCAAACCGCAAAAAGGTGTCATCAACGACAGCAAAGTGTCCGACCACCATGCGATCATCCCGACGGAGGAAAGCCCGTCGCTGCACGCGTTGTCCGATACCGAAAGCCGTCTGTACGACCTGATCGTCAAACGGTTCCTCGCCGTCTTCTATCCGCCGTTCCGCTATGACCAGCTGACGGCTGAACTCGAAGCGGGCGAAGAAACGTTCGCATTGAAAGGCCGGACGATCACCGATGAAGGCTGGAAAGCGGTCTATTCATCTGATGAAGAAGAAGCGGACACCGACGCGCTTCCGGCGCTGAAAAAAGGGGAGACGCTGCAGATCCGTGCCTTCAACCGGACGGAAGGCAAGACGAAGCCGCCTGCCCGTTTCAATGAAGGGACATTGCTCGCCGCAATGGAAAATCCGTCGCAGTTCATGGCTGGGGAGTCGAAGGAATTGATCAGAACAATCGGCGAAACGGGCGGACTCGGCACCGTGGCGACGCGTGCAGACGTCATCGAGCGGCTGTTCGGCATGTTTGTCATCGAAAAAAGAGGGAATGACATTTACACCACTTCCAAGGGGCGCCAGCTGCTCGAGCTCGTCCCGGAAGACTTGAAGTCACCCGCGCTGACAGCGGAATGGGAGAACGACCTGTCCAAAATCGCCGCAGGCAAGCTGAAGAAAGATCAGTTCATCCGCGGGATGGTCGACTTCTCGAAAAAGACGATCCGTGATATCCAGGCGGACGATAAGAAATTCAAACACGATAACGTCACCGGCAAGATGTGCCCGGACTGCGGCAAGCCGATGCTCGAAGTGAATGGCAAGCGAGGCAAGATGCTCGTCTGCCAGGACCGCGAGTGCGGACACCGCCAGACCGTCTCCACCTTGACGAACGCCCGCTGCCCGAACTGCAAGAAAAAGCTCGAGCTGCGCGGACACGGCGACGGCAAGATCTTCGTCTGCAAATGCGGCTACCGCGAAAAACTGTCAGCGTTCGAAAAACGGCGGGCGCAAAGTACAGGTAAAAAGGCTGATAAGCGCGACGTCCAGAAGTACCTTAAGAAGCAGGAGCACGAAGAACCGGAAAACACTGCAATGGCGGATGCGCTGAAGAAACTATTCGATAAGTAAAAAAAGCTGCCTTCGTCTCAAGGAAGGCATCGCACTGCTGGTATATAATGAAACTAACAAAACTCGTCCGGAGGTGAGCGTATGGTATCCATTACAAGTTATCCATCGGTGACCGCACCCATGCAGAACGGCCAGGCCGGCCGACTGCGAGCGGAAACCGCCTATACCCGGGACGCCGCCTACACACGCGGCAACGAAGAGAAGCGGGAAGCGGCCGTCCGTCAGATGCAGTCAGCCGTTGAAACACAGGCTGCAGAACCATTCCGCAAACTCGGCGCCGGCCAGCTGAAGCAGGTCGCACTGCCGCTCGGCGAAACGCTCGAAGAGACGATCGACAGCTGGCGGAACGTCCGCCGGGAAGCGCTGTCCGCGTCGGAGCCGGCAGAGGTGGACCACCAGCTCGCCGCAGCCGCTTCCGCGAAAATCATGGAAGCGCAGGCACAGCTCGCACTCGAAGACCGTCTCCGCTCGGCCCAGCTTGCCGAAGCGGCGCTCGAGGAACGGACGGAAGGCATGATCCCTGCACAACCGGCAGTGACCGGAGCGGAACGCGACCTGTACGAACAGGCCGCCGCTGCCTATTCCGTACAAACGGGAGCACGGGAACAAGGCTACGAAGTCGCCCAGCCCGCGTATTTCCTGACGGCATAAGTGATAGTGAATCTGGACCCGCCCATTTGTGGCGGGTCTTTTTGGATAGAGGAAGGAGCCGGAGCACATGGCGAAAAAGAACAAGCACATCAAAACGAACGCAATCCGCATTTTGGAATCGCTTGGCATCCCGCACGAACTGTTGGAGCGGGATCTGTCGGAAGACGCAAACGCGGCGGCGGACGGCGGTAACGAGGCCGATGTCTACAAAACACTCGTCGCGACAGCGGGCCCCGAACGCTATTATGTCTTTGTCATCCCGGTCGTCCGCGAACTCGACTTGAAGAAAGCAGCGCGGGCGGCGGGTGAGAAGAAGATCGAAATGCTCCCGCTGAAGCAGCTCACCGCTGTCACAGGCTACGTGCGCGGCGGCTGTTCCGCGATCGGCATGAAAAAACAGCTCCCCGTCTTCATCGACGAATCCGCCGCAGCCAAGCCGTCTCTATACGCCAGCGCCGGTAAACCGGGTTTCCAGATGAAACTGAAGCCTGATGATTATGCCGAAGCGACCGGCGGGACGTTTGTGGATTTGTGTAAATGAATAGTGGGTGCCCGGCTGTTGTGCGAACGCTCATAAATCTTGGAAAGCGCTCATAAATCTCAAAAAACGCTCATAAATCCGCTGAAACGCTCATAAATCGCAAAAAACGCTCATAAACTCGCAAAAACGCTCATAAATCGCAGAAACCGCTCATAACCCCTTCCGTCCGCGGCCGGCCCCTGTCCCGGCGCGCACCCTCGGGCCGCACCAAATGACCTTCCCCCAATCTACAAGACCTTCAGCTTGTGTGCTTTGCTGCGCAAAGCATTTTCTGTGGGGCATGCAGGCCGGGGAGATCACCCACTCCAGTCCGGAAGTGCTCGGCAACAGGCAGGCAGCGCCCACGCCAGCTCCCCGGGTCCCAATCCCGCCCGCACCGACATATGCTACAATAAACAGAGAAACTTTGCCGGCGTACATCATCCGGCGATAGAAAGAAGAATGCATATGCTGACTTTACGCCAATGGCGGTGGATCTTTTTCATAGTGGGGCAGATGATTCTCGCCCTCGGCATCGCGATGACCATTAAAGGGCAGCTCATCGGCATCGGGCCGTGGGATGTTCTGCACGTCGGGCTTTATCAGAAAATCGGGCTGACGATCGGGTCGTGGAGCATCCTCACCGGGCTGATCATCGTCCTCGTGACGGCCGCCGCGCAAAAAAGGTGGCCGAAGTATGGCACGTGGCTCAACATGCTGCTGCTCGGCTCGTTCATCGATCTGTTCAACTGGCTGCTGCCGGACGTCACAACAATTCCAGGCGCCGTCGGAATGTTCGTCGCGGGTGTCGTCATCATGTCGTACGGCATCGGCTTATACGTCTCGCCGAACATGGGCGCAGGGCCGCGGGACAGTCTCATGCTGCTTATCGTACACAAATTCAATGTGAGCGTCAAAGTCGTCCGGACATCGATCGAAGTCATCGTCGCGCTGCTCGGCTGGGCGCTCGGGGGACCGGTCGGGATCGGGACGGTCATCATCGCCCTGCTGATCGGGCAGTTCGTCCACTACGCGATGCCCCAATGCCAGCGCCTGCTGCTGCGGGCCGCGGGAGAACCGGATACGGAAGCCCTTCTATAAGACACAAAGCACAGCCCTCCATCGGCTGTGCTTTTTTCATCCGCTGCTTCATACGCTAGGTAGGAAGAGTATAGAAAGGGTGGTTGCGATGAATGGAACAATTACAGAATCGATGGGAACAGCCTATACAGGGGACGGCATCATCCACAAATATGAACACCTGATCCGCGAAGCCGGTACGACAGTGTTCATCAAATCCCCGCCGACATTCGCCCTGTCCGGCGTGCTGAACGACATAGCCGCCCTCTACGTGAAGCGCGGATTCGACATCGAGCGGTTCCGGAGTCCGCTGCACATCGAGAAGACCGACGCCATCTACGTCAAAGAGGCCGGCGTGCTCTATGTATCGGCATCCGGCCCGGTTGCCATGGAACCGAACGATCTCGGCGGAAAACACCGCATCGTCAGTTTCTACGATGTCTATGACGAAGCCAAACTGCGTTCCGTCAATCCGTCGGTCGCTGCGCTCACCGAAGAAGCGGCAGCCGCGCTCGAAACGGCACTTACTGCACTCGCCGAAGCGAAAGCCATCCATGACGAATGGGAAGCGGTCAACATACGGCGCATGGACTGGCCGGAGCACGCCCGGATCACCGAGTCGCTCACCGCCGGCTTGTTCGGCACGATCCGGCTGAACAAGGATGCCGCCGTGACACACCGCATCATCGGCTCCCTGTCCGCAAAAGGAGCTTACGACTTCATCCCATCCATCACGAAATCGGCGAAGCGCCGCATCCTCATCAAGTCGCTGCCCGGAACCGGCAAGTCGACAATGATGAAAGCCCTGGCGGCGGAAGCGGAGAAACGGGGAATCGACACGGAATACGGCTGGTGCGGTCTGGATGCGGGCAGCATCGACGTCATCCAGTTCCCGGAGCTCGGCGTCTGCCTGATCGACGCGACGGAGCCGCACGTCTACGATGTCGAACGGGAGGGGGATGAAATCCTCAATCTCGTCGGATTATGCATGAAAGACGAACTCGCCGAACGGCAGATCGACGGCATCCGGACACGCTACAAAGCGACGATCGGCCTGGCCGCTGACGCCATGCACGCGTACGCGCGGCGCATGGGCCAGATCGACGCCGGCATGGACAGCGCGCTCGATCAGAAAGCGTTCCACGAAAAGTCGGAAACCCTCATCGGACTGCTCCCGATCTGACGCACTTCGGTTCCGGGTACAGGCCGGACTGTGCTACACTAAGAGCATCACGTGTCTGAAAGGGAGATCAGTTTGTCACACATACTCAACGAATTTCTAGACGAAAACCTGCAGGAGCTGAAAGACCAGGGACTGTACAACGAAATCGAACCTGTCGAAGGCCCGAACGGCCCGATCATCAAAATCAAAGGCAAAGACCTTATCAATCTTTCATCCAACAACTACTTAGGTCTCGCGACAGATGAAGACCTGAAAAAGCTCAACATCGAAGCAGTCAAGAAATACGGTGTAGGTGCTGGCGCTGTCCGGACGATCAACGGAACGCTCGATATCCACATCGAACTCGAGAAGAAGCTCGCTGAATTCAAAGGCACCGAAGCGGCGATTTCATTCCAATCGGGCTTCAACTGCAACATGGCGGCCATTTCCGCAGTCATGAACAAAAACGACGCCATCCTTTCCGATGAACTCAACCACGCGTCCATCATCGACGGCTGCCGCCTCTCCGGAGCGAAGATCATCCGGGTGAAGCACCAGGACATGGACGATCTGCGTGCGAAAGCGAAAGAAGCGACGGAATCCGGCCTATACGGCAAAGTGATGTACATCACGGACGGCGTCTTCTCGATGGACGGCGATATTGCGAACTTGCCGGGAGCCGTCGAGGTCGCGAAGGAATTCGACTTGATCACGTACGTCGATGACGCGCATGGCTCAGGCGTCACCGGTAAAGGGAAGGGGACCGTCAAACATTTCGGTCTCGAAAAGGAAATCGATATGCAGATGGGCACTTTGTCAAAAGCGGTCGGTGTCGTCGGCGGCTACGTCGCCGGTACACAGAAGCTGATCGACTGGCTGAAAGTACGTTCCCGTCCGTTCCTGTTCTCGACGGCTGTACCGCCGGGCGACGTCGCAGCGATCATGGGCGCGCTCGATAAAATCAGCGCATCCACCGAACTGCACGACAAGCTGTGGGATAACGGTAACTACTTGAAAGCCGGCCTGAAAAAGCTCGGATTCAACATCGGCAACTCCGAAACACCGATCACGCCGTGCATCATCGGCGAGGAGAAGCTCACCCAGCAGTTCTCCAAACGGCTCGCGGAAGAAGGCGTCTACGCAAAATCGATCGTCTTCCCGACTGTCCCGAAAGGCACCGGCCGCGTGCGCAACATGCCGACCGCTGCCCATACGAAGGAAATGCTCGACGACGCGCTCGCTATCTACGAAAAAGTCGGCAAAGAGCTCGGCGTCATCCAATAACACGAAAAGCTGCTGCGGTAAACGTCTCTCAGGACGTTGCCGCGGCAGCTTTTTTTCTTGCAGATGAAATTTATAGGACATGATCAGCGCGTCGGAATATCGACAGGGTGCGCCACTTCATCATGGTAAACGGTCGTAATCTCGCCATTCGGGAGTTCAATGTCATACTGTGTCCGGCCGTTCGCCCGTACAAGCACGATCATGCCCCGCTGGCCATCGTGCAGTTCGACAACTGTGTCTTCAACGTAATCCATTGCAATCCCTCCTATTGGATAGTAGGTGAAAACCGGTCGTCCCGCTGAAAAATCGACGTGAGGACGTAATGCTGGATCCCGCGTGCATGCGCTGCGGCAAGTTCCTGTTCCCGGCGGCAGGCGGTCTGATCGCCGTGTTCCTTGGCGATACTTGCGGCAAGCGCGTGCGCCATCCACGGTTTCCGGATCGACTTCTGGAGAGTTTCGGCACGTTCTGTGTCGCCTTCCAACAGCACGGCGGCGGCCGTATAGTAGTTCACATAATCCGCTGTCGGCAAGTGGACGGCGAGCCGGTGGAGCGCTTCTGCGTCCTGCTGCCACACCGCGAGATTCGCAGCATACACCGACTGGACTTTCTTCTGCTTGTACGTCTGCAAAATCGTCTCGAGCGCCCCGATGACCGCTTCGTCCGCTTCATGGCCGACCGCGTAGGCGTAGGCGAAGAGGGGGTTCGAGCGGTTCTTCGTCAGGAACGCATCGATCTTCCGGCGATCTTTTGTAACGTAAAGCACATACAGCGGCCAGCCCATCGTCACCACGATCCAGACGGTGAGGACGATTGCAAACACGGCCCAGAACGGAATATTCGCGAATAGCAGCGCTACCGTCAGCAAGACGCCGCCCGCGAACAGCGCCAGCCACTTTGCGAAACCGCGCACGGCAAATGGATTATCTTTCAAGAGACACACCCTCCAGTTACCTGTATTGTATCATATAATTCAGACAGCAATCCAGAATTCCATCCGCATGATTGTTTTTATGAGAAGAACAGTTTATAATCAATTCTATTGATAACAAGTGGCTATTTCAAGATAGAGGGAAAGTATGTCCTCTCCAAAAATACAAACAGGTGCAGGAGGCAGACAGATGAAGAAAATCATGGTGACCGGAGCGCTCGGTCAGATCGGTTCGGAACTGATCGTCAAACTACGCAATGAATACGGCACGGATAATGTTCTAGCAACCGATATCCGGGAGCCGCAGACGGAGATGGACGGGCCGTTCGCCATCCTCGATGTCACGGACGGCGACAAAATGACTGCGCTTGCAAAAGAGTTCGGCGCGGACACGCTCATGCACATGGCAGCCCTGCTGTCGGCGAGAGCGGAAGAGAACCCGATGCTCGCCTGGAACCTCAACATGGGCGGCCTCGTGAACGCGCTCGAGACTGCACGCGCGCTGAACCTCCAATTCTTCACGCCGAGTTCGATCGGCTCATTCGGCCCGTCGACGCCGAAAGACCATACACCGCAGGATACGTTCCAGCGGCCGACGACGATGTACGGCATCAACAAAGTTTCGGGCGAACTGCTCTGTGACTATTATTACCACAAATTCGGCGTCGACACGCGCGGCGTCCGCTTCCCGGGCCTGATCTCTTACGTCGCACAGCCCGGCGGCGGCACGACCGATTACGCGGTCGACATCTTCTACAAAGCGGTCGAAGACGGGAATTACACGTCCTTCATCGCCGAAGGCACCTACATGGACATGATGTACATGCCCGACGCGCTGCAGGCGATCGTCGACCTGATGGAGACGGACGCGGACAATCTTATCCACCGCAACGCGTTCAACGTGACGGCGATGAGCTTCGACCCTGCCGAACTGGCAGCGGCCATCCGCAAACATATCCCGTCGTTCGAGATCGCCTACGACGTCGACCCGGTCCGCCAGTCGATCGCCGACAGCTGGCCGAACTCCCTCGACTGTTCAGCGGCCGAAGCCGAATGGGGCTTCCAGGCAACGTACGACATGGACGCCATGGTCACTGACATGCTCGAAAAGATCCGTGAAAAAGTGAATGCCTGATGCAAAAACGCCCCGCGCTGCGAGGCGTTTTTGTATGGAGTGATAAGGGAGCGCTCATAAACTTCGGAAATCGCTCATAAATCTGGAAAACCGCTCATAAATCGCTGAAACCGCTCATAAATCTCAGAAACCGCTCATAAATCGCTGAAACCGCTCATAAACCCGCCGCGCCACACACCCCGCCCAGTCCCGCGGCACCCCAAAAAATGCCCCAACCATCCCCCAGCCGCGCCAAATAAGCACTTCCCCCAACCAAAAAACCCCCGATCCGCCAGGCGGACCGGGAGCCAAACTGTTAAAACAGCAAATGTGCGACACCTGCCACGATCGGCAGGGCGATAATCGTACGGAGCAGGAAGATGACGACGAGGTCCCAAATGCCTACAGGAATCTTCGTCCCCAAGATCAGGCCGCCGACTTCGGATAAGTAGATCAGCTGGACGACGGACACAGTCGCGACCGTGAACAGCGTAATCGGATCCGTGATCATGCCGTTTGCAAGAAGCGCCGGCAGGAACATGTCGGTGATCCCGACGACCATGAGCGAGCCGGCTTCAGCAGCTTCCGGCACGCCGAGCAGGTTGAGCAGCGGCACGAACGGCTTTCCGAGGATCGTAAAGATGCTCGTATACTCGGCGAGCATCGTCGCGATCGTCCCGAACGCCATGACGATCGGCGCAACACCGATCCACATGTCGAGCACGTTGCGGAACCCGTCGCCGATCATCTGGCCGGCCGAACGGTTCTTATCTGCCGTAGCCAAGGCGTTTTCCAGCCCGTGGCTGACGACGTTATACCCTTCCGGCATCTCTTCTTCTGTGCCTGTCTGCGGTGTCCCGTCGATGAACTCGTCGGGTTTCCGTGACAGCGGATAGATGCGCGGCATGATGAGGCCGAGCACAAGTCCGACAAGTGCGACGGTTGCATAGAATGGGACAAAGTATGATTCGAGTCCGACTTCCCGGATGATGACGAGCGAGAACGTGATCGACACGATGGAGAACGTCGTCGCGACGACAGCGGCTTCCCGCTTCGTGTAGAACCCGTCTTCGTATTGCTTGCTCGTCAGCAGGACACCGATCGTCCCGTCACCGACCCAGGACGTCAGGGCATCGATGGACGAGCGGCCCGGCAGTCTGAACAGCGGGCGCATCACTTTCACCATCATCGTCCCGAAGAACTCGAGCAGCCCGAAGTTCAGCAGCAGCGGCAGGAACAGCCCCGCGAACAGGAAGATCGTATACAGGAACGACACGAGGCCGTCCGGTGACAGCAGCATGCCGCCTGTATTCTCACTCCAGACCGCCTCCGGTCCGATCGTGAATGTCACCATGACCGCGAATACCGCACCGACCACGCGGGTCAGTGTCCAGAACGGCGTCACTTTGAACAGCGTCTGGACGAACGGCGGTCTGCCATCCCCCTTTGCCGGGATGAACAGATAGATGACCGAACCGACCGCTGACACGATGATCAGCACCATCGCCGCGAACGGCATCGCAGGCTCGACAAGACCGGCCATCCAGTCGGCCAGTACTGCGATCGGAACCTTCCAATCCCCGCCGATCTTCATCGGAATCATGAACAGCAGAACTCCGATGATGGACGGCACTAAAAACAATAACCAATTCGATAATGACGCTTTTCTCATTTGAAGGCTCCTTATGTAAGTAATAATGCACAATATGTATATTTATTCATATTAATGAATGAATATCGATTTGTAAACGACTATTTTTTTCAAAGCCCTGTATGTATACCCGGAGAAAAGCCCGATAAACGGGCGTTCCGGGTCAATCCGCCAATGAAAGCGGTTACCGCAGTTAAAATGTATAAGTGTAGAAATGTTCTGTATTCAACCATTTTAGCGCATCGGGGTCCTTCGCGTCCAGACGTTTTTGCATATCTGCCATCATCCACACAGTCTGAGAGGCATGGGCATTCATGGCGCCGAGCTTCTTCTCGTTGACGCCTGACACGTCATGATGCACATCGGGGTGGCCGATCTGGTTGACGGTGTCGTTATCGAACGCGATCGTGTACACTTTCGGACGCTCGGACGCATCCATGCGGCGGACGGTTTCGATGACCGCGCGCGCTGTCGCTTCGTGGTCGGGGTGGACGGACAGACCGGGGTAGAACGTGATGATGAGCGACGGATTCGTATCGTCGATCAGATCCTTAATCATCTTCACCATTTTTTCATCGTCCTCGAATTCGACCGTCTTGTCCCGCAGACCCATCATGCGCAGATCCGTCAGACCCATCGCATCCGCGGACGCCTGCAGTTCTTTCTTGCGGATCGCCGGCAGCGTCTCGCGTGTCGCGAATGGCGGGTTGCCGAGGTTCCGGCCCATTTCACCGAGCGTCAGGCAGGCATACGTCACCGGGACGCCCATTTCAATATACGTTGCGATCGTGCCCGATACGCCGAATGCTTCGTCGTCCGGATGCGGGAACACGACCAATACATGACGTTCTTGTTCCATCAGTCAACTTCCTCCTTCTGTATACTTAATACGTGAACGGGGTTTCGCTGATCTCGAGCGCGACCGCGAGCTTGCCGTCCGGTCCGAGCCCGGCCATCAGCAGCCGTCCGTGTTCGTCCAGCTCATAATGGGTGATCCCTTGAGCATACACCCAGCCCGACGGCAGTTTCAGGCCGATCCGGTGGGGGGAGTCCCCGGCGACTTTCCCTAATTCATAATTCACGACAATATTGCGGATGAACGCACCCGCATTAAAGAAACCTTCCTGAAAATGCGAAGCATAAGAGCCGTTCGTCGTCTCCAGATGGAGATAGACATCTTTGCCCGCAAAGGAATCGATCAGCTTCTGAAGCTGGTCTTTTTCTGCAAGTTCCATGTAAATTCCTCCTCCAGCTGTTTTCCAAGCTGCAGTTAATTATATCGATTCCCGGATTGAATTGCGATTTTGCGGTTTCCGGATGAAAAAAAGCACTGAAGAGCGGTCTCTTCAATGCTTAGCACAATCATACTTCAGTTGTTGTCACGTCGGGCGCGCCGAAACGGCTTTTTGCACCGTGCATGACCGGACCGACATACTCATTCAGCTTCCAGCCGTTCGCAATCGCAGCGGCGACGAATTTCTTCGCTTCGACGACCGCACTCCGGGTGTCTTGTCCGTTCGCGAGGTTCGCAGTGATGGCGGCGGCGAATGTGCAGCCGGCCCCGTGGTTGTAATGCGTGTCCGTCTTCTCGGATTCGAGCAGCAGGTGGGTCGTGCCGTCATAGAACAAGTCTGCGGCTTTGTCATGCTGCAGCTGCTTGCCGCCTTTGATGACGACGTTTTTCGCGCCGAGCGAATGGATCTTCTCCGCAACGGTCTTCATCTGCTCGACCGTGCCCGGTGTCTTCATGCCTGCGAGCTGGCCCGCTTCGAATAAATTCGGCGTGACGACTTCCGCGCGCGGCAGCAAGTACTCGATCATGGCGCCGACCGTGCCCGGATTCAGCACTTCATCCTCACCTTTACAGACCATGACCGGATCGATGACGACGTGTTCCGTACCAGATTCACTGATCGCTTCCCCGGCGGTCTGAATGATCTCCTCCGTGCTGAGCATGCCTGTCTTCACAGCGTCGATGCCTGTCGAGAGGGCGGTTTTGATCTGCGATTTGACGATGTCGATCGGCAGGGAATAGACGTTGTGGCTCCAGTTGTTGTCCGGATCCATCGTCACGACGACAGTCAGGGCGGTCATGCCGTACGTGCCGAGCTCCTGGAAAGTCTTCAGGTCCGCCTGGATGCCGGCGCCGCCAGAAGTGTCCGACCCGGCGATCGTCAATGTCTTTTTCAGTGTCATTTTGTAGAGGACTCCTTTACGAATAGGGTATACTTAAGTGTACTCAAACAGAATCACAAACACAAACAGTGCGGCCTACGCGCGGATGACGTTCAGGAGGATGAACCCGAGCCCTCCGGCAGCCAGCAGGACGACCGCGCTTCCTATATAATGGCCGCTTTGGACGAGCCCGGCCGTCAAGGCGAGCAGCAGGCACAGCCCTGCACCGAAAATCACGTACAGCACGGCCATCCCTGCGCGTTTCGAAGACTCGGGGACCGATTCCCCGTCCTTCACAGCCGCCGTTATATGTTTCACTTTTTCACGCATCGACACCGCAATCCCCTCCTTGGCGCCATCATACCACGGCGCAGGGAAGAACATACATACCAAATGCGTAATCGTACAGGATAGGAGGAGACTGCCATGCCACCGAACACCCCGCCCGACGACGACCGCAGACTGCAGGAAGTCGAGCGGCTGCTGAAGGAACTGAAAGCATCCGACGATGAAAAGGCCGTCACCGTCGAAGAAGCCGGCGGACGGACGAGGAAAGAACGCCGGAACGTCTGGCAGCTGCTCGGAGTCTTTTTCTCGCTCTGGCGCAAGTCGTTCCTGCTGATCGCACTCGCCGTCCTGCTCCTCGTCGTCACGCTGCCGTTCCTCGCTTTCTACCTGCTGAAGCAGGGGAGCACGGCGACGGAACAGAAGACGTCGTTCCTCGAACAGATCCGGGACCTGAACGAAATGGCGACAGCCGAAGCGTATACGAAAGTGATTATCGAACGTCAGGACAACGAACTGTTCGGCCAGAGCATCGGGCTCAACCTGCCCGGGACGAAGCGCCAGCTGCTCGTCGTTATCCCGGGGGCCATTAAGGCCGGCGTCGATTTCACCAGTGTGGACAAGAAGGATATCACGATCAACGAAGACGCGAAGACAGCGGAACTGACCCTGCCGAAACCTGAATTCCTCGGCGGTGCGGAAATCTTCTTCGACCAGGTGGAGGTCTATTCCTATGAAGGGGCGTTCCGCCAGAAAGCGGACATCGAAGAAGCCTATGACCTTGCGGATGAAGCGAAGAAGATGATCCGGGAAGAAAGCGCGGGGCAGGGCGTGCTAGAAACCGCGGAGCGCAATGCAGAACAGACGCTGCGCGAAATGTTTTCATTCGCAGGCTATGACGTGACCATCAAATTCAAGGAGTGAGCTGCATGAAACCGACCTTCAAGAACGGCTGGGACCCGGTGCTCGAAGATGTATTCGACGCGCCGTTCTACCAGGAACTTCGCGGATTTCTGAAAAAGGAATACGCTGAGCATGCCGTCTATCCGGACATGCATGACATCTGGAATGCATTCCGGCAGACCCCTTATGAAACTGTGAAAGTCGTCCTGCTCGGTCAGGATCCCTATCACGGATCCGGCCAGGCGCACGGCCTCAGCTTCTCCGTGCAGCACGGCGTCCGCACGCCGCCGAGCCTGCGCAACATCTTCAAGGAACTCGAGTCGGACATCGGCTGTGCGAAACCGGCAGCCGGCTCGCTCACAGGCTGGGCGGAGCAGGGCGTCCTGCTGCTGAACACCGTGCTCACCGTGCGCGACGGCGAAGCACATTCCCACCGGAAACACGGCTGGGAGCAGTTCACGGACGCGGTCATCCGCAAGCTGTCCGACCGGGACGAGCCGCTCGTGTTCATCCTCTGGGGGAAGCCGGCCCAGGAGAAGAAGAAGCTCATCGATTTGACAAAGCATGTTACGATTGAATCCGTACACCCGAGTCCGCTCAGTGCGAGCCGCGGCTTCTTCGGCTCGAAGCCTTTCTCGAAGACGAACGGCTGGCTCGAGCAATGGGGCGAGGAGCCGATCGACTGGTGCCAGACCGACACATAATCAGCCGAAGGAGGGCGTATCCATCATGGCAGTCAATTGTTTCGAATGCCGGAACTTCTATGTGACATGGGAGCCGCAGCACCCGCGCGCCTGCAAAGCGTACGGCTTCAAGACGCGCGAGCTGCCGTCCGCCGTCGTGCTGCGCTCTTCCGGCATGGAATGCATGAAGTTCGAACCGAAGAAAGGGGGCGGCGGCCGATGATCGCAGTGGCCCACGTGCTGGATGAACTCCAGAAACAGCTGGCGAAAGCGAAGAATTCATCCGACGAACAGGAAATCCGGGAGTCGCTCGCGGCGATGCAGTCGCTGTGCGGGCTCGTCCTCGGCGCGAAAGACGCAGCGGGCAGCCCATCACCGGTGATCCGTCCGCCTGCTGCCGCACCATCCGTTCCGGCAGTGCCCGTCAGCAGCCCGATGGAAGGGAAGCTGCTGGAAGAGGAAGACGCAAACGGCGGATCGCTGTTCGATTTTTAATCCAAATAAACCGACATCCACTAAGAAAGCAGGGAAAACCATGCCATTTTTCATCATCGCTGGGGCGGTTAACGGCGCTATTGCCGTTGCGCTCGGCGCATTCGGCGCACACGCGCTCGCGGACAAATTGTCTGCCCATTATCTGGACATCTGGGAAAAGGCGGTCCACTATCAGATGTTCCACGCCGCCGCACTGCTTGTGGTCGGCATCCTCATGAGCCCGGCGCTGTTCGGCCCGTCGAACGCGCTGACGTGGGCCGGCTGGCTGTTCCTCGCCGGCATCATCATCTTTGCCGGAAGCCTGTATGCACTCAGCCTGTCGGGCATCGGCGTACTCGGCGCCATCACACCGATCGGCGGCGTTGCATTCATCGCCGGCTGGATCATGCTCATCGTAGCCGCTGTGAAATTCGGACGGTGAACGAAAAACACCGGAAATCCTTGGTCCGCCAAGGATTTCCGGTGTTTTTTCATGGCCGCTGCGGGAAGTAATTGAGCTCTTCGTTGAACTCCGCATAGTCGAAATAGATCATCGGGAACAAGAACCGTTTTCCAGTCCGCTGCTCGCTTAAAATCACATGATCGCGGCCGGCCGCTTCCACCATCCCGGTGACCGCTTTGACATTCGTGCCAGCTTCGGTCGCGTGCTCGAACGAAAAATGGAACGTCCCGACCTTCCCGCGGTTGAGCCGCAAAATGTTTTCAATGTACGATTCTTCCCGGAACGCACCCGCCGGCGGACGTCCGCTCGGGATCGTCACTTGCGGCGGAACCATCTGCTGTTGCTGCGGCTGCTGCTGTTGCGGCGCCGGATAGCCGTATTGCGGTTGCGGGTAAGATGGTGACCATTGATACTGTACCAAATTGTCATCCTTTCAAAGTTAGATGGTCGGGCAGTCCTGCTCGGTCGGCGAGAAGAAACAGTGTGACTTATAGCGCCCGGTATTGTACTGGCCGTACCACTGCGACGGGCAATCCCCGGCCGGCATGAAGAACCAGAGCGACCGCTCCGCCGGATGGAACCGCTCGCCATTCACCGCACGTCTCGCAAGCTTCCGGTCCTGCTCACGGGCCCGCTGGTAGAAATAGCCCTTCGTCGTCGCCTCGAACCCTCCCGGACGCTGGAACACCATATCCTCCAGATTGCGGATATCCGTAAAGTCGAGGCAGCTGGCCCGCACCCGGTTCACGCCGACATTCCCCACCATCAGCATCCCGAGCTGGCCCTCGCCTTCCGCCTCCGCCCGCATCAGGCGCGCCAGCAGATCCAGCTGCTTGCTGTTCGTCTGAATCACCGCCACACGCTTCACCCCCCTCAAGCCATTCTTATGATGAACGACCGTCAAACATACCAGGTGGTTGGTGGAGCTCATGAAGTTGTGGAAGTGATCATAAATCATGGGAACCGCTCATAAACTTGTGAAAGCGCTCCCTCCCTCTTGAAACATTGATGTATCAAGGGTTCAAGGTATGATTTGGGGAAGAAAAAATTTTTTTCAAGAGTAATACATCCAGTTCCTTTTATAAAAGTGAAAATATTGAAGAATGGTCGTACGCTGCGCTGTCGGGGATGGAGAGAATTTCCACCTCGGCGGGCTTTGTATACGATGCACTCTGGATCTCCGCTTGCCTTATACTGATGTACCCTCCCATGTCTCTTGGCGTCTAGGCGCTCACATTCCTTCGTCGGATCTAGTATAAGGCGGAGGCTGGCTATGCTCATAAGGGGACTCGGTGGTCCTATCGTTTTTTCTTGCCTGCTTCTCCGTGTCATCCTGTTGTTGTCTTTCGTCAGAAGAGATGCTTAAAGGCCTTCGGCCAATGCGGGTATATCTTGGATCATCCGTTGCGGGTCAAATGCTGTACGACTCTTACAGATGCCGAATAGGACATGCAGTAGCTTGCGGCAGAGGACAACCATCGACTCTTTCTTCTTCAATGGATTCTCTTGACGCGTTGTGTAATACAGATGCAACTGACGGAATGCTGGATTGTGCTTAACCAATGGCAGTGCGACGCGGTATAAGATGGCTCGGAGACGCCTTCTGCCACGCTTGGAGAGCCGCTTAACCCCCCTGTGCTGTCCTGATGAGCTTTCCCTAAGCATTAGTCCCGCTAATTTTTCTAATTGGCGTGGATGCTTATAGTGGGTGAAGCTGCCTACTTCGGACAGTAAGTCGATGATGGTGGGATTCGCGATACCCGGGATGGAGCTCAGGTACATGTATTCATCAGTTGCCTGAACCATCTCCGTCAGCTCCTTTTCCAACACGGCTAACTCCCGCTCAATCTGTTTGAAACGGGTGGTCAGGGACTGGATCTCCAAGCGGGCCATGATAGTTCCCTCAGACACGCCGATCGTCGTGCCGAGAAGGGGAATCAGTTTCTTCACTGACGCCATTTGGACAGACCGCAATCCATCTGACTGTCTGTAGAGAGCCTTTAAGTCTTCGACAGATTTGCCGTCAAAGTCTACAGGGAGGGGCGTGTATTCCAAAACAGCCAAGGCCATTTTGCCGAATGAACCAAACACCTGCCGGAATTCCGGAAAGTAGATATCTGTCCAACGGATCAGCTTGTTTTTCAAGGCCGAGCGCTCTTCCACCAGGCGATTGCGAAGAGTGGATCCTACACGGAGTTCTGCTTCGACGTCCTGGAGGTGGCGAGGATAGTTGTACCGCCCGTCCTTAATGAGCTTTGCGATCACAATGGCGTCTTTCTTGTCATTCTTGGTCTGGAGATTATCGTCAAGCTCTTTGGACCGCTTGACGTGGATGGTCTGGACAGCCACGAAGGGGATTTTCCGTTCGTGGAGGAACTGCCGGAGGTCCAGGCCATAATGGCCTGTCGGCTCCGCTCCTACCAGCACATCCGTCTTACCGAACTCCTTCATCGCCCGTTGAATCTCCTGTCGGAGAAATTCAAACCCTTGCCTGGATTGGAAGACGGGGAATGGCTTTTTTAATAGAAGGCCCCGTTCATCCACCATACAGGCGTAGTGGGTCTTCTTGGCGATGTCGATGCCGACCACTAATGTCTTTTCTGTCACTTGCATGATTTTCTGGTTTTGTGTATCATTCATGTCGAGTCCTCCTCGGTATCCAATTAGGGGTCATTTCTTCTACGGAACATGACACCCCGCATCATACCAGGAGGGCTCTTTTTTGTGCAACCCCTTCAAAAGTTCAAAACAGGAATGCTCATAAATTATGAAAAACGCTCATAAACTCGTGGAAACGCTCATAAATCGCGGAAAACGCTCATAAACTCGTGGAAACGCTCATAAATCGTGAAAAACGCTCATAAACTTGTGAAATCGCTCATAAATCCCTGTAAACGCTCATAAACTCGCAGCAACCGCTCATAAATCCTGATAAGCGCTCATAACCGTCAGCCAAACTCCCTGTACGCGGTACTCTCTAGCGCCCACTGGCCACGTCCGCCGCGCAGCATGCCCTTCCACAAGTCAAAACCAAGACTTGCTTGTGTGCTTCGCCTTGCGAAGCATTTTCTGTCGGGTGTATGACACTCCCGGATCGCCCATTGTTTCCAGAACGCACCTTCCGGCGAGCCGAAGCCCCGCTGTGGATTTCATTTTCACCATTTTTTCATCCCAAACTTCGAGTTTGGCCCTTGAAAACAGGGCAAATTGCGATCTTTGCGATAGCTATTCCCTTTTGGTTGGAAACCAGATACACTCGATGAAAACAGAGAGGATGTCAGCTATGCTCTATAAAAAACGTCAGCCGCCGAAACAATTGAAAGGTCTTCACGCACTGGTCCGGAGGCTTCCGGCGTCCCATGAGAAATACCGATTCATCCAGGAAGAATTGTACAACCATCGCGCAGGGTACGGCGGGGAGCAGGAGTACGACCGCTGCATGCAGGAAGTGCGGACGGATTTCCCCCATGCGATTCTGAACGATCTCAGTCTCCTGCATGACAGCGTCCGGTTCCAGATGGACTCCGTTTTCATCGCCCCCGACCGGATCGTCATCAGCGAAGTGAAAAATGTGGCGGACCGGATCATCGTCAAAGGCAGTCCGCTCCAGTTCCTGAAAGAGACGCCGGCGGGCACGCGGACCGTGTTCCGCAGCCCGGCGGCGGAGCTTGAGAGGAAGATCCATTTCTTTGAGAGCTGGCTGGCCGCCCGGGGGATTGCGGTGCCGGTGACGGGGCTGATCACATTCGCGCACAATAATGAAATCGTCATCGAAGAGGCGCCGTCCATGCCGGTTTTATCCAATTACGAAGCGCCGTCGTATTTCCGGGAGCTGCAGATCGGGCAGCCGGTGCTTTCGGCGCCGGAAATCCGGGCGCTGGCGGATGAATTGCTCGTTTGCCACTTTGAATACAATCCGTTTCCGCTCGCCGCCCGTTACGGCATCGCTGCGGCGGATCTGAAACAGGGGATGCTTTGCGGCAGCTGCACGGCGGATGCCGTGCTGGCGGCGTCGGGCAGCAAATGGCGGTGCACGCATTGCGGAAAAGAAACGCGCGCGCCGTACACGCAGACGATCGAGGAGTATTTCATGCTGGCCGGGGAGACGCTGACCAACCGGGACTTCTGCACATTCACCGGGCTGACGTGCCGCCACGTCGCCAAGCGGGCGCTGCAGAACCCGATCCTCCGCAAGATGGGGACACGGAAGGCGGCAGCTTATACGCTCGCCGAGTAAAAACAAGATTAGCTTGCTGCGCTTCGCTCTGCGAAGCGTTTTCTGTTTGGGGAGGGGAGGGCGCCGGGGGATTCCGCTGTTTATAGGGATGTAGGCGGGCGCGTGGGCGTGCTCATAAACCGCGGGAAACGTTCATAAACTCGTGGAAACGCTCATAAAATCGAAAAAACGCTCATAAATCTCGAGAATCGCTCATAAAACTGGAAAACCGCTCATAAATCGCGAAAACCGCTCATAAATCTCAAAAACCGCTCATAAACCGGCGAAATCGCTCATAAATCCCAAAAAGCGCTCATAAACCGCTGAAACCGCTCATAAATCCTAAAAAACGCTCATAAACCTGCCGCCCGCGCCGCCGCCCGCGCCGCAGAATCCCTGCCCGCGCCGATACCCACCGCGCCCGCATCACCAAAACAATAAAAAAACCGCCCAGCCCTCAAGGCTGCGGCGGTTCCACATGTATAATCCCTCACACGGCGAAGAAATCGGCGCGCTGGTCGTCCTGCAGAATCGTGCCGACGAAGAACTCGCCGAAGTCGCTGTAGCGGGCGCTCACTTCGTCGAAACGCATTTCGTAGATCAGTTTTTTGAACTGAAGCACGTCGTCTGCGAACAGAGTGACGCCCCACTCATGGTCGTCGAAGCCGACAGAGCCGGAGATGATCTGCTTCACTTTGCCTGCGTAGCTGCGGCCGATCAATCCGTGGCTGCGCATCATTTCTTTACGGACATCCATGTCGAGCATGTACCAGTTGACGTCGCCTTCGCGCTTCTTGTCCATCGGGTAGAAGCAGACGTACTGGCTGCGCGGCAGTTCCGGGTACAGGCGGCCGCGGACGTACGGATTCTGGTACGGGTCTTCATCCGAATCGCCGCCTGCCAAGTAATTCGACAGCTCCACGACGGAGACGTACGAATACGCCGGAAGCGTGTAGTCCGCGATCGCGAGCTTGTTGAATTCGGCTTCGAGCTGCTGCAGTTCGTCCATCGTCGGACGCATCGTCATCAGCATGAAATCGGCTTTCTGGCCGACAATCGTATAGAAAGCGTGGGCGCCGGTCTTGTCCTCGTCTGCTTTGTTCAGCTTTTCGAGGTACGCGACGAATTCGTCGACAGCGTGCTGGCGCTCTTCTTTAGAAATCAGTTTCCAAGAGGTCCAGTCCATCGTGCGGAAGTCGTGTAACACATACCAGCCATCGAGCGTTTGTGCTGCTTCAATCATGGGAAATCGAACTCCTTTGAAAGTGGGATGGGTACGGGCCGGCGGGCAGATTCCACCGCCGCGGCCGTGCTGCTTCCAGTGTACCATACCGGCGAAACCGCAGTGAATCATAGCGACCTCTGTCACCAATTCGTCATGTGGAAGCGGGCCCGATAGTGGTGTACACTAGAAGGCATGACATTACCGTACAGGAGCTATGTGTATGATGAAACCGACAGACTCTTACCTGACCGTGCCGACATGGCGCTTTCTCGATGAATCCCTTTCCGCACGGACCCGTTCGGCACTCGAGTCGTTTGCAGCGGACGACACGCTCTGCCAGCTCGTCGGCCAGCAGCTGAGCCCGCCCGCCGTCCGCACGTGGGTGCATGACAACACGATCGTCCTCGGTATCCAGGACCACCGCCTCCCGCATCTCGAAGACGCGCTGCCCGTCATCCATTCCGCCGGCTACCGCACGATCGTCCGGAATTCCGGGGGCCTCGCTGTCGTGCTCGACCAGGGAGTCCTCAATATTTCCATTGTGCTGTCCGAGCAGGCCGGCTCGATCGATATCCCGGCCGGCTACGACGTCATGCTCGACTTCGTCCGCCGTCTGTTACCGGAAGCGGGGGACCGGATCGAAGCGTATGAAATCGTCGGATCCTACTGCCCGGGCAGTTATGACCTGAGCATCGGCGGCAAGAAATTCGCCGGCATCTCGCAGCGCCGGCTGCGCCAGGGCGTCGCCGTCCAAGTGTACTTGTGTGTCGAGGGCAGCGGCAGCGATCGCGCCGAGCTCGTCAGGCAGCTGTATGACAAAGGGCTCGGCGGGGAGGAGACGAAGTTCGCCTACCCCGATATCCGGCCCGAAACGATGGCTTCCCTCGCTGAACTGCTCGGCATCCCTCTCACCGTCACCGACGTGAACCTCCGTGTGCAGCAGCTGCTGCATGCGCTCGCCGGGGAAGTCCAAATGGGCGGCTTCCGTGAAGATGAAATGGAGTTGTATACGTACTACCTGCAGCGCGTCGTCGACCGCAATGCCAAAATGATCGCCCGCGGCTGAAGAGGATTAATTCCAAAGAAAAACCGCCTATTAGTGAGTCATAGGCGGTTCTTTTGAGATTAAGTTTCCGTTCGTCTCCATCTGGAACGTCGGCGCGACATGCTCGCTGTCCTCGTTCAGCGTTACGAGACGGCGCGCACGGTTCATGATCTCGACGAACTGTTCGTAGTCTTCGCGGATTGTGCGGTTCTCCTTCTTCAGCTGCTCGATCGTCTTCTCGAGTTCGGCAGTCTGTTCCTGTGCGGCTTTCGCGGCCTGCTGCCAGCGCAGCGCATCCTGGTTTGCACCGCCTGAGTGATGAAGTCGGATCAGATAGGCGATGACCGTGTCCATCGACAGTGCGGACAGCGGCACCGAGGCTCCGCGAGGGTCTTCTTCACTTGGAGGTGCCTGATAGAGCGGGACGTTGCGCCGTTTGAAGTCTGTGCCGAGCACGCGCAGCGCCTGTTTGCGTTCCTTTTTCGCTTGGGCGAGCTCCTTTTCGTAATCCTGCCGGACGACCGCATTCCAGCGGAACCCGCATGCGGCTGCCGTCCTGTTCAGCACGTCCCCGACTTCTTCAAAAGCACTCAGCTGCGTACTCCCTTCGCGCACGTGCCGCAGCACCGTATCCGCCAACAACTTATCGTTTTCTTCCAGCCATGCATCCTGTCTGATTTTCACCATCTCCAATGCCTCCTAATAATGCGTTCTCGCTTTCTACCGACAGCATGGACAGCTTGCGCAGCGTTTATACAGAACAAAAGATTAATACTTTCAACTTCTCGGGAATGGGCCGATTTGCGCTGTCCAAATCGCGCCGGTTTGGTATACTGGAAGGAAACGTTGAACGGAGGTGCAGCATGGCGTACGAGCACGAGAAACTGGCAGAAGAGAAGGTGTTCAAAGACCCGGTCCACCGCTACATCCACGTGCGGGACCGTGTCATCTGGGACGTCATCGGCACGCGGGAATTCCAGCGGCTGCGCCGGATCAGGCAGCTCGGCACGACGTATCTCGTCTTCCACGGGGCCGAGCACAGCCGCTTCCAGCATTCCCTCGGAGTGTACGAAATCGTCCGCCGCATCATCGACAGCAGCTTTAGCGGGAAACCCGAATGGAATGAAGACGAACGGCTCGTCGCCCTGTGTGCCGCCCTGCTGCACGACCTCGGACACGGCCCGTTCTCCCATGCCTTTGAAAAAGTATTTGACCTCGACCACGAAAAGTTCACCCAGGCCATCTTGCTGGGTGACACCGAAGTGAATGCCGTCCTGCGAAGGGTCAGCCCGGACTTCCCGCAGCGCGTCGCAGACGTCGTGGGTAAGACATACAAGGACAAGCTCGTCATCAGCCTGATCTCGAGTCAGATAGACGCCGACCGGATGGACTATCTGCAGCGCGATGCCTACTATACAGGCGTCCAGTACGGCCACTTCGACATGGAGAGGATCCTGCGCGTCATGCGTCCCACGGAAGAACAAGTCGTCATCAAGTCCAGCGGCATGCACGCCGTCGAGGACTACATCATGAGCCGCTACCAGATGTACTGGCAAGTGTATTTCCATCCTGTTTCAAGAAGCGCCGAAGTCATCCTCATTAAAATTTTGCACAGGGCGAAAGAATTGTACGAAACAGGGTATACGTTCCAACAGGACCCCGTCGCTTTCCGTAACTTCTTCGACAGGACGATCACCCTCGAGGACTACATCTCGCTCGACGAAGGCGTGCTGTTCACCTATTTCCAATTGTGGATGAAAGAACAAGATCCGATCTTATCCGATCTGTGCGACCGGTTCATCAACCGGAAACTGTTCCAGTACGCGGAATTCGACCCGGCCAAAGAATACCGGAAACTGCTGCAGCTCGATTCGCTGTTCAGGCAGGCTGGCCTCGACCCGGATTATTATCTTGTCACGGATTCGTCCTCCGATCTGCCGTACGATTTCTACCGGCCCGGCGAAGAGAACGAACGCGTCCCGATCTACCTCCAGCTGCCGAATGGCGAGCTGAGCGAACTGTCCCGGTCCTCTGACATCGTCGACGCCATCTCCGGCAAGCGGCGCACGGACCACAAAATCTATTTCCCCGAAGACGTCCTGGAAGCACAGCAGGAAGACAACCCGCTGTACACCGAAATACTGCAGCTGCTGAAAAGCTAGAAAGGAGCGTGCGCTTATGCTTGCGGAACACGCAAAGATTGTCCGGATGATCGCCTTGGCGGATGAAGTGAACGGACGGAAGAAACTACAGAAGATGGTATACATATTGAAGAAGCTCCAATTCGATTTCGCCGCGAAATACGAACTGCACATGTACGGCCCGTACTCCGAGGAACTGACGCTGCGCGTGGAAGAACTGTGCGAGATGGGTTTTCTGGATGAAACCTGCACCGACAAAGGCTCGTACGTGCAGTACACGTACCAGGCGACCGAAGACGGCGTCAAGTTCTCGGAAACGTCCGATTTCCAGGCGGACGAGCTCGCACCGTGCATCAGCCGGCTGAACGGGCAGAGCTCCCGTTTCCTCGAACTCGTCTCGACCCTGCTCTACTTCGACCATCTCGAACGCACCGAACAGATCGAGAAAGTGCGCATCGTGAAAAACAAACTAAATTTCACTGATGACGAAATGGACGCTGCTTTTGATTTCATCGCAGAAATGGCGGCGTGCGTCGCATAAACGTATAGAAAAAGCCGGATGGGGCAGGGGAGACCTGCGTGCCATCCGGCTTTTCATGTTTCTTGAATCAGGTTTCCTGAGTCATTGATCGCTGAGACGTTTTCCGGCAACCGCATAATGCGATTTCGGCATCTCCTCGATGAATACGACGACCTTCTCCTTCGGTGCATTGACGGTTTCCGCCACGGCCTCTGTCACTTTCTCGCACAGCGCCCGCTTCTGTTCATCCGTCCGGCCTTCCAGCATCTTGACAGTCACATATGGCATTCCAGTTCCCCCTCCCCGATAAATTCGGTATAGTATACATAGTATCAGATAGAGAGGGGCATGCGGAAATGGCAGACGAGCAAAAACCGAAACAGAAGATGGGCTTCACGATCATAAAGAACGACCCGACCGACGGACACAAAGGATTCGGCATCGGATCACTGTCGCTTGAAAACGTGACGCCCGTCATGATCGATACGGAAGAGGGCAGCGCGTTCATCGAGATCGGCGCCATGCATGCGAAAAGCGATATCGAGCGGGGCATCAAGTTCACGAAGGACCGCGCCGACTCGGAAGGCGGCAAACTGTACTGGCTCGTCTGGGTCACGATCGATTTCAATGAAAACGGTCCGTACTATGCTGGAGTGACGTCTTGCGAAATGATCGTCAACCGGGAGAAGCGCCGCGGTTACAAAATTTTGGCGGACCACGTCAACCGGATGGACAAGTCGATGAAGCGTCAGATCCTCGTCGAGAACTTGGACGAAGCGTCGAAAAAGATCCTCGCCGACTTCCTGAGAGGGCACAACGAAGCGATGTGGGACAACAGCGAACCGAAGCTCCACATCGCCCTCAGCGAATCATCGCCGCATTTATGAAACCTTTATGACAAAAGTAGATTGCGAGAACATGTAGTTGAATGTCATAGCGAAACGCAGTAAACTATAGACAGCTTGCAATTGTAGGCTAGGACACTCGGGCTCGCCCGACGACAAAAAGCTTCCCGCCGTTCGACCCAACGGCAGGAAGCTTTTTTCGTTGTGTGGCGGGGCTAAGCGATCAATTCCATCGCCGGACCGATCAATTAGCCCGGCTGAGCGATCAATTCGGGCCGCTAACCGATCAATTCGCGCGGCTAAGCGATCAATTCCACCGCCGAACCGCTCAATTCAGCGCTCAAGCAGCCAGCGAAACCGCTCAAGCCAGCCGCCAACCGCCAACCGCTCAAGCCTGACTCTTAAGCGCTCAAGAGGCCCGCCAAACGCTCAAGCACCATGCCCAAACGCTCAAGCAAGCTGTGAAACGCTCAAGCCCACCCCTAAAACGCTCAAGCCAGCCGGCAAGCGCTCAAGCACCACACCCAAACGCTCAAGACCCATCCAGCCATCACTCAAAAAACGAAAACGGGAACAGCTCGAACCCTTTTTCCTGCTTCGTCCCCTGCAGGCGCGACTCGCGCAGCGTTTTATCCGTGCATAACTGCTTCGGCACGTCGCGTTCCTTCACGTAGACGAGCCGCTGCTTCGAACAGCCGTCCACGGCGAGCCCGCCCGTCTCGATGTCGACGGTGACCCCTTTCACCCCGCGCGGCGGCAGGAACGGCTCGGGACGCTGGCCCGAATGCGCGGCTTCCATGAAGTCGATCCAGATCCGCTTCGACGCAGCCTTGTCCTGCGCGTCCTCGATCTGCCGGCCGACGTCATACCCGGTCCAGATCCCCGCCGTCAGCGTCGGTGAATAGCCGATCAAATACTGGTCGGAAAGCGTCGTGCCGGATTTCGCAGCATACGGCCGTGTCTGCGAGGCGCGCATCGACACGCCAGTCGACGTCAGGTAATCGTTGAACACCGGGTCGAACATCCCCGTCATCAGGTGGGTCAGCACGAAGGCGTTCTGCTCCGTCATCGCCCGTTTCTTCGTCTGCTCGGGATGCTCATATACGAGTTTCCCGCGCGAGTCCTCGATCGACAAAATGAGGACGGGGTCGATCTTCCTGCCGCCGGACGCGACCCGGTTGTAGGCGCCCGTCATCTCGAACAGCGTCACCGCGGACGTCCCGAGGGCGACAGCCGGCGACTCGGGGAATTTCACCTGGATGCCGAGCTTCTCGGCCATCGAATTGTATTTCCGGTAGCCGATCTCCTCGAGCGTCTTCACCGCATAGATGTTGTCGGACACGGCGAGCGCCTGGGCAAGCGATATCGGATGATCGCCGAATTTTCCGTTGACGTTGCTCGGTTCATACGACGAACGGCCGTCGTCATACGTGAAGATCGTCTTCTCCGTCGACAGGAATGTCAGCGGATTAAATCCGTCTTCGAGCGCCGCAGCATACAAGATCGGTTTCATCGCAGAACCGGGCTGCCGTTTCGCCTGTGTGACCCGGTTGAATGGACTCTCGGCATAACTTCGTCCGCCGACCATCGCCGTCACTTCGCCTGTTTCCGGTTTCATCGACACGAAGCCGATCTGCAGGTCGTTTTCCGGCATTTGTGCCGCGATGATCTCCTCCGCATTCTTCTGATGCGCGAGGTCGAGCGTCGTCTTGATGGTCCAGCCGCCTTCCGCCGGGTACCGTCCTTTGCTGATGAGGATCTTCTCGGCTTCCTGCCAGGCTTCATTCAGAAAATACGGGGCGATGTCTTTCGTGTCCGCCCATTCCTCGGTCTTCAGCGCAATCGCTTCGGTCCCGGCGCGCTCCTGCTGTTCCGGGGAGATGAACCCCTGTTCCTCCATGAGCCGCAGGACGATCTTGCGTCGGTTCTCAGACTTCTCGAGGTTCGCAGCAGGGGAGTAGATCGACGGCCCTTTCGGAATTGCCGCAATCGTCGCCGCCTCCTCGAGCGTCAGCTTCGCCGCGGGCTTCGCGAAGAAATACCGGCTCGCCGCTTCGACGCCGTACATGCCGTGCCCGAAATAGACTGTGTTCAAATACCCTTCGAGAATGCGCTCTTTATCGTAGAAGATTTCCATGCGGTAAGCATAGAGGGCTTCGTTCGCTTTCCGGGTCCACGACTTCTCGTTCGTCAAGTACAGATTCCGGGCATACTGCTGGGTGATCGTGCTCGCGCCTTCCACTTTCCTCCGCGCTTTCACGTCTTTCAGCACGGCGCCCCCGATCCGTTTGTAGTCGAACCCGCCGTGCCGATAAAAATTCTTGTCCTCCACCGCGACGAACGCATCGACCAGGAACGGCGACATGTCATCGAGGCCGACCCAGTAGCGCCGCTCGCCGGAAAACCGGTCGCCGATCTGCCGCTCGTTCCGGTCGACGAAGATGGACGCTTCCGGCACGCTCAGCGACGGCGGTCCTGCGATCTGCGCATACACCCGCAGGCAGACGAGCACGGTGACCACAGCCGTGCAGGCCGTGATCATCAGCAGTCCAGCAAAGCGGAAGCGCGCCCTGCGCCTGTTCTTCTTCACAAAATCGATCCGCCGCATAGCATCGCGTCCTTCCTCTGTCAGTTATGTTCAGTATGAGAAAGAGACGGGCAAATTAAACGAAACACTGCGAAAAAGGGACATCCGGCGGGCAAGGATTGAAAAAGACGCCGGCGAACCGCTATAATGGATAGAATATAGACTAATAAAAGGCGGTGAACGGATGGGAACGCAGCCTCCACTCGTGCCGGTATCCATCGGCTTGAAATCGGAAATCCGGCATCCGGGACAGGAACTGGACATCATGGAACTGGATTTGCACGGGTCCATCATGGAAAAAGCGGGGAAACGGTACTTGCGCTACGAAGAGACGAACAATGGCGCTGTCGTGAAGACGACCGTGAAACTCGATCCGGAAGACGCCGTCATCATGCGGACGGGGGCGGTCCGGATGCGGCTGCCGTTCGCCCCGGATGGCATGCGGCTCGGCTCGTACGCGAACGGCCCGCTCGAACTCGATTTGAGAGTGGTCACGAATGCACTCGTCCTGACGGAAGACCGGAACAGCGGCGAGTTCCACGTCCGCTATGACATGCACGCGGAAGACGGACTGCTCGGAAGCTATGAACTGACTATTACTTACGCGGAGGGAACACGATGAACGCAGTTGAACAGATCCAGAACGAAGTGAAACAGGCGCTGCACGCAGCAGTGCTGAAGACCGGCCTGGCCGATGAACAGGACCTGCCCGAAATCATGCTCGAAGCCCCGAAGAACAAAGCAAACGGGGACTATGCGACCAACATCGCGATGCAGCTGACCAAACTTGCGAAAAAACCGCCGCGTGCCATCGCGGAAGAGATCCTCGCCCAGCTCGACACGGCAGGGACGTCGATCGAATCCGTCGACATCGCAGGCCCTGGGTTCATGAATATCGTCCTGAAGAAGGATTACCTCGGTGACGTCGTCAAGACGGTCCTCAGCCAGGGAGAAGCGTACGGCCGCACGGATACAGGTGCAAATGAAAAAATTCAAATCGAATTTGTCTCGGCGAATCCGACAGGCGATCTGCACCTCGGCCATGCCCGCGGCGCCTCACTCGGCGACGCGCTCAGCAACATCCTCGATTTCGCCGGGTACGATGTCTCCCGCGAATATTACATCAACGACGCAGGCAAGCAGGTCGAAAACCTCGCCCGCTCCGTCGAAGCCCGTTATTTCCAGCAGCTCGGCCTGGACAAGGACATGCCGGAAGACGGCTACCAGGGCCCGGATGTCATCGAGATCGCAAAGCAGCTCGTCGAGGAGCATGGCGACAAGTTCGTCCATGTATCGGACGAAGAACGCTATGATTTCTTCCGTCAATACGGCCTCGAAGTCGAACTCGGCAAACTGAAGCAGGACCTCGCCGACTTCCGCGTTCCTTTCGACGTCTGGTTCTCGGAAACGACGCTGTACGAAGACGGCAAGATCGCCACGGCGCTCAACAAGCTCCGCGAAAACGGCCATGTCTACGAAGAAGACGGCGCCACGTGGTTCCGCTCGACCGATTTCGGTGACGACAAGGACCGCGTGCTTATCAAGAACGACGGCTCCTACACGTACTTGACGCCGGACATCGCCTATCACGAAGACAAACTGCGCCGCGGCTTCGACACCCTCATCAACATCTGGGGCGCCGACCATCACGGCTACATCCCGCGCATGAAAGCCGCCATCCAGGCGCTCGGCTACGACCGCGACACGCTCGAAGTCGAAGTGGCCCAGATGGTGCAGCTGTACAAGGACGGCGAGAAGTTCAAGATGAGCAAGCGGACGGGCAAAGCCGTCACGCTGCGTGAACTCGTCGAACTCGTCGGCCTGGACGCGACCCGCTACTTCTTCGCGATGCGCTCCGGCGACTCGCAGATGGACTTCGACCTCGACCTCGCCGTTTCGAAATCGAACGAGAACCCGGTCTACTACGCCCAGTACGCGCATGCCCGAATCTCGTCGATCCTGCGCGCTGCAGGGGATCAGGGCTTTGCAGCATCCACGGAACACGTCGATCTGCTGACGTCCGAGAAAGAGATTGAACTTCTGAAAAAGATCGGCGACTTCCCGCAGCTCGTCGGCGACGCCGCACGCCTGCGCGCGCCGCACCGCATCACAACGTACATCCAGGAACTCGCCGCCGCGTTCCACAGCTTCTACAACGCGGAGAAAGTGCTCGATCCGGAGAACCGCGAGCTGACCGAAGCGCGTATCGCTCTGATCACCGCAGCCCGCACGACGATCGCCAACGCCCTGAAACTCATAGGCGTCAACGCTCCAGAACGCATGTAAAAACCGGTGCCTGTGCAGCACACAATTCGGACACTATTCGGAATAGTGTCGAAGTTGTGTGGCGCACAGGCACCCTTTCTTTTTTTCACACACTTCTGTATAATGGCAATGGAACACTAATACATACCAAACACGCAAAAAGGTGCCCCGTGAAGACGGGGTTAAAAGGGAAGCCGGTTCAAGTCCGGCGCGGTCCCGCCACTGTAAGTGCCAGCTCGTCCACAACTGCCACCGGCCGAAAACCGGGAAGGCGTGGAGCCGGGCGTCCGGAGCACAAGCCAGGAGACCTGCCTTTTTGTCGATCACCCGGTCCCTACGCGGATAGGCACGGTGAAATTCGGCGGATTCCGCCTGATTTCGTCTGCGCTCATCCTCCGTACATTTGAACGGGGGATTTTGTTTGGCAAAAACAGGAGGAACCAACATGAAGAAACTATGGCAGCTTTGGCTGACCGCCGTGCTCGCCGTCCTGCTTCTGACCGCTTGCGGCGGAACGGACGATACGAAAGACAAGAACGGTACGGACAACAGCGCAGCAACAACGGAACAATCGGACAGCGGCAAGGATTCCGGAAGTACCACCGAAGACAGCACGGACACCGTCACCTATCCATTGACCATGACGGACGCGACCGGGCAGGAAATCACGCTTGAGAAGGCGCCTGAAAAAATCATCTCGACCCTTCCGAGCAACACTGAAATCCTGTTCGCGCTCGGCTTTGATGACGAAATCATCGCAGTCGACGACTACTCCGACTACCCGGAGGCCGCAGTCAATAAAGACAAAATCGGCGACATGAACTTAAATATCGAAAAAATCATCTCCCTGAAGCCGGACATCGTATTCGGCCACGAAATGTCCCTGCCGGGCGCGGAAGCAGGCTTCCAGCAGATCCGTGACGCGGGCATCCAGCTGTTCGTCGTCAAGAATGCGATGAACTTCGACGAAACGTACGGCACGATCGAAGCGATCGGTGAAACGGTCGGCAAGAAAGGCGAAGCCGCCAAAATTGTGGAAGACATGAAAGCGAAAGCGGACGAAGTCGCAGCGAAGACGAAGGACGTCCAGGACAAGCGCCGGGTCTTCGTCGAAACATCCGATGTCCCGGAAATCTATGCACCTGGAAAGAACACCTTCATGCAGGAGATCCTCGACAAAATTGGTGCTGAAAACGTTGTGACCGAAGAAGGTTGGGTCATGATCAGCCCGGAAGAGATTGTCAAACAGAACCCCGATGTCATCGTCGTCATGCATGACTACACACCGGATGTCGTCAACAGCGTCAAGAAACGGGAAGGCTTCGCGGACCTGACAGCGGTCAAGGAAGACCATGTCGTCCAAGTCGATGCCAACTTGACGAGCCGGACAGGCCCGCGCCTGGCGGAAGGACTCGAAGAAGTCGCCAAAGCGGTCTACCCTGAGGCCTTCAAGTGAGAAAGCCCCTGATCGCCTATACTGTGTCAGCCGCCGTCCTAGCCGCGGCGGTCTGGCTCGGTGTATCGATCGGCGCCGTACATATCCCGATCAGCACGCTCTGGAACCCGGGAACTGATCAGACATCCGCAACAATCCTATGGAACATCCGCATGCCGCGTGTCATCCTCGCGGGGCTCGTCGGCGCGTCGCTCGCGATCGCCGGCGCCGCGTTCCAGGGGCTGCTGAAGAACCCGCTCGCGGATCCCTACACCCTCGGAGTGTCATCCGGCGCCTCGGTCGGCGCTGTGATGACACTCTTTTTCGGCATCAGCCTGCCGTTCCTCGGCCTGTACACGCTGCCCGTTTTCAGCATGATCGGCGCCGCCGTCACGATGTTCATCGTCCTCGGCTTCGCAAAACTCGTCGACCGCGGACTCAACATGGAGACGATCATCCTGACGGGCATCATTTTCGGGTCGTTCCTCGGCTCCGTCCTGTCGCTCATGATCGCACTCACCGGGGAGGAACTGCGCCAGATCATTGGCTGGCTCCTCGGCAGCGTCTCGATGCGCGGCTGGAACTACGTCTGGATGATCGTGCCGTTCACGGCCATCGGTTCCTTCCTGTTGTGGATGAACCGCAGGGAACTGAACGCAATGCTGTTCGGCGAGGAACGGGCGAAGCATCTCGGCGTCGACGTCGCCCGCCGCAAGCTCGTCATCCTGATCGGCGGCTCCATTTTGACCGGCGCCGCCGTCTCGGTCTCGGGGACGATCGGCTTTGTCGGCCTCGTCGTTCCGCACATGACCCGCCTGCTGTTCGGATCCGATCATCGGCACCTGCTGACGCTGTCGTTCCTGAACGGCGCGTCGCTGCTCATCATCTGCGACCTGCTCGCACGCACGATCATCGCGCCGACCGAACTGCCCGTCGGTGTCATCACGGCATTCATCGGAGCACCGGTGTTTGCCTTCATCTTTTATCGACAGCGAAAAGGGGGCAATGCCTGATGCTGAATATTCACGGACTGTCCGGCGGCTATGGCAGAGGCCTGGTCGTCGACAATGTGTCATTTCAAGTGAGTCCCGGGGAAGTGCTCGGCATCCTCGGCCCGAACGGCAGCGGCAAATCGACCCTGCTGAAACTGATCTCAGGCGTCCTGCCGAAACAGACCGGAACGATCGAAATTGGCGGGAAACCGGCGGATAGCTACACCGCGAAAGAGTTCGCACGTGAAGTCGCCGTCCTGCCGCAGCTCCACGCCCACGCCTTTTCCCACACCGTTCGGGCTACTGTCGAACTCGGCCGTTATCCATACCAGACCGGCCTCTTCTCGAGCTGGACGGAAGAGGATGAAGCCGCCGTCAGCCGCGCCATGGAACGGACAGGCGTCATGCGCTACGCCGATACGCTCATCGAATCGCTCTCCGGCGGCGAACAGCAGCGCGTCTTCGTCGCCCAGGCGCTCGCCCAGCAGGCACCGCTCCTGCTGCTGGACGAACCGACGAACCACCTCGACATCGCCTACCAGCAGCAGCTTCTTGACACGGTCCGGAGCCTCGCTGCTGATGAAGGAAAGACCGTCGTCTCCGTCTTCCACGACGTCAACCTCGCTGCGCTCTACTGCGACCGCCTGCTGCTCATGCAGGACGGGAAGGTCTCGGTCATCGGCGCACCGCAGGACGTCGTCAAGGAGCCGATCATCCGCAGCGTCTACAAGGCGGACGTCGTCACGCAGCCGCACCCTGAGCTGCCGAAACCGCAGATGACGCTGCTGCCGTCAAAGCCGGAGCGCAAGGAACCCGCTTATTCAGTCGATGAAATCCAGTTCACCGTCACGTCCGACGCCGTCGTCCTCAACACGGCCGTTCCGCTGAAAACGGTCTCATCCGCTGTCCACAATCCGGGGACGGGCTGGTACCGGACGTTCGTCAACCGGCGCGTCGATGCCGCCTACAACGCGGACGACGTCAAAGGGGAAATGGCACACTACTTGGAGACGGAAGGCCATCATCTGACCGACACGGTCGGCATGATGACCGCCGTCCATACGAAAGACGCGGAGATCCGGCGTTACATGGGCGACGGGTTCTCCGTCGTCATCGCCGTCACGGCAGGCGTCGGCAACGCCGTCGATGCGTCGTGCGCCGCCAAGCGCGAAGTGACCGCCGGGACGATCAACACATGGATCTTCGTCAACGGACGGCTGTCCGACGAAGCGTTCATCCAGGCAATGATCACCGCGACCGAAGCGAAAGCGCGTGCGTTGCAGAGTGAACGCGTGCTCGACCCGCTCACCGGCACACAGGCGACCGGGACGTCGACGGACAGCGTGCTCATCGCCGCAGTGCAGACGGGCGTGCAGCTCGACTACGCCGGACCGGTCGCGCCGCTCGGTAAACTGATCGGCACCGGAGTCTACGAATGCACCGTCCGGGCGATCCGGACGTACAAGGAGGCGAAAGGATGGACCAGCTGATCGCCCTGCACCTGGCTGCTGTGACGGCCGGCTTTCTTCTCGACCGGCTCATCGGCGATCCGCCCGGCTGGCCGCATCCTGTCCGCTGGATCGGGACGTGGATCAGCTGGCTGATGAAGCGGCTGAACCGCGGGGAATACCGGACGGCGAAGGGAATGGTGCTGCTCATTGTAGTCGTCCTGCCCGCGAGTCTCGCGGCCGGACTGCTGACGTACGCGGCGTTCTGGATCCACCCGGCGGCCGGCGCCGTCATGGAAAGCGTCCTCATCGCCGTGGCGCTCGCGCAGAAAAGCCTTGGCGACGCTGCGCACGACGTCGCGGTTCCGCTCGCAGCCGGCGATCTGCCGGAAGCCCGCCGCAAACTGTCGTGGATCGTCGGAAGGGACACCGATTCGCTCGATGAACCCGAAATCACCCGGGGCGTCGTCGAAACCGTCTCCGAAAACAGTTCGGACGGCGTGACGGCGCCGCTCCTCTTCGCCTTCCTCCTCGGCGCACCCGGCATTTGGCTGTACAAAGCCGTCAATACGCTCGACTCGATGGTCGGCTACAAAGACGAGCGCTATGCGCAATTCGGGACAGCATCCGCCCGCACGGACGACGTCCTGAACTTCATCCCGGCGCGCCTCACTGGGCTCGCCATCGTGCTCCTCTCGCCGAACCCAAGCGGCCTCCCGCTGAAATCCCGGCTTGCCGGCTGGCGGTCGGACGCCCGCAAGCATCCGAGTCCGAACAGCGGCTGGCTGGAAGCGGCCACGGCCTGGCAGCTCGGCGCCACGCTCGGCGGAACGAATACATACCGCGGCGTCACGTCCCGCCGGCCTCAGTTCGGCCCGGGACTCCGCCCGCTCTCAGCAATCGATATCGACAGGACTCTCGTCCAGCTCACCCGCGCCTCGTGGGCCGTCTGGGCGCTCGGCATCCTGATAGGAGGACTCTGCTATGCAATTGCCTGACCACGGCGCGAACCCGCATGCGCTTTACAACCGTCTCGGCCTGATGCCGCCCGCATCGATCACGGATTTCAGCGAAAACTGCAATCCCGCCGGCCCCCCGGCAGCGGTGTTCCAGCAGTGGGAGCAGCTCTACCCGGCCATCGCGCGGTATCCCGATCCTTCCGGCGAACCGTTTCTATCCGCCATCGCGGCCTACCACGGCGTCGCGCAGCAGAATATCATCCTCGGCAACGGCGCGGCGGAACTGCTGTCGCTGCTCGCAGCGCAGTACCGCGGAAAAAGCGCCATCCTCATCGACCCGGCGTTCTCCGAGTATGAAGCGACGCTGTCAGCGGCAGGCGCCCGAATCACCCGCATCCAGGCGAGGGAGGAAGACGGATTCGCCCTGCCTGCAGAAGCAATCGAAACAGCACTTCCGGACGCTGATGTGCTCTATTTGTGCACACCGAACAACCCGACAGGCCTGCTGCCGAAGCGGGACGAACTGCTCCGCCTGATCCGCACCGCTGCGAAGCACGGCTGCGAAGTCATCGTGGATGAAGCGTTCATCGACTGGGTCGGAGAGGAGCACTCTCTAATTCCGTACCTGGATGAATTCCCGCACGTCACGATCGTCCGCTCCATGACGAAACTGTACGCGATCCCCGGCATCCGGCTCGGGTACGCAATCGCGAATTCAGAGCGGATCGCCGGCCTGAAACGGCGGGCACCACACTGGAACGTCAATGCCGTGGCCGCCCGCATCGGTGCGCTCTGCCTTGATCAAGAAGAATACAGGCAGAAAGCGGTCCGGTATGCGGCCTGCGAACGCCGCAAGATGATGGAATTCCTGGAAGCGCGCAGCTGTACCGTGCTCCCATCCGTCACGAACTACCTGCTGTTCCAGCCGCCGGCGGGCATACCGGCGGACATCGTGTTCCGGCGACTGCTCGTCTCGGGAATCGTTGTCCGCCACACTGAAAACTTCAAAGGGCTCGACGGCCGCTGGCTCCGCATCGGCATGAAAACCGGGTATGAGATGAAAACCCTTCGCACAGCACTCGACGCTTGCTTGGCGGACGGTACGCTCACGTTCATCTGCGGCGGGGTTCGGAGCGGCAAGAGTGCCTACGCCGAACAGCTCGTCCGGACGGAAGCGGAAAAGACCGGCGGCCGCCTCGTCTATATCGCCTCCGGCACACCGGGGGACGCCGAAATGGCCGCCCGCATCGCCCGTCACCAGCACGACCGGGCGGATGACGGCTGGACGACGATCGAACAGCCGACCGACCTGGAGCGCGTGCTGCCGCAGCTGCAGCCGGGCGACCATGTCCTCTGGGACTGCGCGACGACGTGGCTCGCGAACGTCGCATTCGCAGGCTGGGAGACCGGAACGCCGTGTATCGAGCAGCCCGGCTGCCTCGAACAGGAACTCGAAACGCTGCTCGGCACTAACCGCGAGATCCGACGTATCGCCCGTCAGCTCGTCATCGTCTCGAACGAAGTGTTCGACGAAACGCTGAACACGGAGGAAGCGACACGTTCCTACACGCTCACACTCGGCTCGCTCCATCAGCGGATTGTCGCAGACGCAGACATCGCAATCGAGATGGACAGCGGCATTCCTGTATACCACAAAGGGGGCGTCAGACGATGAAGGGAATCATGGTGATAGGAACGTCGTCCGATGCAGGGAAAAGCCTGCTGTGCACCGCGCTCTGCCGGCTGCTTGCAAACGAAGGATGGCGCGTCGCCCCGTTCAAGTCACAAAATCTATCTCCCTATACAGAACGCGCTGAAGATGGCATCCCGATCAGCCGCGCGCAGTTCATCCAGGCACAAGCTGCACGTACGAAACCAGTCTCTGCCATGAATCCGATCATCCTGCAGACCGGTGCGGACGGCACGCTGACCGGCACGTTTTGCGGGGAACCATTGGCGGAAACAACCGGCATGTCCTACCGTGAAAACTATTTCGACAAAGCGATCGGGTCGATCCGGCAATCTCTGCAAGTGCTGGCATCCTCCTATGATCTGCTCGTCATCGAAGGAGCCGGCAGCCCGGTGGAGATGAATCTGAAAGACCGTGACATCGTCAACATGCGCGTAGCCCAGCTGGCCGATGTACCAGTGATCCTCATTGCCGACATCGACCGCGGCGGTGTTTTCGCTTCGATTGCAGGTACGCTCGCATTGCTCACGCCTGACGAGCGGCAGCGAGTGAAAGCCATTGTGATCAATCAATTCAAAGGAGATCCAGCCAGTTTCCGTGACGGAATTGACTGGATCGAATCCTATACCGGTCTTCCGGTGGCCGGTGTGATCCCCTATAAGCCGGACCATGGTATCGCCGAGGAGGACGCATTGCGTCACGGAAAGTTGGACATGACGTCGCCGGATGCCTTCGAAGACTGGGCATCACACGTCCGCACCGCGCTCAACTGGCCGCTCATCCGATTGATCATCGGCATTGGCGGGGTGGGCGAATGACCGGCATCCTGCTCGCCCTCCAGTTCTTCACGAGCATCCCGGTCCGCAGGGAGCTGCCGATGGACCGCCGCCACATCACCATCATGTATGGTGCCCTGCCATGGATCGGCGCGCTCATCGGCCTCGTGCTCGCGGGTGTCCATGCCGCAAGCAGCTTCGCCGGGTTCAGCCCGCTTCTCACCGCTGTCCTGCTGCTTGCAGCCGGGATCATCCTGACAGGCGGTCTGCATCTGGACGGCGTCGCGGACACGAGCGATGCGTACTTCTCCTACCGCGATCAGCAGCACCGCCACGAAATCCTGGCGGATCCGCGCATCGGCGCATTCGGCGTACTCGGTCTGCTGACGGTCGTTTTGCTGAAATTCGCGCTGCTGTACGAGTGGGCGCTCACGCAGCCGTCCGCCTGGTACTGGCTGGCGGTCATCCCGTTTTTAGCGAGAGGGACGATGACGCTCTACTTCGTATCGGTGCCGTCTGCGAAAGAAAGCGGCATCGCGCACTTCTTCTTAAGTAAAATAAGCAGCGGCCCGCTCATCGGCTGGACGGCCGGCTGCCTCGTGGCGGTCGTCGTGCTGCTCGGCTTCCTGCTCAAAACGACTGTGCTGCCGCTCGGGCTGCTCACAGTCATCGGGCTCGCCATCTGGCTGTATCGATCATGGACCGTCCGCCAGTTCGGCGGCGTCACGGGTGATTTGAGTGGGGCATTCATCGAAGGGATGGAGGTTCTGCTATGGCTGACGGTATTGAGCTTGTCCTGATCCGGCACCTGCCGACAGCGGGAAATGGGCTCCGGCAGTATATCGGCTGGACGGATGAACCGATCGTACCGGTGCACGTGCTGCCGTCTGCAGAACAGCCGTCTGTCGTGTATGGCAGCGATCTGCTGCGCGCCCGGCAGACCGCCGCCCTGCTGTTTCCGGACGCACACTACCATCCGGATGCCGGCTTCCGCGAATGTAATTTCGGCGTATTTGAAGGGAAAACATATGACCAGCTTGAAACTAATACACTATACCGGCAGTGGGTCGATGATCCGTATAACATCTCCCCGCCCGGCGGGGAATCGATGCAGCAGCTCGAAAAACGCGTCATTGCGGCGTTCCTAGGACTGCCGCCGGGCGCCCGGATCGTCACGCACGGCGGACCGATCCGCCTGCTGCTCGCCCGGTTCGCGCCGGAGCAGCGGGAATTCTGGGACTTCGGCGTCCCGCACGGCAGCTGCCACCGGCTGTATTGGGACTCGGCAGCTGCCTGGAAGGAGGGGGAACGATGCATGTCATACTCGGCGGAGAAGCGAACGGCAGACGGCGATACGTCCGGGAACGGCTGATCGATCAGGCCGGGCAGGCCGTCTGGCTCGGCGAGGAAAGTCCGCTCGACCTATCTGCGGCACGGGTAACCGCGGCCGATGACACGGTCGTCGTGACGGGGCTCGAAACCTGGATGGCAGGGCGTCTGTCGGATGAAGACCGGGCCGCAGAGGAACTGCTTTCATTCATCCGGAACAGGAACGTGTTCGTCATAGTGACGGACATCGGCCGCGGCATCGTACCGGCCGACCCGGCAGCGCGGGCACTCCGCGACGCCTGCGGCCGGCTCACGCAGCGGCTGGTTCAGGAAGCGGAAACGGTCACACGAATCTGGTTCGGCATTCCGCAAAAATTGAAGTAAGGGAGAGGGTTACTTATGAAGATCTATACGAAAACCGGGGATAAAGGGCAGACGAGCCTCATCGGGGGACGCGTCGACAAAGACAGCCTGCGCGTGGAAGCGTACGGCACGATCGATGAACTGAATTCATTCATCGGCAAGGCAATGTCGGAACTCGACCCGGCGACATGCCGCGACATTTTCGACGACCTCGAAGCGGTCCAGAACGAACTGTTCGACGGCGGCGGCGACTTGGCGAACGTCATGAAAGAGCGCCATTACAAACTGTCCGACGAGCCGATCGAAGTGCTCGAGAAGCGGATCGACGAACTCATGGAAGAAGCGCCGCCTCTCGAGAAATTCATCCTGCCGGGCGGAACACCGGCCGCCGCCTCGCTTCATATATGCCGGACGGTCACACGCCGCGCGGAACGGGTCACCGTCACCCTCATGAAACAGGAGGACGACGTGCCGGGCGAAGTGCAGCGCTACTTGAACCGGCTGTCCGATTACCTGTTCGTCGCAGCGCGCATCGTCAACAAACGGGCGGGCGTGCCGGACAACGAATATGTCCGCAGTGCGAAAGTGTTCCGCACGGAGGACAAGAAGAAAGGCTCCGGCGGCGAGTGAGCAGCCCGCGGAACGCGCTCGAAATCGGCGGCCTGATCGTCACGACGGACAACTCCGGCGGCATAGGCGAGAAGCCGGACGATCTCGTGGCGGTCCCGGACCGCATCACCGCCCGGTTCGCCGCGCGCGTCTGCCTGCTTGAACAGTGGGCGGCGGGCGCCGAACCTGAAGCCGTCCTGCTGCACAATTTTAGCGGCGGGGCGAGCTGGGAGGCATACTGCACGGGAGTTCGTGACATTTTCGATGAAATCGGCGAACCGGCTCCGCCAATCAGCGGCAGCACGGAGACGAACATGGAGCTCCGCCAGTCAGCGCTCACGGTGACGTTCCTCGGCAGGGCGGCCGCATCGCCGTCCGGTTCATCCGGCGACTGGTTCACTTACGGCACGCCGCTCGTCGGCGAAGCTGTTCTGACGGAAGCGGCCGACATCGCGTCACTCGCCGTCCTGCAGGAAGTCCGGCGGCTGTGCATACCGATGCGCATCTGGCCCGTCGGATCCGCCGGCATCCTCGCCGAACTGATGATTGCGGACCCGGCCGCCGCTGCAAGAATCGCAGGCAGCCCGCTCGATCTGCACACTTCCGCCGGCCCGGCAACCGTCGTCCTGCTCCAGATTCCGGCAGCGGCCCAGCCCGCTGCCCGCAAATATTTCGGCCGCCAACTCCGCCCGCTCACCGTGCCGGCGGGGGAATGAGCGGCTTTTTTGAATCCGCGGGAAGTTCTCCGCACCTGCCACACTCCCAGTCCGCGCCAAGTCAGCACTCCGACAATTCAAGTTCTTCAGCTTGTGTGCTTTGCTGCGCAAAGCATTTCTGTGGGTCGGGAGGGCGCGTGGATCGCGCTCCGGGACGGGGGAGCGCTCATAAAACCGGGGAAACGCTCATAAATCGCGGAAAACGCTCATAAATCCGTGGAAACGCTCATAAATCCGTGGAAACGCTCATAAATCGTGAAAAACGCTCATAAATCCGTGGAAACGCTCATAAATCGCGGAAAACGCTCATAAATCCGTGGAAACGCTCATAATTCGCAGGAACCGCTCATAAATCTCGAATAACGCTCATAAATCACAAAAACCGCTCATAAACCCCGCCACTCCGCTCCTAAACCGCAGCAACCGCCCATACCCACGCATGCCCATCGCCGCCCACACAAAAATCCGCTCCACACCGCTCAGAATTCCCTGCGATTTCAAAATAGTCGTTGACTGAATGCTCATTCATATCTTAAACTAGTAACTAGCACATCGACAATCTGCCTAATTTCGTCTAGACTAGTAAGAACATTCATACCATACAAAAAGGGGAGGACATTATGACACCGTTACTGATCGCCAACTGGGTACTATTCCTGGCTGTTGTGGCGTATGGTCTTGCGCTATTCACATATGTCGTCAAAACACGCATCCAGTTCATCCGCCTCGGGCAAAAAGAGGAGTTCGACAACAACGTCCAGCGGCGCCTGAAAGAAGTTTGGGTCAACGTTTTCGGACAGAAAAAGTTATTGAAGGATAAGAAAAGCGGGGCCATCCACGTGATGTTCTTCTACGGATTCCTGCTCGTCCAGTTCGGTGCGATCGATCTCATCTGGAAAGGTCTGAAACCGGATTCACACCTGCCGTTCGGCCCGGTGTATCCGTTCTTCACATTCTTCCAGGAAATCGTCGTCGCCGTCATCCTCGTCGCGGTCGTCTGGGCATTCTACCGCCGCTATATGGAGAAGCTCGTCCGTCTGAAGCGCGGATGGAAATCGGGGCTCGTGCTCATCTTCATCGGCACGCTCATGGTCTCGACCCTCGTCGCGAACGGCATGAACATGATCTGGCAGGGCCACGAAACGACTTGGACAGAGCCGATGGCGTCGGGAATTGCAACCGTTTTCAGTTTCCTGCCGCCGACCGCCGCCGCTGCAATCTTCTTCGTCGCCTGGTGGGTCCACCTGCTGACATTGCTGACGTTCCTCGTCTACGTGCCACAGTCGAAACACGCGCACTTGATCGCCGGGCCGGTCAATACGTACATGATGCGCTTTGACCGCCGCGGGAAGCTTGCGCCGGTTGACTTCGCAGCCCTTGAAGAAGTGGAAGATGAAGACGAAATGCCGACACTCGGCGTTGGCAAGATCACCGACTTCACTCAGAAGCAGATGATCGATCTGTACGCCTGCGTCGAATGCGGACGCTGTACGAATATGTGTCCGGCGACCGGCACCGGCAAGATGCTGTCGCCGATGGACCTCATCACGAAACTGCGTGACAACCTGACGAACTACGGTGCGCTTACGACGAAACAGAAACCGTGGGTGCCTGCGCCGATGTTCAAGAACACGAAAGGCAACCAGATCGCACTCGCCGCAGGTCTTGAAGGCGCGTCAATGGACGACATCTACAACCCGTCCCTGATCGGCGACGTCATCACCGAAGAGGAAATCTGGGCATGCACGACGTGCCGGAACTGTGAAGACCAGTGTCCGGTCATGAACGAACACGTTGATAAAATCATCGACCTACGCCGTTATCTCGTCATGACGGAAGGTAAGATGGACGGGGATGCACAGCGCGCGATGACCAACATCGAACGCCAGGGCAATCCGTGGGGACTGAACCGGAAAGAGAAAGAGAACTGGCGGGATGCCCGTCCGGACCTTAAGATCCCGACGGTAAAAGAATTGAAGAAAGCGGACGAAGACTTCGAGTACCTTCTGTGGGTCGGCTCGATGGGCGCGTTTGACAACCGTTCGCAGAAGATCGCGCTGTCCTTCGCGCATTTATTGAACGAAGCGGGTGTATCCTTTGCAATCCTCGGCAACAAAGAGAAGAACTCAGGCGATACGCCGCGCCGTCTCGGCAACGAGTTTTTATTCCAAGAGCTTGCGACCGCCAACATCGCAGAATTCGAGAAAGCGGGCGTCAAAAAGATCGTCACAATCGACCCGCACGCCTTCAACATCTTCAAGAACGAATACCCGGACTTCGGTTTCGAAGCGGAAGTATTCCACCATACCGAACTGCTGAACAAGCTCGTGAAACAAGGGAAACTGGAGCCGAAACACGCAATCGACGAAACGATCACGTTCCACGATTCGTGCTATCTCGGCCGCTACAACGATGTATACGACGCACCGCGTGAAATACTCACAGCCATTCCGGGCGTCAACCTCGTTGAGATGAAGCGGAACCGCCAGGACGGCATGTGCTGTGGCGCCGGCGGAGGGCTCATGTGGATGGAAGAAGACGCAGGCCATCGCATCAATGTCGCCCGCACCGAGCAGGCAATGGAAGTGTCGCCGGGCATCATTTCATCCGGCTGCCCGTACTGCCTGACGATGCTGTCGGACGGCACGAAAGCGATCGAAGTCGAAGACCGTGTCGGCACGTACGACATCGCTGAACTGCTCGAACGCTCCGTATTCGGCGAAGAACAGAAGAGCGAAGCGGAGACCGAGCAGGAACCGGTCCTCCAGTAAGATAACATTTGCGAGTTTCCAAGACTTGTTTTACAATTAGGACAGTCGAACAGAACAGAATTGTTGAACAACAACAGGCCGGAGGGGGAGCAGCAGTGCTTCCCCTTTCTGCCGAATGAGTGTCGAGCGAGCGTTCAGTCGCTCGTTCATCCGGGAAATGAAAACGCTATCAAAACATTGGGGGATGAATGATATGACGAAAACAGTATTGATCGACGGCGCACGGACGCCTTTCGGAAAAATGGGCGGATCGCTGCAGTCGCTGACAGCGAGCGACCTCGGCGGAATCGCGATCGGGGAAGCACTGAAGCGTGCGGGCATCGCTGCTGAACAAGTAGATGAAGTCATCATGGGCACCGTTCTGCAGGGCGGCCAGGGTCAGATCCCGTCGCGCCAGGCAGCGGTCAAAGGCGGAATTCCGTGGAGCGTCAAGACGGAAACGGTCAACAAAGTATGCGCATCGGGCATGCGCAGCGTGACGCTCGCCGACCAGCTCATCCGCCTCGGAGACGAGGAAGTGATCGTCGCAGGCGGCATGGAATCGATGTCGAACGCGCCGTATTACTTGCCGAAAGCACGCCAAGGACTCCGTATGGGGGATGCGCAGCTCATCGACGGTATGATCCACGACGGCCTTTCCGATTCCTTCGCGCCGGGCCACGCACACATGGGGACGTTCGGAAACAAGACGGCCGATGAATTCAGCGTCACCCGCGAACGCCAGGACGAATGGGCGCTCCGCAGCCACGAGCGCGCAGTCAAAGCGATGGAGGACGGCATTTTCGCGGAAGAGATCGTCTCCGTTGAGATTCCGCAGCGCAAAGGCGATGCGGTTGTCGTGAACCAGGACGAAGCGCCGCGCAAGGAAACGTCACTCGATGTCCTCGCGAAACTGCGCCCGGCATTCGGCAAAGACGGCTCCGTCACGGCAGGCAACGCACCCGGCGTCAACGACGGCGCATGTGCGATGGTATTGATGAGCGACGAACGGGCGGCACACGAAGGCAAAGACGTCCTCGCGACAGTCATCGGCCACGCGGAAGTGGCGATCGAGCCGGAAAACTTCCCGCAGACGCCAGGCCTCGTCATCAACGAAATCCTGAAGAAAACCGGCAAGAGCGTCGAAGACATCGACCTGTTTGAGATCAATGAAGCCTTCGCGGTCGTCGCGCTCGCAAGCTCCGACATCGCGAAACTCGATCCCGAGAAAGTGAACGTCCACGGCGGCGCCGTCGCCCTCGGACACCCGATCGGAGCAAGCGGCGCCCGCATTATCCTGACATTGGCCTACGAACTGAAACGCCGCGGCGGCGGTATCGGAATCGCTGCGATCTGCTCCGGCGGCGGCCAGGGCGACGCCATCATGATCGAAGTGCCGAAACAGGGCTGACCTGGCGGAGCGTTTATGAGCGCTTTTTGAGACTTATGAGCGGTTCCGCGAGTTTATGAGCGTTTTTCAGGATTTATGAGCGCTTTCCGAGATTTATGAGCGTTTCCACGAGTTTATGAGCGTATCCGCGAGTTTATGAGCGTTTTTCAGGATTTATGAGCGCTTTCCGAGATTTATGAGCGATTCCGCGAGTTTATGAGCGTTTTCCGAGATTTATGAGCGATTCCGCGAGTTTATGAGCGTTTCCACAAATTTATGAGCGTTTCCCATGATTTATCAGCATTACCTAACCGGAAAGGATGACAATAGATGAACATTCAGAACGTAATGGTGATCGGCGCCGGCCAGATGGGCGGCGGCATCGCGCAAGTGTGCGCGCAGGCAGGTTTCACGGTGTACCTGAACGACGTCAAGGAAGAATCATACGCAAAAGGCATCGCCGTCATCGAGAAGAATCTGGCCCGCAGCGTCGAGAAAGGCCGTATGACCGAAGACGAGAAGACAGCGGTCCTCGGCCGGCTGACGAAATCACTCGACATCCAGGACGCCAAGCACGCCGACATCATCATCGAAGCGGCAGTCGAAAACATGGACATCAAGAAATCGATCTTCAAGCAGCTCGACGGCATCGCGCCGGCCCACGCCATCCTCGCGACGAATACCTCCTCGCTGCCGATCACCGAAATCGCGGCAGTCACGAAACGCCCTGAACAAGTCATCGGCATGCACTACATGAACCCCGTGCCGGTCATGAAACTCGTCGAGATCATCCGCGGCCTCGCGACTTCCGACGAAGTGTACCAGGCGGTCGAGGACATGACGAAAAAGTTGTCCAAAGTGCCGGTCGAAGTAAACGACTTCCCGGGATTCGTCGCAAACCGCGTCCTCATGCCGATGATCAACGAAGCGATCTTCACCCTGCAGGAAGGGGTCGCGACAAAGGAAGCGATCGACGAAGTGATGAAACTCGGCATGAACCATCCGATGGGACCGCTGCAACTCGCCGACTTCATCGGTCTCGACACGTGCCTGTACATCATGGAAACGCTGCAGGAAGGCTACGGCGATCCGAAATACCGTCCGGCCGCCCTGCTCCGTAAATACGTCAACGCCGGCTGGCTAGGCAAAAAATCTGGACGGGGCTTCTACTCGTACGAATAAAGGAGACAAAACAATGGATTTCCAGTTCACCGAAGAACAGCAGATGATGCGGAAACTCGTCAAAGACTTTGCCAAGGCCGAAATCGAGCCATTCATCCCGAACCTCGAGGCGGATGAATTCCCGACCGAAATCCTCAAGAAAATGGGCGAACTCGGTCTCATGGGTATCACGATGCCCGAACAATACGGCGGCGCCGGCATGGATTTCATCTCCTACATAAGCGCCATCCATGAGCTGTCCAAAGTGCACGCGACGGTCGGCGTCATCTTGTCCGTCCATACGTCCGTCGGTCAGAACCCGATCCTCTATTTCGGCACCGAAGAGCAGAAACAACGCTACTTGCCGAAGATGGCGGCGGGCGAATGGCTCGGCGCGTTCTGCCTGACCGAACCGTCCGCCGGCTCCGACGCCGGTTCATTGAAGACGCGCGCCGTCAAAAAAGACGGCGGCTACTCACTCAGTGGCTCGAAAGTGTTCATCACAAACGGAGGGGAAGCGGACGTCTACATCGTGTTTGCTGCCACCGACCCGTCGAAAGGGACGTACGGCATCTCGGCGTTCATCGTCGATGGCGACACGCCGGGCCTAATCATCGGGAAAAACGAAGAGAAGATGGGCATGCACGGCTCGCGTACGGTCCAGCTGACGTTCGAAGACATGTTCGTCCCGGATGAAAACCTGCTCGGCGCGGAAGGCGAAGGGTTCAAGATCGCCATGGCGAACCTCGACGTCGGCCGCATCGGCATCGCCGCCCAGGCGCTCGGCATCGCGGAAGCCGCCGTCGAAGCGGCCACGGATTACGCAAAGGAACGCGTCCAGTTCGGCAAACCGATCGCCGCCAACCAGGGCATCGGCTTCAAGCTCGCCGACATGGCGACCGCCGCAGAAGCCGCCCGACTGCTCGTCTACCGCGCCGCCCAGCTGCGCGCCGAAGGCAAATCATGCGCGAAGGAAGCGTCGATGGCGAAACTGTTCGCCTCCCAGGCCGCGATGGACAACGCCATCGAAGCCGTCCAGGTGTTCGGTGGCTACGGCTACACGAAAGACTATCCTGCCGAGCGCCTATTCCGCGACGCCAAAGTGACCCAGATCTACGAAGGTACAAGTGAAATCCAGCGCATCGTCATCTCCAAACACCTGACAAAATGATTTTGTTGAAATAAATTCCGGGGTGCCGTGAGCGCTCAAGGTTTAGCCGGAAACGCTCAAGCGCGCTATGAACCGCTCAAGCAACGACGCAAAACGCTCAAGCGCCAGCGTGAACCGCTCAAGCCCCGCGCCAAACGCTCAAGCGGCGGCACGAAGCGCTCAAGCCATCACAGCAAACGCTCAAGCACTGTCCAAAAGCGCTCAAAGCACCCAGAAACCACCCAAGCACCACCCACCAAACCCAACAAGAAAAGAGGAACCCACCATGAATTTCCAACTGTCCGAAGAACATGAAATGATCCGCAAGATGGTCCGCGACTTCGCAGTCAAAGACGTCGCACCGACAGCTGCGGAGCGCGATGAGGAGGAGCGCTTCGATTGCGAGCTGTTCGACAAGATGGCGGAGCTCGGCCTGACGGGCATCCCGTGGCCGGAAGAGTACGGCGGCATCGGCAGCGACTACCTCGCGTACGTCATCGCCGTGGAAGAACTGTCACGCGTCTGTGCGTCCACCGGCGTCACACTGTCCGCGCACACGTCACTCGCCGGCTGGCCGGTGTTCAAGTACGGTACGGAAGAGCAGAAGCAGAAGTACCTCCGTCCGATGGCAGAAGGGACGAAGATCGGCGCGTACGGCCTGACGGAACCGCAATCGGGCTCCGACGCGGGCGGCATGAAGACGACAGCGAAGCTTGACGGCGACGACTACGTGCTCAACGGCTCGAAGATCTTCATCACGAATGGCGGCATCGCGGATATCTACATCGTCTTCGCGGTGACGGATCCGGAATCGAAGCACAAAGGCACGACGGCGTTCATCGTCGAAAGCGACTTCCCGGGTTTCTCGGTCGGCAAGAAAGAGAAGAAACTCGGCATCCGCTCGTCACCGACGACGGAGATCATGTTCGACAACTGCCGCGTGCCGAAGGAGAACATGCTCGGCGAAGAGGGCGAAGGGTTCATCATCGCCATGAAAACACTCGACGGCGGCCGGAACGGCATTGCTGCACAGGCAGTCGGCATCGCGCAGGGTGCGCTTGACGCAGCGACCGGCTACGCGAAAGAGCGTGTCCAGTTCGGCAAGCCGATCGCAGCGAACCAGGGGATCGGCTTCAAGCTCGCCGACATGGCGACAGCGACGGAAGCTTCCCGCCTGCTGACATACCAGGCAGCTTGGCTCGAGTCGAACAACCTGCCGTACGGCAAAGCATCGGCGATGGCGAAACTGATGGCGGGCGATACGGCCATGAAAGTGACGACAGAAGCGGTGCAAGTGTACGGCGGTTACGGATATACGAAAGACTATCCGGTCGAGCGCTTCATGCGCGACGCGAAGATCACGCAAATCTATGAAGGAACACAGGAAGTTCAGCGGCTCGTCATCTCCCGCATGCTGACAAAGTAAAAAGGGGGAGCGTCCAATGGAACTGAAACACGAAGTGAAATCATCGGTCAAAGACGGCGAACTGATCGAAAAACGGCGCGACCAGATCATTGAAGGCGCCGTCCGGCTGTTCAAGGAGAAAGGCTTCCACCGGTCGACGACGCGGGAGATCGCGAAAGCGGCCGGCTTCAGCATCGGCACGCTGTACGAATACATCCGCACGAAAGAGGACGTGCTCTACCTCGTCTGCGACACGATCTACGACCAGGTGCAGAGCCGGCTGTCCGGCATTGCGGATGAAGAGGCGACGATCGACGGGCTGAAGCGGGCCATCGATGTCTACTACCGGCTCGTCGACGACTTGAATGACGAGTTCGTCGTCATGTATCAGGAGTCGAAATCGCTGCCGCCGAAAGCGCTGGAATACGTGCTCGAAAAGGAGCGTACGATGACCGGGCTGTTCGAGACGCTCGTCCGCGCCTGTGCAGACGCCGGCGAACTCCGGATTTCCGGCCCCGCGATCCCGCTCGCGGCGCACCATATCGTCATCCAGGGCCAGATGTGGGCATTCCGCAGATGGGCGGTGCAGAAGCTGTACACGCTCGACGAATACATCGGATTCCAGACGGAACAGCTGCTGAACGGCCTCGTCAAACCAGCAGGTGAATGAAGAAAATAGAAGCAAAAGGGGTGCACGACCAATGGCAACAGCAGAAACCCAGCAGGAAATCTACAAGCCGACCCATCACGTGCGTTTCGTGACGGCGTCGAGCCTGTTCGACGGACACGATGCGAGCATCAACATCATGCGCCGCATCCTCCAGTCGACCGGCGCGGAAGTGATCCACCTCGGGCATAACCGCTCCGTCGAGGAAGTCGTCAACGCGGCGATCCAGGAAGACGTCCAGGGCATCGCGATTTCATCCTACCAGGGGGGGCACGTCGAATACTTCAAATACATGCACGACCTCCTGAACGAGCGCGGCGCCGGCCATATTAAGATCTACGGCGGCGGCGGGGGAGTCATCATCCCGAAGGAAATCAAGGAACTGCACGACTACGGCATCGCCTGGATCTTCTCGCCGGAGGACGGCCGCAAGATGGGCCTCCAGGGGATGATCAACCGCATGGTCGAAGAATGTGACTACGCGACCGAAGTGAAGGACGAAATGGTGTATTTGGAAGAGGTCAGCACGGAGACACCTGAAAAGCTCGCGAACCTGATCACCTATGCAGAAGAGCATTTCGACGATGAAGACAAAAAAGCCGAAACGCTGCTGGCACGCGCGCGCGAGCTGTCGAAAGGCACGCCGATCCTCGGTATCACAGGCACAGGGGGTGCCGGGAAAAGTTCACTGACCGACGAACTCATCCGCCGGTTCCTGCACGAACTGCCCGATAAGAAAGTCGCCATCCTGTCGATCGACCCGACGAAACAGAAGACGGGCGGCGCGCTGCTCGGCGACCGGATCCGCATGAACGCCATCTTCAACAAGCGCGTCTTCATGCGCAGCCTCGCGACACGCGGCTCCCGGACGGAACTGTCGGGCGCGCTGAAAGACGTGCTCGATATCGTCAAGACGGCGGGCTACGACCTGATCATTGTCGAGACGAGCGGTATCGGACAGGGAGACGCGGAAATCGACGAAGTGTCCGACGTGTCGATGTACGTCATGACGAGCGAATTCGGAGCACCGACACAGCTCGAGAAGATCGACATGATCGACTTCGCCGACCTCGTCGCCATCAACAAGTTCGAGCGCAAAGGCTCGGAGGACGCGCTGTCGCAAGTGCAGAAACAGTACCAGCGCAGCCGCATGCTGTTCGACGAACCGACCGAATCGATGCCGGTGTACGGCACGATTGCGAGCCAGTTCAACGACAAAGGGACGAACACGCTGTTCGCCGCAATCGTCGACACGCTCAACCGCAAATGCGGAACGGACTGGACGACGTCGTATACCGAGTTCGTCAAAACACAGAAACAGAACGTCATCATTCCGAACGACCGCCTGCAGTACTTGCGCGAAATCTCGATGACCGTCCGCAGCTACCATAAGCACGCGGAACAGCAGGCGCACCTCGCGACCCGCCTGTACCAGCTCGAAGGGGCGATCGACGAAGTGCGCAAAAACGCACCTGATGATGCGCTCGTCGAGTCTCTCCAGTCGCTGCATGACAGTGTCCGGGACGAAATGACCGCGGAAACGCGCCGCATCCTCGACAACTGGAATTCGATGAAAGAGGCGTATTCCCAGGACGAATTCGTCACGAAGATCCGCGACAAGGAACTGCGCACGGCTCTCACGACGACGAGCCTGTCCGGATTGAAGATCCCGAAAGTCGCGCTGCCGAAATTCAAGGATTACGGCGAAATCGTCCGCTGGGTGTACAAGGAGAACGTCCCGGGCTCGTACCCATACACGGCAGGCGTCTTCCCGTTCAAACGCGAAGGCGAAGATCCGAAACGCCAGTTCGCCGGAGAAGGGACACCGGAACGGACGAACCGCCGTTTCCACTACTTGTCGAAAGACGACGATGCGAAACGGCTGTCCACCGCGTTCGACTCGGTGACGCTGTACGGCGAAGACCCTGACGAGCGGCCGGATATCTACGGCAAAGTCGGCGAGTCAGGCGTCAGCATCTGTACGCTGGAAGACATGAAGAAACTGTACGCCGGTTTTGACCTGTGCGCTCCGGCGACGTCCGTCTCGATGACGATCAACGGGCCTGCGCCGATCATCCTCGCGATGTTCATGAACACCGCGATCGACCAGCAAGTGAAAAAGCAGGAGGAAGAGCTCGGCCGCACGCTGACGGTCGACGAGTTCACCGAAGTGCGCGAGGCCACGCTGAAAGTCGTCCGCGGTACCGTGCAGGCTGACATCCTGAAAGAAGACCAGGGGCAGAACACGTGTATCTTCTCGACGGAATTCGCCCTCCGCATGATGGGTGATATCCAGCAGTACTTCATCAACAAAAAGGTCCGCAACTATTACTCCGTCTCGATTTCCGGCTACCATATCGCGGAAGCCGGCGCGAATCCGATCTCGCAGCTCGCGTTCACGCTCGCGAACGGCTTCACGTACGTCGAGTATTACTTGAGCCGCGGCATGGCGATCGACGACTTCGCACCGAATTTATCGTTCTTCTTCTCGAACGGGCTCGATCCGGAATATACCGTCATCGGCCGCGTCGCACGCCGCATCTGGGCAGTCGCAATGCGCGAGAAGTACGGCGCGAACGACCGCAGCCAGAAGCTGAAGTACCACGTCCAGACGTCGGGCCGCTCCCTGCACGCGCAGGAGATCGACTTCAACGACATCCGGACGACGCTGCAGGCGCTCATGGCGCTGCAGGACAATTGCAACTCGCTGCACACGAACGCCTACGACGAAGCGATCACGACGCCTACGGAAGAATCCGTCCGCCGCGCGATGGCGATCCAGATGATCATCACGAAGGAACACGGCCTGTCGAAGAACGAAAACCCGCTCCAGGGCTCGTTCATCGCAGAAGAACTGACGGACCTCGTCGAAGAGGCGGTGCTGCAGGAATTCGACCGGCTCAACGACCGCGGCGGCGTGCTCGGCTCCATGGAGACCCAGTACCAGCGCGGCAAGATCCAGGAAGAATCGATGCTGTATGAAATGAAGAAACACTCCGGCGAACTGCCGATCATCGGCGTCAACACGTACTTGAACCCGAATCCGCCGTCCGAAGAGGACATCGACAGCATGGAGCTCGCGCGTGCTACGAAGGAAGAGAAAGAGACGCAGATCACGAACCTGCGCGCCTTCCAGTCTGCCCACGCTTCCGAAACGGACGAAGCCCTTGCGAATTTGAAACAGGTGGCGATCACCGGCGGCAACATCTTCGAAGCGCTTATGGACACCGTCAAAGTCGCAAGCCTCGGCCAGATCACGAACGCCCTGTACGAAGTCGGCGGCCAATACCGGCGCAATATGTAACACGGAGCAGAGCGGGAATATTCCCGCTCTCTTTCCAATTGGCTGGGACCCCGGCGGGAAAAACGATTGACAGTGGATTTTATCCCCAAAACCCGAGTATACTATAAAGAATGGCCGAAATGAGGTGGGGAAGTTGAAGGTGGCTGTGCATCTTGTTATCATAATCTCACTAATCGTACTGACCTGGCTTCTCTACGGGCAAGGGCTCGGCGCAATCCCCTTCCTGCTCGCGGCCGCCTATCTGCTTGCGGTCACCTGGAAAGAGTTCAGGCGGTATCGCAGGAAAAGCAGGGTTTCGTAACATCCCCACCACCGATTACAGCAACGAAGTTAACGAAAGGGCGTGCATTCCATGGACTTGACTGCCATGACAAAAGAACAATTACTCGAAGAATCACTCATCGACATCACATTCGCTATTTTCGAAAAGAGCCGCAACCCGATCTCTTTCAATGACCTGCTGCACGAACTCCAGCAGCTCACCGGTCTGTCCGACAGCGAGATGAAGTCGCGTCTCCCGCAATTCTATACGGACCTCAACGTCGACGGCCGCTTCATGGCCATGAACGACGGCCGCTGGTCGCTGCGCGAATGGTATCCGGTCGATCAGATCGAAGAAGAGACGGCGCCTGTCGTCAAAACGCGCAAGAAGAAGAAAAAAGCGGCGGACGATGAAGACGAAGAAGTCGAAGAGGAAGATCTCGAAGACGTGGAATTCTTCGAGGAGGACTACGAAGAACTCGGTGACGAAGAGGAAGAGGACGACGACGAGGAAGAAGCCGATCCGGACGAAGACGAAATCGACGATCCCGCGGAAGGCCTTGAAATCATCCCTGATGAAGAAATCGATATCGATGAAGAAGAAGATGAGGAAGAAGAGGACGACGAGGAAGAAGAGGAAGTGTAATTCTTTCTTGACTTCAGGAGCCATCCGCTATACAATTCAATCGGGCTCCTTTTTAAAGGACAAACGAACGGATGTAAAAGCGCTCCTTCTGCAGATAACTCTGCGGCAGGGGCGTTTTTTCGTTTTACTTCGGTTCTGGCCAAGCTCTCCTGACTACAACATACTGGAGGAATTCAACCATGACGAAATATATATTCATCACTGGCGGTGTCGTTTCATCACTCGGGAAAGGCATCAACGCCGCATCACTCGGACGTTTGCTCAAAAATCGCGGCCTGCAGGTGACGATCCAGAAATTCGACCCATATATCAACATCGACCCGACGATGATGAGCCCGCTCCAGCACGGCGAAGTCTTTGTCACACAGGACGGCGCGGAAACCGATCTCGACGTCGGCCACTACGAGCGCTTCATCGACATCGACCTGAACCGATATTCCAACATCACGATGGGGAAAGTGTATTCCCTCGTCCTTCAGAAAGAGCGGAATGGTGAGTACAACGGCGCAACCGTCCAGGTCATCCCGCACATCACCAACGAAATCAAGACCCTCATCAAGCGCGCAGGACAGGAAATGCACGCGGATGTCGTCATCACGGAAATCGGCGGAAGCGTCGGCGATTTCGAATCGCTGCCATACCTCGAAGCGATCCGTCAGATGAAGACCGACCTCGGCAAAAACGACGTCATGTACATCCACAACACACTCGTGCCATATTTGAAAGCCGCCGGTGAGATGAAAACGAAACCGACCCAGCACAGCGTCAAGGAACTCCGCAGCCTCGGCATCCAGCCGAACATGATCGTGCTGCGCAGCGAATACGCGATCCCGCAGGAGATGAAAGACAAGATCGCCCTCTTCTGTAACATCAAGCCCGAAGAAGTCATTGAAGCGACCGACGCGGAAACTCTGTACGAAGTACCGCTCCGCCTGCACGAACAGCAGATGGATGACATCGTCGTCGACTATCTCGGCCTCGAAGCGGCGCAGCCGGATATGGAAGAGATCAAGGAACTCGTCAGCCGCGTGAAGAACCTGTCAAAAACCGTCCGTGTCGCCCTCGTCGGCAAATACGTCGAGCTGCAGGACGCCTACATCTCCCTCGTGGAAGCGCTGAACCACGCAGGCTACGCATTCGACACAGCAATCGACATCAAGTGGATCAATTCCGAAGAAGTGACAGCGGATAACGCAGCGGAACTGCTAGCGGACGTCGACGGCCTGCTCGTACCGGCTGGATTCGGTGAACGCGGCGTCGACGGCATGATCCATGCGATCGCTTATGCGCGCAAGGCCGGCCTTCCGTTCCTCGGAACGGGTCTCGGCATGCAGCTTGCGATGGTCGAATATGCCCGTGACGTGATGGGTCTCGGCAATGCACATTCCGTCGAATTCGATGCCCACACGCCGAACCCGATCTTCTTGCTGCACCCGGATTTCCGCAACGGCCGCGAAGACGAAAGTGCACTCCGTCTCGGAAACTATCCGTGCGAAGTGAAGGAAGGCTCCAAAGCCTATGAAGCGTACGGCAAGGAACTCGTCGAGGAGCGCCACCGCCACCGCTACGAATTCAACACGGCGTACCAGGACCGTTTCGAAGAAGCCGGCATGGCGATCTCCGGCATCAGCCCGGACGGACGCCTCGTCGAAATCATCGAACTGCCGGGCCATGATTTCTTCATCGGCTGCCAGTTCCACCCGGAATTCGTATCCCGTCCGACACGCCCGCAGCCGCTCATCAAAGCATTCCTCGAAGCTGCGCTCGCGCACCAGAAGTAAGATCGCCAAAAAACCCCTTTCCGGACGGAAAGGGGTTTTTGTGTGCGGCGGCAGCGGCGGGAACCGCTCGATTAACGCGGGTGACCGCTCGATTAGTGCGGCTGACCGCTCGATTCCCGCGGCTAACCGCTCGATTCCCGCGGCTAACCGCTCGATTGATGCGGCTAACCGCTCGATTCCCGCGGCTAACCGCTCGATTGATGCGGCTAACCGCTCGATTCCCGCGGCTAACCGCTCATTTAGCGCGTCTAACCGCTCAATTCCCGCAGCCACCCGCTCAATTCCAGCCGCCCGCGAACACACCGAATCACTCGCGGAATCCGACAGAACGTTACAAATCCATCAACATTTCATCATAAGAAAGTTTGACCGCCTCTGCGACAAACAACGCAGCGAACAAATACGGCAGCACGACGCGGTTACCCGTATCATCGGGCAGCAGCCCCTTCGTAATCCCAGTCGCTACGTAGACATCCGCGAGTTCCGACAATTCGTTCTCCGCGGAAGCCGGAACGTCGGCCACCACTGCGAACGCCGTGCCGTTTTCCGCAAGCGTCCGGGCGAGCCGCAGGACGTCTTCCTCTCCGGCATGACGGGCGAACAGCCAGACCCGGTCCATCGTCCCTGGTCGTTCATCTTCCGTCAGCGCAGCTGCACCGGCAAGCGGTTCGGCGCCTTCCAGCACATTCAGCACGGCTCCGCGCATCTCGCGCGTCCCGTGTACGAGCACCCTGCCTTCCCCGGCCGCTGCCTGCGCCAGCAGACGTGCCGTGTCTTCGATCGCCTCTTCCTGGCCGCCGGCAATCCGCTGCAGGACACCCGCCAGCTGAGTCGTCAGCATTTTCATAATTCCACCTCCATGGATACCAGTATAGAGAATAACAAAAGGTTTCGCAGGAAAGGAAGGGTTTTCCCTAACAATGTCAAATATAGATGTATCACGCATGTTTCAGACCGATACCGAAATTATAAAATTTCTTTGAGGAGTGAACGGATTGAAGAAGCTGTTGATCGCGGATGACCAAGCCGGCATACGGATGCTGCTCAGTGAAGTGTTCAAGAACGAAGGGTACGAAACAATCCTCGCATCCAACGGGGAAGAGGCTGTCCAAAAACTGCAGACGAGTAAACCGGACTGCATCCTGCTCGACATGAAGATGCCCGGACTGAACGGGGAAGAGATACTGCAGGAAATCAAAAGCCGCTGCCCGGACTTCCCGGTCATCCTGATGTCGGCATACGACAAAGCGGAAACGTCCGCGGCGGATTCCGACGTGCAGGCCGATCACTACTTCACGAAGCCATTCGACATCCACGATTTGCGGCGCACGATAAGCAAGCTGATGCAGGACTCCTGAAACCCTGTCCCCAAGTGGAAGTGGACGGTGATTTTTGGTATGATGGATGCGGTAAACAAATGACAACAGCACAATCCGGTCCATCACCTGAAGGAGGAACTATCCATGGCACTCGAGTCGATGAAAGAAATGATGATCAAGGGAAAAAGGGAAGGCTATGCAATCGGTCAATTCAACTTGAACAATCTTGAATATACACAGGCGATCCTGAAAGCGGCACAAGCTGAACAGTCACCTGTCATCCTCGGCGTCTCCGAAGGGGCAGCGCGCTACATGGGCGGTTTCACGACCGTCGTCAGCATGGTGAAAGGGCTCATCCATGACTACGGCATCACCGTCCCCGTCGCCATCCACCTCGACCACGGCTCAAGCTTCGATAAATGCAAGGAAGCGATCGACGCAGGCTTCACATCCGTCATGATCGACGCATCCGCGAAACCGATCGAGGAGAACATCGCGATCACGAAGCAGGTAGTCGACTATGCGCATCCGAAGAACGTCTCCGTCGAAGCGGAACTCGGTCTCGTCGGCGGCCAGGAAGACGATACGGTCGCGGAAGGCGTACTCTACGCGGATCCGGCGGAATGCAAACGGCTCGTCCAGGAAACGGGCATCGACTGCCTGGCTCCTGCCCTCGGTTCGGTCCACGGGCCGTACAAAGGGGAGCCGAACCTCGGATTCAAGGAAATGGAACAGATCTCGACTGAATCGGATCTGCCTCTCGTCCTTCATGGCGGTACCGGTATTCCGACGAAAGATATCCAGCGTGCCATTTCCCTAGGCACCTCGAAGATCAACGTCAATACAGAAAACCAGATCCAGGGTACGAAGAAAGTCCGCGAAGTGCTCGCGGCCGACCAGGACGTTTACGATCCGCGGAAATTCCTCGCACCGATGCGCGAAGCGATCCAGGAAACGGTCGTCGGCAAGATGCGCGAATTCGGCAGCTCGCAAAAAGCCTGACGATCGGCACCATCCGAAACAATATGAGCTGTACCCGCGAACTCAGGGAAGAGCCATCCCGCCAGGCCGGATGGCTCTCCTTTTTCGCGAATCCAAAGGAGGAATTGACGAATTATGAAATTTTTCATCGATACAGCAAACTTTGAAGAGATCAAAGAAGCACACAGCTGGGGCATCCTGTCCGGCGTGACAACGAACCCATCACTAGTCGCGAAGGAGAACATCTCGTTCCACGACCGTCTCAAAGAGATCACGGCACTCGTGCCCGGATCGGTCAGCGCGGAAGTCATCGCCCTCGACGCTGAAGGGATGATCAAAGAAGGACGCGAACTCGCAGCGATCGCTCCGAACATCACCGTCAAACTGCCGATGACGCCGGACGGCCTGAAAGCGTGCTCCGTCTTCGCATCCGAAGGCATCAAAACGAACGTCACGCTCATCTTCAGCGCCAATCAGGCACTCATGGCAGCCCGTGCGGGAGCTACATATGTGTCACCGTTCATCGGACGCCTCGACGACATCGGCCAGGACGGTCTGACACTCATCGAAACGATCGCGGACATCTTCACGATCCACAACATCGACACGGAAATCATCGCGGCCTCTATCCGAAGCCCGCAGCAGATCACGAATGGAGCCCTTGCCGGTGCGCACATCTCGACGGTGCCGTTCAAAGTGCTGCAGCAGCTGTTCAGCCACCCGCTGACGGAAAAAGGGATCGACCAATTCTTGAAAGACTGGGAAGCCCGCAGCAACAAGTGATCGCGTAAAGGAGACTGAAATGGAAGTATATAAAATACAAGGCGGCACTCCCCTTAAAGGCAGCATCAAAGTAAGCGGAGCGAAAAACAGCGCCGTAGCACTCATCCCGGCATCCATTCTCGCGGACACCCCCGTAACGATCGAAGGGCTCCCCGAGATTTCCGACGTCCATACACTGCAGGCGCTCCTCGAAGACATAGGCGGCACGGTCAGCTTCCGTGACGGCACGATGACGATCGACCCGTCCGACATGGTTTCCATGCCGCTGCCGAACGGCAACGTCAAGAAACTGCGGGCGTCGTATTACCTGATGGGGGCGATGCTCGGCAAGTTCAAAAAAGCCGTCATCGGACTGCCCGGCGGCTGCCACCTCGGACCGCGGCCGATCGACCAGCACATCAAAGGATTCGAAGCGCTCGGCGCCAAAGTGACGAACGAACACGGAGCGATCTATCTGCGTGCGGATGAACTGATAGGCGCGAAGATCTACCTCGACATCGTCAGCGTCGGCGCGACGATCAACATCATGCTCGCGGCCGTGCTTGCGAAAGGCCGCACGACGATCGAGAACGCGGCGAAAGAGCCGGAGATCATCGACGTCGCCACCCTGCTGTCCAACATGGGAGCGAACATCAAAGGGGCCGGAACGAACGTCATCCGGATCGACGGCGTGGAGAGCTTGAACGGTACGCGCCATACGATCATCCCGGATCGGATCGAAGCCGGGACGTTCATGATCATGGCGGCCGCTGCAGGGGACGGGATTACGATCGACAACGTCATCCCGCTCCACGTGGAAGCCGTCACGGCGAAGCTGCGGGAAATGGGGGTCACCGTGGAAGAGGGCGAAGAGCAGATCTTCATCCCGAAAACGGAGGCACTCCAGGCGGTCGATGTGAAAACGCTCGTCTATCCGGGATTCCCGACTGACCTGCAGCAGCCGTTCTGCGTCCTGTCCACCCAGGCGGAAGGGACGTCCATGCTGACGGATACGATCTATTCTGCACGATTCAAGCAGATCGACGAACTCCGCCGCATGAACGCCGACAGCAAAGTGGAAGGCCGCTCCGCGATCATCAACGGTCCGACACCGCTCCACGCGGCGAAAGTGAAGGCGAGCGACCTGCGCGCAGGCGCATCCCTCGTCATCGCCGGCCTGATCGCGGAAGGCGAGACGGAAATCCAGGGCATCTCCCATATCGAGCGCGGCTACGGCGGGCTGATCGGCAAACTGCGCGGACTCGGTGCCACCATCGAGAAAGTCGAAGTGCCGGAAGCCGACGGTGAGCCGGGCCAACCGTAAAAACAGTGCAGCGCGCGTTTTGACCTGTGCTATAATTGAGTGAACGAGCAACACGGGTACACAATCTGCAAGAGGCAGAAAACGGGAGGAATTCTAGAGATGGAACGCAGTTTATCGATGGAACTTGTACGTGTGACAGAAGCAGCGGCAGTGGCCGCATCGCATTGGATGGGACGAGGGCTCAAAAACGAAGCGGATGACGCGGCAACAACGGCTATGCGGACCGTTTTCGATACGATCCCGATGCAGGGCGTCGTCGTTATCGGCGAAGGCGAAATGGACGAAGCACCGATGCTCTATATCGGTGAAGAGCTCGGGACTGGCTCCGGACCTTTCGTCGACGTCGCAGTCGATCCGCTCGAAGGGACCAACATCGTCGCATCCGGCGGCTGGAATGCACTCGCAGTCCTCGCAATCGCGGACAAAGGAAATCTCCTGAATGCCCCGGATATGTATATGGACAAAATCGCGGTCGGCCCGGAATCGGTCGGCAAGATCGACATCAACGCTTCCGTAACGGACAACCTGATAGCTGTTGCAAAAGCGAAAAACAAGCAGCTCAACGAAGTGACGGCAACCGTTCTCAATCGTGAGAGACATCAGAAGATCATCGACGAAATCCGGGAAGCCGGCGCGCGCATCAAGCTCATCAACGACGGCGATGTCGCCGCAGCCATCAACACCGCGTTCGAAGGGACAGGCGTCGACATCCTGTTCGGTCTCGGTGGGGCACCGGAAGGCGTTATTGCAGCAGTCGGCCTGAAATGCCTCGGCGGCGAGATCCAGGGAAGACTGATCCCGATGAACGATGCAGAACGCGAACGGTGCGAAAAGATGGGCATCGATGTGGACAAAGTATTGTACATGGACGACCTCGTGAAAGGGGACGACGCCATCTTCGCCGCAACAGGCGTGACGGACGGCGAACTGCTCCGCGGTGTCCAGTTCACGGGCGGCCATACCAAGACGCATTCTCTCGTCATGCGTTCGAAGTCGGGCACGATCCGCTTCGTCGAGGGACGGCACAGCATGGACAAAAAACCTCACCTTGTGATGAAAGACTGAACGGCCTCAAAATAATTGCCCGGCACTCCTGCCGGGCGATTCTTCTGTACTTCGTACGCTCATTCTGATCAACCCCAACGAATTTTCATCCGAATCTAGTGACTATATGTTAAAGAGTGGTGCCGATAATGACAATGATTACACTGGCTGACTTGGAGAACATGACGCTCAAGGAGCTCTATGCGCTCGCCAAGGAATTCAAAATCAGCTATTACAGCAAGCTGACGAAAAAAGAACTGATCTTCTCCATCCTGAAATCGCGCGCCGAACAGGAAGGCTTCTTCTTCATGGAAGGGGTGCTCGAGATCATCCAGTCGGAAGGCTACGGTTTCCTCCGGCCGATCAACTACTCGTCCAGCTCCGAAGACATCTACATCTCTGCGTCCCAGATCCGCCGGTTCGACTTGCGGAACGGGGACAAAGTGACCGGCAAAGTCCGGCCGCCGAAAGAGAACGAACGCTACTACGGCCTCCTTCAAGTGGAAGCTGTCAATGGACAGAACCCGGAAGTCGCCCGCGAACGTGTCCACTTCCCGGCGCTGACACCGCTCTACCCGACACGGCACATCAAACTCGAAACCGAGCCGAGCAACCTGTCGACACGCATCATGGACCTTGTGTCCCCGGTCGGATTCGGCCAACGCGGACTCATCGTCGCACCGCCGAAAGCCGGGAAGACGATGCTGTTGAAGGAGATCGCGAACGCCATCACGACGAACCACCCGGAAGCGGAACTCATCGTCCTGCTCATCGACGAACGGCCCGAAGAAGTGACCGACATCGAACGGTCCGTCCAGGCCGACGTCGTCAGCTCGACGTTCGACGAAGTGCCTGAAAACCACGTCAAAGTCGCGGAACTCGTCCTCGAACGCGCCATGCGCCTCGTCGAACACAAACGCGACGTCGTCATCCTGATGGACTCGATCACCCGTCTCGCGCGCGCCTACAACCTGATCATCCCGCCGAGCGGCCGTACATTATCGGGCGGAATCGACCCGGCGGCGTTCCACCGGCCGAAACGGTTCTTCGGCGCAGCCCGGAACCTGGAAGAAGGCGGCAGCCTGACGATTCTCGCGACGGCGCTCGTCGACACCGGCTCCCGGATGGACGAAGTCATCTACGAGGAATTCAAAGGCACCGGTAACATGGAGCTCCATCTGGATCGCGCCCTCGCCGAACGGCGGATTTTCCCGGCGATCGACATACGGCGCTCCGGCACGCGGAAAGAGGAGCTGCTCGTGCCGAAAGACCAGCTCGAAAAACTGTGGGCAATCCGGAAGACATTCTCCGACGCCCCGGACTTCGCCGAGCGCTTCCTGAAGAAACTGCGCCAGACAAAATCGAACGCAGAGTTCTTCGAAAAGCTGAACGGCGACATGAAGCACCAGCGCAACGGCAAAGGCCTGTTGTGAGTTAGTAAAAGACTGCGGATTCCCGCAGTCTTTTTTTAGTGATGGATGGTCAAGGGCAGTTGGCGCGTGGAAGTGGGGGGTTTGGGGGTGGGGGAGCGTGCCGCGGACCGAGGGTCTGGCCGGCAGGGAGGCGGTTTATGAGCGGTATTTGGGAGTTATGAGCGCTTTTCAAGATTTATGAGCGCTTTCCGTGATTTATGAGCGCTTTTCGCCATTTATGAGCGTTTTTCAGGATTTATGAGCGTTTTCACAAATTTATGAGCGTTTCCCACCATTTATGATCGCCTTCCACATTTTACGATCACTCCGCCCCTCCGTGAAAAAAACTATCCACCACCCTCCATTTTACAAACAAAAATCTTGCACAGTCCGTCCGTTTTTGTTAAGATTAACTCATATGGTTCACACCATATCTGCATATACGGCTGACATATACGGGCCGTGTAAGGCATCAGTCTTCTACTGGGAAGGCGTGAGCCGACCAGAATAACAACTCTGTTCCAGATGGTTCAGGGCGAGAGGAGAGAGACCGATGAAAGCAGGAATTCATCCAGATTACAAACTTGCAACTGTTTCTTGTTCATGTGGCAACACATTCGAAACAGGTTCTGTCAAAGAAGACATTAAAGTGGAAGTTTGTTCAGAATGCCACCCATTCTACACTGGACGTCAGAAATTTGCTGCAGCGGACGGCCGTGTCGACCGCTTCAACAAAAAATATGGCATCAAAGAAGAAGGCAAGTAAGAACGGCTTCTCAAGTTCCCGTCCGGTGCATGGCGCCGGACGGGAATTTTATTTTATCCGCATCATTCATGCACTCCTTCCTATCTCTCATTCACGAAAGGGGATTCCTCATGTACGTATCCATGCAAGGCGGATGGATCGAAGTCATCTGCGGCAGCATGTTCTCCGGTAAATCGGAAGAACTCATCCGCCGGATCCGCCGTGCCCAATTCGCCAAACAGAACATCGCCGTCTTCAAGCCGGCGATCGACAACCGCTACAGCGAAGAGGCGGTCGTCAGCCATAACGGCACGACGCTGCTCGCGGTCCCGGTCGCCTCTGCGGCCGATATCCGTGCCGGCGTGACCGACGATTGCGACGTCATTGCCATCGACGAAGCCCAGTTTTTCGATGAAGGCATCGTCGACGCGGTCATGGAACTCGCCGACCACGGCTTCCGTGTCATCGTCGCCGGTCTCGACCAGGACTTCCGCGGTGAGCCGTTCGGTCCGATGCCGCGCCTCATGGCGGTTGCTGAAATGGTGACCAAGCTCCAGGCGGTCTGCACCGTCTGCGGTTCGCCGTCGAGCCGCACCCAGCGGCTCATCAACGGCAAACCCGCCGGTGTCGACGATCCGATCATCCTCGTCGGTGCATCGGAAGCGTACGAACCGCGGTGCCGCATGCATCACGACGTGCCAACAGGTGTCTCCATCGAGATCCCCGCAGAATAACGACACCACGAAGAGACAGGCTGCCCGGCAGACTGTCTCTTTGTGCACGCGGACCGGCAGTGGGACCATACGCCGTGCCGAAATCCAAGCACGGATGGAGATGGACCCTTCCGGCCAGACCCAACCAACCAAACTAACCCGAGGTGACCTGCTATGTATGATCGGCTCCAAGCTGTCGAAGACCGTTACGAAAAACTGAACGAACTGCTGAGTGATCCTGACGTCGTCAGCGACTTGGACAAACTCCGCACGTACTCGAAAGAGCAGTCCGACATCCAGGAGACCGTCGATGCGTACCGTGAGTACAAACAAGCCCGCTCGGCGGTCGCGGACGCGAAGGAAATGCTCGACGAAGCGGACGGCGAAATGGAAGACCTCATCAAAGCCGAACTGCATGAGCAGAAAACGAAGATCGACGTGCTCGAAGAGAAGCTCAAACTGCTGCTCGTGCCGAAAGACCCGAATGACAGCAAGAACGTCATCATGGAAATACGGGGAGCGGCAGGGGGCGACGAAGCTGCGCTGTTCGCCGCCAAACTGTACCGGATGTACAGCCGGTTCGCTGAACTGAACCACTGGAAGATCGACGTCATGGATTCCGCACCGACTGAACTCGGCGGCTTCAAGGAGATCATCTTCATGGTGAGCGGCGCCGGCGCCTATTCGAAACTGAAGTTCGAAAACGGCGCCCACCGCGTACAGCGCGTGCCGGAAACCGAATCGGGCGGCCGTATCCATACTTCGACCGCCACCGTCGCCGTTCTCCCGGAAGCGGAAGAAGTCGAGATCGTGCTGCACGACAAAGACATCCGGACCGACACGTTCGCGTCATCCGGTCCCGGCGGTCAGTCCGTCAACACGACGATGTCCGCCGTCCGGCTCACCCACCTGCCGACAGGCATCACCGTCTCCTGCCAGGATGAAAAATCGCAGATCAAAAACAAGGAAAAAGCGATGAAAGTACTGCGCGCCCGTGTCTACGACAAATTCCAATCGGAAGCCCAGGCGGAATACGATGAAAAACGGAAATCCGCCGTCGGCACCGGCGACCGGTCGGAACGGATCCGCACGTACAACTTCCCGCAAAACCGGGTCACCGACCACCGCATCGGGCTGACGATCCAGAAGCTCGACCAGGTGATCGAAGGGAAAATGGACGACGTCATCGACGCCCTCACGCTCGAAGACCAGGCGCGCCGGCTGGAAAGCATGGAATCCAATGACTGAACGGATCCACGAAGCGCTGCGCCGGCTGCAAAAACAGCTCGAAGCCCGCGGCCTGGATGCAAACGCTGCCGTCCTGCTTATGGAACACGTCACACGGAAATCCCGCGCCGCCCTGCTTGCGGACATGCGGGAACCGCTATCGGACAGCGAACTGCGGCAATTCGAAGAAGAGAGCGCCGAGCTGCTGACGGGACGCCCCGTCCAGCATATCATCGGCGAAGAATGGTTCTACGGCCGGCCGTTCATCGTCTCGGAAGACGTCCTCATTCCGCGGCCGGAAACGGAGGAGCTCGTCCAGCACGCGCTGCAGCGGGCGGACAGACTGTTCGGCCATGAACCGATCCGTTTGGCGGATATCGGAACGGGCAGCGGGGCGATCGCCGTCACGTTCAAACTCGAACGCCCGGATTCGGACGTCACGGCGACGGACATCAGCGCCGCTGCACTCACTGTCGCTGAAAGTAATGCCGGACGTCACGGCGCAGACGTCGGGTTCCGTCCCGGTGATCTCGCCGAGCCGCTCGCAGGAGAGACATTCGATATCATCCTGTCCAACCCGCCGTATATAAGCGAAAGCGACGCACCTGACATGTCGCCGACCGTCACCGGATTCGAACCGCACAGCGCGCTGTTCGCGCCGGAAGAAGGGCTCGTGCTGTACCGCAGACTTGCAGACTCGCTTCCAGGCGTGATCGAAAGCAGAGCGCTCATCGGCCTGGAGATCGGTCATCTGCAAGGGCCCGCCGTCCGCGATTTATTCCAAAAGGCGTTTCCTGATGCGGCAGTCGACATCGTCAAGGACATCAACGGCAAGGACAGAATGATATTTTGTGAGATTGTGTGAATAAATCCATACCCCCTTGTCCACAATGAGGTCAGGAGGGGATGACATGTTACAAGATTATCCACAGTTCACAGACTCGCAGATTGCACGCACTGATTCAACACATATATGGAAGAAACGGTTCATCACACTCGCGGAGTTCCTGCTCATCATAGTGATGCTGCAGGCGGTTCTCGCACTCTTCCAGACGCACGAAGCGGAAGAACCCGTCCGCTACCGGATCCTCGCACATTCCGATGCGCCTGCCGACCAGGCCGTCAAAGTGCGGATCCAGCAGCAAGTCGAACCGATGATCGCAAAAGCACTCGCAACCGCCGTCACGCCGGCCGAAATCGACGCGGCGCTCACCGGCCTTGAAGCCGAGATGCTCGCCGCGGCCCGCCAGCTGTCGCCGGACCGGACGATCACGCTCGAGCGGAAGAACGCCCTGTTCCCGGCGAAGCGGACAGGCCTCTGGATCAGCCCGCAGGATACGTACGATGCCTATGTGATGACGATCGGCAGCGGCAAGGGATCGAACTGGTGGTGCTCGGTCTTTCCGAAAGTCTGCTACGACGAAAAGGAGGAAGAGGATGAAGAACCGGTCAAGTTCTTCGTCTGGGAGTGGATAACTTCCATCTTCGCCTGAGAAAGTCCACTGACAACTGTGGATAACTAAATGAAAAGCGGCACGAAGGAGATGAAATGATGCACACTCAGCTTGTGAAAGTGGATAACCATGTGGATAACGACGAAAGTTACCAACAAGTTGTGGATTGTTTGCGGAAAGGGGAAGTCGCTGCGTTTCCGACCGAAACGGTTTACGGCCTCGGGGCGCTCGCGACGGATCCGGAAGCGGCGCGCAAAATTTTTGAAGCGAAAGGCCGTCCTTCCGACAATCCGCTCATCGTACATATCGGAACAAAAGAGGAAGCCGGGCGCTATGCGGCGGAAATCTCGGAAACAGCCGTCCGTCTCATGGACGCTTTCTGGCCGGGACCGCTAACACTGATCTTCAAGGAGCGGCCGGGCGTCATCGCAAAAAGCGTGACAGTGGGCATCGGCACGGTCGGCCTGCGCATGCCGGACCATCCCGTTGCGTTAAGGCTGCTGCGCATGCTCGGCGGGCCGCTCGCCGCACCGAGCGCCAACCGGAGCGGCAAACCAAGTCCGACCGAGGCGGCGCACGTGTTGCACGATCTGGACGGCAAGATTCCGTTCATCCTCGACGGCGGTGCGACTGGCGTAGGCGTCGAGTCGACCGTCCTAGACATGACGTCCGTCCCGCCCGCGATCCTGCGGCCGGGCGGTATTACGGCTGAAATGATCGAAGACGTCATCGGTCCTGTCCGCACCGAAACGGGCGCCGCAGAAGAGGAAGCGCCGAAAGCACCGGGCATGAAGTACATGCATTATTCGCCCGATGCGCCGGTCTGGCTCGTCGAGGCGGATGAGGACACAATCCGGCAGGCGATCCGTGTATTCTCAAAAGACGGCGGCAAAGTCGCCGTCATCGGCCCGGATGAGCTGCGGACGGACGAAGCCGGCTGGTATTTCGCAACCGGCCCGTACGCGGATCCCGGCAGTCTTGCAGCCCGTCTCTACGGAGCGCTCCGGGCGTGCGATGACACCGCCGCGACCGTCATCCTCGCTGTGGAAACACCGCTTGAAGGGATGGGGCTCGCCGTCATAAACCGCCTGAAAAAAGCGGCGGACGGCAAACGGTTCATCCGATAGAACGCACTTTCCAATCGAATACAATTCATGAATGGCCTCCCCGGGCGCCGCATAAGATGGACTGGCGCAAACTCGGGGAGGTTCTTTTATTGGTTGAACTCATTGCGGCAGCGGTGACAACGATTGACATCCTCGTCATCTATACATTGCTGCACGTACGGAAACGGAAGTGGCTCATCGCTCTGTGGACGGGATTCCTGAACGTCCTATTCCCGCTTGCCGGCTTCCTGATGGGGGAGTGGTCGGCGCATTTGTTCTCGGAATGGAGCAGCATCCTGTCGAGCGTCCTGCTGACCCTGCTTGGTGTACATATGGTGCTTCAGGAGGAGGATCCCGCCTCCCAGAAGTTGACCGGACCGCTGTTGCTGGCGGTGGCTGTCAGCCTGGACGGTTTTTCCATCAGCATGTCTTTCGGCTTGATCCAGCTCAATATGGTGCTGTTCGTTGCGGCGACAGGTTTCCTGTCACTCGTGCTTTCGTATGTAGCTTTACGGATGAATCTCACCATGTCGCCGAGGATCCGCTCATGCCTGAGACGTTTTGCAGGGTTCGTCTTGATCGGCATGGGGATATTGGCATGGATTTCGTAAAATAACTGTTTCGGTTTCAGGATGAATCAGGTATGATGGAGATAGGTGATCATCATGAATATTTGTTTTATTTGCACAGGAAATACATGCAGAAGCCCGCTCGCTGAAGGGATCCTGAAGTCCCGGCGGCTGCCGGGCGTGAATGTCCGGTCGGCAGGACTGTATGTGGCGGACGGCCAGCCGATTTCAGTGAATTCCAGGCGGTTGTTGGAAGGAAAAGGATACCCTTACACACCGTCCGCCCGCCTGTTCTCCGGACAGGATGCCGAATGGGCAGACCTGATTTTGACAATGACAGAGGCGCACCGGGACACGATCCGGCGGATGTATGAAGGGTACGCGGACAAGGTGTTCACACTGAAGGAATTCACGGGGGATGCAGTGCTCGATGTCATGGACCCGTTCGGCGGCAGTTACGAAGTATATGAACAGACGCTCGCTGAACTCGAAGGGCAGATCGATGTACTGGCGCGCAAGTTACAGGAGGAACAGACATGACAGAGACAAAGAGAAAATTCGGGTTGAAATGGAAACTGGTCATATTCGTCACCGTTTTGGCGCTCGTGACGTATTCGACCAGTGCGGTGTTCATCAACTTCCTGCAGCCTAGGTTCTTCCCGGGATTCGACCCGGTCTGGTTCGGGATCTTGACGTATGCGCTCGGCATCCTTTGGTCGGCGATATTGGCCGCGCTGTTCAGCACCGTGCTCACGAAGCCGCTGCAGAAACTGGAACAGGAAGCGATCATGGTCGCAGACGGCAAGATCGGCACGGACATCGATCTGCCGGATTCATCCGATGAAATCCGCTCCGTTGCGGAAGCATTCCAGCAAGTCGTCCTCAATCTGCGCAGCATCGTCGGCCAGATCGAAGAGAACTTCGAAAAGACGTCGCGGTCCGTCGATGTGCTGCATAGCGAAACCGGCTCGGCGGCAAGTCAGGCGGACGCCATTGCCTCGACAATCGCGGAAATCTCCTCCGGGGCCGAAGCGACGGCTGTGTCCGTGCAGGAGACGGCGGAAGCGATGGAAGATGTCCGGTCGATCGCAGCGGACGTCAGCAGCCGGGCGGAGCAGTCGTCCGCGCAGTCGGAAGCGATGCTCGCCGATCTGAAGAAGACGACCGATGCATATCGGGCACTCGTCGGCGGCATCCGCGACATGTCCACCCAGAGCGAAGAGTCGCTCGCGACGATCCGAGACCTCGACCGCAACGCCCAGAAGATCGGCGAAATCGTCGAGCTTGTCGGCGGCATTGCCGACCAGACGAACCTGCTCGCGCTGAACGCCTCGATCGAAGCGGCCCGCGCCGGTGAACACGGCAAAGGATTCGCCGTCGTCGCGGAGGAAGTGCGTGTCCTTGCGGATGAAAGCGCGAAATCCGTCCAGATGATCGGCGGACTCGTCAGCACGATCCAGGCGGACGTCACAAAAGTCGTCAAGGAGATCGAAGCGCAAGTGAAGACGGCCGGTCAGGAAGCGGACCGGGCGGACGAAACGAACAAGAGCATCACGGCGATGGCGGCAACCGTCAATACGATGGCCGGCTCGATCACCGGCATCACGGAACTCGTCGAGCATCAGCTGGCACAGATCGAAAAGACGGCGATGCAGTCGCAGGAAGTGGCGGCGATCGCCGAACAGACGTCAGCCGGCGCCGAGGAAGTGCAGGCGGCGACTGCCGAACAGGCCCACTCGATCGAGCAGACAAGCAATCTCGCAAGCGACCTGAAAGACCAGTCGCAGGCATTGTACAGCGTCATCCGCCAATTCGATACGTCCCACTGAGAAAGCCGGCCGCGTGCCGGTTTTTTCAATTGTCCGGAAGAAAACTTGCCACTGTGTTTTTCAGCGCAAGAGTGATAGAATCTATTGTAAGTATATTATGAAAAGAGGGACCTACGTGAAACTCGCAATTTCATCCGACCACGGCGGCAACAACCTCCGCCGGGAGATCAAAGACTTGCTGACTGAGCTCAATATCGACTTCACGGACTTCGGGCCGGACTCCGATACGTCCGTCGATTATCCGGATTACGCGAAAGCGGTGACGTCCGGTGTCGCATCCGGCGAATTCGACCGGGGGATCCTCATCTGCGGCACGGGCATCGGCATGTCGATCGCAGCGAATAAGACGAACGGCATCCGCTGTGCGCTCTGCCATGACGTATTCAGCGCCAAGGCGACCCGCGGCCATAATGACACGAACGTGCTCGCGATGGGCGAGCGCGTCATCGGACCGGGACTGGCCCGCGAGATCGTCCAGACATGGCTCGAGACTCCGTTCGAAGGCGGACGCCACGAACGCCGCATCGAAAAACTGATGGCGCTCGAAAACAACTAAGAAACGGGGGGAGCAGCATGGACGCCAACATCTTATGGAGACTGCAGATCGAGCAGGCGCTGGCGGAGTTCGCCGAACAGGCCCCGCCTGAACCGGACACGTTCTTCGTCATCGGCTGTTCCACATCGGAAGTGGCCGGAAAACGGATCGGCACGGCCGGCGCTCTGGAAGTCGCGGAGGCGCTGTACGGACCGATCGCGCAATTCGCGGAAAAACACAAGCTGCACCTCGCCTTCCAGGGCTGTGAGCACATCAACCGTGCCGTGACGATCGAACGTTCGGCCGCGAAACAATTCGGACTCGACCGTGTATCCGTCGTGCCGGTCCGGACAGCGGGCGGCTCGATGTCCGCCTACGCGTATGAGCACTTGGAAGACGCGGTCGTCGTGGAATCGGTGCGGGCGCATGCCGGCATCGACATCGGCCAGACGCTGATCGGCATGCAGCTGAAACCGGTCGCCGTACCGATCCGCACATCTGTGAAACAAATAGGGGAAGCCGTCGTCACCTGTGCAACGACCCGTCCGAAACTGATCGGCGGGACCCGCGCACAGTACGAATATCCCGGAGCCTGAACTTCGGGACAGTACGACCAAAAAGACGCTAAAGGGGAAATGATCATGGATTTGAGCAATGTGAAACGCGAAGACAGCGCAGTATTCAAAGCGATCATGGCGGAAAAGAACCGCCAGAACGCCAATATTGAATTGATTGCCTCCGAAAACTTTGTCTCTGAAGCAGTCATGGAAGCACAAGGGTCTTATTTGACGAACAAATATGCGGAAGGCTACCCGGGCAAGCGCTACTACGGCGGCTGCGAACACGTCGATGTCGTCGAAAACATTGCACGCGACCGCGCCAAGGAACTGTTCGGCGCAGCATACGCGAACGTCCAGGCACACTCTGGCGCACAAGCCAACATGGCCGTCTACTTCACAGTCCTGAAGCCGGGCGACACCGTCCTCGGCATGAACCTGTCGCACGGCGGACACTTGACGCACGGCAGCCCGGTGAATTTCTCCGGCATCCTGTACAACTTCGTCGAATACGGGGTCAGTGAAACAGACGAACGCATCGACTACGAAGATGTCCGTCAGAAAGCGCTCGAGCACAAGCCGAAGATGATCGTCGCAGGAGCGAGTGCCTACCCACGGGAGATCGACTTCAAGAAATTCCGCGAGATCGCTGATGAAGTCGGTGCCTTCCTCATGGTCGACATGGCGCACATCGCCGGACTCGTCGCAGTCGGCGAACATCCGAACCCAGTGCCGCACGCACATTTCATCACCTCCACGACGCACAAGACGCTCCGCGGCCCGCGCGGCGGACTCATTTTGATCAACGAGGAATTCGCAGAACAATACGGCAAGAAGATCGACAAAACGGTCTTCCCTGGCATTCAGGGCGGCCCGCTCATGCACGTCATCGCAGCCAAAGCCGTCGCTTTCGGAGAAGCGCTGCAGTCGGACTTCACGACGTACATCCAGCAAGTGAAGAAAAACGCTGTCGCCCTCGGTGAAACACTCGTCAGTGAAGGCATCGACATCGTCTCCGGCGGCACTGACAACCACTTGCTGCTGCTCAACCTGACAAGCCTCAACCTGACAGGCAAAGTCGCCGAGCACGTCCTCGATGAATGCGGCATCACCGTCAACAAAAATACGGTTCCGTTCGACAAGGAAGGCCCGTTCGTCACATCAGGCATCCGTATCGGCACACCGGCCGTCACATCACGCGGCTTCAAGGAAGACGACATGAAGGAAATCGGATTGATCATCGCCAAACTCCTCAAGAACCACGAGGACGATGCCGTGAAAGAAGAAGCGAAACAGCGCGTCCAGGCCCTCACCGGCAGCCACGCCCTCTATGCATAAGACGCATTGCAAAAAACCGCCATCCTCTCAGGACGGCGGTTTTTTGCTGCTCCGAAACTTTTTTTCGCGGTACCTGTGCGTCGCACAATTCGGAAACGATTCAGAATAGTGTCCATCTGCCGATTAACTTGCCCGTTTGGCCGATTGTGCGCTCCATCTGGCCGATTCATGCGCCGATTTGGCCGATTCCGTACGCCATTTGGCCGATAAGCCCTCGGATTTGGCCGATTCCCAGGCGAATGGGGAAGCCGAACAGAAACGAGCGCAGCGAGCACACTTCAAGCCCTCCACGGTTGCGAGTTGTGTCCATTTGCCGATTAACTTGCTCACCTGGCCGATAACTCTCTCCATCTGGCCGATTCATGCGCCGATTTGGCCGATTCCGTACGCCATTTGGCCGATAAGCCGCACCATTTGGCCAATTCCCACCCGATCTCCCCAAGAATCACCCCGCACCAGCCGCAATCCCCCCCCCGCGCAAATCTTCCGCGAATTCCAAACTTCAGCCGATGCAACCTAACGTGTCCCCATTCTGTTATACTGATTGAGACAACGTAAAAGGAGCGATTCCAATGGCAAAAGTACACGTATTCGATCACCCGCTCATCCAGCACAAACTGACATTCATCCGGGACGTCAACACCGGCACGAAGGAATTCCGCGAATTGGTGGATGAAGTCGCCACATTGATGGCGTACGAAATTACCCGCGACCTTCCGCTGCAGGAAGTGGACGTCCAGACACCGGTCAGCAACGCGAAATCGCAAGTGCTGGCAGGGAAGAAACTTGGCATCGTACCGATCCTCCGCGCCGGCATCGGCATGGTCGACGGCATGCTCAAACTCATTCCGGCCGCCCGCGTCGGCCACGTCGGCCTGTTCCGGGATCCGGAAACGCTGGAGCCGCACGAATACTTCGTGAAACTGCCGTCGGACGTCTCCGAACGTGAATTGATCGTCGTGGATCCGATGCTTGCGACAGGCGGGACCGCTGTCGAAGCCATCAATTCGCTCAAGAAACGCGGCGCGAAGCACATCAAGTTCATGTGTCTCGTCGCTGCACCGGAGGGTGTCGAAGTGCTGACGGAAGCCCACCCGGACGTCGACGTCTATATCGCAGCACTCGACGAAAAGCTGAACGACCATGGCTACATCGTACCGGGACTCGGCGACGCCGGCGACCGTCTGTTCGGAACCAAGTAAGGCGGAACCAACTGAATCATCCGCACGAAAAAATGGGGAAGGCGTGACTAGTGTGAAACGCAAATGGAAAGTAATGACGATCTTCGGAACGCGGCCGGAAGCCATCAAAATGGCACCGCTCGTTCTCGAACTGCAAAAACACGAGGAAGACATCGAATCGATTGTGACCGTCACCGCGCAGCACCGTGAAATGCTCGACCAAGTGCTCAGCACATTCGGCATCACACCCGACTTCGACCTCAACATCATGAAGAGCCGGCAGACGCTCATCGACGTCGCCACACGCGGCCTCGAAGGGCTCGACCGGATCATGAAAGAAGCAAAGCCTGACATCGTGCTCGTCCACGGCGACACGTCGACCACTTTCGTCGGCAGCCTGGCGGCGTTCTACAACCAGATCGCCATCGGCCACGTCGAAGCGGGCCTGCGCACGTGGGACAAGTACTCACCGTATCCGGAGGAGATGAACCGCCAGCTCACCGGCGTCCTCGCCGACCTGCATTTCTCGCCGACCGAGAAATCCGCACAGAACCTGCTCGACGAAGGCAAACCGAAAGACCGGATCTTCATCACTGGCAACACCGCCATCGACGCGCTGCAGACGACGGTTGACGACACGTATACGCACCCAATCTTCGAAAAGCTCGGTGACGACCGTCTCGTCCTGCTCACGGCACACCGCCGCGAGAACCTCGGCGACCCGATGCGCAACATGTTCCGGGCCATCAACCGGCTGCTCGACAAACACGATGACATCCAGGTCATCTATCCCGTGCACATGAACCCGGCCGTCCGCGAAGTGGCGGACGAACTGCTCGGCAATAACGAGCGTATCCATCTGATCGAACCGCTCGAAGTGGTCGACTTCCACAACTTCGCAGCCCGGTCGCACATCATCCTGACCGACTCCGGCGGCATCCAGGAAGAAGCGCCGTCCCTCGCGAAACCGGTCATCGTCCTCCGCGACACGACCGAACGCCCGGAAGGCATCGACGCCGGCACACTCAAACTCGCCGGCACCGACGAAGACACCATCTTCACCCTGGCCGACGAACTCCTGTCCGACCAGAACGCATACGAAGCAATGGCAAAAGCCTCCAACCCATACGGCGACGGCCACGCCTCCGAACGCATCGTCGAAGCATTGCTCAACTATTTGAATAAAGACCAATAAAAAGCAGAGGCCCCAAAGCCTCTGCTTTTCAAATTCCATAAGTTATGTCCCTGTCACCGAACTTTAGTTATGTCCCTGTCACCACTCTGCTGTCGCAATGACGTTCCCATCTCATATGGCGACCGTTGATCGAAGCGGAGAGCGGCGACTCCTGGGGGACCAGCGCAGCCCGAAGACCCCGCAAGGAGCAAAGCGACTGAGGAGGCTGAGGGCAAGCCCCCCGGAAAGCGCCCGCTCGCAGCGCAGATCAACCCTGTTTCTCCCCCTACCCCCCTTAAGGGAAATCCCTATTTCTCAACTTTCACCAATTTAAACAAGAAAGTGTGACGATAATTTGACACTGTCCTAAGTATGTGAAGAATTTCACGGGAATCAATTGACATCAAAATACCCCTATTGTATGCTAACAGAGGGTAATAATGATAGGGTTTATACATAGATAAATCAGCATTTTCCGCTTGATTTTCGGCTAAGTTCTATCATCCGCTCGCAGCCTATCGCACGCAAGGAATTTGGGCATTTGTGCGGTACGTTGGACAACGTGTCCTGGTGAACGCCAAGCAGGCGGCAAGTCGCTTACTGCATTCAGCCGCGGGTCTCCCGCAACCGCTGATCAGGAAGTCAGACAGCCGTACAACTCGGGGGACGCCGAACGTATCGGACTGCGAATCCGTCCGCCCTTTGAAAGGAACTCCGCTTCCCGAAAAGGACAAGATCCGATTTCCAACTAAACTTTACGTAATAGGAGACTCACCTACCATGCAGACAATGCAGGAAATTTTCCACAGGCAAAAGAGGGCTCTATTTTTTTTGCTCGCATTGCTCATAATAGGCTGGGCTGTTATGGGAGCCAAAGAGATTTTTGCCGGGCTTTTGCTCGGAATTATCTTCGGGTTGTATAATTTCTGGATACTTATCCGTAGAATGGAACAATTCGACAGGAAATTGGATCAGGGCAAAAAGGCTTCGCTTGGTTCGGGACTGCGTTTCGCTTCCGGAGTGGCTGCGGCTGCCATCGCGATGTCGATGCCAGAATACTTCAATCTGATCAGTACTGTGATCGGTTTGATGATTCCATATGCCCTATTGCTCATCGATAGGATCTTCTACCATGTGAAGCATCAATCTTAACCTGATCACAAAAGGGAGGTGAACGAAACGTGGAACACACAAATCCGGAGCGTATCTTGTTCGGTATCAGCTACAACCCGGCCAATATCATGATGCTGTTCGTCACCTGTCTCATCGTCTTCATCATCGCAGTGTTGGCCACACGCAAAATGCAGATGAAACCGACGGGCATGCAGAACTTCATGGAATGGGTCATGGACTTCGTCAAAGGGATCATCAAGAACAACATGGACTGGCAAACAGGCGGCCGTTTCCACGTACTCGGCATCACGCTGATCATGTTCGTGTTCGTCGCTAACATGCTCGGTCTGCCATTCTCTATCAGCTGGGATCACGAACTCTGGTGGAAATCACCGACAGCCGATCCGGTCATCACTATGACGCTCGCGGCGACCGTCGTCATCCTGACGCATTTCTACGGGGTGAAGATGCTCGGAGCCAAAGGGTACTTCAAGACTTATTTCCAGCCAATGCCGTTCCTGGCGCCGCTGAAAGTCATTGAGGAATTTGCAAATACGCTGACACTCGGTCTGCGTCTTTACGGTAACATCTTCGCAGGGGAGATCCTGATCGGTTTGCTCGCAACACTTGCGGCAGGCAGTATCGGGGGGTTCGTCGGAGCCATCATTCCTGCACTCGCTTGGCAAGGGTTCTCGATCTTCATCGGGGCGATCCAGGCATTCATCTTTGTTATGTTGACGATGGTTTACATGGCTCACAAAGTCTCTGTAGATCACTAAACATAAAGCCCGTCCGCGGGTGAATACGCACTACCAAACTAAACAATACTAGGAGGAAATAACACTATGACAGGTTCACTTGGTCTATTAGCAGCAGCTATCGCAGTTGGTCTTGGCGCACTCGGCGCTGGTATCGGTAACGGTCTTATCGTTTCGAAAACAGTTGAAGGGATCGCTCGCCAGCCAGAAGCACGCGGCGTTCTTCAAACAACAATGTTCATCGGGGTTGCATTGGTTGAGGCATTGCCGATCATCGCAACAGTTATCGCTTTCATCGTCATGAACAAGTAATCGTCACGGAACTTATCGGCAGATCGGCAGAAGTGGATAGGGCCAGGACTGATGACTATCGGTCCTGCCAGCCCGTTTGACTCCCTCTGTTATCTAACCACTTTATAGAGCAGGTAAACAATGGCGGAGAACGGGAACAGTACGATCCTTCGCCATTCGTTTATGTAAGCGGCAGGCGCAAGCAGCCGGCCGGGGCATCACCAAACCGTTTGGACCGCAAACGTAAGTTTTTGAAGGGAGTGAAACAATCGTGTTTTTGGATACCTTCGTCCTTTTGTCGGCAAACGCTGACTCAGGATTTTTGGCAAGCTTGAACCAGCGGCTGAATCTCGGGGACATCATTGCAACCGTCGTGTTCTTCACGATCCTGATGCTCCTCCTGAAGAAGTTCGCATGGGGTCCGCTGATGGGCGTCATGAATCAGCGTGCTGAAATGATTGCAAACGAAATCGAAACGGCTGAGAAAAGCCGTGCCGAGTCACAGAAAGTGCTGGAAGAGCAGCGCGCTCTTTTGAAAGAAGCCCACACTGATGCACAATCGATCATTGAAAACGCGAAGAAACAAGGCGAAGCGACACGCGAAGACCTCGTACAGGCAGCTCGTGCTGAAGTGAGCCGCATGAAAGAGAACGCAGCGCTTGAAATCGTCACTGAAAAAGAAAAAGCGATTGCAGCCGTACGCGAAGAATTCGTCTCGCTTTCCATCATGGCAGCGTCCAAAGTACTCGGCAAAGAAGTTTCCGAGGAGGATAACCGCGACTTGATCGAACAGACGATTGTGAAGGCAGGGGAAGGCCGATGAGCCGTTCGATCGTATCGGAACGTTACGCAGCCGGCCTTTTCAAAGCGGCACAGGATAACGGCGCTCTGCCGGAAGTCCACGCAGACGTCCTTGAATTGCTGAAGGCGATTCAAAACGACCGCGGCTTCCTGGAACTGATGAGCCTGCCGCAGCTGTCCCTGCAGAAAAAACATGCACTGATCGCAGCCATCCTTCCCGGCGCTAACCAGCTATTGCTGAATGCGCTGTACGTCATGCTTGACGCAGACCGTATGGAAGAACTGCCAAGTGTTCTTGAAGAGTTCCACGAGCTCGCGAACGACGCAGCCGGCATTGCCGAAGCGACAGTGTACGCGACCCGTGAACTGACAGAACAGGAACGGACCCGAATTTCCAGCGCGTTTGCCCACAGAGTCGGCAAACAGACGCTTCACATTACAACGATCATTGACCCGACCCTGATCGGCGGCATCCGCCTTCAGATCGGCAACCGAATCTTCGACAGCAGTCTCAGCAACAAACTGGCTTCACTGCGCCGTACGTTGATCGGGTAAAATTTTGAAAGATGAGGGGTGACATACATGGGCATCAAAGCTGAAGAAATCAGCACACTGATCAAGCAGCAGATCGAGGGCTATCAGTCTGAGATGGAAGTTAGCGAAGTAGGTACCGTCCTCACAGTAGGTGACGGTATCGCCCGTGCTCATGGTCTCGACAATGTCATGGCCGGCGAACTCCTTGAGTTCTCCACAGGTGTGCTCGGTATGGCACAGAACTTGGAAGCGAACAATGTAGGTATCGTTATCCTCGGACCATACACAGACATCAAAGAAGGCGATGAAGTACGTCGTACAGGCCGTATCATGGAAGTTCCGGTTGGAGAGGAATTGATCGGACGCGTCGTCAATTCACTCGGTCAGCCAGTGGACGGGCTCGGCCCGATCCACACAACGAAATCACGTCCGATCGAAAGCCCGGCGCAAGGCGTCATGGCTCGTAAATCGGTCGACGAACCGCTTCAAACAGGTATCAAAGCGATCGACGCACTCGTGCCGATCGGCCGAGGACAGCGTGAGCTGATCATCGGTGACCGTCAGACAGGGAAGACCACTGTCGCAATCGATACGATTTTGAACCAGGCAGATCAGGACATGATCTGTATCTATGTAGCCATCGGACAGAAAGAATCGACCGTCCGCTCGGTTGTTGAAACGCTCCGCGAACACGGCGCACTTGACTACACGATCGTCGTGACAGCATCGGCTTCACAGCCAGCTCCATTGCTGTACTTAGCTCCGTACGCAGGAATCACGATGGGTGAAGAGTTCATGTTCCAGGGCAAGCACGTCCTGATCGTGTACGATGATCTCTCGAAACAAGCTGCGGCGTACCGTGAACTTTCCTTGCTGCTTCGCCGTCCTCCAGGCCGTGAAGCATACCCTGGTGACGTCTTCTACCTGCACTCGCGTCTCCTTGAGCGTGCTGCGAAACTGAACGACACGCTCGGCGGCGGTTCCATCACGGCACTGCCATTCGTCGAAACACAGGCAGGCGACATCTCTGCATACATTCCGACGAACGTCATTTCCATTACAGACGGTCAGATCTTCCTGCAATCCGACCTGTTCTTTTCGGGCGTGCGCCCGGCGATCAACGCCGGACTTTCCGTATCCCGTGTAGGCGGATCCGCGCAGATCAAAGCCATGAAAAAGGTTGCAGGTACACTGCGTCTTGACTTGGCTGCATTCCGTGAGCTCGAAGCCTTCGCTGCATTCGGTTCCGATCTGGACCCGATCACAGCCGGCAAACTTCAGCGCGGATACCGTACGGTCGAAGTGCTGAAACAGGACTTGCACAAGCCGCTTAAGGTCGAGTACCAAGTCGTCATCCTGTATGCACTGACACGCGGATTCCTCGATGATATCCCGGTCAAGGACATCCAGCGCTTCGAAAGCGAAATCAACATCTGGCTCGAAAACAACCACACTGACATTTTGGAAACCATCCGTACAACGAAAGGTCTTCCTGCAGATGATGCATTTGCAGCAGCCCTGAACGAGTTCAAAAAGAACTTCGCGGTTTCTGAAGCGTAAGAACCGGTGTTTGACGGATAACGGACTAAAAAAAGGTGGTGAATAGCCAATGGCCTCATTACGCGAGGTAGAACAGCGGATCAAATCGACGAAGAACACCCGTCAGATCACGAAAGCGATGCAGATGGTCTCCGCTTCGAAGCTCAGCCGTGCGGAAGCGAATGCAAAACAATTCGTTCCTTACATGGACAAGATCGAAGAAGTGGTCGGCTCCATCGCATCGGCGACTCAAGGATCCAGTCATCCGATGCTCGTCTCCCGTCCGGTCAAAAAGACGGGATACCTGATCGTGACGTCCGACCGCGGATTGGTAGGGGGCTACAACTCCCACGTCCTGCGGAAAGCGAAGCGTGCGATCGAACAGCGTCATGCGTCGAAAGACGAAATTTCACTGTTCATCATCGGGAGCAAAGGGACTGATTTCTTCAAGCGCCTCGGATTCACGGTGGAAGAGAGCCTTATCGGCGTCTCCGATCATCCTTCGTTCGAAGAAGTGAAAGACATCGCGAATAAAGCTGTTGGCATGTTCACGGAAGGCAATTACGATGAATTGTACTTATACTACAATCATTTCGTCTCCGCCATCTCCAACGAACCGACGGAACGGAAATTGCTTCCGCTTACCGACCTGGACTCGTCCGGCGTGAGCTCTTCATACGAATTCGAGCCTTCTGCGGAAGTCATCCTCGAATCGCTATTGCCGCAATATGCGGAGAGCCTCATCTACGGAGCGGTCCTCGACGGGAAAGCGAGCGAACATGCTTCCAGTATGACAGCGATGAAAACTGCTACAGATAATGCAACAGACTTGATAGACGATTTGACGCTTGTATTCAACCGTGCCCGCCAGGCAGCGATCACTCAGGAAATCACGGAGATCGTCGCAGGCGTCGCAGCGCTCGAATAACAGCGCAAGGTAAGAACGAACCAGTACGACAGGAGGGAATAGCATGAGCAAAGGACAAGTTCTTCAGGTTATGGGTCCGGTCGTTGACGTCCGTTTTCCGGATGGCCAGCTTCCTGCGATCTATAACTCATTGAAAGTCCAGATCAATCGCCCAGGTGCGGAAAGCGAAACACTGACATTGGAAGTGGCTTTGCACCTTGGAGACGATTCCGTACGTACGATTGCGATGTCCTCGACAGACGGCCTGAGACGCGGCGAAGAAGTCACCGATATGGGTGCGCCGATCACAGTTCCGGTCGGAGACATGACTCTCGGACGGGTATTTAACGTGCTGGGTGAGGAGATCGACTTGCGGGAGCCCGTACCAGCGGACACACCGCGCGATCCGATCCACCGCCAGGCACCGACATTCGAACACCTTTCCACAAAAGTTGAAATCCTGGAAACCGGCATTAAAGTCGTCGACCTGCTCGCCCCGTACATCAAGGGCGGGAAGATCGGTCTCTTCGGAGGTGCGGGTGTAGGTAAAACCGTACTTATCCAGGAACTGATCAACAACATCGCTCAAGAGCACGGCGGTATTTCCGTATTCGCCGGCGTTGGAGAGCGTACACGTGAAGGGAACGACTTGTACTACGAAATGACAGACTCCGGCGTTATCAAGAAAACGGCGATGGTCTTCGGTCAGATGAACGAGCCGCCGGGTGCGCGTATGCGTGTCGCCCTGACAGGTTTGACAATGGCTGAACACTTCCGTGACGAACAGGGCGCTGACGTTCTGCTCTTCATCGATAACATCTACCGGTTCACACAAGCCGGTTCTGAAGTTTCCGCCCTTCTCGGCCGTATGCCGTCTGCGGTTGGTTACCAGCCGACACTCGCTACGGAGATGGGTATGCTTCAAGAGCGTATCACTTCCACAAACAAAGGTTCCGTTACATCGATCCAGGCGATCTACGTACCAGCCGATGACTATACTGACCCGGCACCGGCTACGACGTTTGCCCACCTTGACGCAACGACGAACCTCGAACGTAAATTGTCCGAGATGGGAATCTACCCTGCGGTTGACCCGCTCGCATCGACTTCCCGTGCACTGAGCTCCGACATCGTCGGCAAAGAGCACTATGACGTTGCGACACAAGTGCAGGAAACGCTCCAGCGCTACCGTGAGCTCCAGGATATCATCGCGATCCTCGGTATGGACGAATTGAGTGAAGACGACAAGCAGGTCGTGGACCGTGCGCGCCGTATCCAATTCTTCCTGTCGCAGAACTTCCACGTGGCTGAGCAGTTCACCGGCCAAAAAGGTTCGTATGTACCGGTTGCTGAAACCGTTGCAGGCTTCAAGGCCATCCTTGAAGGCAAATACGACCACCTTCCGGAAGATGCATTCCGTCTCGTCGGACGCATCGAGGAAGTCGTGGCAAAAGCGAAAGAAATGGGCGCAACAGTCTAATACAAGGGACCAGGAGGGAAAGTAATGAAGATAAAAGTGAATATCGTCACTCCCGACGGCCCTGTCATGGAAACTGAAGCAGATATGGTGATTGCGGTCACCGAAACGGGTGAACTCGGCGTCCTGCCGGGTCACATCGCGATGGTGGCACCGCTTGACATCGGCGCACTGCGTCTTAAAAACGGCACTGACACGGATCACGTAGCTGTCAACGGCGGCTTCCTCGAAGTCCGTCCTGACGTCGTGACCGTCCTTGCCCAAAGTGCGGAACTCGCTTCCCACATCGACGTAGCCCGTGCAGAACTTGCGCGCAAAAAGGCAGAGGTCGCCCTCCAGCAGCAGACGAACAAAGTGGAGGCGCAAATGGCTGAACTGAGCCTGCGCAGGGCCATCAACCGCATCAAAGTTTCCGGCATGTAAGGCGGATATGTACAAATCGGGCAGAGGGGCAACCCTTCTGTCCGGTTTTTTAGCGTATAAAAAAAGCTCTCCCGTCGATCCGGGGAGCCTAGGGAGTTGAATGTTATGGACCTCTACGGTGTCAATCCGCTTCTCGCGATCGGGTCGCACATCTTTTTCATCGGCATCTCCTTCTTCGCGCTGCAGGCGATCATGCCCCAGGCGATCATCCGGAAGAACCGGGTCTTCCAAACCCAGCTCCTGTATATTTTACTGAGCATTGCCATCGGTTCGGCCGTATCGAACTTCTTTTTGGACATATCCTATTGGTCAGGAAGGCTGCCGGCATTCTTCGGCTGATTCGTCGGATGGCCGCGCAGGCATCGATGCCTCCGGGGCCATCCGACGAAACGCCCATTAGAATTCGATGAGAAAGGTTTACATCTCCGTGCTCTCGGGAACGGAAAAGATTGTAACTCGTTTGTAATATTGGTGGCAGAAACAGTAAGCCATTCACCTACACAGATCTTCTTAGGCATACATAACTTAGACTGAGGCGATCTTTTGTCGGAAACAGTCACAATGGCGCTTGTGAACCGTCGCTTGTCGTTGTACAATGGACTGAGTTTGGTTGATTTTTCTACTAGATTCCTAATTGACTTTTGAATAGGTGCACTGAGAACAAATAGAACGTATTATAACTTTGAGTCGGAGGGGCTTGTTTTGGATAAAATTATTATTAATGGTGGGCGTCAGCTGCACGGTACTGTGAGAGTGGAAGGGGCTAAGAACGCAGTGCTCCCGATACTTGCGGCTGCGCTGCTGGCGACGGAAGGTGTCAATGTCATTCGGGAAGTGCCGAATCTGTCAGACGTCCGTACAATTAACGAAGTGCTCAAGAGCTTATATGCAAAGACGGAGTATAAGCCTGAGGAAGGCGAGCTCATCATCGACTCGACGGAGACACTGACAAGTGAAGCACAATTCGAATACGTCCGGAAAATGCGTGCATCCATCTTAGTAATGGGTCCTTTGCTTGCGCGCAATGGCTTCGCACGTGTTGCGATGCCAGGCGGCTGTGCAATCGGTTCCCGTCCAATTGACCAGCACTTGAAAGGCTTCGAAGCGATGGGCGCGGATATCTCGTTCGGCCACGGATTTGTCGAAGCACGCGCAAAAGGCGGTCTGCAAGGTGCCAAGATCTACTTGGACTTCCCGAGCGTCGGCGCGACTGAGAACATCATGACAGCAGCGGCCCTAGCGAAAGGGACGACAACGATCGAGAACGCTGCGAAAGAACCGGAGATCGTGGACCTCGCGAACTTCATCAACGAAATGGGCGGCCGCGTGATCGGTGCCGGTACGGATGTCATCCGGATCGAAGGCGTCCGCACATTGAAAGGCGCTGTCCACCACATCATCCCGGACCGCATCGAAACAGGTACGTTCATGGTCGCAGCTGCGATTACAGGCGGCGACGTGACGATCGAGAACGCGCTTCCTGAACACAATGCTGCACTGATTTCGAAACTGCAGGAAATGGGCGTCATCATCACGGAACTCGACGAAGGCATGCGCATCACCGCTGAACATCCGCTGAAATCGGTTGACCTGAAGACCATGCCGCACCCTGGCTTCCCGACCGACATGCAGTCCCAGATGATGGCACTCATGCTGAAAGCCGAAGGAACCGGCGTCCTGACAGAAACGGTCTTCGAAAACCGTTTCATGCACGTCGAGGAATTCCGCCGCATGAACGCGGACATCAAGATCGAAGGGCGCTCCGTCATCATGAACGGACCGTCGAAACTGCAAGGTGCCGAAGTCGCAGCAACCGACCTCCGTGCCGCTGCAGCCCTCATCTTGGCCGGACTCGTTGCCGATGGTGTCACACGCGTCACGGAACTCGTCCACTTGGACCGCGGCTACGTCAACTTCCATGAGAAACTGAAAGCACTCGGCGCAGACATCACACGCGTCTCGTCCGAATCCGAAACAGCCGATACTGAAATCGTGCATTCATAATAACGCTGACTGTCCCTTCCTATGCGGAGGGGCAGTTTTTGTTTTGGGATTAAACCGCATCCGGCCGGCTCCGCCAGACGCTCCCCTGAATACTCCGTCCGCGCCGCGCATACAATGCGGCATGGACAAACGACTATTAGCAGTATTCATCATCCTCCTGTTTTTCATACCGATTGTGCTGAACAAGGCATTCAAACCGCCGGACGGCCCCAGCATCCGGAAAGACCCGGCAGTCGCCGCATGCGAAACCGAAATCACCGTGGAAGGAGAGGACAAGCCGCTGCCGCTCGAAGAGTACATCGTCGGTGTCGTGGCTTCGGAAATGCCCGTGACCTACTCGTCCGAGGCGCTGAAAGCCCAGGCGATCGCCGCCCGCACGTATGCACTGAAAGAGACGGCGGAAGGGACGAAACCGATCGGCCGCGGCACTGGCGCCCAAGTGTACGCCAACAAAAAGGAACGGAAGGAGCGCTGGGGGAAGGCTTTCAAGGAGAACGAAAAGAAGATCCGCGCAGCGGTCGATGCGACGGCGGGCGACATCCTCGTCCATGAGGGCGGCATGATCACCGCGATGTTCTTCTCCACATCGAACGGCCAGACGGAAACCGCCGAGAACTTCACCGGCAATCCCGTGCCATATTTGCAGAGCGTCGATAGCCCGGACGAGCAGACCGTCTCCGAACAGGTCGAGCGCTCCGTCGACATGCCGCTCCGTGACTGGAATCAGAAACTCGGTGTCTCATGGAAGGAAGCCGATTTCCGCGCCCTCCAGCTCGTCCGCAACGAAACCGGGCGCGTCCAGCAAGTATTGTCGGGCAGCACGGAATTCAGCGGACGGGACATCCGGGAGAAACTCGGACTGGCCTCGACCGACTTCAATATCGGCTTCGACGTCGCGAACAAAGTCGTCCATATCACGACGAAAGGCTACGGCCACGGCGTCGGCATGAGCCAGAACGGCGCCGAAGCGTATGCCAAGAAAGGCTGGACCGCCGAAAAGATCGTCAGCCACTACTATACAGGCGCAGAAGTAAAAAAATTCGAGAAGTCAGAATCACAATGTTTAAAAACACCTTAACTTGCGGAGAATAGCGAGTGAGGTGATCATAATGGGAGAAGAAAAAAAACCGAAAGCCCCTTCTCAGAAAAACAAGAGCAAAAAAAGCAACTGGTTCTGGCCCGCCGTCTATGCAAGTTTCGCCGTGTTGTTCGTTGGAATGGTTTGGGGTTATAACGCACTGAACAAATCCGAAGCCCCGCAGCAAGCCGCCGTCGACAAAGCAGAAACAGGCAAAGACAATGTAACCGTCGAGACGAACGCAGCCGCCGAAAACCTGAAGTACCCATTCAAGGAAGACCTGCTTGACCAAGTCGCAATCCTGCAAGACTTCTACGACGCGAAAGCCGATGATTCAAGCCGTGAAAACGCACTGCTCGTCTTCAAACAGACATACGTAACGAACCAGGGACTCACCCTGTCCGTCGACGGCAAGCCGTTCGAAGTGGTCGCAGCGATGAGCGGGAAAGTCGACAAGATCATTGCCGACCCGTTCAAAGGTGACGAGATCGTCCTGTCCCACAAAGACGGACTGAAAACGTACTACCGCTCCGTCACAGGCATCCTCGTCAAAGAAGGCGACGAGATCCAGCAGGGCGAAGTGCTCGCGACGACAGCCGAGAACGACTGGAACCCGCAAGCCGGCGTCCACCTGCACTTCGAAGTCCAGAAAGACAACGTCGCCGTCAACCCGCGCTCGTTCCTGGCATTCTAACGCAATCATCCACCCCGCCTGCCTCCCCGGCAGGCTTTTTGCGTGGGATCAAGGCGGGGAAGCGTGTGAAGCGCTCAATTAATGCCGCTAACCGCTCCATTGTGGCAGCTAACCGCTCCATTCCGGCGGCTAATCGATCAATTGTGCATAACCGCTCAATACGTCTCCATAACCGCTCAATTGCCGCCGCTAACCGCTCCATTCCCGCGGTCACCGGCCCCATTCCCACCGATTTCCGGTAGTCGCGACAATTCAGCACAGCCCGAACTTCAAAACCAAGATTGAATGGTCAGCTCCGCTGCGCTCCGCATTTTCTGTTCGTGTCGTGCCGGCCCAGTTGCCCCCCCATGTCACCTGGAACCTACGCGAGAACCGCTCAAGCCAGCCCCAAAAGCGCTCAAGCCCCCATGCGACCCGCTCAAGCCAGCCCCAAAAGCGCTCAAGTCCCCATGCGAACCGCTCAAGCAAGCCCCAAAAGCGCTCAAGCCGACCCCATAACCGCTCAAGCCACCACAATAACCGCTCAAGCCCACCCCTCCCATCCACCCCCAATGAATAGCCGCCCCCTCTGCCGCATACAGTGAAAGAACAAATGGACGACGAGAAAGGAAGAGGGTGTGCACGAACAAATCCGGAGGCGCAGTGTCCGCCTCGGCAACTTGCTCATCGAAACCGGGCTCACCGTACGGGCGCTCGCAAAAGCGACAGGCTACTCGAAAAGCACCATCCACAAGGACCTGACAGAACGGCTGCCCAACATCGATGCGGCACTATCGGAAGACGTTGCCAAAATCCTGGCCTATCACAAATCGATCCGTCACTTGCGGGGAGGCGAAGCCACCCGGCAGAAATGGAAACTCGAACAGCAGAAACTGAATGAACTTGCGGAAAAAACGGACTAGCGGCTCAGCTTGTCTGTTTTTTCCCTGTTGTCACGCCGAAAGTCTCCCCCTCAGCGTCCGCAAAAATAGGTAATTTCAGGACTTATTATGTTCATTTGGCCCGCACTATGCTAAAATGTTAAGTTAGGAGAGCGTGTAAATTTCCAATTTACCGGCCGAACGAACGGAAGGGGCAGGGATGAGATGTTTGCGAAAGATATCGGCATTGACCTGGGAACAGCAAATGTGTTAATACATGTAAAAGGAAAGGGGATCCAGCTCAATGAGCCATCCGTCGTCGCCGTCAACCCGACAACCCGCAGCCTGATTGCGGTAGGGGAAGAGGCACACCGGATGATCGGCAGGACCCCCGGCAATATCCAGGTCATGCGCCCCTTGAAAGACGGCGTCATTGCCGACTTCGACAGCACCGAAGCCATGCTGAAAGGGTTCATCGACCGGCTGAAAGTCAAAGGCTGGTTCTCGAAACCGCGCATCCTCATCTGCTGCCCGACCGACGTCACAAGCGTCGAACAGAAAGCGATCAAAGAAGCCGTCCAGAAATCGGGCGGCCGTCAAGTATTCCTCGAGGCGGAGCCGAAAGTCGCTGCGATCGGCGCCGGCATGGACATCTACCAGCCGAGCGGCAACATGGTCATCGACATCGGCGGCGGCACGACGGACGTCGCAGTCCTCTCGATGGGGGACATCGTGACGTCCGAGTCCATCAAGATCGCAGGGAATACGCTCGACCAGGACATTATCCAATCCATCAAGAAAAACCATAAATTGCTGATCGGGGAACGGACGGCGGAAGAAGTCAAGATGACTGTCACGTCGCTGTTCCCGGATGGCCTTTCCGAAACGATGGACATCCGCGGACGCGACGTCGTCACGGGCCTTCCGCGCATCGTCACCATCACTTCGGAGGAAGTCACCGGAGCGATGGAAGAGTCCATCGCCTGGATCCTCCATACGGCGAAGAATGTGCTCGAGAAGACCCCGCCGGAACTGTCGGCGGACATCATCGACCGCGGTATCATCCTGACAGGCGGCGGCGCGCTCCTGAAAGGGCTCGATCAGCTGCTCGCCGAAGAACTGAAAGTCCCCGTCTTCGTCGCGGACGACCCGCTCGCCTGTGTGGCGAAAGGGACAGGCATCATGCTGGAAAGCCTGGACAAGAAACGCAGCAAAACGCAACGGTAACAGCCACTGGTCATTCGCGCAACAGCAAAAAGGAGGCGGAGCTGATGTTCCGTGGATTTTATACTGCCGGTTCCGGCATGATCGCGCAGCAGCGCAGAACCGAAATGCTTTCCAACAATATGGCGAACGCCAACACGCCTGGGTTCAAAGCCGAACAGTCGTCCATCCGCTCGTTTCCGGACATGCTCCTGTCGAGCCTCGAGACGGCGAAAATACCCGTGCAGAACCGGTTCCAGATGAATGGCCTGCGCCCGGTCGGACAGCTGTCCACCGGCACGTATATGCAGGAGACGGCCCCGCTCTTCACGCAGGGCCAGCTCCGCGAGACCGGACTGACGACGGACATCGCCATGATGGACGGTTCCCTGCCGATCGATGAAGAGACAGGGCGCCCCGGTGCCGTCTTCTTCACACTTGAAGGACCGGGCGGCGAACGGGCCTATACGAAAAACGGCAACTTCGCGCTGAACGCGGAAGGCTACCTGACGAACGCCTCCGGCAACTACGTGCTCGACGATAACGGACAGCGCATCCAGCTGCCGGACGACGACTTCCAGGTTTCCCCGGACGGTGTCATCTCCTACGGCGGCCTCGGACAGGGCATCCGGCTCGGCATCGGCTTTGCAGCTCAGCCTGAAGCACTCGAGAAACGGGATAACGGCCTATTTTACGCAGCACAGGACCTGCCCGACGCAAGTAACGCTGACGGCGTCACCTATTCGTTCCAGCAGGGGTACGTCGAGCAGTCGAACGTCGACGCCACCCGCACGATGACTGACATGATGACCGCCTACCGTGCGTTCGAAGCGAACCAGAAAGTGCTGCAGGCATACGACCGCAGCATGGAGAAATCCGTCTCCGAAGTAGGACGAGTCAATGGCTGACCGCGCATTCCGCACTAGCGAAAGGAGTCTTTCCAGATGATCCGTACGATGACGACAGCTGTCAACACCATGAACCAGCTGCAGAACAATATCGATATCATCGGCAACAATCTATCCAACCTGACGACGCATGGCTACAAATCGAACCAGGCGAGCTTCCAGGAGATGCTGTACCAGCAGTTCAACAACGACAAAGCCGACAAGGCCCCGCGTGAAACGCCTGCAGGCATCCGCTACGGCGTCGGCGCCATGCTCGCCCAAACGCAGATGAACTGGAAAACGGGCGTCCTGCAGCCGACGGACCGCAACCTCGACTTCGCGCTGACTGAGCCTAAACAGTACTTCAACGTCATCGTCCAGGGACCTCAAGGACCGGAAACCGTCTATACGCGCCAGGGCAACTTCTACCTGTCCCCTGAAGGCAACCGGGTCGCTCTCGTCGACTCGGAAGGCAACGCAGTGGCCGGCCGCGGCGGCAATCCGATCACGTTCGCAGGCCCTGTCGATGACTTCGAACTGCGGGACGGCGGGACACTCATCGCAAAACGGGCGGACGGGACAGAACAGACCGCACAGCTCGCCGTGACGCGGATGGAGCGGCCGAACCTCATGACCCGCCTGTCGTCGACACACTTCAAAGTGCCGGATAATCTGGATGAACTCAACGTCACGGAAGCGGATATCTTAACGGAACTCACCGGAGCGGGCGGCGCACAGCCGGCCATCCGCCAAGGTGCACTCGAAGGGTCCAATGTGGACTACCAGAAAGAAATGACAGACCTCATCAACGTCCAGCGATCGTATCAGTTCAACTCACGTACGGTCTCCATCGCTGACCAGATGCTCGGCCTGGTCAACAACATCCGGTGAGCCGAATGGGGAGTATAGATATGACTGATGAAAAACGATTGACACCGAACCCGGCCGAGCCGCCGATCGATAAGCCGGAAAAAGCCGCGCCCGTAAGCCGGACGGAAGCCCGCAAAGCACATGCCGCTACAGCAGCGGAGGCGGCAGCTGGACAGGAGCGCCCGACCCGCAGCAGGCGGCGCACGGAAGAGGTGCCTGAACCGAAAGTCCGGACAAAGCGCAGCGAGCAGCAGGCAGAAGCCGGCGACGACGCAGCCGGGGCGAAACCGGTCCGCTGGGTGCAGATCCGCATCCTGCCGATCTACGTCCGCGTACTGATCGTCCTCGTCCTCCTCGCGGTGGCTGTCGTGGCAGGCGCCATGATCGGCTACAGCATCCTCGGCGACGGTTCCGCAGGCGACGTGTTCCACAAAGAGACATGGACACACATTTTCGATATTATGAACGGTAAAGAATGAACCAACTGGTAAAAGGGGGAGTCCCATGCTGACAGCAGAACAGATCCAAGCAATCATCCCGCACCGCTATCCATTCCTGCTCGTCGACCGCATCACCGAAGTCGAAGAGGGCGTCCGCGCCAAAGGATTGAAAAACGTAAGCATCAACGAAAATTATTTCAACGGGCACTTTCCCGGCTATCCGGTCATGCCGGGCGTCCTGATCGTCGAAGCACTGGCGCAGGTCGGCGCAGTCGCCATTTTGCAAAAGGAAGAGAACAAAGGCCGTCTCGCGTTCTTCGCCGGCATCGACAACTGCCGTTTCAAGCGCCAGGTTGTCCCGGGTGACGTCCTTCAGCTGGAAGTTGAGATCACGCGGATGCGCGGTTCGATCGGCAAAGGACATGCTGTCGCGACGGTCGAAGGCGAAATCGCATGCGAGGCGGATATCACGTTCGCACTCGGTGCAAAAGAGGCCTGACCGGCTGGCAGTTGCATCCGGAAACGGAATCCGATAAAATTTTCACTAGTGTGTCACCAATCGTTGGCAGGTGCAGTCCTGCACAAAAAGCCAAACACACATGACCGGAAGCGGCATGTGTACATTGTGGGAGGTACGAAACGAGAATGTTCAAAAGTCTTTCACCTAACTTGAAGAGCAGCATCACGAGGTCGATCACGCAGACCTTTGAACAATACATGACGGAAATCGAATGGGATCCCGAACGCTACGACATGAACGACTTCATGAAGCGGTGGAGCGAATACATCACGAAGAAAGCGCTCTGGTATTCAAAAATCCCGGACGACGTGAAACACTCGGCGGAATTCCATGAAGACGTCGCATCGCGCATCAACGAAGTGATCCGAAAAGTGCTGAGCGAACCGGCTTCCGAGGACCAGATCGCCTCCATCGAGCAGATGCAGGAAGATCTGAACACGGAATACATCTACGAATGCAAGGCGGAAGCGGCATTCGTGGAAGCTGAACTGAAGAAGCGCATGAACGCCTGAAAACGTACGGATAGTTCCCCCTTTTCGAGCCAAGCTATGACAGATGGCTACTTGGAAAGGAGGGAACTTTTTATGTGGAAGAAGGCTTTGCCTTTGGCAGCGGCAGGATTCCTGCTTACTGCGTGCGGCAGCAACAACAATGACGCAATCCCGGGCAAGAACGAAACGCCGATGGAAGACACGGACCAACGGATGGACGACTGGACACCGGAAATGGACGCCGACAATCCGGACGGCACAGCCGGCCCGAACTTGGACGGGGTGGAAGATGCACACCCGGACAACAACGGGAACGGCCTGCTTGACCGGGACCAGATGGACGGCACCGGAACGAACACGGACGGCACGGACGGCACCGGCATGGGCGGCGGTACGCTTGAAGGCAACGGCAATGCGGAAGGCGATGACTTCGGCGCAAACAGCACGGAAGACGGCGGGAACACAGCCGGCACGGGCAGCAACGGCGGCTCCCCGACAAAGGGTGACGGGAACGGTACACGATAACGATCGGACCTCCGCACTTATGGAAATTCGGAAACACAAAAAAGGGCTGCCCCGATGTCAGTTGTCTGACACGCGGGGGCAGTCCTTTTTTTGTCGTTCTTCACTGTTTCTTGAGGCGGGGGCGCGAACGCATATCGTGTTCGAACCGTGCCAGCAGTTCAGGACCTTCCAGCCCGCTGTCCATGAGCTCGCCCAGCAGCTGCTCGGCATACTCCGTACGCTGCCGTTTCAGTCGCCCTTTCAAAAGCACTGACAGCCGGCTGCCGATCTGCTGGACAGCGTCGATCGCGAGCACGAACGCCGCCGGCTCGTTCTCCGGATAAGAAATGACGACTTTCGCTTCGATCAGTTCCTCGCCGGCCTGCAGCTGTTCGAACCGTTCTTTATAGGACGCATCGAGGAACAGCTCGAGAATCCACATCCTGTGGCTGTTCTCCTGATTAATGATAATGCCGTCGAGCATCGGCAGATTCTCGGTCTCGTCCCCTGACAACAGCGCAAACGAGATCATCTTGAACGTTTTCATCCCACTGCAGCCCCCTTTTCCAACCAGTATACCACAGCCGGAAATTTTCTTTGCAATCAGGGCAAAGTCGAATTATCACGAATCATAGACAATTAGGGAACCCGGCGTCTGCTGCCTCTTCCGCCCTCTTCCTCCCAGGCGGCATCCCCAAACACCGAGTTCGTCCTGAAATAGGGCGTCAAAACCCCGAAACCGCGGTTTGTACAAACGGACGGGACCCCGTATAGTCAAGGCAATCCATTGAGAGGAGGGGAAACAGGTGAATCACGTAGCACTCGTCGGACGGCTGACCAAAGATCCGGAACTCCGGGTGATCGGGGACCGCAGGACACAGGCGAGCTTCACGCTCGCCGTGAACAGGGGCTTCAAGAACCAGCGGGGTGAAATCGAAGCGGACTTCATCCTCTGTTCGATCTGGGGCAAGACTGCGGAGAACACCGTCAAGCATTGCGGCAAAGGCTCGCTCATCGGCGTCAGCGGGCGCATCCAGACGCGCTCCTACGAAAAAGACGACCGCAGCCGCGCCTATGTGACGGAGATCATCGGGGAGGATGTACGCTTCCTCGTGACGAAAAAGCCGTCTTCCGCCGGTCGGGTGGCGGAAACGTCCGCAGCTGCCACAGAGCGCACCGAAGCCGAAGCGCATTTCGACTTGCCGGCGCACATACCGGAGACACCGGAAAAACCGGAAATCGAATCATTGCCGATCTTCTGAACCTGACACGCGATACATAGGGCGGAAGGTCGCGGAAGGAAGGGGGGGACAGCAGGCCGGACGGCAATCCGGCGGGGAGTAAAGGATAACGGAAAACGGAGAAAAGCAGTATATCAAAGATTGTAGCGGGGATGATGGACAGCCCGGGAGCCCGGGGGGGCCGACGGGTTTGCAAGAACGGCTGACATGCCAGACAAATCCATCTCAGGAGCCTGGATACAGCAGCCGGCACGATCCAAGAGGAGTGAGCGGCTGTCCTAGCCATCACACAACAGCAGAACTGCTGCAGCACAGCGGGAGACCGCTTCCCGCGGACCTGCGGCAGTATTTGCTTAACTGAAGGAGGGTGAGAAGGATGAATGGACAGGAACAAGCTGTCGTACGGATGGAACTGCAGATCGGCCAGTTGATCAGGATGGTCGCCAACCTGAACGAACGCGTGGAAGCGCTGGAAAGGCTCGAACGCACCAAAACGCTCCGCGTACTGCACATGAAACGGCTGAGCCGGGTGTAGACAGACGGAAAAACGCAAACCGCCGGAGCGATTTGCGTTCATGACAGGGAAACGGTGCCGTATCCCGATCAGCCGAATGACAGCAGGTCATCGAGTTCGGTGTCGGACAGCTCCGTCAGCCACTGGCTCGACTGGATCAGGTCAGCGGACAAGGCCGCCTTTTCCTCGAGCATCTTATCGATCTTCTCTTCAATCGTACCGATCGTTACGAATTTATGGACGTGGACGAATTTCTCCTGGCCGATCCGGTAGGCACGGTCGGTCGCCTGGTTCTCGACCGCTGGATTCCACCAGCGATCCGCGTGCAGCACATGGTTCGCAGCCGTCAAGTTCAGCCCCGTACCACCCGCTTTCAGCGACAGGATGAAGATCGGGAACTCTCCCTGCTGGAACGCATCCACGAGTGAATCCCTCTGGCCCTTCGGCATACTGCCTGTCAGGAACGGCACTTCGAACCCATACAGTTCGGACAGGCACTGACGGATCAGCTGCCCCATGCCGATGTATTGAGTGAAAATCAGGCACTGCTCGCCATTCTGGGCGATCTCCGCCGCCAGTTTGACGAGGCGTTCCAGTTTGTCGGAACGCGTCAGCATCCGGTCCGCTGCCGTGAACGGCTCCTTCAGGAACAGCGCGGGATGGTTGCACAGCTGTTTCAGCCGGCTCAGCATCTTCAGGATGAGCCCTTTGCGTTCAAAGCCCGACAATGTCTGGAGCTTGAACTTCGTCTCTTCGATGAAACTTTCGTAGAGCGCGGCCTGTTCCGCCGTCAATGGTACATATTCGTTCTGTTCGAGCTTTTTCGGCAGATTCAGCTGCAGGTCGGGATCGCTCTTCGTCCGCCGCAGCAGGAACGGGTGGATCTTCGAACGGAGCTTGCGTTTCGTCCGTTCATCATCATCCCGTTCGATCGGGATGATGTAGTCATCCGTGAACCGGCGGAAACTCCCGAAATACCCGCGGTGGATGAAGTCGAAGATCGCCCACAGTTCCGCCAGACGGTTCTCGATCGGCGTCCCGGTGAGGGCGATATGGTGGCCGCCCTGCAGTTTACGGATCGCCCGCGACTGTTTCGTCTGCATGTTCTTGATATTCTGAGCTTCGTCGAGCGTGATGCTCGCGAACGGGAACTCCGTCAGGAACTCGCTGTCCTGTGTCGCCGTCCCGTACGTCGTCAGGACGACGTCAGGCTGTTCCGCTGCCATCACCGTACTGAACTGCTCTTCCTTCAGCCGTCCGGGTCCGTAATGGACGGAAGCTTTCAAGGAAGGCGCGAACCGCTCGAGCTCCTTCTGCCAGTTGCCGAGCACGCTCGTCGGACAGATGATGAGCGACGGGGCCACTTTCTCTTCCTTGCCGTGCACTGCTAGCAGGTAGCTGATGAGCTGGACGGTCTTCCCGAGCCCCATATCGTCAGCAAGGCACGCACCGAACTTGTTCTGGCGCATGAACATGAGCCAGTTGAACCCTTCCTGCTGGTACGGGCGCAGCTCTGTCTGCAGCCCTGCCGGCACTTGCACTTCCGGCAGCCCTTTCTTATCCATGACCTGGTCCACGTAATCGCGGAGAGACTGCTGCATCGAAAACGCGAGGAGCGGGTCCTCTTCTGCCGAGTCCTCTTCCATCGGCACAATCTCTTCAGGAAGTTCCTGGAACAGCAGGTCCTTCACGGTCCACTCGCCTTCATCCGCCTGCTCCATCAGTTCTTTGATGCGCTTCAGCCAGGCGGGATCGATATGGAACCACTCGTCCCCTGTGCGGATGAACTCGCGGTTTTCGTCGACCATCCGCTGGAACGCATCCCGGTCGATCGTCTGGCCGCCGAGGGAGAAGTTCCAATTGAAGGAAAGCACTTCGTCCAGGCCCGCAGCGGAGCGGTACGACTGGATGCCCGCGTCCGTCCGGATCTTCAGCTTCGTCTCGGTCACCGTCTTCAGCCAGGCCGGCAGCAGGACCGCAAACCCGAACGACTGGAACAGCGGCAGATCATGCTGGATGAACATCCGGACTTCCGGATCGCTCATCGGGATATGGAGGAAGCGGTCCTCGGGCTCCGTACCGACAGACCGCAGGAACGAAACCATCTCGGACTGCTGCTCCCGCAGCTGGTCCGCATACGGCTTCCATTTCGCGGGGAGTGCGTCTTCGACAGGCGCATTCCGTTTCGTCTTCGAGGGCACCCACTGCGTGCCGCGTTCATTCAGCAGTACGGTCTCAAGAAGCCAGTCTTCGGAACGGTCCGCGTCGGGCTCCGTCAGGCGGATTGCACAGCGGACAGGCAGATCGGACTTCGCCTCGCCCGGCCAGCCGTACACCTTCAGATGGGGCAGCAGCGCAGCGGCGGATTCCCCGCCGACGCCGAGTGAACGGAACTTGCTGATGACCGCCTGTGTCGTCAGGGCAGCGGCTTCTTCGGACAGGCCGGCTGCGTCGCCAGCAAGATGGATGACCTGTTCGGCATCCGGCTCCACGTATTTCCACAAGTCAGGGGACTGCCACAGGGTAGCGGCTTCCTCGGCCGCTTCCAGATGCCGTCCGTCGCCTTCGGTCGCGCCGATGTAGGAGACGAACGGATGGCGGCGGCTGCCGAGCACCTGCACCCATTCATACGGCTGCAGGATGACGGTGTTCTCTTCGACCGGCACGGACAGGCCGAACAGCGACGCCTCATCCGCGAAGAAGAAGAACGAGACGAGACGGTCGGCAGGGATCCGTGTTCCATAGTCATCCGCCGCAGACAGGGCGATCCGTCCATGGTCTGTCTGCTGGATCGTCAAATAGAGCGTGCGGACGAGCGGGTTGGCAGAAGTCATAATTCGAGGTTCCCCCTTTCCATTTCTTCGACGAGCGCGCGCAGCCGGCGGTGTTTTTCACGCACAGTGCCGATGTAGCGGTTCCAGAACTCCGTCTGCCCGCTTTTCTTGCAGGCGGTCCGCATCCGCTTGAACAGCTTGACCGCACGGCGGTAGCTCATCCGGTTCTTCTCGGCTATGAACTGCTGGGCATAGTCATGCAGCAGCGGGAGTGCCGCAGACGGCTGGCGGGTGAGCACTTCCTTCAGCTCCCACGACTCGATGCTGTCATATGGCACGCTGAAACGGTGGAGCAGAGCTGCCCACTCTTCGAAACGCTCGCGCTCGATGAGGAACAGCGAGTACCGCGGAATCCCGATCTTGCCATAGACGGCGTAGACACGTTCATATTCCTCGTCTGTAAACTCCCCGCTCGACAGCAGCGCATCGATCTCCTGGGCAGCGGCGAGCTGCTCGCTCCGGTTCGTCATCCGGCTGAAGTAGCCGGCGACGGACGGATACAGTCCGCGCGCGATAGACGCGGCAGTCGGCTGCAGCGCTTCGGAACGTGCGAACTTCGCGAGCGTCATCCAGCTGCTGAAGTCGGGTGATGTCTCTGCGGCAAGTGTCTCCTCGAGAAGATCCCCGCGCCCTTCGATGATGGCGAAATACATCTCGAACAGCTTCGCTTCGTCCGACGGATCCGCAGCAAGCCTGCTCTTTTCCTGTTCGCGGTCCTTGCTGTCGGCGAACAGCTGCCCCCAAACGGCTTCGTACAGCCGGAAACGGTACGGGAACTGGCCGGTGTGTCCGACACAGACCGTGTAGACGAGCTCTTTCAGCCGTTTCAGGAACGCATCGGTCTCGAACAGTTTCGGTTTGCTGCCGAACGTACCGGCTAATTTCTCGACGTCGCCGATCTGATCATTCAGCCACGTCGTCAGCTGCCACGTACCGTAGGCATGCTGGGAATGGCTCGCATCGAGCAAGGACGCCGCATACTCCCAGGCGGCGTCAAGCAGATGGAGACGGTAATACAGGTCGAACAGCGGCTTCCATTCATACTCGAACGGCATGAGCGGCTGGACCCGGTTCTCGATCTCCGTGCATTCGTATGTGAACACGGAGGAATTGACGGATGGCGTCAGCTTGCGCAGGGGTGCCGTCACTTTCGCGAGAACGGTATCCCAGGCATCCGGCGTACGCGCGGTGATCTTCAGAGCAAGCTCTTCATTGTCCGACGTACGCCAATCCTGGACCCACTCCGTAAGTGAATGGAACTGGGAATACAGGTCGAATACGACAGCGAGCTGATGCACACAGTGGTTGTTTGCTCCGCATGTACAGCTGAGCGCCTGATCATTGAACGAAAACCGCACGAATTCGGACGCACGGTCATTGAGCTGGGCCAGGATTTCCCCGTCCTCCTGGGAATACCGGTAGGACGAAATCGCGCCGCGGCGCACCATGAGGATGGCACGCCGTACGACGTCGGCCTGATCCGGTTCATCCGGACGGAATCTATTATGGAGATCATTCATCATCTTTTCGATTTCTCGTTCATGCAAATACGAAATACGTTCTGCAGCAACGCGCAACATATACCCACTCCCTCGACAAAGCATTCTTTCTATTATACCCCATGACGGGGGGAGCGTAAATCATCTCTATCCAAAAAGAAAACCCCCGCCTCATTCCTTTGCAGGGGAGGGGAGGGGGCTGCCGGCTTCACCGTGTTTCGCCGCGAGGCTCCGGAAGACGGTCAGGTTATTTTTGAGGGAGTTCAAATACAGACGGCGCTGTTTCTTATTGAGCGCAGCGGTGAGTGCGATGATTTCGCGCAGCTCATCGGTCTCTTCGATCAGCTGTCGGTGGCGCTCGACGAAATGATCCCGGTAGCGTTCCTGGACTTCCGTCGTCTTCCCGGCCGTATCGGAGCGCACGGCGCGCACTTCACGGAGCGGCTGTCCGGTCACCATGGCGACGAAATAATCGTCCGGTATATCGAACGTCTCCTTGAATTCGGCAAGCATCTCAGCTGTCACGTCCCGATCGGCCCGCTCGTAGTTCGACAGGGCGGAAGAGGAGATGGAAAGCTGCTCGGCGGCTTCCAGCTGTTTGATGCCCAAGTATTCTTCACGGTATTCTTTGAACTGTTTCCCGAAGTGCCGGATTTTTCGTTTCATGGCGGTCCTCCACTTTTTGTTATACCGTAAAGGAGCCGGCCGGCCATTTTGTCAAAACCCACGAATCGTGATGTTGTTTTTCACAGTATGTGAGTTTTCACAGCAGGTCGGATGAACTTATTTTTCCCGGAAATCCGCCTGCAGCAAACTAAAAAAGAATTTGTCACCGGATGATCAATCTTTTGCGAGGCTCTGGAATAGGATAGGGAAGGGAAGGAGAAGAGAACATGCCGAAGTCGATGGTCGTCTATATCCCGGATCTGCGTGCGAAGATACAGGATAAAGGAACAGTGATGTATGAAATGCTCGGCGGGGACTGGCCGGACATTGTGCCCGGCAGCCCGGGACTCTGGTCGCTCCACTTGGAGGACGTCACGTTCAGCAGCGCCTTCTTCCATTACATAGCGATCGACTGCAACACCAACCGGATGACGTTCCTGAGGTACAGCGATGACCGCTTCCGGATCGGCGACGCGGTGCGGAGCGCATTGAAGGAACTCGAGATCGACGACTTCACTCCGTGCAGCTTGTCCTACTGGGCCCACGCCCCGGGCTGGCGCCGTACGGAAGGACAGAACGGGTGAGGAGGGCAAAATCATCAGGCAGCTATCATTCACAAAAGAGGGGTGAATGTGATAAACTATTAATAATCGGAATATTCAATTATGGAGGGGATCCACATGCTGTCCGTCAAACGTATGACCCCATTCTATACGAGTAAAGAGGATTTCAGGCTGCGGCTCGTCTTTGCGTATCAGTACTTCTCGATCATCAAAGGCAGTGAAGTGTTCCAGTTCGTGCCGATCGAGGGGAAAGAGATCGTCATCAACATGAAGAGCCTGCAGGTCGAGAACTTGGGCGAAGTATTCGTCTTCCAGCGGGGCAGCCGGTTCATCCGATTACCGCTGTATCAGCTGCTGCTTATCTCCGATCTGCACATGCACCTTTCCACCGTCCTTGAAGGCATCTTCCAGCTGGCACCTGAACTGTCCGAACCCCAGGCACGCGAAATCGAAGAACTGATCGGCGAATTGGAGCTGGTCAACCGGATGCGGATGATCGACTACGCACTCGAGACGAACGACAAAAACCTGTTCACTGAACTGACGGAAGGAATGCACGCGCCGAATGTCCCACAAGAATAACGCCACGTAAAAACACCTATCCAGAGAAGTGATTCCCGGGTAGGTGTTTTAAATTTGCATATAAGTCCTGTTTCTTCCCATTCTCATAGGAACATGTACAGCAGCGCAACGAAACCGGTCGAGCCTGCGAGTCCGAAAGCGACGTCCTGCCATGTCATCTGGTCGATTTTACGGGTGGTTATATTGTTTTCCATCTTCATCCGCTCCTTTTGTCGATTTCCCGGGAAATAACGCGCATTTCCCCGAGTGTGCCAGTCCGTGATGTCATCGGGAGTCAGGTTTTCCTTTGCTAGTCTTATAGTACCCACGTTGCCGGCAGCGGGAAACCTGTTTCGCCGATTTATTCTCCCAGTCTATTCAAGTTGCAAGTCTTGCACCCGAAATCTTTGCAAATCACGCGGTTTTTGCTAAAGTAGAGGATAGGAAGTTATTGCATCGTTCGTTTCCCATCTCCAAGAAGAAAGGAATTATCCCATGTTTTTCAACTTTTCGTTTTGGCGCTATGTTACTAGGCCGTCAAAACTCGCAACCGATCACCAAAATTCGGCAATGCGCGGATTCACCATGCGCATCGTCTTCCTTTTCCTAGCGGGCATTGTGATCTTTGCGTTGCGGGATATATGGGGAATGACGACGGATTCGCTCAGCCCGATGCTTGCGGCTGCCACAGGCGGCGACTATACGATCGCCCGCATCGTGTCTGTCATCGGCGCCGTCCTCTGGGCCATCATCTACATAGCGTTCCATCTGTTCATCATCTCCTATGTCCTGGGTATGATCACGTCGATCCCGGTCCGCCGTCTCGTTCCGCTGCAGCTGCTCGTCACGGGTGTACTGCTGATGGAAAAAGCGCTCGTCTTCATCGTGTTCGCCCTTAAAGGGGAAGCGGCCAACGTCTCGTTCCTGTCATTCGGCCCGCTGACCGCGACATTCTCCGATACGTGGTTCCTGGTCATGTTCCTCAACCAGCTGACCCTCGTCTCGGCGCTGATCATCAGCATGCAGTTCAGTTTCATCCGTTCGTATACGAAAACGATGAATTGGAAAAGCCTGCTCGCCGTCCTGATCGGCCTGCAGATCCTCATGGCGCTCCTGACAGCTGCTCTCGGCTATATCCCGTTTGAGCGTCTCTTCAATTACGTCGTGCAAGGAGGCGCATAACCGATGAACAAACTACAGAACGCAGTCATCGCCGTCGTCGTCAGCGTCTTCGTGGCGCTGAACCTGTACCTGCTCTATTCCGAGAAAAGCGTCATCCCGAAAACAGTCTATGTGAGCGACTACGAAACGATGTCAGCGAACGAATACAAAGAAGAACTGCCGAAAGAAGGCTTCGTCGCTCCTGCTGAGACGTTCACCGTCTACACGGACGACAGCAATACGATCGACACGTGGCTCGTCGATGTCGGCGATACGGTCAGCGCCGGTGACGAACTTGCCAGCCTGCAGACCGAGCAGGCGGACGGACAGCGCGCCGTGTGGGAGTCCGAGAAAGAAGCGCTCTTGACACAGCAGAACGCCATCCGGTCGACCATCTCCGATCTGAATTCGGGTGATCAGACCGACAGTTCCAACTCGTCCAAGTCCGACCGCGCCCAGGCCGATGAAGATACGAAAGTCGAACTGAACGTCAATGTGAACGTCGACGTGAACCAGAAAGGCTCTTACGCGCAGGCCGTGGCGGAAGCCGAACGGGAACTCGCGGATATCGACCGCAAATTGAAAGTTGTCGAATCGCAGCTGGATCAGAACCCGTCGAACCCGGCGCTCATCAGCCCGGCGGACGGCGTCATCGCGCGCATCAACAGCGAAAACGACCGCCCGACGATCGTCATCTACAGCAATGAGCAAGTGATCGAAACGTATGCGGAAGACGAAGAGTGGAGCCGCATCGCAGCCGGCGATACGGCGGTCATGAACGCCAAAGGGACGGACGCACCGCTCGACGGCTCCGTGGAGACGGTCGATCAGGTCCCGGCACAGCCCGGTGAATTCCTCCAGGCCTACAAGAAGCTTGCGGATAAAACAGTCACGAACCCGCTCGCCTACTACAAGGTGCGGCTGAACGCGAACGGCGAAACGATTGCCGCGCCGTTCGGAACGCACGTAAACGCCGTCATCACGACGAACGCTGCGCAGAACGCAGCCGCCGTCCCGTCTGCCTGGGTGACCGGCGCGGGAACCGAGCGTGCCTCCGTCTGGCGGCTCGATGAAAATGGCTATGCCGCCGCTACTGACATCACCGTGCCGTTTGAGCATCTCGACCGGTCCGTCGTGACGGAAGGGATCGCTGCAGGGGACGTGGTCGTCTATGACAAAGCGATCCGCGACCAGGAAAGCGCACCGCGTGTGTTCTTCCCGATGCCTGCGGATTTTCCCGCAAAAGCGGAATGGAAAGCGTTCGGCTGGAAGAACTATTTCAGCGTCCTTCTCATGAAAAAACAGTATACAGGCAGCTGACAAAAGACAGAGCCCCCGCGGCTCTGTCTTTTGGTCTACAATTTAACGTTTTTTTAATGCATATTTACTAGAGGAACCGGGTATACCTAGAGCAGACAATACAGCAGCAAGGAAGTGGCCCGATGGAAACGGAACGCAAACAAGTCCAGGTACTGCTCAACCAGCAGCCTATGCAGAAGAATAACAGATTGCGCAAACAGACCCGGAACAGCAATTACATAACGACGGAAGACTGCCATGACGATTACGTCGTCCTCGATTTCGAGACGACCGGCATGCGGGCAGGCGCCGACAAGATCATCGGCGTGCTCGCCATCCGTTTCGAAAAGCACGAAGAGATGGACCGGTTCGAGACACTCGTCAACCCCCACCGCCATATCCCGATGGAAGTGACCCAGCGGACCGGCATCTCGGACAGCGACATCCAAGATGCGCCCGTGATGGAACACGTGATCGAGCCGCTCGTCCGGTTCATCGGCGACCTGCCGATCATCATCCACGACAGCTCATTCGAGATGGGGTTCCTCGAATCCCTGCACGATTTCTCGGTGATCGACCTGCCGAAATACACCGTCGTCGACACGACCCGGCTCGCGCGAAAAGTCGCAGGCCAGCTGAAACAGCAGAACGAGATGCACAAACTGAAGACGCTGCTCATGGCCAAGCGCAATTCCCTGAGCGGTCTCACCGACTGCCGTGCCACTGCTGCAATCTACCAGTACTGCTGCGACATGAACGAGCAGCCCGCCCCCCTATGACCCGTGACCACGCTTCCCGGCCGAAGCGTTTTTTTGTTGGGTTTTTTCGTGGGGATGAACTGCAGGCGATCGGCTGACCGCTCGATTCGGGGCGCTGAGCGATCAATACGCACGGCTAAGCGATCAATTCGGGGCGCTAAGCGATCAATTCATGTCGCTGACCGCTCAATTCCGGCCGCTAACCGCTCAATTCCCGTGGCTGACCGATCAATTCCCCTCGCTGACCGCTCCATTCCCGCCACCAACCAGCCCCGCCAATAGACCCACCATACCTCCGCCCAACCTTTCTCACAACATCCAGCCCTTTCCACCCAACCAATAGACTACTTCACATGAGCCAGGAAACCAACCATTGAACGATTTTTCAGAAAAATGGGCAAATCATGAACAAACGGTGTCAGCAAGCCGTTCTCAAAACTTCCAATCTATGCTATTGTCATTCTGTCACTTAATTTCGTTAAGTCTGACAACTATCATGCATAGGGGGAAGGGAATTTGACCAACAAAAAGTTCACCAGACGGCTCAGTACGTTTCTCACTCTGATCCTGATACTTTCGCTCGTCCTGCCGTTTGGAGGGACCGCCGACGCGGCATTCCTCAAACAGCCGTTCAAGCCGAACCCACAGGATGAAAGCGTGCTGCAGCAAAAAGCGGCAATCGCCCAGCAGACCGATCTGCTGAATGGGGAGACCCGCCTGCACAAGGACCTGAAAGGGCTCTCCGGCAGCCAGAAAGTCCCCGTCATCATTCATCTGTCCGAGAAATCAGTCGGCCTCGAACAGGGGATCCAGAAACTGAACGGCAAGAAGATGACCCAGGCGCAAAAGAACGCAAAGCGGGATAAAATCCGCACCCAGCAGATCAACGCAAAAAAACAGATGGCGGTCAAGAACGTCAAGTTCGACCAGACCTTCTCGTTTGACACAGTCCTCAACGGTTTCTCCGGAACCGTGCAAGCTAACGACCTCGAAAAACTTCTGGCGATCGACGGAGTCAAATACGTCGAACCCGACACGATCATGTATGCACTGGAAGACCTCGAGAAGGTCGACCCGGGTGCAGACGCTCAGATGGACACAAGCATCCCATTCCTCGGCATCGACAAACTGTGGGCGGAAGGCTATGAAGGACAAGGCGTCAAAGTCGCTGTCCTCGACACAGGAATCGACGCCTCCCACCCGGATCTGCAAGCTGTCTACAAAGGCGGCAAGAACTTCGTGCCGCACACGGACGGTGACTATGCACGTCCGCGCGCTGACGACGACGGATCGGAAACATCACCGCTCGACCGTCCGGCGAACAAGCCTGAGTTCAACGACAAAGGCAGCGCATTCTACACATCGCACGGCACACACGTAGCCGGGACGATCGCAGCACAAGGCAACAACAAATTCGGCATCAAAGGCATCGCGCCGAAAGTCGACCTCTACTCGTATCGCGTCCTCGGCGCATACGGCAGCGGGGCAACCGCCGGCATCATCAAGGCGATCGACACAGCCGTAATCGAAGGCATGGACGTCATCAACCTGTCCCTCGGCGGCGGAGCGAACTCCGAAACGGACGGTGCCTCATTCGCCATCAACAACGCGATGCTCGCTGGCACGATCTCCGTCATCGCCACCGGCAACTCCGGTCCGAAACGCGGCACGATGGGAACTCCGGCGACTTCACGTCTCGGCATCGGTGTCGGCAACACGACAAACCCTGAGACACACCACCAGGCCAACGTCAGCATCACAGCAGGCGACTTTACGTACAGCAAAGTGAACGACCTGATGGCGACGACGTTCGGCAAGGACGTCAAACAGCAGCTTTCCGGCAGCTATGACCTCGTTGCAGTCCCTGGCGTCGGTGCTGAAAAAGACTACGCCGGCCTTGACGTCAAAGGCAAGATCGCTCTCGTGTCACGCGGGGAGATCGCATTTGTCGATAAAATCGAAGCAGCGAAGAAGAACGGCGCTGCCGGCGTCATCATCCACAACTTCGCGGGCGGTACGAACGCACCGGGCAAATCACAGACTTTCCTCGGTGACGCATTCGAATTCCTCCCGACATTCGACATGTCCGTCACGGACGGCGAAGCGATCCGTGCAGCACTTGCGAAAGCACCAGGAACCATTTCATTCGACCAATTCACGAACACGAAAACAACGGGAGATGACGTCAATGACTCGAGTTCACGCGGCCCGTCCACACCGAACTACGACATCAAGCCTGACGTCACAGCACCCGGCACGAACATCATGTCCACTATCCCGGAATACGGCAAGGACTTCCCGGATGCGGACTACAGCGAAGCCTACTCACGCAAAACAGGCACATCCATGGCTACACCGCACGTCGCTGGAATCGCAGCACTCGTGAAACAGGCGAACCCTGATTGGAACGCATTCGACGTAAAAGTCGCGCTGTCCAACACGGCAACCCTCCTCGACACGCAGAAATACGACGTCTTCTCACAAGGCGCGGGCCGCGTGGAAGCGTACAAAGCAGCACACGCCGATGTCCTCGCATACGGCATCGACACGGCGAACAACGACGGAACGACCGTCGAGAACCTGAAAGGGACCGTCACATTCGGTCCGCAGAAACTCGACAAGGACATCACCGTCACCAAGCAGATCAAAGTCAAGGACCTGAAAGGAAAAGGCGGCGACTACACCGTATCCGTCGACACAACGAAAGGTTTCGGCGATGCGAAAGTCACCGTCGACAAGACAGCGTTCACGCTGAACGGCGAACAGCTGCTCAACGTCACACTGACCGCATCCAAAGCAGCAACGAAAGCCGGCGATGAAATCCTCGGCTACATCCACATCACGGGCAGCGGCCAGGATCTGTCCCTGCCATTCGCAGCTGACTTCGGCGGAGCAGACGCAGTGCAGGTGAAAGACCTGAGCCTCACAGCAAAAGACGTGAACTTCACAGGTACAGGCGGAGCGAAGGATACGACCTTCTCGTTCACGATCACAGGCGACGTCAAAAACCAGATGGTCGAACTGTGGGATATCATGAACCCGACAGGCGGCGAGTACAAAGACGGCTACATCGGCTACGTCTATGCGGGTGAGACTCTCGGCGCAGGATCTTACAACCTGCAGATCCGCGGCACGTACACGAACTGGACAACGAAGTCACCGGGTCAGATCCCGGACGGCCTCTACACAGTCGACTTCTCGGCGATCCCGCAATCCGGCAACCCGGAATCGATCGGCAATTATGCAGGACCGATTGTCGTCAAATCAGCTGCCGGCACGATCGAAGGATCGGTTGAAAACGGCAAAGCGACAGGGAAAGTCATCGACAAATACGTCGACTACCAGAAAGAACTTGTGAAATACGGAATGGGCTACGACCTCAACACGAAACTGTCCGCGTCGTATGACGTTACACAGGACGGGAAAGTAGTAAATACAGGGAAAGTCCAGCTCACACAGGAAGGTTCATTCACATTCGACCTCCCGAACTTCGACAAAACGAAACAGAGTGTGACTGTACGCTACCAGGATGCAGCAGGCAACAAAGCATCCGAAGAAATCTACAAAGCAGTCGCTGCACCGGACACAGTGTCCATCTCGATCGACAAATCGTCGCTCGACCTGAAAGCGGGCGACACAGCGCAGCTGCTCATCACGGAAACGACGACAAAGCCGGACGGCACGTCGACGGACCGCGACATCACAGCTGAAGCGGCATTCACGTCAAGCAACCCGGCAGTCGCAACAGTCGCTGGCGGAAAAGTGACAGCAGTCGCAGCCGGCAAGGCGGACATCACCGTCACTTACAACGACTTCAGCCAGACAATCCCGGTCACCGTAACGGAAAAAGCACCGGTCCAGGATGAAGTCACGTACGCCGTCAACAAGAAGAACCTGTCCCTCGGCGTCGGCCAGCAGGAACAGCTCATCATCACCGAAACAACGGTGAAAGCGGACGGCACGACGGTCAACAAAGACGTCACACCGAGCGTCAAATTCAACGTCGTCGACAACTCGGTCGCGACCGTCTCACAAGGTCTCGTGACGGCACACAAAGCGGGCAAGACACAAGTCCGCGTCATGATCCCGGGCCAGGACACACGCTTCGTCTACCTCGAAGTGAGCGACCTGCCACAAGATACAATCACGTATTCGGTCGATAAAACAGCACTCAAACTCGGCGTCGGCCAGCAGGAGCAGCTGACAGTCAAGAAGACAACTGTGAAGCCGGACGGTACAGTCATCGATCAGGACTTCACACCGTCGACGAAATTCAACGTCGTCAACAACACGATCGCAACTGTCCAGAAAGGACTCGTTTCTGCGCACAAAGCAGGCAAGACACAAGTCCGCGTCATGATCCCTGGGGAAGACACGATCTTCGTTTATCTCGAAGTCGTCACGCCTCCGCAGAATATCGTGACATACGCACTGAACCAGACAGACGTCAAACTGCAGGTAAACGGACAGAAACAGCTGAAAGTTACAGAAAAAACGGTCACGCCTGACGGCAAAACGACCGAGCGCGACGCGACCTTCGATACGAAGTTCAGCGTCGTCAACAACAAGATCGCAACGGTCAACAAAGGCTTGCTCACTGCGCACGCAGCAGGCAAGACACAAGTGAAAGTGAGCCTGCCGAACGGCGAAACGACACTCGTCTACCTGACTGTCAAAGGCGAACCAGCTCCGATCGTCACGTATGCACTGGATAAAGACAGCGTGTCCCTGAAAGAAGGGGACACAGCATCTGTCCAGCTGATCGAAACGACGACAAAAGCAGACGGCACGTCCACGACGAAAAACGTTACGGCTGACGCATCGTACCAGTCGAACAACCCGAGCGTCGCAAAAGTGTACAAAGGCACGATCACGGCAATCGGCGCAGGTGACGCGGAAATCACCGTAACACTCGGCGGCTTCACTGCGACAGTTACGATCCACGTCGAAAAGCCCGCTCCGAAATCGACTGTCGTCACGAACGACATGATCGCAGGCGCGCTGGCGGATAAAAAAGCGAAAGAGATCGTCATCGATGTACCGGCAGCTGCCGATGCGTCCGACTTCGAACTCGGCGCTGACGTGCTGAAGGCGATCGAAAAGTCGAAGAAAGCGCTCGTCTTCCAATCAGCGGACGCCGCCTTCACTTTCGATAAAAACGTAGTCGAAGTGCTCCGCAAGCGCACGAACGACAGCGCCGTGATCACGCTCGGCAAATCGTCTTCTGAGAAAGTAGCAGGCGCGATGAGCGACGTGTTCTCGATCGACATCACACAAGGCACAGCAGCGAGCAAAACAGCCATCACGAAATTCGGCGAAAGCATCGCCGTCAGCCTCTTCGTCGATGAAAACGCTGATCCGAAATGGAAAAAAGGATCCGTCCTGAACCTCGACACGAACAAAGCCGCCAAGTACAAAGTGAAAAAAGGCGAAGCCCAGTTCGACATCGAAGCACCAGGCAGCTACGTATTGCTGGATAAATAACCAACACGAAAAAGGGTGCCCGCGGGCACCCTTTTTTGCGTGCGGCGGGGCGGGGGCTCGGCTGACCGCTCGATTATCACCGCTAACCGATCAATACCCGCGGCGAACCGCTCGATTGCCACCGCTAACCGATCAATACCCGCGGCTGACCGCTCGATTGCCACTGCTAACCGATCAATACTCGCGGCTGACCGCTCGATTCCGCGGCAAGCCACCCCCGTCCTCCCCGACAAATTGCTCGCGACCATTCCTATTTTCCACCAGTTCAAGGGACTGAATGGTGGGCTCCGCGCTGCTCCGCCTTTTCTGTTCGTGTCTTCGCGGCATTAATACCATTCACTGAACCCGGCTCATCGAAACGCTCAAGTTGGAGGCACAACCGCTCAAGCAACCGGAGAAGCGCTCAAGCATGAGCTCGAAACGCTCAAGGCATGCACTCAAACGCTCAAGCAAACGCACAAACGCTCATGCAAGTGCTACAACCGCTCAAGCCCACGACCACAACATCTCCAATAAATCACCCACCAGTTGACCCCCAACTCACCAAAGTCAACTATCACTCTATTGAATCACCCGCTGATTGACATATACTTAACCTAACACCACAAACGAAGGAGGGGACAGCATGCTGCAGATCGGTTCCATCATCCACCGCGAACGCCAGCACCGCCAGATTACGCAGGAAACACTCGCCGCCCATTGCCAAGTATCAAAGGCGTCCGTGTCCAAATGGGAGAAAGGGCAGAGCTACCCGGACATCACGCTGCTGCCGAAAATCGCCGCCTATTTCGACCTCACCGTCGACGAACTGCTCGGCTATGAGCAGACACTCTCGAAACAGCAGATCCGCACACTGTACATGGACTACTCGAAACGGTTCGCGCACGAGCCGTTCGACGATGTCTACCCGGACGTCCTCGACGACGTCCGGCACGGCTACCGCGATGCCGGGCTGCTGCTGCAGATGAGCGTCCTCATGCTGAACCACTGTGTCCTCGCACCCGAGCCGCCGTCCGTCCTGGCTGCGGCAGGCCGCTGGCTCGAGCGCATCCGCACATTGTCCGACGACGTCTGGGTGCTCCGCCAGGTCAACTCGCTCCAGGCGACGATCGCTTCGATGCAAGGTGATCCGGAAACGACACTCCGTCTGCTCGACGGCGTCATCCGGCCGAGCATCGGCGACGAGGCGCTGCTGTCGACCGCCTACGAACAGCTCGGGCGGACGGACGACGCGAAGCGCACGATCCAGGTCGCGATGTACCAGAACCTCCTGCAGCTTGTCGGCGCCGCGCCGCATTACCTGCGCCTGGCCGCGGACGACCGCGGGGCATCCGCTGAAACGCTCCGGCGCACCGACGGCATCATCGATCTGTACGAACTGGAACAGCTCCACCCGAACGTCTGCCTGCTGTACTACATCGGCACCGCCCAGGCAGCCGCCGCCCAGGAAAACCGCGCGCAGCTGTACGCGTATTTATCCAAATATGTCCGGGTTTCAACGAAGTACCTGTTCCCGGTCGACTTGCACGGCGACCGCTACTTCGACCGGCTCGACGGCTGGATGGAAGAACTCGACCTCGGCACGAGCGCCTTGCGCAGCGACCGGCTCGTCAAACAGTCGGTCTTCGATGTCCTCGACGCACCGTATTTCACGCCGTACCAGGGCGACCAGGAAATGAAAGACTTAAAAGCCGAACTCCGCTTCGGACTGGAGGGAATCCAATGAACAATGATATCGACATGCTCATCGAATACTTGCCGTTCCTCGTGCCGCTCATCGTCCTGCAAGTCGGCCTCGCAATCTTTTCGGCGATCCACGTCATCCGCCACCCGCACTACCGCTTCGGCAATCAAATCATGTGGCTGCTGATCGTCGTCTTCATCCAATTCCTCGGCCCGCTTGCCTATTTCACCATAGGAAGGGGGGACCGGCATGATCATTGAAGTGAAGAACGTCACCAAACGGTTCGGTGCCAATGAAGTGCTGAAAGGCATCGACCTAGCGATACCGGAGCGCACGATCTGCGGTTTCGTCGGTGCGAACGGCGCCGGCAAGACGACGCTCATGCACTGCATGCTCGGGCTCATCCCGGTCACGACCGGCACGATCACGATCGCAGGCACGCCCGTCACATTCGGCCAGACCGCCTCGAACGAGCACGTCGGCTACCTGCCTGACGTCCCGGAATTCTACCCGTTCTACAGCGCACGAGACTACCTGGACCTGTGCGCCGTCATCACGAAACTGCCAAAATCGGAAAGCAGCACCCGCATCGCCGAGCTGCTCGACCTCGTCGGCTTAAGCGGCAACAAACGAGTGATCAGCACCTACTCCCGCGGCATGAAACAGCGGCTCGGCATTGCGCAGGCACTGCTCAACCGGCCGAAACTGCTCATCTGCGACGAACCGACTTCCGCCCTGGACCCCGCCGGCCGCGCGCAGATCCTGTCGATTCTGCAGGAAGCGAAGAAGGAGACCGCCGTATTCTTTTCGACGCATATTCTATCCGACGCGGAACAGATCTGCGACCGCATCGCCATGCTGCACGAAGGCCGGCTCATCTTTAACGACGACCTGCACCGTCTCGACGAGCAGACTTCCGGTGAATTCGCCTTCACATTCGCGCATCATACTATAGAAGAAACACGCGCACGGCTCGCCGATTACCCGGCCGAACTGCGCATCGATCACGGCGCCCTCATCGCAAGACTTCCTGGTGATGAAGCCCGGCTTTCATTCGCAAAAGAGCTCGCAAACCGCGGTCTGGTCATCGAAACGATGCAGCCGCACAAGAAGCCTCTCGAAGACGTCGTCATGGAGGTGCTCCGATGAATCCCTGGATCGGTTTCCTGAAAAAAGAATGGACGGAGAGCGTCAAATCGTACAAACTGCTGCTCGTCGCGGTCATCTTCTCGATCCTCGGCGTCCTGAACCCGTTCACCGCCAAGATCACGCCCGCACTCATGGAGAACTTCATGCCGGAAGGGACGGTCGTCAACATCCCTGAGCCGACCGCGCTCGATTCGTGGCTCCAGTTCTACAGCAACGTCCCGCAGATGGGCCTCGTCGTGTTCATCCTGCTGTTCTCGACGCTGATGTCGAAGGAACTCGACCGCGGCACACTCGTCATCCTGCTGACGAAAGGCTTGCGCCGCAGCACCGTCGTCACGACCAAATGGGTCATCGGCGCCGCCTACTGGACGCTCGCATTCCTGCTCGCCTTCAGCATCACGTACGCCTACACCGCCTGGTATTGGGATCAATCTATTCTGCATCATCTGGCGTTCGCCGTCAGCTGCGTCTATCTCTTCGGCTTGCTCATGTTCACACTCACGCTGTGGGGGAACACCGTCTTCGCGACAGGCTACGGCGGCCTGCTCGCCGCTGTGCTCGCCGTCATCGCGCTCTTCATCGCCGCGCTGTTCCCGGGGACCGACGCCTGGAACCCGATCGGACTGCTGACGTCGTCACCCGGCCTGCTCACCGGCGACGCACCCTTGAGTGATTTCACCGGCCCGCTGCTCGTCTCAATCGGCGCAATCGCCGTTCTGCTCGGGGCGACCGTATTTCATTTCAATAAAAAAGTATTGTAGACCCGAAATGAGCGTGACACGGCGTTTCAAGGGTATACTAGGGGAGACTACGAGAGAAGGAGAGCTGCCCCATGGACATCCACGAAAAAGCCATCCGCCTGCTGCAGGAAAAGGCCGAGCAGCCGAACCGATCACGGAAAACAACCTCGTCGAAATATAAAAAGAGCACGAAGGAAGTCGCCGATTACGTCGTCCTCGACTTCGAGACGACCGGCCTGCGCGCCGGTGCTGACCGCATCATCCAGATCGGCGCCATCCGCTACTTCAAGCATTGGAAAGACGAAGAACTGGATGTGCTCATCAACCCGCAGCGCCACATTTCACCGACCATCACACGCATCACTGGCATCTCGAACGAAATGGTCGCCGACGCGCCTATCATCGAAGACAAACTCGCGGAACTCGTCGACTTCATCGGCGACCTGCCCATCATCGCGCACAACGCCGCCTTCGACATGGGCTTCCTGTACGCGCTCGACGGCAAGGCCGGCATCACCCTCCCGGCTTACACCGTCATCGACACCGTCAAACTCGCACGCCAAAAGATCAAAGACACACCCAATCACAAACTCACAACCCTCACCCAGTACTTACAGCTCGAACACGACGCCCACAACGCAATCGGCGACTGCCGCGCGACTGCGGCGATTTACCAGCACTGCATATTATAAAAAGGAGCGGCCGAAGCCGCTCCTTTTTGCGTAGTACGGCTGCTCAGTGCTCAAGTAGGGTGGAAAACGCTCAAGCCAGAAGGAGAAACGCTCAAGCGAAGCGAGATACGCTCAAGCCAGAAGGTGAAACGCTCAAGCAAGACGAGAAACGCTCAAGCAAGGAGGGGAACCGCTCAAGCGAGGACGAAAAACGCTCAAGCAAGACGAAAAACCGCTCAAGTCCGCGGCACAACTTTTGGCATCTACTCCCCAAAAAAAGTCGCGACCATTTAGTCTTTCCCATGTACAGAGAGCAAAACCAAGATTAACTTGTCTGCTCGCTGCGCTGCGCCTTTTCTGTTAGGTCTACTTCCGCCGACAGTGCCACCACTCAAGAAAGATCCGCCAACCCTTAGTGCATGCAATGAAGTGCTCAAGCAAGGCGAGAACCGCTCAAGCTAGGAAGAGAAACGCTCAAGCAGGCAGAAGAACCGCTCAAGCGAGGGCGAGAACCGCTCAAGCAGTGCCATGAAACGCTCAAGCCAGGCAAGAAACGCTCAAGTCACCATCCCTCCCCACACCACCTCCTGCGGAACACCTACATCAGCCTCACACAATTCCAACTTGAAAACCAATATAAACACGACTGATCCACGCAGCCATTGGCCCCAGTCAAATTGTGTACAATCCTCGATAATTCGGCTTTGGCAAAACCCATATACTTTCAAAAGAAGAAGGGCTACACTTAAAAGAAAAAGAGGTGAGGCATTGCTCTACAAACCACGCAAAACCCCGAAAGAACTCATTGCCCTGCTGGCACTGGAAAAACGAATTGCCCCCACGCATCCACAATACCCGTTGATTTACCAGGAAATGTACAAAATGCGAGCTGGATTCGGTGGTGAGCAAGAGTACGACCGCCACATGAAAGAAGTCCGAACCGACTACCCGCACGCCATCCTCCATGATCTTTCCCTGCAACAAGAAGGCGTCTACTTCCAAATCGATTCACTGTTCATCGCACCTGACGCCATCATCATCTCAGAAATCAAAAACAGAACGGGCAAAATCATCATCAAAGCCAATCCGACTCAGTTCCTCCAGTCTATGAAGGAAAGCGAACCCTCACTTTTCCGCAGTCCAATCGACGAGCTGGAACGTAAACGGCAGTTGCTGGAAAGGTGGCTGGCCCAACGTAACATCATGGTCCCTATTCAGTGCATCACCATTTTTGCGCACAACAATATACTAGAATTTAGCGGCAAAACCGAAATCCCGATTCTGACAGGTTATGAAGCACCAATCTTTTTCAGGGGGAGAGAAACCGGTCCTCATCTGCTAGATAAAAGAAGGATCGAGAAGTTAGCGGCAGCACTGGTCCAACAAGACAAGCCCTATCCGATGCGACCGCTCAGTACTCGCTTTTCAATTAAAAAAGAAGAGTTGGTGAAGGGCGTCTGGTGTCCCGAATGCCCTGAAAAAACCATCTTGTACTGGAGACATCAGCGCTGGAATTGTGGAAGGTGCAGCAAAACCAGTCTGACTGAACACGAAACTACAATAGACGAGTGGTTCATGCTCATCACGCCTACTATCACCAACAAGGAATTTTGTGAATTTACTGGGTTACGCGATCGGCACATTGCCAAACGCCTCCTCGCCCGCAGCAAGGTATATAGAAGGGGAGAGCGGGCCGGCAGCGTCTATGTCCCTTTGAAAAACTAACAAGACTGGCAGAATAAAACCTTGAAAGGCGTTCCAACCAATGAACGCCTTTTTTGGTCGTCAATAAAGTACCGGAAATTTCCGCCAGTCCCTAGCGTTCTTACCTGTAACGATAAAGCGCTCAAGCTCAGTGTGGCATCGCTCAAGGCAGAGGGAGAACCGCTCAAGAGCATGCCGAACCGCTCAAGCTCAACGCGGAACCGCTCAAGCAAGGGAGCAAAACGCTCAAGTCAGTGGCGCAACGCTCAAGGAAGAAGGAGAAGCGCTCAAGAGCATGCTGAAACGCTCAAGCCCAGCGGGGAAACGCTCAAGCTCGGCAGGGAAGCGCTCAAGCCCGCGGCATGAACAAAAATCCCCACCCCCAACTAACATCGCGACCATTCATTCCTTCCCATGCACAGTGAGCAAAACCAGGATTAACTTGTCTGCTCGCTCCGCTGCGCCTTTACTGTTGGGCTGTCTTTGATAACTAGCACCACCATTCAAATGTGGTGTTTAAAGATTAAAATAGGGTAGTAGAGCGCTCAAGAGGGGAAGGGAAACGCTCAAGTCATGCCCACAAGCACTCAAGCAGTATCAGAAACGCTCAAGCATCTAGGGGAAGCGCTCAAGCTATGTGTACAAACGCTCAAGCCCAGCACGCAAACGCTCAAGCACCGCCCACAAACGCTCAAGCCAACACCGCAACCCCTACCCCCAACCCCCAAAATAAGCTATACTCAACAAACAAAGCCAACTCCATCCAAAAAGGAGGCACCGCACCATGCAGCACCACCAAAACACCCAACACAATCAGCCGAACGAGCGCCCGCAAGACCCGCGCTTCAAAACGGCGCATAAGGAAGCGTGGATCGGCGTCGCGCTCGCAGTGTTCAACTTCGTCTGGTGGTACGGGTTCGCATACGGGCTCGGCAGCAAGCCGGTCGACGAATATACATACATCCTCGGGCTGCCGGCGTGGTTCTTCTGGAGCTGCGTCGTCGGGTTCGTTCTCATGTCGGTGATCACTGTCGTGCTCGCAAAATTCGTCCTCACCGACATGCCGCTCGACGACGACCCGGCGTTCCGCCCGTACCCGGCTCCGCCGGCCAGCCCGTCGCCCGGTTCACCGAGCAACCCACCCGCCAACCCGTCGCCCGGTTCACCGAGCAACCCACCAACCAACCCGTCACCCGGCTCAACGCACGACACTAATCCATCCAGCCAGAAAGGACCTAACTCATGAACATCGGCGTACTCATTCCGCTCATCATCTTCCTCGTCGCGATCTTCGCGATCGGGTTCATCGCATCCAAACAAATGAGCGGCAGCACGGGCTTCCTGCAAGAATACTTCCTCGGCGGCCGTGAACTCGGCGGCTTCGTCCTGGCGATGACGATGGTCGCGACGTACGGCAGCGCGTCGAGTTTCCTCGGCGGGCCCGGTACCGCGTACACCGTCGGCTTCGGCTGGGCGCTGCTCGCGATGACGCAGGTCGTCACCGGGTACTTCGTCCTGCTCGTGCTCGGCAAGAAGTTCGCGATCCTCAGCCGGCGCTATGACGCCGTCACGATGATCGACTTCCTGAAGGCGCGCTATAACAGCCCGGCGGTCGCGATCCTGTCCGCCGCGGCGATCATCATCTTCCTGTTCTCGGCGATGACCGCACAATGGGTCGGCGGCGGCCGGCTCATCGAATCGCTCACGGGCCTCAGCTACACGTCGGCGCTCTTCATCTTCGCCGTCAGCGTCCTCGTCTACGTGACGATCGGCGGATTCCGCGCCGTCGCGCTCACCGACGCCGTCCAGGGCGCAATTATGGTAATAGGCACGCTCATCCTGCTCATCGGCGTCATCATCGCAGGCGGCGGCGTGCCCGCCATCATGCAGGATCTGCTCAATGAAAACCCGAACCTCGTCACGCCGTTCGGCGCCGACAGAAGCCTCACGCCGGCCTACGTCTCGAGCTTCTGGATCCTCGTCGGCGTCGGCGTCGTCGGCCTGCCGCAGATGGTCGTCCGCACGATGAGCTACAAAAGCTCCCGCGCCATGCACCGCGCGCTCGCCATCGGCACGATCGTCACCGGGTTCATCATGCTCAACATGCACCTGATCGGCGTCTTCGCGCGGCCCGTCATGCCCGGCATCGACGTCGGCGACAAAGTCATCCCGCTCGTCGCGCTCGAAGTGCTGCCGCCATGGCTTGCCGGCATCGTCCTCGCCGCTCCGATGGCCGCAATCATGTCCACCGTCGACTCGCTCCTGCTGCTCGTCAGCTCCGCCATCGTCAAGGACGTCTACTTGAGCTACGTCAAACCGCAGGCGACCGAAAAACAGGTCAAGACAATCAGCTTCGGCGTCACCGGCGTGCTCGGCATCATCGTCTTCCTGCTCGCCCTGCAGCCGCCCGACCTGCTCATCTTCCTGAACCTGTTCGCGTTCGGCGGGCTCGAGGCCGCCTTCATCTGGCCGATCGTCCTCGGGCTCTACTGGAAATATGGCAATAAAACCGGAGCACTCGCGTCCATGGTCACCGGCATCGGCAGCTACATCGCCATCCATTTCTACAACCAGGCGTACGGCGACCTGCTCGGCGTCCACACCGTCACCGTGCCCGTCGTCCTGTCGCTCATCGCCTATATCATCGGAAGCCTCGCGACCAGACGCGAGCCGTTCCGGTTCTGAACAGCGTCCTCCGCACACCGCGGAGGGCGTTTTAACGTTCCGTAAACTTCATTAAGACTTATCAAAAAAATACAAAATCATCTAGCCGGGACACTGGTAAACTGCTATGATAGTACTGCATGTCCAAACTACTAATCTAGGGGGCACAATCGTAATGAAGAAAAACACGAGATTCCTGGCAACTGCCGTTACAGCAGCCGCCGTCGCATCCGCCATCGCGGTACCGAGCGCATCCGCGGACACATCGAAATTCACGGACGTCTCCGACCGCTATGCAGACGCAGTCAACTTCCTGTGGGCGAACAACATCACGCAAGGGGTTGCCGCTGACAAATTCGGCACCATGTCCGACGTCAAACGTGTGGACGCAGCCGTATTCATCGCGAAACTCATGGGACTCGAGCCAGGCGGTGTGTATGCACCTTCCAGCTTCACAGATGTGCCGAAATCCTCAAAATGGGCAGTCGATGCACTGAAAGAAAAAGGCATCATCAGCGGGAAAAGCGCAACGAAATTCGGCGCGAACGAACAGCTGACACGCGGGGAAGCCGCAGCCATGATCGTCAAAGCCGCTAAAATCGAAGCGGACCTCAGCAAAACCGAAACGAAATTCACAGATGTCAATAAACGCTTCGCACCATACGTGCAGGCACTCGTCGACGAAAAGATCGCGAACGGCAAAACCGACAAAACGTTCGGCACATCCATGCCCGTCACACGCGGCGAACTCGCGATGCTCCTCAACAACGGCAATGCGAAATTCGGCTATCTCGACCTGCTCGTCATGCACATGAACGACCATCACGCATATCTCGACAACTTCCCGTACATTTCGACAGTCGTCAAAGACCTGCGGGCAACTCATAAGAACAACCTGCTCCTCCATGGCGGTGACGTATTCTCAGGCGATCTGTACTGGAACAAGTACAAAGGCCTGGCCGACGTCGCGATGATGAACTACCTCGGATTCGACGCCGTCACATTCGGCAACCATGAATTCGACGAAGGCGGCAGCAAAGAAGGGCACACGGCATTGCGCAACTATATCCTCGGTGCGAAATTCCCTGTACTCGGCGCGAACCTCGACTTCAAAGGAGACGAGAAACTGAAATCCCTCTATAAAGGCGGCATCGCGGAAAACGCGAAAGGCGGGGAAATCTACGACGGCAACATCGTCGAAATCGACGGCCAGAAAGTCGGTATGTTCGGTCTGACGACGGAAGATACGGTCAACATTTCAAGCCCGGCTGACGTCGACGTCCTCAGCTACATCACCCGTGCGAAAGAAACGGTCGCTGCCCTTGAGGCGAAAGGCGTTGACAAGATCATCGCCATCACCCACGTCGGAGTGGACGAAGCTGCCAAGGCAGGAAGCGACCAAGCACTCGCGAAAGCGGTACCGGGCATCGACGTCATCGTCGGCGGCCACACGCATACGCCATTGAAAGAACCGATCACGATTACGAATGAAAACGGCCACAAGACGGTCATCGTCCAGGCTGGCCAGTACGGCGAATACCTCGGTACGCTTGACGTGAAGTTCAACCCGCAAGGTGAGATCTACTGGAACCACGGCGAACTCGTCAAGATCGATACGAAGACGATGAAAGCTGACAAACAAGCAGAAGCAGTCCTGGCACCGTTCAAAGCCGGGAAGGAAGAGCTGAAAAAAGAATCGATCGGCGTCTCGTCTGACGCGGACCTCAGCGGTGCACGTGACTCGAACGCGGAAGGTGCGTCAAGTGTCCGCCACAACGAAACGAACCTTGGAAATCTAATTGCAGATGCGATGCTGTCAAAAGCGAAAACACTGCCGGGCATGGACAAAGCAACCGTTGTCGCTATGCAGAACGGCGGCGGAATCCGGACGAGCATCGAAGCCGGCGACATCACAGTCGGCAGCGTCATGCAGGTCCTTCCATTCGGCAACCCGCTCGCCATCATCGAGTCGAACGGCAAAGAAGTGAAAGAAGCGCTTGAGCGCAGCGTCGGCGGTTCGTTGATCGCTGAAGGCAAAGGCCTGAAGGAAGACGGCGGATTCCTCCACGTTGGCGGCATGAAGTTCACATATGACAGCACGAAGGAATCCGGGAAGCGCGTCATCGACGTCCTCGTCCAGGAAGGCGATAAGTTCGTACCGCTCACAGACGACATGAAAGTCTACATCGCGACGAACTCCTTCACAGCACGCGGCGGAGATGACTACAAAGTGTTCGAAAAAGCATCCAGCGAAGGACGCGTTTCGGATCCTGGCTTCTCCGACACACAAAACCTGATTGAGTACCTCCAGTCACTCGGAGACAAGATCGATCCGAAAGTCGAAGGGCGCATTATCGATACGTCACTCGAAACGCAGCAAAACGGATACAAAGTTCCAGTTGCGGCAGAAACAACTAAATAAAAAAATTAAAAAAGCGCCGGATCCTCAGTTGTACGAGAATCCGGCGTTTTCTGCAAAGTGCACCATGACGGCTTTTACAGCAGGCAAGCGAGCGTCAATTCATCCGGTAATCGGGCAGAAAATGGCGGAACCTATTAAACTACCCCAATTTAGGCCGATAGAAACATAGAGAAATACAAAGAATTGTTGTATCCTTTACGGTAACGACAAAAATTTGGAGGATTGTACCATTGAAGAAATTAGCAGCATGCCTTACTTTATCTCTCGCAGCGCTTGTCCCATTCGGACAGGAGTCCCATGCAGCCACTACGTTCACGGACGTTGGAACGACACACCGTGCCCAGGCTGAAATCTACTACCTCGTCGATGGCGGAATCGTCGGCGGCGTCTCCTCAACACGATTCGTCCCGGAACAGCAAGTGACACGTGACCAAGCGGCAGCGATGATCGGCCGCACGCTCAACTTGAACGGCGAACAGCGCGCGACGAAATTCAAAGACGTCGGCTCGAACAACTTCGCATCCGGCTACATACAGCAGCTCGTCGACAAAGGCATCATCTCCGGTTACCTGGACGGCTCCTTCAAGCCGAAGAACACTCTGAGCCGCGGTGAGATGGCCCTTATCATCAGCCGGGCATTCGAGTACAACTCCAGCTCTGTCAGCTCTGCTGCAAGCTCGCTCATGAAGAAAGGGATCGCAGCCGGTATCGCGGACGGCACATTCGGCGAATCCCAGACCCTGAAACGGGGAGACTTCTCCGTATTCCTCGCCCGGTCCATCAACGCGGACTTCCGGACGGCGAACAATGAGAAATTCGACCGCAACTACTATGTCAATACGAATGACGGAACTGCGCTCAACATGCGCAAAGGACCGGGCACGAGCTACACGTCTATCGGCTCCATCCCGACAGGCAAGATCGTCTCGGCTGCCTACTCCGTCGGTGACTGGGTGTACATTTCATCCGACAATGTCAAAGGATTCGTCCACTCGGCCTACCTGCAGCTGGACAAGCCGTCAGACGATGAAGTCGTAACACCGCCGGCGAAGCCGACACCTGATCCGACGCCACTGCCGACACCGCCTGGCAAAAAGCCATTGAAAGACGTGGTCGTTGTCATTGACGCAGGTCACGGCGGAAAGGACAGCGGATCAGTAGGTAATGGATTCTTGGAAAAGAACATCACACTGAACATTGCAAAGAAAATGGAAGCATACTACAAGAACGTACCTATCCAGGCGAAGATGACACGGACGACTGACACGTTTATCGAATTGGAAGACCGTGCGGCGTATGCGAAGAAAGTGAACGGCAGCATTTTCATGTCGATCCATAACAATTCCTTCTCAAACGAATCTGCGAACGGTACGGAAACCTACTACTACACCCGATCAGCGGCTACGAATCCGAATGCCGCTCAGTCCAAAGCGCTCGCCCGCTACACGCAGAACCGCATGCTCGAAGCGTGGGGGCTCACAGATCGCGGAGTCAAGCCCGGTCCATGGCTGGTTATCAAGTATAACACCGTTCCCGCAGTCCTAGCGGAAGTCGGTTTTATCTCAAATAAGAAAGACATGGGTCTCATGGGAACGGAAGCCGGCCGCCAGAAACTCGCGAAAGGCCTGTTCCTCGCAACACTCGATTACTACTATTACTATGAAGGACGGACAGACGTCTTGCCGCTGTACAGCACAGTCAACGGTACGCCGAGTGGCAAACTGCACTGATGTCCCGCCCCACTCGTTCACCAGAGCGAGTGGGGTTTTTATTTTTCAACCCTTGTCCGAACTAGACGCGGACGGGGTATAGAGTCATAATATACATACCAATCTATAAAAGGAGTGATCCCGTGAGAAAGTTAGGAATTGCCGTCGTGTTCGCTCTCGGCCTGCTGCTGCCAATCCAGGCGCACGCAGAAGAACGCACCGACTGGCTGTTGAAAGGATCGGCGGACGACCTCAGCGCGATCGCGCATGACGTTACGCCGTTCACCAAGCAATTCAGGCAGGCACCGCTCGGACAGATCCGCCTGACACAGGAAGAACTTGCACTCATCCGAACGAATTATCCGCAAGTCGAACTGTACCCGAACTTGGAATACGGAGTGGCCGACACAACCGAAACACCCGCGCCGCCTTCCCAGATCACCTACCCGAAACGTTTCGCCCTCATCAACACCACACCTGACGTGATCGCTCCCTATACAGGTAAAGGCGTCAAAGTCGCCGTCCTCGACAGCGGGGTCGACACGACACACAGTAAACTCCTCGTCAAAAGCGGCTTCTGTGCGCTGCCGAAAGACGAATGCGCAACCGGCACCGTGCCCTATGCGGATGACCTCGGCCACGGCACCCACGTCGCCGGCATCCTTGCTGCCCAAAAAGCGAGCAACGGCACGCTCGGTGTCGCACCCGGCGTCGAATTATACGCCATCAAAGCCATCAACCAGTACGATTCCGGCACGACCGCCGATATCATCGCAGGCGTCGAATGGGCCATCAACAACAACATCAGCATCCTCAACATGAGCATCACGACCAACCGGGATGACCCCGCGTTGAAGTTAATGCTCGAAAAAGCATACGCCAAAGGCATGATTCTCGTCGCGGCAGCAGGCAACGAAGAATTCGGCGACAACAAGGATTCCGTCCAGTATCCGGCGAAATACCCGACCGTCATCGCCGTCACGGCCGTCGCCAGCAATAAAGAACGGTTCCTCGAAGCATCGATGGGGCCGGAAGTCGAACTCGCAGCACCCGGCGTGGACATCTTCAGCACGTACCCGCGGGCGCTTGACGACGACGGCAAGAAAGACGGCTATTACGAGCTTTCCGGCACATCGATGGCGGCACCGCATGTGTCTGGAATCGCTGCGCTGCTGAAAGAACGCTTCCCGGATCTGACGAACGTCCGCCTGCGCTCGCTCCTCGCGAACACCGCCGAAGACCTCGGCGCGAAAGGCCGTGACCGCCAGTTCGGCTACGGACTCGTCCGCTATCCGGCGACAGTCGACGACATCCCGATCATGACGCAGTATACGCAAAAGGGGAAAGTCGTCTTCGAACTGTCGAACGCCGACAAAACGACCGCGCGCCAGCTCAAAATCGAAGGCCGCGCGATCCCGGAACAGTCCCCGGGCAAGTGGGAGACCTACATGCTGTCCGGAACGTACAAAGGCAAATACGCCATCATGACAAAAACCGGCAAGCAGATCCAGGAAGACATCATCCTCAAGATCGACGGAACAAGCTACAAAGACGTCGGCGGTCTCAAATGGTACGCACCGCAAATCGCCTATCTGGCCGACAAACAGCTGATCTTCGGCTTCCCGGGCAACGCATTCCGCCCGGATCAGAAGATCACCCGTGCGGAAGCGGTCGCCATCATGGGCCGTGCGACCGGCCTGAACGGCGAACAGCGCAAGACCGTTTTCCGCGACGTCAACCCGAGCAGCTTCGCCTCCGGCTACATCCAGTCGGCGCTCGAAAGCGGCCTGCTGAGCGGCTTCCCGGACGCGACATTCCGTCCGAGCCAGCCCGTCACCCGCGGCGAAATGGCGCTCCTCCTGCAGCGGGCCTTCAAACTGCAGGCCAACACAGGACAGAAATCGCCATTCAAAGACATGACGCCGAACGTCTCCAGCTACGAAGCCGCCCTCGCCCTGACCCAGGCAGGCGTGACGAAAGGCTACCCGGACGGCACCTTCAAACCGCAGGAAACGATGTCGCGCGCCACCTACAGCGTCTTCCTCGCGAACGCCGAAAACCCGAAGTTGTTCCAATGAAACCCTGTAAACCGCGTGCTTCCACTGGAAGCCGCGGTTTTTTCGTGCGGCGTTGGCGGCCGGCGCGGGCTAACCGCTCCATTATCGCCCCTAACCGCTCCATTCCGCCCACGAACCGCTCCATTCCCGCTGCCCGCGGCACGACACCCCAGCCTCCAACCAAAAATAGCTCGCGACCATTCCGCCCTTCCAACTGACAAACCAAGGCTAAATGGTCTGCTCGCTCCGCTGCGCCTTTTCTGTTAGGGAAGGGAAGCGCTCAAGCATAGCTGCCAACCGCTCATTTCCCACGGCTAACCGCTCAATTCCCACAACTATCCGCTCCATTCCGCCCGCTATCCGATCAATTACCACGGCTAACCGCTCCATTCAACGCGCGAACCGCTCGTTTCCGCGCTCCAACCGCTCCATTCCCGCGGCACGACACCCCAGCCCTCAACCAAAGAATTGCTCGCGACCATTCCGCCCTTACAACTGGCAGACCAAGACTAACTTGTCTGCTCGCTCCGCTGCGCCTTTTCTGTTAGGGAAGGGAAGCGCTCAAGCATAGCCGACAAAAGCTCAAGCAAGTGGGGAAGCGCTCAAACACAGCTGCCAACCGCTCAAGCAAGGAGCAGAACCGCTCAAGCCAGCATCACAAGCGCTCAAGCACAGCCATCAACCGCTCAAGCAAGCCACCCCAAAAAACCAAACTTCCCAGTATATAACCCAACTCAACAATATAAACACAATTCCGCCACTTGTAACACAACTGTAATATAGACCCGCAACCTTTTCTGTTACCATAGAAGCAAGTAAACATTACAAGATTGTAAGATTCATAGAAGCAGCCCATCATCCTAAATCGAGGTGCGACATGAAAAAGCAGACCGTCCTGTTCTTGGCCATCGTGTTAGCGTTTGCAAGCGTATTCACCGTCCTGCCGCAAAAGTCCAGCGCAGCCGTCACGGGAGACAGCATCCTCGCCTACGCTAAGAAATTCGAAGGCACGCCGTATCTGTTCGGTGGATCAACACCGGAAGCATTCGACTGCTCCGGCTACATCCTGTACGTCTACAAATTCTTCGGCATCAACCTGCCGCGCACATCGGAAACACAATACCAAGTCGGCACCGCTGTCCCGCGCAGCGACTTGCGCGCCGGAGACCTCGTGTTCTTCGAGAATACATACAAGCAAGGGATCTCGCACACAGGCATCTATATCGGCAACGGCGACTTCCTCTCCGCGAAAACAGGCGGAGTCGGCATCGCGAACTTGGACACCCATCCCTATTGGGCACCGAAATATGTCGGCGCGAAGCGGGTGACAGGCGTCACAGCACCGGCGCCACAAAAGCCGTCAACACCGGCACCAGCGCCGTCCAAACCGGCACCGGCACCACAGCCGGCGCCTGTCGTACCATCCGCAACATTCAGCGACGTCGCAACGAAGCACCCGGCATTCAGTGCCATCGAAACACTCAGCAAGCAGAGCATCATCAGCGGCTTCAAAGACGGCTCCTTCCAGCCTGACACCGAAGTCACACGCGGACAAGCCGCCACGATGATCAACCGCGTCCTGAAACTCCGTCCGCGGTTCCCGCTCAGCTACAGCGACGTCCCGGCAAACCACGCGTTCGCGAAAGACATCGCCGCAATGAGCGATGCCGGCATCCTGAGCGGCTACGAAGACGGCTCGTTCGGCATGTACGATCCGCTGACGAAAGCGCAGCTCGCGATCATCCTCGACCGCGCGTTCAGCCTGAGCCAGACGGCATCGAGCCTGACGACACCGCCGTACGTCGACGTACCGGTCACTTACCGCGCGGCGAACGCCATCAGCGCATTGAAGAAAATGGACAAGACCACGGTCTTCCAGACAGCGAACTTCTCGATCAACGCCAACGCCACACGCGCCCAGTTCTCTGCAGCGCTCTACAGCGTCGGCAATATCCAGTAAGACAACAAAATGCCGCCCCGGATTCCAACTCGCAGGGCGGCATTTCCTTGTATAAAACCCGTATTCAAAAGGAGGCAACACCATCATGACATCACAGCGCATCCCAGCAAAACTCGCAGCACTGCTCACCGCATTCCTGCTGCTCTTCTCACTCATGATTCCGGCAACGAAAGCACACGCCGACGAACTCACCGGCCGTACACTCGAAAAAGAACTCCGCGAAATGATCGACAAAGGCATCCTCTCCGGCTACAGCGACGGCTCCTACCGCCCGGCAGAAGAAGTCTCCCGCGGCCAGTTCGCGGCCTTCATCGCACGTGCTCTGAAACTGCCTGACGCAACCGGCAGCTTCCAGGACGTCCCGAAAAATAGCAAACTCGCAAAAGACATCTACCGTGTCCAGAAAGCCGGCATCATGGGCGGCTACAGCGGCGGCATCTTCAAGCCCGACGCGCCGATCACACGCGAGCAAGTGTCCATCACGATGATGAACGTCCTGAACTACAGCGAAATGGTGCTCCAGGAAACACGCATCGACTTCACCGATCTGAAACAGTTCCAATCGTCCGGCAGCGTCCGCGCCGCCTACTACAACATCCGCTACGGCATCATCAGCGGCATCCCGAACAAAGACGGCTCCATGCGGTTCGAGCCGAAAGCGAACGCAACCCGCGAACAGGCTGCAGCCTTCATCAGCCGCTTCCTGAAAGCGGTCGACGCATACGAACCGCCATCCCTGCCGTCGATCCCGGAAACACCGGAACAGCCGCCGGTGCCGGAAGACCCGAAAGATCCGACACCGCCAACACCGGAACCACCCGTCAATACGAGCGACTACTACATCGCGACCATTTCAAATGGCAAGCTCGTCAAGCAGTCGAAAGGCTATGCGGAATACCTAGACGCGGCAAATGAATTTAACAAGAACAGCGCCATCCAGGCGATGTACCGCGGCAACGAAATCGTCCGCGTCCGCAGCGGCTTTGCCTTCGGAGACAATTTCTCCCCAGCCGGCGCTAAAGAAAATACAATTATTTACAAAGACTACGATGCATCCGCACCATTAGAAAAAAGGTTCAAAAATAAGCTCACCTACATCCAGCAGGGCCGGGAGATGAAATATCTCGGTTCGAATGATGAATATATCCGCGTCCAGGTCGGCGCGACTGAAGGATACGTCAAGCACTCGGAAACAGATCTGATCCCTGCACAACTCGCACCGAACCGGGACCACTACACGGTGAGCGAGTGGGGGACACTGACACACCACATCTATAACTACATGACGAAGGAAAAGGCCAGCTACTACGTCCAGCTCGCACCGGACTTCCTGAAGAAGAACGGCACGTACTACAGCCCGGACGGCGTCCATTTCTACGACACGAACCAGAAGTTCGTCGGCACATTCCTGCCATACTTCCAGTTCCTGTCCGCCCGTTCGACGACCAGTTACACAGGTGCAGAGCTCGACTCACTTATTAACAAAGTGCTGAAAGACCGTGAAAAATACGGCGGCCGCTATGCGAACGCCTCGAAGAACTCTAAACTCGTCGGACTCGGCAAAGACTTCAAAAAGCTCGAACAAGACTACAACATCAATGCATTGCTAATCCTGTCACTTGCCGTCCATGAAGGCGACTATGGAATCAGTGAAACAGCATTGAAGTGTAACAATCTCTTCGGTCTATACAAATACGACAGCCTGACGCAGCTCTGCCTGAAACAAGGGACATTCGATAAGCCGATCGACAGTGCCGTCGCGCTCGTCAACGACTTCCTGAACCCGAACTACATGGACCCGGCCAACAAGCTCGGCCGCGCACAAGGCGCCGCATTCGGCAATAAAACGACCGGCTTCAACGTCAACTACGCCTCCGACCCGACATGGGGCGCAAAAGCTGGCGCACACATGTATGACCTCGACAAAGCAGCCGGCGGCAAAGACTACGGCCGCTACCTGAAATTCGCGCTCACCAACGTCGAGTCAACCGTCAACGTCCGCAAAGCACCGGGCACCAGCTCGCCGATCCTGTACACGTACACACCGCGCTACAATGGCACGTACGCCAAAACAAGCAACGGCCTGCCGCTCGGCTACCCGCTCACCGTCATCAGCGAAACAAAAGATGACAAAGGCAACACCTGGTACGAAGTCTTCAGCGACGACGCCCGCTACAAAACCGGCTACATCAGCGCAGACGTCGTCACCATCGTCAACAACTAAAAAAACGGCCCTCCCAGTGTTTCGGGAGGGCCTTTCTATTGCAATCAACCCCCGCGTCCCGCGAACCGCTCCATTCCGGCGGCTAACCGATCAATACCCCCGCCTAACCGATCGATTCCGCCCGCGAACCGCTCAATTCCACTGCCGAACCGCTCCATTCCCCTCGCTAACCGATCAATCCCACTGCCAAACCGCTCGATTCCATCGGCAAACCGATCAATAACGCGGTCGAACCGATCAATCCCACCGCCGAACCGCTCCATTCCCACGCCCGCGGCCCGTCCCGAGCCCCGAAATCCCCAATGCTCGCGACCATTTAGCTTGTCTGGCTCCGCTGTCGCTCCGCCTTTACTGTCAGAGACGTGCAAATGGAGGCATACCTCATGAAAATCGCTGCAAATACCAGAAGCGGCTTCCGACACATCATCCCTCTAGTTTTCCAGATCCTCCCGCTATGATAGGATAGGGGAAAGCTAGCTAATATGCCGAAGAATGCAGACAGCAGCAATTTCAGAAATCCACCCGGAGGTGAAAAGATCAGATGGTGAAGATTGCTTTGTTCGGCTCATCTGAAACAATCCAGCTCATAACATCATTTGAAGCGGAATTGGATGGCATAAAACTGGAAACTTTCCGCTACCTGGCTGTCGAAGACTTAGAGAGACTTCTCCCGCTAGCGGCGGACTGCGAGGTCTACCTGTTCTCAGGTATTCTTCCATACCGTCATGCGGAGTGTCTGCTCGGGCAATTCGACAAGCCCGCGGTTTACATGGAGGACAATGAGCTGAATGTATCGCTTACCTTGCTCCACATCCTGTCACGTAATCTCTGTCCGTTGGATCGATTGTCCATCGATCTGCCGGACCGTCGTTATGTAGATGATATTGTCCGCCAGCTGCGCTTGGATCCGGCGCCGACCCACGTCAAAGATTTCGCGTGGCTTCATACGACAAAATGCCCGCAATTCGAAACGGAGCCAATCCAGTTGTTCCACAAAGACCTATGGAATGCCGGAAAAACCTCATTGGCTGTCACCAGCATCCACTCCGTCTATGATCAGCTTGTGGAACAGGGGATTCCCAGCCTGCGGTTCATCGATGCGGACAATACGGTAAGGGATGTCCTGTTACGTGCAAAGCAGGCTGGAGTCCTGCAACAGACACAGCTCGCCCAAGTAGCCGTCTGCCTGATCGACGTCTCAGGCGAAACCGTACAGCAAATTTCTGCAGATGGAATGGCCTTGGTCAAGGAGGCGATGCTGACAGCTGCGCGACAAGTGAATGGAGAAATCCAGCAGATCGGCCCCTTGGAATTTGAATATTTTGGAACGAAAGGGAGCATTCAATTCCTGCTTGATCAAAGCAGCCTGCTGAACCCGGTCATTTCCGCTGCAAACAATCTATCCGCAACCCTGCAGGCGGGAGCTGGATACGGAAGAACAATAACGGAAGCTAAGAAGAATGCAGCGATCGCGTTGTCTCACAGTGAACCCGAACAGCATTCGTTCATCGTCGTCACCGAAGAAAAAGAGGTGATCAATCCGTTGGCCAAACAGCAGATCCGGACGTTATCGACCACTGACAGCCATATCCGGTACTTGGCCAATACAGCGAAAGTCAGCATTCCAAACCTTGTCAAGATGCAGCAGTTCCTGCAAGCACGTGCGGCCAGTTCGTTCACGTCGGATGATATCGCGGATTATTTCCAACTTACGAAACGCAGTGCAGAGAGGATGTTGAAAAAATATATGGATGCTGGATGGCTTCATATTGTGGGTGAAGAGCATCCTCATCGTAATGGGCGTCCACGTGCCGTCTATCAGTTGGAGTTCCCCCTCACTGAGTGACCGGGAGGCGGTTTTCTGTCCTTGCGCACAATAAATTTAAAATAATCTAATAACTAGTTGACATATTATTTTGCCTTCACTATGATTATAAGATAAGTTAGCGTCCATATACCGACGTCTATCATCTGTAAAAGGAGGGATTTACGTGAAAGAGGAACAATCAGCTAAAAAGAAGTGGAAGTTTGCCGTGCCTCATGTGTTTGTCATTTTGTTCATCGTCATTATCCTTGCAGCCATTGCGACATACATTGTACCGGCAGGGCAGTATGACACGATGGTCGATGAAAACGACCGGACAGTTGTCATCGATGGAACGTATCATGTCGTCGATTCAACACCGACCGGGTTCTTTGCAATCTTCCAATCGATCCACAAAGGAATGCAGAATACGGCGGGTATCATTTTCTATATCTTCATCGTCGGCGGTTCGTTCGGGATTCTGCATGCAACCGGTGCAATCTCCGCAGCTGTCGGAACAATCTCGAAAAAGATGGCAGGGCGGGAGTATTGGATGATTCCGATCCTCATGACATTTTTCGCGCTGTCAGGTGCTATGCTCGGGCTGGCGGAAGAAACAATACCTTATATTACTATCCTCGTTCCGCTCATGGTGCTGATTGGATTCGACTCCATCGTCGGTGCGGCGATTGTGCTGCTCGGGACGTCCGCTGGATTCACGGCAGCTTTCATGAACCCCTTCACAGTCGGGGTGGCGCAAGGGATTGCCGGACTGCCGATTTTCTCGGGACTTTGGCTGAGGATCATATTCTGGGTGATCTTCCTGTCGATCAGCATCTGGTACGTCATGCGGTATGCATTGAAAGTGAAAAAAGATCCAACGAAAAGTCTGGTGTATGGTATCGGTGAGCCGGTGGAACCAGCCGGCAGTATGGAAGAAATGACCGGACGGCATAAGATCATCTTCCTGATTCTCCTCGCGTCCTTGGTCGGCCTGGCCATCGGTGTCATACAGTTCGGCTGGTATTTGACAGAAATCTCGGGGTTATTCCTGCTGATGGGGATTTCAATGGGGCTTGTGGGACGCATGAACCTTGACGAAATTGCCGAAGCGTTCATCGAGGGATGTAAAGTGCTTGTCATGGGCGCGCTTGTCGTCGGAGTTGCCAATGCGATACTTGTCATCTTGCAGGAAGGCGGCATTATGGATACGATTTTGTATGCGTTTTCATCATCCATCGGGGAGATGCCGTCGACATTGGCGGCAGTAGGGATGTATGCAATCCAGTGCCTGCTGAATTTCATCATCCCTTCCGGCAGCGGGCAGGCAGCGCTCACCATGCCGATCATGGCGCCGCTTTCCGATCTGGTCGGCGTCACTCGCCAGACGGCAGTCCTCGCCTTCCAGTTCGGCGATGGGATTTCAAATATTTTCACTCCGACATCGGGTTACTTCATGGCAGGGCTTGCCCTTGCGCGAATCCCTTGGTCCAAATGGGTGAAATGGATTTTCCCGCTTATTTTGATCCACTATACGCTCGGTGCGATTTTTGTGACAATCGCCCATCTGATCCATTATTCATAACCAATACGGAGGTGCCCATCCAATGACACTACAACAAGAAACAGCTGAGTGGGTTGTGCAGCAGAGACGATATTTGCACGCACATCCCGAACTTTCCCATCAGGAAACGGAAACGAAAGAATATGTGAAACAACAACTCGAAATTATGGGACTCGAAACATACAGCATGACCGGCAAGGATATCATCGGGGTATTGCGGGGAGATAGGGCAGGGAAGACGATTGCAATCCGCTCCGATATGGATGCTCTCCCGATTCTGGAGCAGACCGGTCTGCCGTTCGCTTCGAAAAACGAAAACGTCATGCATGCGTGCGGTCATGACGGGCACATGGCCATCCTTCTCGGCGTCGCCCGTCTGCTTGCGGACCGGTCCAGTGATATCGCAGGCACCCTATTGTTCGTGTTCCAGCATGCCGAAGAGGAACTGCCAGGCGGCGCAACGGAATTGGTCGAGGCCGGACTGCTCGACGGCATCGACGCCATCTTCGGTTACCATCTGTGGCAGCCGATCCCCGCAGGCGTCATCGGTGTGCGTGAAGGACCGACGATGGCGGGAGCTGATCGTTTTTCCTTCACCATACAGGGCAAGGGAGGGCACGGCTCCATGCCGCAGGACACGATCGATCCGACGCTCGTAATGTCGGCGGTGATCTTGCAGATCCAGTCGATCATCAGCCGCAGCCTCAGCCCGAGCGAAGAAGCCGTCCTCAGCATCGGCGAACTGCGCTCCGGGTCGAACTACAACATCATTCCGGACAGCGCCTATGCTTCCGGAACGGTGCGCTATTTCCATAAGGAAGCCTCCGAACACATCAAAAAACGCCTGCATGCCATCATCGACGGCGTATGCCAGGCATACGGCGCGACATTCGAACTGGACTACCAGCATGGCGACCCGCCGCTCGACAACGATCCTCAGCTCACGGCATTCATGGAGCGGCAGGCAAAGCAGCTGGTCGAAGAAAAACAGGTCACCCGTATCGACGGCATCATGGGCAGTGAGGACTTTGCCTATTATTCAACCGAAATCCCGGCATCGTACATCTTTCTAGGAATCGGCCATGAGGACCGCCCATATGGCCACCATCATCCGAAATTCGATATCGACGAAAGCGTGCTTGCCACCGGTGTCGAACTGTTCACCGAAAGCCTGCTGACGTACATGGAGGAGAACCGATGAAAATTACATCCATCGAAGTCATTTCCGTCAGACTCCCGTTGAAGACACCATTCATCATCAGCTACCATACGTATGTCGACATGCCATCCATCATCGTCAAGGTGCATACCGATACTGGCCTGACAGGCTACGGAGAAGGGACTCCGGATGAGCATGTCACGGGGGAAACGTGGGAAGGGGTGAGGGCCGTCCTGACAAACACGATTGCTCCAGCTGTGATCGGCATGAGCCCATTCGACATGGAACGCATCCACGATCGCATGGACAAAACGATTTACGGCGCTACCACTGCAAAAGCCGCCATTGACATCGCCTGCTACGACCTGATGGGCAAAGCGACCGGTCAGCCGGTGTTCAATCTGCTCGGCGGGCGTTACCATGACACACTCGAATTCCCGAAAGTGATCAGCATCCTGACGCCGGAAGAAATGGCGGCCGAGGCGACTGCAGCTGTCAGCGAAGGCTATCGGATCCTCAAACTTAAAGCAGGGACCGATCAACAGCTCGATATCGAACGCATCCGTGCCGTCCGGCATGCTGTCGGCGACGAGATCGCCATAAAAGTCGACGCCAACCAAGGGTGGGAAACGAGCGCAGCTTCCATGCAAGTGCTCGAACAAGTCAAAGACTGCCGTATCGACTGGATCGAGCAGCCCGTCATCGCATCTGATATGCATGGCTTGAAGGAGATCAAACAAAAAACGACCATCCCGGTCATGATCGATGAAGGACTCCATGGCCAGAAGGAAATGTACGAACTGACGGCCACCCGTTCAGCAGACATGATGAACATCAAACTCATGAAATGCGGCGGTCTCTACCGCGCCATGCAGCTCGTCCACCAGGCGGAACTCGCTGGTTTCACATGCCAAATAGGCTCTATGGTCGAATCCGCGGTTGCATCAGCTGCAGGCCTGCACCTCGCGGCAGCCAAAAAACGCATCCAGACGAACGAACTTGTCGGACCGCTCATGTTCAGTCAAGACATCGCCCCCTTGGACATCGACATCCCATTCGTCCGACTGAGCGATGCACCGGGACTCGGACTCGAAATCGACGAGGCAGTACTTAAAGAGCTGACACACGCCCATGATATCATGCACGAGCAGTTGTAACTGAATCCTCTGGCCCTCCTGTTATCCACACAGGAGGGTTTTCTGGTGGAATGAACAACCCGGGGGCCAGCAACCGCTCGATACTCCGTGCTAACCGATCAATCTCACTGCCAAACCGCTCCATTCCGCCCGCCAACCGCTCCATTCCCACATCCGCGGCCCGTCCCAAGCCCCGGGTTTCCCAATGCTCGCGACCATTTTAGCTTGTCTGGCTCCGCTGCCGCTCCGCCTTTCCTGTTAGAGACGTGGGGAAGAGGATATCCCTCTAAGAGCACCGGTCTTCCGACAGTGTGGATGAGCCGCTCAAGCAGGCGGAGAACCGCTCAAGCAGTAACTCCAAACGCTCAAGCAACCCACCCAAACGCTCAAGCCCCCCAAAAAAACAAAAAAACAGGGGCACCTTCACCCCTGCTTCAAATGCTTCGTCACTTTCTCGATCAGCTCTTCCCCCTGATCTTTCAAATAGCCGACCTTCGCATCGATCAGCTTGTCAAAATACGCATTGCGCCCAAGCTCCATTTCCTCGAGCAGCGACTGCGTCTCGACCAGATCGACCAGCGTCAGCTGCGGGTAATCATCGCCCGAGAACGTGCCGTCCGGGCGCGCCTGATACCACAAGTCGCCGTTGTCGCGAATCCAGCCGCCCTCAGACGCGCCGAACCCTTCGATGCCCGCCATCACGGACTTCGCAGCGTCCAAATACTTCGCATCATCCGTCTCCCGGTACGCCGTCAACAGGATCTTCAGCCCGCCGAGCTCGTGGTTCAGCGACGCATGCGGCCGCTTCGTCTCCGGGTCCTCGTCGAAGTAGTCGACAATCAGGAACCCGTCGCCCGCCTCGATCGTTTCGCCCTGATCGATCCGCGACAGCAGATAGTCCGCATACACCGGCACGTACTTCTGCGACTTGTCGACCTCTTCGTCGAACTGCTTCTCCGTCTCATCGAGGAAGAACGCCACATACTCGTTATAGCGCGTGTCGACGTACGGCGCCTTGATGCCGTACGCATTGTTCAGCCACGCGCTCGTGTACTCCGTCGGCCAGCGCGTGCCGCCGAACTCCGCGATGTAGTTCAGCAGGTTTACCCGCGAATTCAGCACCATCGTCTCGAAGAACTTCGACTCCGACTTGCCGTACCACTCGAGCGCCACATCGTCCTCCATCCGGCCGATGACGCGGCCGTAGCCCATCTTCGTCGCCGGGTCGATCGAGAACGGCAGCTTCGTGTACGGGCCGTCCTTCGTCAGCCAGTTCAGCTGCGAGAACTGGTTCTCGAGCGAAAAGTCGATCCACTCATTCTCTTCCTCATGACTCTCGAAAAGAGGGGAGTCCGACAGCAGCATCCACGACTCGCCGATCCCGCTACGGCCAGCTTTCAACCCGCGCGCAAACCCATCCGTCAGCAACTCGACATCCTGCACTTCCGATCCGAGCTCCCGCAGCCGGCTCTCGCCGACATCGTATTTTTTCACGAGTTCCTTCGAGGTGAATGAATACCCGACGACCGCTTCCTGGAACGCATTGTCCCGGATCTCCAGCCGGCCATACGGATTCACCGTCGGGTCCGTCCCGAACGTATCATGGTGCGGATGCTTCACCTTGCGATAGTTCCAATCCGTCGCCATGACGTCATCCGACCCGTTGAAGTGGTAACTCGTCTTCAGATCCACGCCGAGCCGGCTATCATTCATCAGCCGCTCGAACAGGAACTGTGACCCATTGCCGAGCGTCCGCTCCGTCAGCTCGTACGTCCCGATCCGCTTGCCGAACCGGTGAACTGAATATGTAATCGTGCGTTCTTCCGTATTCTCGACTTCCCGTTCTTCGTCCTTCTCATACGCCAGCGTCACCAGGCGCGGCATTTCGACCACCACATGCAGCGACTTGGTCGACAGCACCTGCTCCGTCTTCGTCCCCTTCAGGAACACAGCCCCCACACCTGCCAGCACCAACAGCGCCAGCAACACCGAAACCACCCATTTCTTCAACGAACGTCCCACTCCTTCCATGTGAATGAAATCCTATGATCAATCAAAGCGGGGGAGAGGGGAGCTAACATCGGCCAAGCGCTCCATACCCACGCCGAACCGCTCATTTCGCCCCGCTAACCGCTCCATTCCCCAGGCCCGCGGCAGCAATCCTCCCTCATCCCGTCAAAAAGCTCGCGACCATTCCGCTCTCCCCGGTGGAAAACCAAGACTGAATGGTGGGCTGCGCTCCGCTCCGCCTTTTCTGTTAGGAAAGTGGGGGAGGGAGTGTCACTTTAAAAGCGCAGACCTTGCGGCCTTGTCTGCGAACCGCTCAAGCAACCGCGCCAAACGCTCAAGATGACGGGGAACCGCTCAAGCCCTCTCATCAAACGCTCAAGATAACTTACAAGCGCTCAAGCCAATGTCGCAAACGCTCAAGCCACAGCGAGAACCGCTCAAGCCACCACCCAAACCGCTCAAGCACCCCCGCAAAAAACTCACCCGCGCCGCAGCATCCCTAAGAACCGCCGGAATCCGGCACGGTAGAACACGAACAGCATCGCCGCATACACGACAACCCCGATCGGCACCAAGATCGCAAGCTGCGGAATCGGTCCGAGTGACCCGACGCCGACAAATGCCTTCACAACCCACACTACAGCACCCATGAGCACCGTTGGCACGAGCACTTGCGGCACCATCCGGCCGAACCGCGCGAGCTCCTCACGACCAAGATCGCGGTATACAACCACCATCGACACGGCGAAGAAGTACACGCTCACCACTGACGCCGCAACCGCGAGAGCCGGGTAGCCGAACCGGTCCACGAGCAGCCAGTTGCTCAGGAAGTTGATGAGGATCGTCGTCACGCTGATGCGGAACACGACTGCTGTCTTGCCGCGCGCGTACATCGACTTTGACAGCATGAGCTGCATGCCCTGGAACACGACGACCGGCAAGTACAGCATGAGCGCGATGTGCGTACGGTGCGTATCCGTTGCCGTGAACTTGCCGTGCTCGTAGATGAACGCAATGACAGAATCACCGATGACGAACAGCCCTGCCGCAATCGGCAGCAGTGTCACGAGTGAGATCTCCATCCCGCGGAAGAACGTCTCTTTGAACTTCGCCCGGTCCTCCGTCTGCTCGCTCATGAGTGTGAAAATGATCGTCGCGAGCGTCGTTGCATAGATCGCATTTGGAATACTGATGATCAGTGACGCGTTGTTCAAATACGTCACCGCGCCGTCAATTCCGGATGCAAACGCCTTGTTCACGAAGAAGTTCACCTGGCCGACGACCGAGTTCAGCAGCGACGGTACGATCAGCAGCAAGAACGCGTTCCGGAACTGGATGTCCATCCGGAACTCCAAGCGGTACTTGTAATCCGACCGGAACAGGTAATATAGCTGCACGATGACGCCGAGGATCGTTCCAAAGATGAATCCATACGCTAAGGAAAAGATGCCCCACTGCTCATTGAACAGGATCGCGAAGATCACCGAGAACAGCGTTGCGAGCAGCTTCGACATCTGCGACGGCACGAAGATCCGACGCGACTGCAAATAGGAATCCAACAGCCCGCTCAGTGCGATCACCGTCATGAACGCGAAGAACACCTGCGTCATCGGGACAGCGATTGCAGCGATCTCTTCCGACATCTTGCCGTACAGGATCGGCAGGAAGTACGGCGCACCGAACCAGCCGACGAAACTGATGCCGACGAACAGCACCATCGTCCAGTTCAGCAACGCGTTCGCATTATGGTCGCCCGCGTCGCCGGATTTACGGTTTTTGATATACATCGGTAAAAAGACGTTATTGAAGCCTGTGGAGATCATCGCAACGACCAGGGTGATGAACGGGAACGCGAGGAAATACGCATCCGTCTCGAACGAGACCCCGAATTTTGTGCTGACGATCGATTCCCGGAACAACCCCGATAGCTTCAGTACGAGCGCGAGCACCGCAGTCCACAGTGCCGCCTGTTTTAACTTGCCCATAGTAGTCCTCCCAAATCACGTTAATAAGACATGCCGTCTAAACCGCGAAAAGCTCCCTGACGCAACACCAGGGAGCTTCACGGTCAATGTTTCAATGCTTTCAAGTAAATGCTTTCGTATTTCTCCGCAGCGGCAAAATGCGAGTACTCCGCAACAATCTTCGCCCGGCCCGCAGCTGCAAGCTGCTCGCCATATGCCGGATCTTCCAGCAGTTTGATCATCGCGTCGCTCAGCTCCTCGACGTTCTGCTCTTCAACCAAGAGCCCGTCCTTGCCGCTGTCGACGATCTCCTTCAAGCCACCGACCGCACATGCAATCAGTGGTACGCCGGAACCCATCGCCTCAAGTGCTGAGATCGAAGTCGCTTCTTCGACACCCGCCGAGTAGATCGACGGCACGAGGGCGACGTTCGCGAGTGCGTAATACTGCATCATGACCGAGTGATCGACCGCACCGAGCATCGTTATATGATCGGACACGCCAAGCTCTGCTGCTTTCTGCTTCATCGGCTCCATCATTTCGCCAGTACCTGCAAACACGACGCGCGCATTTGGGAATTTCTCAACGACAGCAGGAAGCGACAAAATCGGGTACATCACGCCGTTTTTCTTCGTCAGGCGGCGCGGCACGAAAAAGATCAGCTCGTCCTGCGAGAACCCGTATGTATCGCGGAACTCCGCACGCCGTTCGATTTCCGGCTTGAACGACTCCACGTCGATGAAGTTCTTGATCATATGGCCCGTTACGCCGGTTTCTTCCAAGATGTATTCCTTAATACGCGTGTCGACGGTAATCACTTCACGCGTCGCCCGGTACGCTTTCCGCTCTGCTTCTTGCAGTTCCTTCGCTTCCGGCGAGCCTTCGACGACCGTCCCTTTCGAGATCCCTTCGAACGTCAAGTAGCCGTGTACTGTACTCACGACAGGTACATTTGTTTCAAGCGCCGCGAACGTCGTAAAGACGTCCTGTGCGTTGATAACATCGTATTCTTTCTTCGTTACGGCTTCTTTAATGAGGATGGCAAGCTCGTCTTGGCGCCGCTTCAGCGTCCAGACATAACCTTTCCCCTGTTTCATTTTGTTCAATAAAAACGCGGGACCCCGTACGACTCCGTCACGTTTCCATTTTGGCACGTCCGAGAACGACACGACGTCGACCTCATGCCCGCGCGACTCGAGGCCCGCCTTCAATGTCGTCAAGTGGACGGACAGCCCGCCCAAGTGTGGATAATCATATGCTGTCGCTAGTAAAATTTTCACCGATTAACGGCCTCCATTCAAAAACTGTTCCCGCAGCAAGTCGACGTTGCGGATCGCTTCCCGCCGCAGTGTATCGACGTTCGGCGCCATCATCGCTTTTAACTCGTCACTGTTGTCCAAAGCATATAGCGCGCTTTCCAGCAGCTGCTCCTTCGTGAACGACCCGAGCTCATACGAGTGCTCCCACATACCCGAGCGCTTCAGGAAGCTCTCGACTTTCCGGTCGTAGCTCAAGCCGACGTGCGGCACGTTCGACAGCGCCGCGAAGATCAGCGCATGCAGCCGGAGCGCAATCGTCAGATCCGTCTGCTGGATGAAGTTGTAGAACTGGTTCGGCGAGAACTGCTCGCCGAGAATCTTTGTTTTGTCCGCATGCATCATGCGCTGCTGAACCTTCTTCGATACGTTCGTGTCATACGGCGGCTCCATCGGCACGAACACCGGCGTCACCCCGCGCTGTTCGATCAGCTGATCGAGCGTCCATGCGAGTTTCTCGATGTAGACGTCTTCGTGCTCGAACCACGGACGCGGCGCCACGGCCACGAGCCGTTCGTCACCTTTCAAGTCAAGAGAATCATACGCCGTCGTATCCTCGTCCGGCTTGAACGCGAACACGATATCCGCTGTCACGACCGTCTCCGGCTTCGTCACCCCGAGGTTTTCGAGGTAGTCTTTCGAATACTGGTCGCGCACCGTCACGAAGTCGGCTTTGTTCGCGAGCCCCTGCATGAGCGTCTTGCCCCACTTGCTCGTGACCGGTCCGATCCCTTGCGAGAAGAACATGACCTTCGTTCCGCATAGCTTCGCGAGCAGGACGATGAGCAGGTAGTAGGGAAGGGGGCCGAACAGGAACTTTGTTGGATACGTGTCCTGCAGCAGCCCGCCGCCGCCTGAGATCAGCAGATCCGCCTTCCGCAGCGCCTTCACTTTCTCCTTATTGCCATGACGCCAGCCGCGGTACACCGCCGACACACTATGATCCGACGCCGTCTTCTCCGGCGACAGCGAAAACACCGTGATCTCCGGGTTGTCCAACTCCGCGCGCAAGTTGTCGATGATCGCCTTCAAGATCGCCTCATCGCCTGTATTTCCCAATCCGTAAAATCCGGACAGTACAATTTTCAATGGAACTTCCTCCTCGGTTGCCAATAAAATCTTTTCTTTCTTCAATGAAATAAAATAGTGACGGTGTCAGTCTGCGTTTCAGGTGGACGCTTTCCGTGGGGCTGTGCGTTGAGCCTCCTCGTCGCTTCGCTCCTGCGGGGTCTCACCACCCAGCTAATCCCACAGGAGTCGCCACCTTACACTCCGACTGACGGCTCTCCTTATAATAGAACGACGTTCGTTCAAGAAGGATGCTTTGCACGACAGCTAGGTTTGGAGAAGCGTTCGTCCGACTCCTGCGGGAATAGCATGAGCTGAAGACCCTGGACTGAGCGCAGCGAGGGAAGCGGCTGAAGCCATGCCCGCGGAAAGCGGACGATAAGCTTCGGAAAACCGTGCCCGTTGGGCTGTCTTTTTTAAAAGCAAAACCCGCTCTGGCGAGCGGTCTGTCGGGGTAATTTTAGCACTAGTCGAACAGGCTGTGCAAGCTGTTCCCGTTTCTGCTATACTAAGACAATTGAAAGCATGGAATACAGTAAGGAACTGAGTGGGGGCACCCGTATCATGAAAGAAAGCTACTTAGGCGTGAACGTCTCGCCTCTGACATACGAAACGATCATCGACGAGATCCGGCAGCGTATGGATCGCCGTGAGCAGTCGACCATCATCGCGGTCAACCCCGAAAAGGTCATGACCGCGCAGAAAGACGCACAAGTCAAAGAGCTGATCAACGGCGCGACATTCCAGATCGCGGACGGTGTCGGCATTTTACTTGCGTCCAAATTGAAAAAAGGCACGATTACGTCCCGCGTAACCGGGGTAGACATGATGGCGCGCCTGCTGCAGTTCGCAGCGAGCGACCAGCAGCCTGTCTACCTGTATGGCGCAAAGCCTGAAGTCGTCGAAAAGGCGGCGGAGAACATACGTCGCGATTATCCCGGCATCCCGATTGCGGGCATGACCGATGGCTATGAGCACGATGAAGAAGCGCTCGTCCAGCGCATTGCGGACAGCGGCGCGAAGATCCTGTTCGTTGCCCTCGGCTCGCCGAAGCAGGAATTGTGGATCCGCCGCAACATGGGCAGACTCCATAACGTCCTAGTGTTCCAAGGGGTCGGCGGCAGTTTCGACGTATTCTCCGGTACCGTCAAACGAGCGCCCGCGCTGTTCCGGAAGACCGGCACCGAATGGTTCTACCGGCTGTGCAGCGACCCGAAGCGGCTGAAACGGCAGATGAACCTGCCGCGTTTCCTCCTGCGCGTACTAACTGAAAAATCGCAGTGACCGCTGCATCCACTTATATCGAAGGAAAGAGGCAAAATCCAATGAAGAAAAGCATCTGTATCGTCGGGCTCGGTTATATTGGACTCCCGACTGCCGTCATGTTCGCGAACCATGGCCACCAAGTCCACGGTGTCGACATCCAGGAACCCGTCGTCAAGAAAATCAGCAATAAAGAACTGCACATCGAAGAAAACGGCCTGCAGGAGTATTTGAATGAAGCAATCGACAGCGGCATGCTGACGGTTTCGACGACTCCGCAGAAAGCCGACGTCTTCATCCTTGCGGTCCCGTCTCCGATCAAGGAAGACAAAACCGCGAACTTGGAGTACATACGCTCCGCTGCCAAATCGATCGCGCCGTTTGTCGAAAAAGGCAACCTCGTCATCTTGGAATCGACAGTCCCGCCGAAAACCGTGCAGGACATCGTGATTCCGGAACTCGTTCCGACAGGTCTCGAAATCGGCACGGACATCCTCGTTTCCCACTCGCCTGAACGCGTCATCCCGGGCCGGGTGTTCGAAGAGCTCGTGTCGAACGACCGCATCATCGGCGGTGTGAACAAGGAATCCGCACGAGCGACATCTGAACTATATCGCTCATTCGTTAAAGGTGAGCTGCATGAAACGGACGATACGACAGCGGAACTCGTCAAAGTGATGGAGAACACATACCGTGACGTCAACATTGCGTTTGCGAATGAACTTGCAAAAATTGCGGAAACAATCGACGTAGATATCTGGGAAGCAATCCGCCTCGCGAACTTCCACCCGCGCGTCAACATCCATCAACCGGGCCCAGGCGTCGGCGGACACTGCATCGCGGTTGATCCGTGGTTCCTCGTCGAACTGAACCCGGAACTCGCGAAACTGATCCACCTGTCACGGAAGACGAACGACGGCATGCCGGAATATACCGCGCAGATGACCGCAGATCTTCTGTCGGCGCTGAACGTTGAACAGCCGAAAGTTGCCGTTCTCGGACTCGCCTTCAAAGGCAACATCGATGACATGCGCGAAAGCCCGTCACTCGACGTCATCGAAGAGATGACCCAGAAAGGGCTTATCGTGTCGGCCTATGATCCGCATATCAAGACGAACAACATTTCTGTCCAGACACAGGACTTCGAAGAGGCTGTCAAAGACGCTTCCGCAGTCGTCGTCCTCACGAGCCATGATGCGTTCAAGGAACTCGATCCGGCTGCAGTCGGCGAACTCATGAAGGACAAGCTCCTCATCGACGCGAAAAACTGCATCGACCGCAGCAAGTGGGAAGACGCAGGATTCCGTACGCACGTGCTGGGGAATTCGAAGAACTGATTTTAAGAACCAATAATGTAAATTGCTTTTGCTAATGAAAGACGTTTACTAATACATGACCCGCTGTACGTAGCGAATGGCGGCGACTCCTGGGGGATCAGCGAAGACCGAAGACCCTGGACTGAGCAGAGCGAAGGAAGCGGCTGAGGTCGAGCCCCCGGAAAGCGTCCGCCTGCAGCGCAGTACAGCCCTGTGACCATTTGAGTTCTAACGAACTCTTTTTTTAAGACCAAATCATATATGAAAGAGGAACCTGTCCCAATGGAACTTAACCGACACAACATCATGCTCGCGCTTGTGGCGTTCGTCATGATCCAGCCGATCATCGATGTGCTGACGACCGCGTCGCTCTTGTTCATCGACCTTCCGTTGACGCTCGGCGTCATCATCCGTCTCGCTTATCTCGCCGTCATGGCTGTCTGGATCGTCAACGAGTCACGGAAGAGCAAACGGGCCCGGCTCTATCTGCTCTACCTGGCAGGACTGGCTGCCTTTGTCATCATCAACTTCATCGTCGGCTATACCGTCAAGGAACCTTTCTATCTTGTACAAGAATTGACGTATTACACGAAAGTGGTCTACTTCCATGTCTTGCTGTTCGGATTCATCCTTCTGCTCGAAGCGTTGCACAAGGAAGACGGCTCGGACACAGCGCGTCAGCTGATCAACTACTTCCTCATCGCATCACTCACGATCAGTGTCGTCTTCATCATTGCGCACTTGACCGGCACGAGCATGGCGAACTATGCACGGTCCAAGCAAGGATGGACCGGCTGGTTCTACGCAGGTAACGAAGTCGGCGCATCCATGTCAATCCTGCTGCCGATCACTGCGATGTTTGCCGTCTATAAAACGACGACGACGCGCAAGCTGCTGCACTGGCTGCCGTTCGTGCTTCTGTCCGCATCCATGCTGGCGCTCGGCACGAAAGTTGGGTATGGCGGCATCCTGATTGTGCTGCTCAGCATCTTCTTCGGAAGCCTGCTGCTGCTCTTAACGACAAAAGAATATCCGGCCCGACAAAGAGTGAAGGCGAATTCGTTCGTCTCTCTCATCCTATTAATAGTACTTGTCGTGTCGACACCGTTCACGCCGGTATTCGGCAATATGTACGCACACCTCGACATTCTGGGCATTTCGCTAGAGAAACCGCAAGTAGAACTGGATGAGAACGGCGACGAAATTCCACTAGATGGAGAAGAAGAGAATGATGAACCGCTCATCAACGCAGAGCAGTTCGAGAACCTCGTCTTCAGCAGCCGCGAGACGTACAAGGCGAACTTTGTCGAACAATTCAAGGACGCGCCGATAAGCCAAAAACTATTCGGCATGGGCTTTGCGGGGAACTATGATGCTCCGCAGCCACACAAGCCGCTCAAGATGATTGAGATGGACTTCCATGACTGGTTCTTCTCATTCGGTATCCTCGGATTCATCTACATGGTCGCACCGATCGTCTGGTTCGCCGGCCGGTTCATCGTGATCCTGGTCAGCAACTTGAAAGAGAACTTCAACTACTTCAGTATTTTGACAGGCGTGGCATTCCTCGTCGGTATCGGCATCGCCTATACGGCAGGGCATACGCTGACGGCGCCTTCGGTTTCCGTTTGGCTAGCGTTTCTGCTGGCGGCGGTTACGGTGGTGTCCCAGAACAGACGAATAAAACCAGAATTAGACTTATAAGCTAGAAATACGCCCCAGACTGCTTCGACAGTATGGGGTTTTAATATGCAGTTAAACGAATAATGTACTAGACATATCTAGTAAGGGGGAGGGACATGAAATGCCCGCTGTGGCTATATTACATATGTAACCTGCTAGCAACAACTAACTCTTTTTGTTTTATAAAAGAAATGTTTAAACAGCTATGATATTGGTTGCAAAGAAAAAAAGCTTATGTATAATAGAGTAAGAGTTAAATTATAGCTAGTTGTCTGTAATTCTTGAAATCTTTTTGAAGATTTGTAGATTTTACAAGAGAATGATGCTATAGTTAAACTGTGTTTCACCATTGATGGTGACATCAATGAAATAGGATTACCTAAAACAGGGAGGAATACCACACAATGGCTCAACAATCTTACAAAAAGTTCGTAGCAACTGCTGCGACAGCTTCACTAGTTGCATCTGCTTTGGTCCCAGTTGCATCAGCGAATGTTACAACTTCCGCTTTCACAGACGTACCTGCCTCGTATCAGAAGGCAGTAGATTTCGTAGTAACTAACAACATCTCCGCTGGACTGACTCCTACACAATACGGAATCAGCCAGCAAATCAAACGTGTTGATGCAGCGGCTATGATCGCAGCGGCAGCTGGTCTTAACGATCCAAAAGCTCCTGCATCAGGTTTCACTGATGTACCTGACCGTGCAGCGGTAGCAGTAAACTCACTTAAAGCTGCAGGTGTGGTTAGTGGTAAAACTGCAACAAAATTCGGTGCACAGGATAACATTACTCGCGGAGAAGCAGCTCTTATGCTTCAAAAAGCATTCGATTTGAAAGCTGGCGACACAAAAAATTCGTTCACAGACGTTTCAAGCCGTTACGACTCAGCAGTTGACGCTTTGGTTGCGAACAATGTAACTAACGGTATCAACAAAACACAATTCGGAACACAAAACAACATCAAACGCGGCGATTTCGCGAAATTCTTGTATGCTTTGGAAGACCAAATTGTAGTACCAGGAGCTGCAGTTGAGACAGTCACAGTTGTAAATGAAACAACTACAACTGTAAAGTTGAAAGATGCAGATAAAGACCTCACAACTAAGGACTTCAAGATCACTGTAAATGGTGATGTTGTTGCACCAACTGAAGTGAAAAGCAATGGCACTGGAGAAATCTATACAATTACACATGCAAGTCTTAAAGGACTTAAAGGAAACGTTGCAGTAAACGGTGTAATTGGAAGCTTTGACTTCACAGTAGAAAAAGCGGCTAAAGTTCAGTCGATTTCTGCGTTGAATGCGAAAGAAATCACAGTTGTCTTCGACAAGAACTTGACTGATGAAGATGCAGACAGCATGAAACAAATCGTTGTTGTTGCTCCTTCAGGTCAGGAAATTGTTGCGAATGCAGTAACAGGTCCTAAAAAAGGTGATAACTCAGCAACTTATGCATTCACAAACGAATTGAGCGAAACAGGAACGTACACAGTTAAGGGTACTGAAGTTTCAGCTAAGTATGAAACTGCTATTGTTGGTCTTGATACAAAGTTAAATAGTGATAACTCAGTAACTGTATCAGGTAACACAGTTCTTGCTGACCGTGTAGAAGTTAGCTTCGACGGTACTAACTTTGTTGACGCTTCTTTGAAAACTGACGGAACGTTCACTTACACTTCACCAGTTCAGTCTGCTGGATCGAAAACTGTAACTGTACGTGCTACAAAGGGAACGTCTATTGTTACAAGAACCACAACAGTAAACGTACCTACGCCGGCACAAGCAGCTGTTACAACAGCAGTAGCAAAAAACCCAAGAGAAATTGAAGTTAAATTTAGCCAAGCTGTAGAAGATAGCAGCGCTGAAAATGTGAGCAACTACACATTGAAAGTAAATAATGTAGCTGTTACTGCTGAAAAAGCTACACAGGTAGATGACAATACAGTCATCCTCACATTGCCTTCTACGTTATCAAACAATGACACATACCAAGTGGAGAAAGTGGCAAATGTACTGACTGAGGGTACTTTCCAAAAGATGGCTGAGTACAAAGGTGAGGCCAAAATTTTCAATAATACTACAGGACCTAAATTGTTGAAAGTAGCTAAAAAGGCCGATGATTCTTTAGTTTTAACTTTTGATAAGCACGTTAATCCAGCAAGTGCATCCGTTAAAATTGATAACGTCACACTAACTGGTACGAAGACAGCTGCTGCTTACGACGATGCGGGTAATTACACATTAACGTTTGCTAAAGATTCTAATGCTCCTGCTTCTATTTATGGTGCAGGGACCCATACTGTTGTTGTCAACAATGCTACTGACTTGTCAGGAGTAGGGACGACTGTTCAACAATCAACATTTGTAATTGGCGTGGATAATACTCCTCCAACTGTGAAGTCTATTAAGCCGGTAGGTTCTTACACATTCGATGTAGAATTCTCTGAGCCTATTGCAAATGCTCCTACTAACCTTTCTGGTTTGATTGCTAATGGAAACCTTAAAGTGAAGCTAGGTAATGTAGATTATACTAACCTTGGCGGTGTTGCGTCATCGGCGAAAATTGATTCGACTACTTATCGTGTGGTATTGGATAAAGAAGTTACTGTTTCAGGAACACCAAATACTACTTATTCAATTTACGATGCAAACAAAACTACATCTGTAGTTACAGTTGAGCTCAAAGGCTACGAAGATGCTGCTGGTTTAATTGGTAAAGCTACTACACAAAGTATTACGCTTACTAAAGACACTGTTAAACCAACTATCAAGGCTACAAACCTTAACACATACAACAGTGCTACAAAGACATTCAATGTTAAGTTCTCTGAAGCACTAAATACTACTAACTTTGACGCTTCAAAAGTAGCAGTCTATGATCAAAACAATGTTCGTTTGAACTTGGCTGGAGCTCCGGTTGCTATCACAGGAGATACAGTTTCAATTACCCTTGATGCTTCTTCTACACCTACTTCTGCTCAACAATTCAAAGTAGTGTTTGATGCAGGTGCAGTTGTAGATCTGTCTGACAATAAAAATGATGCTTTGACAACATATGTTGATAACCGTCAAGCTGCTACTCCTGTACAACCTGCTATTGCTAGCGTAACAACAGCTAAGAATGTTATCACAGTAACTTATAATGACAAGATGTCTGATTCTGCTATCACTGCTGCTAACTATAAGTTAGATGCAGGTGCTCTTCCGCAAGGTACTAAATTGGACTTCACAGATTCAGGAAAAACAACTGTACAAATCACATTGCCGGAAAACACGTATAATGTAAATACAACAGGTACTCTTGAATTGAGCAAGTCTATTGTTAGTGCGGATGGCTCAAAATATGTTGCGACTGTTTCAGGCGGAAATGTCACATCTCCTATCGTTCTAAGTGATAATATTAAACCTGTGTTGACAGGGGCTAAGTGGGTTGCTGAATCCACTGATACTACATCTGCTACAATTGAATTGACGTTCTCTGAAGCTGTTAAAACACCAGCGAATTCAGACTTTGTTGTCTTGATCGGCGGAGCCGAGTATACAGTGGCAGCATCACCTGTAGTCCAAACTGATGCTAAGAAAGTGAGAATTACTTTGGCAAATGGCGCAGTTAACGTTAATAACACTGTACAAGTTAAAGTTACCGACGATCAGTCAATTACTATTGGTACAGAAGACTTGGCAGTTCGCGGTGATGGAACAACAGCGGATGGTAACAAGTTGACTCGTGGTACAACTGTTACTGTTTCTGGAAAAGTCGCTCCTTAATAAAACTAAACGAAACGTTACTATATAAGCTAGGTAACTAGTGAAATTAGTGGATTTGACCTCATGGATATAACTTTATAGTTAGGTCCATGGGGTTTTTCTAACTGTTACTATCTATTTGTTCGGTGTGATTCCGAATCTTGCAAAACAGTCTGGAATGCAAGTGCCTAATCCTCCTGGACCCAATGAAGCGCTGAATTGTTCGTGGAAGGGGCTAAGTCAGGTGAAGTCGTACTCATGAAATTGAGGCGGGGTTCTTTAAAAGACAACTATGATCAGGTTGACGAATCCATGTAGGCAGGGAGAGGTAGTACTTATCGCGAAATTAAGCTAGGGGCTCGCTAAGTACCCAACCATTTTAAATGATGATGTGGAGATCAGCCTAATTGACTGTTAAACTGGTCTTTCTCTAACCTGGATAGTGGAGATCTAAGGTTGTCAAAGTAAGGGATAGATATAACGGAACGTTTGAAGTCTTAGTGAGCTAGGTGAATCAGCACCCATAATCTCATTAAGATGGCTGCGGGTTTGTAGTAGTGTGGATGATTAGCCGTTTGGACTTGTATGGTAACATACGAGGAGGAGAAAACTAATCGGAGCGAAGGGACCCAGTCAGTAGTATGGGAACTTATAAACCTGATTTTCAAATTCAAGCTCGAATTTAGCAGAACCAATTATAACTTATAATTGGTTCTGAATTTTAAGCTATGGATAGGTACTAACTCCTGACGCCCTATTTAGGGAACGGCATATTTTCTGAGTAGCAGGTCTTAAGTATTAATATAAGGTTTATAATGAACTATATAACTGGTAGATCGCCGTGTGCGTTGAAAGACGCCTGCACGGTGAAGGCTCGATTCGAAAGACACATAACATGTGTTATAAGACGAGAATAGCGCGCAAGAATTAGCAATCAAAAGAATTGAAGGTATCATTCAATATGGTAATGCTTCTTCAATTACGATTGCTCAAATTAACACAGCTACAGGACTTACAACTGCAATTCCATCAAACGAATCAGCTTATGAAATGGCAATCTCTAATGCCATGGATGGCTCATTAAATACTTCTCAAAAAATTGCTGACTTGGTTGCAGACGTTAATATTGCTAAAACGGTAGAGGCCCAAATTACTGCAGCAACAAATCAATTACAAGTGGAAACTGCTCGCAGTAATTACAACTCGTTAACTACAAAACAAAAATTGTTAGTTACTAATGAATCTGCATTACAAGTTAAAGAGCAATCACTAGTCGATGATGAAGCGGCTAAAATTATTGCAGCTGAAATTACCAATCTGACTACGGGAACTAACGTCTTAACACAGGCTAGAGCCCTGGTTACTGCTGGATTTACGGTTACTATCACAAGTTCATCTAATACAGCGATCTCTAGTACAACAGGTGCTGTTACGCAGCAAATTCTAGCTCAAAATGGTAATGTAACATTCCAGGTTGAAAAATACGGAAAAACGGCAACTTCTGTGGTCGCTCTTACCGTTAATCCTAGAGACACGACACCACCTGCTTTACCAATTGCTATTGCAAGTTCAACAGCGACAAACATTGTTCTTGTATCTGCTGGAGAAACGGATTGGGCATCTGCTTCCAGAATTGGTGGACCAGGTGCTACGGCAAGTTCAGTTGAAAATGGTAATTCGGTAACATTTACACTTGATAGTGAAGCTAGTAATGGGACGCTTCTGCAGTTTAAAATAACTGATACCTCTGGTAATCAAAGTCCGATTTACGCTGTAACCTACAACTCTGGAACTTGGGTAGTTATTCCAAATCCATTTAATTAAACTATTAACCTGGAATATCCATTATTCAGACACAGAAGTGATTTGTAAATGCAATAGAAGGGTCTCCTGGTCACGACTATGATCAGGAGACTTTTTTATGCATAATAAGCACTTCTATACATATCAAAAAATTTTAATGTAGTAAGTAAATTGAAATATAGGCAGAGTATTACCTGTACTATTTGCAACGTAACCTCCTGATCATATACCACTTTGTTACTATTGTATCTCATCATATATTGTGTTCTCTCGAATTCAGCACAACAAGGGCTAGCTGTTGTTTTTGGCAGACTGGATATGGTTCTTACACAGGTTTGGTGACCACACCACCTAAACTGGATATTTGTCTACACTATAGAACAGGGGAAGACAAAAAGTCTAGGGTTGAAATTAAACCGGTTCCATTTTATGAATTTTGCTTTAAGAAAAAATAAGTATTATGTAGTGGCATATAGTACATGGCAAGCATGGATATATTTACAGTTTAGTATGTAATCTTGTTGGAATAGGTATCTTTGGTAGTAGAACTATGGTATTATTAGTTGAATTTAAAATTATCGTTGGAGGGGAAATAATTTGGGAAATAGTAAACTTTGGAATTTATCAATGGCAAGTGTTATGGCAGCAGGAACGGTGGTTTCAGTCGCACCACAGACAGCGAGTGCAGCCGAGGTAACCTTTAAGGATATGGGTAAGAACGTAACATCGTATGACTCCGTAATGCAGTTGGCAGCACGAGGAGTCATTAGCGGATATGAAGACGGGACATTCCGTCCAAATACAGATATTACACGCGGACAAGCGGCGAAGTTCCTTACCGATATTCTTGGCCTGGATACTGACAACGTAACGAACCCGAATTTCAAAGACGTATCCCCTACCCATCGTTTCTACAAGTACATTGCTGCGCTCTCTAAGGAAGGCGTAATCAATGGATACGTTGACGGAAACTACGGTGTCAACGATAAGCTGACGCGCGGCCAGATGGCGATCATTCTTGGAAATGCTTATAAGTTTGAAAAGCAGCCGTTGAAGACGAACCAATTCACGGACGTGGATAAGAAAGCCCATTACGCCGAGTATCTCCAGGCACTGATCGACAACAAAATTACATTTGGTTTGACCGACACTTCTTTCGGTCCATCCCAATTTGTCAACCGCGGTCAAATGGCTATGTTCTTGTTCCGCAGTGACGCAGTAGTTCAAGCTGAGACTGTCAATACAGAGATCAGCGGTGCGAAGGACGGGAAGCTCGTCACAGCATCTGGAGAGTACTCCGTACCGGCCTCTCTCGCTAAGCTATTCAATGCATCGAATGCAGAGGCGTTAAAAGGCGCCACAGCCAGCCTTCAAGTGAAGAACGGGGAAGTCTTGTCACTGGACAAGCTGACGCTCACAGCAAGCGGCACAGCGGACAAGCCGCTCGTCTTCGATGGTGCATTATCCACGTTGAAAGGTGACCTGATCATCACTGGCGAAAACGTTTCAGTAAAAAATCTGACTGTATCAGGGAAAACGACGATCGATGACGCATCTGCCAAGACATCTGCAGTGAAAGCCGCAGCTGTCAGCCAGAAAGTCTCGTTCGGTAACGTTGTTCTGCAAGTACTGGAAGTCAAAGGTGCAAAAGGTGTGAACGTTCACTTCACAGGTACAACGAAGGTTGCGGAAATCATGACTGCCGTAAACTTGCACGTCCAAGCAGACACTGGCATTGTGGTGCCGTCCTTGACTGCGCTCGCAAACGTCCGCGAATTAGTCATCAACGCAGTGGTTGAACATGCCAAACTGCAATCGACCGATTTGACTATTGAAGGAACAGGACTGATCAATAACGCAACAGTTGAGGGAGCAGGCAAGATTACATTCGACCTGCAATCTAAAATTAAGACACTGATCATTCAATCCAAACTCGCCAAAATCCAACTGGGCAATCAAATGATTGTGGGCAATATCCAACTCCCTGCTGGCACCACACCACAAGACGTAATTGGCAACTATGAAAGCGTCAAAGACAAAGTGGAAAACGTCAACGGCAACAACAATACAGAAGTCAAACCTGAAACTCCACCTGCAACAGGCGGTGGCGGTGGAGGCGGCGGTGGTGTTGTATCACCGACTGTTAAATCTGTAGGAAGCGCTGCTGAATTGCTTGCTGCGCTCAATAATAAATCCATCCAGCAAATTGTTTTGTCAGATAACATTACGGTGACGGAGCCGGTCGTTCCTTTAGCAGGTGTGACAATCAATGGTAAGGGACATACTTTAACATTAAACGCCGAGGGTAAGGGTGATAGCACTGCTGAGGGCTTGTATATTAAGAATGACCATGTAACAATCACCGATTTGAAAATCACACAGTCCGGAAACGCTAATAAAGATAATCTGGTTGAAATCTACGGCAACTATGCTCACTTGAATAAAGTCGAAGTGAAAGGAAGCCATAAAGCTGGAATCTACGTAAATAACGACAAAAAAGACAGTATTCTATCAGTATTATTCACAAGTGTGTCAACGAGTGCAAACGGTTGGAATGCTGGAATCGGGCTGCAAGCGCAAAAAGAAAATTCTATAGTTAAAGCTACTTTTTCCGGTAGAAATCTCTTTGAAGACAAGGTAGCGGTCTACTCTGATAACAAATCAACAATTAGCGACAATCATGCAGGTGACGGAAATCTTGGCCAAGTTGAAGTTATTGGCTTGGGTAACAAGTATGCAAACCCTACAAACGGGAAAGACAACTGGGGAGAAGGAAACTCGAACGAAGTAGCGGAAGCTAAGTTGTTTGCTGATCTAGCTGCAGCTGAATCAGGAGACACTGTTAAGTTATACATGGATACCATAGTAACTAAACCAGTAGTGCCGCCTGCAGGTGTAATACTGGATGGGCAAGGAAAAACTTTGACATTGAATGCGAAAAGTCCTGCAGGTGCTAACAGTACTGCAGAGGGTCTCCACATCAAAAACGACAATGTCACTATTAAAAATCTTAAAGTCACGCAAACAACAAATCAAAATACTGATAACTTGATCGAAATCTATGGCGATAATGCCAAGTTATTTAATGTCGAGGCAACAAAAAGTAAGAAAGCTGGTATATATGTAAACAATGATAACGACAACAAGAACCTAAACGTATCCTTTGAAAACATTTCAACTAGCGATAATGAGTGGAAAGCAGGCATCGGTCTTCAAGCAAAAAAGGAAGGCTCCAGCGTTATTGCAAACTTTACGGGCACCCATGTATTTGAAGATGAAGTCGCTGTCTACTCTGATAATGCTCCGACTGCTGGAGGATTATATAACGGTGATGGAAATCTGGGCACTGTAGAAGTAAAAGGATTAGGTAATGTCTATGCCAACCCTAATGGGAAAGACAACTGGGGTGAAGGTGCTTCTGACGAAATCGCTGGTGCTAAGTTATTCGCAGATATAGCAGCAGCTGAGCCAGATACGCAAATTGATTTGTATCGTAATGTTAAAGTTGGGAAAACGGTTTACATTGACAAACACATTTATTTAGTAGGAAATGGATATACAATCAGTGCTGCAAGTGATATGACATTTCAAGGGCCAAATAAGTCTGTTATTACAATTGCTCAAGTCCCTGGTGTAATACTTGCTGACCTGACTGTTGATGCGAGTCAGATAAACACAGGCGGGTGGCAGGGTATATACGGAGTGCAAGTGTATAAATCAATTAGTGCGTTTCTCGATAATGTCACCTTGATGAATGCTGATGCTGGCGTACTAGCTAACGGTTCAAATGTTAAAATGAAAAATATTACAACTTCAGGAAATGAATTTGGCGGTGTCGAAGTATCGCAAGGCCTAGGGGTTACTGCTTCATCTTCTGTAGATATCCAAGGAAAGAGTACTCACGAAGAAAATGAAGGGGTTCACATCTGGACAATTGGAAATAATGCACATGTAGAAGATCCAGAGAATCAATATAAATTCGCCAAAGATGGTAGAACTGGAAAAGAAGAATTCACAAATTATATTCTTTCTAATGAGGAAAGGGATGTACCCTTCAAGCTATTAGAAGCCCCGAAAGATGGTTCGAAAACTTTGGAGTTGGCAGGTTTAATACCGACTGATGTTAAGTACCTTGCTTTTAATTTGATGAATGATACAGGAAATGCGCAAAAAATTGCGACCTTGGAAGAGGTTGCACAGTTCATGAACACCCGTTACGGAGCAACTCTAAATATGAATGCAGTTAAGGTCACTCCTGGTAAAATCGAATTGGTAGAAAAACTATTAAGCACACAAGATTGGAACAAAATCAAAAAACTTGGTGATATTAATTCACCATATAGAATTACTGTGCTAAACAAAGATAAGACGGCAAAGATTGCAAAGATAGCTATTTATCAAGACGGCGAAGCTGTATTTGAACCAATTACGCCGGTTAATTAACAACAGGACCCTGTGCATTGCGAAATTAGTAAAGAGTTCTGTGGATTTTTGAATGAGTGATAGAGAGATTGTTGTCCCTCCGGGGATGGCAGTCTCTTTTTTGTTATTGATATCCATGTCCATCTGCTAATGACTAAGATAGTTGTCCGAAGCTGTAGGTTATGCTGTTCAGTTTATCTTAATAGACTTAGACACCCGACCAGCGTTTTCCGTTAAATACCATCCCTAGCCTGTGTATCACTCAATACAGACATGTACGGATGGGTGCTTGTTACTGCAGGAGAATCGCGTCGTGCATTCTGCTTGGCGTACTCACAAGCCTGCCAGTGCTCCTCTAGCCGGTTATGAAGAGGATTGTGTTCATATGGCTGGCATCTTTTATTCTCACCATCTTCCGCTATACATCTGCAAAACTGATGCTCCATGCAGGGACAGCGGGTATATCTGTCCGGATATAGTAATCGTGGGCTATTACCTTGGAAAAGAAACGGCGATGGAAGTGGTTGTAGCTTCGAGAAGTCTGGGACACAGCTGTAAGTTCTTGTTCCTTATCCACTCAAAAGATTTTCTTTAGTTTGCTTCAGCCCGGTAGCCGGAGGCGATATAAGAGTGCATGAGCCATACGGCAGACGTTTCTGAATAGGGATCCAGTAGCAGAAGTTTCTGCAAGTACTTTTGCTGTATGCTGCAGAGGAAATGAGCCTCATAATAGTCGATGAGCTGCTACAACAGCGTCATGACGGTCTCCCGGCAGTCAGCTCTAATCGGCATTATCCACGCATAACCGTTCAATTCCAGATATTTTCCTTGGCAGTCTTCCAATACTCGTTCATAGTTCATACTCGGGCACCGCCGCCTCTTCGAACTCTGGAAACGTCTCTGTAAGCTGCTCCAATTCAAAAAGATCGCATGTGCCGCTTGCGATTTTTAGCGTATAGTTTTCTTACGAAAAAGAAATCGAGTTACCGGTAATAGATTTACGGGGGAGAGATACGTTGAATTGTTTGAAAGACTAGCTGACTAGCGATGCGTTGTTTTGATGATAGTTACTTGCTGTATGCAAGAATTTTGGAAAGAAGTAACGTAAATAGTATGGTAATGAACGGAAGAGCCTATTAGGCATAAGGATTCCTGATGGTTTCTATTAATAGTCTATATTGACTAATATTTTGGTTGACTACATCCATCATAATGGTATAATTTTTACAAGGGAATTATTTCTTGAAGTATCATCCGTCTGTGATATGACCTTAAAGGCTTCCCAGATGAAAAGAGAATGGAGATGTCCTATGGAATTCATCGAGTACTTACGCAACCGGCATAGCCTGCAGCGAGGGGCTAAGAAGCTTTCGGACGTTTCTTCAGATCAGTATGCCAACCGTCTACATAATTTGCTGCGGAAAGGGATCTACAACAAAGAGAAGGAGATTACAGACGAAATCCTTCGAATGATCGAAAACGAATACAAGCGGGGGATCGATCTGTATCCGCGGACCATTCGATATTACATAGAATTCATGGCTTACGAGGAATACTTGCATGAAGGAAGTTTGCTGTCGCTTTCCAATCTGTGAAGGGAACCGGTTCCTGAGGACTGTTTGGTGAATGAGGAGGACACCTATGAAAAAGTTGGCTTCTATTGGACGAAGACTACTAAGACCAGCAAGTAGACGGCGGAATAGGAAACTGAGGAAAGCTGTTAAGAGGGGATTCAACTGTGTCTCTTCCGAGGAGAAAGTTCTTCAGATGCTTGGGCATTCCAAGGACGTCGTCTACTATTTCCAGCTCGTTCCTGAGGAGCGGTTCCTCTATTTGAGCCCGTCACTCGATCGATGGTTGGGCAGAGGTACGGCGGAAGAAGGGCTGCGCAATCCTGCGAAGCCGTTTGAGCACCTGCATCCGCAGGATTTCGAAAGACTGAAGCGTAGGGTGGAGGATCAGCTAATGGACGGCGAGGTTCTCATCCAGCGCTGGAGGGACGAACACGGGGTGTACCGATGGTTTGAAGAACAGCTGACCCCTGCGTACCATGGGGGACAGCTCACGGCCGTGCAAGGCATCATGAGGAACATCGACGACAGGATCGAGCGGCAGCGGCAGCTGGAGTACCAGGCGACCTATGACGCATTGACCGGCGTCAACAACCGCAGTTACTTTAACATGCTCATGAACCGGTATGATACGGAAGTGGATATACCGATCGGCCTCATCTTCTGTGACGTCGATGAGTTGAAACGGATGAATGACCGGTTCGGCCATGCTGCGGGGGATGAGCTGCTGAAAAGAACGGCGCTGTTCCTGCAGCAGTGGACTTCCCATGAGATGAGCCTGGCACGCTTTGGCGGCGACGAATTCGCCATCGTCGTCACCGGGGAGGCGGCTTACGAGCAGACGGTCGGGTTGGCAGCTGAATTGGAAGGCAGCCAGAGCCTACTCACGGATCATAATGCTTCAGAGAGTGTCCGTTTTTCACTCGGATGGACGTATAACGACCATTCCTATGGAAATATGGGTGAGCTGTTTGCACAGGCGGATGCCCGGATGTACAGGAACAAATTAGGCAAGCGGGTAGATGGCGAAGGCCCTATCCCTGAACACTGATTGTGAAACGGACACACCTTTCTTGCAAAAAGGATATCCGAATCTTATCGCAAGAAAGGAATCCACTGATGGAACGAATCGTTGACCTGCACGCCGCGTTCATGGAGCGGCTTATCACGGAAGGGAGCATCCTCCAGGAACTTGAACGGCATGGTATCAAGATCCTGCCAGGCTTCCTCGAACAGATTGAACTCGTCCGTTCCTACTACAAAAAGTTCTACACCGCTCCGACCCGCCGTATCGTCTTCTGCGGCATCAATCCGAAACATTATGGCGGCAGAAAAACAGGCATCCCCTTCGTCGACTTCATTGGTGTGGAGCGCCTGATGCCTGGCTGCAGTAACGAGCGCCGCGACCAAGAACGAAGTGCACAATTCATGCTCTCCATCATGGAAGCGTACGAACCCGGCACCTTCCAGGACACGGTCTACTTGACCAACCTCTCTTGGTACGGCTTCCTGCGCAATGGCCGGACGCTGAACTTCTACAACCTGCCCGCAAGCGTGCGTCATCACTTCATCGACTCCTTCACGGAAGAGATGAAAATCGTGCAGCCTGTCTGCATCGTTCCGCTCAGCCAGGAAATCGCCCGTACTCTGCGGCTCCTGCAAGATGGCGGACACTTGGATTATCCCATTGCCGATCGGCTGCCCCATCCTATGCAGTGTTCGTTTCCGTCCAACAGGAAGCGTTCACGGGAGCGGTATTTTGATGTTTATGGCACACTAGAAATGTAGGAAACGGCAGCTAATTTATGTATAAAAAAAGGCCACTTGCCAACAT
>NZ_BRCF01000005.1 GCF_023707985.1 Sporosarcina sp. NCCP-2716
TAGGCACGTTGCAGGAGTACTTATTCAACACCCTCAGCAGGTTGGAAAAAGATTTCAACCGACCTTTGCGTAAGAGTAATGGCCGTCAGAAAATCCCTGATAAGGCGAGGAAATCGCGAGATTTCGGTGAGGATAATGCGATAGTCAGTCCAATCAACCGTCAGCACTTTATAGATTTAGAAAAAGAAAAAAAGAGAAAAAAAGCGCTTGAAAAAGAGAAGTAAATATATATCCAAAAAAAGGGAACTGGTTAGTCTATATAACCTTGTTCCCTTTTTTTGTTTGCATTCGCTATATCCGTTGGTAATTTAAAACAGTATTGTATAATTTTAAATTCCATGCAACGCTAGTGTGTGACGCACAGGTACCGTCTTTTCCGAATTCGGTCTTCCTGATGATGCGGCGCATGATATGATAACAGCAATAGAAGGCGGGGTGGAGGGATGATCCGGATCCGGAAAGAGGACTTGGCGGCGCATCGGCTGCCGAAGCGGACGTTTTTGAATCTGCATTTGAAGATGATCGGGCTGATCGGTGCACTGGTGGCGGCCATGGTTGTGCTGATCGGCGGATTTCTTAGTTATTTCATGGAGAAAACGCTGGAGGACCAGATCGGCGAGCGGGCGCTGAGTGTGGCGGTGAGTGTGGCGCAGATTCCGGAAGTGGAGGAGGCGTTCCGGTCCGATGATCCGACGAGCATCATCCAGCCGATCGTCGCGCGGATCCAGGATAAGACGGATGCAGAGTTCATCGTCGTCGGCAACATGGAGGAGATCCGGTATGCGCATCCGAACCCTGACCGGATCGGGAAGCGGATGGTCGGGGAGGATAATGAGCGGGCGCTGCAGAAGGGCGAGTCCTATGTGTCCGAATCGACGGGGACGCTCGGCAATTCGCTGCGGGCGAAAGTGCCTGTCTACTTGGACGGCGATATTGTCGGCGTCGTGTCCGTCGGCTTTCTGGCGGATAATATCCGGTCGGTGATCTGGTCGTACAGCAAGGAGATATGGATGGTGCTGTCTGCTGTGCTGGCGGCGGCGGTGCTCGGAGCAATCGGGATCTCGAATTATATTAAGAAAGCATTATTCGGGCTGGAGCCGGAGGAGATTTCCCATCTGCTCGTACAGAAGGAGACGATTCTGCACTCCATCCACGAAGGGATCGTCGCGGTGAATGAGGAAGGACGGATCACGATGATCAACCCGGCGGCCTTGCAGCTGCTGACGGGGAAAGAGAGCAATGGGGAACAATGGGTCGGTAAATCGGCGGACACGAGCTTTCCGGACTCCGATCTGCTCGGCGTGCTGGAAAGCGGGAAGGCGATGTATGATGTAGAGAAACAGGCGGGCGGTCATCTCATATACGTGAATACGGTGCCGATCGTCTATGAAAATCTGAACATGGGAGCGGTTTCGACGTTCCGCAACAAGACCGAAATCGAGCGGCTGACGAAGCGGCTTGCCGACGTCCAGCAGTATGCCGACGCCTTGCGGGCGCAGACTCACGAGTTTTCGAACAAGCTGTATACGATTCTCGGCCTGACCCGGCTCGGGAATTATGATGAAGTGCTTGAATTCATCGAATCCGAAACGGCTGTCCAGGATGGGTGGGTCCAGGCGGTGATCGATGATGTGGCGGATCCATACGTGAGCGGCCTTCTGATCGGCAAGCTGCATCAGGCCAGTGAGCTCCGGATCGCGGTGAACGTCCAGCCGGGCAGTCAGCTGACGTCCGAGCTGACGGGACGCACCCGGCAGGCACTCCTGACGGCCATCGGCAACTTGCTCGATAATGCGTTTGACGCTGTGTATGATGAACGTGCAGCTGATAAGGCGATCTCCCTCTTTTACACGGATGCAGGCCGCGATATCCTCTTTGAAGTGGATGACGCAGGACCGGGTCTCGCGGACTCCGTCGCGGAAAATCTGTTCGAGGAGGGCGTGTCGACGAAAGGGGAGAACGGCCGGGGATTCGGGCTTGCCATCACGAAACAGGAGCTGGAAGCGGCGGGCGGCGGGCTGCTGCTGGAAGAGGGCGAGCTCGGGGGCGCATGCTTCGTGGTGCTGATACCGAAGGGGACGCTTGGGGAAGAGGGGGAAAAGGATGGGTGAGTTGACAGTTTTCATTATCGAAGATGATTTCCGTGTGGCGGACGTGAACCGTCAGCAGGTCGAACAGCTGCCGGGCTACCGTGTGGCGGGCTGTGCGAAGACGATGGCCGAGGCTTTTGATATATTGGAAGATACCCAGCTGCAGCCGGATCTGTTCTTGCTGGATGTCTACATTCCGGACAGTCCGGGACTTGCGCTGTTCCGGGAGCTGCGTATCCGTTTTCCGGAAGCGGGCATTGTTTTCCTGACTGCCGCGAAGGAGACAGGGACAATCGGGGAGGCGCTCCGGGGCGGGGCGTTCGATTACTTGCTGAAGCCCGTGTCGTTCGAGCGGCTGCAGCAGACGTTCTCCCGTTTCCGGCAGCAGCACGTCCTGCTGTCGACGCGGACCGAGCTGTTCCAGCAGGAGATCGACCTGATGCGGACGGGCGGGGATGCTGCGAGGAACTCGGCGCAGACGGAGGGACAGCTGCCGAAAGGGATCGACCGGCTGACGCTTGACCGCATTGCGGACATCATCCGGAAGAGTCCGGCGGGCGGCATGAATGCAAGTGACGTCGGGACGGCGGCTGGCGTGAGCCGGTCGACGGCGCGGCGCTACCTGGAACATCTGACAGCTGCAGGACAAGTGAAGGCCCAGTTGAATTATGGCGACGTCGGCAGACCCGAACGCAAATACATTCCGTCTGAGTGACTTGCGCAGACGGTTTTTTTCTTGTGATCAAAACGAACAAAACGAACCCTATGAACAGTATCGGATTAACTTCCATTACCTATTTCGCCCGTTTCCTGCGTGGTATAGTGTGAGAGTCATTTAAGAGAGTTTTCGGACTATTCATTATGTATCCGCTTACAACTAACGAGGAGGGTTCTTATGTTAAGTATTATCGGACTGCTGATCATCGCCGTCATCGTCGCGCTTTTGATCAGCGGGAGGATTACGCCGATTGTCGGCCTGGTCATTGTGCCGATCATCGGTGCGTTCGCTGCAGGATTCAGTTTCAAGGAGATCGGCGACTTCTTCACAGGGGGGATCGAGTCGGTCATCAGCGTTGTCATCATGTTCATCTTCGCTATCCTGTTTTTCGGTCTCATGCAGGACGCAGGGGTGTTCGACCCGCTGATCGGTAAAATGATCACACTGTCGCGCGGAAATGTTATGGCAGTGGCGATGGCGACAGTGGTCATCGCAGCGATTGCTCAGCTCGACGGGTCAGGCGCCTCGACTTTCCTGATCACCATTCCAGCGCTGCTGCCGCTTTATAAGAAGCTGAAGATGAATCCCTACCTGCTTCTGCTGCTTGTCGGGACGTCTGCCAGTATCGTCAATATGGTGCCGTGGGGCGGGCCGCTCGGACGTGCCGCAGCTGTGCTCGAGATGGATGTCACGGAATTGTGGCGCCCGCTCATCAAAATCCAGATCATCGGACTTGTGCTGCTGGTTGCGCTCGCCTACGTGCTCGGTCTCCGAGAACGCCGTCTGATCCGGAAACGGACGGCAGCGGTTGCGGAAGAGCCGGAAGATGTGGCGGCAAGTGAAGAGGAAATCCGGAAGAAGGAGGAGGCCGAACAACAGGCGGCATCCTTACGCCGGCCGAAACTGCTCTGGCTCAACGTGCTGCTCGCGCTCGGCGTCGTCGCTTTGCTCGTATGGGGAATCGTGCCGGCCGGCCTGACGTTCATGATCGGTTTCAGCATCGCGCTGCCGCTCAATTACCGGTCAGTCGACGAGCAGATGGAGCGCATCAAAGCCCATGCGCCGAACGCGCTCATGATGGCGGCGATCATTCTTGGGGCAGGGTCGTTCCTCGGTATATTGAAGGGGACTAATATGCTCGACTCCATCGCAACGGACCTCGTCCACGTGCTGCCTGCAATGGTTGTACCGTATCTGCACATCATCATCGGATTTTTCGGTGTACCGTTCGACATGCTCCTGAGCACTGACGCGTATTACTTTGCGCTGCTGCCGATTGTCGAGCAGGTCGTATCAGGCTTTGGTGTAAGCGGGGTATCTACGGCCTATGCGCTGATCGTCGGGAACTTCATCGGGACGTTCGTCAGCCCGTTCTCCCCGGCACTCTGGCTCGCACTCGGGCTGGCCGGCCTGGAGATGGGCAAGCACATCCGCTACTCATTCATGACGATGTGGGGCTTCAGTATCGTGCTGTTCCTCATCGCCATGGCACTCGGCGTCATCACGATTTAATGGTTAAGAAAAGCAGCCCATCCTTCGAGGATCGGGCTGCTTTGTGTCGTGTGGCGGGGGTGCAGTGGCCGGAATCGGACGAATGGCGTGTGGAATCGGCCAGATCGGCGTCAGAATCGGACGAATGGAGGGAGAAATCGGCCAAATCACGCCGACAATCGGCCAAACCACCGAGTTAATCGGCAAACGGACACGATTCAGAATCGTGTCCGAATTGTGTGGCGCACAGGTACCGAACTTTCCGCACCTTACGTCGGGCGGCCGGAGCGGGCGGTGGCCCAGGCGAAGGCAGCGAGTGCGATGGCGAAGGCGGTCCACAGGTTGTAGCTGGCGTTCAGCTGGATGATGAGTGTGCCGGCGCCTGCTCCGAGGATGAAGATGACGACGGTGGACAGGAGATCCGCGGCGTGCGCTTGCGCTTTCTTGTCACCGTTGAATACGAACTGGTAGAGATGGTTCATCAGATTTTTCGTATTGCCCGTCATGATGCCGTTGTTGACGGAGGTTCCCCGGAATTTACGGAACGTCGTCAGTTCGTAGCCGGCGAGGGCGCCGAGGGTGAGCAGCATGAGGTTGCCGGTGAGCTGGTTCTGGAAGATGGCGAGAAGGAACAGCACGATGGCCTGGATGAGCAAGTAGTAGCGGTACCGCTTGATGCCTTTGTCTTCCGTCCGCTCGATCACCGCTTCGCCGGCAAATGCGCCGATCGCGAAGCCTGCGAAGACCCAGACGTGTCCCATCGCTTCTTTAAAGTTGCCGGAGAACAGCTTCGCGCTAAGGCTCACGAGGTTGCCTGTCTGGGCACTCGCGAACGATCCGCCCTGCTGCAGGAACGTATACGCGTCGATGAATCCCATGAGGAACGTCGAGAGTACGGTCAGTCCGGTTCCGAGGACATAGGGGGTGTCTTGTTTAGGTGTCATCGTGCCGCAGCACTCCTTTCATATAGTGATAGTCTAGGGATTTCCTGACGGGTGCCAATACTAGTGGCTTACCCTCCAATCGTTCTAGAAAACGGAAAACTCTTAGTTTTATCCAAAAGTAACGGGGTACAGTTCAAATAGGCATCGAATACCAGGACGCGAGAAACAGATGGAGAGAAGTTCGAACGAGTGGGCCGATGTGATGCCATTGTCCGTAACTCATCGATCATGTCTCGCAAATTATAGAAAGGAGATTGACAGTACATGACGACAGACCGTACACAGTCACACAACCCGCAGCCGATGAAAGAGGATAGGGGAGGCAGGATCTGGGGCGCGCAGAATCCGGAAATCTCCCGGCAGAACCCGGATATTCTCGTGCCGCCGGACACGGATAGCGGAACTTTGCCGAACCTTAAGTATCCATATGCACTCACCCATACCCGTGTGGAGCATGGCGGCTGGTCGCGTGAAGTGACCGTCCGCGAAATGCCGGTATCCAAGACATTCGCCGGTGTCAATATGCATCTAGAGCCGGGCGGCGTCCGGGAGCTGCACTGGCACAAGGAGGCCGAATGGTCGTACATGATCAAAGGCAAGGCGCGGATCACTGCCATATCACCGGATGGCCGCCAATTCGTGGATGACGTGGAAGAAGGGGATCTGTGGTATTTCCCGTCAGGTGTACCGCATTCCATCAAGGGATTGAGCGAAGGCGCTGAATTCATCCTCGTGTTCGACGACGGGGCGTTCTCAGAAAACAGTACGTTCTCCATCACGGACTGGTTCTCCAGCACTCCGAAAGACATCCTTGCCGCGAACTTTGGTGTGTCGGAGAAAGAGTTCGATAACATTCCAAAGGGCGAACTGTACATGTACCAGGGCGAAGTGCCCGGGCCGATTGCGCAGGGACTGCCGGAAGATTCCAATGAATTCGTGGAGAATCCGTACAGTTTCAGACTGCGGGATGTCGCTCCGGTTGAATCATCCGGCGGGAAGGTCTGGATTGCAGACTCGGACAACTTCAAAGTGTCCAAGACCGTGGCGGCCGGACTGGTCGAAGTGGAGCCAGGCGGCATGCGTGAACTCCATTGGCATCCGAACGAGGATGAATGGCAGTATTACTTGCAGGGCCAGGGGAAGATGACGGTCTTCGCGTCAGGCGGGAAAGCGAGGACATACGACTATCAGGCGGGAGATGTCGGTTACGTCCCGTTTGCGATGGGCCATTACATCCAGAACACCGGTGATACGCCGCTTGTGTTCCTGGAAATGTTCCGCAGCGATCACTTCGCGGATGTTTCGCTCAACCAGTGGATGTCCCAGACGCCGCCGGAACTGCTGAAGGAGCACTTGCCGCTCAGTGATGAATTCATTAAGAATGCACTCCACAGCGACAAGCGGCCGAATGTGAAATACGAATAAGCAAGGTAAAAATGAAAGACCTCTGGCCATGATACGTCAGAGGTCTTTTGCTGCTCTTCTATCTAGTAAAAAGCTATCAGAACGGGCGTATCGGCTTGAGCGGCAGTTTGGCCGGCCCGGCAATGACGCCGCCGGAGCCTTCGAAGACGGAACCGTGGCACGGGCAGTCCCATGTTTCATCCCCGTCATTCCAGCCGACTTCACAGCCGAGATGCGTGCAGGCGAGGTCGAGGAAATGCAGCTCGCCGGTTTCATCCCGGTACATGCCTGCCGGTTTGCCGTCCTGCTCGAACTTGCGCGCTTCCCCGTTCTTCAGCCGTGCTGCGTCGTCCAGGACGGAATTACCGGATGTGCCGTCGTCCTGCTTCCAGCTGGACAGGTCACGCCCGGGGCTGAGCAGTCCGGTGTGCCGGTTGTCCCGGCCGGTGATCAGGTCGGTGATCAGCCGCGAAGCTGTGCCTGAAAAAGCGAACCCCCACTTGTTGTAGCCGGTCATGACGTATATTTTGTCATCACCTTTTTCGATCGGACCGATGAACGGCCGGCGGTCAGGTGTCATCATGTCGTGCTCCGACCAGCCGTTCCGTATGCCCGTGATGCCGAACTCGCGCTGTGCGAAGTTGCGGATCGACTCATATTTTGCATCCGTCGACTCGCCGTTCCCGGTCGGATGCGTCTTGCCGCCGATGACGAGGATCGGCTCGCCGTCTTCATACGTGCTGCGGAACGTGAACATCGGATCGTCGACGTTGATGAACATCCCATGGGTGAGTGATTCCGGTGCCGGGATGGCGGTCAGGTGGGTCGTCATCGGTTTCAGTGTATCCGAATAGAACGAATGCGGGTCTTCCACCGGGAACAGCGTCGCGAGCACCGCCTGTCTGCAGGTGATCGTGAAGTTCGTGTCGGTCGTGAGCAGCAGACCGCTGTCCGTGTAGTCTTTATCCATATAGCGTGTGTGCTGGTAAATGTGGCCGCCCATCGATTTGAATTCCCGCAGGAGACCGTGAAGGAACTTGAGTGGATGGAACTGGGCCTGTCCATGCATCATGAGTGCGCCTTCCGTGTCGAGCGGCAGCGGGATGTCGTCGGTCATGCCGCCGTCGATGCCGATCTGCCTATACGCGTCCGCCTCTTTACGGAGTTCTGCCACATTGGCATGTTCCTGTGTGAATACGAAGGCATCCATCTCCTTGAAGTCGCAGTCGACGCCGTGTTCCTCGACGATCTTCCCGATGTGCCGGATGCCTTCCATATTTGCCTCGTAGTATTGTTTCGCAATGTCCAGACCTTCCCGCTCGATCAGCTCCGCGTAAATGAGCTGATGCTGCGCCGACAGTTTCGCCGTCGTGCCGCCCGTGCAGCCGTTGCCGATCTCCCGTGCCTCCACGAGCGCGACGGATTGGCCCTCCTTCGCCAGCAGATACGCAGTCAGCACCCCTGAGATCCCCCCTCCGATGACCGCCGTATCGACTTCAATATCCTGCGCAAGACGCGGATAGCTCACCCCGCCCCCGGTCGTCTTCCAAATCGAATGCTGTTTCACATCTTCGTTCTCCATTTACACAACCTCCCAAATTAGTCTCTACATTACCTTCCTACCTTCCGAGTGGGATGATAAACATTAGAGACAGCGGGTGATGGGCTAATCCAGTTGAATGACAGGGCTGCAGAGGATATCCTGGCATGACTATACGCAGGATGGTAGATGAAAAGGAGGGTTGCAGGGGAGAGACTATTAAAAATTCATTAAACGTAGTGACTTTGGTCTCTTACAGTACTATAATAATAACGGTACTAAAGTCGTTAGTAATAGGCAGTATTACATAATTTGGTTGGAGAAGGGGATTTGGATGAAGAGAGTAAGAGGGTTTAAAAGTGTGAAGAGCCGGCTGCTGACAGCGTTCGGCGCAGTTGTGGTGCTGGTAGCGGCGCTTGGGATCTATACACTCGTGTCGGTCAACGCGGTCAACAACAAGACGAATGAGATCGTTGAGACCGATACGAAACTGATGGCGGTCGACCTGAAGCTTGCGAATACGATGGCGGGCCGGCTGTCTGCGGTGCGTGCATATGTGCTGTTCGGGGATGAAAAATATAAGAAGGAATTTCTGGATCTGACGGAGCAGGGGATCGCCCTCCAGGCGGAAGCTGAAAAAATCGGCAGTTCCGGTGAATTCGGCGAACTTGTCGACCAGATGATCAATTGGCGGAAGAAACTGACTGTGGATGTCATCGACATGTACGACCAGAACCGTCCTGAGCGGGCGGCGAAAAATTTGGAGACCCTTTCCGTCGAGGGCAATAAGCTGATCGGGGAGTACCATAAGATCGCGGAAAAGCGCGAACAGCTGACGCAGACGCACGGGCAGGAGATCATCCGGAGTGGTGAGGAGACGCTGACATGGATTTCGGTCGTCGTTCTGCTCGTGCTCGTTGTGAGCACGGCGGCTGCTTTATTCACCGCGCGTATCATTACGCTGCCGATCAAACGGGTGATGGAGCGCATGAAGTCGATTGCGGACGGCGATTTGAGCCACGAACCGCTTGCTGTTAATTCACGTGACGAAGTGGGCCAGCTGGCTGCGGCGACGAACGAAATGAGTGCACGGACGCGTGAGATGCTGAATGAAATCAACGGCGTGTCTTCATCCGTATCGGCGCACTCTGAGGAGCTGACGCAGTCTTCGAATGAAGTGAATGCGGCCTCGCGCCAGATTGCGGTGACGATGCAGGAATTGACGTCAGGCATCGAAAGCGAAGCGAACACGGCGACGGATCTGGCGATGGTGATGGAACGGTTCGCGGAGCGTGTCGGGGATGCGAATGCACGCGGGGAAGCGATCCAGGAAGCGTCGCATAACGTGCTCGGCCAAACGGTGAACGGCTCTGAACTGATGGCCGTTTCGGCGGAACAGATGCAGCGGATCGACGGGATCGTCCAGGAAGCCGTCGCGAAGATCAAAGGACTGGATGTCCAGTCGCAGGAAATTTCGAAGCTCGTCGTCGTCATCAAGGACATCGCCGATCAGACGAACCTGCTGGCGCTGAACGCTGCAATCGAGGCGGCGCGTGCTGGGGAACACGGCAAAGGATTTGCGGTAGTCGCGGAGGAAGTGCGCAAACTGGCCGAGCAGGTCGCTGTGTCTGTCACCGATATCACCGGCATCGTCGGCACGATCCAGCACGAATCAAGCAGCGTTGCGGGGTCGCTCGAGGCAGGGTATGCGGAAGTGGAAAAAGGCACCACCCAGCTGAAGACGACACAGGCGACCTTCGAAGAGATCCGCCAGGCGGTCGAGCATATGGCGGATGACATCGGTGTCATATCACAAAGCCTGGAGGACATTACAGCTGGCAGCGAAGAGATGAGCGAATCGATCGAAGAGATCGCCGCGATTTCCGAGCAGTCGGCGGCGGGTGTCCAGGAAACGTCGGCAGCTTCTCAGCAGACGAGCAGTTCGATGGAAGAAGTAGCCGGCAGCTCCGCGCAACTCGCCCAGCTGGCGGAGGACTTGAATGGATTGGTCCGGGCGTTCAAGCTGTAAATTGAAGATAGATCGTCCGTCCGTATGCCGCTAGGCGTGCGGACGGATTTTTTAGGTGCCTGTTTTTTTAGGTGCCTGTGCGTCGCGCAACTTGGACACTATTTTGAATTGTCTCTGAGTTGTGTGGCGCACAGGTACCAGCAAAATTGAAAAGACGGGGTCCGCCCGGAAGCGGACCCCGTCTTTTTTTACATATCTTCCTCATCCAACGGCACCAATTCGAAGATTTTCTGATCTTCGAATGCGTCGATGAGGCGGTCAAGCCAGTCATAGTAAGTACGAATGTATTCTAGTCTTTCAATGTCATTGCTGATAGTGGCGAGAAGTTCAGGAGAAAGGGAACCCTCCTGTTTGAGTTCTTTCAACTCACTCAAGGATTTCCGGATTGCTGCGGTGTGCAGCGAAACGGCACGTCTCCATTTGACGGTGAACATATCAATGAAGATCTGGTACCAATCGTCTTTCACCTTGTAAAGGTCTTTACGCACGCCGCGTTCCCAGACTCGTTCGACAAGTTTAGCATCGGACATCGCCCGGATGGAGGTGCTCATACTCGTTTTACTCATGCCGAGTTCGGCGGACATGTCATCCAGTGTCAGCGGACGATCCTCAAAGAACATCATGCCGAATTGTCTGCCGGCAGATGGCGGCAGGCCGTACAGATGGATATTCTGTGCGATTGACTCCGTAATTCGTTTACGGGACTTTTCTAACTTCTGTTCTGCATCCATGGTGGAAGACCCTCCTCGCGGTGCCCCATTTACTGCCTGATCTAGCCGCTAAGTATAGCTTAAAACAGCGGAGTGTGTAAAGCAAACCTTTTGTACAGAAAAAACTGTACGTACTAAAAATAAAGTAAATACCTTGTATTACGAATTTGTTACAGCTATACTTGTTGGCATCGGTAAAAAATGAATCGGGGGGTCTATATGACAGACACGGGAAGAAAAAAGAAAGTGGAAGTGAAAAACGTCTCGAAAATATTCGGGAAATCGAGCAAGCGTGCAGCGCAACTTTTGCACGAAGGTAAGTCCAAAAAGGACATATTGAAAGTGACGGGTGCGACCGTAGGAGTGAACGCCGCAACGTTCGACGTTCTCGACGGGGAAATCTTCGTCATCATGGGTCTTTCAGGAAGCGGGAAGTCAACACTCGTTCGTATGCTGAACCGGTTGATCGAGCCGACTTCTGGCCAGGTCCTGATCGATGGGGAAGATATTGTAAAGATGAACAAAGAGCAGCTCCGGAACGTGCGCCGGAAAAAGATCGGTATGGTCTTCCAGAACTTTGCGCTGTTCCCGCATAGGACCATTCTGCAGAATACGGAATACGGGCTGGAAATCCAAGGTACTGACAAAGAGGCAAGGAAGAAGCAGGCGCTTGAATCGCTTGCGCTCGTCGGTCTCGCAGGATACGAATCGCAGTATCCGGGCCAGCTGAGCGGCGGCATGCAGCAGCGTGTCGGGCTTGCGCGCGCGCTCGCAAACGATCCGGACATTCTGCTGATGGACGAGGCTTTCAGTGCGCTTGACCCGCTCATCCGGAAAGACATGCAGGATGAGCTGCTGCAGCTCCACGAGACGATGGGGAAGACGTTCATCTTCATCACTCATGATCTGGATGAAGCATTGCGGATCGGCGATCGGATCGCTCTCATGAAAGACGGGGAAATCGTTCAGCTCGGTACGCCGGAAGAAATTCTGATGAATCCTTCCAACGACTATGTCGAGCGCTTTGTCGAAGATGTCGATTTATCGAAAGTGCTGACAGCAGCCCATATCATGAAGCATGCAGATACGGTCCGGATCGACAGAGGGCCGCGTGTTGCGCTGCGTTTAATGGAGAATTTACGTATTTCCTCCATCTATGTGGTCGACAAAAGCGGTCGGCTGATGGGTGCCCTGACTGCCCAGGACGCGATGCGGGCGGCTGAGAAGAACTTGCCGATCGAAGAGGTGCTCATCCATGACGTCATCACCGTTCCGGGTGAGAGCGTTCTGACTGACCTCTTCGACGTGGTATCGACCGCGACCATACCAGTAGCTGTCGTCGATGAGGCGAATCGGCTGAAAGGAATCATTATTCGCGGCGCATTGATCGGTGCGCTGGCAGGAGATAATGATTTCATCAACGAAAATGGGACGATCGAACAAGAGCCGGTCGAGGAAGGGGAGGTGAAGGTCCATGAATGAGCTGCTGCCCCGCCTGCCGTTTGCTGACTGGATCGACACAGGAGTCGATTGGCTGGTCGATGTGTTCGGACCGGTGTTCGACGGAATTGCGACTGGACTGGAAACGACGGTTGAGACATTCGTCGACATTTTGGATATCCCGCCATCGATCCTGCTTGCGGTCATCTTCGCTTTACTTGCATGGTGGCTGTCGACAAAGAAAATCGCGGCATTCACGCTGATCGGTTTTCTGTTCATCGACTACTTGGGCTATTGGTACCCGATGCTGCAGATGCTTGCACTCGTGCTCACATCCGTAGCGATTGCCATCATCATCGGTGTGCCGATCGGCATCTGGATGTCCCAGCAGGTCGCTGCACGCCGGATCATCACGCCGATACTTGACCTGATGCAGACGATGCCGGCGTTCGTCTATTTGATCCCGGCAATCTTCTTCTTCAATATCGGTGTCGTGCCGGGACTCGTCGCATCGATCATCTTCGCCATGCCGCCGACGATCCGGCTGACGATGCTCGGTATTGAGCAAGTGCCGGCAGACTTGATCGAAGCGACGGAAGCGTTCGGTTCGACAACGTGGCAGCGTCTGCTGAAAGTGCAGATTCCGCTCGCGAAGCCGAATATCATGGCCGGTGTCAACCAGAGCATCATGCTGTCGCTTTCGATGGTCGTCATCGCCTCGATGGTCGGTGCGCCTGGACTTGGAACGAAAGTGTATCAGGCGGTCACACAGCTGAAAACAGGGGTCGGGGTAGAAACGGGTGTCGCCATCGTGCTCGTCGCCATCATCCTCGACCGTATCACGCAACACGCAGGACGATCTAAACAAGGGGGAAAAGAATCATGAATTTCACAAAAAAATTAGCAAGTGTAAGCGCAGTTTCACTACTCGCACTCGGACTCGCAGCATGCGGTGATTCGGATAAGGACAAAGGCAGTGCCGGGTCCGACAAGTCGATCGGCGAGCAAGTCGATTACAAAATCACAGGGATCGACCCGGGTGCCGGCATCATGGAAGCGACAGAGCGCGCGATTGACGACTACGGTCTCGATAAGTGGACACTCACCTCCGGCTCGAGCGCTGCGATGACTGCTGCGCTGAAGAAAGCATATGACAAAGAAAAGCCGATCATCATCACCGGTTGGACGCCGCACTGGATGTTCACCAAATATGATCTGAAATATTTGGATGACCCGGAAGGTTCTTACGGCGGGGCAGAGGAAATCCATACAATCGGACGTCTGGATCTGGAGAAAGACCATCCGGAAGCTTACCAGATCCTCCAAAACTTCAAGTGGGATGAAGAGGACATGGGAACGGTGATGGTCGATATCATTGACGGGGAAGAAGCGGAGGCTGCCGCGGAGAAATGGGTGGAAGACAACCAAGATAAAGTGGCAGAGTGGACGGAAGGCGTCGACAAAGTAGATGGCGAAGAGATCACGCTCGCGTATGTCGCATGGGATAGTGAAATTGCAAGTACGAATGTCATGGCCAAAGTGCTGGAAGACCAAGGCTTCAAAGTGAAGATGTCCCAGGTGGAAGCTGGGCCGATGTGGACAGCTGTCGCAGACGGCAGTGCGGATGCTTTGCTCGCGGGCTGGCTGCCGGTGACCCACAAAACGTATGCCGAAAAGTATGACGGCAAGTATGAAGATCTGGGCACGAGCATGACCGGTGTGAAAATCGGCTTGACGGTTCCGGAATATATGGATATCGACTCAATTGAAGATTTGAAGGAATAACCGAGACGCCCTCGGCAGCCGAGTAATCGGCCGCCAGGGCTTTTTTGTTTTGGCGGTGCCTGTGCGTCATACAACTTAGACGCTATTTTGAGTTGTTTCTGAATTGTGTGACGCACAGGCACCTCTTTTGTGGTACAATCGTCTTCTGTTTAAATTTTCCTAACGAACTTCCGGAAACGACAGGACAAATTCCAGGAACGGAGGATCTGTACATGCAGAGACACCCCGATTTTGAGTTTGAGGCTGAGCGTCTGGAGTACACCATCCAATACATGCAGCGGCTGCTGGTGCAGTCGCAGCGAAATGTGGACGCCTCTCAGGAAGAGATCCGCCATTCGATGGCCGATCTCGATTCCTTGGACTCCAGTATTAGCTACATCAATATTTTGACGAACACCCGGTTTTTTGAAATGGCGCGGTCGCAGAAAGAGACGTTCGAGGCGGTGCAGCAAAAGCCGTATTTTGCGCGCATTCACTTCCAGCCGGACGGGGAGAAGGATCAGCTGCTGTACATCGGCAAGACGTCGGTGTTCCATCAGGAGACGCAGGATCCGATCATCGTGGACTGGCGGTCGCCTGTTGCGAACGTCTATTACGATGGACGGCTCGGGGAGCTGTCGTATGATGTGCGCGGCGAGGAAGTGAGCGGCTGTCTTCATTCGAAGCGGCAGTACCGCATTGAGGACGGCGAGCTGCTGGATGTCCGGGATATCGACTTGACGACGAATGATGAACTGCTGCAGGAGGCGCTGGCCGGTAAGGCGGATGTGCGGCTGACGGAGATCATCTCGACGATCCAGACGGAGCAGAATGACATCATCCGGGCGAGTCTCCACAAGCCGATCATCGTGCAGGGGGCGGCGGGCAGCGGCAAGACGACGATCGCTCTGCACCGGATTTCGTATTTCCTGTATACGATGGGAACCGATTTCCCGGCGGACAAGCTGATGATTTTAGCGCCGAGCAGGCTGTTCATGGACTATATCGCAGATGTGCTTCCGGAACTGGGTGTCGGTGCGATCCGGCAGACGACGTATGAAGAATATGTGCTGGGAGCGACCGGCCTGAAGCTGAAAATGAACGATCCGAACGGAAAGCTGGAACACTTGGCATCCGCAGGTTCACTGGATGAAACGGCAATTGCAATTGCCCGGCTGAAAGGGACCGCTTCGTACCGTTCAATCATGGACCGCTATGTGGCGAAGCTGGAATCTGCAACGGCGGCTCTGTTTGAAGATGTTTTCATTGATAAATATAGAATTATCGGGGCAAAGCGTCTGCGTAAGCTGTTTCTGGAGGACTTCGGCTATTTACCGATCGAGAAACGGCTGGACCGCATCCGGCTCGTCATGAATGCGGAAGTGAACCGCCAGCGGAAACAGCTGTACACGCTGCTGTCAGACAAGTATGAAGAGGCGCTCGATAAGGCGCTCTACGGCATCAAGGACGATGAAAAACGCCGCAGCCGTATCACGAAAATCATGGATGAACGCGATGAGCGGCTCCCTGCAGTGGAGGCTGAAGGGAAGCGGAAGGTTTCATCTTATATGAAGAGATTTAAAAAGTTCAATGTGAAATCACTGTACCGCGCCTGGCTGACGGACGCCGATCTGCAGGGGGCGCTCGCGCCCGGCTGGACGGCGGAATTCCGGGAAGAGTTCCGGCGGGCGCACGCGAAACCCGTCTGGGAGTCGGAAGACCTGGCGGCGCTGTATGATCTGCATGTCCGGCTGAAGGGGCTCGGCGCTGAGTGGAAAGTGCGCGCGGTGTTCATCGATGAGGCTCAGGATTACAGCGAGTATCAGCTGACGGCGCTGCATGACGGTCTCGGGACGGATCTGTTCACGCTGGTCGGGGACTTGGCGCAGGGGATCCACAGTTACCGCGCGCTGACGTCATGGCAGCCGGTGCTCGACATGCTGCCGGAGGCGACGTACGCAACGCTGCAGAAAAGCTATCGGACGACGGTCGAGATCATGCAGCTCGCCAATACGGTGCTCGCGCAGATGGAGGAGGATCTTCCGCTTGTCGAACCGGTCGTCCGGCACGGCATCCCGCCGGTGTTCCATGAAATGGAGCGGCTGGATGTGCCGCAGCTGAGGCGGATCACAGAGGAGATCGCCGCCCGCGGGCACCGGTCCGTCGCGCTCATCTGCAAGACGAATGCTGAAGCGGAGCGGCTGCACGGGCAGCTGGCGGCGTCCGGGATGCGTGTGCAGCTGCTCGCACCGGACAGTGATATCGACGATACATGCCTGCTGATCGTACCGAGCGTGCTGTCGAAAGGTCTCGAGTTCGACGTCGTCCTGATCGCCGCGTTCGACAATCCGTTCCGCAATACGGACATCGACCGGAAGCTGCTGTACGTTGCGATGACGCGGCCGATGCACGAGCTGCATTTGCTCGGGGGAGCGGCTGGAGGAGTGCTGGACTAGCATGATCAAATCCTGTGTGGCGATGATGCCGTGCAGGATATTTGTATGCGCTGGTTTTGTGGGGGCGGCCGGAGGAATCGGCCAAATCGGTGGAGTTATCGGCCGAATGGGACGTGGAATCGGCCAAATGCGCGGAAGAATCGGACGATCGAAACCAACAATCGGCCAATCCAGCGAGCTAATCGGCAACTGGGAACTATTCCGAATAGTGCCTGAATTGTGTGACGCACAGGTACCATCTTTCCCAGGCAGGACGTTTGGGGAGAAGGGCGGACAGGAATGGTATAGTAGGAAGAGAAAGTCGCGGAAATGGGGTGGCGGAATGAACAGAAGGAAGAAATTCAGTAAACTCGGGCTGGCGGTGCTGGTCACATATGTACTTATGATTCTCATGAATTACCTGGCAAACGCGCTGCCGCTGAACGGGCGGACGACGGGGGAAGTGTCGGATCTGTACAGCAACCTGTTCGCGCCCGCGGGGTATACATTTGCGATATGGGGCGTCATCTACGTGCTGCTCGCGTTCCATACGGTTTATCAGCTCGGATTCTTCCGGGTCGGTGAGCGGTCGGAAGTGCGGGAGACGGCGGATAAGACCGCACTGTATTTCATCATCTCGTCGATTGCGAATGCGCTGTGGATTGTGGCGTGGCATTACGGAAAGCTCGGGATTTCGGTCGTGCTGATGGCGGTGATCCTCGTCTGTCTGATTTTCATTAATCTGCGGACGGCGAAGGCCGATCTGTCAGTAAAAGAGAAGTTTTTCATCCGGCTGCCGTTCAGTGTATACTTCGGCTGGATCACGGTGGCGACGATCGCGAATGTGACGGCGTTCCTCGTGAAGGCGGAGTGGAGCGGGTTCGGCTTGTCGGGTGCAGCGTGGACGGTCATCCTGCTGCTTGTAGGGACGGTCATTGGCGTGCTGACGCTGCTGAAGATCTGGAGTGCGCCGTATGGGTTCACGCTCGTCTGGGCGTTCATCGGCATCTACAGCAAGCATGTGTCGCCGGACGGCTGGAATGAGCAGTATCCAGGGATCATTCTGACAGTGTCAATCTGCATTTTGGTGCTCGCCGCCCTCAGTTTGTGGGTGCTCATCAAACGGCCGAAACGCCGCCAGCGCGGCTATCAGAGCGGTGCGTATCGGTTCTGAATGCAAATAAAGACCCGCGGCTGCGGGTCTTTTTTGCTTGGTTTCATTTCGGCAGCGGCTTACCGAAGAATTCATTCGTCAGGTCGCCGTTGATGCCGATGGCGGCGGCGCTCCCGCTGCCGGCGGCGACGATGAGCTGAGCAGGGACGATATTCGCGGTGTCGCCGGCTGCATAGACGTTCCAGACATTCGTCCTGCCGTATTCGTCGGTCTTTATACCGCCATATTCGTTAAGTTCACAGCCGAGCGATTCCGCGAAGTGATCGCCGTGCGACCAGAGCGGTGTGACGAAGCCGAAGGAGCGGTCGATGAGGGTGCCGTCCTCGAGGCGCACGCGCTCGAGCTGGCCGTCCCTCCCTTCGAGCCCTGAAATGATGTCTTCGACGACTTGGATGCCGTAGGATTCGAGCAGTTCGCGTTCATCCAGTTCAAGCCGCCCTTCGCCGTTCGTAAAGACAATCAGGTCGCGGCTCCATGTGAAGACTTCCTTTGCGAGTTTCGCGACGTTCTTGTCGGCGATGACGGCGAGCGGCTTATCCCGGACTTCCCAGCCGTCGCAGTACGGGCAGCTGAACAGGCTCGTGCCGTAGAACCGCTCGATGCCCGGGACGTTCGGCTGTTCGTCTTTCAGGCCGGTTGCGAGCAGGATCTTCGTGCACCGGAAGCTGAGGGCGGATGCTGTCGTCACTTCGTAATGGGTCTCCGTCAGACGTTTGACTGCGGTGACTTTGTCCTGATGCAGCTCGACGGACGGATAGGCCGCCAGTTCTTCGTGAGCGAGGCGCCGGAGCTCGGACGGACAGATCCCGTCACGCGTCAGGAAGCCGTGCGATTCCCGGACGACGTGGTTGCGGGCGTCGTCGTTATCGAACAGCACGACATGGCGGCGGCAGCGCCCGAGCACGAGAGCTGCATTCAGCCCGGCCGGACCGCCGCCGATGATGGCACAGTCATAGGTCATGTGAAATTCCCTTCTTTCATAGGTTGCGCATACAGTCACTGTACCCAGATGGGGCGGATTTAAGCCAAGAACCTGGCGCAGGAAAAGAGGACATCCGCCGTTCGTTGCTGTATACTGATAGCAAGAAATTGACAGGGTGTGAGACGAATGGAAAGAAACGAGCAAATGATCCAGTACTTTACCGACCATGCCGAAGACCTGGCAGCAGAGATAGTTGAGCGCGTCTGCGAAGTGCTGCCGGATGAAATTCCGGAAGATGAAAAGCGGCAGGCTCACGGGATGTACGTGGAATTCTGGAAGACGCTGGCGGAAATGATGCGGACGGGTGTACTGAGTATCCCTGAGTCATTACTGCAGTGGAGCCGTGCCAACGCAGCGATGCAGACGAAGCATAACGGATCGATCTCCGTCATCGCTGACCGTTATCCGCCGTCCCGGGAGGCGCTAGTGGACTTGCTGGTGGAAATCGGGGAGGAATTGGATGTCTCGCTGTCCGACTACGCGCAGGCAGTGAAGCTGATGAACCGGGTGCTCGACTACAGTCTGAGCGAAACATATTATGCGTTCGAGCGGCTGTCCGAACTCTACAAGTCGGATACCGAAGAGGAGCTCGCAGAACTGTCTGCTCCTCTCGTCCCGGTCTACGACGGCATCGTCATCATACCGTTCATCGGCCGGATCACCGACGAACGGGCCTCCGCAATCATGGAAAAGGTCCTGCCGCGGATCGCCGCTTTGAATGTCAGCTGCACTATCGCGGACTTCTCGGGACTCGCCGCTGTCGACGACCATGTCCTCCGTTCCCTGCAGCAGATCGAAGGGGCGCTCGGCCTGATGGGTGTCGAGGTCATCTCGACTGGAATGAGGCCGGAACTCGCCAGGAAAATCGCGGACTCCGGCGTGGATCTGGCGGGCAAACGCTATTATGGCACAGTGAAACTCGCGCTCGAAAGCATGCTGCGTGGTGAAACTCCGGCAGCGGATCCCGAGTGATAATTAGTGGAATGAAAAAAGCCGGCTTCCTTCTGGGAGGCCGGCTTTACGTAATATGTATGAGTTCGGTCAGCTGAACGAACTGTGTGATTTGTACGACAGGAGCCTGTTCTGAACGGTAAGTTCGTCTTCCGTCAACAGACCGGATTCCCGTAAACTCCGGATCCGTTCTAGCTCTGCAGCTCTGAATTGCTGCTGGGAAACGGGAGATCCACCCAGCCGTTTCGCTGACCTGACAGTGCGTTTTCGATATGCAGTGAAGGTTACTTTCAGGATGAGGCATGCCGCTAGGAGAAGAACTCCGAGCAAAACCGATTTTGTGAATCCCCATGTGACTAAAAGGACAATAATGCCAATAACAGACCAGCTCATCTAGTTCAACCTCCACTGCTTGATGAGTCTATTTTATCTGATGAAATCCAGAAAGTACACAGGATGAAAGGCCTATAAGTGGCTTTTGGATGAAGATCCATCCGGCTGATTCAACAGGAGCTGTTCAGACCGCCGGACGGCTGCCGATATTTCCTATAAAGGGCAGTCAATCGAGATACAGGGGGAACGAAAATTGAAGACGATCAAAACTTTGCTGAAGCGCTGGGGCACAGGGATAGCGGCGGTCGTGCTGCTGGCGGCGGTCATTCCGCATTATGCTGCAGCCGATGAATTTCGCGATGTCTCGCCGGCCTACGCGGAAGCGGTCCATTATCTTACGAACCAGCAATTTACGAACGGGGTTGCCCCGAATTTATTCGGAACGGATCAGCAAATCACAAGAGGCAGTGCAGCAGTCATATTGGCGAGGGCACTGCGGCTGCCGATGCCGGCCCCCGGTGATCGGGAGTTTTCGGACGTCCCATCGCGGGCAGGTCAGGCAGTGGCCGCGCTGAAGCGGGCGGGGATCATCCAAGGCAAGCGTCCTGGGTATTTCGGCTTTGAAGAACCGGTCAGACGCGGCGAAATGGCGCTGATGCTGAGCAACGAAGAGGCTTATGCACTCGAAGCGGATGGCGGGAATCTTGCATTCCGTGACGTGAACTCGCGGTACAGCCGCGCTGTAGCCGGTCTTGTGGCGGCCGGCATTACAAAAGGCAAATCAGCGGAAGCGTACGGCACGGACGATCTGCTGAAGCGGGGCGAGTTTGCGGTCCTCCTCTACCGGGCCGAGATGGACCGGGTGACGAAGGCACTGCCGGCTTCATCCGATAAACTGGCATTGAAGCTGAACAGCGGGCGGGTGACGTCGGTAAAGCTGATCGGCGACAGCATTTCCGCAGGTATGGGAGCGGATGGTTTCAGCGTGCCGGAGGATGCACGCATCATCTTGAAAGACGGTGCGTACGTGTACCGGGAAGCTTCCGCGGAAGCCGATTCATGGGCGAATGCATTCCGGCGGTATGTGCAGCAGCCCGAGTTCGGCCAACCCGGTGACATCGACTTCTTCAATGCCGGCGTGAGCGGGAAGACGGCGAAATGGGCGCTTGAGCGGGCGGATCTGCTGCTGAAGCCGGACGAGGATGTCGTCTTCGTCATGATCGGCACGAACGACCGGCTCATCGGCAGCCTGGAAGACTATGAACGGACCGTCCGGAAACTGCTTGAGAAAGCTGATGCACAGTCCGAACTCCTCGTCGTCATGGCGCCGCCGCCTTCCGTCAATGCGATCGCCAATTACCGGTTCGCCCCGGAGAGCATCAATAACGTATTGAAACGGATCAGTCTAGAAAAGGGCTATCTTTTCATCTCCCAGTTTGACGGGATGAACACCTACCTCGCGGAGCATCCGGACGTGTCCTACTCCGACCTGATGGAAACGGACAGTCCGCATCCGACGAGCCGGGGCTACGCCGTCATGTGGGAGACGATCCGGCAGGCGCTGAAATTGAATTGAACGGCAAAAGCCCGCATTTCTGCGATTATGCAGAAGCGGGCTTTTCTGTGCGGCCGGATAACCGCGGACCCAGATGGCTCATATGACGATTTCAGCAAAACCGATCAGCACGAGCAGGCCGCCGGCGATCGCGGCGGGATACTTGCCGATCCACGTCTCGGCAAGCAGCAGGCCGAACCGGTGGCTGCCCCCGATCGTGATGAACGAAAAGAAGCCGACCGACAAGACGGTTCCGGCCATAGAGCTGCCGCTGACCCCCATGCCGAACCCGGCGGCGAGACAGTTCGCAGCGAGGACGAACCCGAGCGGCACAGCCTCCCGCACGGATATGACCCGGTCGCCATCCGTATCCGCGACGGCGGCGTCTTCATACGTGCTCACTTGCCCGAATTGCGGCTGGCACAGCATCCAGACGCCGATCCCGCACAGCAGCAGGCCGCCGATCCAATCCGCGGTTTCGGGTGAGATGACCGACGCGATCCGGTCGCCCGCAAGCATCGCGAAACACGTGACAGCCATCGAAATGGCAGCGATCGTCACGTTCGAACGCAGCGGGATTTTCGTCTTCTGGATGCCATACGCCAGTCCGATCCCCAAGTTATCCAAGTTGGCAGCGATGCCGAGAATAATCACCAGTAACAGCTTCATGCAAGGCGCCTCCTCCGTGTACCCCGCAGTATATGCCCGCAGACACCCCGGCGCCTGGACATTCGGGAAACCAGAAAACCGGAAAACCAGGAAACCAGAAAACCAGAAAACCAGAAAACCAGAAAACCAGAAAACCAGAAAACCAGAAAACCAGTACCTGTGCGTCACACAACTTGGAGACGATTCCGAATAGTACCTGAATTGTGTTACGCACAGGTACCGTCCGGAAAACGGGAGCCGGCTAAAATGAAGATTCCGTTGATGTGATCGATGCGGTATGATATTCTGAGGATGTGTAATCGGTTACACATCGGAGTTTACGTGAAGCAACCTACTACTTGAAATAGGGGATACCTACATGAGCAAACGTATTGTCGTAGTCGGCAGTTTAAATATGGATATTATCATTTCGACAGACCGTCTGCCGCAGATCGGTGAGACGATCCTCGGCGAGAGTGTGAGTTACATGCCTGGCGGTAAAGGCGCGAACCAGGCGGTGAGCGCGGCGCGGCTCGGCGGTGACGTGACGATGGTCGGTGCGGTCGGCAAGGATGAATTCGGCAGTACGCTGCTTGAACAGATGGAGAAGAACCAGGTGAATACCGCCCATATCGGACGGGCTGCGGAAGTGAAGACCGGAATCGCGGATATTTTCCACGTAGCGCACGATAACTGCATCGTCGTCGTGCCGGGGGCGAATTATTCGCTGACGCCTGATAAGATCACGCCGGAGGTCGAGGCGCTGATCGGGGGGGCGGATGTTGTGCTTGCCCAGTTGGAGATTCCGGTTGAGACGGTGCACCGGGTGATGGAAATTGCTCGGCATCATAATGTCACGACGATCCTGAATCCGGCACCTGCCCAGACGCTTTCCGGCGAACTTCTGAAACTCGTCGACTATCTGACGCCGAATGAGACGGAATTCGCGATGCTTGCGGAGCGGTCGTTTACGTCGGACAACGAGCTGGAAGCGCTGATGATCGAGTGGGAGGCGGCCTATCGCCATAAGCTCATTGTCACGCTCGGTTCACGCGGCAGCGCGTTCCTGGATGACGGCAGCCTGGTGATCACGCCGGCGGAAATGGTCGAAGCGGTCGATACGACGGGCGCGGGGGATGCCTACAACGGGGCGCTCGCTGTGGCGGCTGCAGAACAGCGGACACTCGCAGAAATGACCAGGTTCGCAACCCGGGTGGCGGCCCGTGCGGTCACGAAATTCGGCGCGCAGGACGGCATGCCGTACCGGGAAGAACTGAACTGAATTGGATTGAATTGGACTGAACTGATTTGAACGGAAGGGAATGATGGCAATGGAAACGATCACTGTTAAATGGATTGAAGAACGGCTCGACCCGTACCTCCGCAGCACTTACAAGCATCTGCACCAGCACCCGGAACTGAGCAAGGAAGAAGTCGGCACGCAGCGGTTCATCCAGCAGGAACTGGACCGGATCGGCATCGAACATAAAGCGATGGCCGATACAGGAGTCTGCGCGCAGATCACGGGTTCGGCGCCGGGGCGGACAGTGCTCATGCGCTGTGATATCGACGCGCTGCCGATCGAGGAAGATACCGGTCTCGACTACAGTTCGCTGAACCCGGGTGTCATGCACGCATGCGGCCATGATGCGCATACGACGATCGGACTTGCCATCCTGACAATCCTGAAAGAACACCGATCCGAATGGCAGGGGACCGTCAAGATCATGTTCCAGCCGACGGAAGAGGCACAGCCGGGCGGCGCCAAGCCGATGATCGAAGAAGGGATCCTCGAGAATCCAGCCGTCGACGCAGCGCTCTGCCTGCATACGAATCCGTATTTGAAGCCCGGCGTCTTCGAGATGAAACCCGGTTACATGCTCGCGAATACGGACCGCGTCTATGTATCGCTGATCGGCAAAGGCGGCCACGCAGCGGCACCCCAGCAGGGCATCGATGCGATCGCAATGGCCGGCCAGTTTGTGACGGGCGTGCAGTCCATCGTCTCCCGCCAGACATCCCCGCTCGATCATGCCGTCATCACATTCGGCACGATCAGCGGCGGGACGGCATCGAACGTGTTGTGCGGCCGGGTCGACCTGAGCGGCACCGTGCGGACGATCCGGACGGAAACGCAGGAGGACATCATATCCAAACTGGAAGCGCTGCTCAAGTCCGTCACGGAATTCTGGGGCGGCACGTACGAATACACGTACAGCAAGGGCTATCCGGCAAGCTGGAATGACCCTGCGCTCACAGCGGCCCTGACGGTTTCATTGACAGAAACTTTTGGGGAAGGGACGGTTGCGGTCAATGAACACCCGTATATGAGCGGCGATGATTTCTCGGTCGTCGCGAAAGAAGTGCCGTCGGTGTTCATGTACTGGGGGACGGGTTCATCAGATAAGGAGAATTTCCCGTGGCACAACGCCCAGTACCATGTGAACCTCGATGCTTTGAAACACGGCGCTGCAGCCGGGCTCCACTGCATCCTTGAACTTTTACAAACCGGAAAGGCGGGACAGGCATGAAAAAAGTGATAATCGACGTAGATACGGGCATTGACGACGCAATCGGAATTCTGCTCGCGGAAAAAAGCGGGATGGCCGACATTCTCGGCATCACGACGGTGAACGGCAATACGTCGCTTGACCAGGCGACGCGCAACACGCGTAAGATTACGAAACTGCTCGGTCGGGATGATCTGAAAGTCGTACAGGGAGCGGCACGTCCGCTGCTGCGCGATCCGTATTTTGAAGTGAGTGTACACGGCAATGACGGGATCGGCGGGGCGCTCCGTGATATGGAAGTGGAGATCCGGGATGAAGGATTTGCACCGGACTTCATCATCGAACAGGCGAAGCAGCATCCGGGGGAGATTACGGTCATTCTGCTCGCGCCGCTGACGAACATGGCGCTTGCCATCCGCAAGGAACCGCGGCTGAAGGAGTGGCTGAAGGAGCTCGTCATCATGGGTGGGGCGTTCGACCACCGCGGCAACATTACGCCGACAGCGGAATATAACATGTACATCGATCCGGAAGCGGCGAAGATCGTCGTCCATTCGGGCATCCCGATCACGATGGTCGGCCTCGACGTGACGTCCCAGACGCTGCTGACGAAAGCGGACGTCGAAGCGATCCGTCCCGGCGCTGCACGTGATTTCATAGAAGAAGCGACCGTCCATTACATGAACCATTACTTCAGCCGGAACGGCAAGCAGGCGTGTGCAATGCACGATCCGCTCGCTGTCGGCGCGGCGCTCGATCGATCTCTCGTTGAGACGAAGAAGTATTACGTCGATATCGAGACGAACAGTGATCTGTGCGACGGCCAGACGGTGTGCGATTTCACGAACTGGCACAAGAAAGAGCCGAATGTCGACGTCTGTGTCGGCGTTGACCGGGAGCGGTTCATCCGCATGCTCGTCGATACGTTAGGGAAATGATCGGATGGAGAGTCTGGCCGAAATGGCGCCGGGCTCTTCTTCATTTACCAGCGATTTTACAAAGAAAGCAGGAATTATCATGCCTCGTTTATCCGCTCCGAAATTGTCTCTCGCAGGCATCCAATGGCTGTTTTTCATGGTCGTCAATACGGTTGTCGTGCCGCTGTCAGTCAGTCAGGCGTTCGGACTGACCGATGTGGCGACTGCCGGCATCATCCGGACATCGTTCGTCGTGACAGGGCTCGTCAGCCTGGCGCAGGCGCTGTTCGGACACCGCTACCCGATGCTCGAGGGGCACGGTGGAATCTGGTGGGGGCTCGTGCTCAGTCTGTGTGCATCCGCACCCGCGATGGGCGTGACGTATGCTGAACTCGGCGGCAGCCTCGCGCTCGGCATGCTGCTCGCCGGAGTCGTCACGGCTGTGCTCGGCGCTGTCGGATTCACCGGGCTGCTCCAGCGCATCTTCAATCCTGTCGTGCTGACGGTCTACCTGTTCCTGCTGTCCGTCCAGCTGATTTTCATCTTCTTCAAAGGGATGCTCGGAATCGCAGAAGGTGGGGCAGTCAACATACCGGTCGGCGTGCTGTCACTTGTGATTGTCGCAGCTGTCCTCCTCATGTGCACAGCGGGAAAGGGGAGCATTGCCAACTTTTCGGTGCTCATCGGGATGCTCGGCGGCTGGATCGGCTACGTTTTGTTCTTTGGAAATGAATCCCCGGTCACAGGCGGCGGATCCCTGTTCCGGCTGTTCCCGCTCGGGGGTGTGCACGTGCATGCCGGCATCCTGATCACAGCATTCGCCGCCGGGCTCATCAACATGGCGAACTCGCTCGTCGCAATCTCAACGGTCGAGAAGCTGTACAGGGAACGGACGGGGAAGCTGCGGTTCACGGCATCATATTTCGTGACGGGTGCCGGTACGGTGGCGGCCGGCCTGTTCGGCCTCGTGCCGTTCGGTCCGTATTCGTCGTCAATCGGGTTCCTGCAGAGCACGAAGATCTATGAGCGCGGTCCGTTCGTGCTCGGCAGCGTGCTGTTTGCCGTCCTCGGTCTCGTGCCGGCGCTCGGCGGCTTCTTTTCGGGACTGCCCGAGACCGTCGGCGATGCCGTCCTGTTCGTCGCGTACGTCCAGCTGTTCGGCACCGCTGTTCGCAATCTCCGCAGTCTGCCGTTCGAATCGATGTCGCTCTACCGGCTCACGATCCCGCTGCTCGTCGGCCTCAGTATCCTGAATGTCCCGGCTGACACGTTCAGCGGGTTTCCTGTCCTGCTGCAGCCGCTCATCAGCAACGGCCTGCTGGTCGGTGTGCTGCTGTCGGCGCTGATGGAATTCGGATCACGCAAAAAGAAGCTTCCTCTTTAGATGAGGGAGCTCCTTTTTGGTGTTTCATCCGACAGTCGACTGTTTCGCGGTCAGCGTAACGGGGAAGACCTGGTCCGTTTCGATGCCTGTCTCCTTGCCGATCAATGCCACGAGGACGTCCATCGCCGTCTTGCCGAGCTCATAGATCGGCTGGGCGATCGTCGACAGCTCAGGCGACAGCATTTCAAGGCCGATGCCGTCGAATCCGATGACTTTGACGTCCTCCGGAACGCAGCGACCGGCTTCCGAGAGTGCTTTCAAGGCGCCTGCCGCCATAAGGTCATTGCTCGCGAAGACACCGTCGAGATCCGGATGGTCGGCGAGCAGTTTTTTCATCGTGCGATATCCGCCGCTGACGGTGAAGTCGCTGTAGCCGATCAAGCTAGGCGTGAACCAGTCCGTGCCGGCGCTGACGGCTTCGAAACCGGCTGTGCGGTCCCGGGAAGAAGTGATCGACAGCGGCCCGCAAATATGTGCGATCTTGCGGCAGCCGAGTTCCAGCAGATGCTCAGCCGCCAGTTCGCCGCCTCTCTTGTTCTCCACGGTGAGCGACACAACGGAGTCGCTCGAGAACACATTATCGAGCAGGACGACCGGAATCCCGGCTTTCTGCAGGCCGCTCAAGTGTCCGGGCTGGATCGTATACGACGAAATGATAATACCGTCCACCTGCTTATGCAGCAGCGTTTCGATATAGCGCTGCTCTTTTGCCGGGTCATTGTCCGTGTTGCACAGCATGACCGTGTACCCGTATGTATTCGCGGCGTCCTCGATTGCACGCGCAAGTTCGGGGAAGAACGGATTCAGGATGTCCGGCACCATTAGGCCGACCGTCGCCGTCTTCTTGCCGGCGAGGCTGCGGGCGATTGTATTCGGACGGTAATTCAGTTTCTCGATCACTTCAGCGATTGCGAGTTCTGCTTCCTTGCTGACGTACCCATTTTTGTTCAAGTAGCGGGACACAGTTGCGACGGATACTCCCGCCAGCTTGCTTACGTCTTTGATTGTCGCCATGGTGACAGCTCCTCTTGTGTGATCGTTTACACAAATATACCAATACTAGGGGAATCATTCAAGACGGCTTTAATAGTATGTCACATATTAGTTATTGACGCTCCTAAATGCTCTGTGGTAAGTTATGTGTAACCGATTACACATAGTTTCATATTCCATTTACAAGAGGAGTTACTGATGAATATACTCACTGGATTGCTCGGATGCCTCGTCATCCTGTTCATTGCGTTTTTGCTGTCCGATAACAAACGGAAGATCAACTACCGCGTTGTCGGCATTGGGGTTGTTATGCAGATCCTGTTTGGCTATCTCGTCTTGAAGTCTTCGGGCGGCCGTGCCGTCATCGAGAAGTTTTCAGGCGGTATTCAGAATATTATCCATTACGGCAATGAAGGACTTGCCTTCGTCTTCGGCAGTCTTGCAGATTCATCGGCACCGACAGGGTTCATCTTTGGGATCCGTGTTGCTGCCATGGCGATCTTCGTTACGGCGCTCATTTCTTTGCTGTATCATTTCGGCATCATGCAGTTTTTCGTTAAGATCATCGGGGGAGGTCTTGCGAAACTCCTCGGTACGAGCAAGCCGGAGTCGCTGACAGCGGCGTCCAACATCTTCCTCGGACTGCAAGAAGCGCCGGTCATCATCAAGCCATACATCAAGACCTTGACCCGTTCCGAACTGTTCGCGGTCATGGTCGGCGGACTCGCCTCCGTCGCGGGCGGTACGATGCTCGCCTATGCAGCGCTCGGCATCCCGATCAACTACTTGCTATCTGCCAGTTTCATGGCTGCACCGGCGGGCCTCGTGTTCGCGAAAATCCTGATTCCGGAAACGGAAGTGCCGGTCAATGCTGTCGACGAAGCGCCGAAAGAACTGATCGGTGAAGGCGGCGTTAAACCGGGAGCGATCGATGCGGTCACGAAAGGTGCCGCGGAAGGTCTCAAGATGGCAGGTCTCATTATCGCCATGCTCATCGCCTTCATCTCGCTGCTTGCAATGGTAAACGGGATCCTCGGCGGCATCGGCGGCTGGTTCGGACACCCTGACATCTCACTCGAACAGATTCTCGGGTACGTCTTCTCGCCGCTCGCCTTCGTCATGGGTGTTCCATGGTCGGAAGCGATGACCGCAGGAAACCTTCTCGGCCAGAAAGTGATTCTGAACGAAATGGTCGCCTTCACGGCGTTCCAGCCGATGATCGACGTCCTGTCCGAGAAGACCGTCGCCATCCTGACGTTCTCGCTGTGCGGCTTCGCGAACATCGGCTCGCTCGGCATCCTGATTGCCAGCATGACCGCGTTCGCCGACAACCAGCGCGCAGTCGTAGCGAAACTCGGCTTCAAAGCCGTCATCGCCGGCACGCTCGCCAACCTCATGAGCGGCACAATCGCCGGCATGTTCATGTAAATAGGGAAATATCAAAAACATCCGCCGCGTGCGGATGTTTTTTTAGCGTGAGTTGTGTCTGATTGCCGATTAATTCATCCATCTGGCCGATAGTTGAGGACATTTGGCCGATTCATCACGGCATTTGTCCGATTCCACGCTCCGCTTGGCCGGTAACTCCCCGCGTTTGGCCGATTCACATTAACGGAGACGACTCCCCAGCCAGCACCCCCCTCTCGCCACGGGGGAGTCCTTCAGCTAATTAACTTCAGAAACATATTGACCATTTGAACTTATAGTGTAATAATACACTATAAGATACTAATCGGAGGTTTTAGAAATGGGTGCTTTCCTAGGTTATCTCGCTTTCCTGATATCTGCTGCCACTATATTGTTTTCAATGTTTGCCATGGTGATTGCTGTATTGAACGGATCTGCATTTGCGATTCCGTTCCTCCTCACGGTGCCGGCGATCGTAATAACAGGTCTCACTCTGCTGTTGAAAAACTATTTCACTACAAAAAAGCGGACGGCGGCCTTCCTCGCAATTTCGGCGGCTGCGCTGCTCATTACCGGATATGCACCCGCCACCCATTGGCATGAAGAATCGTTGTCGAGAGTGCCGGAGCAGGCAGACCCGTTAAATTACGAATCGTTCGCTCCTCATACGGCAGCGGCGAAACTCGATGCTCCAGCGTCGCTCCGTCTTACAGAGCCGCTCCCAAAGCTGGACAGCGCGACAGATGCGTACCCGATCGTGGCGTCATTTGTCCGGGAGGTTTATCCGGAAAACGACTATACAGGGTTTACAGGGGACGGCATAGTGCTGGAGGAGCATCCGAGATATGCCTACCACCGGATTATCACGGGGGAGCGGGATATCATTTTCGGACCGCCGCCGACTGCTGAGCAGCTGAAAAAAGCAGAACAAGCAGGCGTTACGCTCAAGGTGACACCGATTGCGAAGGAGGCGTTTGTCTTTTACGTCAACCAAAGCAATCCCGTTTCCGATCTGACCGAAGCGGACATTCAAGCGATATACGCCGGGAAGAAAACAGAATGGAGCGATATTGGCGGGCGTGAAAAGCCGATCATCGCCTATCAGCGCAAGCCGGACAGCCGCAGCCAGCAGGAGATGGAACGGATTATGGATGGAACAGCGTTCGCTGCCCCGCCGACCGAGCCCATCTCCGAGTTCTCGAACGGCATTGTCCGTGAGCTGTCCGAATACCGGAATGAGCGGAATGCGCTCGGGTATTCTTATCGGAACACGGTCCAGCCATTTGCCGATGAACGGAAGGTCAAGCTGCTGGCGGTGGATGGGGTAGCACCCGGGGACAAGGAAATCAGATCCGGGAAGTATCCGTACACCGCTGAGATCTGCGCGGTGACTGCCGGGACGGAGCACCCGGATGCCGAACGGTTCATTGATTGGATGCTGTCGGATGAAGGGCAGCAGCTCGTGAAGAAGTCAGGGTTCACCCCGATCCGCGAGGTGGAAGATAAAAATGTGAGGAGTACGTCATCCCGGTGAATTCATCCGAAAAGGAGTGTTTCTACCATGAAAAAGTCAACGATCGTCCTGTCGCTCGTGCTGTTCGCAAGCCTTCTCCTCAATGCATACTTGGCGGTTGACCGGTCCACATACCGGTCCTTCTCACCGAATCTCGAAGACCAGGCGATACTCGGCGAAATGACGATGATGGTGCTTGACAGTCCGCAATATAAGGGAATTACCGAAAAAGAGACCGTCTATGCTGTAAAACAGGGTGTCGATCGGTACAACAGCGGCAATCCGGCCTCGATTCACAACTATGAAATCACCGTCGTCACCGACCAGCAGGCGTATGGATTCACGTGTGACGATGAAGCGTGCACAAGCGTATCGAACGGCAGATGGGGCGGCGATCTTTACACTGAATCGCACCCGATCCTTCCGCTGAAAGGGGCGGGGGAGGAGTGATCGCACCAAAAAGAGTGGAAGGCTCACGAATGCAGTATTCCAAGATAGCAGTCAGCATTGCATTCGTAACTGCTTCGTTCTTACTGGGATACGGACAGCAGCTCGGCTATTTTCTCACCGATCATTTTCCGCTATTTCCGCTCACATTTTACACAGTTGTCCGAATCATGCTGATCAGTATACTATTCGGCTTCGCCCTCGTCGCTGGAAACCGTATTATTCGGCGGCGTGACGTGATATCAGGAAACACATCCTTCTGTTTCATGATCTCAGCCATTTGGGCAATTGCAGGCAGCACGTTGCAAATCGGAGCGTACCTGCTGATGATGTGGATGCAGATCGAGGGTTGACTGAAATGAAAACAGCCCGCGCCAAGTCAACGGCACAGGCTGTTCGAGCATTAAAAGTTCTAATATTTTGAATAGTGTTCGAATTGTGTGACGCACAGGCACCTCACAAGGGGAGCTCGTAGTAGTCCTGCTGCTGTTTGCGGATGAAACCGATCCGTTCATACAGTTTCAGTGCGTTGGCATTCCGGGTTTCGACGTCCAGGCAGATCGCGTTTCCTGTAGGGGCTTCCTGCTGGACGGCCCAGCGGAGTGCCTGACCGCCGATTCCCTGACCGCGCAGTGCTGAAGAAATCGCGAACCCGGATAGGTAGGACTTGCTGTCCGCACGCGCGACGCGGATTTTGCCCGCAGGCCTGCCGTTGGTCTCGATGATGTAGCGGCGTTCGTCCTCTCTCGTCAGCCGCTGGTCATAATAGTCTTCCGCGTCTGCCAGCGTCAGGGAGAAGGCTTCGGCGTCGAGTGCGACTTCGAATGGTTTATCGCGAGGTTCCGACAATCGCATCGTAATGTCGTATCCCTCTTCCAGCGCCTGTTCCTTCCATTGCATATGGAACTCGGAGAACTCGTATGTACACGGCTGCCCGGTGAGCCATCCCTTCGCCGATTCAGAGGCGCCCGGGGCATTCAGCAGCACTTTCCGGAATCCGCGCTCAGCTACTGCTGCTTTTGCTTCCTTCCATAAAGCAGTGAAGTGCCCTTGTCTCCGTTCAGATGGCTTCACCATCCCGCACACTTCCACTGTAGATCCGAACGCGTATAAGGCCAAGTAGGCAACGAGCTCCTCCTCCTGCCAGACGAAGAAATCTTCTGCTGTACCTTCCCGGTTTTTCAGCATGTCCCAATTCAATTTCAATTCAATTCCATCGTGCTGTTCGCACGTTTGCTGCAGCTGCTGTATTGCATGAAGCTGTTGTGATGTCAGCATGGATTCCCTCCTGTCTTGAGTCAGATCCGTACTCTTTCCGATATCTGAATACTGTTTCAACTGTAGCGGCCGCTCGGGAAGATGTCAACGGCCAAACTAGCAGTATGCTATACTACCCAGAAGACCAATCCATCAGGAAAGAAGGATGAATGATGAAAAAAGACATGCGGTACATTTGCTATCCGTTCATGAGAGAAGCGGCGTCGACGGTTGACTTTGAAATCCGGACGGACTCGCTGACGACCCGGATCGGCGAAGCGCTTTCGCTTACAGAAGACATTGAAAAAGTGCAGACGGACTTGCGCTGGCTGCAGCCGCTTGCGTATCATCTGAACGGTTCGGTCCGCGGCAAACTCGCGATCACGCCGGCAGATCTGCAGCAGCTGAGTGATTTGTACGACGATTATGTCGGCGAGCTCGGTGAACTGGTGGAGCAGTTCGTTCTGCCACAAGGCACCCATGCAGCAACGGTTCTCCACGTCTGCCGCAGTGAAGCGAAGAAATCCGTACGTGCGCTGCACAAAGTTTCAATCGAGCGGGACGTGCCGGAAATCCTGTTTGATTTCGCCCAGCTGATGGCGAACGTCCTGTTCGTCATGGCGGTCTATACGAACAAAATGCACGGAGTGGACGAAATCCCGTTCATCAGCAAATCGTACCCTGTCCGCAAGAAGAAGGCGGCGGAGCGCAGCAGCAAAGGTGCGACAGCCGAATAACAGCAAGGGCCCCCGCGTAAAGGAGGCCCTTTTATAATGAAAACTTATCAAGTTCGTTTCTATCTATCAAATTAACTTATGAGGCGATGAGGCGTATACTGAAGGAAGAAAGAGGTGGATAACATATGGAATACATTTTCCTTTCGATAACTGCAATGGTCGCCATGATGCTCGGTACGCTTGCAGGAGGCGGCGGGCTCATCACGATGCCGGCGATGCTGCTGATGGGGATTCCGATCCACTCGACGATCGGTGCGAGCAAGATTTCCACAACGATCAGTTCGTTCTCCACATTCCTGACCGTGCTCATGAAAAAACAGATCACTTTCCGGGAAGCGTGGTGGATCCTGCCCGTTTCGCTGTCAGGCGGCCTGCTCGGCGGTTTCATTGCGACCCATATCCCCGAGCGGCTGCTGTTCCAGATCGCCATCTTCCTGCTCATCGCCGCTTTCCTCACTTCATTCCTCTCCAAGGCGGATTTCAGCGGAGAAGCCGCACTTGCTCCGAGAAAGAGCGGGATTGCCGGTCTGCTCGGCATCGGGTTGTATGACGGGCTGTTCGGGCCGGGGCAGGGGACGCTGCTCCTGTTCCTGTTCAACCATCTCCGAGTCTCCTATTTACGCGCCATCGGATTCATGCGGCTCGCGACGTTTTCGAGCGGTTTCGGGGCGGCGGTCAGTTACATTGCGATGGGAAAAGTGATCTGGCCGGTCGCGCTCGCGCTCGTCATCGGCTCGCTGTCCGGCGCGCAGATCGGGGTTCGTATTGCGGAACGGCTGAATCCGCGGCATGTGCGCATCCTGCTGCGGGTCGTCATCGTCGGCCTGCTCATCCAGCTGCTCATCGAGGCCCTGCTGAAGTGAACACGGGCGCCCGGCAAGTTGACGCGGTATGGTACACTTATTGAAGTGCAATCTACCAAGTACGAGTTGAGGTGACGTATGAAATCCTATATTTTAACATTCACCATGCTGGACATGCCCCATCCGGTCTGGCGCCGGGTCATCATGCCTGAAGGCGCGACGTTCAACCGGCTGCATTCCGTCATCCAGGATGTAACGAATTTCCAGAGCTACTATACGGACTCGCCGTATCACTTTTTCGAGATCAACGTGGACGGGCTGTGCATCACGGATAACCCTATCCGCCGGGACGAACTGAAAGGCACGCCGGGCATCACGCCGAAGCAGCCGACGCGGCTGAAGATCGACGAGATCCTTGAAAATCATAACGAACTGATCTATGAGTACGATCTGGGCGACGGCTGGCGGTTCCTCATCGAGCTGGATTCGATTGTGGAAAACTATCATTTCGGCTTCCCGACACTCCTCGACGGGGAAGGGGAGGCGCCGCCGGAAGACGTCGGCGGACCGCCGGGCTATGCGGCATTCCTCGAAACGATCGCAAACCCGGACGACCCCGAGTACGACCATATGATCACCTGGGCGCGCAGCAATGGCTACCGTCCTTATAACAAAGACCGCATCAACCAGCGTTTGAAGTCGGTTAAATACCAGAAGACCGACTGGGATCAAATCGATCACGTGAACCACAAGATCGTGAGCGATCCGTACCGGGATCCGGAAATCAGCTCAGAGGGCGCAGGAAGCCTTCCGCCGTCAGCCCCGAAGGCAGAAGCCGAGGCGCAGACCGGGGAAAAGCCCGCCGCTCCTCTGACCGATGAAGAAAAAGAGCTGGAGCAGTACATCCGGGCGATGGTGAACCTGTACGGATTCACCGAAGCGGATCACGTTGGGTCATTATACAGCAGGCAGAACGGCAAGGCGCTGACAGGTGGGGAGCTAGTGCAGCGAGTCGCTTCTTCGGCGCTGGAATCGCGTCTGCAGGAAGACGTCATCCTGGTGAGGAACAACCATTTCCTCGGGCCGAAACTCGCACATATCGATCCCGATCTGTTTTTCAAGGAGATCGCCGGCAAGCCGTATTACGAACCGGCGAAAGAACAGCTCCTCCGGTACGCCGAAGCCGGTTATTATGACAGGACACCGGAGCTCGAGCAGCTGGAGGAACTGTTCCTCCAAGAGCATATCCCGCAGCTTCAGATCGACCGGATGCTGCACGGATTCATGCACAATCTCTCGGTCTGGCACGCGAACTTCATGGATGCAGTCAGCCGTCTCATGGACCAAGCCGGCCCGCTGGCGGAGGAAAGTGTCAACCGGATCATTTCGGCAGCTGTCCTCGTTTCGAATAATGTCCGGCTCATCGAAAACCGCGGGTTCACTCCGCAGGAACTGCACCAGCTCGGCATCATGCACTCAGCGCCGCAGTCGGGTGCACCGGTGCAGCCGTCCGGCAAAATAGGACGCAACGACCCGTGCCCATGCGGCAGCGGGAAAAAATACAAAAAATGCTGCGGACGCTACTAAAGAAAGTTCCCTCCCGATTCACTTGGGGAGCGGAACTTTCTTTTTTCATTTCACATATGGAATGCGTCAGCGGGACAGCTTGTGCAGACAGTCCTTCACGATGCCGAAGAATTTGTCGATCTCTTCGATTGTGTTGTAATGGACGAGGCTGATGCGCAGGGCGCCCCCACCGAAATCCCCGGCGAGACGGTCCATTAGCCGGATGGCGAGGTAATTGCCGGTCCGCGCCTCCACGCCCGCTTTGTTCAATGCGTGGCCGAGGGCATCTGTATCGATCCCTTCGATATTGAACGAGAAGACGGGGAGCCGTTCCTCCGCCGAGGCAGCGCCTTTGCCATACAGGACGACGCCTTCGATTTCAGCCAGACGGTCCAAGAAGTGACGGGTGAGCTGCTGCTCGTACAGATGGGCGAAGTGCATGGCGCCGGCGAGTTCCTGCCGTTTCGGACGGGCAGTGCTGAGCGTGGTGCCGGCAAGCGACAGGCCATTCTGCTCCGCGTCCCGGTACACTTGTGCCAAATACTCCATCGAGCCGATGAACCCTTCGATCCCTTCGTGGTTCTGGGAGCCGACTTCGAAAAAGTATGCGTCCTCAATAAGCTCACGGCCGATCTTCCATCCGTCTAACCGGTCCAGCCGGTCACGGTTGAAATAGCCGAATCCCATATGTGGGCCGAAGATCTTGTACGTCGAGAACGCCGCAAAGTCGACATCCGCCTCTTTCACGTCTATCGCCATATGGCTAGCCGCCTGCACGCCGTCCGCGACGACGAATGCACCTGCCGCATGGGCGAGGGAGGCGATCTCCTTCATCGGATGGATCGTCCCGGTCGCGTTCGATGCCCAGCCGGCTGCGACGACTTTCGGCTTCAGGGCGAGCAGCTCCCGGTAGTGCGCCATGTCGAGATTGCCTTCATCATCCACCTGCCACGTGTGGACATGGATTCCCTGTTCGGCGAGTTCGAGCCACGGATTGACGTTCGCGTGGTGATCTGCCTCCGTGATGATGATATGATCGCCTGCCGCGAGATCGCGGCCGAGATGGTGGGCGAACAGATGGAAGAAGTTCGTCGCGTTCTGTCCGAAAGCGATTTCGCGGTGGTCCGCAGCGCCGATCAGGTCCGCCGCGAGCTGGCGGGCGTCGACGATCACCTGCTGCATATCCGCTGTCCGTTTGAAGATCGTCCCTTTCTGGGCATTCCGGTGGATATAATAATCCGTCACCCGGTCGATGACGAACTTGGAAACTTGCGCGCCCGCCGAATTATCGAAGAACAGGACAGGGTGCCCGCCGTATGTACTGCCGAGGCTCGGAAAATAGCTCCTTGCGTGTATGAACGTCTCTTGAAGCGCTGTGTGTGAATTCATCCAATCATCCTTTCGTTCTGGAACTGTTGTCCACCAACTATAGCACGCGCAGTCGATTTAAGAGGAAATAAACATTGGATTCAAGTATATTGGTTAGAAGGACAATCGATATCGAAAAGGGGACAGGCGGATGGACGGAAACGCATTATTGGAAGCGGTACGGGATGGGAACGCAGAACGGCTTGCGGAATTGCTGGAAAAAAGGGCCGATGTCGGCGCAACAGACGCGGAAGGGCGGACGGCGCTGTTCCTTGCTGTGCAGAAGAACGATACGGCATGCATTGCTCAGCTGCTTGCAGCGGGGAGCGACCCGAACCGCCGCGATGTGACGGAACTGACGCCGTTCATCTGCGCGGGGGCGAACGGTTTTTCGGAAGCGCTCCGGCTGATGGCGGAATCCGGTGCCGATCCGGCGAGTGTCAACCGGTTCGGCGGCACGGCACTGCTGCCGGCGTCGGAAAAAGGGTATTTGCGCACCGTACAGGCGTGCCTTGAGGCTGGAGTCCCGGTCGATCACGTCAATTATCTCGGCTGGTCGGCGCTGCTCGAAGCGGTCATTTTAGGCGACGGCGGCCGGCTGTATTCCGATGTCATCCAGAAGCTGTTCGAGGCGGGTGCTTCGCCTCACTTGGCGGACTTCGACGGAAAATCGGCAGTCATGCATGCCGACGAGCTGAAGCAGGACCGTGTGCTTGCCATGCTGACGGGGACGCTCGAAGACCCGCAGCATCCGGCGGTCGAAGACGCGAAGGCACTTGCTTCAGCCGGCAGGTGGGAAGACGCTTCCGAGACAGTGGAGCAGGCGCTCGCCCTAGACAGCGACAACTTGGATCTGCTCTATTATGCAGGCTATTTCCTCGCTGAACAGGGCCGCTGCGCGGAAGCCGTCGCATTTTACCGGCAGGCGCTCACCGTGGAGCCTGCCGCGCTTGAGTTCCATTATTATCTTGCGCTCTGCTTCCGATCAATGGGACAGACGGACGATGCGCTGCGGGAGTTCGATGAGGGCGATGCCAGGTCGGATGAAAACCCGTTCTTCCTTTATCATAAGTCGAACTATTTGCGGGAGCTCGGACGCCACGAAGACGCGGTGCAGATCATGGAGACACTCGTCAGCCGCCAGCCGGCGCGCTACGATTTCTGGTTCCACCTGGCGAACAGCCTGCGGTCGCTCGGGCGGCATGCCGAAGCGATCGAGGTGATCGGCCACGCGGTGCGACTCCAGCCGGACAACCCGCTCTACCGCGATCATCTGGAGCGGTCGGAGAAGCTGCTGGAGTCGGGGGAATGAAAGGAGAGGACGCAACCGGCATGGGGAAGAACATTCTGATCTACGGCGATGTGTTCGTCGACCATATCGCCGACGACCCGTCGAACATGTCGTTCCGGACATACCTCGGCGGTGCGACAGTGAATGTGGCGGCGGGAACGGCCCGTCTCGGCGCGCCTGTGTCGTTCATCACGGTGACGGGGGATGATGAAACGTCAGCATTCGTCCGATCCGAGCTCGAGAAGGAGGGCGTCGATCTGTCGTCCGCTGTGCTTGAGCCGGCCAAACGGGTGAACGGTGTGTACGTTCATCTGACGCCGGACCATGACCGGGTGTTTGCGAATTACGAGAACGACACACCCGATATTCAGGTGACCACGGATAATCTGCAGCCGGACGCGTTTCATCGTGCCTCCGTGTTCCACTTCTGTTCCGGCACGATGTTCCACCCGACTGCGCGGAACACGACGGAGTGCGCCGTCCGGCTTGCAGGAGAAGCGGGGGCCCTTCTGTCGTACGATGCGAATATACGGCCGCTCCGCTGGGACAGTGAAGACGAGTGCCGCCGGACGACGGTTTCGTTCCTGGCTTCGGCGGACATCGTGAAACTGACGGAGGACGAGCTGACGTTCATGATGGAGGCGGAGTCGGTCGAAGAAGGGCTGCAGCATCTCGCGGCATACGATATACCGGTCGTCCTGCTGACCCGCGGGGTGAACGGCACGCTCGCGATCATAGGTGGAGAACGGCTGGACGTCCCGTCGGTTCCCGTGGAAGCCGTCGACACGACAGGCGCCGGCGATGCGTTCACAGCCGGCATCCTCAGCCGGATCCATGCGGACGGGCTGCCGGACGAGCCGGAAGCGTGGCGGGAGATCATCCGCTTCGGCAACCGGCTCGGCGCACTCTGCGTGACGAAACCCGGCGCACTGTCCGCCATGCCGTATGCGCACGAACTGCAGGAAGACGTGAACGAATAGACGAACCGGCAAAAAAGCTGCCGCTGCCACTCATGGAAGAGTGACGGCGGCAGCTTTTTCAGTGACATCTGAAGCTGTCGGATAGTTTCCGATTGCAGGGGAAAGGCCATATGCCCGTTCGATCGTTTCCGGCTCTTGCGGCTTGCTGTACAAGTAGCCCTGGCCGAACTGGCAGCCGCCTTCTTTCAGCAGGACAGACTGCTGCTCCTCTTCGATCCCTTCTGCAATGAGGGCGATATTCAAGTTGCGCCCCATGTCGATGATCGTCTGGACGATCGACTGCATCGGCGGATGGGTGAGCATCTCCGACGTGAACGACCTGTCGATCTTCAAATAGTCGATCGGCAGGAAACCGAGTTTGCTGAGGGACGAATAGCCTGTCCCGAAGTCGTCGATCGCGATTTTCACACCGAGCGAACGGATATCCTGTATCGTTCTGCGGGACTCAACATCGTCCTGCATCATCGATTCCGTAATTTCGAGAATGAGCCGCTTTGCCGGGAACTGTGTGATTTCGAGCACTTCGCGGACGACGGCAGGAAAGTCCGGGTTGCGGAACTGCCGGATGGAGACGTTGACCGCGAGCCGCAGGGACAGATCCTTGCGGTGCCACTCGTGCATTTGCCGGCAGGCCGTCTCGAGCACCCACGTGCCGATGTCGTTGATGAGACTGGAACGTTCAGCAACGGGGATGAAGTCCGCAGGCGAGACGAGGCCGAGCTCCGGATGCTCCCAGCGGATCAAAGCCTCGCATCCTTCCAGCTTGTTTGTCTTCAAATCAATGACCGGCTGATAGTGGAGCGTCAGCTGATCTTTCTCGAGAGCTTTCCGCAAGTCGCTTTCAATCCGCATCTGCTTTTCGTCAATATCGATGGAGGCGCGGCAGAAGACCTGGAATGTGTTGCCACCCTGTTCCTTCGCCCTGTACATCGCTTTGTCTGCGTTCTTGATGAGCGAAGCGGCGTCCGCTCCGTGTTCGGGCAGATGGCTGATGCCGATGCTGGCCGAAGTATAGAGCTTCGTATCATTGACGATGAACGGCTCCCGGAAAGCCGCGAGCACGTTCCCCGCCACTTCGGCAGCCCGGTCATTCGGCAGTTCGGAGAGGATGACGAATTCGTCGCCGCCATGGCGGAAGACTTCCGTGCCGAGCGGCAGTGACTGCCTGAGCCGGATGCTGACGAGTTTGATGAATCGGTCGCCGGACAGATGGCCCATCGTGTCGTTGATGGTCTTGAAGCGGTCAAGGTCAAGGAACAGGATGCTGAGCTCCGTCCGTTCGGCCGCCTTTTTGTCCAGCACCCGGAACAGCTTGAAACGGTTCGGCAGCCCTGTCAGATAATCATGCGCTGCATTGTATTCGAGCTCGATATTGGAAAGGGCCAGCTGCCGCTGGATCGTTTCGTTCATGTCGAGCTGACGCTGCAGATGCAGTTCGGTCCGCCTGCTAGTTTTATAGACGTACAGCATGGCGGGGGTTGAGAAAACGATCAGAATGACTGCACTCAGGGCCGCCTCGACAAATTTACCGCCTGCGCCGATGCCGGTGATGCTGATCAGCAGTTCCTCAAAGATGATGGACAGGGTGATGATGCCTATGACAGCTGCGAGGAGCCGTCCGTATTTGGTCCGCTGAGTAGTCAGGTCCATGAAGCAACCGCCATTTCTATAGTGGGATGAGTGGATTGGAAAAAATGGTAAATTAACCAGTTGGAGTGTTCGTCCTTTATATCGACAATTTTCGCGCTTTCTCAATAGGAAAGAAGGAGAAAATGTGAAAAAGATAGTGACTGCAAGTGCTGGAAATTGCCGCGGGATGCGGACAGCTATAAGGAAGGGGGGATTCCAGTATGACTGAACCGGCTGGCGGTTTCAACGGAAACGGTGAAGGTGCGGGGGGAGTAGTTGTTGGCGTGGCGCGGGTTTATGAGCGCTTTTTTGGATTTATGAGCGTTTTTCAGGATTTATGAGCGCTTTCTGGGATTTATGAGCGCTTTCCGGGATTTATGAGCGGTTTTCCGCGTTTTATGAGCGCTTCCCATGATTTATGAGCGATCCCGCCGATTTATGATCACCAACACCGCCTGTAATCCCATCCCACACCAATCCACAAAAAAGCGGTCCCGTTCAACGGGACCGCCAAGTAAATTCAGCCTAGGATGCGCAGTTCGCGCGGGAACGTGGAGAGCACTTCGGCTTCGCCTTGTTCGTTGATGTAGACGGTGTCTTCGATGCGGACGCCGCCTTCATCCGGAATGTAGATGCCGGGTTCGATCGTGAAGACGAGACCGGGTTCAGCGATTTCCTCATTGTTCTGGTGGATGGACGGCTCCTCGTGCACTTCGATGCCGAGGCCGTGGCCGACACGGTTATTGAAGTAGTCCCCGAAGCCGGCGTCAATGATGACGCTGCGGGCCGCGATGTCGAATTCCTTGACCGGACGGCCGGCACGGACGGCCTGGATGCCGGCTTGGTTCGACGCGAGCACCGTATCATAGATGAGCTGCTGGCGCTCGGTCGCTTCGCCGATGATGAACGTCCGTGTCGTGTCGGACACATAGCCGTCCTTCGCCACGCCGAAATCGATGAGCAGGTAATCGCCGTTCCGGAGTTTGCGTTCCCCAGGTTCACCGTGCGGCAGTGCCGCTTTCTCTCCGGACAGGACGATCGACGAGAACGACGGGCCGTCCGCGCCGAATTTCCGCATGAGATACTCGAGTTCCGCCGTCAGTTCGGACTCGGTCATGCCGACTTTGACAAGTTTCGTCCCTTCCTCCAGCACGCGTTCGATGATTTCGATCGGTTTTCTCATCGCTTCGATCTCTTCGCGTGTTTTCCGTTTGCGCAGACTGTTGACGAACGGCTGCACGTCCGCCGCTTCCGCTTCAGGGAAAGCACCGCGCAATTCGTTGTAACGGTAGAAACTGACAGCTTTCGCTTCGATCCCGACTTTACCGCTGAGCGTCCCGACAGTTTCCCGGATGACGTCGAACCACAGCTGTTCATCGGAAATCGGTACGATCGACGGCACGTCCGAACTTTGCTGGGCCGCTTCTTTGTCGAGGGCTGGCGTGAACAGAACAGTCTTTCCGACCGCCGCTTCGACAAATAATCCGAGGAACCGCTCGTGCGGATCGGAGTGGAACCCGGTGAAGTAGAATACGTTTGCCGGATCGGTGATCAGCCCCGCCGCATATCCGTTCTCCTGCAAATGGCTGCGCAGCGCCGCGCGCCGGTTTTCATACATAGTCGTCATAAAACATTCCTCCATCATATATAGCATACGTATACAGTATGACGCATTTCAGCCGCTGAAAACAGGAGTTTGCACGGGGGAACAACAAAAAATCCGGCTGCAGGGAGCCGGATTTTTGCGTTAACCGAAAATATTGATGGTCGTAATGATGATCGGCATCGAGACGACGTCTATCAGGAATGCGCCGACAATGGGCACGATCAGATACGCCGTCCGTGACGGACCGTAGCGCTCGGTGACAGCGGCCATGTTCGCCATGGCGTTCGGCGTGGCACCGAGACCGTGTCCGGCAAAACCGGCACACATGACGGCGGCGTCGTAGTTCTTGCCAAGGATGCGGAACAGTACGAAGATCGCGAACAGGACGAGGAAGACGACCTGGACGAAAACGATGACGAGCAGCGGCAGGGCAAGACCTGCGACTTCCCAGAGCTTGATGCTCATGAGGGCCATCGACAGGAAGATCCCGAGCGCGACATCGCCGATCAGCGTGATGCTGCGCATGTGGATAATGTTGCCGTTGAACCGGTCGATGACGTTGCGGATGATGACCGCGACGAACATTGCTCCAACGTAGTTCGGCAGCGCGATGCCATTGGTGAGGGACGTGAACGCTTCGCCAAGCAGAGATCCGCCCGCCATCGATGCGATGATGAGGAACGCCTGCATTGTGAAGTTGTCGACGGAAATGGCTGGTTCGTGCATTTCCGCATTATATTCGAATGAATCCTCGGTTTCCGTCGATTTCAAGTTGTATTTGTTGATGAGGAACTTGACGAGCGGTCCGCCGACCAATCCGCCGGCGACAAGGCCGAACGTGGCGGCGGCGATCCCGATCGAGAAAGCTGAGTCGATGCCCATCGCTTCGACGGTCGTCCCGTAAGCTGTAGCTCCGCCGTGGCCGCCTTCCATCGAAACGGCGCCCGCCATCATGCCGATCAGAGGGTGGATGTCGAACAAGTAAGACATGGACACACCGATGACGTTCTGCATGAGCGCAAGGAACGCACACGCGATCCAGTAGATGATGAGCAGTTTGCCGCCGAGTTTGATAAGCGCAAAACTCGCCCCGAGGCCGACTGTCGAGAAGAATGTCAGCATGAACAAGTTCTGCAGCGACGTGTCGAGTGTGAAATCGACCACGCCTGTTGTTTTCAAAATGGTCGCGAGGATGGCGAACAGCAGGCCGCCGACGACCGGAGCGGGAATGCAGAACTTCTGCAGGATCCCGATTTTGCGGACGAGCCAGTTCCCGAGCAGCAGCAAGGCCATCGCGAGGAACAGGGTCGTCACCTGATTCAATTCAATCGTCATGTATGGTTCCCTCCAAGCAGTGAAACAATCGCTTCATTTGTTAAGTAGGCGCCGAGCTTGACCGTCCGGCCGCCTTCGTCGAGCGATGGGTTCACTTCCGATATGTCAAATGAAAGCGTTTTCTGTGAAGATGCAATGAAGCGGATCAGTTCCCGGACCAGTTTCGGCGAAAGTCCGAATGGCGACGGGGCACTGACACCGGGTGCTGCGGCAGCGTCAAGGACGTCCGAGCAGAGCGTCAGCATGATGATATCATGTTCATCGATGAACTGCTGCAGACGTGCTGTGACCTCGGTGAAATCGAGTACTTCAAGCTCCCGTTCCGTGAACCACTGCACGCCGAGCCGCTCCGCTTCGTCGAACAGCAGCTGTGTGTTGCCGAATTCCTGGATGCCGGCAACAAAATAGGAGACCGGACCATCGCCTTCGAGCATCTGCTTAAACATCGTCCCGGAAGACGGCTGTTCGGCATAGCTGCGCAAGTCGAAATGTGCGTCGATGTTGACGACACCGATCTTCGCATCTGGGCCCACAAACTCACGCACCCCTAAGTAATGCCCGTAAGCGGTTTCATGGCCGCCCCCGAGAATGACTGTGTTTTGACCGGCGGACAGGCTTAAGGCAATTTCCCGTCCCAGTTCCTGCTGGGCCTCTTCGAGACGGCCGCCTTCGCAGACGACTGTGCCGAGATCGGCGAGCTGCTGGGATACCGGCTGCCGCCACGGCAGTTTCGCCAGTTCCTTCCGCAAAGCGTCAGGACCTTCGGCTGCCCCGGTGCGCCCATTGTTGCGCCGGACCCCTTCGTCAGATGAAAACCCGATCAGCGCGCATGTCTCCTCATTGGGAACGCTTTCTTTCTGCGGATTCAGCTGGACAACCTGGTGGAGACGGTACGCCGCACGGTTGGATGCATCATCTATTCGGCCTTGCCAATTTTCAGGAGTTGCTGCGTTGATCATGAAAATCATCCTTTCGACATTATTTGCAATACGCTCCATTATACGAGCGGTCATTTATTATTTCAAATACCAATCATTCATTTACTTATGCCTTCGGGTTATAATTGAAGTGAAAAGGGAAGAGGGCGGTCTGGATGGACATCAAACAGTTGCGCTATTTTAAGGCGGTCGTGACGGAAGGAGGCTTCTCAGGGGCGGCAGCGAAACTCCACCTGTCGCAGCCGTCACTCAGCAAAGCGATCCGGACGCTCGAGGGGCAGATCGGTTTCCAGCTGTTCGAGCGGACGACAAAACGTGTGGATCTGACGGAGTCGGGGCGGGTGTTCTACGAACGCGCGGTGAAGGTGCTTGCGGAGATGGACATTTTCGAAAAGGAAGTCATTGAAGTGAAGGCGGCGGGGAGCGGCGAGGTCCGGCTCGGTATGATCGAGTCTGTGAAAAACTGGATCCCCGACGTGCTCGGATGGTACCGGACAGCCTATCCCGACATGCGCGTCGTCCTGAAGGAAGTGCTCGGCCGCGCGGATATCGAATATGCCCTCCGCAATCATGACGTCCACGCTTGCCTGACGAATGAGCGGATCGACGAACCCGATATCGTCACGCAGCCGCTTTATACGGAGAAACTGGTGCTTGTCATGCACGCGGAGCACCGGCTTGCATCACAGCCTGATGTCCGGCTTGCGGACGTGGCGGAAGAGCCGTTCATCATCACCGGGAAAGGATTCCAGACGCGGTCGAATATTTTGCAGGCGTTCGAAGAGGAAGGCCTGGAGTTAAACCTCTGCTGCGACGCGGACCGCTTTGAAACGATCCTGACACTCGTGGAAGCCGGAATCGGTGTATCGATCATCCCGCGGAACTACCTCGGTGAATCGGTACCCGATACGGTCGCCATCCGTGAACTGGCGAGTGCGAGCCTCGACCGCACCGTCTACCTGGCCTCGATCCGAAGCCGCTACCGTCCGCCGGCGGTCGAGGCATTGCTGAGGAGAATGGGCGGGGAAGGATGATGCGGCGTGACATGAAGGTACAAAGCAGCGGAGCCGGGCAACTGAGGTTTCCTTTATCAAGTCAAAGTTTTTTTGATAAAACTAGTAAACCAGGCCTGGCATGCAGCCGATAGTAACCATGACTTTACTATCGGAAAGAAGGAACATTCATGGGCAAATCCCGTCTTCTGCTGTCGTCCCTGCTGTCTGTGCTGCTATTGTCTTCCGGCAGAGCAACTTTACTTCCTTCAGCGGCAGCTGCGGCCGGAGAGCCCGGCACCCGAACGGTCACGGCACCTGACCTCCAAACTGACGAAACACCGAGCGAACTGCTCGTGCATTATACAGAACTGCCACGCTCCGTCGCGACTGTCCCTTCGCTCCCTTCCGAAACAGGGAATGCGGAATCGATCGCTCCGTCCGTGCAGCTGCTGACATTCGATACGCTGCAAGCGTGCGAGAAGGCGGCGGAGAAACTGGAGAACAATCCGCTCGTCGAAACGGTGGAACCGAATTATACACGGACTGCCGACGCGGTTCCGAATGATCCGTATTACACGGATCAGTGGTGGCTGAGCCACGTCAAAGCACCGTCGCTCTGGCCGCTCGCTGCGAAACAGACGAAACCCATCGTCGTCGCGGTGATCGACTCCGGTATCGACAGTTCGATCCTTGATTTTGCGGGCCGCATTGCGCCGGGCGGCTACAATTTCACGGATAGCAGCCAGGACGTGCGGGATACGAACGGTCACGGAACGAGCGTGTCCGGTGTCATCGCTGCTACGTTGAACAATGGATACGGCATCGCAGGGGTAACGGGTCCGTTCGATGTCAGGATCCTGCCGCTGAAGACAATCCGGCAGGACGGCACCGGCACGGTCGCGATGAACGTCCAGGCGATCGACTATGCGATCCGCCAGCATGCCGATGTCATCAACATTAGCCAGGGCGGGGTGTCCGCGTCGTCGTTCGAACAGCAGGCGATTCAGCGGGCAGCGGACGCCGGCATCCTGATTGTTGCATCTGCCGGGAATGACGCGGATAAAGGCAATCCGGTCATTTACCCGGCGGCTTACAGCCAAGTGCTCTCCGTCGCATCCGTCAACCGGTACAACGAGCATTCCGCGTTCTCCACGTATAATGAGGAAGTCGATCTGAGCGCACCGGGTGAAAAAATCGTGACGAACTGGCCTGGCGGGAAGTTCATGTCCATGTCAGGCACGTCGTTCTCGGCGCCGATTGCAGCCGGCGCTGCCGCAATGATCCAAGCGGAACTGCCGGGGCTGCCTCCGCAAGAGACAAAGACGCTGCTCATGGAGACAGCGAAAGATCTCGGTGCACCGGGCCGTGACCCAATCTACGGGGCAGGCGTCCTGGACATGGAAAAACTGTCTGCAGCATTGGCGGTGCGTCTGGAAAAGGCGAAAACTGTCCCTGTCACCGGCATCCAGTTGGATCAGCAGATGATGAACCTGACAATCGGGAATCCGGCCACGGCATCGGGCGGACAGCTGACCGCCCGTGTGCTGCCGGACAATGCCGCGAACCGGGCGGTCACATGGAACTCGTCCGATCCGCTCGTCGCGAAAGTGGATCAGACGGGAGCGGTCACCGCTGTCTCAAAAGGACAGGCGGTCATCACGGCGAAGACAGCTGACGGCGGGTTCACTGCGTCGGTTTCTGTCACAGTCACAGCCATCGCGCCGTTCACTGGCGATTTCCCTGACATGGAGATCGACGATGCAAAAATCTTCGCCATCAAGTTCAATACTGCTCTGAAACCGGACTTCGATTACACTGGCTATGTCCAAGTCGCTGCGCAGCCGGACAGCACGGCATCCATTGCAGGCACCGCTGTCCAGGCGGATCCGTCCGACCCGCGTATGCTGTACGTGGCGAAACCGTCACATTGGGCGAAAGGGACCTACTACCTGACCATCAAGAAAGGGCTGCCGGCGCAGTCCGGCAAACGGCTGAACCGCGACACCAGACTGAAATTCACTGTCCGCTGACCATCGTCAGCCAGCGGACGTTCCCGTGCATCCATGGAGGGTGCGCGGTTTTTTTATGTGCAGACAAGCGACAACCTATGCATGTGCCCAACTTAAGAAACTCTTCATAATTATGATAGGGAAACGGAAAGAAACGGCTGTCATACTTATAAATGTTCGATTGTCGGAAGAATGGGTAAATGATAATATACGAGAAAAGAAAAAAGGAGCGAGACGTATGAAGAGAGGGGTCTGGCGGGCTGCAGCAGCGACCGCATTCATCTGCGGCTCGTACACGGCAGGAACAACGCTGTTCATGCGGCTGACAGGAGCCGGTATTGTCAGGAGGGCGGCGGCCGGAACAGGGATCATCCTTACGTTCGATGACGGGCCGAACCCGCTATATACCCCGAAGCTGCTCGACCTGCTCGGCGAATATGGCGTCAAAGCGATTTTCTTCGTCGTCGGACGCCACGCGGAGCAGCATCCGGAACTGCTGCGCCGCATGCAGCGGGAAGGCCATTTGATCGGCATCCACCACTATCATCACCGGTCAGCATGGCGGCTGACACCGCGGCAGACGAAGCGGGAGATCCGGCGCACGGCGGCGGTCATCGAACGGATCACGGGAAACAAGCCGCATTTCTACCGCCCGCCATACGGTAAGCTGAATGCAGCCGTCCCTTTCGTGTCCGACCCTTTCATCACTGTCATATGGACCCATATACTGGGTGACTGGAAGGTCCGCACATGCGATCGCGACTTGCTGGGGCGGATGATGGCAGTCCCGGCAGACGGTTCCGTCGTCGTCCTTCATGATGACGGCAGCAACAAGGGGGCCGATGACGCGGCTCCGGGGCATATGCTGCCCGTCCTGCGGCAATATTTGGGGCACTGCAGGGAACACGGCATCGAGCTGCTGCATCCGGGCAGCCTCGTGAATGACAGCAGAGGCGTTCGCATATGACGATCGAAACACTGACGGACACCGTCCTCCGATATGGCAGCCTCATCATTTTCGTCCTCCTGTTCTTCGGGATCGTCGGCATCCCGTCCCCTGAAGAATCGCTTACGTTCCTGATCGGCGTCCTCATTGCCGAGCATCAGCTTTCGGCCATCCCTTCAGCGGCGGCCGCAGTGGCAGGTGCCTGGAGCGGCATGCTGACGGCATATGCAGGCGGCCGGTTCATCGGCTATCCGCTGCTGCATAAGATCGGCCGGTTCATCGGCCTGACGAAGGAACGGTGGGAGAAAGCGGAGCAGTCCTTTAAGAGGAGACGGAGGCGCACGATCCTGTTCGGGATCTTCATGCCGGGCATCCGTCAGATCAGCCCGTATTTCGCAGGACTTACGAAAATGCCATTTTATGAATTCGCTATACTTGGCGGTGCTGCATCTGCAAGTTGGGTGCTCCCCTTCCTGCTCGCCGGCTACTTCCTCGGCCGTTCGTTCGATGTCAATCCGAGCTATGTAGCGCTGGTCGGCGTCGTCTTCCTCTCCATCATGATCGGATGGTTCATCTACAAGAAAGTGCGTGCGAAACAGCGTGTCCAAAATTGAGCGTTGCCTGAATGGGAGGTGCAACTGATGACGAAAATCTTGTTTTTTCCGCATTTACAAATGCAGTCGGGCCACCACCAGGCCGCGGAGGCGCTGATGGACCTGATCCGTGAGCGGTACCCGGATTCGAATGTGAAGAAGATCGATCTGCTGTCGGAAACGAACCAGCTGCTGGAGAAAGTGATCCAGACCGGTTATCTGCAGTGGATCAAACTCGCTCCGCGTCTGTACAGCAGGGCATACAAACGGCTCTATTTCTGCAAAGAACCGCTCGACGGCCAATACATCTGGCACCAGTCGCTGTTCCTCCACAAATTGAAACAGCTCCTGAAAGAGGAGCAGCCCGATCTGATTTTCTGCACACACAGTCTGCCGTCCTGCATGCTCAGCAAACTGAAGATGGCCGGAAATTGCGATGTGCCTGTGGTCAATGTATATACCGATTTCTTCGTGCACGACTACTGGGGCCACCGCGGAATCGATGCCCATTTCCTGCCGACCGCCGAGGCGAAGGAGCAGATGCAGGATGATCCGCACGTGCCGGGCCGCCTGATCGTCACCGGAATCCCGGTGCACCGGGCCATCCGCCGACCGCAGCAGGGGAAAGCCCGGTCAGGATCGGCAGACAAACCGGTTGTCCTGCTGGCGGGCGGCAACAGCGGGCTTGGGTGTCCGTCCCGGATGTTCCAGGAACTGGAGGGGGCGGAGGATATGCAATTCGTCGTCCTGTGCGGGCACAATAAACGGTTGTACCGAAAAATCCAGTCGTGGAACCTCCCTCATATCCAGGCGCTGCCGTACATCGATTCCCGGGAGGAGATGAATGCCCTCTATGACAGGGCGGATGCTCTCGTCACGAAACCGGGCGGCATCACAGTGAGCGAGGGCTTGCGGAAACGGCTTCCGATGTTCATCCATTCCGCACTGCCGGGCCAGGAGGAGATGAATCTCGAGACACTCGTTCCGAAAGGGCTTATCACAGTGCTGGAAAAAGGGAGGCCGCTCGGGGACCAGCTGCGCACGGCACTAAGCGACCGCGTCCGCATGCAGCGGTGGCGGCGTGCGATGGATACCTACGCCGGCGAGCTGGCCGTGCAGTCGGATGACCAGCTGCTCGCAGTCGTCGAGGATCTACTGAAACCGGCGGACCAGAAAGCCAGCGCAGAAGCCCGTGCCGCGAAACGCCGGTCGTTCGTTACGACATGAGCCGATGCTGCTAGGATGCTTGGAATACTTGTGAACCTGTGATCGCCGTGGAGGCGTTGCAGGTTTTTTGTGTTGTGGGGGATGGGGGAGTGAGATGGGGGTGTATTCTGAGCGGTGTTGTGGGGTTATGAGCGTTTTTTAGGATTTATGAGCGGAATTCTGGGTTTAAGAGCGTTTTCTGAGATTTATGAGCGGTATTCCTGTTTTATGAGCGCTTTTTGGGATTTATGAGCGTTATTCCAGTTTTATGAGCGCTTTTTGGGATTTATGAGCGTTATTCCAGTTTTATGAGCGCTTCCCAAGATTTATGAGCGCTTTCCCGATTTTATGAGCACAAACCACCACCAACCTTCTTACTCTCCTTCCAATTAAGCCAATATCTCCAAATGTGCCCCTGCCACCTGGGCTGTTCCTCGAATAAATTCAAAAATACAGCCAAATCGACAAATCCCGCCGTTGTCAGATAGTAAGCGATTACAAAGTAATCATGATGACAGAAAAATTGAAAACTATCAAAAATACTGTGTACAGCTCGAATTCTAAGTGATATATTGGATACCTCGTAAGTTTTGAATTGCGAAATAATTACAACTTAGAAGAGGGTGAGCCGTATGCTTTCAAATCCATTAATCGCAACTGTACTCGTATTCGCGCTGATTGCCTTGGGCGAATGGCTCTCCATCGTATCCAGGGCGCGCGTTCCGATGCTGCTCACTGCCATGGTCGGCTTTCTGATCTTGACATGGACAGGCATCTTCCCGAAAGACATTTTGGAAAAGTCCCAGTTCGCGGCGCTCGGTGCCATCCTGATCGGTCCGGCCATCGTCCATATGGGCACTATGATTCCATTTTCCCTTGTTAAAACCCAATACAAAGCGGTGCTGATTGCGCTCAGCGGTGTCATCGTCTCGGCGATCCTGATCCTGCTGATCGTGCCGCTCCTGTTCGATTATCCGACAGCGGTAGCGGGTGTCGGCCCTATAAGCGGCGGCATCATCGCCCTTCTGATCACATCCGAAAAGCTGAAGGAGATCGGTATGACGTCCATCGTCATCATCCCGGCGCTCGTCGTCGCGTTCCAAGGCGTTGTCGGCATGCCGCTCGCAATGCATTTCATGAAAAAGTATGCAAAAGTCATCCAGGCGCAGCTCGACGACGGCACATTCGTTTCGATGGGCGGCCTTGAAGAGGAATCGGAAGTGACAGCCGCGGCCAAGAAGAATCCGCTTCGCTCAAGCGCGGTGCTGAAGCTGTTCTTCGTCTTTGCAGGAGCAGGAATCGGTACGCTGCTCGGTTCGGTCACGCCGATCCACTACACGCTCTGGTGCCTGCTGATCGGGATTGTCGGCTTGAAGCTCGGCGTATTCCAGTCGAGCGAACTTGAGCGGGCCAATTCGTTCACGATCACGATGATCGGCATCATTTTCGTCGTCATTGGCACGATGGCAGGCGTGACGCCGGGGCAGGTGCTCACGAATCTGCCGGCGATCATTGCCATCCTGGCCATCGGCAGCATCGGCATCTCGATCGGCGGTTACACTATGGCGAAGCTGCTGAAGTGGCACCCGTTCAAAGGAATGCCTGTTGCGCTCACCGCGCTGTTCGGCTTCCCGGGGGATTATATTCTCTGTGAAGAAGTGAGCCGCAGCTGTGCACGCAATGAGAAGGAAGAAAAACTGATTTTCAATGAACTGCTCGCGCCGATGGTCATCGGCGGCTTCACGACAGTGACGGTCGCTTCCGTGATCATCGCGGGTGTTTTGATCAAAACATTATAATCTGGAGGGATTTTCATGACGAAAACTATAATTGAAAACGGACTGCTCATCGACGGGACCGGCAGTGAACCGAAAGAAGGGCACATCGTCGTCATCGACGGCAGCCGGATTGCCTATACAGGGGCGGCGGACGCGTATACGAAAGACGGCACGGAGACGGTCATCGACGCGAAAGGCGGCACCGTCGTCCCGGGGTTCATCGATACGCATGTGCATATGATGATGGAGTATTCCTCCGTTGCCGACCGGCTCGCGACCCCGTTTTCGTTCATGTACTACCAGGCGATGGAGTACTTGAAGACGACGCTGCACGCGGGTGTCACATCTGTCCGTGATGCGCTCGGCACGGACTTGGGCGTCAAGAAGGCAGTGGAGGACGGACTGATCTCCGGTCCGCGCATGCAGCTGAGCATCAACGCTCTCACGACGACGGGCGGCCACGGGGACGGCTATACGGTGTCGGGCCAGACGGTCGATCTGCTGCCGTCGGATTACCCGGGGATGCCGGGTGGTATGTGTGACGGCGTGGAAGAGGTCCGCAAGAAGACGCGCGAAATGCTGCGGGCGGGCGCGGAAGTCATTAAAGTTCACGCAACCGGCGGTGTCCTGAGCGCGACCGACCATCCTGAATTCACCCAGTTTTCGCTGGAAGAACTGAAAGTCATTGTCGAAGAAGGGAAGTTCCGCAAGAACACCCGCGTCATGGCGCACGCTCAAGGCGCGGAAGGCATCAAGAACGCAGTGCGGGCGGGCATCCACTCGATCGAACACGGGATTTTCATCGATGACGAAGCGATCGACCTCATGATCGAGAACGGCACCTTCCTCGTTCCGACATTGCTGGCACCGGTTGCTGTGCTGGAAACAGCAGAGGAAACCGGCATGCCGGAGAGCGCAGTCCGGAAATCAGAAGAAGTCATCGACCACCATATTGCGAGCTTCAAGAAAGCGTACGACGCGGGTGTCAAGATCGCGATGGGAACGGATGCGGGTGTGTTCAAGCACGGCACGAACCTGCGCGAGCTCGAACTCATGTGCAATGCAGGCATGACGCCGCTCGACGCAATCGTTGCTTCGACGAAGACCGCTGCGGAATGCCTCGGCTGGGAAGACGAAGTCGGGACGATCGAGACCGGTAAGCTCGCGGACATCGTCATCGTCAAAGGCAACCCGCTTGAGGATATCGCTTCTCTCAAAGACCATGAAACAATCCAAGTCGTCATCAAAGACGGCAAAATTGAAAAAGACATCCGATAACCAACGCTCCTCCATGCAATCCGCCATGGAGGAGTTTTTTTTTGGTGTTCGTTTTTTGATGATCTTTTTTTCCGGTACCTGTGCGTCACACAACTTGGGCACTATTCGGAATAGTGTACGTTTGCCGATTAACTCTGCCAACTGGCCGATTGTTGGATTCATTTGGCCGATTCATGCTGCCGAATGGCCGATAACCGCTGCCATCTGGCCGATTCATCCCACGATTTGGCCGATTCCACGAAAAGTCCCCATGTCTTTATCTGAGACACCACATACACACTGCAAAAATCTACCAATCCTGAAAGATTAGCAAAAACCGTGTCGGCTATTGACGAATAGGAGAATAATCCTTACGATGTAATCAGTATATTTTTAGTATTCAATATATTAAAGGGGGAAACGGTTGTGAGTTTGCAGGCATTCACGAAAGAGTATATGGCACAGCACGCAGCGTATTTCGAAGAAGTGAGCCGATTCATCTTTCATCATCCGGAAACACGTTTCGAAGAATATGAGTCTGCGAAGTATTTGGCGGACCAGTGCGAAGCGCATGGGTTCATCGTCGAGCGGGGGGTCGGCGGAATTGAAACCGCCTTCACGGCGACTTACGGGGAAGGGCATCCGGTCATCGGGTTTCTGGGGGAGTTCGATGCGCTGCCTGAACTGAGCCAGGAGCCTGGCAGCACGGAGGAAAAACGGTGGGACCGTCATATCGGCCACGGGTGCGGGCATAACCTGCTCGGAACCGGGGCGTTTGCAGCGGCGTGTGCAGCAAAAGCGTACATGGAGGCACACGACTTGCCCGGCACAGTGAAATTCTTCGGCTGCCCGGGGGAGGAGGGGGGCTCCGGCAAGACGTTCATGGTGCGGGAAGGGGTGTTCGACGGGACCGACCTCGCGCTCACCTGGCATCCGTCGCCGTCGAACAGCATCATGAGTGTCAGCACGCTTGCAAATATCCAAGTGTTCTACCGGTTCAAAGGCGTGCCATCACACGCCGCCAATTCGCCTCATCTGGGACGCAGTGCGCTCGATGCCGTCGAGCTCATGAATTCCGGCGTTCAGTATTTGCGCGAGCATATGCCCGATCAGGCGCGCATCCACTATGCAATCACGAACACTGGGGGCTTTGCGCCGAACGTCGTCCAGGCGAATGCGGAAGTTCTCTATCTGATACGGGACGTCACGACGGAACGCGTCATGGCATTGTTCGAGCGGGTGAACAAAGTGGCGCAGGGGGCTGCTCTCATGACGGAGACGGACGTCACGTTCGAGATCGACAAGGCGTGTTCGAACTACATCCCGAACCGCGCGCTTGAGCGGATCCTGTATGACAGCCTGACGGAAATCGGCATCGAACCGCCGACGGAAGACGAAAAGCGGTACGCCCAGGGGATCTTCGAATCGATGTCGGAGGCGGAGCAGAAGGACTACCTCGGGGTGATGAAAGGATTCGGTTACGTCGGTGACGGATCCGAGTTCGCCGGCAAATACGTATCGGACTCCATATCGCCGTATGAGATCCCCACAGAGATCCTGACCGCATCTACGGACGTGTCGGACGTGAGCTGGATCATGCCGACCGCACAGCTGTCGACATCGACTTCGGCGCTCGGCACGCCGCTCCATACGTGGCAGATGACGAGCCAGGGGATTTCATCGAACGCGCATAAGGGGATGCTGCGCGCCGGGGCGTCGATGGCTTTGACGGCGCTCAAGATCTTCGAGAACACGGACCTGCTGGCGCCGATCCGGGATGAATTCACGGCCTTCTCGCAGGAGAATCCGTACACGTGCCCGATTCCGGAGGACGTCAAGCCGTCGCCGCTCAGCAAGTAATCTGATTAGGGGGAATGGGTATGGAAACTAAAACAGCAAACAGAGGGTTTTTCAACAAAATGCTGAACGGCATCGAGCGCGTCGGGAACCGGCTGCCGGATCCGTTCATCCTGTTCGTCTTCCTGGCCGCAGCGGTCATGGTCGCTTCACTCATCTTCAGCCTGTTCGGCGCCCAAGTGAAACACCCGGGCACCGGTGAAACGCTGCCGATCAACAACCTGCTTTCAGGAGAAGGACTGCAGTACATCCTAGAATCAATGATCACGAACTTCACCGGTTTCGCACCGCTCGGCATCGTCCTTGCGATGATGCTCGGTATCGGACTGACCGAAAAAGTCGGCCTGCTCGATTATGCCATCAAGAAAACGATCCTGAAGTCGCCGGCATGGCTGCTGACATACGCTGTTGCATTTGTCGGAGTCATGGGGAACATCGCGTCGGACGCTGCGATGCTGCTCATCCCACCGCTCGCTGCAATGATCTTCTATAAGGTCGGACGGCATCCGCTCGCAGGTCTCGCGGTCGGCTACGCTTCCGCCGGCGCCGGTTTCACGGCGAACTTGTTCATCGTCGGGACGGACGCCTTGCTTTCCGGGATTTCCACGGAAGCGGCTAAAATCGTCGATGATTCGATCGTCGTCACACCTGTCGACAACTGGTATTTCAACATCGTTTCCGTTTTCATGCTCACATTGCTCGCCGGATTCATTACGACGAAATTCATCGAACCGCGTCTCGGGAAATATACCGGGGAAGCCGTCGACGTCGACATGGACGAGGACGATCCGCGTGCAGCGAAAGCGTTCCGCAACGCGGTGCTCGCGGGACTTGCGTACATCGCCATTCTCGTAATAGGTATCTTCTGGCCGGACAGTCCGCTGCGTAACGAAGACGGCAAGCTGATCCCTTCACCATTCATCTCAGGCATCGTGCCGATCATCCTGTTCCTGTTCCTCACCGTCGGAATCGCGTACGGAATCACCGTCGGGAAGATCAAGAGCGGGAAAGACATCGCAGGCTATATGGCTGAAGCGATGAAAGATATGTCCGGATATATCGTCCTTATTTTCGCGATTTCGCAGTTCATCGCCTACTTCAACTGGTCGAATATCGGTACGTGGATCGCGGTCAACGGCGCAGAGTTCCTGGAATCGGTGAACTTCACCGGCATCGGACTGATCATTGCGTATATCATTTTTACTGCACTCATGAACTTCCTGATTACTTCCGGCTCCGCCAAGTGGGCGCTCGAAGCACCGATCTTTGTGCCGCTTTTCATGCAGCTGAATTACCACCCGGCGTTCACGCAAGTGGCGTACCGGATTGCGGATTCGTCGACGAATATCGTGACGCCGCTGCTGCCGTACATGGTCGTCGTGCTGACGTTCATGCAGAAATACGATAAGAAAGCGGGTATCGGCACGCTCATCTCCCTGATGCTGCCGTTCTCGATCTGCTTCCTGATCGCCTGGATTATACTGCTACTTGTATTCTTCTATGCAGGCATCCCGTTCGGACCGGGAATCACACCATTTTTGAAATAAACAGTAGGAGGCCATCCGATGAGCTATCCATTGGAAGAAAAGTTGAAACAGTGGCGGCGTGACCTGCACCGCCATCCGGAACAGGGATTCCTCGAGATGCGGACGGCTTCGAAAGTGGCGGCTGAACTGACACGTCTCGGCTTTGCCGTCCGCCTCGGAGAGGAAGTGATGATGGCGGACGAACGGATGGGTGTCCCGCCGCAGCGTATGCTTGACGCGCACGCAGACTGGGCGCTCGAACACGGGGCGGATCAGGAGTTCCTGCCTCGGCTGATGAACGGCTTCACCGCTGTAACGGCCGAATGGGACACCGGGAGGCCGGGGCCGGTCACTATCTTCCGGGTCGATATGGACGCGCTGCCGATCCGGGAATCGGATGATGCGGATCATGTGCCGAGAAAGCTCGGCTTCCGGTCGGTCAACGACGGTTCCATGCATGCGTGCGGGCACGATGCCCACACATCGATCGGTATCGGCCTCGCGACGCGCATTGCAGAGGATCCGGACGCTTTCAACGGAACGATCCGCATCCTGTTCCAGCCGGCAGAAGAAGGGACCCGTGGCGCGAAGTCGATGATGGCAGCTGGCGTCGTGGACGATGCCGACTTCTTCATCGCATCGCACGTCGGAACAGGGGTCCCGCACGGCGAATTCGTCGCTGCGGCGAACGGTTTCATGGCGACGACGAAGATGGACGTCACGTTCCGAGGCCGGGCATCACATGCGGGCGCCCAGCCGGAAGAAGGGAGGAATGCCCTGCTCGCAGCCGCCAACGCCGTCGTCAACCTGCATGCGATTTCGCGGCATTCCGGAGGCACCTCCCGCGTGAACGTCGGTGAGCTGCATGGCGGCTCAGGACGCAACGTCATTGCGGATTCCGCTTCCCTGAAGCTCGAAACGCGCGGAGAGACTTCAGAAGTGAACGGCTACATGCGCGAACAGGCGGAAGCCGTCATCCGCGGTGCTGCGATGATGGCAGGTGCTGACTGCACGATCAACGTTGTCGGCGAAGCGATCAGCTGTAAATGCTCTGAAGGGCTCGCCGCCATGCTTGGCGCCGTCGCCGGGGAATCCCCGGGCATCCGCAGAGTGCACAAAGCCGATAATGCATCCGCCGGCTCCGAAGACGCGACATACTTCATGGAGCGGGTGAAGGAAAAGGGCGGCCAGGCGACGTACTGCATCTTCGGTACGGAACTCGCGGCCGGTCACCATAACGAACGGTTCGATATCCACGAAGACACGCTGCTCACCGCGGTGAATGTCCTCTACGGAACCGCGCTCGCGCTGAACGGCCGAGACTGAAGCATCCCCGGCCGGGCGCCGGGGATTTTTTCGGTGCCTGCCTTTTTTCCGGTACCTGTGCGTCACACAACTTGGAAACTATTCGGAATCGTGTCCGTTTGCCGATTAACTCCGCCAACTGGCCGATAACCGCTGCGATCTGGCCGATTTATCACCACAACTGGCCGATTTCCCGCGAAATCCCCCTACGCACCAGCCGAACTCCCTTCCATCCATGCTCTTTCTGGCGTCTGCGGGCATTGTTCAAGTACACTGGAAATATAGTAATGAAAGAACACGTGATCAGGAGGTGTGTCGATGGATTTTTGGCTGGAAGTGGAAATGCTGACGAAACTGAGCATATCAGCAGTGCTTGGTTTAATCATCGGGCTGGAACGGGAATTGAAAAGGAAACCGCTCGGACTGAAAACGAGCCTCGTCATCAGCATTGTCAGCTGCCTGTTGACCATCGTGTCGATCGAATCCGCGTATTCATTCCCGGACAGCGCGAGCGGCGTCAAAATCCAGATGGACCCGCTCCGTCTCGCGGCACAGATCGTCTCGGGCATCGGGTTCCTCGGCGCCGGTGTGATCTTGCGGCGCGGCAACGAACAGATCTCCGGGCTGACAACAGCGGCGATGATCTGGGGAGCGGCGGGAATCGGGATCGCTGTCGGCGCCGGCTTTTTCGCAGAAGCGATCTTCGGCGTGCTGCTGCTCATCCTGAGTGTCGAACTCGTCCCCCATTTCGTCATCAAGTACGGACCGAAACGGCTGCGCCGGGAAGAGATGATCCTGCGCATCAAGGTCGTCGACGAAGCCAGTATCGAATTGGTGCTCGCTGAATTGAAAGAGCAGCGCTTCTATATTTTCCAATCACGCATCAAAGACTTGGACACCGAGCACATGCTCCTGCTGGAGATCAAAGCCCGGGTGCCGGCGAACCGCCCGATCCCCGAAGTCTACAAAGCGATCAAACAGATCAACCATGTTCATACCGTGGAAGTCATCGGATGACGGCAGACCGTCTGGCAAACCGATGAATCGGCTATAAAGGAGAGACTAGACGATGACCTCATTTTCTAATGAAGACCGGGAACGCCTGCTCAACCGAATATCAGGGACCTCATATGACCTCGTCATTATCGGAGGGGGCATCACCGGAACCGGCATCGCGCTTGACGCCGCTTCCCGCGGATTGAAGACGCTGCTAGTCGAGATGCAGGATTTCGCAGCGGGCACGTCCAGCCGCTCGACGAAACTCGTGCATGGCGGGCTCAGATATCTAAAGCAATTCGAAGTGAAACTGGTTGCGGAAGTCGGCAGGGAGCGTGCGATCGTCTATCGGAACGCGCCGCACGTCACCCACCCGGAATGGATGCTGCTGCCGTTCTACAAAGACGGGACATTCGGCCAGCTGTCCACCGCGGCCGGCCTGCAGCTCTACGATTTCCTGGCCGGCGTGAAAAAATCGGAACGGCGTACGATGCTCTCAAGGGAAGAAGTGATCGAGCACGAACCGCTGCTGAACCGGGACGGTCTGGTCGGCGGCGGGGAGTATGTCGAATACCGGACGGACGATGCCCGGCTGACGATGGAAGTTGCCAAAAAAGCGCGTGAGCAGGGGGCCGATCTGCTGAATTATACAAAAGTCACCGGCTTCCTGCGGAATGAACGCGGCCCGCTGAACGGCGTGGCGCTGACGGACGTACTGACCGGCAGGCAGTACGAAACGGGCGGCACGGTGATCGTCAACGCCGCCGGGCCGTGGGTCGAACAGGTGATGAAACTCGAACCGACCGCAGGGACAGGAAGCCGGCTGCTGCTGACGAAAGGGGTACATCTCGTATTCGACAGGTCGGTGCTGCCGCTGCATCAGCCGATCTACTTCGACGCGCCGGACGGCAGGATGATCTTCGCCATCCCCCGCAATGAAAAAACGTATGTCGGCACGACGGATACGGTGTTCGATGAAGACATCAAGCACCCCGGCGTGACGCTTGAGGACAAGCAGTATCTGCTGCGGGCGATCACAAAAATGTTCCCGGAAGCGTTCATCGGCATGCGCGATATCGAGTCGACATGGTCGGGCGTCCGGCCGCTCATCCGGCAGGAAGGCAAGGGGCCATCGGAGATCTCACGGAAAGACGAAGTGTGGGAATCGGACAGCGGCCTCCTGTCGATCGCGGGCGGCAAACTGACAGGCTACCGGAAGATGGCGCAGGAGATCACCGACATGGTCGTGCGGAAGCTGAAGCCATACGGCATCGAAGCGGGCCCATGCATAACGAAGGATCTCCCGCTGTCCGGCGGCGATTTCAGCCGTCCGAGTGAGTACCCGGCGTACGTCGAGGACCGGGCACACGAACTGACGAAACTCGGCCTGTCCTACCAGGATGGGCTCAATATCGCTTCCATGTATGGCACGAATACGAACCAGGTCGCGGAACTCATCAGCCGCGTCAAACCGTCAGCGGATCTCCCGCTCGCGATCCGGCTGACGCTGCAGTATGCGATCGACTTCGAGATGGCGATGACGCCGTCCGATTACTTCATCCGCCGGACAGGCGCCCTGTTCTTCGACATCCGGTGGGCGGAACGATGGAAAGAAAAGGTCACAGACTACATGGCGGATGAATTCAAGTGGACGGCAGAACAGAAGGAACGGCACGCACGCGACCTGGATACAGCGATCGCAGAAGCGAAAGGCACCGTGTCCGGCTGAAGGGGACATCAGGCTGATTAAGGAGGGAGTAATCATGGATACGTATGTGAAAACGACGGATAAAACGAGGGAAGAAGCGGTCGGAGCGCTGGAAGCTGCATTGAAAGAAGCGAAATTCGGTGTCCTCTGGAACTTTGACATGAGCGCGACGCTGGAGTCAAAAGGGATCCAGCCGCCGGCGCCGTACACCATACTCGAAGTGTGCAAACCGTCCATTGCCGAACAGGTGCTGAGCGAGGAACTGACGGCCGGTTCGTTCCTGCCGTGCAAGATCGCCGTGTTCGAGAAGGACGGGCGCGCCACGATCAGCATGCCGCTGCCGACGAAACTGCTGGCAGGGTTCGGCAATCAGCGGATGGACCAGATCGCTGCAGAAGCGGAGCAGCAGCTGAAAGCGTGCATAGACCAGGTCGCTGGCTCATAAGCGGATGGATGACAAACGCATCATAATACTATGGAAAACGCCATGCACTGACGGGTCCGCCCCGATGTCTGGCGTTTTTTTAATGTCGAGGGACATGCGGCTCCATCGCCTTGAGAATCGATGGAGCAGTCCAGTTGACAGATAGGAATCCGCCATGTAATATACGTAGCAGGGTATACAAACCCGTTTTATTTTTAATTAAAATTATACCCCTAAGGGTAATTTTGAAAGGATGATCTCCATGAAAGAGATTTCTGCGGAAGAAGTGGCACAGCTAGTGGCAGACAAGGTGGCTCCAGCGATCATCGACGTACGCGAAACAGAGGAACTGGAAAGCGGCAGGATCCCGGGAGTCATCCATATCCCGCTAGGCCTGCTCGAGTTCCGTCTGCAGGATTTGGACAAGAAGACCCCTTACATCGTCGTCTGCCGTTCCGGCGGCAGAAGCGGCAGGGCGGTCCAGCTGCTGGAAGAGCGCGGTTACACGGCGACCAATATGATCGGCGGCATGCTCGAGTGGACAGGCCCCGTCGAATGACGCTGGCCATCTTTATCAAATAAAAACAAAACAGCTTAGGGAATGAGGAAACCAACATGACAAACCGAACAGCGATCATCGCATCGAACGGCGGTATTTTCGACGCCTACAAAGTCTTCAACATTGCGACAGCTGCCGCAGCAAGTGAACACGAAGTGGCGATCTTCTTCACATTCGAAGGGCTGAACCTGATCCACCGAGAAGCGTCGCAGCAATTGCCGCTGCCTGAAGGGAAAGAGCATTTTGCAGAAGGATTCCGCCAAGCGAACGTCCCGGCTATTCCGGAGTTGATCGGCATGGCGCAGGAACTCGGCGTGCAGTTCATCGCCTGTCAGATGACGATGGACGTGATGGGACTTGCGGAAACCGATTTCGTCGATGGCATCAGCGTCGGCGGAGCTGTCACGTTCCTCGAATTCGCGAAGGAAGCGGACGTCACGCTGACGTTTTAACCAATAGGAAGGAGCATGGACATGACAGTACGGATCATGACACCCGCAGAAGCGGCACAATACAGTATTGATAAGAAACCGCTGTTCATCCTCGATGTGCGGACGGAAGACGCATTTGCGGATTGGAAGCTGGAAGGCGGCTCATTCAGCTACTTGAACGTCCCGTATTTCGACCTGCTGGACGGGGTCGAAGGAATCGCGGATCAGCTGCCGGACGACCGGGACATCCTCGTCGTCTGTGCAAAGGAAGGATCGTCCGAAATGGTGGCGGACATGCTGTCGGAAGCCGGCATCGGCGCGGCCTATCTTAAAGGCGGTATGCAGGCGTGGAGTGACTATTTGCGGCCTGTGAAGATTGCGGAACTCGAAAGCGGCGGTGAATTATACCAGTTCGTCCGGCTCGGCAAAGGATGCCTGTCGTACATGGTGATCGATCAGGGACAGGCTGCAGTCATCGATGCGACGCGGATGGCGGATGTGTTCCTTGCGTTCGCAGCTGAAAAAGAGGCCGTCATCACGCATGTTTTCGACACTCACCTGCACGCCGATCATATATCCGGCGGACGAGCGATCGCGGCTGCGGCCGGCGCGGCGTATTATTTGCCGGCCCGGGATGCGGCGGAAGTCGTGTTCCCGTTCCGCGATTTGACGGACGGTCTTCGCGTCACGATTGGCAAGACGGGCGTCGAAGCGCTGTCGTCGCCAGGCCATACGAGCGGTTCCACGTCGTTCATCGTCGGCGACCGCTATTTGCTGACAGGCGATATCCTGTTCATCGACTCGATCGGCCGGCCGGACCTCGCCGGACTGGCGGAAGACTGGGCGGGGGACTTGCGGAAGACGCTGTACTCTCGCTACGGTGCGCTTTCCGGTAATCTGACCGTGCTGCCGGCTCACTTCATGGAGATGGACGAAGTGAATGAGGACGGCAGTGTCGCAGCACCGCTCAAGACGCTGTTTGCGCAAAACCATGGACTTAACGTCGCGGATGAAACCGAATTCCGGTCCCTCGTCACGGAAAACCTGCCGCCACAGCCGAACGCGTACCAGGAGATCCGCAAGACGAACATGGGCATCCTGACGCCCGCTGCGGACGAACAGTCTGAAATGGAAATCGGCCCGAACCGCTGTGCCGTCAAGTGAATTCATTGGATAAAAGGAGAGAGTTGAAATGAAAGCAGATCACTATTTGGACGCAATCGGCCTGTCATGCCCGATGCCGATCGTCAAAACAAGAAATGCGATGAAAGAAGCGGAAACAGGAGAGATCCTGGAAGTGAAAACGACGGACAAAGGGGCGAAAGCCGACCTGACCGCGTGGGCGAAGTCCGGCGGCCATGAGCTGCTGGAGCAGACGGAAGACGAAGGGGTCTTCACGTTCTTCATCCGCAAAGGGTGATTGAAATGAAGGAAGAAGGGGGCGGCGACGTCTCCTTTTTTCATGGAAAGGGGGATCTGGCATGAGTTTCGGGTTCATCATCGTGCTGTTCGTCATCGGGATTGCCGGGTCGTTCCTGTCCGGCATGGCCGGAATCGGCGGCGCTATCGTCAAATTCCCGATGCTGCTGTTCATCCCGCCGCTGTTCGGGCTGACGGCGCTGACCGCGCATGAAGTGAGCGGCATCAGTGCCGTGGAAATCTTCTTTGCGTCGATTGCCGGCGTGTTCGCCTACCGGAAAACAGGGCTGCTCCACAAACGGCTCATCCTCTACATGGGCGGCGGGGTGCTCGCGGGCAGCTTCATCGGCGGGCTTGTGTCCGGCTGGCTGGCGGAAGAGACGGTGAGTCTGGTCTACGGCGTGCTCGCTGTGGTTGCGGCCGTCCTGCTGTTCATCCCCCGGAAAAAGACGGAGGATCGTCCGGCGGATGAAGTCACGTTCAACCGGTGGCTTGCCGCGGGACTTGCATTTGCCGTTGGCATCGCGTCGGGCATCGTCGGCGCAGGCGGGGCGTTCATCCTCGTGCCGATCATGCTGACCGTACTCGCGATCCCGACACGGATCACCGTGGCTTCCTCGCTTGCGATCACATTCATCTCCTCGATCGGCTCAGCCGCCGGGAAGATTGCGACCGGCCAAGTGCTGTGGGGACCGGTCATCGTGCTCATCGTCGCTGCGCTGATTGCAGCCCCGCTCGGCGCAAAAGCCGGGCGGCGCGTGAATCCGTCGGTGCTTAAGTGGATCCTCGCCGTGCTGATCCTTGCGACTGCGGTCAACATCTGGAGCGATCTGCTGTTCGCGAAATAGCGCAGGTTGTATGCTAAACTGGTAAGCAGATCGTTTTTTCAGACCGGAGGCTACTATGACAAACCGCAACAAAGGGATTTACCTGCTGCTCGCATCAGCACTCGGATTCTCGCTTATGACGGCATTCGTCAAATTGGCGGGCGACGTGCCGACAATGCAGAAAACCATTTTCAGGAACGGCGTCTCGATGATCATCGCGTTCTTTTTCGTCATGCATTACAAAGAGAGCCTATTCGGCAAACGGGAGAACCAGGGCCTGCTTCTGCTGCGTTCGGCACTCGGGGCTGTCGGCATCATTCTGTTCTTCTACGCGATCGATCACCTCGTGCTGGCGGATGCGGATATGCTGAACAAAATGAGTCCGTTTTTCACGATTTTATTCGCGGCGGTCTTCCTGAAGGAGAACGTCAAACCATTTCAGCTGTATAGTATTCTGGCAGCATTCCTCGGCACGCTGTTCATCATCAAACCGTCCTTTTCACTCGATATCGTACCGTATGCTGCAGGTATTTTATCCGCTGTGTTCGCAGGCGGCGCCTACACCGTGCTCCGGGCACTCGGCGACCGGGAACGGTATTACACCGTCGTTTTCTATTTTTCAGCGTTCACGACGGTCATCCTGCTGCCGTTTGTCGTACTGACCTACGCGCCGATGACGATGCAGCAGACGGTCTATCTGCTGCTGGCGGGCGTCTTCGCAACCGTAGGGCAGTTCGGCATCACGCTCGCGTATAAGTTCGCGCCGGCAAAAGAGATCTCGGTGTTTAACTACTCGACGGTCATCTTTTCGGCGGTCCTGGGCTTCATGCTACTCGGACAGATTCCGGATCGGTACAGTTTCATCGGCTATATCATTATATTCGGCGCATCATTTTACATGTTCATGAGGAATCGGCGAGGCGAGGAAGTGCCCGCGGAACTCTCGAAAAAGTAATGGTTACGTGCAAATAAAACCCCCATTTCCGCGGAGTCTATCCGTGGGAGTGGGGGTTTCGTCGGTTATTCGGTAAATTGGCGGGCGTCCGGTCCGAAGACGTCCGTCAGCAGAGCCTGTTTCCGCTGTTCGATCTGCCGCAGCAGCTCATCCGCCTGCCGCAGCAGTTCGGCAATTTCCGCCAATTCTTTGCGGAGCGCCTTCTTCGACAGCAGGTCGCCTTGATCGAAATAATCGATTTCCGCCTGGACACGGGCAAGCGTCTGGTGGCGTGCCATCGCTCCCGCTGAACTTGCCGGTTTGCGCGCCAGTGTCTTTTCCTTTTCAGCATACAGCTGTTCAATCGTTTGCATTTCATTCACTCCTCTAAAAATTGGCGAACAAAAAACTCTTCCCCCGAAAGAGAAGAGCTGCAGCGTGCAGTTTTCTCCTCATCGGCCAGGTTTCCCTGTTGGCAGCAGCACCTTGCGAAGCGCAGGTTGCTGAGACGTCATCGGGCCAAGTCCCTCGGTCTCTCTGGATAAGAAAAGAGTCGTTCATTCAGTTAGGACCAGTGTAGCACGGATATGGGATGGCGGCAATGGGAGGGGAGGTTGACCGCGCCAGCGAAATCGGCCAGATCGGCATGGGAATCGGCCAAATTCGGGTAGTTATCGGCCAGATGGCGAGTGATATCGGCCAAATGCCGCCAACAATCGGCCAAACTGCCGAATTTATCGACAGATGAAATATATTGAAAGTAATATCAGAACTATACCGTGCACAGGCACCGGTTTTCGTATGTTAGAATATTCACAGAGTGCTGGCAGGTCCATTACAGAGAAGGAGGAGAAAAAAATGAGCCATTCACTCATCCAGCCGGATGATACACTGACATTGTGGGGAATTATCGTCGTCTGGGCGTCGGTCAGTATCTATCTGGAACAGCGCTACAGCTGGGCGTCGAAAGTATCAGGTGCCATCATTGCATTGGTCGGTGCGATTTTTTTATCCAACACAGGCATCATTCCGACCGAATCCCCCGTGTACGATGCAGTCTGGGCAGTGATCATTCCGCTGGCCATCCCGCTGCTGCTGTTCCATGTAAACATTAAGAAGATCTGGACAGAAAGCGGCAAGCTCCTGGTGTTATTTTTGATCAGTTCGGTCGGTACGGTGGCCGGAACGATCATCAGTTTCTTTCTGTTGAAAGAGCATATCCCGTATTTGGATAAAATCGGCGGCATGATCAGTGCTTCCTATGTCGGCGGGGGTGTCAACTTTGCGGCGATGGCTGGCAAGTTTGAAGCACCGGGCGACTTGGTGTCCGCCACAGTGGTCGCGGATAATCTGATGATGGCGGTGTATTTCATCATCCTCATGCTGGTTCCGACAATCGGGTTTTTCCGAAAACGGTACACCACCCCGCATGTCGATCAAGTGGAAAGCGGCTCCGCTTCAGAAGACGGGAAGACACTTGCAGAAGGGTTTTGGAAACGGAAAGATGTCTCCCTTAAGGATATTGCGATGGCGGTCGGGACTGCTTTTTTCCTTGTCATCGTGTCGTTCAAATTGGCGGATTTCATCGGGAGCTTGATACCTTCGGGCGAGGAGGCATCCGGTCTCTTAAATGTAGCCCATGCCCTGTTCGGTGATCGTTATTTGGTGCTGACAACCATTACTTTCGTTGTCCTGGCGCTGTTTCCATCCTATTTCGAGCGCATCAACGGCAGCCAGGAATTCGGGACGTTCCTCATCTATCTGTTCTTCGTCGTCATCGGAATTCCGGCGTCCATCCCGCTCATCGTCCAGAATGCGCCGCTGCTCCTTGTGTTCGTATTCATAATCGTAATGGTGAATATGATTGTTTCCCTGGTAGGGGGAAAACTGATGAAAGCGAATTTGGAAGATATTTTGCTGGCAAGCAACGCCAATATTGGCGGTCCGACGACGGCTGCAGCGCTGGCGATCGCCAAAGGATGGAAAGATTTGATCGGTCCGATTCTCGTCGTCGGCACGCTCGGCTACATAATTGGCAACTATATTGGCACGATGCTCGGCCTCTGGTTCGCTTCATTGATCTGACAAAGGAAACGCTTCGCCGTCGTGCGGAGCGTTTTTTGACGACAAGGAAGAGGTCGATGAAGAGAGGCATCTTGAGTTTATGAGCGCTTTTCGAAGTTTATGAGCGATTCTGCGAGTTTATGAGCGCTTTTCGAGATTTATGAGCGAATCTGCGGATTTATGAGCGCTTTTCGGGATTTATGAGCGGAAACCAGGATTTATGATCAATTTGTACGTATCACGCCCAGGCACGGATCGAATGAAACTTTTTGTCCGACATTCCGTAGAATGAAGAAAGAACAAACGGGCCGGGGAGGCAGATTTGCATGATGGGCACAAAAAGATTCGACGTGGAAACGGAAAAAACGATGCGCGACAGGGTATGCGACTGGATCGGCCTGCTGCTGTTCGCCCTGTCGATCGGTTATACGGTCTTCTATTGGAATGCGCTTCCGGATGAAGTGCCGATCCATTTCAATGGATCGGGCGAGGTGGACGGATATGGATCGAAATGGGTGCTCTTGCTCATGCCGATGATCGGTGTCGGCATGCTCGCACTGCTCGGTTTTCTCGAGCGGCATCCCGAATGGCATAATTATCCGCATCGGCTGAACGAAGAGAATGCACGGCAATTTTATACCCATAGCCGGACGATGCTGAACAGGGTGAAGAACATTACGTTGGTGTTGTTCGCGCAGATCCAGGTCGATATCGTCCGCGTACCGCTCGGTGCACGCGATGGTCTCAGTACATGGAGCACAGGGTTCCTCATCGCTTTGCTGCTGATTATTATCATCGCAGGGGCTATACGGCAGGTGAAGATTAAATGAAAACGACAGGTGTCGGTATGTAACGAATTCGGGTTGCGGAGAAAACACGTGAAGATACATAGTAAGCAGAGACGCCAATTCACTTTTGAATTGGCGTATGTGCTTTGCAATTCAAAGGTAGCGACACTTAAAATACATAGGAGATAGAAAGAATAGGTTGTTCAAGCTAACATAGCTTCATAAGAAATCGATTTGCGCCGCTAACAGTCTGAATTGTTTGGTATAATAGAAACGCAAAGCGAGGTGTGTATTGTGGTTGAAAGTCAAATTGAATACTATGAAAGAGAATCGAGAACTTTTAATCCTATTCAGCACGTTGCGAGACGTCTTCAGGATATGGAAAGTAAATCGGACTATGGAGCAATGGTGGCTTCCAAGTGGAAAGAAATCGTGAACCAGACGCTTCAGAATGAAGTGTATCCGGTAGTTCATCCAATTGGGCAAGAGACTTTCTCGTTATACGCAGAATTTCCCACTGGGGTATTTGAATATGCGCTAGATATAGATGGTGCTACTTCTCTCATAAAAGAAGAAAGTAGGAAACCGAAATGTTTTATGCCTACTGAAATTATATCTTCTGTCGAAGAAGGTAATATTAATAAAGACGTACGTACTATAAAGACCAATCATAAGAATCCTATAATGGTGCTTCAAAGTCTGTATATTACCGGTGGCCAGCCGTATTGCATAAATGGAAATCATCGAATATTCGAAGCGCACAGACATAATGAGAGGCAAGTTGAAGTATACGTGTTTAATGAACTTGAATTCATTCCGTTTTTCTATGATATGTGGAGCAAAGCCATCTACTTTTTAGAAATGGATTATTACCATGTGATGCACAACGAAACGAACGTTTTACACGATGAATATACGGCGTATGCTTATAAATTTACTAGTCAATTGTAATGGAACCTCCAGTTCATTCAAACACTTTTACGACTGCCGTCATTTAAAGACAAAAAAATGAAAAACCCTCATCCCCCTACGGTTTTTCTGAAACGAAAAGGAGCTAAAATAGATGATTAGTCCAATTTAAAAATCCCCCTGATAATCAATAAATTTAAGTAAACCAGGGGGAATTAAATTGAATAAAAACTTTTCATTACTAGTAATCGGGCAGTCACTAGCAAATATCGGTGATGTGCTGTATATGGTGAGCATTATCAGTATGATTTTTACATTAACGGGATCTGCCACTGTCGCATCGTTAGTTCCGTTCACTGTGACGACTTCGATGTTTTTGTCGACTGTTTTGACGCCTCTTTTAGTCGGTAGAGTTAACTTGAAGTGGTTATTGTCTGGCTCTCAACTTGGAAAGACAGGGTTGATCCTTGGTTTGGGATTATTGGTCGTCGGAATTTCAGAATCGAATTATTATGTGGTGTTTATCATCATCGCTGGGATCGCACTTCTTGACGGTTGCGCCAATCCGATTAGACAAACGTTGATTCCGCATTATGTCGAGTCCCAGAAGCTGCTAAGAGCAAACGGGATAGCAGAATCAATTACGCAGTTCATCCAAACGGTTATGTGGTTTGTGGGCAGTTTGTTTTTAGTCATTATGAGCCCGCAACAGGTTATTTGGCTTGTTGTTTTGCTATTCGCATTGTCGAGTATGCTATTAACGCTGCTTTCAAATGTAGAACAACCAGCTGAGGAACATGAAAGTATGCTCTCCCAACTGAAAGAGGGGTGGCACACCGTATTCAAAACTCCCGTCTTACGAAAAATCGCCTTGATGGAAATCATGGAAACACTGGCGGGAACGGTTTGGATAGCAGCCATTTTATACGTCTTTGTCAGTGATGCATTACAGGCGGACGAAAAATGGTGGGGTTTTGTGAATGGCTCTTTCTTTTTAGGATTAGTCGCTGGAAGTATGTATTGTATAAAGAACTCCGATACGATTGAAAGCAGGATCGGCAACGTACTGTTTATAGGTGCCTTGTCTAGCTGTTTGATAAACATTTTTTTCAGTATAACGAGCAATCCGTTTCTCGCATTAGGTCTGTCGTTTGGTTTCGGATTATTTGAACAAATACGAGGGATACCGATGCAAACAGTCATTCAAACGAGTGTGGCAAAAGGAAAGTTGTCCACTGTTTATACGTCTCTAGGAGCAATTTCCACCGGAATATTTGGCATAGGTTCCGTTGTTATGGGAGTGCTGGCTGATTTGCTTGGGGTAAGAAGTGTTTTTCTGTTTTCGGGGTTGCTTCTTGCGATTGTTACGTTGCTTGTATTTAGGAACAAGCTTTTATTTATTCGAAATACAGCACAATAAAATAATTAGGCGATAGAAAAATTTCTTCTTTAATAAATGATGAATTGTTGCGGATAGTGAGTAGAGTTGAACAAACTCCTATCGTAGAATTGGTGTGAATTCCCAGTAATCAAGTGGTTTATTGAGAAATAAAAATGCCCTGGCATAATCGCCTGGGCATTTTTTCTTGTATTTATTCCGCATTACACAACGAGGTGCCTGCTTCCTTTTAAAAAGGGCGGACCTTACCGCTCACACGCAATCCCGTCTTTGTCACGATCCAAGTTACTGTTCATGTTATAAAGGGCTGCGTTCGGTGTCGGCGCATATTTCGTTTTGCCGCCTTTGTTGCGGACCTTGGCGTCTTTTGCCACGCCGCCTTTGTAAGCCTTATTGAGCGCCGTGCAATTTTTATATTTTACAGGGGCAGCATCTGCCGTATGGACAGGGATCAGTGCAACACCGAGAGCCAGGACAACAGCGGAAAGCAGGGCAATGGTTCGTTTCATTCTACTCACTCCATTCATTCTTTTTTCCTAGTATACAAGGATTAGGAAATGATGGGAAGTCTTTTTTTGTAGAAACGCCTGCTGAATGCGAAAAGTGGAAACGATTCTGAATCATTTCCGTTTGCCGATTAACTTCACGGAATGGCCGATAACTCGTCCCATTTGGCCGATTCATCTGATGAACTGGCCGATTCAGCAGGCCATCTGGCCGATTACGCCCGCCATTCGTCCGATTCCACCCGTCTCCACCTATCTCCTGCCCGCGGACACCATACCATCACCCATCATCCAAAATACACATTGTCAAAAGGACGCGGGATGCTTCATAATGGAAACAACTGAACTATTGGCAGGAGATGAGGACATGCTGGGGCAGATCAGACGGCAGCTGAGCCGGTTTTCGAAAACGGAACGTAAAATAGCGGAATATGTGCTGAATCACGCGGAACTGATTCCGACGATGACGACGAAAGAACTGGCGGCCAAAGCTGACGTGAGTGAAGCGTCCGTTGTCCGGTTCACGAAATCGGTAGGAATCGGCAGTTTCAAAGCGTTCAAGATCCTGCTCGCACAGGAACTGGTCAACCAGGAGGAATACATCACCGATTTCTCGATCACCCAGAAAAAGGACACGCCGTACGAGCTGTTCCAGAAGGTAGTCCACGTGAACCGCGGGGCGATCGACTTGCTGCTCGCTTCCATCGAGAAGAAGGAATTGGAAAAGGCAGTGAAGACCTTGCAGAATGCACGGCGCATCTTGTTTTACGGCGTCGGCGGATCTGCCGTTGCTGCGATGGATGCCCACTTCAAGTTCACGAAACTTGGTTACCAGGTGGAATACCATGCAGATTTCCACTATATGCTGTCCGTCATTCCGTTCCTGAGTGAAAATGACGTGTTCGTCGCAATCAGCATGTCCGGAGAGACGAAAGACGTGTTAGAGTTGGCGCGCTTCGCCAAGCAGCAGGGAGCCGTACTTATCGCCATCACCAATCTGAATAAATCGCCGCTGTGCAAAGAGGCGGATATCCAGCTCGCGACGCCGAACGTGGAGAAGGACTTCCGTGTCGGAAGCATCACGTCGCGCATGACGCAATTGACCGTCATCGACGCCCTCTATATCAGTCTTGTGAACCAGATGGGGGAAGGGATTATCGACCGATACCAGAATGCCCGGGAACAGGCCGTCAAATTGAGAAGATAATAATTTTTGAATAAAATGAAACTAAGTTTCATATATTCTAGATAATCTATTGACTTGTAATTTCCGTGAGGCGTACAATGGAGTGGACAATCGATAAAAGGGGAGTGATCAGGTGCTGGAAAAACTGGGTACGGAGAAACGGAATCCGGACACGACGCAGCTGGATAAAATGGCTGTGGCCGATGTGCTGGAGGCTATGAACAAAGAAGATGCTTCCGTGACGGAAGTCATACATAACCAGCTCGGCAGCATCGAAAAGACAGTGGAAGCTGTCGTGGATTCATTTGAAAAAGAAGGGCGCCTCATCTATATCGGCGCAGGCACGAGCGGCCGTCTTGGGATTCTGGATGCCGTCGAATGTGTGCCGACGTTCGGCGTATCACCGGATATGGTGGTCGGACTGATTGCAGGTGGATTGAAAGCGTTTACGAAAGCAGTCGAAGGTGCGGAAGACGATCCGGAGCTCGGTAAGCAGGATCTGAAGGACATCGGACTGAACAGCAATGATACCGTCATCGGCATTGCAGCAAGCGGCCGGACGCCTTACGTCATCGGAGCATTGAAGTACGCACAGCAGACGGCGGGGCATACGATCAGCATCAGTAACAACGAAAACTCGGAAATCAGCCGCTTTGCGGATATCGCGATCGAACTTGCGACCGGGCCGGAAGTGCTGACAGGGTCGACCCGCCTGAAAGCGGGGAGCGCACAGAAGATGGTGCTCAACATGATTTCGACAGCTGCGATGATCGGTATCGGGAAGGCGTACGAGAACCTGATGATCGACGTCCAGGCGACGAACGAGAAACTGCAGATCCGTTCAAAACGGATCGTCATGGAGGCGACAGGTGCCGACGCGGACACTGCGGAAGCGGCGTACGAAGCGTCCGGACATCACGTGAAAACAGCGGTCGTCATGATCCTCGCTGACTGCACAAAAGAGGAAGCGGATGAACGGATCCGGAAGACAAAAGGATTTGTACGAAAAGCGATGGAGAAGGCATAAGGGGATTTTCCAAGCACTACATTGAATATAGGGAGAGAAAGGGAGGGTGCACGAATGAGAAAAGAGCAGCAAATGGCGAATGGCATACTGGAGCATGTCGGCGGACGGGACAATATCCGCAAGATCGCTCACTGTATGACCCGCCTTCGTCTGACATTGAAGGACGACAGCAAGGCGAACATCGAAGCACTGAAGAAAGTGGACGGCGTCATGGGGGTTGTCGTCGACGAAACACTGCAGGTCGTCATCGGACCGGGCACAGTCAACCGGGTGGCGGATGAAATGAGCCAGATCACCGGTCTTGGCATCGGGGAAGAATCCGAGCCAGAATACGACAGTCTGACATTTGAAGAGAAAGCGGCACTCGACCGCGAACGCATGAAGGCGAAGAACCGCACGCCGTTCAAGAACTTCCTGCGACGCATCGGGAACATCTTCATCCCGCTGATTCCTGGCCTCGTCGCTTCGGGGATCATCAACGGGGCAGCGAACTTCGCGAAAAACGCAGGCGTCGACCCGGCGCAGACATGGATGCAGATCCTGCTGCTTCTCGGAACGAGCGTATTTACGTACTTGGCAGTCATCGTCGGCTGGAACACGGCGAAGGAATTCGGCGGCACACCGGTGCTCGGTGCGATTGCCGGAATGTTCCTCTTCAATCCGTTCCTTGCTGAAATCACCATTTACGGTGAACCGCTCGTCGTCGGACGCGGAGGCCTGTTCGGGGTCATTTTCGCCGCCTGGCTCATGACGTTCGTCGAAAAACGGGTGCGGAAGATCATGCCGGCTGCGGTCGACATCATCTTCACACCGCTATTTACGGTACTCATCGTCGGGTTCTTCTCTCTGTATGCAGTCGTGCCGGTCGCAGGGTTACTTGCGGATGGAATCACGAAAGGCCTTACGGCAGTTCTTGACGTCGGCGGTGTCTTTGCGGGGGCTGTCCTTGCCGGATTCTTCCTGCCGCTCGTAATGGTCGGACTGCACCACGGTCTGACACCGATCCACTTGGAACTCATCAACACGTACGGCAACACAGCGCTGCTGACGATCCTTGCAATGGCAGGGGCCGGGCAGGTCGGCGCAGCGATGGCGATCTTCGTCAAGACGAAAAACCGCCGTCTCCGCAACATCATCAAAGGAGCGTTGCCGGTCGGATTCCTCGGTATCGGTGAACCGTTATTGTACGGGGTCACCCTGCCGCTCGGCCGTCCGTTCATCACCGCTTGTATGGGTGCGGCGCTCGGCGGCGCATTCCAGGCGGTCATGCACACAGCAGCCACGGGAATCGGAGTATCTGGTATTTCACTGATCCCGCTGATCGCTGACGGCAAGTACCTGTTCTATTTCCTCGGATTGCTCATCGCTTACGGCGGCGGCTTCCTGTTCACGTACTTGTTCGGCTTCAAGGAAGAAATGGCACGCGATATTTAACAGGGTTGAGCATCCATCTCCAAGGGAATTGGAGATGGATGCTTCTATTTTTATCAGATGAAAACGGAGGAGATACATATGATCGGATTGTCCGTCTATCTGGGGACGAAACCATTCACAGAGCACGAAACGCGTATCCGGGACATGCATGCGGCGGGATTCCGCTCCATCTTCACATCACTCCATATACCGGAGAACGAATCATCCGCCTATAAGGAAGAAGTCCAAAAGCTCGGTCGGCTTGCACAGGAACTCGGCATGGAACTCATGGTGGACGTCAGCCCGTCCGCGCTCGAAACACTCGGTCTCACTTGGGATAAGGCAGGAGAACTGACAGACTGGGGGATCAGCGGACTGCGTCTCGATTATGGCATCGCACCGGAGACAATCGCCGCGCTGTCGCAGATTATGCGGATCGCATTGAATGCGAGCACTGTCACCCACGAGGAGCTCGATGCCATGAAAGCCGCCGGACTGCGTCTCGAATCGGCGGAAGCATGGCATAATTTCTACCCGCGTCCCGAAACAGGACTCGGAAAGAAAGAGTTCACCAAGCGAAATGAATGGCTCCGCGATGAAGGCCTGCGCGTCATGGCATTTGCACCGGGCGATGGCGACTTGCGCGGCCCGCTGTTCGAGTCCTTGCCGACATTGGAGAAACACCGTGGGCAGTCCCCATTTGCCGCCTGCCTGGAACTGCTGGACGAGTGCGGTGTGGAGAAAGTACTCATCGGCGATCCCGGCCTGAGTGATGCGTCACTCAAACAATTCAAAGCGTATTCAGAAGGCATTATCCCGCTCCGGGCAATCCGGACAGCTGAAGCCGATACGGAAGCGGCAAAACGGGCGGAAACCGTGCATACAAACCGCCCGGACAGCGCACGCGACGTCATCCGCTCGACGGAATCCCGGCACGCCGCAATCGCTTCAGGGCTGTCCGTCCCGGCAGGCTGGTACGGACGCCGCCGCACCGGCACGATCACCGTCGACAACGAATTGTATTTGCGGTATCAGGGCGAACTGCAAGTGACGAAAAAAGACTTGCCGGCGGACGAGCGTGTCAACGTCCTCGGACATTTGGTGGAAGAGGATATACCGCTACTGCCGTTCATCGGCGGGAACCAGAAGTTTTCAATTGAATGGACGTAAAGCGAACTCCCCCAGCATACGTGCCGGGGGAGTTCGTCTGTTAACGGTTCCTCAACGACCGCTGTCGTCGTCCGTTTCCCTGCGTCGTCTGCCGGCAGGATCCGAAAAGTCCGGTTCTTCCCCGAATTCCGTCCGGAGGTTCGGATTCGTATACAGATCCGGATCCGGTTCGCTGTCCGCCACGTAAGCTTCGTCTTCATCTGTACGGAACAGAAGGCCTAAACTGATGATGCCGCTGATGCCGACGAGCGTGTACACGACTCTGGCCAAAAGCGAGTCCTGACCGCCGAACAGCGTAGCGACCAAGTCGAACTGGAACAGGCCGATCAGTCCCCAGTTCAGCGCGCCGATGATGACGAGTGCCAATGCAATCCGTGAAATTGTTCCCATGAGGTCCACTCCTTTTCGAAATTAGGAAGGCTTCCGCTAGTTAGAAAACGATCCATCCTTACTATTTGTCAAAAAGTGAATTTCATACATGGGAACCGATCAGCGCGCCTCACCGCCTCGCAGTACGGTGAGCGTGATGTATGGACTGTTCAAAATACAGGTCTTTCTGCTGCTGGGCAGAATGGCTGAGAAGCGTCATGAGCCGACCGTGCTGCAGGCGGATGGATTGGGCGGAAGTGGGCACGGTCAGTTCTATTCCAGATGAAAACCTCAAGATCGTCTCCTTTTTTCCGGCGGCCTCCGCTTCGAAATAATGGTTGAACACCCAAGTGCATGTCTGGTGCCTCGAAGAACTTGTCGGGAAGACGCCGACGTCGGCGGACAAAAGGAACGGCACTTTCTGCCTCGATTGCAAGACGATCCGGGCTTCCTGCTGGCGGGCCAGTTTTGTCGAACCGTTCCGAAGACAGGCGACGTTCAGCAGCTCGATCGGGGGTTTAGCCGACAAGTACGTCCCATGTGTCGTCACGACCATCGAGCGGCTGCCCTCTTCATCCTCATATCCAAGCAGAGCAAGCGCCTCGCTGTCCAGCAAATAACTGTCACACATCATTGCAACCCAACTCCTCACCTATGTAGTACTTCCATCATACAGCACTTGAAAATATTTGAATAGATAGAAAAATGAATACGCTTGAAAGCTGTCCGTCCTCTGTGCACAGTTTCACCTATATCACCGAGGGGTAATTCATTGGATAAAAGATGAAAGGTGCGGATCGCGTATGCCGTTCGATTATGAACTCGATTACAGTCAGCTGGATCTCCGCAAAAATCCGGAATTGTACCGGGTCGGAAAAGGGGAACAGGGCGTCTTGCTGGTGGAACCGTACAAAGGTGAAATCCTGCCTTATTGGCGATTCAAGACACCCGATATCGCTGCAGAATCCGCTCAGAAAATATATGACCTGTTCGAGGACTACCGTAAGGCAGATGATTTCGTCGGCATGGACATGGCGCGGAAGTTCATCCAGATGGGCTACACACGGGCGAGACGGTACACGAATCACAAAGGAGGAAGGAAATACAACGAAGACGGTACTGAGAAAGAACGGGAAATCGATCCCGTCAAAGCGGAATCCGCCGCTGTGTTCAAAGGCTGGTGGGATAAAATCCGTGCGGATGAAGATTACTTGCGAAGAAAAAAAGCGCATCAGAAAAAGTATGGATGAGAAGGGGAGAAGCGGCCGGAAAGGTGCATAATACAACAATAAGTGACGACAAAACCGATTCCATCCCTAGGAGGGAGACCATGTATAAGTTTCAGAATGCCCTGCTGCTGTATAACGTGAATGCAGGCGAAGAGGGGGCAGACGAAAAACTGTCCGCTGTTGTGCCGGAGCTGGCAAAGTTCATAAAAGAATTGACGATCATCAGGCCGGACGACCAGATGGAGGCGCGAGCCATCTGCAGGCGGGCAGGACGATACGAATTGTTCATCGTCATGGGCGGGGACGGGACAGTCCACCAGTGCCTTGACGTCATTGCCCAGCTTGAGGAACGGCCGCTGCTGGCTATTTTGCCGGGCGGAACTTCGAATGACTTCTCCCGGACCGTCGGCATGCCCCAGGATTTACAAAAAGCAGCAGAGTCGCTGGCAACCGGTGACATTGTTGAAACAGACATCGGCAAAGCAGGAAATCAGCATTTCGTAAACTTTTGGTCAATCGGTCTCGCTGCTTTGACTTCCCAAAATGTGGACAGCGGGCAGAAAAAAAGTTTCGGGCCGCTCAGCTATATGGCGAGTGCGTTGAGAACGCTGAAAGAGGCTGAAACTTTCTCTTATACGGTCGAGACGCAGGACGGTCAGCTGAAGGGGGAAGCCATTGCCCTGTTTGTGATGAACGGAACGTCACTTGCAACAGCTCCCATTCCGGTTGCAGATATTAGTCCGTACGATGGAAAGCTGGATCTTCTCATCTTCAAAGCGACGAACGCCGCTGCCCTCCTTGAACTCCTGTCGCTCCGGCGGGAAGGCGCAAACAGCGATCAGCTGAAAACAATCGATTATCTTCAAGCCGACTCCCTGAGAATCGAAGCGGATGCCCTCAAGCAAGTCGACATGGACGGGGAACTATATGAATTCCTCACGGGTGAAATCCGAGTCCTCGCGAGACACCTCAGGCTGCTTGTCCCATCCGGCCAGGAGGACTGACATGTCCATCCGAATTGCGAGGAAGCAAAGGAAATGATCATAACTCACAATTACTGTCCCTGAACTGCTTGATTGCGCTCACCAATCGTACGAAGATGCTCAGAAATAAGGAAAAACGCTCATAAATCACAGGAACCGCTCATAAAAGTGGAAAAACGCTCATAAACAAGGAAAACCGCTCATAAAAATGAAAAACCGCTCATAAATCGGTGAAACCGCTCATAAACTGCATGAAACCGCTCATAAATCACAAAACCGCTCATAAAACCTGCTCACTAAAAACACGCACCGGCCGCCCGGTGCGTGTTTTCATACGTTTGACCCTCAAACAAACGCCTGCGCCGCCTTCACGGCTTTCTGCCAGCCGCCGTACAGCTCATCGCGTTCTTCCGCCGGCATGCCCGGCAGGAATTCCTGATCGAGCTGCCAGCGTTCCGAGATCTGGGAGCAGTCTTTCCAGAACCCGACGGCGAGTCCGGCGAGATAAGCGGCGCCGAGTGCGGTCGTTTCATTGATCGATGGACGCTCGACAGGTACATCGAGCAGATCCGCCTGGAATTGCATGAGGAAATCATTCGCCACGGCGCCTCCGTCGACGCGCAGTGATTTCAGGGAGATGCCGGAGTCCGCTTCCATCGCATCGAGCACATCCTTCGTCTGGTAGGCGAGGGATTCAAGCGTCGCGCGGATGAAGTGCTCCTTCGACGTACCGCGCGTCAGCCCGAAGACTGCACCGCGCACTTCGCTGTCCCAGTGCGGCGTCCCGAGACCGACGAAGGCCGGGACGACATAGACGCCGTCCGATGACGTCACCCGCGCTGCATAGGCTTCGCTCTGTTCGGAGCTGCGGATCATCCGCAGCCCGTCGCGCAGCCACTGGATGGCGGAACCGGCGACGAAAATGCTTCCTTCGAGCGCGTAATTGACCTTGCCGTCCAAGCCCCAGGCGATCGTCGTCAGCAGCCCGTTGTCGGACTCGACCGCCTCCTCGCCGGTATTCATGAGCATGAAGCAGCCGGTGCCGTACGTATTCTTCACCATGCCCTGCTCGAAACACGCCTGCCCGAACAGCGCCGCCTGCTGGTCGCCTGCGATGCCGGCAATCGGCACGGCTCGGCCGAAGAACTTGCTCGGCTCCGTATGTGCATATATTTCGGATGACGGCCGGACGTCCGGAAGCATCGTGCGGGGGACATCGAGCAGCTCCAGCAATTCGTCATCCCACTTTAGCTCGTGGATGTTGTAAAGCAGCGTGCGGGACGCATTCGAGTAGTCGGTGATATGGGCAGCACCACCGGATAGCTTCCAGACAAGCCACGTGTCGATCGTACCGAACAGCAGCTCGCCGCGCGCCGCCTTTTCCCGGGCGCCTTCCACATGATCGAGGATCCATTTCACTTTCGTTCCCGAAAAATATGGATCGATCAGCAGGCCGGTCTTCTTGCGGATCATCTCAGCGTGGCCATCCGCCTTCAGCTGATCGCATATGTCCGCGGTCTGGCGCGACTGCCAGACGATCGCATGGTAGATCGGATTGCCGGTCTCCTTATCCCAGACTACAGTCGTCTCCCGCTGGTTGGTGATCCCGATGCCGGCGATCTGGTCGGGTGTGAGATTTTTCTCGGATAAGACGCCCGCAATGACGGACAGGATCGAACTCCATATTTCAGTCGCATTGTGCTCCACCCAGCCGGATTTCGGGAAGTACTGGCGGAATTCCTGCTGTGCAGTGAAGACGGCTTCACCTTGTTCATTGAACAGAATGGCTCGTGAACTGGTCGTTCCCTGATCAAGCGCTAGCATATAGCTCTCTTTCATGTGCTAACCTCCATTCTCCGCGGTATGCCGGAAGCGTCCGCAGACACGTTTTTTTCCAGTGTAGCACAGGCCGGTCATGACAGCCTGCCGCAGAATCGCAATAAAAAACCCCTGTTCAGCGTGAACAGGGGAGGGGGATTACCATTTTCCGTCAGTCTTGTCAGTGCGCTTGCCGTCAAGGGAATCACGGACATCGACCGAATCGGTTTCGCCTGTGCGGTTCACTTCGACTTCTTCGCGTTTCAATGTTTCGTCAACACGCTCGGTATCCGTGACAGTCTTCTTGTTGATGACCAATTCTTCAGTCACGACCGGTCTCTTCGTCACTTCCACACGCTCTTCCGTGACAGGGACGCGGATTGTCTCTTCGTCGAACGTTACACCGTCAGCTGCTGAAACGCCTCCAGTGCGTGCTGTCTGATCAGTAACAGGGCGTCGTTCGATCGTCACTTCTTCGTGTTCGACCGGGATGTCGGTTTTCACGCGTTCTTCGACGACGTTCTTTTCAAGTTCGACTTCACCGGTTTGGACTCTCTGCTTGTCGAATTCCAACTTTTCTTCATGGAGATCGACTGTTTCAGGCATTGACTCAGTCGTTTTGTTGTAAGCCCCTTCGCCGTGCAGGCGCTCTGTCCGGACGTCACCTGTTCCGGCGCCGGCCGTCTTGTCGTAGTCTCCGTGAAGATGGTTGGCTGATCCGGTGTCAGTGCCGAATCCGCCTGCTGCTGTATCGGACAGGGACGGATCGCTGAGCGGTGTCGTTTCCGGAGGCATGGCGTCTGCTGTTTCGCCTGGTGCAAAGATATTTGCCCCGAGGTTCGGATCAGATGCAGCATCCGTACCTGTCACCCCGCCTGCGACTCCTGCTGAGGTGCCGTAGCGGCCGGTGTTCTTACGGTGCAATTCACCTGCTTCGCCTTCGTCCACGTAGAGGACCATGCCGCCGTTCTCCAATTCACGTGTGTACCGCTCTTTTTCCGCCTCGCTCAGTCCGAGGTCGCCGAGCATATGGTGTACATGGTTTTCTCCGGACATGAAGTTCATGAACTTGTCCATCCAGTTGCCATCCGTCGTCTTCACTTCTGCATCTGTGCGGCTTCGTACCATCTGGACATCTCTGTCGTCCTTCGCGATGACGTAAATATTGTCGTCTGGTGTTCCTGATGCTTTCAATTCCTTGATTTTTGCATAAAGCTCATCTTCTGTGTGGTAAGTTCCTACAAATCGCTTGTCTTCATTCATGGGTAGTTTCCTCCTCTGATTTAACTTGCTGTTTTTGTTGAATTGCTGCTATACGGATTGAATACCCGGGGGATAGCAAATGAAAACATGAGATTGTGAAATGTGGGGAATCGTAACGGAACTGTAACAGAAGAAAGAGAGACAGCGCCGTTTGGGGATTGCCTGCCGCAACAGGAGGTAGGGGAGGGCCGTCCTCCTATAAGGATGATGAATTCGTAAATGGAAAGGGAACACGAGCCCTTAGTGAGGCACGTGTTCCCTGGTATGTCCTTATACGATTTCCGAAACTCTCAGTGATTGGTGCTCGAGTGCAGAAGCGGAAGTGGAGAGGGCGGTGAATTCGTCCATCATCGATTCGACTTCACGTTTGCACTCGTCGATGCTTTTCTGCGCCCGCACGGTGCCGTGGCTGATCAGTGCCACTTCCTTCGTGATCGAGTCGATGCCGTCACGGACTTCAACGATGGAGGCTTCCACATTGGAGGATAGTTTGCGGACCTCTTTTGCAACGACATCGAAACCTCTGCCGTGCTCGCCGGCCCGCGCAGCCTCGATTGCCGCATTCAGCGCAAGCAGATTCGTCTGTGCGGCGATCGCCCGGATCGTCTTGACGATGCCCTGGATATCGTCGGTATGCTGCTGGAGCAGCGCCAGCGTATCGGTGTTTTCGTGGGATACTGCGGAAATGTCTTCGATCCGGTCAAGCAGCTGCTGGTTGCTCGTGCGCCCGACATCCGCTTTTCCGGTAAGTGCCTGCGCCATTTCATTCAGCTCTGAAACGACTTCCAGAGCGAGATCCTGGCGCCTCGTAATATCCGTCGCCACTTTCGATACGCCGAGCACTGACCGGCCGTCTTCGCTGAAGACAGGCATGTAGGTCGCTTCAAGCCATATCGCATCCCCGTTCTTCGCTTTCCGTCTTACTTTACCTGACGACGGCACGCCTTTCCTAAGTTCCTTCCATAGTTGTGCGTAGGCCGGGCTCACCGCATATTCGGGGTAGCAGAGCTGGTCGTGCTGCATGCCGATCAGCTCCTCTGTCCGGTAGCCGACAGCATCGGCAAAGTTCTTGTTCACGTAAGCGATGCGGCGGTCCAAATCGAACCGGATGATCGCCAGGTTGTCTTCCAGAGACTTGACGACCAATTCATCAGAGACATTCTCAGCAACAGCTTTCACGGCATTTCCTCCCGTTTTCCGATAATAGTTTCATAGTGATTGAGAGTTATTGTATCATATGGACTAAACTATAGGTAAAGAATTTTAAAATAAATCCTGTATCTGTAAGAAGGATGAGGCGAATTATGTACATTTTCCGGTGGTCAGCATGGAAAACCAGGCAGGGAATACATTTTCCCTTGCCTGGTTTTAGATTATCAGAGTTTTTTACTGTCGTCCGGACCTTCGCCGCGTTCATAGAAGAAGTCGCCGCGCATCGGCTGTTCCTCCAGTCCGGGATCCGTGTTCACGGATTCCTGGAACTCTTCACGGCGGCGCTGTTCGTCCGGATCCCTGCCGAGTTCGCCGGCGAAGTCCGTGATTTCCATCCCATTCGTCAACGTATCATCGGCCGCTGAACTGTATTCAGGATAGGCCATCCGCGTCTCTTCGGAATGGAGGCGTTCGGAGCGTCCCTGTTCAACGGCAGGGGTGGTGTCCCCGAACGCAGGCTGTTCCGACGGCCGGTTAACGCCGTCTCCGGGCGGTGCGACCCATGTCTCCGCCCCGTCTTTCGCCGGGTCGCCGTATACTTCGGTCACACCGCTGCGGACACCGGTTTCCTTGTGCCGTCCCGTTCCTCCTGTTTCCTCTTCCACATACAGCAGTATGCTGCCGTCATTGACATCCTGGTAGAACCCCGCGCGTTCGTTATCGCTGAAGCCGAGTTCGTCCATCAGGCTGCGCACCCGGTCTTCGCCGGTCATGAAGTCCATGAATTTATCGACGAGAGATTCGTGTGTCGTCTGGATTTCCGCGTCTGTCCGGCGCTGGAGCATCTTGACGTCATCCTCGCTTTTCGCGACGACGAAAATCTGGCTGTCATCGTACCCTTTCGTCTTCAGTTCCTGCACAGCAGACAGCAGCTCCGCCTCCGTCCCATACATTCCGATGAATCGTTTGCCTCTTTCCATAGGTGAACGCCTCCAATTGGTTTCCGCTTTGCTTTGATTACAGATGAAATACCCCCGAACGGCATGCCGGAAACCTGCTCTGCCTGCCGGATCGCCCGTCGTGAATGGAAGCACAAAAAGGCAGCCGCCCGCGAAGGACCGCTGCCTCTCTCCATATTCAGTAAGCGCCGTACAGTTTCTTCTCGAAATCCTTGAGTGAGTGGGCAGGGGAGATGCCCTGCCGTTTCAGTTCATACCGGTTGTCGCCGAGTTTGACGTTGCCCGGATTTGTCGTGAAGGCCATCCGGATACCGGAGGCGGCGATCGCGTTTTTGCTCACCGTGTTGAACTGGCCGAACGGATAGGCGAGGTACCGGATGTTCGGATCCTGCATGTTCCACGCTTTCGACACTTGGAAACGCCCGAGTGCGATATCGTCCTTGATCTCATCAGCTGTGGAAGTCGTCAGGAACGGTTCGCGTGTTGCAGGTCGCCGCAAGTGCATTCCGTGCGTATGGTGCTGGAAAGTGAATACGTCCGCTGTCTCGCGGATCTCCTTCAGGCCGACATACTGGAAGGCCTGATCATCCCAATTTTGCGCCTGTTGCTTGATGCGTGAAGTGATCAGGAAGGCTGTTGCTTTGAATCCACGCTCAGACAGCACCGGGTAGGCGTATCTCTGGAGGGACAGCAGTCCGTCGTCGAACGTCAGCAGCACCGTCTTGTCCGTCAGGTTCTTGCGCAAGGCGAGCCAGTTGTCCAAGTCTTCAGGCGCGATCGTTTTCCAGCCATTCTTCTTCAGATAATCCATCTGCTGCAGGAACGGCGCATAGTCGATCACCATATTGTTCTGCGCGAACGGCGTGGCGGCCCGCTTCTCTACTATATGATGATACATCAGGACCGGTACACCCGGATCGGCTTTGGCCATCGTCTTCGGGATGAACCCTCTTCTGCCGCCGAAGTCCACTTCGATATGCGTTTTCGTCTGTGAAAGCACGGGCATCCGCTGTCCCGGATTGACGTATCCGAGCCGGAAACCGCCTTTCAGTGCACTTGCAACCGACACCCGCTGCTGCGTGATCATTGTCGTCCGTCCTTTCGGCAGCGCGCCGGATTTCGCCGGAGCAGCAGCCGGCTGAATCAGATGGACGGGCACGGCAAGCTTGTCATTGCCGAACGTCAGATAGGCGTAGCGCTCGTCCTGCGCGGCTAGCTCATAGGGGACATTCGCCATGAACGTCGCGGTTCCGGTCAGCTGGCCGCCTTCCACGGCGTAACCTCCGGTCGATTTGGACAACGTGACGAACGGCGCCGGAGCAGCCGCGTGAACACCGGATTGGCCGGCGCAGAGAAGCAGACAGACGAACAGACCCATCCGGAGAACGGATCGGTATTTCTTTGAAATCACATGCAACATTCCTTTTTATCTATTATTTTTCCACAGACGTTACTACGAATCTACCAACCAGTGTATCATATCAGACACATGTTTTTGGATGGATTTAGAAAAAGATTGTCAGAAAATAAGGGAAGGAGACGGCGGCCGGATCGGGCATGGCTGATTTCGGGAATAGGTACCGGACAAAAGCCTGCTTATGGTATACTTCAACACAGCATCCACCAACTAATAAATTTGCGGGGTACCTTATGATTTTCAATTCATTCGAATTCATCTTTCTGTTTCTGCCGATTGTCTGGGCAGGGTTCTTCCTGATCGGAAAAGCGGCGCCGCCGTTTGCTAAAACGTGGCTCCTGCTCGCTTCGCTCTTCTTCTATGCGTACTGGAACCCGGCGTATCTGCCGCTGATCGTCGGCTCGATGATCGTAAACTATATCATCGGCGTCTTCCTCGGCAGAAACAAATGGCTGCCGACCCGGAAACTCATCCTGACAGTCGGCATCCTGTTCAACGTCGCATTGCTCGGCTACTTCAAGTACCGTGATTTCTTTGCGGAAAATATGAATTTGCTCTTCGGAACGGACATCGAACTGATCCAGGTGCTTCTGCCGCTCGCCATCAGTTTCTATACATTCCAGCAGATTGCGTATTTAGTCGATTCGTATCGGTTGGAGACGAACGAATACAACTTCCTGAACTACGGGCTGTTCGTCTCGTTCTTCCCTCAGCTCATCGCGGGTCCAATCGTCCACCACGGCGACATGATGCCGCAGTTCAGCGACCGGAAAACGTACCGGGTGAACTATGAAAACATTGCGAAGGGACTGGTAATCTTCGCGGTCGGGCTCTTCAAGAAAGTCGCCATCGCGGACACATTCGCCGCCTATGCCAACAGCGGTTACGGCTCCGTCGATACATTGACGATGATCAGCGGCTGGGTGACATCACTGTCGTATACGCTGCAGCTCTATTTCGACTTCAGCGGATATTCGGATATGGCGATCGGACTGGCGCTGTTCTTCAACATCCGCCTGCCGATCAACTTCAATTCGCCGTACAAGGCGCTTGACATCCAGGACTTTTGGCGGCGCTGGCACATTACGCTGTCCGGGTTCCTGACAAAGTACATTTACATCCCGCTCGGCGGAAGCCGTAAAGGCGTCCCGCGCACCTACGTCAACATCTTCATCATCTTCCTGATCAGCGGGTTCTGGCACGGGGCCGGGTGGACGTTCGTAATTTGGGGGATCCTGCATGGTCTTGCAAGTGTGATCGCCCGAATCTGGAAGCGTTCCGGCGGCAGGCTGCCGAAACTGTGGGCATGGGCCGTCACTTTCCTGTTCGTCCACTTTGCATTCGTCATCTTCCGGGCGCCGGACATGACCGTTGCCATGCAAGTGTTCAAGGCGATGTTCGGCTTCGAAGGCCTTCATCTGACAGGCGTATTCTCAGTCTTCAATGTGTCACTCGGGACGCTTGCGTTCTATTTGGCGATCGGACTCGGGATTGCGCTGTTCGCGAAAAACTCGGTGCAGATCATGGAAACGGAGAAGCGGACGCCGCTCCTTACGGTGTTCGTCATCATGCTGCTCTATTACAGCGCCATGCAGCTGCAGCGCGTCAGTGAATTCCTGTATTTCAACTTTTAACACAACGCAGACGGAAACAATTGGCAAGGAAGGTGATTCTTCTGTCGGATAAAAAATTCTCCCGCGTGACGGTTGCCGTATTTCTCGTCATGGCAGCCATCACGGCGGGCTTCAATTACTGGATCGACCCGCTCTGGCATTACGGTCATGCAAATGCGTACAACAGCGTCCAGAAAGTGACGAACGAGCGCGAACAGAAAATCGCGATGCTCCATTACGGGCGTCACGACTACGATACACTGCTGATCGGCAGCAGCCGGTCGACTTACATCCACCCGTCCGCTTTCGAGGATTGGGATGTCTTCAATTTCTCGGTCGCCAACATGTCGATCCGAGAAGTGCACAGCATCATGCTGTACAGCCAGTCCCAGCTCCCAGGCCTGAAACGATATCTGATGGGCGCCGATTTCTTCAAATCGAGCGAAAAGGAAGCGGGGGCTCCGCGTTCTCTCGCCAATTACGAAAAGAAGATCGCGCAGCCGTTCTACCGGACGAAAAACCTGCTGTCACTCGACTCGCTCGACATCTCGATCCAGAACTTCCTGAATTCGGCGACGGACACGATCGACGAAGAACGGATGTACAACCGTAAAGGGGAGGCATTCGCGAAGAAACTGACGAAACAGGAAGTCGATGAAAGCACGAGCCTGAAGATCGAGCGGTTCGAAGAGGAGTTCTATGGAAGCAACTACACGTATTACAAGGACTACCCGATGATCCTCGAAAAAATCAAAGAAGCAGCGCAGCCAGGGGAATTGACGGTCTACACGACACCGATCTCGACGGCGCTGTTCGCTTCACTCGTCAGCACGGGGCTCTACGAAGATTACGAACGATGGATCCGCGACCTCGTCTCCGTATACGGCGGCGTCTGGAACTTCATGTATCCGAATACCATCACGAATGACATCACGAATTACCAGGACGGCCACCATTTCTATCCGGAGATCGGGACGCTGATCGCGAAACGGATCCAGCATCCGGACACGGCGGAAGTGCCGGCTGATTTCGGAGTGTTCGTGACCGCGGATAACGTGGACGAGCATTTGCAGCACGTCCACGAGCTCATGTGGGAAGCGATGATCGGAACCGATGGTGGGATGAAAGAAGCGGAATGAACGGTTTATTCATCTCTGTAGTGAGTCTATAGTATCGATGAACAGGTTTATGGTTATGGTTCTTTGGGTACATACCTGTAATCAAATCGATAAGTATAGGAGACCATTGTGATGCGCGAGAGAGTATACAACCTACAACAGACTATCCAGTCGCTGCAAATCCAAGGGAAATACGGAGAGGTGATCGAACCGTGCTATCAGCTGCTGCAGGCGGCGACGGACGCAGGGGACCGGCAGCTGCAGATGGAGGCCTACGCCAGTTTTGCGCTATGCTTCTACAAACTGGGAGATACGAAAGATGCGTTCCATTATATAGAACAGCACGCAATCCTTTGTGAGAACCACGGGACGAAGGAAGACTATATGTATTCCTACCATATTTTCCACCTGCTGTACGCGTACACGGGCAATTACGGCCGGGCACGCCATGTCCTGGAAACGGGCATCGAGCTTGCGGAACAGCTGGAGAACCGGAGGCTGGTCAGCGAGAACAGCAGTGAGCTGAGCTTCGTACTCTGCCAGCTCGGGGAATATGCGGAAGCTCTCGAGGCCGCCAAGCGGGGAGCACGGATTGCAGCACTCGAAGACCCTTATTGCCCGTACCTCGTCCTGAAAGCGACACTCGCTTCCGCGCGGGCCTGCATGGGGCTCGGAGACTTCTCAGCGGCGGAAGGACTTCTGGAAACGGTGATGAGGGACCCGCTGCTCCCGTCATATGATGCGGAAGTCGTCCAAAGCTGGCGGCTGCTGGCGGATATCCAGCTGGAGCAGGGGAAGACGGAGGAATCACTTGCGAGCCTGGAGCAGGCAGCAGAGCGGGCACAGACCTTTCAGGATCATCAGCAGCTGAAACAGATCTTGCAGCAGCAGATCCGTCTGTGCGGGAAGACAGGCGATTTCGGCCGGGGATTCACCATCCAGCAGAAGTACATCGGGCTGCTGGAAGATCTGCAGCGTCAGGAAATTTCGAACGAAGCGATGAAACTCGAAATGAAAGTGAAACTGCGGGAGCTGGAAAAGCAGGCGAATACCGATTTCCTGACAGGGGTCGCTAGCCGCCGGGCTCTCGAGGACACCGCCAGGAAATGGCTCGCTGATCCAACCGAGACAATGCAGAACATCGTCTGCATCGCATTCGACATCGACAACCTGAAAAAGGTCAATGACACCTACGGCCATCCGTTCGGCGACCAGGTCATCCGGAAAGTGGCCGCGACGTGCAGCTCCCTTCTGCGTAAAAACGACAGGACGGGGCGCATCGGCGGTGATGAATTCGTCGCCATCCTCCGGGACATCACTTTCCAGGACGCCTGCAGGACAGCCCGCAGGATGCTCGACGCTGTAACGGCAATCCGTCTCGAGTGCAACGGGGAATATGTCCCGCTGACGCTGAGTATCGGCGTGGCGGAGAGCCAGAACGGGCGGATCACCGACTATTCCATGCTGTATCACAAAGCGGACATCGCGCTCTACAAAGCGAAGAATGGCGGGAAGAACCAAGTCGTCTGTTATAAATGAAAGAATGAAAAACATCCGTATTCCGTCTTCGGATGGATATGATCGGCGAATCTCCTCCTGCCATCCGCGAAGCGGCTGACAGGGGGTTTTTCTTTTATCAGAATAACAGATTACGAGAAGGCGATTCAGGGAATACGACGGATACTACGACTGATCGATATGGGGGCGGAAATGTGTGGGAAAAGGGAGAATTGTACTGATTGCCGGTGTGCTAGGACTGTACGGGGCTGGCACGGCGGCGGCTGCTGAAACGGAAAGTATGGGGCCGGCAGTTGAATTGGAGGAACTGATTGACTGCCAGTTCGAAACGGATGAAACCGCCGATCTGGAGGAGGTCATAGGATTCCCGGAAGACGGGGAAGCGGTGTCGGATGAGGAGTTAGTTCTCATTGAGCCAGATGCAGCACTGGCCGAGCCGGAACCCGAACCGTCGGCGGAGGATAATTTATCAACAGAGGCAGCACCTGAGGGTATGATACTTTCAGATGAGCAAGTTTCAGACAGCACAGGAGAGACGGCGGAAGAAGGTGTGTATCCGGCATGCCAGGAATCGGCAGCGGAACCTGCAGACGAAGACACGGCAGAAGACGGGACAGAGCATCCCATGAAGGAAGAGGACCTTCCTGCAGCCGGAACTTTGGCAGAAGAATCGGAGAGCGGGCCAATCGAGCACGGATCGGAGGATGAAACAGCGTTCACTGAATCAGAAGACGTTGCTGCAGCAGTTGAGGAACAAGAGACGATCTCCGATTCGGCTGAAGAACCCGAACCCGATCCAGAGCCTGACGAAGACACGGCAGCTGGTCAACCTGAAGGTCAGGTCGACCAAAACGCTGACGCACATGCAGAGGGAGACACTGTCTCGACTGCGAGTGCGGGCGGTCCAATCATCGAAACGGATATCGAGATCGAGACGATTTCTCCTGCATTCCCCGCGAAGCCGTCCGGAACTGTTGACCTGGACACGGACAGCAGCCGAACAGAGCAAGGAGTGAATGGAACTGTTGGAAATAGCGGAAGCGGCCCGAACCGCGGCGGGCAGAACGGAACAGCCATCAGCCCATCCCGTTCAAACGGCACGCTCGGTATGCCGAATTCGGGAAGGGACACATCCCGTAATGGCCTGGACCGGCTTCCGAAAACGGGCGGTCCTCTCGGGAAGACAGAACTTCTCTATGTGAGCCTTATGCTCATCTCTGCAGGCGTTTCGCTAAACTGGTTTTCACGAAGGAAACGATCGGTGCAGTGACAAGGAGGGATAGCATTAATGAAGAAAACGGCACGATGGATGGGGAATTTCCTGTTAGTGGCGGGCATCGGGCTGCTCATCTGGCAATTCGCAGGCAGCAGACAAGTGGATAACAAACGGAATGAACAGCTGGAAGCGTTCGCCAGCTTGAAAGCGGAAGCCGGTGAGCGGCTGAAGGCTGACCAATCCGGAGCCGCCCAGCCCGGCGAAGCGGCTGCGGCCGGCAACAAGGAACTCGGGGATATCGAAGGGGTGCTTTCCATCCCGCAGATCGATATCCGCGTACCCGTCGCCTATGGAGCGACACCGGAAATACTGGACCAGGGCTTCGGGGCCATCCCGAATATGGATGAGCCGGGTGAGCAGGACGGCAGCTACGCCATCGCCGGCCATCAGTCGCACGTATTCGGAGAGTTCTTCAACCGGCTCGATGAGCTGGAGACCGGCAGCAGGTTCGCCTTTGAAACACCGGCTGAGGAACAGACCTATGAAGTGTACGATATCCAGATCGTCGATCCGGAACAAGTAGAAGCGATAGCACGGGAATCAGGGAAAGCGAAACTGTCGCTCGTCACCTGCTACCCGAAGAACAGTGACAAACACCGGCTGATTGTAATGGCCGAGCGGGTCGATCCGTCTTCATGAAAAAGAGAGTCCGGCATGCAGCTGAACTGCGTGCCGGACTCTCTTTTTTGATTCACAGATCAACGACATTGCTGATCTGGTAATAGCCGAAGTCGTCAGTGATGATCGTATACACCTTCCGTTTCTCGAAGAAATTCTGTTCCCCTTTGCTGTCCGCCACCGAGTAGGACAAATACATCGTCAGGAGTGCACGGTCTTCCTGGATATCGATATCCAGTATCTCACTGTCGTAGAACTCATACATCCGATCGTCGGCAGCGACTTCATCCACAAACTTCTCAAATGCGCCGGCAGTCGGCGTACCCGGCAGCAAGTAGCCGGCGATGGCGGAGAACCCTTCCTTGTACACTAACGAATTCTCATAGTCCATGCGGAAACCGGAGAGGAAGTTGTAGAGTTCATCCTCGCTGAACCCGCTGTCGTACGAGTAGGAATCATCGCTGCCGGAGTCCTCGCTGTCATTCCCATAGCCGTCTTCATAGGAATCATCATAGAAATCCGTATAGTCGTCGTCATACTCATGGCCGCTGTCAGAGTTTGAGCTTGCCGTATAGCTGTCATAGACGCCGAACAGGGAAGCGACCGCTGTTTCGCTCATCGGCGAAGCCGCCCATTGGTTGATCAGACTGAGCACGCTGTGCATCGGAATGGAGAAACCGAACGTATTATTCTCTTTGTACAGCAGTGAATTGATGCCGATGACTTTCCCTGTTTTCGCATCGAGCAGAGGGCCGCCGCTGCTGCCTTGGTCGATCTGCGCGTCGATCTGATAAATCTTTTCGTAGATGAAATTGAGTTCCATGTCGCGGTTCAGACCGGTCAAGTAGCCGACGGATGCGGAATTCTCAAAGCCTTGCGGACTGCCGAGAGCGATCACTTCCGTCCCGATCGGGGATTCCTCCGTTTCGCTGATGAGAGGAGGAAGCTGGGCATACGCGGACGACCGGATCAGGGCGACGTCGTATTTATCCGAAATCCCGATCACTTTTCCGGCAGCGTCTTTCCCGTCGGAGTTGCGGACGACTACATCCGTGTAGCCGGCGACGACGTGTGCATTCGTGACGATAAGTCCGCCTTTCTTATAGAGAAAACCGGAACCGAGTCCGTCGCGTGTGAAGATGGTGAACACCCGGGGCAGGGATTCTTTGATCACCTCTGTCTTCTCTTTCTCTTTTGCCGGATTTTGCTGTTTTCCCTGTTTGGCCGGGCTCTGCTGGGCTGTCACCGGAAGTTTCTGCTGCTCTTCCGCCAGTGCAGGCGGATCCGATTCGGTTGAGCGGGAGTCTGATACTTTCAGAAGTCTGCTGAAATCCCAATCGGTGGCGTAGCCGATGCCGGCTGCGGAACCAGCCAGCAGCAAAATACAGGTGAGGACGACCGGCAGTACCCATTTGGCGGGCGCTGACTTTGTCGGTTTCCCGCAACTGGAGCAGAATTTTGAATCCGTATCGTTTTGAGTGCCGCAATGTTTGCAGAACATGAAAGGTATCCTCCTTCATTATAAGAAGTAACTGTTAATTTGATAGTACCATAGATTTGGTCATTTTGAACTAGCAAATTTCCTGCTTTTCATTGTAAGTAAAAAGAAACGCAGAAAACTATCTGGATTGTTACCTGAGTGTAAATATTTATTTACAATGTAAAGACTGTCATGTCAGAGTTGAGTGATAATTTTACGAAAGTGAAATGTTTAAATGGATATGCGGTGGGTAGAGGCCGGAATACGGGAGTTTAGAAAACTAAACTTCGATTCGATAAGTAAGAGGAGGTGAACATGTGAGAAACGCATTTGCAGTCTTATGTACTAGTTTACTTCTGTTTTGTCTGCCGGGAGCCGTTTTGGCGGATGATGGGAAGGAAACGGAACCTGCTAAGGAACGGAGAGGTCTCGTCGGCGGTCTGCTGAACCAAGTGAAAAGTACGGTCGATGAAACGCTGACTTCCACGGGGCAGCTCGTCGAAGAGACGGTAAAGTTCACCGGAGACACGGTGGACCGGACTGCTAAGTTCACGGAAGATACGGTCAAGACAGTGACGAAGCCATCAGGCAAACGTCCGGTCAAGGAGATCGTGGAAAACACGACGAACTTTGTCGGGGAAACTGTGGAAAGCACGGTCCCTGTCGTTGAAAAAACGACCGAGACTGTCCAGAAAGTGACGGAAGAGGCGGTCAAGGTGACGAAGCCGCTCCCGAAAGTGCCTGTCGTCACGCCTGTCGTTGACAAAACGACTGCAACGGTGACGGACCTGACAGGAAAGGTGACAGAAACGGCGGATGAAACGGTCGGGACGGTAGTCGAAACCGTGACCAAGCCGCTGAAGAAGCCGTCTGCTGAAAAGCCGACTGTCCGCCCGGACGAACCGTCTGCTGAAGAAGGTGCTCCGGCGCCGTCTGTACCAGGGAAACCGGATCAGCCGGCAAAACCGGATCAGCCGTCAACCCCGGCTGAGCCTCCAACGGTGAAACCGGATGAGAAGCCGCAAAACGGAAGACCGGTAAAGCCGGAAGCTCCAGAAACAGGCAAACCGGTTCTCCCTGAATCGCCCGGAGCAGATGAAAAGGCGGAAGAGATCATTCCTGCCATCCCGCTCGAAAAGCCTCAGAAAGCACCAGCAGCCGACGCGACCAACAACGCTGTATCATCGGTTGAAGGTACAGAAACAGCTGACAGCCGCACGGACGTTGAACAATCGCGTGATTACAATACCGATGCCGCAGCTGATCAGGTTCTGCCGCTTGCTGAGTCATTCTCCATGGAGAGTTCCGGGCAGGCAGTAAAAGCAGAAGAGCGCGTTGTGCAGTCTGATGAAGTGACAACAGCTGCAGTTCCGCTGAAACCGGAAACCTCGGCAAAATGGAAGCCCGCGGTCGAATGGGTGACAGGTTCATCTTCCGTCAGCATTACGCCATCAGTGTCGGTATCTGCAGGAGGTGGCGTTCATGCGATCCCAGCTGACGACTGGCAGATCGCGGTCGATAATATCCGCCAGAAATGGTATGTGGAAGACATCATAGGGACACTGCAATGGGTCCATTCACCACCCGGACAACCACCCCAGTCATCTCCTTTTTTATACGTGTAATACAAAACGATAAAAAAGGAGAGATTCAATCATGAAAAAGAATTGGACAAAACTCGTAGGGATGACCGCTTTCGCAGGATCACTATTTGTAATGATGCCCGCAGCCGGTTCAGCAAATGACGGAGCAGAAGGAACCGATACACCAACTGAAGAGACGAAAGTATTGGACATTCAGCTGGATAAAGTTCCGATCGTCGGGGATGTGAAAGTGCAAATCCCTAAAACTCCGAAAGAACCGGAGGATAAGTCACTCGTCAATGTACAGGTGAGCGAGGGCATTGTGAAGAACGTACAGGCTGAAGTGGCGCCTGTTGTGAACAAAGAAGGAGAGCAGAAGAAATCCGTTGTTTCGGTCAATGCGGACACTGTCGTGACGAACGAAGTCCAGGCAGACGTGGTGACGAAGCAATCCTCTTCTTCCGATTCAGGTGAAGAAGCGAAGAAATCCCTCGTTTCCGTGGAAGCTGACAAACTGCCGGTCGCCGGCAAGACGACAGTCGACGCGGTGACGGAAAAGACGAGTGAAACGGAGGGCAGCACGACGGACAGTAAAGGGGTCGTGCAGGCAGATCTGAAGGATTCCCCACTGCTCGGCGATACTCACGCAGGTGTCGCTGAAGAGCAATCGGTGACGAATGCAGATGGATCGGCTGAACGGAACCAGTCTGTTGTCGAAGTGACTGTCGACGACTCCCCAATTCTCGATGATACTCACGTCGGTGTTTTGGATAAACACGAAGCGGTGAACGCAGACGGTTCATACACGAAAGATGAAGGCATCGCAAACGTAAATGCCGACAAAGTGCTCGGCGTTGTGGTGAAAGACGCAAACATTGGGGTACTCGATCACCATACAGCTGAAAACACGGACGGCAGCTCTACGAAAGATGAAAGCGTCCTGGACGTTGATATCGACAACGTGCTCGGCGATTTGGTGAACGACGCACATGTCGGTGTGCTCGATAAGCATGAAGCTAATAATGCCGACGGTTCCTCCACAAAAGATGAAGGTGTCGCAAACGTTGATATCGACAACGTGCTCGGCGATGTGGTGAACAATGCACATGTCGGTGTGCTCGATAACCACAAAGCAGAGAATGCAGACGGTTCCAGTTCATCAGACCGCGGTGTTGTGGATGTCATCATCGACAATGTCCTCGGACTCGGCGGCCTGCACCTCGGTGTTCTCGACAAACACAGCTCGAAAACCGAAGATGGATCGAAAAGCAACAGCGGGCTTTTGCAGCTGGCTCCGCTGGACAAACTTCTTGGCAATACGTCCATCAATCTGATCGGTAAAAAAGAACAGACGACAGAAGAAGGGACCGCCAAAAAAGAAGGAGTCGGAATGATCACCGTCGACCTTCCGATCCTAGGAGCGATCGATCTTGATCTGCTGACGAAATCGACTTTCACGCCGGCCGCTGCAGCAAAGCCGGAAACTCCTGCTCCAGGACCGGGTGAAGACAATGGCGGCACCCCTGTTCCGGACGAAGACGGAAACGGTCCTTCTGACGGTGACAATGGGACGACCGATCCCGAAGGAACAGAAGACGATGATTCAGATAATACCCCGGTCCCCCCGTCAGAAAAACCTGGGGACTCAGATGACAATGTCACTCCCCCTGGAGAAAATCCCGGAACACCCGATGACGGCACCACCAATCCGGAAGGGAATCCGGACGATGGAGTCACAAATCCGGAAGACGGTGTAACCGATCCGGAAGGGAACCCGGATGACGGCGCGAACGGGAATGAAGGAAATCCGGATGGAACAGAGAACGACCCATCCAATCCGAACGACGGAAGCAATGGCACGACATTGCCTGAAGGCGGTTCTGACAATCCAGAAGGACAAGACGGAAACTCGTCAGGAAATTCTGCAGGCACTCCATCCGGCGAAACCCAGAACCAAGGTTCGGAACAGGAGAATATGATGCCTGCCATCAGCCAGACGGATTCAGGTTCTTCCTGGAATGCTGTAGACCGCGACAGTGTCTCAGCTTCCTCAGTCATCCCGATGCTGCCGAAAACAGGAGGCATGCTTGACGCATTGAGCCTCACCCTGCTGGCCGCGCTGACAGCGATTGCTGGATTTGCGCTACGCAGATGGGCAGTACGATAACAAACAGAGAAGGCTGCTCCTGATCAGATCGGCCTTAGAGCAAGAGGACAATCTTCAAAAGAAGCACCGCCCCGACCGGACGCGGAACGGGTGGTGCTTTCGTCTGTCTGTATCCTAAGTTATCCGTGTAAAAAGTGCGAACTCTCACATATTTACATAGAATAGTTGGTAATTCAGGAAGCGGATAGTTACAATTAGATTACAAAAAGTTCAAAGGAGGACAACAAATGAAACGACTGCTCACTTGGGCCGCCGCCACTGCCTGTGCTGTCATGCTCGCCGTACAGCCAGCCGCCGCAGCTGCCAGCTTCCCGGACGTCCCAACGACGAACCGGTTCCATGACGAAATCCAATACTTGGTCGGCAAGAATATCATCAGCGGGTATTCGAACGGCAGCTTCCAGCCGAAGAAAAACGTTACCCGGGGAGAAGCTGCCATCATGATCGGCCGCACATTCGAGCTGAACGGCACGAAGCGCGCAACGAAATTCAAAGACGTACCCGCCCAGAACGGGGCAAGCGGCTACATCGCTTCTGCCACTGAAAAAGGCATCATCAGCGGATTCGCCGACGGCACTTTCCGCCCGAACCAATCCATCTCCCGCGGCGACATGGCCATCATACTGAGCCGTGCATTCGGGCTTGAAACTGGTTCGGTCCAAGAATACAAAGATATCAGTTCCAATATGAAAGCCTACCACGCAATCCGTAATATCGCTGGTGATTTCATAACAACAGGTTATGCGGACTCCACGTTCCGTCCGAACGGAACTGTAACTCGCGAACAGTTTTCCGCTTTCCTGGCGCGCGGTCTGAGTCCGGTATATAAACAACGTACCGTCTCGAGCAGCACCTACATGCCTAACATGACAAAAAAGTATACGTTCGGCACACCGCAGGGTGACATGACAATGGAATACAAAAAGACTAAGGGACAATTTGTTGAGTATAGCTATACAGGGTTTTTCTGGGTGCTGGAAAGACCAGCGACAAAAGAAGTAAGCTATATTAATATCGAAGAAACGTCTACGATGCTTGTAACAGCTTATCCATTCTCCGAATACTATCGTGACTTGGTGTATCCAGTGAAGTTAGGGAAAACTTGGCAGAATGGACCGGCGGATCAGGACATCGCGAAGATAACCGGTGTTAATAAGACGGTGAAAACACCTTATAAAACTTTCACTAACGCCGTCGAAGTGACCGAGAAAGGCTGGAAGAATTACTATGTAAAAGGTATCGGTGTGGTGAAATCCATCGATACTTCCGGCAAAACGGCAAGGGAATTGAAGGCAATCCAATAATGTATGCAGGCACCGGGTGGAATCCCGGTGCTTTTTATATTCCCGGAAAAGTTTGCTATACTGGTAGTACTTATTTCGAGGAGGAATGAAACTATGAAACGATTAGCGATGTTTTCGGCAGCTCTGGCATTTTCAGCCGGTCTCGCTGTCCAGCCAGTCGCAGCCGCAATATCATTCCCGGACGTGCCGGGTTCCAGCCGCTTCCATGATGAAGTGCAGTACCTGACCGGCCAGTCCATCATCTCCGGCTACCCGGACGGCAAGTTCCAGCCGAAGAAGAATGTGACGCGCGCTGAAGCCGCCATCTTCATCGGCCGTATGCTGAAGCTGGACGGGACGAAGCGTGCGACGACATTCAAAGACATCGGCAAAAACCAATCGGCGAGCGGTTATATCGCTTCGGCGGTCAAAGAGGGGATCCTGAGCGGTTATCCGGACGGGACTTACAAGCCGGACGCCTTTATTTCCCGCGGCGACATGGCGGCCATCCTCGACCGTGCCTTCGATCTGCAGTTCAATTCCCGGTTCCTGTTCGCGGACGTCGGGCCGAACATGAGGGCTTCCGAGTCCATCCGCAAGATCTCAGCCGCGGGCATCACAGCCGGTTATCCAAATGGCACATATCAGCCGACAGGCACCGTTTCACGTGAGCAGTTCTCCGCATTCCTTGCACGCGGGCTGTCAGCAGAATTCAAGCAGCGCGCGGCGATCGCCGATAGTTTCGCCCACAATAAGACGAAGCAGTATACGTATACCGGGCCGAACGGCGACCGTCTGCTGACGTATGTGAACAGCAACACGAAAGTGAACGGATCCCGTCTCGGGTTCGTCTGGCAGGAAAAGGACGTGAAGACCGGCGAAACCGAGTTTTTTGTGGAGGATGAAAGCTACCAGGGATTCGCGACCGGCCTGCTGCAGTCCGACTACTATGTGGAGCTGCTGTATCCGATCGAGACAGGCAAGTCCTGGAGTTATTATCAGGAAAAAAGCACGTATACCGCCGTTCACAAAACGGTTGTCACGAAGTATCAGACGTTCGCAAATGCCGTGGAAGTGACGACATCGACCGGTTATAAAAACTATTATGTCAAAGGGATCGGCCTGGTGAAGGTTCTCGATAAGAACGGCCAGACCGTGTCTGAACTGAAAGCGGTGAAGTGAGCCGGGGTGTGAGTGTACGGGTTAGTGGAGATGTGCTCATAAATTCGGGAAAGCGCTCATAAAACGTGAAAAGCGCTCATAAAACTGAGAAAACGCTCATAAATCGTGAAAAACGCTCATAAAACTGGGAAAACGCTCATAAATCATGAAAAGCGCTCATAAAAGTGGAAAAACGCTCATAAATCATGAAAAACGCTCATAAAGCCCGAAAAACGCTCATAAACCCGTGCCGCCAGTACCGCCCGGCCGCATCCTCAGCCACACAACCAAAAAAACCGCCAGCAACCCCATTCACTTCCCGGGTCACTGGCGGTTTTTCAATTAAATTCATTCCATTCACTTTACAGCCTCTTCGCCATACCGCTTACCAAACAGCAGGTCATACTGCAGCAGCTGGTATTCCTTGCTCAGCTTTTTCGCATCTTCCGGCGTCTCGCGGTGCAATCTGCCGTCCGCGTCGATTTTCAGCTCGCGCGTCAAGGCGGGCAGCTTCGAACTGAACTTCTCCAGCAACCCGTAATAGAGCGGCTGTTCAATACCGGCCATTTTAAACACTGCTGGGCCGAGCTGGTTCGGGCTCAGACGGTCGATCTCAGGGATCGGCGCATCGAAGTTGTTCCACATGAGCAGCGGGGTCGACCGCGTCTTCTCGAAGTCTTCCAGCCCCCATTGGCTTTCGCCGGCGCCGCGCGGGACGTAATCCGCGATTTTATACAGCCGGTAATCCTGACCGATCGCCGGCAGATGATCCCCGAAGAACACGACGGCTGTCGGTTCATCGGAATCCTGATAGTGCTCGATCAGCTGCTGGAGCGCTTTGTCGGCATCATAGACACCCTGTGTATACGAGCGCAGCAGCACGTTGTAGACGTCATCTATACCTGCGGGGACGGTCGTCTTCACGTCGAACGACTCGTATTTGTCCTCGGCATAGCCCGTATGGTTCTGCATCGTCACCGCGTAGATGAACATCGGGTCGTCCGACGCTTCCGTCCGTTCGATGATCGTTTTCGTCACTTGCTCATCGGAGATGAACGGCCCCTTGTAGATCGGATCCTTGAACGACTTGTCGTCGAGGAATTCATCGAACCCGAAATGCTGGTACACCGTTTCCCGGTTCCAGAACCAATTGGCATACGGGTGGATCGCAAGCGTCCGGTAGCCGAGCCCTTTCAGGTAGTTCGGCATCGCAGCGGGCTGGTCTTCCTTGACGTATTGCTGGTACGGCACGGAGCCGACAGGCAGGAACGTGTTCGAAAAACCGGTAAGCACTTCGAACTCGACGTTGCTCGTCCCGCCGCCGAACGTCGGTGAAAGCAGCCATCCTGTCTGATGATCACGGATGAACGGCATCGGATCGGGGTCGAATTGGATCTTCTCAAGCAGCGTCGGATCCCAGAACGATTCATTCATCACGAAAATGATGTTCGGCTTCTTGCCATCGGCCGTCCCCGTTCCGTTTTCAGCGGCCTCCTTCTTCAGCCGGTCCGTGATCCCCTCGATTGCAGACTTGCTGTAACCGCTCGGCGCAAGGACGATGGCGCTCTGCATGTTGAGCACGAACGCGCCGTAGAATCCATTCTCCTTGTAATTCCGCTCCTGATTGAAGGTGATGTTGGAAACCTCTGCGTCTTTCAGCAGCTGCTCCATCCCCGGGAACGCCCGGTAGAAGATGAATGCAGACAGCCAGACCGCTCCGAAGGCTATGTGGAGGATCCGCACCCACCACGGCAGCCGCATGATCGGTTTCGGCCGTTTCCTCAGCATGTAGATGAACAGCCCGATGAGCGCAGCCAGTACGATGACAATCGCAGCAAGGCCGGTTCCGACATTCGCTTCCTTGTAGATGTTCGGCAGCAGATTGAAGACGTTATTGTACAGCAGCAGATCCCACGGGTACAGGTTCTCTCCGAGGAAGCTGAATTTGAAATAACTGAACACCGCGAGCAGGACCGCGATGACATTCGCCAGCAAGAAACTGATGACGAACCGGTTGATGAGTCCGAGCAGCAGCAGGAACAGGGCATAGACGATGAGGACATTCAGCAGATAAGCGCCCATCCGCTCCTGGCTCCAGAGCGTCGCTTCCTCGAAGGAGCCGAGCAGGAACGCCTCGATGCCGATGACGAGCACCGGGAACCAGATGAGCGCGTACCCCATCGCGAGGAAAGATTTCAAGCTGAACGTGAATTTCACTGGGAGGCACCTCTTTCTTCCGGGTAGGATCATTCATCCATTGTAGCATATCCATGCGTCCGGACGGCATTTCGGGAAAATGAAACCCCTGCAGCCAAGGCGGCTGCAGGGGTACTGTCAATTCACTTTGAATTCGGTATAGCTGTCTTTCACCATGGAGACGCCTTGTGCGTTCTTCGCGAAATGCGTGACGACGAGGCGGTAGTTCTTCCCTTTGCCATAGCCGGCAGCCGGGGCCTGTACGGAGACGCTGCGGCCGTCTGCGGAAGGGGCGACCCGGACTGCCTGCCGGACGCCGAATTCATCTTCGGCGTAAACATAACGGTTCGTGAGGAACTTTTTGTCCATCGGCTGTGTGAACTTCACGGTGAATGTCTTATCCGCCGCTTCTGTGCGTACGCCTGCAGACGGCTGGAAAGCGCGTTCCTTGCCAGGTGCAGCTGTATAGATGGCCTGCAGCTGATCGAAGAGGAGGAAGCCTTTATCTTTTTTCGCGGCAGAACGTTCAGCCACGTAGATTTTATCGAGCGTATAAGGTGCAGGGGTGGCAGCAGGGATATCGGCTGTGACATACTTCCAGCCGGTCCAGTCCTGGCCGTCCTCCGGTGTGAAGTTCACGACGACTTCCTTGCCGTTCGCGTCACGCAATGAACCGCGCAGCCAGTGCTCATTGCCGTCCCCGTATACCCAGATGCCGAGAGATTTCGGTTTGGACGCAAGCGGCAGGCCGCCTGTCCAGTTCAGGTAAGCTGCAGAAATATCGTCCTTGTTCGCGGTGAAATCATAATTGAGACGGATCGACGACTTTCCTTCGTGGGCCTGGATCGACTTCTCAAGGGAAAGGGAAGCACCTGCCCGGATACCTGTGGCCGTCAGTCCGGCAGCCGTTTCGAACGTACTGAGCGAAACCGGCTTGTCGGTGACCCTCACCTGGACGGTCTTGACTGTACGGCCGTATGTGGCCGTGATCGTGCCGGTCCCTTCCTTCCCGCCTGCGATGAACGTCTTGCCGTCCAACTTACCGATATTGCCGGAAGCGGTCAGCGTGATCGCATCGGGATTGAAGATGACAGCCTGGTCCTTCGATTTGCCGGAAGCCTGGATGGCGACGGACTCACCTGTGCCGGCGATGATTGCTGAAGGGGACAGGACGATTTCATCGATCTTGTCCGTCACAGTGACCGGTACATCCACTTTCGCATTTTCATACCCGACAGTGACGGTGCCGCTGCCTGCTTTCTCGCCGATGAAGCGGTTATCGGCGATCCGGCCGATGCCGTTCGAGACAGCGAGCAGTTCGACCTTGCTCTGGTCGATCGTCCGGACATTCAAGTACTGATCGAGCGCCGCGGTCACTTTGAAGCTGACGGATGCGCCGATCCCGACTTGTCCGGCTTGTGCCTGACTCGCTGAGATGGTGGCCGCCTGTCCGTATGGAGCAGTGCTGACCGCTTCCAGGATCGCGGCTACGGAACGTTCGGTCGAACCTGAAGGGCGGTTGGCGAGCGTCGGATAGGTGTTGCCCGGTTTGCGGGTCACCATTGTCGTCGAACCGCCGCCGTCCAGGTTGAGCGCATTGTATGCACCGATCGATACGAGATGCTTCGCGAACTCCGCCATTGTCATGCCGGAGCTGGTGCCGCGTAATCCGGAATCTGCAGTCACCAAGTAGACATACTGTCCTGTCTTATCCGTGGCGACTGCTGTACGGGCGGTTCGCTGCCTTGCTTTCTCACTGTTCGGGTCGATGGTCATATCCACTTTGCCGTTCTGCACGAGAAGCGGCCCCGAGGCGAGCATGAACTTGGCGTCATTCCACTCCTTGTCGACCGAATACGAGATTGATACGGTATCGCCTTTCTTCATATCGCGGATCTTGTCCACTTCCTTGCCGTGAGCGGAGAGGACGAACCCTTTGCCGCCAGTCGGGACGGAAGCGGCTGTCGTCTGACCGAACGGGCGGATGCCTGTTACGGTACCGGTCACTTTCTCACCAAGCGCCATGCCGCCTTCCGCTGATTTGGAAGTCGTGACGACGACCTCGAGACCGGTTGAATTCGTCCGGGTCCGTTCATACGGCCAGCTGGACGTGTAAAGGATGCTTTCGTTGTCACTGCGTTCCCGGTTGAGCGACGTCATGACGACCGACTTCCCGTTATGCTCGATTGTCGGTGAAAGCGTATATGTACCGATCTTCCCCCGGTTGTCCTTCGTCATCCCGAAAGCCGCCGGTGTATGCATGAAGTCATTGTAATTCGTGGAAACAGCGCCGATATGCTGCACTTGGCCGTCTTTCGTCAGCAAGTAACTCGGCAGCCCATTCTTGAAATGGAACAGGGATGCATTGACCGCGCCGACGACATGGTGATTGACTTGCGTATGGGCAGTGGCGAGCGATGTGACGGTCGCGAGTTTGTTGATCGGCGTATTCAGCCCGATATCCACCGTCGTATAGGGTTGTGCAAGGTTCACGTTCAGCTGGTTCACCGTCTGCGGATAGCCGTTCACGGTCACCGACTGCTTCGAATGATAGACACCTTGTGAGACTGAGGCTGCTTCCGCCTGCAGGAATGTCGTGCTGAACAGGGCGATGGCGGCTGCGCCGGAGAGCAATTTGCGTTTCAAAGACATGGAAAAACTCCTTACTTCTTTTGATACGTCCAGTATACGTGAATTTGGCAATAGAAGGATATAGGACTAACAATCTATACAAAGTTTCCAAGTGAGGAAAAAATGACAAAAAGAAGCCTGGAGACACAGGGGGTCTCCAGGCTTCTTTTTCGGCCTCAACAATTCTTGCTATATTCGATAAAACAGGGTTTACCTACACGTATTATCTTACCACACTTTCGGGAGAACACAAACACATTCGATAACTTTTTTTCTGCAGGAAGCAAGAGGGAAATCGGCCTTATTTTTTCTTCAGACTTACACGACTTCTTCCACTTCAGGCGGTTCAATTTTCGAAAGCCCTTCCACTTTGTAGATGAAGATCGCAAATTCGCCGCGCGTGATCGGATCCGTCGCACCGAATTTAGTGGCAGACTTCCCGGACGTGATATTGTTTTCAACGAGCGCGCCGACGTATGGAGCAAACCGTCCGTTTACATCAGTAAACGGCAGGGGGGAAAGCGACTCTTCCAATCCATAGGCTGAAGCGATCACTTTCGCCATCTCGTTCCGCGTCATCGTTTCCGACGTGCCGAACTTCGTTATTGTTTTACCGGAGATCACTCCGCGTGCGGCAAGTGCGTTGACAGCCCATGCGCGGTTTTTGGGGACATCCGTGAATCCGGCGTCAGGCTGGCTGCTCGATTCCGAGAAACCGAGCGCTTTCGCCACCATGACGGCCGCGTCGATCCGTTTGATGGACTGGTCCGTGCCGAATGCGGTCTCGCTGACCCCTTGGGCGTAATTATGGCTGATCAGATACTCGACTTCAGTCTTGTAGCGGGCGCCGACGTCGGAAAACGCTGCGTGCGAGACCGAAGCCTGCATGGAAAATGCCAGTGCGCCTGCAGCGGCCATGGCAATCAGTTTTTGTTTCATGTTGGGGATTCCTCCTTCATTACAGGTGCTTTGACTTAGTGTACTAGGTTTCAGGAGCGGCGCATAGGGGGCGAATGGCATATCGTTGGCAACTGCCCGCTCTGCTGCGCGACAGCCGGGCGTTGTGTGCTATACTGCATGTATACATGACGATTATTCAGGAGGATTCCATGAAAACAGTGAAAAAAGTGATCATCCCGGCGGCGGGCCTCGGTACACGGTTCCTGCCGGCAACGAAAGCGATGCCGAAAGAGATGCTGCCGATCGTCGATATGCCGACAATCCAGTACATCGTCGAAGAGGCGATCGAGTCGGGCATCGAAGACATCATCATCGTCACTGGTAAAGGCAAGCGGGCCATAGAAGACCATTTCGACAATGCGCTTGAATTGGAAGAGAATCTTATACAGAAGGAAAAATACGATCTGCTGGAAAAAGTGAAGGAGTCGGCTGCGGTCGACATCCATTACATCCGGCAGAAAGAGCCGCTCGGTCTCGGACATGCCATCTGGTGTGCGCGGAACTTCATCGGGGACGAACCGTTCGGTGTCCTGCTCGGCGATGATATTATCCGGAGCGACAAGCCGGCGCTGAAACAGCTGATCGAACAGTACGAGGAAACGGGATCCAGCATCATCGGCGTGAAGGAAGTACCGCATGAGGACATCCATCGCTACGGCGTCATCGATCCGATCACGACCGACTCCCGGCTCATGAAAGTGCGTAATTTTGTCGAGAAGCCGAGCCAGGACGAAGCACCATCCGACTTCGCGATTGTCGGACGTTACGTACTCACCCCTGAAATTTTCAGCATCCTGGATGAAAAGCAGATCGGCAAAGGCGGCGAGATCCAGCTGACCGACGCGATCGAGAAGCTGAACACGAAAGAGGACGTCTACGGATATGCATTCGAAGGGCGCCGCTTCGACGTCGGAGAGAAACTCGGGTTCATCGAAACGACGATGACATTCGCTCTGGAACGCGATGATTTGAAGGACGATGTGCTGGCGCTGATCGAACGGCTGCTGGCGGATTACAAAACAACAGCGGAATAAAAAATGTCCGGCAGAAGTAATCTTCTGCCGGACATTTTTCATTATAATACGAGACAGACAGCACCCAGAATGATGAGGACGATGCCTGCGACCTTGCGTTTCGTGATCGGTTCGCCGAGCAGGAAATACGACAGGACGAACGTCCAGATGTATGTGATGGATGTGAGCGGGAACACGACCGTATACGGCATATAGCGGAGTGCGATAATATTCAGGATTGCACCAGAACCGTAACTCAGCAGGCCGATGACCAGCCGTCGGAAAAGCGCGGGCCGGTCGTTTTTCAGATCCGTCCCCGAAGCGAGCTTCAGGAAATAGCCTCCGAATGCCCCGCACCATGTCATGACGAGCAGCATAAGCGCAAGCAGCCAATTAATGGTCATCACCCCCTACGAGCCAGACGCCTGCGAGGATGAGCACCGTTCCCCCGATGAGCGGGAGACTGAGCGTTTCATCCAGGAACGTGACCCCGTAAAAGAGCGCGATCACATAGCCGACGGTGAGCAGCGGATGCAGCACAGACAGCCGGCCGTAGCGGAACGCGACCGTCATGAGGACGGCGCCGATCCCGTACAGCACGAAGCCGAGCCACAGATGCCAGTCGAGCAGGCCGCCGCCTGCAGCGAGTTTCCAGAAGAACTGACCGGTCGCTGAGCTGAAGGCGGCGAGTATCATCAGGATGATGCCGATCGGGGAAGTCGTCCGTGTGTCAGTCATCGGCGGTCACCTCCGTCTGTATCGGTTTCAGTATCGGGTCGAATCGGACAAAGCTGATCAGCAGCAGCGGCAGCATGATCATCGAGTTCGCGAGCAGATAGCGGAAGTCCTGCGCCGGAATCCCGACGAACACCGCTCCCGTATTGAGGGCGACCGGCAATAACAGCAGCCAGGCCCGCCAGTTGTTGCGCAAATAGGCGATGTACGTGAAGAGCAGCGCGAGTACTGTATAGAAAGCCGGGCGCCATAGGAATGGGATTGATTCGTCCGCGTCTTTCAAGTAATTATAAGCATTCAGCCGCCGTTCTTCGTTCAGCACGGGATTCACGAGGCCGTACTGGTTATTTCTATAGATATGCGTGACGTATTTGCTCGTGTAGCCGTCTTCCGGCTCATTGATCTGCCAGGCGAGGGACGTTTGCTTGAACAGGGCGTCCGCCGCGATACCCGGATTCTGCTTCACGAGCTGGAGATACGTCCGTCCGTAGCGGCCCCAATCGTCGTAGATCGTGAACCGGTCGTAGTCGCCCCACGAGAACTTGATGGAGTCGACGCTGTACGGATTGTATTTCTCATGCCATTTGGCGATCGGGAAAATGCGGTTCACATAATCGCGCTGCTTGTCGGTCATGTCTCCGTCCTGCGTGACGATCGCGGCGATCTGCTGTGTCGGAAGGCTCAGCATTTCCTGTGGGTCGGACGGATGAACTTCGAGTTTCGTATAGACCGGGTTCACAACGATCTGATAGATGAGCACCATGGCGGCGGCGACCGGGAACAGCTTCATCCAATACGGCCTGTACATGAGCAGCACGAACGCCGTCACGATGAGGAACACCGGGAAACCGTTATGCCGGAAAAACATCACCATGAAGCCGGTCAGGGAATAGAGGGCGATGAACGGCCAGCTGGCGAGCACGCGCCCGCCCGTCCGCACGATGCGGAACATGAGGATCGTGAACAGGAACAGGGCCGCACTGTAGGCGACGTCTTTCCATAACGTGATGGAAGAGATGGCATGGACCGGGCTCAGCGCAAACAGGATGAGCACGAGCCAGATCGCCCATTTCGGCAAGCGGGCTTCGTCGAGCGCCCAGCCGGCGACCCCGGCAGCTGCGCTGATGAGCACGATCTGGAAGATCGCGACGATCGCGGGGGACTCCCAGATGTCGAGCAGCAGGCCGATGAGCATCGTGTGAATGACGGGGTGCCAGTCGGTGTATTTATGTGTCAGCGCCTGATCCCACTGCGCCAGCGAATCCGGCGTCATCGCCCCGGGATAGAACGCGGCGAGGAAATAGGCCGACACGAGGGCGGACGGGAGCGCATACAGCAGGATCATCCATTTCGAAGCCTTGCGTCCCGTCTGCACAAGCGTCACGGACAGTCCGGCATGGATCACCGTCGTCACGATCGCAAGGACAGCGAGGTATACGCCGAGCCAGACAGCGGTGATAACAGCCGGGTGGTTGTCCGTGAGGAACGGCTGCTCCCCCCGGATGCTGACGGCGATGAACAGCGGGAAAAGGGTGCCGAATATCATATAGCTGATCCGCTTGGCGCGAGTCAGCTGCCGGTACACCGGCCAGAAACGGAGTGCAGCGTAAACAAGCGCTGCCATGACGGCCGCAGACAGTAGGATAAACGGAACCGGCACGTTGCGGACCGGGGTGAAGAAGAACAGCACTGACCCGCCGAGATACAGTCCGAGCGCCGCAATGACCGCCCAGCGCAGCAATTTCATGGGCATCCGGTCACCCTCTTTCCGTACGCTCAGCGATCCGGTTCAGCTGCAGCTCATAGTTCTTCCGGTGCGTGCCCGCAACCGTGTCGAGGATAAGACCGCATGCGAATGACAGCATCGCGAGCATGACCAATCCGACAGCAAGGATGGCGGACGGAACTTTATCAATGAAACTCGTCTGTACATATTCCACGATGACGGGTGTCCCGACCGCGAGGCCGAGAACGAGGAAAATGGCTGCCCACACCGAGAAGAACAGCAGCGGTTTGTAGTCCTTGAACAGTGTGAAGATCATCCGCAGCACTTTCAGTCCGTCGGTCACCGTGTTCAATTTGGACTCACTGCCTTCCGGACGGTCGCGATAGTCGATCGGCACTTCCTTGATGAGGAACCGGTTGTCCAGTGCGTGGATGGACATTTCCGTCTCGATTTCAAAACCGGGGCTCGTCACCGGCATCGACTTGACGAACAGCCGGTCGAATCCGCGGTAGCCGGTCATGATGTCCGTAATGTTGCTTTTATAGAGCTTGTTGATGAGGCCTTTCACCAAGTTGTTGCCGAATCCGTGGAACTTCCGTTTGTTTTCATCGAAATACGTACCGTTCGATAATCGGTCGCCGATGACGAGATTTGCTTCGCCCGCCTCGAGGACGGCAAGTATGTCATGAACGAATTCGGCTGGATATGTATCATCCCCGTCCACCATGATGTAATAATCCGCTTCGATATCGCGGAACATTGAGCGGACGACATTCCCCTTACCTTGACGGGGCTCGAAACGGACAACAGCGCCATGTTCGCGCGCAACCTCGGATGTCCGGTCGGATGAATTGTTGTCGTATACATAGATGGTCGCCTGCGGCAATTCGCGCTTGAAGTCGTCGATTACGCTGCCGACCGTCTGTTCTTCGTTGTAACAAGGAACCAATACTGCAATTTCCATATAGACTCTCCTTCGTATTCTCGTTGTCGCCTGTTGCAACCTAGTGTGCATTTTACCATGAACGGGACCGTTAATACAGTTTATCCCGTTATCGGACCGTGCATCCGGCAGTTGACCGTGTCTCCCGAACTTTTGCTGTTCACAGGGGAACGCCGTATACTGTAAGGAAACGAAACGGCAAGTTGCAAGATTTCATCTAAAGGAGAGAATACTCAAATGGCAGAACCGAACACAACATACGGGCTCTGGCGCCGCACTTTGCAGCCCGGCCCTCTTTTAACGGAATTGGAAGCGATCAGCGGGGATGAACAGGAGATTGCCGAGCGGTTCTACCGCTTGCTGGAGTTCGGGACAGGCGGCATGCGCGGGCTGCTCGGCGCGGGGACGAACCGTATGAATGTGTACACGATCCGCCTGGCAGCGGAAGGACTCGCTCGGATGATGGAGGAACACGGTCCATCGGCAAAGCAGCGGGGAGCCGTCATCGCCTACGACACCCGGCACCAGTCGAAGGAATTCGCTTTTGCGACAGCCGGCGTGCTCGGTGCACATGGGATACGGACGTACGTCTTCAGCGAGCCGCGCCCGACGCCGCAGCTGTCATACGCCGTCCGCGAACTGAATGCCTTCAGCGGAGTCGTCATCACCGCAAGCCATAACCCGAAAGAATATAACGGCTTCAAAGTGTACGGGGAGGATGGGGGACAGCTGCCGCCTGCAAAAGCGGATGCCGTCACCGCCCATATGGAAACCATTCCGGATCTGTTCGGCATTGCGGCCGAGGATGCGGACGGGCTGCAATCCGCCGGTCTGCTGACACTGCTGACGGAAGGCAGCGACGAAACGTATCAGGAGCGGCTGAAACAGCTCCGGCTCGGAGACTTCCCACGCGACGAAGTGAAAATCGTCTACACGCCGATCCACGGCACGGGCAACGTCCCTGTCCGTCAGGCACTGGAAAACTTCGGATACACGCACGTCACCGTCGTCCCTGAACAGGAACAGGCCGACCCCGACTTCCCAACTGTCGCCTATCCGAACCCGGAGGAGGAGGAAGCGTTCAGGCTCGCCATCCAGCTTGGCGCCAAGGAGGATGCGGATCTTCTGCTGGCGACCGACCCCGACGCAGACAGGCTCGGTGTGGCCGTAGCACTGCCGACGAGCGGCTATGAGCTGTTGACGGGCAACCAGCTCGGAGCCCTGCTGCTGAACTATATACTGGAGCAGCGGAAATCGGCAGGCACGCTCCCCGAAAACGGACTGCTGCTGAAGACGATCGTGACATCCGAAATGGGTCGCGAAATTGCAGCACTCTATGGCGTCACAACAGAAGACACGCTGACAGGCTTCAAATACATCTCGGAAAAGATCGAAGAATATACGGAAACGGGCGAGTTCGAGTTCCTGTTCGGCTACGAGGAAAGCTACGGCTACCTGGCGGCGGATTTCGTCCGTGACAAGGACGCGGTGCAGGCTGCAGTTCTTGCTGCCGAAGCTGCAGCGTACTACAAGAGCCGGGGAAGTTCCCTGCATGCGGAGCTGCAGAAGCTGTACAGCCAGGTCGGCTACTACCGGGAAGGGCTCCAGTCGATCACGGTCCCCGGCAAGGAAGGGGCGGAAACGATTGCCCGGCTCATGGACTCGTTACGTGAAAACCCACCCGGACAGCTTGCAGGACTGGAGGTTACAAGTATTGAAGATTACGGCACAGGGGTCATCCGCATGGCGGACGGAATGGAGAAGCCAACAGGCCTGCCCCGGTCGAACGTCTTGAAATTCAGATTGGAAGATGGTTCCTGGTGCTGTGCACGCCCTTCCGGTACAGAACCGAAGTGTAAATTCTATATCGGCGTCTGCGCAGAAACCGGCATGGAAGCTGTCAAGAAGCGGGATGCCCTGGAAGCTGTGATGAAGGAGCTGGCATCCGAGCGTTCACTCTGAGAGAAACGGCTGTGTCCGATCAATGGATGCAGCTGTTTTTATTGGATAATTGTGTGTATAAATATGAAACTATGAAACTTTATGACAGTCTTATTACGAGATTGGTAAAATTGTCTTCTTTCCGTAATGTTTACCGCTATGCAGTTCAAGGGTATTATCATATAATAGAATTCTATTCTAACAACACAAGAATAGAATTCAATTTCCGTATGGAAAGGAAGTCTTTATATTATGAAAAAAGCATCTAATTATTCTAAGTTCGTGGCAAGTGCAGCAACAGCAACGCTTGTCGCTTCAGCAGTAGTACCCGCAGCATCTGCACAAGAGATGAAGTTCACGGACGTCGGCGACCGTTACCAAGAAGCCGTCAGCTATTTGTCAGCTAATGACATTACACAAGGTATCAGCGCAACGAAATTCGGCACGCAGCAAAGCATCAAGCGTGTGGACGTCGCTGTCCTCCTCGCAAAAGCTACATTGACAACTGAAGAAATCGAAAGCGCACCGGCTGCCGGCTTCTCGGATGTACCAGCACGTGCAGTGAAATACGTAAACGCCCTGAAAGCAAAAGGGATCGTCAACGGGAAAACGACGTCGACATTCGGTGCAGACTCTGCAATCACACGCGGTGAAGCAGCAATCATGCTATCGAAAGCGTACGGCATCGAAGGCGACACAGCGAGCGTCGCATTCGGCGATGTCAGCTCACGCTACAAAGAAGCAGTCGCTGCCCTCGTCAGCAACAAGATCACGAACGGGAAAACAACCAGCCGTTTCGGCACAACCGACTCGATCACACGCGGCGAACTGGCCATCTTCCTCTACAAACTCGAAACACTCGACGCAGCACCGGCAACTGAACTGAAAGTCGACAGCGTCGAAGCCGTCAGCGCCACACAAGTCCAAGTGAAATTCACGGACGCTGTAAACCCTGCAACGCTGTTCACAGACAGCAAGAACGGCGAATTCAAGGATGGCGTGTTCACGATGTCGTCTGTAGGGAACGCTCCTGCAGCTGGTACAGTGACAGGTATGCTTTCTGAAGATGGAAAGACATTGACTGTTACAACTAAAAACGTAGTAACGGGCGATTATACAATTGTCGTAGATAAAGTGAAAAACAAGGATGGAAAAGACATCGCGAAGTTCTCTCAAGTGGTGACAATCCAAGCAGATTCGAAAGCGCCTGAGCTAGTGAATGCGAAGCGTGTAAATTCATCCCAGTACAATGTGAAATTCTCTGAACCATTGTCCTCTATTGGAACTGTTACGTACAAGGATGAAAACGGAAATACTGTAGCAGATGTTGACAACTCGTTCCAAGCAGGCGATGCAGAAGTATTGTTCACACTACCGGCAGCAGTGCAAGCTGGCAAGTCTGTCACTGTCCAAATCGTAGCTGCAAAAGATATGGCAGGCAATCTGATTTCACCGAATCCAACGACACTGACTCTTACAAAAGGTCAGCCGGATGGCGTAGCACCGACCGTGACAGCTGTAAACCAGACAGGAATCAACCAATTCACTGTTAAGTTCTCCGAGGAATTAGTCGGAAACCCAACCGTTACAGTTGGTGGAGCTGCTGTGAAATCAGTCGAGAAAAGTGAAGAAAATCCACTCGTCTATGTTGTGACGGCTAATGGTAACTTGACTGATGCTGCGACAGTATCTGTTTCTGACTTCTCCGACTTGAGCGGCCAAGCAGGCCAGACTTATTCTAAAGTCGTTACATTTACTGAGGACACTGAAGCACCAGTTGTTTCTGCAGTAAACGTGGCAACTGATGACGCAGATGGGATGCAATATGCAGAAATCACTTTCAATAAGGGTGTGCAGCTGAAGTCAACAGGGTCTGGTGAAACTCTAGTAGTCCCTTCAGTGAAAGTCGAAGGGAAATACGTGAAAGACAATATTACGTATAAAAATTACAGCTCCTCATCTGATGCAGCGACCCTTAAAAAAGATTCCGAAAACAAAATCGTACGTGTTGCGTTGAAAGACTTGCTCAAAACGAATGACGTTGAAGGGGCGGCATATGATTTAACATACACACTCACAGGCGTTGAGTCGCTGAGTGGTGTAGCCCTTGCAGAAAATAAAGGCGCGTTGAAATTCACTCGCCAGGCTGACAGCACTCCGGAAAATACAACAGTGGCTGAAGTGAAATCTGTCCTTCTCGATAAAGATGACAACAACAAAGTGAACGTAACATTCAAGCAAAAAGTTGATGGCGCGACAGCTACGAACAAGGCGAACTACTTAATTAGCGGAGCGGAGATTGAGGACGTTACGCTTCTTCCAGACAAAAACGGAGAACAGGTTGCGGTCTTGAACTTAAAAGCGGGTTCTAGCACGTTTAATGGCGAACGGAATATCCACATCTCCAACATTAAGGCCCTTGGTTCTACAAAAACAATGGAGCCATTGAAGAGCACTGTTACCTTGAAAGAAAACGTAGCGCCTACAGTTACAACGGCTAAAATTACTGGTACTAAGGAAATCACGTTGACATTCTCTGAAGCGGTCAAAGGTGGAGAGAAAGTTGACTTTGAGCTCTTGGTCGGAGGCAAATCTGTCGCGACTAAAGTTACGGCTAATGCAGTTATTAATGAGGGAGAAAATACCGCTAAAATCTCTTTGGATAACGCATTATCCACTGCTCAGATCAATGAAGGAATTACATTGAAAGCTGTCGATACGCTTGACATCACAGACATGGTAGGCAACAAGCTATCAGTCCCAACACCAATCTTGGTAACTCAATAATCTTCAAAACGGAAGGACTCTCCGCAAACCGGAGAGTCCTTTTTTTATTGGGAAATGTTATCAAAAATGACGAACACGCACAAATCTCTCATGAACGCGCGTAAACACCTCGCGAACACGCGTAAATGCTGCAGGACGACGCGCAACCCTTGTTTGAACGCGCGCAATCCGCCGGGAGAGCGCGTAAATCCAGTTCCGCGCGTAAATTGCCCGCGAGCGCGCGTAAAGCACCCAGCACCGCGCGTAAACACGGCCTGAACGCGCGCATTCCATCCGGGAACGCGCGCAAACCCGAGTCCGCACAGAAATCCCCACAAAAAAAGCGGCCTCGGCCGCTTTTTTCCTAACTTCTCACATTCGATCCCGCACCGACATATTTTCCGCCGTACGTTCATTGATATGGCGCTCGCGTTCCACAACATCGTTATGGTCCGGCAGAATCGCGCCGGTGTCCATGCGTCTGCCGATGTCTTCGGTCAAGTTGCCGCGGTCGCGGTCGGCTTCATCCCAAAAATCGCCTTTGTCGACGTAGAGGAGGAAGGAACCGTCCTCGACAGCGGCGAGATAGCGGTCGGCTTCGTCTTCTGTCAGATCCATCCGGTGCAGTGCTTTGCGCGCAGGCTGTTCATCCGTCAGGAACGACGAGAAGCGGTCCCACCAGGATGCTTCGGTTTCCTGGATTTCCGCATCCGTTCTGCCACGCACGATCGAGACATCGTCCTTGTCTTTCGTCACGACGTACATATTCTCTTCGGCGATTCCAATGCGATGGAGCTCGCTGATCTTGTCGAGCAGTTCGGTTTCAGTTTGAAAAACTCCTGCAAATTCGCGGTTCATCGATGAATTCCTCCATTCCAAGTAGCGTGCTGGATTGCTTAGTTCTTACCGTCTGGATTCCCGTTCCTTCCCATTTGAAACTAATTCGTTCGTATGCGAAACAAAACGGTTGCCAAACACAATCAAGGAGAGTAGTATAGTTCGAGTGCGAATTGTTTCGATACGAAATACCGACAAATCAACTAATGTAAGGAGGGTCCAAGATGGAGAATGCATATACCAGCCCGATCCTGAGCACGTTTTCAGCTATCAATCAAGCGCTGTTCAAGCTGTCGAAGGAAGATGCCGAGCGGAACGGGCTGACCGTTCCCCAGCTGAAGGCGCTTTACCGGGTAGCCTCGAAACCCGGTCAGGGACTCGTCGAATTGGCCGATGCGCTGAAGCTGACGAACAGTACCGTAAGCGGCATCGTGGACCGGCTCGTGAAGAATGGCCTGTTCACACGGGAACAGCTGGCAGATGATCGGCGATCCGTGACTATCAACCTGACGCAAGCAGGTGAGCAGAAGCTCCATGACATCGTCAGCGGCGGCTCGCGGCTCGTCGACAAGCTGTCTGAAATCGAACGGCTGCCGGAAGAAGAACTGGAGGCGCTGTTCAGCCTGCATTCGAAGATTTTGGAGATTCTCACGGCAAACCCACCCACAGGAGGAATGGACGAATGAATATGAAAAAAATGCTGATGCTGAATGTTGTCCTGCTTATTGTACTCGTAGGCGGCGGCTTTGCAGGCTATTACTTTTACAATAAGTCAGTAACCTACCTATCGACGGATAACGCGCAAGTGGCTGGCCAGCAAGTCCGGATCGCTTCACCCGCCGCCGGCAAGCTGACGGAATGGAAAGGCGCGACTGGCGACACATTCAAGAAAGGTGACACGGTCGGAACGATGGAAGCTGTCAGTGAACAAGGGAAGATGGAAATGCCGATCACGGCACCGGCTGACGGGACGATCGTCCAGTCCACTGCTGTCGAGAATACGATGGTCGGGGCAGGAACGCCGCTTGCGGTCAGCTATGACATGACTAATCTGTGGGTCACTGCCAATATCGAAGAAACGAAAATCGATGATGTGAAAGTCGGGCAGGAAGTGGATATCTATGTCGATGCGTATCCGGATTTGAAACTTACGGGCGAAGTGAAGGAGATCGGCCTGGCCACTGCAGGGACGTTCTCACTGCTTCCTTCTACCAACGCATCCGGTAATTACACGAAAGAAACACAAGTGATCCCTGTCCGTATTTCCATCGATGACTATGCTGAAAAACTCATACCGGGCATTAACGTGACTGTCCGAATCCACAAGTAAAGGCGGGACACGAATGACAATGTATCTCATCGGGTATCTCGTGATCGCAGTCATTCTGCTCGTCACCGTCAACTTCATGGTGCGGAATGCAGATAAGCGGAAGGCTGCACGAACAGAGCACCCGAAATCCGACAGCAGTGCTGCGCGCCCGGTCCGCGAAACCGGACCTGTCAATGATGCGGCAGTTACGCCGTCCACTGAAACCGATCCCCAGGCACCGCTCACCGAAGCGATCGCCCACAGCGAACCGCCGAAGTCGGAAGCTGTGCGGGAGGAAGAGCCGCCATCCGCGAAAGTTGGAGCAAAGCCGGCATTCGATCCGGCTGCTCTTGAAAGTATGAGGGGCAAAATCATCGTGACGATGATGCTTGGTGCTTTTGTCGCGATCCTCAACCAGACGCTGCTCAATGTCGCAATCCCTCATATCATGACGGATTTGAACGTGTCGGCGAGCACGGTCCAATGGCTGTCCACAGGGTACATGCTGACGAACGGGATCTTCATCCCGATCACAGCATTCCTGATCGCAAGGCTCGGTACGAGGAAGCTGTTCATATCCGCGGTGTTCGCGTTCACGGTTGGCTCGCTCATCTGTGCGCTGTCTCCGACATTTGCGATGCTCATGATCGGCCGGGTCGTACAGGCCGCGGGGGCGGGTGTCATGATGCCGCTGCTGATGACCGTCTTCCTGACGATCTATCCGCCCGAAAAACGGGGGGCTGCGATGGGAATGTTCGGTGTTGCGGTACTGTTCGCCCCGGCAATCGGGCCAACTCTTTCCGGTTGGCTCATCGGCCATTACAACTGGCACATCCTCTTCGATATCGTCATTCCGTTCGGAGTTGCCGCGCTTGTCATGGCATTCTTCTGGATGATCGATGTCACCGAAATCACGAAACCGAAGTTCGACACGTGGGGATTCATCTTCTCGACGATCGGCCTCGGATTCCTGCTGTACGGCTTCAGCGAAGCGGGCAACAATGGGTGGGGCAGCGCTATCGTCCTCATCACGCTGGCGATCGGACTCGTCGGACTCGCCGCTTTCATCATCCACGAACTGACGACGGATGAACCGATGCTCGAACTGCGCGTCTTCAAGTATGATATCTTCGCGCTGACGACGATCATCGGCTCGATCATCAACATGGCGATGTTCGCGGCGATGCTCCTTCTGCCGATCTATCTGCAGAACATCCGCGGATTCTCGGCGCTCGATTCCGGTCTGCTCATGCTGCCGGGGGCAATTGTCATGGCGATCATGCTGCCGATTTCCGGTAAGCTGTTCGACAAATACGGCGCCCGCTGGCTAGCAGTGTTCGGTCTTGCCATCACTGTGCTGACGACATGGGGCTTCACGACACTCAATATGACGACGTCGTACGGATTCATCCTGCTGCTGTACGTGCTGCGGATGTTCGGTATGTCCTTCTTGTCGATGACCGTTACGACGGAAGGGATGAACCAGCTGCCGACGCATCTCGCGGGACACGGGACCGCTGCTTCCAATACCGCAAGAACGGTCGCGGGCAGTATCGGCACCGCGTTCCTGATCACCGTCATGACGACACGGACGGCGTTCCACTCGGCGACTTATTCCAATGTGCTGACGACGTCGAACGGGTATCTGACATCGAAACTCGGCGAGCTCGGTACAGGGATCTCCTCGATGGCCGGGCTGCCTGCTGAACAGGGGCAAGGACTTGCAACGACGCTGCTGTATGGTGAAGCGATGAAACGCGCGACTGTCAACGGTATCAATGACGCGTTCATCGTGGCGACAGGCATCGCGTTCGCCGCGTTCGTCCTCGCGTTCTTCATCAAACGGGCACGGCTTGAAGACAGCGGGAAAAACAGCTGAATCATGAACAGAAAAAGGGACGCCCACCAATTCAGGTGAGCGTCCTTTTCTTTTTGGCTTTCCGCCTTTGCGGGCGGAGCAGGCTGAAGAGCCGGATGACGAGCAGGAAGACCAACGCGCCGGCCAGGTCGAGTGCCACATCCTGCCACGTCGCGGTCCTGCCGCCTGTGAGCGACTGATGGAATTCATCCGCAGACGCTGCGGCGAACGTCAGCAGCAGGGCGAGGAAGAACCGGAACCGGTTTGCCGGCAGCAGCCAGTACAGGACGGAAGCGAGCGCACCGAACGTAAAGAAGTGCGCCGCCTTGCGGAAGAGGAATTCCAGGAAGTAGTAGTACCCGCGCTCTTCCACGGAGATCGTCTTCCCCCAATACGGGATGTGCAGCTTGGACAGCGGTTCTTCGAGCGGCCGGTCGGGCAGCAGGCGCTCGAGCTGCGGAACGATCGTCTGCTGTTCGTACGTCTGGCTGGAAGAGAGGAACAGTCCTGCTAGAATGCCTATGAGGAGAACAGCTACTAGTTTTTTCATGGTGCGAGTATATCACAATTCCCGTTTTGCTGCAGAAGGAGCTGAATTCGAATTGACCGAGTTAGCGAAGCGTGCAGAAAGGGAAGAGGGACTGTAACTACTTTTACTATTGAAACGGGGAAACAGCATGAAACGGCTACTCTACTTGGACTGGCTCCGCATCCTGGCAGCGATCGCGGTTGTGGTCATCCATGTCTCGGCGGGCATCGTGACGGACAGCTCCCAAACTTACCGCAGCCCGTGGATGGCGGGGAATTTCTATGAATCGCTCTCGAGATGGAGTGTGCCGATGTTTGTCATGATCAGCGGGGCGCTCATGCTCAGCAGCCGGAAGGAACAGCCGACCACCATTTTTCTCAGGAAGAAACTCGCGAAGATCCTCGTGCCGCTGCTCGTCTGGAGCATCATCTATTATGCCAATGAAGTGAGGAAAGGGGCGTACGATTTCTCGATCTCCGATCTTCTGGAACGGCTCGCTTCCGATGATATTATGTATCATCTGTGGTTTCTGTATATGATTGCCGGCCTTTACCTCATCACGCCGCTGCTCAAAATACTAGTCCGCCATGCGAAACGGACGGATATCGAGTATTTCCTGCTGCTGTGGCTGATCGCTTCTGTCGGCCTTCACTGGATGACTTATATGGTCGGCTACCGGATTGAAATCGAACTGTATTTCGTCTCCCATTATGTCGGCTATTACATGCTCGGCTACTATCTGTTCACGTATGACCTGAAACCGGCTGTCCGGAAGTTGATCTATGCGGGCGGGTTCATCGGCTGGCTCCTGACTTTTTTCCTGACGTACAAAGGGTCTGTATCGAGCAGTGAACCTCTCGAGTATTTCTGGTATGACGAACATTCGCCGAACGTGTTTCTGATCACACTCTCCCTGTTCGTCCTCTTCCAATCAACGAAAATCGGGGAGCTGCGCCTGCCGTGGGTCGGGAAAGTCATCAGTGAAGCGAGCTTCGGCATCTATCTCATCCATGTGCTTGTCATGCAGACGCTCCATGAGCAGTTCGACTTCGTCTGGTTCAATCTCCATCCAATCATCGGGATACCGTACAAGGTGATGCTCGTTGTCGCAATCAGCACGGCCATCGTCTTCGTCATCCGGAAGGTGCCGATTGTGCGGGGGATCATCCCGTGACAGCCGGGCAAGTTTACAGGTTGCAACAAGGGGTACAAATGATGTGAGCAGAACAATAGTCTGAGAGGCCTATCTGTCCAGCAGATAGGTTTTCTTCTGGACTCCTTCCAAAATAAAAAGGATGCAATGTGTGAAATTTGCAAGGGTAAGGGACTTAATACACAATTATAATTGACGATAATAGTACTAAAGGTATATTATGAACGATGGATACAGGTGGCTGGCTCATTTGCTGTACCTGGATATTCATCAGGAGAAGGAGAAGACCATGATGGAGTTTCTAGAGTACTTGAAAAGAAGACATGTGCTGGGCCCGGGCAGACGGCCGCTCTCAGACGTATCTGCGGAGCAGTATGACAACCGACTGCACAACTTGAAACGGCGGGGCATCTACCAGGATGAACCGGAAGTGACGGAGGGGATGCTCGAACAGATAGCCCGGACGTACAAGAACGGGCTCGACCATTACCCCCGCGCGCTCGCATACTATATCGAGTACTTGGATTACTTGGAGAAGTCCGGTTCACCGGACGGCGGTACAGGCACCGATTCCTGATCAACGGCATTTCCGTTCCTCACACTTTCCGATCTGATGCATACATTGGCACAGAGAAGTGAAATTGGAGGAGATGGCGTGACAAATCAGCACTGGGCACAACCGGACCGATACTGGGCAGACCATTGGCAGAATCCGAAATATCGGAGGATCTCGATAGACCAGGCAATGACGATCGCCTTACAGCAAGTCCCTGGGCAAGTGGTCAAAGCGGAACTCGAATATGATCACGGTATGGTCATTTACGAGGTGGAAATCCGCACTGCCGACGGTCATAAGTACGAAGTGAAGATCGATGCCGCCACTGGCAGTGTCCTGGACGTAAAACTCGACTGAAACAAAACAGCCGCCGATGAGCAATCATGCTGATCGGCGGCTGTTTCGCGTATTCAAGGGGAGTTTTCATCAATAGTAGAACGTTTCAACACATTACAACCCAATTAAAATTCGGAAATATGAAAAATAAGTGTTGTAATAGGTTGTTGCATGTTGTAAAGTATTAGAAAATATTGAATCTTAGGAGTGTGAGCGTGTGAATGTTGACCGATTAGTGGATGTGGAACGGGGAGGATACATTGAGAGCAGTCATAGCGGACATATAGCGGTAGTCGACCGGGAGGGGAAACTGCTTTACAGTTGCGGAAATCCGGGACGCCATACGTTCGCCCGTTCTTCCATGAAGCCGCTGCAGGCAATTCCGCTCATCGAGACTGGGGCGGCAGCATACTTTACTATGGATGCCGCCGATATTTCCCTCGCCTGCGCTTCCCATAGCGGGGAGCTGCAGCATACGTCCAGAGTGCAGGACATATTGAAGAGGCTCGGCATGGAGACGGACGGCTTGAAATGCGGTATCCACCCGCCGCGTTGGAAAGAAGCCTATGAAGAAGTCGTGAAAACGGAACAGCCGATCACCCCGATCTACAATAACTGTTCCGGGAAACATAGCGCGATGCTCGCCACCGCCAAATACATGGGCGAATCGGCTGAAGATTACTACTTGCTCGATCATCCGGTGCAGCAGCGTATTCTCGAGGTGATCAGTGACCTGGCGGAGATCCCGGCCGATGAGATTGAGATCGGTATCGACGGATGCGGCCTGCCTGTCCACGGCATTCCTCTCGATCGTCTGGCGATGAGTTTCGCCAAGATGGCCCAGCCGGACCGGTTCCCGGAAAAGCGGAGACAGGCGATTGAAACCGTCACCTCCTCCATGATGGCAGCCCCTGAAATGGTGGGAGGCACCGACCGATTCTGTACGGACTTCATGAAAGTAATGGGAGGCCGGATGTTCGGGAAAGCCGGTGCGGAAGGTGTCTATTGCATCGGTGACCTGGAAACCGGGCTTGGAATCGCCATAAAGATCGAAGACGGTAACGGCCGTGCAGCGTATCCGGCAGCTGTTGAAGTGCTGAAACAGCTCGATTTACTGACGGAGCAGCAGGAGCAGCAGCTTGCTTCCTACCATGTGCCGAAACTCCGTAACGCGAGGGAAGAAGTCATCGGCCACTTAAAGCCGGCATTCACGTTGAAAAATGCATCCTGCATTTTATCATAAACGACTTAGACAAAAGGGGAGAAGAAGATGAAAAAGACAGTAGGTTGGCTTTCTGCGCTGGCAATGGTGCTCGTCCTCATGCTGGCAGGATGCAGCGACTCGGGTAAGGAAGGGAGCACTGCAGAAAAAGGCGGGGACGGCAAGAAAGCAGTGAAAGAAGGCAAAGACCTGACCATCGCCGTCGCGGATAACTTCACGACGCTCGACCCGCATGATACGAACGATACACTATCGAACTCAGCGGAGAAAACGATGATGGAAGGCCTTCTTGGCTTTGACGAAAAGATGAACGTTGTCCCGCTGCTGGCGGAGGAGTATGAGGCAAGCGATGACGCGACGGAGTTCACATTCAAACTCCGGGAAGGCGTCAAGTTCCATGACGGGACACCGTTCAATGCGGAGGCCGTGAAAGTGAACTTTGACCGGCTGGCGGATCCGGACAGCGGGCTGAAACGCCACAGTTTGTTCGCGCTCATCCAGTCGACAGAAGTCCTCAGTGATTATGAAGTGAAATTCACGCTGTCGGAACCGTTCGGCGCGATGATCAACACATTCGCCCACCCTGCTGCCTTGATCCACAGTCCGAAAGCGCTTGAAGAGTACGGCAAAGATGTCGGGAAACACCCGGTCGGCACAGGTCCGTTCAAGTTCGTCGAGTGGAAGCCGAGTGAAGGGCTGAAGATCGAGAAGAACCCGGATTACTGGAAGAAAGGGTATCCGAAAGTCGATGCGATCACCTTCAAGCCGGTCTCTGAGAACGGTTCGCGGATTGCAATGCTGCAGACAGGTGAAGCGGACTTCATCTATCCGGTGCCGACTGAGCAAGTCGAAGGCGTCAATGGGAAAAACGGCGTCGAGGTTGACAGCGAGCCGTCGATCGTAGTTCGTTACATGGCCATGAACACGATGAAAGAGCCATACAATGACGTGAAAGTACGCCAGGCGCTCAACTATGCCATCAACAAAGACGCATTCCTGAAAGTCGTCATGAACGGCCAGGGGGAGAAACTCGATTCGGTCATCGCACCGGACGTCCAGTTCTACTCCCAGCAGGAGCTGTATGAGTTTGATCTTGAAAAAGCGAAAGAGCTCTTGAAGGAAGCAGGCGTCAAAGAAGGACTGAAAGCGAAACTGTGGGGAGGGAACAGTTCCAGCACCGTGAAGGCGATGGAATTCCTTCAGCAGCAGCTCGCGGCTGTCGGTATTACGGTTGAAGTCGTGCCGATGGAGTCGGGGACGCTGTCAGACAAAATCTGGTCTGTCCAGAACCCGGAAGATGCGGAACTCGAGCTGTACTACGGCGGCTGGTCTCCGTCCACTGGAGATGCTGACTGGGGGATCCGTCCGCTCGTAGGCGGCAAGGAAGCATTCCCGCCGAACTCGTACAACGTATCCTACTATGATAACGAAGAAGTGAACAAATTGATCAGTGCGGGTCTGCAGACAGCAGATGAAAACGCGAGAGCCGATGCTTATGAGAAGGCGCAAAAACTGATCTGGGATGATGCCCCTTGGGTGTTCCTTTCTGCGGATAATACGCTGGCCGGCAAGAAGAACTATTTGAAAGGTGTCTATTTGCTGCCGGACGGTTCACTGAGTGTTTCTGAAGCGGAAATTGAGTAAGCATGGATACAGGAGCGCTGCAGTTCAGCGCTCCTTCTTTATCTAAAAGGGGGGGTACGGATGTTACGATTTCTCGGAAAACGGCTGTTGCAAGTCATCCCTATACTTATTTTGGTTTCGATCTTCATCTTCCTCTTCGTACATATGATACCGGGAGATCCCGCGAGATTGGTGGCAGGGGAAGATGCCACGATCGAAGACGTGGAACTGGTGCGGAAAGAACTGGGACTCGACAAACCGATCACCGAACAATATGTGACCTACATGAAAAACCTGTTCAGAGGGGATTTCGGGACTTCACTGAAGACCAACCGATCCGTGAGCTATGAAATCGGCGAACGGTTCATGCCGACGTTCTGGCTCACTGTGTGGAGTATGCTGTGGGCGGTCGCTGCGGGGCTGCTGATCGGGGTCATCTCTGCGACGAAGCGGAACAAATGGCAGGATTATCTCGGGATGTTCGGCGCTGTGTCAGGACTGTCGCTGCCTTCCTTCTGGCTCGGCCTCATGCTCATCCAATTATTCGCTGTGACACTCGGATGGCTGCCGAGCGGCGGGATGGATTCCTGGAAAAGTTATATTCTCCCGGCCTTCACATTAGGGACCGGCGTGGCTGCGGTCGTTGCACGTTTCACGCGTTCCTCGCTGATGGACGTCCTGAAGGAAGATTATATCCGAACAGGCCGCTCGAAAGGACTGAACGAACGGCGGATCACGTGGGGGCATGGACTGCGCAATGCGATGATCCCTGTCGTGACGATGACCGGCCTGCAGTTCGGCTTCCTGCTCGGCGGCTCTGTTGTCATCGAATCCGTATTCAGCTGGCCGGGACTCGGGAAACTGCTGATCGACTCGGTAGCGTACCGGGACTACCCGGTCATCCAAGGGGAGATGCTGATTTTTGCACTGGAATTCATCCTCATCAACTTAGTGGTGGACCTGCTCTACGGAATCCTGAATCCGCAAATCCGATATGAATAGGAGGGTGCGTCGTGGTAGATCTCAAGGTATCCAACAAAGAAGCATATTATCAGCAAACACTTGAAAACACCCCTTCCAAAACTCCTTTTGCCGAGTTCTGGAGGAAATTCAAGAAGCAGAAATTAGCGTTCGTCTCATTCTTTTTCGTCGTCTTCCTCATCCTGATGGCCTTCATCGGCCCGTTCATCACCCCTTATGATATTACGGAACCTGACTATGAAAACGTCCTGTCCGGCCCTTCAGCCAAACACTGGGCGGGAACGGATGCCTACGGTCGGGACATATTCAGCCGGGTGCTGGCCGGGACGCAGATTTCGCTATATGTCGGACTGACTTCCGTTCTCCTCGGCGCTATCGGAGGGACGTTCCTCGGGATTGTTGCCGGGTACTATGGCAAACGGATCGATTCGCTCATCATGCGGATGTGTGACGTCCTCCTTGCATTTCCGGGTATCCTGCTTGCAATCGGGATCATCGCGATACTCGGACCGGGGCTCGGGAACGTCATCATAGCTGTTGCCATATTCAGTGTGCCGATGTTCGCCCGGATTGTCCGCAGTTCGACGCTTGCCGTAAAATCCACGCTTTATATAGAAGCGACCAAGTCGATCGGCACGAGGCCGAAGCGGATCATCTGGAAGCACATTTTCCCCGGGACCGTTTCGAGTATCATCGTCTACTTCACGATGCGGATCGGGTCTGCCATCTTGACAGCTGCAAGTTTAAGCTTCCTCGGTCTTGGCGCACAGCCGCCATCCCCTGAGTGGGGGGCCATGCTGAGCGGAGGGCGCGATTATCTGAACATCGCCCCGCATGTCACGATCTTCCCCGGTATCGCCATATTCGTGACGGTGCTGGCGTTCAACCTGCTCGGCGACGGACTGCGCGATGCGCTCGACCCGAAAATCAAAGAGTAAAGACCCGGCAAAAAGGAGGGAAATCAGATGGAGGAAAAGGTACTGCAAGTAAGGAATCTGCAGACACACTTCACGAGTGACTCGGGCACAGTCAAAGCAGTGGATGGAGTGTCATTCGAAGTGGGGAAAGGGGAGACGCTCGGCATCGTCGGCGAATCCGGCAGCGGTAAAAGTGTTACGTCTTTGTCGATCATGCGGCTGCTGAAAGACACGCCGGGCAAGATTGCCGGAGGTGAAATCCTCTACGAAGGCACGGACCTGACCACGCTGAGCGAACGGGAAATGCGCAAGATCCGCGGAAATGACATTGCAATGATCTTCCAGGAACCGATGACTTCCCTGAATCCGGTTTACAAGATCGGACGCCAGCTGGAGGAATCGATCATTCTTCATATGAAAGCTTCGAAGAAGGCAGCACGGGAACGCTCTGTCCAGATGCTCAAGGCTGTCGGGATCTCGAGGCCGGAGAAAATCGTCCATGAGTTCCCCCACCAGCTGTCGGGAGGTATGCGCCAGCGGGTGATGATTGCGATGGCGATGGCGTGCAATCCGAAAGTGCTCATCGCAGACGAACCGACGACAGCGCTCGACGTCACGATCCAGGCGCAAATACTGGAACTCATGAAAAGCCTCACTACGACGACGGATACGGCGATACTGCTCATCACCCATGACCTGGGTGTCGTCGCTGAAATGTGCGACAGGGTCGTCGTCATGTATGGTGGCAGGGCGGTTGAAGAGAGCGACGTCGTTTCTATCTTTACGAATCCGAAGCATCCATACACTCAAGGTCTGCTTGAATCCATCCCGAAAATCGGGGAGCGGGTGGACCGCCTGCAATCGATTCCAGGAAATGTGCCGATTCCGTCCCACATGCCGATGGGCTGCAAGTTCGCCCCAAGATGTCCGCATGCGATGGACATTTGCTGGGAGAAGGAGCCGTCTTTCGACAAAGTGACAACCAACCATTCCGTACGCTGCTGGCTGCATGAGGAGGTGCCGCAAGATGAATCAGACCTTGTTGGAAGTTCAGAACGTTAAAAAGTATTTTCCGATGCCGTCCAGGCTGTTCAGCCGCAAAAAGGAGTTTGTCAAAGCGGTGGACGGGGTCTCCTTCACTGTCAACCGAGGGGAGACGCTCAGTATCGTCGGAGAAAGCGGCTGCGGGAAGTCCACGACCGGCCGGATGATCATGAAACTGCTGGACATTACGGAGGGGAAAGTGATCTTTGAAGGCCAGGACATCACCGACATGACGGATGACCAGATCCGCCCTCTGCGGAAGGAGTTCCAGATGGTCTTCCAAGATCCTTACGCGTCGCTCAACCCGAGGCTGACCATCAAGGAAATACTGGAGGAACCGCTGATCGTCCACAATTTCAATAAAGACAACCGGAGCCAGCGGGTGACGGAACTGCTCGAAACCGTCGGGCTCAGCCGCTACCATGCCGACCGCTATCCGCACGAATTCAGCGGCGGTCAGCGTCAGAGGATCGGTATCGCCCGCGCACTCGCGGTGAACCCGAAACTGATCATTGCCGACGAGCCGGTTTCTGCGCTCGACGTCTCCATCCAGTCCCAGGTCCTCAACCTCATGAAAGATCTGCAGGAGGAATACGGACTCACCTATGTATTCATCGCCCATGACCTGAGCGTGGTCGAGCATATATCCGACCGGGTCGGCGTCATGTATTTGGGAAGGCTTGTGGAACTGGCAAGCCGGGATGCGCTGTTCGGGAAGCCGCTTCACCCATACACGAAGGCATTATTGAGTGCCGTCCCGATTCCGGACCCGACTGTCAAAAGGGAGCGGATCATCCTGAAAGGAGACATACCAAGCCCTGCGAATCCTCCGTCAGGCTGCACGTTCCATACCCGCTGTCCGTTCGCGCAGGAAACGTGTAAACTGAAAGTACCGGAATTCCGGGAAATCGAATCAAATCATTATGTGGCCTGCCACTTTGCCGAGGAGCTTGAGGAAAACTGACATGCAAAAACTTCATATTATCTCCATTCAAAAAGAGTATCTGGACATCGTAGCATATCAACTATTTGATATATTTGGTGATAAGTTGGAGCTGCTGCCGATCACGTTGCAGCAATTGACGATGGAAACGGTGAGCGAAGAGGATTTAGTGCTGTTGTCAAAAGAAGTGCTGAGAGGCATTACGTCTCCATTCATCCCGGAAACATGTGTTGTGATCGTCGCCAATCGGGAAGTCAACATCGCCGCTGCGGAAAAACTGTCCGCACTGCAGGGAAGCCAGCGGATCCTGATCATCAATGACACGGTGGAGCATGGTGAGGAAACCGCAGTTTCGCTGAAGACGATTTTTTACGAGCACAGCTACCGGGTGTATGATCCTGCAGATACGGTTCCGTCAGACATCGACTGGATCGTAACGCCCGGCGAGATTGCACTCGTACCGGCGGGATTTCCGAACGTCATCGATATCGGACCGCGGACGCTGGATTATTTGACGATCGATCAAATTGCGTCACAGTTGGATGCATCCATGTCTGACACGGTACTGATGAACCGCTATTTCAGATCGCAAGTGACGATTGCGGGAAAACGGAAATCGAAAGAGGAGGAGCACCCAAGCGGGGACCGACAGCCTGGGAATCCATCGGTCGGGCTCCGTGCCGCACAAGCAATAACATTGGACCCGGAAGAAATCGAGTCCATCCAGAAGAAGATTGAACGTACCGGTTTTCTGGATGAAAGCCTCGTCATCCTCTCCATATACAAGGAAGGGAAAGACGCATTCGAACAGCTGGGCAGGGCGAAGGTGAAAGACCGGCTGCTCGAGCGAGGCATCCGTCTATCCGATCAGCAGCTGCGGGTGCGCCTGGAAACGATGCAGGACGAACAGCTGATCCATGCGCGCATCGGCAGGGGAGGAACACGGATCGCTGAAAAAGGGGAAGCCTTCCTTGAGCTGTTCCGGAATCTGAACAAGTAGGGGGCATTCATAGGTTGAAACCATTCATCGGAATTACTTGCCATAACGATTTAGACTATCTGCATATGCTGAATAACGCGTATATCCAATCGATCTTGGACGCAGGCGGCACACCGGTCCTGCTGCCGCTCGGCGAGGAAACGGATACTGGCAGTGTGGCGGATCGGCTGGACGGCCTGCTGCTGTCAGGCGGGTTCGACGTGGATCCGCACTTCTACGGAGAAGAGCCTCACAAGGACCTTGGGGAAATCTCGCCGGGACGTGACACGTATGAACTCAGTCTCCTCCAGGCGTTCCTGCAAATGGATAAGCCGGTGCTCGGCATCTGTCGCGGGCATCAGGTGCTGAACGTTGCCCAAGGCGGCACGCTCTACCAAGACATCTATGATCAGATTGACGGGCCGGTCCAACAGCATGCACAGCGGGCAAGACGGGAACATCTATCCCACAAAGTCTCTGTAGCGGAAGGGTCCAGGCTTGCGGACATCTTCGGCACGGATACGATCCAGGTCAATTCGTTCCACCATCAGGGCGTGAAGTCTCCGGGGGATTCACTCGAAGTGACCGGTACGGCGGACGACGGTGTCATTGAAGCGATCGAAAGCAAGGACCACACCTTCGTGATCGGCGTCCAGTGGCATCCGGAAAATACAGCATGTGCAGGAGATATCCATTCCAAGAAATTGTTCAGTGCTTTTGTCGGTGCCTGCGGAAAGTCCTGATGAATTTCCGGCAGTAGAGCGACAAAGTGAAACAGCCGCCAGTCAGCTAGTATGCTGATCGGCGGCTGTTTTTCATTTCCCGGCAGATGCCGGCTTCTTGTTTTTTCGCGTGAGATGCAGGATTCCTTCGATGATCAGGATCAGCAGGACGGACAGGCCGAACAGCGGCATGAGGACGCCGAGGATCACGAGTAATACGGCAAATCCTATCGTGACCGGCCGATCCGCTTTCGGCGGTGCGGAGAGGTGCCCTTTCTGTTTGCGGGCGAACCACATCTGGAAGCCGCGGAAGATCAGCAGCAGGAAGGCCAGGCAGACGACCAGGTTCAGCAGCTTGTTCGGCCAGCCGAACAGATGGCCTTCGTGGAGCGGGATGCCCCATGTGAACCACTTCGCGAGAATCCCGTAGTCGTCATAGCCGACTTTCGAAATCAGGTCGCCGCTGTACTGATCGAAATAGGCCGTCATCTCCTCGGCAGGGCTGACATCGAGTCCGGTTACCCCCGTGTTGCTCGCTGTCGAGACGGTGAACACACCATCAGTGGAAGACGGATAGATGATGGAGTACGGTTTTTCGATATCCGCGTCCCTCGCTTTCCACAGCAGTTTTTCCACGAGGATTCCGTCATTGCCCATGTCCATGCCGGGCATTTTACCTGAACCGCCGTGATTGGCGTGCGGGTCGGGCTTGCTGTCCGCTTTGTCCGTTCCGGACGTCGGCGGCTCTTCTTTCCGGACCGCCCACGGCACTTCACTCATATCCGACGTCGGTGACTGCTGCTGCAGCAGCGGCGTTCCGATCGAAGGGTGTTTCTGTGATGCGGAATAAATGAAATCGCCCATGAACGCCGACCACGGCAGTCCCGTGAAGATGAGGATGATCATCGGGATGGTGATGACAACGCCGATCCACGCATGGTTCCGTTTCAGGCCGATGCGGCGGGTCGGTTTCTTCGGCCGATGGAGAGCCCTGCTCTTCATCGTCATGTAAATCCCCGTGATGAGCAGGAAGATCGCCCAGCAGGCCGCCAGCTCCACCAGGTAATTGACGACAGTCCCGCCGACGAACAGCGAGCTGTGGAGATTCCGTAAGATGTTCGCATACGTGAACTTCGGATTCTGGACGCCGGCGATTTCGTTGTGTTCATCGAGGAAGACGTAGCGTTCTTCACCGTTTTCCGAAATGAGGGAAAGCCTCGTGTTGTACGGCTCGTCCATTATCATGATCTTCGAGACTTCGAAGCCTTTGTTTTCGTGCTTGACGAGGGAGATCCCTTCGTCGATCGTCAGCTGATACGTTTCCGGACTGTTCCCGAAAAAGAGATCTTTGTAGATGACATTCTCGACGTTCGTGTAGAACAGATAGCCGATTCCGCTCAATGTCAGGGTGATGAGCAGCGGCGCCATGAACAGGGCTCCAAAGAAATGCCACCGCCAGAACCGGTTATTGCTTTTTATCTTCAATTTCCCACCTCCGAATAAATCAGTAGTTGCCAGTTTTTCTCTTTGAAAACAAAACAGTATGTAAAGGAAAATAGGGCCTCCCGTTTTATAACACGTAATTGTGAACAACTCATGAACTGCTGTGAGGAATACCCTTTCCATCATACAGCAAGTCGCTGCCCCAATCCCGGAAAGACGGGAAGGTTTCAACGGGATGCGTTCAGGGCACGTGTAAAGGAAAAGGATGTTAGGGTGAGAAGGAATGGACATTTACTCGATCGGTCATTATAACCATACGGAAGAGGAATTCATCCGCCTGCTGAAGGAAGCGGATATCGGCCTGCTCGTGGACGTGCGGAAATTTCCCGGCAGCCGGAAATTCCCCTGGTTCTCTAAAGAAAGGATGGCGGATTGGCTGCCTGCTGCAGGGATCGGTTATGTGCATATGGAACAGCTCGGCGGGAGACGGCAGCCGTCCCAGCTGATTTCGCCTGCGTTGAATGACGGATGGCAGAACGAGTCTTTCCACAATTATGCGGATTATACGCTGTCGCATTGTTTCCGGGAAGGCATCGATGAACTGATGCAGCTCGCAGCGGGAACGAAGACGGCGTATTGCTGCTCGGAACGCCATCCGGCGAGGTGCCACCGGCTGCTGATCAGCAATTGGCTCGCCGTGCACGATTGGACAGTCACCCATATCGTGCCGCGGCGCGACGGATCTGCAGAACTCGTCCCCCACGAGCTCGGAAAGTGGGGCGCGATGCCGATCATCGAGGACGATTCGACAGTCGTTTATCCGCCACTTGAATCATAAGAATCAGACAATACCGTACAACCAGTCTCCGGAGGGGGGCTGGTTTTTATATGCCGAACTGCCTGTACTGACAGGCGGCCGGCTATGCAATTCCGCCTAAAGGAAATCACCAAATATTCCCGGAAAGGCGCATAGCCGCTCTGGTGGCGCAATGGTACGATAACTTTGAAAATAGAATTCTCTCGGCAGGATGGTGAGCCGCAGCGGATTCAGTCCACTAAGGAGTGTGAGGGAATGCACGGTCGAACGGGAAAGAAATGGTTGAATTCTTTGATGGCAGCGTCACTGGTCGCAGGAATGGCAGTACCGGCAATGCCTGCCCACGCAGCAGAAGCGCCTGCTGTGCTGGCGGCAGATCTGCTCATTTCAGAGTACGTCGAAGGATCGAGCAACAATAAGGCGATCGAGCTGTACAACGGCACTGGTGCTGCAATTGAGTTGGAGAACTATTCGATTGAACTGTATGCGAACGGTGCAGTAAAGCCGACGAACACGCTGAAACTCTCCGGCACCCTCGAACACGGCAAAACCTATGTCCTCGTACACAACCAGGCAGGGGCGGAACTGAAGGCGAAAGGCGATATGGAAACAGGAAGTGTCACGAACTTCAATGGGGATGATGCCATCGTCCTAAAGAAAGGCCAGACGCCGATCGATTCGTTCGGCCAGGTGGGAGCACGGGCGGATTGGGGAACAGACGTCACGCTCGTCCGCAACTCCACAGTCCTGAAAGGCAGATCGGCGATCGACAGCCCATTCGACCGGACGAAAGAATGGACGGTCTACCCGAAAGACACATTCTCGCATCTCGGCACACACGAACTGACGGCTTCCGACGAGATAGCCCCGGAAGAACCGGAAGTCCCGGCTGACATCCTATCCATCGCAGATGCTCGCGCAATGCCAGCAGGGCAGGAAGCGACTGTCACGGGAATCGTCACTGCCAAACTGAAGAACACCATTTCAATCCAGGATGAAACCGGCGGCATCGCTGTCCGTCCGACCAGTCTAGCAGCGGAAGTCGGCGATGAAGTGACCGTCACCGGCAAACTCGTCGATTACCGCGGCCTGCTGCAGCTGGACGGTGCGAAACTTGTCGCAAAATCAGCTTCGGCCGTGCCTGAAGCGAAAACCGTCACCGGCGCGGAAATCGGGGAAGATACGGAATCCCGTCTCGTCACGGTCCATAATGTCACATTGTCAGGCAAGGAAGCAGGACCGGGCTGGGCGAACTTCATTGCAACGGACGGGACGGAATTCACTGTGCGCGATGAAACCGACACACTCGGCCTGCAGGCTGGTATGACGTATGACTCGATCAGCGGCATCGTCCAGCAGTTCGACGACATCTACCAAGTCATCCCGCGCGGTAAGACGGACATCGTCGAAGATGCCTCCGTCGTGCAGCCGGTGGCGGCAGACCCGGGCAGCGGCACGTTCATCGACAGTGTGAATGTCACGCTGACGACAGGGACAGTCGGCGCGGAAATCCTGTATACATTGGACGGGACGGATCCTGTGAAGAACGGCGCGACGTACGCGGAGCCGCTAGCAATCACGGACAGCGTCCAGCTGAAAGCCGTTGCGAAAACAGCTGACGGGCGCACAAGCGCTGTGCAGACATTCGATTACTTCATCACCGATGCTCTCCAGATCCATGATATCCAGGGACCGGGACATGAATCGCCGTTCGCCGGACAAGTCGTCGAAGGTGTGAAAGGTGTAGTTACTTACAAGTACGCGATCCAGGGGTCGACGTATTATCACATCCAGGCGAAGGATGACCAGCGGGATGGCGACTTGAATACATCGGAAGCGATCGTCCTGTACAGCGGTAAAGATACGTGGAACCTGAAGGAAGGCGATTACGTTTCGGTCAGCGGGCAAGTGAGCGAGTATGCGATCGACGGCTTTTCCGACCGCCAGGAGACCGATCTGAAGACGACGCAGATCAACGTCCGCAATGACCGCGGCGGCAAGGTCGATGTGCTGGAGCGCGGCGTGGCATTGCCGGAGCCGTTCATCATCAATGAGTCGAACTTGCCGAAAGATGCCATCCTGAGTGAAGGACTGAAGGAATTCGACCCGGCGAAATACGCGGGCGACTTCTGGGAGAGCCGTGAAGCGATGCGCGTCCAGGTCGGCACGGTGAAAGCGGTCGCTCCTCAGCAGAACGGCGACCTCGCGACAGTGCTGGAAAGCCGCAAGACCGATACGAAAAATGGCGGCGTCCTGCTTCGGAAGGACAAGCCGAATGCGGACCTGATCCAATTCCGTCTGGAGCCGAATACGACGGCGCGTGACTTTGAAGTGGCGACAGGCGACCGGTTCGAAGGTCCGATCACCGGGGTGGTCGGGTATTCGTACCAGAACTATAAGATCCTCGTCGGTTTGGAGGAGATGCAGGACAAGTTCGTGAAAGGGCCGGCTGTGCCGGAAACGACGACGATCGTGAAAGATCCGACGAAACTGACGGTTGCGTCATACAACTTGGAGAACTTCTCGAACAACAAAAAGACGACGTCCGACGACAAAGCACGCAAACTGGCGCGTGCGTTCGCTGTGGACATGCAGAGCCCGGACATTGTCGGGGTGACGGAAGTGCAGGACAACAACGGACCGGATGCCGGCGGGCCTGAAGCGAACGAAAGTTACGAGCGCCTCATCCAGGCTATTACGGAAGCAGGCGGCGTGAAGTATGAGTACGTCAACATCGATCCGGTGAACAACGCGGACGGCGGGCAGCCGAACGCCAATATCCGTGTCGGCTTCCTGTACAATCCGGAGCGGGTTTCGCTGAAAAACGGAGCGCCTCACGGGGATGCAGTTTCAGCGGTCGGCTACGAGAATGGCGGCCTGACGCTGAACCCGGGACGGATCGATCCTATGAATGGCGCATTCAAGAGCAGCCGCAAGCCGCTCGCTGCCGAGTTCACGTTCGATGGCGAAGATGTCATCGTCATCGCAAACCACTGGAATTCGAAAGGCGGGGACACGCCGCTGTTCGGTGCGATCCAGCCGCCAGTGTACAAGAGTGAAATCCAGCGCAAGCAGATCGCGCAGATCGTCTATGATTTCATCGACGATGTGAAAACGAAGAACCCGGACGCGAACATTGTATCCGTCGGGGACTATAACGACTTCCAGTTCACGGATTCCCTCCGTATCCTCGAAGGGGAGCGGATGACGAACCTGGTCAATAAAGTCGACGAAGCGGACCGGTATTCGTATGTCTACCAGGGGAATTCCCAAGTGCTTGACCATGTGCTCGTGTCGAACAATCTGGCGGATGACGCGCAGATCGACATGCTGCATGTGAATGCGGACTACACGGACATGGCCGGCCGTGCGAGCGACCATGATCCGGTCCTCGTGCAGCTGGCGCTGAAGACGGCAAGTGTTGAAGAGCCGTTCGAGTGGGGCTATGTGCCAGTCACAAAGTTCCATTTCCTGCTGAACTACAAGAAGCCGAGCCTGACGGTGGACGCGAAAGGTTCCTCAATCACGATGGACTACCGCTCGCGTGTCAAGAACGGCATCACGCTGACAGGCCAGTATGCGATCTTGAGCGGCCTCGGATTTGCGAGCAACCAGGTCATCCTGAAGCCGGGGGACAAAGGGCTCACGATCGATACGAAATGGACGGTGCAGGGTGATGTCGTCGTGGACGGCACGAACCCGGTCCGGATCTTCGGGGCAGAGAATGTACTGAAGCTCCGCTACGTCAACGGAGCCTCGTCTGAAAACGTCGAGCTGTTCGACCGGTATGGCCGGAAGCTGACGAAGCCGGGCATTCAATGGCCATGGGCAGGAAAAGCGAGCTGAATAGGCTGAATGGGGAGCGGTGCCTTGTGCACCGCTCTTTTTTTGTTGGTGGGGGGAGGAATCGGCCAAATCGGGAGAGTTATCGGCCAAATGGCGCCTGGAATCGGCCGAATGCGCGGGGGAATCGGCCAAATCGAGCCGGCAATCGGCCAGATGGGGAAGTTAATCGGAAATCAGACACAATTCAGAATCGTGTCCGAGTTGTGTGGCGCACAGGTACCGTAAAAAAGGTACCGTTAAAACTCAAAAAAAGCAGACTTCCCAGGAAAGGGAAGCCTGCCGAGAGAGATTCAGGGCTGGAGGAAGCCGTGCTGGCCGGCTGTCCACAGGTCGCGGAACGCCCGGTTGACGGGGGACGTTTCAAGAACGGCCTGCATGCCGAGACGGCGGAACAGCTGGACGGCGCAGTCGGTGGAGATGTCCGCACTTTCGATGCACACAGCGGACAGCTGCTCCAATTCGTGTTCGTCGAGCCTTCCGTCGAGATGCATGTCCCACCGCCGGGAAACCGCAGTATGGAAGAGCTGCTCCGCTTCGTTGAAGCGATGCTGCTGCTCTTTCAGCAGACGCATCGTCACGGCGATTTTCTCAGAAGACCAGTATGGTTTCGATTGCTCGGCGAGATGCTCGGCCTCCTCCAGGAAACGGGAAGCGATGCCGAGACAGACGGCAGCGAACGAGACTTGTGAAAACTGGACGAACGGGAACGAATGGACCGGCAGGCCGATTGTATTCTGCTTGGCGATGACCGAGAACGTCCGCTCCTGCGGGACGAAGGCATCCTTCACGCGGATCGTATGGCTTGCCGTGCCGCGCAGTCCGAAGGCGTTCCAGTCAGCGACGATTTCGACTTGATCCGGCAGGAGGATGCAGGCGCGCATCTCGTCCGTTTCCTTCCCGTCCCGCCAGATCATCGTGTTGGCGGTGAACATCGAGGCATACGGGGCGCCGCTGCAGTAATGCCATTCACCGGATACCCGGTAGCCGCCGCCTTCCTCATGCGCTTCACCTGTCGCGTGACCGCTCCCCGCGATGACGGCATCCGCCGGGCTGAACAGTTCCTCTGCCTGCGGTCCGGTCATATTCTCGAGAAACATGTTGCCACCCGAACCGATCGTCACGAGCCAGCCGAACGATCCATCAGCCGCTGCCGCCTCTTCAAATATGCGAGCCGCATCCGGGAGTGACAACCCGCGCCCGCCGAGTGTTTCCGGCAGGAACAGTTTGAACAGTTTTTCATCGTATGCGATCTGCAGTACATCGTCCGGAAGTGTGTGCTGCTGTTCAATGTCCAAAGACGCACTCCGGATAATCTTCTTCACGTTTTCTTCAAGCATTCGAACCATCCTCTCTTTTCTTCACCGTACGGAATTCATAGGGGCGAACGACGCGGAATATGTCCGATTAACCATTTTCAAGCACATCCGTGAAAAGGGTTACATTCCTGCCCTGACGAAGCTTGTCTGTTGTTGGAACCTCTCGCAATCTGTGGTATGTTTAAATAGATTGAAAACTCTAATCCGAAAGGGAGATGAAGCATGTCGTTCATGAAAAAAATTGGATTCAGTCTGCTCGTCGTTTTACTAGCACTAGGCAGTATGATTATACCCCAAAATGCCAGTGCGGCTAAACATGACGAAGCAACACGCGGTGAATTCATCAAACAAGTGGTCACTGCACTGAATCTGCAGACAGGAGACGGTTCGTCCCTCACGTTCAAGGACGTGGACAAGCAGCTCGCCCCATACGTGGAAGCCGCTGTCAAAGCGGGCCTCGTACACGGCCGCTCGGCGACTCTCTTCGATACAAACGGCTCACTGACGCGCGAACAGGCATTTGTCATTTCCGCACGTGCAGCCAAGACAGACAAAACATACCCGATGACTTTGCTTGACCGCTTCAAGGACAAGAAGGACTTCGGTGCTTCGCTGCGTCCGGAAATGGCGAAAAGTATCGGACTCGGCCTCTTGAAAGGCTATTCGGACCGCACAGCGAAACCGAAACAGCCGGTCATGAAAAACGAAACGCGCGCTATCGTCAACCGTCTGGTGAAAGTGAGCCAGCAGCACCCGGGTACTCCGGAAACGGATGACGCGACAGTCGCCCTGCGTGTCATGGGGACGACAGACCTTCATATGAACCTTGTGAACTATGATTACTATCAAGACAAGCTCATCCAGGATTATGGACTCGCGAAAGTCGGCGTCCTGATCGACAAGGCACGATCTGAAGTGAAGAATACCCTGCTGTTCGACAACGGCGACCTGATCCAGGGCACGCCGCTCGGAACGTATGAAGTGAGTGTCAATCCGCTGAAAAAAGGCGAAGTGCACCCTTCATTCGCAGCGATGCAGGCGCTTGACTATGACGTCATGTCGCTCGGTAACCACGAATTCAACTACGGTCTCGACTATTTGGATCAAGTGATCGAGACAGCGGGCATGCCGGTACTCAATTCCAACGTCTATGACGTCAAAACCGGCAAGAACCGCTACAAGCCTTATACGATCCTCAACAAGGAAGTCACCGATTCCAAAGGCGCCAAGCACCAGCTGAAAGTCGGCGTGATCGGTGTTGTCGCACCGGGAATCCTCCGCTGGGACGGTGCGGTCCTCGAAGGGAAAGTGACCGTGGAAGACGCAGCGGAATCCGTACAGAAATTCCTTCCTGAAGTGCAGAAGCAGGGAGCGGACCTCGTGTTCGTCATTGCGCACTCCGGAATCGGCAACGAAAAAGCGGAGAAGAATGCAGATGACGTCACATGGCAGATCTCTGCGATGGACGGCGTGGACGGCGTATTGACCGGTCACAACCATGCACTCTTCCCAGGCGATTTCAAAGACGTGAAGAATGCGGACCAGGAAGCTGGCACGCTGAACGGAACGCCGGTTGTCATGCCGGGCAAATTCGGCAGCCACCTCGGCCTGCTCGACTATGAAATGAAACTGAAAGACGGCAAATGGTCTATTCTTTCCGGAAAAGGCTCCCTGCGCCAAGTCGATGAAAAATCGACAGACGTGCATCAGGGTGTCATGGACGCAGTCAGCAAATCCCACGAAGGCACACTCGACTACATCCGCACGCCGGTCTCCAAGACGACAGCGGATATCACAAGCTACTTTGCCCTCGTAAAAGATGACCCGTCGATCCAGATCGTGACGGATGCACAAAAACGGTATGTCGAAAGCCAGATTCCAGGTACCAAGTACGCAGACTTGCCGGTCCTGTCCGTAGGGGCGCCGTTCAAAGCAGGCGGCCGCTATGGCTCTGACTATTACACAGATATCCCTGCAGGCGACATCGCCATCAAGAATATGGCAGACCTTTACGTGTTCGACAACACAATCACAGGTCTCGTCATGACAGGTGCTGATGTGAAAGAATGGCTCGAAATGTCAGGCGGCCAGTTCAACCAGATCGATCCGTCGAAATCGGGTGAACAGAATGTCCTGAACACGAACTACCGCTCGTACCTGTTCGACGTCATCGATGGTGTCACGTACGAATATGACGTGACCCAGCCGAACAAATATGACGGCGACGGGAAAGTCGTCAACGAAGGCGCTAACCGCGTCAAGAACCTGAAGTTCGACGGCAAGCCGATCGACCCGGCACAGAAGTTCATGGTTGTCACAAACAACTACCGGGCAAGCGGAAACTTCCCGGGTGTCCGGAACGCTTCCGACACGGTTGCCTACCAGTACGAAAACCGCCAGGCGATTGTCGACTATATGGTAGCGAACGATCCGCTTGACCCATCTGCAGATAACAACTGGTCCATCCAGCCTGTCTCAGGTGCCAGCATGATCTTCGAAACATCCGACAAAGGCAAGAAGTACATCGGTGACGACGGCCGCATTAAATACGTCGGCCCGTCACAAGACGGCTATGCGAAGTACGAATTGAAATAAGCGATAGTGCAGGGCTGCAGCGGAATCGGCAAGTGGTTTCCTCTGCAGTCCTTTTTTCTCGAAAACATACGTAAAGGGGACAATGCTTATCATGATGGTACTGAAAAAAGCGACTGCTGGATTCATGGTTCTGCTGTTAATGGCAGGAAGTCTGTTCGTCACACGAGAAGCGGAAGCCGCGCAGGCAGGCAAAGCGGAGCGAGGGGAGTTCGTCCGGCAAGTTGTCACGGCTCTCGGACTGCCGCTCGAAGACGGAGCGTCCATCAAGTTCAAGGACGTTGATAAAAAGCTCGCTCCCTACGTGGAAGCCGCTGTGAAAGCCGGTCTCGTGCACGGGCGCTCCGCGACCCTCTTCGACACAAACGGCTCACTGACGCGCGAACAGGCATTTGTCATTTCCGCTCGTGCAGCCAAGACAGACAAGAAGTACCCGATGACCTTGCTGGACCGTTTCAAGGACAAAAAGGACTTCGGTGCTTCACTGCGTCCGGAAATGGCGAAAAGCATCGGACTCGGCCTCATGAAAGGCTATTCGGACGGAACAGCGAAACCGAAGAAAGCTGTCATGAAAAATGAAATGCATGCAATCATCAGCCGTCTGGTACAGCTGCATGCGCAATATCCGGGCAAGGGTGAAGAAGGAGTCGCAACAGTGGATTTCCGGGTCATGGGAACGACGGATATCCATACGAATCTGATGAACTATGATTACTATCAAGATAAACCGATCCAGGATTACGGCCTCGCGAAAACAGGCGTGCTGATCGACGAAGCGCGTGCAGAAGTGAAAAACACGCTGCTGTTCGATAATGGCGATCTCATTCAGGGCACGCCGCTCGGCTCTTACAAAGTGAAGGAAAAACCTCTCCAAAAAGGTGAAGTGCACCCGTCCGTGGCGGCACTGAACGCTCTGGACTACGACGTCATGTCTCTCGGTAACCACGAATTCAATTTCGGACTGGACTATTTGGACAAGGTCATTGCTGGAGCGGATTTTCCTATATTGAATGCAAACATTTATAACGAATCGACAGGGGAAAACCAATTTACACCGTATGCTGTTCTCGACAAGAAAGTCACGGACACTAAGGGGAACGCTCACTCGCTGAAAGTCGGCGTAATCGGTGTCGTGGCTCCTGGAATCATGAAGTGGGATGGTGTCCACTTGAAAGGGAAAGTCCGTGTGGAAGATGCCGCGGATACTGTGGAGAAGTTCTTACCGAAAGTGAAAGAGGAAGGCGCTGATATCGTCTTCGTCATCGCCCACTCGGGTATCGGCGATGAAAACCATGAAAAGAACAAAGACGACGTGACATGGCAGATCTCTGCGCTGGATGGCGTGGATGGTATTCTGACGGGGCATAACCATGCTTTGTTCCCGGGTGACTTCAAGGACGTCAAAAACGTCAATATCGCTCAAGGGACGATTAACGGAACACCAGTCGTTATGCCGAACCGATTCGGCACGCATCTCGGATTGCTGGACTACCAGCTGCAGCTGAAGAATGGCAAATGGACAGTCGTAACAGGAAAGGGTTCTGTGAGGGAAGTCCACAAAGATTCCGATGCAGTCAACCAAAACGTAGTGAATGCTGTCAAAGAAGCACACGAAGGCACCCTCAGCTACATCCGCACACCTGTATCGAAAACAAGCGCACCGCTGACGAGCTACTTCGGTCTGGTCCGTGACGATTCGTCGATCCAGATCGTCACAGAAGCTCAAAAGCATTATGTGGAAGAACGGCTGAAAGGCACGGAATACGAAAAACTGCCTCTTCTGTCCGCAGGTTCTCCGCTGAAGTTCGGAGGAAGATACGGTTCCGACTACTATACGGACATTCCGGCGGGTGATATCACCATCAAAAACCTGGCAGACTTGTACGTATACGATAACACGGTCGCTGCCGTCATCCTGACCGGCAAAGACATTAAAGAATGGCTGGAGATGGGAGCGGGAGCTTACCGCCAAGTCGATCCTGCTGAATCGGGAGAGCAGAACATCCTCAATGGAGACCACCGCTCGTACAATTTCGACGTCATCGATGGTGTAACATATGAAATAGATATTACAGAGCCGGCGAAGTACGACAGTAAGGAAGGGAAAGTGCTGAACCAAGACGCAAACCGCATCAAAAATCTCCAGTATGACGGAAAGCCTATCGATCCGGAACAGGAGTTTGCTGTCATCACGAATAACTATCGGGGCAGCGGGAATTTCCCGGGCGTGCGCGATGCTAAAGACGTGATCTTCTACCAGGATGAAAACCGCGAAGCGATCATTGATTATCTGGCGGGGCTTGAACAGATCGAGCCATTTGTCGACAATAACTGGTTCATCCAGCCTGTGCCGGGCACGAAAATGATATTCGAGACATCAGTCAAAGGCAAGGGGCACATCGGGGACGATTCCCGGATACTTTATTTAGGAGAGACACAAGACGGCTATGCGAAGTACGAATTGAAATAAGAATTGTTCCAGCGCTTCACTATATGATGATAACAGCTGACGCAGAAAACCCCTTGACCTTTTATAAAGGCAAGGGGTTTTCTGTATGGATAACTGGTCAACACCGCTTTCCCTTCTTGGTGGCATATGTTCTTTCGGCAATTAGTGTATAAAACAAAGCAGACTGCGCTTATCCACTTCACGTTTCAGCAAGTCGATAAAATCAGCACACAGTTCCAGCTCCATGGCTTTAACATACGATTCGAGTAAGAGGGTATCGGGGAGTCTATTCATGACAAGTCACCTTCTTCCAGCAGAGTTTCATCATTTCCCCAGTTGCAGGGAAAGCGGGTTGTGTATAACTTATCAGATAACATGGAAAAGAACAACCGTTCGATTGTCCACACTGAATGGTGGGTAATTTGTGGACAACCTGTGCGCAAATGTTACGGAGACCGCCAGTATGGAGGGGATACCGTGGAGAAACTTATCCACAAATGTGGACGTATCGAATTTTGTCGAAAAGTATTTGACCCACGGGAAATCCGAACATGAAAATTTTTTATTAAAAAAGTTGTTATGCAATATATCGCACTGCATCAACGATGTAAGCGTATACATTTTTATTATCTATTCGAAATAGAGTAACAATTTAAAAAACAAGGTTGACTCTTGATTTCTTTCGCTATATGATTACAACAATCTAATTCAGCGGGGCGGATCGCTGCCGCTGATCGGGTACGACATTTGTCCATCCGCCAGTGCCATTGTGAGGAGTGAACTGTAATGAGAAGTGACATGATCAAGAAAGGTGTGGACCGGGCGCCGCATCGGAGTCTGCTGTATGCGACGGGTGTCCGTTCGAAAGATATGGAGAAGCCGTTCATCGGGGTGTGCAACTCCTATATCGATATCATCCCGGGTCATATGCATCTGAACAAATTCGCGGAAGTCGTGAAAGAGGCTATCCGGGAAGCAGGTGGCATCCCGTTCGAGTTCAATACGATCGGTGTCGATGACGGCATCGCGATGGGGCATATCGGCATGCGGTATTCGCTGCCGAGCCGGGAACTGATCGCCGACGCTGCTGAAACGGTCATCAACGCCCATTGGTTCGACGGTGTCTTCTACATTCCGAACTGCGATAAGATCACGCCGGGCATGCTGATGGCGGCTGTCCGGACGAATGTCCCCTCGGTCTTCGTCTCAGGCGGGCCGATGGAAGGCGGAACTTCCGCAGACGGCAAACCGCTTTCGCTCGTCTCCGTCTTCGAAGGCGTCGGTTCCTACAAGCAGGGGTCGATGACTGCGGAGGAACTGCTCGATATCGAACAGAGTGCCTGTCCGACGTGCGGCAGCTGTTCCGGGATGTTCACCGCGAATTCCATGAACTCGCTGATGGAAATGCTCGGCGTGACGGTCCCGGACAACGGCACGATCGTCGCGACATCGGACGAACGGCACCGGCTCATCAAGGAAGCCGCGCAGCATCTCGTCCGCATGGTGAAGGAAGACGTCAAGCCGCGTGACATCATCACGAAAGAGACGATCGACGACGCGTTCGCGCTCGACATGGCGATGGGCGGCTCAACGAATACAGTGCTCCATACGCTCGCCATCGCACACGAAGCTGAAATCGAATACGATGTCCGGCAGATCAACGAAGTCGCGAAGCGGATCCCGTATTTATCGAAGATCAGCCCGGCGTCCGATTATACGATGCACGACGTCCACCTGGCGGGAGGCGTCAGCGCCATCATCAAGGAATTGTGCGAAATCGAAGGGGCGGTGCATCCGGACCGGATTACCGTCACCGGGAAATCGCTCTATGAAAATGTGGAAGACCGGCCGATCAAAAATGAAGAAGTCATCAGGAAGCCGGACAATGCATACAGTCCGACAGGCGGGTTGTCCGTCCTGTTCGGCAACATCGCTCCTGACGGCGGGGTCATCAAAGTCGGAGCGGTCGACCCGTCCATCAAGCAGTTCACGGGCAAGGCGATCGTCTTCGAATCTCAGGAAGCCGCACAGGAAGGCATCGACAACGGCACCGTTCAAGAAGGCCATGTCGTCGTCATCCGCTACGAAGGCCCGAAAGGAGGGCCGGGCATGCCGGAGATGCTCGCACCGACTGCGGCGATCGCCGGCAGGGGGCTCGGGACGAAAGTGGCGCTCATCACGGACGGCCGGTTCTCCGGTGCGTCCCGCGGCATCTCCATAGGACACATTTCCCCGGAAGCGGCGGAAGGCGGACCGATCGCCCTAGTCGAAGACGGTGATACGATCGCCATCGACCTGACAAACCGGACGATCGAGCTCGAAGTCAGTGAACAAGAGCTGGCTGCGCGGCGTGAAAAGCTGAAACCGTTCGAATTGAAGATCAAAAAAGGATATCTCGCACGCTACGCCAAGCTGGTGACTTCAGCCAGCACAGGCGGTGTCATGAAAGTTTAATAGACAACTCGATGATGAGGAAAAAGTGACTGGAATCCTGCATTCCCAGAGAGCCGGCGGTGGTGTGAGCCGGCAATGCAGCCAGCACGATATCCCCTCGGAGTGGACAGCTGAACGAAGTAGGCCGTCCCGGACAGATCATGTCCGTTATGTAAAAGGACGCGGGCCTCAAGCCCGTGTCCATGAGGCGGTGGACGTTGCCGCGAACAAGGGTGGTACCATGAAAGCTTTTTCATCCCTTGCGCAAGCTTTTTTGCGCGGGGAGGAAAAGCTTTTTTGTTTTCATCAAAAAAGCCGGTTGTTGTCCGGCTTCCGGGCAGTGACAAGGAAAGGGAGAGATGCACATGAGTACGGTAGTGAAGATGAAGACGGCAATGGCTGCAGCGGATGCCGATGCTGCGCCGATGCGGCCGGCGAACGGGTCCGACGTTCTGATCCGTTCGCTGAAAGAACAGGGGGTCGAAATGATCTTCGGCTATCCGGGCGGGGCGGTGCTGCCAATCTATGATGCGCTGTACAAACAGCCGATCCGCCATATCCTCGCAAGACACGAGCAGGGCGCCATCCATGCAGCGGAAGGATACGCGCGCGTCTCCGGCAAACCGGGCGTCGTCGTCGCGACGTCAGGACCCGGCGCTACCAACCTTGTCACTGGCATCACGGACGCCATGATGGATTCCATCCCGCTCGTCGTCTTCACCGGCCAGGTCGCGTCAGGCGTCATCGGCACGGATGCCTTCCAGGAAGCGGACATCATCGGCATCACCCAGCCGATCACGAAACACAATTACCAGGTGGGCTCTGTCGAAGATCTCCCGCGGATCGTCAAGGAAGCCTTCCACATCGCGACGACCGGCCGGCCAGGTCCCGTCGTCGTCGACATTCCGAAAGACATCGCATCTGCTTCCGCGGAGAACGTGCCGGATTCGCCTGACGTCCTCTGCCTTCCCGGGTACCAGCCGACTTTCTATCCGAACTTCCTGCAGATCCGGAAAGCGGCATCGCAGCTGGCGCAGGCGAAGCGTCCGGTCATCCTGGCCGGGGCAGGCGTGCTGCATGCAAAAGCGGCCTCCGAGCTAAGGGAATTCGCGGAAACGAACCGGATCCCGATTACCAACACACTGCTCGGCCTCGGCAGCATCCCGGGGAACCACGAACTGTTCCTCGGCATGGCGGGCATGCACGGCACGTACACCGCCAACATGGCGCTCAGTGAATGTGACGTGCTCCTCAACATCGGCGCCCGTTTCGACGACCGGCTGACAGGCAATCTTGAACGGTTCGCACCGCATGCCGCAGTTATCCATATCGACATTGACCCGGCGGAGATCGGCAAGAACGTCCCGACAGAAATCCCGATTGTAGCGGACGCGAAAGAGGCGCTCAAGTCCCTTATGAAAGAGGGAGGCCAGCCGCCGGATACGGGAGCATGGCTTGAGAAGCTGGGCCAGCTGGAGAAGAATTTCCCGCTCTGGTACGAAGAGGACCCTTCGCACGTCCTGCCCCAGCAGGCGCTGCAGCTCATCCACGACATCACGGAAGGAAATGCGATCGTGACGACGGACGTCGGCCAGCACCAGATGTGGACCGCCCAGTATTACGGCCTCAACCACGCTGACCGCTGGGTGACTTCCGGCGGACTCGGCACGATGGGCTTCGGGTTCCCGGCGGCGATTGGCGCGCAGCTTGCAAAACCGGAGGCACGGGTTGTCGCCGTCGTGGGGGATGGCGGGTTCCAAATGACGGCCCAGGAACTGTCGTTGCTGCAGGAGCACCGGATTCCGGTGAAAGTCGTCATCCTGAACAACGAAGCACTCGGCATGGTGCAGCAGTGGCAGGAAACGTTCTACGAAGAGCGGTATTCCCAGTCACTCATCCCCGTCCAGCCGGATTTCGTAAAGCTGGCGGAAGCGTACGACCTGAAAGCGTACCGGATCCGGACGATGCAGGAAGCAGAAGCGATCTTCAGGGAAGCACTCCTGTCCGACGAGCCCGCCGTCATTGACTGCCGGGTGAAACGCCAGGAGAACGTCTACCCGATGGTCGCTCCCGGCAGAGGGATCCAGGAAATGATTGGAGTGAGTGCCCCATGAAACGAGTCATCACCGTCACGGTCATCAACCAGAGCGGCGTCCTCAACCGGGTGACCGGCCTGCTCATGAAGCGGCAGTTCAATATCGAGAGCATCACCGTCGGCCATACCGAACAGCCGGGCATGTCGAAAATGACGTTCATCGTCAATGTCGAGGACGAACGCAAGATCGAACAGCTCGTCAAACAGCTGCAGAAACAGATCGACGTCCTCAAAGTGACCGACATCACGGACAAATCGATCGTCCTCCGTGAACTGGCATTGATCAAAGTATCGTCACCGCCGCATGCCCGCGGTGAGATGAACAGCCTGGTAGAACCGTTCCGCGCAGCGGTCGTCGATTCCGGAAAGAACATTGTCACGTACCAGGTCACCGGCGATCCGGACAAAATCGATGCGTTCATCGACCTGATGAGACCGTACGGCATCAAGGAACTGACCCGCACCGGCACTGCAGCGTTCGTCCGGGAGATCCAGAAAGCCCCGTCCCCGCTGCTGTCGATCCTGAAGTGAGCGGACTGAAACCATGTGAGATGAAACACCCCATACATTCAAAAACCCATTAGGAGGAATTCATTATGACAAACATGTATTACAACCAGGACATCGACGAAAACGTATTGGCCGGCAAGAAGATCGCAGTGATCGGCTACGGCTCGCAAGGCCATGCACACGCCCAGAACTTGAAGGATTCCGGATTCGACGTCGTCGTCGGCGTACGTCCCGGGAAGTCCTGCGACAAGGCGAAAGAAGACGGCCTGGATGTAACGACTGTTGCCGAAGCGGCAGAACAGGCGGATGTCATCATGCTTCTTCTGCCGGATGAGCGCCAGAAGCAAGTGTATGAAGAAGAGATCGCGCCGGCACTCCGAAAAGGGAAGTCGCTCGCCTTCGCGCATGGCTTCAACATCCATTTCGGCCAGATCCAGCCGCCGGAGGAAGTCGACGTCTTCCTCGTCGCTCCGAAAGGGCCGGGACACCTCGTCCGCCGCACATTCGAAGCGGGAGCCGGCGTACCAGCACTGTTCGGTGTCTACCAGGATCCATCCGGAACGGCGCGCGACACTGCACTCGCCTACGCGAAAGCGATCGGCTCGGCCCGCGGCGGTGTGCTCGAAACGTCGTTCGAAGAAGAGACCGTCACCGATCTGTTCGGCGAGCAGGCGGTCCTGTGCGGCGGCCTCACATCACTCATCAAAGCAGGTTTCGAAACACTAGTGGAAGCGGGCTATCAGCCGGAACTCGCCTATTTCGAGACGCTGCATGAGACGAAGCTCATCGTCGATCTCATGTACGAAGGCGGCATGGCAGGCATGCGCTATTCCGTTTCGGATACAGCGGAATGGGGCGACTTCGTCTCCGGACCGCGCGTCGTAGATGCAGAGACGAAAGGCCGCATGAAGTCGATTCTCGACGATATCCAGTCCGGGAAGTTCGCAAATGAATGGATCGCGGAGAACGAAAACGGACGCCCGAACTTCAATCGCATCGAGAAGGAAGAAGCGGCTCATCAGATCGAGGAAGTCGGTGAAAAGCTCCGTGCGATGATGCCGTTCGTGGAAAAAGGATTGAAAAAAGAGGAAGAGGTGACAGCAGGTGCGGCAAATTGACTTCTTCGACACGACGCTGAGAGACGGTGAACAGTCGGCAGGCATCAACTTGAATACGGCAGAGAAACTGAAAATTGCCCGCCAGCTAGAACGGTTCGGCGCAACGGTGATCGAGGCAGGGTTCCCCGCTTCCTCACCAGGTGATTTCGAAGCAGTCAAACAGATCGCGGACACCGTGAAGGATTCGACGGTGACAGGCCTGGCGCGCGCAGTGCAGAGTGATATCGACACGTGCTGGGAAGCGTTGAAAGGCGGCGCGGAGCCGCACGTCCATATCTTCCTCGCGACGTCCCCGATTCATATGGAATACAAATTGAAGAAGACACCCGATCAGGTCCTCGAGACGGCAGTCCGTGCGGTGAAATATGCAGCGGACAGATTTCCGCTCGTCCAGTGGTCCGCCGAAGACGCATTCCGTTCGGATCCCGCCTTCCTTGTCAGGATTCTGAACGAAGTGATCGCAGCAGGTGCAACGACCGTCAACATCCCCGACACGGTCGGCTATGCATCGCCGCAGGAATACGGGGCGCTGTTCCGGTTCCTGAAAGAGAACGTCCGCGGCATCGACCGCGTGAAACTGTCCGCACACTGCCATAACGACCTCGGCATGGCGGTGGCCAATTCCATCGCAGCGATCGAAAACGGCGCCGACCAGGTCGAAGGGACGATCAACGGGATCGGCGAGCGGGCCGGCAATGCCGCCCTCGAGGAAATCGCCGTCGCTCTCCATATCCGGAAAGAACTGTATCAGCTTGAGAGCGGCATCCGGCTGGAAGAGATCAAACGAACGAGCGAACTCGTCAGCCGGCTGACCGGTGTCGCCATCCAGCCGAACAAAGCGGTCGTCGGCAAGAACGCCTTCGCCCACGAATCGGGCATCCACCAGGACGGCATGCTGAAGAACCCGGAAACGTACGAAATCATTACTCCGGCACTGATCGGTGCGTCGGTAGAGCCGCTCGCTCTTGGCAAACATTCAGGCCGGGCGGCGTTCAAGGACCGGGCGATCACAATGGGCTTTACGCTCGATGATACCCAGATGAACGCAGCGTTCCGGGAATTCAAGGAACTGGCGGACAAAAAGAAGGAAATCACTGAAGACGATCTGTTCGTCCTCTTCACGAAACAGCAGCTCGAAGAGACCGAAACTCCGATCTATCAGCTGGACAATATTCAAGTGCAATACGGGACGAACAACGTGCCGACCGCGACTGTCACTGCTGCAACGCCGGCCGGTGACACGGTGCACGTCGCAACGACAGGCGCCGGCTCCGTGGAAGCGATCTTCAATACGCTCGAACTGCTCGTGAAAGGTGATGTACACATCTTGGATTACCAAGTGTCCTCGATCGGGAAAGGTCGCGACGCACTCGGCCAGGCAATCGTCAATCTCGAATTCAACGGAACGAAGCTGACAGGCAGGGGCATCGCGCAGGATGTGCTCGAAGCATCCGCAAAAGCTTATCTCAATGCCATCAACCGGCAGCTCGTCCGGGAGTCATACGAAAATAGGAAGAAACAGGCGGCGGCAGCTGTCCTGTAACAAAAAAGGAGGAGACGATGATGGAAAAACGTATCGCAGTATTGCCCGGTGACGGAATCGGCCCGGAAGTGACGGCAGGTGCCGTGAAAGTGCTCGAAGTCATTGCCAGAAGGTTCCATCATTCATTCGAATTTGTCCACGGAACAATCGGAGGAGCCGCAGTCGATGAATCCGGTACGCCGCTTCCCGAAGAGACCGTCGCGCTTTGCGAACAGAGTGATGCCATCCTGCTTGGCGCGGTCGGCGGACCGAAATGGGACAGCAATCCAGCGGACCAGCGGCCGGAAAAAGGGCTGCTCGCCATCCGCAAACGGTTCGGGCTGTTCGCCAATATCCGTCCGGTGAAGGCGGTGCCTGCGCTGCTCCATCAGTCTCCGCTGAAAGAAGACCGCGTAAAGGACGTTGACCTCGTCATCATGCGCGAACTGACGGGCGGCCTGTACTTCGGCGAGCCGAGCCGCAGGACAGAAGATGCGGCGGTCGATACACTCGTCTATACGAGGGACGAAATCGAGCGCATCGTCCGTGCGGCGTTCGAATTGTCACGGATGCGGAAAAGCAAAGTGACGTCCGTCGACAAAGCGAATGTCCTCCAGTCGAGCCGGCTGTGGCGTGACGTCGTCGAAGACGTGCGAGCCGATTATCCTGACGTCGAAGTCGAGCATCAGCTCGTCGATTCGGCAGCAATGAAGCTCATCACGAATCCCGGCGCGTTCGACGTCATCGTCACAGAGAACATGTTCGGCGACATCTTGAGCGACGAAGCGTCCGTCATCACAGGATCGCTCGGACTGCTGCCTTCAGCGAGCGTCCGGACAGACGGCTTCGGCCTGTACGAACCGGTCCACGGCTCGGCACCGGAAATCGCCGGCAAAGGCTTTGCCAACCCGGCTGCCACCATCCTGTCCGCGGCGATGATGCTGCGCCAGTCGTTCGGCATGGAAGACGAGGCTGCAGCAATCGAGCTGGCGGTGCAGACCGTCTACGAAGAAGGCCATTGCACGGCTGACGTCGCTGCGAAAGGCGTCCGGCCGCTGTCGACCGAAGAGTGGGCATCGCGGGTAGCCGAGGAAGTCGACGTCCAGTCCGTCTCGAACAGCATCATGTTCTCCTATGTCTGACCAGGTCACGGACCGCAGCCAGCAGGAGCCATCACGGAAAGGGGAAGGGAACATGGCGAAAACCATCATCGAAAAAATCTGGGATCAGCACATCGTCGTGAAGGAGGAAGGGAAGCCGGATCTGCTCTATATCGACCTCCATCTGCTCCACGAAGTGACATCCCCTCAGGCCTTCGAAGGGCTCCGGCTGGCAGGGCGGCGCGTCAGACGTCCGGAACTGTGCTATGCGACGATGGACCATAACGTCCCGACACGCAATGTGACGAAGATAGCGGATCCGACCGCCGAAAAGCAGATGAGCGCGCTTGAGCGCAACTGCCGGGAGTTCGGTATCGAACTTGCCCATATGACCCATCCCGACCAGGGGATCGTCCACATCATCGGACCGGAACTCGGGCTGACACAGCCGGGCCGGACGATCGTCTGCGGCGACAGCCATACGTCGACGCACGGTGCATTCGGCGCCATCGCATTCGGCATCGGAACAAGCGAAGTGGAACACGTCCTGTCGACACAGACGCTCTGGCAGCACCGCCCGAAGACGATGAACATCCAGATCACAGGCACCCTCCAGCCGGGTGTGACGGCCAAAGACATCATCCTGGCTGTCATCGCTGAATTCGGTATCGATGCGGGCACCGGCCATATCGTCGAATTCACCGGGGAGGCGATCCGCAGCCTGTCGATGGAAGAGCGGATGACCGTCTGCAACATGTCCATCGAGGCAGGGGCGAAAGCCGGTCTGATCAGTCCCGACGAAACGACCGTCGCCTATTTGAAGGGACGCCGGAATGCTCCGTCAGACGAAGCATTCGACGAGGCGGCAGCCCGCTGGCTCGCACTCGCCTCGGACGAAGGCGCCGTCTATGATAAAACCCTTTCGATCGACGCATCCTCGATCGAGCCGCACGTCACTTGGGGCACAAATCCCGCCATGGGCACGGGCGTCAGCGGACGGGTGCCGTTTTTATCGGAGATCGTGTCCCCATCCGATCGGGAAGCGGTGAAGAAAGCGATCGACTACATGGGTCTCGAAGAGGGGATGCCGATCCAGGATATCGAAATCCAGCACGTGTTCATCGGATCCTGCACGAACGCCCGGCTGAGCGATCTGCGAGCAGCCGCCGGTGTCATTGCCGGCCGGCATGTCCACCCGTCCGTGACCGCCATTGTCGTCCCCGGCTCGCGTTCCGTCAAACGGCTCGCGGAGGAAGAAGGGCTCGATACCGTATTCAAGGAAGCGGGATTCGAGTGGCGGGAGTCCGGCTGCAGTATGTGCCTCGCCATGAATGACGACGTCGTGCCGGCAGGGGAGCGGTGCGCTTCCACATCGAACCGGAATTTCGAAGGGCGGCAGGGAGCGGGCGCCCGGACGCATCTCGTCAGCCCGGCAATGGCTGCCGCGGCAGCGATCGAAGGACGTTTCACCGACTGCAGGAAAGTGCCTGCACTGCAGGAATAGAAAGGGGGCAGCACCTATGGAATCACTCCGTATGATAACCAGCACCGTGACACCGCTCGACCGGAAAAACGTCGATACCGACCAGATCATCTCTAAGGAATTCCTGAAACGGATTGAACGGACCGGCTTCGGCCGTTATCTGTTCCACCATTGGCGGTTTGACGCGGCAGGAGCCGTGAAAGAATCATTCGTCCTGAACGACCCTCGTTTCGCCGGTTCCGAAATCCTGCTCGCCGATGAAAACTTCGGCTGCGGATCGTCCCGCGAACACGCACCGTGGGCGATCCTCGATTACGGATTCAGGGTCATCCTCGCACCGAGCTACGCGGATATCTTCTATAATAATTGTTTCAAGAACGGCATCCTCCCGATCCGGCTGCCTCAGAACGTCATCGACCGGCTGCTTGCCGACGGTCAGAAGACTCCGCTCAGCCTGACGGTCGACCTCGAACAGCAGACGATCCTCCGGAAGGACAGCGGCGAAACGATTCCATTCGGCATCGATCCGTATTCAAAGGAAATGCTGCTGAACGGGTGGGATGAAATCTCGCTCACCTTCCAATACGAAGACCAGATTGCAGCGTATGAAAACCGGAAAGCCAACTGAAGACGTTCCATCAGGACAGACAGCATCCCGCTGTCTGTTTTTGAATAGCGCAGAAGCAGATAAACCTCCCTGAAAAAGGATTGGGCGGAAGAATGTCGAATACTATCATGTAAACTATCAGACAATTGGAGGAATTCACGTGAAAAACAAGGACAGCCTGCTCATCCCCGGCCCGACACCAGTCGTCGACTCGATCTACGATGCACTGAGTGAAGAGACACGCGCCCATACCGACCCCCGTTTCGTCCGGCGGTTCAAACAGGCGATCGAGCGGACGAAGCGGATTTTGAATACGGACGGGGAAGTGTTCATCGTCGCGGGTTCCGGCACGCTCGTCATGGAAATGGCGCTCGTCAACACGATGGCGCCGGGCGACCGGCTCCTCGTCATCAGCCACGGCTACTTCGGCGACCGGTTCACCAAACTCGCGCATGCATTCGGCTATGAAATCGACGTCCTGCAGGCGGAATGGGGCAGCCAAGTATCGCCGGATGACGTGGAGCAGCAGCTCAGCAAACACACATACAAAGCGGTCACGGTGACGCATGCCGATACGTCGACAGGCGTCAAAGCTGATCTCGACCGCCTTATTCCGCTCATCAAGCAGCACGGAGCACTTGCAATCGTGGACGGTGTCTGTGCGACGACGGCAATGCCGGAAGACATGCAGCACAACTACGACGGGGACAACACCGCGATCGACATCGTGCTGACAGGCTCCCAGAAAGCGATCGGCGTCCCGCCTGGAGTCGGCATCGTCGCGTTCAGCAAGGCGGCGCTCGCCGCACGCCGCGCAATGGACCGCATCCCGGCTTACTATGCCGACATCGAAAACTGGCTGCCGATCATGGAAGACCCATCGAAGTATTTCGCAACCCCGCCCGTCAACATGATCTATGCGCTGGAGGAAGGATTGCGCATCGTGGAAGACGAAGGGCTCAGCAAGCGCTATGCCCGTCATGAGGCTTACGGCCGCGCTGTGCGCACCGCTCTCCGGGTGTACGGTATGGTGCCGCTCGCTGAGGAAGAGGATGCTGCGCCGACGCTCAGCTGCATCCGCTATCCGGAAGGGGTGGATGACCCGGTGTTCCGTGCGACGCTTTCGGAACAGGGGATCATCCTCTCGGGAGCACTAGCACACTTGGCGGGCAAAGCGTTCCGGATCGGCCACATGGGCAACACGACGGCCGAGATGCTCGAAGACGCTGTCCGTAAAATCGGGGAAACGCTGAAAGACGGAGGGAACGAAGCGGATGTCGACCGCGCAGTCGGCGTCTTCCAGGAAACGATAGGGACTCTCTCCCGTAAATGAACACGAAAGATCCGGCTGCCTGTAAGGGCTTCCGGATCTTTTTCAATTTAATCCGCAGAGTCTGGTACGAAGGAGCGCATCATTTTTCAAAGAGTGGTCGAAAAGTATTGGTTTCTTCGCTCGGAACAGATATAATCGAACTAGTTACAAGTATTCAGATGATTACGGTATTCCGAAGTGGCAGAAAAAAGAGAAGAAGTCGGGGTGGAATGGGTGAAACGGACAATTGCGGGGAAATTGCGGAAAGGCTTCGGCCTCATGATACTGCTGCTCGTCCTGATCGGCGCAGCGAGCATCTTGCTGCTGGTCAAACTGAACAGCGATTATGAGCACATGCTGGACGAAGAAGTGCACAAAGTCGATCTGGTGGATGAATTCGTCCTCAAGCAGATCGAAATGCAGAGCCAGATCCGCGGCTATATGCTGTACCAGGACAAGGCGATGCTCGACGCACGGCAGGCGGACTACGAACGGTCCGAACAACTGATCGTCGAACTCGGCAAGATGGCGGATACGAAGCAGAAGAAAAAACTGTACGGAGCACTCGTCGATGCGAACGGGAAGTCGATGAAGCTGCAGAACAACGTCGTCGATAACCTCGAGGCCGGCAAGGACGACATCGCGAAATGGATGTCCGAAGCGTCAAAGGACGTCGGTAATGTCGTCATGATCCGTGCAGATGAAATCAAGGACAGCCAGTACAAAGCGCTCGAGACGAAACGTGAGGAAGTCGGCCAGCGCCTGGCGCAGCTCGTCCTCATCATCGGCGTCGCCATGATCGCCGCCGTGCTGGTCGGAATCCTCATCTCCCGGCGGATCAGCCGCTCGATCTCACGTCCTGTCGGCATCGTGACGGAAGGTCTCCATCATATCGCGGACGGCAACTTCTCGATCGATCCTCTCGTTGTGAAGAGCCGTGACGAAATCGCGGAGATGGCGGATGCCTTCAATAAGATGGGCGCGGATGTCGCCAGTATGATCCGCAAGATCACCGGCTCCGCAGAACAGCTCGCCATGCAGGCGGAAGAGCTGTCCGCGAGCTCAGAGGAGAGTCTGGCGTCATCTGAACTGGTTGCAGCGACAACGGAGAGCCAGCTGCTTGGCAGTGAACAGCAGCAGCGCATCGCCGGCCAGTCCGCCCAGTCGATGACGGAACTGTCTGCCGGCGTCAATGAGATCTCTGTCAGCAACGAAGACATGCTGCGCGCCGCGGAATCTGTTTCCGCACTGGTCGGAAAAGGGTCCGCGTCGATGGATGACGTCGTCGGCGAGATGACAACGATCCGTACGACCATCCAGGACACAAGCGCCATCATGGACGAAATGGCCGAGCATTCATCGCAGATCGAAAAAGTGACCGTCCTCATTACAGGGATTGCGGAACAGACCAACCTGCTCGCCCTCAATGCAGCCATCGAGGCGGCACGGGCCGGGGATGCCGGAAAAGGCTTCGCAGTCGTCGCGGCAGAAGTACGGAAGCTCGCAGAACAGTCCAAGCAGTCGGCAGCCGAGATCGGCAGCATGGTGAGCGTCATCCAGGCCGATGCGGCGAAAGCGACACAGTCGATCGCTGCAGGCGTTGAAAAGATCGAACACGGGATGACAGCGACCGAAACGTCGAGCTCCGTCTTCCGGGACATCCAGCATGCTGTCGGAGATGTCGCAGCCAAAGTGGAAACCGTCTCCGCCGCAATCGAGGAGATCCAGGCGATGGCGGATGAAGTGACGGAAGGCGGCAGGGAAGTGCAGCGTCTCAGCACGCAGGCGTCAGCTGCCGCGACCGAGACGAGCACCGTGACGGAAGAACAGCTGGCGGTCAGCCAGGAAATCAGCGCAAGCGCACAGAGCCTCACACGCCTTGCAGATGAGCTCCAGCAGGAAGTCAGCCGTTTCCAAGTATGAGTAGCTACCGAAAGCGCACGGCCTCGGGAATCATGGGCCGTGCGCTTCTTCATGCAGAAAAAAATAGGGAAGGAACTTGACGGAAACAGGTTTGAAACAACGAAAAACGTGGAAACCTCTAGAGTAAGAGATTTCCACGTAGGCTTTTCTTATTTAAGGTTGTCCAAGAAACGCTGCATGTCCTGGATTTTGACTTTATCGTCAACGCCGAAGTTGCCGTCTGTATAGCCGCTTGTTACGTTGTTCGCATAGAGAGCACCGATCTGGCTGACTGCCCAGTAGTCGGCAGGGACGTCTTTGAATGGTACGTCATTGGACGTCGGCAGGTTGAATGCGCGTGTCAATACGACAGCCATCTGTGAACGTGTCAGCTGATCGTTCGGGTTGAACCGGCCGTCGCTGTTTCCGCTGAAGATTCCAGCTTCCGCTGCAGCCATGATTTCATTATAGTAAGGCGTTTTTGCAGTTACGTCAGGGAAGTTGAGATCGCTTCCTGTACGGTGCAGGCCTAATGTTTTCACAACAATGTTTGCAATTTCACCGCGTGTTGCATAGCGGACAGCCTGTGCTGCCGGCTTTGAAGCCACAACTGTTTCGCCGAATGTCGCTGTGCGCTTAGCGCCGACATAACGGCTTTTCCAATAGTATGGATCGTTAAGGGAAGAAATGGTTACCCCTTTGCTTGTCGAAGCGTGGATGAACTTGCTCGACCCGATGTAGATCCCTACATGCGATACACCGCGGCCGCTCGTATTGAAGAAGACGAGGTCGCCGGTCGTCAAATTGCTTTTCGACACTGCTTTTCCTTGGTTGTACTGCTGGCCAGCCGTCCGCGGAAGTGATTTTCCGCTCTTCTTGAAGACGAGCTGTGTATAGGCTGAACAATCGATACCTGCAGTGGTTGTCCCACCGTAGCGGTATGGTGTTCCAATGTAATTTTTAGCGGTTGAGACGAGGTCGCTTGCTGAACTTGCAGATGCCATTGACGGTACGGACGTAGAAATTAATAAACTGGCGATTCCAAATGCCACGAGACGTTTGAGTTTCATAAGTTTTTCAGTTTCCCCTTTCGCACCGTTTCTTTGACAGTGACTTTATCTGTGAACATCTTAGCATAGGCTAAACCTCATTACCGTTACAGTTATATTACAAGTACATTACAAAAGAAGTAGATTCATAGAGAATGCTGATATAACGCGGTTTGTCGGAACAAGTTTCCGGTGAAAGCGTTTTTATTTTTGCCGATATTTCAGCCGAAACATGAAATATCCGGCCATTTGCTGTATCTTTGTAACCGACAATATCGAATTGCCGACGAGTGTTGGAACTGTTGGCGGAACGGGGCTGGCTATGAAAAAGATTGCAGTATTCAGCAATATGTACCCGACGGAGGCTCATCCGACGTACGGGATCTTCGTGAAAAACCAAGTCGGACTGCTGCGGTCGGCCGGCGTCGAAACGGACGTCATCGCCATTACGGACCCGCAAGGCGGGAAAATCCGATCCTTGGCAAAATACGGCAAGTGGATGGCGCGGGCCGGCTTCTATATGATGAAAAACCGCAAAAAGCTTTCCCTCACCCATGCGCATTACGCATTTCCGACAGGACTCCTTTCGCTCATCGGAAAACGGCGGTTCGGAATTCCGTATGTGGTGACCGTCCATGGCGGGGATATCGATAAAATGGCGAAAAAAAGCGCGCGCATCAGACGGCTCACTGCGGATGTGCTGCGAGGCGCGGACCACGTCATCACGGTCGGTGAACGGCTGAAGCAGGAGCTGATCTCCGATTTCGGTGTAGCGGAAAACCGGATCACCGTCATGAGCATGGGCGTCGACCAGTCCGTGTTCCGCCCGCTTCCGAAAGCGGAAGTGCGGCAGGAGCTCGGTCTGCCTGAAGATGCACCGGTCCTGCTGTTCATCGGCAATATCATACGCGAGAAAGGCGTGCTCGAACTTGTGAAGGCATTCGCAGGCGTCAAGGAACGTTTTCCGCATGCCTCCCTCCATCTGATCGGTTCGACGCGTTCGGCGGGATATGTCGGAGAAGTGGAACAGTGGATCGCTGGGCAGAAAATCGCCGATATTACGTTCGAGGGGACGAAACCGCAGGCGGAACTCGCGAAGTGGCTCGCTGCGGCGGATGTGCTCGCGCTGCCTTCGTACCACGAAGGATTCGGGCTCGTGGCATTGGAAGCGATGGCCTCAGGGACTCAAGTGGTCGCCTCGGACGTCGGCGGCCTGCCGTATTTACTGGGGGACCGGGCAGGAATTCTAGTGCCGCCCCGCGAAGTAGAATCATTGACGGGGGGACTGCTCGAGGCTCTTTCGGGTGACACAACGGATGACAGCGGAAAACGGGAAGCGGTCGTCCGGGAGCATTCCTATGATGAAATCCTCGGCAGGCTCCTCTCCATCTACGGAGAGATCGGACGGACATAACAAAGGGGGAAGGCGCAAATGGCAGTTGCACAGCAGATCAGGAAATGGTTCGATCATTTCCATGCACATCCGGAAGTGAGCTGGAAAGAGCATGAGACGACGAAGGAAATAGCCCGTATTCTGACGGAGATGGACGTCCCGTTCAAGACGTTCGAAGATGTGACAGGCGCTGTCGCGGAGATTGGAGAAGGACGGCCGATCGCTGCCGTCCGTGCGGATATCGATGCGCTCTGGCAGGAAGTCGACGGAACGTACCAGGCAAACCATTCCTGCGGTCACGACGGACACATGGCGATGGTGCTCGGCGCTCTCTCCTATTTGAAGGACGAGCCTCTCGGCGGCAAGATCCGGTTCATCTTCCAGCCGGCTGAAGAGAAAGGGAACGGCTCCAACGCGATGATCGACCGGGGAGCTGTGGATGATTTGACGTATCTGTTCGGCATCCACCTGCGTCCGAAAGAGGAACTGCCGCTCGGCAAGGCGTCAGCCGCCATCCGGCACGGCGCCGCGTATTTCGCGGAAGGCAAGATCAATGGGACGGACGCCCACGGAGCGCGGCCTCACCAGGGACGGAATGCGATCGACCCGCTTCTCGCCATCGGCCAGTTTTTAAAGACCGTCCAGTTTTCTCCGTACGAGCCGTATTCAGCAAAGCTGACCCGTATCGAAGCAGGCGGGGAGAGCCTCAATATCATTCCGGGCACAGCAAAGTTCGGCATGGATGTCCGCGCGCAGACAAACGACGTGCTGCAGCAGCTGAAACAGCGCATCGACAAAGGCATCCAGGACATCGCGGAGCTGTACGGCACACCGATCGATGTGACCTGGACGGACCATACACCGGCGGCGGAAGTATCGGCGGAAGCGGCAGACATCGCACGTGAAGCGATCATCGACGTCCTCGGAGAAGACGGCTATGCGCCCGACGTCATCACATCAGGCAGCGACGACTTCCATTTCTACACGATCCGCAATCCGGATCTGAAAGCGACGATGATCGGACTCGGCGCGGACCTCGGTCCCGGCCTGCATCACCCTGCGATGACGTTCGACCGGGACTCTCTCGTGACCGGCGCTAAGATCCTTGCAGAAACGCTGAAACGCGCGAGCCATTCGGTTGCATCCTCTAACTAATAGGAGTATTATTTAGGTGTTAAAATGAATCAGTAACACGAAAAGGAGCGGTTCAAATGGGCAGACTTCAAGACAAAGTGGCATTTATCACTGGCGGAGCTTCAGGCATGGGTGAAATGATGGTGAAATTGTTCACTGCAGAAGGCGCGAAAGTTGTCGCAGCGGACATTAACACAGAGGCTCTCCAAGCGAAATGGGAAGGCAAAGAGAACGTCGAATACGTGAAATTGAACGTAACTGATGCAGATAACTGGGCAGAAGCTGTGAAAACTGCAGCAGACAAATTCGGCAAACTTGATATCCTTATCAACTGTGCAGGTATCTCCACAGAGAAGTCGATGGACGACATCACTCTCCAAGACTGGCAGCGCCTGCACGACATTAACGGATTCGGTACATTCGCAGGAATGCGCGCCGTTCTTCCTTACATGAAAGAAGCAGGAAAAGGGTCAATCGTCAATATCTCTTCTTATACGGCACTCGTCGGAATGGGCTACAACCCATATTCCGCTTCGAAAGGCTCCGTCCGTGCGATTTCCCGTGCAGCCGCAGCTGAATTCGGTAAAGACGGCATCCGTGTAAATGCGGTATTCCCTGGAGTCATCCAGACACCGATGGTTGCAAACCTCGAATCATCGAAAGCAGCATTGGAAGGTCTGATCCGTATGACGCCGCTTGCACGTCTCGGACAGCCTGAAGACGTAGGTAACGCAGTGCTGTTCCTCGCGTCGGATGAAGCTTCCTATATCTCTGGTGCTGAACTTGTCATTGACGGCGGTTTCTCCGCACGCTGATCACGAATTTCCAATGAATACCAAAAACGCCTCCCATTGCGGGAAGGCGTTTTTCTGTCGTCTTCAATAATTCAAAACCGATACTTTGTCAAAATACTTTCGAGCTTCAGTGCGAGCCCGAGACTGCCTTTCACTTTCAGTTTCCCCATCATGAACGCTGTCGTTGTATTCAGTTTGCCATGCAGCAGTTTGTAGAAGTCCTCGGTCTTCATCGTCAGGATGCAATCCGCTTCCGACGGATCACCGGCCGTGACGGATGCGTGCTGGTCCGAGAGCTTCAGCACGTACTGCCCGTCTTCCGCCCCCGGCAGTTCGAATCCGTATGTGACGCTGCTTCCTTGGTACGGCGTGCTGTACTCGTTCAGCTGCCGCTCGATCTCTTCCCACGTCTTCGCCAGTCCCTCCTGCTGTTCAATCGCCAATACGTCCACCCCTTATAGTGAATTACCGTTCAGTATTAGTGTATCAAAATAGTCTGATAAAAAGAATAGCGAGTTTGCACGAAAACAGGGAGGGGAACACTAAGGGTATGGAGAAAGATTAGGTATGACCGGGGGGGCGAAAAACTGCCCAACATGCACGCAAGCAAAGCACGGGACGCCGGTACGGCAATAGTCTGCCTTTTTAGGAGGTGCATCGATGTGGATAGAAGTCACGAAGAACTGACGGAGTTCGTCAAAAAGATACAACAGCAGCAGCAGCTGTTTTTCGAACAGGCGAAACAGTTGAACTTGAGCAAGGAATCCGTCGAAGGGGTTCTGCTGGAACTGTGCAGGAACGCAGCGCAGATCATGAAAGCCGAGCGGGTCAGCATTTGGCTGTTCAACGAAGATCATACACGCATGACGGAGGAAATCACCTACACCGAAGACTCGATCGGTGTGCCGGCCGTCCGGGAAATAACGAAGGAAGAAGCAGGGGAGTATTTCAAGTCCATCACTGGGCAGCGGGTGCGCTCGGTTTCCGATGTCGCAAGTGACGAAGCGCTCGGCACACTGCCGGACGATTACTTTGCCGACTATCCGATGGCCTCTTTGATAGAAGCTTCGATCATCCTGAGTCGGGGGATCGGCGGTATGCTCTGCTGCGAGACGGTGGCGCGGAGAAACTGGTCCCTGCTCGATGAAGTCATCATGGCGGCCATCGCAGACATGCTGTCATTCGTCTTCGACCGTCTTTTCCGGCTGGAGATGGAAAGCCGGGTGCGGGAACTCGCCTATACGGACGCCGTCACCGGGATCGACAACGAGAACGCGTTCATCGAGAAAGTGAACTTCCGTCTGAGGCACGCCGGCAGGGCGATGCATGGCGGGTTCCTCTATTTGAAGATCGACCAGTTCTCGGCGATCCAGAGCGTCCTTGGACCGGAAGCTTCCCGGGTGATCCTGTCTGAGATCGCAAGACGTTTCAAACAGGCATTCCCGGCAGATTCGGTCATTGCGCGGATCGCCTTCGATCACTTCATCGTTTTCACGGAGCACGAGGGAGACCCGGTGAAAAACCGGCGCGACATGGAGACCATACTGGCGTACATGCGGAAGCCGATCCAGTACGGGGGCCAGGATGTCTACCTGACAGCAAGTTACGGTGTCGCACTGTATCCTGATCATATCAAGACGGCGTATGAAGGCATCCAGGCCGCAAAGACGGCGCTCGATTCGTCCCAGCCGCCCTCTCCGCGGAAGACACGTGCGATCTATGACCCGTCGATGTCCGAGAAATGGCAGGAAGCGATGCAGTCGGAGATGAATCTGGAAAGTGCGATGGAGCGAAACGAATTCTGCTTATATTATCAGCCGCAAGTGGAAAGCGTGTCCCATGTCATGACGGGAGCCGAGGCGCTGATCCGCTGGAACCACCCGGAAAAGGGGATCCTTTCACCAGGCACGTTCATCGGCATCGCCGAGACGACCGGCCTGATCATGCAGATCGGCGAGTGGGCGATCTGCCAGGCGTGCGTGCAACTGAAAGAGTGGGAGCAGATGGGACTTGAACAATTGACGATCTCCGTCAACGTGTCCCCGCGTCATTTCCTCTACCCCAAATTCCCCGACTTCCTGAAAGATTGCAAGGACAAGCATCAGATCGATCCGTCCAGACTGATCATCGAAATCACGGAAAACGTTGCGGTGGAAGATGAAGAGGTGGTCGAGGCACATATCCGTCTGCTCCAGGATATGGGCTTTTCGGTCTCCATCGACGATTTCGGCACAGGGTACTCGGCCTTCATCTACTTGCAGAAATTCTCCTTCCAGGAAGTGAAGATCGACCGGCAGTTCGTCCGCGGTATCGATACAGACGTGCGAAGCCGCGCCATCGTCCGCTCGATCCTGGCTCTGGCGAAAAGCCTGCATATGCATACCGTTGCCGAAGGCGTGGAGACGGAGTCGCAGCTTCGGCGGCTCGAGGCGCTCGGCTGCTTTGAAATCCAAGGGTTCTACTTCAGCAAGCCCGTGCCGATCGAGGAACTGAACGGCTGGCTCCTGAGCTCGCCGCGGTTCCCGAATCTCCAGCTGCCGCTTGAGGCAACGTGAAAAGACGGACAGCCCCCTGCGCTGTCCGTCTTCTTATATATGTTGTCAGCTCCGGCCGATCGGGAACTTGAATGGCACTGAACCCGGAGGAGAGTGCTTGATGATATCGATCATCGGAATCGTATAAGCGAATGCGATGAGCGCAATCGTGATGCCGACCCATAGGTACCAGTTTTCGAGGATTTTCGGCGTCTTCTGCGCGTCCGTATCTTCTTCCGCAATCGGGAACTCCTCGACGCCTTTAGGAGCGAAGAATGCGAGTTTGATGAAGATATACGTCATGAGCAGGATGCCGACGAACAGGATCGTACCGCCGATCGCCTGTGCAAGCTGATAGCCGATCCACGTATCGACTTGTGCACCGCCTGCATAATTCGAGAACGCGGATCTCCGTGGGCCGCCGAGGAGACCTTCGATGTGCATCGATGTCGACATGATCAGCATGCCGACCGTCCAGATGATCGACTGGATGATGCCGAGTTTGTTGAGCTGTGGTGTCAGGCGGCGTCCGGTCAAGTGAGGGACGAGCCAGTACGCAATACCGAAATACGTCAGGATGACCGTCGTTGCGACCGTCAAGTGGAAGTGGCCGGTCACCCAGATCGTATTGTGGATGAGCGCGTTCATCTGGTGGGAAGCGTTGATGATCCCGCCGATACCGCCGGGAATGAACGCCACCATACCGATGAACGGCGCGAGGAACCGGACATCGCCCCATGGCAGTTTCTTGAACCAGCCGAACAGACTGCTGAAACCTTTTCTGCGCCCTGTAATTTCAAACGTCGCGAAGATCGAGAACGCTGTCATAAGCGACGGGATGACGACCATCATTGTCAGCACTACTTGGATGAATTTCCATGTCGGATCGATGCCCGGCTCTGTCAGCTGGTGGTGGAAGCCGACTGGGATGGAAAACATGAGAAGCAGAATGAACGCAAGACGTGCGAGCGAATCACTGAACAGCTTGCCGCCGATGATTTTCGGGATGATCGCATACCAGGCCATGTACGCCGGCAGCAGCCAGAAGTACACGAGCGGGTGACCGAAGTACCAGAACAGTGTCCGGCTGACGAGTACGTTGATCGTATCGGTCATACCGAGTGACCATGGGATGAATTGGACGACCACCGCAATCGCGACACCGAGTGACGCGATGACCCACATGAGCATGTTGATGACGACCATGAACGCGAGCAGAGGGGATTTCTCGCCCTTATGCGCTTTTTTCCATACATACAGCTGGCGGAAATTCGTAAACGCCGAGATCCAGCTGCCGATGATGACGAACGCAAGCCCGAAGTAGAACGCCGGGTGTGCGGCAAGCGGTGCATAGAATGTGTACAGCACGTTCGCCTGGCCGACGAGGATCGTGACCGCAGCCATGACAGTACCGACGAGCATCATCCAGAACGAAATCCAGCCGACCATGCGCTGTTTGTCGGAGATGCCGACCGTCTTGCCCATGAGTGCGAATTGGAATCCGATGATGAAGAACGTCGTCAGGACGAGGCCGAGGATGACGCCGTGCACCGTCAGGATCGTATAATAGTTGATGTTGAACGGGAGCGTGAACCGGCCGGAGCGGACGAATGTCTGCAGGAGGCCCATCAGCCCGCCGACCAAGAGCGACGTGAACGTCACATACATGAACGACATGTACAGCCGCGCGTCTTTTTTCGGGAACAATTGAAGGTTTCTTTCTGTCGCTTCCATGTTAATACACCTCTACCTTTCCGAACATCTGGTGGTGTCCGATGCCGCAGTATTCGTTACAGACAATCGTATACTCACCCTTTTTCTTCATAACGGTTTCATACCGGCTGATGTGGCCAGGCTCGACCATCATGTTGACGTTCGTGCCGGCAACTTGGAAGCCGTGTACGACGTCCTTTGTTGTAATCGTGAACAGCACCGTGGAACCTTGCGGGATGCGGATCGTTTTGACAGGTTTCTCGTCTTTATCGACACCGAAATCGTAGTTGAATGTCGAAGCGACAATATTCACCTTGTACTTGCCGTCCGCCACTTCCTGCAGGCCGAGGTTCTCGGGCTTGAAGTTATCATAGGCTTCAATATTATTTTGATCGATCATGTCCAGGCTGCTTTGCGGGTGGGTGCCTTTCCAAAACGCGGCAAACCCGATAACTAATAAGAAGACAACTAATGAGGCCATCCCGAATGCGAGCCAGATTTTTTCATATTTGTGCAGATGCATAGTTTCTGCTCCTTTCTCCGTCCATTATCTTGAAATGAAAAGCCAATACGCGCCAAACCACGAGCCGACCATCAGGATGCCGAGGATCATGACCATGATGAAAGTCCCTTTCAAGTTGGATCCTTCATTCGCAGCAGGAGCCTGGCTGTTCGGGTGTTTCTTTGCCATTTCGTTCACCGCCTTCGTTTCTTGTCTGAATTTGTTTTTTGAACTACTTTCATCATATTGATTCTGCGAAATTTAAATACTAGGGAATTCCCTAGTGTTTTAGTCACGGGAAAGAAGTTCACACTTTGTTCATACATACACCACAGTTTAGACAATATATTTTTCCCGGCCTTCCCGCTTGTTTAGGGGAAGGCACTGTAGGGGATAGGGGAAAGTGGAGCGTTTGTTGACCGATGGGGCCGCACACTTTAAAATGAGGAAAGTAATTATCCATGAAAGCAGGGGGAGCCATATGAAAAATATCCAGACGATCACAGTGGACAGCAAGGAACAGGGAGCGGAGGAAATCTGCAATATCGTCCGCGGAGAACTCGAAGCAGGACGACTGCACGTCCTCGGACTTGCGACAGGCAGCACAATGGAACCGGTCTATGAAAAGATGGTGTCATCCAACCTCGATTTCTCGGATGTCACAGCGTTCAATCTCGACGAGTACATCGGCATCCCGGCCGATCACGAAAACAGCTATGCCTACTATATGAAGAAGCACCTGTTCTCGAAGAAACCGTTCAAACAGACATACATCGAAAACGGCATGGCGGAAGACCTCGATGCGGAGTGTGTCCGCTACGAAACACTGCTGAAAGAGAACCCGCTCGACATCCAATTCCTCGGCATCGGGGAAAACGGCCACATCGCTTTCAATGAACCGGGAACATCTCCGGAATCGGTGACTCACGTCGTCGAACTGACACAGTCGACGATCGACGTGAACAGCCAGTATTTCAGTGAAGATGAAACGATGCCGACCACCGCACTGACAATGGGGATCTCCTCCATCATGCAGGCGAAGAAACTCATCGTCGCAGCATTCGGCGAAAAGAAACGCGCCGCGCTCGAAAAACTGTACGCAGGCGAAATCTCGACCGAATGGCCCGTGACGTACCTGCTCGACCATCCTGACGTAACCGTCATCACCGACCAGAAGTTCTAATATAATAGAAGGAAGTTGAAAAAGGCTGCCCGCGGGCAGCCTTTTTTGGTTTGGGAGAAGGGGGAGTGATGGGGGAAACGGAGGGGAAACCCGGGGAACCGGTACCTGCGGGAAACCGGTACCTGTGCGTCACACAATTCAGACACTATTCAGACAACAGAGATGCTAGTGAGAAGCCGGGAACGCTTTAGTGACCGGCAAGCGGCGGTTTGGCGTCGTGGGGGAAGAAGGGGAGCTCTTAAATGCCCTTTCGGTGGGAAAATAGGATCGTGCGGGAAGAAGAAGGGCTCTTAAGTGCCCGTTTGTTGGGAAAATAGGGTCGTGCGGGAAGAAGAGGGCCTCTTAAGTGCCCGCCCGGCGGAAAAATGAGGTCGAGCGGGAAGAAGAAGGGCTCTTAAGTGCCCGTCCGATGACAAAATGGCCTCGCTCGGGCAGAAGAAGGGCTCTTAAGTGCCCGTCCGATGACAAAATGGCGTCGCGCGGGCAGAAGAAGAGCTCTTAAGTGCCCGCCCGGCAGGGAAATGGCGTCGCGCGGGCAGAAGAAGGGCTCTTAAGTGCCCGCCCGGCGGTAAAATGGCGTCGTGCGGGAAGAAGAAGGGCTCTTAAGTGCCCGTCCGATGACAAAATGGCCTCGCTCGGGCAGAAGAAGCCATCTTTATTGCCGGAAACACGTTGCTATGGACTCGCCCAGTAATAAGCACCCGTCCCTAACGCCCCGCACCAACACAAAAAAGCCCCCGCGCGCAGCGGGGGCTTCTATCCAACCTATTATTGAGGCACGCGGATCGTCCAGCGTGAGAAGTCCGGGTTTTCATTCGATACCATTTCTTTCGGGTAGATGAACGTCCACGGCTTCGTCGTGTTTGCATTGACCGGCAGCGAGCCGATATCGAAGGAGCCGCTTGCGACCACTTCACCGGACGCATCGATCAGCTCCAGCGGAAGTTTTTCGATGTTGATCTGCTTCGAGTGGCCGTTTCGGATGAAGACCGACGCGGCAATGCTGCCGTCGTCCTGCTTGACCGCCTGGAATCCGGCGATGTTCACTTCGCGCGGTTTCAGTTTCGGCAGGTTGCTGACGACTTCCTCAAGCGCTTTCTTCTGCTCGGCCGGAAGTCCTTGTTCCCAAGACTCTTCCAATTCGAGTTTGTGCGGCACCATCGACTGGACGTTGAATGCCAGTTTCCAGTTTTCCTTCGGCGGCTCTTCGACGAACAGGTTGTCCTTCGTGAAGACGAACACCCATGGACGGGCACTGCGCGGCTGGATTTCTCCGAGTTCATTCAGGTCGAACTGCTGGGAGCCGATCGTTTTGCCCTCTTCATCGAGAAGCATCAGTTCGACTTCGCCGACTGTGATCGCCTGGTCGAGTGACGAACGGAAGAACGCTTTGACGAGGAAATCGCCTGTTGCCGGTTCTACATCGATATCGATGCCGGACAGCGAAATCTGGTTCGGTTTGAGCGGCTCGAGTTCGTTCGCCAGAAAGCGGAATACATATTCCTGTTCCTGCGGGAGCTGCCATGACGGGTGGAGCGACAGCGCCGTTTCGATATCTTCATCGCCGCTTTGTCCGCCTGTACCTGCCATCAGTTCCTCTGAACCGATCGTGCTGTCTTTGCCGGTCTTCTCCGTCTTTTTAAACATTGAAAAGAAATTCATCAGTTAACCTCCTGTGCTTGTTCTTCCTGCTGATCAGTCAGGATCTTCATGAATTGGATCACTTCTGCTGCAATACTTCGGCGCAGCTTCTGGTAATGCTTGCCGAACAGTTCCAGACCTTCCCGCTGATAAATCCGCATCGGATCTTCCTGTCCATATGACCGGAGTCCGATCCCTTCTTTCAGGCGCGTCATCACTTCGAGGTGCTTCACCCACATCGAATCGATATGGCTCAGCATCACTTGCGGAATCAGCTGGTTCACCTGCTCATTATCCTCAAACGAACGGACGTATGCAACCAATTCATCGATTGGTCCTTCATAGAACTTCACAATCTGCGCTGGTTTATCGAACTTGCGCGGCAGTTCGACCGGCTGGTGCAGCAGGCTGTTCATCGTCGTTTCGATCCGCTCGAAGTCCCATTGGTCCGGTGTTTCGCCATCCGGACAGCTGTCGTAGACGACGAACTCCATCGTCTCATGCAGCATCTTTTCCAGCGTGCCGATAATGTCTTTGCGTTCCAGCACATTATCACGCAGCGCGTAGAGGACATTCCGCTGATCGTTGATGACATCGTCCAGCTTCAAGTTGTACTCCCTCATTGAATAATGGGATCCTTCGACGATCCGCTGCGTCCGCTCTGTCAGTTCGTTGACGTCCTTGTTCAGCACGAGTCCGTTTTTGTCCGTCTCGATCTTCTTCGTGAATTTTTCCAGGTCGTCCTTCGCGAACCGTTTGAACATGTCGTCTTCAAGCGACAGGAAGAAACGGGATTCGCCTTTGTCCCCCTGCCGTCCCGAACGGCCCCGCAATTGGTTGTCGACGCGGCGGCTTTCGTGCTTTTCCGTCCCGAGCACGAACAGTCCGCCGAGATCTTCCACCCCTTCACCGAGAACAATGTCGGTTCCGCGGCCTGCCATGTTCGTCGCGACCGTAATGTGGCCTCTTTGACCGGCATTCGAGATCAGTTCGACTTCCTGCTCGACACTTTTCGCATTCAGCAGATTATAGTCCAGTTTGTATCCATCCAAATATTCGACAACTTTTTCCGACTGCAGGATCGACGTCGTTCCGACAAGGACCGGCTGGCCGGCATCATGCCGTTTTACGACTTCTTCCGCCATCGCTTTGTACTTCTGATCCACTGTTTCGAAGACAAGATCCGGCTGATCAATGCGCTGGCGCGGGCGGTTCGTCGGGATCTGGATGACTTGCATGTTATACACTTCGCGGAACTCTTTTTCCTGTGTTTTCGCAGTTCCCGTCATCCCGCACAGCTTCGGATACATCCGGAAGTAGTTCTGGATCGTGATCTGGGCCTGCGCTTTGTTTTCGTCAGTGATCGGCAAGTTCTCTTTCGCTTCGATCGCCTGATGAAGACCGTCCGACAGTGTCCGCCCTTCCATGATACGGCCGGTGAACATGTCGACAAGCTCGATTTTCTCGTCTTTGACGATATAGTCGACATCGCGCTTGAAGATGACATGGGCACGGACCGCCTGGATCATGTAGTGGTACAGCGTCTGGTGCTCAAGGTCGTACAGATTGTCGACGCCGAACGCTCTTTCGACTTTTTCGATGCCGGCTTCCGTGAGCGCTGTCGATTTCGTTTCGTCATCGAAGTCGAAATCGACACCTTGCTTGAACCGTTTGGCGAGCCGTGCGGCGATCATATGCAGGTCGGCATCGGCCTGCATCTTACCCGCGACGATGAGCGGTGTTTTCGCTTCGTCGATCAGGACGCTGTCGACTTCATCGATAATCGCGTAATGATAAGGGCGCTGCACTTTCTGGCTGATATGCTGGGCCATGTTGTCGCGCAGGTAGTCAAAGCCGAATTCCGTCCCGACTCCGTATGTGATGTCGGCGTCGTACGCTTCTTTCTTCTCGAGCCCCTGCATCATCGGCACGTTCAGCCCGACCGTCAGCCCGAGGAAACGGTGGATCTGGCCGATCTGGTCGAAGTCCCGGCGAGCCAGGTAATCGTTGACGGTGATGACGTGGACACCTTTGCCTTCGAGCGCACGTACATAAGAGGGGAGGGAGGCGACGAGCGTCTTCCCTTCGCCTGTCGGCATCTCCGCGATGTTTCCTTCGGCGAGCACCATGCCGCCGATGAGCTGCACGTCGAAGTGGCGCATGCCGAGTACACGTTTCGACGCTTCCCGCACGACTGCGAACGCTTCCGGAATGATGTGCTGGATCGTTTCACCTTTTTCGATGCGCTCTTTGAATTCGACGGTTTTTGCAGCAAGCTGTTCGTCGGTCAGACCGGTATAATCGGATTCGATTTTATTTATATGATCCACGACTTTGCGGTATTTTTTGAGCTGCCGGTCAGTCGTTTGATTTGATCGTCTGAAGATGGATAGCATATAGTTAACGCTCCTTTATATCGTCCATTACTCGGACACGACTCTATTTTATCAAACTAGACGGGAAAAGACTAGAAGCGCGAGGGAAAGGTTGCGAAAAATAGGAGTATCCCGCATGTTTTACGGGTAATGAGAAAGTAACCGCTCTGTGAATCCGTAGAAAAATTGATTCGCAGAGTGCTTTCTGCCTGCCGCCGTGTTATAATACGGATGGCTGAAACTAAAAATGAGAAACACAGGGAGGAAGGACATGTTATTCCTGGCAATGGCAGCTGCATTCATCGGCGCCATCATACTAACTCCGCTTGTTATAAAATTCGCATTCCGGATCGGCGCTGTCGACCGTCCCAACTATCGTAAAGTACACGCTGCTGTCATGCCGCGTATCGGAGGCCTCGCGATCTTCGGTGCGTTCCTTATCGGATATGCCCTGCTGCTACCGAAGGATGAACACGCTGCCGGCATCCTGATCGGCGCGGTCATCATCATTGCAGTCGGCTTCTTCGATGATATGCTTGAAATCACGGCGAAAGCGAAAGCACTCGGCCAGCTTGTGGCGGCGATCGTCGTCATCACAGTCGGCGGACTTCAGATCGAAGTGCTCAACCTGCCATTCATCGGACAAATCGAATTCGGATATTTAAGTATCCCGATCACTATATTATGGATCGTCGGCATCACGAATGCCATCAACCTGATCGACGGGCTGGACGGACTGGCTGCGGGAGTATCGACCATCGCACTCATCTCGATCTCCGTCATGGCACTCATCATGCAGGATCCATTCGTCCTCGCGACGGCAGCCATCCTTGCGGCGAGCTCGCTCGGATTCCTGATCTTCAACTTCCATCCCGCCAAGATCTTCATGGGGGATACGGGATCGCTGTTCCTCGGCTTCATGATCTCCGTGCTGGCGCTGCTCGGCTTCAAGAATGTCGCAGTCGTCTCACTGGTCATCCCGATTATTATGCTTGGTGTTCCGATTTCCGATACATTCTTTGCAATCGTCCGCCGGATCCGCATGAAACAGTCGATCACGGCACCGGACAAATCGCATTTGCACCACTGCCTGCTGCGCGCCGGGTTCTCCCACCGCCAGACAGTGCTTGTCATCTACAGCATCGCAATCCTGTTCGGAATCGCAGCTGTGCTGTTTTCTCAGGCGACCGTCTGGGGAGCGATCCTGCTGCTCGGCGTCATCCTGCTCGCAATTGAACTGTTTGTCGAAATCATCGGTCTGGCCGGTACCAACTACCGCCCGATCCTCAATCTGGTCCGCATGATCGGAAAATAATACGAAGGCTGTCCCGGAGAAACTTTCCGGAACAGCCTTTTTTAAATGCCGTTTTCCTTGATGAATGAAAAAACATGCCCGGGCCGTCTGCCGGCCGGGCATGCTGCATGTTCAATATTCGGTGTCGTCCGTGCTGCCGTCATCCGGCTCGCTGTCCGCCGGCTCTTCAAGTCCAGAGACCGATCGATCGTCATCCGGGACGAGAGGGGAGATGAGGCCGAGATGGGACTGGAGGATGAGGCGCTTCTGCTGCAGGTCCTCTTCGTTCAGTTTCCAATAGTAGACGCCTGTCGACCAGTCATCATCGCCTTCGATTGTGAGCGTATCGACAGCGGGCATGCCGCCTTTCGCGTATTCGAGGAACGACAGCATTTCGTTGTACTGCATGTTGGTCTTGATATTGTTGCCGAGCGCGTCGATCACATCGCCGAATTTCGTGATGGCGGCCGGTGATTTCGCTTTTTCCATCATCGCCTGGATGATCATCTGCTGGCGCTTGCCACGTTCGATGTCGTTGTCCAGTTTGCGGGTTCTTGCCAGTGCCAGGGCATATCGGCCGTCCAGCGTCTGCAGGCCTGGCATCAGATGGATCGTGCCGGCGTCCGTTTCATCTTTTTCGATCCGTTCATACGGCACCTCGACTTCCACGCCGCCGAGCGCATCGACGACATCGATGAATGCGTTGAAGTTTGTCTTCAAGTAGTAATCGATCGGTATATCGAGCATCTCTTCGACGGTCTCGACGGTCGCTTTCGTTCCGCCATAGGCATTCGCATGCGTAATCTTGTCCTTATAGTCGACTTCCGGGATATAGACGTAGGAATCGCGCGGGATGCTGAGCAGCTTGACGGTCTTCAGCTTCGGGTTCAGCGTCGCGACGAGCAGGGCATCGGCCCGGCTGTTGCTGTCACCCTGCTGTCTGTCGTCGCTGTCATCCACCCCGATGAGCAGCACGGAGACATTGTCCTTCGCCGGCTGGATATGCGTCTCATTATCAGTTTTGCGAGGGGTCCGGTCCGGGATGGCCTCGTAGGCGCGGTCGGCGGCGAGCTCAGCCTTCTTGTGGAGGGTGACGCCGTAGATGCCGACTGCAAACAATGCAGCGACGGTCATCGCCAAACCGATCTTCAGCACAAGTCTCGTTTTGGACGATTTGCGCTTCGATTTCCTGTATTCGTTTCGTTTCATGTATGTGATGGCCTCCGTTACTCTGTTTTGCCGATGCATGCCCCGCTGCCGGGGATGCCGGCACAGACATAAGCGATCGTGCTGTCGAATGGACGTGGGATATGCGGAATTCGTTATGAACTTCCATTATACATCCTTTCGGAAAGCCCGTACACCGTTTTCAGACAGAAAACTCCAAGAATTTCTGCACGCCTTCGACAACGTCCGCCTGCCCGTTTGTCAGATCAGCGGCCCAGCGTGTGAATTCGCCGACTTCCGGCACGGGGACGGAAACCGACAACGTGACCTGCTCCCCATACTCGATCCCGTCGAGGGGCCAAGCGGACTGCCGGACTTCGTTTTCCACTTTGCCGAGTGCAGTGTAGTCGACGGTGACGTGCATCGTGCTGTGCAGCCGCCGTTCGACTGTGCCGGCAGCTGCAACCCCTGCGGATGCTGAACGTCCATATGCACGGATCAGTCCGCCGCCGCCGAGTTTGATGCCCCCAAAGTAACGGGTGACGACAACAGTGGTGTCTTTTAGTCCCTGTTTTTTCAGGACTTCGAGCATCGGCACGCCCGCAGTCCCGGAAGGCTCCCCGTCATCGTTCGCTTTCTGGATCTGATCGTGCTCGCCGACGAGATAAGCCGAGCAATTATGCGTAGCAGAAGCATGCACTTGTTTGATCTGCTGGATGAATTCCAGAGCTTCCGCTTCTGTCTCCGTCCGCTTGACCGAGGCGATGAACCGCGATTTATTGATAATGATTTCGTCTTCACCCTGTTGTTTGACTGTCCGATAGTCGGATCTCATTTCCCCATCCTCCTCAATCTGTAATACAATTTTAATATGTAATGGGCATTAAGATGCTATACTAAATAAAGTGTATAGTGAACGCAACTGAATCGCAACAGGCGAGCCGGTTCGGTTTCAGTACAACGCATGGGTGGGAGTGGATACGATGAACAAGCCGGCAATCGATATTCAGAAGCTTGAAGGCATTTTCGGCAGCATGGTGAATGTGATGGATCAGTCAAAAAATGACATTTTCATGATCAGCGAGCAGAGCCGGCGGAGTTACGAATCCATGCAGCGCGAACTGATTCTCGTGAAAGAGGATATTTCCCGGGTAATAACCGAGGGGGATCATCTGGAAGAGATGACACGCCACTCACGCAGGAGACTTGCTGATGTCTCCAAGAATTTTGTAAACTACTCAGAGCAGGAAGTCCGCAAAGCGTACGAAGTAGCAAATGACCTTCTTGTCCGCCTTTCCGTGAACCGTATGGAAGAGAAACAGCTGCGCACAACACGCGATGATCTCGACCGCAGGCTGTCTGAGCTGCTGAATACGATCGAACGTGCCGACCAGCTCGTGAATCAGGTGTCTACGGTTATCAACTACCTGACATCCGATCTGAAGGGCGTCGGTCAGGCACTCGAGACAGCACGCCACAAAGAGGACTTCGCAATCCGCATCATCCAGGCGCAAGAGGAAGAACGGAAACGCGTTTCCCGGGAAATACATGACGGGCCTGCCCAGATGATGGCAAATGTGCTGATCCGCTCAGGGCTGGTCGAGAAAGTGTACGAACAGAAGGGGCCGGAACAGGCACTTGCGGAATTCCGGGACCTGAAAGAGATGGTCCGCAGCTCATTATATGAGGTGCGCCGCATTATATACGATCTGCGGCCCATGGCGATCGACGACCTCGGCGTCGTCCCGACATTGAAAAAGTATTTGTCCACACTGATGGAATATGAACCCGACGTCCGCATCCACTTCCAGAGTATCGGGGAGGCCAGCCGCTTCGAGTCGAGTTTTGAAGTCGCCGTATTCAGGCTGGTCCAGGAATCCGTCACGAACGCCATCAAACACGGTCACAGCCGTGACATCTGGGTGAAGGTCGAGTGGCTCCGTGATTCCATGAACGCACTCGTACGGGATAATGGCAACGGTTTCGACCAAGATGAAGTAAAAGAAAAATCATTCGGGATCATCGGGATGAAGGAACGCATCGACCTTTTGAAAGGCGAATTGAAAATCACTTCGGAAGTCGGAAAAGGGACGAGCGTCTTCTTCAAAATCCCGTTCAGTCCGGAATCTCACTGAAAATAGAGTCTGTGGAGGGAACGAACATGACAAAAATCTTGATAGTAGATGACCATCAATTATTCCGGGAAGGCGTCAAGCGCATTCTCGCGTTCGAAGATTCGTTTGAAATCGTTGCAGAAGGGGATGACGGCAGCGAAGTGTTCGCACTGTATGAAGAGCACCGCCCGGATGTCGTCCTGATGGACATCAACATGCCGCGCATGAACGGCATCGAAGCGACCGAGCAATTGACGTCGAAGTATCCGGACGCGAAAGTCATCGTCCTGTCGATCCACGACGATGAGTCGTACGTTTCCCAGGCACTGAAAACAGGCGCCCTCGGCTATATGCTGAAAGAGATGGATGCCGATGCGATCGTCCAGGCCATCAAAGTGGTGGCGGCTGGCGGATCATACCTGCATCCGAAAGTGACACATAACCTCGTGACAGAATACCGCAGACTGAGCGAACGGGAGCATAAGGGCTCGTTCCATCAGCATGAAATCCGCCGCCCGCTCCACCTGCTGACGAAGCGGGAATGCGAAGTGCTGCAGCTGCTGACGGACGGACAGAGCAACCGGGCAATCGGGGAAACGCTCTTCATCTCCGAGAAGACGGTCAAAAACCACGTCTCGAGCATCCTGCAGAAGATGAACGTGAACGACCGCACGCAAGCAGTCGTGACGGCCATTAAAAACGGCTGGGTGGAAGTGAAGTAACAGTGCATTTTCCAAAAGGGCCTCCGAACGGATGGTCCTTTTGCTATGGAAAGGGATGGAACAGATGAAAAAAACAGCAGGAGTCATCGGTACAGCAGCGCTCGTGCTCATGCTCGGCGCGTGCAGCGGCGGTGACAGCAGCAAAGACGACGGCCAGGGGTCGGTCGACGACGGGGAGCAGACGAACGAATTCGGCTCTGTGGACCACGGTGTGAAAGATGAGGGGAAGGCGGATGATGGTATCGGCTTCAGCCTGACAGATGGGAAGATCGAAGAAGCAGCCGGCGTCCCGGCCGAACATAAAGAAGCGATCAGGAAGGCGTTCAGCGACTATATCGATACGCTGAATGCGGGGGACGTCAAGGCATATCTCGGCACACTCTCTTCCGAAGGATACAATCTGGAGGAGGAGCGCCAGGCGACGGAGGAACTGCTTGCCACGCGCACATTGACCCGCACGCCGGATGACGTGACGATCGTCGCCTATACCGACAAGGAAGCGCAAGTGTTCTCGACGATGGAAACGGCTGTGAAGGACAAGGAGAGCGGTGCAGGGGATGTCAGCACCGGCCGCCAGGTGACCGTCATGGTCCATGAAGACGGCAGTTGGAAAGTGAAGTCGGTCCATTATATCGGCGATCTCGAAAACGCAGAATAACGGCAGCACGCAGGCCAGTGCAGCAGAGCGGACAGGAAACCGCTCTGCTGCACTGGTTTTTTGTTGCATTCACGGATCGGATGACGTACACTGAGGATAACGATAAGAACAAGTGTTCTGTTTGGGGAGGGATGGCAAAATGCCGGCGCTGCAGAAGGAAGAAATCGCTAATTTGGAGAAGATGATTTATCTGCCGATGCTGCTGACCGTTCTCGAACGGGACCGGCTGACGATCGAGCAGGGGAATTTCAAGCTGAAGAAGCCGTATTTGGCGATTGTCGAAGGGGCGGCGCAAAAAGTGCACAGGGATCTCGGAAATACCGCCGCGTATCTGAAGATGCACCGCATGTCGGTCGTCAGGGGGAAGATGGATGACATCTTTACGGAATACACGTTCCTCCACGACAGCACAGAGGACCGGAGGCGTTATTTGAATGTCCGGCTCCGCAACAGGACGGAAGAGCTGCTCACTCGCTATCTTCGGCAACCGGATATTTGAAATTGCCTTCCTGTGCGACGAACAGGCGCGGCCGGTGCAGCATGAACTGCTTCTTCTCGAAGTCCCGTGCAAGCAGGGCGCCGAACGCGAACTGCCGCCACATCGTCGAAGTGGAGACACTGACTTTCAGTTTGCGGCCGTTTTCGAGCAGAACGGAGCAGCCGGTGGATTCGTCTTGGAAGTCGAGGATCGCATGGTAGGAAATCCAGATGTTGTCGTCTGAGGACGGTGACATCGTCGGCAGGAAAATGTACGGGGTGTCGAAAGCGTGGGCGACGACGATCGGTGTTTTGTGGCGGTTGCCGAGCGAACGGCGGGCGATGACAGTACGGGTTTTCAATGAAGAGCCGTACACTTCACACGTTTTCCGGACAATCTGCAGCGGCTTTTTAGGCAGGGAGAACTCTGCATTCCGTTCGATGACTCGGGTCGTCACCTTGAAATCCTCCCGGATCGGCTGTAAAACGAATGTGTCCGAATTGATCAGATAATTCCCGTATGGCTGGTCTGTATGCATCTAACTTCCTCCTGACAATAAGGTTCTTATTACTCATTATATCGGAAGCATATGGGAAAGCAATACAAAGGATGGAATAGTCTGAAAAAACGAGAAAACTGTCCCAATCTGCCGGAATATTCGGCAGATCGGGACAGCGGTGCAGCCATTTTAAAATATGATCTGTATCAGTGAACTGTCGAAAAGGGTGCGGAACTCACTCCTGGCTGCGCAGGGCTGCAGCGCCGAGCGTTTTGGCGGCTGTCAGCATGGCCGACTCATCGAAGTCGAACATCGGATGGTGGTGCGGATACGCTTTTTCCGGCTGTGCGCCTGTGAAGAAGAACGTGCCGGGCACCTTTTCCAAGTAATACGCGAAGTCCTCACCGCCCATTTGCGGTACGGTTTCAATGACGGCTTTCACACCGGGCACTTCTTGTGCAATGTCCCGCAGGAATTCCGTCTCCTTCTCGTGATTGACGACCGCAGGATAGCCGCGCGTGTATGTCACGTCGATTACTGCGTCGTGCATCAGGGCAGTGCCGTCTGCGATGCGCTGGATCTCCATCTCCATCAGATCCCGGATGGCCGGGGAGAAAGTCCGGACCGTTCCGAGCAGTTCCGCTTTATCCGCAATGATATTAAAAGCATTATCCGACATGAACGAACCGATCGTGACGACCGCGGATTCGAGCGGGTCGACACGGCGCGACACGAGCTGCTGGAGATTCGTGACGAATTGGGAAGCGATGACGATGGCATCTTTCGTCTGATGAGGGGATGCCCCGTGTCCGCCAGCTCCCTGCACGGTGATCTCGATCCGGTCTGCCGCCGCCATGATCGGGCCGCTGACATATTGGACCGTATTCGCCTCCATCAGCGACCACAAGTGCGTGCCGAAGATGACATCGACGCCGTCCAGGCAGCCGTCTTCGATCATCGAGATGGCTCCGCCCGGCGCATATTCCTCCGCGTGCTGGTGGATGAAGATATACGTGCCGGCGAGATCATCTTTCATCTCATGGAACGCCTTGGCGAGCTGCAGCAGTGCGGCAGTATGGCCGTCGTGACCGCACGCATGCATCACTCCGGGCACTGTCGACTTGTATGGGACGTCTTTCTGGTCCTGGATCGGCAGGGCGTCGAAATCAGCCCGGAGAGCGACTGTCTTGCCGGGCCGTTTGCCTTCGATGCGGGCGACAACGCCATTTCCGCCGACTCCGCTGCGGAAATCGACGCCGAGTTCTTCATAGAATTTCTGTATGTACTTGGCAGTTTCCGTCTCATGGAATGAAACTTCCGGGTGCTGGTGCAAGTACCGGCGGATCGCCACCATATCGTCGAAAGAGCCGTCGAGCAGCGCATAGAGTTGTTCGTTCATCAGGACATCCCCTTTTCTCAAAAGTGTACGTCCAAGTATAGCAGTCTGTTTTTTAACTCGCAATTATCCGGTAATTTGAAATCCGGCAATTAAAAAAAGAGGCGCGCAGCCTCTTTCCTTCAAAACGGTCATGCTTTCCGACGTGCACCTTTCACGCATCTTTATCCTGGAACGAACTGTAGAGCGATAAGTAGGGCGCACTCGTGAACATATGGATGGCCGGTCCGGCGAGCGCGTCCGCCTGGGATGTGTCGTATGCCTCTTTGAACGCATCCGTATGTTGCGCCGTATCGAATGAGCGGGCGTCTGTCCATTCGGTCAGGATGACGTACGTGTCCGAACCGATCGGCCGGAGCAGACGGTAGGCGACGAACCCTTGCGCATCCGCCATTTTGCTGTAGTTCTTCTTGAACTGGTCTTCGAACACCGGCTTGCCTTCGTCGGACACGGGCACGTTGTTCATTGCGAAAAAGCCCTGGTCCTGCAGCTGTCCGAGTTCTGCGATCACTTCGTAGCGGTGCGGCGTCTGAAACACCGACTTGCCTTCCGTCTCGTGAATCAGTAGCGAAGTGCCGCTGCCATGCATGAGGATCATCCCCTCATCCGGATATTTCTTTTTCACCTGCTCCATGAAATCCGCGGTTCCACGGGTCGTGTAGATGTTTGTCATCGAAATTGCCTCCCTTGGCTGATCTGTTCTAGTTTAGTCGATATACTCTTCTCTCATTAATTCCCGAAATCCTGCCTGCAAAACAAGACGTGTCCAAACAGCGGCGAAATGTAGCACAAATTTATGACATCGAATGTGTATCCCTATACATCCCGACCGAATCAGTCTATATTGAAAACGATATGCTGTGCAAAACAGCGGAACACCGTCCGGTAAATAGAAAATTGGGGGAGACTGTTCATGACAACTTTCAACGATACACTTCTTCGTGCTGCGCGCGGAGAGCAGATTGACCACACGCCTGTCTGGTACATGCGGCAGGCTGGGAGGTCGCAGCCGGAATACCGTGCGATAAAGGAAAAGTACTCATTGGAGGAAATTACGCATCAGCCGGAGTTATGTGCCTATGTCACGAAACTTCCGGTCGATCAGTACGGCGTGGACGCGGCCATCCTGTACAAGGACATCGTGACGCCGCTTCCCGGGATGGGTGTCGACGTGGCCATCAAGGCGGGCGTCGGTCCTGTCATCGCAAATCCGATCCGCTCCGTCGCGGACATCGAAAAACTGACGACGATGCACCCGGAAGATGACATTCCGTTCGTGCTCGAGACGATCAAGATCCTGACGAAGGAACAGCTCAACGTGCCGCTCATCGGCTTCGCCGGCGCACCGTTCACACTCGCAAGCTACATGATCGAAGGCGGTCCTTCGAAAAACTATGCGCGGACGAAGGCGATGATGGTGTCGGAACCGGAAGCCTGGTTCCTGCTCATGGATAAATTGGCGGATACGATGATCGAGTATGTCGGTGCGCAAGTGAAGGCCGGCGCGAGCGCGATCCAGATCTTCGACTCATGGGTCGGGGCGCTGAACGTGCAGGACTACCGGATCTTCATCAAGCCGGTCATGGAACGGATCTTCACGGAGCTGCGTGCATTGAATGTGCCGCTCATCACGTTCGGCGTCGGGGCAAGCCACCTCGCGAACGAATGGCACGACCTGCCTGTCGACGTCGTAGGACTCGACTGGCGGTTGTCGATCGAGGAAGCCGGAAAGCGCGGGCTGACGAAGCCGCTGCAGGGGAACCTCGATCCGACGATGCTGCTCGCCGACTGGCACGTCATCGAGGAACGCGCAAAAGTGATCATCGAACAGGGCGTCGCGCACGGCAGCCATATCTTCAACTTGGGCCACGGGGTCTTCCCGGAGATCGAGCCTGCGAAGCTGAAGAAGCTGACGGAATTCATCCACACATACAGTGCGGAGCTGCGAGGTAAGAAAAACTAATATTGAGGTGAATTCATGATGGGAAAACGTACAATGGGACTGCTTGTCATGGCGTACGGAACGCCATACAAGGAAGAAGACATCGAACCGTATTACACACACATCCGCCGGGGGCGCAAGCCAGCCCCGGAACAGCTGGAAGATCTGAAAAACCGATATGAAGCAATCGGCGGTATTTCGCCCCTTGCCCATATTACCGATGGCCAGGCGCAGGCGCTTTGCGACGCACTGAACAGCGCGCAGGATGACATCGAATTCAAGCTGTATGTCGGCCTGAAGCATATTACGCCGTTCATCGAAGAAGCGGTCGAGCAGATGAACAAGGACGGCATCACGGAAGCGGTCACTGTCGTTCTCGCTCCTCACTATTCCACGTTCTCGGTCAAGTCCTACAACACGCGGGCGGAAGAAGAGGCTGCGAAATACGGCATCACGATCCGCTCGGTCGAGAGCTGGTACAAACAGCCGAAGTTCCTGAAATACTGGGAAGAGAAGATCCGCGAGGCGTTCGACAGCATGGACAGCGGAGAGCGGGAGAAAGCAGTGCTCGTCGTCTCCGCACACTCCCTTCCGCAGAAGATCCGCGAAGCGGGCGACCCGTATCCGGATCAGCTAGAGGAAACGGCAAAACTGATCGCCGAGGCGGCAGACGTTCAAAACTATGCAGTCGGCTGGCAGAGTGAAGGCCAGACGGGCGAGCCGTGGCTCGGACCGGACGTCCAGGACCTGACGCGCGAGTTGTATGAGAATGACGGGTACCGCTCATTCGTCTACACGCCGGTCGGTTTCGTCTCCGATCACCTGGAAGTACTCTATGACAACGATTATGAGTGCAAAGTCGTCTGCGACGAACTCGGGGCTTCCTACCGCCGTCCGCCGATGCCGAATACCGATCCATTGTTCATCGGCGCAGTTGCCGATGCCGTCTTGGACAAAGTGAACGAGTAAGTTTTTGAAAAGGACGTGTGAAAGGAATGGACGAACAGCGTAAAAAAGTCGTTATTGCAGGGGGCGGGATCACCGGCCTGTCCGCTGCGTTCTATTTGCAGCAGCAGATCCGGAAGCAGCAGCTGCCCATCGACATCACCCTCGTGGAGGCGGCGCCCCGTCTCGGCGGCAAGATCCAGACCGTCCGGCGTAACGGCTATATAATCGAGCGCGGTCCAGATTCTTTCTTGATCCGTAAAAAAAGCATGGACCGTCTGGCGGAGGAACTCGGCATCGCCGATCAGCTGGTGAAGAATGCGACCGGGCAGTCGTTCGTCCTCTTGAACGATGAGCTCCACCCGATTCCGGGCGGTTCGATCATGGGCGTGCCGACCGAAATCGGTCCGTTCCTGAAGAGCAATCTGTTTTCGCTGACAGGGAAACTGCGGGCGGCGGGCGATTTCTTTTTGCCGCGTTCCGAAATCCAGGGCGACCAGTCGCTCGGGAAGTTTTTCCGAAGACGGTTCGGCAATGAAGTCGTCAACAACCTGATTGAGCCGCTGCTGTCCGGTGTCTATGCAGGCGATATCGATCAGATGAGCATGGAATCGACGTTTCCTCAGTTTGTCGACGTCGAAGCGAAACACCGCAGCCTGATCCTCGGCATGAAGAAGACACGGCCGAAGCCGGAACAGCTGCCGACCAAAGGGCACGCGGCGAAGAAGGAAGGTGCGTTCCATACGTTCCGCAACGGACTCGAGACGATGGTGGAAGCACTTGAAGTGCAGCTGCCCGACGTGGAATTCATCAAAGGCGTCCGCCTGGAGAGCATCAATGAGCAGGACGGCACGACGTACGTCACGCTGAACGAAGGGACGGTCATCGAGGCGGATGCCGTCATCCTGACGACTGGACACGAAATGGCCCGGCGTTTGTTCGAGCCGCACGGCATCCTTCAGCAGCTTGGGCAGATCCGGACGTCCTCCGTCGCGACGATCACGCTTGCCTTCCCTAAGGAAGCTGTCGTCCAGGACAAGGAAGGAACCGGTTTCCTCGTCTCACGCAGCGGCGATTATTCGATCACGGCGTGTACGTGGGTGAACCGGAAATGGCCGACGACGACACCGGACGGCAAAGTGCTGCTGCGGGCGTTCGTCGGCCGTATCGGTGAAGAAGCGATCGTCGACTTGCCGGATGCGGAGATCGAACAGATTGTACTCGGCGACTTGCGTAAGATCTTCGAGATCCGCGGGGAGCCTGAATTCTCGGTCGTGACCCGCTGGAAAGAGGACCGGCCGCAATACCGGGTCGGCCATAAGAAGCTGATTGCGGAAGCGAAAGAAGAGATGCGCGCCGCATTCCCGAACATCGAGCTGGCGGGCGCCTCCTATGAAGGCGTCGGTCTGCCGGACTGCGTCGACCAGGGAAAAGCCGCCGCTGAGCGGGTGGCTGCCCGACTGACAGGTGCTCCACCAACCGAATAATTTTTTCGGGAACCGCCTCTGCCATATCCGGCAGGGGCGGTTTTCGTCGTGGGGCAGAGGGGGTTGGCGCATGTGGGAGGCATATCGGCCAGATGGGGAGCGGTATCGGCCGAATGGGGAAGTTGATCGGCAAGAAGAAACGATTCTGAATTGTATCTAAGTTGTGTGACGCACAGGTACCTAAAAAGAAAGAGGGTACCTGAAAAGAATGTCAAAAAAAGCTGGCCGGATGGTCCGGTCAGCTTTGGTGTCGTGAAGATAAGTTGTGTTGATCATTCCGAGCAGGTCGGACAGGTTGCCTGGTAGCACTCGTGCTGCTCTTCGAATTGTTCACCGCACGTGGCACATTGCTTCGGAGGAAGGTTCTTAAAAAACTCGACAACGTTTTCGATCATAGAAATCCGCTCCATTCGATTTGTAATAGTACTGCTTCTTCCGTAGGCGTTTGTTATGCAACAGGGCCGGCAAAAAAATAGTCGTCCTTATACCTTTGTACTAGGACTTCGACTTGTTATTCATAGTGTATTATAACAGTAGGAGAATTGCAACTGATATAGCGGAATTATTTAAAAATTTTTTATATTGTCAATAAAAGGCCGTCCTTTCAGCTATGGATGGCGATACGGGAACAGGGTGATCCGCCGCCGGATATGGTAGAATGGCAGTAATCATGACGTACAGAGGAGAGAAGACGATGCAATTTGTAGACAATAAAGGAATAACTGATCCGCGCATCAACCTGGCGATCGAGGAATATATACTGAAGAATATGGATGTCGATGAAGACTCCTACTTGCTGTTCTATATCAACGAGCCGTCGATCATCATCGGCAAGAACCAGAACACGATCGAAGAGATCGATACGGAGTATGTCGATTCGAACGGCATCCATGTCGTCCGGAGGCTGTCGGGCGGCGGGGCTGTGTATCATGACACAGGCAATCTGAATTTCAGTTTCATCACGAAAGATGACGGGCAGTCGTTCCGCAACTTCAAGAAGTTCACGGAACCGGTCGTAGAAGCGCTCGGCAAGATGGGCGTGAAGGCGGAGCTGCTCGGCCGGAACGATCTGCTCGTCGATGGGAAGAAAGTGTCGGGCAATGCGCAGTTCGCGACGAACGGCCGGATGTTCAGCCACGGGACGCTCATGTTCGACACGGAGATCGAGGAAGTCGTCAATGCGCTCCGCGTGAAGAAGGACAAGATCGAGTCGAAGGGCATCAAGTCGATCCGCAGCCGGGTGGCTAACATTTCGGATTATATGGAGCAGGACATGACGATCGAACAGTTCCGCCTGGAGATACTGAAGTCGATCTTCGGCGGGGAAGAGAATATTGAATACAAAGAGCTGACGGATGAGGACTGGGCGAACATCCGCAAGCTGTCCGAGGAGCGCTACGGCAACTGGGACTGGAACTACGGCCGGTCGCCGAAGTGCAACGTGCAGCATTCGCACCGGTTCCCGGTCGGCAGCATCGATGTCCGGCTGCAGGTCGAAAAAGGGACGATCCACGAAGTGCACATCTTCGGCGATTTCTTCGGCATCGGCGACGTGTCTGAACTCGAGGAGCGCCTTGCCGGCTGCCAGTACGACCGCGAGTCGATCACAGCTGCGGTGAGCACGCTCGACATCCCGAAACTGCTCGGCGGCATCACGCAGGAAGAATTCGTCAATCTCATTTATTAATTCCGCAACAGGTGCTGCGCCGGTTAAATCACCGGAACAGCGCCTGTTTTTCCATTGCCGGAAAAGACGCCGGCCTGCCAGTTGCGGTATACTGGAAGTACTTGTGAAGGAGGCACGGATACTTATGGAACAACATCGTATTTTCATTGTGGAGGACGACCGCAAAATCTCCGGACTGCTTGCGGATACGCTGCGGAAGTACCAGTATGACGTCGCCGTAGCGGAGGATTTCGACCGGATTTCGGATGAATGCCTGGCGTTCGATCCGCATCTGATCCTGCTCGACATCAACCTGCCGACATACGACGGCTATTACTGGTGCCGCCAGCTGCGTACGCAGACGACGTGCCCGATCCTGTTCATCTCGGCGCGGTCGGGGGACATGGACCAGGTGTTCGCGCTCGAGAACGGCGGGGATGACTTCATTACGAAACCGTTCCATTACGATGTCGTGCTCGCGAAGATCCGCAGCCATCTGCGCCGCTCGTTCGGTGAGTATGCACCGGCTCAGGGCGAACGCATCGTCAAAGCGGGGACGCTCACGCTGTTCGCCGAGCGGATGGAACTGCAGGCGGGCGAGACGGTCGTGCCGCTGCAGAAGAAGGAATGTATCATCCTCGAACTGCTCATGGAGGCGGCGCCGAAAGTCGTCTCGCGCGAAACGCTGCTCGAGGAATTGTGGGACGACCAGTCGTTTGTCGATGAAAACACACTGAACGTCAACATCGCGCGGGTGCGGAAGAAACTCGCCGATTTCCATATCCTCTCGACGATCGATACAGTGCGGGGCGCCGGCTACCGGTTCATGCTGGCGCCGGAAGAAGCATGAACAAGTACAAACTGTTCGCTCGCGAACACGTCGCATTCCTGCTGTTCCAGCTGGGCCTGCTGCTGTTCCTCGTCCTGCTGTTCTGGCTAGACGGCGCGCGCGACTGGAGCACGGCGGTGTATGCGATCCTCATGGGGCTGCTGCTGACAATCGGCTACCTGATTGCGAAGTTCATCACCCGGCGGTCGTTCTACGACGTGCTCGAAACGGAGCCCGGCCGCATGGAGGATGCACTGATCGGACGGCCGCAGACGCCGGAGCACCGGCTTACGGCCGAATACATGCGGAAACTTTACAGGCTGTACCATAGCGACGTCCAGAAACTGGATACCGCACAGCACCGGCAATTGCACTTCATCAACCAATGGGTGCATCAGATGAAAACCCCGATCTCTGTGCTCGGCCTGCTTTTGCAGGAAGAGGAGCTCGATCGGAAAAGTTTCCGGGAGGAGCTCGACCGGCTGCAGGACGGGCTCGATGCGGTGCTCGTCAATGCGCGTCTCGAGACGTTCGAAGACGACATGCGGATCGAGCGCGTCCAGCTCGCGGAACTCGTGCGCAGCGCCGTGTCGGAGCATAAGCGGCTGTTCATCGCCAACAGTGTGTTCCCGCAGACCGACATCGATGAGCATTTCGTCGTGGCGACGGATCCGAAATGGATGAAGATTATCCTCGGGCAGTTCCTGACGAATGCAGTGAAGTATACGTTCGAGAAGGGCAGGAAAGTGACCATCTCAGCCGTGCAGATCGAACAGGGCATCCGGCTGACGGTGCGCGACGAAGGGATCGGCATCCCGGAGACCGATCTTAAACGGGTGACGCGTGCGTTCTTCACGGGGGAAAACGGGCGCAAGACGGGCGAATCGACCGGCATGGGGCTCTATATCGCCTCGGAAGTGTGCGGCCGGCTCGGCCATCCGCTGACGATCGAGTCGGAAGCGGGCGAAGGGACGGCGGTTTCCGTCCTGTTTTTGAATGGAGAGGCGGTGGAGACCTATGGCGCGTAAAATCGTCGAACTGACTGAAGTGACGAAGATCTATGAAGGCAAAGTGATGCACCGGGCGCTGAACCGGCTCGATTTTGAAGCGGAAGCGGGGGAGTTCGTCGCGATCATGGGGCCTTCCGGCAGCGGCAAGACGACGCTGTTGAACCTGATTTCGACGATCGACCTGCCGACGTACGGCCGGCTCGCCGTGAACGGCATCGAACCGGAGACGCTGAATCAGAACGACCTCGCGCTGTTCAGGCGGCGCAACCTCGGCTTCGTCTTCCAGACCATCAATCTGCTGCAGATGCTCACGGTCGAAGAGAATCTTGTCCTGCCGCTGACGCTCGACCGGGTGCCCGTCGCGGACATGAAGCGGCGCATCGCGGACCTCGCGGACAAGCTGTCGCTCAACGACATTTTGTCGCGCCGGCCGGATGAACTGTCGGGCGGGCAGGCACAGCGGACAGCGATCGGGCGGGCGCTCATCCATCAGCCGGAACTGATACTGGCGGATGAACCGACAGGGAACCTCGATTCGAAGTCGGCGCGCGACGTGCTCGAGCTGCTGTCGAAAGTGAACAGGACAGCCGGCACGACGATCATCATGGTGACGCACGACCCGCTCGCTGCGAGCTACTGCGACCGCGTGCTGTTCATCAAAGACGGGGAGTTCTTCAACGAATTGTACAAAGATGAGCAGCGCCGGACGTTCTTCCAGCAGATTTTGAACGTGCTGTCGCTGCTCGGGGGGAACGTCAATGACCTTTCGTCAGTTCGCCTACCGTAACGTTGTCCGCAACCGGCGCATCTATGCCGCGTTCTTCATGGCCAGTGCGTTCTCGGTCATGGTGTTCTTCCTGTACTCGATGCTGCTGTTCCACCCGGCGATGGAAGAAGGGTTCGTGCAGGAGATCGCGTCGACGGGCATGATGGTCGCGGAATTCATCCTGTTCGTGTTCACGCTGTTCTTCCTGTTCTACTCGATGCGGGCGTTCCTGCAGGCGCGCTCGAAGGAATTCGGCATCCTGCTGCTGCTCGGGATGGCGCGCAGCCAGCTGCAGCGGCTCATCTTCCTTGAGACAATGCTCATCGGCGGCGTCGCGATCGTGGCGGGGACATTCCTCGGCACAGTGTTCTCGAAGTTCTTTCTGATGATCGTCGAAGAGCTCATCCAGCTGCCCGACCTGCCGCTCTATTTCACGTGGAAGCCGTTCGCGCTGACGATCGGCAGTTTCGCAAGTGTGTTCATCATCATTTCGCTCGTCGCCCCGCTGTTCATCCGAGCGGGGGAAGTGTACGACCTGCTGCAGGGCGAAAGCGCCGAGCAGCAAGCGTATTCGACGACGCCGTGGCGGGCGTTCGCAGGCATGGCGCTGCTCGTCCTGACGTATACGATGGCGGTGTACGCGACGAATCCGTATGTCGTCCGCATCATCTTCGTGCTGCCGGCAGCCGCAGTGACGGGCACGTATTTCTTCTTCAGCGATTCGCTGCCGTACGTCATCCAGCTGTTCCGCTCGCGGAAGCGGCTGTACTGGCGCCCGTTCTGGCTATTGTCGCTGTCGGAAGGCGTCGTCCGGCTGAAGGAGAACGCCCGGATGTTCTTCATCGTCACGATGGTGTCGACGCTTGCCTTCATGTCCGTCGGGCTGCTCGCGTCTTTAACGTCGTTCGCGAACCAGTACCGCGAGCTCAACCCGCTCGGCCTCGTCTACAAAAGCTATCCCGGCAACGTGCTCGAACAGATCCACGTCCGCCAGCTGACAGACGAGCTGAACGACAAAGACATCGACTACAACGTCGTGCCGTTCCGCGTGCTGCGGCAGAAATCGTCTTTCACCGACAAGAACGTCTCGATCGTCCGCGTGTCGAGCATGAATGCGCTCGGCTACACGTTCGGCTATCCGCCGATCGAGCTTGCAGACGGAACCGCGATGTTCCTGCCGCCGACCGACTCGTCGTTCCGCCAGCTGAATGACCGGAACGTCCGGACGAAACTCGAGATGAGCGGACTGACCGTCGACATTTCTGGCGCCTATCCGCATCAGCTGTTCCCGCCGAACGCCATCGGCTCGAACGCGATCATCGTCACCGACGCTGACTTCGAGCGGATCCTCAGCGGTCCGGACGGCAATTCTGCGACACAGTTCCGCTATTATGCCTTCAATATAAGGGACTGGCAGGAGACGAAAGACGTCGGCCGTGCGCTCCATGAGGATGAACTGAAATCGATCCTGCTGAGCGGGGAGACCGGCACGCTGTTCTCATTCGGCAACCCGGGCCTCAATTACTCGGTCATCCGGACGACGTTCTCACTGCTGCTGTTCATGGGGCTGCTGCTCGCTGCGGTGCTGTTCCTCGCTGCCGGCAGTTTCGTCTACTTCCGGCTGTACACGACGCTCGACCGCGACCGCCGGCAGTTCGCTGTGCTGCGCCGGATGGGGATCACCCGCAAGGAACTGAAAAAGATCATCAACCGTCAGCTGCTGCCCCAGTTCTTCATCCCGTGGGGGGTGGCGTTCGTCCACAGCGCGTTCGCCTTCCTCGCCCTCCAGGTCATCTGGGACGCACTTGCCGAAATCTCGATCGCAAAAGAGCTCGCCCTCGTCCTCGGCGGGTTTGCGATCCTGCAGATTTCGTACTTCTACCTCATCCGCTGGCGCTATTTGTCGCACATCCGAACACCGGAGTAACTCCCGGTGTTTTTGTTTTGCGGAAAAATGATTCGGCTCTTCCATTACTTTCGGATAAACCCTATTGAATGTTTTAAATTTTTCTTATATACTAATAGTTGGAATTGTGAATGAGTATTCATTCAATCAAGAGAGGGGTGCTCTTATGAATCTAGTAGAACGCGTCCGGGAGACTGCACTGTCACAGCCGGGCAAGACGGCCTATCATTTTGCTGGAAACGACACATCATATGCGGAGTTCGACCAGACTGTGGCACGTTTCGCATCGGCCCTGCAAGGACTCGGCGTTGAACGCGGCGACCACGTGGCACTGCTGCTCGGCAATACGCCGCATTTCCTCATCACGCTGTATGCGACAATGCGCCTCGGCGCGACGGCGATCCCGGTGAATCCGATCTATTCGCCTGATGAAATCTCGTATATCCTGCAGGACAGCGACGCGAAAGCGGTCGTCGCGCTCGAACAGCTGCTGCCGCTTGTCGAAGCAGCGTCCGTCCGGCTTCCGGCTATCGAGAACTACATCATCTGCGAAATGACGGGGGAGACCGCAGATCGCATTTCCGAGCTGTCGGAAGGCGCCAAAGCGAAGACGAAACAGTTCACACATCTCATCGCAGGCAGCACAGGAGCTGCGGAAATCACTGACGTCGATGAAAATGAAACCGCTGTCATCCTGTACACGTCCGGCACGACCGGCCGTCCGAAAGGTGCCATGCTGACGCACAAGAACCTGTACTCGAACGCGTCGGACGTCGGCGAGTACCTCGGGTTTTCATCGGAAGACCGTGTCGTTGCAACATTGCCGGTGTTCCACGTATTCGCTCTGACCGTCGTCGTCAATGCACCGCTCGTCCAGGGCGCGACGATCGTGCTCGTGCCGAGGTTCAGCCCGGCTGACGTGTTCCAGACGATCAAAGAACAGAAAGCGACGATCTTCGCCGGCGTCCCGACGATGTACAACTTCATGTACCAGTATCCGGGTGCATCGCGCGAAGACTTCGAATCGATCCGGCTCGCGATCTCAGGCGGCTCTTCACTGCCGGTCGCGCTGCTCGAGAACTTCGAGGAGAAATTCCATGTCAAGATCTCGGAAGGCTACGGCCTGTCGGAAGCGTCACCGGTGACGACGTTCAACCCGCTCGACCGCGAACGGGTGCCCGGCTCGATCGGCACGTCCATCCTGAACGTCGAAAACAAGATCGTCGACGAACTCGGCGACGAAGTGCCCGTCGGCCAGGTCGGGGAGCTGATCGTCCGCGGCAACAACGTCATGAAAGGCTACTATAAGATGCCCGAAGAGACGGCGGCCGTGCTGCGTGACGGCTGGCTGTACACCGGCGACCTGGCGCGGAAGGACGAAGACGGCTACTTCTACATCGTCGACCGCAAAAAGGACCTGATCATTGTCGGCGGCTACAATGTCTATCCGCGCGAAGTCGAGGAAGTGCTATTCCAGCACCGCGACCTCGTCGAAGCGGCCGTCCTCGGTGTCCCGGATCCCGATTTTGGCGAAGAAGTGCTCGCGTACGTCGTCAAGAAGGAAGGCAGCGATGTCACGGAAGCCGACCTGCTCGACTTCTGTTCAAAGCGCCTCGCGAAGTACAAAGTGCCGAAGCATATCGAGTTCCTGGATGAACTGCCGAAGAACACGACCGGCAAGATCCTCCGCCGTTCTCTGAAGAGTTATGTAAGATCATAAGAGGGGAAGAGACCGCCGAGGCGGTCTCTTTTTGTGCGGGTAAGGCATCCGCTGCCCGGTTATCCGCTCGATTAACATCGCTAACCGATCAATTAAGCCGGCTATCCGCTCGATTACCACCGCCAACCGATCATTTACTCCGGCTATCCGCTCAATTCCGTTCGCTAACCGATCATTTAACCGCGCCCACCGCTCGTTTCCACCGGCTATCCGCTCAATCCATCCAAAAAACCAAGGGAATTCCCTGTAAAAACAAATAATTCTCACAAGTGTCAAAAGTAACGTCGTTTCTGTCGATAAAGATGATATAGACTAAAGCTATGATCTAAAAGTATGGGATGAAAAGGGAGGCACGGCGATGAAACGGTCGGTCAAGGGGAAATTGAATGCGGTGTTCGGGACGATTCTGGTATTGATCCTCATATTGGGGAGCATCGGGGCATTCAGCGCACACCGCCTGAACGCGAACACGAAGGAGATCAACGAGGGGATCCTGCCGAAGATCCAGTACAACAACGATCTTGAACAGACGGTGCAGCAGGTTTTAAGCCTGACCCAGCGGCACATCGTCTCGAAAGACAAGGAATTCGAAGAACGGTACGAGGCACAGATCGCCGAGTATCAGGAACAGATGAAAAATACTGAAATGTCATACGAACAGGCGCTGTCGAAAGACGAGCAGCAGGCATTCGGCATCGTCCGCAGCCAGCTGGACACGTACAGCAGCCAGATCAGCGCACTGCTCGAGTTGAGCATGGTCGATCGCGACGACGAGGCAATCCAGAATTCATACGAAACCGGCAAGACGATCGATGTGCTGCATGACGCATTAAACGACCTGCAGGCGAAGCACCAGCAGGAACTGACGGATATCGAAGAGGAAGGCCAGTCGCTCTACAATAGCGTCCTCATCACGATGATATTCGGCGCGATCCTCGGTGCGCTCATTTCGCTGATCGGCAGCCGCTACTTGCGTTCGAAGATCCAGAAGCCGATCACCGTGCTCACCGCGCGCATGAACGACATGGCGGAAGGCCGGCTGTCGCCTGTGCCGCTGCCGGTCGGCGATCCGGATGAAATCGGACAGCTGACGCGAGACGCCAACGCATTCTCGGACAATTTGTACACGATCGTGTCGGAACTGCAGACGAGCATCGCGACAATCGCTTCGACGTCGGGTGAACTGACGGCGAGCGCAGATGAAACCGCGCATGCCTCCGCGCAGATCACGGACGAAATCGTCAGCGTCTCGGAAGGCGCCTCCGAACAGCTCGAATACGCGCACTCCACGTCGACGATCGTCGCGGAGATCACGCAGGGCATGGACCAGACGGCATCCGCCATCCATACCGTGTCGGACCTTGCCGTCTCGACGACGGAGCAGACACAGTCCGGCACGCAGGCGATGGAGGAGACGGTCGGAAAGATCGGCGAAATCCGTACATCGACAGGCAAAACGGCTGAAATCATCAGCACGCTGTCGAAAAAATCCGACGAAATCGGCAGCATTGTCGCGCTCATCACGACGATCGCGGGCCAGACTAACCTGCTGGCGTTGAATGCGTCCATAGAAGCTGCACGGGCAGGCGAGCACGGCAAAGGCTTCGCGGTCGTCGCCGGCGAAGTCGGCAGCCTGGCCGCGGAATCGGCAAAAGCCGCCAGCAGCATCAACCGTCTCATCGAAGAAATCCAGGCGGAAGTGGGCAGTGTGCAGGAAGCGATGGCCGTCGCCCAGACGAATGTCGAAGAAGGACTGTCGATGGCGAATGATTCCGGCAGCAGGTTCGGTGAAATCGCGCGGATGGTGAGCGAAGTGTCCGCACAGACCGAGGAAGTGTCGGCGATCAGCGAGCAGATCAGCGCGAGCACGCACTCCATGAAGTCGCTCGCCGGCCAGACGGCTGCATTGTCCGAACGGTCGGAAGGCAGTGCGCAGACAATCGTGGCGGCAGCAGAGGAACAGAGCGCGACGATGGAGGAGATTTCAGCCTCCGCGCACGTACTCAGTGACATGGCAGAATCGCTGAAGTCGATGATAGACGTCTTCCAGCTCGGCGCACAAGAACCTCCGAAAGAAAAGTGAAAATAGTGACGGATAAAGAAGGATTAATCTTCCGGATGTCGAAATAGATGGCATCAAGGGGGAATGGACATGACAACGAAACAAACCGTACAGAAAGACGATTTATTCAAACTGAAATCCGTCACGAATCCGGTTTTATCGCCGGACGGCACGGAAGCGGTTTTCATCGTCACACAGATCGACAAGGACGAGAATGCCTACCACGCGCATCTGCATCATCTCGACTTTGAAAGCGGCAAATCCACCCAGTGGACGTTCGGCAAGGAGCGCGTCTCGAAGCCGCAATGGTCGCCTGATGGCAGCCAGATCGCCTTCCTGTCGACACGCAGTGACAAGAACCAGCTGTACGTCATGCAGGCGACCGGCGGGGAAGCGCGCCGGCTGACGGAATACGAAACCGGCGTCTCGGACTTCCTCTGGTCGCCGTGCGGCACGAAAATCTGGCTGTCGGGCACGCTGGAAGACGGCAAGACGTTTACAGATAAAGCCAAAAAGGACGAGGAGAAGGACAAGAAAAATCCCGAAGCGCTCCGCGTCACGACGATGAAATACAAAATGGACGGCGCAGGGTTCGTCAAACAGGACCGCCATTCACAGATCGGCTGCCTGGAGCTTACAACGGGAGACATCACCCAATTCACCGACGGACCGCACCATCATTCGCTCGAAGCGGTATCGCACGACGGCAAAAAGCTCGTCATCGGCGTCAACCGTGCTGAAAACAAAGACTTCGACTTCCGCCAGCCGCTCGTCCTCACCGACATCGAGACGAAGGAAGAAACCGTCCTTGTCGATGAACAAGGGTACTTCGGCGGTGCTGCCTTTTCACTGGACGACCGCTACATCGCATATGGCGGTTCCAACCGGTCTTTCGAAAACGCGACGCACGGCGAACTGTACGTCTATGACTGCGAAGAAAAAACGACGCTGACTTTGACGGAAGGACTCGACGCCCCGCTTGGCGATGCGGTCGTCGCCGATCACCAGCAGGGGCCGAACCCGCCGGAAGCGGTCTGGACGGAAGGGAACTATCTCTACTTCACCGTCTCCGTCATGGGCGACGTCCGTCTCTATTTCGCCGATCTCGACGGCAGCCTGTACCCGGCGTCGCCGGAAGGGGAGCACATCTACGACTATGACGTCGCGAAAAATGGCCAGTTCGCACTCGCTGCGATCACCGATCCGGTGAACCCCGGCGAGCTGTACAAACTCGATATCGCGACGGGTGACAGGACGGCAATGACTTCATTCAATGAAACATACGTCACCGACACCGTGCTCGTCCAGCCGGAAACCGTCCAATTCGACGGTGCGAACGGCTTTACGGTCCACGGCTGGCTCATGAAGCCGGCCACGTTCAAGGAAGGCGAGACATATCCGCTCGTCGTCAACGTCCACGGCGGCCCGCACGCGATGTACGGCAACTCGTTCTTCCATGAGATGCAGGTGCTCGCCGCGCAAGGCTGGGGCGTCCTGTACGTCAACCCGCGCGGCAGCCACGGCTACAGCCAGGGCTTCGTCGACGCGGTGCGCGGCGACTATGGCGGCGGCGACTACAAGGACATCATGGATGCGCTCGACCATGTGCTCGCAGACAACGACTGGATCGACACCGACCGGCTCGGCGTCACAGGCGGAAGCTACGGCGGCTTCATGACGAACTGGATTGTCGGCCATACCGACCGGTTCAAGGCCGCCGTCACACAGCGCTCGATCTCGAACTGGATCAGCTTCTTCGGCGTCTCCGACATCGGCTACTACTTCAGCGACTGGCAGATCAACGCCGACATGACCGACGTCGACACGCTCTGGAAGCACTCGCCGCTGAAATACGCAGAAAACGTCAAGACGCCGCTCCTCATCCTGCATTCGGAAAACGACCTGCGCTGTCCGATCGAACAGGCCGAACAGCTGTACATCACACTGAAAAGCATGGGCAAGACGACCGAATTCGTCCGTTTCCCGGAAGCCGACCACAACCTGTCGCGCACCGGCAAGCCGAACCTGCGCATCACGCGCCTGGACGAAATCACAGGCTGGTTCGATAAATACTTGAAGTGAAACTATAAAGACGCCTGTCCCGGGGAAGGGGGCAGGCGTCTTTTGACATTGAACAGGGGAGGGGCGTTATCGGCGCACTCGGCAGCAGCCACCTGTTTCCGGCTCAACCGGCTCATCCGTTCCGGCAGCGACCCGTTTCAGTTCTGTTGCCGCTTCGATTTTACGGACGAACGCGTTCTCAAGGCAGCATGCACCTTTCAGCATCTCGCCGACAGAACGGTTGAATTCCGCTTTTTCACAAGCAGTCGTTGTCGTATCGTCGTTGAAGTTCTCGAACAACTCATACTCTCGGAAAAGGATTCCGGTGAGTACGACTTCGCCGAGCAATGTGGAGACGATGATGAGATCCGACAAGATTTCATCAGAGATGTCGATGTTCTGTGTCGTATTCAGCAATTCACGCAGCATTTGTGTTTGGTCCATGGTCATTCACCTCCTTCGAAGTTTGCTTTGTCCGGACGCTGTCAGTCTATGTCACTGCCGACTGAGGAGCTGGAAAGCCGTCTGAGATGATGGTGTCTCAAGTAAGCTGTGGGGAAGGCGGCTCTGGTGAAAGGAGGAACCGGCTCTCCGGACATCCTTAGTTTATGCAGCAGTTCCGGCAGCGTCTGGACAAGCATCGGGGGCGGCGGAACGTTTTTTCTTCAGGCGTTTCGTTCCTTGCCGCACCCTACACTACTACTCTATGTCCGGCTGGAAACGTGCGCTGGACAAGTGTCCGCGGACAACTGTCCGTTGGGGCGAAAACCTTGCAGCAACGCGGGTTGCGCGCGCTCCATCCGAACACTGTCATCCTATTCCGAGCGCACCGCACAGAACGGGACAAACCGTAACGGACAAACTTCTCACGGACAAAACGAACAGCTGAAAGCGATTGCACCTCCTTAGAAAATATTGTAAGATATGATTAAGACGCACGAACCCCGCCCTCTTCCCGGCCATCCTGAAGAGCGGAGCAGCCCGCCCGGCTCACGGGAACCGATCGGAGGAGAACGAATTGGGAATCCACAACGTAATGGAAGACGTCGTCCGCGACACCCTGCTCACCTATAAGAACAAGATGAACCTGGCCTGCGATTGCGACCGCTGCCTCAACGACATCATGGCCCTAGCACTCAACGAACTCCCGCCGCGCTACGTCGCCAACCAGAGCCTCAGTCCGTACGTCCGCGCCGCCCATGAAACCGACCGCCAAGGCGCCACCAACATCATCACCGTCATCGCCAAATCCGCCGCCAAAGTCTCCGCCAGCCCGCGATGCGAAACCTACGCCCAAAAACACTAATCCCAATAAAAAAAGACCGAAGCCGGAAATTTGGCTTCGGTCTTTCACTTATTCTTTTCTCTTTTTTCTTTAATCTCTTTTCTCTTTTTCTCTCACCCCCAGAGAAGACGCTGTGATTACCACGATCCGTTGATTGCAGTGCAGGGCGGCGACTCCTGGGCAGCCTAAGTATGCCGCGTCCTGCGGCAACGGCTGCATGACCTCCGTCCTGGAGGCCCGGGATCAGCGAAGATCGAAGACCCCGCAGGAAGCGCAGCGCACCGAGGAGGCTGAGATCGAGCCCTCCGGAAAGCGTCCGCCCGGAACGGAAATCAACACCGTTTCGCGACATCTGCAGCGCAGATCAACACCGTCACAAACCCCTGTAACGGAAATTAACCCGCGTCACCAGCCCTCATCAAATCACTTCATCATCCCTAGCGACTCCTGCAGCGTGCTGTTCACATGCTTGATCAGCAGCTCGTCACCCTTCTTCCGGATATCCTGGCTCACAAAATTCATCATCTCCTGCGCCATATCGGCATCCTCCAGCAGCGACAGCGACTTATTCAGATTCACCTCGAACACACCCGCATTCGACAAATGATGCTGCAGCGCCTCCATCTGCGACCCGACCTTCGTCAAATGCCCCGACACCTTCTGGATCGCACTATCAAGCTTGCTGATCAGCTGCTCCGCATCACTCTGCGTCCCAAGCGTCGCCCCTTCAAGACCAAGCGCCTTCGACGACACATCGAACAGACTCACCTTCAGCTGCTGCGTCGGATTCGCGCCGACATGCAGCGTCAGCTCCATATCCTCACCCAAAATCTTCTTCGTATTGAACTCCAGCTTCCCGGCCGTATCGTCGACCGCCGCCAAAATCTGCGTCAGCTCCTGACCGCTCGCCGCCCGGTCCGCGTCCGTAAACGTCCCGTTCGCCGTCGAAACCGCAAGCTCCCGAGCCCGCTGCAGCAGGCCGTTCACGTTGTTCATCCCTTCGTTCGCCGACTCAAGCACCGACAGCCCGTCCTGCATATTGCGCTGCGCCTGCGAAATTCCCCTGATCTGCGCCCGCATCGTCTCGGAGATCGCCTTGCCCGCCGCATCATCCGCAGCGACAGCGACCTTCAGCCCCGTCCCGAGATGCCGCAGCGACTTCTCGATCTGCTTATCATTCCGGACACCCTGGTTCGCCGCCGACTGGATCAGTTCCTGGCTGTTTATCCGCATATCCTGCTCACCTCATCTGAATTATGGTTCGTTCTTCCCGGGTTATATCGGCCGCCCGCAGTAAAAGTGAACGCCGACTTGCCGATATACCAAACAGAAGGGAGGCAGAACCGATGATCACCATTTACCAGGCATCCCGCGCCTACCGGAAGGCGAACGCGGCATCCCTCCCGCCGCTCACCGCCGTCTGCCGGGCGCTCGCGGAAATCGGTGCACAGCTCGACCTGGCCCAAACCCATCTTGCGGATGAACACCCCGCATGGCGCGACGCCCTGCTCACAGCCCAGGCGCTGCTCTTCGAACTCATGGCGATGACGGACACCTCCACCGAAGAAGGCGGCCGGCTCCTGACCCTTTATATCTATCTGAATCAAACCCTCGTCACCGTCTCGCTCCAGCCGGACACCGTAGCCCTGGCGGAAGTGCAGGGCATCATCGATACGCTGCACGCCGACTGGCTGCATGTCCGGGAAAGTCAGATTGTCAGCAGTCGTGTGTAGGGGAGAGTCTCCGCTCCCGGCACATCCCCAACAGAAAACGCGGAGCGCCAGCGGAGCCGACCATTCAATCCCGGTCTTCTTCGGAATGAAATCTGAATGCCCGTGTGATTATGCCATTCGGTACCGGAGAACCGGCCGCGAAGCCAATGGGGAGCGCGGGAATGGAGCGGTTAGACCGTAGAAATGAGCGGACAACCGGGCGAATGGAGCGGATACCGAGCTGAATGGAGCGGTTCGCCGGCCTAAATGATCGCTCAGTCATCCGAATCGATCGCTCAGCACCTCGAAACGAGCGGTCAGCCGCGCCACCCCTTGCACACCACACAAAAAACCTGCCGCACGCGGCAGGTTTTCGTCATCCATCTCTTCATCATTTCCCTTTGAACACAGGCTTCCGCTTCTCCGCGAACGCCTCCAGCGCCTCGAGCCGGTCCTCCGTCGGAATCGTGATCTCGTACGCCTTCCGCTCGATCGTCAGCCCCGTCGCAAGGTCGGTCTTCATCCCTTGCTTGATCGCGAACTTCGCCTGCTGCAGCGCAATCGGTCCGTTTGCGAGCAGTTTCTCCGCGAACTTCTTCGTCTCGTCCTTCAGCAATGCCGCTTCGACTGTCCGCGTCACAATTCCGCACAATGCAGCATCCGGCGCGCTCAACCGCGCCGCCGTCAGAATCAGCTCAAGCGCTTTCGCCTCACCGACGAGCCGCGGCAGCCGCTGCGTGCCGCCCGCACCCGGTATGATCGCAAGCCTCGTCTCCGTCAGCCCCATCGTCGCCGTGTCCGCCGCGAAACGGAAATCACACGCAAGCGCGAGCTCCATCCCGCCCCCGAACGCGAATCCGTTGATCATGCAGATCGTCGGCTGCGGCATCTGGTCGATCGCCGTGAACACTTCACCGATTTTATTCAGATTCCGCTTCACGTCCTGATCACTCAGCGTCTTCCGCTCCTTCAGGTCCGCCCCGACACTCAGCGCCCGGTCGCCCGCCCCCGTCAGCACGACAACCCGCACTTCGGGATCAATCCGGATTGTTTCGACAATTTCCCCGAGTTCGCGAATCATGTCGTAATTGAACGCATTCATCGATTCGGGACGGTTCAACGAAATCCACCCAATTCCGTCATTCTTCTCATAGTGAATCGTTTCCAACACAAACACCCCCATGTAGTGATTACCTTTGTAACATACCATTCAGCCGGGCAGGATTCCAGAACGAACCAGCCGATTGAAATGACCCTTTGCATTCTAGTTCCAATTTGCTACAATATAGGAAAATAGACTACGTTGGGTGGAATCAAAGTGGAAGCAAGCGTATTTGTCGGGCGACAGCCGATCCTGGATCGCCGCGGAAATCTTTATGGGTACGAATTACTATACAGAAACAGCGAAATAAACCGGTTTCCGAACGTCGATCCGGACAAAGCGACGATCGGCGTGCTCGTCAATACGTTCCTGTCGATCGGTATCGACAAGGTCACGGGCGCCTATCCATCGTTCATCAACTTCACAGGCGAACTGCTCGTGCATGAAATCGTCGACAACCTGAACCCGACCCGCGTCATCATCGAAGTGCTGGAAGATGTCGAAATCACACCCGTCCTCCTCACGCGGCTGCGTAAACTGAAGTCGAAAGGGTTCCGGATCGCACTCGACGACTTCATCCTCGGCAAACAATACGAAGTCGAAAAAGGGCTGTTCGAACTTGTCGATTTCATCAAAGTCGACTTCATCCAATCGGACCGGCACGAACGCGGACGCATCGAGAACTTCGTGCGCGTCTACCCGAACGTCCAGCTGCTTGCGGAGAAGATCGAGACGGAGGAAGAGTTCGAGGAAGCGAAAAAAGCAGGCTACGTGCTGTTCCAAGGGTACTTTTTCGCAACGCCGGAAGTCATCTCAGGGACCGAAGTGCCGGCCATCGAAGAACGGAATTTCCAGATCATGGAGCAGCTGAACGCCGAACTTCCGAGCATCCGGGACGTCGCCACGCTCATCACCCATGATCTGTCGCTCACGTACAAACTGCTTCGGTTCATCAACACGTACGCATTCGGCATCCCGCGCAAGATCACGTCCGTCCAGCAGGCGATCATGCTCATCGGCCTGCAGGAGACGAAGAAGTGGCTGTACGTCATCACCCTCCACCAGCTCGGCGAAGGGGAAGGGCAGGGCCGTACGAAAGCGCTCGTCGACTACTCGCTCGTCCGGGCAAAGCTGTGCGAACTGCTCGCGAAACGGACCGACCACCAAAATTCCGACGAGTTCTTCCTCGCAGGCATGTTCTCCCTTCTTGACATCATCCTGTGCCGCGACTGGCAGGAAATCGGCGAGGACATGCCGCTGTCGGATCCTGTCATGCAGACGCTGATGGGACAGGACACGTCGCTGAAGCCGTTTGTCGAACTGGCGGAGGCTGTCGAACGGCTTGATCTGGTCCGGATGAAAACACTGAGCGCCCAAGTCGGTATTCCGATGGACGACCTGTGCGTCTACTCCCAGGAAGCGAATCGGTGGGGCCGCCAGCTCGGCTGAATTCTTTTTACGGGAATCCGAGATAGCGTTTCCTTATTCCCCGGCAATTCGGTAGAATAGGGGCAGGAGTTGATGAGAATGAAAACTGCAGTCGTCACAGACAGCACAGCCTACTTACCGAAAGACTTGCGCGAGCGGCTCGGCATCCACATCGTCCCGCTCGCGGTGACTATAGACGGACAGGATTACGACGAAGAGATCGATATCACAACCGAACAATTTTACGATAAAGTCCGGGGCAACGGACCGCTGCCGAAAACGTCCCAGCCGTCCGTCGGCCAGTTTGCAGCGAAATTCAAGGAACTGCACGACGCCGGGGCGGATGCGATCATCTCGATCCACCTGTCGAGCGGCATCAGCGGCACGTACATGGGCGCCGTCCAGGCCGGCGAACTCGCGTCGGACGTCGACGTCCGGGCGTTCGACTCGGAGATCTCCTGCTACCTGCAGGGGTTCTATGCCATCCGCGCGGCGGAAATGGCGAAAGAAGGCGCCGGTCCGGATGAAATCATGGAAGAACTCGCGGAGATGAAAAAGACGATGCGCGCATATTTCATGGTCGACGACCTGTCGCACCTGCAGCGCGGCGGCCGGCTCTCAGGGGCACAGGCACTTATCGGCGGACTGCTGCAAGTGAAGCCGATCCTGCACTTCGTCGACAAAGTGATCGTGCCGTTCGAAAAGATCCGGACGCGCAAGAAAGCGATGAAACGGATTGCCGACCTGCTCGGCGAGGACGCGGCGAAAATGCCGCTCGAGGCATCGATCATCCACGGCAACTGCCCGGAGGAAGCCGACAGATGGCTCGAGGAACTGAGCGGCCTGTATCCGGACGTCCAGTTCACGATCAGCTACTTCGGTCCTGTCATCGGCACGCACCTCGGCGAAAACGCCATGGGCCTCGGCTGGGTGAAACGCCGCGTGAACAACTAAATAAACGACAAGGGGTGTTGCGGATGAACAAAGCATTCGATCCGGCCGTCAGGGATTTCCTCGACGGCCGTGTCTGGCTGCGTCGGCACACCTCTTTTACGTCTGAACAGATCGATGAACATATTGACGAGGGGTTCATCTCCGTTATGGCAGGCGTCGTGAAAATAAAAAACTTCCTCGGTCAGCCTCACTATAGATGTGGGCGCTGTGAAAACGACAATCAGCAGCTGTTCACGACGTTCCAGTGTCTCGCCTGCAAAGGGCCGTGCGCGTACTGCCGCAACTGCCTGCAGATGGGGCGCGTCTCGGTGTGCACCGACCTCATCGTCTGGACCGGACCGCGGACGGAGTATCCGACTGACCATACACTCGCCTGGGAAGGGACGCTGACGAAGCACCAGCAGCGGGCGTCCGAGGAACTGCATGAAAGCACGGTGATGAAACAGCCGCATCTGATCCATGCGGTCTGTGGCTCCGGCAAAACGGAGATCTTATTTGAGCCCATCCACCAGGCATTGCTCGAAGGAAAGCGAGTCTGCATCGCCGCCCCGCGTGTTGACGTCATATTGGAACTCGAGCCGCGGCTGAAAGCGGCATTCCCGAAGACGGTCATCGAAGCGCTGTATGGCGGAGCGGACGTCGAACGGTTCGACGCGCAGCTGATCCTCGCGACAACGCACCAGCTGTACCGGTTCCGCGAAGCGTTCGATGTCATCTTCGTCGACGAAGCCGACGCGTTCCCGTACACCGCTGAACAGACGCTGCAGCAGGCAGTGAGGAAAGCTGCGAAGCCAGATGCACCCGTCCATTTCGTCACGGCGACCCCGTCCGATGCCTTGATCAGGCAGATACGCAAGACAGGCGCCGTCTCGACAATTTACCGCCGCTACCACGGCCATCCATTGCCCGGACCTCGTTACGCACCTCTATGGAATTACTCCAAGCAGCTCAGCAAAGGCAAGATCCCGAAACCGCTTGCGGAATGGATCCAAGTCCGGCTTGACGCGGATGAACCATTCCTCGTCTTCTTCCACGAGATCGAACTCATGATGAAAGCCGAGACCATCATCCGCACACTCGACGACCGGATCCGCGCCGTCCATTCGGCGCATCCTGACCGGAAAGAGCACGTCCGCGCATTGCGCGACGGCACAATGCCGGGCCTGCTGACGACGACAATCTTGGAGCGTGGCATTACAATCAAAAACGTCCAAGTCGCAGTCGTCGGTGCTGAACAGGCCATCTTCGACCGCGGCGCCCTCGTCCAGATCGGCGGGCGGGTCGGCCGGAATCAAGATTATCCGGCAGGCGACTTTGTTCTATTTCATGACGGCATCAGGTACGCCATGGACGCTGCAAAACGCGAGATCGACCGGCTGAATCGGGGTGAGGACTGATGACAGACCCATGCTTGATCTGCATGAAGCCAATCAATGACGGCCTGACATGGCAAGGGCTCCTGAATCTCGAAAAGAAGAAGACACTTTGCGCAGACTGTTCAAAACGGTTTGTCCGCGCCGACATAATAGAGGAAGGCCCGGTGCTCGACCGCGTCCATTCGCTGTACGCGTACGACGACGCAATGCGCGACTGGCTCCACCAGTACAAGTTCCTGCAGGACGTCGCATTGGCGGACGTCTTCGCGGATGAACTGAAGAAAGCGCTTGGCGGCAAAGACATCATCGTGCCGATCCCGATGCATCCGGAACGCGCGGTCGAGCGGACATTCTCCCACGTGGAGACGCTGCTCGACCGCGCGAAGCGGCCGTACAGGCAACTACTAGAAAAAACGACGGTGAGCGTCATGGGCGAGAAGTCGAGACAGGAGCGGCTGCAGATGGAGCCGCTGTTCCGGCTAGCGGACACTGCAACCATTGAGCCGGTGACATACCTGCTCGTCGACGACATCTACACGACCGGTACGACGCTGCGCCAGGCAGCCGAGCTGCTGAAAGAGGCGGGCGCCGAACGCGTCGAAGCGGTGACGCTCATCCGGTCGATCCAGAATTAGGCAAGGAGGAAATTGCATGGCAGATTTGAGAACATGCCCGTCATGCGGCGAGTTTTTCAACTACACCGGCGTGCGGGAAGTCTGTCCGCGCTGCGGGATGAACGAAGAGAAGACTTACGAAGAGGTGTACCGGTTCCTGCGCAAGCGTGAAAACCGCGCCGCAACAATCGAGCGGATCGTCGAAGCGACGGAAGCGACCGAAGAGATGCTCCACAAGTGGGTCCGGAAAGGCCGGCTTCAGCCCGCCATGTTCCCGAACCTCGGCTACCCGTGCGACAACTGCGGCAAGCTGACGTCAAAAGGCAAGCTGTGCGACACCTGCATCGCCGACCTGAAGCAGGACCTCAAGACATTCGACGCCGCCACCGAATTCCGCGAGGCGGTTCGGAAAAACGACCAGGCCACGTATCTTTCCGACCGCAAGCGGTAACCTAACTGAAAACTGTCCACGAGAGCCCATAACGGACTTTCGCGGACGGTTTTTTTATAATGAAGGGTAGAGAGAGGGTCCGTTGGCCTGCGCTTCAGGCGTACGCTTTCCGGGGGGCTTGCCCTCAGCCAAGCGAACCGCGAAGTGTTCGCTTTGCCGTATTTCTGATGTTCTGCAGAAATTAAGGCATCAGGCTGCTCACAACGCTTCGCTTGTGTTCGCAAAAGCCTTTCTTCGTCACGGCTTTTCCTGCGGGGTCTTCGCGCTGCGCTGATCCCCCAGGAGTCGACGCCTTACGCTACGGCCAACTAACGTCATTGAAGAGAATGTATTAATATGCTGCGTTTATTGAAAAGTGGGTGTTTCTTTACTATTCCAAGTTGAACGGAGTGCAGGGCGGCGACTCCGAGGGGATCAGCACGAGCTGAAGACCCTGGACTGAGCGAAGCGAAGGAAGCGGCTGAAGCCGTGCCCCCCGGAAAGCGTCCGCCCAGAACGCAGATCAACGGCTTGCACAACGTTTTCTTCATCCACAAGAAAAATCTTTATGACAAAATGTAAAGCGCTCTCAATGCGATAGGTATCCCGCATTATGTAATTTCATACCCACTTTTCGTACGAAAGACCCTTCAAAAACTCGGGATTCGTCCGAAATAGTAAGTAACAGCCACAAATACAGGAAAGGGGCGAGACCCTATGAAAATCAACAATCACAACGTTCAGTCGGTTAACCCGTACCGGGCGAACCAGACCAAAACGGACCAAGTGAAAAAACAGGAGGCGGCCCTTCAAGACCGGCTCGAAATCTCCAAAGAAGCAAAGAAACTGTCCGAGCCAAGCCCGATCACGACACAGCGCAGCGACAAAGTCAGCGCCCTGAAAGCACAAATCCAAGCCGGCACGTACAACGTCGATCCGGAAAAACTCGCGAAAGATATGATCGGCTACTTCAACCCGAAAGCGTAAACTGCTCAGCCATCCCGAAAACAGAAAGCAGGGGACTCCATGACAACCGAAGCGATCCTGGCCTCAATGGACCAGCTCGAAAAACTGCATAGAAGCCTGCTGCGCATCGCCAACGAAAAAACCGCGCGTATCAAACAGAATGACATCAGCGGACTCGACCAGCTGCTCAAAGACGAGCAGGCACACCTGGCCGCCATCCTGCAGACCGACAAAGCCCGCGAACAGGCCGTCGTCGCATTCTTTACGGAGCAAGGACGCCCCGTACCGCTCCATCCGTCCGTCACCGACGTACTCGACATCACCGAAGAGCCCGACCACACCCGGCTCAAGGAGGCGAAGGACCGTCTCCTGCAAGCGATTCATGAATTGAAATGGCAGAACGACCTGAACCAGAAGCTGACCTACCAATCGCTTCAATTTGTGAATCTTTCGCTGGACATGGTCCGCCCGCGGACGGACTCCGTCAACTACTCGAAAAAAGAAGTACTCGGCACACCGCCAACCAAAAAACTAGCATCATTCGATTCACAAGCTTGAGGAGGAAATCGAAATGGGTTCAACATTTATGGGGCTGGAAACAAGCAAACGCGGCCTGAACACACAGCAGTCCGCACTCTATACGACTGGACATAATATTAGTAATGCCAATACGCTTGGCTACTCAAGACAGCGGGTTAACATGGAAGCAACGTCAGGTTTTCCAGGTGTAGGGCTAAATGCAGGGACAATGCCTGGTTTTCTCGGAACCGGTGTAACAGCAGGCTCTATTCAGCGGATTCGTGATGGTTTCGTAGATCAGCAATTCCGGGATGAAACGAATAAACTCGGCTACTGGGAGACCCGCTCGAATGCGATTTCACAGATGGAGGACGTGCTTGCGGAGCCATCTGAATACGGCCTCCAGCAGTCAATGACTGATTTCTGGAAAGCTCTCCAGGGCCTCACGACAGACCCGGAAAACGGCGGCGCGCGGGCAGTGGTTGTGGAACGTGGCGTTGCAGTAGCTGATTCGTTCAACTACATCAGCAAATCGCTGGATAAAATCAAGACCAACTTGGGGCAAGAAATAGGAACTTCCACTTTGAAAATCAACTCTATCTTACATGACATCGGTGAATTAAACCGGCAGATTGCGAGTGTGGAACCGAACGGCTATATGCCAAATGATTTATACGATGCAAGAGATAACTTACTGGATGAACTCGCAACCTATGTACCGATTGAAGTCAGTTATACCAAAAGCGGCGGTAATTCTTTAGCGATTGCTGAAGGTATTGCCACTGTGAAAATTAAAACAAATGATCCCTCAGTATCAATTACAGTTGTAAAAGGAAGTAGTTATTCTCAGATCAAAGCTGTGGGTGTAGGTGGCACCGATGAAGAAGGAAATCCTAAGGGCGCTCTAGAAAACTTTACGGTTACTGGTGAACCAAGCGGGACCGTAGATTTGGCGGCTACGAATATGCAGCAAAAAGGGTCACTCAAATCATTAGTAGATTCATATGGGTATCAAGATGGTAACACAGAAAAAGGTCTCTATCCGGACATGCTAGCGAAATTAGATAAGATGGCAAAAGCTTTTGCTAATGCATTCAATAATGTCCACAAAGATGGAGAACCACTTTCTCCTCCTACTGGACAAACTGCAAAACCTAAAGTAGAAGAATTCTTCCAATTTGATGCCGAAGGTAAACTTATGGTCAATAAGGACATCGAAAGTGATCCGAATCGGGTTAATATATCTTCAAAAGCAGGCGAAGCCGGCAATGGAGAAAATGCGAAAAAGTTGGCGGACGTATTGTTCACTCCTTTAACTGACCTTGGTGGTTCGACTGTTCAAACTTTCTATTCCGGAACAATCGGTGAACTTGGCGTCAAAGGCCAGCAAGCCATCAATATGGCAAAGAACGCAGGAACCCTGCTTGGCGCGGTATCCAACCGACGCGACTCGATTAGCTCCGTCTCGCTCGACGAAGAGATGACCGACATGATCCGCTTCCAGCAGGCCTACAACGCATCTGCCCGTATGATCACCGTTGTCGACGAAACACTCGACAAGATCATCAATGGCATGGGCGTCGTCGGCCGATAACTAAGGAGGAATCACCGCAATGCGTGTAACACAATCAATGCTTTCCAACAATATGCTGCGAAATCTCACGAGCAGCTACAATAAAATGGGCAAACTGCAGGAACAGATCAACACCGGCAAAAAAGTCACACGTCCGTCCGATGACCCGATCGTTGTCATGCGCGGCCTCGGCTACGGCATGGACGTCAACAAGGTCGATCAGTTCCAGAAGAACCTTACTCAGGTGAACAACTGGCTCGATAGCTCAGACGACGCGCTGGACGGAGTTGGCTCTGCCATTCACCGTGCGACTGACTTGGTGCGCAATGCCTCCAACTCCGGCGCAATGACGAGTGAGGATCGGAATAAGATCAAGATCGAGATTGAACAGATCCGGGAACAGATTCAAGACTTGGCTAACACAAAAGTCGGGGATAAATATATATTTAATGGGACACTCACAGATAAGCCTTTGCACGATAAAGACTCTGGTTACCCTGACCTGAGTACAGATGTAGATGAGAACGGCGTATCACTTGGAAATCCTAAGTCCGCGAGCGAAAAAGACATAGAGATTGAAGTGTTCGACGGTGTATCCCTGCGAGTGAATACTAATGCAGCTAAAACTTTTAAAGAACTGGATACAATACTAAAAGACTTAAGTAAAAAAGTTGGATCTGGAGAATACGACGACTCTACTGATTTCGACGGCGCAATTTCGAAATTGGATAAAGCGTTTGACTCTGTCCTGACACTTCGTGCAGATGCAGGTGCCCGCTCAAACAGATCAGAACTCATGCACAACCGCCTAGAAATGCAGGAAGGCGCTGCGAAGAAGCAGCGGTCACTGAATGAGGATGTCGACTACGAAAAGACGATCACCGAAATGATCACACAAGAATCGATCCACCGTGCCGCCCTATCCGTCGGTGCACGCATTATCCAGCCGTCCCTGGTCGACTTCCTGCGATGAAGGACAGTGAGTGGCAGACACCCGGCAGGCGTGTCTGCCACTTATTTTTATGACAATTACCCGAGAGGGGGACACCGATGAACATCCCACAGCTGCAAATCCAGACCACTCCCGGCCGGCTCGGACTCCAGACCGACAAGCCAGTCCAGCAGATCGAACAGCCGCGCGCAACACAGGACATCGAACAGCCTGCAGCCATCCTGGAAATGTCAACAACCCGCCCGCAACTGTCTCTCGATACGACTGAGAACCGGGCGGACCTCGACTTGAAAAGTGCATTGAGACGGAGTTCCGAAAATGCCCGGTACGGCCTCCAGCAAGTAACAGAAGGAACCGGACGCCGCGCCCAGGAAGGTCACCAGCTCATGCAGATCGAGAATGGTGGCAATGCCATCGCCAATATTGCGAAACAGGTCGGTGACCGCTCGAACAGCCAGATCGGCATCCGCTTCGTCGGCGACCGCAGTAAAATCCATACTGATATCATATCGGGCTCACTGACCATCAACGCAACACCACAGAAACCGATCATCAACGCCCAAGTCAACAAACCGATTTATACCTATACACCCGGCAAAGTGACCGGCACCATGGAGCAGTACCCATCCATCCAGATCGACTGGAAAGGATAATCCGTACACCAAAGGAGACACCTACATGACCATCCAAACGAAATTTCACGGTGAACTCGAACTCGACACACTCACACAATGGGCATTCCCGAAAGGCCTCCCGGGTCTTGAAGACGAAACCAGCTTCGTCCTTCTGCCGATCGAAGGTAATGATAGTTTCCAAGTGATGCAGTCAGTCAGCACGCCCACCGTTGCGCTCATCGTCGCAAATCCGTACACGATCGTCAGCGACTACTCTTTCGCCATCGACGACCCGACACTCGAACTGCTCGGCATCGAGTCGCAAGAAGACCTGATGATTCTGTCCGTCATGTCGATGAAAGATCCGTTTGAATCGTCAACAGTTAACCTGCAGGCGCCGCTCATCTTTAATATCGAAAATAACACCGCCAAGCAGATGATCCTGAACGACACGACCTACAGCTTGCGCACGCCAATTAGTGCGCCTGCACAAAAGGGGGCACGCTGACATGCTCGTCCTTTCACGCAGACCGAACGAATCAATCAAAATTGGCGACGATATTGAACTCAAAATCATTGAAGTCAAAGGCGACACGGTCCGAATAGGGATTGAAGCCCCCAAGTCCGTCGAGATCCTGCGCGGCGAACTGGTCGAGTCCATCTCGGAGAGCAACACGGAAGCAATAGAAGTTGACCTAACAATGTTCAACCAGCTAAAAAAGTAAGAAGGAAGAGCCAAAAGCGGCTCTTTTTTATTGCAAAGAAATCCAAAATAACAAGAAGAAACACTAAACATCGAACAACAAGTTCCGATACTAATACTGTAAGCAAGAGAAGGATGTTTCGGCCGGCAGACAACTCTTGCAAACAAAAAACAATCGGGTCACAAGGACGTGAACCCAACACAACTCAAGGAGGAAACAACAATGATTATCAATCACAACATCGCAGCACTCAACACGCACCGCCAACTCGGGGCTAACAACACGAACGCTTCTAAAAACTTGGAGAAATTATCTTCCGGTTTGAAAATCAACAAAGCTGGAGACGACGCTGCAGGTTTGGCAATCTCTGAAAAAATGCGCGGACAAATCCGTGGTTTGGATATGGCTGCTAAAAACTCGCAAGATGGTATCTCACTAATCCAAACAGCGGAAGGCGCATTAAATGAGACACATGCAATCCTCCAACGTATGCGTGAACTTGCAGTCCAGTCTGCTAACGATACTAATGATGATGGTACTGATCGTGCTGCTATCCAAGATGAAGTTAATCAATTGGCTAAAGAAATCACTCGTATTTCTGAGACAACTGAGTTTAATGGCAAGACATTAATGGATGGAACTTTCACATCCGCTTCTGGAGGAAGTGCTTTAACCTTCCAAATTGGTGCTAATACAGATCAAAATGTTACGCTTAACATTTCTAAAATGGATGCTGCAACTTTACTGGTTGGTAGTGGTGATAGTAAAACTGGGGCTGGAATTGATGTTTCCAATCAAGGGGCTGCCAATTCCGCTATTGAAACTATTAATGATGCCATTAAAACTGTAGCAACAGAACGGTCGAATCTTGGAGCAATGCAAAATCGTCTTGAACATACTATTAATAATTTGGGCACTTCATCAGAAAATCTTACAGCCGCCGAATCTCGCATCCGAGACGTTGATATGGCAAAAGAGATGATGTCATTTACAAAAAATAATATTTTGACACAAGCTGCTCAAGCCATGCTCGCTCAGGCGAACCAACAACCACAGGGAGTTCTACAACTTCTGCGATAATTTATCGAAAATAAGAGTAGTCCTAGTATAACTAGGCTATTCTTATTTTTATAAGGAGAGCAAATTAATATGACAACTGTGGTCATGCTTACTGGTATTAATTACAAAAGTATGAAACAACGCCCTCAGCATTTTGCGAATTATTTTGGAAAAATAAATTTAAAAGTACTTTATATTAACATTTATGATTATAATAAATTACTTAAGCGAGAGATAAATAATGTTACTAAAGAAAGTGATCTTTATGGAAAAATATTTAAAAAAAACAAGGAAGATATTTGGGTATTAGATGAAGTTAAAGAAAATAGAAATGATAGAAACGTTTTAAGTTTGTTAATAGAAAAGATAAATGAATTTACTAATGATGAATTGTTATTTTTAATATCCTTTCCTGAGTGGCTTCTTTACATTTCGGAAACTAAAAAAGGATCTTTATTAATTTATGATTGCTTAGACGATTGGGAAGAATTCATTGAAGATGGAGTAATAACAATAAATAAAGAAATGGTTAATATGGAGAGAAGACTTGCTAGTGTCGCTGATTATGTACTTGCATCATCAAATAGATTGTATACAAAAATGGCACACTTTAATAAAAACATAGTTTACTTACCAAATGGAGTTTGGTTAGATGATTATAGTGTCCCGCAAGATGATAAGTATAAAAATGATGCTTATCAGGCAGATAAGCCTATTATATTTTTCATGGGAGCCATTTCAGAATGGGTCGATATAGATTTAATCGACTATATATCCAAAAATAGAAGTGACTATTCATATGTGTTTGTTGGACATCAACAAATTAAATTACCACCTAATGATAATATATTTTACTTGGGATATAAAGAGTACCATGAGCTTTCTAGATATCTTAACAGTTCTCGTGTAGCTATTATTCCTTTTAAAATAAATAAATTAACTTCAGCAGTTACGCCCCTTAAATTATATGAATACTTAGCTTCAAGTACGCCCGTCGTTTCGACACTTATGCCAGATATAATAGGACTTGAAGGTGTAGAGGTTTGTGGAACAAAAGAACAATTTTTATTGAAAATAGATGAAATTATAAAATTACCTGATATCGATTATAAGATATACTCAGAAAAATCAAGATTAACTTCGCTTGATTATAGATGGGAGTGCTTACTTAATATTATTATAGATATTTTAGAGAATAATTTATCAAAAGATATAAATACAAAAAAATATTTACACAGAATTTCTAAAAAATATGAAAGTCACGAAGAAAATATCATTATGCTTTCCGAGTTAATAAATATAAAAATATTTTTAGAAGAATATGAAGATGTAAACGAGCTGTATTCTAAGTATAAAAACAGCGTAGAAATGAATTTTATAAATGTATGCCTTTCTCTTTTCGAAACAGGTAAGGAAGATTTAGCGAAGGACTTGTTGCTGCAAATTATGTTAAAAAATAATCATGACGATTTAATCTTTATTAAAAATTTGTTGATGAATAAATTTTGGGAATGCAATTTAAGAATTTATTTACTCAAAGCTTCTGGTTCCCATTATAAAGCTTTACAATACATAAACAGTATGGAGGGAAAAAATCTAATTACAATAGGATTGGAGATAGGCATATATATCGAACTGTTTGAATACTCTATTGCATATAATATGTTGCTCGAAAACGATATTCTGGGGATCTCTGATTTGTACAATTTTATGGAATTTAATATAATTAATTTTATCATTACTATACTTATAAAAGAAGGGTCATATTACACAGCTGAAAAAATTGCCTTATCTCTTTGCGAAATTGAAAAGTGGAGTGATCAAGCAATTGAGCTTTTATCTGACATATACCTTTCAAAAGCGCTAGATGAATCGAAATAATCTAAAATGCTTATGTTAGCTACTCAAAATACTCAGTGTATTCTTTTCGAGGGGATGCTATCTCCCTCTTAACAAGAAGTATGAACTTTGATTCTGTCTCTGAAATTCGCTTCCAGTTGTGTTACTTTTTCTTCGGACGAAACGGAAAGATGTTGGTGGGCATGATTTTTCTAGGCAACTGATAGAATGCCTGGTAAATGCATTTAATGGCATCCGGCGAGTAATCAGATATCGTTTATCCTTACGGAATCTATCGTTCCAAAAGAACAATGTTTCGATCATTTATCCATCTTCCGTAAGGCGGAAAATATTGGCAGAAGTAAACGTCAGTGACTCTTTGTAGCCCGTTGCAAAGCCCCAATAATTCACTTTCACTATTCGACTTGATAGTCTGAAAGACTTTAGAGAATGAGTCACCGAAAAGCAATCAAAATTGAATTAATTTTTAAATAATGGAGACGTACTCCTGATTGTATAACAAGATTGTGTAGGAGTATCTTGTCTTCAGTTCTACAAACATCGCCAAGGCATTGTCTCTGGATTTCAGGCCTTCAATTGTGTGAATCTGCCAATGCCCGATTTCATATCGACCATTCTCTTTAACAGGGCGTTCCTCAATCCCTTTGTCTAGGAAGTGACGATTTTTCGGGACATGCATGAACTGTATCTTCCACGAAGCTGACGACGGCATCAGGCGGCTAGCTTTGATGGGCGGTTGGATTGCAGGCGAGCTCAACAAAGTTACCGGCCGTGAGCGGCTTGCTTTTCACCACACAGTTGAATTGATTCCACTCGGATTCCGGATTTCCTCTCTTCGCCAAATAGGTAGCATAGGGCGCGCCACCGGTCTTTAGCTGGGTGTTAGTAACGCGCTTCATTTTATTTACAATTGTTTTGTGAAAGCGACCTAAGTGACGTTTAATGCGAATTGAAATATATGGAGTAGAGGAGGGAGGCAATTTGGTCGAATTCAATTTGGAACGAGTGTTTTATCTTTTTGCTTGAACATGAGTGACTAATTCTCTTCTGCGATGAGTCACTATTAAGTTCAGTCCGATACTTGCTATTTATTTATGAGAACTAAACATTTGAGGTGTTGAGTAAGTTATGAATATAGGTGTTTTTATGCAGACTTCTTTTCATTATTTCGTATATGAGCCGGTTATTGATGAATTGCTGAAAAATGAAGAGGTAGAAGATGTGATATTAGTAATTAATGATCTTCTTAACTCAGACTCTGAATGGTATAAAATGTTTGAAAACCTAGTGGTATTTATAAGAAAATTAAAAAGAAATGATATGCAAGCTGTGTTCCTGTCTGACATTCTGAATAATAATTATAAATTTGATTGTATGTTGAGTTTGTATTTCAATGAGTATATTCAGAAGATATCAAATTTTAATATCCGTTTGATGTATAGTTTGGCAAAAGAAGACTGGACATTTGCAGATTGGAATAAGCAATATAATTTAATTTTATGCTATGGAGACTACGACTATGCTAAACTAAATACTTTGACTCAATGTTTGGTTGTAGGAAATCCTAAGTTTGATAAATGGGTAAATGAAAGTGGAGAAAATGGAAAAAAAGAAAAGAAATATAAATTAAATATTAATGATGATAAAGAGACTATTCTGTATGCACCGACATACGGTGACTTAAGTTCAATCGACAAGTGGTTAGATATAATTTATGATTTAAGTGACAATTATAACGTCATTATAAAATTACATCATGGAACAAATAATTTAGTTAGTGAAGAAAGGAGAAGAAACGATTTAGAAAATTTGTTTACTAATATTTATGGAGATGACATAAATTTATTGGATCTTATAGAAGCTAGTGATTTTATATTATCAGATAACAGTGGAATTATTTACGAAGCTGCAATTGCTTTGAAAAAGATAATATTACTAGATAACTCGAATTTAGCTAATCAACTTAACTTACCTTCGGTTAATAACTTTGAAGATCTATTAAGGGCACTAAAGAATGTTAATTATCCAACAAAAACTCTTGAACATATAAGAGAGGAATATTTTTATGAAGTTGATGGGAAAGCAGGAAAAAGAGCTGCGAGAGGTATAATCGAGCAATTTAATTCTTTATTATTGACGAATAAGGAGAACTAGTGAATGGAAGAAGATTATATATTAAATAATAAAGAGCATTGGGAAGTATTTTATAAGGAGAGAAAAATAGAGAGGCCTTCAAGCTTTTTTAACTTTGTGAATGGAAAAATACCAACAAACAGTCTTATAGTTGATCTAGGATGTGGAGTGGGGAATGATTCGTTTGCTTTTTCTAGAGAGGGTTATGATGTTATTGGATTAGATAGGTCAAAAGTGGGGATAATGGTCAATAAAAGGTATTTGGAGGAACACGATGTAAATACCAATATAACCTTCACCGAATTGGATTTCAGTGATCCAATAAGTACAAAAAAAGAATTTGATTCAATAAGAAAAAGAGCAATCATTAATAACAAACCTATAGTACTCTACCTTAGATTCTTGATTCATGCTATCGATGAAAAAACAGAGAGCACTTTACTTAACGAAATCTCAAGAGATTTCGATGAAGGAACATTGTTTTTTGCCGAATTCAGAACTTCACAAGATAAAAGTCAAGAAAAAATCTATAATGATCATTCTCGGAGATATATAAATGCTGAAACCTTTGTAGATAAACTAAAGCAAAAAAAATTCGAAGTTTTGGAATTAAATATCGGCAAAGGGATGTCGATTTTTAAAAGTGAAGATCCTTATTTAGCGAGAATAATGGCTATCAAAGGTTAATTTAAGCCCTGTTGTCATGCACTTTTGCTGAAAAAGCTCTTCGTTGTGTGGTGATCTGCGCGCTATCCAAATTGGACGCTATTATTAATGTCCAGCGATGGACAATTAAGTCAGCCAATAAGTCTTCATGCAATATAATTTAAATAATTTACTAGCTGGTTAATCAACTTATTTTCCGTAAGCCCCCAATCATATAACGCATATTCTCACCAAGCATCTCCTAGTATGATCAAGATATCAACTTGAAGGAGGTGCTTTTCCTATGCCACAAAAACCATTGACCATCATCCCCGTTACATTGCATCCAGAGTCAAACGACGGCCTGACGGCCGTTTCTTCCAACTTCCCCGGTTCCTGTTGTATCATCAGACTCGGTCATGCCGAAGTCACCTTCCAGAACGGCATGGAAGAGCGCATCATCCAGAGCGTCATAAGGGAGCTGATCCACCGATGAGGCAGGACTACACCCAGGTTCAGAACATCTATATCGTTTGCGGGAAGACGGATATGCGAAAAGGGATCGATGGGTTGGCGGCGCTGATCCAAGATTCTTTCGAGCTGGACCCCTATAGCGCTTCCATCTTCCTGTTCGCCGGCTGGAAAAAGACCGATACAAATGTCTATATTTCGACGGTAACGGCTTCGCCATGCTGCATAAGCGGCTGGATAGTGGAAAGCTGCAATGGCCAAGAAATGAACAGGAAGTGAAGAACCTGACCCAGCAGGAGCCCCGCTTGTTTATGGCACACTAGAAATGTAGGAAACGGCAGCTAATTTATGTATAAAAAAAGGCCACTTGCCAACAT
>NZ_BRCF01000006.1:0-137736 GCF_023707985.1 Sporosarcina sp. NCCP-2716
GCTCAGTTGGTAGAGCATCTGACTTTTAATCAGAGGGTCGCAGGTTCGAATCCTGCATGGCTCACCATTTCTTAGTTTCATTCTTAAAGGATGCAGCATCATTATGCGGGTGTGGCGGAATTGGCAGACGCGCTAGAATCAGGATCTAGTGCCTTCGGGCGTGGGGGTTCAAGTCCCTTCATCCGCATCCTTTACGCGGAAGTAGTTCAGTGGTAGAATACGACCTTGCCAAGGTCGGGGTCGCGGGTTCGAATCCCGTCTTCCGCTCCACTTTTCATTAATAAGCATCATCATTTGCGCCCGTAGCTCAATTGGATAGAGCGTCTGACTACGGATCAGAAGGTTGTGGATTCGACTTCTGCCGGGCGCGCCATTTTATTCATATGACTATTGACGATCGGGAAGTAGCTCAGCTTGGTAGAGCACTTGGTTTGGGACCAAGGGGTCGCAGGTTCGAATCCTGTCTTCCCGACCATCTTTACTTAATATGGGGCCTTAGCTCAGCTGGGAGAGCGCCTGCCTTGCACGCAGGAGGTCAGCGGTTCGATCCCGCTAGGCTCCACCATATTATTGTCCACATTCATTTTCTTGGCGGCGTAGCTCAGCTGGCTAGAGCGTACGGTTCATACCCGTGAGGTCGGGGGTTCGATCCCCTCTGCCGCCATCTAAAGGACCTTTAGCTCAGTTGGTTAGAGCAGACGGCTCATAACCGTCCGGTCGCAGGTTCGAGTCCTGCAAGGTCCACCAGTATTGCTGTTTTCCTACACGGAGGTATACCCAAGTCTGGCTGAAGGGATCGGTCTTGAAAACCGACAGGGGTGTCAAAACCCGCGGGGGTTCGAATCCCTCTACCTCCTCCATTTTCAAACAGTTCTTTTAGAACTTTGCAAACAGCTGAACAACGAGCGTGAAAGCTCAAATGCAACAGTATACTCATTATCGCGGGGTGGAGCAAAGCGTCATACGAAGATGACGATTTGTAAGATTTCCTGAAAGGAAATCTGTAACTTTGCAAACAGCTGAACAACGAGCGTGAAAGCTCAAATGCAACAGTATACTCATTATCGCGGGGTGGAGCAGTGGCAGCTCGTCGGGCTCATAACCCGAAGGTCGCAGGTTCAAATCCTGCCCCCGCAACCAAATGGTCCCGTGGTGTAGCGGTTAACATGCCTGCCTGTCACGCAGGAGATCGCCGGTTCGATCCCGGTCGGGACCGCCATTTTTTTCATACATAATCCAATTGCTGGTTCAGTAGCTCAGTCGGTAGAGCAAAGGACTGAAAATCCTTGTGTCGGCGGTTCGATTCCGTCCTGAACCACCATTTTCATGCGGGTGTAGTTTAGTGGTAAAACCTCAGCCTTCCAAGCTGATGATGAGGGTTCGATTCCCTTCACCCGCTCCATTTGGGCCTATAGCTCAGCTGGTTAGAGCGCACGCCTGATAAGCGTGAGGTCGGTGGTTCGAGTCCACTTAGGCCCACTATTCCGCAGTAGCTCAGTGGTAGAGCAATCGGCTGTTAACCGATCGGTCGTAGGTTCGAGTCCTACCTGCGGAGCCATATTACGGGGAAGTACTCAAGTGGCTCAAGAGGCGCCCCTGCTAAGGGTGTAGGTCGCGAAAGCGGCGCGAGGGTTCGAATCCCTCCTTCTCCGCCATATTTGTTTGGCCCCTTGGTCAAGCGGTTAAGACACCGCCCTTTCACGGCGGTAACACGGGTTCGAATCCCGTAGGGGTCATACGTGAATGAAAAAACCTGACTGGTTGATCCAGTCAGGTTTTTTCGTATTCTTTTTTATTTACCAGTATAGCTGTCCCGTTTGCGGTAGGGGATGTCTCCGAGTTCGGATTCAAGTCCCGTTTCGTCAAGTTCTTCTTCATATTCCACAGTTGTTTCCCCTCGTACGAATCCCGCTGGTTCGCCGTCGATATCACTCGCAGCGATGACATCGATGTCTTCTGTGCTTTCGTCCTCGACTGCCGTGTCATACAGCGTGTCGTAGTCTTTGTGATTGCCGAAAAAGTCGGAAGGGGTTTCCGATGTGCCCGACTTTGCGATGGCTTCGAAACTATCGATCGGGTCTTCGTAAATCCCTTGCCGTCTGTCCGCGAATGTATCGGGGTTGGCCATTTTCAGCAGGCTGTCTTCGACTGGACGGTCATCCGGGACGTCCTGGACGGCATCTTCCACGCAGAAGGTCGTATAAGGAACAGCTTCCAGCCGCTCATACGGAATGTCCTTCCCGCATACTTCACACACGCCGTACGATCCTGCGGCCATCTGCTCGAGAGCGTTGCGGACTTTGTCCAGTTCTTCACTCGCGTGTTCGTGCAGGGCGCGATCCTTCTCCCTGTCATACAGTTCGGTTCCCATGTCTGCGGGATGGTTATCATACGTGGAGAGTTCCCCGATCTCTTCCTGGGGAGCCACGTCTGTCGATGTATTCTCTTCCGTCACGGTCAGCTCGTCCTGCAGACGGAGCAGTTCTTTCTTCAATGTCATGGTCTGTTCGTTTGTCAGCATTTCGTTCACGTCCTTTATCGATTTACGTACTAGTATGGTTCGGAACGGCCGAATTACTATGTATTCAGCTGTTAGTTCTCTGATTTCCTTTTTCACGCGTTCCTTAAACCTCAAAAAAAGAAGCCCGCATGATGTGCAGGCTTCCAGGTGTGTTTATTGTGTCAAGTGGCCGATCAGCAGACCGATGGCAAGCAGCAGGCAGAAGAATGTATTCGTCTGGGCTGTGAATTTCATGGCAGGAACGACTTGCAGCGGCAGCTCGTACCGCTTGAAGATTTTAATGGCAGTGATCGGCTTCTTCACACAAAGGATGACAAGAAGGCTCCAGGGGGTGAGGCTGCCGAACAGCACAAGGCCGATGATCCATGCGAACGAGAGGATGAAAAACCCGCTCTGGATCCGGATTGCATTGGCCCGTCCGAGGAGGATTGCCAGCGTCTTGCGCCCGCCGATTTTATCCCCTTCGAGATCGCGGATGTTGTTCGCCATCATGATGGCTGCAACGAGCAGGACACTCGGAATCGACAGCAGGACCGCCCGTTCCGTCACGGTGCCCGTCTGGATGTAGAAAGCGATCAGGACGAGCAGCATCCCCATGACCACGCCGGAGAACAGTTCGCCAAGAGGCGTGTAGGCGATTGGATAGGGGCCGCCTGTATAGAAGTAGCCGATCGCCATGGAAATCAGGCCGATGACTGCAAGCCACCACGAACTCTGCATGCAGATGTAGATGCCGAGCAGCACGGAAATTCCGTACAGGAACAGCGCCAGGTTCAATATCGTCTTCGGGTTCACTTTGTTGCGGACGATGGTTCCGCCGATGCCGACAGAGTGTTCGGTATCCAGTCCCCGTTTGTAGTCGTAGTACTCATTGAACATATTCGTCGCCATCTGGATGAGTATACTGGCGAGCAGCATAGCGGCAAAAAGCAGGAAGTGCAGCCTGCCGAACGGAAGGGCCAGCATCGTCCCTAGGAAAACAGGTGCGAATGCGGCTGTGAGTGTATGGGGCCGTGTCAGCTGCCACCACATGCGCCAGCCTTGTTCGACTTTAATGGTATCTTGCATTTTCGTTCTCTCCTTCATATTTCAATCCACCTACCATTGTACTCCATTCAAGGCATTTCCGGTATCCTCCGGTCCCTTATAAATGCGGAAGCCGTATTTTTCGGCTATAATGGAACTACAAATGGCAAGACGTTTTCGCCACAAGAGGAGAGAATAACATGAACCGGAAGCTTACGGATCGGCCTGCACGACTATCACCAGCAGCCAGCCCGCATGTCCGCTTCTTCACCGAAACGATAGAGGCGGGCGGAATTTCACCGCTTTCTTTTTTTGAGGCCGGATCTTCACTCGCACATGCGGAACGGTTTTTCTGGGAGAATGCATCGAAGACGATGACACTGGTCGGGATCGGCCATGCCTTAACATTGACAGCCCATGACGGGGAAGACCGTTTTACCGCCATCGAGGCAGACTGGAAACAGTATTGCAGCGCACTCATCAAAGAAGAGAAGGACATGGATCCCGTGCTGGTCGGCGGATTTTCGTTTGACTGGGAACGGTCGGCGGAAGAGTCGGAATGGGGAGACTTCCCGAACGCCTTTTTTGCGGTGCCTGTTTTTCAGCTGAAGATCGAGGGTGGCCGTACAGGTGTCGCCATCAACCTGATTACGGACAAGCCGGATGCCGCTGCCCAGTTTGACAAGTTGAGGATGCAGCGCGATCAGCTGATCCACGATGCGCAGATGAGGGATTCACTGCAGTTTTCGAAACCGGACGTCCTGTCCATGCACGAATTGCAGAAGGATTCCTATTTGGAGACTGTCCGGAATGTCACGGACAAGATTGCGGAAGGGGAAGCGGACAAGGTTGTCATCGCCCGTTCCCTCGCCCTCCGTTTCGGCAGTCCGGCCGATCATACGGCTGTTCTCCAGTCCATTTTGAACGAGCAGCGGGACAGCTATTTGTTCGGCATCGAACGGGGCGGCCAGCTGTTCTTCGGTGCGACACCCGAGCGGCTGATCGAGATCAGGGACGGACAGGCTTATTCCGCCTGTGTGGCCGGCTCCAGCAAGAGGGGAGCCACTGCCGAAGAGGACCGCGAGCTCGGTGCTGCACTGCTCGCTGACAAGAAGAACCGGGAAGAGCACCAATATGTCGTCGACATGATCACAGACGTGTTCGACTCGCTTTGTGCGTCGTATACATCGGCGAACGCACCGAAACTGATGAAAGTCCGGGATATCCAGCATCTCCATACACCTGTCGAAGGGGCCCTAGGTGAAGAAAGCAGCATCTTCCAGTTCATCCGATGCCTGCACCCGACACCTGCGCTCGGCGGCGTACCGACTTCAGTCGCCATGGAGATCATCCGGCAGGAAGAAAACTTGGACAGGGGTTATTATGCGGCGCCTGTCGGCTGGACGGACGCCTCCGGAAACGGGGAATTCGCCGTTGCCATCCGTTCCGCATTGATCGAACAGGATCAGGCGTGGCTGTATGCAGGAGGCGGGATCGTTGCCGATTCCGTTCCTGAACAGGAATATGAAGAGACCTGGGTGAAGTTCAGACCGATGCTCCGGGCGCTCGGGGGGACTTTGAATGGATAACCGAAAAATATTGACGGATCACGTGAAGCGGATGGCGGAATCGCTCATCCGCATGGGAATGACAGATGCTGTCATCAGTCCGGGATCCCGGTCCACGCCGCTTGCGTATGCGCTCGTGTCCACTCCGGGCATCACCGCCCATCTGCAGGTGGATGAACGTTCGGCAGGATTTTTCGCGTTAGGTCTCGCGAAAGCTTCCCAGCGTCCGGTCGCACTCCTGTGCACGTCCGGGACAGCGGCCTCGAACTTCCATCCCGCGGTGACGGAAGCCTTCTATGCACGAGTGCCGCTGTTTGTCATCACAGCAGACCGGCCCCATGAGCTGCGTGATGTCGGGGCGCCGCAGGCGATCCGGCAGCCTGGCATGTTCGGGGAGCACGTGAAGTATAGTGCGGACTTGCCGATTCCGGAAGCATCTGCAGCGGTCGATGATTTCCTGGAACGGCAGATTGCACGGGCGGCGGGCATGGCGCTCACCGAACCGAAAGGTCCTGTCCATCTCAACGCACCATTCCGTGAGCCGCTGCTGATTGAGCTGGATCATCCTGCGCCGCCGATTTCTTTTGTTGGCAGAGTAGGGGGCGCTCCGGCGTTCACCGAGGACCAGAAGGACACGGTGCGCGGCCTGTTCCGTTCCTCGACCCGTGGGATCCTGATTGCAGGGGAACTGCCTCCGGGCTTCCGGAAGTCCCTCGTCTGGGAATTCGCACGACGGATGCAATGGCCGGTGCTGTGCGACCCGCTGTCCAATTTACGTTCGGAAGTGCCGGAAGACTGCACGCACCTCTGTATCGATTCGTATGATGCGCTGCTGAAACACGCACCGTTTGCTGAACGGATGGCTCCGGATATGGTGCTCCGTATCGGGCCGCAGCCGGTATCAAAGCCGCTGACGCTGTTCCTGAAACGCGTGCGGCCGGTGTGCTTTGCAGTTGTGGATGAATCCCCACTGTTCCGGGATCCGCTTGGCATCGCTACGCATCACCTCCAGACGTCTCCAGCGGATATCCTCTCCGTGCAGACGGAGACCTGCCAGGACGCCGGGTATACGGCGGACTGGTCGAAAGGGAACGAAGTCGCAGCCCGGGTGTCGGAAACATTCCGGTCGGACGGAGTGCAGGAGGGGGACTATGTCCGGCTCCTGCTCGAGACATTGCCCGACGGCAGCGATCTGATCAGCGGCAGCAGCATGCCGATCCGCGATTTGGATACGTATTTCCGGCAGACCGGGCGTGATATAGCCTGCTTTTCAAATCGTGGTGCGAATGGCATCGACGGTGTTGTCTCCACGGCGCTCGGCATCCAGGCTGCTCGGAAACGCCCGTCCTGGCTGCTGATCGGCGACCTGTCCTTCCTGCATGACGTCAATGGGCTCATCATTTCCCGCATGCAGCAGACGGACCTGACGATCATCCTGAGCAACAATGACGGCGGCGGAATCTTCTCCTATCTGCCGCAGTCGACGGAACCGGCGCATTTCGAAGAACTGTTCGGCACGCCGACAGGATTATCCTTTGCGCCGATCGCAGAGCTGTATGACATCCAGTACAGCCGGGTGTCGACGGCCGAAGCCTTCCAGGAAGAACTCGCTGCCGGGAAGACTTCTCCGCTCCGGATCATCGAGCTGATATCGGAACGTGCATACAATACGGCCGCCCACCGCGAACTGTGGACGGCGATCGGTGAGGGGCTCGGCAGTCATGGCTTCTGAGTGGATCCTGACCGGGAACGGGCGGCTCCATGCGGAAATATATGGGGACTGCACCAATCCGGCTATCGTCATGCTGCACGGGTTCACAGGCAGCACAGCAACGTGGCGCACACTTGCAGAAGAGCTGCAGGATCGTTACTACGTTGTCCTTTTCGATCTGTGGGGGCATGGCCGGTCGTCCGTCCCTCCCGATCTTGCCGCATATGCGATGGAACAGCAGACAGCCGATCTGGAACAGGCAGTCACAGCGCTCGGCCTGGAACGGTTCCTGCTGATCGGCTATTCGATGGGCGGACGTGTGGCGATCGGCTTTTCAGCAGCCTATCCGGAGCGCATTTCAGGCCTGCTGCTTGAGAGTGCGTCACCGGGTTTGCGGGAGGAGCTCGAACAGGTGCAACGCAGACGGAACGACAGCCGGCTCGCTGAACGGTTGCGGAGAGAGCCGCTTGAGCGCTTCATCGATTACTGGCAGGGCATTCCGCTTTTCAGCACGCAGCGGCTGATGGCAGCAGCGGTGCAGGACGCGGTGCGCCAGGAGCGCCTGCATCAGAAGCCGGAAGGGCTTGCAAACAGTCTGGAAGGTATCGGAACAGGGAGCCAGCCGTCGTATTGGGATACGCTTCCCGAACTCCGTTTTCCAGTTCTGCTTGTCACCGGTACGCTTGACGTCAAGTTCACGAAGCTTGCGGAAAAGATGGAACAGCTCTTGCCGAACGCCGGCCGAAAAGGAGTGGAAGACGCAGGCCATGCCGTTCACGTGGAAAAACCGGAGGAGTTTGCTACAATAGTGAAGAGCTTCGCAGCACAACATACACTTTGAGGAGGACTACAATGACACGACAATGGGAAACGCTTCATACATATGAAGATATCAAGTATGAAAAGTACAACGGCATTGCAAAAGTGACGATCAACCGTCCGGAAGTCCGGAATGCATTCCGTCCGAAAACCGTAGCTGAAATGATCGACGCGTTTTCACGCGCGCGTGACGATGAAAGCATCGGCGTTATCATCCTGACAGGCGAAGGCGAAAAAGCATTCTGTTCAGGCGGCGACCAGAAAGTGCGCGGCCATGGCGGCTATGTCGGAGACGACGAAATACCGCGTTTGAACGTATTGGATCTGCAGCGTCTGATCCGTGTGATTCCGAAACCGGTTGTTGCGATGGTATCCGGCTTCGCAATCGGCGGCGGCCACGTGCTGCATGTCGTATGTGACCTGACGATTGCTGCAGACAATGCGATCTTCGGGCAGACTGGACCTAAAGTCGGTTCATTCGACGCAGGGTACGGTTCCGGTTATCTGGCACGTATCATCGGCCATAAGAAAGCGCGCGAAATCTGGTACTTGTGCCGCCAGTATGATGCACAGCAGGCACTTGACATGGGTCTCGTCAACACGGTCGTCCCTTATGAACAGCTGGAAGACGAAACCGTCCAATGGTGTGAAGAGATGAATTCGATGAGCCCGACTGCGCTCCGCTTCGTGAAAGCTGCGATGAATGCGGATACGGACGGTCTCGCGGGTCTCCAGCAGATGGCTGGGGATGCGACACTCCTCTACTACACGACTGATGAAGCGAAAGAAGGACGCGATGCGTTCAAAGAGAAGCGCAAACCGGACTTCGGTCAATTCCCGCGTTTCCCTTAATCGACAATCCAGAAAAACTGCCCTTACCGGCAGTTTTTTCTTTAGAAAGAAGGAAATCCAATGATTCCGAATTGGCTCGTGAAACGGGCAGCGCTGACGCCGGATCAGCGGGCGATCAGTTTCGAAGGCAGTACACGGACATACCGGGAACTTTATGAGGAAGCGCTGGAACAGGCAGGCAGACTGAGGACTGCCGGTCTTTCAGAAGGCAGCCGGGCTGCTTTGCTCGGCGGGACGTCTGCCGATATGGCGGTCCTCATCCATGCCTGTCTGCTGGCCGGTGTCGAGATGGTGATGCTGAATGCGCGGCTGACAGCAGAAGAGATCGCTTATCAGCTGGAGGATTCAGCGGCGGACCTGCTGCTGTACGAGGATCCGTTCGAAGCGATGACCGCCTCTTCGCCCTGCCGGAAGCTGGGTTATTCCGCATTCACGGAACTTCCATCAAAACCGGTGACGCCTGCAGCCGAATGGTCCTACGACCGGACGCTGACAATCATGTACACGTCAGGGACGACAGGGTTCCCGAAGGGCGTGCGCCAGACTGCCGGCAACCATACGGCAAGTGCGGTATCGGCCGTCCTGAACGGGGGGCTCGAGCCTGGCGATGCCTGGCTCCATATGATGCCGCTTTTCCATATAAGCGGATTCTCGATTCTCGCCCGGGCTGTCCTCTATGGAACGGAAGTCCGGCTGTTCCGGAAATTCGATGCGGCCGCGGCGGCGGATGAAATCTGCAGCGGGCGGGTGACCGGGCTGTCCGCCGTGGCGGTGACACTGGAACGTCTGCTTCAAGAGCTGGAGCAGAAAGGCCGCATTGTGCCGCCGACATTCAGGACATTGCTTGCCGGCGGAGGTCCCGTGCCTGTCAGTTATCTGGAACGGGCGCAGCATCTCGGCCTCCCGGTCATGCAGACATACGGCATGACGGAAACGAGTTCACAGACCGCAACCCTGTCTGCCCGTGACGCCTTGCGTAAAATCGGTTCGTCAGGCAAACCGCTTTTCTTCGCGGAAATCCGCATTGACGGGGCGGGGCAGCCGTTCGAGAAGGGGGAGATACTGATCAGGGGGCCGCATGTGACCGGCGGCTATATCGGCCGGCATGCGGAGACATCCGCCTTGCAGGACGGCTGGCTCCATTCCGGGGATATCGGGTACTTCGACGGAGAAGGGTTCCTGTTCGTATCCGACCGCCGTTCCGACCTGATCATCTCCGGCGGGGAGAACATTTATCCTGCAGAGATCGAAGCGGTGCTTGCCGCGCATCCTGCTGTCCGGGAAGCAGGGGTCTGTGCCATGGCGAGTGAGGAATGGGGGGCAGTGCCGGCGGCGTTCATCACGCCTGCATCGCCTGTTACGGCCGAAGAACTCGAAGCATACTGCAGGAGCCGGCTCGCCGCCTACAAAGTGCCGAAGACATTCCGGATGATCGATGAAATGCCGCGCAATGCATCGAACAAGCTGATGCGCAGCAAACTCCGTGAGCTGCTGGACGGCCAGTGAGAAAACAATAAAAAGACAGGAAAGACCTCCAGGCGGAGATCTTTCCTGTCTTTCATTCGTTCAGCGCCTTTTCAAGCACTTTGATATTGCGGTGCTGGAGCGTAAAGTAGTCCTCGTGCTTATTTTCGTCTTCCGGCGTCAGCACCGACAGATTGTGGAGCACGGCAGAATCCGCACCGATCTCCTTCTGTACGACTTCCGTCAGTTTGGAGCTGACATTCTGTTCGAACAGGACCGTCTTCACGTGTTTTTCCTTCGCTTCCGCGACAATCGAAGCAAGCTCTTTCTGTGAAGGCTCGTTCTGCGTATTCAATCCGGCGATCGCCACTTGCTCGAGTCCATACTGTTCTGCGAGGTAGCCATATGCGGCATGGGAGACGAAAAACGTTTTGGATGCCGCTTTTTCGCTCATTTGCGCATAATCGCGGTCCAGCTGTTCCAGATCGCCCTTCAGCTCATTGAAGTTTTTGTCATACAGCTCCTTGTTTCCGGGAGCCTGTTCCGTCAGGCCGTCACGTACCGCTTCGGCGAGGGGGATGCTCAGGACAGGGGAGATCCAGACGTGCGGATCGATTTCCCCGTGACCGTGACCGTCTTCATCGTCTTCATGGGCGTGCCCCTTCATCAGCTTGTCAGGGCTGATCGCCTTGGAAGCGGCGACCATCTTCACGTGCTGATTGTCGAGCGTCTTCTCTGCATTCTCGACGAATCCTTCGAGTCCGAGCCCGATGTAGAAGAACAGGTCCGCATCCGCAAGCTTCATCATTTCCTTCTGCGTTGGATCGAACGTGTGCTCATCCGTCCCGGCAGGATAGATGGACTTCGCTTCGACTGTATCCCCGCCGATCCGTTCCGCGAAATACTGGAGCGGATAGACAGTCGTGTAGACAGTCATCTTCCCTTCTTTATCATCGGTTGCTGAGCTCTCCCCCTTTTTGCCGCAAGCACTCAGTGCAAGCAGCAACAGGACGGAAACTGCCGTCAGCCAATATCGATTCTTCATCATGTCATCCTCCAATACGTAATGATTACGATTTAAAAAAGCGCCTACTCATCATAACGGAACAGGCAGGCGCTTGCAAGCATTTCCTTATCGGTTTTTCTCTTTTTTCAAAGGGACGGGGTCGAAGCCGCCCTTGTGGAACGGGTGGCATTTGGAAATCCGGATGACCGTCAGCAGCAGCCCCTTCAGGACGCCGTGGGTTTCCACAGCTTCCACGCCATAGTGGGAACAGGTCGGATAGAACCGGCACGTCGGCGGCGATAGAGGGGAAATCCGTTTCTGATAAAACCGGATGAGCCAGAGCAGTATTTTTTTCATGAGGCAGACTCCTTACTGTGAGCTGTGTTTAGTGTACTCCGTCCGGTGGTAAATTAACAGGGACAAGAACTTACAATACGAATGGAAAAGGGGTCTTTTGTTATGTCTGCAGATCTGTTGAAGGAATTGAACACACAAGTTTCCACGTGGTCGGTCATGTACGCGAAACTCCACAATTATCATTGGTACGTAAAGGGGAAGGAATTCTTCACGCTCCATGCGAAGTTCGAGGAGCTCTATAACGAGGCGACGCAGCATATGGACGATATAGCGGAGCGCGTGCTGACGCTGGGCGGAGAACCGACGGCTACGCTGAAGCAGCATATCGAAGACGCAGTTGTCGAAGAAGCGGCGGGCAATGAAAAAGCGGAGCAGATGGTTGCGGCACTCGTCTCCGATTTCGACGCGATCATGAAATCGCTCAAGAAGGGGATGGAGCTCTCCGTCGAAGAGGGCGACGTCATGACGGAAGACCTGCTGAACGCAATTTACCAGAGCATCGAGAAACACCAATGGATGCTGAATGCGTTCCTCGGCGAAGACAACAAGTGACGGATCTCCTTCAGTCCTCCCGTCTCCGTCCGATATAAGGGGGGAGAGGAGCTGATTGTATGGAGATCTCATCCATCATGTCCAGCCAGCTGCGCAGTCTCCAATCAACCGTCCAGCTGACGATTCTGGACAAAGCGATGACATCCGGTGCCTCGGCAGCAGCAGAAATGCTCCAGTCGATGCCGGAAGCAGCACATCCGACAAAGGGCGCTTCGATTGACGTGAAAGCGTAATGGACCATGCATTGTTCTTAACCGGAACAGTGCATGGTTTTCTGTTTTCATTGTATATCTAAATTCCAATGTGTAAAATGAGTCTGTGTCTCAATCAGGCAGCAGATGAACGAAGCAAAGGAGAATATACCATGTCAACAACACCTTACTTACGGAACTTAATAATCGAGACCCCTTCGAAGCCAGGCAACTTCGCAAAAGTCGCATACGCGATCGGGCAGCTGGAAGGCGATATCGGGGACATTCTGACCATCAAAGTCGGAACCCTGTCAACGATCCGGGACGTATCTGTCCAGTGCAGCGACGAAGCCCAGCTGATGAAAATCGTCGACGCTATCAACGGAATCGGCGACGGAATCCAAGTCCAGGCTATCTCGGATGATGTCCTCCGCGCTCACGAGGGCGGTAAAATACATATGAAGAGCAGAATGGAGATCCGCTCGCTCGGAGATCTGAGACGTGTGTATACACCGGGCGTGGCGAACGTCTGTAAAGTGATCGAGAAGGATCCGCAGCAGGCCCAGTTCTTCACGGGCATCTCGAATACCGTGGCAATCGTCACGGACGGCACAGCCATTCTCGGTCTCGGCAACATCGGTCCGGTCGCCGGCATGCCGGTCATGGAAGGGAAGTCGGTCCTGTTCGACCAGTTCGCAGGCATCAGCGGTGTGCCGATCCTTCTCGATACGAGTGATCCCGATCAGGTGGTCGAAACCGTCAAGCACATCAGCCAGACGTTCGGCGGCATCCTGCTCGAGGATATCGGTTCGCCGCATTGTTTCGAAATCGAGGAACGGCTGAAGGCTGACCTGGATATCCCTGTCATGCACGATGATCAGCACGGAACGGCTGTCGTTGCACTGGCCTCCACGCTGTCGGCCTGCCGGCAGGCGGGTGTCAAACTGGAAGAATCCGTTGTCGGCCAGATCGGACTTGGGGCGGCTGGCCTCGCCATCAGCCGTATGATGATGGCTTACGGCGTCAAGAAGATGCAGGGGACGGACCGTAACGCGGAAGCACTGGAACGCCTTGCGGGCTACGGCGGATCCATTGCGGAATCATTGGAAGACATCATGGCGACGAGTGATATCGTCATAGCGACTACAGGAGTGGAAGGGCTGATCACACCGGACATGGTGCGTCCGGGGCAGATCATCTTGGCACTGTCCAATCCGCAGGCGGAAATCCAGCCGGAAATCGCATTACAGGCAGGAGCCGCATTCGCTGCGGACGGCCGTCTGGTCAACAACGTCCTCGGATTTCCGGGAATCTTCCGCGGGGCGCTCAATGCGCAGGCGAAGAGCATTACGTACGATATGCTGATCGCGGCTGCACTTGCCATCCTCGACTCCACGAAGCCGGGAGACCTCGTGCCTCATCCGCTCGATCCGAACGTCCATCAGAATGTGGCGGATGCCGTCGAGAAAGTCGCCAACTTAACTTCACGATAATCGGGTATGGAATACATACATCGAGCTGAAACGCCCATACTGCAAGTAAAAAGGATGGGATGAACATGGCTGAACCGAAAGTGACGATGTATGTATCCGTTGTGAACCAGCAAGTACTCCAGTTTCCGGATGTCTCTCCATACGAATTCAAAGTGGAAATACCGAAATCGTATGTGGACATCTTTGAGCATCTGTTTGCGCAATCTGGCGAATTGGAGTTCCGAAATTTTTTACGGGCGCATTTGCCTTTCGTCCCGTATCACTACGACCGGGACAACCATCACGTCGACCGCAGGCTGCATAAGGTCTACGCCTTAGTGCACGAATTCACCGATGATGATTCGAAGGCATTCATCGAACAGCTGCCGTTCTTCAGGGAACCGGTGAGGACCGTCCGAACAGGCGGTCTGTGAAGCGGCCGCGGCCGGCAGGAATAGGACGTGACGGACATGTTGACATTTGAAGATCTGAAAGGGAGCCGGGTCGAGCTCGTCTTCGGTGAGCAGGAATTGGAGGCCCGGCACGTACTCGTCGTCTTGAAACATGACGGGAAGTGGCTGACGACCGTCCACCGGATTCGCGGAACGGAATTCCCGGGAGGCAAAGCGGAACCGGGGGAGACGATCGAAGACGCAGCGATCCGGGAGGTCATGGAGGAAACAGGGGTGACGATCGGGAAACCGAGGAAGTTCGCTGAGTATGTCGTCCACACGGAACCGCCTTTCTGTAAAGCCGTCTTCACGGCGGAAGTAACTGGTATCGATGAACAACCGGAACTCTTTGAAACGGAAGGGGCGCTGTGGCTGACGGACGACGAGCTCGACAGCTGCACGACGCTCAGTTTCCACATGAAGGACAAAGGGATGCATGAGCTGAGGAACTGGGTGGAACGCCATGCTGACTGACGCGGAAATCGTCTCAAGCCGTGCATATCCTTCACCGAACCCGGCTGTCGAACTGACGGAAATCACGTACTGGTCCGGCGGTGTGAGAGTGAAAGGGCTGCTTGCGGAACCGAAAGCACCGGGAGAATACGAAGGGATCGTCTATATGCGTGGCGGCATCCAGCATGTCGGCATGGTGCGGCCCGCCCGTATTGCCCAGTTCGCGAGCCGCGGTTTCGTCGTCTTTGCACCGTATTACCGCGGCAACCGCGGCGGGGAAGGGCGTGACGAATTCGGCGGCGCGGATCTGCAGGATGCTGTCAGTGCTGTCGATGTGCTGAAACAGAGCCCCCTCTGGAAAGAAGGGCGTATGCACCTGTTCTCGTTTTCAAGAGGCGGACTCATGGCGCTCTGGACAGCGATCCTGCGCGATGACATCACATCCACCGTCCATTGGGCGGGCGTGTCGGATGTCGTGTTCACTTACAAGGAGCGGGAAGACATGCGCCGGATGATGAAACGCGTCATCGGCGGTTCCCCGAACAATGCACCTGACGCATACCGGGAACGGACGGCGCTGTTCCGGGTCGATGAGATCGATGCAAGCGTCCTGATCATCCACGGTATGAAGGACGAAAACGTGTCACTCGAACAGTCCATCATGCTGGAGGATGCCTTGCGGGAAGCAGGGAAACCTGTAGAGACGTGGTACTTCCCCGATTACACCCACCATTTCCCGGCATGGCGCAACGCCGAAATCGTCCGTGACTTGACGGCTTGGATGAAAGCCCAAACGTAAAAGAACCTCCCGGCTGGGAGGTTCTTTTCATTTCATCAGATGATCGGGCCGCCTTTGAGGACGATCGCTTCATCCACATGGCTGAACTTTTTGAAGTTGTCTTTGAACAGCTGTGACAGCTCGTTTGCTTTCTCATCGTACGCAGCCGGATCGCTCCAGGCGTTGCGCGGGTTCAATACTTCTGTCGGTACACCCTCGATCGCTGTCGGGATCTGCAGGCCAAATGTGGCGGACGTTTCCGTTTCCACGTCATCGAGCTGACCGGAAAGCGCTGCACGCACCATCGTACGCGTATGTTTCAGGTCCATCCGTTTACCGACGCCGTACGCACCGCCCGTCCAGCCTGTGTTGACGAGGAATACACGGGAATTGTGCTCGTCGATCTTCTTGCCGAGCATATCTGCGTATACGGTCGCTGGAAGCGGAAGGAATGGCGAGCCGAAGCACGTCGAGAATGTCGCTTCCGGAGAAGTGACGCCGCGTTCCGTACCGGCAAGTTTCGAAGTGAAGCCGCTCAGGAAGTGGTACATCGCCTGTTCTTTCGTCAATTTCGAAATCGGAGGCAGTACCCCGAATGCATCCGCCGTAAGGAAGATGATCGTCTTCGGGTGGCCTGCGACCGATGGCAGGACGATGTTGTCGATGTTCTGGATCGGGTAGGCAGCACGCGTATTCTCCGTGAGCGTGTTATCATCGTAGTCCGGGACGCGTGTATCTTTGTCGAGCACAACGTTTTCGAGAACTGTGCCGAACCGGATCGCACCGAAGATTTCCGGTTCTTTTTCAGCGGACAGGTTGATGCACTTCGCATAGCAGCCGCCTTCGATGTTGAAGATGCCGTGGTCAGACCAGCCGTGCTCATCATCACCGATGAGTTTACGGTCCGCATCTGCGGAAAGTGTCGTCTTGCCTGTTCCGGACAGTCCGAAGAACAGGGCAGCGTCGCCGTCTTCGCCGACGTTCGCTGAACAGTGCATCGAAAGGATGCCGTTTTCAGGAAGCAGGTAGTTCATGACGGAGAAGATCGATTTCTTCATCTCGCCTGCGTATTCAGTTCCCCCGATAAGGACGATGCGCTTTTCAAGTGAAATGATGACGAACGTCTCGGAGTCCGTGCCGTCGACAGCAGGGTCCGCTTTGAGCGAAGGCGCTGCAAGCACTGTGAACTGCGCTTCGTGTGTTTTCAGTTCCTCTTCCGTCGGGCGGATGAACAGCTGGTGGACGAACAGGTTCTGCCACGCGTATTCGTTCACGACCTGGATGGCGAGCTGTGAGGACTTGTCTGCGCCGGCAAAACCTTTGAAGACGAAGAGCTCATCCTTCGCACCGAGGTGATCGAGCACTTTGCGGTACAAAGAGTCGAAATGTTCCTCGGAAATCGGGCGGTTCACTGCACCCCAGTCGATCTTGTCTTTCGATGAAGCTTCTTCCACTATGTATCGGTCCTTAGGAGAACGGCCTGTATACTTTCCGGTCTGGGCGGTGACTGCGCCGTCAGCTGACAGTTTCGCTTCCCCCCGTGCGACAGCTTTCTCGACCAGTACGGCAACCGAGGGCTGCACGGTTACGGAAGATCCGGAAAGAAGCTCTTTAAGTCCATTATCGATTTTCGCTGATATCATAGGTCAATACCGTCCTTTTTCATTATTGCCCTGAATCGGGCGCATAGTTTGAATTAGTATAACACATTAAGAATAATAAACTATACTAATTGAAAACTCAAGCGGAAGGTACGAAAATATTTGACAATCCATGTCTTTTTTCGTAGCATAGATAGTTGAACGGATACTCTTATCCCGAGCTGGCGGAGGGACAGGCCCTATGATGCCCGGCAACCTGCATGGACGTCCTTGTCCGTGAGAAGGTGCCAAACCTGGAGCAGGGATCACTTCCCTGGACGATAAGAGTGAAAGGTGCCTGCGAACTTATGCCTTTCCTCATGTATGCAATACGTGAGCGAGGGGCTTTTTCTATTTTATGGACTGCCTTTATCCTTGTAACCGTTAACGTCGCTTTTCTTCAGGCGCGGGACGAAACTGGGAAAACGAGAGTACCGTATCACGAATCCGCTGCAGGCAACACTGCGGCTGAAGGAGGAAATCAGATGACAAATCGACGGCTGTTCACATCAGAGTCGGTAACGGAAGGCCATCCGGACAAAATGTGCGACCAGATTTCGGATGCCATCCTGGATGCAATTATGGAAGAGGATCCGAACGCACGGGTGGCGTGTGAGACAACGATCACAACCGGGCTCGTTCTCGTGATCGGTGAGATTACGACGACGACATATGTCGATATTCCGAAAGTGGTCCGCGAAACCGTGAAGGAAATCGGCTATACCCGTGCGAAATACGGGTTCGATTATGAAACGTCTTCTGTCCTCACATCGATCGACGAACAATCACCGGACATCGCGGCGAGCGTCGACGTAGCTCTCGAAGCGCGTGAAGGCCAGATGGACGACGAAGAACTGGAAGCGATCGGAGCAGGGGACCAGGGCCTTATGTTCGGCTATGCGTGCAACGAAACCGAAGAACTCATGCCGCTGCCGATCAGCCTTGCCCATAAGCTGTCGCGCCAGCTGACAAAAGTCCGTAAAAACGAAACGCTCGACTACTTGCGCCCTGACGGCAAGACGCAAGTGACGATCGAATACAATGAAAAGAACGAACCGGTCCGTGTCGACACGATCGTCATCTCGACACAGCACCATCCGGAAATCTCCCTGGAGCGGCTGCAGCATGACGTCAAGCAGTACGTCATCGACGAGGTCGTGCCGGGTCATCTTCTCGACGAGGAGACCAAGTACTTCATCAACCCGTCAGGACGCTTCGTCATCGGGGGACCTCAAGGGGATGCCGGGCTGACCGGACGCAAGATCATCGTCGATACGTATGGCGGCTATGCGCGTCACGGCGGCGGTGCGTTCTCCGGCAAGGACGCGACGAAAGTGGACCGTTCCGCTTCGTACGCAGCCCGTTACGTAGCGAAGAACCTTGTCGCTGCAGGACTTGCCGACCGGTGTGAAGTGCAGCTGGCCTATGCGATCGGTGTAGCGAAACCGGTATCGATCTCAGTGGATACGTTCGGTACAGGCAGCCTGCCGGAAGAGCAGCTCGTCGAACTCGTCCGCCGCCACTTCGATCTCCGGCCGGCCGGCATCATTAAAATGCTCGACCTTCGCCGGCCGATCTACAAGCAGACAGCGGCATACGGCCATTTCGGCCGGACGGACGTCGATCTCCCTTGGGAAAAGACGGACAAGGCGGACGTGCTGAAGCAGGATGCAGCTTCCGTGAAATCGATCTGAACTTGAAAAAAAGCAAGGCAGCGGATCATTCGCTGCCTTGCTTTTGTTGAGCAGATGAAGCGTTCTGCTCCTGGATCATCTTGTAAGCAAGCCCTTTTTCGACGTAGCTCGCAACAATCCGCTCCATGTCCGCCCGGTCGGCCGCGTTCACTTCGCGGACGACTTTTGCGGGGGAGCCGAGTGCAAGCATGCCGGGCGGGATCACTTTGCCGGGAGGTACGAGACTGCCGGCGCCGAGAAATGCGCCTTCACCGATGACGGCGCCGTCCAGGACGATCGAGCCCATGCCGACGAGCGCCCCTTTTTTCACGGTGCAGCTGTGCAGTGTAACCTTGTGTCCGATCGTGACGTCATCTTCTATGATAAGCGGCGTATCCGGACTCTGGTGCAGGCAGGACAAGTCCTGAATGCTGACGTTGCGGCCGATCCGGGTAGGGGCGACGTCTCCGCGGATGACCGTGTTGAACCAGACGGATGACCCGGCTCCGATCGTCACGTCACCTGTAATGACGGCATAATCAGCAACGAACACGGACTCGTCGATCTGCGGCACCGCCGCTTGGTATGGATAAATCATGAAATGCCCTCCTCGCTCACGCAATGTTGTATACTAATCTTATCAAAGTGACAGCTCATGTACAAAAGTGGGGAATCAGAAGGCAGCAAAGGGAGGAAACCGCGATGTGGAAATGGGAAGCGGACGGCCAGGTGAAGGCAGTCATCGTCATCGTCCATAACGCATATGAAGACCACCACCGATACGCCTGGCTCATCCAGCAGTTCCGGATGTCAGGGTACGATGTCATCACAGGGGATCTGCCGGGCCACGGGCCGGAACAAAAAGGCTCTCCTCACAACGAACCATTCGAAGACTACATGCAATTTGCTGATAAAATGATCGAGACGGCGCTGAAGGAAGCGGTGCCCGTCTTCATCGTAGCCCACGGGCTCGGTGCGACGCTTATGATCCGCAGATTGGCGGCCAGGCAGCTGGAGTGCGCGGGTGTCATTCTGAGCTCTCCATGGCTGGCTTTAAAACACCAGCCTCCGAAGTTTTCATCGATGCTGACGCGGATCGCCGGCTCCATGAAACTGGATCACGGTGTTTCCTATGAACTGCTGTCGAGGAATATGGAAGAACGGCCGAAGAAGCGCCATGCAGCAGACACACGGTCCGTCGTCACAGGCAGCTGGTATAAGGAAATGACCGCTTTCACGAAGAACAGCCTGCAGTCCGACAAGCCGATCCAGGATATCCCGATACTCGTCCACACGGGCAGTTCCGACCGGATGACCGATATCCAGGAAACGAAAAAGTGGCTGAAACGCCAGCCGCTCAGTGAATTCCAATACAAGGAATGGCGCGGTCTGTACCATGATGTATACCAGGAACCGGAACGCGAAGAAGTGTTCCTCTATACGAAATCATTCATCGACAACGGATTACGGTCTCTCGGTTATGTGATCGAGAACTGAAATGGGAGGAACACCAATGGAAGCAGAATCTAAAAAAGAGTTTTGGTCATGGGGGAAATCACTTTTCGCCGCAGTCATCATCGCGATACTCGTCCGGCAGTTCCTGTTCACCCCGGTCATCGTATCGGGCGAATCGATGGAACCAACGTATCATGACAAGAACCGCGTCGTCATCTCCAAAATTTCGTCTCTTGACCACTTTGATAAAATCGTCTTCCATGCACCTACTGCAAAAGAGGACTTCATCAAACGGGTCATTGGGATGCCGGGTGATACAGTCGTCATGAAAGACGATGTGCTCACCATCAACGGCAAAGAGTATCCCGAGCATTACCTCGATTCGAACAAAGCCGCGCTTCCGGAAGGCCAGAACCTGACGCAGGACTTTGAAGTGACGGTGCCGGAAGGCCAGCTGTTCGTCATGGGGGACAACCGGACGAACAGCATGGACAGCCGGATCTTCGGCAGCATCGCAGAAGACTCCGTCGTCGGCAAGGTGAAGTTCCGCTTCTATCCGTTCTCCGAAATCGGCAGTCCTGAGTGACACGACTTACCCGGATTACATCGCTCCCGAGCGGGTATACTGACCATAACGACCTGTGAAAAGGAGAGTGTGGCAGATGGCGAAGAACCACGATAATGATCAGCAGAAAGATCCGAAAAAGACCGGTCCGATGGAAGGGACCGAGTATACCGACGAACAGCGCCATGAGAACGAAGTGGCGTCGACGGCCTATACCGGCAGTGACAAGAAGAAAGTGGACTTGCAGAACGACCGTCTCGAAACGGGCGGTTTCTGAGCCGCATCATCATTCCAACAAACCTTTCCGTATCATGCGGGAAGGTTTTTCTGTCTGCCGTCCAAGCGTTCCGGCACGCTTTGTGGTAAATTGGAAGTATGAATCATACAGGGAGATCTGATGAATATGGCAGACTTTTTTGAACGGAAATACGAACAGAATTCCATCCGGCTGAACGAGATCCAACAGGAGGCGGTCCGGACGACGGACGGCCCGCTCCTGCTGCTGGCGTGCCCGGGTTCCGGCAAAACGACGACGATCATCATGAAAATCGGCTATTTGGTCGAAGAACTGAACGTCGCCCCGAGACGCATCAAAGCGATCACCTTCAGCAAAGCGTCCGCACTCGATATGCAGAAACGGTTCGCTGCCCTGTTCCCGGAGCTGCCGCCAGCGGACTTTTCGACAATACATAGCCTGGCCTTCACCATCTCAAAAAGAAGGCTTTCGAAACTCGGCGGGCGTTTTGAACTGCTGGAAGGTTACCGGAAACAGAAGATGATGAAAGCCGCCTGCCGCAGCGTCCTGAAGGAGAATGCGACCGACGACCAGATCACCGCACTGTCCACGTATTTGAGCCTAATGAAGAACAAGATGATTCCGCAGAACGACTGGACAGACAAAATCGAACCGTTCGAGCAGGCAGCGAAGATCGCACGACAGTACGAGCAGATGAAGGAAGCGGTCACTGAAGTGAAACTGCTCGATTTCGATGACCTGCTGCTGACCGCGGAAGAAGCGATGCGGTTCGACGATGATCTCGCTGCTGAGTTCCAGACGAAATACGACTACGTCCTGACCGACGAAAGCCAGGACACGTCGCTCGTCCAGCATAAGCTCGTGGAACATCTGACTGCGATGCACGGCAATTTGTGCGTCGTTGCGGACGATGACCAGTCGATCTATTCCTGGCGGGGCGCGGATCCCGATTATCTGCTCGATTTCAAACGTGTCTATCCGGATGCGAAGATGCTGTACATGGAGCAGAATTACCGGTCTTCCGAAGAGATCGTTTCGCTGTCATCGGTGTTCATCACCCGGAACAAGAAGCGCTGGGCGAAGAACATGTTTACAAAAAACGGCTCAGGCGGCGGCATCCAGCTGCGCCGGTTCGACAATCCGAAACGGCAGCTCGAGTATGTGATCTATGAGCTGCTGGCGGAGACCGATCTGAGTGAGACGGCGATCCTGTTCCGTAATAACGCGTCGTCGACCCAGTTCGTCAACGAGCTCCACAGGCGCGGCATCCCGTTTTACATGAAAGACGCGGATGACCAGTTCTTCTCCCATTGGGTCGTCGAGGACATCCTCAATTTCATGCGCCTCAGTTTCAACTGGGAACGGAAAGATGTGTTCGTGAAAGTCGCAGGGAAGATGAATCTGTTCGTCTCCCGCTCGGCATTGACGGCATTCGAGTCGAGCACGGTGCCGGGCAACGTCTTCGAAGCGTTCCGGCAGTCCGCCGTACTGAAGGACAGCCAGAACCGCAAGCTGACGGACTACGAAACGGTCTACCGCAAAATACCGGATATACGGCCTGCGCAGATCATCCGAATCATCCGTTACGAGCTCGGCTATGAGGACAGCATCGTGAGCATGTCCGCGAAGTTCGGTTACCGGGCGGACAGCCTGAAGAACATCCTGGACACACTCGAGTCGATCGCCGAGCAGACCCGGACGATGATCGAGTTCGCTGAACAGCTGAAAGCATTGGAGCAGGCGGTGCAGGAGGCGAAAAAGCAGACGGGCGGGCCGGCGGTGACCCTGTCGACCTTCCACAGCTCCAAAGGGCTGGAATTCCGCCGGGTGTTCATGGTTGACCTCGTGAAAGGGGTCATCCCGTCCGAAGAGGACCTGACCGATCGTCATGCGCTCGAAGAGGCCCGGCGCCTGTTCTACGTCGGCATGACCCGGGCGAAAGAGCGGCTCGAACTGTGCTCGTTCGCCGAGCAGGAAGGCAAACCGAAAGAAGACTCGAAGTTTGTGGATGAAGTCCGCGGCATCCTGCTGCCGAAGCGGCAGGAGGCGGACGGAAAGAAGACGGACAGGACAAAGACCGTCTACAGCACGCAGGCCCCGAAATCGGTCGCTGTCAATCCGGACGGCATCGGTGAGCGAGGGCTTCTGACGGCTGGAGCGCTCGTGAAACACCGGGTCTTCGGGAAAGGGCAGATTGTTGAAGTGGGGGAGGAATCGATTGAAATCCGGTTCGCGTCGGCCACGAAGAAACTCGCGCTGCAGCCTGTTCTCGAAAAACGTATGCTGGAGACGGCGGACCTATGAAGAAACTGATCGCAATCGGTGCCGCCGGGTCACTCGGTGCATTGGCACGGACCCTGCTCGGCTTATGGCTGCCTGCTGAAGGGGGATTCCCTGCCGGCACGCTCGCGGCGAATGTGGCGGGTGCGTTCATCCTCTGCTTCCTCGCTGAGCGCGCGCGCCAGTGGATCATCGCGGACGACACGGCGTACGACGCTGTGACCGTAGGTTTTCTCGGTTCGTTTACGACGTTTTCCACATTCAGTGCAGAAGCATTTCATCTGTTCGAAACCGATTGGCCTCTGGCGGCCGTCTACATGATCACGAGTGTGGCGGGCGGACTGGCGGCCGGCGCGCTCGGCTTCCTGCTTGGCGGAAGGAGAGTGTCGGCATGACGGTCATCGACGTCGCGGCAGTGGCCGCCGGGGGATTCCTCGGCGCACTGATCCGTTATGGGCTGTCCCGCAGACTGAATGGCGGAGATCAGTTTCCGCTCGGGACACTTTTTGCAAACCTTGCCGGCTGTTTCCTCATCGGTTTCGTCTTCGCTCTCGGCCTGCCGGCAGCTGCAATCTGCTTCCTCGTATCCGGACTCGCCGGATCACTGACGACCTTCTCCACTTGGATGAAAGAAGTGCTTAGCATGGCACGCGGAACCGCCTGGCTGAAAGCTGCCCTCTATTTGGCGGGATCCGCTGCCGCAGGGCTGCTGTTCGTCTGGATCGGCAATTCGGCAGGCGGACTATTCGGCTGAGGCCGCTCAATACGGAAACTTCACACACACCAGAGATCGACATAAGGAGCGGAAAGCCCACATGGCACAGAACCGGAAGCAACGGAAGAAAACGAAGGGCGGCGTATCCGCACTCATCATCGCCATCCTTCTGACAGTTATATATTATTATCTGGACGAAGAGGACACGGAACCGACAAGGGACGGACTGATCCCTGTCGAACTCGTGAAAACGATCGACGGTGATACGATCAAAATACTTTACGAAGGCAAGGAAACGAACGTGCGCTACCTGCTCATCGACACTCCCGAGACGAACCATCCCCGGCTCGGAAAACAGCCATTCGGCGAACAGGCGAAGCAGCGCAATCAGGAACTACTGAACAGCGGCAAGCTTGAAATCGAGTTCGATGTCGGCCCGCGATACGACAAAAACGACCGGCTGCTCGCCTATATTTATATAGACGGGGAGAGCGTTCAGGAGAAGCTGCTGGAGGAAGGGCTCGCACGGGTTGCGTATGTCTATCCGCCGAATACGCGCCATCTCGATGACTACGAGAAAAGGCAGGCGGTCGCGAAGAAGAAAGGGATCGGCATATGGACGCTTGACGATTATGTCACGGACCGCGGGTTCGACAGTGGGACGTATCCTGCCGGCAGCACTTACCGCAAATCGGGCAGATGAAAAAAACCTGCTTGACAAACAGTAAGACCGTGGTAAGATTTCAATAACATTTATTCCTGAATAGAAACCCTTCAAAGGGATGATGCAGTAGGGAGCCGCGTTGCGCAGCACACAGAGACTGGACGGTCGGTGGGAGTCCAGGCGCGCGGGTCCTGAAGTACGTCATCCGCAATCCTCTTTGAAACCTAACGAAGCGGACGGGCATTCAATGCCTGTCAATCTGGGTGGTACCGCGGAGAACTCCTTCGTCCCTGTGAACGGGAACGAATGGAGTTTTTTTGTAATCGCCAAGGAGGCCACCGCCATGTTCCATATTCAACCTGCTGTCAAACCATCACTTGCAGAAGCCGTTTCACTGACCGTCCTGATCGTCCTGTTGATCAGCGTCAGCATCATCGGCTTCGAAGCCGTCCCGCATCTGCCGATATTAGCTGCCATCCTGCTGCTGATCGGCTACGGCCTGCTGAAGAAAGTTACCTGGAATACGCTGCAGGAAGGCATGACGGAAGGATCAGGCGCCGGTATGGGTGCTGTTTTCCTGTTCTTCTTCATCGGCATGCTCATCAGCAGCTGGATGATGAGCGGAACGATCCCGAGCCTTATCAACGCCGGGTTCCTCCTCATCACGCCATCGTACTTCTACGCGATCACCTTCACTGTTACCGCAATCATTGGAATCTCCATCGGCAGCTCGCTGACGACTGTTGCAACAGTCGGTGTAGCGCTGCTCAGCATGTCCGGCGTGCTCGGTCTTGAACCTGCCATCACAGCAGGCGCCATCGTGTCGGGAGCGTTCTTCGGAGACAAGATGTCCCCGCTGTCTGATACGACGAACCTCGCATCTTCCATCGTCGGCGTCGACCTGTTCGCGCACATCCGCAATATGATGTGGACGACGGTTCCGGCATTCGGCCTGTCATTCATCATCTTCGCGATCCTTTCGCCAGCTGCCGGGGACGCAAAACTGGATACGATCCAGTCGTTCCGCGAGGCGCTTATGGAAACCGGGCTCGTCCACTGGGTCTCCTTCCTCCCGCTCGCCCTGCTCGTCGCCCTGACGCTGATGAAAGTGCCGGCACTGCTGACACTTGCCGCGAGCACCGCTTCCGCAGTCCTCATCGGCTGCCTGCTCAAGCCGTACAGCGCGGCCAAAGTCTTCGCCATCTTGTTTGACGGGTTCAAATCGGAAACCGGGGTGGAGGCGGTGGACAGCCTGCTGACGCGGGGCGGCATCAGCAGCATGTTCTTCACGATCACTCTCGTCATCCTCGCGCTGACGATGGGCGGCCTGCTGTTCAAGCTCGGCATCGTCCAGACACTGCTCGCACAAGTGGAACAATCCTTGCGCTCGGCGGGTTCCGTGATCGGTGCGTCGGCGCTGACTGCAATCAGCATCAACGTCCTGATCGGCGAGCAGTACTTGTCGATCCTGCTGACAGGGCAGGCGTTCCAGGGCCAGTTCAAGAAACTCGGACTCGCGAGCAAGAACTTGAGCCGGGTCATGGAAGACGCAGGGACGGTCGTCAACCCGCTCGTCCCGTGGAGCGTCTGCGGGATCTTCATCGCCGGGGTGCTCGGTGTCCCGGTTGCCGACTATTTCGGTTTCGCGTTCTTCTGCCTGTTCTCGCCGCTCCTTACTGTGCTGTTCAGCCTGTCGGGCAAAACACTGACCTATACGGAAAAATGAACAGGAATAGGAAACAGCCGCCCGGTATGCGTACCGGGCGGCTGTTTCACTTACCTAGGGAAAACTTTTCGTTATAGTTGGTCGCTTCCTTCAGCGCCTTCTCCTCCTGCGGAATCCGGACGGACATCATCCAGGCGTTCAGCAGGGTGAAGGCGATGGCAGTGAAGTACGCACCGAAGATCATCGGAAGGACAAGAATTTCGGTTGCGACGATGACATAATTCGGATGGCGGATGAACCGGTATGGCCCTTTCATGACGACGTCCGCTCCCGGCAGGATGATGATCTTCGTATTCCAGAACTTGCCGAGGGATGCGAGACACCAGACACGGAGCACCTGTGTTAATAGGAAAATAGCAAGAAGGACACCCCAAACAGGCGACAGAGCGGGTTTGCGGATCAGCACTTCCAGCAGCAGCGACACGAAGAACGCCGTATGCAACAGGACGATAGCCGGGTAATGGCGGGCACCGACTTCATAGGCACCCTGCGCTTTCATACGGGTTTCATTGCGCTTCGCGACGACCAGCTCAGCGAGCCGCTGGCAAATGACGACGATGAACAGGATCCAGAACAGCATGCCGTTCACCTCATTCCCATTTCAATAGCTGCAGCTCGCCTGAAAAACCGGGACCGAGCGCTGCCAGTATTCCGTATTCTCCCGCCTGCGGTTCCGCTTCCATGAATTCCATCAATACATACAGCACAGTCGGTGACGACATGTTGCCGTTCATGCGCAGGACGTTCCGTGAGATCTCCGTCATGGAACTGTCGAAGTGCAGGGCGTCCTCGTACGCCTGCAGCACTTTCTTGCCGCCGGGATGGGCGACGAAACGGGTGATGTCCCGATCGCTTAGGCCGTATTCCGCGAGAAACTGATGGACGAACGGACCGAGCCACTCGGTGATGATCGCCGGGATGCTTTTTGAGAAGACGACATACAATCCGCTGTTCTTCACATTCCACCCCATGACATCTTCCGAGTCCGGCATAAGTTTCGACGTCGTACCGAGGATCGACGGGCGGATTCGTTCCGTTTTCAGGGATGAGTCATCACCCGCGATGAGCGCACAGGCGATGCCGTCCGAAAACAGCGATACGCCGACGAGATTGCTTTTCGAATAATCATCCTTCTGGAATGTCAGGCTGCACAGTTCAACAGCCAGCACGAGGACATTCGCTTCCGGATAGGCTTTCGTGAACTCGAAGGCGCGGCTGAGTCCGGACGCGCCGCCTGCACAGCCGAGCCCCCATAGCGGGATGCGCTTGACATCATCGCGGAACGGAAGCTTGTTCATGATGCGCGCTTCGATGCTCGGCGTCGCAATTCCCGTGCTCGACACGAAGATGATCGCATCGATTTCATCAGCTTTCACGGGACGGTCGAGGAAAGAAGAGGTGAGGCAGCTCCTGACCGCTTTCGTCCCGAACTCGACAGCATGGGATATGTACAGCTCGTTCCGTTCTTCGAAATCATGGTCCTTTCCATACCAATCGAGCGGCATACATACGTTGCGCTGCTCGATGTCACCGTTCTGGAACACGGTCAACAACCGTTCGATATCCTTGAAACGGCCGCTGAAGATGGAGCGGGACAGTTCGACGGCTTCGTCTTGTTTGATAAGATTCGGTGGCAGCTCGGTGCTGACCGATAAGATCTGGGGCATAGCAGAACCTCCTATAGTCGTTACCTATCTAATTTCCTATTTCCGGCTATCCGAAACGCAGGCGAGCAGATAATGAGAAGATTGCGATAAAATGAGGTACACTGGCAGAAAGAAACTGGAACGCCGGTGTGCATGCTCAGCTCCGCGATCTGCACAGCCGGCGGCAGAAGGAGGAACTGACCGATGAATATACTGAAGACGCCGAACCAGCTCGGGCAAAAACCGAAATCCGTCGATGCCGTCTGGAGCGGCTCCAATGGAAAGATACTCAATATCCAGCTCCGGAAAGGCGAAGAAGTTGCAGAACACGACGCCGACATGGAAGTCCTCATCATCGTCCGGAGCGGCACCGTCCGTTTCACCGTGGAGGGCGAGACCGTCCTGGTCGATAATGAAACGATCCTTCACATGGCACCGCTTGAAAAGCACAGCCTGTACGCGGAGACGGACGCGGACATCTGCGTCGTGCAGATCGCCCCGTAACGCATCCAGTCTATGCAGACGGACAGGCCGGTATGACAAGTGTATTCATTCAGTCTGAGCGGCAATGAGGTTCAAAAGGCTGCTGCGGAACGCTTCGTTTTGTTCAGGCGACCGTTTCTTCGGGCCTTTCAGCCGTCCGCCCGCCTGCCGCACCTTTTGGGCGGTATGGCGCGCGAACAGCAGCTGGTCGATATTGTCGTCCGTATACCATCTGCCGTTCTGATCGATCGGCCGCCCGCGTTTCGCGAGCGCCATCGCCGCAAGTCCGTAGTCCTGTGTCACGACAATATCGCCCGGCGCGATCCGGTTGACGAGTACAAAGTCGACCGCATCCGCACCTTTCGAGACGACAAGTGTTTCCGCCCCGTCCCGCTGCATCTCGTGTGCGGTGTCGCAAATGAGCAGACAGGGGAGTCCGTGCTGTTTCGCAGCCCGGATCGTCAAATCGACGACCGGACAGCCGTCAGCATCGACTAAAAGTTTCATGGGATCACCTCCTGTTCAGCGTACCACAGCAAGCGGCGAAAATTCATCATCCCGCGAATGTTTTCATTGATCCGGATGAGGGAATAATGAATTACTGAAGTAACTCGGAATAGAAAGGAGAGGGTACGCGATGGAATCACCGGAGAACAGCCAGATGACTGTAGAGGAAGCGGAGCGGTACGGCCGCAAAGTCGACGCACGCGCACGCGAACTGGAGAATACGCACTACTTGGAAGAGACACCTGTCGAGGAGAGCAAGATCACCCCGCCGCTGACGGAAGAGGAGATCAAGAAGCGGACAGGCGCTGCGAATTTCGAGAACGTCCAAAAAGGGAATACGATGAACTCCGTCAACAGCTGAGCCATTCCTGTCAAAGGGATGGTTTTTTTGTTTCGAGAATTTGAGTGATCAAAGGAAGGGGTCAAGCAAAATAGCATCTTCAATTATTCGAATCATCAGTGTTCACGTGTTACACTGGGAACGGAAGAATAATCCTGACATAGCAATCCAGACAGAATGGGGAGAATGGGAATGACACAAGTGAAAGTGCTCTTTGCTACAGATGAAATGATCGAACAAAACGGGGATCTGACTGCGTTTGCACAGCAGATTCCGGCTGGTACGGGCAGCATGGTTTTTGCAGACGGACAGCAATGGATGGTCCTCAACGTCAAAGAAGGCAAGGAAGGATGCCTGGAAACCGTCCGCTCAATCGCGGGAGAAGCGGCCCGGACACTGAGCTGCGCGAAAGTCGAAAGTGCAGAGGTATCGGCAAAATCCCTTGGCCGGCAGTTCTCGGGAATCTCGGGGGAGGAAGCGGCAGTCGCCTTCACGGAAGGCTGGTACTTGGGAGCGTATCAGTTCCTCACATACAAATCGGACGCAGAACCGTTCTGCACGAAACTGACCATCGAAGGGTCCGCGGAACAGGACACAAAGACCGGCGAACTGCGCGCGGAAGCGATGTCGTTCTCTCGCGACCTCATGAACGAACTGTCCGACGTCCTTAACCCGGAGACATACCCGGAGCGCCTGAGAGAAGCATTTGACGGAACGGACACATCGATCACCGTCCATGACAAAGCGAAACTGGAAGAGATGAAGATGAACGGCGTCCTCACCGTCGCCCGCGGCAGCCGCTATGCGCCGTCATTCGTCGAAATGACGTACAGCAGCAATTCCGAAAAGCCGCTCATCGCGCTTGTCGGCAAAGGCGTCACATTCGACACGGGCGGCATCAGCTTGAAGAGCGGGAAAGACTTGAGCGATATGCGCATGGACATGGGCGGTTCGGCGGCGGTTGCCGGAGCCATGAAACTCCTCGTCGACTCCGGAGCGGACGTCAACGTCATAGCGCTCATCCCGATGGTCGAGAACACAATCGATAATACCGCTGTCCTGCCGGGAGAAGTCATCCGCTACAAAAACGGTCACACCGTCCAAGTCGGCAACACGGATGCGGAAGGCCGGCTGATCTTGGCGGATGCATTGATCCGTGCAGGCGAACTGAACGCGGACTACGTCGTCGACATCGCGACCCTGACAGGATCGATCGAAAACGCACTCGGCTCGGACATCGCAGGTGTCTTCGGCGATGACGAACTGGCGCACACGCTGAAACGGATCGGTGCTGAAAACGGTGACGCTGTCTGGCCGATGCCGCTCGTCGAAGCATACGACGCAACACTCAGCAGCGACTATGCGGACTTCAACAATATCAGCTCGCTCAGCTTTGCCGGCTCGATCACAGCGGCTTTGTTCCTGCGCCGCTTCGTTTCAAAAGACACACGCTGGCTCCACGTCGACATGGCCGGTGCCATGCAGAAAACGTCGGCTTCCGGCTATTACCCGAAAACCGCAACCGGCTACGGCGCACGACTGCTCGCCGATTATGTATCTGAAATTTCGAAGTAAGGGATGCCTGAGTGACAGGTGCCTGTGCAGCAAACAATCGTGAATGTTTTAACATTCACGACAATTTGCCGCACAGGCGTTTGACTTTATGGGCCCCTGTGTGATGAAGAGATTGACCAAAGATTAACTCAGCAGACGGGCCAAAAAGTAGTATACGAACAGTTGCTTTCCGTTCCGGCGCACGCTTTCCCGAGGGCGTGACTTGAGCCTCCTCGGTCGCAAAAAGCGCTCCCTGCGGGGTCTCAAGGCGCACGCTGATCCTCCGGGAGTCGGCGCCTGCACTCCAAGCAACGGAAAGTGGTATAAATAGAGCATCAATTCATTAAACGGGCCATTTAATTGGAAAGAAAGTTTGATGTATCTTAAAGGGGTGTTGGAAATTAAAAGGTTAACTTTTATGGGTGGGATATTATTTATTTCGGGAACCTTATTATATGGCATAGTACATCTTGCTATTGCTAACTATATTCCAAATATGCAAGGTTGGAGCGACCCGCCAGGAAAATTCCAACAAGCGCGCAATGAAATCGGGGTTAACATTCCTTACTTTTTAAGTATTATCATTATGGTTTTAGGTTTAATAATTTTGTTTTTGAGAGAGTTAAAGGTAATCGTGAACCTCTTGATAACTGAGAAAAAATAATCTTTATTGACCAAAGAAGACACTTTTCAGAAAAACAATCTTCTGCAATCGGGCGCATTCAAGAATAATGTTTCAACCAATTGCCTAGTTGATTGGAAAGGGAAAAGTATTCGTGAATGTAGTATAGAACTTACGGGAGATGCGGTACAATACTAAAGGGACGGCACTCCGGTCCCGGACAGAAAGTATAGGTTGGGTGTGGGCGGCGTATGGATGGCTGCTGAATGGATTTGTCTTCTTGATAAAAGGAGCCGGCTTCTTTGTGGACGGTTCTTCCAATAGTGCAAGACTGCCGTGGAATTGAGCGGCGTTCATTTGTGGAAGGAATTCATAAGAACTTGTGGAAAGAGGGAGGTGCAGGACATGGGAAAATATCAACTGGATTACAAAGGCATGCAGGCAGTGTCAAAGTATCAAGAAAAACGAAAGCCGGACCAATTCGATAAAAAGAAGCATCTTGAAAAGCTTCGTAAAGAGTATTTGGAGAAAAAGCAAAAACAAAGAGATGAATAATCAGTTGATTGGACCATGCGCAAGCTAGAGTCTATTCATCCCTGTAACAACACCGAACCAGAAAAACAAGCCGCCCCGGCAACGGAGCGGCTTGTTTTGGTATTCACTTACAGACGACGACTTCCCGTTCGAAATGGGCTTTCCGGGCGATGCACCGGTCTGTGACCGTAAACCCGGCGTCTTCGAGCAGGTCGTCCATCGGTTCGATCGTGACGAGGACGAGCCGGTCGGTGAGGCGGCGGGCGGCGTTCAGGATGGACGCCTGCTGTTCCCGTGTCGCGTGGGTGTACAGGTTATACGGCATGTCGATGACCGCCGCGTCATAATGGCCGGCAGCCTCTTCGATCGGTCCGACGTCCACGATGCCGGTGAGACCGAAATAGTCGAGGTTCTTCCGGGAACCGAGTACAGCTAATGGATTGATATCCCGGCCGGCCATGTCGATATCCATCGAACGCGCTTCAACGAGGACGTTGCCGATTCCGCAGCATGGATCGATGGCCCGGATCCCTTCCGGCTGCGGCACGGCGATATTGGCCACTGCACGGGCGACACGTGTGCTGAGTGCAGTCGAATACATTTCAGGCTTCTTAATATGGTCCCGCCAGACGGCCGTATTCTCCACCAGGCTGCCGAACAGGAAAAGATCCCCGATACGGACGACGCCAAAGAGTGTGTCCGGAGTGGACAGGTCGGCCTCCGCAGCCATCGGAAGTCCGACGGCCCGCTCGATCTGCCGCCGCTCCGGGTGGGGGATCTTCTTGGTTTCGCCTAAGTCCATCGTATTCAGGCAGCGGATCTGGAACGTCCTCCCGTCATCCGGGAGGGCCGCAGCAAACCGGATGATCTCTTCGAGAGAACCGGCCGCAGTCAGTACGTCGAGCCGCTCTTTCATGAAAGGGCTCCGCTCCGTATCTATACAGCGGCTGCTGAACAGGTAGTTGCCGCCAGTATCCTTGCCGAAGAGCGCGCGCATTTCAAGCCGGCAGAGCTCGTGATCATCGGTCTGCCGGACGTACGTGTAGAGATACCGGTCCGTCTGCATATCCGTCACGCCTCTTCCTCGAGTTCTGCGAGCATGCGGAACACCAAGTCATACAGGAACTGCACGGTTTCATCGAACGTGAAATCCTCGGAGAACCCTTCGGCATAGTCGAGCGCGATGTTGACGTCCCATAACCCGTCTTCATTCGAGAACATGAGGCTGCGCGTACCTGGCGCGGTGCCGAGCTTGCTGTCGATGTACGTCTTCAGCTGTTCGCCGTATTTCTTCTGGACCCGGAGACCGAACAGTGCCGTCACCGTGCCGAACACATCGTCTACCTCGAGGGAAACACCGTCGATGCCGACTGTCGAAAGCAGCGGTTCTTCCGCGTATACATAGTCGCCGGGGTGCTGTTTGACATAGGAGACCGGCGTATTGCTGAGTGCCTGTTCAGGGGTCCGTTCTTCGTCGGTCTCTTTGTCTGAAAGACTGTATGCGGGGCTGAACGGCGGCGCCGGGACGACCGATGCCCCTTCCGGCAGAAGTGCGTGTTTCTCGGCGAATTCTTTCTGGACTGCGTTCAGCGGGACAGCGCCTGCTGAACTGTTCGTTTCGATATAGGTTTTCAACCATTTCGTTATCATTCCAACCACTCCTTCAATACTCTCCAGTATACCTTAAATATGCGGTTTCGGCAGCGCATCTTCTCCGGGATACCACGGATTCACGTGGATGAGCACTTCACCGACATCCGGGTTCGCGTCTTTGATGGCGTTGCGCAGTTTGCTTGTGATGTCGTGTCCTTGCTGGATTGTCAGGTCACCAGGCAGACTCACCCGGATATCGACGAGCACATAGTGGCCGTGCTCACGCGCGCGGAGGCGGTCGATCCGCTTCACCTCGGGCGTCTGGCGGATCAGCTGCTGGAACTCGGTCAGCCGCACTTCGCTGACGGTCTTTTCCATTAGTATATCGAGCGCTTCCTTCCCGATGTGGACTGCGAGCCGCAGGACGAGGACGGCTACAATCAGACCAGCCACCGGATCGCCGTACGACAGGATCGGAATATCAAAATGCGTGCCAATCAGGCCGAGGCCGATCCCGATGACAGCGGCGAGGGATGCGTACACGTCCGCCAGATGGTCGTACGCCGTCGCGATCAGTCCTTTGCTGTTCTCCTTCTTGCCGATCCGGATCGTATAGAAATAGAGTGCCTGTTTCCAGACGAGTGAGATGATCGCTGTGAAGAGGGCGAGGACGCTGGCAGCAGCCGGTTTTTCGAAGATGGCGGCGATCGCTTCGATGGCGATATAGATGGCTGCGGCGCCTAAAATAAGACCGACGAGTGCGGAGCTGATCACTTCCGCTTTGCCGTGGCCGTATGGATGATCATCGTCAGGCGGGCGCTTGGAGAAACGCATCGATGTGAGCGCCGCCGCAGACGCCACGACGTCACCGGCGTTATGGAAGCCGTCCGCGAGCAGCACAGGACTGTGGAATAGATAGCCGACAAGTATCTTGATGATCGTCAGGAAAATATTGCTGACGAGACTGACCCAGATGGCGATCAGGGACTGTACGGAATGAGCGGAACTGTTCAATGGACATCCTCCTCAGGGCGATAATGTTGCGGTGGGGAAACAAAAACCCCTGACGAGTGACGGTCAGAGGTTTTTCGTGAACTTATATAGGAAGTGTGCTGTTTGAACAATAGTTGCATTCAAAATCACTCGCTTTGCAATTGTCGTATCGTCTAGTATACCCTTCTTCACGCTCCGATACAAGCGGCAGAGCCGGTTGCAATCGGTCAGCAATTGAATTATAATTCATTTTATCCGATAAATATACATATAGGAGGCGTCATCCGAATGAAATTATGGGGCGGCCGGTTTTCATCACCGGAACACGAACTGATGGAACAATTCAATACATCACTGCCGGTGGACAAACGGCTGATCGAACAGGACATTGCAGGAAGCCTCGCGCACGTCGCGATGCTCGTCCACTGCGACCTGCTGACGCCTGACGAAGGGGAGCTGCTGACGGACGGACTGGAAGCGATCCGTGCAGATATCGCTTCAGGGGCGCTGCAGGTCGAAGGGGAATACGAAGACGTGCATTCGTTCGTCGAGATGCAGCTGACCGGACGGATCGGGGAGACTGGGAAAAAACTCCATACGGCGCGCAGCCGGAACGACCAGGTCGCCGTCGACATGCGGCTCTACGCGAAACAGATTGCGCATAATACGACGGAACTGCTGCAGCACCTGATCGACACACTCACAGAAAAAGGGGAGGCCCATGATGTCATCATGCCGGGCTACACCCATCTGCAGCGGGCCCAGGTCGTCACGTTCAGCCATCATCTCGGAGCATACGTGCAGATGTTCAAACGCGACAAGAGACGGATCGGCAATGCAGCGGAACTTCTCGACGAAAACCCGCTCGGCTGCGGGGCACTCGCCGGGACGACCCATGAGATCGACCGTACGGTGACGACGGAACTGCTCCGTTTCGCAAAACCTGTCGACAATTACATGGACGGCGTCAGCGACCGGGATTACCTTTTGGAACTTATGTCTGACTTCTCTATTATCATGATGCATATGAGCCGGCTGAGCGAGGAACTCATCCTCTGGAGCAGCCAGGAGTTCAGATTCGTCACGATGGCGGATGCGTTCTCGACCGGCAGCAGCATCATGCCGCAGAAGAAGAACCCGGATGCGGCAGAATTGATCCGCGGGAAGACGGGGCGAGTGTATGGTTCGCTGTTCGCGCTACTGACGACGCTGAAAGGGCTGCCGCTCGCCTACAACAAAGACATGCAGGAAGACAAAGAGCAGTTTTTTGACGCCGCGGACACGGTCACGGACTGCCTCCGTATCATGGCGGGGATGATCAGCACGATGCAGGTCAATGAGGAAAACATGCGGGCAGCCGTCAAAGCCGGTTTCCTGAACGCGACAGAAGTGGCCGATTATCTCGTCAGCAAAGGCGTGCCGTTCCGTGACGCGCACAGCATCGTCGGCAGGCTCATCCTCCATTGTGAACAGGCGAACAAAAGCATTGAAGAGCTGACGATCGCAGAGCTGAAACAGTTCAGCGGTTCCATCGAGGAAGACTTGTACGCGTATATCGATTACGATGAAATCCTCAAGAAAGGCACGAAGCAGGCGATGAAAGTGAACCAGTGACCGAGCATCCTGAATACAAAAAAGCTGTCCGGAAAACGGGAGTACCCGATTTTCGGACAGCTTTTCTCATGGAGAGGGAACTGCTTATCCCATAATGTTATAACCGGCGTCCACGTAAATCACTTCGCCTGTCACACCGCTCGACAGCGCGCTCAGCATCACCATGCTCATATTCGCAACTTCTTCGAGCGTGATGTTGCGGCGGAGCGGCGCTTTCTCCTCGATCTGGTGCAGGATCGTATTGAACGAAGGCACGCCTTTTGCTGACAATGTGCGGACAGCACCGGCAGAGATCGCATTGACACGGATGTTCTCTTTCCCGAGATCGTTCGCCAAGTAGCGCATCGATGATTCGAGCGCCGCCTTTGCGACACCCATGACGTTGTAGCCGTCGAGCACACGCTCTGCGCCGAGATAGCTCATCGTGATGATCGAGCCGCCTTCCGTCATATAACGGCGTGCTTCCCGTGCTGTCGCAACGAGCGAGTAGGCACTCGTATCCTGGGCGAACGCATAGCCGTCCCGCGACGTTTCGACGAAATCGTTGTGCAGGTCTTCCGCGTGTGCGAACGCGACGGAGTGGACGACACCGTGGATGACGCCGACTTCCGTGCCGATCTTTTCGAACGCGGCCCGGATGCTTTCATCCTCATTGACATCGCATTCCGCGACGAGCCGTGGAGTCAGCTCATTTTTCTCAAGCGCCTTCTCGAGTTTCGCGAGGGAGCGCTCCTTCCGGTACGTGAAGATGACATTCGCGCCGACCGCGAACAATGTCTTCGCGATGCCCCATGCGAGGCTCCGTTCATTGGCAACACCCATGACTACGATATTTTTCCCTTTCAATTTCAGCAAATCATCCATTATTCCAAGTCCCCCTTATCGATTTCTTCTATTTTGTCCATTCAGCAGTCTGTCTTAATACCTGGTACCAAAACGATTATAGCATAAGTTGTTTTTTCAGTTCCATCATCAGTATGAATTGTGCCGGAAAGGTGATACTACGGCTACTTGTACTCAGAAAGGATGGAGGCTATGATTCAGCTCACAACAGGTCTCGAAGGAAAGAGGACATTATACGGCAGCATCCGTCACAGGCTCGAAGACGCAGGGTATCATCTTGGCGGCAACTGGGACTACCATGGCGGCTTTTTTGACAGGGTCCTCAACCGGGAGGAGGGGGAGACGATCTACATCCGCGCGCCGTTCGAAGTGATCGCCGGGGTGCTGGATGAAGACCGGGCGACCCTTGTCTTCAAGACCCCATTCCTCATCAAGCACGTCGTCAATATCGGATTCGAGTCAGATGAAAGTTCTCTACTGTCGGCGACATTCAACCAGTTCCAGGAACCGGTCGATAAGGACGGACGGATTACGGATAAACGCAAATGGGAAGAAATCGGCACACGGGAGGTCAACCGGCTCATCGCGATTCTGCATTGACCAGTCTCCGTGTGAAAAAAAGCCTATACAGAACCGGGTGATTCGTGTACCTTAAAGGTATCAATTGGTTCAGGAGGCTTTCCATGCTAAAAAAACTGCTTATCCCCCTGCTTCTCGCCGCCCTTGTCCTGTCGGTCTCATCTCCGGCTTCCGCCGCCGGCCTGTTCAGTGATGTCGGTGACAATTATGCTGCAAAAGCTGAACTCGAGTACCTTGCGGAGCGCGGCATCGTCGAGTCCGGAAAGGGTGTCCCGTATGGCGTCGACCGTCCGATCACCCGGCTGGAAGCGGCGGATATGCTCGTCAAGGCCCGTAAACTGGACACGGACAACAGACCCGATCCAGGGCTGACGGATGTGAAAAAGGGGATGGCGGGTTACGGAACGATCGCCGCTGTCGTCGATGAAGGGATCATGGTCGGCAGCCTGCAGAAGACGTTCAATGCGAAAGCGCTGCTGACGCGTGCCGAAATGGCAGCGATCCTCGTCCGTGCATTCGAATTGAAGCAGGGCACGCAGGCAGCCGATTTCACGTTCACAGATGTCAATCCGAAAAGTTTTGCGGCTCCGTCCGTCAAAGTACTGTTCGCGAACAGCGTAACATTCGGATACCCGGATCATACGTTCAAACCGGAACTGACATTGACCCGGGCGCATTTCGGAATTTTCCTGGCACGCATCCTCAATCCGGAATTCCGGGAAGTGCTCGCCTGTTTCGCTCCGACTGCCAAGAAGACGTATCACGTAAATGTCGCTGTGACGACGTTATGGAAAGCTCCGAATCTTGCACGGACCATCGACCGTCCGGCAGTCGGTGTGCCGGCTGATATGAATGCTTGGACGAAGTCGATGACGATCCCGCAAAAACAGTGGCTTGTCGGTAAGACGGAAACGCAGGCGCTCTACGGCCAGGAAGTCGAAGTGCTGAAGACATCCGGCAGCTGGATGCAGATCGCCGTGAAAGACCAATATTCGCCGAAGCATAAGGCGGGGTATCCCGGATGGGTTCCGGCGTCGCATATCAAGGCAGGGTACGCGGACTACGCACCGTGCGATACGGCCGTCGTCACTGCACCGACTGCCGGTCTGTACTCGGCAGCATCCGTCAGCCGTCCGTTCCTCGGCATCAGTTTCAACACCGAGCTGCCCATCCTCGAGTCGGCAGCCGGCTGGGTGAAAGTGCAGACGCCGTTCGATGGCGTGAAATACGTGCGTCAGGCGGACGTGACGATCCGGAAACACGGCAAGCCGATCGCGAAGCCGACACAGCATGAACTTCTCGCGACCGCGAAGAAATTCAACGGCCTCCCGTACTTATGGGCAGGCACATCCGGTTTCGGCCTGGATTGCTCCGGCTTTACGTACTCCGTCTACCGCCAGCACGGTATCGACCTGCCGCGGGATGCAAGTGTCCAGGCGGCCAACGGAGCGGCCGTCGCCAAAAACCGGCTGCAGCCGGGGGATCTCATGTTCTTTGCATACAATAACGGCAAAGGGGCTGTCCATCACGTCGGCATGTACATCGGCGACGGTAAGATGATCCACTCGCCGAACCCGAAGAAGACGGTGGAGATCATCCCGATCGCAACGGAGCCGTACCGCAGTGAATTCTCCGGCGCCCGCCGGTATTTGAAGTGAATAGAAAACGGGAACAGGCAGCGCCATCCGGCGTTCCTGTTCCCGTTTTCAATTAGTTCAATACGTCATTGTACAGCAGACCGTCGTCATCCAGTGAGATCACTTTCAGCCTGTTCTCTTTCTTCACGTAGATGCTCTTCACTTTTTTGACGCCTGAAGCATCCTCATAGAGAATGACCCGTGTTCCCGGATTGTCCGTCTCCACGATCCCTTTCAGGCCGTCGACCGGCGCGTTATCGCGGACCGTGCTGTATTCCTCATACCCTTCAAGTGCCGCATCCCCGGTGTCTGCAGTCCCGTCCGATCCGGTTCCGCCTTCCATGCCGCTGTCATTCGTTGCGTTGACATCTCCGTCTTCCGATGCCTGCTGTTCTGCGTCATCCTCGTTTTCCGCTGGGGTATTCACTGCATGCTCCTCCAGGGCCGAGCCCGGTTCTTCAGCGGGTTTGGAGTTGTCCGCCTTCTCGGAATCCGAACAGCCTGCGAGCAGGACGCCCATTGCGCCGAGCACTAAAAATCTTTTCATATGATTCACTCCCTATGTTGGTTAACCGCAAATCAGTGTACGGAAAATAGTATTCCAATACAACTAATTGACCTTTAATCTCCTCTACCCGTTCTGTCAGCAAGAAAATCCTTTCTAATTTGCGGAATGTTTGTTACGCTCTAAAGTGAGAAAAGAATGGCTAATCCGCATATTTCAAACGTCTAGTAAGGAGTTGTACACCATTGTCTGTTAAAAAGAATTTCGTGATCGGCTTCATGCTGTTCGCCCTGTTCCTCGGAGCGGGGAATATCATTTTCCCTCCAAAGCTCGGGCAGCTGGCGGGGACCGATCTCACTATCGCCATGTTCGGCTTCCTGATCACCGGTGTCGGCCTGCCGCTTCTGGCAGTGATCGCCATCGCCCATGCAGGCGGTGATCTCCGTTCCATCGCGGACCGGGTGCATCCTGTTTTTGGAATCGTTTTCACGATGATCGTCTATATGGCGATCGGACCGTTCTTCGGCATTCCGAGAACTGCTACGGTGTCCTACGAAATCGGCATCACACCATTTTTACCGGAATCGGCGGCAGGCGCACAGTGGCCGCTCATCCTGTTCAGTATCGTCTTCTTCGCCATAACGATCGGCCTGTCGCTGAACCCGGCGAAACTCGTCGACCGGATCGGGAAGTTCCTGACCCCTGTCCTGTTCGCAGTCATCGCCCTGCTCGCCATCAAGAGTTTCGTCGACCCGATCGGTACGATTGAAGCGCCTGACGAAGTGTTCGGTGCGCATCCGTTCTTCAAAAGCTTCGTGGAAGGATATTTGACGATGGATGTCATTGCGGCCCTCATCTTCGGCAGTGTCATCACGGCAGCCATCCATGCGGAAGGGGTCGATACGGCGAAAGGTCTGCTGAAATCCATGGTGATCGCCGGCAGTGTGGCGGCAGCCGGATTAGGATTTGTATACATATCATTAGGGTACATCGGTGCCACGAGCACAAGTGTCATCGGAGCGCAGGCGAATGGCGGGATCATCCTGTCATTGGCCTCTGAATTGCTGTACGGCTCTTTCGGCCCGGTCATCCTGGCCATCACCATTTTGTTCGCCTGTCTGACGACGTCCGTGGGGTTGGTATCTGCGTGTGCACAATTTTTCGCATCGATATTCCCATCGCTGTCTTATAAGACGTTTGTCGTCATCTTCTCCGTATTCAGCACACTTGTTGCGAACGTCGGCCTGACGCAGCTCATTTCACTGTCTCTGCCTGTTCTTTTGATGATCTATCCGCTCGCGATCGTCCTCATGCTGCTGTCGTTCATCGACAAAGCGTTCGGAAGACGGCCGATCGTCTATGCACTGGCTCTGATCGGCACGGCAGCGGTCAGTATTTTCGACGGGCTCGCAGGAGGCGGCATCGAAATCAAACCTGCACTCAGTGTCCTCGAACACCTGCCGCTGCATGAACAGCAGATCGGCTGGCTCATTCCGGCGATTGCCGGGGCGCTCATCGGCTGGTTCATCGTCCTGCTAACGCCAGGCCGGACCACCCGCGGGTGACGCGGCAGCCCTTTCCATGTTTAGTCATGCTCATTTTCAGGAAGACTACGAGTAGCTGAACAAAAGGAGAGGGTATTCATGAACACCAAGGAAACTGCACAGAAGATTTTGCAGAACAGTCACGTCGGCACGATGGCCACTGTGGAAGCAGGCAAGCCATTCAGCCGTTATATGACATTCTTCGCGGACGGATTCACCTTGTATACGGCGACCTCGAAGAAGACCGAGAAAGTCGATGAGCTGGAAAGTAATCCGAACACACATATCCTGCTCGGATACAGCGACGAAGGATACGGGGATGCCTACTTGGAGATCGCTGGTACGGTCACGATCTCCGATGATAAGAGTCTCCGGGAAAAAGTGTGGAACGATCACATGAAGCCGTGGTTCGACGGGCCGGAAGATCCGGATCTCGTCATCTTGAAAGTATCACCGGAATCCATCCGCCTCATGAACAAAAAAGGCGAAGGTCCGCAGACAATCGACTTCGCTTGATGAAGGTAAATAGAAAAGCTGTTGCGGAATGGTCACATCGACCTTCCGCAACAGCTTTTTCATTGTTCTTCTTCCTCTTCGTAATCGCGCCGCGCCTGCTTGACGATCGCTTTCAGCTCTTTTTCATCCGCACCGCTCAGGAAATAGGCGATCGCGGCTTTACCGATTGCAAATGTGCCGCCGCTTGCGATACTTGCGCTGATGGCGGAACCTGCTCCCGGAACGACGAGGTTCGCGAACTTGCTCCCTTGCTGGGCGATCATCCGGAGTGTGAAACCGGTGGCCCCGATACCGCCGAGCGACACGAGCACTTCGCGGGCCGTCTTGAAGTCGAGCTCCCGTCCGGACAAGTAGGCGATGATCATCAGCAGGATCGACTGGAGGGCGAGCAGGACGGCGATATCCGTCGCGATGAGCGGACTGAGCGCCACTGTGCCGGCGAGGGCGGTGAAAACTTTCGTGAACCGGAGGGCGATTCGCTCAGAGACCGAGTTAAGCCGGATCGACAGGCTCAGGTGGATGGCTGCCCGGATGTCCAGGCTGTCTTCCAAAAAATCGATCAGTTCCTCCATGCCGTACCGGCCGTCGAAACCGATCGTCCGGGTGCCGTCCTCTCCGGTCGTCCATTCGATATAGGAGGACACGGGCAGGATGGCGGCCGGCTCGAGCCCGGCGTTCGCGAACAGCCGCTTCAGCTGTCCGGCTTTTTCCTCGATCAGCCGAAGTTTGTCCGCAGGGTAGAGGTCCGGCTCCTTGACGCGTGACGGATTCAGTTCATCCACCTGCGTGATGACGGCGATCAGCGGCAGGCCGTCCGCCGCTTTCTTCATGATCTTTTTTGTCACTTCGATATCCTTGTCGATATGCCCGCGTTCCGTCGCTTTCTGGAGGAACAGGACCGCATCGGGCTCGAACGACCGGATCACTTCTTTCAATGAGTCTTCTGCCTGCGTATCGAACGTTTCCGACTCGCCGATCCCGCGCGTGTCGATCACTTCGAAAAATGTATGGCCGTCCGCTTCGTAAGCATAACGTCCGGCTTCTTTCGTGCCGATATCAATGTCACTCACTTCCGCCAGATACCGTCCGCTCATCGCGTTCACCAGGCTGCTTTTCCCGACACCCGTCCTGCCGACCAAGACAAACCGGGGAGGCCGGGGATCTTTCAGCCCTGTCAGCAAGTTCTGCAGTTCGTCGTCGTCCATCATGATCTTCATCATTTTCCTTCGCTGTTTGTCGGAGATCAGATTCCCCGGCAGTTTCGTGAACAATTCCTCGATATAGTTGGATAAATTCCCGATATGGTGCAGCCGCTGCCGCATCTCTTCAAATTGCGTTCCCATCAGTAAGCACCTGCTTTCAAAATCTCTTTAGTATGCTGTACCCGCTGGCCGCTCCGTTCAAGCGGGCTTTCCGCCTGGAAGGGAAGGTGGGTGCGTGCTGTGTCCTTTATCATGGTATACTGTTAAAAAGTTTGAAGGAACTGTGTATCGGAAGGGGATTTACGTATGAAACAACTTGCAGGCGGTATCCAATGGGCCGTCTTTTTAATGGCGTCTTCGATTGCAGCGCCAATCGCGATCTCCCATGTATTCGGCATGGATGCAGGGGAGACCGCCCACTTCCTGCAGCGGACCATTTTCGTCCTCGGGGCAGCCGGCTTGCTGCAGGCCTTTTTCGGCCATAAACTGCCTATCAACGAAGGGCCCGCGGGATTGTGGTGGGGCATCTTCGTCGTCTATGCCGGCATGGTCGGTGTGTTCTATGAAACATCCGATCAGGCGCTTCAGGCCCTTCAGAGCGGGATGCTGTACAGCGGTGTGCTGTTCATCGTTCTTGCGGCGGCGGGCGTCATCACGAAGATGAAAGCGCTGTTCACACCCGCCATCACATTTACCTATCTCATGCTGCTCATCCTGCAGCTGAGCGGCACGTTCCTGAAAGGGATGACCGGTGTGGAATCCGCGGCGGATGTCATCAGTATCCGGACAGCAGCGGGCAGTTTCGCTGTCCTGCTCGTCACGTTCCTTACGATGAGGAGTAAGCGGGAATGGCTGTCGAGGTACGCCGTCCTGTATTCGATCGCAATCGGCTGGGCGATCTTCGCCGTCCTCGGACTTGCGCCTGCCATCCAGCAGCAGTCCGGCAGCCTGATCGAACTGCCGAAGATGTTCGTCTACGGACCGCCGGTGTGGGACAGCGGCGTGGCTGTGACTTCGGTGTTCATCACCCTGCTGCTGATCGCCAATCTGCTGGCGTCCCTGAAAGTGATGGAAACCTTGCTGAAGAACAAATTCGGCCGAGTGCCTGAAGACCGCGTCCGGCAGGGCTCCTTCGTATCCGGCGTCAACCATCTGCTGTCCGGTATGTTTTCCGCAATCGGCCCGGTGCCGATATCCGGCGCTGCGGGGTTCGTTGCGGCTACCGGGATGGCTTCGATCGTCCCGTTCGTCATGGGCGGCATCCTGATCGTCCTGATTACCCTGTTCCCGTCCGTCATGTCCGTCTTTGCTGCGCTGCCGGCGCCTGTCGCCTACGCGGTGACGTTCGCCATCTTCACGAATATGGTGTCCATGGCCTTTTCAGAGCTGGATGAAGACGCGGACAAAGTACGGTCGAGACGGGCAGTGGCGATCGGACTGATGACCGGTGTCGGCATCATGTTCATCCCGTCAGCAAGCTTTTCGGAGCTTCCTGCGGTGCTCGCTTCCGTCCTGTCGAATGGTCTGATCACCGGGACGCTCGTAGCGATCATCATCGAGCAGCTGTCGATCCGTTCCGTCTCCCGCTGAATCCGTACTCTGCAGGTTTGCCGGTTCCTGGTAAACGGGAATAGACAACCAAGCAGTTCGATTAAGAAAGGGAGATTCAGATGGCACTGACAACTGGAGAGACGTTTTGGGATAAGACGGCAGAGGCGGCACGGACGTTTCCGCCGCTGCAGCAGAATGTACATACCGATGTGCTGGTCATCGGGGGAGGCATGTCCGGCACGCTCACGGCACACGTTCTGGCGAAGGCCGGGAAACAAGTGACCGTCATCGACCGGGGAGCAGTCGGCGAAGGGAGCAGCAGTGCGAACACCGGCCTGCTGCAATATGCGAGCGACACGATGCTGTCCGAGTTCGTCGACAGGATCGGCGAGAAAGACGCCGTCCTGTTCTACCGGATGTGCCTGGAAGCGATGGATGAACTGACGGAGCTGGCCGGTGAACTTCCGGATACCGCGGAATACCGGCTGCGTGACAGCATCTACTATGCGTCATCCGAAGAGGATGTCGATAAGCTGAAGAGGGAATACAGCTATTTGAAAAAGTACGATTTCCCTGCAGAGTATCTGAGCCATGCTGCACTGCAGGCGGAATACGGGGTGGACAAGCCGGCAGCTATCAGGACATGGCATGACGCGGAAGTCAATCCGTACAGATTCATCCAGGCGGTCACCGAAAAGAATGTGCAGTTAGGTGTCTCCTATTATGAACAGACGGAAGCGGATCTCCATTCATTGGAAGACCATATGATCCATACGGCTGCCGGGAACCGGATCTCGTACGGGGCGATGGTGCTCGCGACAGGTTACGGCACCGTCTTCGAGGAGATCGCCCATCTCGCTTCGATCACCCAGACGTTTGCTCTTGCGACCGAACCGCTGGAAGAACCGCTATGGACCGACCGGGTGATGGTGTGGGAAACGAAAAAGCCCTACTTGTATTTCCGGACAACGAAGGACGGCCGTATCATTGCAGGCGGGCTGGACGAAAAGTCGGATGCACTGCACGAAGACCCGTCAGTAATCCGCAGCAAAGCGGAAGAGATCCTGAAGGAAGTGCAGGACATTTTCCCACAGGCGGATGTGAAAATCGCCGCTGCGTGGAATTCACTGTTCGGCGTGTCCCGGGACGGCCTGCCGTTCATCGGTCCTTCACAGTCCGGAGCCGACGTCTACTGCCTGCTCGGGTATGAAGGGAATGGCACCTGTTATTCGATGGCCGGAGCGAAGATCATCCTCGATCTGATCGACGGTGTGACGAACGAATACGCCGCCATCGTTGACCCTGGCCGGTAAATCCGTCTATCTGATCACCCATGAAAAACATCCGGCAGTCCGCTTACGAGCGGACTGCCGGATGTTTTTTTAGAAGTTCAGGCCGGCGAACGTATTGCCGCCTTCGATCGTGCCGGTTTCGTATCCTTTTTCGAACCAGTCCTGTCGCTGCTTCGCTGAACCGTGCGTGAAACTTTCAGGGACGACATAGCCTTGCGCCCGGCGCTGGATCGTATCGTCACCGACAGCGCTCGCGGCCTGCAGGGCTTCCTGGATGTCGTCTTTTTCAAGGAGGTCCATGCTGCGCGCCCGGTTGGCCCACACGCCCGCGAAGTAATCCGCCTGCAGTTCAAGCCGTACGGAGTACTTGTTATATTCTTCTTTGCTCAGCCTGTTGCGGAGCACATTCATCTTGTCGGACGTGCCGAGCTGTTTCTGGACGTGGTGTCCGACTTCGTGGGCGATGACATACGCCATTGCGAAATCACCGGGTGCCTGGAACTCGTTCTTGAGTTCATCGTAGAAACTGAGGTCGATATATAATTTCTCGTCACCCGGACAGTAGAACGGGCCGACCGCGGAACTCGCGGTGCCGCATGCCGACTGGACACTCCCTGTGTACATGACAAGCGTCGGATTCCGGTACGTCATCCCTTCTTCTGCAAATACTTCCGACCAGACGTCTTCCGTATCGGCCAGTACGACTTTCACGAAATCCGCATGGTCGTGTTCTTCCGCGGACTCCTCGTAAGGGGCTGAGGAACTGCCGCCGCCGTCCGACAATCCGCTGAGGATTTCAGATGGATCCCCGCCGAGGAACATGACGACCAGCAGGATGACCACGGTCCCGAGGCCTCCTCCGATGGCCAGGCCTCCTCCGCCGCCTCCTCGCCGGTCTTCAACATTTGTACTTTCTCTGCGTCCCCGCCATTTCATACGCATAACCCCTTGCTGTATCAGTAGTATGTGTCTGCCTGCTTCCTATGTGCTATACCCAAAAAAGAGGCGCTCTATGCGCCCCGGGCCTTTCAGCTGCGGTTCAATTTCCAGATGGAGTAGTTCAGCGTCCAGGCGAACGAAACCCAGCCGATATACGGAAGGAGCAGTTTGCCGGCAGCGGAATCGACTTTGTTGAATTCGTAGGCCGTCAGGGATATCATGGCGAGCAATGCGGTCATTTCGAGCAGTGCCGTTCCGCGCAGGTTCCACTTGAAGAACAGGAACGACCAGATATAATTCAGACCGAGCTGCAGTTCATAAGGGGTCAGTATCCCTTTTTTCTCCGCAGCGGGGGTTTTCCGTTCTGCGCGGTATTTCGCATACCCCATGATTCCGTAGAGGGCTGTCCACGCAATCGGGAACACTGCCGGCGGCGGGCTGAATGACGGTTTTTCGAGCTTTGCATATTGCTGCTGGGTATTCCGGTTCGCGAGCCAGCCGGTGATGGATCCCCCGATGACCGGGATCAGCACATTGGCAGCGAGTTTTTTCCAATCCGTCTGGGCAGGTGAAGCAGTTGGTGAATTCACGTTGATCGGCTCCTTTCAGTTACCTATCTGATTCCCGCTATCCGGTTTGCAAAACCAGGGAAGGGAGGAGGGTGCGATAGGTCAATGGTGAACTGGCTGAATCTGTCACATCTTTTTCATTTCATCCCTTTCTGTTTTCGCCGAAAAGATGATATAGTAGGAAGAAGGAACGGACATTTTCACTTTCTTATCATTCTTCAAAGGATGCGGTCTTATGCAGAAACCAATGGAGCGGACGCTCGAAAACGAACGGCACGTGTCTTCTTCACTTGCCAGCGATCTCAAATATTTGTTCAAAGGACCTGTGCTGGTGGCGAATGTGCTGCCTGTCTTTGCAGGTTTCTGGCTCGCCATCTACTTCTATGGCGGCACTTTTGCTGAATATATCTCCCTTTTCTTTTTGACCATGGCGGGAAGCACGATGCTGATGGCAGGAGCACTTACGCTGAATAACTGGTACGAAGTGGACTTGGACCGGGTGATGGCGCGGACGCAGAAGCGGCCGACCGTAACGGGCAACATTTCCATGGAGACCATCCTGAAAATCGGGATTGTCCTCTCGGTGGCCGGCATCCTCATGCTGTACGCCGCGTCACCTGCAGCGGCGATCTATGGCTTCATCGGCTGGTTCACGTATGTCGTGCTCTATACGATGTGGTCGAAACGGAAGTATACGCTGAATACGGTGATCGGCAGCGTGTCCGGGGCTGTTACGCCGCTGATCGGATGGGCTGCTGTCGGGCCGTCCTACCATATGGTGCCGATCGTGCTGGCAATCGTCCTGTTCATCTGGCAGATGCCGCACACATTCGCAATCGCCATCAAGAAGGTCGATGAATACCGGGCGGCGGGTGTTGCGATGCTTCCGGTCGTCAAAGGGATCCCGATGACGAAGCGGCAGTCGATTGTCTACTCGGCCTGCCTGCTGCCGCTGCCGTTCTTCCTGGCAGCATTCGGCACAGGGTTCATCGTCCTCGTCTCACTTATGAATGTCGGCTTCCTCGCATTGTCGCTTGCCGGCCTTGCCATGAAAGATGATTACAAGTGGGCGCAGTGGATGTTTTTGTACTCAGTCAACTACATGACCATCTTCTTCATGTCGATGATTCTCATGACAACATCTATTCTATAACGAAAAAAACGAGCGGGCAGGCTGTTCTCCTTGGACAGCCTGCCCGCTCGTTTTTTTGTATTCAGAAGTCGTTGAAGGCATCCTGCTGTTCCCGCTGGATGTCTTCCGCGATCAGCTGCAGATCGTCTGCCGTGATCGTCAGGATTTCATACGGTTCGGTGTCCGCATACTTTTCCGCCATCCGCTTCATGAATTTCGGGGAGCCGTCGTTCTCCTCGTCATAGACGATGAGCAGCCCGTCCGTCTTCCGCAGCAGGAATTTATCCCGCTCGATGAACTGCCAGGGCGCTTCGTACGGACGTTTCGTGAGACTCACTTCGAAATCCGCCAGCATCTGCAATTCCTCGTAATCTTGTTTCTTCGCATCATTCCAGTTTTTCTCCTGTTCCTGGAACGGGGTGATCAAAGCGAGCTGCAGAGCCGGGAATTCGTCCTGCAGGTCACCGGTCACCTGGCCGGCCCACGTCTCGACGCCGGGCTGACCGCTGATCATGACCCATTCGAGACCATTTTCCGCAAGAGCCCGGAGCCGGTCGGTGATCGCTTTCTTGATGATGCCGATTCCCGGGTGTTTGGCGTCAAATATGCCGAGTTCATGCGGTTTGTAGCCGGTGATGACAACATGTTTCACGTCGATCCCTCATTTCTCCGCGCGTTCGCAGTGCATGGCCGCTTCTGCATCCTGCCAGCCGACAGCATATCCTTTTCCTTTGGCGCAGAAAACGGATGACGAACTGTACTCCGGATCGGCATCTTTGTCATAGCCGATCCTCTCGATCACTTCCTTCGGGTTATGGCAGGGACCATAGCCTCCGAATGTCAGTAAGAGCACCCCTTTGCCGCCCGTGTAGGATGCGAACTCTGTGCTGTAATCCATGAACGTCGCTGCCGGGACGGTGCCTGTCACCGTCACTGATTCCCCTGATGTCTCCGGGGGATCGAACGTTCCGTGTGCAGCCTGGATATCGGTCAGCACACGGCCGATCAGCTCTGTCCGGAGTTTGATCTTGAACTGGTAATACGGTTCGAGCAGCAGGTTGTCCGCCTGTTCCAGTCCCTGACGGAGCGCCCGGAAAAGGGCTTCCCGGAAATCACCGCCGGACGTATGTTCATTGTGTGCCCGTCCTGTCAGCAAGGTCACGTGCATGTCGGTGATCGGGGAGCCGGTGAGAAGCCCGTGATGATCGCGTTCGAAGAAGTGCTTTTCGATGACACGCTGATGGCCGGGTGAAAGGGCGTCCGTGTGGCAGACGGAAGAGAAGCGCAGACCGCTGCCGCGGGGAGCCGGTTCCAGCCGGACATGTACTTCCGCGTAATGCTTCAGCGGTTCGAAATGGCCGTATCCCGTCACAGGGGAAGCGATGGTCTCCTTGTAGAGGATGACCGGTTCACCGAATGTGACCGTCAGGCCGAAACGCTCGGCGGTGATCCGCTGCAGCACCTCCAGCTGGATGACCCCCATCACTTGGATTTCAATCTCCTGGCTGTGCTCACTCCAGCTGGCGCGGAGTGTCGGGTCTTCTGAATCGAGCATGCGGAACACCCGCCAGACGTCCCTGGCGGAAAGTGCAGGTGCGTGATGGACCGCCGCCTTCAGGGCGGGCACGGACGTGAGATCCGGGAGAGGATCCGCTGTGGAGGCAGCGCCGATCCTATCGCCTGCCGCAGCGCCGGACAATCCAAGAACGGCAACGATGTCTCCTGCTGCAGCTACCGGAACAGCCGTGAACTGGCTGCCGTTGTAGATGCGCAGCTGGGTGATTTTCTCCTCTTCGCCGCCAGCTGTCAGTTCATCCCGGACAGAAACCGTCCCGGCATGCAGTTTCAAGTACGTCATCCGGCGTCCATCGGCGTCATGGCGGATCTTATACACCGTTGCGGACAGCGGCTCCGCGTGCAGCAGTTCGTCATCCAGCCGCTCTGTCAGTGCGGAAAGTGCGCCGAAGAACGGGTCGACTCCCTCGTTGTGCAGCGCAGATCCGTATCCGCAGGGGAAGACGGCGCCACGGCGGACGAGGTCTGTCAGCGTCCGGAACCATATCCCTGCGTCATAGCCGGATTCCAAGTAATGCTCCAACAGCCTGTCATCCCGCTCAGCGACCCACTCTGCAAGCTCTTCGGTCATCGTTCCGTCCGCATGCAGCTGATCCAGGTTGAAACAGTCAGGCGACAGTGAGCTCCTCACCTCATCCAGCAGCCCTGCTGCGTCAGCTGTCTCCCGGTCCATTTTATTGAAGAACAGGAACGTCGGGATGTTGTATGCTCGCAGCAGCTCCCACACCCGTTCCGTATGTCCCTGGACACCGTCCGCAGCACTGATGAGCAGGATGGCGGAGTCCATGACAGTCAGGGCCCGTTCCATTTCCGGTGAGAAATCGGTATGGCCGGGCGTGTCGATCAGTGTGTAGGTATGATCCCCGTATCGGAGCTCTGCCTGTTCGGCAAATACCGTGATCCCCCGATCCCGTTCGACCGGGTGAATATCGAGGAATGCATCCTGATGATCGACCCGCCCGCGTTTCCTGATCTGATTCGTGTTGTACAGCAGCTGCTCGGAGAACGTCGTTTTACCGGCGTCCACGTGAGCTAGTATCCCGATTGTCTGTTTCATCTTATTTCTCCCCATCCGCTAGATTCACATAGTCCAAGTATAGCATTTGCGGGTGATCATAACGAATGCAAGAGGAATGTGAAAGAAAAAACGGCAAGCCAGACGGCATGGAGGAACGTGACGGCACTGTAGGCGAGGAGGGCAGCGGTCAGGGCGATCCGGACAGCGGGTGAGGCAGGCATCCGCGGGGACAGCAGAAGCAAAATGAGGGGAGCCGCAAGTTTAACGGCGTAGAAGAGCATACGGCTTTCCTGATGGACGAGCGCCATCAGCACATTCGCTTCTTCGATCAGCTGCATCCGGAGACCGGCATCCGTCGCGAACGCATCCGCTGTACAGAAGATGAGCAGCAGCATGCATTTCCATTGTATGGAACGGGGTACAACCCGGGACTGCATATACCCTTTGGTCATCGGTTCCTCCTTCCCAGGCACAAATGCCTTTTCCATAAGGGTGGTCAGCCGATCCGGAAGGTAAACAAAAAAAGACGGGCTGCAGAGGCAGCTCGTCAATGGATTGCGGATTTGAAGCGGGAGCCGTGGGTTTCCTGGGTGTCCATGATCGTCGTGAAAGCGGCAGGATCGATATCGTGCACGATCTGTTTCAGCTTCGTCAGCTCGAGCCGTGTGACGACGACATAGATGACATCCTTCTCATCATCACTGTAGCCGCCCCTGCCGTGCAGTTTCGTCACGGAGCGTCCGAGGCGGTGGCTGATGGCCGATGCCATCTCCTCGTATTCGTCCGATACGATGATTGCCGCTTTCGTTTCATCGAATCCTTGGATGACTGCGTCGATCGCCTTCGAGGCAATGTAGTACGTCAAAATGGAATACATCGCTTTTTCAGGACCGAGGACAAACCCCGCCCACCCGAAGATGAAGATATTGAGGAACATGACGAACTCCCCGACCGAATAGGGGATCTTGCGCGTAAGCAGGATACCGAGGATTTCCGTGCCGTCGAGCGCACCGCCGTTCCGGATGACGATTCCGACACCTGCACCGAGGATGAGGCCGCCGAAAGCTGTAGCTAGCAGCGGATCCGTAACGAACGGGCCGACCGCTTTCAGGGGGAATTCGATGATGGCGAGGAAAACGATGGCGAATGTCGACGAGATGAAGAAGTTTTTCCCGATATGCTTATAACCGAAAAACACGAATGGCAAGTTGAACACCAAGATCAGGATACCGAACGGCAGGTCAGTTAAGTAATTCATGATGAGCGAGATGCCGATGATTCCGCCGTCAATGACGGAGTTCGGGATGAGGAACAGTTCGAGCGCAACCGCCGCAAGACCAGCGCCGACTGCAATATAGAAGAAGCGGAGGACCAAGTGCCGGAAAGACTCTTTTTTGTGTTCTTTTTTCATGAAAAGAAAGCCACCTTTTACGTGTTGGATACTGAAAAAGCTGTCAGAAAGAGGATGTGGGCTCTTTTTCCAGACAGAAAAGTTACAGCGCTTAATAAGTATACCATTGAAACCGTTTACAAAAAAACTATTGACAAAGGAAAAAAACGCGTTTATTATTCCAATAACGACTATTAAGCGACAGTTGAATCTAGTCTGACATTTAGAGTGGGGTGGATGGATATGAGGGAGAAAAAAGTACGGGAAAAGCGCGAAATACATTTCGGGATGGCAATATTGCCGCTGGTGGTCATGATTGCAGTCATGCTGGTGACCGTCGTCTGGCTGGAACAAGGCCCGCACATGCCGCTGATCCTCGGTACGTCCGTCGCGTCCATCGTTGCCTGGAAATATGGCTTCACGTGGAAAGAGATCGAGGAGATGATGTACAAAGGGATTCGCCTTGCACTTCCTGCGGTTGTCATCATCATGCTCGTCGGTCTGACGATCGGTGCATGGATGGGCGGCGGAATCGTCGCTACGATGATTTTCTACGGCCTGAAACTGATCACGCCGGCTTGGTTCCTTGTCGCGATCATGATCATCTGCTCCATTGTTTCCCTTGCGATCGGCAGTTCGTGGTCGACGATGGCGACGATCGGCGTCGCTGGTATGGGAATCGGCCTCAGTATGGGGATCCCGGCAGGAATGGTGGCGGGTGCGGTCATTTCGGGAGCTTACTTCGGAGACAAAATGTCACCGCTTTCAGATACGACAAACCTGGCGTCCGGCCTGACGGGCACGGACCTGTTCGACCATATTAAACACATGCTGTACACGACGATACCTGCACTTCTGATCGCTTTCGGGGTCTTCACATTTCTCGGCCGCCGTTTCGCGGACGGCAACCTGGACATGGATAAGATCACACAGACATCGAAAGTCATGCAGGAGAGCTTCCTGATTTCCCCGTGGCTGCTGCTCGTTCCATTGGCGGTCATCGTCATGGTGGCGATGAAAGTGCCGGCAGTGCCTGCGCTGATCGTCGGGATCATCATGGGCTTCCTCAGTCAGATCTTCATCCAGGGCGGAACTGTGACAGGCGCACTGACTGCACTGCAGGAAGGTTTCACCATCAAGACCGGCAATGAGCTTGTCGATAACCTGTTTGACGGCGGCGGACTCGATTCGATGATGTACACGGTTTCCATGACGATCGTCGCGATGACGTTCGGCGGGATCCTCGAATACTCCGGCATGCTGAAGTCGATCATGGACCAGCTGCTGAAAGTCGTGAAATCGACAGCATCGCTCGTCATTTCGACGATCGGCGCCTGTGTCATGACGAACGCGACGTGCGCAGAACAGTACATTTCAATCGTCGTGCCGTCCCGTATGTTCAGTCAGGCCTACAAAGACAAAGGTCTGAGCTCGAAGAACCTGTCGCGGGCATTGGAAGACGGCGGGACGCTGACGTCGGTCTTCATCCCGTGGAATACGTGCGGGGTGTTCATCCTCGGGACGCTCGGTGTCGGGGTAACGGAATACGGACCATATGCGATCATCAACTTCGTCGTTCCGATCTTGTCGATCTTGTATGCCATCACCGGGTTTACGATCGTCAAAATGTCGGCAGATGAACGCGAGCGGATGGAAGCGCATGATGCGAAACTGCTCGCTGACCCGTCCATTGAAGACGAACAGATGCCTGCACATTCATAATGAAAAGCTGTCCAGCAGCCCGCTATCATAAGCGGGGCCGGACAGCTTTTTTTGTCAGTAGACGGGGAAGGATAGTTCGTAGACGGATCGCGGACGGCCCTGCCGGTAGGTCATTTCTTCGCCGATCGTGTTCGCATAGTCCGAAGACAGCAGTTTCTTGATGGTGCGCTCGGCGGTCCTGCGGGAGACACCGAGGAACTCCGCCAGATCGTTGGCGGTGAACTGCATCGTCTGACGGTTCTGTCCGAACTGGGCGAGCTTCGTCACGACAGCGGGACTGAGTGCAGTCGTTTCCGCGATTTCGGCAAGGACCGGCTCGATGACACGAAGGCCGACCGCCTCCCGCGTCAGATGCAGCACGTTCTGCAAATTCTTCTCCTCGTCAAGCATGTAAAGGCCTCCGGGATGATCCGCTCGCATATACCGCAGTGCGCTGACTGCGTGTTCTTCCGCAGCAGCCACCGTATGCCCGCAGCCGAATGCCAGCTGTCCCTCGGCAGCGGCCGCCGCCTCGGCGAATTCCGGAAGGGAGGCCGCCGTGCGGATCGCTCCGTGCGTCGTGTAGAAACGGACCGCATTCCCGCTGTCGACGGAGTGGGCATGGAGCAGACTTGAAAGACGGCGGATCAGTTCCTGGGAAGCCGGCCGGCCATCCGGTGTCTGCAGGATCCCGACGGCGGCTTTCGATGTTTCGCTTCTGTGGTAGAGCGCTTCCTGACAAAGGACATCGAGCGTTTTCAGGAACGAACTTTTGACGCTGATCATCTGGACCGCCGGAATGCCGAGTGCTTGAAGCCGGTCATAGGCGGCATGGACACTCGTCACAGCGAGCTTTGCTTCGCCGGACTGCCGGGCCCCTATATGGAAATCGATGACCTCCTGGAGACTGTAGTCTTCTTCCAGCGGAAAGACGGCGGGCTCCTCTCCGGAGGTAGCGCTTGCCGTCAGGACGTTATGCAGGACTGCCGGATTCCTGACGTCGATGGAAAGGTCGGACAGCCGGAGTGGTCCGCGCAGAGCGATCGACAGGAGAGTGGCGGCAATCTCGGTTTCATCCTGCTTCAGATAGACAGCGGGTACTGGGATCCCCGCGAGCATCTCTTTGGAAGCCATGTAGGGCAATGAGCCGGAAAACAGGATCGCATCACACGGGCGCAGGTTCTTCAGAAGGGCGGGTGCACCATCCGGCCGGTCATATGAATACAGATCCAGTGCGATCTCCTTACGGTCAAGGACGTACTCCGCAGATTTTTCGCAAAAAGAAACGGAACCGAAAACGGCGATTTTAGTTCTCATGAAAGTTTTCCCCTTTTTAATTAGCGACTATTTAACGACAATGATACAATGGATGAAAGCGTTTGCCAAGAGGAAAGGGGAAAGTTTTATGAAAATTCAACACATTGAGATCTTTGCGATCCGGCTGCCGCTCCATGAGCCGTTCGTCATCAGCTATGCGACCTATCCGGATATGCCTTCCGTCATCGTCAAGATGACGACGGATACGGGGGTCGTCGGCTACGGGGAAGCCGTTGCGGATGAACATGTGACAGGTGAAAGCCGCGAAGGGACGTTCGCCGTGATTGAGCATACGCTCGCACCGGCGGTCATCGGACTGGACCCGGCCGAGTTCGAACGGCTCCACACCGTCATGGATAAGGCGATCTACGGAGTGCCTGCCGCGAAGGCGGCCATCGACATCGCCTGCATGGATGCCGTCGGCAAATCACTCGGCATCCCCGCGTATCAGCTGCTCGGCGGACGGTATCACGACAGCTTCCCGATCACCCATGTACTGAGCATCGGCGAGCCGCAGGCGATGGCTGACGAAGCGGCGCAAATGATGGAAGCAGGGTACCGGTCGTTCAAGATGAAAGTCGGCACGGTACCTGCAGATGACGTCAAGCGCATCCAGGCAGTGCGCGGACGGGTCGGGGATGACATCGCAATCCGGGTCGACGTCAACCAAGGATGGAAGAACAGCGCCGCAACGCTGCAGGCGATGAAAAACCTGGAAGCCTGTCAGCTCGACTGGCTCGAACAGCCGGTGCTGGCCGACGACATCGACGGGCTCGTTGAAGTGAAGTCGAAAAGCGCCACGCCGCTCATGGCAGATGAGAGCTTGCGGGGCACGACGCAAATGCGGGAAATCATTGCAAAGCGTGCTGCGGACAAAGTGAACATCAAACTGATGAAGTGCGGCGGCATGTATCCCGCCATGAAGCTTGCCCACATGGCCGAAATGGCGGGAATCGACTGCCAGGTCGGCTCCATGGTGGAATCGTCGATCGGCTCTGCGGCTGGTTTCCATGTCGCCTTCTCACAAAAGACGATTACGAGCGTGGAATTGACAGGCCCGCTGAAATTCAGCAAAGACATCGGGGACCTGCAATATGACGTGCCGTTCATCCGTCTGAACGAAAAGCCGGGGCTCGGTATCAGCATCGACGCACAAGTCTTGGCGGAGTTGACGGAATACCGTTCAGGAGTGGGTTCGCTATGAAAGACGTCCTCTTAAAAAACGGCACCCGTCTGCCTGTCGAAACACTCGCACCTGAAGACCTTCCGGAAATCCGGCAGCTCCAGGAAACGGTGATCGGCGCCTTGACCGAGAAAAGTTTCCTGCAGCCGCTGACCGATGAGGAATACCTGTATATTCTCAATGGGAACGGAACGATCGCAGCTGTCCGGGACGGCGGCCGGCTCATCGCATTCCGTGCGCTCCTCGATCCCGGCGATGACCCGGAGCATCTCGGGGCGGACACCGGAATCCCGCGGGAACAATGGCCGAACGTACTCTACTCGGAAATCACGAACGTCCATCCAGAGTACCAGGGGAACGGCTTCCAGCGCCAGCTCGGGCACATCGTGATGGAGACCGTGGACACGGACCGGTATCAGTACATCTGCACGACGGTATCCCCATTCAATATCGCAAGCATCAAAGACAAACTGGAACTCGGCATGCACATAAAGGCACTCACCGTTAAATACGGTACGCTGACCCGTTACGTGATGATGAAGGACCTGACAGAGGATCCGGCAGTTGAAGGGGATGAATGGCAGGATGTCGGCATGGGGGACAACGGGATGCAAATTCGTCTGCTGAAGGAAGGGTGGACCGGGGTGTCCATCTGCCAGAAGGATGGCGACTGGATGGTCCGTTACCGGAAATAAGTCAGCTGAAAAGAAAAAAAGAACGGGCCATCCGGGAACTTACATCCCGGCTGGCCCGTTTTCGTTCGGTTACTTCCTTTTCGCTTTCATGTCTGAAGAGGAAGTGAGCTGTGCGATTTCACGCGCCATTTCCTCTCTCATCTGCGAGGCGGATAACTTCTGTTTCTTCGGCGTCTGCGGCAGGGAGCTTGAATTTTTCCCGCCTGTCGTATGTTCGTCACGTCCCATGTGAATCGCTTCCTTTCTGCTGCTTCCTTCGCGCGTAGTATGTGCGCCAGGCAGGAATCGATTCAGCTCATCCATTGCCGAAAGGGAACACGTCTTCCGGGATGTACTTCGGTGAACTGGACGGTTCGATCCTGAACAGGGTGACGCTGCCGGCGCTGACATGGAGTGCCGGGAACTGTTCTTTTGCAATCTTCAGCGGCCGTCCGTCGATCGTTTTCTTCGCGATGGTCACGTGCGGTACATACGGCTGCCGCAACGGTTTCTTCAAAACGTCGGCCAGCGCCTCGCCGGACTTCGTATACAGTTCGGACAGCGACCTGTTTTCATCCACCGACAGGTAGACAACACGCGGACCGGCCGGGTTACCGAAATAGGACAGGCCGCCGATCCCGAGTGTCATCGGGGCAAAGCCTGCTGCCGTTTCCCGCAGCGCCTGTTTGACGGCTTTCAGTTCCTCTGCGGTCAGGGCGCCGAAAAAATGCAGGGTGATGTGAAGGTCGTCATGATGGGGGATCGCTTTGTAATGACCCTGGAAATCATACCGGGCGAACAGGTCTTCAAGCTGGCTGCGGACGACCTGGAACGGCACAGGGATTGCTGCGAAGTAATGGGTCACGGATAACTCACTCTCCTTTTTCAGTTCAGTGTAGCGTATAACCGGCAGATTATGCATCGAGCCTGCACAATTCCCTGTTATGTCATGTATGGAATCAGTGCGCCCGCAGATACTACTGGCGAACGTGATACTAACAGAAATGAGGAGAGACCAATGGGTATTTTAAGCGGAAATCCAAAAGACGAGCCGATGCATTACGGAGAAGTGATCGGATGCTGGTCCTATGTCGGCGCCAACAAAGGCCTCATCAGCGGCTACCAGGCCTTCATGAACCACGCGGGCGATGAGGACCTGAAGAGGCTCATCCAGGAAGCCATCGACATGATGAAAGAACAGAACACGAAGCTGGAGGAGATCCTGAAGGAGAACGGCATCATGCCGCCGCCTACATTGCCGGATCGTCCCGTCTGCAATCCGGAAGACATACCGCCGGGCGCCCGCCTGATGGATCCCGAAATCAGCGCAGCCGTCTCCATCAACGTCGGACAGGGACTCGTCTCCTGCAGCCAGGTGATGGGCCAGTGCCTGCGCGAAGACATCGCCGCCCTGTTTGCGAAGTTCCACCAGGAAAAAGTGATGTACGGAGCAAAGCTGCTGAAGCTGAACAAGGAAAAAGGCTGGATCATCCCGCCGCCGCTCCTGAAGAACGATCACAACGACAAAGAAAGCTGACCGCTGGCAAATGGAACATGGAAAGCGGAGAATCCGGATCTCGGAATTCTCCGCTTTTTTGCAGTTCCAGCAGCAGACCGGAGCATCTGTCTGCACGCGGGGAAGTGCGGATGCTATACTTGAGCCGGAAGAGGAGGAGAGGCATATGCAGAAATTATTGTCTGAAGAGCAATTCGAGAATTTGAAACAAGGGGAGCGGACCGTATTTCTATTTTCCGCTGACTGGTGTCCGGACTGCCGGGTCATCGAACCTTGGCTGCCGGGCATCGAAGCGGATTATCCGGAGTATGAGTTCGTCTACGTCGACCGGGACCAGTTCATCGACATCTGTGCAGCGCACGACATCTTCGGCATTCCGAGCTTTCTCGTCTACAGCAACGGGAAAGAGGCCGGCCGGTTTGTCAGCAAGGACCGGAAGACACGGGAAGAAATCACAGCATTCCTCGACCATCCCGGAGAGTGATATCCATTCGGCGGCAGCCGGGCATGTCTGTATGCCCGGCAGCCGCCGTCATCCATTAGAAAGAGTCTTGAATTTCGCGGAGCAGAATTTCGGCACCACGCGGGCTGACGTAGATCCCGCTTGAGAGCTTGAAGTTTTCCGCGGTGATTTCCCCTGTTACTGCGCACGCTTCCCGGATCTTGTAACTGCGCATGATCAGCTGGTCATCTTCAGTGAAAAACTCCAGCGGCTGTCCAGTTGAGATACGCAGCGTCTCCCTCAGTTCCTTCGGAAGGACGATTCTCCCTAAACTGTCCACTTTCCTGATTATGCCTAAATTCCTCATAAGTGATCCTCCTTCAAAGGTACCGAAATTCTTCTATAATCATACAGATGCCTCTTCCGGAATGCAAAATATTGGTGATGATTTGTCGAAAGGCCGGTAAATCTGACTATTTCGAATGAATGAACTTCTATCTCTACACAAGTCAAGCGTCACAGCTGCCTGTAAGTTTGATAAAATAGGACAGTTGACAGGAACGGAGGGGTACGATGACATTCACCGAATTCAAGAAATCACCGCTGTTTGATTACATACAAATTATCGCAGGCTCTGCATTCGTCGGACTCGCGTTCACAATATTCCTGCTCCCTGCCCGAATTGCGGCAGGCGGGGTATCCGGCATCAGTACGATCGTCTATGATTTGTACGGGTTCAATCCGGCGTATGTCCAATGGCTGATCAATCTGCCGCTGCTCATCCTCGGATTGGTCCTTGTCGGCAAGGACTTCAGCTGGCGGACGATCGTCGGCACGATCGCTGTCCCGTTTTTCATCTTCCTGACAACGGGCATCGAAACACCGATCCATAACCCGCTGCTCAGTTCCATCTACGGCGGCATCATGCTCGGGATCGGACTCGGCATCGTCTACCGCGGCAACGGTTCCACGGGCGGTACCGCTCTGATCGCTCAGATCCTCAAAAAATATACGAACTTCTCAAGCGGTTTCGCCCAGCTGATCGTCGACGGAGTCGTCGTTGTCGTCTCAGCATTCGTCTTCGACCTGGAGCTCGCTTTGTACGCGCTCATGGCCATTTACGTGACGAGCAAAGTGATCGACTTCGTCCAGCTCCAGACATCGCCGACGAAACTGATCCTCATCATCACGGAGAACGAGGAGAAAGTGCAGGATCTCATCCACAACGGACTGAACCGCGGTCTGACGAAGGTAAGGTCGATCGGCGGATATTCCAATGCGGATAAGATGATCATCCTGTGCGTGGCGGAACAGTCGGAAGCGATCTACTTCAAGAAGATCGTACAGGAAGAGGAACCTTCGTCGTTCGTCATCTTCCTGAATGCCTCGGAAATACTGGGCCGCGGTTTTTCGAGGGCTCAGTTCGACGACTGAGCATCCGGAAATAAGCAAGCTCTTTGACTATACAAACCATTCAGAAATGGTATACTGGTCAGTAATCGAATACGCTTATCAAGAGAAGCTGAGGGAACTGGCCCGATGACGCTTCAGCAACCCCTGGATCCTCCAGGAAGGTGCTACTTCCACAAGACATTGTCTTGAGAGATAAGAAGGACGGCCGCAGCTCCCGCTTTCTCTCCAGAGAATGGCGGGGGTTTTTTTGACGGGCGTCTTACCTTAGGAGTGAACTGACAATGCCGATTACAATCCCAGAAGCACTGCCAGCAGGTGAATTGCTGAAACAGGAAAAAATCTTTGTGATGGACGCGGGCCGAGCCGAGACGCAGGACATCCGGCCGCTGCGCATCCTGATCGTCAACCTCATGCCACGGAAGGAAACAACAGAACTGCAGCTCCTCCGGCTTCTCGGCAATACACCGCTGCAGGTCGATATCACATTCTTACGGACGGCATCGTACATATCGAAGAACGTCAGTAAGACCCATCTCGATACGTTCTACAAGACGTTCAGCGAAGTGGAACACGAAAAGTTCGACGGGATGATCGTGACAGGCGCGCCTGTCGAACAGATGCCGTTCGAGGAAGTCGGCTATTGGCAGGAGATACAGGCGATCCTCGACTGGGCCGCCGTAAATGTCACCTCGTCCATGCACATCTGCTGGGGAGCGCAGGCTGCGCTGTATCACTATTACGGCATCGAAAAGCATGATCTTGCAGAAAAGTGCTTCGGCATTTTCGATCATACCGTGACCGATCCGACCGTCAATCTGGCAAGAGGCTTCAATGATCTCTTCCCGGCACCTCACTCCCGGCATACCGGCATATCCGAACGCGACGTGGAGGAGCACGAAGCGCTGGCGATCCTCGCGCGTTCCGACGAGGCGGGGCCGTTCATCATCGTGTCGGATGACGGTAAGAATGTCATGATCACCGGCCACCTGGAATATGACGCCGAAACGCTGAAGGAAGAATACGACCGGGATATTGCTAAAGGGTTCGATATAGCCATCCCGCTGCATTACTACCCTGAGGACGATCCCTCACTCGATCCGCCGAACACATGGCGCTCCCATACACACCTGCTGTTCTCCAACTGGCTGAACTATTACGTCTACCAGCAGACGCCGTATGACTGGCGCTGATCCGAGGGAATTCACGGAGGCCCGGCTGCATGCATTGCAAAATGCAGCCATCCGGTGTATGATGAATGACAGTCAGTCAGTTGGAAAGGGGAGCTGAACGTGAGCAAAAAAGAGGCGATTGTCCAGTCGGCCATCCGGATATTCACCGAAAAAGGGGTCGAAAAGACGACAATCTCCGATATTGTCAAACATGCCGGCATTGCACAGGGGACGTTCTATCTGTATTTCCCCTCCAAACTTTCCCTGATGCCTGCAATTGCCGAAGTGATGGTGAAGACGACACTGCAGACGGTGATCGATACTGTCAAGCCGAAGTCTGCGTTCCAGGACCGTCTCCGCCAATTCGTCGACGCGATCTTCGAAGTGAACCGGGAGTACCATGAAATCCAGGCTATGATCTATTCAGGACTTGCCTCCACCGAGCATCTGAAAGAGTGGGAAACCGTCTATGCGCCGATCTACGAATGGATCAGCGGACAGATCGCCCATGCTCAGAAAGATGGTCTTATCCGGAATGACAGTCCTCCTGATGCGCTCGCCAAGCTGATCATCGGCCTGACGGAATCTGCGGCAGAGCAGATCTACCTTTACGATGAAATCGGCCAGGACAGCCGGGCGGCGAAGCAGAAAGAGGAAACGCTGAAATTCCTTCTGATGGGACTCGGAGTGCCGTCCTGACCAGGCGGCCTGCCGAGAGCAGATATTGCACGGAACCGGTCAATTTGTTTTACTGTAGGATGAATGACAGTCAGTCATTCATCCGGAAAGAAAGGAGTTTTTCAAGTCATGCAGAAAGCCTGGCTTTACGTAGCCGCTACGAGCTTTTTTGAACTTGTCTGGATTTTCGGCTTCAATACAGCGACTCACTGGTGGCATTGGATACCGATCATCGCTTTCATCTTAGTGGACTTCCACTTTTTGACGAAAGCCTGTGCCGCGCTGCCGACAGGGACGGTGTATGCAATCTTCGCAGCAGTCGGTACGATCGGGACAGCACTTATGGATGTATTCTTTTTCGGCCAGACGCTCAGCGGAGGCAAGATCTTCTTCATCGCTGTACTGGTGGCCGGAGTGATCGGCTTGAAACTGGCGGACGGCCGTGATGAAGCGGCCGCTGCACAAGGAGGGGAATGACATGGGATGGCTATATGTAGCACTTGCAGCCGGATCCGAACTGGCTGGGGTTGCCGGCTTGAACAAGTACAGTAAGAGGAAATCCCTGCTGTCGGGGCTTGCCTACCTCGGCGGCTTCGGCTTGTCGTTCCTGTTCTTATATACCTCGTTCAAGTATTTACAGGTCAGCACCGCCTACGCCGTCTGGATCGGCATCGGCACTGCAGGCGCTGTCCTGCTCAACATGATCTTCTTCGGGGAATCGAGGAGCCTGTCCCGTATTGCGAGTCTTATGCTGATCATAATCGGCGTCGTCGGGCTGAAGGCGCTCTCCTGATCAGCAGTTGATATTTCACTCCGCGTTCCGCATAATGGAGGGATAAGGAGACATGATCATGCGAAACCAACCGAGCAAACGAACACCGAAAACGATCGAATACAAAGTGGGAGCCGAGCAGCTGCTGCTGCCCTTCCTGCTCGCTACTAGCAAGAAAAGCCGCAACGCCGTAAAAGGGATACTGTCCAGGGGCCAGGTGGCTGTCAACGGCAGAGTCATCACGAGACACGATCATCCGCTTCGCAGCGGGGATACGGTTGAAATCCTGACGAATGAGGCTGCAAAACAGGACAGCGAGCTCCTCGGACTGTCGATCCTCTATGAGGACGAAGCGATCATCGTCATTGACAAAGAAGCTGGCGTGCTGTCGATGGCGGCGAAGGATAAGAAGGAACTGACCGCTTTCAGCGAACTGTCCGCATATGTCCGGAAAGAGAACCGCGGGAACCGGGTGTTCATCGTCCACCGGCTCGACCGGGAAACGTCCGGTGTCATGCTGTTCGCAAAAAGCGAAAACATCAAACGGCAGCTGCAGGACAGCTGGGAGACAGTGGTCATCGAACGGGGCTATACAGCACTCGTCGAAGGGAAAGTGCGGCAGGAATCCGGAGAGATCATTTCGTGGCTGAAAGAGACGCGGACATTCAAAGTGTATTCCAACCCGACCGACAACGGGGGGCAGAAGGCGATCACCCGCTTCAAGCGGCTGCAGGGCAATGCCCAGTATTCACTTCTCGAGCTGAAACTGGCGACGGGCAGGAAGAACCAGATCCGTGTCCACATGGAAGAGATCGGCCATCCGGTAGCCGGAGACAAAAAGTACGGAGCGGCGACGAATCCGCTGAAACGGCTCGGTCTCCACGCGGCCAGATTGTCGATCATCCATCCGATCACAAAGGAACTGCATACGTTTATCTCCGATCCGCCGTCATCTTTTTCGAGGAAATCCAAATAACCGCAGACGCCTATACGGCGTCTGCGGTTTTTCCATTATTGGAGGGGAGGCATGCCCGGCTGCCCTTGTGCCGGCGCAAACGCATTCAGCAGCTCGGTCATATCCTGTGAAGCGAGCTGCGGCACTTGGTAATAATGATGTTTGTTCTGGTAAATCGATAATTCGTACGCCATCTCGATGCAGTTCGGGACCGAGTCGGCGATTACGCGGCGCAGTACCGGGTTGCACACTTCACAAGCCGCCATCGCTTTAGCGGCTGCACTTGCCTTCGCCGAGCTGAGCAGGAAGCCGGAGATGATTTCGTCGTTGAGCTCTGCTGCACTGCTCATCGGTTTTTTCGGCTGTCCGGGTTTCATGCCGTAGACGAAGTCGTTGCCTGTCTGCATTTTGTATGACTGCGTCGGATGCGACGGATCCTGGCCGGTCTTGAAACTTTCGACGGTTATATTGTACTCATCCAGCATGAACCGGTACTGCCTGTCCAGAATGTCGAGCAGCTCCGGATCCTTGACGTGCGGCCGGAGCAGCATGGACTGGTTCAGTGCGCCGATTGCGGTGGAAAGCACCTCATGCACATCGAACAGTTCGTGGCCGCCGTGGTTCATCTCCTGTGGGACTGGTCCTGTATGCATGTTCTGATGGGTCGGTCCGTTCGGGTTTGTTGTCAACTAATTTCCTCCTTCATGGAATGTGGTCGCCGGGCAACTGTAGTATGCGCGCGCCGGACGGTTCTATGCGATACAGATGCGTGAGGAATAGGGGGCCTTTTCCGTTCATACACTACTGCAACAATCGTTTTAACGGGAAAGGTGTTGGTGTGCGTGCAAATCCACGTAATCAGGCAGGGGGAGAGCCTCTATGCAATCGGTCAGCGATACGGGGTATCCTGGCAGGAAATCGCCAAAGTCAACGAACTTCAAGATCCGGAGGCGCTGGCGATCGGTCAGGCCATCGTCATTCCGTCCGCGGGGAATACGTACATCGTCCAGCCGGGGGATACGCTGTATACGATCGCGCAGCGGGAAGGGATGACAATCACACAGCTTGCGAACCGGAATGGGCTTTCCCTCTCCGCCCCGCTTGCCGCAGGACAGCGGCTGTACATTCCGGCTGCACCGAAAAGTTCTATCGAGACGTTGCTCTATGTGGAGCCGAGGACACCTGTCAGCGAGGAGATGAAAGCCGAAACGGAACGGCGCGTCGATGACCTGACCTACTTGGCGATGTTCAGTTATCAGGCGAAACGGGACGGCACGCTCGATGCTCCCTCCATTGCGAATCTGACGCAGCTGGCGACAGACGCAAAAGCGCTAAACGCGATGGTCGTCAGCAACTTGGAGAATTTTGCGTTCAGCGCGCAGCTGGCCCGCGACATCTTCCTCAGCCGGGGCGTCCAGGACCTGCTGTTCGACGAAATCGTCCGCACGGCGCAGCAAGTCGGCTACCGCGACATCCACTTCGATTTCGAAATATTGTTCCCGGAAGACCGGGCGCTATACAATGCATTCCTCAGACGCGCGCGCGACCGCTTCCACGCCGCAGGACTGACGATCTCCACAGCACTCGCCCCGAAGACGAGTGATGTCACTACAGGCATCTACGGTGCACACGATTATAAGGCACATGGGGAGATCGTCGACTTCGTGTCACTGATGACGTACGAATGGGGATACACATTCAGTGATCCGCAGGCAGTGAGTCCGCTGCCGCAAGTGGAGGCGGTCGTCAAGTATGCCGTGCAGCAGATTCCGAGGTCCAAAATCTTCCTCGGCCAGAACTTGTACGGTTATGACTGGCAGGCACCTTTCCCTCCGGCAGGCGGCCCTCCCGCGAAAGCGCTGAGTCCGAAACAGGCAACGGAACTCGCTGTCCGTGAGAAAGCGGAGATCTTCTACGACCGGACGGCAGAGGCACCGCATTTCAGTTACTATGATGCGGGTGGAGTGCTTCATGAAGTCTGGTTCGAAGACGCACGCAGCATCCAGGCGAAATTCGATCTGCTGAAAAAGTACCGGCTGCGCGGCATGATGTATTGGAAGCTCGGCCTTGCCTTCCCGCAGAACTGGGCTCTTCTCGAGAGCAATTTCACGATCGTCAAAAAGGGATAGACAGCTGATTGAATTAAAATACATTTTCAAAAATTATGCCAATACCGCATACTGGTCATACACGACAAGAAAAATCGGGTACGCAAGGGGGATGTGTATGACACAGTTGAACGCAGAACAAGTCGACCTTCAGCAGCGGTCCAATAATTATGTGCACCAAGTTTACGAACAAGTGAAAAAACGGAATCCGAACGAAACGGAATTCCTCCAGGCAGCACGGGAAATCTTCGATTCTCTCCGTCCTGTATTCGCAAAACATCCTCACTATATCGCGAGCGGCATACTGGAACGTCTCACCGAGCCGGAACGCATTGTCACGTTCCGCGTCGCGTGGGAGGATGACACCGGACGGGTGCACGTCAACCGGGGATTCCGTGTGCAGTTCAGCAGTGAACTCGGCCCGTACAAAGGCGGCCTCCGGTTCCATCCGTCCGTCAACAGCAGCATCATGAAGTTCCTGGCATTTGAACAGATCTTCAAGAATGCACTCACCGGACAGCCGATCGGCGCGGGGAAAGGAGGTGCCGATTTCGATCCGAAAGGTAAATCGGACCGTGAGATCATGCGCTTCTGCCAGAGCTTCATGACGGAACTGAGCCGCCATATCGGACCGGACATCGACGTCCCCGCCGGCGATATCGGTGTCGGGAAACGGGAGATCGGCTATTTGTTCGGCCAGTACAAACGGCTGAAAGGCGGGTATGCGGCCGGTGTGCTCACCGGCAAAGACCCCGGGCACGGCGGCAGTCTCGGCCGCAAGGAGGCGACGGGCTACGGCACGGTCTATTTCACGGAGGAGATGCTGAAGGAATACGGTCTGACATTCGCAGGAAAGACGGTCATCGTCTCAGGTTCCGGCAATGTGTCGACGTACGCGATGGAAAAAGCCCAGCAGCTCGGTGCCCGTGTCATCGCGTGCAGTGATTCGTCCGGATATATCATCGACCCTGCCGGCATCGACCTGGATTGTGTCAAGGAGCTGAAGGAAGTGGAGAACCGGCGGATCCAGGATTACGTGAAGACCCATCCGGAAGCCACGTATATCGAAGGCTGTTCAGGTATCTGGTCCGTCCCGTGTGACATCGCCCTGCCTTGTGCGACACAGAACGAGCTGTCCGAGGATGACGCTGCCCTGCTCATCCGCCAGGGCGTCAAAGCGATCGGGGAGGGCGCCAACATGCCATGTACGAACGAAGCGATCACCCGTTTCCAGGATCATGGTGTCCTGTTCGCTCCGGCCAAAGCGGCGAATGCCGGCGGAGTGGCCGTTTCCGCTATGGAAATGTCCCAGAACAGCATGCGTCTCCGCTGGACGGCAGAGGAAGTGGATGAACGCCTCCACGACGTCATGCGTTCCATCTATACAAGCTGCCTGGACGCCGCAGAGCGTTTCGGCAAACCGGGCAACCTGGTCATGGGCGCCAACATCGCAGGTTTCCTGAAAGTGGCGGATGCGATGGCAGCCCATGGACTGAGCTGAAGAAGACCAGCAGCGCATACCTGAAAAAGGTATGCGTTTTTTATTTGCATAAAAACATGGAAATAAGACTTGCAATCCGAATGAATCGTGTTATTATAAATATACATTAGTGTGTATAAAGATACATAAAGCCGGAAGGGGACAGGATCATGACAAAACAGAAAGTCGTATTGGCATACTCAGGAGGGCTCGATACGTCGGTTGCGGTGCAGTGGCTGACAGAACAGGGGTATGCAGTTGTTGCATGCTGTCTCGATGTCGGTGAAGGGAAGGATCTGGCGTTCATCCAGCAGAAGGCACTCCAAGTGGGAGCGGTCGAAAGCTATGTCATCGACGCCAAACAGGAATTCGCGGAAGAATATGCCCTGCTCGCACTGCAGGCACGCACGATGTATGAAGAGAAATACCCGCTCATCTCCGCCCTGTCACGTCCGCTCATTGCGAAGAAACTCGTAGAAGTGGCGCATAAGGAACAGGCGGTGGCAGTCGCACACGGCTGTACCGGGAAAGGGAATGACCAAGTCCGTTTCGAAGTGGGCATCAAAGCACTCGACCCGACGCTCGAGGTGATCGCACCGGTCCGGGAGTGGAGCTGGTCACGCGAAGAAGAGATCGACTATGCAAAGAAGCACAACATCCCCGTGCCGATCGTCCTCGACAGCCCGTATTCCATCGACCAGAACTTGTGGGGCCGCAGCAATGAATGCGGCATCCTGGAAGATCCGTGGGCTGCCCCGCCGGAAGATGCATACGGCCTTACGTCTTCGCTCGAGGATGCGCCCGATGAAGCGGATATTATTGAAATCGAATTCGCCAAAGGCGTGCCGGTCAGCCTCGACGGCATCTTGTATCCGCTGCATGAGCTGATCCTGAAACTGAACGCGCTCGCCGGCAAGCACGGAGTCGGCCGCATAGACCACGTGGAAAACCGCCTCGTCGGCATCAAGTCCCGCGAAGTGTACGAATGCCCCGGCGCCATGACACTCATCCAAGCCCATAAGGAACTGGAAGACATCACACTCGTCAAGGAAACAGCCCACTTCAAACCGCTCGTCTCGCAGAAACTGAGCGAGCTGATCTATAACGGCTTATGGTTCTCCCCGCTCCGCAGTGCGCTCGAAGCCTTCGTGAAAGAGACGCAGCAAGTCGTGAACGGCACAGTGCGCGTCAAACTGTTCAAAGGGCACGCCATCATCGAAGGGCGCAAGTCGGAGAACTCCCTGTACGATGAAAAGCTCGCGACGTATACGAAGGACGACGAATTTAACCAGGCCGCCGCTGTCGGATTCATCCAGCTGTGGGGCCTGCCGACCGAAGTCCACGCCGCCGTGAACAAGCAGCTTATTACAAGTAAATGATGCGGAAGCCCGCCGGTCGCCGGCGGGCTTTTGTTTTGGCTGTTTGTTAAGAGATGGGTACGCTGATAAATGGCGTGGAACGCTCATAAAACTGGGGAAACGCTCATAAACTCAGGAAAGCGCTCATAAATCGCAGGAAACGCTCATAAATTCCAGAAAACGCTCATAAAACTCAGGAAACGCTCATAAACTCAGGAAAACGCTCATAAATATCAAAAAGCGCTCATAAACTCCCCAAAGCGCTCATAACCAACCCCCGCCGAGCCCAGCCAAATTCATCACCAGCAAAAAACACCGCTCCCCCTCCGCGCGAAGTTTGGTATAGTAGAGACAACTACAGAATGGGGGAAGTCAGATGGCAGAATTACCGAATTGTCCGCAGTGCAGTTCGCCGTATACGTATGAGGACGGCCTGCAGCTCGTATGTCCGGAGTGCGGGTATGAGTGGACGGCGACCGATGAAGTTTCGGAGCAGGAGACGCTCGAAGTGAAGGATGCAAACGGCAATCCGCTGCAGGATGGCGATACCGTCACCATCGTCAAAGACCTGAAAGTGAAGGGCAGCTCCATGCCGCTGAAGATCGGCACGAAAGTGAAAGGGATCCGGCTCGTTGACGGAGACCATAACATCGACTGCAAAATACCGGGCTTCGGAGCGATGCAGCTGAAATCCGAATTTGTGAAGAAGAACTGACGATGGGGAAACTGTTCAACTCGAAATCGGCGGATATCTTCTTCGCGGTCCTGCTCGGCATCTTCGCCTGGAACCGGTATGCAGACGGACATACCGGCATCGCGATTCTGCTGACGGTCATCGCGGCACTGAACCTCGTGGCGTTCGTCATGAAACTCAACATCGACAAAAATACGGAACCGCGGCAAAAACCGTAACCCTCAGGCGTCTCTCCCAGGAGAGCGCCTTTTTTCATGCGCTCCTGTTGAAACCCGCACGCTTATCCTGTACAATAAACGGATGACATCATTTTTTGAAATGAGGATATGTAATGAAAAAATCCATATATGGCCTGACGTTTGAACAGCTGTCAGCCTTTTTAATTGAAAACGGCCAGAAGAAATTCCGCGCTGCACAAGTGTGGGACTGGTTATATAAGAAACGGGTCACGCAGTTTGCGGACATGAAAAACGTCAACAGCGAATGCATCGAACTGCTGGAATCGAATTTCGCTATCCAGACGCTCGAACAGGCGGTCAAACAGGAATCAGCGGACGGGACCATCAAGTTCCTCTTCAAGATGCAGGACGGCAACCTGATCGAAACCGTCCTTATGACATTCCCGTACGGCCACTCCGTCTGTGTCACAACGCAGGTCGGCTGTAACATCGGCTGCAGTTTCTGTGCGAGCGGGCTGCTGAAGAAGAACCGGGACCTGGATGCCGGCGAAATCGTCGAGCAGATCATGAATGTCCAGCATCACCTGGACGCGAAAGGCACCGATGAACGGGTCAGCCACATTGTCGTCATGGGCATCGGCGAACCGTTCGATAACTACAGCAACCTGATGAACTTCCTCCGTGTCGTCAACGATCAGAAGGGTCTCATGATCGGTGCGCGCCACATTACTGTATCGACGAGCGGCCTGACGCCGAAAATCCGTGAATTCGCAGAAGAGAATATCCAGATCAATCTGGCGGTCTCCCTGCACGCGCCGAATAACGAGCTCCGCACACGCATCATGAAGATCAACCGGGCGTACCCGATCGAAAAACTGATGGATGCGATCGATTACTACTTGGAAACGACGAACCGCCGGATCACATTCGAATACATCCTGCTGAACGACGTCAACGACCATGTCGCGGAAGCCGAGCAGCTGGCGAAACTGCTGCACAACAAACGCCACTTGTCGTACGTCAATCTTATCCCGTACAATCCGGTCGATGAGCATGACCAATATACGCGGAGTGAGCCGGAAAACATCAAGAAGTTTTACGAAACGCTGAAAAAACGGGGCATCAACTGCGGCGTCCGTCTCGAACAGGGGACCGACATCGACGCGGCATGCGGCCAGCTGCGGAGTAAGCAGATCAAAAAAGAAAAAGCAGTTTAATCCATATACAAAAAGCAGGCGGGGAAGTTCCCGCCTGCTTTTATTTTTTTTTCGCCAGGATGACGATGAATTGGATGATCAGCCCGATGCCGAGACTGAAGGACGAAATGATGTACAGCGACAGGACGGCGAGGGACTGGCCGAGTTCACCTTCATACATGAAGATACTGCGGAAAAACTCTTCGAAGCCGATCACCATGCCGGCCATGAAGAACCAGAATGCGATCTTCAGCTTGTAGAACAGCAGCAGCACGGCAATGAGGCCGACCGTCAGGCTGAAGACGGAGAAGGCCAAGTAATTCTTCCAATCCAACTCATGCCCGCTGATCGTCCGGACCCCGACGATGAAGAGGACGAGGGTCGTCAGCCCGGTGAATAATCCGACTTTACGTATGTGAGCATTCAACTGATGCACCTGCTTTCCATTCACCATCATACCGAAAAAGCGGGAAAGGTGCATCACAAAAAAAGCACAGCCCCCAGTATAACGGGCTGTGCTTGGCTGTTTCCTTATTTCTTGTTGGCGATGACGACGAGCTTGCCTTTATCGAGTTCGCTCTCTGCAGTGGCAGCGTCCTCCTCGGAAAGACCAGCGCCGTGCATTTTGCTGCGCAGTTCATCTCCGCGTGAGCTGAACATGTTCTTCATGGAATTGAGGAAGCCCTGTTCCTTCATGCCGGCTTCTTCCGTATCCAGTGCGTCGTTTATGTTTTCGCCACGGCGTTTATCATGCGCGAAGATATAGATATCGTCTGTAGAATATCCTTTCGCCGTCAGTTCGTCCACTTTTTCCTTTGCCTGTACTGCGTTTTCAACGAAAAATTTTTCAACCATTGTAAATCCCTCCAAGTGATTTTTGTAAGTCATCTCTGTTCTACTGCATATATACCTGCCGGCAGGACAACTTAAACAATTTTTCATCAAAAGACGGGAGGAACGGTGTTTTCATCATACCTTACAGGACGTCACCGCGCAGCGTGCGGTAGGCGGTGAGGAAAGCGGCCGGGTCGCAATTGACATGATAAGTCCTGACTCCCTGATCCGTATGGAGATAAAACAGGCATGATCCGTCGGAGAACGGTTTGTAGGAGCAATCGAACACGGTGCCGATCGGGAAGGCATGATGAAGGCTCACGATTTCGTGTTCGAACAATGCCAGTGTGCCGATGGTGACGGTTATTGTCTGTTCGATCCAGCCGACTTTCTTTTCAGGCAGCGTGTATGTCATCGCCGCAAGCGGTTTAGCAGCCAAACAATCCCTCCTTTCCTGTACTGTCCAGTCAACGGGCGTACTGTTTGACCGTTTTCAGCAGATCATGGACGTAGTCTTCATCCACATAATTGAACTCACTCACCAGGCGGCTGCCCGGGGCGATGAGGTAGAAATTGGTGCCGTGGATCACTTGGTCGGAAGTTTCCGGCTTTTGGATGATCGTCTGGAAGTTCTCGAGTGCGAATTCCGATATTTCCTGTGGGGCGTAACCTGTCAGAAAGTGCCAATTGGACTGATCATCGGTGTAGCTCCGGGCATAGTCGGCAAGCTTAGCCGGCGAATCGACTTCCGGATCGACCGTGAACGACACGAATTGGACGTCGAGCCCGTGCTCCTTGAATTCCGTCTGGAGAGCGGCCATCTCGGACGTCATCGGCGGACAGACGGATTCACATTCCGTGAAGATGAAATCCGCAATCCAGACGGTGTTGTCCAGCTGGCTTGTCCCGAACGCTTCGCCGTGCTGGTCCAGGAATGTGAACGAGGACAGCGGCCGGTCGATTCCCGGCGGTGCGGAGCAAGCGGCGGTCAGCAGCAGTACGAGCACGAATCCCGCAATCCGTTTCAATGCTTTCATGATCCTGCCTCCTCATTCAGCAAAGGGATATCGATCGTGACCGACGTACCGGTCTCCGGGTCGCTGTCCATCGAAAACACGCCGTCGTGCAGCCGCACGATCTCTTTGACGATGGACAGGCCGAGCCCCGTTCCGCCCGTCGTCCGTGTCCTCGCTTTGTCCGTCCGGAAGAACCGTTCCCCGACACGCGGAAGATCGTCTCTTGAAATCGTCAGACCCTCATTACGGATGACATAGCGCACGTATTTCCCGCGTTCCGACAAGGAAATCAGGATACTGCCGCCAGTTGCCGCATACTTCACGGCGTTGTCGATCGTATTGTAGAACACTTGCTGGATCCGGTCGGGGTCGCCTGAGATGATGATGTCCTCCTCGCTGTCCAGCGTCAGCCGGAGGGACCGATCCGCTAGACGGATGCGGAACAGATCGACCGTATCGACCAGCAGCTGGGCGACAGCAATCGGCTGTTCATCGATTGTGAACAACCCTTCCTGCAGATGGTTCAGTTCGGTGAGGTCACTGATCAGCTTGCTGAGACGGGCAGCCTCTTTCTCGATCGTATCCAAGTAGCTCGCCGTTTCCGTGCCGCTGTCCGCTTTCTGCTTCAAGGCGTGCGTGTAGCCGCTTATATACGTCAGCGGTGTCCGCATCTCATGTGCCAGATTACTCGTGAATTCGCGCTTCCGTTCTTCCTGTGCTTCGAGCGACGAGCTCATTACGTTGAACGCGTCTGCAAGCTGGCCGATCTCGTCGTTCCGTTCCGTCTCGATGCGGCCCGAATAATCACCGTGCGAGACGTTCGCAGCAAGCCGTTCCAGCTTGCGGAGCGGGCTGAACAGCGAATTCCAGATACGGTTGATCAGCAGGAAGAGGATGAGGAAAAACCCGGTGCCCGCCGCAGCGAGCAGGGGGATGCTCTCCCGGAAGACGTCCTGGATCGCTGCAAGCGGGACATAGATGTAGATGAACCCGATCAGTGAATCCTTGCCGCGGATCGGGAAGATGGCGCCGACGATTTCGCGGTGGAATTCTTTGACGTACCCCTTTTTCACGACATACGAGCCTTTGTCCAGCAGCTTGCGGTCCTCTGCATCGACGAGGTTCTCATAATTCACCTGGTACGGGAAGTAGGAGGGAAGATCATCGAGCTGATCGACGACGACAATTTCGTATTCCGAGACAACATTGTACCATTGGATCTTCTCGATGATGTCGTTGCTCAGTTCCCCGTAATGATAATGCGCTGCCGTCCGTTTACCCTGATAGATGATCGATTCCTCGATACTTTCCAAGTACAGCTTCGAGTAGAGGAAATGGATGAAGAAAAACGAAAACAGGATGGTGAAGGACAGGCTGAGAAAGAACAGGGAGAGGACTTTTTTGCTCAGTGTCATCTTCACCCGCTCATACCTCGAACTTGTAACCGATTCCCCACACCGTCTCGATCCGTTTCCCTTCTTCGCCGAGCTTCAGCCGCAGCGTCTTGATATGTGTGTCGACTGTCCGCACGCTGCTTTCGTGCTCGTCACCCCAGACGATCTGCAGCAGTTCGTCCCGTGAATAGACACGTCCCGAATGTTTGGCAAGGACGTACAGGATGCCGAACTCCTTCAGCGTAAGTGACAGCGGCTTGCCGTTCAGCGCTGCCCGGTGCGCTTCCTTGTCGATCTCAAGCGGTCCGAACGAGAGCGCGCTGTGCAGGTCTTTCCGGTGGTACGATCTCCGGAGTACAGATGCTACCCGTGCCAGCAGTTCGCCGGGCAGGAACGGTTTGACGATATAGTCATCGCCGTGTTTCAGACCACGTATCTTGTCCCATTCCTCGCCCTTCGCGGACAGGAAGATGATCGGCAGGTCGATCGTGCGTTTCACTTCCTGTGCGAAAAGGAATCCGTCCATGTACGGCATCATGACGTCAGCGAGGCACAGATCGACCTTCACTTCATGAAGCAGTGACAGGGCATGCACGCCATCTGTCGCCTCGATCACCTGGTAGCCGTCCTGCTCGAGGAACGCCCGGATCATCTTCCTCATTTCGGCTTCGTCATCGATCACCATGATTGTGTATGTGTTCATAAGAGGTTCCTCATTTCTTCGTTCGTTGTAGGATTATTTTCTCAGGCAATCGTGAACATTGCATGAAGTTTCCAGACTTCATACATACTTCGAAAATGATTAGTACAATGACACCCATAGAAGTATCATACGTCAAAGCGGACAGCCCGTTAAGCGAAAAGGGGAGACAGAACAATGAAAAAGAGGAATTTGGCGGCAGGCACGGTACTCATCGCTCTGCTGATGACAGGATGCGGACAGAATGATGAGGACGCCAGCAAGGGTGCTTCCACGGAAGAGACAGCTGTCATTCCGATCAGTGTCGACTTGAGTGTGCCCGAAACTGGGGCGGCAGATGAAAACATCCCGTTGAAAGCGGTCGTGACACAGGGGGAAGAGAAAGTCGATGACGCGAACGAAGTGGTATATGAAATCTGGGAAGACGGTAAAAAGGAAGACAGCTGGAAAGTGGAATCCGAAATGACGCAAAAAGGGATCTACGAAGCCGAAACGAAATTCGATCATGACGGACAGTACCATGTCCAGGTCCACGTGACTGCGCGCGATATGCACACGATGCCGATGAAAGAGATCATGATCGGTGAGGGCGCTGTCGGGGAACAGGCGGAAGAAGGCCATCACGGCGGTCATGACGAGCATGCAGCCGAAGGGTTCGTGATGCATTTCATGGAGCCGGAAAACGTGAAAGCAGGGGAGCCTGCTGAAATGATGATCCATCTGCAGCAGGACAACAAGCCGCTCGAGCATGCCCGTGTTCGGCTGGAGATCGTCTTGAATGACAAGAAAGACGAAGCCCAATGGGTGAAGCTGGAAGAGGATAATGCGGGTGAATATGTTGGGGATGCGACATTCGGAGATGCCGGCACCGCGAGCGTCACGGTCCACGTAGAGAACGATGAAGGGCTGCACGAACACGAAACGCATAAAGTGACCATCGCTGAAAAATAAGGCGGGTCATTCGAAATTTCCAAGGAAACCCGATATAATAGGAATAGTACTTGAAATGGAGGAATGACTTATGGATTATCCTGAAAAAACATGTTCAGTCGAACGCCTCGTAACCGTACCGGAAGATGTTCAGAAAGTGCTGGAAGGCAAGAAGACAGCAACCCGCCGGAATGGCGTCTATGCGTATCCGGGTGAGATCATGACGCTCGATGGTCAGGACTTCGAAGTGAAGAACCTGTACCAGCAGACGCTTGGTGAAGTGACGGAAGAGCATGCACGCCAGGAAGGTTTTGAAAACCTGGATGCGTACAAAGACTCCATCCTCTCCATGCACGAAGGCATGAAATGGATGCCGAAGATGCAAGTATGGGTGCACGAATTCAGTCCCGTAAAGAATTGACGGCCCCGTCATGGGTGTCTTCTATGCGGTCATCGTCTACCTTCATGTCCTGTCGGCAGTCGTTTCTGTAGGTCCGCTCTTCGTCCTCTTTCCGATCATCAGACGGATGAGGTCGGCGGCGGGGACGGAAGATGCCCTGCTGATTTCGCTGTTCAAATGGACAATCCGGTTCGTCATGCACTCCGGTCATGTGCTGGTCGTCACAGGCATCCTGCTGCTGCTCATCGGGCCGTGGCCATGGTATACGTCCTGGGTGATCGTGACCGTCGGTGTCATGATGCTGTCGATCGTCTTTTTGGCGAGCGGTTTCTCGAAAGTGCTCAAGCGGTTCCCGGATGAACCTGAAAACCGGGAAGCTCTGATTGCGACTCTCTCGAAAACTTCATGGCGCTACATACTGCTGCTCTTGGTCATGCTGTACCTGATGGTGGCAAAACCGGCATTCTGGTGAGCCGGAAAAAAACAGTGCCCGTCCCTTTTAATGGAGGACGGGCACTGTTTCAGACTGTAGACAAACTCCAAAGAAGTGGAGTTTGTCTACAGTTTTTTTCTTTTACAAGGGAATTAACGTTGAAACTGTTGACTTCCGCTGCGAGCGGAAGCTTTCCGGGGGGCACGGCTTCAGCCAAGCGAACATTCTTTCGTTCGCTTTGCCGTATTTCTGTGAACTGGGCAGAAATTTAGGCAGCCCTTTGCTCACAACGCTTCGCTTTTGCTCGCAGAAGCCGTTCTTCGTAACGGCTCCCGCTCCGTCCAGGGTCTTCAGCTCGTGCTGATCCCCCAGGAGTCGCCGCTCTCCGCTCCAATCAACTGGTGTCTCTTACTATTCAATGAGGTGATAAGTATAATGGTGAAAACCAAGTCAATAAACTGGAACAGCTAGAGATCTTGACGATTCAGTAATAGGTACTGCACGTCCTTACCTATCGTACGACAACGAAGGAATAGTATCGTCAATATGCTTCTTCTCCATCTATCTGTGTCGTGTGCCCGATAAATGATCAAAGTATGTAAAGTGAAAACAAGTATATGATAATCCAGCAGCATTTTGGCAGGATTAACTGGTCATTCCAGAAGACTTGAGACACCACTATGAGATCAATTAAATCTATTAAAACGAAAAGAGACGGTTGAATGTATCTTTGTCGATGCGACAGAGAAGCATGGAATGCGACGGACGTCCTGAGGGGTCTTAATAAATTTTCCATCTGGATATGAAGTCTACCTGTCCAAGATAGCGCGTATACGAACAAAGAGTCCTGGGGGACACCTAGTTGATTGGAGTTCAGGGCGGCGACTCCTGGGGGATCAGCGCAGCGCGAAGACCCCGCAGAAGCAAAGCGACGAGGAGGCTGAGGGCAAGCCCCCCGGAAAGCGTCCGCCCGGAACGGAGATCAACGGCCGGTTTCTCCCTTGCTGATTTATAAGCTGAAAACACAAAAGGGGTTGGAAATCATCACGAAGTCCAACCCTTTTGTCTACACTCTGAGTGCCCGTCCTCTCAAATGGAGGACGGGCACTGTTTTTTTATGATTTCGCGGTCTCTGCGTTGATCTCTTCTGTCAGTTCGACAAGCTGATCGATCAGGCTGCCGATATAGGCGATCGTGTTTTTCAGCGGCTGTTCGGTCGTAATGTCGACACCGGCCATTTTTGAAAGTTCCGCCGGAGTTTTCGTTCCGCCTGCCTGGAGCACTTTCAGCCAGTCATCGACCGCCGGCTGTCCTTCGTCCAGTACACGCTTCGCCATTTCAGTGGAAATCGTCAGCCCGGCGCTGTACGTGTACGGATAGAGGCCCATATAATAGTGCGGCTGGCGCATCCACGTCAACTCCGCCCCTTCGCTGATGTCCACCGTGTCTCCCCAGAACTCTTCCAGCACACTGCGTTTCAGCTTGTTCAGCGTCGAGGCATTCACACTGCCGCCTTCATCGATGATTTCGTACACTTTGCGCTGGTAGGCCGCTTCGAGCAAGTGTGTCACGAAGTTATGGTAATACGTCCGTGAAATGATGGACGCGATAACCCAGCGCTTGAATTTCAAGTCTTCCGAGTTCGACAGCAGGTGGTTCGCCATGAGCATTTCATTCATCGTAGACGGTGCTTCGATGAAGTACGTCGACGGGCGGGAATTGAAGACGTTCTGATGCTTATGGGCATTGTAGAAGTGCCCCGCATGTCCGAGTTCGTGGGCAAGCACGAAGACGTCTTCCATGCTGCCTGTCCAGGAGATGAGGATGTACGGGTGGGTGCCGTAAGGGCTCGAACAGAACGCGCCTGTCGATTTCCCTTTGTTCTGGGCGAAGTCCGTCCAGCGCTCATCGTACGAACGTTCCACCATGTCCAGATAGTCTTCTCCCATGATGGCAAGGGAGTCATGGATGTATTTCTTCGACTCTTCCACAGTGATCGTCGGCTCGTATGTCGGGTCGAGCGGAATCTTCAAGTCGGCGAACGTCATCTTGTCGAGGCCGTACTCTTTCTGCAGCAGTTTGGCGTACTTGCGCATGTGCGGCGCGAGTTCTTCCATGATGAGGTCGATCTGCCGGTTGTACATCGAACGGTCGACTTCCTGGTTGAACAGCAGGTAATCCGTGATGCTTTCGTAGCCGCGCAAATCGGATGTGATCTTTTCGATCTGCAGATGGGCGTCGTACGTTTTCGCTGTGGTGTGCTGATAGTCGCGCAGCTTCTTCGAGAACGCCTCGAATGCAGCCCGGCGTTTGCGGGTATCTGGCTCCGATTCCCAGCCGCCCTCGAACGTGACATAGCTGAGAGGATACACTTCGCCGTCGACGGTGAAGTCCTCGAACTGCATATCGACCATCTTCGTCGTATTGTACAGTCCATACGGCGCGTCGAACGCCGCGGAGTAGGCAGCGAGCACTTTCTCCGCTTCCGGGTGGAGACGGTACTCTTTCTCGCGCAGCAGCTCTTTCAAATAATGACGGTATTCATCGGACTGTTCCATTGCGGACTGCAGGACGTCCTCCGGAAGAGCGAGCAGTTCACTCGTCACGAATGACAGCTGACTGCCTGCTTTTGCGGCAGCGGCGCCGAAGCGGCTGTCGCGGAGCTGGGTGTCATCGTCGGTCTGGTCGACGCTGACCGCCAAATTCGAGTACGTGCCGATCGGGATGAGCTGAAGGTAGATCCCTTCGTATCCTTTCAAGACATCGATGACATCTTCGGAAGTCTGGATCCGGCCTTCGAATTTCTCTTCGAAAGCGGTGACATCACTCTGGAATTTCTTCAGAGCTTCCTCATACTTCTGTTCCGTTTCGAACAGATCTTTCAAGTTCCATGTTTCCTGGACGGGTACTTCCGAGCGCGGGGGCAGTTGTTTCACCAATTGGACTCTCTCCTTTATTTCGAAATCTGAACTAATTAGTAGTATAAATCAAGATGATTGAAATGTAAAAAGATTTCGAGACTCCGCCCGCTACCGGGGGAGCTGATTCGAAATCATGAAGCGGAGGAGCCAGTTGACATCGAGTGTTTCGTCCACAACGGTGAACTGTTCGCCTTCCTCCGTGACGATCAGATGATCATCAGCGAGGATGGTGATCCGGCTCCGCCCGCTGTCCTCGAGAGTAATGGTGAACTGGTTGAAGTCGAGATCATGCAGCGCCTGCTGGGTATCGACTTTCCTCACTTCAACTGTTTGCAGGAAGGTCATCAGACGGCCGATCTCCTCCTTGTCCGTCACCGTCCATGCAGGAGGGGCGGAGCTGACGGATGCTGGACTTGTGAAGACGAGCTGGTCCACGGATGCCGCAGAACCCGGCAGGATCTCATGGAACCCTTTCACTTGGAATTCCTCTATCGACTGGATCATTGCATACACGCCGCCGATGAGCAGGCAGGTCAGGAGCAGGGCCCGCAGTTTCATATTAATTCCCCCTTGTTGCGTTGGTACTTGCAGTATACGCACCGAACAGGTGACACGACCGTGTCGCCTTTCCCTATCCTATGCAGCAGGCGGCCTGAAAAGTAGAGGGGAAACTATGGTATAGTATTAGACAACTCAGACAAAAGGGGGATTCACATGAAACGATACGTAGAAAACGCCATACAGGACCGGTATCCGGATGACTTTTCGTGGTGCTTCGGCTGCGGCCGGCTGAACGAACAGGGTCATAAGTTCAGGACCGGATGGGACGGGGACAGCACGGTGACGTATTATGAGCCGGAAGCGGATCATACGGCGATCCCCGGGTTCGTCTACGGCGGGTTGATCGCCTCGCTCATCGACTGTCACGGGACAGGGTCCGCTTCGCTTGCACTCCATCGGAAAAACGGTTTTGAACCTGATAGTGAAGAGGTACCGCCGCGGTTCGTGACGGCTTCGCTCGCTGTCAACTTCGTCAAACCGACGCCTCAGGGGACTGTCCTGAAAGCGGTCGGCAAGGTCGAAGAGATCCATCCGAAAAAGTTCAAGGTGAGTACGGAAGTGTTTGCAGGCGATGAGCCGGTTGCAACCGGTGAAGTGGTTGCTGTCGTCATGCCCGCTTCGTTCGGCGCAAAATAAGCTGAAACTTTTCCGGCAGGTCATCCGTATTACAGACAGCAAGACTTATAGAGAGGATGAACCTTATGGAAGCCAAAGGATTGAAAATACTCGTACATGCCAGTGCGTTCTTCGCACCGTTTCTCGTGCCGTTCGTCGTCTATCTCGTATCGTCCGATCTACAGGTGAAGCGGATGTCCGTACAGGCGCTGCTGTTCCAGCTTGTCATGGGTGTCCTGATCACGATTTCGATCATTATGTCGTTTCTCCTGATCGGCATCCCGTTCCTCATCGGGTTCGGCCTGATGACGGTGATCATACCGATTATTGCGATCGTCAAGGCGATCAACGACGAGCCGTACAATTATCCGATTGTCGGACGCTGGTTCTGACGGAATCCATGGCTGTACAAAACCTTCCTCGGCCACTATTTGTGACTTGGAAGGTTTTTTGATAGAGTGTTTGAAAGCGCTCGCATGACTGCGGATGCTGAAGAATAGGGTGAAGGAACGAGAGAAAGGGAGGGAATGGGTTGAAGATCCGGTTTAACTTAGTGACACAGATTTTTACTGCATTTGTTCTGGCCGTTATTCTTGGAAGTATTTTCGGCAGTAAGATCGACTTTCTCCAGCCGCTTGGGGACTTGTTTCTGCGGCTCATCAAGTTCGTCATCGCTCCGCTGATCCTGTCGACACTGGTCGTCGGGGTCGCCAGCATGTCCGACCCGAAACAGCTCGGCCGCATCGGGGTGAAGACGATCGTCTACTACTTGGCGACCACCGCTGTCGCCATCATCATCGGGCTCGGAGTTGCGTTCCTGCTGAATCCGGGGAAAGGGGTCGACCTGCCGGCAGAGAATGCCGCAGTGCCTGAAGCCGCCGCAGCCGAACCGCAGAGCGCAGTTGACACACTGCTGAATATCGTCCCGGTGAATCCGTTCGAAGCGCTGGCGACCGGCAACATTCTGCAGATCATCTTCTTTGCGCTGTTCCTCGGGATTGCAATCACGATGATCGGAGAGAAGGCGACGCCCGTCCTGCGGTTTTTTGAAGGGTTCGCTGAAATCATGTACAAAATCACCGGCATCATCATGCGCGTGGCGCCGATCGGTATTCTCGGACTCATGGCTCCTGTCGTCGGGCAATATGGCCTGTCGGTGCTGCTGCCGCTGCTGAAAGTGATTGCTGCTGTCTACATCGCCTGTGTCGTCCATGCGCTCGTCGTCTATTCGCTGGCTGTGAAAACGATGGGCAAAATGAGTCCGGTGACGTTCTTCAAAGGGATCTTCCCGGCGGCGCTCGTTGCGTACAGTACGGCGAGCAGCGCAGGAACACTGCCGGTGACGATGAAGAACACGACGGAAAATCTAGGTGTTCCGAAACGGATTGCGAGCTTCGTGCTGCCGCTCGGTGCGACGATCAACATGGACGGCACCGCGATCTACCAGGGAGTGGCCGTCGTGTTCATCGCACAGTTCTTCAATCTGGAACTCACATTCCTGCAGCTGCTGACAGTTGTGCTGACAACGGTGCTCGCTTCGATCGGCACGGCCGGTGTACCGGGGGCGGGGATGATCATGCTTGCGATGGTGCTGAATTCCGTCAATATGCCGCTTGAAGGGATCGCCCTGATCGCCGGGATCGACCGGGTGCTCGATATGATGAGGACGTCCGTCAACATCGTCGGGGATGCGTCCGCCGCAGTGATCGTGGCAGGCTCCGAACGGGAGACCGGCACGCAGGCAGAAGCTGTACAGTAATACGGAACAGACGCCCCCTCCCTGGAAAAGGGAAGGGGCGTCTGTTTTCTTTGGCGCATTCGGGCAAGTCCGGCCGTCCTGAACCATATACTGGCTGTATTACTAAACTAGAGGCGGTGACACTATTCAATCGGTACGGCGTTTGACAGTACTCTCAGCCGGAAGTTTCCTGATCGCCTGCGGACTCAATGGATTTCTCGTCCCGGCCGGACTGATGGAAGGCGGAGCGCTCGGCATCAGCCTGATCGTCCACTATACATCAGGCTTCAAAGTCGGGCTGACGTTTCTGACGATCAGCCTGCCGATCTTCCTGATGGCCTGGCTGTGGCATCGGCCGTTTTTCTACAACGGCATCCACGGCATGCTTGCCTCCGCCCTCATCATCGATCTCCTTGCCCCTCTGCAGAAAACGGCAGGTGCCTTTCCGGCAGACCCTCTTTCAGCTGCATTGTGCGGCGGCATTCTCATCGGTATCGGAACGGGGGTCCTGCTCCGGTCGGGCATCAGTATAGGCGGAACAGATCTGCTGGCCCAGCTGCTCGCAAAGCAGCTGAACGTGAACGCAGGCCTCGTCATTTTGATTTTTGACCTGATCATTGTTAGTATGGGAAGCTTACTGATCCCCGGTATTTCCCTGCTGCTGTCCGCGGCAACCGTCCTCTGTGTAGGCGGAACGATAAGCCTCATCACCTCCGGAACTTCCGCCTTCAGCCGGAGCAGGCGTCCGGCAGGGGCGGATCGGGCTTAGTCGGAAGGGTCCGCATGTTTTGCGGAGTCGAATCCCTGGTGGACATCGACCGTAGTCACAATCGTGAACAAGGTGATGAGCAGGGCGGAAAACCAGAACAGTCCCCGTTCACTGAATGGATGGACCTCGCGTCGCGACCCTTCGTAGATCGCTTCCATACTGCGTGACAGAAGATCCAGATCGAGGAGGAGGGGGAACAGCGCGCATGTCCAGCTCATGTTCAGCAGCAGATTGAAGATGGCGTATACTCCCGGGTGTTTCCCGTCGGCGGATCGGTAGGCGCTGACGGTCATGTCGACCACAGCCAGTATCAGCAGCAGGGGAACATAGAAAGAGAGGGCGATTTCATCCGCTTCGGTCATCCAATCACATCCTTCAAGCAAATTGTTGACGAAAGCGGACGTTCTTAGTCATGGAAACCTCACAATCGAAGAACAATCAGAAAGCAGGTTACTTAGCAGGAATTAAGGGTAAAAAAGAAGTATCTATTTAAAAATGGGAGTCGTTGTTGTTGGAGAAAAAGTTTTGGAAGAATCCAGTTTTTGGTATTTCAGCTGCAGTCATTGGTGTATTGGTCGTGCTCGGCGCCGTGATGCCAGTTAGGTTCGGCGCTGTTGCGGACCGTATGTACGCGTTCACGACCAGAAGTTTCGGCTGGTTCTATCTGCTGGTCGTCTTTGCACTCATCGTTTTCCTGATCGGTCTTGCAATCAGTAAGTACGGCGCGATCCGTCTCGGGGGAGACGAAGAGCGTCCGGATTATCCCTTCTTCACATGGATCGGTATGCTGTTCTCGGCCGGTTTCGGGGTCGGACTCGTCTTTTACGGTGTAGCGGAGCCGATGAGCCATTACATAAGCGCCCCGGTTTCAGGTGTGCAGCCGAGCAGTGAAGAGGCGGCGCGCCTGGCGATGGGCTATTCGTTCTTCCATTGGGGCATTTCCCAATGGGCTATTTTCGGACTCGTCGGTCTGGTCATCGCATTCTTGCAGTTCCGTAAGAAGAAGGACGGGCTCATCTCGACGGCGCTCGAGCCGATCGTCGGGTCGAACCGGTATCTGAAAGGCGGCATCGACTCATTCGCTGTCATCGCGACAGTGATGGGGATTGCGACATCGATCGGTCTCGGTGTCCTGCAGATGAGCGGAGGGCTTGAGTATGCGTTCGACGTCAAAAACACGTTCTTCGTCCAGTTTGCGATCATCGCAGTCGTCTGCGCGGCGTATCTGCTGTCCGCTTCGACCGGACTCAACAAAGGGATCCGCTATTTGGGCAACTTCAATCTGGCACTGGCCATCGCGATGCTCGTCTTCTTCTTCATCGTCGGTCCGAAGGTGTTCATCCTCGACACATTCACGCTTGCAATCGGGGATTACATTACGAATTTCATCCAGTACAGTCTTCGCCTGCAGCCATATGGTGAAGGCACATGGGTCCAGAAGTGGACAATCTTCTACTGGGCGTGGACGATCGCGTGGTCGCCGTTCGTCGGCGCATTCGTTGCGCGCGTATCGAAAGGGCGCACGATCCGTGAGTTCATCATCGGCGTGATGGTGATCCCGCCCGTGTTTGCGTGCATGTGGATTGCGACGCTCGGCGGGACAGCCCTCTACAGTGATCTGAAGAACGGGACGAAGATCGGGGAGGCGGTGGACCAGGACGTCACTGCGGCGCTGTTTGAGACGTTCCAGCATATGCCGTTCACAGGCCTGATGACGGTCCTTGCGATCATCCTCATATTCACGTTCCTCATCACTTCCGCGGACTCCGCGACGTATATCCTCGCGAGCATGACGACCCGGGGCAGCCTGCTGCCGCCGATGGCCGTCAAGATGATCTGGGGGATCCTCATGTCCGCCATTGCGGCCGTGCTGCTGTATGCCGGCGGTCTTGAAGCGCTGCAGTCCGCTTCGCTCGTCTCTGCGCTGCCGTTCTGCCTGTTCCTGATCATCATGCTGTTCGCCCTAGTGAAAGTGCTGAAGAAAGAGCCGATCACCGTCCGGCCTCGCGATATCAGGCGGTTTGAAAAGATCGAGGCGGAATACAAGAAACACCAGAAACGGAAACGTGATAAAAACGTGAAATAACGGGACGGCTGCAGCTGCTGTCCATAAGAAAAGTGTCCCGGCCAATCAGGCGCCGGGACACTTTTTGCTGGCCGCGGTTACGGACAGTTCCTCCTTTTCCGGCAGGACCAGGCAGTTGAGCTGTCCGCCGAAAACCGCTCCGCCGTCGATGCCGATGATCCGGTTCGCACCGAAGTAGATATGATGATTGTCCTTGTCCCCATGCAGCCCCATCGTCGGTGTATGTCCGAATACGACCGTCTCCTCACCCGCATAGCCCGTATGAAAGACGTCGCGTATCCAGACGAGGTCATACGGGTCCGTCTCTTCAGGAGGTATGCCCGGCTTGACGCCGGCATGGACGAAAAGGAAACCGTCCGCTTCTGAGTAGTAAGGGAGACTGCGGATAAAGTCCAGGTGGCGGGTGAGGATATCCGAGTGCAGGTAAGGCTTCACGAAGTCCTCGTCTTCCGCGAACAGGAAGGACTCCGGCTCGAAACCATAGCTTTTCAGCGTGGCCTCGCCTCCGTTCCGTCCTGTCCAATTGCGCCATGTCTTTTCGTTGCCGTCGATGAGGGACCGGATCATCATATCTTCGTGGTTCCCCTGGAGGGCGACAGCACCGCCCCTGACCAGTTCCATCACCCGGTCGACGACCGCTTTCGAGTCGGGTCCCCGGTCGATATAGTCGCCAAGCAGATAGAGCCGGTCTTCCGCCGGATCATACGCCGCTTTTTCGAGCAGCGCATCGAGCATTTCAAGTTCTCCGTGGATATCACTTACGACGAGTGTCCGTTTCATCTTCCTCATCCTCTCCTTCTCTTATGCAAGGATATCAGGATGGAAAGCGGTACTGCAACCGATGCATGACGGCGCCGTCAGCTGCGGCCGGTCACAGGAACGGGAGAAAACGCTGCAGAGGGCTCGTTTCCGGGATGAGCGGTTCCAGGTCCTTCAGGGCGATCGGGAAATACGGGAAGCCCCAGACATACGGAGTGATCTCATACAGCTGGAAGAAGAATACGATGGAAGTATCAGCGAGATAGAAGTCCTGGTCCCGCCTGATTTCCGTGAACGGCGGGTCCAGCAGTTCGACATTCCACTGTTCGATCTTTTTGCGGATCAGATCTGAAATCGGCTTTTCGAATTCCTTGCTGCCAAGCAAATCGTAAAGTGTGTACTTTTTTCCGGTCTGCGTGTCGAAGGTGAGCGGGACGACCACTGTCATGCCGTGTGCACCGCCTGTGAAAGAGTAGGCGATGAGCGTCAGGCTGAGCATATTACGTTCATTCGTCTTCACCTCGAAATAGACGACCAGTTCGACCAGGTTCGGATCATAGTAGTTCTGATCGAGCAGCAGCTTATTCAGTGCGTTCCGGATCTGTGTGTTGAGGCTGTGCTGGACGACGGGCAGGTGGGGCAGATGGACTTCCGGATAGACAATGGACACGGAAGGGGAGGGGTTCGGCAGTGTGCGGGTCGTCACGAGGACCGGCGTGTTCTTCAAGACATCATCCTTTCTGCGATGTTCCATCCTATGCCGCCGTCCGCCGCCCGATACGTCCGCAAAAAGAGAGAGGCTCCGCAAATATCGGCGGGTCCTCTCTCTCTTTTTTTTGGTCAGCGCTGTTTGCTGAGCTCCTCATGGATAAGATCGATATTGTAGTTCAAGTATTTGATATACGTATCGATGGCAGCGCCGGGATCTCCGATTTCATCGGAATAGATCGGTTTTTCGGCGATTGGGACACCGGTCTCTTTCGATACGGTCTCCATCGGGCGTGTATCGACGTTCGACTCGACGAACAGGACAGGGACGTCGTGGTCTTTGATGAACCCGACGAGGTCTTTTATCTGTTTCGGGGAGCCGTTTTCTTCGGTGTCAATCTCCCAGATGAACGCTTCCTTCAGCCCGTAATGGGACGCCATGTACTGGAATGCGCGCTCACTTGTCACGAGCGTGCGGTTCTCTTCAGGAATGTCCTGGATGCGTTCTTCGTATTCCTTGTCGAGCTCCTTCAGGCGGTTGATATACTCCTCACCTTTTGCTGCAATCTTGTCGCTGTCCGTCGGATGCTTCTCTTTCAGGACAGCCGTGATATCCTCGGCCATCTTGATGCCGACACCGGGGTCGATGAAAGCATGCGGATTCATCTCTTCGTCGCGCCCGTCTTCACCAGCCAAGTACATCGGCTTGACGTGTTCCGTCAGGTTGAAGATGTTTCCGTCTTTCTGGTGGACGGAGTCGGTCAGTTTCTTGAACCAGCCTTTGTCCCCGCCTTCCAGGTTGAGTCCGTTGTAGAACAGGACATCCGCATCGGTTGCAGCTTTGATGTCATTCGGGAGCGGTTCGTATTCGTGCGGGTCCGTCCCGGAAGGAACGAGGTTATGCACCTCGACGTAGTCGCCGCCGATCTGGCGGACCATGTCTGCGATGATGGTGAACGATGTGACGACTTTCAGTTTATCCCCGCTGCCGCTGTTATCCGGCGATTCTTTGCCGGTGCCGCATGCTGCGAGCAGGAACACGGCCAGCAGGGGAAGGCCGAGCCATTTTGCCAATTTCTTCATTTGAATAATTCTCTCCTTTTATCTCGTTTAATGGGTCGGTACTCCGGACTTTTTACGTGCTGAGAGCTGCTTGGTGATCAGACCCTGCTTCGGGGCGAACAGGAACGCCAGGATGAAGATCGACGTTGTCGCAAGCGCAATGACCGGGCCGGACGGCATGTTGTACAGGAAACTGAAGTACAGGCCGGCGACTGCTGAAAATGCACCGAAGAAGGAAGCGAGCACGACCATCGTCGACAGCCGGTTCGTCAGCAAGTAGGCAGCCGACGCAGGTGTGATGAGCATGGAGACGACGAGGATGACGCCGACGGTCTGCAGGGACGCCACAGTGACGAGCGTCAGCAGGAACATGATCGCATAGTGGATGAACCGCGTGTTGAGCCCATAAGCTGCAGCCATCGTTTCATCGAAGCTCGAAATGAGCAGTTCCTTGAAGAACAGGACCACCGTCCCGATGACGACCGCGCCGATGACGAGGGTGATCCACATGTCCGAATCACGGACGGACAGCACATTGCCGAACAGGATCTGTGTCAGGTCCGTTGCGCTCTTCGCTTTCGTGATCAGGATGATCCCGAGTGCGAAGAAGGCCGAAAATACGATGCCGATCGCGGAGTCGCTCTTGATGCGGCTGTTCTGGCTGATCGCCCCGATTCCGAATGCAGTCAGGACACCGGTCAGCACCGCGCCGTAGAAGTAATTGATGCTCAGCATGTAGGAGATGGCGACGCCCGGAAGCACCGCATGTGAGATCGCGTCACCCATCAGCGCCATCCCTCTAAGGACGATGAAGCTGCCGATCACCCCGCAGATGATGCCGACCATGACGGAAGTGACGAAAGCTTTTTGGAGGAACGCATAATTCATCAGGTCACTCAGGAATTCCATTACAGCTGCACCCCCGGGTCACCGAATATCGCCATCGGCCGATTGTAGGCACGTGCCATGTTCTTTTCCTGGAAGACTTGTTCGACAGGCCCAGCGTCGATCAGTTCCTTGTTCATGAGGATCAGATCATCGAAGTAGCTTTTCACTTTGGACAGGTCATGATGGACGACGAAGACCGTCTTGCCTTCCTGCTTCAGCTGCCGCAGGATGCTGATGATCACTTCTTCGCTTGAGACGTCGATACCGACGAACGGTTCATCCAAAAAGAAGTAGTCGGCTTTCTGGGCGAGTGCCCGCGCCAGGAAGACGCGCTGCTGCTGGCCGCCCGACAGCTCGCCGATTTGGCGGTCGGCGAACTCTTCCATGCCGACCTGCTTCAGGCAGTCGAGTGCCAGCTCCTTATCCTTCCCGCTTGGACGGCGGAAGAGCCCGAGTTTCGGGTACGTGCCGAGAAGGACGGTGTCTTTCACGATGATCGGGAAGTTCCAGTCGATATTGGACCGCTGCGGTACGTAGGCGATCGTTTTGCGGAAGCGGCTTATCGGGTCATTGCCGATCTGGACGGTGCCGCAGTCTTTCCTGATGAGGCCGAGCATCGCTTTCATGAGTGTCGATTTGCCGGCGCCGTTCGGACCGAGTATGCCGATGAGGCTTCCCGGCTTGAATGCAAACGACACGTCCGTGACGACTTGCTTCCCGGAATAGGACACGGAAATATGGTTTGCAGTTATCGGTTCGGTCATTATAATCCCTCCTGGATTTGTCAATTAAGTTTCCCGTGTACAACTTTTTACGCAGAACGTCATCCGCTGAAAAGCTGGAGAACGGGGTATTCGATTTTCTTTCACTGTATGCATGCTGCGCGTAAATCGTTCCAGCAGACTGCTATAAACTTTCCTTCGTGCAACTTTAAGTTTCCTTCATGCAACTTTTTTATTAGTATAAGATACTCCGGCGTCCGTGTAAAGCGAAAAACTAGAGTTTTTCGAAGATTATCAAGCTGGAAAACGGAGACAGTGTATTCATATTGGAGGGGAAAGGTGGAATCCTGTAAACTGGAAGGAGACTGACTAAGAAAAGAGGACGTATACATATGAAGATTTTCCATACAGCGGATTGGCATCTCGGAAAAGTGCTGCAGGGCGTTTCACTGATCGATGAGCAGCGATTCGTGCTCGAGCAGTTTATCGCAGCGGTACGGACCGAGAAGCCGGATGCCGTCATCATCGCCGGTGATCTGTATGACCGCTCCGTGCCGCCGGCTGACGCGGTGAGCCTGCTCGATGAGGTGCTCTGGACACTTACCGTAGACTGCAGTACCCCGGTACTTGCGATATCAGGGAACCACGATAGTCCGGCAAGGCTGCAGTTCGGCAGCCGGCTCATGCAGTCGACAGGTCTGCATATTGCTGGAAGACTCGGCGGAGACGGCAGCTGCACCGAAGTGGAATTGATGGATGAACATGGGCCGGTCGTATTCCATCTGATCCCGTTCGCCGATCCTTCGATTGTCCGGAACGCGCTGCAAGACGAAGCGGTTGCCAGCCATCAACAGGCGATGGAAGCGGTGATCCGCAAAATCGGCTTCTGGGACGCATCAGCACGTCACATCGCCGTCGCCCATGCTTTCGTGACCCCGCACGGCGACCCTGAAGAAAATACGAGTGACTCCGAGCGGCCGCTGTCGATCGGCGGAACGGAATACGTGGCGGCTGAATTGTTCGGCCGCTTCAGTTACACGGCTCTCGGCCACTTGCATCAGGCCCATCCCATAGGTACCGAAACGATCCGGTATGCGGGATCCCCGATGAAATACTCCATTTCGGAAGAGAGCCATAAGAAAGGATTCCTCGTCGTGGAGCTCGATGCGGAAGGGTCTGTCACGGTCGATAAACGGCCGCTGCAGCAGAAACGTGATATCCGGACGGTCGAAGCATTGATGGAGGATCTGCTGAAGATGGAGCGAAGCGACGATTACGTATTCGTCAGGCTGCTCGATCAGACGCCCGTTCTGTCTCCGATGGAAAAAGTCCGGTCCGTGTTCCCGAATGCCATGCATGTCGAGCGGGTTGTCAGCAGGGGACCTGCCGGCAGCGGTGATAACCGCGTCCCCGATCTCGAGCAGCTCGATGACCGGGCGCTGTTCCGGGCATTTTACGAAGAGATGACAGGGAATGAACCCGACAAGGAGACGGAATCGATCATGGATGAAGCGCTGCAGGAGCTGCTGATTGGAAAGGAGGGAAGCCGATGAGACCGACGGAACTGACGATGACGGCGTTCGGTCCGTATCGGGAAACCGAGACGATCGACTTCGCCAAACTGAAGGACCATGGATTATTTGCCGTTTCCGGTGCGACCGGTGCCGGGAAGACGACCATCTTCGACGCAATCTGCTTTGCACTCTACGGACAGGCGAGCGGCGAAGACCGGACGGATATCCGCGCGCTCCGCAGTGACTTTGCAAGGAACGATCTCCAGACGGCCGTGGAACTGGAATTTGCGATACAGGGTCGGCTGTTCCGGGTTTTCCGGCAGGTGCCCTACACGAAAAAGGGGAACAAAAGTGAAACGGGCGGCCGGGTCGAGTTCTTCGAAGTGACTCCTGCAGGCGAAGTACCTGCGGTGGACCGGCAGATCGTCACGGAAGTGAACCGGAAGATCGAGGAGCTCATCGGGTTCACACTGGCCCAGTTCAGCCAGATCGTCATGCTGCCGCAAGGGGAGTTCCGCAAATTCCTGACGTCCGATACGGAGAACAAAGAGACCATCCTCCGGAAAATCTTCAAGACCGAACATTACCGTGAACTGACGGACAGCCTGAAACGGAAGAAAGATGCTCTGTTCAGCGAGCTGAGTGCGGCACGCTTTGCAGCGGAGCAGCTGACAGCTCAGCTGGCCGGCAGTCTCCCGGAGCGGGAATCGGCTTTGTCTGCTGAACTCAATGGGGAATCGATCCATTACGGACGTCTCGCCGAATCGCTGAAGGAAGAGGCCGCCCATTACGGATCAGAGGCTCAGCGATACGACAGCATCTATAAAACCGAATACGCAGCCCACGGGAAAGCACAGCAGGCCTTCGCCGAGGCGGCAGGGCTGAATCGCCAGTTCGACGATCTTACAGCACGGAAGGAAACGCTAAGACAGCTGCTTACCAAAGAGGATGACATGGAGAAGGGCCGTCTCCAACTGCAAAAAGCCGAGCAGGCTGTCTTACTGGACAGCTTGGAACAGCGGGCTGCTGAAACCGCACGTGATGCGGACAGGAGGCAGGAGGAATATCGGCAGGCGGAGCGGAAACTGGCCGCTGCAAAAATAGAGGCTGCGGCAGCGGATGAACGATGGCAGCAGGAGCAGCTGAAGAATCCGGAAAGGGAGGAAGCCGCGAACCGCATTCTCACACTGCAATCGTACGTCCCCCGCGTGACCGAAATCGAAGAGGGCGAACAGCGGATCAGCCGGCTGAGCGCTCAAGCCGCAGACGGCCAGGAGCAGACGGAGCAGCTGCAGGCTCAGCTGCTGACCGCTGCGGAAAAGATCAGCACGCTGCAGGATCATCTGAAAGAACTGGAAGAGTCGGCGGAAGGATACGAGGAACTGCTCGAGACGCTCGGTGAAGCGCGTGAAAAAAACCGGCTCATCACCCAATACTTGAAACTTGCAAAGAAAGAGGGAGCCCTGACGGATGAACGCACGGCAGCCGAAGAACAGCTGCATGTCAAAAAAGAGCACCTGCAGCATGCGGAATCGATCTGGCTGTCCGATCAGGCAGCACTCGTCGCAGCTGCGCTTGAAGACGGGGCGCCGTGCCCGGTCTGCGGAAGCCTCCATCATCCTGCTGTCCGTACGGCTGACGCGGAAGGCGATGTGACGCGGGAACAGCTGGAACGTCTGCGGCAGGAGACCGCAAAAGCTGCAGAACAGTTCCAGTCGGCCGATCTCAGACTGCAGCACGTCCGCTCGGAAATGGCGGATCTCGAACAGCAGCTCGGCAGCGGACCGGATGACAGCACGGCCGCTGTTTCCGGACAGCAGGTCGCAGTACTTGCAGCCCGGCTGGATCAGATGAAAGAGTCCCGCATCCGGCTGAAACGGATGAAAGAGCAGTTCGGTCAGGAACAGGAAGCACTGACAGCGCTGCAGGGGACTTTGGCTGAAACGGAAAAACGTACAGCAGCCCTTACGGCGGAACTGAAAGAAGCTAAATCCGTCCTGGAAGCGACAGTGCGGGACGTGCCGGGCTGTTTTCGGAGTCTCGATGTGCTTAAGAAGGAGATCCGGATTGCGGAAAAACTGAAAGGCAAGCTCATGCAGGCCTCGGAGAAGGCGCAGGCAGAACGGCAGTCGACTGCCGAAAAACTGTTGAGGTCAAAAGCCGCCCGCGAGTTTACGCAGCAGGCATCCGAAGAAGCGCTGGCCGGAAAACAGCAGGCTGCGCAGAGATTCGCGGAATCGCTCAGTACCTCGGTCTTCACCGATGAAGCGGATTATATGGGAAGCAAACGTTCGGAAGAAGAGCGGGCGAAACTCGCAGCTTCCATCCAGGACTATGAAATAGCCTGCCGGACAGCGGGCCGTTCGATCGCCGAACTGGAAGACAGACTGGCCGGGAAACAGCGCGCAGACACGGAACAGCTGGAGGAACAGGTCCGGCTCCATAAACAGCGTTACGAACACGCTTATGAAAACTCACGGGAGGCGCATCGTCTGGAACGGACCGCATCTGAAGGTGCCGACAGACTGCTGGCACTGTTGGAAGAACAGGGAGGGCTGGACCACCGTCACGGCAAGGTCGCCGAACTGTATGATCTGGTGCGCGGGAATAATGAGCGGAAGCTGTCATTCGAACGGTATTTGCAGACGGAATACTTGGAACGCATCCTGCAGGCGGCAAATGGCCGGCTGACCGGTCTGTCGAATGGGCAGTTCCAGCTTCAGCGGAGCGACCGCCAGGAAAGCAGAGGCCGCCAGAGTGGGCTTGGCATCGACGTCTATGACGAATACACAGGGCAGAACCGGGACGTCAAGACGCTGTCGGGCGGGGAAAAGTTCAATGCTTCTCTGAGTCTCGCGCTCGGCATGGCGGACGTCATCCAAAGTTTCCAAGGCTCGATCTCCATCGAGACGATGTTCATCGACGAAGGGTTCGGTTCCCTGGATGAGGAGTCGCTGCAGAAAGCCGTCGATACACTCATCGGCCTCCAGCGTGACGGCAGGATGATCGGTGTGATTTCCCATGTAGCTGAATTGAAAGAGGCATTTCCGGCTATTCTGCGTGTCGAGAAGACGAAAGAAGGGGACAGTTACACGGAAATCGTTATACAATGATAAATAATTTCAGACCGCGGCTTGTTTTTTTGCAGGCCGCGGTTTATGATGTAATTCACTGATATATCGTATATCTTAGTCAGTCATCTTAGGAGGGGCCTCATCATGGATCGGAAATTGCCGCTGTCATCACTTATCGTCATTGGAACAATGTTATTCGCCCTCTTTTTCGGGGCGGGGAACCTGATTTTCCCTGCACAGCTCGGACAGGCTGCCGGAACCAACTTCTGGCCGGCGGTGATCGGCTTCCTGATCACAGGCGTCGGCCTGCCGTTCCTCGGCATCCTTGCCATCGGTTTTTCAGGAAGTGCCAATCTGCAGGAACTGGCCAGCCGCATCCACCCGGTCTATGCAGTCCTGTTCACGTCAGCACTCTACTTGACGATCGGACCGTTTTTCGCCGCTCCCCGTACAGGGGCGGTCGCCTTCGACATCGGGGTCGTCCCGTTCCTCGGAGGTACGGATCCGTTCGTGCCACGTCTGATTTTCACGGCAGTCTTTTTCGGGATCACCGTCTGGCTTTCCTTGAACCCGCAGAAGATCGCAGACCGCGTCGGGAAAATCCTGTCACCTGCAATCATTGTCCTGCTTCTCGGGCTGCTGGCGGCTGCACTCATTAAGCCGATGGGCAGTTTCCAATCACCGGCCGCTTCCTATATGGCGGGAGCTTTCGGTACAGGCTTCACTGAAGGCTATAATACGATGGACACCCTCGCATCTCTCGTGTTCGGCATCATCGTCATTACAATCGTCCGTTCCATGGGTGTGGAATCGAAGAAGGGGATCGTCGGTGCGACATTCAAGACAGGTTTCGTCGCGGCCGCTTTCCTCGGCATCCTGTACGTAGGAATTGCGTATCTCGGAGCCAGCAGCGTTGCGAAGCTTGGCGTCATGGATACCGGCGGGGCTGTCCTGACAGCAGTTGCCGTGCATTATTTCGGCGATGCAGGCCTGATCCTCCTGGCGGTGGTGATCCTGCTGGCGTGCCTGACGACAAGTATCGGACTGATGACCGCCTGCGGAGAATATTTCCATATGCTGATTCCGAAGGTGTCCTATAAGACCATCGTCGTCGTGTTCACCGGGTTCTGTTTCATCGTTTCCAATATCGGCCTGACGAATATCATCTCCTATTCTGTACCGGTCCTCATGTTCCTGTATCCGCTCGCCATCACGCTGATGCTGCTGACATTCCTGTCACCGCTGTTCGGCCATGCGCGGATCGTCTATGTGGCTGCCACTGCAGCCGCGATGCTCATCAGCACGGTCGATGGACTCTCTGCGCTGGCTGACGCGCTGCCGGGTGGGTATTTGGAGAAACTCGTCGGTCCTGTCGCGGATTTCTATAGTAATGTCCTGCCGCTGTATGAGGATGGACTCGGCTGGCTGCTGCCTGTACTGCTCGTGATCGCTGTCTTCACGCTGATCGCGAAAGCTGCCGGACTCACATCCGCTTCCATGAAACAAGCGAAGACGGATACAACCAGATGATAGAGAACAGCCTCCCATTCCTGAGTCAGGAAGGGAGGCTGTTGTTATGTTCAGTTTTCGTTACGGAAGACGGCCGGCCGATGACAGTTCGCTGCATTCCTTGAAGGCGAAGTGCCGGCAGCCGATGCAGGCGGGATGGCTGATGTGCTGGAGAGCGTAAGTGATCGCTTCGCCGGTATGAGCGAAGAAATGTGCGCTGCCGATCTGTTCGTACTGACCGGACGTGCGGAGTGTCCGCTCGGCGTCAGGCTGGATGCCGGACACGAGGATCAGGCCGCCGCGTTTCTGGAAGTGGGACACGATCGAGCGCAGATTCGCTTCGCCTGTCGAATCGATGAACGGCACTTGCCCCATCCTCAGAATGAGCACACGCGACTCCAGATGAAGGGAGTCCATGATCCGTTCCTCGAATAGGTGGGCCGCCCCGAAGAACAGCGGGCCTTCGATCGTATACATACTGATCTGCGGACAGTCGTGCGTGGTACTGATGATGTCAGGCTGTACCGTCCGGCCGTCCTTCGTATGGTCGGGCAGCACTTTCGAGACGACAAGCAGCCCGCTCATCCGCTTGGCGAACAGGAAAACGGCAAGGACCAGTCCGACCAGAACCGCAGTAGTGATGCTCGTGAAGACTGTGAGCAGAAAGGTCGCTGCAAGCACGAGGGAATCCCCGTTCCGCATCTTCAGGATTGCGGCGAACTGCCGCCGTTCGCTCATATTCCAGGCGACGAGCATGAGGACCGGCGCCATGCTTGCCAGGGGGATCATCGACGCGTAAGGGGCAAGGACGACGACGGTCAGCAGGACGAACACGCCGTGCACGATTCCTGAAACCGGTGAGACGGCGCCCGATTTGATGTTCGTGGCTGTCCGGGCGATGGCCCCCGTAGCCGGGATCCCACCGAACAGCGGAGTCACCATATTGGCGATTCCCTGACCGATCAGTTCACGGTTGCTGTCATGCTTCGTATTTGTCATGCCGTCCGCCACGACTGCTGACAGCAGCGACTCGATCCCGCCGAGCGCGGCAATGACGAACGCCGGGACGAGCAGCCGCTCCACCCGTTCCCACGAAATGTCGAGCAGATGGAACTCGGGGAGGCCGCTCGGGATGGCCCCGAATGCCGATCCGATCGTCTCGACCTGTCCTGCGAGGAAAATCGATGCGATCATCGTCGCTGCCGCCAGACCGACGAGGGAGCCGGGAACTTTCGGAAACAGCTTCGGTGTCAGGAGCAGGATTGTCAGGCAGATGAGGGCAGTGAAGACACTCCAGAAGTTCACTGTATGGAAGTGGACTGCAATCTCTTTCATATTGCTTAGGAATTCTTCATGTTTCTCAAGGCCCGTCAGACCGAAGAAATTCTCGATCTGCCCTGTGAAGATGATGACAGCGATTCCGGCTGTGAAACCGACTGTCACCGGCCGTGGGATGAAGGTGATGAAAGAGCCGAGTTTCAAAATCCCCATCACCAGCAGCAGGATGCCTGCGAGGAACCCTGCGAGAAGCAGGTCAGTATAACCGTACGTAAGGACGATGCCAAAAAGGATCGGCACAAACGCACCTGTCGGCCCGCCGATCTGGAATTTCGACCCGCCGAACAGGGAGATCAGGATCCCGGCGATACAGGCAGTGTAAATACCGTATTCCGGCTTGACACCGGAAGCGATGGCAAAGGCTATGGCAAGGGGAATGGCGATGACGCCGACGATGATGCCGGAAAGCAGGTCTTTTTGAAATTTCGCTGCGCTGTAATTCGAAAATCTGCCAGTCAGAAAACGGTGCATGCTACCCCTTCTTTTTTTATATTTCCATTGACGTTGCTTGGCAGTACTCCATGCTCACGATTTGAAGGAATCTTGTTCTTCCATTTCTTCAAGCATGGAAAGTGTATCGATCAGATGGTTGTTGAACAAATCACGTGCTGCTTCCAACAGACGGGAGATCGAAGGGTCGCGCAAAGAATAGATGACGCTCTTTCCCTTTTTTGTGCCGATGACGATATTTTTGGCACGAAGAATGCTCAGCTGCTGGGATACCGCTGACCCTTCGCTATTGACGAGTTGCTGCAGCTCCGTCACGCTTTTTTCGCCATCCGCCAGAAGTTCCAGTATCCGTATGCGCAGCGGATGGGCGAGCGCTTTAAAGAAATCCGCCTTGAACTGCTGCATAGTCTGCATATCATCCCTTCTTCCTCTTCACTTCAACATATTCAAATAGTTGAATATATGTAACTATAGTATAGCGGATAAGCTGCGGAGGAACAAGAGACTGCTGGATAAAAGCGGGAAGCTAAATAGAAAACAGCCTTCCGTATGCCGGAAGGCTGTATGTTCATTGTTTAAGCGATTGGAATTCGTGGATGGCCCGGAGCCAGTTGCCGCGCATGGCGGCGGATGCCTGATCGGCACGGTCTTCCTTAAGCATGGAGATGATCTCTTCATGCTCTTCGATCGACTTTTCGGTCAGGATGATCGAGTTATGGAAGAACAGCCGGCGGACATGTGCCTGCAGCGATTCAGTGATCGACGAAATATAGGAGTTGGCTGCCGCATCAACGATGAGCTGGTGGAAGTCTTCGTCGATCTTCAGCGCTGTGAAATAGTCTTTCTTTCTGACAGCGTCGGCAAAGTCATCATTCAGCTGTTTCAGCTCACCGATCAACTCTTTGGAAATCCGGGGAGCGGCGAGCTCGGCAGCAAGTGCCTGCAGGGCGGCCAGGGGAGGAAGGAGCTCGTTGATCGAATCCTTTTCCACTTCCGTAACTTGTGTCGCTTTCCCCGGATACATTTTGACGAACCCCTGGACTTCGAGAAGCTGCAGCGACTCGCGGATCGGCGTCCGGCTGACACCGAGCGCCTGTGCAAGTTCACTGTCTGCCAGCCGTTCACCCGGCTTAAGGGTTCCGTCGATGATCCATTGCTGCAGCTGATTGAATGCGCTTTCTTTTGCAGTCTGTCTGGCGGGTTTTTGATGGTTTTGAGGTATAGGCATAACATTCACCGTCCTGATTTGACTTTCTTTTCTTAGTATACCGTACTTTTTCGCCAGTTTGAACCAGTTCTGCGGAATCTTTCTGAACGCTGTAATATTCCATTTTATTTTGTAACGGGAATGGAGGTTACGTGTAACATCTTTGTAATATTGGGCTGTTATTCTATATCCAGACTTAAAAAAGGGAGCGGAGCTTTTGAAGAAACTAATTGTTACATTCATCTTAGCTACGGCACTAATGGTCAGCGGTTCACATGAGAGTTCGGCGGCGACGTCGGCGTACAAAGTGAAAAAAGGAGATACTCTATATAAGATCTCACGCACTTACAACGTATCAGTCAACAACCTTATGAAATGGAATGGACTTAAATCGTCCGTCATCTACCCGAACCAGAACTTGAAGTTAGTGAACGGAGGAACGACTGCAGCGGCAGCGAAGAAACCTGCGAAGACGCCATCCCGTTCGGATAACGAAACTGTCACGAAGGAATTCATTGCAAATGCATCGGCTTACACCGCGTCTTGCAAAGGATGCTCGGGTATTACGAAAACAGGCCTCAACTTGAAGAAGAACCCATCACTTAAAGTGATCGCGGTTGACCCGAATGTGATTCCTCTCGGCTCGAAAGTACACGTTGAAGGATACGGCTATGCCGTTGCCGGAGATATCGGCGGAGCGATCAAAGGGAACCGGATTGACGTATTCATGGCTTCACACGGCCAGGCGATCCAATGGGGACGCAAAAGTGTACGTGTAAAAGTGTTAGACTGATCAGTACAAATCGAAAAGACCAGCCGCGAACTTAAATTGCGGTTGGTCTTTTTTTACCCGAAACGGTACACTAGTAATCATTATGGGGAGGGATTGTATGGAAGTCTACATCATTAGCGGCGCATCGAAAGGGATCGGCGCTGCCTGTCTGCAAGCACTAGAGAAGCAGGGGAAGACGGCGATCGGCATTGCACGCAGCAACCCGGACAACCGGGAATTGTTCGAGGAGCTGGATCTGACTGACCGCGACAGCCGGAAGGGAGTGATTGCCCGGCTGCTCGCACCATTCAAGGACAAGGGAAGCACGTTCACGCTTATCAACAATGCAGGGACCGTGGAACCCGTCGGCAAGACAGGGATGCTGTCTGCTGAGGAAACCCGGCTCGCAGTCGAACTCAACTTGACGGCACCGCTGGAACTGGCCAATCAATTCATCGAGTGCCTTGCGGGAATGGACGTAAAGAAGCAGATCGTCAATATTTCATCCGGCGCCGGCAGGAATGCACTGGAAGGCTGGGGAGTCTATTGTGCGACGAAAGCAGCGCTCGACCGATTTTCGGAAGTTGTCCGACTGGAACAGCAGCGTGAGGAATTACCGGTCGGCATCGTATCGATAGCACCTGGGATCATCGACACAGGGATGCAGGAGACGATCCGGTCGAGCGGGGAAGACGGGTTCCCGGCGCTCGGGAAGTTCATCGAATACAAGGAGACCGGACAGCTGAGCAGCCCGGAAGAAACGGCATCGCGCCTCCTGTCATGGATCGGCCGGGAGGATCTGACGAAGGCGGACGTGATCAGCAGGCTGAATTGAAAAAAGGATCGGATCCGGCTTGAGTGCCGGGTCCGATTCTTTTTTGCAGCCTGAACTTGCTGCTCACCAGGAGGATTTTTCAATCAGGAGCAGAAAAGGCGGGGAACTGAGGCTGTTCATCGTTCCGTAGCGGATGACTTGATAGTCCTTTGCGTCCAATTGCTGCACAAACCCGAGGACCGCATCCCGTTCGGCTGCCCCTCCGGGATGACCGTCATAGACGGCGATTGAAATGATGCCGCCCGGCTTCAGCAAACTAAGCGCTGCGCGGATCGCCGGTATCGTCGTCTCCCCGGTCGTGATGACGAAAGCTTCCTCCGCACTAGGCAGGAAGCCGAGATTGAACATGACGGCCGTGACACCCGCAGGCACACGTTCCGCCATATTTGCATGGCTGCCGAGGATCAGTTCGGTCCGGCTGACGAGGGGACCGAGACGGTTCCGCGTCGCCTCGAGTGCAGCTTGCTGGATGTCGAACGCATAGACTAGGCCGGTCCTGCCGACTGCCTTCGCGAGAAATTCCGTATCGTGACCGTTCCCCATCGTCGCATCGACTGCCGTGTCACCTTCTTCAAGAAGGCTGCTCAGCACTTGTTTTGCAAACGGAAGGATGCGCTGCAGCTGGAACTTCGGTGTTTTCACTGCAAGGCTGCCGCTTTCTCATATGTTTTACCCTGCCAGCTGTCCCGCCGTTCCAGTTCGCGTGAAATATCGTTCAGCACATCCCATTTCGTCACGCTCCACATCGGTCCGATGAGCAGATCGATCGGTCCGTCGCCAGTGATGCGGTGGACGATCATGTCAGGCGGCAGCATTTCGAGCTGGTCTACGACGAGATTGACGTACGTTTCCTGATCCAGGAATTCAAGCAGCCCTTTTTCATACTGCTTCACCATCGGCGTCCCTTTCAGAAGATGGAGCAGGTGGATCTTAATGCCCTGGACGTCGAGTTTTGCGACTTCACGTGCGGTTTCCTTCATCATATCGAGGTCTTCGCCCGGCAGGCCGTTGATGATATGCGTGCAGACACGGATCCCATGATTGCGCAGCTTCTGGACGCCTTCCTTATAGAGCGCGAAATCGTGTGCCCGGTTGACGAGCTTCGCCGTTTTTTCATGGACCGTCTGCAGCCCGAGTTCCACCCATAAGTATGTCCGTTCGTTCAGCTCCGCCAGATACTCGACGACGTCATCCGGCAGACAGTCCGGTCGTGTCGCGATCGACAGGGCGACGACGCCTTCCTGGGCGAGTGCCGCTTCAAATTTCTCCTTCAGTTTCTCAAGCGGTGCGTGCGTGTTCGTATACGCCTGGAAGTACGCCATGTACTTGCCGCTTTTCCATTTCTTATGCATCCGGTCCCTGATCTCGGCAAATTGCACATCGATCGGGTCGACCCGGTCGCCTGCGAAATCACCCGAGCCGGCAGCACTGCAGAACGTACAGCCGCCGAAAGCGACGGTACCGTCACGGTTCGGACAGTCGAAGCCCGCGTCAAGCGCGACCTTGAATACTTTGAAACCGAACCGGTCTTTCAGATGGCGTGACCAAGTATGATAGCGTGTCCCGTCAGATGGGAACGGATAGTTGTTGTTTTCCATTGAAACCACTCCTTAAAAAGACAGTGTACCATCTTTATCGGAGGAACAATCCGATTGTCACCAAATAATCGTTTTCTCCTTGTCAATTAGGGAAAAAAGGCATAGAATCATATACTGTACTTCTTGGAGGGGAGGCAGGAACCATTGCCTAAAAAAGTCTGGCTACTGATCATCGGAATGTTCGTGAACGTTATCGGCAACTCATTTTTGTGGCCGTTAAATACAATTTATATGCATGATTATTTAGGGAAGTCCTTATCCGTTGCGGGTTTAGTGCTGATGGCGAATGCGGGAGCAGGCGTTGTCGGTAATTTACTTGGCGGTTTTTTCTTTGACAAAATCGGCGGTTACAAGTCGATGATGATGGGGATCCTCATCTCGGTCGGCGCGCTGATTGTCCTCGTCATCAACCACTCATGGGGGCCGTATGTCGTTTTTCTGACGGTGCTCGGTTTCAGCGGCGGTATCATTTTTCCGAGTTTCTATGCGATGGTCGGCACGGTCTGGCCTGAAGGCGGACGGCGGTCGTTCAATTCGATCTATCTTTCGCAAAACGTCGGGGTAGCGATCGGGCCGGCGCTTGCCGGATTCGTGGCAGCAGTCAACATCAACTACATCTTCGCCGCCAACCTGGCGTTTTACGTCCTGTTCTTCTTCATCGCCTTCTTCTTCTATAAGCAGATGAGCATCGCACCGGAAGTCCATACGACGATACTGAAGGAAAATACCGGCATTAAGAAAAAAGTGCCGTTCATCGCCCTGCTCGTCGTCCTGATCGGGTACCTCCTGACACAGCTCGTCTATTCACAGTGGTCGACGACAATCTCAACACATGCAACATCCGTCGGTGTCACATTGAAACAGTATAGCCTGATCTGGACGATCAACGGACTGCTCATCGTCCTCGGTCAGCCGCTCATCAAGCCGCTCATCAAGCGGATCGAAAACCAAGTGAAGTTGCAGATCCTCTTAGGTCTCGGCATCATGCTCATATCCTTCATCGTCGTCAGTTTCGCCAATGTCTTCAACGTATTCGTCATTGCGATGGTCATCCTGACGTTCGGGGAGATGATCGCCTGGCCGGCATTCCCGGCGCTCGCCGACCAGCTGGCACCGCGCGGGAAGGAAGGGTTCTACCAGGGGATCGTCAACTCGGCCGGAACGATCGGCAAGATGATCGGACCGATGGCGGGCGGCATCCTCGCCGACATCTACGGCGTCCAGATTGCCCTGTGGGTGCTGACGGGGCTCATGAGCCTGTCCGTCTTCCCGACGCTGTTCTACGATATCCGGCTCAAACGCACGGACTACAAACCGAAAAGCTATTAAGCTTTTCGGTTTTCTTTTCGTTTCATTGCAAAATACGAAACAGTCTGATTAAATTAAGATTGAGAGAGAACGTCATTATGGCAACATATTGGAGGTTAGTCCGATGAAAACAATCTATTCATCCGCACGGGAAGCCGTGGCGCCGATCGAAGATGGCATGACGCTCATGGTCGGCGGTTTCGGCCTCGTCGGGATTCCGGAACAGCTGATACTCGCGCTCGTGGAAAAAGGCGTCAAAGATCTGACAATCATTTCGAACAACTGCGGAATCGACGAGTGGGGCCTCGGCCTGCTGCTGAAAGAAAAGCAGATCAAGAAGATGATCGCATCCTACGTAGGTGAAAATAAGGAATTCGAACGCCAGGCACTGTCCGGGGAACTGGAAGTCGAATTGACACCGCAAGGGACACTGGCTGAGAAAATCCGGGCTGGCGGCGCGGGGATCCCTGCGTTCTTCACACCGGCAGGCGTCGGCACGCAAATTGCGGAAGGCAAGGAGATCCGTGAATTCAACGGCAAGGAATACGTGCTCGAAGAATCGCTGACGGCCGACTTTTCACTCGTCCGCGCGCTGAAAGCGGATACATTCGGCAATCTCATCTACAACAAGACCGCCATGAACTTCAACCCGATGATGGCGGCAGCAGGAAAGGTCACGATCGGAGAAGCTGAGGAGATTGTGGAAGCGGGAGAACTCGACCCTGCCTGCATCCATACGCCGAGCATCTATGTGCAGGGGCTGCTGCAGGCGGAACAGGAAAAACGGATCGAACGGCTGACGACACGATAAGGAAGGGGACGGTACAGCATGGCAACAGCAAACTCACGTGAACTGATCGCACGGCGGGCAGAGAAGGAAATCGCGGACGGCGACTATGTGAATCTCGGAATCGGCATGCCGACACTAGTCGCGAACTACATTTCACCGGAGAAGACGGTCGTCCTCCAATCGGAAAACGGTCTGCTCGGCATCGGACCTTATCCGACTGAAGACGAAGTCGACCCTGATCTGATCAACGCTGGTAAAGAGACGGTCACCGCAAGCACGGGCGCTGCTTATTTCAACAGTGCCGAATCTTTCGCGATGATCCGCGGCGGCCACATCGACGTGGCGATACTCGGCGGTATGGAAGTTTCCGAGAAAGGGGATCTCGCCAACTGGATGATCCCCGGCAAAGTGATCAAAGGTATGGGCGGCGCAATGGACCTTGTGCACGGCGCGAAGAAGATCATCGTCATCATGGACCACGTTTCGAAAAAAGGGGAGCCGAAGATCAAGAAAACATGCGATCTGCCGCTCACCGGCAAAGGGGTGGTCGATAAGATCATCACCGAGCGCGGGCTCATTGAAGTGACGCCTCAAGGACTTGTATTGAAAGAAGTGTTCGAAGGGTATACTGTGCAGGATATACTGGATGCGACGGATGCGGACTTGACGATCGATGTGAGAGAGTGAGCGCTTGCTCAAGTACAGCTTGTCAAGCGGCCTTCATTCCAGTAAAATGAGTGTCAATATGAAAGACGCTGACGGAGAACAGTAGGCGCACATCTTCTTTTCAGAGAGCTGACGGGCAGTGCGAGTCAGCAGGAAGAACCGCTGAACTCACTTCCGAGTCTGCACAACCGAACGAATTGTGCCGTATAATCCGCGTTAAGGAGTCAAGTTGGGCGGCACATGCCGTCAATTTGGGTGGTACCGCGGGAACCTGTCTTCACTCTCGTCCCTATTATAAGTGGGGACGGGAGTTTTTTAGTTTTAAATGGGAGGAATTGGATTATGAGCTATAACCATCAGGAAATCGAAAAGAAATGGCAGCAGTATTGGAACGAAAACGAAACATACAAGATGACGGATGATCCGTCAAAACCGAAATTCTATGCACTTGACATGTTTCCGTATCCGTCAGGTGCCGGACTTCACGTCGGCCATCCGCTCGGCTACATCGCGACGGATATCCTGAGCCAGTTCAAACGAAAACAAGGGTATAATGTACTCCATCCGATGGGGTGGGATGCGTTCGGTCTGCCGGCGGAGCAATATGCGCTTGACACCGGGAACGACCCGGCTGAGTTCACAGCGAAAAATATCGCGACGTTCAAGCGGCAGATGAACGAGCTCGGCTTCTCCTACGACTGGAGCCGGGAGATCAACACGACGGATCCCCAGTATTACAAGTGGACCCAGTGGATCTTCATCCAATTGTATAAACGCGGACTTGCATACATCGACGAAGTCGCAGTCAACTGGTGTCCCGCGCTCGGTACGGTCCTTGCGAACGAGGAAGTCATCGACGGGAAATCGGAACGCGGCGGACACCCAGTGGAGCGCCGGCCGATGCGCCAATGGGTGCTCCGCATCACGGAATATGCGGACCGTCTGCTCGAGGACCTCGACGATCTCGACTGGCCGGACAGCCTGAAGGATATGCAGCGTAACTGGATCGGCCGTTCTGAAGGGGCGCAATTGACGTTCAGCTTAGACGGAAGCGATCAGTCATTCGATGTGTTCACGACGCGTCCAGACACGATCTTCGGTGCGACATACGCAGTGCTTGCGCCTGAGCACAAGCTTGTCGAAAAAATCACGACAGCTGATCAGCAAGAAGCAGTCGCTGCGTATCTGGACAAAGTGAAGCTGAAGAGCGACCTGGAACGGACGGATCTCGCGAAAGAGAAGACGGGTGTGTTCACCGGTTCCTACGCCGTGAATCCGGCGAGCGGCGAAAAGATGCCGATCTGGATTGCGGATTACGTTCTCGTTTCGTACGGCACGGGTGCCATCATGGCGGTTCCGGCGCATGACGAACGGGATTATGAATTCGCTAAAGAATTCAATCTGCCGATCCGCGAAGTGGTGGCAGGCGGCAATGTCGATGAAGAAGCCTACACGGGCGACGGGAAACATGTGAATTCCGGTTTCCTGGATGGCCTTGAAAAAGACGAAGCGATCACGAAATCGATCGAGTGGCTAGAGAGTGCCGGCAAGGGCGAGAAGAAAGTGACATACCGTCTCCGTGACTGGCTGTTCTCCCGCCAGCGCTACTGGGGCGAGCCGATTCCGATCATCCACTGGGAAGACGGCACGATGACACCGGTCGACGAGTCCGAACTGCCGCTTGAACTGCCGAAAACGACGAATATCCGTCCGAGCGGCACCGGTGAATCACCGCTTGCGAACATCGACGAGTGGGTCAACGTCACGGATCCTGAAACCGGCATGAAAGGGCGCCGGGAGACGAACACGATGCCGCAATGGGCGGGCAGCTGCTGGTACTACTTGCGCTACATCGATCCGAACAACAGCGAGACGCTCATCGACCCGAAACTTGCGGAACGCTGGCTGCCGGTCGACATCTACGTCGGAGGTGCGGAACACGCCGTCCTCCACTTGCTGTACGCACGTTTCTGGCACAAAGTGCTGTATGATATCGGTGTTGTTCAGACAAAAGAACCGTTCCAGAAACTGTTCAACCAAGGGATGATTCTCGGCGAAGGCAATGTGAAAATGTCGAAGTCTCTCGGCAACGTCATCAACCCGGACGACATTGTACACTCGCACGGTGCTGATACGCTGCGCGTCTACGAAATGTTCATGGGGCCGCTTGATGCGTCGAAAGAATGGTCGACGAACGGCTTGGACGGCGCCCGCAAGTTCCTTGACCGGATCTGGCGCCTTTTCGTCAACGAAGACGGCACGCTCGGCAGTAAGATCGGCGGGGAAGCTGGCGGTGCGCTTGAGAAAGTGTACAACCAGACCGTCAAGAAAGTGACGGATGACTTCGAGCATATGCACAACAACACGGCGATTTCGCAGCTCATGGTCTTCATCAATGAATGCTACAAAGCGGATCGCGTGCCGACTGCGTATGCAGAAGGATTCGTCCTGCTGCTGTCGCCGATCGCTCCGCACTTCGCGGAAGAGCTTTGGTCGAAACTCGGTCATAACGGCTCGATCACGTACGTTCAGTGGCCGGAATACGATGAAGACAAACTTGTCGATGACACAGTGGAAATCGCTGTGCAGATCAACGGCAAAGTGCGTGCGAAGATCATGGTCGCCAAAGACATCACGAAGGAAGAGCTTGAAAAAGAAGCATTGGCCAATGAAGAAGTCCGCAAATGGACGGATGGCAAGGAATTGAAGAAAGTCATTGCAATTCCTGGGCGTCTGGTCAATATTGTAGCGGTCGACTGATCGCAAATCTGAAGGACTGGTGGAGCATTCCGCCGGTTCTTTCTTTTGGATTCAACGAAAAAACCCGTCAGTCTCCTAGACGAGACTGACGAGCAAATTTCTATTTTCAAGGCTGCTCAGTTGCATGAAGGCTTGCATTCTTGCCGGCGAGTCGGCCGGTTACAAGGGCAGATGTAATATTATACCCGCCTGTATAGCCGTGAATGTCGAGGATTTCTCCGCAGAAGTACAAGCCTTCCTTCTTGCGCGACGCCATCGTTTTCGGCTCGATTTCCTTGACGGAAACACCGCCGCCTGTAACAAACGCTTTTTCAATCGGCTGAGTGCCATTGACGGTCATCTGGAACGCTTTCAGCTGGGACGCGAGTTTGCGGACTTTCTCCACAGCGAATGTGTTCGCTGGTTCGTTCGAATCCATCTCCAGCTGTTCGAAAAGGAATAGCAACCAGCGCTCGGGTGCAATACCTTTCAGGGCGTTTTTCAGCGCTTTCTTCGGATCGTCTTTCAGAGCGGCCGTCAGCTGCTGGAACACCTGCTCTTCATTGACTTCCGGCAGCACGTCGATCTTGACGGTGACGGGCTGACTGCCGTTTTTCATCCGTTCCTTGACGACGTACTGGCTGCAGCGGAGAATCGCCGGACCGCTCAATCCAAAATGAGTGAACAGCATGTCCATCCGGTGGGTCACGAGCGTCTTGCCTTTCGCATTCAGCACGGATACTGCTGCATCGCGCAGTGCAAGCCCCTGAAGTTCCTTTGAGCGGATGAACGGCTCACTCGACAGCAGCGGCACTTCTGTCGGATACAGTTCCGTCACGGTATGGCCCGCCTGTTCCGCCCACGGATAGCCGTCTCCGGTGCTGCCTGTATGGGGCACGGCTTTCCCGCCGACTGCGACCACGACAGATTTCGAACGGATCTCTTCGCCGTCCATGAGGCGCACGCCGAGAATCGACGTTTCATCCATCAGCAACTTTTTCACTTTCGTTTCCGTCCTGATGTCGACACCGAGACGCTCCATTTCAGTGAGCAGCGCATTGACGACGTCTTTCGCTTTGTTGGACACGGGGAACATCCGGCCGTGGTCTTCCTCTTTCAATGGCACGCCGAGTCCTTCGAAGAATGCGATGATGTCTTCGTTGTTGAAGACCGAGAACGGGCCATACAGGAATCGTCCGTTGCCGGGGATGTGCTTGACGATCTCTTCCACGGCAAGCCGGTTCGTCACGTTGCACCGGCCGCCGCCAGAAATGGCCAGCTTATTGCCGAGTTTCTTCCCTTTGTCGAGAAGAAGCACACGATTTCCCGATTCCGCTGCCGCGATGGACGCCATCAGTCCGGACGGTCCGCCGCCAATAATAATTACATCATACATATCTGATCACACTTTCACTTTTTCTCCAGTATACAACACAACGGGCAGAAAACATTGTGAAAAACGTCCCCTCTGGAGTACACTGTATAATAGCTTAACGAATGGAAGGAAAAAACACATGGGATCCAATCTTCTGAAAGGCACGGCCATCCTCACGATCGGACTGTTCCTGTCCAAAGCGCTCGGACTGATCTACGTCATACCGTTCTACAGCATCGTCGGGGACAAGAACATCGCCCTCTACCAATATGCCTACATACCGTACAACATTGCGCTGTCCATCGCGATATCCGGCGCACCGCTCGCCATCTCGAAATTCGTCTCCAAATACAATGCGCTCGGCGATTACGCGACCGGCCGGAAACTGCTGAAATCGAGCATGGGCATCATGGCGCTGACTGGTGTCCTGTCATTTCTCGCGCTGTATTTCATGGCAGAACCGCTTGCCCATATGGTCATTAAAGACGATGAGCAGGTTTTCACAATCGAAGACATTGCATCTGTCATCCGCTGGGTAAGCTATGCACTGCTGGCCGTGCCGATCATGAGTGTCGTCCGCGGCTTCCTGCAGGGGTACCAGAAATTCGAACCGACATCCGTATCTCAGCTGATCGAACAGATCGTCCGGATTGCGGTTGTGCTCATCGGCTCGTTCGTCGTCGTCAACATCTTCGGCGGCTCACCGAAAACAGCGGTCAAGTTCGCCGTATTCGCAGCATTCGTCGGTGCGATCGCCAGTCTCGGCGTTCTTGCACTGTACTGGCGCAAATACAAACCGGAGATGAACCATCTTCTTGAGAACAGCCCGCCCGCCGGAGAACTGCCCGTTTCAACGATCTACAAGGAAATCATCACGTACATCCTGCCGTTCGTCCTCGTCGGAGTGATCAATCCGCTTTATCAGTTTGTCGATATGATCACGTTCAACGGGACGATGGCATCGATCGGGCTTGCAAAAGTGACCGATACGTACTTGACGATGCTCAATTTCCTGACACATAAGATTGTCATGATCCCTGTCATGGTCGCTACGGGCTTCTCGATGGCGATCATCCCGGTCATCACCAACTATTATTCAAAAGGGGATCAGCGGGGGATCACCCGGTCGCTCGATCAGACGTACCAGATCATGCTGTTTGTGACGATACCGATGGTCGTAGGACTCATGGCGCTGTCTGCGGATACGTACCAGCTCCTGTATGACCGGAACAGTGTCGGGGCGGCTGTCCTACGCAGCTACGCACCGGCTGCCATCCTGTTCGGCATGTACACGGTGACCGCTGCGATCATGCAGGGGATCGACCGCCACAAATGGATCGTCTTCACGTCGCTGCTCGGACTGCTGTTCAAACTCGTCCTGAACATCCCGCTCATCAAACTTTTCGAAGTGAACGGGGCGATCGCCGCGACGATCATCGGTTATTCCGTCGCAGTCGGCGTCAACCTGCTCGTCATCCGGAAAGAACTGAACTACCATTCGCAGATCGTCGTGCGCCGCATTATCCTGATTCTCGTGTTCAATGCGGTCATGCTGGCGGCTGTCCTTCTTGTCCGTAATGGATTGTATGCGATCCACGTACCGGCGGGCAAACTGCAGGCGCTTCTCTACGTCCTCATCTGCAGCGGTGTCGGAGCTGTCGTCTACGGCTTCCTGTCGCTCCGCAGCGGCCTTGCACAGAAACTGCTCGGTGACCGGATTACGCGGATCACCAACAAATTGAAGATAGGAAGATCGTAAATGAGACTCGACAAATTACTCGGCAACAACGGGTTCGGCACCCGCAAAGAAGTCAAACAGCTCATCCGCAAAGGGACTGTCAAAGTGAACGGCACGTTGGAAAAAGATCCGGGCGCGCATATCGACCCTGCTGCGGATGAGGTAACCCTGCTCGGCGAGCCGGTCATCCATCAGGAATTCATCTATCTGATGATGAACAAGCCGCAAGGCGTCATTTCCGCGACGGAAGACAGCCGGGAACGTACGGTCATCGACTTGCTGACGGAGGAAGAACAGCGGTTCGAGCCCTTCCCGGTCGGCCGTCTTGACAAAGATACGGAAGGGCTGCTCGTGCTGACGAACGACGGCAAGCTCGCACATGAGCTGCTGTCTCCTAAAAAGGATGTGCCGAAAACGTATTATGCAGTCATCGATCAGGAAGTGACCGAATCGGATGTGTCGGCATTTGCTGAAGGTGTCATATTGGATGATGGGTTCGAAACGAAGCCCGGTATCCTGCGCATACTGGCAGCGGGGGATCAGTCTGAAATCGAGCTCACGATCACGGAAGGGAAATTTCATCAGGTGAAGAGGATGTTCGAGGCGGTCGGGAAGAACGTCGTATTCCTGAAGCGGATATCGATGGGGACGCTGCGGCTCGATGCCGGACTGGCACCGGGTGCGTTCCGGGAGCTGACGGAAGAGGAAGTCACTGGGTTGGACCCGAGAAAAAAGGACTGAATGGCGCTAAGGCGATTCAGTCCTTTTTTCTGGGCTCATATACCCGAGGGGTTGCGTCAGGAAGGCAATTTCACTTTTCTTGCTGTCGTTGTCCATTGGCCGCGGACCGGACTCGTGATGAGTTCGTTGTACTCGAGGACGTTCAGGTCCCGTTGTGCAGTGCGCGCCGTGATGCTAAATTCTTCGACTACATTCTCAGTTGTGACTGTTCCATTACCATAGATGTACAAATAGACATCTTTGATACGAGTCAGCATACGGTCTGTAGCAGGATTCAACGGTGAACCACTCCTTCATCATCAATTTCCAAATAAGTTGGGCTTGTGACGTGGAAATGTTACGTTAGCTCGTTTGAAATCGCCTTGGCTCCGCACTTCCTCTCCAGCATTTGTTTTGCCAGATTATTTGTTCTGACAATACTAGTATAACGTATTTACGAGGAAAAGTAAGGGGAAACTGCCTATGTTTAAAAACACGGCAGCCGAAAGGGTTTGTTCTTTATTTTCTAGCGGGAACGTGGGAAAATAGAAAGGATAGAGTGCAAAAGGTGAGTTCGCGAAACCGCCGCCAGACGCATATACTGCAGAAAAGGCATCCGTCAAAACGGGTGTTTGAGAGGAGATTGAAGATGACACTGTATTTCAAGAACGGTGAGTATACAGAGAAGGACAAACTGAGCATTTCCATTGACGACCGGGGATATTATTTCGGGGACGGCGTGTATGAAGTCATCAAAGTTTACGGCGGCAAGCTGTATACGGCAGAGGAACACTTCGGCCGGTTCCTGTCGAGCGCACAGAAAATCCGCATGCCGCTGCCTTACACGGTGGAGGAATTCATCGGCATCGCTGAAGAACTCGTCCGGGCGAACGGGATCTCGGAAGGGCATGTCTACCTTCAGGCAACACGCGGCGTCGCACCGCGCATCCACAATTTCCCGGGAGATGAAGTGCTGCCGATGATCACGGCATATGCCATCGATAACCCGCAGCCGCTCGGCAAGCTTGAAATGGGAGTCGCGGTGAGGACGGCGGACGATATCCGCTGGCTGCGCTGCGACATCAAGAGCCTCAATCTGCTGGCGAACGTCATGGCCAAGCAGGAAGCCGTGGAAGCAGGATGCGGTGAAGCTGTCTTCGTTCGTGACGGCATTGTTACGGAAGGGTCATCCTCCAACATTTTCGGAGTAAAAGACGGCATTCTGTACACCCATCCGGCGACGAATCTCATATTGAATGGAATCACGCGCCGCGTCGTGCTCAAATGCTGTGCTGCAGAAAGCATTGGCGTCATGGAAGAGCCGTACACACTCGAAGAACTGCGCGGGATGGATGAAGTGTTCCTCACATCGACCACTTCGGAAATCACACCGATCATCTCAATCGATGGGGAGACGGTCGGTGACGGTACACCAGGCCCGGTGACGAGCAGACTCCAGCGGGTGTTCGAGAAGACGATCCAGCAGGCCATGCAGGAAACGAACTGAAATGAGAAAGCGCAGGTGAATCGATAATGGCACAGCTTGTCAAAATGCTCGATTACGTCTCGCGTTATGAACAGGACCTGTCGCGTTATACGACGCAGTTCATCCGCCTGAAACGGTCTCAGTGGGAACGCATGAAACGGCAGTGGGACCACGGCGTCGATCTGGCAGGATGGCAGCACGATGAGGCAGAGGACGGGCAGGCGGAAACCGCTGCTGCTGCTGCTGAAAGTCCGGAACGGGGGAATCGGTTCTTCACGTTGTCCCGCTTTCTCCCTTTCCGGAAAGCGGAAGCGGAACCAGATACAATCGCTGCAGCTGCTGATCTGGAGGCAGCTGCAGCGGAAGAGAAGCTGCAGTTCACGCCGAACTTCACCACGCAGCCGCGCTCCGTCCAGCAGCTGCGCAAACTGTACATCGATCAGCTGTTCCACTTCCAGCTGAAGTGGGCCAGCTCCACGCTTACAGAGTGGTCCAATGTAGACGGGAAATATATGAGGGACAAGCTGCTGCGGGAACTGCTCGGCAGCCTGCCTGACAGTTTCCTCGTGTTCTACTACCCTGTCCTGAAGCTCAAGAAAGCACCTGTCGAACTGGAACTGCTCATCCTGACACCGGTTGAATGCCTGTGCATCACAGTCCTGAACGGTAGGGACGGATCGGTGTTCGCAGGGAGCGGCGACCGGTTCTGGGTCGAAAAGATCGGCGACCGGGAATCCAAAATACTGAACCCGACCATCTCGCTCAACCGGATGGCAAAAATCGTTTCGAGCCTGTTCGCTGCCGATGGAATCGATTTCCCGATCCGTAAAGTGCTGCTGACGAAAGACAGCTATCTGGACTTTCCGAATGGAGCGGCCGACATGCAGCAGGTGGATCGCCGGGACTACCCGAAATGGTTCGATAAGATGAAGAAACTGAGCGTGCCGATGAAGTCGAAGCAGTTCAAGGCGGCTCAGACGATATTCAATGTATGTCAGACGACCGCGGCTAGCCGTCTGTTCAATCCCGAGGAAAACGGCGGAACAGACGAGTGATCAGCCGTACAAAATCAGAAGAAGAGAGTGTATGAAAGATGAGATTACGCCATAAACCGTGGGCAAAAGATTATTTAGAAGAGAACGCCGGCATCGTCGTAAAGGAACCGCAGACGAAAAAAGGCAAGTGGTCTGTCATTTTCAACAATCCGAACCCGATCCACGTGGAAGTCGGGACAGGCAAAGGGCAGTTCGTCGTCGGAATGGCGCTCGCCAATCCCGAAGTGAACTATATCGGTATCGAGCATTTCGACAGCATCATCGTGTCCGCTGTCGAGAAGACGGTGGATGCAGGCGTTCCTCCCAATCTCCGTCTGCTGCGCGCAAACGGCAAGGAACTCGCTGACATTTTTGAAACAGGTGAAGTGTCCCGCGTCTATCTGAACTTTTCGGATCCATGGCCGAAGACGAAGCACGCGAAGCGCCGGCTGACGTACAAGAGCTTCCTGGATCTTTACAAACAGGTGCTTGTCGCTGATGGGGAAATCCACTTCAAGACGGATAACCGGGGATTGTTCGAATACTCGCTCGTGTCCATATCGCAATATGGGATGGAACTGCTGGACGTCTCACTCGATCTGCACGCAGAAATGCCCGAAGATAATGTCATGACTGAATACGAAGAAAAGTTCTCGGCAAAAGGACAGCCGATCTACCGCCTGGAGGCGAAGTTCAAGAGCAAGTCCTGATTACAGCAAAAGGGGATGTTTGGATGGATACATACACGTTTGGCAGCATGGAACTCACATGGCTGGACGGCGGCGTCAACTATCTCGACGGAGGTACGATGTTCGGTGTCGTCCCTAAAGCGATGTGGTCGAAAAAATATGCACCTGTCGAAGACAACCTGATCGAACTGCGGACCGATCCGATCCTGATCCGGTACAAAGGCAAAAATCTCCTTGTCGACGCGGGGATCGGCAAAGGGAAACTCGATGAGAAGAAGATGCGCAATCTCGGCATCCGGGCGGAGACACGAGTCGCCGAAAGCCTGGCGGAAATCGGGCTTGCGCCGGCCGATATCGACATGGTCCTCATGACGCACCTCCACAACGACCACGCAGCCGGCCTGACGGAATGGCAGGACGGCAAGCTCGTTTCCGTATTCCCGAACGCGGAAATCTACGTCTCCCAAATTGAATGGGACGAAATGCGGGAGCCGAATATCCGCTCCCGCAATACCTATTTCAAAGAAAACTGGGAAGCGGTCCAGGACCAGGTGAAGACGTTCGATAAGGAAGTCTCCCCGCTGCCGGGTATCACGATGGAGCATACCGGCGGCCACAGTGACGGCCACAGCATCATTCGCCTCGAGCAGGACGGCGAAACGATGATCCACATGGCGGACATCATGCCGACACACGCACACAGCAATCCGCTCTGGGTGCTGGCGTTCGATGATTACCCGATGGATTCGATTTTTGCGAAGGAACGTCTTATGAAGGAAGCGAAAGAGAAAGGCCACCGCTTCTTCTTCTACCATGACGCCGTCTACCGCGTCGTCCGTTTCGACGAGACCGGCAGGAAAGTGGCGGACGGGCTGAAACGTACGAAGCCTGAATAACGCGGATTTTTCGAAGATGAAAGGACCGCCCCGTTCCTCCTTTACATGGAGGCAGCGGGGCGGTCTTTTTGATCGCACGGTGATTTTCAGTTTTTGACGAGTTCCACGACAGTGCCGGTTTTGGCGTCGGCCGCAAACTCATACTGTTCCAGGATACCGTTGCGGATGCGCGAAATGCCGCCGCGGTAGACGTTCATCGAAATGACATTGTTAGTGAACGGTTCGGTTTTCATGACAATCCAGGAGCCGTCGATCGGTCCCTCTTTTTTAAAGGCATCCTTGACCGTCTTCAATACTTGTTCAGCCGGGACAGTTGAGTTCGAACGCTCGATCGCTTCTTTCACTACTAATCCCGCAGCAGCTCCAGTGAGCACACCGGCTGCAAATTCTTTGAATTTCATACTGACAGCACCCCTTGTTAGTCATTTTGATAAGTGTATCATACCATCCCCGTTTTGTATAAGCGAGACGCAGGGGGGAGAGGAGGGGGCTATTGCCCGGTTGACGCGCGTTGGGGGATTTTCGGTCACTAGGGGACGTCTCTATTGCCCGATGAAAGTGGGCACAGGAAATTTCGGTCACAAAGGGGTGTCCTTAGTGACCTGAGAAGGCATTTTCGTGGGAATCCGGTCACTAGGGCGTGCCCTTAGTGCCCGATGGAGACCTGCGAAACGATTCCAGGTCACTAGGACGACACCCTGCCGCCCCGCCCCGCCGAAACTAGTTCGGGTCCCTAATTATACGGGTGGCATTCGCGACTGAATTGTTTTACAATACAGAGAGTACATCACTAATAGTGGGAGTGGGTTTTAGATGAATACCGAAACACTGAACATGTTCAAGACACTGACGGAACTCCCCGGAGCTCCCGGGAACGAATCGGCAGTACGCCGCTATATGCGCTCGGAACTTGAGAAATATTCGGACGAAGTCATCCAGGACAATCTGGGAGGCATCTTCGGTGTCCGCAAAGGGCCGGAAGACAGCCCGAAAATCATGGTCGCCGGCCACATGGACGAAGTCGGCTTCATGATCACCGGCATCACGGACAACGGCATGCTGCGCTTCCAGACGCTCGGCGGCTGGTGGAACCAGGTCATGCTGGCGCAGCGCGTGGAGATCATGACGGATAACGGAGTCGTGCCCGGCGTCATCGGATCCATCCCGCCGCATCTGCTGACAGACGAGCAGCGCGCGAAACCGATGGACGTGAAGAACATGCTCATCGATATCGGTGCGGACGACGAAGCGGATGCGAAACGGATCGGTATCCGCCCGGGTCAGGCAGCCGTGCCGGTCTGCCCGTTCACGCCGATGGCCAATGAAAAGAAGATCATGGCGAAAGCGTGGGATAATCGTTACGGCTGCGGTCTGGCACTCGAACTGCTGAAAGAAGTGCACGGCACCGAACTGCCGAACCGGCTCTACTCAGGCGCCAACGTCATGGAGGAAGTCGGCCTTCGCGGCGCGCAGGTTGCAGCGAACATGATCGATCCGGATCTGTTCTTCGCACTCGATGCCAGTCCTGCGAACGATATGTCCGGCAGCAAGAAGGAATTCGGCCAACTCGGCAAAGGGACGCTGCTCCGCATCCTCGACCGCACGATGATCACCCACCGCGGTCTGCGGGAGTTCATCCTCGATACAGCCGAGACGAACAAAATCCCTTATCAGTATTTCATCTCGCAGGGCGGGACGGATGCAGGGAAAGTCCACATTGCGAACGAAGGCGTGCCGAGTGCTGTCATCGGAATCTGCTCGCGCTACATCCATACGTCATCCTCGATCATCCATACGGACGACTATGCAGCTGCGAAGGAGCTTCTCGTCAAGCTCGTCACGACATGCGACAGAACAACACTTGAGACGATCAAGCAGAACGTCTGACCGGTTGTATACCGGCAGGCCGAAAAGCAGTCATCCGGCAGGCAGTCCCTGCCGCTGACTGCTTTTTTTGTGTTCACTGGCGATTGCCTCGGAGCAGATGGTTGCAGAGACGGAATCAGACAGCTAAACTAAACGTACTGCATGGAAATGGAGGAAGAAATGTGATCAGCAAAAACAAATTCTTCATCGTGGCGGGACTGTCGGTGCTGCTTCTTGCAGCTTGCGGGCAAACAGCGGAAGACGAGGCGGCCGCAGCTGTCCACAACGCAAGGGATGCCTTCGAGATGAACCGGAAACAGCCGACGGAAAAGACGCAAGACGTCGGATTCTACAAACCGGCCGGCTGGAAAGCGGATGTCCGTCAGAACGACCATACGATCGTCCTGACGAAAGGCAAGCGCACGGTGACTGCCCAGTATGATCCGAACGCCAAAAAAGATTCCAAGGCGTACTATAACTTGCTGAGGACGGACGCGGCGCCGGAAATCCTGGCACAGGAAACGTTCAGCGATTCCGGGTCATTCGGTTTCATCATTATCCGCAAGCAGAGTGATGAGCTCGCGGAAATCGTGGCCGGCTCTGGACCCGCGCAAGTCACTGCGATTGTCGGCAGGCACGATATTGAACCGGCTGCAGAACAGATGATGGAAATCGCCCGTTCCCTTGAGATCCAGCCATGACACGGATAAGGCAGAGGAGTGGACAAGTTGAAATCTGAACAATTGGTGGAAGAACTGAAAAAGCGTCTGGCTCCGCTCGAGTTCGACTGGAAATTCGACAGGAAGGCGGACAAGGTGCGTCTTGAACATGCCGGATTGAAACAGGGGATGGATATCTCACTCCCTGAAATCATTGCGAAGTACGAACAGAAACAGGAAGCTGCAATCGATGAAGTTGTCTACACGATCCGCGAGACGTTCCGTGCGATGCAATCCGAAGAGCAGGAGGGCTTCGACAGGGAAGCGGTCATTTATCCGGTGATCCGGTCGACCTCCTTCCCGAGGGAATCCAAGGCGGGGAGCCCATTCCTCGTGAATAAGCATACCGCGGAGACGGCTGTCTATTACGCGCTCGATCAGGGCACGACATATCGGCTGATCGATGAGAGCATGCTTCCGGACCTTGGAAAAACAGCTCAGGAAATCGCGGAAGCGGCGCTGTTCAACGTGCGTAAACTGCCGACATCGGTGAAAGAGGATGACGTGGCGGACAACCGTTATTATTTCCTCAACTGCAATGACGGCTACGATGCAAGCCGTATCCTCAACGCTGCGTTCCTGAAGGAGATGGCGGAACGGGTGGAAGGCCATATGACCGTGTCTGTCCCTCACCAGGATGTCCTGATCATCGGAGACATCCGGAACGATACGGGGTATGATGTATTGGCGCAGATGACGATGCATTTCTTCACGGTCGGCAGTGTGCCGATCACGTCACTGTCTTTCCTCTATAATGAAGGGGAACTGGAACCGATTTTCATTATGGCGAAAAACCGGCCGGCAAGAAAGGGAGAGAACAAGAAATGAATGTATTCATGAACCAACATGGCGTCGGTGATGTGCTGATGGCGCAGCTGACGACAGAGCGTCCGGAGCGGACAGCGATTGAAACGAAAGGGGACGCAACCCTGATCAAGAATGCGGAGAACGGGGAAGTAATTGCTTTCAACCTGTTCCGCGCAGCACACTATATCGGTGCGCTGGAAGATGGACCTGTTGAACTGACGCCGAAGCTCGTCAGCAAAATCCAGGAGGCGCTGGCGGAGAACGATGCAGCAGTCGAACTGGATGTCGACTTCAGCCCGAAATTCGTCGTCGGCCATGTCCTGACGAAAGAGAAGCACCCGAATGCCGACAAATTGAACATTTGCACGGTGGATATCGGCGGTGACACGCTGCAGATCGTCTGCGGTGCACCGAATGTCGATGAAGACCAGAAAGTGGTCGTTGCGAAAGTCGGGGCTGTCATGCCGTCCGGAATGGTGATCCGTGACGCGGAACTCCGCGGTGTCCCGTCGTCAGGGATGATCTGTTCCGCACGTGAGCTCGATCTGCCGGATGCACCTGCTGAAAAAGGGATACTCGTACTGCCGGCAGATGCCGTGACGGGAACCGCGTTCACCCACTGATCCATCTGTAAGACTGCCCGAAAAGTCACGGACCGTGATTGTTTCGGGCAGTCTTTTTTGACCGCGGATTTCCTGATCCAGCCAGTGGAGCTGTGTCCGCCGGTCCGTTGTGCATGTCATATGTCACCAGTTTGTGCCGAAAACAGATGTCCATTTGATTTTATCAGTGATTTCCTGCTAAAATAGGATGATTGAATTGAAAAGAGTGATAGAGTGAGCTGGTTGAAAAAAACAATGGGGCGCTTGTTCAACTCGCAGCCGGACCAAACGACCGACGAGTCCTCGAACAGCCCGCAAATTGAAAATCATACTGACGAAAACGAAACGCCGCAGCGGCCTGCTTTCCGCTTCCCGATGATCACGGATGCAGAAATCTACGGATGGGAAGAAGAGACGGAACAGGAGAGGGCGACGGACCATCGATTGCCACTGATTTCGGAAGAGGCATCCTTTGAACGAGCAACCCCCCTCCGTGAAAACAAACGATGGCCTGCTGAACAGCCGATCGGTGAGATCCACCGTGCCGGCAGCAGACAAAAATACAAGGAAACTCCGGAAGTCCAGCCGCCAGCCCGCCGTACGCCGGCTGCACCGGTAAACAGGACAGAGTCCAAGCCACCGCAGAAGCCAAGCGACAAACGAATACATACACCATTCAAGCCGACGGAAGTGCCGTCGCCGGTCTACGGCTTCTCCAAGCCAAAACTGCCGGCACCGCGCGTCAGGCAGAAGATGGTGGAACACGAAATCCCGATGTCGGACGTCCGACAGCCTGTAAAGAAAGCCCCAGACACAGAAACATCAGCTCCGGAAGAGCACGTGATTGCTTCCCATACAGACAAACCGGAAGCCGGGAAATCCGGACTTCCTGTTCAGCCTGTTCATGCACAGGTGACAGAACAGCAGCATCGTACAGATGAAGCGCTGCTGGACACGATCCAGACTGCAGAATGGGTGGAAGAGGAGCATGGGAACGGGGATTCGCCGGAAGAATTGAAAGCTGGTCCTGAGCTCGTTTCCATGCATGAACCTGGACTTGTTGGTGAATCCTATCCGGAATTTGGTAAAAGCTTTGTTTCCGAAGCGAAACCTGATCATGAGTCCGAATCTGTTCCCGAACCCGGTCAGGAGACGGAACTACAAGCGGAACCTGAACCTGTAATTATCGTTTCAGATGAAACCGCAGCAGCGGCGGAACCGTTATCCGCAATGGAACATGGATTTGAAACTGCAGATGAGATCACGGATGACACAGAGCCCGGAGCCGAACTGATTCTGCCTGCTGAATCTGCCGGAGAGCATACCGATGAAACAGCGGAGCGGCAGGAAAAGATCGTGCCGTTCAATGTGCTGATGCTCAAATCCGACAAAGAGAAACTGCGGGGGATGAACAGCATGCCGCCGCCGATTGTGAAAAAGGAACCGGTACAGCCTCCTGCTGTCGCGACGCACATGTCCGAACCGGCGAGAGCAGCTGCAAGGCGCATGGCTGCGCCGGAAATCGCTGTATCTCCAGAAAAGGAACAGCCGGCATCTGCCATCGCAGTTGCGGTTGCCGAAGAACGTGAACCGGCAACTAACGACGCAGCTGAAGCGCATATCGGAGAAGACAGTCCAGAGCCGGTGCATACCGAAGAAGAACCGCTTCTTCACTACGTGTACCCGTCCATGGATGACTTGCTGCCGCCTGAAACCCAGCAGGAAGATACGGAATGGCTCGCTTCCCAGTCGGAGAAATTAGTGGAAGCATTATCCCATTTTTCGGTGCGGGCGGATATATTGGAAGCGGTGCAGGGCCCGACAGTCACCCGTTTCGAACTGACGGTCGGCTTCGGCACGAAAGTGAGCAAAGTGCGCAACTTGACGGATGACTTGAAACTGGCGCTTGCCGCTGAAGATATCCGCATCCAGGCACCGATTCCCGGAACAAGTTCGATCGGTATCGAGATCCCGAACCGGACGACGCGCCCGGTGCGTATCTCTGAGGTGATCGGGACGGAACAGTTCACTGAATCGGACTCTCCTCTTGAAGCGGTCCTCGGACTCAGCCTGACAGGGGAGCCTGTCACGCTCGATCTGCGGAAGATGCCGCACGGGATGATTGCCGGCGCCACAGGTTCCGGTAAATCGGTATGCATCAACTCCATTCTCGTGAGCCTGCTGTACAAAGCGTCGCCCGCTGAAGTGAAACTGTTGCTGATCGATCCGAAGATGGTGGAACTGGCTCCGTTCAACGGAGTCCCTCACCTGATCAGCCCGGTCATCACGGATGTCAAAGCAGCGACGGCCGCGCTGAAATGGGCGGTGGACGAGATGGAACGCCGTTATGAACTGTTCGCCCATGCCGGCGCGCGCAACATCGAACGTTATAACCAAATGGCGGAAGAGAGCCGCAAATTCTCGCTGAAAATGCCTTATTTGCTCATCGTGATCGACGAACTGGCGGATCTTATGATGGTCGCGCCGGCTGACGTGGAAGTTTCGATTAGCCGGATCGCCCAGAAAGCCAGGGCCTGCGGAATCCATCTGATCATTGCGACACAGCGGCCGAGTGTGGACGTCATCACCGGAATCATCAAAGCGAACATCCCGACCCGGATTGCGTTCGCCGTATCGTCACAAGTCGATTCCCGCACCATCATCGACGGTGCAGGCGCGGAAAGGCTGCTCGGACGGGGCGACATGCTCTATATCGGCAACGGACAATCGTCCGCAGTCCGGCTGCAGGGCACGTTCGTCACGGATGATGAAATCGAGCAGATCATCGAGCATGTCAAAAACGAAGCGTCCCCTGAGTACTTGTTCGGGCAGGAGGATTTGCTGGCGGCGGTGGTCGAGGAAGAAGAAACCGATCCGCTGTTCGTCCAGGCCTGCACGTTCATCATCGAACAGGGAAGTGCATCGACGTCGCTCCTGCAGCGGCATTTCAGCATCGGCTACAACCGTGCTGCGAAACTGATGGACCGCATGGAGACACACGGGTTCATCTCCGAACAGCGGGGAAGCCGTCCGCGGGATGTCTATGTGACCCAAGCGGACCTGGATGCATTTCTGAATCCGGTGCCTGACGCATAAGATAGAAGGCATGACTGATATATTGAAAAGAACGATTTTAGGGAACAAGCTGCTCCCAGGAGGTTGCACAATGACTAAATATCATTTCACAGGGATCAAAGGCTCAGGAATGAGCTCCCTTGCTCAAATTTTGCATGACGCGTCCAACGAAGTCCAAGGTTCCGACGTGGAAAAACACTTCTTCACGGAAGATCCGCTTCACGCGCGTTCCATTAACGTGCTGCCTTTCAGCGCAGACAATATTACGAAGGAAATGACAGTCATCGCGGGCAACGCTTTTCCCGATTCACACCCGGAAATCGTCCGGGCGAAGGAAATCGGCGCAACCGTGATCCGCTACCACGATTTCCTGGCAGACTATATGAAGAAGTCGACGTCGATCGCAGTGACAGGTACGCATGGCAAAACGTCGACGACGGGGCTCCTCGCCCACGTCCTGTCCGGTTTCGAACCGATCTCGTATCTGATCGGCGACGGCACGGGAAAGGGAGTGAAGGACAGTCCGTTCTTCGTCTTCGAATCGTGTGAATACAAGCGTCATTTCCTTGCGTATGAACCGGATTACGCCATAATCACGAACATCGATTACGACCATCCGGACTATTTCGAAGACATGGAAGATGTCCTGGACGCGTTCGGTGAAATGGCGTCGAATGTCAAGAAAGCGATCATTGCGTGCGGCGACGATGTGAACTGCCAGGCCATTCAGGCGAATGTGCCGGTTGTGCTGTACGGTCTCGCGAAGAGCAACGATTTCAGCGCAGCCAACATTGAAAAGACGGCTGCCGGCACGAAATTCGATGTGTTCGTCCGGAACGAGTTCTACCATTCGTTCATGATCCCTATGCCGGGTGACCATGCCGTGAAAAATGCATTGGCCGTGATCGCCCTCTGCCAGTATGAAGGGCTCGATCCGGAAGTGGTTGCAGAACGGCTGAAGACCTTTACAGGCGTCAAGAGACGCTTCACGGAAATCGAGACGGACGGAGCAGTTCTGATCGACGACTATGCGCATCACCCGACAGAAATCCGTGCAACATTGGAATCTGCGCGCCAGAAATACCCGGATCGCGAAGTCATCGCCGTCTTCCAGCCGCATACATTCACGCGGACAGCAGCGCTTCTCGATGAATTCGCAGAAAGCCTGAAGGAAGCGGACCTCGTCTATCTTTGTGATATTTTCGGTTCAGCCCGTGAAAAAACAGGGAATCTGACGGTGGATGACCTGGCCGCTAAAATCCCGGGGGCATGCCACCTGACAATCGAAGCTATCGACGCACTCGACGGACACGATGGTGCGGTCTTCCTCTTCATGGGAGCCGGGGATGTCCAGAAGTATTTAACTGCCTACCAGCAGCACAGCGCAGCAAAAAAGACAGTCTGATCATAATGATCAGGCTGTTTTGCGTGTATCAGGCGGACAGGAAGGGAAATCCCCATTTTTGTCGAAGAGGAGAAGGAGGCCGGAGTTTAGCTTGGAGACAGGCAGGGTAAATGTACACATACAAAGCGGACTGAGAGGAGTGAAACAATCGATCTGTTGTACATAGAAGGTCCGGCACCGATCAAATCGGGTCCTTCGTCACGACAGAGAGCAGCAGTTCAGCATCTGCATCAGACTAAACAGGCAACTTACCCAGAGGAGGAACGCAAATGAGCGACAACTACAACCAATCGAAACCGTATTCAAACAAGACAAACAACCAGGACTATTCATCAGGCAGCTACCAGAACACATACGGGGAACCGTCCCAGCTGCCGATGAACTACAATTACTTCCCGTCCGACACGGACCGCTTCTATGAAGAAGAAAGCTCCAGCACAGGCAGCTTCCTGATGGGAGCGCTCGTCGGAGGTGTCATCGGAGCAGCAGCTGCATTGTTCCTTGCGCCTAAAACGGGCAAGGAAATGCGCGATGACCTGTCAGGCCAGGCAGTCCAGCTGAAGAATAAGAGTATCGAACTCGGCTCCACGGCGAAGGACAAAGCGGCCGACCTGACATCCGCTGCAAAGGACAAAGCAGTCGATCTGTCGAGCACAGCGAAGGACAAAGCAACCCAGCTGTCGTCCGTAGCGAAAGAGAAATCAGGCGACCTGAAGAAGTCCGTGCAGGATCAGACCGACACGATCACCCAGAAGGTCAAGTCGCTGTCTTCCAAAGCACAGGCACCGATGGATGACGGCACGGCATCGTCTGAAGGGGAAGAACCGATCGTCGGCGGAAAAGACGACAAAGACAATAAAGACAACAAAAACAGCCAGAACAGCGGCGGCAGCAATAGCAACAACAGCAACAATAACAGCAACAACAACAACAACAACAACAACAACAACAACAACAGCAACAACAACAACAACAACAACAGTAACAGCAGCAACAATAACAAAAACAACAGCAGCAACAACAGCAATAACAGCAGCAACAACAGCAATAACAACAACAGCAGCAAACAAAACAACAACTCCAACAGCAGCAAAACGGGCAGCCCGTCAAACAGCTCGGACAAGAACAAATCGTCCGATTCCAACATGTCTGCCGAGAAAAAAGAAGCGAGCAGCCAGACAACGAAAAACAGCAGCGTTTCTTATGATAATTCCGATAACATCGGAAAGAATAAGATCATGAACCAGAACCTGCTGTCTGACGAAAAACCGAAAAACAGCTGAACAAAAGCCATCCAGCGCATACTCTGCGCCGGATGGCTTTTTTAGTCATAGGTTACATCAGGACAGGACAATTTCAAGACGGTCTCCGCCGAACAGCTCATCCGTGAACTGGATCGGTTCGCCGTTGCGCAAGAGCCGGTAGGAAGAAGCCGATCCAGCCGGCAGCTGATAATCGATGAACCCGAAGACATCGCTGAACCGGATCGGCTGCGTATCTGCGGGGGAGACGTTCAGCCGATCGTCTTCTGCGACCAGTGTCGACAGATCGGCCGGCTGTCCGTTCACGGTCACCGTGAACCGCGGCTTCGTGATCGTCACCGTCTCGTCATTGAACGTGACCGTCACCTGTTCGGTCAGGCGGACCCCGAGCTCTGCCGCAATATCGGAAACGGCAGGACGCGCGCCGGCCTGATAGCCGATCCGATCGCCATCCTGCACGGCTGCCGACAGCGAGACAGGAAGTCCATTCCGAGTGAGTTCAGGTGTTGCGAGTTTGACGGGGACCCTTTTCCCGTTAAGCGTGATGGCCTGCACGGAACCGGACGCCGGTATCACGCCAGCAGCATGCAGCGCATCCCGTACTGTCGTCTGCTGGCGGATTTCGATGTCATCCCGGTCTTCGATCTCACTATCCAGACTTCCCGGCTCCCCGTTCACCGACACTTCAGTCGTGAGAGTGACAGGCACATCGTTGACGGCAGCCTGGACAGGAGCCGCGTCAAGACCTGCTGCCTCTCTGATCGTGGCGGCCGCTCTCTGACCGTCCTCCCCTTTCTCCAGACGGATGTTATCACCGTTGCTGATAAGGTCTTTTGTGCCCGCCTCTCTGCCGTTCTTATGGATGACAGCAGCTGTGCCGTGCGTCCCGGGCAGGGTGATCTCCTGACCGTTCAGGGTGAAGCGGAGAGCAAGTCCGGGCCTGCCGTACAGATGACGCGCCTTCACGCCTGCAGCAAGGAGGGCATCGCCGACAGTCATTTCCTTCAGTTCGAAAAGACGGATCAGTTTATCCCCGACCGTGACCGTCATATAATGGATAGGTGCCCGCTGTGCTGCGATTGCGATGCCAATCGGCGTGACGAATGCCGGGGAAGCGGAGATTTTATCGGCAAACGTCACATTGCTCAATGCTTCCAGGCCTCGGACGGCGACCCGCTGTGCCGGCAGTTCGAGTGCTGCGCTCAGTTTTTGTGCCAGACCGGGCGTCAGGCTGCCGCCGCCGGTAAGCATGACCGCCTGCGGGGACTGCTCATTATTGAGCCTCCGGATCTCATCGGCGATGGCAGAAGCCAGCCGCTCGACAGAAGGGGACAGGACATCGATGACTTCACTGCTCGGCAGCTCCTGTTCGAATCCGAGGATATCCTGGAAGGTGACTATTTCCCGATCTGCCAGGAGCCGTTTGGCGGCTTCCGCTTCCGGGAAATCCAACAAGTAATGCGAGCTGAACGTTTCGGTGATTTCGTCGCCTGCGATCGGAACCATGCCGAATGCGGTGACTGTATTCTGACTCGTGATGGCGATGTCGGATGTGCCGGCGCCGATATCGACGAGCGCCACGTTAAGACGGCGCATCGACTGCGGAATCAGGACATTGATCGCCGCGATCGGCTCGAGAGTCAGGGCTTCCATTTCCAGATCGGCCCGTTTGAGCGCAGCAAGCAGCGACTCGACAACGACTCGCGGAAGGAACGTAGCGATGACTTCTGCGCTTGCCGTACGTCCGGTCTGATCGATCAGGCTGCCGATCGGCTCACCGTCGAGCAGATAGTGGAGGACCGAGTAACCGACACAGTAATATTGGTTGTCCGCTGTGACAGCGTCGGACGATAACAGTTCCTGCTGCGCTTTCTGGACCGCTCCGAGTTCGAGCCTGTTGATATCTTCGGTATTGATCAGGGCGTGCTCCGATATGTCGGCGGACAGTGCCCCGACCGCGGTCTTCAGTGCCCGTCCGGCAGCTGCGACGCTCACTTTCTCGAGCCGTCCGTGACGCGTCTCGAGCAGTTGCTTCATCTCTTCGATGACGGAAGCGACACTCAGGATGTTATGTATCTGGCCGTCGATCATCGAGCGCTCCTTATGCTCGATCACTTCCAGATCGATCACATGGTGCCCTGCCGTGCTTTCTTCCAATAGGATGCCGACAACGGAACGCGTTCCGATATCGAGTGCGAATATAGGTGCCACGAATGTACCTCCTGTTTCTTCCGATATATTAAATACGATAACTTTGCGAAATAGCGTGACTTTTCAACAGAGGTTCATTATACTAGGTCTATTATTAAAAATGTATCACACATTACCCGTTGCGAAAAGGGGATGTAGTGAATGGGGAGGAGAATGACAGATGCGCCAGAACGAACTTGAAGAACTTCGCTCGCAAGTGACGGAGCTGAATACGAAAATCCTGGATCTCATCAACGAACGGACTGCCGCCGTCCAGGAAATCGGCAAAGTGAAAGAAAAACAAGGTGTGAACCGTTATGACCCTGTCCGTGAGCGTGAAATGCTCGATTCGCTGAAGCAGGCGAACAACGGCCCGCTCCCTAACGGCGTGCTCGAACAGATCTTCAAAGGCATCTTCATGTCCGCTCTTGAAATCCAAGAGGATGAGCAGCGGAATGCCCTGCTCGTTTCCCGTAAACGGAAAGCGGAAGATACGATCGTCGATGTGAACGGGGAGAAGATCGGGGATGGGACACCGACGTTCATCTTCGGCCCATGTGCCGTCGAATCGTATGAGCAGGTGCTCGCTGTCGCGAAGTCCATCCAGGCGAAAGGGCTGACGATGATGCGTGGCGGTGCTTACAAGCCGCGGACATCCCCTTATGACTTCCAGGGACTCGGCCTTGAAGGCTTGAAGATCCTGAAGCGTGTATCCGATGAAACCGGTCTGTCCATCGTGACGGAGATCATCACACCGGCCCATCTTGAAGAGGCGCTCGATTACATCGATGTCATCCAGATCGGCGCACGCAACATGCAGAACTTCGAATTGCTGAAGGAAGCCGGCAAAACGAATAAGCCTGTCCTCCTGAAACGCGGACTTGCAGCGACGATCGATGAATTCATCAACGCAGCTGAATATATCATCTCAAAAGGGAACAGCCAGATCATGCTTTGCGAACGCGGCATTCGTACATACGAAAAAGCGACACGCAATACGCTGGACATCTCGGCGGTGCCGATCCTCAAACAGGAGACACACTTGCCGGTGTTCGTCGACGTCACCCATTCCACAGGGCGCCGGGATCTTCTCATCCCGACGGCGAAGGCAGCGATCGCTGTCGGTGCGGACGGCGTTATGGCGGAAGTGCATCCGGACCCGGCTGTCGCGCTTTCCGACGCGGCCCAGCAGATGGATCTCGGACAGTTCGACGAGTTCTATAACGAGATGCAGCGCTTCATGAACACCCACCAAATCGTTTAATATATTGCCGGAGCTTTCATAGCTCCGGCATTTTGGTATAATAGGTTAGAAAGTAGAACCAGACGGAGAAGGGGAGGTCAGTATGGCGGTAACAATATACGATGTCGCACGGGAAGCGAACGTTTCCATGGCGACTGTATCACGGGTGGTCAACGGCAACCCGAACGTGAAACCGGCAACGCGGAAGAAGGTAACCGCTTGCATTGAACGGCTCGGCTACCGGCCTAATGCTGTCGCGCGCGGCCTCGCCAGCAGAAAGACGACGACCGTCGGGGTTATTGTCCCTGACATCTCGAAGAGCTACTATGCAGAGTTGTCCAGAGGGATTGCCGACGTCGCAACGATGTACGAGTATAATATCATCCTGTCCAACTCGGACAAAAGGGCGCTCCGCGAGATGGAACTGATCGAAGACCATCTCGGCAAACAGGTGGACGGCTTGATCTTCATGAGTGATTCCATTTCTGAAGAAGTCCGGAAAGAGATGAAATCCGCGAACGTGCCGATCGTGCTTGCAGGCACATTGGACGCCGAGAAGGATTTCCCGACTGTCAATATCGAGAATAAGGCAGCGGCCTATGATGCTGTCCGGGAATTGATCGCAAACGGTCATAAGCGGATTGCGTTCCTCTCGGGACCGTTCAGCCGGGACATCAACCTGCTCTCGAAGAAGACAGGCTACGAGGAAGCGATGGAAGAAGCGGGACTGGAAGTTTCGGATGACTATATCATCGAGACGGATAATACGTACGATGACGCATACGAGTCATGGAACCGGCTGAAACGGCTGCCGGAACCGCCGACAGCGATCTTCGCGGGCAACGATGACATAGCGGTCGGTGTCATGAACGGCGTCCGCGATTCCGGTTTGTCCGTACCGGAAGATATGGAGCTGATCTGCTTCCAGCACTCCATATTGGCGCGTGCCGTGAGACCGCAGCTGACAGCCGTCCGGGTGCCGCTGTATGATCTCGGCGCGGTGTCGATGCGGCTGCTGACGAAGCTGATGAACGGGGAAGAAGTGGATCATAAGCAAGTGATCCTGCCATACCAGCTGGAACAGCGTGACTCGATCCGAAAAAAATGAAAAACATGAAAAAGCAGGACGGGGGCAGATTCCCGTCCTGCTTTTCCTATTCCGTAAAAAGCGGCCGCCGGGTGTTCAGCGCGGCTGCTGCTCATTCCGTATGTACTGCAGCGACCGCGCCATCACTTGCGCATTCTTCTCCTCGATCTCCGGTTTGCGCGGGATGGCCGTATAGAGCGGTTCCGGATCCTCCCACGTCGGGATGAACGGCACAGGAGCCTCTTCCTGCCAGCGGGCGAGCCACTCTTCCGGCAGCGGTCCCGCGGGTGCCGGAAGCTGTTTCATCGCGTACCAGATGTGCGACCAGGCGCGCGGTACGACACGCCAAATATCATAACCGCCGCCTCCGACAGCGATCCATCTGCCGCCGCAATAGTCCTCGGCGATTTCGCGGGCGATCCTCGGAATCTGCTTATAGATTTCCATCGTGCTGTACAGATGGGTGAGCGGGTCGAAGTAATGTGCATCGGCCCCGTTCTGAGTCAGGATGACGTCCGGCTTGAACCATTCGGCGATCTCCCGGAAAGCGGTTTCATAGACCTGGAGGAATGATTCATCTTCCGTGAATGCATCGATCGGGAAGTTGAACGAGGTCCCGTACCCTTTGCCGTTTCCGCGTTCCGTCACATGACCGGTACCCGGGAACAGATAGCGTCCCGTCTCGTGGATGGACAGTGTACATACATCCGGGTCGTCGAAGAAGGTCCACTGCACACCGTCCCCGTGGTGCGCGTCCGTGTCGACGTAAAGCACCCGGGCGCCGTATTTCTTCTGGAGATAGCGGATGGCGACAGAGCTGTCATTGTAGACGCAGAAGCCCGAAGCTTTTCCCTGGAAACCGTGGTGAAGGCCGCCGCCGAGGTTGAGTGCATACCGGGAACGTCCCTGCATGACTTCATCCGCCGCTGTCAGGGTTCCGCCGACGAGCATGGCGCTCGCTTCGTGCATATTCGGGAAGATCGGCGTATCTTCCGTGCCGATGCCATAGACGGCGCCGATTTCGGATCCGACTTCGCCGCGGCCCGCTTTTTTCACCATGTCGATGAATTTCGGTTCGTGGACGAGCAGCAGTTCTTCGTCGGTCGCCATACGCGGCGCGACGATATCGCTGTCTTCGATTGCATGCATCTCCTTCAGCAGATCGAGGGTGAGCACGATCCGTTTCTGATTGAACGGATGGGTATCGGAAAACGAATAGCCGAGCTGATCTTCGGAAAAGACGAACACTGCTTCTTTCATCATAATCCGGTCCCTGGGAAGTTCGGCCACAAGACGTCGAATCCGCGCTCTTTCAATCCTTCGATGATGGCGATCGGGTTCATCGTCTTAATGCGGATGACCAGGATTTTGTTGGCGTCGTTCTCCTTGTCCGGGTAGACGAGGACACTCTGCACGTTTGTCTGGAACTCATGGAACACTTTTGAGACTTCGTACAGGATGCCAGGCACATTCGGCACCCGCACTTCGATCTGCGAGCCGGGCTGGTGGGCTCCTGTCAGTTCGATATACTTGTACAGCAGATCCGTCTCCGTGATGATTCCGATGAGCTCGTCGTTCGAGACGATCGGCAGGCAGCCGATCTGGTTATGGTAGAAGACGAGTGCGGATTCTTCCACGAAGTCCATCGGGTGGCCTGTGATCGGTTCCGTAACCATGCATTCAGCGAGCGGCATGTCGTAGACCGCCTGCATATCAGCGGGGATCTGCCTGCCGTATGGAAGGATCTCCTTCAGGTCCCGGTCCGTGATGATGCCGACGAGCCGCGATCCGTCTTCGATGATCGGCAGATGCCTGATATGGCGCTCCCTCATAAGGTCGGCCGCATCTTTGACGGTATGGGAAGGGGTCAGTGTGATGACATCCGTCTTCATGATTTCTTCGATTAACATAAGATCCCTTCTTTCTTCAATACAAAAATCGATTTTTGAAACGGAGACTGTCGAACCGCTGCACGTCATCCTGGGTGATCCGGCTGCCGATCCTCGCCATCAGGCAGTTCGCCGGGTGCGAACAGATCTCCGGATCATCGGTCGCATAGTATTCAAGACCGCCGTTCTGCATCATCTTCTCCATCACTTTGCGATATTCCCAGACGTTCAGTTTCGTCCCTTTCAAATCCCAGTGCCAGTAATACTCCGTCGTGATGACGATATAGTCCTCCATCGCATCGTCCATCATCGAAACTTCAAGCAGCGCCTTGCCTACGCCGCCGCCGCGGTATTTGGCGATCACCTCGATGGCGCCAAGTTCGATCAGGTTCTCCATATTGCCCTCTGACCAGCGCTCGAGCGGATCGGGATGCAGATATGTCACGTAGCCGACGATCTGGTCCTGATCCCGCGCGACGATGATTCGGCCCTCCGGTAATTTCGAGATGCCGATCAGTGCTGCATGCTGCTGTTTCGGCGGCCGGAACGCGACCAGCCCCTCGTGGAACGTATAGCTTTCGAGGTCCTCCGTCCTGATCGGTCCTTCGATGATCAGATCGCCGTTCTTGTGTTTCATCTCCAATGCATTATAGGTTTTTCTATGCTCCAACCAATTCACCGCCTTGTGGTGTTTGTCCATCCTGAGTCTAGTATACATGAAATTGAAAAGCAGTTCGCCAGATTTTCCGCCAAAACAAAGAACAGTCCGAAAACTATTATTTGTTTGCTAATTTGGAACCGGTTCATGTAGAATAAAACGTGTTAGTACATATTTAAGGGGGTACTGTTATGGTTTCTAAAGTAATTCCGGTGCAGGAAACAGATTATCAGATGCATGATTATGATGAACTCGTCAAAAACTTCGACTGGAAAGACGCCGAGAAGGAGTTCAGCTGGTATGAAACAGGGAAAGTGAACATCGCCCATGAAGCGATCGACCGCCATGCCGATTCGTTCCGCAAAAACAAGGTAGCGCTGTATTATAAGGACGGCGCACGTCAAGAGACCTATACGTATGGCGACATGAAGAAGTATTCCAATCAGGCAGCCAACGTATTCAAGAACTGTTCGTCGCTCGAAAAAGGGGACCGGATCTTCATTTTCATGCCGCGTTCACCTGAACTGTACTTCGCGCTTCTCGGTGCGCTGAAGGTCGGAGCGATCGTCGGACCGCTGTTCGAAGCGTTCATGGAAGGGGCTGTGTTCGACCGTCTCGACGACAGTGACGCGAAAGCCATCGTCACGACACCTGAACTCGTGGACCGCATCCCGGTCGACCGTCTGCCGCATCTGGAAACCGTCTTTGTCGTGGGGGACGGCGTGACGGAAGAAGGAAAAGTGATCGATTTCAATAAACATTTCAAGAAAGCATCCAAGAATTTCGACGTCGAGTGGCTGGACCGCGAATCGCCGACACTGCTACACTATACATCCGGTTCAACCGGGAAGCCGAAGGGCGTGCTTCACGTCCAGAACGCAATGGTGCAGCAGCTGCAGACGGCCAAATGGGTGCTGGATCTTCGGGAGACGGACGTTTTCTGGTGCACCGCAGATCCGGGCTGGGTCACGGGAACCGCGTACGGGATCTTCGGACCGTTCCTCGCTGGCGGAACGAACCTGATTGTCGGAGGACGTTTCTCGACGGACAGCTGGTACGGGGCGATCGAGGAATTCGGCGTCACGATCTGGTATAGTGCGCCGACCGCGTTCCGCATGCTGATGGGGGCGGGGGCTGCCGCGATGGAAGGCCATGACCTGTCGTCGCTGCGTCATATTCTGTCCGTCGGGGAACCGCTGAATCCGGAAGTCGTTCGATGGGGCATGGAAACGTTCCATATGCGCATCCATGACACATGGTGGATGACGGAGACGGGCGCGCAGATGATTTGCAATTTCGGTTCGCTGCCGCTGAAACCCGGCTCGATGGGCAAACCGGTTCCAGGGATCGAGGCGGCAATCGTCGACGATCAGGGGAATGTGCTCCCGCCGAACCGGATGGGCAACCTTGCCCTCCGCAAAGGCTGGCCGGCGATGATGCGGGCCATCTGGAACAACCCGGAGAAATATGATTCGTATTTCCTGAACGATGAATGGTACGTGTCCGGCGATTCCGCTTATATGGATGAAGACGGTTACTTCTTCTTCCAGGGGCGCGTCGATGACGTCATCATGACGAGCGGGGAACGGGTCGGACCGTTCGAGATCGAAAGCAAACTGCTCGAACACCCGGCAATCGTCGAAGCCGGAGTCATCGGGAAACCGGATCCTGTCCGAGGGGAGATCATCAAAGCGTTCATCGCCCTGCAGGACGGCTATGAACCGTCCGATGAGCTGAAGGAGGACATCCGCCAATTCGTGAAAAAGGAACTGGCCGGACATGCGGCTCCGCGTGAAATCGAGTTCAAGGACAAACTGCCGAAGACCCGCAGCGGGAAGATCATGCGCCGTGTGCTGAAAGCATGGGAGCTCGATCTGCCGACAGGCGACTTGTCGACAATGGAAGATTAAATAGAAAAACGGACACGCCCGGCGAGGGGAGTGTCCGTTTTTGCTGTTGACCAAGGGGGAGGCGGGCTGATCAGTTGCCGCCTTCCTTGTCCTTATCTTTGTCTTTATCGCCATCTGCAGGCGGCTTCGGCTTTTTATCGCCTTCTCCGCCCTGTGCAGGTGGTTTCGGTTTGCCGTCACCATTCGCATTGCCGTTATTTCCTGCATTGCCATTGTTGCCGGTGTTGCCGTTATTGCCGTTTCCGCCGCCATTGTTATTCGCAGGCGGTTTCGGCTTGCCGTCACCGGAACCATTGGACGGCGGGTTCGGTTTCTTATCCGCATCGCCTCCTGAGGATGGCGGTGCAGGAGTGGCCGAACCGCCGCCGTCATCTCCTCCGCCCGGCGGGGTCGCAGATGGCTGATCGGCCGGCGGAGCCGCTGCTGCGCCCGATACGGCGTTCGACGGACCTGAAGTGAGGCCTGTGATGTCGACAGCACGCACCGTGTACGTGCCGGCGCCCATCGGGAAGGAAAGCGACTGGCCGTCCCTTACTGTGCCGACGCGTGTACCGCCATTGTAAATGTAATAGCCGATGACGTCATTCGACGGCGAAGCGGACCACGTCAGCACGGAGCCGCTCTGCGAAGCCGATACGCCTGCAGGTGCAACACCATCCGCCGGGAACACAGCACCCGAGACGACGCGCGACGTGAATGCCGAGTTCGCCGGGAACAGCTTCGACGCATCGCCGCCAAGCGGTCCGAGCATCCGTTTGATGAACTCCGCGTTGACCCCTGTCCCGCCGGCTGTGATGAACTCACGAGGTGTGGACGGAAGCGCCGCATACCGCGTGCCCTTCACGGAAACCGAAGAGGACGAAATGATGCTGTCATCCGCTTTATTCGGAAGCATTGCATTCGCATTGAACAAGTCGGAACGCACGAGTCCTGCCGATGAACAGGCTGCCGAAGGCGCAAGTCCGGAAATGCCGCAGAATGAACGCGACACAACACCTTTCGGCTGCTGGAACCGCGCCTCTTTCCCGACGGTTGCGGGGCGTGCCTGGTTGATAGCATTCATCATCTTGGCGTACAGCGTAGTGGTCCGGGTGTTTGTCGTACCGAATTGTGCATTGCCCGGTCCTTGCAGGGATAATGTCTGATACTTGTAACCGATCCAGATTCCGAGCGAGATATTCGGATTATAACCTACGAGCCAAGCGTCACTGTAAGAATCAGTAGTCCCTGTTTTAGAGGCGATATCCATTCCGAAGTTCAGCTGTCTCTTCATATTTTGTGCGGTTCCCGCAGTGGAAACATCACGCAGCATATCGGTGATGATGTATGCGGTCTGTTCACTGAATACTTGAACCGGTTCAGCCATGTGCTGGTACACAATTTTGCCTGAGCGGTCTTCGATTTTTTCAATCATATACGGTTCCAAGTGTTTACCGCCATTTGCAAGCGTCGAGAAGGCACCGGTATTTTCTTGTACAGTTGCACCATGTCTCAAACCGCCGACTGCAGCGGACAAGTTTTCATAGTCATCAGCTGTCATATTGGTATAACCCATTTTGTTGAGCAGTTCTGCCGGTCTGCGGTCAACGATCTGCTTGTAGAGGCGGATCGTTGCCAAGTTTTGTGATGTGGCGAGCGCTTGTCGGGCCGGCACTATTCCGAGTTCTTGATTGGCAAGGAAGTTTACAGGATTCCAGGACCCTACCGAGAACTTAACGTCTACGACAGGACTGCCTGCGCCGATAACGCCATATTCGATGGCAGGTGCATACACAAGCAGCGGCTTAATGGTGGAACCAGGCTGCCGCTGACTTTGCGAAGAATGGTTGACTGCCTCGAGTTCATGATCCCGACCGCCGACGAATGCAAGAACTTTTCCTGATTTGTTATCCAGCAGGGTGGCCCCGACTTGAGCAGGAAGTTTTTCTGTTGTTTTTTCACCAGTGGTTTTGTCCGTAACTGTCTGTGTGTATGTGTAGCCATACTGGGTGAAGTTTTCCGCCACGTCGTTCAGCGCATTGTAGAGCTGGATATCGACTGTGGAATAGATCCGGTAACCATCATTGCGCATCGAGCGTTCGGCAAGTATCCCGTACTTTTCCTTCAATTTCTTATCTTCTTGCAGACGATCGGCATCGATGCCATCCTTTTCTGCGATTATGTCAGAAAGAATAGTGATTGTGTTGCGCTGGATCTCATCAGTGAGATATTCCTCACGGCTCTTTTGAGGCGGCGCAGGAGCTCGGAAATCCTTCGTGATGTCATAGGCGATGGCTTCATTATATTCTTTTTCCGTGATGTAGTTCGTCTCTTTCATCCGGAACAGGACGGTTTTCATCCGGTTGACACCTGGTTTCAAGCCGTTCTCGTCTTTCAGCCCTTTTTTGCCGTTGTAGAACGGTGTGTAGGCGAACGGAGCCTGCGGGATGCCGGCGATGTAGGCAGCCTGAGCCAGGTTAAGATCCTTTGCTTTTTTGTCGAAGATCCCTTCAGCGGCCGCTTCAATACCAGCGACGTTACCGCCATTCGCATTCCGGCCGTATGGGATGATGTTCAAATACGCTTCGAGAATTTCGTCTTTCGTCATGAAATGCTCGAGCCGCATGGCGAGCAGCAGTTCCTTCGCTTTCCGTTCGTACGAGATTTCGTTCGTGAGGATCTGGTTTTTGATGAGCTGCTGGGTGAGCGTCGATCCCCCGGTCTGGCTGTCCGAGTTCGTAACATCCTGGAACAGACCGCGGAACACCGCTTTCGGCACGATGCCGTTATGCGTGTTGAAGTACTCATCTTCCGTCGCATAGACGGCGTTGAGGACGTACGGGGAGACGTCTTCGAGCTTTACTTCTTTCCGGTCGATATCAGATCGCACTTTCCGGAGATACTTTCCATTCGTATAAATTTCGGACGTCTCTTCATAGCTGAAGATCTCATTCCGCATTTCGTCTTTCGAACGGAGCGGCTCCTTCGAGACGAGGGACGCGAAGTAGCCCGCCCCGACCGATGCGCCGAACACTGTCAATGTCAAACCGATTACTAAGAAAAGCAAGGCTAGATTCCAGACGACACCCGACGCGATCCGCGTGTTTTTCGCCCATTTGGTTTTCTTCATCGTTTCGAATTTATGTTCTAATTCGTCAACACGTTTTTTGTCATGTTTGGTCAATTCGTTCCCTCCTAAAAATCTCATTTATTATAGCATATTGTAACAGCAGTTGACTGAATTAGTTTGACAAATTTCCATTTTCGACTACAATATGAGGTAAGTTACTCTTCACGAAGAAAAAGCCGGAGTAGGAACAGGTAATCCGTCCAGAGAGGCAGCGGTAGGTGGGAGCTGCTCGGTACCCTGTTGTCGAATTACAGCTTTGGAGTGTTGCGCGGCCAGCGGCGTTATTGCTGAATGAGCGGAGACACAAAAATTGTCTCAAGCTGGGTGGTACCGCGCCGGAATGTGCAAATGGCGTCCCTGCATGATCGTAGACCGATCAGCAGGGGCTTTTTTGTGTTCGTAACGAAAAAAGGAGGATGACGGGTATGACT
>NZ_BRCF01000006.1:137860-213645 GCF_023707985.1 Sporosarcina sp. NCCP-2716
GCATGCACATCGGCCACATCGTGCCGCTGCTGACGCTGCGCCGCTTCCAGCTGCACGGCCACCGTCCGATCCTGCTCATCGGCGGGGCGACTGGGATGATCGGGGATCCGTCGTTCCGGGCGGACGAACGCCAGCTGCAGACGGAAGAGCAGGTTGACCGGAACGTACAGGGCTTGAAAGTCCAGCTCGAGCGGCTGTTCGATTTCACGGATGAAAACGGCGCACGCCTCGTGAACAACAAGGACTGGATGGGACCGATGAGCGCAATTGCGTTCCTCCGCGACTACGGAAAACTGCTGAATATCAACTACATGCTCGGCAAGGAAAACGTTTCGTCACGGCTTGAAACGGGTCTCTCCTTCACTGAGTTCACCTACATGCTCATACAAGGGATCGATTTCAATCACTTGTACAATCATTACGGCTGCCGCGTGCAAATTGGCGGATCGGATCAATGGGGCAACATCACGACAGGGCTCGAGATCATCCGCAAGACACATGATGAAGAGGCGAAAGCGTTCGGTATTACGATTCCGCTCGTAACAAAGTCGGACGGCACGAAATTCGGCAAGACTGCCGGCGGTTCCGTATGGCTTGACGCGGCGAAAACGTCGCCGTATGAGTTTTACCAGTTCTGGGTGAACACGACGGACGCAGATGTCATCCACTACTTGAAAATCTTCACGTTCCTGGAGCGGGCGGAGATCGAGGCGCTCGAGCAGTCCGTTGCGGACGAACCGCATTTGCGGAAAGCGCAGAAGACATTGGCGGAAGAGATGACACGGCTCATACACGGCCAGGACGCGCTCGACCAGGCAGTCCGTATCACAGCTGCCCTGTTCAGCGGCGACTTGAAGAAACTGACCGCTAGTGAGATGAAAGATGCGTTCAAGGACGTACCGACGTTTGAAGTGGCGAAAGAAGACCACAACGTCGTCGAACTGCTCGTTGCAGCCGGTATTTCACCGTCCAAGCGCCAAGCACGCGAAGACGTGACGAACGGGGCTATTTCTGTGAATGGTGATAAAGTGACCGAGACGGAGTATACGCTCGGCGCTGACGACCGGCTCGAAGATGCGTTCGCGATTTTGCGGCGCGGTAAGAAGAAATATACGATGATTTCTTTTAAATGATAGGCAGCAGCACGTCCGGGGAAGGAATCTCCGGGCGTGCTGCTTTTTTTGTGGGGAGTGGAGTGTGAGGGTGTGCCTAGTGCCCAAAAGTGTAAAGCAGGAGGGTCGTCGGTCACTAAGGAACGTCCCTAGTGACCGCGAGCGTGTATGTCGGTACATATCGGTCACTAGGGATCGCGCTTAGTGCCCGGGAAGGTGATAAGCAGGCGATGCCGGTCACTAGGAGTTGTCCCTATCGCCCGGGAGATTCTGAACAAGTCGCGTCCGGTAACAAGGGAAACGTATTCCTGCGAGGACACCCTTCGGAACGACGAATCCCAAACAGAAAAGGCGCAGCCCGCCATTCAGTCTCGGTCTTCAACCGGGGAAAGCCTAAATGGTCGCGAGCATTGTGTTTTTTCGGTGCAGAGCAGCATGCCGCGGGCCAGAAACCTGTCGCCAACTGCCCGCCTTAGTCGGATCGGATTTCGTTCGGGAGGCAACGCCCTTAGTGACCGGAAACCAGTATTCTGGCACACACCGGTCACTAGGAAACACTCCTAGTGACCAAAAGTGTCACCATCAGCTGTGTCCGATCACAAAGGATCACTCCTAGTGACCGGAAAGATGAAAAGCAGGCGATATCGGTCACTAGGTGCCGTCCCAATTGCCCAACACCTCGAAACCCGTAACTCACCGGTCACTAGGAACCTTCATATAGCCCGTCACCATACCAAACGGAATGCGCAGCGGCCAGTTCCACTGCATACGCAAACATCCGGGCACAAAAAATCCCTCCCGGATAATCCGGAAGGGATGGAACAGCTTATTAACGTGAGTAGAATTCAACGATAAGTGCTTCGTTGATTTCTGCAGACAATTCGCTGCGTTCTGGAAGGCGTACGAACGTACCGACTTTAGTGTCAGCGTTGAACGATACGAATTCTGGAACATAGTTGTTGATTTCGATGGATTCGTTGATCACATCAAGGTTTTGAGATTTTTCGCGGAGTGAGATCTCTTGACCTGGTTTTACGCTGTAAGAAGGGATGTCGACGCGCTTGCCGTCCACGAGAACGTGACCGTGGTTGACGAGCTGACGAGCTGCACGGCGTGTGCGTGCAAGACCCATGCGGTACACGAGGTTGTCCAGGCGAGTTTCAAGAAGGATCATGAAGTTTGCACCGTGGATACCCTGCATTTTGCCGGCTTTGTTGAACAATGTGCGGAACTGGCGCTCATTGACACCGTACATGAAACGGAGTTTTTGCTTTTCTTGTTGCTGCATTCCGTATTCAGAAAGTTTTTTACGCTGGTTCGGTCCATGCTGACCCGGAGCGTAAGGGCGCTTTTCGATTTCTTTACCTGTGCCTGTCAGGGAAATTCCGAGACGGCGTGATTGTTTCCAAGATGGACCTGTATAACGAGCCATGAATGACTCCTCCTCTATTGGTTTTATTTTGTTGTAAAATAAGACCAGATGCGTTCAATCGCCGCTCCATTCCATTTTCATGCACCTTCGCCACTGCAGCCAAGGGGTTACAAGATGCACCTCATATGAGGAACAGACTGGATCACAGCGAACACACAACTGCTGCAATTATTTTACACAACGACTATCATACCAAGTAACGCACGCTGCGTCAAGTATTGACAAACAAAGACTTCCGGCCCGTCAAGTACAAAATATCCGAATGAATAATTTGTACTAGTTATAAAGTTGCATTGAAGACGAAGGTGGTATAAACTGAGGGGAGAAGATTTACAAAGGCTTTAATGATATAGAGGGTGAGTGAATGCAGACAAATGAGCAGCTGTTCAGTTCGCTGAAAGGCGACTTGCTGGATTTGCTGATAGACGTTTTGAAAGATCACCGGCATACGGACGGCATCCATGGATTGGAGACCTTGTTCTCGAAGTACTTTGGCATTGCTAAATTCGAATTTTTCCTATATACCGATAACCAGTTCCATTTAAGCTCAGCCTGTGAGGAAGGGAAGGCAGCCAGGCGTGTGACGGAGATTGACTTGCTGGCGGCCCCTGTTTTTCAGTCGGATCCTGACTCTTTCGATGAGACAGGAGACTTTGCGGATGATACGGTGATGCTCCGCAACACGAAACGGGAACCCGTCGCAATGATCCTCCTCAAATCGACCGATGCATGGGATGCGTTTTCGATGTCATCCAACTTCAGACAACTCCAGCAGCTGCTTGGCGAGATGGTCGATATCATCATGGCTGGCCGTGCATCGGAGAAACAGGCCGGCAATTATCTGGACCTCCTTCAGGCGACCAAGCAGTTCAACTCGACGATGAAGATGCACGTCATCTATGACCAGCTGGTGGAAACGGTCGCTTCGAACTTGGCGCCTTTTGACGTGGAACTTATCGTTTCCCACGAGGAACACTCCAACTCGTCGAGGTACCGCTTGTTCGACTATGCCAACGAACAGGACGCGACGATCGACGCTTTCCTCTCCGGCGAACTGCGGGTCAGCCGGGACCTGAAACGCGGCGCAGCCTGGCTGACAGCCCCCGTCAAGGGGATGCAGGGGACCTATGGCGTGCTGCAGATCACAGCGCCGGTCGATTCGTCGTTTTCTGATGCGCAGCAGGGATTCGTCCGCAGCATCTGCGAAAGTGCAGGCCATGCGATCGAGAACTCAAGTCTGTACAGCCAGTCGCACCGTCTGATCCGCGACCTCCAGCTTGTCAATGAAGTATCCAAGAAGCTGACGGGCCGCCTCACGTTCCTTGAGATGAAAACCTACCTGGCGGAACGGCTGAAAGCGGCATTCGAGCCGGAAGAGATCGCCTTCGTCTATTTCGACAAACAGAAGTCACCGATCCTCCTCGACACGACGACGGACTACTTCCTGACCGATGCCGGAAAACGGTACATGGAATATGCGGAAAACAGACTGCGGAAAGAACAGGATGCGCTATTCGCTGCAGATCTGGCGCCTGAAGAGATTGACGGGTTCTCCCCGTACCGGTCGATGATCATCGCGCCGATCACGATATCGGATTCACTATCCGGTTACACGATGCTGCTGCACACGGATAAATACTATTTTTCGTTCGATGACTTCAAACTGGTGAAAGCGATCATTTCCCATTCCTCACTCGCACTGTCCAATCTGATGCTGCGGGATAAGCTGCAGGAACTGGCGAACAAGGACCAGCTGACAGGCCTTTTCGCACGCGGGTACTTGGACCGCCACATGTCCCAGTCTTTCAGGGAAGGCATCGGCGGAGCATTCATCCTGCTGGACGTGGACGACTTCAAGCAGGTCAATGACCAGTACGGACATACTGTCGGCGATCAGGTCCTCATCCAGGCAGCCCGCGTCCTGCAGGCTGCGGCTGCAGGCGGGGACATTGCAGGCCGCTGGGGCGGTGAGGAATTCGCAGTCTTTCTGCCGGGTGCGGGATTGGAACGGGGTAAGGAATTGGCACAGCGGCTGCTGGACGAAATGCCTGCTGCAACCGATCCTTCCGTCACGATCTCCGTCGGTATGAGCATCTGGGCGCCGTCCGCCAGCCGGGAGACGTACCAGCAGCTCTTCCAAGCAACAGACGACGCCCTCTACAAAGCGAAAGCGGGCGGGAAGAACAGAATGGTGATCAGCGAATCGATACTTGCCAAGTGAGGCAAGTATCTTTTTTCATTGAATTATCAAACAGTTCAGCATACAATGGAAGGAAGCGGTTAGTTCCATACGAAAGGCGGCAGATGAGGATGACGGAAAATGTCCATAAAGATACGGCGGCAGTCCACGCCGGATACGAAAGCAGCGGGCATCATGACAGCTTGGCTGTTCCGCTTTACCAGACGTCGACATACGAATTCGCTACGGCCGAACAGGGCGCCCGCCGTTTTGCAGGTGAGGAAGAAGGCGGCATCTATTCGCGGCTAGGCAATCCGACCGTTAGGGTGCTTGAAGAACGGATGACCGTCCTTGAAAAGGGAGCCGGCACACTCGCGTTTGGCTCCGGAATGGCTGCAGTCAGTGCAATCCTGACCCATCTGACGAAAACAGGCGATCATGTCGTCTGCTCCCGCGGCATCTACGGCTGCACGTTCGGCCTGCTGAAGATCCTCGAAGAGAAATACGGGATCACCCATACGCTGACACCGATGGGGACGGAGGAGGAGATCGAAGCAGCGGTAACACCGGAAACGGTCTGCCTGTACGTCGAATCACCCGTCAACCCGACGATGGAGCTCGTCGATCTGTCGGCAGCGAAGGCAGTAGCAGAACGCCACCAGCTGAAAATCGTCGTCGATAATACATTCGCTTCCCCTTATTTACAGAACCCGATCGACTTTGGCGCAGATTACGTCCTGCATAGTGCGACGAAATACATCAACGGGCATGGCGACGTCATCGCCGGGCTGCTGACAGGCAGGGATGCGGAGGACATCCGTCAGATCCGCGCGACAGTGCAGAAAGATTACGGCGGTATCATCTCGCCGTTCGACGCCTGGCTGCTCATCCGCGGTCTGAAGACGATGGCCGTCCGGATGCAGCGGCATACGGAAAACGCGGAGGCGCTCACCGCATTCCTGAAAAAACAGCCTCTGGTCGAGCGGATCTTTTATCCGTTCGATGATGACAATCCGCAGGCTGATCTGGCAAAGCGGCAGATGACCGCAGGCGGGGGACTCGTCTCCTTCACAGTCAGGGGCGGCCGGCCTGCTGCCCAGAGGCTCATGAACGAGCTGAAGCTCATCAAGATCGCCGTCAGTCTCGGTGACGCCGAAACGCTCATCCAGCATCCGGCGACGATGACACACTCGGGAGTCCCCGAAGAAGAACGGTTCCGTATGGGTATCGGAGAAGGGCTGCTCCGTCTCTCGGCAGGTCTCGAGCATGCAGGGGATCTCATTGCGGACCTGGCGCAGGCGTTTGAAGCAGCTGCCTGTGCCGAACAGCCTCTCGCGAAATGACATCATGCAAAAAGCGGCACCTGTCAGTCGTCCGACTGCGGGTGCCGCTTTTCCTGCTCCATGGCCGCTGTTTATAAAAAACCGACAAGCACATGAGCGAATTTTTCAATGCCTAGACGATCCTGATCGGAGAACCGTCCGATTTCCGGACTGTCGATATCGAGCACACCGAGAAGTTCTCCGTCTTTCACGAGCGGAACGACGATTTCGGATTGCGATGCTGCGTCGCATGCGATATGGCCAGGGAATGCGTTGACATCTTCAACGACGATCGTTTCGCGTTTCTCTGCTGCCGTTCCGCAGACCCCCCTGCCGATTGCGATGCGGATGCAGGCCGGCAGCCCCTGGAAAGGACCGAGCACAAGCTCCCCGTCCTCCATCAGATAGAAGCCCGTCCAATTCGTCCGGTCCAGGAAGTTGCTGAGCAGCGCAGAGGCGTTACTCAAGTTCGCGATCCGGTTCGGTTCCCCTTCCAACAGGAGACGCAGCTGATCCGTCAGCTGTCCATACGCTTCAGCAGGTTCTTTGGAATACTCGATCCCCATGTACATTTCCATCTCTCCCATCTGTATCGGCCGTTGCAGACCGTACAATCGATACATGCATCATACAATTTCCGTCCTCGTTTCGACAAGTAAACAAAATTCCGTCAAAGATTCGCCCTTATTCAACACGAAATTCCTTTAAACGTGTTACTATATAAGGTATTATCATCTGTAGAGTGGCTGCGGAATAGGGGGATGGACGATGGTGAACTACTTCATCATTCCAATCATCATAATAATAGTGCTGGCGGTTGCCGTGTTTCTGATGAGACGGAAGCATATACAAGTGATCAGCAAACTGGAGCATGAGAAACTGCACATCCAGCATGAACCGATATTTGAAGAAATGACTAAAGTGAAACAGCTGAATATGACTGGCGAAACAGAGGAGAAATTCGAACGGTGGCGCAGCGAATGGACGGAAGTCGTCGACGTGCTCGTCCCGAAGATCGATTCGCTGCTATTTGATACGGAAGAAATGGTGGATCGGTTCCGTTTCAAGAAAGCGGGCATCATCGAGAAAGAGATCGAACAGCAGCTCGACGTGTGCGATAAGCGGAAGGACGCAATCCTCCGCGAATTGAACGAACTTATCGGCAGTGAAGAAAAGAACCGGATGGAAATGGATACGCTGAAAGAGGAATACCGGGAAGCGAGGAAAGCGGTACTCGCCCGTCAGCATGCCTACGGACGTGCCGTTCCGGCGCTCGAGAAGGAGCTGGAGTACTTCCAGCCCGCCTTCGAAGAATACGACGACCTGACGGATAACGGGAATTACTTGCAGGCGAGGGAGAATGTCATTGCCGTTGCGGCGAAAGCGGACGAATTGTTCCCGCTCGTCGAAACGATCCCGGAACTGCTGAGTGAGCTGCAGACGAAACTGCCGGCCACCCTCCGCGAATTACGGAATGGCGTCAGTGAAATGGAAGAGGACGGCTACTGCTTGACTGACCTTAACTTGAAATCCGAACTTGCTTCCATCGAAGAAGAGACGGACCGCATGCTCGTGCAGATCGAGCATCTGGAGGCGGAACCTGTCCAGCAGCGGCTCGGGGAGATCGAGGAGACGATCGACGGATTCTACATAGCACTGGAAAACGAAGTGCGGGAGCGCCAGTTCGTTGAACAGACATATGAGGAAACTGCGCATAGGCTGTATGACGTGCAGGGACTCGCGAAGGAAGTGGCCGATGAAGCCCTCTTCGTCCAGCAGAGCTACCGTCTGGATGAGAAGGAAGCGTCCATCCCGAAACAATTCATGAGCGATATGCAGGGGGCCGCTGACCGGTTCGGCCTTATGACAAGCCAGGGGGAAGAGGGGCAGACTGCATTCTCCGTCCTTGCTGATCATATCCGTGCCGTTAACGAAGTCGTGGACCGTGTGGAAGAGGAAGCAGCGGAATTCAAAGGGCGCATGAAAAGTCTGCGCACCGATGAGCTGTCCGTGAGAAACAGGCTGGAAGAGCTCGCACGCACGCTCCAGCACGCGGAGCGCAGGCTGCAGAAAGCGAATCTCCCGGGTATCCCCGAAGATATAGAAGTGCGTCTTGAAGAAGCGGATGAGCAGCTGTTCATCGTCCAGAACGGTCTGGAAGAAGTTCCGCTGAACATGGCGCTCGTCGAGGACTACATCACGCATGCCGAAAAAGAAGTGAGCGAGTCCGTCAGTAAAATCAGCGAGATGCTCGAAAACGCCCAGCTGACCGAGCAGATCATCCAGTATGGCAACCGGTACCGGGCTGCCCATCCTGCGATGCACGCGCGGCTGCTGGAAGCGGAAATGGCCTTCCGTCAGTTCCGCTATGCAAAAGCACTCGAAGAGGCGGCAACCGCTGTCGAGGACGTGGAACCCGGAGCGATGAAACGGATCCAGGACCTCATGCAGGAACGAGTCCGCTAAACGGTTACGCAAAAGCCACCCGCACAAGTGTGCAGGTGGCTTTGTGCACGTTTGCCGGACGGAAAGGAAGTACAGGATATGATCTACCTAGATAACAGTGCGACAACGATGCCTGCCGACGAAGTCCTCCGCACCTTCACGGAGGCGAGCCGGTCGTATTTTGCGAATCCCGCCTCCCTGCATAATGAAGGGAGCCGGGCAGGGCAGCTGCTGGAAAGCGCCCGGAGCCAAATTGCACGGCTCGCCGGCGACGGGGATGCTGAAGTGGTGTTCACTTCAGGCGGGACGGAAGCGAACAACTTGGCGGTCATCGGATTCGCTAAGAAATACCGCTACCGGGGGAACCATCTCATCACGACGGCTGCGGAGCATGACTCTGTCCGGAAAGCATTCGAGTATTTGGAGACGCAAGGGTTCGAAGTCGATTGGCTGTCTGTGGATGAACACGGCCGGATCGATACAGATGAACTTGCCCGGACACTGAGGTCGGATACGATTTTAGTGAGCATCATGCATGTCAATAACGAAATCGGCACCGTCATGCCGCTTGAAGAATGTGCACCGGTCATCCGGAGGAAATCGAGGGCGGTCATCCATTCGGACTGCGTCCAGAGCGTCGGGAAACTGGCGCTTCCGTTCCCTGACTATGCGGATGCGGTCACGGTTTCGGGCCATAAGATCCGCGGATTGAAAGGGACCGGCTGCCTGATCACGAAGCGGTTCACGCTGCCGGCAGCGATTTCGTTCGGCGGCGGACAGGAAGACGGACTGCGGAGCGGGACTGTCAATGTTGCAGGAGCGGCGGCGTTCGCGAAAGCGTTCCGTCTTGCGCTGACCGATACCGATACTTCCGCTTTCCGCAGCATGACACGAGTGCTGCACGACGGGCTTGCAGAGGAGAAGAGAGTGCGGATTTTGTCGCCGTTAGATGGCGCGCCTCATATATTCTCGATGGCCTTCCAGGGAGTGACGGGGGAAGTGGCAGTGAATTACTTCCAGGAACAAGGTCTCCTCATCTCCACTTCGAGCGCGTGCTCCTCGAAATCGAGCCGGGTCAGCCATGTCGTCGAAGCGCTGAAACTACCCGATGATTTCAGGAAAGGCGCCGTCCGGATCAGCTTCGGACAGGAGAACACTGTCCGGGATGCAGAGCGCATCCTGGAAGTGACACGGCAATTTTTACAGATGACGAAGAAAGGGCTGAAGCAGCATGATATGGAATGAGCTTCTCATCCGCTATGGGGAAATGTCGCTGAAAGGCAGGAACCGGAAAGTATTCATCCAGAAATTGAACCAGAACATACGGAGGGCGCTGGACGGCCTGACGACAGTCAAATTGCAGGCGGAGCGCGACCGGATGTTTGTCTACGCATCCCCTGAAGAACTGGAGCTGGCCATCCCGCTGCTAAAGGACGTTGCGGGGATCCAGTCATTCAGTCCGATTGCGAAGTGCGAATCGACCGTGGAGGCGATCCGTTCAATGGCGGTGGCGGTTCTCGACCAGGAAGAAACAGCAGGCAGGACATTCAAGGTTGAAGTGAGACGCACGGATAAGAAGTTCCCACTCGTCACCGGGGAGCTGCAGAAAGAAATCGGGGGGACGGTGCTGCGGGCATATCCTGAGCTGACCGTGAATGTGCGCAAGCCGGACATCCTCCTCCATATCGACATCCGGGAAGACGGCGCTTTCCTGTCGTCCCGCAGCTACAAAGGTGCCGGCGGAATGCCGGTCGGGTCGAACGGCCGCTCGCTGCTCATGCTGTCCGGAGGGATCGACAGTCCGGCTGCCGGCTATCTAATGATGAAACGCGGCGTGACGATCGAAGCGATCCACTTCGCGAGCCCGCCGTTCACAAGTGAAAAGGCGCAGGAAAAAGTCGTCGAACTGGCGAAGAAGCTGAGCCTTTACGGCGGTACGGTCAACCTGCATATCATCCCGTTCACCGATATCCAGCAGGCGATCGTCAAACAAGTGCCTGAAAATGTGTCGATCACGTCAACGCGGCGCCTTATGCTGCGCATCGCCGATCAGGTCCGTAAAGAGATCGGTGCACTTGCGATCATCACGGGCGAGAGTCTCGGACAAGTCGCCAGCCAGACGCTCGAGAGCTTCACGGCGATCAATGCCGTGACGTCCACACCGATCCTCCGGCCGCTCATCGCAACGGACAAACTGGAGATCATCGATATCGCCAAAAAAATCGGCACATACGAAACGTCGATCCAGCCTTATGAAGACTGCTGTACGATCTTCACACCGGCGAGTCCGAAGACGAAGCCGCGGCTGGACAAGGTCGAGTATTACGAGAGCTTCATCGACTTCGAACCGATGATAGCGGAGGCTGTCCGGGACCGCCAGATCATCGAATGTTCGCTTGAGGAAGAACCCGAAGCGCCATTCAGCAGCCTGCTGTAAGAGCCATGAAAAAATTACCACATTTCCTTTGTGCATGAATTCTCCGAAACGGACCATTCTATATGCACAAGGAGGTGAGAAAGACATGTCAAACTCAAACAGCGGTAACTCAAACCAGCTTCTAGTACCAGGTGTACAGCAGGCGCTTGACCAGATGAAGTACGAAATCGCTCAGGAATTCGGTGTTCAGCTTGGAGGAGACGCTTCATCGCGTGCCAACGGATCCGTCGGCGGAGAAATCACTAAGCGATTGGTACGTCAAGCTCAAGAGCAAATGAAAGGCTTCCAATAATCATCAGGAAACCGGACTGTCCCTCAATTCGAGGGGCAGTTTTTTTAGTTTTCCACATGTTTCATTGTGCATACATAAGTTTTTCTTTTTGAATTGGCGAAATTTTACCTGTATACTGATTACATCGTGAAAAGGGGGAGTCCAGATGAATCGGGAAGAATTGATTGCACCGGAAATGTATAACGTCACGTCGGAAATTGAAAGGTATGCGGACGGTTCGGATCGGAAGGCGCTCATCTACGTGGACGCGGAAGGAAACAAAAAGGATTATACATATGACCGGCTGATGGAAGACGCGGGGCGGGCTGCCTCCGTTTTCGAAGCACACGGACTTCAAAAAGGCGATGTCGTCCTCGTCATGGTGCCGCGGCTAATCGAAGCCTATACAGCGTATATCGGCGCCCTGAAAGCCGGGATCGCCGTCATCCCTTCATCGGAAATGCTCAGGGCTTCGGACATCGAATACCGGCTTGCCCATAGCGGGGCGAAAGCGATCATCGCCTACGAAGCCTTCACGGAACAGCTCGCGGACGTATCCGGCATCGAAAACATTAAACGGTTCATCATCGGCAAGGCCCCTGCAGGCGCCATTTCACTCACCGAAGAGATGGCATCCGCGCCGGTTGAACATGAAACGGCCCGGACAAAGGCGGAGGACATGGCGTTTCTGTCGTACACGTCCGGAACGACCGGCAAGCCGAAAGGAGTCGTGCATACCCACGGCTGGGGATATGCGCACCTCCGGACGACCGGTGAGAACTGGCTCGGCATCAAAGAAGGCGACACAGTGTGGGCGACAGCTGCACCCGGCTGGCAGAAGTGGATCTGGACGCCGTTCCTCGCCGTGCTCGGCAGCGGAGCGACGGGCCTTGTCTATAATGGCAAGTTCGCCGTGGAAACGTATTTGACGATGATCAGCACATACGGAGTGAACGTACTCTGCTGCACGCCGACGGAATATCGTTTCATGGCGAAAGCGGACAACTTGCAGGACTACGATCTGTCGTCTCTTCGCAGTGCAGTCTCTGCGGGTGAACCTCTCAACAAGGAAGTGATCGACCGGTTCGAGGATGTCTTCTCCCTCCAGGTCCGCGACGGATACGGGCAGACGGAGAACACGCTGCTCGTCGGCACGATGCTCGGAATGGAAGCGCGTCCCGGTTCAATGGGCAAACCGACGCCCGGCAACCGGGTGGAGATCGTCAATGACGAAGGGGAAATCGCAGCAGCCGGGGAAGTCGGCGACATCGCCGTTCACGTGTCAACACCAGCCCTCTTCAAGGAATACTTACAGGATCCCGAGCGTACTGCGATGCAGTTCAGGGGCGACTATTATATCACAGGAGACCGTGCCAAGAAGGATGAAGACGGATACTTCTGGTTCGAAGGCCGCGGGGATGATATCATCATCAGCTCCGGCTACACGATCGGACCGTTCGAAGTCGAAGATGCGCTCACGAAGCATCCGGCAGTCCGTGAATGTGCAGTCGTCGCTTCTCCCGACGAAGTGCGCGGGACGGTCGTGAAGGCGTTCGTCGTCCTCCGCAACCCGGAAGCAGCGGACAAAGAGGGCCTCATCGCTGACTTGCAGAATCACGTGAAGGAAACGACGGCTCCTTACAAATATCCTCGGAAGATCGAATTTGTCGATGAACTCCCGAAAACGGCATCCGGGAAGATCATGCGGGTCCAGCTGCGCAAAATGGAAATGGACTGATCAGGAAAGGGCTGAGAGGCGGATCTCAGCCCTTTTCTTTCGGAAACGCTTTACGCCAGTGAAGTCTCCCCGTATAATTGAGGGATATTTCGAGCGGCTAAATGCTCGGAACCAAGGGGGAATACGATGCAATCACCGCAACAGGGAGCGTTTTGGGTATTTACAGCCTATTTTCTATGGGGGTTCATGCCGATCTACTGGAAGAGCCTTCACCATGTCGGCAGCAGCGAGATCCTGATGAACCGGATCATCTGGGCATTCGTGCTGACCGTGGCTGTCCTGCTGATCGCCGGACAGGGGAAGAAACTGATTGCAGACATAAAAGAGTTATGGGCCGATAAACGACAATTCTGGAGTCTCTGTGCCGCCTCATTGCTCGTCACAGCGAACTGGGGAACCTACATATGGGCCGTGAACCACGACTTCATCGTCCAGGCGAGCCTCGGGTATTACATGAACCCGCTCGTGTCGGTGCTGCTCGGCATCCTGTTCCTGAAAGAGTCGCTCAGCCGGAGCCAGCAGGGGGCTTTCCTCCTTGCGGCAATCGGCGTGACGGTGTTGACGATCCATTACGGCGTCTTCCCGTGGGTGGCGTTCGTCCTGGCATTTTCGTTCGCGCTATACGGCCTTATCAAGAAACAGATCCGCCTGGACGCAGCACGCGGGCTCGCCATCGAAACAGCTTTCACGGTGCCGCTCGCGCTAATCGCCTATGGATGGCTGTTCAGCACCGGCGACGCAGTATTATTCCATACCGACGCACTGACAGTCGTGCTTCTCGTCCTGACAGGGATTGCGACGGCACTGCCGCTTATCTTCTTCTCGAAAGGGGTGGTCGCCATTCCGCTGTATGTCTCCGGTTTCCTGCAGTACATTGCACCGACACTCATGCTGATCATCGGTGTGTCGATGTATGGCGAGCAATTCGGGACGTTCGAGTGGGTCAGCTTTGCATTCATATGGGCGGCATTACTGCTGTTCACGGTGCCGCAGATTTTCCGGTATTTGAAAAACAGAAGGATTGCGGCCCGGCTGAAACAGCAGCAGCATTCCCACTGATTGAAATTCTGATGAAACATCCGCGGGAATCATACGTATAAGAGTGGAGAAATGGAGGAGGTTTCATAATGACAGCAAAACGATGGATCGCGCTCGTCTGCGCCGCTGCACTCGTCATCATCTCGATCGGCGTCAACTCGCTATCCTATCTGTTCACCCGGGATTTCAGTTCGCTGTTCGAAGACAACTTTGCGCTGAACGGTCCGATGTATGAAGAGAATGTATTGGAAAGCGGCAGTTCAGCCGAACGGATCGCGGTGCTCGACGTCAGCGGAGTCATACAGGACACGGGTCCGGCATCTCCGTTCGCAGCACCCGGCTACAATCATCAGCTATTCATGAGCCAGCTGGCGGATATCTATGATGACGAATCAGTGAAAGGGATCGTCCTTCACGTCGACTCGCCGGGCGGCGGTGTCATGGAATCGTCGGATATCTACGACGAACTGACCGCCATCCAGGAAGCGCGCGGCATTCCGATCTACGTTTCGATGGGGTCCATGGCTGCTTCAGGCGGCTATTACATTTCAGCCCCGGCTGAGAAGATCTTCGTGCATCCTGAGACGATCACCGGCTCGATCGGTGTCATCATGGAAAGCCTGAATTACGCGGAACTCGCCGATAAGCTCGGCATCGATTTCAATACGATCAAAACCGGACCGTACAAGGATATCATGAGCCCGAACCGGAAAATGACACAAACGGAACGTGACATGCTGCAGTCAATGATCAACGACTCGTATGAGCGGTTCGTCGGCATCGTTGCGGATGGCCGTGGTATGACGACGGACGCTGTCAAAAAAGTGGCGGACGGCAGGATTATGAACGGCAGGCAGGCGATTGAAGCAGGACTTGCTGATGATTTCGGCAAGTTGCCAGACGTCGTTGAGACGCTGAAGGCCGACCTGGATCTGAGAAATCCGACAATCTTTGAGTATGCGTCCACGGACAGCCTGACTTCGCTGTTCGGCATGAAATTATCGGATCTCGTTAAACGGAGTGCCGAAACGGAACTGATCGAGAAGATGCTGACGGAATATCAGGCCCCACGCATGATGTATCTGTATGGTGAGCGGTAAGGAAAGGAGGAAGCAGTATGTCTGATGAATTGGAAACATCCGTCGTGAGCGGACAGCCGCCGGCGGAATCGGTGAGCCTCCGATCGGCAGAGCCTGATGCACGGGAGCCCGGGTTCCGGCACAAACCAGCCGGATTCTGGATCCGTTTCTGGGCGTATATCATTGACCTGATCGTCATCGGGGCCATCAGCGGTCTGATCGTCAAACCGGTCTTCCGGATCTTCGGCTGGCCGATCACGGATCCTTTCTTTTTGCTGTACAGTCCGTACAAAGCAGTGTTGCTCGTCATCTTCCTTGCGTACTTCCTGCTCATGACGAAGTTCTTCGGTCAGACGGCAGGGAAGATGATCTGCGGAATCCGGGTCGTCCGGAAATCGGGCGGACCACTCGGCTGGGTCAGTCTGCTCTTCCGTGAGGTGATTGGCCGTTATATTTCGAAAACACTCGTCGTCCCCTACTTGCTCGTCGTATTCATGCCGCGGAACGAAGCGCTCCATGATCTGTTTGCCGATACGGAAGTGATCCATGAGCGGCTGTACGAAGCAATCCCGTTGCAGGATCGGCCGGCAGTTGCCGGTCGCCATCAGTTGCCAGAGGGTCAGTCCATCTAGTAAGATGGATGGACAATGGAAGGAGCGGAATCACCATGACAACTGTAACATTTCAGAATAAGCCGGTCACATTGCTCGGAAGCCGGCTGAAAGCCGGTGACAAAGCAGCCGGATTCACAGTCATCGGGAACGATCTGCTGCCCGTCACGTTCGACGCAACAGACGGAAAAATCCGCCTGATCAGTGTCGTGCCGTCGATCGACACAGGTGTCTGTTCCAAGCAGACCCAGCGGTTCAACGAAGAGGCGGGGGAACTCGGGGATGAAGTCGAAGTGACGACGATTTCCGCCGATCTGCCTTTCGCCCAGGCACGATACCGGTCAGCCGAGGAAATAGGCAATATGCAGATCCTTTCCGACCACCGCGACTTGTCGTTCGGCAAGGCGTACGGAGTCGTGATCGAGGAACTGCGGCTCCTGGCGCGGGCGATTTTCGTCATTGATCAGACCGGCACCGTCGTGTATTCGGAGTATGTCAGTGAAGTGACGGATCACCCGGACTACATGGAAGCGCTCGACGCCGTGAACCGACTGAAAGCGTAAGGGAAGGCCGGCACCGAACGTGTAAAAACCCATCCGTCCGCCGGATGGGTTTTTCGCGGGTACGGCCGCCGGTCTGCAGCATACATGCAATAATCAGGAAGAGGGATGACGATGACAAGCAATACAGAACAGATCTTCACGTATTTAGATACAGCTGCCGACAGCGGGGACCAGCTCTACCTGGAACAGCTCATCACTGCGTGCCGTGATTGGGCAGAAGGCAGGACAGCACCCGATTCGAACGGGACGGTCACGAAAGAAGAGATCCGCCGCGGATTGCAGCTCGCAATCTTAAAAGGGATGCGGCAGAACGTCCAGCCGAACCACCAGATGACACCGGATGCGATCGGGATGCTGATCGCCCGCATCGCGGCACTCCTCGTGTCAGAAAAAGAGGAAGTGCAAGTTGCCGACCTCGCAGCAGGGACAGGCAACCTGCTGTTCACGGTCATGAACCATCTGGGCCGCCTGTCCTCTGCGACGGCTGTTGAGATAGACGATGTGCTCGCCCGTCTGATGGCGGTTTCGGCGGATCTGCTTGAACAGGAAGTGCGCATCTTCGTACAGGATGCCCTCCGTCCGCTGCTCCTGGATCCGGCAGATCTGGCAGTGTGCGATCTGCCTGTCGGCTATTATCCTGATGATGAGAATGGGATGAATTTCGAGATGATGCCTGCTGAAGGCCATGCTTACGCGCACCACCTGTTCATCGAACAGACGCTGCAGCACCTGAAGCCGGGCGCCCATGGCATCTTCCTCGTGCCGTCAGGCTTGTTCGAATCGGCCCAGTCGGGAAATCTGCACACGTTCCTGAAAAATCATACGATCATCCGGGCAGTTCTGCAGCTGCCGGGGACACTCTTCAAAAACGCCGCGCAGTCGAAGAGCATCCTCATCCTGCAGAAGCCTTCTGGCGACAAGGCACCCATCCCTGACGTCCTGCTGGCTGCTGTGCCGGACATGACGGACAAGCAGGCGATGGTCTCCTTCTTCGCGAACATGGAACAGTGGGCCGCGGAATAATATGAACAGAAAAGCTGGCTGCGTCACGGGATTCTCCCGTGGGCAGCCAGCTTTTCTTTGGATTCCGGATTACTTGTCTTCGCTCTCAGGAGTACGGACAACGAGTACATCACATTTCGCAGCGCGGACGATATTCTCCGAAACGCTGCCGATCAGGAAACGTTCGACAGGATTCAGACCGGTTGCGCCACAGATGATCAGGTCGGCTTGGATCTTTTTCGGGATCTCACGCGGAATCATCGTTTTCGGAGAACCATATTCGACGATGACATTGACGTGTGTCAGGCCGGATTCAATAGCGTGCTCCTTGTAGCCCTCCAGCAGATCGACCGAATAAGATTGTGCGCGTTCTGCGATGGACCGGTCGTACGCTTCGACCGCCGAGTACGATCGGGTATCGATAATGTTGACGAGATTGAGGGTCGCATCGTTCCGCTTCGCAATGGCGACCGCTTTTTTGAACGCCCATTCCGATTCTTTCGATCCGTCGACGGCGACGATGATTTGGTTATACACTAATGACATCGTGATCACTCTCCTACACTTTGAATTTATCGTTCTGATTCTAGTATACGCCATCATTCGGCAGAATTCCTGCTGAACTGCCAAAAGACGGAATGTTGAAACAGCAATTGTGAGTTGAAAATATTCGGCAAACGGCCGGCCGATCTGCTACACTTGTTGAGAAAACGTCTGAACGGTACATACTGAACAGCCGGACACTATTACTAAGGGGGAACTAACTATGCGTATTGGAGTACCTAAAGAGGTCAAGAACAACGAAAACCGTGTCGCGATGACACCAGCGGGAGTCTTCAACCTGAAGACTGCCGGCCATGAAGTGCTCATCGAAACCGGTGCGGGCGTCGGCTCGAGCTTCTCGGACGAGGATTACCGGGAAGTCGGCGCGACGATCGTCGAGTCCGCTGCGGAAGCCTGGGGGGCGGAGATGGTCATGAAAGTGAAGGAGCCGATCGCTTCCGAATACGGCTTCCTGCGCGAAGGGCTCATTCTGTTCACGTACTTGCACCTGGCGCACGAAGAGGAACTGACGAAGGCGCTCGTCGACAATAAGGTGACGTCGATCGCCTACGAGACTGTCCAGCTGCCAAGCGGACTCCTTCCGCTGCTGGCTCCGATGAGTGAAGTGGCCGGCCGTATGGCGACCCAGATCGGTGCCCAGTACTTAGAGAAGATGGAAGGCGGCAAGGGGATCCTTCTGTCCGGCGTACCGGGCGTCGATCGCGGCAACGTGACGATCATCGGCGGCGGACAGGCCGGCACGAACGCGGCGCGCATCGCAATCGGTATGGGCGCACGCGTCACGATCCTCGACCTGTCGGTGGAACGCCTCCGCCAGCTCGATGAGATCTTCGGCAAGGACGTCCAGACACTCGTGTCGAACCCGTTCAACATTGCGAATTCCGTCAAGGAAGCGGATCTCGTCATCGGCTGCGTCCTCATCCCGGGCGCCCGTGCACCGAAGCTCGTGAGCGAGGAGATGGTGAAATCGATGACACCGGGCTCCGTGCTCGTCGATATCGCAATCGACCAGGGCGGCATCTTCGCGACGACAGACCGCGTGACGACGCACGACGATCCGACGTACGTCAAGCACGGCGTCGTCCACTACGCCGTCGCCAACATGCCGGGCGCTGTTCCGCGCACATCGACGATGGCGCTGACAAATGTCACTGTGCCATATGCATTGCAGATCGCGAACAAAGGCTACAAGCAGGCATGCCTCGACAACGAAGTTTTGCGCAAAGGCCTCAACACGATCGAGGGTCACGTCACATACAAAGCGGTGGCGGAAGCACAGTCACTGGAATACGTCTCTGCAGATTCCTTGCTCGGATAAATATGAAAAGCCCTTCCGTGAAAAGTCGGAAGGGCTTTTTTGGTATCTGTAAGGACGGCTAACCGCTCGATACCGGCGGCTAACCGATCAATACCATCGGCTAACCGATCAATACCGGCGGCTAACCGATCAATACCATCGGCTAACCGATCAATACCATCGGCTAACCGCTCAATTCTGGCGGCTAACCGATCGATACCCACGGCTAACCGATCGATACCATCGGCCAACCGCTCGATACCCACGGCCAACCGCTCAATTCCCACAGCCAACCGCTCAATTCCCATCGCCTGCCATCGACCTAACCCCAACAAAAAACAGTCCCCATTAAAAAGGGGACTGCGCAGCATCATCGGATGATCGTCAATTCTTTCGGGAACTTCGTCATCACTTCAACGCCGTCCGCGGTGACGACGACATCGTCTTCGATCCGCACGCCTGTGATCGATGAATCATAGATACCAGGTTCGATCGTGAACACCATGCCTTCGTCCAGCTGGAAGTCGTTCGCTCCGTGGATCGACGGGAATTCATGGACGGAAATCCCTAGGCCGTGTCCGAGACGGTGTGTGAAATACTCCCCGTATCCCGCTTCCGAGATGACATCGCGGGACGCCTTGTCGAGGTCTTTCGCTTTCACGCCAGGTTTCACGAGATCGATCGCCGCCTGGTTCGCACGTCGGACCGCTTCGTAAATATCCTTCTGTGCATCGGACGGTTCGCCGAATGCAAGCGTACGCGTAATGTCCGAACAGTAGCCTTTATGGACGACACCGAGGTCGAGCAGGACGAAATCGCCTTGGACGATCTTCCGGTCACCCGGTGTGCCGTGCGGGGAAGCTGTTTTCGTCCCGGTCAGGACCGTCGTATCGAACGACATCTTCTGTACGCCTTTCTTCTTCAGCGCAAGTTCGATCGCCGTCTGCAGTTCGAGCTCTGTCACGCCTTCCGCAATATGATCGCACGCCACTTCGATCGCATAGTCGGCAAGGGCTGCCGCTTCACGGAGAAGTCCGAGCTCCTGCTCGTCCTTCCGGCTGCGCATTGCATTCAGCTGCTCGTCCAGCCGGCTGATCGAAACCCCTGCGAACAGCGTCTCCAGCCGCTCCAGGCGTTCGACCGTCAGATGGGACTTCTCGATGGCAATCGACTGGATGCCATCCATCCGGCGTCCGGCCGCTTCCTTCACGAATTCCCACGCGTCGTCCGTATCTTCGTAGCCGACCGCTTCGTATTCCCAGCCGGCTGCCTTCACATCAGGCACTTCCATGAGGGGGCAGATGATGAACGGATCGGCGTCCTTGAAAATCATCACACCGAGCAGCCGCTCATGCGGATCACTGCTGAAACCGGATAAATAGAAGATGTTGTCAGGTGTCGTGACGAGTGCTGCATCCGTCTTGTGGTCTGTTAGAAATTGCTGGATCGTTTCAAGTCTGTTCAAGTGAATTCCTCCTCTTTACATCTTTCATCATACCAAAAAAGAGGGTTTGCGGCAGGTTTCGTGAATCCGTCTATGAGGAAAGAAGTCAAAGTGGAGGTGCCGGATAAATTGCAAATCTCATATCATGGACATTCGATCGTCAAAGTGAAGACACAGGGCTATGAAATACTCATCGATCCGTTCATCACAGGGAACGAACTGACGGATCTGATAGCGGAAGAACAGAAGCCGGATGTCATCCTGCTCACGCACGGACATAACGACCACGTCGGGGATACGGTCGATATCGCGAAAGCGAGCGGTGCGCTCGTCGTCGCGCCGAACGAACTGGCCGTCTGGCTCGGCTGGCAGGGACTCGACACGCACGGCATGAACATCGGCGGGGCTCATCAGTTCTACTTCGGAACGGTAAAATACACAAAAGCGTTCCACAGCTCGTCCTATACGACGGAGGATAAGCAGATCATCTATACCGGGATGCCGGCGGGAATCCTGTTTTCGGCGGAAGGCAAAACGATCTACCATGCCGGCGACACGTCACTGTTCGGCGATATGGAGCTGATCGGCAGACGGAACACAATCGACGTGGCGTTCCTGCCGATTGGGGATAATTTCACGATGGGGCCAGAAGACGCGGCGTATGCAGCTGGCCTGCTGAAGCCGAAGCTTGCGGTACCTGTCCATTACAATACTTTCCCTGCAATCAGACAGGATCCCGAGACGTTCTGCAGCCTCGCGGACAGCACGGAGGCGAGAGTGATGGCACCGGGAGAATCGATCACTTTGTAACATGGCTGTGCCGCCTGGGCGATTTCTCGGGCGGCACGGTTTTTTTCGTGAAATTATGGTAAACTGAGACTCTAAGGCAACCATAAGGAAAAGGTGAACGACATGTCGACAAAACATGAGCAGATTCTGCGCCATATCGAAGAACTGCCCGTCGGTGAGAAGATCTCGGTCCGGCAGATCGCCCGCGCGCTCGCGGTCAGCGAAGGCACAGCCTACCGGGCCATCAAAGAAGCCGAAAACAATAAGCTCGTCAATACGATCGAGCGTGTCGGGACAATCCGGATCGAAAAGAAGAAGAAGGAGAATATTGAACGGCTGACATTTGCGGAAGTTGTCAATATTGTGGATGGGAGCGTGCTCGGCGGGATGGGCGGCCTGCACAAGACCCTGACCAAGTTCCTGATCGGCGCCATGCAGGTGGATGATATACGCCGCTATATCCAGCCCGGCAGCCTCCTGATCGTCGGCAACCGGCAAAGGGCACACCGTCTTGCACTCAGTGCAGGGGCGGCTGTCCTCGTTACGGGCGGTTTTGATACGGCTGACGAAGTGAAGGAGCTTGCCGACTCACTCGGCCTGCCGGTCATCTCGACGAGTTATGACTCGTTCACCGTCGCGACGATGCTTGACCGTGCCATCTCCGACCAGATGATCGAAAAGGATATTCTGCTCGTCGAGGATATCCAGCATCCGCTCGCGAACACGATCGCTCTGTCCATCCAGGATACGGTCGGACGGTTCAACGAAGTGAGCCGCAAAACGTCGCACTCGGCTTTTCCGGTCATCGAGCGGAACGGGAGAGTCGTCGGCATGGTGACGTCGAAAGATATCGTCGGCAAGCACGACACGGAGCCGATCGGCAAAGTCATGACATCTTCACCAATAACGGCGACCCGCAAGATGAGCGTCGCCTCCGCCGGCCACAGCATGGTCTGGGAAGGGATCGATCTGCTGCCTGTCGTGACGGAATCGGGGATCCTCGACGGAGTCCTCAGCCGCCAGGACGTACTGAAAGCGTTCCAGATGACCCAGCGCCAGCCGCAGCACGGCCAGACGATCGACGATATCGTCAAGAGCCAGATGCATGCGGATGATGAAACCAAACCGAACATCACTTTCGATGTGATACCGCAGCTGACGAACCAGTTCGGCACCTTGTCCTACGGCGCGCTCACGACACTGCTTGCTGAAACGGGCAACCGCGCCATCAAACTCGTCAAGCGAGGGGAAAGTGTGCCGGAAAACATCACCATCTACTTCATGAAGCATGTCCAGCTCGGCAGTACTGTCCAAGTTACGCCGGATATTCTTCACATGAGCCGCCGTGTCGTAAAAATGGACATCTCCATTTTCGCGGAAGGCGAAATGGTCGGCAAAGCGCTCGTTACATACCAGCTGCTGGAACGCTGAACAGAAAAAAACGCTGATGCCGGGGCATCAGCGTGTATTCAATTCCGTCTCTTCATCGACAAATCGGTTGTAATGCTTCATCGCTCTCCAGTTGAAGATGGAGACGTAACCGCCGAGGACGACGAAGACAGCGACGACCGCATAAGTGATAGCACCGTCGAACAGCAGCAGCTGATTGACGCCGAACACGACGAGCATGATGCCGAGGAACATCCCGGCTTTCGAAGCGAACATCTTTTTGCGGATCGGGAACACTTGGCTCGTCCGGAACTGGCGTGTTTTGAAGTAAAAGTAGAACACTGCCGAAGCAATGATGAGGAACACGAGTATGAAATTCACTGTCTGCATAGTACAGCCCTCCAGAAGAATAGTACACGTCTTCTATTGTAGCGGCTTCGTCATACAAATGCGAACGCAATTATTTGAACAATGGGGGAACGGACCATGAAAAGACAAATCATCGACACAATTGAACGCTATTCCACAATTATCATCCACCGGCACGTGCGTCCGGATCCCGACGCTTTCGGATCACAAGTCGGCCTCAAGAAACTGATCGAAGCGAACTACCCCGGTAAAACCGTCCATGCCGCCGGAAGCGACGACGGGCAGCTCGCCTTCCTCGCATCACAGGACGCTGTAACCGACGACATGTACAGCGGAGCGCTCGTCATCGTCACCGATACGGCGAACACCGACCGTATCGACGGCCAAGACTACGGAAAAGGTGATTTCCTCGTCAAGATCGACCACCATCCGAACGTCGATCCGTACGGTGATGTCCTGTGGGTCGACACCGATGCGAGTTCCTGCTCGGAAATGATCTTCGGCCTGTACGCAGAAGGCCGGGAGTACAAGGGCTGGACGATGCCGGACGAAGCGGCTCGTCTGCTGTTCGCCGGCATCGTCGGGGACACGGGCCGGTTCATGTATCCGAGTGCGACCGGTACGACATTCGAAGTCGCAAGCGAGCTTATCAAGCACGATTTCGACCGTCAGCAGATCTTCGCGGGGATGTACGAAGTGGAACGCAGCATGCTGAATCTGCAGGGGTACGTCTATCAGAACTTCCAGATGGATGAAAACGGCGCCGCCTACATCAAACTCCCAACGGATATCCTTCAGCAGTTCGGCGTGCGCCCGGAAGAGACGTCTTCCCTAGTCAGCTCCCTCGGAGACGTGAAAGGCATTTGTGCATGGCTCATATTCGTTGAGGAGCCGGATCAGATCCGCGTGCGGCTCCGTTCGAAAAAAGTGGTCATCAATGAACTGGCGGCTGACTATGGCGGCGGGGGACATCCACTTGCAGCAGGCGCTTCCGTCCATTCGTGGGATGAAGCCGATGAGGTCATCAGCAGGCTGAAAGCGATGTGCGCGCAACACAAATGAGGGAGGGGCAGACCATGACGCTTGTTTACCCGCAGCTGATCACTGGTGCTGATTTCCTGAACGGCATTATCAAACTGGACCGGCTGGCTCCTCTTCTTCAGCGAAGAGGGGCTGTTTCTGCTGCGATCGTCAATTCTTCGCTGTCAGGTGTCCGATCGTTCTGGAAAGTGATGACGAAATACGGCATCCATCCGGTGATCGGCCTGTCCCTGCACGTCGAAACGGAAGCGGGCGGGAAACCGCTCATTTACATATACGCTAAAAATGACGAAGGCTTCCGGCAGCTCCTGAAGGCGAGCAGTGCAGCCGCGACACGGGAGTCCGGCACGCTGCCTGAGAAGTGGCTCAAGCCATATACGGAAAACTGCGCTGTCGTCCTGTCGCTCACCTCGCCGACGTGGGAAGGATTCCGCTCACCCGATGACATCCAAAGATTCACGGAGCACTGCGGCACTGCCGACCTGTACATCGGCATCGCCAGGCCGGCGGGTGAAGTCCAAGAGGAGGAACAGCAGATCGAGGAAGCGGCGGATGCAGCAGGCCTGCCGATCATCGCCTGCAGCGAAGCGAGATTCATCGATCCGGAAGACGCGTTCAGTTATGAGACGGCCCAGGCGATCCGGGACGGATACAAGCTGAACGACCCGGCACGTCCGGTGAATATGCATGGCAACAGTTACGTACCGGAGGAATCGGAACTAGCAGCATGGTTCACCGGAAAAGAGGAGTGGCTGCAGCGAGCCGCGGACCTTCTTTTGTCGTGCACGGTGCAGCTGCCTGAAAAACGGCTCCTCATGCCCCGGTTCCCCGTAGCTGACGAGGACACACCGGCTGCGCTGCTGGAACGGCGCTGCCGGGCAGGTCTGCAGGACAAGATCGGAACGCTGACCGGCGAGTACGAGGAACGGCTCCGTTACGAGCTGGACGTCATCTCGTCGATGGGGTATGCGGATTACTTCCTCATCGTTGAAGATTTCATTGACTATGCAAAAGGGAACGAGATCGAAGTCGGTCCGGGACGCGGCTCGTCCGCCGGTTCTCTCGTCGCTTTCTCCCTCGGCATCACAGCGGTCGATCCGCTGAAATACGGCCTCATCTTCGAACGGTTCCTGAACAGGAGCCGCGTGACGATGCCCGATATCGATGTGGATTTCGCGGACACCCGGCGTCTTGAAGTCGTGGAATACGTCGCCCGGAAATACGGCAGGAACCATGTCGCCCAGATCATCACGTTCGGCACGCTGTCGGCGAAATCCGTGGCCCGCAATACGGCCCGGGTGTTCGGTTTCTCGAATGAAGACCTGTCGTTCGTCTCGAAGAACCTCGCCGCGGCGCATGGCAGGACACTGAGCGAACGGATCGATCAGTCGCCCGCCCTCCGCAAGTGGATCGAGGCAGACGAAGTCAGATCGAAGTGGCTCCAGGCTTCCCTGGCACTCGAAGGGCTGCCCCGCAATGCATCGACCCATGCGGCAGGTGTCATCCTGTCCCCGAACCCGCTCGTCGAAACGGTTCCTCTGCAGAGCGGCGGGGATTCCGTCTACCTGACCCAATGGGCGATGAATGACGCGGAAGAAGCCGGTCTCCTGAAAATGGACTTCCTCGGTCTGCGGAACCTCACACTCCTCGACCGGATCCGGCGGAATGTACGCCGTGACACTGGCAGGAACGTACTGCTTGACCAGCTGCCGCTGACGGACGAACCGACGCTCGAACTGTTCCGGCAGGGGGACATGCTCGGCGTGTTCCAGTTCGAGTCACCGGGAATGAGAAGGGCGCTGCGCGAAGTCGAACCGGATTCGTTCGGCGATATCTATGCCGTCAACGCACTCTACCGTCCCGGTCCGATGGAGTTCATCCCACTCTACAGCCGGCGTAAAAAAGGCCGGGAGCCTGTCCATTATACGCATCCGGCACTTGAACCGATCCTGAAGGAAACGTACGGCATCATCGTCTATCAGGAACAGATCATGCAGATTGCCGTGCAGATTGCCGGGTTCACGATGGGGGAGGCCGATCTTCTCCGGCGCGCCATCAGCAAAAAGAAACGGGATATCCTTGAACAGGAACAGGCCCATTTCACGGCTGGCGCGGTGAAAAACGGTTTCCCTGAACAGGCCGCTGCAAGTATTTACGAGCTGATCGTCAAGTTTGCGGACTACGGATTTCCGAAAAGCCATGCGGTCGCCTATTCCCTCATCTCCTACCAGCTCGCGTATTTGAAAGCGAACTACCCAGCCCCGTTTTACGCAGCGTGCCTCAGTGTACTCGCCGGCTCGCCTGAAAAGATGATGGAATACATCGGGGAGATGAGAACGAAGGGCATCCGGCTGCTCGGTCCTTCCATCACGAAGAGCAAATGGTCCGCTTCGACGGAAAACGGGGCGGTGCGCCTCGGACTGAACGCAGTGAAAGGCGTACCGTATTCGTTCTATAAAGCGGTGCGCGAAGCTGCAGATCAGAAAGCACCGCTGAAAACCCTCTTCGATCTGGCAGTAGCTTCCGGCGCCGAGCAGTTCAATGACAAAACCGTCCCGCCGCTCGTCAAGTCGGGCGCGCTCGATGAGTTCGGACAGCCCCGCGAAGTGCTGCTCGCATCGATTGAAGCTGCGAAGAAACACGCACTGTTCGTCCGTCCCACCGACGGGGCAGACCTGTTTGCAGGCATGATGGGCAGCATCGCGAGTCCGAAATACAGTCCGGCCGGGACGATGCCCGAGATGGAGCGGCTGGAGTCCGAAAAGGAAGTGCTCGGATTCTACCTGTCCGAACATCCGGCAGGTGCGTTCCGGAAAACGCTCGAAGAACCGGCTCTGCCGCTCAGTCAGGCCGCAGAAACAGCTCCCGGTTCACGTGTCACAGTGGCAGGGCTGCTGACGGAATGCAAACGGATCCGTACGAAAAAAGGGGAAGCGATGGCATTCCTCGAACTGCAAGACGAAACCGGAAGCCTGTCCGTCACCCTCTTCCCGAAAGTGTACGCCTCTTCCAGCCACGCGCTGGACGGACAGGTCATGATCGTCTGCCGGGGGAAAACGGAACTGAGGAACGGCATCCCCCAGCTCGTGGCGGATGAACTGTACGTTCCCGGTTGAGCAGACTGGAATTTGCCGATCCCCAGATATCACTTTACGCGGCGCCCCCTTTTTTGTATGCTTATACAGGGAAGTGGTCTGACCACTTAAGCAGAGAATGCAGAAGGAGTCCGGCTATGGAAAAATCAAGTCCGTCATCGAAGCGTTTTTTGGATATCGTGCATGATCTGCGCACGATCATTAAAGAAGAGGGTGCCGTCATCGGAGATAAGCTCCCTTCCGAGCGTGTGCTCGCAGAACGCCTGCAAGTCGGCAGGTCGACAGTACGGGAAGCCTTACGGAGCCTGGAACTGCTAGGCCTGATCGAGACAAGGCGGGGGGAAGGCACGTTTCTCGCGGATTACAAAAAACATCAGCTCGTTGAGATCCTGTCCGCTTTCATCATGCAGCATCCTCAATCCTTACAGCACGTAGATGCGACACGCCGGATCCACGAAACAGCAGCGATCGAAAGTATTGCAGCCGACGCAGAACTGCGCGGACTGCCGGTATGGCAGGGATTCTTACGCAAGATGGAACTGGGGGAGCCGGTCATCCGGGAGGACGTGCTGAAAGAGCTGCTCGTCGCTGCCGGAAACCGCCTTTCCTTGAAAATCTGGTTTTTACTGAAACAATACAGCCGCGTTCCGACGCAATACGAAATTACCGCTGGGGAGCAAGGCTATGTCACACGGATGCTGGACGGACTGATGGACGGCAGCAGCGTGACGGCCATCGGTCATTACGATGACTGGCTGGACCTTGTAAATGCAGAAAGAAGGGGCGAACACGAATGCTAAGGGATCTATTTACAAATACGAAGAAACAGCAGGCGATCATGCCGAACGCCAAATCCAAGAGTGATGTACCTGAAGGGATCATGACGAAATGTCCGGAATGTAAGCATGTGATCCCGACGAAAGAATTAGGGAAACTGCTGAAAGTCTGCCCGAAATGCGATTTCCATTTCAAAATGACAGCTCACGAGCGGATCGACTCCCTGCTGGATGAAGGGACATTCGTATCGATGGACGATCATCTCGCCACTGGAAACCCGCTCGAGTTTCCGGCGTACACCGCGAAAGTGAAGAAAGACGCTGAAACGACGGGACTGAACGAAGCGGTGCTGACAGGCACGGGCAAGATCGCCGGCTGCGAGATCGCCATCGCAGTCATGGATTCCTATTTCCGCATGGGTTCGATGGGATCTGTCGTCGGTGAGAAGATTACGAGAGCAGTAGAGAAGGCGACGGAACTCGGCGTACCGATGCTCATCTTCTCAGCCAGCGGGGGTGCACGCATGCAGGAAGGTGTCCTGTCCCTCATGCAGATGGCCAAAACTAGTGTGGCGCTGAACCGCCATGCCGAAAAAGGGCTGCTTTATGTATCGGTCATGACCTATCCGACAACAGGCGGCGTCTCCGCAAGTTTCGCGTCCGTCGGTGACATCAACCTCGCCGAACCGAAAGCATTGATCGGGTTTGCAGGACGGCGTGTCATTGAACAGACCGTCCGCGAAAAACTGCCTGAAAACTTCCAGACAGCCGAATTCCTCCTGGATCACGGCCAGCTCGATGCGGTCGTCCACCGGGTCGATCTCCAAGATATGCTGTCCCGGATACTCCGGCTGCATACGAAGGGGGGAGCAGCGCTATGAAGAAGACGCTGTCATTCGAAGAACCGATCATCAAACTGCGTGAGAAGATCCAGGAACTGAAGGAATTCACGGAAACGAACGAAGTCGACCTTTCAGATGAAATCCGGAACTTGAACAGCCGGCTCGAAAACCTGGAGAACGAAATATACGGCAACATGGAAACGTGGGAGCGCGTACAAGTGGCGCGCCACCCGGAACGGCCGACGACGTACGACTACATCGGCGCGCTATTTGAGGACTTCATCGAGCTGCACGGCGACCGTGTATTCGGCGACGATGCTGCGATCGTCGGCGGGATCGGGCTGTTCGACGGCGAACCGCTGACGATCATCGGCCACCAGCGCGGAAAAGATACGAAAGAGAACGTCAAGCGGACATTCGGCATGCCACATCCTGAAGGATACCGGAAAGCGCTCCGGCTCATGAAACAAGCCGAGAAATTCGGCCGCCCCGTCGTCTGCTTCATCGACACGAAAGGGGCTTACCCCGGCCGTGCCGCTGAAGAACGCGGACAGAGCGAGGCGATCGCCCGCAATCTCGTGGAAATGGCAGGCCTGACTGTGCCTGTGATTTCGATCGTCATCGGTGAAGGCGGCAGCGGCGGCGCCCTTGCGCTCGGCGTTGCGAACCGGATCTACATGCTCGAACACTCGACATACTCGGTCATTTCACCGGAAGGCGCGGCCTCGATCCTCTGGAAGGACGCAGCATACGCAAAAGAAGCAGCTGTCGCTATGAAGATCACCGCACCCGACCTCCTGAAGATGGGTATCATCGATGACATCATCCCGGAAGTGCTCGGCGGTGCGCATCGTGACGCGAAGCAGCAGGCGGAGTCTATGCGGAAAACACTGAAGGCGGGTCTTGACGAACTGAAGAGTCTCGGCAGGAATGCCCTCGTGCAGGACCGATATGATAAATTCCGGAAAATCGGGGTATTTACTGAACAGTGACACAGTTTGACGCATCATGATGGAAGGAGCGGATCTTATGAAGAAGATTGCAGTACTGACGAGCGGCGGTGATGCCCCCGGCATGAACGCGGCCCTGCGTGCAGTCGTCCGGAAGTCGATTTACGAAGGACTGGAAGTGGCAGGTGTATTCAACGGCTATCAAGGTCTCATCGACGGCAAGATCGAACTGCTGCAGCTCGGCTCGGTCGGAGATATCATCCAGCGCGGCGGGACGATGCTCCGCTCAGCCCGCTGTCCTCAGTTCCTGACAGCGGAAGGACGCGAACAGGCGATGGCACAGCTGCGACGCCATGCAGTGGAGGGTGTTGTCGTCATAGGCGGCGACGGATCATTCAGAGGGGCGCTCGAACTCAGCAGACTCGGCATGCCTGTCGCCTGCGTGCCTGCCACCATCGATAATGATATCAACGGTACCGATTTCACGATCGGCTTCGATACGGCGCTCAATACGGTCATCGACGCCATCGATAAGATACGGGACACCGCGACCTCGCATGAGCGGACTTTCATCATCGAAGTGATGGGCAGGAATGCAGGGGATCTGGCGCTTTGGGCAGGACTTGCCGGAGGCGCGGAGACCATCCTGATCCCGGAAGAGAAATATGATATGCCGAAGATTCTCAACCGGCTGCGGCGCGGGACGGAGCGCGGCAAGAAGCACAGCATCATCATCGTTGCGGAAGGCGTGATGTCCGCGGCGGAGCTGGCAGAAAAGCTGATCACAGAAGAGAAAGTCGACACACGGGTTTCCGTGCTCGGCCATATCCAGCGCGGCGGCTCCCCGTCAGCGAGGGACCGGGTGCTTGCGAGCCAGTTCGGCGCGCGCGCGGTCGAATCCCTGCTGCGCGGTAATGTCAAAACCGCAATCGGCATGAAAAACCACCAGGTGATCGAATACGCACTTGAACACGTCTTCGAAAAGACGGACGACGGTTTCAGTGACTTTGACAAGGGCATGTATACACTGTCGAAAGAACTATCGATCTAACGCTATCATTTGAAAAGGAAGTGGTCATGCACAATGAGAAAAACGAAAATCGTCTGTACTATCGGACCCGCCAGTGAGTCACCTGAAAAGCTGGAGCAGCTGATCGACGCCGGCATGAACGTCGCACGGCTGAATTTTTCACACGGTGATCATGAAGAACATTTGAACCGCATCCAGGCAATCCGGAAAGCTGCCGCGGCCAAGAAGAAGACGATCGGCATCCTGCTCGATACGAAAGGTCCTGAAATCCGGACACATACGATGGAGAACGGACGAATCGAGCTGCAGACCGGAGATTCGATCGACGTTTCGATGACGGAAGTGGTGGGCACGAATGAACGGTTCTCGATTTCGTATGACCAGCTCATCGACGACGTGGACAAGGATGACACGATCCTGCTCGACGACGGTCTCATCATGCTGCGGGTGACGGGAAAAGATAACGCAAACGGTCTGATCCACACCGTCGTTGTTAATTCAGGTGAACTGAAGAACAAAAAAGGCGTCAACGTCCCGGGGGTTTCCGTCCAGCTTCCGGGTATCACGGAAAAGGACAAGCAGGATATCCTGTTCGGCATCGAACACGGTCTGGACTTCATCGCCGCTTCGTTCGTCAGACGTCCTGAAGATGTGCTCGAGATCCGCGAACTGCTGGAGAATAACGGCGGCGGCTCGCTGCACATCATACCGAAAATCGAGAACCAGGAAGGCGTCGACAACATCGATGCGATCATCGAAGTATCTGACGGCCTGATGGTGGCGCGCGGTGACCTCGGAGTCGAGATCCCGCCGGAAGAAGTCCCGGTCATCCAGAAACAGCTCATCGAAAAGTGCAACCGGGCTGGTAAACCTGTCATCACGGCGACGCAGATGCTTGACTCGATGCAGCGCAACCCACGTCCGACACGTGCCGAAGCGAGTGACGTGGCAAACGCCATTTTCGACGGTTCCGATGCAATCATGCTGTCCGGGGAAACAGCTGCAGGGCTGTATCCGGTGGAATCCGTGGAGACGATGGACCGCATCGCACGGAAAATCGAGGAATCGTTCGACTACCGTTCGTTCATCACGACACGCCGTCGTGAAAAACACGGTAATATGACGGATGCGATCGGCCAGGCAGCTGCCTATACGGCCATCAACCTGAAAGTCAATGCAGTGATCGCCCCGACGGAGAGCGGCACGACGGCACGGATGATTTCAAAATACCGTCCGGGATGCCCGATCATCTCCGTGACTTCTTCCGAAGCGACTGCCCGCCGCCTGACCCTTGTCTGGGGGGCGTATCCGATCGTCGGCAGCCGGGTCACATCAATCGACTCGATCCTTGACGAATCGGTCGAACAGAGTGTGAAGCACAAATACGTCACACACGGCGATGTCGTCATCATCACAGCAGGCGTCCCGGTCGGTGAGGCAGGAACGACGAACCTCATGAAGATCCATGTCATCGGTGACATGCTGGCTAAAGGCCAGGGGATCGGCAAGGACGTCGCTTACGGACGGGCAGTCGTCGCCCGGACGGCAGCAGAAGCGGAAGCGAACAATCTCGAGGGAGCGATCCTCGTGACGAATTCGACTGATCGTGATATGCTTCCTGTGCTGGAGAAATGTGCCGGCCTGATCACAGAAGAAGGCGGCTTGACGAGCCATGGGGCCATCGTCGGCCTCAACCTCGGCATTCCTGTCATCGTCGGTGTCCACAATGCCACAGATATCATCAAGCACAACAAAGAGATCACGATGGATGCCGAAACTGGCGTCATCTATAAAGGGCATGCAAAGGTCCTATAATTATGAAAACCGCTTCCCTTCATGCAGGGACAGCGGTTTTTCGCAAAAGAGGAGACAAGCTCATGAAATGGTTGATACTTCTATTCATCGCAGTGCCGGCAGCTGAGCTCGCACTGCTGCTTACGGCCGGGAGCCATCTAGGGGTCGTCCCGACAATCGCGATCATTTTCATCACCGGGATCGGCGGGGCGTACTTGGCGAAACGGCAGGGCTTCCGGGCGATCACCGAATTCCGCCAGCGTCTAGCAATGGGGGATGCCCCGGGTCCTGCGATCATCGACGGACTGCTGATCTTCCTCGGCGGCATCCTCCTGCTCATGCCTGGGTTCATCACCGATATTACAGGTCTCCTTCTGCTGTTCAGCTGGCCGCGCCATTTTATCCGTCCGCTCATCATCCGCCTGATCTACAGGAAGATGAAAAAAGGAACTCTCATCGTCCGGTGAACCCCGGGTGGCCTTTCACTTTCATGGCGATGTGCATGAGGAACGGGGTCAGCAGGATACCGGGAAGACCGAACAGGTAAAAGGAGCTCGCCGTGATCAGGAAAGCATGGACAGGCTGCACCCTGAAAGCGGATGCCCATAAGTACGACTCGCCGAACTGCCGGCTCAGCAAAGCCAGGCAGTACAGCAGAAGCAGTGCGGACCCGTACAGCAGATCACCTGTGTAGAAGTAGAACAGGATCATCGGAAACAGGAACAGACCGATCCCGAGGAAGGGGAGACTGTCGGACAGCGCGATGAAGAACGCCGTGCCGACCGGGGAGGAGAACGACAGGGCGAAGAAACCGATCACCAGCAGCAGGAAGGTCAGACAGAACAGCCTGACCTCTATCGAAAAGAACTGGCCGGCCAGTTCCCCTGCTTTCTTGAACAGGCGGTGCGCTTGGCAGCGCATCGTCTTCGGAAAGTAGACGAGGAACCAGAACCGGTCTTTTCCTGTTTCCCGCAGCGCAAAGAAAAACGCCACCAGGAAGATGAACAGCGTGAACACTTGCTGGAACAGCAGCGCAGAAAATGAGACGGCATGCTCGACGAGCGCATAGCCCGCAGTGAGCACATGATCCCTCAGGAACGAGATCGCCACGCCCGACCAGTCCTGGCTTCCTGTCAGCGGCTCGAGGTGCCGCTCAGCCGCCGCCAGTGTATCCATCAGGCTTTGCGTCACCATGAACGACAGCCCGGCAATCGCCCCGATCATCACCCCCATCGAAAGAAGGGTCGAAAGCGTCCTCGGAATTTTGAACCCGTCATGGAACAGCCTCATCAGCGGCGCAGCGAAATACGCTAAAATGATAGCGATTCCCGCAGGCGGCACAGCAAACAGGAAAACACCCGCCGCCAGAGCAGGCAGGAACGGGACGACGTATTGTGAAAAGACCTTGGAAACACTCCATTTTTGCATCATCGACCACTCCTGTTGCATAGATTTCCAGTGAATTGTGTGCATTATCATTCACAAAACCGACAAAGTTTACTATAATGACAGATGTAAGCGTTTTAGGCGGAACCAATATACTCAGAACAGCCGTAGTTCCCAACCGGCGGATGGTAAAACCGAGGATGCAGCGGCTGCTGACTGAAGGAGAGAGTTTCATGACATCTACTAAAGGTTTAGAAGGAATCGTGGCGACACAGTCCTCGATCAGCTCCATCATCGATGATACCCTTACATATGTCGGGTATGACATCGACGATCTGGCGAACAATGCGAGTTTCGAAGAGGTTGTCTATCTTCTATGGCACCTGCGTCTGCCAAAAGAAGATGAGCTTGCTGAATTGAAACAGCAATTGGCGGATAACATGTCCGTGCCTGAACAAGTTCTCGCTCACTTTAAAACGTATCCTATCCAAAAAGTGCATCCGATGGCAGCATTGCGCACAGCGATCTCCATGTTAGGGTTATATGACGACGAAGCCGAAGATATGTCCAAGGAAGCGAACTACCTGAAGGCCATCAAGCTCCAGGCGAAGATCGCCACTGTCGTGACAGCCTTCGCGCGAATCCGTAAAGGACTCGAGCCGGTTGCGCCGGACACAACACTCGGCTTCGCAGCAAACTTCCTGTACATGCTGAAAGGCGAAAAGCCGGAAGACGTGGAAATCGAAGCGTTCGACAAGGCGCTCGTCCTTCACGCCGACCACGAATTGAATGCTTCCACATTCACAGCCCGCGTCTGTGTCGCTACTCTTTCTGACATGTACTCTGGCGTGACAGCCGCTATCGGCGCGCTCAAAGGACCGCTGCACGGCGGTGCGAACGAGCAGGTCATGAAGATGCTCATGGAAATCGGCAGCGAAGAGAACGTGGACAAGTATATCCACGACAAACTCGCGAACAAAGAGAAGATCATGGGCTTCGGCCACCGTGTCTACCGCAAAGGCGACCCGCGTGCGAAACACCTGCGTGAAATGTCAGAAAAACTGACAGAACTGCGCGGCGAAGGTAAATATTTCCGCATGTCCGAAGAGATCGCATCGATCGTGACAGGGGAAAAGAACCTGCCGCCGAATGTTGATTTTTACTCGGCATCGGTATATCATTCACTTGGGATTGACCATGATCTCTTCACGCCGATTTTCGCGGTATCCCGTATTTCCGGCTGGATTGCACACATCCTGGAACAGTACGAAAATAATCGTCTGATCCGTCCGCGTGCAGAGTATGTCGGACCGGGTATGCAGAAATACGTGCCAATCGAAGAGCGATAAGCGGAAAGAACAGAAACGATCGGGGCGGTATACTTTCATACCGGCCCTCTACTTATGACCCAAGGAGGAATTGTAATGGCTAACGAAGGAAAAATCACAGTAACAGACGGTGTTCTCAACGTACCCGACCACGCAGTAATTCCGTACATCATCGGTGACGGAACTGGCCCTGACATCTGGCATGCGGCTTCCCGCGTCCTTGAAAGCGCAGTGGACAAAGCATATGACAGCAAGCGCAAGATCGAATGGAAAGAAGTACTCGCAGGGGAAAAAGCATTCAACGAAACTGGTGAATGGCTCCCGCAGGAAACATTGGATACGATCGAAGAATACCTGATCGCTATCAAAGGACCATTGACGACTCCGATCGGCGGCGGCTTCCGTTCCCTTAACGTTGCCCTCCGTCAGGAACTGGATCTCTATACGTGCCTGCGTCCGGTCCGTTACTTCGAAGGAGTGCCTTCGCCAGTAAAACATCCGGAAGACTGTGATATGGTCATCTTCCGTGAAAACACAGAAGATATCTACGCAGGGATCGAGTACAAAGAAGGTACACCGGAAGTGAAGAAAGTCATCGAGTTCCTCCAGAACGAAATGGGCGCGAAAAACATCCGCTTCCCTGAAACTTCAGGTATCGGCATCAAGCCTGTATCCGAAGAAGGCACAAAGCGTCTCGTCCGCGGTGCGCTGAACTATGCCATCAAAGAAGGACGCAAATCGGTAACCCTCGTGCACAAAGGGAACATCATGAAGTTCACAGAAGGCGCATTCAAAAACTGGGGATACGAAGTGGCTGAACAGGAATTCGGCGACAAAGTGTTCACATGGAACGAATACGACCGCATCAAGGACGAAAAAGGCGCAGATGCAGCGAACAAAGCACAATCGGATGCTGAAGCGGCAGGCAAGATCATCGTGAAGGATTCCATCGCGGATATCTTCCTCCAGCAGATCCTGACACGTCCGAAAGAGTTCGACGTCGTTGCGACGATGAACCTGAACGGAGACTACATCTCAGATGCACTTGCTGCGCAAGTCGGCGGTATCGGGATTGCTCCTGGAGCGAACATCAACTACGATACAGGCCATGCAATCTTCGAAGCGACTCATGGTACAGCACCGAAATATGCAGGTCTCGACAAAGTGAACCCGTCATCACTCCTGCTTTCCGGTGTCATGATGCTCGAACACCTCGGCTGGACAGAAGCGGCTGAAATGATCACGAAATCGATCGAGAAGACGATCGCTTCGAAAGTGGTCACGTATGACTTCGCCCGACTCATGGACGGTGCGACAGAAGTGAAGACATCCGAGTTCGCAGACGAGCTTATCAAAAACCTGTAAGTTTACGAGAAGGATACTGCAGGTACACTATAAGTAACAGACAAAAAGCAGAAGCTCCTACGGCAGCCTCTGCTTTTTGTCTATATGCAGATTCAGTCATTCCACAAAGGAAAGGGAGTCATCCATCATGGCGTTGAAACGGAAGAAAGTATCAGTGATCGGGTCAGGGTTCACAGGAGCGACAACAGCGTTCCTGATCGCCCAGAAAGAGCTGGCGGATGTCGTGCTCGTCGACATCCCGGCGATGGAAAACCCGGCGAAAGGAAAAGCGCTCGATATGCTTGAGGCAGGGCCTGTACAGGGGTATGACGCAAGCATCATCGGCACGTCGGATTACGCAGAGACGAAAGATTCCGATCTCATCATCATCACTGCTGGCATCGCACGGAAGCCCGGCATGAGCCGGGACGATCTCGTGCAGACGAACCAGAAGGTCATGAAGTCGGTCACGAAGGAGATCGTCAAGCACTCACCGGAGACGACGGTCCTTGTCCTCACCAATCCGGTGGACGCGATGACGTATACGGTGTTCAAGGAGTCGGGCCTTCCGAAAGAACGGGTCATCGGACAGTCAGGTGTACTCGATACAGCGCGGTTCCGGACGTTCGTTGCGCAGGAACTCGGTGTCTCCGTAAAAGACGTCACCGGTTTCGTACTCGGCGGCCACGGCGATGATATGGTTCCGCTCATCCGATATTCAGCTGCCGGCGGTGTTCCTCTTGAATCACTGCTGACGCAGGAAAAGATCGGCGAAATTGTAGAACGCACCCGCAAAGGCGGCGCTGAAATCGTCAACCTGCTCGGCAATGGATCGGCGTATTATGCACCGGCAGCCGCGCTCGTCGAGATGGCGGAAGCCGTCCTGAAGGATCAGAAACGGATCGTCCCGGCCATCGCATACTTGGAAGGCGAGTTCGGCATGGAAGGAATCTACCTCGGCGTGCCGGTCGTCCTCGGAGCCGGCGGTATCGAGAAAGTGATCGAACTCGATTTGACCGATGACGAGAAAAGGTCGCTTGAGCAGTCTGCGGAGTCAGTGAGGAAGGTCATGGCCGTGTTGGCAGAGTAATTGAAAAAGTCGGGCAGCGGTGAGGGATGCTGCTCGATTTTTTTCCGCATTATGATAAACTTTAACTACACTATTGAGTACATGGACTGCTATGAACCTGAATGAGCAGAACCCAGATTGACAGAACATACTAAGGGGGACTTTTTTTGATACTTGGTAAAAAAAGACGAGTCGGCAGATCCGTCAGCGACATTAAAATCGGGGAAAAACTGAAACTTACCGAAAAAATCGAAGACCGTGATCTGCTCCTGTATCTCGGTCTGACGAATGATCCGAATCCGATCTATATCCAGCATGACTTCGCCGCCCAGACGGAAGTCGAGCGTCCGATCGTCCCGACCCTCATGCTGACCGGCATCATCACGTCCGCGATCTCGAAATACCTGCCCGGCCCGGGAACGTACATCCTGGCGCAGAACCTCGAGTTCCCTGTCCCTGTCCATCATTACGAAACCGTCGAAGTCACATTGGAGATCACACAGACCGAACCCGAAGAGAACCGCGCGGTCATTTCTGTGATCGCCGAGAACGAAGCGGGGGCCGCTGTCGTCCGAGGAAGTGTGGTCATCGCACCGCCTGCATTGAAGAACCGCCAGCTCACCTCACAGACGCTGGATAACTTCTGATATGGAAACGCCAGCGGAACAGCCCACTCAGACGATCCTGATCGTGGAAGATGACCCTTCGATTTCGACGCTCATCCGTTATAACCTAGAACAGGCGGGCTACCGGGCGCTTACCGCGCTGAACGGCACGACCGCGCTTGAACTGGCTGCGGAACAACACCCTGACCTCATCCTTCTCGACATCATGCTGCCGGGCATGGACGGGACGGACGTGTGTCGTAATCTGCGACGCCAGCGGATCGACATACCGATCATCATGCTCACCGCCCGCTCGGACGAACACGACAAAGTGCTCGGCCTCGAGATCGGTGCGGATGATTATATGACGAAGCCGTTCAGCCCCCGGGAACTGACCGCCCGGGTGAAAGCGGTGCTCCGCCGTACGTCCGGCCGCACCATTCAGGACAGCGCCATCACAATGAACGGAATTACGGTCCGCCCCGGCCGCTATACAGCGGAGCGCAACGGGGAGCCGCTCGAATTCACGCCGAAGGAGTTCGAGCTCCTCGTCTGTCTGATGAAAAACAAAAACAGGGCCGTCTCCCGTGATCAGCTCCTGCAGGACGTATGGAACTATGACTTCAACGGGGACACCCGCATCGTCGATGTCCATATCAGCCGTCTTCGGGAGAAGCTTGAGGACGATTCAAAAAAACCGAGGTCGATCAAAACACTGCGCGGCGTCGGCTATAAGTTCGAGGAAAGCCTATGAAGACGGAAGGGCATACTTCACGTATCCTGCTGACCGCGTGCGCCATGCTGATCGGTTTCACAGTCGTCCTGTGGGTCGTCCTGAGCCAATTCTTCAATATATTCGCACCGGCGGACGACATCGCCCTTGAGCGCCGCTATCTGCTGTTTATCACGGTCGTCCTCCTGCTGTTCCTGCTCGTCAGCCTGTTCATCGTCTCCCGGATCCTCTATCATTTCACGAAGCCGGTCGATGAGCTTGCTCTGGTCGCAGGAAAGCTTGCGGAAGGGGACTTCAAGGCACGTGCCTCCGTCAGCGAATTCAGCGATCTCGGCAGTCTCGCCAGTTCCATCAACAAGATCGCGCAGGCAGGGCAGGAGACACAGGTCGTGAGATTGATGGAGAAGGAGCGGCTGAAAACGTTGATCGAAAGTATCGGCAGCAGCCTCCTCATGCTGGGCAGGGGAGGTACCGTCAACCTTATGAACGGCGTGTTCGCACAGACGTTCCATACGTCGTCTTCCGATTCGGTCGGCAAATCATATAAGGAGATCGGCCTGCCGCCGGATGCCGAACAGCTGATCGAGAATGTCTTCCTATCCGAACAGGTGCACGAACAGCCGATCAGGCTGCAGAAGAACGGGGTGCCGGTCCATCTGAATGTTTACGGGGCCCCCGTCATCGGCAGGCACGGCAACTGGCTCGGCATCATCGTCGTATTCCATGATATTTCAAAGATCATACGCCTGGAAGAGATCCGCAAAGACTTCGTGGCGAATGTGTCTCACGAGCTGAGAACACCCGTCACATCCATCAAAGGCTTCGCAGAGACGCTGCTGGACGGCGCGCTTGACCAGCCTGACATTGCAAGGGAGTTCGTCCGGATCATCGAGAAGGAGAGTGCGAGGCTGCACTCGCTCGTAAGTGATCTGCTGGAACTTTCGGGAATTGAACAGCACAGCTTCACGCTCGACGTCGAACAGGTAGATGTCGTCAGCATCATCCGTGAAGCGGAAAAGCTCGTTTCTAAAAGGCTGGAAGAAAAAGAGATGATCCTGGCAGTCGAGGCACCGGCGAAAGCCAACATAGAAGGGGACAGCCGCCGCCTTATGCAGGTCCTTGTCAATTTACTGGCCAATGCGATCGCCTATTCGAAAACAGGGACGACTGTCCGTATCGGTGCCCGTTTTGAGGCGGACAGCCTGATCCTTTCCGTAGCTGACGAAGGCATCGGCATCGAAGCGGAAAAGATACCGCGTCTGTTCGAGCGGTTCTACAGAGCCGACCTCGCCCGGAGCAGAGACTCGGGCGGAACGGGTCTCGGTCTCGCTATCGTCAAGCACCTGGTAGAAGCCCACGGGGGCGATATCCATGTCGAGAGCAAGGTCGGCCGCGGATCCGAGTTCTCTGTCCGGCTGCCTGTCCATCAGGCCGGCAATACAGCAAAATAGAAGAACCCCGTCGTTTTCTTTTCATCCTGCCCGCATGGTAAGATGAAAGGAGACGACGTTTTTTTGACGAAGGAGTGGACGAGTGACGTGACAAACAAGAAAATTGTATTGCTGGACGGCAACAGCCTTGCGTACCGGGCGTTTTTCGCTTTGCCTTTACTGACCAACGACAACGGCATCCATACGAATGCCGTCTACGGATTCACGATGATGCTGCAGAACATCCTGAAGGAAGAGCAGCCGACACATATTCTGGTCGCGTGGGATGCGGGGAAGACGACTTTCCGGCACACTACGTTCAGTGAATATAAAGGCGGCCGTCAGAAAACACCGCCCGAGCTGTCCGAGCAGTTCCCGTACTTGCGCAAGCTGCTTGAGGCGTATCAGATCCCACAGTACGAGCTCGACAACTACGAAGCCGATGACATCATCGGGACATTGAGCCGGACCGCCGGCGAACAGGCTGCGGAGACGGTCGTCATTTCGGGGGACAAGGATCTGACGCAGCTCGCGACCGATTCCGTGACTGTCTGCATCACGAGGAAAGGGATCACCGACATGGAAGCCTACACACCTGCCCACATCGAAGAGAAGTACGGCATCGAACCGCTGCAGATCATCGATATGAAAGGGCTCATGGGCGACGCATCCGACAACATCCCGGGTGTGCCGGGGGTCGGTGAGAAGACGGCGCTAAAACTGCTGAAGCAATTCGGCTCTGTCGAAAATGTCTACCAGTCGCTGGACGAAGTGAGCGGCAAGAAGCTGAAGGAGAACCTGACAGAGAACGAAGCCCAGGCATTCATGAGCAAGCAGCTCGCGACCATCGACGTCCAGGCACCGATTGCGATCGGTCTTGACGAACTCGCGTATGACGGAGCCGATGACGAACAGGTGAAAGCGGTGTTCAAGGAACTGAAATTCATTTCCCTCCTCGACAAGATGGGAGAGCCGGCGCAAGCCGCGGAGCCTGCGCGGGCAATCGAGGTTGAAACACTGCGGGAAGTCTCGGAAACCGATATCGCCGATCAAATGGCAGTCCACCTCGAAATGATGGATGACAACTACTTCACAACTGAACTGTTCGGCCTTGCACTGACGGACGGGGAGCGCGTCAGCTATGTCCCGCTCGATGTCCTGCAGGAAAGCGCCGTATTGCAGCAATGGCTCGCCGCACCGGATAAACAGAAATACACGACGGACGCGAAAGCGCTGTTTGCTGCACTTGCCCGTCTCGGCATACCGATTGCAGGCATCGATTTCGATCTCACGCTCGCCGCCTATATCGTCAATCCGTCCTTATCGTTCGATGATGTGTCCGAAGCGGCGGCATCCGTCGGCTGGTCGCAGATAGACAAGGACGAAGCGGTCTACGGCAAAGGGGCTAAGAAATCACGGCCTGACGACGACCGTCTCGCACAGCACGCAGGGGCAAAAGCGGCCGCTGTATGGAATCTGCGTGAGCCGGTCTCGAAGCAGCTGGAAGAGAACGGCCAATACGACCTTTATCACGGTCTCGAACTGCCGCTCGCCAAGATTCTCGGAAAAATGGAATCGACAGGTGTGAAAGCGGATCTCGGCACGCTGCAGAAAATCGGCAGCGAACTGTCCGGGCGTCTCGATAAGCTTGAGAAAACGATCTACGAATTGGCTGGCCAGCCGTTCAATATCAACTCCCCGAAACAGCTCGGGGTCATCCTGTTCGAAAAGATCGGTCTGACGCCTATCAAAAAGACGAAGACCGGCTACTCGACAGCGGCGGATGTGCTGGAGAAACTGGCGCCTGAACACGAGATCATCGAGCATATCCTCATGTACCGCCAGCTCGGCAAACTGAAGTCGACATATATCGACGGCCTGTCGAAAGAGATCCACGAAGACGGCAAGATCCATACACGCTACCAGCAGGCGCTGACCCAGACCGGCCGTCTCAGTTCCATCAATCCGAACTTGCAGAATATCCCGATCCGCCTGGAGGAAGGACGTAAGATCCGGGCAGCGTTCGTTCCGTCCGAGCCAGGCTGGATCATGTTCGCCGCCGATTATTCGCAGATCGAATTACGGGTGCTCGCCCACATTTCCCAAGACGAAAAGCTTATCGAAGCGTTCCGTGCGGGGGAGGACATCCATACGAAAACAGCGATGCAAGTGTTCGGTGTCGGCAAAGACGGCGTAACGCCGAACATGCGGCGTGCTGCAAAAGCGGTCAACTTCGGGATCGTCTACGGGATCAGCGACTATGGCCTGTCCCAGAGTCTCGATATCCCGCGCAAGGAAGCCGCCGATTTCATTGAGACCTACCTGGCGAGCTTCCCGGGGGTCCAGCAGTACATGGATGACAGTATTGCAGAGGCGAAAAAACGGGGCTATGTCACGACGATGATGAACCGACGGCGCTATCTGCCGGACATCAACAGCTCGAACTTCAACTTGCGAGGCTTCGCCGAGCGGACGGCGATGAACACGCCGATTCAGGGCACCGCCGCAGACATCATCAAGAAAGCGATGATCGACATGGACAGCCGGATAACGGAGGAAGGCCTGGAGGCACGCATGCTGCTGCAAGTGCACGATGAACTCATCTTCGAAGCACCGGAAAGCGAACTTGAAAAACTGAAAGAACTCGTTCCGGACGTCATGGAACACGCGCTGGAGCTCGACGTTCCGCTGAAAGTCGATTCCGCCTACGGAGCGAGCTGGTACGAAACAAAGTGAGGTGGAAGCTATGCCTGAACTGCCGGAAGTCGAAGGTGTCGTCCGGGCGCTGGCACCCGCAGCAAGCGGCCGGACCATCCGCCGTGTCGCCATATCCGATACGGTGATCCGATCGAAAGAAGCAGGAAAAGAAGCAATCGTCAAAGGACTGTCCGTCGATGAGTTCGCCCGTCAGCTCGCAGGCTGTACGATCGACCGTATCGAGCGCCGCAGCAAGTATATTTACATCCATCTCCTCAAAGAGGGTGACTGCCTGCTGCTCGTCAGCCACCTCGGCATGACGGGCGCCTGGTTCGCTGTGAGCGGGATCGAGGACATCCACGAACAGAAATTCCGCAACCATATCCATGCCGTGTTCGAAATGGAAGACGGCGGGCTGCTCGTCTATTCCGATATCCGCCGGTTCGGGGAGCTCCGGCTTCTCGGCTGTGCGGAAGACTACCCGCCGCTCGGTCAGATGGCACCTGAGCCGTTCGACGACGGAGCGGAAGAGTATTTTCTCGCGAAAGCAGGATCGGCGGCCTATTCGAAAAAGCCGATCAAGGAAGTCATCATGGACGGCCGGGTCATCTCCGGCTGCGGCAATATTTACGCGACCGAAGCACTGTTCCGCACGCGCATCCATCCAAAGCGGGCCGCAGGCAGAGTGAGCGCAGCCCGGAAGCTTCAGCTGTTCCGCGAAATCGTCGATGTGCTGCAGGAAAGCATCCGGGCCGGCGGAAGTTCCATCTCCGACTATCGCAACATCAACGGGGAAGCCGGCACGATGCAGGACCGGCTCCGGATGTACGGCCGGAAAACGTGCCCGGCATGCGGCTCTGAAACCGCGTCTGTCCAGATTGCCGGACGGACGTCGACGTATTGCAAAAAATGCCAGCATTGAGGAGGAGGCAGGATACTATGATCATCGGCCTGACAGGAAGTATTGCGAGTGGTAAAAGCACCGTCGCCCGCATGCTGAAAGCCAGAGGCCTCCCGATCGTCGATGCAGACGAAATTGCGCGTCTCGTCGTCGAACCGGGAAGCCCGGTGCTGAAGCAAATCGAAGAGGCATTCGGACCGGAATCGCTGCGTGGCGACGGGTCCATGAACCGGGAATACGTCGGTAAACTTGTATTCAGCGACAAAGACAAGCGTCTGCAGCTGAATGCGATCATCCATCCCGCCATCCGGAAAGAGCTGACCGCCCAGAAAGAGGCATTCATCGAAGCAGGTGCCGAAACCGTCGTCCTCGATATCCCGCTCCTGTTTGAAAATAAGCTCCATAGTTACGCAGAAAAGATCCTCGTCGTCTCGGTATCACCTGACGTGCAGCTGCGGCGGCTCATGGAACGCAATGCGCTTACGAAGGCGGAGGCCGAAGCCCGCATCTCCTCGCAGCTGCCTGTGGCGGAGAAGGAAGCTGGTGCAGATGCTGTCATCTATAATAACGGCACCTTAGATGAAACCGAAGAGCAAGTGGATGCCGTCCTCGCCGCTTGGAACATCCGCTGACCATTCAGAAAAGTCGAACATTGTTCAGTGCTGCACAAAGTCTTCCCACGTCTGAAAAATGTGTTATACTAATTACGGATATTCGAGTAAACAGTATAACATCATACATACGGGAGGACTTTCTCATGACAACATCAGTAGCGATTAATGGATTTGGCCGCATCGGCCGTATGGTATTCCGCCAGCTGATTGCAGAAGAAGAAGTAACCGCGATCGCGATCAACGCACTGTACCCGCCGGAAACGTTAGCACATTTGATTAAGTATGACACAACTCACGGCACGTTCGACGGAGAAGTGGAAATTGCGGACAATGCATTGATCGTGAACGGCAAGCGTGTTGAACTTGTTGCAGAACGGGATCCTTCCAAACTCCCTTGGGAAAAGCTCGGTGTCGACATCGTCATCGAAGCGACCGGAGTCTTCAACGCACGTGACAAAGCAGCCCTCCATCTGGATGCAGGCGCGAAGAAAGTCATTTTGTCGGCACCCGGCAAAAACGAAGACATCACGATCGTCATCGGCGTAAACGATGAAAAGCTCGACATTTCGAAGCACGATGTCATTTCGAACGCCAGCTGCACGACGAACTGCCTGGCGCCTGTCGTCAAAGTGCTGAATGACGAATTCGGCATCGAGAACGGTCTCATGACGACCGTCCACGCATATACGAACGACCAGAAAAACCTGGATAACCCGCACAAAGACTTGCGCCGCGCCCGCTCTTGCGGCCAGTCGATCATTCCGACATCGACCGGAGCAGCAAAAGCGCTGTCCCTCGTCCTCCCTGAACTCGAAGGGAAGATCCACGGCATGGCGCTGCGCGTTCCGACACCGAACGTCTCGCTCGTCGACCTCGTCGTCGATCTGAAACAGGACGTCACTGCGGAACAAGTGAACGAAGCGTTCAAAAAAGCATCCGAAGGGAAGCTGAACGGAATCCTCGGCTTCACGACAGAACCGCTCGTGTCGATCGACTTCAACAATACGACGGACTCGGCGATCATCGACGGCCTGTCGACAATGGTCATCGGCGACCGCAAAGTGAAAGTGCTCGCCTGGTACGACAACGAATGGGGCTATTCTGCCCGTGTCGTCGACCTGACGAAGAAAGTTGCTAAAGAGCTCCGCGCAGAAGTCCGCGCATAATCGAATACAACTGGTGAACTGTCCTTCCGTCTGCAGACTAGCAGCCGGCAGGGCAGTTTTTTGTCGCCTCTGTACGGAAACAGCGGCAGACCCACCCGGCAAGGGTGACGTTTCCCGGGTGTTCCCGGAGCGCGCTGTCTGTTATACTATATGAACTAACGGAAACCGGAGGAACGAATCATGAAATGTCCAGCATGCCATTACAACGGAACGCGTGTCATCGACTCAAGGCCCGCTGAAGAGAACAGTTCGATACGGAGGCGGCGGGAATGTGAACGCTGCACGTACCGGTTTACGACATTCGAAAAAGTGGAGGAAGCCCCGCTCATCGTCGTGAAAAAAGAAGGGACACGGGAAGAGTTCACGGGAGAAAAACTGCTCCGCGGCCTTGTCCGTGCCTGTGAGAAACGTCCGGTGGCATTGGAAGACTTGCAGAACATCGTCCGCTCGATCGAGAAGGAACTGAAAAGCCGCGGCATCACGGAGATCGCTTCCCATGATGTCGGTGAAATGGTCATGGAGCGGCTGGCGGACGTTGACGAAGTGGCCTATGTCCGGTTTTCATCTGTCTACCGCGATTACCAGAACATCACGATGTTCATCGACGAATTGAAGAACTTGCAGAAAGGACCGCTGCGCGAGAAGAACCGGCCGCAGGAAGAGTCCAACTAGCAGGAAGGTGAGAACACATGCTATACCAAGAATTACAGCCAGTCGATGCCTATACGCTGAAGCAGTCCGCTTCGTTTTCGGAGTATGACCGGCAGCTCCTCTCGCTGTTCTACCAGCCGCTGACCGGACCGGAACCGATCAGTCTGTTCCTGACGCTCTGGGCCGATGCGGAGACGAATATCCCGCGTACATTCAACCATTACCATCTGATGAACCACCTGAGCATGTCGCTGCCCGCCGTCTTCCAAGCGCGGATTTCGCTGGAAGCGATCGGCCTTCTTCGATCATATATGAGGATGGAAGGGGACAGCCGCACGTTCGTCTATGAGCTGCTGCCGCCGCTTGACGCCGATCAGTTCTTCCATGACCCGCTTCTTGCGACGTTCCTGTTCAGCAAAATCGGGGAGACTTCCTACCGGGAGCTCCGTGCCCGTTTTGCGGTCGACAAGCTGGACATGACAAAATACAAGGAAGTGTCCCGGAACTTCCTCGACGTCTACACACCCGTCAACGGCAATGCCCACGAGCTGCTTAACGACCAGCCGCTCCGCCAAAAAACCGGATCGGAGGGTGTGCCGTTCGACGACAGCTTTTTCGATTTCAGCCTGATGATGAGCGGCCTGTCCGAACAGATGGTGCCGCGCAGCGCGGTCGCCGGAATTCCGCAGCAGCTCATTGCAAAGCTGGCTTTCCTTTATTCACTCAGCCCGCTCGATATGCAGAAAGTGATCATGATGGCGCTCGATGACAAGCTGGAAGTGCCTGAAGACCGGCTGCGCCGGGCGGCAACTGATTTTTATAAGATGAACATCTCAAATACGGCACCGAAATTGAACAGATCCTACATACCGGAAGACGCACCCGAGCCGGCAGGTTCTCAGCCGCCGATGTCGAAACAGCAGGAACTCCTCGCCTATTTCAAACGTGTATCCCCGAGGGAACTGCTGTATGATCTGATCGGCTCCGAACCGTTTTCGGTGGATGTCAAACTGGCCGAACGGCTTATGAACGTCCACAAGCTGCCATTTGAGGTCGTGAATGTCCTCCTGCATTACATCGTTTTGAACAATGACGGCAAGATCACGAGCGGTTTCGCGGAACGGATCGCGTCCCATTGGGCGGTGAAAAAGGTCGATTCGGCTGAGAAAGCAATGGAACTCTCCCGGAAAGGCTTGGATGAGTCCGAACAGCGCAAGAAAGAAGGCAGCCAGACATCCGTCAGAAGCCGCAAGCCGGCACGGGAAGAACAAGTGCCCGACTGGTTCCGCAAGAAAGACGCAACTCCGGAACCGGTGAAAACGGAGCCCGCTGAAGATGATGAAGAAATCGAGAACAAACGGAAAGCATTGATGGCAAGACTCGAATCGATGCGGAATGAGGTGAACTGATGGAACGGATAGGAGATGCCATGAAACGGGTCATTAACGCCCCGGCCCTCGCTGCACGCTACGAACAGCTGCGGAACGAAGTGCTGGCCGATGAACGGATCCAGCGATTCATCGAGGAGCATTCCGGCGAAATCGACAAACAGGTCATCGATCGGAGCCTGAACAAACTGTACGAATATACGACGGCGTCCCACAAATGCGCCGACTGCCCGAGCCTCGACGGCTGCATCAACGTCATGAAAGGGTTCGAGCCGACACTCATCATGAACCAGGGGATGATCGACGTGACGTACATCCGCTGTCCGCGGAAGGAACTAGACGACGAAAAGCGCGCAGTCAGCAAGATGCTCGACAGCCTGTACATGCCGCGCGACGTCATGGCCGCAAAACTGCCGGACATCGACCTGTACCATGATAACAGCCGGCTGGATATCGTCGACCAGGCCGGCAGGTTCATCACCGAATACGAATCGACAGGGAAGCTGCCGGAGAAAGGGCTATACATCCACGGACCGTTCGGAACCGGGAAGTCCTACATCCTCGGCGCCCTCGCGAACGAACTGGCAAGCCGCCAGATCCGCACCGTCGCCGTCTATCTGCCTGAATTCCTGAGGGAGATCAAACAATCGATCCAGGACCAGTCGCTGAACGAGAAGATCGATTTCGTCAAAAGGGCATCCGTCCTCATGCTTGACGATATCGGCGCCGAATCGATGTCGGCCTGGACACGGGACGAAGTGCTCGGCACGATCCTGCAATACCGGATGGCCGAACAGCTCCCGACATTCTTTACTTCGAATTTCACGATGTCCGAGCTCGAACACCACCTGACGTATACACAGCGCGGCGAAAAAGAACCGATCAAAGCCGCCCGTATCATGGAACGGATCCACATGACGAGCACACCAGTCCGCCTCTCCGGCGAAAACCGCCGCGGCAAGTGAAGTTGACAGATTTTTTACGGAACACTTGCTTTTTGCGGGTGACTTCCCTATACTAATCACCATACATGAAACAAATGCGCAGAAAAGGACAGCGATCGTCTGGACGGCCGACAGAGAGCGGGGGAACAGCTGAGACCCTTGCAGGAACCGACACCGATCGACCCCCTTGGAGCAGCAGCAGGGAACTTGCAGTACCTGCTGACGGACCCGGCCCGTTAGCCGCTTGAAGCTTCATCTTTCCGGCTGCGTCCGGATGGAAGGAAGAAGGGTGGAACCGCGAGAACAAGTCTCGTCCCTTTATGGGATGGGTCTTTTTTTGTTCTCAAAAATAGAAAAGGAGTGCATCGACATGCCAGAATCAGTACAGTTGAAATTCCCGGATGGGGCCGTAAAGGAGTTCCCGGCCGGCACAACGACAGAAGACGTCGCCGCATCGATCAGCCCCGGGCTGCGGAAGAATGCACTTGCAGGAAAGCTCGGCGACCAGCTCATCGACCTGAAGACACCGATTGACCATGATGGGGACATTGCAATCATCACGTCCCAGTCACCGGAAGCGCTTGAGATCCTGCGCCATAGTACAGCCCACCTGCTCGCCCAGGCGGTCAAACGCAAATTTCCGGATGCGAAACTCGGAGTGGGACCGGCAATCGAAAACGGCTTCTATTACGACATCGACTCACCGACGCCGATCACAGCCGATGACCTGCCGGAACTCGAAAAGGAAATGAAACGGATCATCGGGGAGAACCTGCCCGTCGTCCGCCACATCGTCACTCGTGCCGAAGCACAAAAACGTTTCAAGGAGATCGACGACGAATACAAACAGGAACTGCTCGAAGCGATCCCTGAAAACGAAGAAGTGACAATCTACGAACAAGGCGAATTCTTCGACCTGTGCCGCGGCGTCCACGTTCCGTATACCGGCAAACTGAAGGAATTCAAACTGCTCAGCATCGCCGGTGCCTACTGGCGCGGTGATTCCAACAACAAGATGCTGCAGCGGATCTACGGCACGGCCTTCTTCAAGAAAGAAGACCTGAACGCCCACTTGAAGATGCTCGAGGAAGCGAAAGAACGCGACCACCGCAAAATCGGCAGGGAGCTCGACTTGTTCATGAACTCCCAGAAAGTCGGACAGGGCCTTCCGCTCTGGCTTCCGAAAGGCGCAACGATCCGCCGCGTCATCGAGCGCTACATCGTCGACAAGGAAGAACGTCTCGGCTATGACCACGTCTACACACCGGTGCTCGGAAGCGTTGAGTTATATAAGACATCCGGCCACTGGGATCATTACCAGGACGGCATGTTCCCGGTCATGAGCATGGATAACGAAGACCTCGTGCTCCGCCCGATGAACTGTCCGCACCATATGATGATCTATAAGAACAATATCCACAGCTACCGCGAACTGCCGATCCGCATCGCGGAACTCGGCACAATGCACCGCTACGAAATGTCCGGAGCACTTTCCGGCCTGCAGCGTGTACGCGGGATGACGCTGAACGACGCGCACATCTTCGTCCGCCCTGATCAGATCAAAGAAGAGTTCCAGCGCACGGTCCAGCTCATCATCGACGTCTACAAAGACTTCAACATCACGGACTACTCGTTCCGCCTGTCGTACCGTGACCCGGCGGATACAGAGAAATACTTCGATGATGATGCGATGTGGGAACGCGCGGAAAGCATGCTGAAAGATGCGATGGACGGCATGGGGCTCGATTACACCGAAGCAATCGGTGAAGCGGCATTCTACGGTCCGAAACTCGACGTCCAGGTGAAAACAGCGATCGGTATGGAAGAGACACTCTCCACTGTCCAGCTCGACTTCCTGCTCCCTGAACGCTTCGACCTGACATACGTTGGTGAAGACGGCAAGCAGCACCGCCCGGTCGTCATCCACCGCGGTGTCGTCTCGACGATGGAACGCTTCGTCGCCTTCCTCATCGAAGAATACAAAGGCGCCTTCCCGACATGGCTCGCTCCGGTCCAAGTCGAAGTCATCCCGGTTTCGCCGGAAGCCCACTTCGACTACGCCGACAGCATCCGGGAACAGCTCACAGCAGCCGGCTTCCGCGTCGACCTCGACAGCCGCGACGAAAAAATCGGCTACAAGATACGCGAAGCCCAAGTCCAGAAAGTCCCGTACATGCTCGTCCTCGGCGACAAGGAAATCGAATCCGGCACCGTCAACGTCCGCAAATACGGCGAACAAAAATCCGAATCCTTGTCCTACGAGAACTTCCTGGCCCTGCTGAAACAAGACACCAACCGCAACTGATATGTAGTTAGCTAATACACTCAGTTGATCGGAGTGCAGGGCGGCGACTCCGAGGGGATTAGCGAGCAGGTTGAGACCCCGCAGAGAGCGAAGCGACCGAGGAGGCTCAACGCTCGCCCCCCGGAAAGCGTCCGCCCGGAACGCAGATCAACGTTTGGCAGTGAGGACACCTTGCACACAATACGCAGGGTGTCCTCGTTTTATTTTAATCTGCTTGACATGCAATGCAGTCCATGGTAAAGTAGGTAAGGTAAAAGAATACAGTTTGTGATACAAGAAGGAGCTGCCCGCTTCTCACCCCATCGACGCCATCCGGCAGTTGCTGAGGTCAGCACAGTAGTGAAGCCTCGTGCCGAAATACGCACGTGCGCATACGCGGGTAGACAAATGACCATTTGTCTGCTTTTTTTATTGCCTCATTACCGCTGCGGCTTGAGCCCGACGGTTCTGCATGCTGTGCCGGACGGTGCAGCCTGCTCAAACAGTGTATTCGCGAGATATTATTCGGAGGTGGATTACGATTAGCAAAGACATGTATGTGAACGAAGGGATTCGTGCCCGTGAACTTCGACTCATCGACCACAATGGTGATCAGCTCGGCATTAAATCCCGCAACGAAGCACTTGACATTGCTGCCCGTGCCAACTTGGACCTCGTCCTCGTCGCTCCTACAGCGAAACCGCCTGTAGCCCGCGTCATGGACTACGGTAAATTCAAGTTCGAGCAGCAGAAAAAAGAGCGGGAAACCCGGAAGAACCAAAAGATCATCCAGGTCAAAGAAGTCCGGCTCAGCCCGACTATCGATGAGCACGACTTCCAGACAAAGCTTCGCAACGGGATCAAATTCCTCGAAGCAGGCGACAAAGTGAAAGCATCCATCCGTTTCCGCGGACGTGCAATCACACACAAAGAAATCGGTCAGCGCGTCCTAGACAAGTTTGCAGAAGCTTGTAAAGAGGTCGGAACTGTGGAAGTCCGTCCGAAAATGGAAGGCCGCAGCATGTTCCTGATGCTTGCACCGATCAACGAAAAAAAGTAAGCTGAACAAACGATTTAGGAGGAACAGATCATGCCAAAAATGAAGACTCACCGCGGATCCGCGAAACGTTTCAAGAAGACAGGAACTGGTAAAGTGAAACGCGGCCGTGCGTACACAAGCCACCTTTTCGCCAACAAGTCGACAAAAGCAAAGCGTCACTTGCGTAAAGGCTCCCTCATTTCATCTGGAGACTACAAGCGTATCCGTGAAATGATCACGTACATGAAGTAATTCCGCACGACCCGGCCGAAGATTCCAATGGAGTCCGGCTGACCCTATACAAAACTAAATTTATTCTTATGGAATAGCAGGAGGTAATTACTATGCCACGCGTAAAAGGTGGAACAGTGACGCGCAAGCGCCATAAACGAGTATTGAAATTAGCGAAAGGGTATTTCGGTTCGAAACACCGTCTATACCGAGTAGCCAACCAGCAAGTCATGAAATCATTGAACTATGCTTACCGGGATCGCCGCCAGAAGAAGCGGGACTTCCGCAAACTGTGGATCACACGTATCAACGCGGCAGCACGCACGAACGGTATGTCGTACAGCACATTGATGCACGGCCTGAAAGTGGCTGGCGTTGACGTGAACCGTAAAATGCTCGCAGACCTGGCTGTATCCGATGCAGCTGCATTTGCTCAATTCGCAGAAACAGCAAAACAATCATTGTCTAAATAATAGACTTTGACGATGCCGTGATTCCGGAACTTTCCGGTCACGGCATTTTTTTATGCACAATCTTGAGTTGCCGTAAAGATTCAACCATTCCGGCCGACAAGTAAGAAGAAGGGGTGAGAGGATGCAAGAGATCGCAATCGGCTGGATCGCCATCCTGTCCATCTGTGCATTTGCGGTGATGGGCTACGACAAACGGCAGGCGGTCCGCCGCGAATGGCGGGTGCCGGAACGACAGCTGTGGCTGCTGGCACTGGCCGGCGGGGGGATCGGAGCGTACTTCGGCATGCAGACGTTCCGCCATAAGACCCGGCATACGGCGTTCCGTATCGGCTTTCTGCTGCTTGCGCTGATCGATGCGTCACTGCTGCTCTTGTTATTCGGTGTGCGGCTGCCGTCACTCGATGGCGTCCTGGCGGTACACTGGCTTATTAAACTGAAGGAGGAGATCCCGTGGAACTGACGAAACTTTTCACTATGCAGAAATCACTCGATACATACATCCAAGATCAGCACGGATTGGCGGCTTCGCAATTATTCGAAGACAAACTGCTCGCACTGCTCGTGGAGCTGTCGGAATTGGCGAACGAGACGCGCTGCTTCAAATTCTGGAGCACGAAAGGACCTTCCGAGAGGGCGGTCATCCTCGAAGAATACGTCGATTCGATCCATTTCCTCCTGTCGCTCGGCATCGTGAAAGACCTGACATCATTCAGCGACTGGACGATATCCGGAACGGACGATACGCTGACGGCGCTGTTCATCCGGACCCACGGCGCGGTACTCGCTTTCGGAGAACAGCGGGACATGGACAGCTATGTGGAACTTTGGACACAGTACGGACTGCTGGCAGGAAAACTCGGCTTCACCCCTGACGAAATCATGGCGTCTTATCTAGAGAAGAACGAGAAGAACTATGAACGTCAGAAATCAGGCTACTGACATCTTCGAGCGAAACAGATTTATTGAAAAAATAATAGATTGACAAACTAAGAAAAATGAAAAATAATAGAATGAGAGAGTGGAAGAGGAGGATTTTCAGTGAACGAGTGGAGTAAGGAAGCATTTGGAAACAGGTTAAAAGAACTAAGGGAACAGCGCGGTCTGTCGATGATGGCATTCGGAGCCGCAATCGGTACATCCGCCAGCCGGATCAAAGACTGGGAAAAAGGGAAAAACGCGCCGTCAGCAGCCTGGGTTGCTAAAATTTCGGAGCGCTTCAATATATCGACGGATGAGCTGATCATGGGGGATTCCAAAAAATCACCAGCATTCAGCCAGTCGAACAGTGCCGCAGCGGAGCCGCTGTATGAACGCTTGCGCGAAACGCTGGTCGTCGACGGATTCGCTGACGAAGCCGACGAAGAAACGGATGAACTATACTCAAAATTGGATGAAGCCAACAAAGCCCGCTACCGCAGCGGCAAAGGCCGCCGTCTTGCAGAACGGGAAATGCTGAATCTCATGACGCAGCTTCCGAAAAAGGATGTCCTGGAGCTGCTCGAGCTCGCCAAGCTGAAATGCCGCTGCCAGAAACCGGCAGGAAACTGAATCGCAAGATACTGACACAACAGATGATGCCGTCTGTTGTGTTTTGTTTTGGAGTTCAGCGGAGATGCGCTATGATAGTGACAGTGAAGAAAATTCTCACAAATCATGTGCGCAGGCAGGAAGGATGGTAGATTACAATATGAAAGCTATAATCCATGGAGAGTCAGGACTTCGCGCCGGCAGTATGCCGGATCCGGAAGCAGGCAGCGGGGAGGTCGTCGTTTCGCTGAGAACGGCAGGACTGAATCGCCGGGACCTTTACATACCGGCACGGCGGAACCATAAAGGGGACGACCTCGTGCTTGGTTCCGACGGGGCGGGGGTAATCGAACAGGTCGGTGCAGAAGTGACCGGATGGAAAGTGGGCGACGAAGTGCTCATCAATCCGTCCATCGGCTGGTTCAAAAATACAGCCGCCTCGCCTGAAGGCTTCAGCCCGCTCGGCATGCCGGACGACGGGACCTTTGCAGAGAAGATCGCCATTTCGGCGGAGCAGCTGGAACCGCGGCCGCAATCGCTGTCGTGGGAAGAGTCGGCGTGCATCGGGCTCGCAGGACTGACGGGATACCGGGCACTCGTGACACAGGGCCGGGTTCAAAAAGGTGATACTGTTTTCCTGCCGGGTGCAGGAAGCGGGGTGGCGACCTTCATCATCCAGTTCGCGAAAGCGAAAGGGGCGCGGGTGATCGTAACATCGCGCAGTGAAGCGAAGCGCAAGGCGGCTCTCAGGCTCGGCGCCGACCGGGCGATCGACACGAATGCCGATTGGAAGGAAGAATTGAAAGATGAAACGATCGATCTCGTCATCGAGAGTGTCGGGCGGGCGACGTTCAACCGGTCGCTCGATCTGTTGAAGAGCGGGGGGCGCCTCGTCGTCTTCGGCGCGACGACGGAGGACACCGTCGATATCGATCTGCGCTCGCTGTTCAACAAACAGCAGGAAATCATCGGTTCCATGATGGGCAGCCGGGAAGAACTGCGCGACATGCTCGCCTTCTCGGAACAGCACGGGGTCCGGCCTGTCATCGACGAGGTTCTGCCGCTCAAGGAAGCCCTCGAAGGATTCAAAATGCTTGAAGACAGCAGTCAGTTCGGCAAAATTGTCTTCACCATATAACAACAGCCCGCCTCCTCATTTCACGAGGAGGCGGGCTGTTCTTCATTATAGGGATTTGTCGTCGACTGCGTTCAGCCAATTCTCGATCGTCCCGACGACGGATTCGACACAGCCGTCATCGAACGGGGAGATCAGATTCGCGGCTTCCACGAGTTCCGTGAAGGACTTGGAGCCGCCGAGTCTGCATAGGCGGGTATAATCATTCCATGCCGCTTCGTGATCTTCCTGGTCTTTCTTCCAGAACTGGAACGCACAGATCTGTGCAAGCGTGTAATCGATATAGTAGAACGGGATTTCGTAAATGTGCGCCTGACGTTGCCAGATGCCGCCGCTTTCCAAATAGGGATTACCGTCATAGTCGCGGTTCGGCAAGTAGATCTGCTCGATCCGTTTCCATGCCGCTTTCCGCTCGGCCGGCGTCATTTCCGGATTGTCATACACTTCATGCTGGAATTCATCGACCGCCACGCCGTACGGCAGGAACAGCAGGCCGCTGCTCAGATGGGAAAACTTGTACTTCTCGGTCTCTTCCCGGAAGAACAGTTCCATCCATGGCCATGTGAAGAACTCCATGCTCATCGAATGGATCTCCGCGCCCTCGCTCGTCGGCCAGACGTATTCCGGAATGCCGATGTTACGGCTCGAGTAGACCTGGAACGCATGCCCCGCTTCGTGCGTCAGCACATCGATATCGCCAGACGTCCCGTTGAAGTTGGAGAAGATGAACGGCGAATCATAGTTATCGATGAACGTACAGTATCCGCCGGCTTCCTTGCCTTTTTTCGCGACAAGATCGAGCAGGTTCTTCTCGGTCATATATGTGAAGAATTCATCGGTTTCCAGTGAAAGTTCCCGGTACATTTCTTTCCCCTGCTCGATGATCCAGTCCGGAGACCCTTTCGGCACGGCATTCCCCGTCAAGTAGTCGAGCGACTGGTCATAGAACTTCAGGGAATCGACACCGATCCGGGCAGCCTGGCGTTCGTACAGCTTATTTGCGACCGGAACGATATAGTCACGCACCTGATCACGGAATTTCTTCACCATGGAAGCGTCGTATCCGATCCGCGACATGCGGACGTAGCCGAGCTCTGTGAAGGAGGAGAACCCTAGCTTCTTCGCGATCTCGTCCCGCAGCTTGACGAGCTGATCATAGATGCCGTCAAATTTCTCTTCGTGCTGCTCATAAAAAGAGTATTGTGCAGTCATTGCCTGTTTCCGGATATCGCGATCAGTCGATTCCGTATAGGGACCGAGCTGCGCAAGCGTCAGCTTCTTACCATCGAAGTCGATCTGGGCGGATGCCACGAGTTTGGCATACTCCGACGTCAGTTTGTTCTCCTGCTGCAGCAGTGGCAGGACTTCCGGTGAAAATGCACGGATTTCGTTTTCCGCCAGGGCGAACAGCTGCGCTCCCCACTGTTCTTCCAGCTCCTTGCGGAAACCGGAGGAAATCAGGGCTTTGTAAAACTCTGTCGTCAGCCCTTGGAACTCAGGGCTCACTTCGTCGAAATAATCCCGTTCCTTCTGATAGAACTCATCGTTCGTATCGATGGACGAACGGATGTATGCAAGATTTAGCTGCGTCGAGTAATCGTTCCGGATTGCGTTGATCTCGCAGATTACCTCGTTCTGCGCTTCGTATGTCGCCGCATTCTTGAACCTATCCAGCAATTCAGTGAATTCGGTTTTGATCTCGTCCATCTCGGGACGGGCATATTGGTAGTCTTCAAATGGAATCATCATGTACCTCCGCTCTGTAAAATGGATAACCTCTTCTATTGTTATCGAAATTGCGGCAAAAAGCAAAAGGCAGACGTGCAAATCATCCACTTTTTTTGTGAGGGTGTATAAGTGTCCAGCACCCTGCCATCGTGGTATGATGAAAACAGAAGAAGGAACTGCAAAAATGAACAATAAGGGGAACGGACTTACTTATGGAAATCAAACAATACACGAAAACAGAACTGATCGACCCGACAGGCATCCTGGACGGCAGAAGGTATGAGTTTTTCCTATTTATCGACTTCGACGAAGAGGACGAGTTGGCGGAGGAAGAAGCGGGCGGCATCCGCACCGTCTACATCCAGGAAGAAGGGCGCAGCCGGATCACCGGTACGTACTTTTTCAAGAAAGAGACCGAGGAAGCACTGGATTTCGAGCTGGAGGAAGAGGAAGAGGCAGCTGTTCTGGCATTTTGCGGAAACCATGCTGACGACACGGCCGACTTATCGCAGCCTGAGGGATAAAGAGCGGATTCTGCGGTCAAATCACGTGATATTCTGCAGGGAATAGTGGATAATGAAGTCAGAACCGAATGCCTGGACAATGTCCTGCGGGCAACGTCCGGACGTTCTGCAAAATCTTTTAGTAATGGAGTGTTTGCAATGGATCAGGAAATCGTGGATATAACAATAATAGGCGGGGGGCCGACCGGTCTGTTCGCTTCTTTCTACGCAGGCATGCGGGAAATGTCGGTGAAGATCATAGACAGCCTGCCGCAGTTGGGCGGGCAGCTGATCGAGCTGTATCCGGACAAGTACATCTATGATGTCGGCGGATTCCCGAAAATCCTGGCGAAGGACCTCGTCGCAAATCTCGTGACACAGGCGCATCACTCGAAGCCGGAAATCCTTCTCGGCGAAGCGGCACTGTCCGCAACACGCGAGGGCGACCATTTCGTCCTGAAGACGGACAAAGGCACACACTTGACGCGCACCATCCTGCTGACTGCCGGAATCGGAGCCTTCCAGCCGCGCAAGATCGGTATCGAAGAGGAAGCACACTTCGAAGAGAGCACCCTCCACTACGGCATCAAAGACTTGGCACTTTTCAAAGATGAACGCGTACTCGTCTGCGGCGGCGGCGACTCGGCTGTCGACTGGGCGCTCATGCTCGAAGACATCGCTGAAAGCGTCACGCTTGTCCACCGCCGGGAGCGGTTCACAGCACACGAAACAAGCGTCAATCAGCTGATGGAGTCGAAAGTGAATGTCCTGACATCCCGCTCGGTGAAGTCCATCAAAGGGGAAGACGGAAAGCTGCACGAAGTACAGATCGTCCACAAAGACGGTACGGAAGAAGTTCTGCCGATGGATCATGTCGTCGTCAACTACGGCAATATCTCCTCGCTCGGCCCGATCAAGGAATGGGGTCTTGAGATGGATAAGAACTCGATCGTCGTCAATACCCGCATGGAGACGAACATCGAAGGGATCTATGCAGCCGGGGATGTTACGAACTATGACGGCAAAGTGAAGCTCATTGCAGTCGGCCTCGGCGAAGCGCCGATTGCCGTCAACAATGCAAAAGCTTATCTTGATCCGAAAGCACGCGTACAGCCGCTGCACAGCACGAGCGTCTTTTCATAAGCGGTATCCCGCGCATAAACAAAAAAAGCTGCTGCCCGACCAAATTGGCCGGGCGGCAGCTTTTTACTGTTTTTCGGTTTCTTCCTGAGGGCTGAACAGGTTCGAGACGAGCAGGCCCATGACGAGTGCAACTCCACTCATGACGAATGGCGTGCCGCTCTCCGGCACACCGGGATAGATGACGAAAATCGAACCGATGATCAGGCCGATGATGACGGCGAACGTCAGCGTCGCATAGCGGCTGAGCAGAAGGTGGATCACTTTGCTGCTGATCACGAACCCGGTGATCACGCCGAGTCCGATCACGGCCATCACTGGTATATTGAAATTGGACAGAGCGCCAATCGCAGTCGAGTAGAACCCGAGAAGCAGCAGGACGAACGACCCGCTGATGCCAGGCAGCAGCATCGCCGTGCTCGCTGCCCAGCCCGCCAGAAACAGTAGTATGGTCCGCGACGGCGTCAGAGACGTGATGACATCACGATCCGCAGGGGAGATGAAGCCGGTAGACGCCAGCAGTGCACCGACGATGAGCAGTACGGCGACATGCTGCAACTTGAATGACGACTTCACGTCCGCCTGGCGGAACATGAACGGCAGAATGCCGATGATCAGACCCATGAAGAAGAATTGTGTCGGGGCATGATAATGTTTCAGCAAGTAGCTGATGACCCGGCTGAACAGCAGCAGTGCTGCAGCCATCCCGGCACCGAGGGGCAGCAGGAAGCCGATATGTTTACGCCACTCCCTGCTGAAGAACCCGCTGATCGATGTGAGAAGGCGGTCATAGATGCCGAGCATGAACGCGATCGTCCCTCCGCTCACTCCGGGTATCAGATCACTGATCCCCATCAAAAAACCTTTATAAATATTTTTCCATTCCATTCAAAATGCCTCCAATAGCATACTAAACAGTCGACGCTGCAAGTCTCTGAAATGTTCCCGAGACCCATAAGGACAGCCCCGCGCAACAGGCATGGAAAAGCGCATAGCCGGTTGGAGCCGTCTATGCGCCAGAAACCATTTGAATTACGCGTGTGCTGCAGAACGATGAGCATCCAGCTTCGCCAGACGTTCTTCGAATTCCTCTCTTGTCAGGTTTTGCTCAGCGGCGTAGCGGTTGCGGGGGTGGGTCCGGCATTCATCCGAACAGCTGCGCATGTAAAGATATTCGTTCTCTTCGGAAGCGAGGATCTTTGCGTTGCACTCCGGATTTGCACAGTTCACATACCGTTCGCAAGGCGTGCCGTCGAAATGATCACGGCCGACGACGACATGTTCCACTTGGTTGACCGGAACTGCAATGCGCTCATCGAACACATAGCACTGTCCGTCCCACAGCTGACCTTTTGCAACAGGATCTTTTCCGTATGTGACGATTCCGCCGTGAAGCTGACCGACATCTTCAAATCCTTCACGCTTGAGCCAGCCTGTGAATTTCTCACAGCGGATGCCGCCGGTGCAGTACGCCAGCACTTTCTTGCCTTCCAGCTGTTCCTTGTTGTCACGCACCCATTCAGGGAGATCCCGGAAATTCTCGATATCCGGACGGATTGCGCCGCGGAAGTGTCCGAGATCATACTCGTAATCGTTCCGGGCATCGATGACAACTGTATCTTCTTCCTGCATCTGCTCGAAAAACTGTTCAGGGCTCAAATATGTGCCTGTCAATTCGAGGGGATCGACGTCGTCACTCAAGCTCAGATTGACGATCTCTTTGCGGGGACGCACGTGCATCTTCTTGAACGCGTGGCCGTCCGCTTCGTCGATTTTGAACCAGAGATCCGCAAACCGCTCGTCCTGGTGCATATGTTCCATATAGGCATCCGTCTGCTCGATCGTTCCGGAGCATGTTCCGTTGATGCCTTCTCCGCCGATTAGGATCCGGCCTTTCAGCCCGAGTTCCTTACAGAACTGCAGATGTTCTGCAGCCAGTGTTTCAGGGTCTTCGATCGTGACGTACTTGTAGAAAAGGAGTACTCGGTAATTTTTGTTTTCCATTTGTGTCAACCACCTTCTGTTTTTTCACTTTGCAATAGGGTAAAACAGTCGGCCCGGTGCTATTTACAGTTTTTTTCCACGAAAAAGCTGCCCGCATATGCAAGATCCGGGTCCCCAACAGTATATCACAAAACACCTATCGGAAAAAGTGAAGAAATATCGACAGGAAAACAATTGTATTCTAGTAATAATTGTACTAGTATTTAAGGTATACATATCCAGCTGGAGAGATGCGCATTTTCACGGAAAGTAAGCAGGAGAAGGAGTCATTCGAGCAATGAAAAAAAGGGTTGGCGGCGGAAGGTTCAAGTTGATCGATGTATTGTTGACGACGATTATCATTTTTTTGGCGATGACAGCACTGCTGATCATCTTTGCAGACACGAAGAACGGGCAGAACGTGAAGTCGGCTAAAAGTCCGGGTGCGATATCGGACAAAGTCAAAGTCGACAAGGCCGACTCGAATTTCGAAGGCATCCGGATCATCACAGAAACGTCCAATGATCCGCTGGCGAAATTCGCCATCCAATACCCCCAGAGTGACAGCCCGGAATTCAACGAACAGGTGAAGTCATTCATCACGGAAGCGAAAAATTCGTATTTGAAAGCCATGGGCGAGCTTACGAAAACCGATAACAAGAAACGGAGCGAATTGAACATCTCCTTTGACACCCATATGGACCGGAAAGGGAACTATTCGTTCGTTCTGAAGAACAACGAGACGCTGCGGGGGACGAAAAAACCCGCCGAAATCGAGACGTTCCATCTGAATCCGAAAACAGGGACCGTCATGGAGATTGAGACCGTCTTCAAGAATGAAAGCCCGGTAGTCCGGGAAGTGACGAACCGCGTGAGAAAGACACTCTCATCCACGGAGAAGCTGCAGGAAGGCCTCATCGCCGATAAGGCACAGATCCGGACAGAGCCCGAATGGCGGAACTACAAAAACTTTGCGCTGACGGATAAGGAGATCATCTTCTATTTTGAGAGCGGATCGCTGAAAGACGAATCGGCAGGCACCCAGGCTGCAAAGATCCCGATCGAAGACATGAACGACCTGCTGAAACCGGAATTCCAGGTCGCTACCGCGTCGGCGGATAAGACGGACGGAACCATGGGAAGCAAGTCTCCGAGTGACGGGAAAGAACAGCCCGAAGCGGGGGAAACGGCAGGCGGTGAAGACGGTACGGAACCCGGAAACGGAGCGGGTGAGCAGCCCGGACAGCCTCAGGTCAAACGGGTGGCACTCACATTCGATGACGGACCCGATCCGAAATCGACTGCCCAGATCCTGGAAATCCTGAAAAAGTACGATGCGAAGGCGACATTCTTCATGCTTGGCAGCCGGGTGGAGTACTATCCGGACATGGCGAAAGCTGTGAAAGCGGCAGGACATGAGATCGGCAACCATTCATGGAACCATCCCGATCTGAGCAAGATGCCGCTGCCGAAAGCGCTGGAGGAGATCAACCGGACGAGGGATATCATCCTGAAAGTGACCGGTGAGAAGCCGACTGTGTTTCGGCCGCCATACGGGGCGTATACCGAACAGCTGAGCAAGCAGACAATACCGCCCATCAAACTGTGGACGGTCGACACGCTGGACTGGAAATACCGTGATGCCGGCAAGCTGCTGGAAGAAGTGAAGAAGTCGACGCACGATGGCAGTACGATCCTCATGCATGACATCCATCAGTCCACTGCGGACGGTCTTGACAGTGTCATGGCCTATCTGAAAGGCGAAGGGTATACATTCGTCACCGTATCGGAGATGAAGTGAATACAAAAAGCAGTCCCGCAAGACCGATCGAGGTCTCGCAGGGCTGCTTTTTCGTTTTTCACCTATTTGTATCGTTCTGCGTATCAGTCGACAAGGACATCGCTCATCGGAATACCGAGCGCGGCTGCGACCCCTTCGCCGTATGCCGGATCCGCCAGGTAGCAGTGTTTTACGTGACGGAGTTTGATCTCTTTCGGCGCGTCGCCCATATTGTCCGCAGTGTTGCGGAACAGACGCTCCTTCTCCCCGTCATCCATCAGGTTGAACAGTTTTCCGGGCTGTGTGAAGTAGTCGTCGTCGTCTTCCCGGAAGTTCCAGTGGTCCGCTGCGCCGTGCAGTTTCAATGGCGGTTCACGGAAGTCCGGCTGTTCCTGCCACTCGCCGAAGCTGTTCGGTTCATACGACGTCCGGCTTCCGTGGTTGCCGTCCACGCGCATCTGACCATCGCGGTGGAAGCTGTGGAACGGACATTTCGGCGCGTTCACCGGAATCTGATGGTGATTGACGCCTAGACGGTAGCGCTGGGCGTCGCCGTAAGAGAACAGGCGCGCCTGGAGCATTTTGTCCGGGGAGAAGCTGATGCCCGGTACGATCGCTGCAGGCGTGAACGCAGCCTGTTCGACTTCCGCAAAGTAGTTTTCCGGATTGCGGTTCAGTTCGAACTCACCGACTTCGATAAGGGGGAAGTCGCCTTTGTACCAGACCTTCGTCAGATCGAACGGGTTGTACGGCATGTTCGCCGCTTCTTCCTCGGTCATGACCTGGATGTACATCTTCCATTTCGGGAAGTCCCCGTTATCGATGCTCTCCAGCAGATCGCGCTGGTGGCTTTCACGGTCCGTTGCAATCGTCGCTGCCGCTTCCTCATCCGTCAGGTTCTCGATGCCCTGCTGGGAACGGAAGTGGAATTTCACGTAATACCGCTCATTATCGGCGTTGATCATACTGTACGTATGGCTGCCGAATCCATGCATATGGCGGTACGTGCGCGGGATGCCGCGGTCACTCATGACGATTGTGATCTGGTGAAGGGCTTCCGGCAGGGACGTCCAGAAATCCCAGTTGTTCCTCGGACTCCTCAAGTTCGTCCGCGGATCGCGTTTCACCGCGTGATTCAAGTCCGGGAACTGGAGCGGGTCACGGAAGAAGAAGACAGGCGTATTATTGCCGACGAGGTCCCAGTTGCCTTCCTCGGTATAGAACTTCAGTGCGAACCCGCGGATGTCGCGCTCTGCGTCCGCAGCCCCCCGTTCGCCGGCCACTGTCGAGAACCGAGCGAACATCTCTGTCTGCTTGCCGATCTCCGAGAACAGTTTCGCTTTTGTATACTTCGTAATATCATTCGTTACGGTGAAGGTGCCGTATGCAGCAGACCCTTTTGCGTGCATGCGCCGTTCCGGAATCACTTCGCGGTCGAAGTGAGCGAGTTTCTCGATGAGCCATACATCTTGTAAGAGGAGCGGTCCCCGCGGTCCTGCTGACATCGAGTTCTGATTATCAACTACAGGTGCTCCGGCAGCCGTCGTCAGCTTCCGGTTGTTATCATTCTCATTTCTATTCATCTCAATTCCTCCTGTTTGATCATTTGTGACGCTATGGACTCAATATAGCAGACAGTTTGCTAGATAGCCAGCAATTTGTTTATAATCATTATTGTTAAGTACGAATTATCGTTAAGAGATTCCGTGATAAGAGTTTTTCTAAACTGATAGCCGCGAAATCGCTTACACAGCGGCTTGTGACAACATTCCAACAAACCCCCTCGAAAACAGCCTGAAGTTTTGAGCTTTGTAACAGATCGTCCGCGGATTGCTCACAAAGTAATTTAACTTCTAATTTATAATAGAGGCAGATCAAGATTGAGGGGGAGAGGTAGAGATGGAAGAGGTTTTGCTGTCCAGGATCCAGTTCGCTTCGACGACGTTGTTTCACTTCATATTCGTTCCGTTGTCGATCGGGCTGGCGCTGATCATCGCGATCATGCAAACACTTTACGTAGTGAAGAAAAAAGAGATCTATATGAAGATGACCAAGTTTTGGAGCGTTTTTTTCCTCATCAACTTTGCAATCGGGGTCGTCACAGGGATCTTCCAGGAATTCCAATTCGGCATGAACTGGTCCGCGTATTCCCGATTCGTCGGCGACATTTTCGGAGCGCCGCTTGCTGTGGAAGCGCTCCTTGCGTTCTTCCTGGAGTCCACATTCATCGGGATCTGGATCTTCGGGGCCGACAAACTATCGAAGAAACTGCACTTGGCTTCAATTTGGCTCGTATCCATCGGAACCGTGCTGTCGGCGTTCTGGATTCTGGCTGCGAACTCATTCATGCAGAATCCGGTCGGCTATGTATTGCAGAACGGCCGTGCGGAGATGAATGATATCATCGCCCTGCTGACGAACGAAAAACTGTGGGTCGCATTCCCGCATACGATCTTCGGCAGTATCGCGACAGGCGCCTTCTTCGTCATCGGCGTCAGTGCGTTCTATCTATTGAAGGAACGCCAAGTCGACTTCTTCAGGAAATCGATGACGATCGGCCTGCTCGTCGGACTTGTCGGCGGCATGGGTCTTGCCTTCACCGGCCACTCGCAAGCGCAGTACCTCATGCATGCACAGCCGATGAAGATGGCGGCTGCGGAAGGTCTCTGGGAAGACAGCGGGGATCCGGCTGCCTGGACGGTCATTGCGAAAATCGATTCGAAGGACCGCATTACGACAGGTCGGATCGAAATTCCGTATTTGCTCAGTTATCTGTCCTACAATGAATTCTCAGGCAAAGTATTGGGCATGGACACACTGAACAAGCAGATGATCGAGAAATACGGCGAGGGAGATTATATCCCCCCTGTCAAAACGACGTTCTGGAGTTTCCGTATCATGGCGGGAACAGGCGGAGCGCTAGTTGGTGCGAGCCTGCTCGGACTGCTGCTGCTGTTCCGAAAGAAGATCGCTTCCTCGACGCTGTATTTGAAACTGATGATCCCGGTCATCTTCCTGCCGTTCATCGGCAACTCGTTCGGCTGGATCATGTCCGAGATGGGACGCCAGCCATGGGTCGTCAACGGGCTCATGAAGACGGCGGATGCCATATCACCGAACGTGTCGGCGGGCAGCATCCTGTTCTCCCTCATTTCGTTTTCAACGATCTACACGATCCTTGGCATCATCATGGTTGTGCTGTTCGTGAAAGTGATCCAGCGCGGACCGGAAGAACGCAAGAAACAAGATGTTTCGATAACGGACCCATTTAATGTAGGAGGCGTGGCAGATGGCACTAAGTGACTTGTGGTTTGTGTTGATCGCTGTTTTGTTCATCGGGTTCATCTTCCTGGAAGGCTTCGACTTCGGTGTCGGGATGAGCCTGAAGTTCCTCGCTAAAGATGAGAGGGACAAACGGATTCTCATCCATACGATCGGACCTGTTTGGGATGCGAACGAAGTGTGGCTCATCACGGCGGGCGGTGCGATGTTCGCAGCGTTCCCTCATTGGTATGCGACGGTGTTCAGCGGTTATTACCTGCCGTTCGTCGTCCTGCTCATGGCACTCATCGCCCGGGGCGTAGCGTTCGAATTCAGGGAGAAAGTCGATTCGCCGAAATGGGTGAACGTTTGGGACTGGGCCATCTTTGCAGGGAGCACTCTCCCGCCATTCCTCCTCGGTGTGCTGTTCACGAGCATGCTGAAAGGGATGCCGGTCGATGGGGACATGAACCTGTACGCCGGTTTCCTCGATTTTGTTAACGTCTACACTGTCGTCGGCGGTATTACGTTTGTCCTGCTGTCGTACTTGCACGGTCTGCTGTTCGTTACATTGAAAACGGAAGGATCCATGCGGAAACGCGCGAAAGAGGCGGCGTTGAAGATCTATTGGGCAGCCGGTGCAAGTGTGCTCCTGTTCACCGGTTTGACGGCAGTGTACACAAATGCGTTCGCAGACCGCGGCGCAGTCCTCATTCCGCTGTTTGCTGTCGTACTTGTGCTGTATGCACTGCTTCATGGGTTCATTGCAAAAGGCCGCGAAGCGTTCAGTTTCACGATTACAGGCATCACGCTGATTGCCATCATGGCTTCGTTCTTCATCGGATTGTTCCCGAATGTCATGATCAGTACGATCGATTCCGCCTTCAATATGACGATCCGGGAAGCGGCGTCCGGCCAGTATTCCCTTAAACTTATGACGTTCGTGGCGCTGACGATGGTGCCAATCGTCATTGCGTATACGATCTGGAGCTATTACATCTTCCGCAAGCGGCTCACTGAAGACGCGGACCATCTGGAGTACTGATGGACCGGGATCTTCTGCGGTATAGCGGCAGTAAGAAAACGTTCGTGCTCATCGGGGTGCTGACCGTCGTCCAGGCGGCGGCGATCATCCTGCAGGCACTTTCGCTGTCTTCGGCCATCACCCGGATGTTCCAGGGGCTAGGATGGAAGGGGACCGCTATATCGTTCGCCGTGTTTCTCGCTGCACATGCGGTCCGCCACTTCCTCCAATGGGTGAAAGAACGGATCGCGTACCGATTCGCGGATTCCGCCGCACGCGACTGCCAGGACCGGCTCGTCGGAGCACTCCTCGAAGACGGGACCGGGATGGTCGCCAGGCAAGGTTCCGGGTCCCTGCTGACGCTTACCCTGGAAGGGATCCCGAAATTCCGCAAGTATGCCGAGCTGTTCGTTCCGCGTACGGTGACGATGGGGATTACGCCGATTGTCATCCTGCTCTACATCTTCTCGAAAGATATCATGTCGGGCGTGACGCTTGCACTCGTCATGCCGATCCTCATCGTATTCATGGTGCTGATCGGTATGCTGACACAGAAGAAAGTCGATGACCAGATGGGGACGTACCGGCAGCTGTCGAGGCACTTCGCCGACTCCATCCAGGGCATCGAGACGCTGAAATTCCTCGGCCGCAGTAAATCACATGAAAAGGCGATCGCCGAAGTGAGTGAGAAATACCGCATCGCGACGAACCGGTCGCTCCGCTATGCATTCCTGTCATCATTTGCGCTCGATTTCTTCTCAAGCCTGTCTGTCGCGCTCGTCGCGGTCGAACTCGGCCTCCGCCTCATCAACGGCGGCATCGGTCTGGAAGCGGCGCTGTTCATCCTCATACTCGCTCCGGAGTACTTCATGCCGGTGCGGGATCTCGGAAGCGACTTCCACGCAACGATGGACGGCAAGGATGCAGCGGCGGAAATCCGCAGGCTGCTGGAGGAAACAGAACAGAATACACGTAAGGACGCAGCTCCGGTGCCCGGCCTCTCGCCAAACTGGCAGTTCTCGGCTGAAGGGATCGGCAAGCAGGGCGATCACGGATCGGAAATCGTGCATGATATCCGCTTTGCGGTCTCCGGTGCGAAGAAGATCGGAATCGTCGGAGCGTCCGGTGCCGGCAAGTCGACGCTCATCGACCTGCTCGCCGGCTTCACGTCCCCTGACAGAGGGGGCTTCAAGATCGGCGGGGAAACCCGCACGACAGTTGCGCATCCATCGTGGCGGAACCAGGTGACCTATATTCCGCAGCATCCGGCGATCTTCTCGGAAACGCTTGCCGACAATATCCGGTTCTACCATCCGGAAGCGAGTGATGAAGCCGTGGGAGCGGCCGCCCGGGCTGCCGGCCTGGAAGAACTCGCTGCGGAACTTCCTCGTGGTTTCGACGAACCGATCGGCCAGGGCGGCCGGGCATTATCCGGCGGCGAAGAGCAGCGGGTCGCGATAGCGCGCGCCATGCTCGAGACGACGGACGTCCTGCTGCTGGACGAACCGACCGCCCATCTCGACATCGAGACGGAATACGAGGTCAAACAGCTGCTGCTGCCGCTGCTCGAGGGCCGGCTCGTCTTTTTCGCAACACACCGACTGCATTGGATGAACGAAATGGACTGGATCCTCGTCATGGAAAACGGACGCATCGCAGAACAGGGGACACAAGAACAGCTGACAGCCAAGGACGGCGTCTACCGCCGGCTCGTCTCTGCGCAGCGGGAAGGGATGGAACGATGAACGACATCAGACGATTTGTCATGCCGTACGTAAAGAAATACCGAAAACTCATGTCCTCGGCCGTACTGCTCGCGTTTCTGTCCCTGCTGTCGGCCGCACTGCTCATCTTCGTTTCCGGGTATTTGATCTCCCGGGCTTCGGAGAGGCCGGAGACGATCCTGCTCGTCTATGTACCGATCGTCCTCGTCCGTGCGTTCGGTCTGTCGCGCGCCGCGTTCAGCTATGCAGAGCGGCTGACGGGCCATAATGCCGTATTGAAGGTGCTCTCCGAAATGAGGGTCCGGCTGTACCGGGCACTTGAACCGCAAGCGCTGTTCATCCGTTCGCGTTTCAAGCGGGGAGACCTGCTCGGGACGCTTGCCGATGATATTGAACAGCTGCAGGACGTCTATATCCGCACAATCTTCCCGACGATCAGCGGCCTTCTCCTGTTCCTGGCGGCGACGATTTCCCTGTCGGTGTTCGATTGGAAATTCGGACTGTTCATCGGTCTCTGCCTCAGCGTCTTCGTATTCGTCTACCCATCGTTTTCACTGATCATGAAAAAGAAGCACCATCAGCAGTCGAAACGGCAGCACACAAAGCTGTACCATACGCTCGGCGACGCGGTGTACGGCATCCGCGACTGGCTCATCAGCAGCCGGTCCGCCGATTTCCTCGCCAAATTCAAATCCGAGCGGGATGCGGGTTACGCGACTGATTCCGACTTGGCCAAGTACGACAGGACACGTACACTGACGCTGCAGCTCTTGTCCGGCGCACTGACAATCACAGTCGGCATTTGGGCCGGACTGCAGGCAGCGGACGGCCTGATCGCTCCGGTCTATATTGCCGCGTTGACGCTCGTGACGATGCCTGTCATCGAAGCGCTTATCCCGATTTCAGGTGCAGTCGAGCGGATTCCGGCGTACGAAGAATCGTTCGCCCGGCTGCGCGCTGCCGAGTCACATGGCACACTACACCATACTGATGAAGAGGCGGTTGCGGACTTACCTGATTCAGTTGATATCCGGATCGAGCAGGCATCCTATGCGTACGTGCCGGGTGCGCGGAAAGCACTCGATGATCTGTCGCTTTCAATCGGGCAGGGGGAGCGGGTGGCACTTCTCGGTAAGAGCGGCGCGGGCAAATCGACGCTGCTGAACCTCATCCTCGGTGCCCTGGAACCGGACAGCGGAACGATCGCTCTCGCGGGGCACCGCCCAGCCGCATACGGCGATGGCATCCATCAGATGGTCAGTGTGCTGAACCAGAAACCGTATTTGTTCGGCACTTCGATCGAAAACAACTTGCGGCTCGGCAAACCGGATGCCACACGCTCGGAACTCGAGGCGGTCATCAGGCAGGTCGGCCTTGAAGAGTACATCCGCAGTCTGCCGGAAGGTCTGCAGACGCAGACCGAAGAAGCCGGCCGGCGATTTTCCGGAGGGGAACGGCAGCGGATTGCGCTCGCCCGGATCCTGCTCGATGACGCGCCGGTCGTCATTGTCGACGAGCCGGCAGTCGGACTCGATCCGCAGACAGAGCGGGACCTCATCCGTACGATGATGGACAGCCTGTCAGGCAAGACCGTCATCTGGATCACGCACCACCTTATGGGAATGGAACTGATGGACCGGATCATCTTCCTGGAGGAGGGCCGGATCGTCCAGCTGGGGGCGCACAATGAACTGCTGGAACAGTCCGGCAGGTACCGCCGTCTCGTCGATCTGGACAGGGGTATGGACTTCGGCGTGTGACGATACAACGGAACCGAAAGACTGCAGGCTGCCGGAAAGCGACCGGTCCGCCTGCAGTCTTTTTTTGCCCGGACTCTATCAAACTGCGGAAATAGGCCGATAGAAGAGAAGGGAAGGTATAAAGGACGAGGATAGGTGCCGAAAGTCAGGTTATCAGGGAGGATACCGCCATGAAAATGTCTAGAAAACTGCTCGCCCTCGCAGTGCTGGCAGCGGTTTTTGCAGGAAGCGTCTTCTTCCTGCAAGCCGCCTACAAAAACGACCACCAGGAAACGGCGGATGCCGTCTACAAGGAAACAGGCGAGCTCCTGGACGATATTACGAAAGAAACGAACCGGTTCGCAGATGAACGGCTCGGCGAACTCGAGCTGATGGCGAAATACATAGAAACGTTTGCGGATGATCGTGAAAAACTGCAGCATTTCCTGAAAGAACAGGACGATAAGATGCCGTTCCTAGCCGGTTTAGGGTTCATCTACCCGGACGGGGAAATCATGGCTGCGAACGGCTCGTGGTACGACATACAGGAAGAGGATGCGTTCGAGCGTGCGATGTCCGGGCAGATGACGATGACCGATCTATTCACCCTGCGTGAAAAACCGGATGTGCGTGTCACGGCCATCTCCGTGCCTGTTTGGCAAAACGGCAATGTCATCGGCGTGCTGTCAGGCGCTATCAGCCTGTCGGACATCATCCATGAGCTGATCAGCGAAACGTCCCTCGACGGCACGGTCTTTCTGCTGAAGGACGACGAGATCATCTATACATCGGATGACAGCCTGGCGAAAGACGAGCTGCTGAGCAAGCAGAACCTGATCACCCGGGGAGAGGAGTCCGCTCCAAACGGTATCATAACGGAAAACCGCAAGCGGGCACGCTATATTATGTATAAAAGGGCGTGGAACGATTGGACGGCCGCTGTGGATTCGTCCGGAAACCCGGCAATGGATTCACTCGAAGCGAAACGCTCAAATATGATCCTGGTCGGACTCGCAATCTTTCTGCTGCTCGCTTGTCTGTATGGATATTATGAACGACTCGTCAGACGGCAGCTGCGCGAAACGCGCATCGACGAATTGACCGGTCTGGGCAATGCTATGCAGATCGATGAGGATGGGCTCGCACTGCAGCGCAGCCGTAAACAGGATTACACGACGATTCTTCTCAACTTGCGCGAATTCCGGAAAGTGAATAACTGGGCAGGGTACGAAACGGGCAATGATGTCCTGGCCGAGGTGGGGAAACGGCTTAAGGCGCATATGACCGGCAAAGATAATGTATACCGGATTGGCGGCGGGGAGTTCGCTGTCGTCCTGATCGGCAGCCGGAGCCGGCAGGAAGCGGAGGCGGCAGCCGGGGAACTGATCGGCCTGTTGAAACAGCCGATTGTGCTGGACGGCATGGAACCGATCCGCCTTGATGCCTATGCGGGGATCCGTCATTACCGGAAAGAGGAGGGGGCTGCTGTACACTTTGTCAGTGAGGCAGTGTTCGCATGCCAGGAAGCGCGGCAGCAGACGGACTATCCATATGCTTATTTCACGGAGGCACTTGCTGAATTGAACAACGACCGCAAACTTTTCTCGAAAGAACTGGCGGAGGCGCTTGCGCTCGATGAATTCCGTCTCGTCTACCAGCCGATCTACAGTGTGCAGGAAGACCGTATCGTCAGTTTTGAGACGCTGCTCCGGTGGCAGTCCGCTAAATTCGGGATGGTGCGGCCGGACCAGTTCATTCCCCTGCTGGAAGAGAGCGGCATGATCCTACAGGCGGGCGACTGGATCATCGAGCAGGCAGCCCTTCAAGTGAAGGGCTGGCGGGCGCAAGGATTCCCTGAACTGTACGTGACGGTCAATGTGTCCGTCAAGCAGCTGCTCGACGATACGTTCCTGTGCCGTGTAAAGAACATCCTGTCGGAAACTGGTGCTTCGCCGGAAAGTCTCGTATTCGAGATCACGGAATCCGTCGTCGTCGAAGACAGTGAAAAAGCGCTTGCAACGGTGACGGCGCTGAACGAACTCGGCATCAGCACCGCCCTCGACGACTTCGGAACCGGCTATTCATCGCTGTCGATCCTGCGGCTGCTGCCGTTCCAGTACTTGAAAGTGGATAAGTCGTTCCTGGATGATATGACGTCAAGGGAGTCCCAGGCGGCTTCCGTCGTGAAGGGGATCATTTCCATCGCGGCCGGTCTGCGTCAGGTGACGGTCATTGAAGGTGTGGAAACCGCCGAACAGCTCGGAATTCTGAAGGAACTCGGTGCCGACCGTATCCAGGGCTACTACTTCAGCCGGCCGGTGCCGCCCGAAGATGCGTTCGACCTGCTCCGTGTATTGAAAAAGCTGCCTGCCACGGTCTGATGCTCAGACCGGGCAGGCAGCTTTTCAATTGTTATCATATTATGTGTCAATGGAACGGCCAGCCGAACAGATAGCCGAGTGTGACGCATAGTATACCGGAGACCGTCGTCCCGAGTGAGGAATAGAGCATATACCGCTTGACGGCCATGCCGCTCATTCCGGAAAAGCAGCAGACGAAGTGGCGCATGCCGGGGACGAAGAATCCGAGCGTCACCGTCCACGGACCGTACCGGCCGAACCAGCGCTCCACGCGATCCACCCGTTTCTCGGACAGTCCGACCCACTTGCCGAACCGTTCGACGAGCGGCCGGCCGATCTTCTTGCCGATCGTGTAGGTGACCAGGGTGCCGATGAACACACCGAATATCGCAATCAGAAGGGCGCTCGCGAGGCTCAGGAAACCGTGGGAAGAGAGGTAGCCGGTGAAGATGATCACCAATTCGTCCGGCATCGGCAGACCGAAAATACCAAGAGACAGGAACAGGAAAACAGCGAAATACCCATAATGGGTAATATAATCTTGGAGCATACTCATGATATCCCTCTTTTGTCAGTTCTTTGATGAATCCGCGTGCACGTGCCATCTGCCGATCGTTTCGCCTGTCCGTATGGCGCCTGCTGAAGCAAGGGAAGGGGTGAACGGTGTATCTCCTGCAACGAACAGTAAAATCGTCGAGCCGAAAGAGAAGTAACCAAAGTCCTCTCCTTTTCTCGCATTTTTGTCAGATGAATAGAGCTGTACGGAGTTTACATTAAGTGCACCGACTTTGACAAGTGCCAGTTTGTCATATTGTGAGGAAATCTCTGTAATGAGACGGTAATTCGTCTCGAATGGCCGGTCCCCGTGCGTCAGCCCGAGATTGTTCACCGGATAGGAAGCTGTTCCGAGTGCATACCGGGACGTCACCGTGCCATCTGCCGGATAGTGGAAGTGGTGATAGTCCGCAGGCGACAGGTAAAAAACGAAATAGAAACCGTCTTTATATGCAGCTGCCCTCTTTTCATCCATGAATATTTGATTTATACTGTATGTGTGGCCTTTTATTGTAAATTCATGCCCATCTTTGACCCGGCCGAAAGAGCTGGCACATCCGTCAGCGGGTGATACGAGAATATCCGGTGCAGCATCGAACGGGCGCGCATCCACGTGCAGACGGCGTGTGAAGTATGCCTGCAGGCTGCCGTAAGACGCCTGTGGGTGTTCGATTTCCGATTCATCGATCTTATAGGTTTTCGAATAGACAGGGATCAGGGTCCTGCTCAGTCGTGAGGAAGAGACCTTGCGGAGAAGGGCGGATGCATACCGGTTGCCCGTCAATTCGACAAATCGTTTCAACAGTTGTTTTTTCATGTGATTCACCATCTTTAGCTAGTATAGAATCCAAGGAGGCATAATATGTTTTCATTCCGATATTTTTATTATACTAAAGTGAAGGCCCAATTGGCGAATGCTATCACTCTCATCAACTTGAGTTTCGGGGCGATCGCCATCATTCTCATCTCGAAAGACCTGTCACATATGAGTCTTGTGTTCATCTTCCTGGCGGCGCTGTTCGACAGATTCGACGGCATGACCGCGCGTCATTTCCATACGGAATCATCATTCGGCAAAGAACTCGACTCGCTCAGTGATATCATTTCGTTCGGGATCGCACCTGCTTTGCTCATCTACCATTCGGCACTGTCGGAAATGCTGTGGGTCGGCATCGCGGCGACGATCATCTATATCGCGTCAGGCGCTGTCCGGCTCGCCCGTTACAATGTGGAAGAATTCGATGGATCGTTCCGCGGCGTACCGATCACTGCGGCAGGCGTTATCCTGACTGTCCTGTACTTCGCAATTCCGTATGTCGGAGCGCCGTATCTCGTCATGGCGATGCTGTTCCTCTCGTATGCGATGGTGAGCAACTTCAGAATTGCCAAAGTGTAAGCCTGTCTGCCGTCCGTTCCGCGAAAAAATTGCGGGGCGGGCGGTTTTTTTACTTTACGCCTGCTTTTCAATTGTGGTATACTTTTTTTCGTTCCAATGGAGACGTACCCAAGAGGCTGAAGGGGGCTGACTCGAAATCAGCTAGGGCGTGCAAGCGCCGCGGGGGTTCAAATCCTCTCGTCTCCGTAAGATGTTGACATGACGCGGTTTGTGCGTGGTGTGGTAACGGTGTGGTAACTATCGTGCCTGCAACTGCACAATCTCCGCTGTCTTGAAGTCGTCCTCCATCGAGAGGGCGGCTTCTTTTTCTGTGGACGGGAATAGATGCGATACGTGTTGAGCGTTTCGGAAACATTACTGTGACCAAGTCGAAATGATCATTCCTTTATTGATCAAATAGCAGGCGTGTGAATGGCGTACGTCATGGAGCCGTATTTTCTTCACGGCCGTTTTTTTAATGTACTGGTTGAAAATCTTCGTCAAATGCGTTTGAGAAATCCTGTCTACGTCCCGGCTGAATACCGCATGACTTGCCTTCGGTTTCTGTATCGCTTTAAACCGCTCTAGCAGGCTCATAACGTGTCGTGGAATGTGAATGTTACGAATGGATGACGGCGTCTTCGGCGTCTGTATGGTGCGCTTGTATTCCGTCTTAATGATCTCGATAGTGTCGTTCTCGAAATCCAGGTCAGCCCACGTCAGTGCTCGCAATTCAAATTGCACACGCAGACAGTGGGATCTAAAAAAGATGACTCCGGCACAATACCGGAGTCATCTTATCGCCGCCTAAGAAATAAGGGTCTTTTTATTACCTGTCCATGAAATGGGGCTCAGTTCAGTCCTTAGTTGGATGGGGCTTTTTTATATTGCACAAAAAACATTCATCTACTGTGTGATTCCATACTTACACAGAACAAGAAGAAATTAAACCCAAAGACGATTACACTTAAACAGGTGGTTGCATTTTTGTATTTGGCAAGTAGAAAATGTATGTTTCGGCAATTAAAAATGTAGGTCCTTGCCAATCATCTTGTTTTA
>NZ_BRCF01000007.1 GCF_023707985.1 Sporosarcina sp. NCCP-2716
CGATTGCTCAATTCTTGCTGGCATCATTTAAGATGTCTATCAGATCTGTTGATCTGTTTTGTGTCTGTTCCGCCGACGGGGTCGGTTTCGCAGACGATAATTCGTTGACATTTTGCTGTTCAGTTTTCAAGGTTCATGTTGTCGTTCTTCCGAAGCGACTTGATTATCTTAACATGGCCGATGCGTTCCGGTCAAGTTATTTTTGAAAAACTTTTTTCGTTCATTTCTGTTCGTCTGGCAAGCTAGCAAGCTGCCTTCTTAACGACAAGAACTATAATAGCATTGAATCTTCATTTCCGTCAACACCTTTTTAAAAAAAGTTGAAAACCCTATTGTACCGCCCTCTGAACCAGAGGGCAGCAGGGGTTCAGTCTTCCTGCTGCTCATCGACACTGTACATTCGGTGGCAGATAAATTCGTTTTTGGAATCCGACAAGATGACACGCAAAATGTTTTTCTCTATTAGGAATTCGATCAGCATCTCCAGGTCGACTGAATACATTTTGAGTTCTTCGTGTTCATGCAGCTCCTGTATGGTCCATCGTTCTTTTGCCGCCATGACCGCCAGTATATGCTGCGCACCGTCGTCCGTCCGGTTATGGATGAAGAACTCGCTCGCCAGGAACATGAGCTCCAGCCGTTTCTGCAGCGGTTCGTCACTCATGATCAATTCTTCATAGAGTTTATAGATGGACGGGTCGATCTTCTTCACTTGCGACCAGACGGTCACTTCAGGAAGGATGCCTTTTTCGATGACCGACAGTCTCGCCAGATGATGCAGCGATTGGACTGCATGGTGGTACGCGTCCATGTAATGATTCTGATCATAGAATGTTTTCCCTTCCATATAGCGGCGGACAAGCTTGGCGAGTTCGATGCCCATCTTCAGGTCTTTCCCGAAGAAAGGGTACTCCTCGAGTCCCATCTTCAAGTTCTCGACGTATTCGTTGCGGTCGAAGAAGACTTTACCGTAGAACAGCCAGTCGACCACTTTCCGTTTCGTCCCGAGCAGCAGCCACTTCTTCAGCTGCTGTTCACTGATGATATGCATGGCCGCTTTTTCTTCGCCGTCCGTGTAGTGCTTCGTTTGGATCGGAGTCGTGTCCGATGACGTGATGATGAGCAGGATCTCATCGAATGTATCGGTCAGCGGATCCCCTTCCCAGCGCTTGCTGACCAGCAGGACGCCGAGTGTATCGGGAAAACTCGCACGCTCCTGGTAGATCGGTCTCAGTGTTTGTTCCATTGCCTTACCTCCCAGCATCTATCTATTCGCCGGCTTCTGCCGTAAATCCTTCTTTGAAGTGACTCCTATGTTGCTCCTCTTCAAACTATGCTATATTAAAAGAGCAAGCTAAAGGAGGTCCTGCTGTGAAACCTTATAAAAATAAAATCAACCGCATCCGGTCATTTGCACTGTCACTCATCTTCATCGGAGTGATCGTGATGTATATTGGTCTCTTCTTCAGGAAATATGAAATCATCATGCTGCTGTTCATGATCCTCGGGGTATTCGCCATCTTGGCGAGCGTCGTCGTCTACGCCTGGATCGGGACCCTGTCCACCCGCGCCGTCCAGATCGTCTGTCCGAACTGCGGCAAGCAGACGAAAATGCTCGGACGCGTCGATATGTGCGGCCACTGCCGTGAACCGCTGACTCTCGATCCTTCGCTTGAAGGAAAAGAGTTCGATGAGACCTACAACCGGCCAGCCGGTAAAAAAGAGTAGAAAAAAGCACCTGCCTCTCACTCGGAGGGGCAGGTGCTTTTTTTCAGTTCGCTTTGGACGCTTTCCCCTGCTCTTGGCAGGAAGGACAGACGCCGTACACTTCAAGACGGTGGGAATTCACTTTGAATCCTGTCACATAGGAAGCAAGCCGTTCCACTTCTTCAAGCCCCGGGTGATGAAAGTCGACAATACTGCCGCATTCGTCGCAAATGATATGGTAATGATCATGCGTGACGAAGTCGAATCTGCTGGAAGCGTCCCCGAAGGTGAGCTCCTTGACAAGGCCAGCATTTCGGAAGACGCGCAGGTTGTTATAGACTGTCGCGACACTCATGTTCGGAAAATCGTGTTCAAGTGCTTTATAAATTTCATCAGCCGTCGGATGGGTTTCAGAAGAAATGAGGAATTCTAAAATGGCGTGCCGCTGCGGTGTGATCCGCACACCGCTCTCCTTCAATGTGACCAGCGCATTTTTCAGCATTGCACCAGACATGTCGAGCACCTCTATTCCGTAAAGATTACTTCATTGTAATGATTACAATTAGTTTACTGAATTCGTGGTGTTCTGTCAACCAATCTGTTCACAGCAGCTGCACTGGCGGTTCTTCAGTACCCGCGATCCGGTTCGATGATATTCCTGTAATCACCCGTATCCTTCAGCCACGTGCGGAGATTGCCTTTGAAAACTTCAAGGGCCCGCTCGATATACTTCGCAGACAGGGCGGACACGTGCGGCGATACGGTGCTGTTCGGCAATGACCAGAGCGGGCTGTCCTCAGGCAGCGGTTCCTGCTCGAACACATCGAGGACAGCGTGCCCGATCTCCTTGTTCTGCAGCGCTTCGATGATCACTTCGGATTTTACGAGATCGCCTCTTCCGAAGTTCATGAATACCGCTGTATCCTTCATCCGCCTGAAATGGTCTCCGTTCAGAATCCAGCGTGTTTCCGGCGTGCTCGGCAGGACGGAGATCACATAGTCGGCTTCCCCGAGATGATCGGTGATGCAGTCGAAAGAAATATCTTCGTGCATGCCGTCGTGAGTACTGCCCGATCGGCTGCAGCCGATTGTGCGGACGCCGAACGCCTGCAGCAGCCGACCGATTTCTCCGCCGATCGAGCCGGGGCCGAGTATCAGGGCCGTGGAGCCTCTCAGCTCGCCGGACTTCACTTTTTCCCAGACTTTCTGTTTTTGCTGTTCACGCAGCTGGGGCAGTGCCCGTTTCAGCGACAGGATATGGGCAAGTACGGTTTCCGCCATCGGAGTCTTATGGATGCCGCTGACATTGGTGACGAGGATATCCCGCCGTCCGAGCTCCTGCAGCGGCAGCTGATCGACCCCTGCCGAAGCGACCATCACCCATTTCAGCTGCTCCAGCTGACCGAGCAATTCCTCATCCAGATCGGACCCATATGTAACGAGGATGTCGACGCCTTTGCCTCCGGCGCCTTCGATCGTACCGGAAAAGTCGAAGGTTACACGATCGAATTCCGCGGCGAGCTCATCGCGGAACTGTTCTTTGATGGGGAATGTGAACAGGACATTCGTCATCAGGACTCTCCCCCTTCGTCATCCGTCAGCTGCAGCAGCGTCCGGTAGACATCATCACTGTGGCCGTCCACTTTCACTTTGCGCCACTCCTTGACGACTGTACCTGTCGGATCGATGAGGAATGTGGAGCGCTCCACTCCCATATACTCCTTGCCGAATGATTTCTTCAGCTTCCAGACGCCGTATTTCTCGGAGACTGCGTGGTCTTCATCGGACAGCAGGGTGAACGGCAGGCCGTGCTTATCTATGAACTTCGTATGGGACTCTTCGCCGTCAGGGCTCACTCCTAGGATTACGGCATTGACCTTCTGGAAGTCGTCATGGCTCTCTTTGAATGACTGTGCTTCAAGCGTACAGCCGGGTGTCGCGTCTTTCGGATAGAAATACAGGATGACGTATTTCCCGCCGGCGAAGTCCGCCAGGGATACCGTCTCCCCCTTCTCGTTCGGTAATGAAAAATCAGGTGCATGCATGCCTTCCAATGTGGACATTTGCGATTCCTCCTATCGGTCTCTTCCTATTTATATAGTATCGGACTAATCCGTCATTTTCAATTCCTTTGGTGTTCGGCTCTTTTTTAGGTAAAATGGAAAGGAACCGATTTGAACGGAGGAATAACAATGGAACGAACCAATTCAGAAGTGATCTACGAAGAAGCATGCAAGCACATCGTCGGAGGCGTCAACAGCCCGTCCCGCGGGTATAAGGCGGTCGGCGGCGGAGCCCCGACTGTGATGGCGCGCGCGGAAGGCCCCTATTTCTGGGATGTCGACGGCAATAAGTACATCGACTACCTTGGAGCATACGGCCCGATCATCACCGGCCACGCCCACCCGCATATTACGGCGGCGATTACGAAAGCTGCGGAGAGCGGTGTTCTGTACGGCACGCCGACAGAACACGAAGTGAAATTCGCGAAGATGCTGAAGGATGCGATCCCCGGCATCGACAAAGTGCGATTCGTCAACTCAGGCACGGAAGCGGTCATGACGACGATCCGTGTTTCACGCGCTTTCACCGGACGTACGAAGATCATGAAGTTCGCGGGATGCTACCATGGCCACTCGGACCTCGTGCTCGTCGCAGCCGGTTCCGGTCCTGCCACACTCGGCACCCCCGACTCGGCAGGCGTCCCGAAGACGATTGCAGAAGAAGTCATTACGATCCCGTTCAACGATCCCGAGAGTTTCAAAGCGGCGATGGACCGCTGGGGCGAAGAGATCGCCTGTATCCTCGTCGAGCCGATTGTCGGCAATTTCGGGATTGTCGAGCCGCAGGAAGGCTTCCTGCCGCTCGTCCACGAACTGGCGAAAGAAAAAGGCGCCCTCATCGTCTACGATGAAGTCATTACGGCTTTCCGGTTCCATTACGGATCTGCTGCTGAACTGCTCGGTCTCCAGCCGGACCTGATGGCAATGGGCAAGATCATCGGAGGCGGACTGCCGATCGGAGCGTATGGCGGACGGAGCGAAATCATGGATAATGTCGCACCGCTCGGACCTGCATATCAGGCCGGCACGATGGCGGGGAATCCTGCATCGATGCTGTCAGGGATCGCCTGCCTCGAAGTGCTGCAGACGGAAGGGCTGTACAGTGAACTTGACCGTCTCGGCGCCATGCTCGAAACCGGCATCCACGAAGCGGCCGAAAAACACGGCGTTCCAATCACCATCAACCGGAAAGGCGGTGCACTGACCGTCTTCTTCACGGATGAAACGATCGTCAATTACGATCAGGCGGAAGCGACGGACGGCGAACGGTTCGGCAAGTTCTTCAAGCTCATGCTGAAGAACGGTGTCAACCTGGCACCTTCGAAGTACGAAGCTTGGTTCATCACTTCCGCACATACAGAAAAGGATATCGAGGATACACTCGCAGCCGTCGATGCTGCGTTCGCTGAACTGCTATAAGCGGGGGCTGTTGACCCGTCCGGGGATTTATTGTAAAGTAGCGCAAAAGAGACCGTTAAAGAGAGGAAGACATCCATGAAACTTGGTGCCCGAAGTTTGAAGACGGGTATTGCCATTGTCTTCGCACTGTTCCTCGCGCAAGTGTTCCACCTGCCGAACCCGGTCTTCGCCGGGATTGCTGCGATCTTCGCCATCCAGCCGACCATCTACAGATCGTATCTGTCGGTCATCGAGCGGATCCAGGGCAACCTGATCGGCGGAGCAGTTGCTGTCGTCTTCGTCCTCATGTTCGGCAATCATCTGATGATTGTGGGCCTTGCGGCTGTCATCGTCATCCTGGTCATGCTGCGGCTCGGTCTGGAGAAGTCGATCGGCCTTGCGCTCGTGACGACGATCGCCATCATGGAGATAAAAGGCGACGGGTTCCTGATGTTCGCCGGACTTCGGATCTTAACGATCACCGTCGGTGTGTTGGCCGCGTTCGTCGTGAATCTGGCGTTCCTCCCGCCGAAGTATGAGGTGAAGGTATTCCAGTCCATCCACCATGTACAGGAGGAGATCATCCGGTGGATCCGTCTGACGAGCCGGCAGGCATCCGACTTCCTGGCAACGAAGAATGTCATCGAGAATTCGCGTGATCAGCTGACGAAGATCGACCAGTTATACTTGCTGTACAAGGAAGAACGGTATTATATGAAGAAAAACCAGTATGCGAAAGCGCGCAAGCTGGTTCTTTACCGGCAGATGATCGTCGCCTCGAATGCAAGCCTGCAAGTGCTGCGGAAACTCCATATGCATGAGAGTGAACTGGCGGCACTGCCGGAGCATTTCAAGATGATGGTCCAGGAACGGCTCGATGCGCTGCTGACATACCACGAGCAGCTGCATCTGAAGTTCGTCGGCAAGCTGAAAGCCGATCAGCTGAGCACGGGTCTGCATGATGAGTACATCCACCGGCAGGAAGTGATGGACATCTTTCTGAAGGAGATCGCCATTTCGAAGGAAGAAAACGAGGAGTTCTCGACGTACTATTTGTTCTACATCCTGTCCTCCATCTTGAACTACGAAGAACAGCTGGAGCACCTCGACAGCCTGGTCGTCACGTACCAGCGCCGGTACGACAGTGAAGCGAATACGAAGCTGGAAGATGAAATCTATTAAAAGAGCTGCCCCGTGTACGGGGCAGCTCTTTTTTCTTCAGCTTTTCATTTTCGGATCGAGCGCATCGCGAAGGCCGTCACCCATGAGGTTGAAGCCGAGTACGGTCAGCATGATGGCAAGACCCGGAAAGATCATCGTCCACGGTGCGGACTGCAGGTAATCCCGCGAGTCGGCAAGCATCTTGCCCCATTCGGGACTCGGTGCCTGCGCGCCAAGTCCGAGAAAACCGAGCGCGGCTGCTTCAAGGATTGCAGTTGCTATCGCGAGTGTCCCCTGCACGATGACAGGCGCCATGGAGTTCGGCAGGATATGTGAAAACAGGATCCTGACGTCCTTCATGCCGATCGCTTTGGCGGACGTGATGTATTCGTCTTCCTTGATACTGAGCACCTTCGAGCGGATGAGACGCCCGAAGTTCGGGACGTTGATCGTCGCGATGGCGATCAGCGCATTCTGCAGGCTCGGCCCGAGAACTGCAACGATGGCGATCGCAAGCAGGATTGACGGAAACGCGAGCATGATATCGAAAATCCGGGAGATGATGATATCCACCCAGCGGCCATAGTATCCGGCGACGATGCCGAGTATACTGCCGACGACGACGGATCCGATGACGGAGAAGAATCCGACCGCCAGTGAAATCCGTGCGCCGTGTATGATGCGCGACAGGATGTCACGGCCGAAATCGTCAGTGCCGAACCAGTATTCAGCAGAAGGCGGATGCAGCCGGTCGGCCATGTTTTGATCGTTGATGCCTTGGGGTGCTATGAACGGAGCAAACACTGCCAGCAGGACGAAGAATACGACAACAACCATACCGACGACAGCGACTTTGCTTTTACGGAAGCTTCTCCAGGCATCCCGCCATGGACCGGACTCTTTCTCAATCTGCCCTTCAGCGATCCCATCTATTTTCGGTGACAGTTCAGACATGGGGGTCCCCTCCTTCCTCAATCATATTTGATCCTCGGATCGATGACGCCGTAGAGCAGATCCACGACGAGATTGATCATCACGAAGAAGAATGCGACAACGAGGATCCCCGATTGGATGACCGGATAATCCCTGTAGTTGATGGCGTCGTAGATGTAGCGGCCGATACCGGGCCAGGCGAAGATCGTCTCCGTCAGGATCGCACCGCCAAGGAGCATCCCCATCTGCAGTCCGACAATCGTCAATACAGGAATGATTGCGTTTTTCAATGCATGTTTGTACACGACCCAGAACATTTTCTGCCCCTTTGCACGTGCTGTCCGGATGTAATCGGAACGCATCACTTCCAGCATGCTGGACCGCGTCATCCGTGCGATGATCGCCATCGGGATGGTCGCGAGCGCAAGCCCCGGCAGGATCAAGTGCTTGAACACTACCCAGATCTGGTCGAACCTGCCGTTCAGCATGGCATCGATCAGATACAGATGGGTGATGGCGTTCACAGGATCACGGACCTGTTCACGGCCTGTTGTCGGCAGCCACTGGAGTTCGATTGCGAATGCCCACTGACCAAGAAGTCCGAGCCAGAAGATCGGCATGGAAACACCGACGAGCGCCAGGATCATTGCCGTATAGTCGAACCATGAGTTTTGGAACCAGGCGGAAATGATACCTGCGTTAATGCCGATGATGACGGCGACGATCATGGCGAATAAGGCCAGTTCGAGCGTGGCGGCCAAGTAGGGCCAGATTTCGTCTGCAACCGGAAGCCGCGTCCTCATCGACTCGCCGAGATTGCCCGTAAAGATTCCTTTTAAGTAACTGAAAAATTGGATGAACCACGGCTGGTCGAGCCCGAGTTTCGCATTCAGCGCAGCGACTGCCTCCGGTGTCGCCTGCTGGCCCAGGATCACTTGGGCCGGATTTCCAGGGATGGCCCGGATCATCATGAATACGACAAACGTCATCCCTAACAGGACGGGAATAAGCTGGAATAACCGTTTCCCTATGTAACTGAGCATTCCGTTCACCTCTCTTGGCTCTTTTGTGCATCTTTGAAAACAGGAAAGGGGGATGGGCGGATCGCCTTCCCCCTTACTGCTGCATGGACAGAATTACTTGAAATCTACATTCGAAAGCAAGTCGGAACCAGTCGGGTGCGGTACGAACCCAGTCAGATCCGCTGCGCCGCCAAGCAATGGCGTTGAGTGAGCAAGCGGTACCCATGGCGCTTCATCGTGAAGGATCTCTTGTGCTTTTTCATACAGTTCGTTCCGCTTGTCTTCGTCCACTTCCGTCTGAGCTTCCAGGAAGAGTTTGTGTGTCTCTTCGTTTTTGAAATACGTGTAGTTGTTGCTGCCGATATTGTCTTCGTCAAGGAGGACGTACAGGAAGTTGTCAGCGTCGCCGTTATCCCCTGTCCAGCCGAGCATGAATGCATCCGCTTCCCCTTTGCTTGCCTTATCCAAGTATGTCGCCCACTCGTACGAGACGATTTTCGCTTTGATGCCGACGTCAGCCAAGTTCTTCTGGATCACTTCAGCGACTTTCGTTCCGTCCGGCATGTATGGACGCGGAACCGGCATTGCCCACAGTTCCATTTCGAAACCGTCTGGAAGTCCTGCTTCCTTCAGCAATTCCTTCGCTTTTTCAGGATTGTACTCGTATTCTTCGATATCATCGTTGTAACCGGAGATAGAAGAAGGCATTGGGTTCTTTGCCATTTCCGCGCGTCCTTCGAAGAACGAATCGATGATTGTCTGCTTATCGATCGCATAGTTCATCGCCTGACGGACTTCCTTCTTATCAAACGGAGGACGTGTTACCGTCAAACCGAGGTACCCGACGTTCATGGACGGACGTTCGAACAGCTGCAGGTTCGAGTCGTTCTCGATCTTTTCACCGTCGGACGGGTTGATGCCGTCAGCGAGGTCGATTTCTCCAATTGTCAGTGCGTTCAGGCGGGCTGCGTTATCCGGGATTGAACGGAACACGACTTTGTCGAGTTTCGGAAGCCCTTCCTGCCAATAGTCTTCGTTCTTTTCGATCGTGATGGAATCGTTCGGTTTCCACTCGACAAACTTGAATGGACCCGTACCTACCGGGTTGCGCTCATAATCATCGTCACCCTTCGCAAACGCTTCCGGGCTTGAAATTGCGAACATGCTCATCGCAAGGTTTTTCAAGAATGGTGCTTGTGCACGTTTCAGCTTGAACACGACTGTGTTCTCATCTTCAGCAGTCACGGATTCGATGACAGCTTCTTCATCACCATTGAATCCGCCGAACATCGAGCTGTAGTACGGGAACATTTCAGCATCCCCGCCTGCCCAGCGTGCGAAGTTCGCAACGACTGCGTCTGCGTTGAAGTCAGATCCGTCGTGGAATTTGACGCCTTCCTGCAAGTGGAATGTATACGTCAGACCATCATCGGACGTTTCCCACTCTTTCGCAAGGCCCGGATGGATCGTTGTATCCTCCTCGCCGAAGTTGACGAGTGTTTCGAACAGGTTGACCGTTACTTTGAACGTTTCCCCTTCTGTTACGCGTGACGGATCGAGTGATGTCGAATCTCCGCCGCGGCCGAAGACGAGTGTTTTTTCTTTGCCCCCTGATTTCCCGCTGTCCCCGCTGTTTGATGCTCCCTCTTTCTTGCCATCATCCCCACAGGCTGCAAGCGCCGTGGAAAGGACTAGCAGCATAATGAGAGCAAGCGACCATAACTTCCCTTTTCTCATACAGACCCCTCCATCTCTTTTTCTTTCAATGCTATGTCAGTGCCGGCCTGTTCAGTATACAAATGACAGGCGACAGAGTGACCGTTTTCCTGTTCCAGGAGCGCTGGCGAAACTTTTGTGCAAATATCCATCTTGAACGGACAGCGCGTATGGAACGTGCAGCCTGACGGCGGATTGGCCGGGCTCGGGATATCCCCTTCTATCATCACCTGTTCCTTCTGATAATCCGGATCAGGGATCGGCACGGCGGACAGCAGCGCTTTCGTGTACGGATGCAGCGGCTCCGCGTAGAGCTGTTCACTCGGAGCGATCTCAACGATACGGCCGAGATACATGACACCGACCCGGTCGCTTATATGCCGTACAACCCCAAGATCGTGGGCGATGAAGATATACGTCAGGTCGAACTCCTTCTGCAGATCCTGCATGAGGTTCAGCACCTGCGCCTGGATCGACACGTCGAGTGCTGAAACCGGTTCGTCCGCGATGATCAGCTTCGGGTTTGTCATGAGCGCCCGGGCGATGCCGACACGCTGTCGCTGCCCGCCGCTGAATTGGTGCGGATAGCGCTTCGCGTGATAGGCACTCAGCCCGACGATTTCCAGGAACTTGTTCACCGTCTTCTTCCGTTCCTTCGCATCTGCTATCCCGTGGACGATCAGCGGCTCTTCAAGGATCTTGCCGATCGTGTGACGCGGGTTCAGAGAAGCGTATGGATCCTGAAAGACCATCTGGATGTCGCGCCGCATTTTGCGCATATCGCCGGCGGACAGATCAGTGAGCTCTTTGCCGTCGAATTCGACTGTCCCCTCTGTCGGTTCCAGCAGACGCATGAGTACACGTCCGGTCGTCGACTTCCCGCAGCCGCTCTCCCCGACAATGCCGAGAGTTTCTCCTTTGTTCACGTAGAAGGACACATCATCGACCGCCTTCACGTAACCGACCGTCCTGCCGAGCAGCCCCTTTTTGACGGGGAAGTACTTCTTCAGCCCTTCAACTTTCAACAAAAGCTTTTGGTCCATCTTCCCTCACTCCTTCCTCGCTGTATAAGAAGCATCGTGTCTGGTGGCCTGGTCCCGTTTGCAGGAGTGCCGGGTCTTCCGCCAGGCATCTGTCGAATGCGAACTCACAGCGCGCCGCAAACTTGCATCCCTGCCGGACAGAGCCCGGTTTCGGCACGTTGCCGGGAATGGAGAACAGCCGGTCCTTCTTATAGCGCATATCGGGGACGGACTGGATGAGCCCTTTCGTATACGGATGCTGCGGATTGTCGAAGATCATCTTCACCGGCGCTTCCTCGATCACCTGGCCAGCATACATGACGATCACGCGTTCACATGATTCCGCAACGACACCGAGATCGTGGGTGATGAGCATGATGGCAGTGTCGAGACGCGTATTCAGCTCTTTCATGAGCTTGAGGATCTGTGCCTGGATCGTAACGTCGAGCGCTGTCGTCGGCTCGTCGGCGATGAGCAGTTTCGGATCACAGACGAGTGCCATGGCGATCATGACCCGCTGACGCATCCCTCCGGACAGCTGGTGAGGGTATTCGTCGATCAGTTCATTGGCACGCGGCAGGCCGACCAGTTTCAGCATGTCGACAGCCCGCGCCTTCGCCATCTTCTTCGACCACTTCTTTTCGTGGATCAGGATCGCTTCAGTCATCTGGCTTCCGATCGTGAACAGAGGGTTGAGGGAAGTCATCGGTTCCTGGAAGATCATCGCGATATCATTGCCCCGTATGCGGCGCATTTCCTTTTCACTTTTCTTCAGCAAGTCGTTACCTTGGAATAGTATTTCGCCGCCCGTTATTTTGCCGGGAGGATTGGGCACAAGTCCCATCACGGAAAGTGATGTCACGCTTTTTCCGCAGCCGGATTCACCGACGATTCCCAGCACTTCGCCTTCCCGTACGTAGAAGTCGACATGATCCACCGCTGGAATTTCCCCTGAGTCGGTAAAAAAGGTGGTCTGCAAGTCTGTTACTTCCAAGACTTTTTTTCTTTCACTCATGACATCCTACACCCCAATACTATTTTTCTTAAAATATCTGTTATTCAGTATTATACGTTTTTTTAGATTCAAATCAAGGTAATTTTCTAACCAATCAAAAAAAGCAGACAACTAGGGGATTTTCCCCTAACTGTCTGCTATTTCTTTTTATACCGATTGCACCCGGAACAAGTCGTGGTAAATTCCTCCGCGCGCCATCAGTTCTGCATGGGTTCCCTGTTCTTTCAGTTCACCGTGATCGATGACGAGTATCTTATCGGCATGCGTGATCGTCGACAGCCTGTGTGCGACGATGATCGTTGTCCGATCGCTGGCCAGAACCTTGAGCGAATCCTGGATGAGCGCTTCGCTTTCCAGGTCTAGGGCGGATGTCGCTTCATCCAGAATGAGCATCGGCGGATTCTTCAGGAAAACCCGCGCGATCGACAGGCGCTGTTTCTGACCGCCCGACAGTTTCACTCCCCGCTCACCGACTGTCGTCTCATAGCCTTCCGGCAGCTCCATGATGAAGTCGTGTGCGTTGGCGGCTTTCGCTGCAGCAATCAGTTCGGCATCCGTCGCATCGGGTTTCCCCATCAGGATGTTGCTCCGTACCGAGTCGCTGAAGAGGATGCTGTCCTGCAGCACCATACCGATCTGGTCGCGCATCGTACGGACCTGGACATCCCGTATATCGGTCCCGTCAATCCGGATGGCGCCCGCCGTGACATCATAGAAACGGGGGATCAGGCTGACGATCGTCGACTTGCCGCCTCCGCTCATCCCGACGAGCGCCACAGTCTCGCCGGGCTCCACTGTGAAATTCATATCTTTCAGGACAGGGTATCCTTCTTCCTCATAGGTGAAACCGACATGGTCGAACTCGACTTTCCCCTGGATCTCAGGCATCGGACGCGCGCCTGGTTTGTCTGTCACTTCATACGGTTCTTCCATCAGTTCAAGCACCCGGTCCATTGACGCAAACGATTGGGTGAGTGACGTCGACGCATTCACCAGGCGGCGGAGCGGACTGTACAGACGTTCGATGTATGCAATGAACGCCACCATCGTACCGACGGACAGGTTGTCGTGGATGACCTGGTAGCCGGCATAGGCGATGACGAGCAAGGGAGCGACGTCCGTAATCGTATTGACGATCGCGAACGCCTTCGCATTCCACTTCGTATGCTCGATCGCCTTGTCCAGGAACTGTTCATTCACTTCGTCGAACCGTTTCTGCTCCACGTCCTCAAGCGAAAAGCTCTTGATGACGCTGACGCCGGCGACGCGCTCATGCAGATAGCTCTGCACGTTTGCGAGCGCCTGGGACCGTTCACGTGTCAGCGTCCGCAGCTTTCCGAAGAAATGCTTGACACTGTAAGCGTAGAACGGGAAAGCCAGCAGCGTGACGAGCGTCAGAGGGATGTCCATTGTCAGCATGATGACGACTGCGATGATGATCGTCGCCACGTCGAGCCAGACGTTCATGAGCCCGATCATGACGAAGTTCTTCGTCTGTTCGACGTCGTTGATAATCCGGGAGATGACTTCGCCTGCCTTTGTTTCAGCGTAGAACCGGAGGCTCAGCTTCTGCAGATGGCCGTAAAGGTTCTGTCTGATGTCGTACAGGATCTTGTTGCTGACGTACTGCGCATAGTATTGCCGGTAGTACTCGACAGGCGGCCTGATGAGAAAGAACAGGAGCGCTGTCCCGCCGAGCCAGTAGAACAGTTGTTTCGTCTGCTCGGCAGCTGTCATCGTCGTCGACCCGATGATCGAATCGATGACAATCTTAATAAGCAGCGGAATGAATAAGGGAATCGCGAATTTCACAATCCCGATGGCGACTGTCAGTACGATCATCCAGTTATACGGTTTGACGAATTTCATGTAACGTTTAATGCTGTCTCCCATGCAACCCCTCCTGCAAAAAAAGCCAGCCGCAACCTGCGCAGCCCGCTTTCTCAGTTTTCTTCGTTCATGTTTTTGTAGAACTCGTAGCGCGAAGTCCAGACGTCGATGAAATCCGGGGCGAACGGGCCTTTGCGCTGTTTCACCCAGCTGAGCAGTGTTTCCAGGTTCCGGCGGAGGATCTTGTCGATCACTTCCGGATACCCCATCTGCTTTTTGTGTTCAGCGTACTCGTCCTCATCCAGGATGAGATAGCTCATGTCCGGGAAGACTTTCACATCCAGGTCGTAGTCGATGTACTTGATGGAGTGGTTGTCGAATACGAACGGCGAGCTGATATTGACGTAGTAATAGACGCCGTCTTCACGCAGCATACAGATGATATTGAACCAGCGCTCCGCGTGGAAATAGCAGATCGAAGGCTCCCTGGTGATCCATGTCCTGCCGTCCGACTCCGTGACAAGCGTCCGGTCGTTCGCCCCGATGATAATATTCCGGGTCCCTTTCAGCACGACGGTCTCCTGCCACACTCTGTGGATATGGCCATCGTGCTTGTAACTATGTACTTGTACGGTCTCTCCTTCTTTTGGAATGTCCATCATTAAAACCACCTTTTCGCAACAGGAAAATTGTTCGTCCATTCTTATCAGACCATTATACCAACCGTTCCTGAAAATAGAAAATGATTGAGACTGCACACGTAAAAACCGGCAGGAGAAAAGGTTCTCCTGCCGGCCGGAAGTGTCCATCCAATTATTTTGTTTGGTCTCCGTAACGGTTCGCACGCTGTCCGGAAGCTTGCTGCTTTTTCGCTTCCGCTTTTTGGTTTTGCTGTTTTACTTGCTGTACATCAGTTTCGGACCCGAATTCTTCGTTAGCGAACGGGTTGTTTTGGTTGTTTTTGTTGTTCTGCTGGTTCTGTTGGTTCTGTTGGTTGCGCTGGTTGCGCTGGTTGCGCTGGTTGTTGTTTGTCATGGATTTTTCACCTCCGTAACAACTAGCATAACCAGCATCCGCGAAATTATCCGGTGCCCTTCAACTTTTTAACTGCGTCCCATAACTTGTTCATCGGTTTGGACTTCGGAAGCTCCATTATTTCCTCGTCCGTGAAAAAGCGGTAGCCTTCCGGGATCGGCGACTCGTCAAGCAGTTCAGCGAAATGTCCCTGCACTTGCCAGGTGATATGTGAGAACACATGCTTGTACTCGGTGTAAGACGCCTCCTCGACCCGGGCACGGAGGCCGCTTTCCTTTTCGAGTACCGCGGTAAGAGGACCGTCCCCCGCATTTTCCGCTTGCGGGAATTCGTAGAAATCTGCGAGCAGGCCGTTAGAAGGCCGTTTCCGGAGCAGCCAGCGCCCGTTCGGTGTGCGGATCGCGAACGAATGGACAGTCACGGCCCGGTTCTTCACCTTTTTCGTTTTGACAGGCAGCTGCTCCTGCACGCCTTCTTCGAACGCATCACAGAACTCGCGGACCGGACAGAGAAGGCATCTCGGCCTCGGCGTGCAAATCGTCGCCCCGAGTTCCATGATCGCCTGGTTGAAGGAGGATGGATCGGACTCATCGATGATCTGCATCACTTTCTCCTCGAACACTTTTTTCGATTTCGGCACGGCAATATCGTCGCGCAGTAAGAACAGTCTTGAAAACACGCGCATGACATTGCCGTCCACAGCATGTTCCGGGACTCCATAAGCGATGCTCAGCACGGCGCCCGCCGTATACGGACCGATCCCTTTCAAGTTCAGGATTTCTTCCCGCGTCCGCGGAATGGCACCGCCGTATTGTTCCACGACTTCCCGGACTCCTGCCTGAAGATTGCGGACCCTCGAATAGTAGCCGAGGCCTTCCCAATGTTTCAGGACCTTTTCTTCGTCTGCAGCCGCCAGATCTTCCATGGAAGGGAACGACTCGGTGAACCGCTCATAGTACGGGATGACCGTTTCGACGCGGGTCTGCTGGAGCATCACTTCCGACACCCAGATGAAGTACGGATCGGTCGTGCGGCGCCAGGGCAGGTCGCGCTTTTCACGGGCATACCACGCAAGCAGCCGTTCGTTGAATTCACTTTTTTGCTCGATCTTCATGGGCAGCCTCCTCGGTCGCGTTGCAATTGCTTTTAGGTTATTCGAAATTGGGTATATACTTATAAGAACTGCGGAGGGACCCTGCGCAGATTAGTCTTCATGAAGGGGTGAGAGAGTGGATACAGGCACACATATTGCGATGGGCATCGCCATCAGCGGAATAGCGATGGCCGACCCCGCTGTCGCCTCCCATTCAGCGACCATGGGACCGGTGTTCGCAGGCATCATGCTCGGATCCCTGGCACCTGATACCGATACTGTCCTGAAATTACGGAACAATGCAGTCTATATACGGAACCACCGCGGAATCACCCATTCAGTCCCGGCAGTGCTCCTGTGGCCGGTCCTTATTTCCCTGGTGCTTTCCCTGTTCGTCCCGGAAGCGAATTTCCTGCACTTATGGGCATGGACGTTCCTTGCCGTGTTCATCCACGTGTTCGTCGACATCTTCAATTCGTACGGTACACAGGCGCTCCGGCCGTTCTCCCAGAAATGGGTCGCCCTCAGCGTCATCAACACCTTCGACCCGATCATCTTCGGGCTTCATGCCGCCGCCATCGCAGCGTGGATGCTCGGTGCGCCGCCTGTCCGGACGATGATCATCCTGTACAGTATCGTCTTCTTCTATTACTTGCTGAGGTTTGCAGTCCACGGCGCCGTGAAGAGGGCGGTCTGCAATACAATCCCTGACGCGGTCGACGTCTATGTCGCGCCGACGATGCGCTTCTTCCAGTGGCGGGTCGCCGCATCGACCGAGACCGATCATTATGTCGGCCGCGCATACGGACGTTCCATCAGCATATACGATCGGTTTGACCGCAAGCCGCTGCCCGACTCCCCTTACGTCCGTGCAGCGAAGACAGACCGCAATATCCAGGTATTCATGGGATTCTCGCCGATCTACCGGTGGGAGATCACGAAAGTGGATGTCCTGACCGAAGTCCGGCTCATCGATTTGCGGTACCGCAGCAAAACGTATTATCCGTTCGTCGCAGTTGCCCATATCGATGAAAACATGGAAGTCGTCAATTCCTATACCGGCTGGATCTTCTCGGAGGACAAGCTGCGGAAGAAACTGAATTTCATCCAGGATACATGATCACCGGCGGCTCATTTGCCACTTTTCACGGATGCGAGCATCGCGATCGGCAGCGCTTCCGCTGCCAGCTCGCCGCCGAGCCGGTATCCCCAGGCAAAGCGGCCTTTCAAATAGTCCACTTTGAAGAACACACCCTCGTCCCCCTGGATTTTATAGATTTCACCCGGTACGATGGTGGCAGGATCGACGAGGAATGATTGCGCCATCACCGCTTTCCGCTGGTAGACTGCAAACTCATTGAGGATACCGAGCTGTTCGGCTTTCCTCGCCTTCTCCATCAGGCGTGCAATCTCCGAACGGAGTTCCTGTTCGGTCATCTGACTGTATTTTTTGTCATTCTCCATTTTCTTCAAGCTCCTTTTTTTCAATGAACGCATCGATCCGGTCGAACGGGATCCCCTTTTGGTAGAGCGCCTGCTTCATGCGCTGTTTCCGTTCATAGCCGCTGTATTTACCACTGATGCGCCGCCATGCTTTTTCACCGGCTGTTTCTGTGATTGCCGTCCATTCGTCTTCATCCGGCTCGAATTCAATCGAGTTCACCGCTTCTTTGATGATGTCGAAGGAGAACCCTTTCCGCTGCAGTGCATTCTGTATGCGCTGTTTCAGCTGGACCGGCGCGATAGCTGCATTCTTCCGCGCCGCTTTTTGTGCGAGGCGCTTCGCAGTCGCAAGCTGCTCTTCCGGGTCGTATTCGTCAAGCACCGCTTCCTGGACGGACGGATCGATCCCTTTTTTCTTCATCTCCTGTCGGATGGCTTCCGGCCCCTTTCCACTTGAATTTTTCTGTGTGCTGAGAAGTGCTTCCGAGAACGCCGTGTCGTCGAGGAAGTTCAGTTTTTTCAATTTAAGGACGGCTTCCCGGATGACCGCATCCCCGAATTCGGCTTCGGTAAGTTTCTGTCTTACTTCCTGTTCGCTCCTCATACGATAGCCGAGAAAGTGCAGCGCCCTGTTGAAGGCACGCTGGATCTCTTCTTCGTAGATGAGGTCATCTTTCAGGAACTCATCCAGCGGCATCCCTTTCGTCAAGCCGAACTTGACGAGGCTCGATTCATGGACGCTGAAGAAAAAAGCATTATCCAGATAGATATTGTAACGTTCTTTGTCATTTTTCTGTTGTGTGATCTTTGTGATGATCGGCACGTCTTCACCCCCGCTGTTTCTAAGTATATCCGTTCTTAAACAGCCCGTCAGCTGAACCGAATCAAAACTTTGGAAGGGGTTGTTTCCATGGAAATCCTCGTCACCGGCGGCACCGGTTTCGTCGGAACCCGCCTGCTCGGCCTGTTAACAAATGAAGGTCATTCTGTCACCGTCCTGACAAGGGGACAGTCGAAAACAGAGGATGGCGTCCGTTATGTACAATGGCTCCAGCCGCATGCGCATCCTGAACGTGAACTTGTTCCGCCAGACGCAGTCGTCAACCTTGCCGGCGTGTCGATCAACGACGGCAATTGGTCTGAAGCCCATCAGCAGAAGATCTACAGCAGCCGGATGGAAGCGACGGACGAACTGCTGCGCATCCTGAAAAAACTCCCCGAGAAACCGGATGTTTTCGTCAATGCGAGCGCTGTCGGCATTTATCCGACATCCGAATTCCACGTCTACACCGATGAGTCACCCGAAATCGCCCATGACTTTCTCGGGAAGACCGTCCACGACTGGGAACAGAAGGCATCGGAAATGAAAGATTTCGGTTCACGGGTCGTCTTCACCCGTTTCGGTACAGTATTCGGAAATGGCGGCGGAGCGCTTCCGCTCATCGCCCTTCCCTACAAACTGTTCGCCGGCGGTCCGATCGGTTCCGGCCGGCAATGGATCTCCTGGGTGCATGCCGAGGATGCTGCACGCGCCATCCTGTTCGCGATTTCGTCGTCTTCACTGGAAGGGCCTGTCAACGTGACCGCGCCTGCTCCGGTCCGGATGTCGGAACTCGGCAGGACGATAGCCTCCCTCCTCCACCGGCCGCACTGGCTGCCGGTTCCAGGCTTCGCGATGAAAGCGCTGCTCGGCCAGAAGAGCAAGCTTGTCCTCGAAGGCCAGCACGTACTGCCTGAAAAACTGATGGGCAGCGGCTTCACTTTCCGCTACCCGGCGATCCGTCCCGCGCTTGCGGACGCATTGGACATCCGGGACGTATAGAATCCCATAATGAGCACACGTTAAGGAAAAAAGGAGTGTGCTCGATCATGATGGAACAACACGGCCCCGGCATTCTGATGGCAGCCTTCGTCATTATCGTCGGTCTCTCGTTCAACCCATTCTCAGCCCATGCCGATGAATTCCATTGGGGGTTCAAGAAAGCGCAAAACGGCGAGCAGCCGAATGCAGGTGGTGTCCTTGAAGGGATGCTTGAAGATCACGGCGCCATCTACAAGGGGAAGCCTGACAAGAAAGTGGCTTACCTGACGTTCGATAACGGCTATGAAAACGGCCTCACGGAAAGCATTCTGGACACATTGAAGAAAGAGGAAGCGCCCGCCACGTTCTTTTTGACAGGCCATTATTTGAACAGTGCCGCCCCATATGTCAAACGGATGGTCGATGAAGGCCACGGAATCGGAAACCATTCGTTCGGCCACCCGAACATGGCGAAACTGACGCCTGCCCAGATGGAGGAAGAATGGAAGAAGTTCGACAGCCTGCTTGAAAAGACGACGGGTCTGAAACGGACGATCTATGCCCGCCCGCCGGAAGGGATCTTCAACGAAAATGTGCTCGACGTCGGCAACAAACTCGGCTATCGCCATATTTTCTGGTCGGTTGCGTTTATCGACTGGTATGCGGACAAACCGAAAGGCAAGGCGTATGCCTACAATGAGCTGATGAATCAGCTGCACCCGGGTGCGGTGATCCTCATGCATACCGTATCGACGGACAATTCCGAAGCACTGCCGGACTTCATCCGTGATGCGAAGAAGCAGGGCTACACATTCGGCACGCTCGACGACTTGGTGATGGAATATGAAAATATCGAGCTCGGCATGGCCAATTGACAGCAACACGGTGAAACAGGCAGTTCCAGGGAAAGCCGCTTACGGACTTTACAGGAACTGCCTGTTTCACTTCATTATAACAATCATACCGTCTGCTGCGGCTGTTTCTTTCCGAGCCACGTCAGCAAGAACAAGATGCCGAGCATCGCACTGAACAAATACAGGTAGCTCGCCTGGAATGTCTCCAGCACATAACCGCCGAGTATCGGGCCGGTCAGACTGCCGATACTGAAGAAGATGCCGCAGAGCAAGTTGCCGGTCGGCAGCAGGGACTTCGGCGTCAAATCGGACATATACGCGACGCCGAGCGAAAACAGCGAACCGCAGAAGACACCGCCTGCGAAGAACGCGGCCATGATGGCGGCGGCCGAGAAACTGAATACCGCTGCACATGTGAAGGCGATCACACCTCCGCCCATCGCAATGAGCAGCACCGGGCGGCGGCCGATCCTGTCCGACAGGATGCCGAGCGGTACTTGGGAGAGGATCCCGCCAAATGCAAACGCCGGGATGATGACGGAGACCATGGTAAGCGGGATACCGTTCCGCAGTGCGTAAACGGGGAACATCGCATTCAGCGAGGACTCGAGAAATCCGTACGCCATCGGGCCGAGCATAGCTATGCCTGCAACGGCCACCGTCGCTTTCACCCGTTTTACGAAACGCCCTTCCGACGCTGTTCCAGCCATCACTTCCGGCATGTCATTCCTCAGTGTGAACACAAGACCCCAAGCGATCAGCGTCAGGCATGCGGATACGATGAACGGGAGGCCCTCGAAGATCGTCACGAGCGGTACGAACATCGGGCCTACCGCAAACCCGACACCGACGGATAGCCCATAGATCGAAATACTGCGGCCGAGCCGTTCCGGAGGGACTGTGCTCGTCACCCATGTCTGTGTAGCGAAATGAAGCGCATGGTCGCCGATGCCGATCATAAGCCGGAGGAAGAACCAGAACACGACACTCTTCCAGAGCGGAAACGACAGAAGTGAAATAATGACAATCAGCCCGCCGGCGATGATAACGGGCTTATACCCGAACCTGCGCAGCGGTGCTTCCATGAAAGGAGACACGAGAAGTGTCCCTATGTATAAGCCGGTGGCATTCAACCCATTCAGTGTACCTGAAATGCCATCGTTTTCGAATATCGACGAAATGAGCGGCAGCAGCATCCCTTGTGAAAACCCTGATATGGAAACGATGATGACGAGCACCCAAAACCGGTGCCTCTGCCGCTGCTCGGCACTCTTCATTCTTCCTGCACCCCTTTTCCTGCTGAAACCCTTATAATGATAGCATAACGAGGAGGGAATATTAATGAAATTCGAAATGACAGAACACGGCTTTGAAACGGAAACCGAGTTCGGCACCCTGATGATTTCGTCGAACGACGAAAAAGGCTTCCGTCCCTACCAGCTCATGGTATCCTCGATTGCTGCGTGCACGGGCGGCGTCATGCGCAAAATCCTGGAGAAGAAACGCATGCCTGCCGAGTCGCTGACAATTGAAGTGAAAGAAGTCATCCGTTCCAATGACGATGCGAGCCGTCTGGAAAAGATCCATTACCACATCACGGTGCGTGCGGAAGGTCTTACCGAGGAGAAACTTCCGAAGATCATGGAACTGACGGACAAGAACTGCTCCATGTATCAGTCCGTCGCAAATTGCATCGACGTGCGGAAGACTGTCGAGATCTTATAATAGACGGCCTTTTTCAAGTTGTGAATTGTAACAGCCCCTATTTTCCGGTACACTGTTGACAGGAAAGAGGTGTACGTCTTGCAGAACTCACAATCCCCTCAAGTGGAAGAGCTGAAAACCCGGCTCAATCAGTTTTTGGAAACGCTCGACACCATCGAACCGGAAACGACCGATCTGGAAGAGATCGACCGTCTTATCCGGCTCGTCGATGACTTGGAAATTCAAATGGGCAAGCTGAAATAAGGCAGCACTGAAAAACCGGCACGCCTCCTGTTCTCCAGGAGGCGTGCCGGTTTTTTGTATGCGTTCATTCATTCGATGACTTTTTTTGCTTATCGGTTCACTTTTCAGTTGAGTATGGTATAGTATAGATAATAGTAATTCTAAATAAGTAACTGGTATCGTTTTCGTCAGATTCCCCTATGTGAATCTGACTTTGTTGATTTTATATCGTAAGTGAAAGTGAAATTCATTCTCAATTAGGAGGGATCGTATGGCGACGTCTCATGCAACAGCGGAGGTTACTAAATCCGTGAACTGGAAAGAACATATTGAACTTGTGATGGCTGTCCTTTCAGGCATCCTGATCATGGCTGCTTGGCTGAGCGGGAAAAATGGGGCGGACAATACATCCATCGCCCTTTACGTCATCGCTTTCCTGATCGGCGGGTATGCGAAAGCGAAAGAAGGCATCGAGGAAACGATCGAGAACAAGGAACTGAACGTGGAGATGCTCATGGTGTTCGCGGCCGTCGGTTCTGCGCTGATCGGATATTGGGCGGAAGGTGCCGTCCTCATCTTCATCTTCGCGGTGAGCGGCGCTCTGGAGACGTACACGCTTAACAAAAGCCATAAGGAGATTTCTTCCCTCATGGAGCTGCAGCCGGAAGAAGCCCGGCTGCTCCTGAGTGACGGGTCGGAGCAGAGCGTCCCGACCGACTCGCTGACCGTCGGGGCACGGCTCCTTGTGAAAGCAGGCGAACGGATCCCGGTGGACGGCATCATACGAAAAGGCGCCACATCGATCGATATGTCCGCCATCAACGGCGAATCCGTTCCTGCCGATAAAAGGATGGACGATGAACTGTTTGCCGGCACCGTCAACATCAGCGGTGTTATCGAGATGGAAATGACGAAGCCGAGCAGCGAGTCGCTGTTCCAGAAGATCATCACGATGGTGCAGAACGCACAAAGTGAGAAGTCCCCTTCCCAGCAGTTCATCGAAAGGTTCGAAGGCCGTTACGTCAAAGTTGTCCTCGCAACAGTGGCGATCATGCTGTTCCTTCCCCACTTCGTGTTCGGATGGGACTGGACGACGACGTTCTACCGGGCCATCGTCCTCCTCGTCGTCGCGTCACCATGTGCGCTCGTGGCGTCGATCATGCCGGCTACCCTCGCTGCTGTGTCGAATGGTGCGAAGCGCGGCGTGCTCTTCAAAGGCGGCGTCCACCTGGAGCACTTGAGTTCCCTCAATGCAATCGTCTTCGATAAGACGGGCACGCTGACGACAGGCCGACCTGTCGTCACAGACTTCCTCGTCCGTGACGGTGCGTCGCAAGACGACGCCCTGTCGCTGCTCGCCGGAATCGAATCGCGTTCGAATCATCCGCTCGCAGCCGCCATCACCGCATACGCAGCAGAAAAGTCCGTCGAACTGCGTCGTGACTTCGAGATCGAAGAGATTCCCGGCAGCGGCCTGCGCGCCCGCCCCGAAGAAGGCGAAGTCATTGCCGGTAGTCCCCGCTTCGTCGGTATCATCGAGGCCCAGGCCTTCCTGGATGGCAGAGCACTGGCCCTGTCGGAAGAAGGAATGACCGTCGTATTCCTGAAGGACCGGTACGGCATCCTGGCAGCCGCAGCCCTGCAGGACGTTCTCCGCCCGGAAGCGGCAGCAGCCGTGCGGGAACTGAAGAAGGCGGGACTTCGGACGATCATGCTGACAGGTGATAACGAAAAGACCGCGCACGCGATCGCAGCCGAAGCGGGTGTCGATGAGTATACGGCAGAATGCCTGCCTGATACAAAAGTGGAGAAAGTGAAGGAACTGATGACGAAATACGGCGCGGTCGGAATGGTCGGTGACGGCATTAACGACGCTCCGGCGCTCGCCACAGCAACAAGCGGAATCTCCATGGGGGAAGGGACCGATGTGGCGCTTGAGACAGCGGATGTCGTGCTCATGAAAAACGATCTGACGAAACTTGCATATGCAATCCGGTTGTCCCGGAAGATGCAGCGCATCGTGAAACAGAATGTGTTCTTTTCCATCTTCATCATCGTCCTGCTGATCATCTCCAACTTCCTGCAGGTGGTCGACCTTCCGCTCGGCGTCATTGGACACGAAGGCAGCACGATCCTCGTCATCCTGAACGGACTGCGCATGTTGAATGCGTCACGATGAAAAAAGCAATGCATCCGCGTATCAGGCGGATGCATTGCTTTTTTGCCGCTGAATAATTTCAGCACGTTCTTTCGTTACGGCGTTGATCTGCCCGCCGATCATCAGGATGATCGCTGACAAGTAGAGCCAAAGCATGAGTACGATGATTGTCCCGATACTTCCATATGTCGCGGAATAGCTGCTGAAGTTCGAAACATAGAACGAGAACCCGAGTGTCGTGATGATCCACCCGACCGTTGCGAAGAGCGCTCCCGGAAGCGCCGTTTTGAACGGCAGCTTCACATCAGGCACCAGCCAGTAGATCAGTGTGAAGACGACCGCTATGAGTACCGGCGGCAATACGAAACGAAGAGATGCCCAAAGTTTCGCAAATCCTTCTTCCAGACCGAAGTACGAGAAGATGACGGAACCGATCTGCTGCCCGAAAACAGGAAGAACCAATGCAACTACTACAACGAGGACGAGCATCAGGGTAAAGACGATCGACATGCCCCGCTGGATGATGAACGAACGGGAATCCTCCTTGAAGTACGAACGGTTCAATGCTTTTGTCAGGGCGTTCATCCCTTTCGAAGCAGACCATAATGTCGCAAGGATCCCGACTGACAGGAGACCGCCGTGCCGGTTGTTAAGCACTTGCGATAAGTTGTCTTCGATCAGCTTGCCGACTTCAGACGGTGCATAATCACGGATGAACATCATGATCTCTGCCTGATCGAGGTTCAAGTACGGCAGCAGGGTGAACAGGAAGATGAACATCGGGAACATCGAAAGGAGGAAGAAATAGGACAGTTCCGCCCCGAGCCCCGATACATCGACCGTCTTGATGCGCAAGATGAGTTCCTTCATGAACCCCTCTTTTTTTGTCACGTCGAATGAGTGGATGTCCCCGTCCTTTATGTCGGATACGAAACCTCCCACTTTCGTATCCGAGAAGCCGCTCTTTTCGTTACCGGATCGGTGGGATACCTCATTTATGTAAGGCTTGTCCTGATGGGCCTTCTTGAGAGAAGGCGACCCACCGGACGTTTTTTTATCATCTTGTTTGTTCAATTCGTGTCACTCCTTTTGTACTGCAGCGCACTCAGGATGTAGCCGAAGGGGAATCTTTCAGGATTTCTTCATACTCTTCCTTCGAATCCGCGAATGTTTCCTTCGTATCCGTAACGAGCTCCTTCACTTGCGGCGTGAGCGACTTCAGCTCCTCCACTTGCTCCTTGATGTAGGAGACATCTCCGGAAAGCTGTTCGTAAGCCGCTTGGAACTTGTCCTTCTGCTCCATCAGCTTGTCTTTCAGCTCGTCCGGATTCTTCGCGTAATACGACAGCTCATTCGCCGTTTTCTTAGAAGTCGAAACGACCGTGGTGCGTGTCGAGCGGTCAATCATTGCTGCTGCGATCCCGAGCATTGCACCGATCAATACAAACCTGCCAAGTTTACTGTTTCCCATTCAAACAACCTCCAAATGATTATTGAATTTCTTACGGTATTATACCCTGGCAAGTTAAAACCAAACAAACCGGTCCTTATTTTTAAAAAAAGGCTTGACGTACGTCTATAAGTTTCGCAATATTAATAATAATCAACAAGCTCGCCTGCCTGCTTGGCTGGCCGGTGGATGGAAAGGGAGTGAAGCAGCACTGCGATTCAGCTGAACAAAGAAGCAGGACCAATTATAAGGGGGAATCGGGGATGGATCAGGTTCAAAACTTTTTAGGGAAAATGAGTGACTTCATCTGGGGGCCGCCATTGCTCGTTCTGCTTGTCGGCACAGGGATCTTCTTGACTTTCCGTCTTACTTTCATTCAACTCAGGCTGCTGCCGTACTCGCTTAAACAGGTATTCTCAAGGAATCACGATAAAAAGGCGGACGGGGATATCACCCAGTTCCAGGCACTGATGACCGCCATGGCGGCCACTGTCGGCGTCGGGAATATTGTAGGGGTTGCCAGTGCCGTCGCAACAGGCGGACCGGGTGCGATCTTCTGGATGTGGATCGCCGGGCTGTTCGGCATGGCGACGAAATACGGGGAAGCCATCCTCGCTGTCAAATACCGCGTCAAGGATGCGAACGGTCAAATGGCCGGCGGTCCGATGTACTATTTGGAACACGGGCTAAAACAGAAGTGGCTCGGCGTCCTGTTCGCCATATTCGGTGCATTCGCTGCATTCGGGATCGGTAACGGCACACAATCCAAAGCTGTCGCGGATGCCATGAATAACGCGTTTAACGTACCATTCTGGGTGACAGGTATCGCACTTGTGATCTTCGGCGCCCTCGTCATCCTCGGCGGCATCAAGTCAATCGGGCGCGTTACGGCGTTCTTCGTCCCGATCATGGCCCTATTCTATTTCATCGCAGGTGCAATCATCATCGTCATGAACTTCAACTTGGTGCCTGCAGCATTCGGCCTCATCTTCAGTGATGCATTCTCCGGCCAGGCGCTTGCAGGCGGCGCAATCGGAACGGTCATCCGTTTCGGAGTAGCCCGCGGGTTGTTCTCGAACGAAGCGGGCCTTGGTTCCGCACCGATTGCAGCGGCTGCAGCCCGTACTGACATGCCGGGTCGTCAGGCGCTGATCTCGATGACACAAGTCCTGTTCGATACATTGATCATCTGTTCCATTACAGGCGTCACGATCGTCATGTCCGGCCAGTGGGATAAAGGGATCGACAAAGGAGCGCTGACGGGCGTAGCATTCGGCGAGTTCCTCGGTAGCGCCGGGCCATACATCGTAACGATCGGCCTGATATTCTTCGCAACATCCACGATTCTCGGCTGGAGTTATTATGGCGAGAAGTGTTTCCAGTATCTGTTCCCGAATCCGAAAGCCGTTTTCGGATACCGCATCATTTTCGTCCTTTTCATCTTCGTCGGTGCGACTGCTACACTCGATGTCGTCTGGTCGCTCGCTGATGTCCTGAACGGACTCATGGCGATCCCGAACCTGATCGGGCTGCTTGGCCTGTCGGGTGTGATCGTCTATGAAACGAAACGGTTCCAGGCAAAGATCCAGGAAGAGAAGCAGCTGAAGGCAGGTCTGAAGGTTGACACGAAACCGGAATAATGGAATGATGGGTTCCATAGAAAGCGAAAGGCGGAAACTCTATGGATTTAACACAGCCCACTCCTGAAAACGTCTCGTACATGATCGAACAGATCAAGGAAAAACTGCGCATGGTGAACGTCGATGCCATGAAAGCGGAAAACTTCAGCACGTCACAATACGAAGACCTGCGCTACATTTACGACATGGTGATGAAACGGGAAACGATCACGCCGAACGAAATGCAGGCGATCGTGACTGAACTCGGTTCTATGCGCAGCTGATTATCTACAAACCAAAAAAGGACTGTCCGGACAGCCAGCAGATGCTGGAAGCCGTGACAGTCCTTTTTTCAGCTGTTCACTCGTTCGGTGTTTCGTAGGCGGTGCCGTCCTTCAGCACGAGCGGCTGGATCAGCACTTCAACCCGTCTGTTTTTCGCACGGCCTTCTTCCGTGTCATTCGGTGCGATCGGCCGGAATTCCCCGTACCCTTTCGCGCTGAACACCATCGGATCGATCTTATTGTTCTCGGCGATGATTGTCAGGAAGTTCACGGCCCGCATGACGCTCAGTTCCCAGTTCGACTTATATTTCCCGTTCCTCATCGGTACGTTATCCGTATGACCGGTGATGACGATCTGACGCGGTTTCTCGAAAACGAGCAGTTTTCCGATATCCGTGGCGATCGAACGGTACTGAACATCGATCTCCGAGCGGCCCGGTCCGAACAGCACGCTGTCCCGGATAGTGACCAGCAGGCCCTCTTCCGTCATCTTCGTATCGAACTGCCCTTCTAGTTTGTTCTCTGCAATGTAGTCTTCCAGGTTCTCCTGGATCTCACTCAGCGTACGCTGATCCTCCACGTAGGACGAATTCTCATTCTCCTCGCCTGCATCATCTTGCGGAAACGGTACTGCTGTTGGCGATGAGTTTTGCATTACACCTGTCCCGCCGTCGAAAATCTCACTGAAAACGGAGGACAGCTGGCTGAGCTTCGCTTCGTCGATGGAGCTCGATGCGAACAGGACGATGAACAGTGCAAGCAGGAGCGTCAGCAGATCCGAATACGGCAGGAGCCAGGACTCGTCCACATGATGCTCCTCTTTCTTGCGTTTACGCTTCTTTGGCAACTTCCCCCGCCTCCTTGCCTTTCGGGTCTTCGTTTGCTAGTTTGCGGCGCTCCTCCATGGAAAGGTAGGAGGACAGTTTCTGTTCGATGACTCGCGGTGCTTCCCCTTCGAGTACGGACAGGATACCCTCGATCATCATGTTTTTCTGACGGACTTCTTCAGCTGACTTCCGTTTCAGCTTGTTTGCGAATGGGTGCCACAGGACATACCCCGTAAAGATCCCGAGCAGGGTTGCGATGAATGCCGCGGAAATCGCGTGGCCGAGCTTTTCGATATCGTTCATGTCGCCGAGCGCGGCGATCAGTCCGATTACCGCACCGAGCACACCGAGAGTCGGAGCGTAGGTGCCCGCCTGGGAAAAGATCAGGGATCCTGCTGAGTGCCGGTCAGCCATGGCGTCGACTTCCTCACCGAGCACGTCACGGATGTATTCCGCATTCTGGCCGTCGATGGCAAGTCCGAGCCCGTTCTTCAGGAATGGATCTTCGATCGAGTCGGTCTGCGCTTCCAATGAAAGCAGCCCTTCCCTTCTCGCGATATCCGCCCATGAAGAGAACATGCGAATGATATTTGCATCGGACGACAGCTTCTGTTCCTTGAAGATGACGCCGAATAATTTAGGCACGCGCTTGATTTCGCTCATCGGAAACGCAATGACGACCGAAGCGATGGTTCCGAAAATAATGATCAGGATCGCTGCAGGGTTGATCAGGCTGGAAAGCGCTGCACCTTTCAAGAACATCCCTACGCCTAGCGCTGCAACCCCGATGATTAACCCGAACACTGTTGATAAATCCATGCGAAGACCTCCATGTCTTTCATACTGCTTATTATTTCGTCAAAAGATGACCGTTCTTTAGATAATCGGATGAGAAAACTCGACAATCTTCCGGGAAACCGATGGAAGCGATATCAAATCTTTCTTTTTGCACTTTTCGGATCACTATTGGTACTATATATGTAGACAGTGAAAGGGGATTATCGAGAGTGAAAACATTTGAACAGCAATTGCAGAATTACGCAGACCTCGCCGTGAAAGTCGGTGTCAACATCCAGCCTGACCAAAAATTGTTCATCAGCGCATCGACGGACACTGTGGAATTCGTCCGTATCATCGTTGAAAAAGCATACGCAGCAGGTGCACGACAAGTATTCGTCGACTGGAGCGATGATGTCGTCTCCCGCATTCGTTACGAGCAGGCGCCGGCCGATTCGTTCGCGGAGTTCCCATCCTGGAAAGCCGACGAACGCATTCAGCTCGGTGAACAGGGTGCTGCCTTCATGAGCATCGTGTCACAGAGCCCGGATCTTTTCAAGAATGTCGATCCAACGCGCATCCGCGATGCCCAAAAAGCGAGCGGACAGGCGCTGGACAAGTTCCGTCAAATGATGCAGGCGGACAAATTCAGCTGGACCGTCATCGCAGCGCCTTCGAACGACTGGGCTGCCCTCGTCTTCCCGGATCTGCCGGAAGCCGAACAGGTGCCCGCACTCTGGGACGCAATCTTCAAAGCAGTGCGCGCTGACAAAGAGGACCCGGTGGAAGAGTGGAAGCGCCATGACAGCACGCTGCACGAAAAAGTCGACTATCTGAATGGCAAGCACTATAAGAAACTGCATTACACAGCACCTGGAACGGATCTCACTATCGAGCTCCCGGAAAAACATACATGGTGCGGAGCCGGCAGCGTCAACGTCGACAATGCAGTCTTCATGGCGAACATGCCGACAGAGGAAGTCTTTACGGCACCTTTGAAAACGGGCGTCAACGGATACGTTTCCAGTACGAAACCGCTCAGCTATGGCGGGACGATCATCGATGACTTCAAGATCACTTTCAAAGACGGCAAGATCACCGAAGTGACTGCCGGTAAAGGACAGGACATCCTGGAAAATCTGATCGAAGCAGACGAAGGCGCCAAATACCTCGGCGAAGTTGCCCTCGTTCCGCATGAGTCCCCTATTTCTGCATCCGGCCTGCTTTTCTATAACACGCTGTTCGACGAAAACGCCTCCAACCACTTGGCGATCGGCAGTGCCTACGCTTTCAACCTGACAGGCGGCAAGGAGATGGACCGCCAACAGCTGGAGGAGAACGGATTGAACCAGAGTATCACCCACGTCGACTTCATGGTCGGATCGGGCGAAATGGATATCGACGGCATCCTGGAAGACGGAACGGCAGAACCTGTCTTCCGCAGCGGAACTTGGGCATTTTGATTGCGAATCCATAATTAGTTCGGAAACCTCTTAAAGTTTTTGTGAAAGTGCGGTATACTGGTAACAGTCACTGACTATTAACTTAGAGAGGAGACTCATTATGGGCTTGCTTATCGTTACAGTCATCGGATTCATGATCGTATTCGGCATGGCTGCAATGTTCATGATTCACTACATGAATGATTCTCTAGTATCGCACGACTCAGAAACCATTGACCCGAAACCGGACGTACTGACGGAACGGTCTTGAGAGTCTGTGCACCATAGGAAATGAAAAGGGCAGCCGATCGGCGCCCTTTTTCTCTCTACATACTTATATCTGGAGGCGTTATCTATGACCAACCTTTCTGCCATAATGGAACATAATGAAAAATTCGTGGAAAAGCACGAATACGAAAAATATGCCACCACCAAGTTCCCGAACAAACGGATCGTCATCTTGACGTGCATGGATACCCGCCTTATCGAACTTCTTCCGAAGGCGATGAACTTGAAAAACGGTGACGCGAAAATCGTCAAAAGCGCAGGAGCCCTTGTCGCCCATCCGTTCGGCAGTATTATGCGGAGTCTCCTGATCGCCATCTACGAACTCCAGGCGGACGAAGTGTACATCATCGGCCATTATGACTGCGGAATGAGTTCCATCAACACGGACATCATCATCGACAAGATGGTCAGCAGAGGGATCGACCGGGAACTGTTCAGCACATTGACACATGCAGGCGTCGACCTCGAAGGATGGCTCCACGGCTTCGAAGACGTGACGGAAAGCGTCAGACAGAGTGCAGACGCAGTACGGAACCATCCTCTTATGGACAAGAAAGTACCTGTCCACGGCCTCGTCATTGATCCGAAGACCGGCAAGTTGGATGTAATAGAAGACGGCTATGAAAAATTGGCCGCACAGGGAAATGAATAATCGGGTTATTTCCCGGGAAATAGACAAAAAACGCATTTTGCGCGCTCCATGAGCCGACAAAATGCGTTTTTACGTATGGAACAATATCCGGAAACGGCTCTTCAGGAACCGCCACACGGTCTTGCCCTTTCAATAATCGTCTTCCAGCTGCGCATACATGAAATGGTCTTCCCATACCCCATTGATATACAGCAGTTTGCGGTGCAGACCTTCGCGCAGGTAGTCCGCTTTTTCGAGCACCCGGATCGATGCTGTATTCCGCGGGGAGACGTAAGCTTCCACACGGTGAAGTCCTGCCGTCTCGAACGCAAATGCGGTAATGAGCGCAAGCGCCTCTGTCCCGATTCCCCTGCCGGCGGAGGCATGATCGATGGAATAGCCGACAAAACCGCTTGAAAACGGCAGCCGCTTAATGCTGTAGAGGGAGATCTGTCCGACGATCCGGCTCGTTTCACTGTCGAATATCCCGAAATTGTACTCACGGCGATCCCTCATCTGGTAGAGCGATTCCCGGATTTTCTCCCGCTGCATCCCGACTGTGTAGTAGCTCGCATCATGGCGCGGCTCGAACACGGTCCAGTATTCCTTGTTCCGCACGACCATTTCCGTGAAAACGGCTGCATCCTCCTCTGTCAGGATGCGTAAATAACAATTCTTCCCTTCAAGCATGATCACAATGAAGTCCACCCCTCGTACGTGCCTGCTGCCGTCATACGTCCGGCTGACAGCCAATAACCTGCATTTTCGTATAGTATACCATGTTCTTTCTGCAGACTCCTCACCCGTTTCCTGCTTTCTCGTCAAAAATTGTAAAGAAAACTTCATAATTCCTTTCTCAGGTTCCTGTCCAACCTAGTATACTGAGTGAAGGAGGATGTTTCATGAAAAAAATGATCTCTTTTCTTTTTTTACTTTTGCTCGCCGGATCACTCGTTGTCGCGAATGTGATCCCGCTGAATGGTCTGACAACAATCAGTATTGCCCATAAACTTCCGATTCTTCTGCTGCCTGCCGATTATGTGTTCCTTGTCCGCCCCGTGCTGCTAGTCGTGCTCTTCTGCTGGATTGTCAAGATGCGGCCTTCCTCCCCTGTCTCGCCGAAGCGCACGCTGCTGTTCTCAGCTGCCTGTGCGGCGAATGCGGGGTGGTATCCGCTCTGGCATTTCGGCTTCTTCGGAACGGCGTTCGCCGTCAATGCCGCGACTGCCCTTGCACTGTATGTGCTCTACCGTACCTATCCGGCGAAAGAGAATGCATGGTATGGACGGGTTCCCATTTCCCTGTTCCTCGCCTGGACACTCATCGACCTCGTGCTGAATGCGAATTACCTGCTTGTATTCGACGACTGGAGCCGTCTCGGAATCAGCACGGTGCTGTGGACGATCCTCAACTTGACGGTGCTCACAGCGGTCGCCCTGCACTTCAGCTATCATCACCAAGACGGCGTCATCACCGCGGTCTGCCTATGGGTATTCGCCGGCATCATCGTGAACGTACGGACAGAGGAACTGTTCGTGACGCTTTCCACCTTATTCCTCATGGGGCTGATGAGTTGGGGGTATTGGTTCTTCTCTGCGCCGAGAGTCCAGCCGATTCCGGAAGAAACTCCGTTCTAGCATGATGCTGGGACGGAGTTTTCTTATTTCCGGTACTTTCGCGTACTTTTTCCATCTCCGTTGACCATACTGAGGGGACACTGCCAAGAAGCGAAAGGAGATCCCCTGACCATGACGCCTGCTAAAGCCTTTTCATCCCTCGGTTACTTCAGTATATTCTTTGCTCCGCTGCTTGTTCCGCTGATCGTCTGGTTTGCTGTTGAAGACCGGGACGTGAAACGGCATGCAAAACGCGCATTCGTCTCACACCTGATTCCCGCGCTGCTGGTAGCAGCTGCTTCTCTGTTTTCCTTTTTCCGGCTTATATCTATGAAAACCCGAACGGAACAGTTCCTCACCAATCCAGCGGAAGCCCGTATTCCTGAGACATTCGGCTATATGGGTGCTGCTCCGCTGCTGATCATGCTGCTGTACAGCTTCCTCTTTCTCATGGTCGTCATCTGGAATGTTGTCCAAGGGATCAAAGTGTTCCGTATCTGATTGCGAAACAGCGTGTTCGAAGAGGCGTGCAAAGTTATGGTATAGTAGAAAGTGACAATGAATGTACAGAAAGAAGGACTTCACATGATTGCAAAGACGGAAGCAGAAATCGAAGGGCTGCGTAAAATCGGAAGGATCGTCGCGGAAATCCGGGAAGAGATGAAAGCGGCAGTCCGTCCGGGCATGACAACGAAAGAACTGGACGAGCTCGGCGGCCGGCTGTTCGAGGAACGCGGAGCTGTGTCGGCACCGATCGACCAGTACGATTTCCCGGGGTATACGTGCATCAGCGTGAACCATGAAGTGGCGCACGGGATTCCCGGCAAGCGCGTGCTGAAAGAAGGCGACATGATCAACATCGACGTGTCCGGCTCCTACGGCGGCTATTTTGCGGATACAGGCATCTCTTTCGTGATCGGCACTGCTGACGCGGCGAAACAGAAACTGTGTGACACGGCAAAGAGCGCATTCGACCGCGCCATGACGAAAGTGAAAGCAGGTTCCCGTCTGAACCAGATCGGCAAAGCAGTCGAGCGGGAAGCGAAAGACAACGGACTCACGGTTATCAAGAACCTGACCGGCCATGGTATCGGCACATCGCTGCACGAAGAGCCGCAGCACGTGCTCAACTATTACGATGCATGGGAGCCGACGATCATGAAAGAGGGGATGGTGCTGGCTGTGGAGCCGTTCATCTCCGAGAAAGCCGAGCACATCATCGAAGAAGGCGACGGCTGGACGTTCATCACCCCTGACAAGTCACTTGTCGCACAGATCGAGCATACGATCATCGTCACAAAGGACAAACCGATCATCCTGACAGAAATCTGATCAACAAAGCCCCGCACTCAACACGAGTGCGGGGCTTTTGTTCAGTTCTTCTTCTTTTTCGGCGGAGTCTTGGCCTGACTGCCCACTGTTTTGGAATTCCCTTCGACCAGCTTCCCGCCGTACCATACTTTCTGGACCGGCTTATACCCTTTGGCAAGCTTCCGGTAATCCCGTTCTTCAGGATACGACAGCAGTGTCAGAACCTCTCCGTCGGCTCCAGCCCTTCCCGTCCTTCCGGAACGGTGGACATACTGTTCCGCCGTGTGCGGGACCGTCACATGGATGACGTGCGTCAGTCCTTCGATATCGAGACCGCGGGCGGCCAGATCTGTCGCGATCAAGATCCGGATATCTCCTTTTCTGAACTTATCCAGCGTATCCTGGCGCTCGAACTTCGTCATATCCGAATAGAGGACGGCAATCGGCGCCCCTTCGTACTGGAGTTTCATCTCCTTCATGCGCAGCTGGTCGACGTTGTTCATGAAGGCGAGTGCACGCAGCCCCTCCACGTGGGACAGCCCGCGCAGCAGATCTGTCTTATCCCGGGCCTCCGTCTTGACGAACGAATGCACGACTTCCCCGGTCGAAGGCATTTCAGACGCTGTCACTTTCAGCCGCAGCGGGTCTGTCATGAAACGGCTTGCAACGTCTTCGATATCTTCCGTGATAGTGGCAGAGACAACTGCAACCTGACGCGCTTCGTTGGCGGCTTCAATCAGGCCTTTGACCATCACCCGGCTCTCCCGGGACAATAGCTGATCCCCTTCGTCGAGGATGATGTGCCGGACTTCCGACATCTTCAGCTTCTTATTCTTCACCAGTTCCACGAGCCGGCCGGGTGTCCCGACGGCGATGGTCGGCTTCTTTTTCAGTTTTTCGATCTGGCGCTGCATGTTTGCGCCGCCGATCAGCTGCGTGACCGATATCGGTGTGCCAGCGATCCACTCCCGTATGACGTTGACAATCTGCATCGCCAGTTCCTGGGACGGCGCCACGATGAGCGCCTGCGTCTGCTTTTTCGTGCCATCCGTCAATTCCAGCAGCGGCAGGACGTAGGCAAGCGTCTTTCCGGAGCCTGTCGGAGATTCCGCTACGATGTCCCGGCCGGCAAGCATTTCCGGGATCATCTGATCCTGGATCGGCATCGGTTCCTCAAATTTCCACTTCTCTTGAATAGTATGGTCGAACTTCTCTAAAAAGGACATATCCATCCCCACTTTCGCTCTCTTCCTCTCAGTTTACCACATGGAGCCGTCCGATTGTCTACTTCTTCCGGATGCTCTTCAGCTGACGCCTGGCCTCTGTCCGCTGTTCGAACGCGTAGGCACAGCCGAGGAGGGATGGCTCGGAGAATGCAGGTCCTGTGAAAGTGATGCCGAACGGTTCTCCTGTCGGTGAAACGTCAGCCGGAACCGTGATCGCCGGATACCCGGCTGCCGCTTCGAAGCTGCAGCCATGATTCTGTGGGAAGACGAGCATGTCGACACCGTTCTCCTCCAGTGCTGTGCCAAGCGCCACCTGCTCGGCCAAGTGCCGGTTCCGCAAGAGTGCATCGATATAGGCAGGTTCCGTCAGCGAGCCGCTGCGGCTGCCGATCTCCTCCATCAGCTGCTGTCCGTATGCGAGCGTTTCCGCAGGATGTTCACGGTTGAAGCGGAGTATATCATCGATCGAACGGATCGGATTCGAAGCGACCGTCTTTCCGAGATAGGCATTCAAGGCCGCCTTGCACTCGTGCAGCAGCACATCGTAACCGAGATCGTCCTCCTTCGTTCCAAGATCGACTTCAGTCACAGCCGCCCCTGCCTGTTTCAGGACTTGCAGAGCCTTGTCGAACAGTTGCATCCGCTCCGCGGACACTTCGTCTTTGAAGATTGCGCGCGCCACGCCGATCCGTATACCTTGCAGTGCGTCCGACGACAGGCACTCATACCAGTCGACATCATCATATGCAGATGCAGCGGCCGTCACAGGGTCTTCAGGGTCGCTGCCGATCATCAGCCGGAAGACCGCAGCAGCATCTGTGACTGTCCGCGTCATCGGCCCGGCGGTATCCTGCGTGACGGACAGCGGGATGATCCCGTGTCTGCTGACAGCGCCGACCGTCGGCTTCAGTCCGACGATTCCATTCTGTGCAGCCGGATGGATGATCGAGCCGGTCGTCTCCGTCCCGATGGCAACGGCCGTCAAGCCGGCAGCGGCCGCCACCGCTGATCCTGAACTGGAACCGCCCACTTCGAAAGGTCCGTACGCATTGCTCACCTGTCCGCCCCGTGAACTGTAGCCGTTCGGCATCTCCTGCGACAGGAAGTTCGCCCATTCCGTCATGTTCGTCTTCCCGAGCAGCACAGCGCCCGCCTGCCGCAGTTTCGATACGAAGAAGGCATCCCGGTCTGCGTAATGATCTGCCAGGGCCAGGCTTCCCGCACTCGTGTGCATGGCGTCTTGCGTATCCATATTGTCCTTCAGTAATATCGGAATACCGTGCAGCGGGGACCTCTTCCCTGTCTGCTGACGCTCGAAGTCCAGAGCCTGTGCAATCTGCAGCGCATGCGGGTTCACCTCAAGTATGGCGTTCAGTTCCCTGCCTTCGTGGGCGATCCTGTCCAAGTAGAATAGGACAAGCTGTTCGGATGTCAGCGTTCCATCTTCCATCGCCTGCTGAAGTGTTCCGATATCCGCTTCCAGCACCCATCCGAGCTCCTGTCTCAGTTGATTTTCCGTATCCATGCACTCTCCCCTTTTCATGTAAGTTGATTGGATGCTACAACAAAACCGGCTAAGGAGGATCCCTAACCGGCTGAACGTCTTACACCTGCTTATAATATTCTTTCATGAGTAAGTAGAAAGGCAGTTCGTACAGCTGCTTGCCGCCGATTTTGAAGATCCCTCTGGCGACGAGCCGCTGGATCACGTCTTCACGTTTCATGTCCATTTTTGTTTCTTCGATTTTCATCATGGTGCTTGTTCCTCCTTGTAATCGGACCCATCAGTCTATTCCTTTTCCGGTGGGTCCGTAAACATGGAAAGTGTTCAAATGCATGATGAAATTCAGGGGCCGCCCCGGGCTTGTCCGCAGTTCGGACGGCATTCAGCGCAAGTGTGCACCGCATTCCAGGATGACGGCTTCGGACAGGACCTGCATCGCGTCGATGTACCGGCTGCCGAGTCCGAGTTCCTTCTTCACAATCGACAGCTCCGTGCACCCGAGGATGATCCGGTCGCAGCCTTCCGCATCCATGGCATCACTGACCGCCTGCCAAGTACCGGCATCCGCCGGTTTCCCGGCTTTGACCTGGCCGTAGATGACGTCCATGATCTGCTCCTGGGCAGCCGCGTCAGGAATGACAGGCGTCAGCCCCTCCCGTCTGCATGCGTCCTGATAGACACCGGCGCGGACAGTGCCCGTCGTAGCCAAGATGCCGACACGTTCCGCACCTTGGGCCGCAGCCCGGCGCACAGTCTCATCCACCATATGGATGAGCGGAATGCCGATGGACCCCTGTATGTCTTTGTAGAACGTATGGGCGGTGTTGCATGGAATGGCCAATACACCGGCACCGAGTGATTCCAGCAGCTGCGCGTCCCTGATAAGCTGCGGAACGGGATCGGATTTCGTCCCGTCGAGTATGAATGCTGTCCGGTCCGGGATCGTCGTGTCATTCAATATGATTGTGTTAATATGGTCCTGGTCTTGTGCGGCGTCGGTCATGCGGACGATCATGTCACCGAAGTACATCGTCGCGAGCGGGCCGACACCGCCGATAATTCCTAGAGTTTTCATGGGGTCATCTTACTTTCTGTTCGGATTTTTGATGGGAGAAGTATAGCATACTAAGTGGAACGAGCGGAAGTGCGGTTTAGTTCCCTGCGTCTTCTTCCCTTCTCCAAAACGGAAAAAGAGCTGCCATGGCAGCTCTTCGATCCGTCAGTTGCGTTTCAGCTTTTTCTTCAGCTGCTGGACTTTCGGGACGACTTTGACGAACAGGTTATAGAGGAACGGCTTGTACACATGATCGATCTCACCGATATATGTCGTCACGCTCTCTTCCTCGTCGTTGAAGAAACTCTTTTTGAATGCATACAGTCCGTCCTTTTCAGAATCCGTACTGAAGATCCCGCCGAGGTCATAGGACACCGCGCCTTCCTCGAGTCCCCATTTCATCATTTCGAAGTTCATGAGGTGGTTCGGGTTCAGGTTGCGTTTGACATTCGTGCTTCCGGCATAGAGATAATACATCTTGCCTGCGTAGTCGATCGTGACGGCGCCTGCCAGCTTATCGCCTTCGTGCGTCATCAAGTAGACGCGCAGACCGTCGAAGTTATCGCGAAGTTTCACGAAATAATCATACGAGCGGGTCGTGATGTGATTGCGCTCCGCCATCGTTTTGTAGATATCATAGAAGGCGGTCAGGTAATCATCCGTCCGGGCCCAGGATGTCTCGACACCTTTCTTCGCGGCGCTTCGGATCAGGTTGCGCGTCTTTTTGCGGAATCCCGCCATCAGCGCATCCTCGTCTTTCCCGTCGAGACTTACGATCATGTTCATGCGCGGCTGGATGAGATCATCTTTTCCGGCATCCGTGTTGTGCACCGTATAGCCGGCATCCCTGTACAGCTGGTCGAGCACATCGTCGTATACTGTCTCGGAATCCATCTTCAGAGCGAACGCCTTATGCTTTTTCGCAAGAGGCTCCGCTTCCCGGATGAGTGCGGCGACTTTCTGTTCGTCGTACAGATCACAGACAGGACCGCGCGGCGCGTACAGCAGCGAATAGCCGCCCGGCACTTTCTTGATGAGCAGCGACATCGCTGCGGTGATTTCCCCGTCTTCCTCCAAATACACTTGCTCGTTGCCCCAGTCATCTTTGACGCGGGACCAGTTCAGGTCCTGCGTCAGCGCCCGGTATGGGGATGACCGGACGAACGCGTTGTAGCGTGCAACGTCGGCTGCATTGTTCTGATCCAAAATTGGCACTGATTTGACACTCCTTAGCGGCAGTTAGTCTTTGTGTTTGAAATACTGATCGAACCGTTTGTAGTAGTTGCGGTAGTAGTTATAGAGCTTGAGCGTCCTGATCAGGCTCTTGTCCTGATCGTAGTACAGCGTGGAAGCGGTCTTCCCTTCGCTGATGAGACGCTTGACCTGGTTTTTCAGCTTGTCGTCCATCGTGTACTTGACGAGCAGCTTGAGCGGCACGGCATGCCAGAGCACTTCGTTGCGGCCGTATTCCACCGAATTGTCGCGGTGGTAGACACGGTCTTCCACCAGATACTTCGCCATGTTGTAGCCGTTCGCTGTGACGAAGAAACTGCTGCGCCCCTGGCGGATGTTAAGCTCGAAAATCTTGTATTTGCCGTCCCTGCGGTCGTACTTCAGGTCGATGTTGGCATACCCTGTGAAGCCGATCGCTTCGAGGAACGTCTTGTACTGGTCGTAGAGCGCCTGGTTCTCTTCGCCGACAATGCCGACGTAGTTCCCGATCAGGACCGGCGTATAGTCTTCCAGGATGACATGTCCGAGGCACATCATCCGGACTTTCCCGTTACGGTCACAATAGGCGTTCAGCACACGCATGACCGTGTCGTCACCCGGAATGTAGTCCTGGATGATCAGCTTGCCGTCATATGACGAACCGTAGATCCGTTCGATGGCATCGACGTATTCTTCCTTCGAATGCAGGACGTACGCTTTCTTCTTCCCTTCGAACTGGGCGATGAAATACCGCATGCTGTCGGACGGTTTCACGACGACCGGGAAATCGAACGGCAGCGGGGCTTCCGGATCCATCCCTTTTTCGAACATGACCGTATCCGGGTAATCCAAGTTGTATTTCTCCGCCATGTCGTAGAAGTTCTCTTTGAAGATGATATCGTCCATCATCTGTTCGTCGACAAACGGCAGTATGTAGTAAGGTTCCAGCTGACTGCGGCTGCGCACCGCCAGTTCCACGTAGTTTTCGTTGCTTGCGATGAGCAGCAGCTTGTCCGTCCGCTGCAGCAGGTCGTCTTTCAGTTCCAGCAGACTTTTGACGAACGTCTCCGGCTGGTCGAAATCCGCGAAGATGCGTTTGTCGACGATCTTGCTGTGCATGGTCGACAGCAGCTCGCCTTTCGTTGCGACGATGCTGACGATGCCGTACTGTTCATGGAACGCACGCGCCATTCCGTAAGCATTATCATCAGACCCGAGGATGACGGGCAGAAAATCCGTTTTTTCCATGAGGCTCCTCCATTCCAAGACAGCAAAACAGCGCCAGTGCGCCGGTTTTCCACTGTCCATACCTGTCACAAGTTTAGCCTACCCCCTATCTCAAGTCAAGAAACGCAAGGACGGCGGCCAACAGAAAAACCGCCCCGGATTGCCGGAGCGGCCTCAATTTCAGATGTTATTCGTCACCCAGGTCGACGTTGTGGAAGACCTGCTGGACGTCTTCCAGATCCTCGATCGCGTCGATCATCTTTTCGAACTGTGCGGCAGCTTCCGCATCGAGCTCGACATCGTTCTGCGCGATCATCATGAGCTCCGCAACGGTGAAGTCGGTGATGCCTTCCGATTTGAACGCTTCCTGTACATCATGGAAAGCGGACGGGTCCGCATAGACAAGCACTTGGCCGTCCTCTTCGGTGATATCGTTGACGTCGACGTCATGCTCCATCATCAGTTCAAGCACTTCATCAGCCGTTTTGCCTTCGATGCCGAACACAGCCGTATGGTCGAACATGTACGCGACCGACCCGCTGACGCCCATGTTGCCGCCGTTTTTACCGAATGCCGCACGGACTTCGGAAGCGGTGCGGTTGACGTTGTTCGTCAGTGCATCGACGATGACCATCGAGCCGTTCGGACCGAAACCTTCATAGCGGAGTTCGTCGTAGTTCTCATCGCCTCCGCCTTTCGCCTTCTCGATCGCCCGCTCGATGATCGTTTTAGGGACGCTGTATGTCTTCGCGCGCTCCAGTACGATCTTCAGTGCCTGGTTCGACTCCGGATCCGGCTCCCCTTGTTTCGCTGCTACATATATTTCACGGCCGAATTTTGCGTAGATCCGGCTTGTGTTTGCATCTTTTGACGCTTTCTTCTCTTTGATGTTGTTCCATTTACGGCCCATCATGACCACTCGCTTTCTGTTTGAAGAATCGGATATGAAAACCTTACTCCTCAGTATATCACGACTGAATTCATTACGAAAAGAAAAAAACGCTGTCGCACGGCGCTTGCGGGTTGTGCGAAAGTATGGCAGAGTGGTAGATGAAACCAATAACTTCATCACTGACAATATGTAGGGGTACCGGACAGCCGGTTGAGATGCAGGACATGCAGACCCTTTGAACCTGATCTGGGTAACGCCAGCGGAGGGAACATATTCATTTCAAAATGACTATGTGACGCGCGCTTCCGCTAAATTAGGGAGCGCGCGTTTTTTGTTGCAGTGGGAAACTCCAGGAGGGGGATTTCAATTGAAACGGATGGCAGGTATTTTGATGGCCGCGCTGCTGCTTGCAGCGTGCGGGAATGACAGCGGCGGCAAGAAGGACGGCGCAGCGGAAAACAAGGATACGCCGGCGAGGCAGGTCCACTTCGCGCTCGATTGGACGCCGAATACGAACCACACGGGCATCTATGTCGCGAAGGAAAAAGGCTTCTTCAGCGATGAAGGCCTGGACGTCGAAATCATGATGCCTGGGGAAGCGGGTGCGGATAACCTCGTTGCGTCGGGCAAGGCTGACTTCGGCATCGGTGCCCAGGAAGCGCTGACAGAAGCCCGTGCGGCGGATATCCCGATCGTCTCGATTGCAGCGATCATCCAGCACAACACATCGGGCTTCGCATCGCTGAAAGAGAGCGGCATCGAGTCCCCGAAAGACTTCGAAGGTAAGAACTACGGCGGCTGGGGCGCGCCTGTCGAGCAGGCCGTCGTCAAATCGCTGATGGAGCAGGACGGCGGCGACTTCAGCAAAGTGAATTTCATCAACATGGGGTCGTCGGATTTCTTCACCGCAATCCAGCGGGATGTCGACCTGGCGTGGGTCTATTACGGCTGGACCGGCATCGAAGCCGAACAACGGGGCATGAAGCTGAATATCCAGTATTTGAACGATTACTCGGAAGCGCTCGATTACTATACACCGCTTCTGACGACGAATGAAAAACTGATTGCAGATGAGCCGGAGACGGTCAAAGCGTTCACTGCCGCGGTGGTCAAAGGGTATGAGTATGCGATCGAGCATCCTGACGAGGCGGCGGACATCCTCGTGAAAGCTGTGCCTGACCTCGACGCCGATCTCGTGAAGAAGAGCCAGCAGTGGCTGTCGCCGAAATACCAGGATGACGCACCGCGTTTTGGCGAACAGAAACTCGAGACGTGGAAGAACTATGCGGAATGGCTGAAGTACAACGATCTGCTCGACGGGGAATTCGTCCCTGAAGAAGCGTTCACAAACGAATTCTTACCGGAATAAGGAGGAAACCATTATGGCAAATGCACTCGTCAGCATCCAGATCATCCCGAAAACACCGAACGGAGAGGACGTCATCCCGTATGTCGATGCGGCAATCGAAGTGATCGACCAAGCAGGAGTCCCCTACCGCGTAGCACCGCTAGAAACGACGATGGAAGGCGAACTCAGCGAACTGCTGCAGATCATCGAAGCGATGAATACCCGGATGACGGAACTCGGTGCCGTGAGTGTCATCTCGCAAGTGAAAATCTACATGAATCCTGAAGGGGCATCCATGGACAAACTGACGGAGAAGTACGAGTGAGTTCGCTCTTGAAAAAAGGATGGCGGCCCGCAGCGGTCCTCATCCTTTTGCTCATTCTATGGGAAGGCGCTGCCCGACTGTTCGACGTCCCTTCCTGGCTGCTGCCGCTGCCGACACAGATTGCGGAGGAAGCGGTGACCGGTTCGGCGCTCTATGCCCCGCATATCCTATCGACAGTCATGTTGTCCGCAACCGGCTATTTCGCCGGTATATCCGTCGGAGTCTTTACTGCCGTCTCCCTGTTCCGCGTCCCTTCCCTGCAGCAGGCGGTCTATCCGCTGATCATCCTGTCGCAGAACATCCCGGTTATCGTGCTGGCGCCGCTGCTCGTCATCTGGTTCGGCTTCGGCATGATGCCGAAAGTGATCGTCATCACGCTCGTCTGCTTCTTCCCGGTGACCATCGCGGCGCTCGACGGCTTCCGCCAGACCGACCGAGACATGCTCCATTACATGAAGATGATCGGGGCCAGCCGACGTCAGATCTTCTGGAAGCTGCAATGGCCATATGCGCTCCCTTCCCTCTTTTCGGGGCTGAAGATCGCTGCGACGTACAGCGTCATGGGTGCAGTGATTTCGGAATGGCTCGGTGCGAGCAAAGGGATCGGCGTCTACATGACAATGTCGTCATCGTCATTCAAGACCGATCGCGTATTCGTCGCAATCGCCCTCATCATGATTTTAAGTCTGCTCTACTTCGGCATCATCACTGCGGCGGAACGATTTGCGCTCCGCTCGCGGCACAAAGGAGGAAGTCCAGATGGCCCGGCTCACACTTGACCATATTGCAAAATCGTACGGCAGCAACGAGGTGCTCCGGAACATCACGCTTTCCGTCGGCGATGCGGAGTTCGTCTCGATCCTCGGACCTTCCGGCAGCGGCAAGAGCACGATCTTCCAGCTGATCGGCGGACTGTATACGCCTGATGCAGGAACGATTTCGCTGGACGGCAGCGTGCTGAACGGCTCCCGCGGACATATCAGCTACATGCCGCAGAGCCCGGCGTTATTCCCGTGGCGTACGGTGCTGCAGAACGTCCGGCTCAGTGCGGAAGTCGCCGGGATAAAGCCGGATGAAGAGCAGATGAAGGAACTTATCCGCAGTGCCGGGCTTGCCGGTTATGAGCATGCCTATCCGGATGAGCTCTCAGGCGGCATGAAGCAGCGTGTGTCGTTCATCCGCAGCCTGAACGCACCGCAGCAGATCATCTGTCTCGACGAACCGTTTTCCGCGCTGGATGAATTCACACGTCTCGAGATGCAGCAGTGGCTCCTGTCCATCTGGGAGACGAACAGAAAGTCGATCCTGTTCATCACGCATAATATCGACGAAGCGCTGTTCCTGTCCGACCGGATCATCGTGCTGTCGGACAAGCCCGCAGCCGTCAAGAAGGAACTGACCGTCCCGTTTGCTCGGCCTCGTACCGAAGACCTTCTGCTGAGCGGACCTTTCCTTCAGCTGAAGCGTGAGATCTACAGCGAACTGCGGGGCTAGGACGAGTTCCATGTTCTAACAGGTTTAACCTCGATCCATTTCAGGGAAAGGAAGAGTATTACTAACGTTGAGGAGCGAGGGCTATGAAACTAGGCAGACTTGTGAAAACCGCTATGAAATGGGGCCCGGTCATCCTGCCGGTCGTCATGAAGTTCATGAATGACAAAAAGCAGCAGGACCAGCCCATGAAGCGCAGACGCTAAAAAACTGCTCGCGGGACGCCATACGGCATCCGTGAGCAGTTTTCTTATTCATGCGAAGATCTTCTCGTTCACAGGACCACAGACGAGCGCGTGCACTTCCTCGCCGTCCAGCGTCTCTTTCTTGTAGAGCTCCGTCACCAGGTTCTCGAACTGTCCGGCGTGTCCGCGGATCAGTTCCTCTGTCCGCTTGACGGCCGCTTCGAAGATTTCCAGCATCTTCTTTTCTTTTTCCGAGGTACTGAATGTCAGTGTAAAACCGTCCTGCAGCAGACCTGTATCGACCATCCGCTCGATGATGTCCTTCGCCTGCTGGACATCCCCGCTGACGCCGATGCTGTGTTCGCCGAGATAGATCCGTTCCGCGACACCGCCGCCGAGGATCATGCTCACCTGATCCATCAGCTCACTCGCCGTCTGCAAGTGCATCTCTTTCTGGATAGGTGCGACATAGCCGAGCGCCTGCCCCCGAGGGATGATCGTCGCTTTCCGGACGGAGTGCGGCTTCGTGATCGCCGAGATGAGTGCGTGGCCCGACTCATGGATTGCAACCCTGCGCTTCGTCAGCGGATCGTTCAGCGTACGGGACGTGTTGCCGAGAATCGTACGATCGATGGCGAAGTCCATATCGCTTTTATCGATTTCCGACCGGCCTTCCCGGATTGCACGCTTGCTCGCCGTCGTGAACAGCGCACTGATTTCAGCACCTGAGAAACCGGACGTGCTTTCCGCCAGCATATCGAGTGACGCAGCGACGTTCGGCGCGAGCGCTTTGCCTTTCGTATGGATATCCATGATCTCGCGGCGTCCTTGCGTATCCGGAAGCGGCACTTGGAACGAATAATCGATCCGGCCGGGACGCAGGAAGGCTTCATCCAGCATATCTTTCCGGTTCGTCGCAGCGATGAACAGCACACCTTCGTTATCCGAACCGCCATCCAGCTGGACGAGAAGCTCCGTCAGCGTCTTCTCCGACTCTTCCCCGCCGTGCGCTTTCCGCTTGCCGGCAAGCGCGTCGACTTCGTCGATGAAGATGACGGCATTGCCTTGTTTCCGTGCGTTCTGGAACATCGTCCGGATCCGGGAAGCCCCGACTCCGACGAACAGTTCCGTGAATGCTGCGCCGCTCGACGAATAGAACGAAGCACCGATCTCATGGGCAATCGCCTGGGCGAGAAGGGTTTTCCCCGTCCCCGGAGGGCCTTCGAGCAAGATCCCTTTCGGCGCCTTTACGCCGAGGACCGCGGCTCTTCGGGGGTCTTTGATAATGTCGAGTGTCTGGTGGATTTCGTCCTTCATCTCCTGCGAAAGACCGCCGATGTCATTCAGCGTTATATCCGGAAGCGGCGATTCTTTGGAAGCGCTGTGCTTCATGGCCGAAGCCCCGATTCCGAGCTTACCTTTCCGCTGGAGGATGAAAAACGTCAGCAGCGCCGCAAGCAGCAGCCCTGCAACGATATAGCCGGATGCGCTGCTGTTCGAATACGTATAGGAAACATTATGCGCAGCGACAAGCTGTTCCGCAAGTTCACTTGCCGGACGCACATTCGTCACATACAGTCCGTTCTCCGTCGTTAAATAGAGTGCACCGGATGAGGTTTCTTTCAGCGCAGCCGTATCTCCAGCCGCCGCGAGTTTCTGCTCCAGGGAGGCGAATGACACAGGAGTTGCACGATGGGCATCACTTGTCAGCCAGAAGAAGACCGATGCCGCGCCAATGACTAGAAGGGACAGGACGATAACTGCTTTTGAAGCAGTCAGTTTCCCAAACTTCAAATTTCCCAGCTCCTTAAATAAGATATTTCCATTATAAGGACTGCTCCTCAGAAAAGACAACAAATAATCTTGCATTTTCGTGTCGATCCCGTGAACAAAATTCTGACTGAAAAAAGAACGTCCCCGAAACTTTTCCATTGCATTTCCCGGCTGTCAGCAGTACACTATATACATAAGCTGCATTGTACGTATTCCCATAAAGTTTTAACCTTTAAGCTGTAAAAGGGAGTTTTATATAGGATGGGGAATGGCAAACCGGCCAGTACTGACCGGGCGGACAGGAACCATCCTGCGAACACCCACTTTGAGGAGTGGTGGTTTAAAACTTTCTATGAACTGTAATACGGCAAAGGCGGCCATAACAAAAACGCACTTCCCATATCGGGAGGTGCGTTTTTCTTTTGTTGCTGCCAGTCAGGACAGTCCGTATTGCAATGAGATTTCCGATTCCTCCAGCAGGCCGACCGATATCAGGCCTTTCGCAATCCCGTCATTCGAACACGTATCCGTGACGAGATCCGCCTGCGCCTTCAATTCAGGGATGGCGTTGCCCATCGCGATGCCCGTGCCGACGCATTCAATCATCTCGAAGTCGTTCGGTCCGTCGCCGAATGCGTAGCTGTCTTCCCATGCGATACCTGTATGCTCCATCACTTTCAGGATGCCGACCGCTTTCGACGCGCCTTTCGGCAGCATATCGACCGCGTTCTCCCCCCAGCGGATGAACACATAGTCCGGATACCGTTCTTCGTACTTCCGGATTTCTTCATCATCTGCATAGAGTTGAATCTGATGGACAGGTGAATGGGTAAAGACATCCGCCTGTACTTCCGGATACGCCAGTTTCAAGCTGCCGAGGCTCCCTTCGATGAACGGATGGTCCGCTGCGTTGGATGAAAACAAATCATGGTTCGAGTACGTGATGCCGTGGCCATGCTCGTTTGCGAATGCACTCACTTCCGTCAGCAGGGCGGGGGCCATCGGGTTCGAGAAAAGCTCCTTCCCTTCGAATACGACGTGCTGGCCGTTCATCGAAATATAAGAGTCGAATTCAAGGTCTTTTGTCAGCTGACGAAACATGTACGGCGACCGGCCGGTGCAGATCACCGTGATGATGCCCTTGTCCCGTAATGCTCTCAGCGCTTCTTTCGTCGACGGCAGAATGGTTTTGTCGTCGCTCATGAGCGTGCCGTCCAAGTCGAAAAATACGATTTTACGATTCGTCAATTCAATTCCTCCTTGCCGAAACGATCGGTCCCCGTTTCAACGATACTAGCCCCAGTCTATCCTTCGGTAACGGTGCCGTACAGCTATCCGCTCGCTGTCAGTTGACCTCACGCAGGACATATTTGTCCTTCAGTGCCTGCTGCAGGGAGCTGTGGGTAGGAATCGAAGAGAAATCGAGTCCGAGCTGGATGGAAGTCTGTGCAATTTCCGGACGGATGCCTGTGATCGTCGCGTGCACACCGAGCAGGTTGAGCACTTGGATAACTTCGTAGATCTGGTTGGCGACCATCGTATCGATGATGGACACACCCGACAGATCGATGAACAAGTTCAAGATGTCCGACTCCGCACACTTCTGCGGCACCACTTCGAGGATCATCTTCGCACGGTCCGTATCGATATCACCGACGAGCGGCAGGATCCCGACCGTTTCGTTCACTTTGATGATCGGCGAACTCAATTCGACGATCAGGCTCTGCTGCGCAGTCAGCCGTGTCGTCATCAGGTTGTAATACTGTTCCGTGAACGCACCGAGCAGCTGATCGAACGCAATGTGGATCGTCTCTCCCCATAAGAGGACCGCCGAGACAGGCACACTTTCGTTCCCCGGCAGACCCGTGAACTTCTCGACCTGCCGCCAGAACACTTTCCGGACCCGGCTGATTGCGTCCACCACCTGAAAGATCGGTGTATTCGAAGCGATCCTGCTCTTCGCGATAAGCTTCGCCCAATCCTGTTTCCGCTCGTTGAAATTTTCCTTATCTCCGAGCAGGCTGCTCGCCACTGTCCGGTTCGTCACATTGTTCTGCTCGCGCAGCGTCTGTTCAGCAGCCGCTCCCGCATCGTTCGAGTAGATGGAATTCTTTTCGAAATCACGCAATGCAAGCCATTCATCGGTGATCGTCGTGATGTGTTCCATTAAATAATCATATAACTCCCTATTCCAGTCCCTCATGTAAATTCCGCTCCTATCTCTTGCACTATGTACGTTTTCCACTGCTCTCCATTTTACATGAGAATGCAGAACTTTGCAGAGAAAAAACCGGAGACAGTGTCTCCGGTTCTCAATTCAGCACTTTCACCCGTACTTTCTTAACGCCCCAAGCGATTGCAGAACCCTGCCCGGGAATGAACACATCGATCTTATTCCCTTTGATGGCGCCGCCGGTATCTCCGGCAATCGCCTCCCCGTAACCTTCCACCCACACTCTCGAGCCGAGCGGGATGACGGAAGGGTCGACCGCGATGACTTTCTGGTTCGGATTCGCCCTCAAGTCGATGCCAATTTTCGTCGTTCCGGAGCATCCATTACAATAGGCTGTGTAGGCCGTTGCTGTCATCGTCAGCTCCCTGCCTTCGGGAACCGGAGCTGGAGCCGCCGGGGCAGCCGAGGCAGTTTTCGCTGTTGCAGCGGGCGGCGGGCCGCTTGCCGGCACTTGCTGTTTCTGCGCAGCCGGCCGGGTTGCGAGCAATGTTCTCTTCTTCTCGTTCGTCGCGGATCCAGGCGCTTCCCGCGATACGTTCAGGACATCCCCCGGGTGGATCAAGTCGCTCGTCAGTGCATTCCATGCCGTCAGTGAAGTCAGCGGGATCTCATGGGCGGCAGCGATGGCGAACAGCGTATCCCCTTTCTTTACGGTATACGTCAGCGGGACCGGATTGTCGGCTAGGATCGGGTTGACGGCGATCGTTTCAGCTTCGAGCGCTGGCTGGAATGAGAAAAACTCCCGACCGTCAACCTCTTCTCTTTCCGTGTCCCCTTCGAATGTCGTCGTCCCTGCAGCAGCCGGCACAGCGAGAATACTGCTTGCCAGTAAGAGGACAAGGACTTGGGCAATTGTCTTCAATTGCGTTCCTCCTTTACGATTCAGAACTTTTCACCGCTGCTGAAGCACCCGGTGATGCAAGTAAGTATTTCCAACCGTCCTCTTTTTAGACATATTTTTTGGCAATCTCGTATCCTGCCAGCAGAACGCATGAAAAAACAGGACCCCTTTTGTAGGAATCCTGCATTCTGCGTCTGCCCGTTTTCACCATTTCATGCTGTGCAGCTGGTCGATCAGCACTGTCTGATCGGCAGCGGGAATCGGCCACGTCCTTATTTCAGTGGCGGTGTCCTCCCGTGTCCCGAAGCTATTGACGAGCCCATTCAGCCGTGCCGCGTACGCCGAATCCGTCAGCAGGCGCTGCTCGGGATACAGCGTGCTCAGTTGTTCCAGCGCTTTCGGATAACGTTTCAAGTAGTATTTCTGGTGTCCCTCTTCCGCCTCCGTAAATGTGCTGAACGGGGCGATCTCCGTTTCGATAGGCTCGCCCAGGCGCTGTTCCATCCGCTGTCTGACGCGTTCCGCCGTGACCCTCTGTTCTTCGCTGAAGTACCGGATCAGCGAAATGTACTGGCGCCCTTTGTATTCATCCCGGTTCGGATAATGGTTCTCCCAGAACACGTTCAGCAAGTCCTCATAGGAAATGATCTCCGGCCGGAAGGTGATTTCGACTGTTTCCGTATGGTCGCCCATGTTCCTGTAGACCGGCTGCTCAGTCGTCCCTCCGGCGAACCCGACCCGTGTACGCAAAACCCCAGGCAGACTGCCGAAACGCGAATCCGGCCCCCAGTAACAGCCCATCCCGAACAGCGCCGTCTCCGCCGGCTGCGCGTGCAGCCCCTCTTCCAACTCCACAATCGTATGTGCTCGCTCCATAATCTCACCTCTTGCCTCCCTGTACCCTGTTTCGGGCGGGATTCCACCTGTTGGAGGCGATTAATTCAACTTACGGGAGGGCGGGGGCTCGTAAAAATGGGATTCCGCTCATAAAAATGGGGAAACGCTCACAAATCCCGATTTCCGCTCATAAAACCAGGAAAGCGCTCATAAATCTCGATTTCCGCTCATAAAACCGGGAAAACGCTCATAAATCCCGTTTTCCGCTCATAAAACCGGGAAAGCGCTCATAAAACACAAATAACGCTCATAACCCCTTCCTCCCTACACAAAAAAGAGACGCTGCAGCCGCAGCGTCCCCACTAAAATCATCAAAACATTTTCGTTGTCCACGTTTCCCCGTTCCACACATGATTCACAACGCCTTCATAGAAGTCCGGCTCGTGGGAGATGAGCAGCACGCTGCCTTTATACTCCTGCAGCGCCCGTTTCAGCTCCGCCTTTGCATCGACGTCCAGGTGGTTCGTCGGCTCATCGAGCACGAGCAGATTCGTCTCTTCGTTCACGAGTTTGCACAGGCGCACTTTCGCCCGCTCCCCTCCGCTCAGCACCTTCACTTTACTCTCTATGTGCTTCGTCGTCAGCCCGACCCGCGCCAGCGCCGCCCGCACTTCATACTGCGTGTAGCTCGGGAACTCGCTCCAGATCTCTTCCAGGCACGTCTTATCGCTGTCGGACTTCATCTCCTGCTCGAAGTAGCCGATGTGCAGATGCTCGCCGCGCTCGACTGTACCGGACAGTGCCGGGATCTCGCCGAGAAGGCTTTTCAGCAGCGTCGTCTTCCCGATGCCGTTCGCGCCGGACAGCGCGATTTTCTGGCCGCGTTCCATGACAAGGTCAAGCGGGCTCGACAGCGGTTCGTCATAGCCGATCACGAGCTGCTTCGTCTCGAACAGATACTTGCTCGGTGTGCGTGCAGTCTTGAAGTCGAAATGCGGCTTCGGCTTCTCCGCATCCAGCTCGATCACGTCCATGCGGTCGAGTTTCTTCTGGCGGGAACGCGCCATCCCGCTCGTCGCCGCATTCGCTTTGTTGCGTGCGACGAAATCCTTCAGCCCGGCGATCTCCTTCTGCTGCTTCTTGAACGCCGCTTCGACCTGCTGTTTCTTCATCTCATGGACCCTCAGGAATTCATCATAGTCACCGGCATACCGCGTGATCTGCTGGTTTTCCATATGGTAGATCAGGTTCACGACGCTGTTCAGGAACGGAATATCGTGCGAGATGAGGATGAATGCACTCGGGTAGTTCTGCAAATACGTCCGCAGCCATTCGATGTGCTCCACGTCCAAATAGTTCGTCGGCTCGTCCAGCAGCAGGATGTCCGGCTTCTCAAGCAGCAGCTTCCCGAGCAGCACTTTCGTCCGCTGTCCGCCGCTCAGGTCATTGACGTCCCGGTCAAGTCCGAATTCGTCCAGCCCGAGCCCATTCGCCACTTCCTCCACTTTCGCGTCAAGAATATAGAAATCGTGCTGCTCGAGGTCATCCTGGATCTGCCCGGTTTCCTCCAGGATCTTCTCCAATTCATCCGGATCGACGTCCGCCATCTTTGCGAACAGGTTGTTCATTTCACTTTCCATGTCGTACAAATATTGAAACGCCGTCCGCAGCACGTCGCGGATCGTCATACCCTGCTTCAATGCAGCGTGCTGATCCAGGTACCCGACACGCACCCGTTTCGCCCAGGAAACCGTGCCCGCATCCGGCTCGAGCTTCCGTGTAATGATATTCATGAACGTCGACTTTCCTTCACCGTTCGCGCCGATCAGGCCGATATGCTCGCCGGCCAGCAGACGGAACGACACGTCTTCAAAGATCGCCCGGTCCCCGAAACCATGACTTAAATCCGTTACTGTCAATAAACTCATAGATGTACACCTTTTTCCTCACAAGATTCAGGCGGCGCGCGAATCTCCTGCTCCGCATCTATCCGTTATCATACTAGAAACAGAGCGCCCATGCGAGGGGGAACAGCAAAAAACGCCCCGGCAGCCGAGACGTTCCTGCTCATCCGAGGTCATGCCCCGTGACGATGATATAACCGATCAAAAAGACGTTCAGTATGATGATGACGACCGTGCTCGCCCAGGCGAGCACTTTGACGGGCAATGAGTTGACGAAGCTGCCCATCTTCCGTTTGTCACTCGTGAACAGCACGAGCGGCACGACCGCGAACGGCAGCGCCAGACTGAGCACGACCTGGCTCCACAGCAGCAGCTCCCCTGTCCCTTTCGATCCGGCGATCCAGGTCACAATGAATGCCGGGATGACCGCGAGCAGCCGGGTGATGAGCCGGCGCAGCCACGGCCGGATCTTCAGGTGAATGAACCCTTCCATGACGATCTGTCCGCTGATCGTGCCGGTGATCGTCGAGTTCTGCCCCGATGCCAACAGCGCAACGGCAAACAGCGTACTTGCGATGCCGACGCCGAGTGTCGGGCTGAGCAGTTCATACGCCGCTTCGATTTCCGAGACGTCAAGAGAGGTTCCGTAAAACGCCGCGGCGCCGAGGATGAGAATCGCCGAGTTGATGAGGAACGCGACGGTCAGCGAGAAACCGGAGTCGATGAGTGAGAACTTGATCGCTTCCTTTTTCCCCGCTTCGGTCCGCTTGTAATTCCGTGTCTGGACGATCGATGAATGCAAGTACAGATTGTGCGGCATGACGGTCGCCCCTAAGATCCCGAGTGCGATGAACAGCATGCCCGGATCCATCACGATTTCCGCCTGCGGCACGAATCCCGCGAACAGATCCGCGAGTTCCGGCTTCGAGGCGATCACTTCAACGACGAACACGACAAAGATCGTCGCCATCAGCACGATGACGATCGACTCGATGATGCGGAACCCTTTGCTCTGCAAGTAAAGCAGCAGCAGGACATCGAGTGTCGTGATGGCGATGCCCCATAACAGCGGGATGCCGAACAGCAAGTTGAGGGCAATCGCCGAACCGATCACTTCCGCGAGATCCGTCGCGATGATGGCCAGTTCGGTGATGAGCCAGAGGAATACTGACATCTTCTTACCGACTGACGCACTTGTCGCCTGCGCCAGATCCTTACCTGTCACGATGCCGAGCTTCGCGGAAAGCGACTGAAGCAGCACCGCGATCAGATTGGAGATCAGGATGACGCTGAGCAGGATGTAGCCGAAGCGCGCCCCGCCGGCAATGGACGTCGCCCAGTTGCCCGGATCGACATAGCCGACCGCGACGAGCGAGCCCGGTCCTGCAAAGGCGAACAGCTTCCGCCAGAACCCTTTCTTATTTTGCACGTCGACCGTGCTGTTGGCCTCTTCAAGGCTGACCCCCGAGCTTTCGCGGAGCCAGCCGTCTTTTTTCTCTCCCATACGCCACCCCCGTTTTTCCCTTGTGCAACTTTTTCCGTCTGCCTGACATTCGATTTTCTTGATGTAACCTAACATACCACGTTTCCCAGTTCTTAAACAGCGTCCCCGCTCAAGTAATTTCAGCCGATGACCGGTCCGCCCCTTGCGCTTTGGCAGCCGGCCGGCCCTGTTGAACGGCAAAAGTCCGGACAGCCGAATTCCTTTGGCTGTCCGGACTCCATCACGTGTTTCATTTTCATGAATCCAGATCGATCTGCACAAGCGTGCGCCCATCCGGCTCCATACTGTACAGCTTTACGTCCGAGTCATTCCGTCCGAATGCCTCGTCGGCCATGAAATACACACGGCCGTCCATCCCGTAGATCGGAGTTCCGGCATATGCATGCAGCCGGGTCAGCTTTTCGATTTGCTGCGTTCCCCAGTTGTAGGAGAACAGCTCATACTCCAGGAAACCATCCTCATCCGTCCCGGCAATCGCCTGGTAGATGAGTTCGGACCGCTCCGGGATGAGGACGAAATCGTACAGGTCCGCCGTGTCTTCCGGGATGCTGATGACGAGCTTCCGGTCGGGATCCGAAAGCGGGATTTTGAAGATGCGTCCGACCGCATCCACTTCCTCCGCCGTTCCCCGTCCGCCCGTTTCCTCATCCATCTGCACATAGACGGCTTCCTCTTCGGCGGATACTTGCAGTGACGACATGCTCTGCCTGTCCATATCAGTATGCTTTTCGTGCTGTCCGCGTGCCAGGTCGTAACTGTGGACATCGAAGCCATACGGATAGAGCATCGCGCCTGGTGAATAATCCGAGAACCGGTCCGCCTGTAAATAGAACAGGCGATCCGCCGCTTTCGGGTCCATCACAAGTTCGGTGATGACCGCATCCGCCGAGAACAGCTTTCCACTTTCGCCGGTCAGCCGGTCCAGCCGGAACACCGTGCTCCGGCTCTCCGTCCCGAGCTCCTTGTCAGACACAGCATACAGCACGCTCTCCCCGTCGGCGGTGATGGCAATATCCAGTATGGAACGATCCGTCGGCAGCTGGACGAGCAGTTCATTCACATCAGACTTCACACTCAGCGACGGCTTGCCGTTCTCCTGGGTGACGTAGGCGATCGTCCCGTCTGCCGCCACATCGAACTGTCCTGTCAGCCCGTCCTCTTTCTCCGCTGCAGGCACGCGATACAGTACACCAAGGATGAGACAGGCGCTCGTCAGGAAGGTGACCGCCGCCATCATCCAGCTTCTTCGATTCATAGCCATCCCTCCCCGACTGCCAGACTAATCCAGAGTATGTACAAAACTGCCGGCAGGATGAGCTGGAAAATGCCCAGGCAGATCACAAGCTTCCTGTCCGGCCGCTTCAGCAGGGCCGTCTGTATGGAATAGACGACGCTGAACAGCACAAACGGCACGGCCAGCAGCCAGATCGCCGTGTTTCCATCTTCGCTGAATAAGTAATAGTCATAGAAGTAACGGAGGGTGCCCGCAATCAGCAGCAGGCCGACGGATACGTTGACCGCATGCAGCACCCTTCCTTCCCCGGGAAGCCCGCCTTGCGCAGTGCCCGCGATCGCCAGTAAATACAGACTGATGACTGCAATTCCTGACAGCAGCCAGCCTGCAGCCGTGAATACAGGAACAGCCCGCATGCCTGTATCGGCTGCGAGCCACATCCCTGTTATGATTGCCGCCCCATTCAGAAGCACCAGTATTACAGCGAGCAGGGAACGCCATGATTTTACCGCCGGCCCCATCCCGACACAGAGCAGGGCCGCTCCGCATAGACTTGCAAATAAAAGCCAGCCCATATGCGCCTCCCCGGACCCGAACAGCGCGGTCAGATAGAGGGCATATGCAAACAGAAGCGAGCCGGCCGACAGACTCACGAGCAATCGATTTCGTTTCCCCGTCATGGACAAACCCCACCTTACACCTTACGTACTTTCCATTCAGCGTACCATTCCGGCAGCCGGGTGACAATGCTTCGTTTTCGGCAGGAACCAGAGTTTCTGAGAGCGGATCAATCTGCAGCGCCTCTGAGCGGCACTTGCTCAGTTTCGCTGCCGTTCAGCTCCATGCGGAACAGCGTATAGTCCGGCTGGCGCCCTGCGAAGTTATAGTCGACCATATAGTAAAGTTTCTGATCGGCCCCATACACTGGACGGGCTGCATGTTCTTTCTGGAAGGTAAGCCGTTCGGTCTGCATTGTTCCCCAGTTATAGCCGAACAATTCGTATTCGTAGATTCCGCGGTCATTCGTACCGGCGACAGCCTGGTAAATCAGCGTCGTATGGTCCGGAATCAGTGCGAAGTCGTACAGGTCGCCGGTTTCCATTGGCATAAAGATAATTTTCGGCTGATCCGGGCGGTCGAGTGGTATTTGGAAAATACGCTGGTTCGCTTCATACAACTCTTCAGGGGTTGTAGATTCCAGATCGTTATCCATCTGCACATAGACCGCCTGTTCTATACCCGAAACCTGCAGTGATGCCATACTGTACTTCTGCAGTTCAGTCAGCCGGTGATGCTTCTTTTTTGCGATATCGTACGTGAAAATATCAAATTCATGGGGATACTCGGCCGCCACAGGTGAGTAGTTCGTGTAAACTCCTGCCTGCAAATAGAATAACCGGTTGGGCTCCCCTTCATCCATCGCTAGTTCTGTAATGATTGCGTCTTCTTCGAACAAGACAACATCCGTACCCTCCATGATATCGACTTCATGCACAATACTGCCGCTTCCATCAGTCATTGTTTTGTCGGTGCTTACATAGAACAGCTTTTTCCCTCCCGGCAGCATGACGATATCCGAAATTGACTGATCGGCTGGCAGTTGGGCGGCCTGTGTCTCTTTGTCTGCCTTCACATAGATTGTCGGTTTGCCATCTTCATAGGTCACGTAACCGACTGCGCCGGAGTCCGCAACATCGTATACACCTGTCAGCCCTTGCTGCTTCTCATCATCCGGTACCTCATAACTGAAACCGAGAGACACACAGACGGCGGTTGCCAGCACGATAGCCGCCGCGGATACATAAAGTTTTTTCATTGCTGGGCGCCTCCTCTGACGGTGAGTATCCATAAGCCGAACAGCAGGAACGGCATGGCGAGCTGCAGCGCCGCCATCACGTATGCAGGCCACTGCCGGCCGCGCTTCAGCAGTATCAACTGAAGTGCATAGACGATTCCCCAGACGGCAGCCGGTATAGCGAGTATCCATAGCCGCAAATAGCCTTCCGATGCGAAGATTAGAAACATATACAGGAAGAATAGCGTGCCGCAGACGAGCACGATCCCCATGAACAAGTTGAAATAATGGATTATTTTCGTCTCCGTCCTCACGTTCATTGCCGTTGCCGGAACGTCATAGATCGTCGTACGGAAGATTAGGACGACAGCAAGCAGAAGGACAGCCGCTATCCAGATACCGAACACCGCAGAATAGGGTGGTATCAGATCCAGCGCGAGCAGCAGACCCGCCCCCATGACGGTGATGTGAAGGACGAGCAGCGTGTTCATGACCGCCCGGCGGTTCAGCAGAACGACAGGTCGCAATGTCAGGAACAAAAGTGCCGAACTCGTCGCCACGCCGAGCAGCAGCCACCCATAATGCCAGTCTCCCATGACGAAGAGCTGGCTCAAGTAGAGTCCGTACGTCATCAGCAAGGACATGATGCTGAGTGTCAGCAGCATTTCACGACGATACGGATACATGGCATGCTGCAGCTTCCTCCCTACGTACTTGCCGTCTCCGAAATGCGTCATTGCCATTTCAGCTGCTTCCTCCTCGGAATACCCATTTTCTTGATAGTCGGATGCCGCACATTCCAGATGGACGACCAATTCTTCGAACAGATCCTCACGCTCTTCGCGGCTGCAGTCCGTCTCATGTACAACCGCTTTGACGAACCGTTCAAACGCCGTATTCATAGCAGACCTTCCGAACTTTTGTGGACGAGCGCATTCATCCAGTCCCAATTCTCTTTCTTCTCAGCAAGTGCCTTGGTCCCTTCGTCCGTCAGCTGATAATATTTCCGTCGGCCGCTTTCCGTCTGCTGCCAGTAAGACGTCACCCATGTCTTTTTCTCCAGTCGCTTCAAGGCGGCATACAATGTTCCTTCGCTCATCTCATACGTATCTTCGCTAAGTTCCTTCAGCACCTTAACCATCTCATAACCATACATATCGCGGCGGCCGATCAGAGACAGGATGAGCAAGTCGACGCTGCCTTTCATCATTTCCTGATCCATTCCAATCACCTCTTCCCAGTTTTCCCTTCACCCTCGCAATGCAAGGGTGTTCTTATCTACTATCTTATTGCAATGTACATCGCATTGCAAGGTTGTTCAGATAAAAACGCCTGCTGTCCAAGGGGTGGACAGCAGGCGATCTGCTTACAATGCGCCACGGACCGTTTTCCTATAGTAGCCGACGGTCAGGAAGGCGAAGATCAGGTAGATCACAATATACAGGCCCATGGCGATCACGGTCGGAATAGTGATATCCGACATGAAGAGGAACGACGCGGAACGGATGGCGAAGATCGAGTGAAGAAGACCGATCATCAGCGGCAGCCCGAAGACGAACAGCTGTTTCTTCACGATCCCTTTCATGATTTCACTGGTGCCGAAACCGAGCTGGCGGAGCGTTGTGTAACTTGCCTTCTCCTGATCCGCTTCTGTCATCTGTTTGAAATACAGGATGCTGCCCGTCGAAATGAGGAAGACGAGGCCGAGGAACCCGGCGATGAAGATCATAAGGCCGCTCGACTGGATGGATTGGTGATATTGCGTATAGTAGTCATTTTTCGCTCCGTCACTCGGAATGCTTCCATACAGTTCCGTCGCGGCTTCCAAGTCATCGGAATTGTCAAGCCGGAAAACGGAAGCCGTCTTCAGCGGCTCCCCCGCCACCTTTTTCAGCGCTTCGAACCGTTCATCGCTGACGACGAGCGTTTCATGGAAATCGAGTGTATTGAACGCGTTCCCTTCTGCGAACTTCTCCACTTGGACCGTCTCGTCTACACTGCCAGGCGCCACTGTCAGAGCAGCCGGCACTTCTGCCGTTTTTAGCAGCCAGTACAGCGGTCCGTCGAGCACGGTCCCTGACTGAGGGCTCACGAGGGATACGGGATGTCCTGCTTCTTTCATCTGCCGCTCACTGACGACGCGGAGCGATACCGTTTCATCGAGGAAGATCGGGTTAGGCGCCTTGTCGTAGAGTCCATCTATATAAAGCTCTTCGACATCTGTAGTTTCAAAAGAAATGCCTTCCTTCTTGAGTGCTTCCCGAAACTGATCAGCTGCGGCAGCATCGTCTTCGAACATGTAATCATACGGTTCCATCAGCCGTGTCTCTTTTTCAGCGGAGTAGAAGAGCGAATAGGCAGCGCCTAGCATCGTCAGTGTCATCGCGGACAGGACGGTGATGATCGTCAGCGAATTCGCATTCGACTTCATGCGGTGCATGAGCGGGGCAAGCGACAGGCTGTCTGTCAGGCCGAGATGACCTCCTTTTGCGAGCCGGATCCGGTAGAGCAGCCAGCCGATCGTCACCCGGAACAGGAGATACGTGCCGAGGATGACGGAGGCGAGCACAGCCAGCATGTTGACGAACAGCAGCGCATTCAGCATGCGCCCCGACAGCCAATAGCCGAACGCAATCAGCAGGATTCCGAGTATGGCAAGAATCGCTGAAATACCGGGCTTCGGCTTTTTAACAGCTTCCCCCGTCCGTTCGCTGTTGAACAGGGAGATAAGCGTACTGCGCTTGACGGCGAATGCCATCTGCAGCGAGGTGAGGATGAGCAATAAGAGGAATACGACAGCCGTCTGGACAACCGCAGCCCCCGAAAACGTCATGGTCAGCACACCTTCGACGCCGACCAGCTTCATGAGCAGCAGCAGGAAGATACGGGAGACGAGAAGCCCTGTGACGATGCCGACAGCCAGTGCCCCGATACCCATGAGCAGATTTTCCATGATCAGCATCCGGCTCACAGTGAACTTGGAAAGGCCGATCAGCTGATACAGTCCGACTTCCCGGCTTCTGCGCTTCAGGAAGATTGAATTTGCATAGAGGACGAAAACTCCGGAGATGAACAGCAGGAGGATGCCCGCGACCTTGAACGTCGCAGCCATATTGAACGACGCCCCTGTCCGTTCCGCCACGCTCCCGTCATGCTGCAGTGACGCGAAGACGAAATACAGCACCACACTGACGATCATCGCAAAGAAATACAGATAGTAATGTTTCAGGTTCTTCCGCATACTGCGGACGACCAGGTCAAAGAGCGTCAACGCTGTCACCCCCGAGAATCCCCTGGACTTTCAGGATCTCCTGGAAGAACTGCTGTCTCGTCTGATCCCCTCGATATAGTTCGGAATAGATCTTGCCGTCTTTCAGGAAGACGACCCGGCTGCAATAGCTCGATGCGACAGGATCATGGGTCACCATCATGATCGTCACGTTCCGCTCACGGTTCACCTGCTCAAGCGTACCGAGCAGGGAAGCGGCTGATTTCGAGTCGAGCGCACCCGTCGGCTCATCCGCGAACACGATGGACGGCTCATGGATGAGCGCCCGCGCGGCAGATGTCCGCTGTTTCTGCCCGCCTGAAATCTCATTCGGATATTTGTCCGCCAGATCAGCGATGCCGAGAATACGGGCAATCGATTTGAATTGATCTTCTGCAACGACCCGCTTGACCTTGCCGACCGAAATCGGCAGCAGGATGTTCTCTTTAATGGTCAGCGTGTCGAGCAGGTTGTAATCCTGGAAGATGAACCCGAGCTGATCCCGGCGGAACTGGGACAGCTTCCGGTCATTCATAGTTGATATCGGCGTGCTGCCGATCGTGATGGACCCTTCTGTCGGGCGGTCGATCGTCGCCAGCACATTCAGGAGTGTCGTCTTGCCTGCCCCTGAAGGACCCATGATTCCGACGAATTCCCCCTCCATCACGCGCAGATCGATCCCTTTCAAGACGTGCTGGATCTGTTTGCGGGTCCCGAATGACTTGCGGAGGGATTCCGCATGCAGCATTGTTTGTAGTTGTGTCATGTTCGTGCCTCCCTGTTTTTCTTATATATTCACTTTACGGCAGAAAAACAGAAGGGTCGTTCGATTTGCATGACAAACCCGGACGGCAACCTTACAATTTTGTCACTTGCGCGTCGCATCGAACTCATTTTCCATAGGAAACGTCATGATCATCTCGGTGCCGAAGCCGAAATCGGACTGCACGCGCAGCTGGATTCCGAGCTTCTCGGCTGACTGCCTTGCCAAGAACAACCCGAGCCCGGTCGCGGCGTTATGGATCCGTCCGGCACTTCCTGTGAACCCTTTGTCGAAAATCCGAGGCTGTTCGTGTGCCGGGATTCCGGGTCCTTCGTCTTTGATATGGAGACTCAGCCGGCCAGCATCGTCATGTACGGCCGTTATCCAGATCGTTCCGCCTGGCGGGCTGTACTTGACGGCATTCGTCAGCAGCTGCCTGATGATGAACCGGCACCACTTTGCGTCGGTGACAGTATTCCCCGGCTCATCTGCGAGATCGATCGCAATGTTGTGTTCCAGGCACCACGGCATCAGATGACGGATCTCGTCCGTCGCCAGCCGCTTGATGTCCGCCTCTTCCAGTACGTAATCCGCTTCGAGCGACGGCAGCCGTGATAAGTACAGCTGCTGATCGACCAGCAGGCTGATCCGCAGCCACGATGCCTCCACTTTGCGCATTGCGTCATCTGTTCGGTTGGCATCGATGACGAGCTTCATGGCCGTCAGGGGCGCTTTCACTTCGTGCACCCATGCTGCCGTGTCATTCTGTCGGCTTCGGACAGCTGCCTGTAGCCCGGCAGCCTGCTCCATATAAGTCCGGTCAAGCCGGCGGAGCAGATCGGAAATCACCGTCTGCCCGTTCGACTGGGCAGCCGGCAGCTTCTCCAGCCAGTCTTCCTCCAGTTCCCGGGTCAGTTCCTGCAGGGCCCGCACATATGCAGTCTCTTTACGGTAACGCCAGCTGAAAAAGAGGAAAAACGCCACAAGCAGCAGCCCGTTCAGATACAGCACGGAAGTCATCGGGAGAGCGAGCCCTGCATCGAGGAACAGAAGGAGGTCAACAAGCAGCAGGGAACCGGCATACAGACCGATCCAGCCGGCACGGTCACGGATATAGCCGTTCAGCATGCCGGCCCTTCCTTGACCGTGACTGCCATGTAGCCCATCCCTTTCTTCGTGAGGATCGCCTCACCAAGCCCCAGTTCCCCGAGTTTCTGGCGCAGCCGGGTGACATTCACGGTGAGCGTATTGTCATTGACGAACCGCTCGTCGTCCCAGAGCCGCCGGATCAGTTCATCCCTCGGAACGATCGTGTCCGCGGATTCCACCAGGATGGTCAGGATGTAGAATTCGTTTTTCGTCAACTCCACTTCCTGACTGTCCCTTCTGATCACACTTTTCTTCATGTCGATAACCGTCCCGTTCCACAGCAGACTGTCTGCCGCTTCATCGATTTCGCTGTACGCATAGGCCCGCCGCAAGGACGCCTGGATCTTAGCAAGCAGGACATCCATGTGGAATGGTTTCTGGACATAGTCGTCCCCGCCCATATTCATCGCCATGATCATGTCCATCGGATGGTCGCGCGACGATAGGAAAATAATCGGCACATTCGACACTGCCCGGATTTCCCGGCACCAGTGGAACCCATCATATGCCGGCAGCTGGATATCCAAGATGACGAGCTGCGGCTGGATCTCAAGGAAATCAGTCATCACGTCCTGGAACGTCTGCGGGTTTTCCACACGGTAGGACCACTGTTCCAGATGTTCCTTCAGGGAGCCGAATATCGCCTCGTCATCCTCCACGACAAAAATCGTTCCATTCATAGTCATGCCCCTTCCTGAAGACGGTTCAGCACGTGCAGTGTATCCATGACATGCTGGAGGAAAACCGGCATTTCGTTCATATTTTCTTCGGTCAGCCGTTTCTGGAAAACGGCATCGATCGTATTCTGCATGTTGTGCGGCCGCTCTCCGAATGTATAGCTGACGGTCTGGCTAAGTTCGATTTCGCCCTCCCAGATCGAGCCGAATACGTGCTCGATCGCTGGGCACTCATCATCAGGATTGGCGCACGCTTTCGTAAAGCGCAGTGCAAGCGTACAACCAGGCTGTGAATTCGGAAGGTCCATGATTTCTCCCGCCAGGTCCTTCACCCCGGCGCGCAAGATGAGGGAGGCTTCGATCTCAGGCTTGTCTTTAAGCACAAAGACCAGTACAAATTTACGGGCAAGAACAGCAAAGTCCATGACGTCCTCCCGATCATGGATTTCGATCATCTCTTCGATCGCCTCGTAGTCATACAACTGGTTTTCCAATGCAACTTTCAAGTTGTCAAATATGGTCGGATCATACATGTTCTCCTGTTCCCCTTCCCCGTCGTCTGTATTGCGGTTTTCACACCACTTTAACTTGAACCTTCTTCCTGTTAGTGTACCATTTTTCCCGTCGCGAGAGCTCTGGAATATCGGCATCTCGGCTTCATGGGAGTTTGTCCGTTCACTGTCCAAACATGGTATACTTGAAATATGCACAAAAGGAGGTGAGACGAGTGAGTGAAGTACTGTTACAGCAGATCCTGTCCGAATTGAAAGATGTCAAAACGGGGCAGCAACGGGCGGAAAAACGATTCGACACGATCGATGAGCGGCTTAACGCAATGGACGCACGGTTTGATGGCATCGATAAAAGGCTGGATGCTATGGATAAGCGGTTCGACAGTATGCAGGGACAGATCGATTCCATGCAGACTCAAATGAACGGTATGCACGGGCAGATTGATTCCATGCAGACTCAGATGAACGGTATGCAGGGGCAGATTGATTCCATGCAGACACAAATCACAGACCTGCAAAGCCAGGCGGACCGAATCGAAGCACGCCAAGAGACTATCTTTGAACAGACCGCTTTCCTCAGTGAGTTCAAGGAAAAGACTGTCGTAAGATTGGAGAACACTGCCACAAAAGATGACTTGCAGTACATCGAAGCCAAACTGATGGAACATGATCGTGAATTATTCAACTTGAAAAAGCGGGCCTAGCTGATCCCCTATCACAGCTGGAAAATGCCCGCTCCTTCCCTGACTTTCCCGTTACCTGTATAATTTCCACTCCCTCACGCATCTTACCTTCTAGGAGGTGATATGCGATGGGCAGCAAAAACAACCCTAAAACGATGAATGAGCGGACACACAACCCATTCGATGCTTATCAGCACAAAGATCTTGACGCAACGAACAGCAATAGCAACAATCCACTCGACAACACGGATACGGAATTCGCTTCTGAGTTCGATGCGAAAGTGAAGAATAAAAATAACAAGACAAACCATGACAAGAACCAGCAATCGAACAAGAACTAGTCAAACAGCCGCATCCCATGCGAACCGAGTGGGATGCGGCTGTTTCTGCATATATGTCTCTCCTCCCTCTTACTGATGACGTGCTGCAGGCCTTTCGATCGAAAAACCGAATATATGAATCTTTCATTTTCCTAATCGAGTACACTAATCAGACGTACTTTTTTTGGAGGGGAAATAATTGAAGATGAACCCGTTTTTATCGATTTGGGGCCGCCCCACTGAAACCATCCGCTATGTGCTCAATCACAAAACGTTATCATACAGCTTTCTGCTGCTTGCCTTAGCTTCTTTGGCAATGGCGCCGATATCGGCGGCCCAATTTCTGTTCATCGAGGAAATTCCGGTTGCTGCTGTGGTGTTCTTCGCTGTGTTCGGCTTGTTCGCCGCGTCTCTCGCCGGCTGGCTGTTGTATACAGCGTTGTATACGTGGGTCGGCAAGTGGCTCGGCGGCACAGGCACCTTTACCCGGATGCTCTCGGTTGTCCCACTCGGATCACTGCCTCTTATCTGGATCATGCCTTTTTCGCTGTTGCTCGGCCTGTCACTCACAGTGCTTCGATTCACGGAGTCTGGATTCGCTGCCTCTTACGCCGTAGCCGCCTTGTTTCTCGGGCCGCTCCTCATGCTCATCATCATGGGGCTGTCGGTGTATGGTACCGTCATTTTGTCCAAAGGGATCGGTATCGTCCATGGATTTTCCGCCTGGAAAGGATTCGGCACGATCGCAATCATCCTAGGAATTTTCATCGCATTGTATATCGTCTTCATGATTGTCGTTTTTTCCCTGATCTTCTCGCTTTCCATGTAATGTGGCCCAAGAGCAAAACACATCTGTGCGAAAGTGCACAGATGCGTTTTTGTATGTATACAGTCCCCGAACCCACCCTCACGGCCCTTGCAAATTAGTGCGCGGTAGTGACAATGACAATCATTTGTACCGTTGTGACAGTACTGGGCATCAGCTGTCTGCGGTTTAAGCCGCAAAGCAGGCCCCGCTGCTTTTCGTAAGTCCAGCGTTCCCTGCTGGCGGGTCTGCACTCACCTTTGCAAATGGCCGCTACCGACTGCTCTCTATTCAATCTTCCAGATCGATCGTCCAGTTCATCCCCTGGATCTTCGTATCCATTTCGCGATACGCTTTAGAAAGCTGATCGACCTGCTTCTGGATCGCTTTCACATTGACGGTGCTGATGAACCGGATTTCCGTCTGGCTGTACCGATCCATGTGCAGCGAGGCCTCTTCGACCACTTTCGAAAGGAGCTGCCGCTGGTCGAACAGCTGATCACGTTCCGTAAGAGCATCTGCAAGGCTCCGCTCCGAGTCGAACGGGACATTGCAATTCGTCCGGTTGATGCGCTTGATAAGCGTCGTGAGCGCCTGCCTGATTTCCGCAAGTTCCGACAGCATCGCCACAGGATCCTCCGACGGGTCATCACCTTCCTGGACTTTCAGGTTCATATGGATCCGTTTCTTCAGCTGCTCGATCCGTTTCTGATAATCTGCGCGCTCAATCAGCGCCTCTGCCAGTTTCATAGTACCTGCCCCCTCCTTGCAGTCCTGCTGCTGCGTCATTTCTTCTTATTGCTAGTATACTCGTTATCCTCCGTGATGAAACCCATCACCACAGCGGTTCCTTATCCGGATCCTCGAGCTGCAGGTCGATATAGTACGGGACAAGAACATTCATGAGCAAGAAATATAAGATCAGGTACAAGGTCGAACCATACAGACTATTTTCAAAGAGGTTGGAAAAGACCAGCAACAGCGGTGTTCCTAAACTGAAAAAAGCTGTCACCCGCTGCGACTTCCTCGTCAGAAAAACTGCTGTGCCGCAGTGCGGGCAGTCCACTTTTTTCCCTCTCCAATACTTTTTCAAGGCTTGTTTCCGGCTCCATACTGTCCCGCATTCCGGACAGACCGGCAGCCCTTTTCCCCGTTTGTTCAAGCTCCGTTTCGCAAGAGTATATACGCTTATAAACAGGAGTACGAGCAGAACCGCCTTCACGGAATCATAGCCGAGCAGCTGGAGAAGGTTATCCGCTGTGCTGTCCGATGCCTGATGGACTTCAGCGGAGTCAGGCTTTCGAAGCCCGCCGGCTGCAAGTACCAGTGCGAGCAGGATCGACGCTGCAAAAACAACACGATAGCGCCAAACTGGATGTTTTCCTCTTCTCTTCGAAGCGGATTTCACGGTCCGTATCAGTTCGGTCCGGCGGTCATCCGAAAAGGAAATCGAATCGAGGTCTTCTTTCAGCCGTTTTTCAATCGAATCCATGTGTGAACCCCTCCTGTTCTTCCAACACTTTCTTCAACTGGCGGCGTGCCCTTTGCAGCCGTGTCCGGACGGTCGCTTCCGGACAGCCGAGGATGTCAGCGATCTCCACTGTCGTCCATTCGTCGTAATAATACAGGGCCAGCACTTCACGGTACGGCACTTTCAACGCAAGAAGAGCTTTCAGTACGTCATGGGACATCTCTTTTTCCGCCAGCAGACTTTCCGGACTGCGCTGCCTGCCAAGACCCGTAATGCGATCAGTGAGCACCATCCGTGTATACGCGAAACTCCGCAGATGATCATGGCTGCGGTTGACTGTCATGCGGACGAGGTAGGTTTTCAGCGAGCTGTCGTTTCGGAACTGCTCCGAATGCTGATAATGGCGGATGAAGACGTCCTGCACGATATCCTCAGCCGTCTTCTGGTCTTTCACATATACGAATGCGACGCGGAGCAGATAATCACTGTATTCCACGATCACCTGTTCAATCGTCCTGTTGTCCAAGCCAAGATCACCTGCCTTCCCTTCTATAGACGGAACCCCCTGTAATTCCGATTCACATTCCAATAAAAAACCTGCAGCTCCGTCCCTTTACAGAGCTGCAGGCAGTTCGTCACGAACAGGAAGCAGCGGCCATGTCGAGGTCCCGCTGCTGAATGAGTATATTCTTCTCGTTGTCCAGCTTGAATTCGATGCCCCGGTCGTCGAGGCAGTTGATCAGATAATCTCTTGAGATGTCATTCAGACTCTCACGGTCTGCATAGGGAATCCATTCACTTTTCTCATCCGCGCAGCCGCTGGCCAGCAAAATTCCCGCAAGGCTCAGTATAGGAAAGATCAGTATTTTCCTTTGTCCCATCTTTATCATTCTCCTTTTCGCAAGACCTCCTGGATATCGTGCGAAACGGATCCGGTTTCCTGCCATTCCTTTCAGTATAAGGAACACGCTGGACAAAATCCATGTGAATTTCGGCCAGTCCAGAAAGTCCGATGCCACTTGCTGCAAGCAGCGGACATAAACTAGGCACTTCCCTTATAGGAATCCATCGGCATACCGAGTACGATAGTGAGTGAGAACGATTATCAATTATTTTCTAGGAGGCAATCTATATGTCAACCATCACACTCGACCAACACGTCTCTGATATCGTCACGGCAACCCCTCAAAGTGCTGATCTGTTCCGCAGCCTGCGCATCGACTATTGCTGCGGCGGCAAGCTCCCTCTTCGCAAGGCAGCCATTGAGCGCGGCCTCGAACCGGAAGACGTGCTGGCACAGGTCTTGCAAGTCAGTGAAAAGCAGGAGACCCGCCAGCAGCTCGAACCTGCCTCTTTCGGAGAAAAGACGCTGATCGCCTTCATCCAGGAAAAGTATCATGCCGGCTTGCGCGAAGAGCTGCCGCTGCTCGCTCCTTATATTACGAAGGTGGCACGTGTCCATGGCGATCATCATTCCCATCTTCTGCGTGTCCAGGAGATTTTCAAGCTGCTCCGCTCGGAACTGATCGATCATACGGATGACGAAGATGCAAATGTCTTCCCGCTGATCCTCGATTATCTCGATGCGCCGACAGCCGCCAAAAAAGAGTCGCTTGCGCCACACGTCACCGAACTCGAACAAGAGCATGACAATGCCGGGCGTCTTCTCCATGAACTGCGCGAAATCACGGACAACTTCACACCGCCCACAGAGGCATGCGGCACGTACCGCCTCGTCTATGCGCGGCTCGAGCAATTCGAAAAGGAAACGTTTGAACACGTGCATCTGGAAAACAATGTTCTGTTCGAGCGCGTGCGAGCAGCCTTGTAAAAAAAGACTGCGAACCTTCCGTCAAGGCGGGCCGCAGTCTTTCACTTATTTTTTCCGTCCCGCGTACTGGATGACACAGGATTGGCCGTTGTGGCCGGAACCTTCATGCCGCTCGACTTCCTTCTTCTCAAGACGGAGGGTTCCCCAACCGCCGAAGGCATCGAAATCCTTGAGACTGTATAAGTAGTCCTCTTCCTTCGGTCCGCCTGTCCCGTACGTCAGCTGTTCTTTTGCGTACACTTCCGTGATGAACAGCCCGCCCGGTTTCACGGTTTTGCGCACACCTTCGAGCACTTGTTTCCGCAGTTCGGATGGGAAATGACCAAACACGCAGATGACTGCATCGTAGCGGTCTTCCGGCCATTCCGCTTCGGCCAGGTCTTTCAGTTCTGTCGTAAGTTCCACACCATTCTCTTCCGCGAGCTGCTGCGCTTTGACCAGTCCGGATTCAGCAAAGTCCCAGATTGTTACATGATTGCCGCGGCCAGCCAAGTAGACAGCGTTACGCCCTTCGCCTTCCGCGATTGCCAGGATGTCCGGTCCCGGCGCGAACAGTTCTTCTGCTTCCCGGATGAATTCATTCGGTTCTTTGCCGAATACGAATTCCTCGGTGTCAAATCGCTTTTGCCATTTATTCATCTGCCCACTGCCTTTCCATCTGATTATGCTTATGCTTTACTTCTCCATCTGTATCGTATCATGGAGTAAGGAGGGCGGCAGGTCAGACGGCTCCCACTTTCAGTCCGTCTGTCCGGACAAACCGGATGATCAGTTCCGCTACGACCAGACTGTATACGAAATGGCTTGCTGTCCAATAGGCCCAGGCAGCCGGATCATCTGCAGAAGGCGGCAGTTCTGTCAGCAGGGTGAGGAAATACAGGATGCCGCTGCCCGCCGTGTAGACAGCGGCATAGGCCCAGATCGAGTATTGCCAGCCGAACAGCGCCAGCACGTAATACAACCCGATGACACTCGCGATGCAGAATACGAAATGAAAGGCAAGCCCGAATCCAGGGACATGCTGGAAGACATGGATGACTGGCCAGTAATCCACGTTATACAGCAGGATGTACGCGTCGTTTCCCGTTATAGCATGGATCAGCTGCATGAGCGCTGCCAGAACCGCTCCGCCTGCCACTCCGATGCCGGCCAGCTGGATAAATCGTCTCATCGCAAACTCCCTTTCTATGTCATGTTGCTCCTCTATTCCCCATCCCCTTCTGCGGATAAACAGCGGAATACCATCCGTTTTTTTTTCGTCATCCGCCTCTTCGCTTGCCTGTTCGTTCATCATGTGATATAGTTGTGAATAGAAAATTTTTAAATATGGCCGATCTGTATAACCTCGATAATATGGTTCGAGGGTCTCTACCAGGAACCGTTAAATCCTGATTACAAATTTCTATTTGTAATCGGGATTTTTTTATTTTCAGAAAACAGTCAGGCCCCTGTCTTAGGAGGAGATCAGTTGGACTTTCGTATACTTTTATTAGCCATCTCTGCCATCACCGTCGGGCTGGTGGAGCTCGTGGTCGGCGGCATCCTGCCGGTCATCGCAGAGGATCTGGACATCTCGATCGCGACTGCGGGGCAGCTCATTACAATCTTCGCCCTCGTGTATGCCATCGCGGGTCCTGTCCTGCTGTCGCTCACTGCGAAATTCGAACGAAAGAAATTATTCATCATCACGCTGTCCTTATTTTTCATCGGCAATGTCATGACCGTTCTCAGTCCGAACTTCGCGCTCATGATGGCGGCCCGTGTCCTTACAGCGGCCAGTGCAGCGCTCGTCATCGTCCTGGCGCTGACCATCACCGCACGCATCGCCCACCCGAGCAAACGGGCGAAAGCGCTCGGTTACATCTATATGGGGATCAGTTCATCCCTCGTCCTCGGTGTGCCGATCGGCATCGTCATCACGAATGCGTTCGGCTGGCGGACCGTTTTTGTCGGCATCGCTGTGCTGACGGTCGGTTCGATCGTGCTCATCAGCCGGTTCTTCGAGAAGATCCCGGCTGGTGACGTGCAGCCGCTGAGCGAACAGCTGAAAGCACTCGCCAACAAGAAGATCATCTTCGCTCATCTCGCAACGATGTTCATGCTGGCAGGCCATTATACGGTGTACGCCTACTTCACGCCGTTCCTCGAGACGACGATGCACCTCGATCCGTCCTGGATCAGCGTGTTCTACTTCCTGTTCGGCATCGCTGCAGTCGGCGGCGGTGCGTTCGGCGGAAGTCTGGCGGCCCGTCTCGGTTCGAAGAGAAGTATCCTGATCATTCTTGCTGCGTTTTCGGTCAGCTTGTTCATCCTGCCTTTATCGACTGCCGCAATGCCGGTCTTCATCGTCGTCATGATGGTGTGGGGGGCACTGAGCTGGGCGCTGGCACCTGCGCAGCAGGATTATATCATCCAGGCCGACCCGGTTTCCTCGGATATCCATCAGAGTTTCAACAACTCGGCGCTGCAAGTCGGCATCGCGCTCGGCTCCGGCATCGGCGGGATCGCCTTCAGCCATACCGGCAGTGTCACAAGCATGCCGGCGGTCGGCGGGTCGATCGTCATCGTCGCTTTCGTCTGTGCAGCGGTGTCACTGTCGATGGCTGTGAAAACACGCCAACCCGCTCATGCACCGGTTTCGCAGACTGCGGAACGGACCCATTGAAAAAACGTGCTGGCCCTTATACAGGGACAGCACGTTTTTTCAATTAACTTCCTATTTTCAAGCTTTTCTTTTGCTGGCGGAGGACAGAGAGGATACTCATTGCGGCGAGCAGGCTCGTTTTCGGGTTCGCTGCCATGGGCTCATTGTCGACTGTCAGCCGCATGCTCCCGAATGTCCCTTCAGCTTCGATCGTATGGGAGTTCCGGCTTGCTTTCGGATCCGTGATGACCCGGACGCGTGTGGCTTCCATCCCGATTCCTGCGAGAGCCAGGACAATCGCCACATTGACGTTCTTCGGAAATTTCACGATCGCCTCCCTGGCGCTGCCGTCGAACAGCACTGTTTCCTGAGTGATCTGCTCCAAACCGAGGGATGCCGGGGATTTCCTGGTGGTGATCCGGACACTGTCGAGACCGCCTGCCGCGTTCGCCGACTGTAATAGATCCAGGCCGCCGATTGCACCGGAGGGCAGATGGACTGAAGTTCCGTTGGCTGCCGCCCTTTCCTGCAGTTCACCGAGGAGTTTTGGATCCTGCAGGGCGCCGATACTCCCGATCACCAGATCCTTTCCGCTGTCCGCCACTTGCAGTGAATAGCGGCGGGCCGCTTCCACACTCGCCGCCTCGACGACCAGGTCAAGCGGTCTCGCGAGGAATTCCGCGATATCCGTATCGAACTCCACGCCGAACCTGCTGCTGAGGCGGCGGCCCGTTTCAGGATTCCGTCCGAATATCGCAATGATCCGCATATTATCCCTTTCATCCCCATTCACCTGTCTCACCAGATATTCCGCGATTGCACCGGTCCCAATAACCCCGATGTTCATGTCATCATCCTTTCCAGAGCATATTTAATTCTTCCTATTCTTAAAACCTTATATTTCTAATAACTTAAAAGCTATGTATATAGTCATGATAGCACCATTTGCTCCGCGCCGGGAAATCTTATGCTCACCGGTAAAAACAAGATAAGAACCTTTTGTGACATGGATATTCAGCTGTTGTAATCTTTTTTTCAGGGGACTATTATAGATTTCATGAAGCCGGTATTTTACATTTAATTGAAAACTATAGCTATTTGAATATACTTTGACTTTCAAACAGTTAAGGTGCCGGCTAACCTAATTTATTTGAGAGGAGTACCGACATGAAGAAGAAACGGGCCGCTTTTTTGCTCTTTGCTGTAACTTCGATTTTACTTGCCGGATGTGATAATCCGCTGCTCATATTCGACCCGAAAGGTCCTCAGGCGGAGACGATCTCCAGCACGATCCTATTCTCCATTGCCATGATGGCGGGGATCCTGCTAGTCGTTTACGTTCTGTACACAGTCGTCTTGCTGAAATATCGCGCTTCTAAGCAGGATGAATCATACGAGCCTCCGCACGAGGAAGGGAACAAATGGCTTGAACTGATCTGGACAGCGATCCCGGTCGTCATCGTCATCATCCTGTCTGTCGTGACGGTCACTTCCACAAGTTCAGTGGAACAGAAGTCCACTGTCTACGCAGATCAGAAACCGCTTGTCATCTATGCGTCTTCTTCGAACTGGAAATGGCACTTCAGCTATCCGGAGGAAGGGATCGAGACTGTGAACTATGTCAACTTCCCGGCTAACCGTCCGATCGAGTTCCGTCTCTATTCATACGGGCCAATCACCAGTTTCTGGATCCCTCAGCTTGCGGGACAGAAATATGCGATGAGTGACATGGTGACAAAGATCAACATGTCTGCGAACGTCCCTGGTTCATTCATGGGGAAAAACTCGAACTTCAGCGGGGAAGGATTTGCGAAGATGGAGTTTGAAGCACAGGCACTGACTGATGCTGACTACAAAGAATGGGTACGTGACGTCAAAGCGACAGCACCTGCATTGACTGAAAGTGAGTTCGACAGCCTGCTGAAAGCAGAACACGTCGGCCGCAAAACATATTCTTCGAACCACCTGAGCTTCCGTCCTGCCCCAGAAGGCAAGAACAGCGGCCATCACCACGGCAGTATGGATGATGAAGGCGATATGGACATGGACATGGATATGGATATGGATATGGAGGGACAGCATGATGGACATTAAAATGATCAGCCGCATGCCTCTCTCTGCAGTTTCGCCAGTTATCGAAAGGAGCTCAACGCTATGAAATGGGACGAATTTTTCGTAACCGGAGAACCGATGATCTATGCAGCGATGGTCAGTATCGTCGTTGTCTCTCTCGCGATCCCGATTGCGCTCACCTACTTTAAAAAATGGAATTGGCTGTGGACGAACTGGCTGACGACGGTCGATCACAAGAAGATCGGCGTCATGTATATCCTCGCCGCCCTGCTGATGCTGTTCCGCGGAGGCGTTGACGCGCTTCTCATGAGAGCACAGACGGCAGTTCCTGATAATGGCCTGTTGGACGGCCAGCATTACAATGAAATCTTTACAACACACGGGGTCATCATGATTCTCTTCATGGCGATGCCGTTCATCATCGGACTGATGAACGTCGTTATTCCGCTCCAGATCGGTGCGCGCGACGTTGCATTCCCCCGTCTGAACGCAGTCAGCTTCTGGCTGTTCTTCGCGGGTGCCATGCTGTTCAATATTTCGTTTGTCATCGGCGGATCGCCTGATGCTGGATGGTCGGCGTACTTCCCGCTTGCGAGCATTGAATTCAGCCCGACCGTCGGGAATAACTATTATGCCATCGCACTGCAGATTGCCGGTATCGGTACGCTGCTGACAGGTATCAACTTCCTCGTCACGATTCTGAAAATGCGTGCGCCAGGCATGACACTCATGAAGATGCCGATGTTTACATGGTCGGTTTTGATCACCAATGTCATCATCGTGTTTGCCTTCCCTGTATTGACAGTTGCGCTTGCACTTATGACTCTCGACCGTCAGTTCGGCACACAGTTTTTCGCCATGCAGAGCGGCGGGATGGATATGCTCTGGGCCAACTTGTTCTGGGTGTGGGGCCATCCTGAAGTTTACATCGTTGTTCTGCCGGCCTTCGGTATTTACAGCGAGATCATTGCCACGTTTGCACGAAAAAACCTGTACGGCTACAAATCGATGGTCGTCAGTATGGTCGCCATTTCACTGCTTTCATTCGTCGTCTGGGCCCATCACTTCTATACAATGGGTCACGGCGTCATGGTCAACAGCGTCTTCTCCATTACAACGATGGCGATTGCTGTACCGACCGGTGTTAAAATATTCAACTGGCTGTTCACGCTGCGAAAAGGGAAGATCAGTTTCACGACTCCGATGCTCTATTCGCTCGCGTTCATTCCGATCTTTACAATCGGTGGTGTGACAGGTGTCATGCTTGCTATGGCGAGCGCTGACTATCAGTACCACAATACAATGTTCCTGGTCGCCCACTTCCACTACGTACTGATTCCGGGTACCGTCTTTGCGGTCATTGCCGGATTCCACTTCTGGTTCCCGAAAGTATTCGGTTTCCGTCTGAACGAGAAACTCGGGAAATTGGCGTTCTGGTTCATCATCGTCAGCTTTAACGTGACGTTCTTCCCGCTCTTCATCCTCGGATTGAACGGAATGACACGCCGGATGTATACGTATTCGGCAAGCACGGGCTATGGCGCGCTTAACATGCTGTCCATGGTAGGAGCTGTCGGTCTTGCGATTGGTTTCATCATCCTCGTATACAACATTTACTGGAGTGTCCGCTACAGTCCGCGCGATACGAACGGCGACCCTTGGGACGGGCGTTCGCTCGAATGGAGCACGCACAGTCCAGTACCGGAATATAACTTTGCGGTGATTCCGCAGGTGAACCGCCTGGATGCATACTGGTTCGCCAAAAAAGAAGGAAAACCATTGGCGGATACGGTGTACGAGCCGATCCATATGCCGAATAACAGCGGTCTGCCGGTCATCATGGGGGCACTGTTCTTCTTCTGGGGCTTCTTCATGGTATTCAGCTGGTGGATCCCTGCGATTCTGTCATTCGCGGTCATTATCGCTCTGATGGCATACCGGTCATTCGAGAAAGACCACGGTCATTACATCTCTGTCGAAGAAATTGAACGTACAGAAAATGCATATCGAGGTGAACAGCATGAAAATTGATCATACAGTGCCGATGGAATACAGCACTGAAGAGAACAAGATGAAGATCCTCGGTTTCTGGATCTTCCTCGGGGCGGAGATCGCCCTCTTCTCTACTTTGTTCGCTGTGTATTTCACATTGCAAAGCAATACGAAAGTCGGACCTTCCGCCACAGACCTGTTCCACCTGAGCCCGGTCATGATTGAAACGATCCTTCTACTCACGAGCAGTTTCACGATTGGGCTTGGCATCCATGCGATGCGGCTCGGTCTGAAAAAACCGATGATGACCTTCTTCGGAATCACCTTGCTGCTCGGCGCCGGATTCCTTGGTGTCGAAGTATATGAATTCGTCACGTACATCAGCGAAGGCGCGACAATCCAGACGAGCGGCTTCCTGTCAGCGCTCTTCACCCTGCTCGGCACACACGGACTGCACGTCACGTTCGGTCTGCTATGGGGCGGCGCCATCGTTGCGCAAGTCGCGAAACGCGGCTTCACGCCTGAAACGTCGAATAAGGCGTTCATCTTCTCTTTATATTGGCACTTTCTTGACGTCGTCTGGATCTTCATCTTCAGCTTCGTCTACCTGAAAGGACTGATGGGATGATGAAACAGCTATTTCCGGCTCAGCATGTCATGGGCTTCCTGTTCTCGCTGCTGCTCTCACTCATCGCGCTCGTTGTCGTCTGGTTCGACTTGTCGTTCACTGCAGGCATCACGATCCTCATCGTCACAGCACTTGTGCAGGCCGGCCTTCAGCTTTTCCTGTTCATGCACGTAAAGGAAAATGCCGAAAGCAAAACACTGTATTTGAATATCTTATATGCCCTGTTCGTCGGACTCGTCACCATTTTCGGGACGCTGTTCGCGATGCATTGGGGATATATGGTGAGATGATCACCGGGACAGGATCCGTGCAGACGGATCCTGTTTTTTAGGTACCTGTGCGTCACACAATTCAGGAACTTTTCAGAATAGTTTCGGAGTTGTGTGACACACAGGTACCGGTTTTCCCGGTTTTACGGCGGCCCTCTCGGCAGGCGTCAGGTTTCCCCTTGCCTGTTTGAGTGTATAGATAAGGGAAATGCGGAAACCTTATTGATAATGAGGAGGGACAGCAATGAGAGCAGTGACATTTCAAGGCGCGAAAGACATTCAAGTGAAAAAGGTGCAGGCCCCGAAGATCGAGAAGCCCGATGATATCATCGTCCGTATTACGTCCACCGCGATCTGCGGCTCGGATCTGCATATTTACCTCGGCGCATTGCCGACGCATAAGGACTATGTAATCGGCCATGAACCGATGGGCATCGTCGAAGAGATCGGGCCGGGAGTTGTGAATGTGAAGAAGGGCGACCGGGTCATCATCCCGTTCAACCTCTCGTGCGGCGAGTGTTTCTTCTGCCGTCACGAAATGGAAAGCCAGTGCGACAATTCCAATCCGAATCCCCACGTGGATACAGGCGGGTTCCTCGGGTTCACCGAGCGGTATGGTGATTACCCGGGCGGCCAGGCGGAGTATCTCCGGGTCCCGTTTGGCAACTTCACGCCGTTCGTCGTTCCGGAGAGCTGTGAGCTGCCGGACGAGTCATTGCTGTTCCTGTCCGATATTATGCCGACCGCCTATTGGAGTGTTGAACACGCCGGGGTCAAGCAGGGCGATACGGTCATCATCCTCGGCTGCGGTCCGGTCGGTCTGCTGGCACAGAAGTTCGCCTGGCAGAAGGGCGCGAAGCGGGTCATCGCGATCGATCACGAACCATACCGCCTGGAGCATGCCGTCCGGACGAACCGCGTGGAAGCGTTCAACTTCGCGGAGATCGATGAAATCGGCAGCCACATGAAAGAATTGACGAGCGGCGGCGCGGATGTCGTCATCGACTGTGTCGGCATGGATGGCAAGAAGAATATCTTTGAAACAGTCGGCCAGAAGATGAAGCTGCAGGGCGGGACGACGAGTGCCATCGAAATCGGCCTGGAGTCGGTCCGGAAATTCGGCACAATCCAGCTGACCGGTGTATACGGTTCGCTGTACAATGCATTCCCGCTCGGCAAGATCTGGGAACGCAACGTCACAATGAAGATGGGACAGGCTCCGGTCATCCATAACATGCCGCTGCTGTTCGATCAGGTGACCTCCGGCAAGATCGATCCGACAGACATCATCACACACGTCGTACCGCTCGATGAAGCTGCGGATGCGTACCAGAAATTCCATGATCATGAAGACGGCTGCATCAAAGTCATCCTTAAGCCATGATCCTTTATGCACAGCAAAACGCCCTTCCCCCTTTAACAGGAGGAAGGGCGTTTTCGTTATGCTGTCCATGGATCCGGTCAGTTCATCAGTCGAGCAGCCGGTTGTTCGCGTCGGTGTCCATCAGGGGACCGTTCCCGCTGCTGTTCCGCGATCCGAGCTGTCCGGTACCGTCACAGATCGTACAGCCGTACTGCCAGCCTTCATCATCAGCCAGCATTCCTGTCCCTTCGCAAGCTTTGCAAGTCGCTTCGCGGTCGATCATCTCAGTTCCTCCTCATGCTTCGATTTCGTCTTGGCGTGCCTTTGCCCAGTTGATCATGCCGCCTTCGAGCATTACGTCGATCTGGCGGCCTGACATGGAATGCTCCACATGGATCTCCCGATTGCTGCCTTTGATGCCGATAGTGAACGGCTTGCCTGACTTGACTTTCGCACGCACGTCCGTCAGTTCGAGGATGTCCCCGTTCTCGAGCAGGTCATATTCCGACGGGTCACTGAAGGTGAGCGGCAGGATGCCGAAGTTCACGAGGTTCTGCCAGTGGATCCGTGCAAAGTCCTTTGCAAGCGCAACCCGCAGTCCGAGATATCGCGGAGCGAGCGCTGCGTGTTCACGGCTCGACCCCTGTCCATAGTTCGAGCCTGCGACGAGTGCATGGCCGCCTGGTGTCGCCTTCGCCCGTGAATAGTATGTGCGGTCCACATTTTCGAAAGCGAATTTGCTGATTTCCGGCAAGTTGCTCCGGAACGGCAGGACACGCGCCCCGCCGGCGAGGATTTCGTCCGTCGAGATGTTGTCGCCCATCTTCAGCAGGATCGGCAGTTCCATGGCATCGTGAAGCGGATCCATGTCTGGGATAAGAGCGATATTCGGCCCTTTGTAAAGTTCTACCTGCTGCGCTTCTTCGTATGGCAGCGGCTCTGTCAGCAGTTTCGTGTCGACTGTCGGTTCTTCAGGATCATGTACTTGCGGATACGGCATATCAAGCGTGCGCGGATCGGTGATGACACCGGTCAGAACGGAAGCGGCAGCAGTTTCCGGGCTGCACAGGAACACACTGTCTTCGAGTGTGCCCGAGCGTCCCGGGAAGTTACGCGGTGTCGTCCTCAGACTGTTGCGGCCCGTCGCCGGAGCCTGCCCCATCCCGATGCAGCCGTTGCAGCCCGCCTGATGCAGCCGTGCATCGGCCTGCAGCAGTGATGCGATATGACCTTCCTTCACGAGGTCTGTCAGCAGCTGGCGGGATGTCGGGTTGATGTCGAAGGAGACACCTTCCTTCGCCCGCTTGCCTTTGACAATTTCGGCGACGACCGCAAAGTCCCGGTATCCCGGGTTGGCGGAAGAACCGATGTAGGACTGGTAGATCGGGGTGCCGGCAACTTCCGAAACGGGCACGACATTGCCCGGACTGGATGGCTTGGCGATGAGCGGTTCGAGCGCGGAGAGGTCAATCTCCTCGTACAGGTCATACTCCGCCCCTTCGTCCGCCTGCAGTTCCACCCAGTCGGCTTCCCGTCCCTGTGTCGCGAGGAAGTGGCGGATCTCGCCGTCCGACGGGAAGACAGTCGTCGTCGCACCGAGTTCCGCCCCCATATTAGCGATGACATGGCGGTCCATCGCGCTCAAGTTCTCAAGGCCAGGCCCGTAATATTCGATAATCTTGCCGACTCCGCCTTTCACGCCATGACGGCGGAGCATTTCGAGGATAACGTCTTTTGCGCTCACCCAGTCGGACAGTCGACCGGTCAGCTTGACGCCCCACACTTGCGGCATTTTGATGTAGACCGGGTTGCCTGCGATCGCAAGCGCCACGTCGAGGCCTCCTGCGCCCATGGCGAGCATTCCCATACAGCCGTTCGCACACGTATGGCTGTCCGAACCGAGCAGGGTCTTTCCGGGGATCGCGAGGCGCTGCATGTGCACCGGGTGGCTCACCCCATTGCCGGGACGGCTGTAATACAGGCCGAAACGCTGCGTTGCGCTCTGCAGGAACAGATGGTCATCCGCGTTCTTGTTATCGACCTGGATGACGTTATGGTCGACGTACTGTGCGGATGCTTCTGTCTGGGCACGCTTGACGCCCATCGCTTCAAGTTCCAGCATGACCATCGTGCCAGTGGCATCCTGTGTCAATGTCTGGTCGATCTTCAGGCCGATTTCGCTTCCCGGTGTCATCTCACCGGACAGCAGATGGTCTTTGATCAGTTTTTGGGTAACGTTCAATGGCATTTGGATATCCTCCCTGTCATGTAGTCACGTGGATGCGAAACAAGCAAATGCAGTTCTGCATTTGCCTGTTCCTCTGGAGGCTGGTGAACAGTCACTTGCGGTCCCAGAAGCGCTGCTGCGCAATGGCACCGATAAATTGGCCGGTGAAGTCCTTGTTATCATCCGCGAAGATGACTCCGTCCATATTGTTCAATTCGCTCTTGATGATGTAATCGCCCGCGCCGGATGCGACACCGATCGGCTTCATGTGCGAGTAATGCATGCGGACGAAGTCGAACAGGTGGGTGTCGAACTTCATCTGCATCGGTGATTTGCCGCCTACGACGTAGATAGCATCGTAGAGAGTCGGGTCGACCGCCAGGAAGGACTTGAGCACTTCCAGCTCGGTACCGTCATTCCCTGTCAGCATGCCCTGTTTTTCAGATATTGTTTCAAACAGTACACCGTTTTCCGCAAATGCTTTGAGTGCTGCGTTCACTTCTTTCCCGTCGAACCCGTCTCCGAGCAGGACGCCCACTTTCATCGTCATCGCAGAGTGCGGCGAGTTCAGCTGGCTCAGGGATGCATAGCTCGTGTCCACGTCGACGTGCTTCGTCTTTGGTGGTTCCACACCGATGTTCTCTGCAAGCATTGTGGCCATTTCGGTATCGACATTCCCCCAGAGTTCTACGTTCTTCTGGCGGATCGTCTTGTCCTTCACACTGCCGATATGGAAGCTGAACGATTCTACGAGGTCTTGTTTCTCCGGCGCCGACAGACTGTTCCAGAAGATCCGGGCCTGCGTGTAGTAATCTTCGAATGAATCACTCGGATGTTCCCGAGTGACATGCCCTTCGACTTTGCCCGGATAGTTTTCATATCCGCCTTGTTCCGGCGGAGTTTCGGCCGGTGTATTGTCCGCCAGGGAATTGTTATGGTAGTGGACTTCATCCGTCTCGATCGGGTATTTCCCGTAACTGTCGCGGTAGTTATTCTGTACATCGGCGATCGGCCGGTTGACAGGGAGTTCTTCGTAGTTGGCGGAGTTCTGACGGTAAAGCTCCGTATCCCGGTAGGCAAACGAGCGGCCCTGCAGGACAGGGTCATTCGAGAATTCGATACCCGGCACCAAGTTGCTCGGATTGAACGCAGACTGCTCCTCTTCTGCAAAGAAGTTGTCCATGAGACGGTTCAAGGTCATTTTGCCGACGAATTTCGGAGGGACGACCTCTTCCGGCCATAATTTTGTATCATCGAGAATATCAAAGTCGAAGTTGAATTCATCCTTCTCCTCGATCATCTGCACGCCGAGCTCATACTCCGGATACGCACCGTTTTCAATCGCCTCGACAATGTCCCGGCGATGGAAATCGGGATCGACCCCGCCGATGATATTCGCCTCGTCGAGCAGGAGGGAGTGGACACCGAGTTTCGGTTTCCAGACGAACCGGACGAACGTCGACTTCCCTTCCTTGTTCACGAAACGGAATGTATTGACCGGATACCCTTCCATCATGCGCCAGCTTCTCGGGCGCCCGCGCATGGACATGAGCCACATGACCATATGGGCGGATTCCGGGTTGTTGACAACGTAGTCCCAGAAACTGTCGTGGGCAACAGTAGCCTGAGGCATATGGGTCTTCGGATTCGGTTTCGCGGCATGCGTCACGTCCATGAACTTCATGGCGTCCGCAAGCAGGAATACAGGGAATTGCAGGGCGAGCGAGTCGTAGTTGCCTTCTTCGGTATAGAACTTAACTGCGAAGCCCCGGATATCCACTGCTGTGTCTTTCGATCCCCGGTTCCCGACGAAGTTTGAAAAACGGACGAAAACAGGCGTTTTTTTCCCTTCTTCCTGGAGGAATTTCGCCATTGTGTACTCTTCCATCGACTCGTACAGCTCAAAATCGCCATAGACGCCGAATCCGCGTGCATGGACGACTTTTTCAGGGATCCGTTCCCGGTTGAAATGGGATTGTTTCTTATAGAAATGGAAGTCCTGCATCAGGAGCGGTCCGCGCTTGCCGGCACGCAGTGTCTTTTGATCATTGGCGACTTTCATGCCGCTCTCTTCGGTCATCGGCTTGCCTTCACCCGTATTCTGGTGGCGGAATTGTCCGAGCTGCTCGTCCTTCGCGTCCATGTTCTGGTTGTTTTCATTGTCCTTCTTCACCGATCATCATCCTCCTGATTGTCGAGTTTTTGTGAGTGCCGGTCACTGCGATTCCCGATTGCATTCGCTACCGGGCTCTATGTACCTCCACCCATGCATCCTATCCTTCTCCCTGTTCCCTGACAATCTAGTAAGTAAACAAGGGAGACCCGGTAAGGCGTTATGAAAAAAACGCAGATTGCCTCTCCTTTTCCCGGAATGAATGCATAACAAAAAGGAGATCATCGAATCACTTAAGTCGATTCGAAGATGTCCTCTTCATGGGATGGAAAAGGGCGGACTGGCCGCCCTTGTCCACTACTTATTTACGATCATTGTCTTTTTTCGTTTCTCTGGCACGGGCTTCTCCGCCTTTGCGGCCAGCTTCTTCACGGCTCATCTTGCCGTTATTGCTGTTTTCACGGTCACTGCTATTGCTGTTTTTGGAACGGGATTCCCCGCCTTTGCGGCCGGCTTCTTCAAGACTCATCTTGTCATCGTTCCCGCTGCTGTTGCGGCTCTGTTCCACGCGGGCTTCTCCGCCCTTTTGTCCGATTTCCTCGTAGAATTCCTTGCCATGTGTTTCAGCCGTTGCTTCTCCGCCTTTGCGACCGATTTCCTCGTAGAACTCAGGGCCATGGTTCTCAGCTGTGGCTTCGCCGCCTTTGCGTCCGATCTCTTCGTAGAATTCTCTGTCATGATTCTTTGCAGTCGCTTCTCCGCCTTTACGGCCAGCTTCTTCCAATGTCATCTTGCCATCGTTTTCTCGATTGCGGTCATCGTCTTTACGGTTAGCCATTCTGAAATTCCTCCTTAGTAATGTGGGATTCTGTCGTTCAGCGAGCTTAGTTGGTGTATTCCCAGAATGCCATTCCGTAAACCCACTATTCTGTCTATAACCAATCCAGCGAAAGGATGCTCTGTTTTAATATAATGAAAATGAGCCGCAGCGCATCGCTCGCGCTTGATTCTTCCGTTTCGGTGAGAAACGGAATGATAGCGCTTCTTCCCTGGAGCTCTTTCACCCTTATCCTCGGTGTGCTTTCCATTAAATCCAAATCAGCCTGCAGCTTTTAACGTGTAAGCCTGCAAATAAAAAGTTGATTCCAGCTGCTATTCCACAGTACAATGGAGGTCTACTACTCATAGGCTGCTTTTTAGCCTAAGGAGGTGCATATCGTTGGAGAATCCGTTGCGATTGTCTGATACCGCTCCCACTCATGCAAAGCCTGAAGTCAGAAAGGCGATACTTTGCATGGGGCTGACCAATTTACTTCATCGCTAGGTTTCTACTCTGAACGAATGGCTTTGCTCCCTTATTCCATTACAAAATAAGGAGCGGTCACCTATGAATTATGTCAATGCAAAACAGATCTTACCTGATGAACTGCTGGCAGAAATTCAGCAATATATTCACGGTGAGACTCTCTATATTCCGAAGCGTAATAAGGAACGCCTGAAATGGGGGACGGCTACCGGCAGCAGGCACTCTTTGGATGAACGCAACGAGCAGATCCGCAGCCGCTTTTTTGACGGAGCTGCTATCGGGGAGCTGGCCACTGCCTATTGCCTGTCATCAGAAACCATTAAAAAGATCGTCTACATTCGTAAGTAGATATCCAACCCCTTATCCAGCTGTTCAACAAAAGCTGGATAAGGGTTTTTGTGCTGAAAACTTTTCCGACCTATTCTTTCCCTAGTCTGTCCGGCGGGATTCTTGTACACTTGCAGAAGAAACGAACAGGAGGCGCAAATCCCATGACGGAGAACTTCATCAGAAACGAACACTACAACTACATCAGCAAACAAGCCGCCCTCATGCGTCAGAGTACACAACAGCATCTGACCCCGGCCGTGAGAGAGTCGCTTCTGGCGCTTTGTGCGGAACGCATCATGACCTGCATCCCCCGACTGTCAGAGGAGCAGAAACAACTGCTGGATTTCAGTTCGCTGAGGACGAATGATCAATACGACCAGGCATTGTCCCGGTTAGACTCCTGCCGGCTGTCTTTTCCGGAAGTAACGGAACCGCAGCTGAAGAAGCTCTTCCCGAAACGGAAAAAGCTGAAGCTGCCTGCCTTGGCTAATTCGGATTTGGAGCGTACGACATACCTCAGCTGGGTGGACAGCCGATCCAACCGGATGTATTTGCTGTATGTATGGGACGGAAGGATGGAAGGGATTGAATGTACATTCTCCCCGAACTTCATCCAAAACACCTGCTCCATATGCCATCATCAGGAACAGGTCACGATGTTTTCTACTGTAACGAAAGAAAGGAAGGCGAACAATCCTGATTACTACAGGGCGATCGGCAATCTCATCTGCACGGACAGCGCCGTATGCAACCGCAACATCACCGACACCGAGCCCTTGGATCGTCTGTTCAAAGACGCCCTGACGAAATAAGGTGCCTGTGCACTACACAATTCAGACACGATTCAGAATCGTTCCGAATTTGTGTGACACACAGGCACCAAATTTACAGGCACCAAATTCAAACTTTCTTCAGCATGCGCAGGCCGTTGAGTATGACTGCGAGTGTGCTGCCTTCGTGGATGATGACTGCGCCCGTCATGTTCATGTTGCCGGTGATGTTGGCGATGACGAGGAACAGGACGACGGCGAGCGCGACGACGATGTTCTGGACGACGAGGCGGCGCAGTTTCTTCGCGACTTGCAAGGTATAGGAAAACTTCGTCAGGTCGTTTTTCATGAGCACGGCATCTGCCACGTCGATAGCGATGTCCGTCCCCTCTCCCATCGCGATGCCAACATCAGCAGCGACGAGGGCCGGCGCATCATTTACGCCGTCACCGACCATCGCAGTGACTGGATAGGTTTTCTTCAACTCATTAATAATACTAGCTTTTTCATCGGGCATAACGTTTCCGCGCACTTCGTCAATACCTAGATTCCGACCGATCGCTTCGCCAGTCCGCTTGGCATCCCCTGTGATCATCATCGTATGGATGCCCTGGTCTTTCAAGTAGCGGATCGCTTCGAGCGATGTTTCTTTCGGTACATCCTGGATGGCGAGCAGAGCGAGCACCCGGTCGTCTGTCCCGAAGTACACGACCGTTTTCCCTTCTTCCTCATAACGGATTGTCTGCTGCTGAATAGAGTCGGAAATCGTTACATACGAAGTCGGTTTCCCGATTTTATAGACCGCACCGTCCGACTCAGCAAGCAGGCCGACGCCGATAACGTTCTCCACTTCCAAGTCAAGCGGCTTCACGTCCTCATAACGGATCAGAATTGCTTGCGCCAGCGGATGATTGGACTTGCTTTCCATGGAGACAATTAAGCGGATGAACGCTTCCTGTTCCGCGACAGGAACCTCATCGGCGAAAAACGTATCGGTGACGACCGGTTTCCCCGTCGTCAGCGTACCCGTCTTGTCGAAGGCGACCGCTTTCAGATCGGCCAGGTTCGACAGGTACGAACCGCCTTTGAACAGCACGCCGCGCTTCGCCAGGTTGCTGATCGACGAAAGGGTTGCCGGTATATCAGTTGCAGCGAGCGCACACGGCGAAGTCGCGATCAGGAACACCATCGTCCGGTAGAGGCTGCCGTATGCACCCCATTGCAGTACGTAGTAGCCGAGCAGGAAGAACAGCGGTGTCAGTAGCAGGACCACTTTCACATAGACAGGTTCAAGACGTTTGATGAACGCCGCAGTGCGCGACACATTGTTTTGCGTCTGACTCACGAGCTGGATGATCTTCGAGATCACCGTGTCGGCGCTGTCTTTCGTCACTTCCATCGTCATCGTGCCGACGCCGTTGATCGTGCTGCCGAACAGCTCGTCGCCTTCACGTTTTTCGATCGGCATACTCTCCCCTGTGATGGACGACTGGTCGACGGATGAAGTGCCCGACAGGACAACACCGTCTGTCGGAATCTGATCCCCGTTCAAGATGGACAGCCGGTCGCCGATCCGGAGCTCTGACACTTCCACCGTTTCGACCTCCCCGTCCGATTTGATCCGGCGGGCGGTGGTCGGATTCAGCTTCAGCAGGCTCGTAATCTCTTTGTTACTTTTCTTTTCCGCGTATTCCTCGAGGAAATGTGCCCCCGCGAAGATGAGGATCAGAAGGGCGGATTCCCGGTATTCTCCGATGACGACCGCGCCGATCGCTGCAAGCGTCATCAGTATATGGACGTTCGGTGTGAACTTCCGCTTGGCCCGCGTCTGCTGGTACGTATCGGAAAACCCTTCGATGATTATATGGTAGCCGGAAAGGACAAGGGTCAGGATGAACAGCACAGCACTCCAGAGGTCGGAAGAGACGAAGAGCGCTGCCAGGAATGCGGCCAGTCCGGCAAAGTAGAGAACGGCAGCCTTATTTCCGCCGTGGGCATGGTCATGATCGTGGTCATGATTATGGCTGCAAGAAGACGCTCGATGATTCAACGAGTGTTCACTCATAATGATAAATCTCCTTTACGTGCTCAATTGCCACTTCAAAAATTTCATGAACATGGATATCATGCAGTTGGTAAATCATTTCCCTGCCATGTTTCTGACTTTTCACGAGCCGAGCAAATTTCAATTCCCGCAGTTGATGGGAAACGGCACTCTGTGACACATCCAATCTGTCACAGATCTGTGTTACTGTGAGCGATTGTTGTTTCAGCAGGAAAAGGATTTTAATACGTGTCGGACTAGACAGTGCACTAAACAAATTTGCTACATCCTGCTCAACTTCCTTATCAAGCATTTCTGTATCATGAATTGCTTCCTGTTCCGTCATCATCATCACCTATCCTTTAATATGAACATATGAGTAATTGTTCATTTGTTACTCATAGTATATGTTGTCAGAAAAGTTTTGTCAATGGTAAGGTACCTGGACGGAGTAAGGTAGTATGAACTATTTTAAAATTCACCTTTTTTAATGTTTTTTTCATCCATAAAAACTTTGACAATCGGCGTGTAATGGTTTAATTTAGACAATACACGAACGAATTATCACTAAATATAATTAACATTCGTGTTTGAATTCTCGTATAAACTTGGAAATAAGGTCCAAAAGTCTCTACCAAACTACCGTAAATAGTTTGACTACGATGAATGACGACAAAACGAACTAGCGATCGCACTTGCAGACCAGGTGCTCTATTTGCCTTCTCTTCGTTTTCTCTGTCGATTCACCTGTCAAACTCTAGTTACCCAACTAGAGTTTTTTCCATTTTTATAAGGAGAATTGAAAATTGGATCGTCGGAAAGGGAGAGTGCATTGAAAAGTTCAGCAAGTACGGTACATCCAAAGCAAACAGCTTGGGGACATGTAAAAGAAAATTATCGATTGTATGCGGCAGCCTTTCTCATTGTTCTTATCGCAGAATTGATCGGCATGAAGAAATTCAATGCGGGTCCAGCCTTAATCGTCATCTATCCTATGCTCTTCGCCATTGTCATCGGAGTTGTACTTGGTAAAGATATTGTAAAATTCTTCACAAAAGAAGAAACCAAAAAAGCCTCCTCACTTGTGCTTGTGGCCATCACGCCGTTCATGGCAAAAGTAGGTGTATTAGCTGGTGCCAATCTGCCTGAGCTTGTCAATGTCGGACCTGCGCTTGCTTTCCAGGAAATCGGACACATTGGGACGATTTTGTTCGCTCTGCCGGTAGCCCTGCTCCTCGGCATAAAAAAAGAAGCGATTGGCGCAACGAGCTCGACTTGCCGGGATAAGGATTATGGACTGATCTGCCATCTGTATGGATCGGAATCGCCTGAAGCACGAGGAGCCCTCTCTATCTATATCATCGGGTTTTTGATCGGGACGGTCTATATCGGCTTTTTAGCAAGTTTCGTAGCATCGTTCCAGTTCTTTCACCCGCTGGCACTCGCCATGGCTTGCGGAATTGGAAGCGGCGTGATGATGGCAGCTGCCTCCGGAACACTTGCCACCATCTATCCAGAATATGCAGATCAGATCGTCATGCTGGCAGGAGCGAGCGATATGCTGTCTGCGATTGTCGGCATCTACTTCACGCTTTTCATCTCGCTGCCAATTACAAAAAAGCTATACGCTTTCTTGGAGCCAAAGCTTTCGTTCCGAAAACGTCTTAAGTACGAAGGAGATGTGTAACATGGCGATGACAATGAAAAACTGGACGCTTTCCCTTGTCTTTACGTCCGTAATCACGATGTTGCTGGCTAATCTGATTGGCAATCATGTATCCATTACAGAATCCATACCAGGTGTTCTCTGGTTATCTGCAATTGCATTTACCGGCATCGCCTTAGGAAAAGTGATCCCGTTAAAGATTCCACCAATCGTATTTGTCGTGCTCATAGGAATGCTGGTGGCAAGTCCTATATCTCCTATCGCACAACCGATTATCGACTCGACTGCAAAAATTTCGTTTATGGCGCCTATAACAATTGTTGGCACGCTTGCGGGCATCGGTCTTGACTTCAAGTCATTCATTAGCCAAAGTTGGAAAATGGTCATTGTCGCCATCTTAGTGTTTACAGGAACTTTCCTGATCCAAGCAACGTTTGCCGAGTTGTTTTTACATATGACTGATGCAGGTAACTAATTTTTCTACTAACGAACACGGAGGGCTCTTATGATACCCAAAACTGAAAACGCAAGTCTGCTCATAAAAAACTGCACCCTATTGACTTCCGACTTTCAACTCGTGCATGATCAAACAATCGTAGTAAACGATAATCGGTTGATCGCTCTCGGTGATACCTCCGCCCTGTCGGCTGCTTATTCCGCAAAAGTCACAGTAGATGCGAAGGGGAAGCTTGCGATGCCCGGGCTGATTGACAGCCACACCCATACGTCCCAACAGTTGTTGCGCGGACGGATCACCGATGAACTGCCGATGATCTGGACACGGATCATGGTTCCTTATGAAAGTCGCCTTCAAGAAAAAGACGTCCGTATCAGCTCCCAGTTAAGCTGTCTGGAAATGATCAAGTCGGGCACAACCTCTTTCATCGATGCAGGCGGACAGCATATGTCCCAGACAGCAGAAGCCGTTCTGGAATCCGGCTTGCGGGCAGTCCTTTCTTGTTCCACAATGGATAGCGGACCAGAGATCGTCTCGGCAATGAAACAGAGCATTGAGGAAAATATCAGTCGAAACCGGCAATTATTCAACGAGTATCAGGGAGCTGGAGAAGGTCGGCTGAACGTCTGGTTTTCCTTGCGTTCTCTCCTCTCCTGTACACCCGAGCTCATCGAGAAAGTTTTTGAAGCAGCCAATGATTGTGCAACCGGCATGCAGGCCCATATGAACGAATATACAAATGAAATCAACTACTGCTTGGAACACTATCAGATGCGTCCCTATGAATATTTGGATACGCTCGGTGTCCTGAACGATCATTTTTTAGGAGCACACAGTATTTTTATGTCTGCAAACGAGATGGATATTGTGAAGGAACGCCATTGTCATATCGTCCATTGTCCTGTCAGCAATTCTGGAAAAGGCGTTCCGAACACCCCACACCTACTGCAGAAAGGCATTCCAGTAAGTCTCGGTACAGACGGTGCTGGTCATACAGGATTAAGCTTATTCGAGCAAATGCGCGTGTTCAAATCGCTGATGCGTGCTTCCTATGGGGCTCCTTACGGTGATCCTGTCATCATGCCTTCCTCGTCATTGTTGAAGATGGCGACTTTCGGCGGTGCCAAAGCGATGCTTCAGGACGATCAGATCGGCACATTGGAAGTGGGGAAAAAGGCAGATTTCATCCTCATCGATATTGATCAGCCTCATATTCAACCGACACACAATTTAGTCAACACACTCATTGAAGCCGTTAGTGCGAAGGATGTGACACATTCAGTCGTTGACGGGAGACTTCTCATGAAAGATAGACAGGTCCTAACTATGGATGAAGAAAAAATAATGTATGATAGCAAACTGGCAATGGAGAGTCTTTTCAGCCATGCTATCCGATAACTCAGTCAGGGTTACGAACAAGTGAGGGGTAACACATGTCCATTTTTCTTATCAGTATCGTATTACTTGCTAACTTAGTAATTGGAATATTTTTGGGTATTTCAGGAATAGCCGGATTTTTATTGCCGTTAATTTATGTTGGATTTTTACATCTTCCTGTACATGATTCCCTCGCTCTGAGTTTTTTGGCATTTGCTGTCTCCGGGCTCCTCGGTGCACTATCTTACTGGAAGATGAAGCAGATGGATATCAAACTCGCTGTACTGTTAAGTATCGGCAGCCTTCCAGGTGCCTTGCTCGGTGTTCAGATCAATGTAGTCACCTCCGACTTCCTCGTGAAACTTTTCCTCTACTTGTTTGTTCTGTTCGCCGGGATTTCCATCTTGCTGAAAAAGAGCCAGCCTGAGGGGGCACAGCAGCCATCCCCGCTGCTCCAGCACCGTCTTTTTGTTGTACTGCTTGGATTTCTGACTGCTGCCATCTGCGCACTGACCGGCGCAGGGGGGCCCATCTTATTAGTACCGATTCTAGCTAGCCTGGGAGTAAATATACGGGTCGCCGTCGGTGTGAGCCTATTGAACTCTGTTATCATTGCCATTCCTTCTATGGCAGGCTACTTCGCCCGTGCCAATCTGGAGTCCACAGCCTACCTGATCGTTGTCAGCTTAGTCGGAACTGTAATTGGTATTCTGTTTGGCACGCGAATCGCCAATCGAGTACCACTCCCGCAGTTGAAACTTTTGATCTCCATTCTTACAATCGTCTCATCCGTTTATATGCTCGTTTCTATGTTTGCAGGAGCCTGATACTTCCATTTCCCAATTTATCAATACATGCCAAAAAGACACTCTGCACCTCCCGAAAGGAGAGGCTCGAGTGTCTTTTTTTCTTAGTCCGAACTGCGGAGGATCTTATTCATTTTCTTTCCTTTCGCCAGCTCGTCAATCAGCTTATCCAAATAACGGATCTCCTGCATTAACGGTTCCTCGATGTCCTCCACGCGGATACCGCAGATGACACCTTTTACGAGACGGCGGTTCGGATGCAGAGAGGGGGCTTCTGCAAAGAATGACTCGAAGTCCGTCTTCTCTGCCAGCAAGTCTCGGAGCTGCTCATCTTTGTATCCTGTCAGCCAAAAGATGATTTCGTCGACCTCTTGCCGAGTGCGTCCTTTCCTCTCTGCCTTCGCTACATAATGCGGGTAGACATCCGCTACCGGCATCGTAAAGATCTTATGCTTCTTCACTGCCCCGCCCTCTTTCACACATTCTGGTAATACAACCCATGCTCTGTACAATAAGACAGCAGCATCCCATGGCGACGGTTGGCAATGCGTGCTTGCAGTGCCCATTCGGGATATTGTTTAAACAGCTGTACTTGATCTCCTGTCGCAAAGGCGACAAAGGAAATGTAGTGATCCTTCTCCATGGGATGATCGCTCGAGACGTACAGTTCCCCGTCTATCAGTTCGCAGTTCAGCACATGGTCGTCTGTTGCTTTCCTCGCTTCAAGTGGCTCCAGTTTCCTGCCACAGCATGACACGGATGCATTGCCTGTATTGATTGTAATGTTGCCGCATGAGGGGCAAACGTAATAAGTGGATTTTTTCATATTTCCTCCTGTGAAATCGCCGGCGTTCAGGCCGCCGTCCAGAATGTCTTCGATATTGGCACCAAGAAGGGCGGACAGCTCTGTCAGCAGCGAGACATCCGGAAAACCTGCGCCTCGTTCCCACTTGGAAACGGTCCGGTCTGATACATGCAGCCGGTCTGCCAGCTCCTTCTGCGTCCATCCTTTTTCTTTCCGCAGCTGCAGAATGACACCGCCCACTTTTTTCACATCCATCGCCTGACCTCTCCTCCCTGATGACTTCATCGTACCCCTGAACCGCGCCTCCGGGCAACAAACGCTCCGTAGAGTCCGCGAAGAGATGGCAAAAAGGTACCTGTGCGCCACACAATTCGGACACTATTCTGAATTGTGTTCAAGTTGTGTGACACACAGGTACCTTCAAGGGGCAGCGGGCACCTTCAAGATGCTCGCTTTCTCACCAAATAGGCTGCGCTGAGCCAGGAGGCGACGGGGATGACGAGCGCCACCCCGATCCCTGCACTGAAAACGAGCAGCACTTCGGAACTGAAGACCTTTGCATTGATGATTTCTCCGACACTGTAGTGAAGATCCTTGAACCAGATCAGAAGCGCCAAGTAGCCGCCGAAAAATGCGAAGAACAGTGTATTCGTATCCGTGCCGAGGATATCCCTTCCGACATCCATCCCGGCTGCCGCCAGTTCATCCCGCTGGAGCCGCGGATTCCGCCGGTGCATCTCCTGCATGGAGGATGTGATCGAAATCGCTACATCCAGGATCGCTCCGATCGTACTGATGATGACGACAGAGGCCCCCACCTTCACAAAATCCACGCCTACGTAGAGCGACAGCCCGCTGAGCGATTCCGTCTCCTCTTCCCCGAATCCCTGGATCATCATGCCGTCCGACAGCTTAACGATGAAAAACAGCAGGACACTGATCACGATCATCGTCGACACAAAAGCGATAACCGTCTTGCTGTTCACGTCGTTAATGAAGAACAACCCGATGCAGCAGACGAGGATGCTCGCGAAAAATGTGACAATGACAGGATTGACATCGGGATTGGTCATGAAAAACAGCATGAACACCAATACCCCGAAGTTGAGGAACAGCGCGAAGAAGGAGCGCACCCCCTTGCTGCCGCCAACGAGCGCCATCAGCACAAACAGGATTGCCGCAAGCACCATGATGACATTCATGCAGCCGCCCCCCTTCTTCTGATGAAATACATCACGGTGTGCAATGCAACCGGGATCGTCAGCACAATCCCGATCCCGCCCGTCAGTGCCCTTGCCACTTCAAGCGACAGATTCATCGGCAGCGCAAAACTGAGCGGCGCTGCATTCTTCAAATAGAGGATCAGCATCGGCAGCGAGCCCGTCAAGTACGCGAAGAACAGGATGCTCGTGATTGTGCCCATGACATCCTTTCCGATTTCCCGCCCGGAAGCAAGCAGCTCACTGTCCGCAATATCCGGATTCTGCTCATACAAGGCAAACAGCGACGAGGAGATCGTGATTGATACATCCATGATCGCCCCGAGGGAACCGATGAACAGTCCTGCGATGAACACCGTATGATAGGGCCGCGTCAAAAACTGCATCTCTTCATAGCGCAGGCCCTTTCCTTCCATCAGCCAGATGACCAGGCACGCAATCGCGAGCGACACCGTCGTCCCGATCAAAGTCGCAATGATCGCTGCATAGGTTTTATCGTTGAACCCGCTAACGAGCAGCAGGGAAACGGCGGTGAACAGTACCGCACATAATCCGATAATCACCAGCAGGCCGGACGGGAAATGATCGACATACAGATCGAGCGCAACAGTCAGCAGCAGCACGTTCACCGCAAAACTGATGAGTGCAAACAACCCCTTCCGCCGGCCGATCAGCAGGAGGATGAAGACGAACAGCCACCCGATCAGCACAACATACCCATCCCGCTTCAAATCGACCGCCTCTCCTGTAAGTTTCCCGTCTTCTGCCCGTTTCCCACTGATCGTCACGAAGATTTCATCCCCGGCGGCATACTTCTGGTCATACACACCTGACTTCGAATAGTCATTCAGCAGTTCGATCTCCTGCCCTTTCCATTCGCCGTTTTTCAACTCCGCTGTGAGCATCTGCGACGTTACGACGTCCGTATTCCTATGCACATCCGTCGTCTCTTCCTGCTCCGTCACGTCAGCCGTCAATACTTCTGCAATCGGCCGGTCATACAGCGTCTGATTGTGATGGACGGCGTATAGGGAGCCTGCACAGATAATGAGCAGGATCGCATACAGCCCCCATGCCGGTCTTCCCTGTTTCCGTCTGCGTCCGTTCATGATTCACCGCCTCCCGACCATTCCGATTTCCCTCATCCGCCTCCCATCCTACCATGAAAAAACGGTGCCTGTGCGTCACACAATTCAGATACATTTCAGAATTGTGTTCAAGTTGTGTGATGCACAGGTACCGTCCTGCAAGTTGCCTGCGACAATATACCAGTGATAAACTGGAAACTATAGAAAGTGGGGGAGATTGCATGACAACGAACCAGACCATGTCCGTGCACCGGGCGCTGGCAGAATTGAAAACGCTGAACGACCGAATCGAAAAGTCGGTCATGGGTGCCGACTTCATCGCAGCAGACCGCAAGTCAGCCGAGAAAGTGAACGGCCTTCCGATCGAAGACTATGAAAAAACCATCCAGGCCGGGTTTGATAAAGCCGTTTCCCTCATTGAACGACGCAACCTCATCAAAGAGGCGATCGTCCAGTCGAACGCAGTTACACAAGTGACCGTTGGCGGTGTGACGATGACTGTAGCGAAGGCAATTGAGCGGAAGACGTCCATCCAGCTGGAGGAACAGCTGCTTGCAATGATGATCACAAGACGCCGGGAAGCCGTGAACCGCCTCACCGTCGAAAACGACACACTGCCTGCACGGCTTGAAGCCTATTTGGCGGAAATTCTCGGCAAGAAGGAGAATGCTAAAAAAGAGGACGTCGAGCTCCATACGAAGGCTTTCCTGGACCGGAACGAATTCGTGCTGATCGACCCGCTTCACCTCAACAGGCGCATCGAGGAACTCGAAGAACGCATCTCCGCCTTCAAGACGGACGTCGATGCGGTCCTCTCCGAATCGAATGCTCTCACGCAAATCACCATCTGATCCGCCCGCCTGCATGGGTACTTGAAAACGGCAACTACAAGACCCTTCTTTTCACCGGACTTTCTTTGGGTCAATAAGTAAAACCGGACAACTTACTTTAACTTAACGTTAATTCATAATTAGTTGACAGGACGGAAAAGTTCAACGCTCAAGCGTCAAAGCTGTAAAACTCAAGCGTTAAAGCTCTTATCCTTCAAAGCTCAACGATTAACGATTACGGCTCTTTCAAATCTTGGACATCCAGTTACGGGATTCTTGTGCGGCCCGCCGTGTCCTGCCAAGCTGAGTATGCCGTGCAGCCAGAAAAACCGTTGGGGACTCTGTTCCTCATCGGTTTTTTGCGTCCCCATTTTTCTAAGGGTACCTGTGCGCCACACAAGTCAGACACAATTCCGAATTGTGTTCAAGTTGTTTGATGCACAGGCACCGGTTATCCTATTTCCACCGGTCCTGCACCCATGCCGGGTTATAGCGGTACAACTTCGACGGCCGGTATGCGCCTGTCCGGATTTCCTTCCCTGTATCGATCACCATCTCTTCTGCATAGCGGCGAAACTGGACTTTGTTCAAACGCCTGCCGAGGATCACTTCATACACTTGCTGAAGGTCCGGCAGCGTGAATTCGTCTTCGACAAGATTGAAGGCGATATTCGTGTAGTTGACCTTGCCGCGCAGCCGCTCGAGCGAATAGAGGATGATCTCCGCGTGATCGAAGGCGAGTCCGTCCTGCCGGGTGACGGTCAGCGACGTCTGTGTATTGGCACCTTCCGTCACAGTCGTCCGCTCGACTGCTGCCGTGACGGTGATATCGTCTGATGTCAGCAGCAATTCGATCTGTTCTATCCGCTTTGCAGCTCCTCCTATCACCTCATCGCGCACATCTAATATCGTATCCCGGACGGTGAACCATTTGACGTCGTCCGCATCATCCCCCGCCTGCAGGGGCGGCAGTTTACTCTGGTCAACGAGAGCCAAATAGCTGACGCTGACAATCCGCATGCGCGGGTCGCGATCCACGGCGCTCCAAGTGTACAGCTGTTCCGCATACACCCCCACGACGCCTGTCTCTTCTTTCAACTCCCGCCGGACTGCAGTGTCCAAGTCCTCGTCAATTCCCATGAAGCCGCCGGCAAGCGCCCAATGACCTTTATATGGATGCCCCCCTCGGCGGATCAGCAGGATTTGCAACTCCTTTTCCGGCTTTTTCCGTTTGTCGTTCCCCTGTTCCGTCGCGACGGTGAAAATGGCCATATCCGTCGTGATTGACGGCTTCTCATACCGGTCCTTTTCCGTCCGCCGGTACTGTTCGATGAATTCTTGTTCATCGAGATTTTGCAATTGGTGTTCGTCCATTGCCTCCTGCTCCTTTCGAACGGTTGACTTAGCCGCATTTTACCCGTAACAGGCGGTGAAGACAAGTTATGCACCAAGCGCTGCTGTCAGTGAGCAATAAGCTTTGTGATCTCCTCGATCGCAAGGTCCAGCCGTTCTTCATAGTCACCGCTTATGCAGACGTATGGAATTCCCCGCTCGTCGAACATCCGCTTCAGCAGACGGTTTGTCTCCTGCCGCACTGCAGGTTCGCTGAACGTCCTGAACCCATCCGCCACCCACTCCACGTCAGGCTCCAAATACAAGTACAGATCATAGTTCTGCGAACGGATGGCCCCTTCGATGAAATCCAAGTCCCGCCCGAAGTACATCTTCGCGTAATACTGGGAGACAACCGCCTCACTGTCGATGAACAGCAGCTTATTCGCTTTCTTCAGTTTCCGGAATTCCATATGTTTGTGGCCGTACACGATTTCCTGATAATGCTCCTCCGTCAGCAGTGAGCTGCCGTCCCCGATCTCCTCGCTGACCGTGCGCCCGTATTCCTCGACGTACTCCGTACCGAACAGCTGTGCCAGATTCCGAACCAATGTCGACTTCCCGCACGATTCCACGCCGACAACCGCAATCCGCTTTGTAAAATACGGTTTCGCTGCCTCCGGAATCATATCCCAATTCGCAAACACCCCTTCGTTGCGGATTTTCGTCGCGCTGATCGGAAATATCGCCCGTGCCTCATCGATGACGACATGCCGGACGTCGTCTCCGTAAATCTGCCTGAACCACGAATCATACGCCTGCTCAGAACTGAAGATATGCGTGATCGGTTCCGGTATCGCCTCGATCATCCGGCGCCCCCCTTCAAGCCACATATGCGTTTCATCCACCCACGGCGGGTCCTCCACCGCAATGACCTTCACATTCGGCATTCCCTTCACACTCGTCATGATCCATTGCTGCCGTCGGCGGTAATCGATATATGCAAGACCCGCCTCCTCGCACAGCCTGCGGTCACGGGCTTCGTCGTAACTGACAACGACGTAAAGTATGTCTACCTGAGCTGCCGCTTTTGTGATCGCATATAAATGCCCCTTATGGAACGGAATGAACTTGCCTCCGTAATGTCCGACTGTCTTCATGATACCCGTCCCCCTTCCGCTTTTTGCACTTTCGACAGCATGACCCAATTCACATACCCATAGATCGAGTTCACGAGGAATGCTGTCCACATGATGACCATGTTCCAGTCATTACCGCCCGTCTGTATCAACGTCACGAGCCATAATGTAATCGTCAGGACATTGACTAAAATCCAAATGACCCACTGCTCTGCATAGCGCTGGACCATCAGAATCTGAGCGATGACGGACAGGACAACGGCCATACTGTCGATCCGGACTTGCTGGGCGGACAGCCATGTCAGCAGCTCCGCATAGATCAGCGCCCCGGCGATGAAGGAACCGATGACGACCGCCCACCCTTTTGGAGTCAGCCGTTTGACATACACGTCTTCCCCGTGTTCGGATTCTTCCTTTTTCTTTGAATGACGCATCCATAACCAAATCCCGATGAATTGTGTTGGGAAGTAAAACAGCCAGTTCAGCATGGACTCTCCATACAATCCATACCCGTAGGCGATGAACCCATAAGTTGCCGTCTGAACAATTCCAAACAGATAGTTGGAAACCTTCCCCTTCGCTACCAACACGACGCACAGCATGCCCGCAATCGAACTTACCAGTCCGAGCAATGTATCCTCGAACGCGAAATACAAATAGACGGTGATCCCCGTAAATAGCGTAATCCACACCTTTTCAAACACCGACCACTGTGACAAGTACCCCTTCAACCGCTCGTTCATCCCGCTCACTCCCTTTACTTAGTTTTTATTTGTTACTAACTATACTACATAGTATATTATTGTAACTATGATATGTCAACACGATACTTAAGTTTTTTGCAGTACCTGTGCGTCACACAACTCAGACACTATTCTGAATTGCACCGAAGTTGTGTGACGCACAGGTACCGAACTTCCGATTCAGGTTGACAGCGGGGGGCTGCTGCATTATTTTATATATAGACCAATCGTTATAATTTGGAGGTGAGGAATGAATGAGTAAAGTTCAATCACGGGAAAAGATGCTGGAGGCGGCAACGCGGCTGTTCCATTTGAAAGGCTACCATGCTACGGGGGTCAATCAGATCCTGCAGGAGAGCGGCGCACCGAAAGGATCGCTGTACTACCACTTTCCAGGCGGGAAGGAACAGCTTGCAGCAGAAGCCATCCAACTGTCCGGCCAGCTCATTGCGGGCGATATCCGCGTCCACTTGGACAAGTACGAAGATGCTGTACAAGCATTCCAGCAGCTTATCCAATTCATCGCAGGGCAATTCGAACGGATCGACGGACTCCTCGAGCTTCCTACGGTTCCGCTCGGTTTACTGGCAGCGGAAACAGCCCAAGTGAACGAACACCTGCGGCAGACGTGCGAGGAGACGTTCGGCATGTGGGAGTCCCTGTATATCGGCAAGCTGCTCCAATGCGGCTATTCCGATGAGCGGGCCCGCGTGATCAGCACATCGATGATCGCTCTCATCGAAGGCAGCGTCACCCTCAGTCTGACGCGGAACACGAACGGGCCACTCCTGCAGATCCGCGAACTGATCCCCGCCCTCCTTTCGATGAAGTGATGGCCTCACTTCTTTTTATATAGACTGGTCAATCATGCAATCCGGAAAGGAAGTTCGTGTTGTCGTCCTTACAAATCGTAGAAGTCCGCAAGCCGAAAGCTATGGCTTTCGCTTTCATGTTCGGTGCGTTCATCGGGCTGTTCAGTGAAACAGCCCTGAATATGGCCCTTACTAATATTATGAGTGACTTTTCCATCACGTCGGCGACCGCACAGTGGCTCACAACAGGCTACTTGCTGACGCTCGGAATCCTGGTCCCTGTGTCATCCCTGCTCATCCAATGGTTCTCGACGAAGCAATTGCTCGCGGCCTCCCTCGCGTTTTCAATCGCCGGAACGATCCTTGCTGCGCTCGCTCCTGCCTTTCCTGTGCTGCTCATCGGGCGGCTCGTGCAGGCAGTCGGAACAGGCATACTGCTGCCGCTGATGATGAATGTCATGCTGCTGATCTTCCCGATCCACAAACGCGGAGCGGTGATGGGCGTCATGGGACTCGTCATTACGACCGCCCCTGCCGTCGGTCCCGCTTTGTCAGGGCTGATCGTCGATACGCTCGGATGGCCGTTCATCTTCTGGATCAGCCTGCTGTTCTATGTCGTGCTCGTCTTCTTCGGGATGAAGCAAGTCGATAACGTATCGGTCATCACGAAACCTGCCATCGACATCTTGTCGGTGGTGCTGTCGACACTCGGATTCGGCGGCGTGATCTACAGCTTCAGCACACTCGCTGAAAAGTCGATTGCGTCTCCCCACGTGTTCATCCCCCTGCTGGTCGGGATCATTTCACTCGTGCTGTTCGTCAGCCGGCAGCTCAAGATGGATAAACCGATGATCAACTTGCAGGTGTTCACGTATCCGATGTTCACATTGGGCGCGATCCTGCTGCTCATTGGCATGTTCCTGATTCTGTCCACTGCGATCCTGCTGCCGATGTATTTGAAAACCTCTCTCTTGCTGAGTGCAGGGATGGCGGGACTGGTCCTGCTGCCGGGCAGCGCGATGAACGCCGTCCTGTCACCGGTCATCGGCAAACTGTTCGACCGTTTCGGCGCGAGGATGTTTTTACCGCTCGGTTTCTTTTTGGCATCCGTTTCCTGCATCCTGTTCGCCTTCATCCTTTCTGCGGAGACACCGGTATGGCAGATTGTGCTGGCCTTCCTCATCCTGTTCATCGGCATTTCGATGATCATCATGCCTGCGCAGACAAACGGGCTGAACCAGCTGCCGCGTGAACTGTACGGAGACGGGACCGCTGTGATGAATACACTTCAGCAAATGGCCGGAGCCACCGGAACAGCGCTTGCCATCACGCTGCTGTTGAGCGGCCAGCAAGCCCTGCTCGCACAATCGCCGGATGCGTCAGTCGCTGAATCGCTCGCAGTCGGCACGAAACACGCATTCATCTTCATCGCCGTGTTCGCCAGCTGCGGCTTCATCGCCTCCCTTTTCGTCAAGCGCGTACGTGTCTAACTGCAAAAGCCCGGCTGCATCGGAATTAAATCCGCTGCAGTCGGGCTTTCTTATCTAACTTGATGGTACCTGTGCGCCACACGATTCAGAAACAACTCTGAATTGTGTTCGAATTGTGTGATGCACAGGCACCAGTTATTCAGTTCAGTTCTCACGGATATCAGCGGTCAGCTGGTCGATCAGGCCTTCCTGGTAGCCGGCTTTTTGGTACTTCTGCATAGCGGCAGCAGCTTCCGCAAGTCCGGCGTCGTGCACGAGGCCGAGCTGCGGCAGCCTGGCTGTGATGTCTTCGTCTGACATCGTCGCAGCATACGACTCCGCGTCCATCCGCCAGAAGACGAGCTGGTCCCGGTATCTCGTTTTCAGCCGCTGTGCCATCACGAGCCCTTCCGGATCCAAGTCTCCTGAATAATAGAGGATGCTCCCGCCGGCCGCAAGCAAGTCGAGCAATACCCAGCCTGACGTCCGGATCTGGCCGTGCGTGCAGATGACCGGCGCATCCGGACAACTGTCGCACAGCGTGGAACAGACACTCGAGTTCTCCACAATCCAGACGCGGCGGCCATGCGCCGGCCGTGCCGCAGTAACCTTGACCACTTCCTTGAAGGGCACGTTCATCACTGTCTGCGTCTCCACTGCCGCCTGCCACACCGGATGGACGCCTTGATCATTGTCCGCCAGCAGCCCTTGGCAGGTGATGAAACTCCACAGGTCGTCCCGCAGCAGTCCGTATTCACTGAACAGCTCATTTAGCGCTTCCGATCCTCGGGGCGGAGGATCTTCGGTCAGCCCCCTCCTCACCTGGTCGGCATACAGGCAGTGGACGAGCAGCCTGCCCGCCGTCTGCTGAGGATCAAAACTGTGCGGATTGCCGGTGATCCGCTGGGCGAACAGCGGGATCCGGACGTACTCCCCCGGTTCAGGAAGCGCGAGAAATGCCCGGCCCACTTGCGTACACGCTTCCGCCAGTTCCTTCTCCCTCTGCCGGTACAGTGACCAGATCCAGCGGGTGTCGGGTGATTTCGAACCGAGACGCGCCCACCAAAAGTCCAGCTCCGGGAATTCCTCCTGCATGGAAAGGAGGAAGGCTTGCTCCGCCTCGACTCCCTGCTCTGCCGCTTCCTTTTTCGTCACGAGCGTCTCGCCCAATATGTCTTCCATCAGCGACAGGAGAGGGATGCCGGCGAATACCGTACCATCGAGCCCCTTTTCAAACGCGCGCAGCGGCAGCCGGTTTTTCGACCGCAATTGGTCCCGCGTCTCCCCGATCAGCCCGGCGATCGCATCCAATTCCCCGTCAGTGAAACCGGTCAGCGCCACGGTACCCTTCACACTGCCGAATGACTCATACTTTCCTTTGAACAATGTAAACAGCTTGACGATCCCCGGCTCGTTCCGCAGCTCATCAATGCGCGATTTCATCGGCTCTCACGTCACTTTCCGCGTTATCATCCGTTATTTCATCCGAATCACCGTCCTTCACTTCGGTCCGCGTCCTGCCGTCCCACAAATAACGCATGACGGTGACGAAGCTCGCGTTTTTCGGACGGATCAATTCACAGATCGCGAGGTTCGAAATCGTATCATAATCCCCCCAGAGCGCCTGGGAATTCATAATATAGTCGAATCCGAGCTGTTCCACCACTTCGAACATGTCACGGATGTTCTGCTCGTCGACTCCGGCGAACGCCTCGTCCAGCGTGATGATGAACGGCGCCATCTCCCCGGCTTCCTTATAGCGCGAATACGCCGCAGTGAAGAGCGGGATGTACATCGCCATCGCTTTTTCCCCGCCGCTGAAGCGGAAGAAGGCATTGTTGGTCAATTCCCGTTTCGGTTCGTTCGTCCGGGTATACGACAGTACGAACGTGAACCATTTGCGGTAATCCAGCACTTCCTGCAGCACTTGCTGCAATGTGGACCCTTCGCTGCGCAGCTGGATGAGTTCCTTTGCGCGCGTGATACGGGACTGGAAGTGGCGGGTGATCCGGTTCAGGTCCTCTTCACTCAGGAACTTGCTGTTGCGCTGCAGAAGCTGGACGAGGTCTTTCGTATCCAGCTCGTCTTCCGACTCAGCAGTCAGCGGTTTCCACGTGATCGAGAAGGTCAGCCCCGACGAATTGTCGCGGTTCTTCATGATCTGATCCATTTCCTTCACCCACTTTTCGGCCCGCTGGATCCGGTGGCGCAGAATGATGCCGACATGGTTGACGATGATGTCCTCGTACAGCTGGCGGTCCTGTTCGTCGAGCCAGCTTTTCTGGTTCGCCAGTTCGTCCACGAGCGAATCGAGGACGACATACGGGCTCACCCGCTGGCCGCGGTACTCCATGTGGATGATCCGTCGCGTCCGCAATTGCCGCCATTCATCCAGGAACGGTCCGTAGTAATCGCCCCAGTCCTCGGCAAACCAGTCGGGCACAGGCGTCTCCTCCGCCGATTCGAACATCCGATATTCCGTCAAATCGGACTGTTCGTTCACAAACGCCTTCGTCAGCTGTTCCTGGAGCTTGGAACGGTCATATTTGCTCAGCAGCGGTTCATATTGCGCGTAGAGGACGACAGGTTCCATCTCTCCGACTTCCACAAAGTTACGCGCCGCTTCCCTGCTGACCGCATCCTGCCATTCTTCCGACATCCGCAGCCAGAACTGACGGCTCTTTTCGGCCTCCGCCAGCTTGGCCTGCACTGTCTTTTTCGCTTCGGAACGGGCCGGCAGTTCCTTCAAGATCGTTCGGAGGCGGTCTTCCGCTTCCGCGAGAAGGAGCTGGACTTCCCGGATCCTGGCCCGGATTTCGTCGACCCCTTTCAGCTTCAGCTGCCGGTCGATCGATTCGATGGCAGCGGCGGCTTTCCCGATTTCAGATGTCCGGCTGTTCTCTTCGCCCTTCACTTCATCGAGTTCCTCTTCCTTCTCCCGGATCCGCTGCTGAGTCGTCTGCATGTTCTTCTGCAAATGGAAGCACTCCCGTGTCGTCTCCTTCAGGTCCGACAAAAACCGGCTATAGCTCCCGGCGGCTTTGACGGCTTCCGTAAGCGATTCCGCCGTCAGTCCGATGTTAAGGCCTTCCGATTTCCGGCGCAGCACCCGCTCCGCCTCCTGCAGCTGACGATGGACGTCCTTCCGTTTCGCGTCGGTTCGGTTCAGCTGTTCCTGTTGAGCCGCGAGATCCCGCACCATTTCCCGGATTTCCGCGTCGATGTCAGCGAGCGCCTTGTCCGAAGGTATCGAGGCCTTCCACTCCTGCACACGGAGCTGTTCGTCCCGCCAGTTCAGCAGGCTGTCTTCAATCGCATCGGCTTCTTGCTTCAGCTCTCCGGCGATTCGACCCCATTCTTCGATCTTCTCCTGCTGGAAACGCTTCCTGGATGTCCTGCCGATGAACTTCGAAGGGCCTTCCTCCGGCGCATGGCCGATCAGGCCGCCGACTGCGTAGGAGCCGTCCTCATCGATCTGCAGGCCTCCGCCTGCCTGTTCGAGTGGAATGCTCCGCAGCACTTCGTCGATGAAGGCCGCTGAAATCCCGCTGTCTTCCGCGATATCCGGGCGCAGATAATCCGCCAGCGTATGACCGAGAAGCTGCGGTTCAGGGCGGAACAAACGGTCATGGACAGGCTGGACACTGCCATCTTCCGTCAGCAGGCAGTCCAGCAGTCCCGTATGCTGCAGGGCCGCTTCCACACGGGATTTCTGTTCATCCGACAGACCCTCCCTGAATTCGACCGCTGCGTATAAAGGAATGTAGGCAGTGCCTTGCCGCTCGAGACGCTGGCGGAATTCCTCTGTATCGGCTGGCCTGTCAGGTTGCGGCATCGTCATGGTCCGCCACCGTTGCTGCTCGGCGGCTGCCTGCGCCAGTTCAGCCTGTTTTGCGGCCAGTTCCCTCTTCGCGAATTCTTCATTGGACTTCACGAAACTCGCATAATCGTTCAGGGAATCCATCAGCTGTTCCCGCACTTCTTCGTACCGGTGGTCGTCATACAGTCCGCTGAGTGCACGCAGGACCGCCTGCTGCCGGCTGTCAGAAAAGACGAGATTCGGGTGGGATTCCATCCAGCGGAACACGTCATCGGTCAGCGTCTGCTGCTGTTCGGTGAACCAGTTCTCGAGATCACGGAGACTCCCCCGTGTCTTGTCGACTTTCTGCAGCTGTTCCGAGGACAGCTGCTGCAGTTCATCATGTTCCGTCATCAGCCGGTCTTTCTGTTCAGCGACCGCCTTCATCTCAAGCAGAAGCTCTTCATGTGCCCTCGCTTCTTTCTGCCACACCGCAAATTCGAATCCATAGCCGTCATGGCGTTTGAAATCGCCTTCGTTCACTGAGTGCTGGTGGAATGACGCCTCTTCTGCGTCAACTGCCAGCTCCTCCAGCAGATCATCGAGCCGGCTTTTCTGCTCCTCGAATTGGTCTTCGTCCTGCTGCAGGGCGGCACGGTCTTTGCGGATCGACGCACTCCGGCTGTCCCACTTCTCCTGCAGCGCGGCCACAGCAGCCTGCAGCTTACGGATCGACTCTTCCATCGCTTTCTTATCACTTTCGAGCTTCCAGACTTCGTGCTTCTCCAGCCGCGCCTTTTCGTCCCGCATCTGCTCGAGCTGGAGTTCCATGACTCCGTTTTCTTCTTCCAGTGCGCGGATGGCTTCCGCCAGTTCGTCATCTTCCTTCTTCAATTGCTCTGAGCGGGAAACCGCCTGTCCGTGACGCTCGGCGGCTTCCTTCCATTTCTGGACCCGCTCCGCGACGACGAACCGGTTGTACAGATCATATTGGCGGACGAGCCGCTGAGCGGAGTCGTGCTCACGTTCCAGCTGTTCGATCTGCTGCTGCGCCTGATCCATGCTTTCGATCGTATCCGCCAGATGCCGGAGTTCATCATCTGTCAGCGGCGGCAGTGCCGACTCGAGGATTTCATAGATCACGGTCGGCTTGAAATCCTTGGACAGCTTCGGGCTCCGCAGCTGGATGAGCAGTTTGATCAGATCCTCATACGCTTCGATCGACTGGAAGCCGAATACGTGCTTGTTCACGAGCGCCATGTAGTCCCGCTGGGTATGGACGACCTGACCACCGGCGCCGATCCGGTTCTCGAGCTCTTTCGCCGAGTACGGCACCGACTCGTCCTGGTGCCTGTGGGACAGCTCGAAGTCGTAACCGATCCGCCGGTTGTCCGTGATGACGAAATACCAGGACTTGATGCCTTTATTGCGTTTCGCCTGCATGCCGATCCCGGTCGTTATGTATTGGCCCGTGCCCTTCTTTTTGTATTCGAGGAACAGATAGCCAGTCCGTTCCTCCCGGTCGACGACGTCCTTTTCGCCAAGCAGGTAGTCTTCCATCCGCCGCGCTTTCGAGCCGAATGGATCGAGCCGGTCAGGCGTCTTCTTGCCGTCCAGGAGAACGGGAAGGAAACTTTGCATCGTCACGGATTTCCCGGAGCCGTTCGTCCCGCGCAGCAGCAATTTCCCGTCTGCAAAACTGAAGATCTCTTCATCGTAGTACCAGAAGTTCAGCAGCCCCGCCCGGTTCATGCTCCATCTATCGTTTGTCATGATTTTTCGCCCCCTTGCTCATAATCAGCCGGATACGCTCCGGTCAGTACTCCGAGAAGCGGCTTGATGCGGATCAAAGACCCATCCAAATCGAAGTCGCCCATCATCCAGCTGCCGAGCGCTTCCAACAGGTCCGCCCGTACGGCACCTGTGCTCTTCTCCCGGTACAGCTTCGCCCATCCCGTGCCGTGGTCCGCCCTCAGCTTGTCGATGAGCTGGTCGAATTCACCTTCCGTGAACAGCAGCTCACCCCGCTCGTTCGGTACGTACCGCTCAGGATCGGAGTGAAGTTCATCCGAAAGCTGAAGCAGCAGGTCCGTTGAACTTTTCGTATCCGGGAAAACCCGATGGTGCTGCTTCGGTTCCGATATCGCGAGGAACGCGGTGTTCTTATAGACTTGCAGCCGGTAATCGCTATGCTGCTCGATGTCCTCGGACAGCCGGTTCCGGAACTGTCGGATGTAGAGGAAGTCGGGATCCTGGATATCATTCCGATGAAGCCCGGGCGAGAAGAACAGTTTCCGGTACACACGCTTCCGCCGTTCATCCTCCTGATTCGCTTTCCATTCATCCTCGAGCAGCTCCTCCCACTTGGCATACGCCGAAAAATCCTCCGGGAATGTCCTGAGGAAATAGCGGCTGTACGGCGTCGCTTCATACAGCACTTCCTGCTCTTCGTTATGGTCGAACCGGCCGATGTCGCCGTCGATCGTACGGAGGAGCCGGAACTCAAGCAGCCCTTTCATCGTACGGATCAAGGACTTCCGATGCGCATAGAGTGTCCAGTCGAGCGGGTAGTCCCCCGGGAAATCGTTCTGGATCTCTTCGCAGAATTCGGACAGCAGAAATTGCTCATCGACCGCTTTGCCTTCGATGTACGAGAGCGCACAGCAGAAAATTGCGTAATCGAGCGGTTCCTGGAACAGCTGGATGCCCATCCACGGCTCCGGTTCCGCCGGGATCTTTTCAAGCTTGACGAAATGCTGGTGGATCAGCAGCCGGAGCCCCAGTTTTTCGTCAATGTAGCGGCGCAGCACTTTCTCGCGCTCCCGCACGAGCTGATACAGTTCAGGCTCCTCCGACCGCAGGATCCAATACCGGTGCAGCAGCAGATCGAGCGCCTGCACCGCTTTTCCGTCGAACAAGTGGCCTGTCTCCATCGAATCACCCTTCCGTCATAAATTCAAAAATCGCATCCGGCATCGTCAGCTTCCCGTCCTCTGATGAAAGAGTGACTTCCTTCGTCGGATCCAGTGTCACGCGGACCCGCTGCCCGTAATCCGTCTTGACGATCCGCTGTTCGTTCGCCATCGACTTGCCGATCCAGCCGAGCAGCACTTTCCGGACGAACGGCTCCACCGTACCTGTCGCAGAAAGGACGATCTTCCCTTGATCCACATATGTATCCAGCAAGTGCTTCTCCTGCCGGCGCTGTTCCAAGTACGCTTCCCGCAGCTCCTGCTTCTGCTTCGCATTCGACTTGAATCCGCTCGGCTTCGTTTTTTCCCTATACCGGTTCGTCCTCGGCTTGATGACCAATTGTTCCGGTTCGTCCTCCCACACATCCGTATGGAGATTGTCCGTCCCGAACCGTTCGAGCTGGATCTGCGCCACTGTCATCGACCCGAACACGACAGACGACAGACGGTGTGCCTCCTCCAAGTCCAGACAGTCCGTGAACCATTTCGCCAGATGCAGGTAATCCTTCTTCCGGCTCCGGAAATGCTGCTGCCGCTCCCCGATCCGCTGCACATAACGCGTCATCCGCCGGATCATTTCGTTCGTCTGCCACTGCAGCATCACGAGCTCGCTCTCCTGTGAGTCCGTACCGAGAAACCACTGCCTGAGTGAACTCCAATACTCCCTGTACTCCACGAGCCAATTCTCTTCAGAAAGCGACGCGTCCTCGAGCCGCGGAATGGCCCGGCGATGCTCCGCCAGTTTCCCGAAAAACAGCTCCAGATCAGCAGCCCCGATTTCGAGCAGCCGCTGCTGGATCTGCAGGGAGGTCTTCTGCAAGGAGATGATGAAGTCCCGCAAATAGGCAGTGAATTGGTTTTTGTAAATGAGGAATGCGTCCGTCTGCATCCGCTGCGTCGTCTCTTCGCTGTTGATATACGCGATATAGTCGGCCGTGCTCGCACGGATCGTCTGGAAATAGCGGAAGATATCCTCCCACATGCGCATGTACTCCTCCGCAGGCTGCCGGAGCTCACCGCCGATTTCCTTCTGCAGCGAGGCGAGCGACTGAAGCAGCCGGTCGAACTGGGACCGCTCGAGCGACCCTTGGAAGTTCTCGCCGATCTTCTCCAGCTGGATGAGCATCCGCTCGATCTCCACCGTGAGCGGCGTGCATTGGTAGCGGAACCGCTTCTTCTTGTATTCCTCGATCGTCTTCGCGCTCGTCATATCCTGCCGTGCGGCGAGGTTGTTCCATTTCACGAGCTGGGCGAGCTGCTGGTGCAGCAGTTCCTCGCTGTAATCGCCGAATTCAGCATGCGACCGCATATGTACTAAAATCTCTTCAGGCGGTATATAGTCCCGCATCCGTTCATGCTGATGAAAGAAAAACCGCAGGATCGTCCGGTAATGCGCGGCGGAATCCGCTGTCAAATAGCTAGCCTCCACAATCTTCCTCATCTTCTGATCCATCTGTATCCCCTCTGTTCCTTTACCTTTTCCATTTACATTTGCAACCTCTTTATGAGACCATTTTATCATACCGAACGGTACCTGTGCGTCACACAATTCGGGCACTATTCTGAATCGTGTTCAAGTTGTGTGACACACAGGCACCCTCCAAGGAAGGGGCTGGCCACCGATGCCGGACATTACCGTCTACACTTCACGTACATGCCGCGTCTGCCGCATGGTGAAAGACTTCCTGGATGATGCCGGACTTCCATACGAGGAAATCCACGTCGACCTAAACCCGGTCGCCATGCTGAAGCTGATCGGGAAGCGCGGCCGTTTCACCGTGCCTCAGACGGAAATCGGCGGCACGTGGATCGCCGGGTTCGATCCGCTGAAAATGCTCGAGACCGTCAACACCCTGAACAAGGGATGACCCGCGTCACGTCAAATGGAAAAGCCATTCTCCAACCGCTTTCAGCAAGCGGCGGAGAATGGCTTTTCATATGGCAGCACCCTCTTCTGCGAGCATGTCGGAAAATTTTCGGTCGATCAGTTCCCGGTCTCCGAAGACGAGCACTTGATCTCCGGCTTGCAGCGTCTCTTCAAACAGGCTTTTCCGTAGAACACGGTCCCCTCTGCGGATGAAAAGCACGTGGATATCGTCTTCATCGTCAAGCAGTCCCTGACACTTCCCACCTATGAAGGCGCAGTCCTCTTCAATCGCAAGCAGTGCGACCCCGTCCTCCTCCCCGAGTTCAAGCGCCGTTTTCAACGGCCAGTCCTCGAGTTCAAACTGTTCATCCATCCGGCGTTCGAACTTCCTCTCCAAGTATCGGAAAACTGCTCCGTTTTTCAGCAATACTTGTACGGCAATTAGAAATGCAATGACGAGCACGAGGAGCCGGAGCTTCAAGTCGTTGACAAGCAGCGTTGCAATCGATGAAATGATAACGGCCAAGGAAAAATAGCCGAACAGGATGACAGATGCGCTGAGTCTCCGCCGGATCGGGTGGTCAATGATCAGTGACGACTCATCTGTCGTAAAACCGGTTCCCGTGAGCATGGAGATGACCTGAAATCTCGCTATGGTTTTTTTCAAACCGGTCGCCGTAAACAGGACGACCGCCATCTCGATCACCAGCCCAACGATCACCCCGTATAGAAGAATGAAGAGAAAATCTTTCATGCTTATGTTCCGCCCTCCCTTGTACCGCCATTCTTCCCAGGTCCGGACGTTTAAATTCTGCTCACATGAGACAAGGTAGAAGAAAAGGGAGGATCTCGGATGATTGAACCTGCATTTCAACACGAACATTGGACATGGATCCGTCTGGATGGAGCTTTCCCGCATGATATCGCTGAACTCCGAGAATTGTCTCCTGCAAGCAGGCGCTGGGCGAAGGCCCTCCACGGAGAGCAGAACAGCAATCTCGAAATGGAAACAGACGAGGCGGGCAGCGAGTCGATGTGGGGCTCTTTCATCTATTCTCAAGATGTCGAGTCCCGTCACAAACAGACCATCCTGCACTACTACGTCTCCGCGAGTACACTGTTGACGTTCGGCATCGACGCAGCCGTCACCCCGCGTCTTTCCGCCCAGCATCTGCAGAAAAACATGCAGCATGCGGACAACGCAATCGAAGGATTCATGGTGCTCCTCGGCGAAATCACCGCTTCGTTCCTGCAAAATATCGATGGATTCGAAGACCGCACCCACGACCTCCTCTGGCGCATCAAGGCAAAAAACGATGAACCTGTCTTCGAACAGATCATGGACAGCCGCCACGAGATCCTTGTCTGGAAGAACCTGCTCATCCCCATCATCGAAATACGGGAAGCGGTACAGGAAGCATTCGGCAGCGCCGTACGGAACGGCCCCCACTTCGACCGCACATGCCGCCGCATCCAGCGCTGCCGCCAGACGATCAGGGAATACGACGATGAAATCGGGAAACTCATCGACCTGGAATCCGTCATCTCCTCTCACCGCGGCAACGAAATCGTCAAGACCCTGACCGTCATCACCATGCTCTTCACCCCCGTCGCAGCCTGGGGGGCCTTATGGGGCATGAACTTCAAAATCATGCCCGAACTGAACTGGAGATACGGCTACGTCGCCTCCCTCCTCATCATCCTCGTCTCCACATGGGGGCTGTATTACTACCTCAAGCGGAAAAACTGGATCGGCAGCGTACTGAAAAGCCCGAAGAACGAGAAATTCTGAGGATGCCGGGATTGCCGGGGGGGGAACCGACGCCTGGGGAAACCGGTACCTGTGCGTCACACAACTCGGACACAATTTGGAATTGTGTCCGTCTGCCGATTAACTTGCCCATCTGGCCGATTCCACACGCCATTTGTCCGATTACTCCCGCGAACAGTCCGATTGTTCATTGCACAAGCAATAATGTCACAAAAACACAAAAAACCAGGCCATCCAATCGGCCTGGTTTTATCATTCACTGTTCATTCGGGTCATTCTCTGCGTCTTCATGCGTCTTGTGCACGGTGCCCTTCACATGATCCGGCGTCCCGTAAATCGAATATAGCTTCAGTGGCGTATCCCCTGTATTCGTCACGTTGTGCCACGTATCCGCAGGAACCAAAATCACATCATCGTCCGTGACATGGCGCTCGAAATTCAAGTTGTCCTCCGACGGACCCATCTGGCACAGCCCCTCGCCCTGCTCCACACGCAGGAACTGCTCGATGCCATGGTGGATCTCCAGCCCGACATCATCATTCGGTGCAATGCTCATCACCGTCACCTGGATTTTATCGCCCGTCCAGATTGTCGTCCGATAGTTATCATTCTGCAGCGTCGCCTCTTCAATATTCAACACATACGGTTCCTTGCCATGATCTTTGTAATCAATACCCATCTGTATCGACCTCCTAATAAAGTAGGTATCACCAATTGGCACAGGTTAAACATCGGTACCTGTGCGCCACACAAATCGGACACAATTCTGAACCGTGTCTAAGTTGTGTATCGCACAGGCGCCACCAAGTGCAGGAAGCACCAGGCAGATTGGAATCTTGACGATACATTCCAAAATCACCTATACTTACTTACATAAAGTAAGTTAACTTCTTGTCATAAATTAAGTACTAGTTAACAGGAGATGAGTCCATGCACTTCCACCAAGCACCGATCACATTTGTAAGCCACGTAGCTTTGAAGGTGACAGACATGCAACGTTCCCTAGAGTTTTATCAACATGTACTCGGCTTTCAAGTGGCAAGTCAATCGCCTAAAAAGGCTTCTCTGACGGCTGACGGGAAAAATGTATTACTCACCCTCGAACAACCTGAAAATGTGTCCCCGAAACAGACGGGCACTACAGGCTTATATCACTTTGCCCTGCTGCTGCCGACACGCTCAGATTTAGCCGCTGTCGTCAGGCATCTGGATTCGCTTGGCATCCAATTCGGTGCTGCTGACCATCTGGTAAGTGAAGCGATTTATATTTCGGATCCTGAAGGGAATGGGATCGAACTGTACATCGATCGTGACCCATCTGTTTGGGAGTGGAACAACGGGGAAGTTGTGATGACGACAGACCCACTCCAATTCGCCAGTCTGCTTGCTGAACCAAAACACTCTTGGAATGGTCTCCCTGCCGCTACTCTCATGGGCCACATCCACTTACACGTATCCGATCTGGCTCAGGCAGAGCACTTTTACTGCCAAGGTCTCGGATTCAATGTAGTCAGCCGGTTGGGATCTCAAGCGCTATTTCTGTCAGATGGCCACTATCATCATCATATCGCTGTTAACACATGGACTGGAATCGGTGCCCCAGCGCCTTCCGCGTCGAGTGCCGGGCTCCAGTCGTATTCCATTTGTTATCCTGACGAAGCAGCCCGAGAACGCGTGATCAGACAGCTCGAAACCATCGGTGTACCGATCAGCAAAAAAAATGACTCTTACGTTACCGAGGATCCGTCCGGTAATTGTATAGAGGTGGTAGTCGGCTAATTGTCAATGTCTGGATGACAACACAGAAAAGCACTGCCATCCCCCGGCAGTGCTTTCTTTATAATTGGAATCTGCAATCTTCCGTCCTGATTCGTTTCCATTCCTATATACTGAGCTAATAACCCCCTTCTTCGTCCGCACTTGATCCAGTCATCGAGGAATACCCACTTCTTTAATCGGATAAATTCGAAGTTTTACGACGCCGAAAATCGAGTCAGCTTCAACAAAACCGTAGGCTCTGCTGTCGTTGCTTTTCAATCGGTTGTCGCCTAGAACAAACAGGGTTCCCTCGGGTACGGTTGTCTCTCCTGTCAGTTCTTGCAGCGTAAAATCACCTGTTATTTTACTCACTCCAAGGTCATTTATCCTGTTTACATAAGGTTCCTCTTGAAATTCCCCATTTACATACAGCTTGTCGTCTTTCATTTCAATCCGGTCGCCTGGCAGGCCGATGACCCGTTTAACGTACTGTTTTCCCGGTGCATCCGGTGCCCCGAATACAATCATGTCAAACCGCTCCGCCGAACTGGTTTTGCTCACGATGACCCGTTGATTGTTGTCGAACGTCGGCTCCATGGAAACTCCATGCACCGTAACCGGGCTAAATAGAAACTGCCGGCAAATGACGACCAAGATAACTGCTAGTGCCATCGGTTTCACCCAAGACATGATTTCTTTTTTCGTACTATTCTGCAATACAACTCCTCCTGATTCCTGATGTGATAAGTAAGTCTTCACTGCAGCGGTTCCCCTTGCGATACTTTGGTGAGCACCCAGTTAGTTGTCTTGCTTCCCTATGAGACGTTAGTAGCTCAATAAGGTTCTGAATTCCCGTAAATTTGTCATTAATTCATTACCTGAAGAATGAAGCGAGGGCGAAACTCATCTCTAGAAGTATTTTTGACTTTCAAAGATGGTAAGCTTCTTATCTTAACAACCATTCAAAGAACAGTACCTTGCAATAAACACTACCGAATGGTATAGTTCTCGGTAAGGCGTTTCTTGTGCATCAGTACTATACTATGAACAGTAGTGAAAGGAGGACATGCAATTGAACGTCCAGTTTAAAAAAGGAGTGCTTAACCTCTGTGTCCTGGTTCTTCTCGACAAGCAGGACCACTACGGCTACGAACTGGTGCAGAAGATCTCAGACCAGATCGCCATCTCGGAAGGATCCGTCTATCCCCTCCTGCGCCGGCTGACCAAAGAAGGTTACTTCACGACATACGTCAAGGAATCGACAGAAGGACCACCGCGAAAGTATTACAGCCTGACAGACACCGGCCGGGCTTATCTTCACGAACAGCTGGAGGAATGGCAGCACTTTTCACAAGGCGTCAACACACTTATTAAGGAGGGGCTCACTAATGACTGAAAATAGATACATTGCCGAACTGGAACGGCTGCTGGACCGGCTCCCGGCGGATGAACAGCGGGACATCGTGCAGGATATCCGCGAATACTTTGCTGACGGGCACCTGGATGGAAAGTCGGATGAGGAAATCACGGCATCTCTCGGATCACCGCTCTCCATCGCTCAGGAACTTCTAGCCGGCTACCCGGAGCCAAGCCAGACTGTTCATCCTGACACGGCCGAATCCATCCGAATCGAAAACAGCGACTATCAAGACATCGCGATGGATGTGCATCACGGTTCCCTTCTCGTCTCCCCTTCCGACAATCACGTCACGACCGTGGAACTGCTGAATGGGAACGACAAGGTCAAGCTTACGGCCGAGGTGATCGGCAGCACACTCCAAGTGAAACTGACCAGCCTCCGTCCCCGCTTCCTGATGTTCGGATTCATCGGCAAAGACGTGCTGGTCAAGGTCTCCCTCCCGAAAAAGTTATACGGGACGATTGGGCTCAAGACGGATAACGGGCGGATCGCCGCTGAGAAGATCCTCTGCCAATCCCTGCGCCTGAAATCCAATAACGGACGTATCCTCTTACGGGAAGCGGCTGCACGCCAGCTGGTTGTCACGACAGATAACGGGCGGATCGGGATCGCCAACACACAAGCCGACCGGGTCCATGCGAAGACGGATAACGGACGGATCGAGATGAATCACGTCGACTCAGAGACCCTCTCTGTCGAAACAGACAACGGGCGGATCGAGCTGCACCACGTCGACGGCCACATCACCGGTGAAACCGACAATGGACGCATCGAGCTGATGACAGACATTCTGGACCGCAACATCGACCTGAAAACCGACAATGGCAGCATCCTCATCCAGGCGGACGACGAGCCGCACAATGTCACGATCCAAGCGAAAACCGACCACGGCCGGATCGATATATTTGGCGAAAAAAATTCCCGCACCATATTCGGCCCGGGAGAAAACTCTATCAAATTGAAATCAGCGAACGGAAGAATCACCGTGCGCTGATAAGAAAAACGGGGAAAAACGGTACCTGTGCGTCACACAATTTGAACACAATTCTGAATCGCGTCTAATTTGTGTATCACACAGGCACCGGTTAGTCCAGGCACCGGTCAGTCGGCGTCCGCTTTCGTCCTTTCAATGGTTCCAAAAGGATGATGGGGCGGCGCGTAGATGGAATAGAGTCTCATAGGTCCCGACCCGATATTGGTGACGTTATGCCAAGTGCCTGCTGGAATGAGTATCGCGGAACCGGGGCCTGCTTCCTGCTGATACGACAGCTGTCCGGCACTATTCCCCATCTGCACAAGCCCACGCCCCTCTTCGATCCTCAGGAACTGATCCGTGTCGGGATGGATCTCCAAGCCGACATCGTCACCAGGAGGGATACTCATCAAGGTCACTTGCAAGTGATCTCCTGTCCAAACTGCCGTCCGGTACGTCGCATTGTTCCGCGCCGCTTCATGAATATTGAAAACGTACGGCTGCTTCCCGTCGTCATGCGAGGAACTTGCTACAGGTGAAACGCATACTCCCATTTCCGGCTGCGGCTGCGGTAGTCTTTCCATATCCCGCTCTGCGGATGGCCGTGCGGCATGCAGACAGACGGGACAGAAAAACGTATATGGAATGACGAACACTCATCTCAACCCTTCTATACTGTATTTACACGATTTACACTGTACTGTATGCAACTCCATGCAGAAAGGCGCTTTTCATTCGTCATCCCTGCAAGTTTTCAGGCGAGATGAAACCTAGGAGAGTGTCCAATCCCAACAGCGCACAGGCACCCGCCATTCTCTTACACAGTCAGATCCGCTTGAAAAAACTCTGCCAGCTGCTGTTCCCGTTTATCGAGCATGATCTGTTCCGGACCGATGCCCTGTTCCCGCAAGAGCTCGATGTTCTGCGTAAGGAACTCATCACTGCCGACAACATAGAAAAGACCGTCTTTGTCGGCTGCGAGATCTTCCACTTCTCCATAATAGTCAGAGCGGTTATCGACGAACCGGGCCGTGAACTTCTTCTTCGGCACAGACTCGAACACAGTGGGGAATAAAAATTCTTTCGACGAATCGACATTCAGCGAATGGATGTGATTCACACCATCCGCCTGTTCCAAATAATCCAATACAAGCGGCCGGAATGTTGCCAAACCAACCCCGGACGACAGTAAGTAGACGTTCTTCCCTTCCCTCTTCAACGGTACATTGGAGTGTGTTTTGAAGATCGCAACTTCCTCGCCGACTACCATACCCCGCAAGATGGCTTTGAACTCGGAACATTGCTCCCTGATCCGCGTCGTGATACCGATTGCCCCCTCATGCGGCAGCGTCGAAATGGACATATGACGGATCAGGCTTCGGTTCGGTTTTTCCCCGGCATTGAACCCTTCCAGCGCAAAATGAGTATGGGAGCCTTCTTCCCAAACAAAGCCGTCCGGACAGTCGAGCAGATACGTTCGGACCTCCGGCGTTTCTTCGATAATCTTATTGATCTTCGTCCAATAGATTTGCATGATCGATTCCCCTTCCCACCGATTTCCCTATCAATCCTACTATACCTTAACTGATAACCGTTATCAATTAAACATAAAAAGAGGTACCTGTGCGTCACACAATTCAGACACGATTCAGAATTGTTCCCAAGTTGTGTGACACACAGGTACCGGATTTTCAGGCACCCACATTATTATGCTTTCGGAGGAGTACCTTCCGCATTGCCGACGACTGCGTCGATTTGGATCAACGCATTATTCGGTAAAGCGGATACACCGACTGTCCGTCGTGCTGGTGTGCCGTTCGGGAAGAATGCTTTGTAAGCTTCATCCACAGCGTCCATTTCCGACAAGTCTTTCACGAAGATGTTCACTTTTACGACGTCTTCCAATACATGATCAATGCTCTCTACGATAGCTTTAATATTGTTCAAGCACTGTTCCGTCTGCTCTTTGACGCCGCCCGCTGCCATCTTCCCGGTTTTCGGGTCGATCGGCAATTGAGCGGACAGGTGGTTGTAATGGGAGAAGGCAACGGTCTGTGTCGACAGGGAATCCTTCGGCGCCTTGTCCGTATTGTTCGCCCATATCACGATACCATGACGGTCTTCGATCTCCTGCGGCGGCGTGCCGTCTCCGTGAGATACTACTGCTTCGACCTGCACCCGAGCGCCCATCGGCAGTTCGGCCGCTTCAACAGTTGTCCGTGCCGGCACGTACGCAACGGCCCGGGCGATCGCTGAGTCCGGGAAGAATCTTGAGTAGACTTCGTTGACCGCTTCCAGATCGGACAAGTCTGTCAGGAATACCGTCATCCGGACAATATCGTCAAACGGAACGTCGATGCTTTCCAAAATTGCCTTCACGTTTTTCAGACATTGTGCTGTCTGCTCTTGCACCCCGCCAACTACCAATCTGCCGGTTTTCGGGTCAATCGGCAATTGAGCGGACAGGTTATTGTAATGAGAGAAAGAAACCGTCTGTGCAGAAAGCGGACTCACCGGCGCATTGCTTGTATTATTGACCAGCTTGATAAGATCGCCGGCTTGTGGTGCGTTTGGAATCGTTCCTTCACCATGTGAGACAAGTGCTTCGATTTGTACGGACGCATCCTTCGGCAAAGCCGAAACAGCTACTATTGTACGTGAAGGCACATACATCGGGAAGTACGTTTTGTACACTTCATCCACAGTGTCCACGTCTTGGATATCTGTAACGAAAACAGTGATCCGCACAATGTCGCTCATGACGTGATCGAGGTTTTCCACGATCGCTTTGATATTTTCGAAACACTGTACCGCCTGCTCGCGAACTCCGCCTGATACCAATTCACCCGTTTTCGGATTGATCGGCAATTGAGCGGACAAGTTGTTGTAATGGGAAAAAGCTGCAGATTGTGAATAAAGACCGTTGCCGCTTGGTGCGTTTTCCGTGTTGCTTGCTGAAACTGCATTATAATTGCTCATAAAAAAATCCCCTTTTAAATGATGTAATAGAGTCGCCGTGTATGCGACATTCCGTGAAGTGAAAATATTCACAACAATGCAATACCGGCTTTGCTAACTAATCTTATCATGGATATTCCGGCAAACTGCCCCGTTTACGAAATTGCAAGGCGGATCTCGCCATTTTTAACGGGAATGGCGGATGCCAGCAGATAAAAAAAGTGCCTGTGCAGCAAACAATCGTGAATGTTTAAACATTCACGATTGTTTTGCGCACAGGCACCGATCAATACAACAAGTACTGCTTCCGCACTTTCTTGAACTGTTTCAAGTCTTTCTCCCAGCGTTCCTGCATTTCTTCCACGGTCATACCGTTGTTGATGCCTTCACGGATCCAGCCGTTGCCGATCAGGTTATCGAAGAACGAGGTGAGCTGGACTTGTTCCGGATACAGGTCTTTCAATGTCTTCACAATGTACAGTCCCGTGACGACCGGATCATATTTGTCGCGATCCGTCACATGGATCTGGATGCCGTGGGACAGCTTGCCGCTATGCTTCGAGAACATCGTCGTGAACGACGCTGCACGGAATGTTACACCCGGCAGGTCCAGTTGGTTGAGCTGATTCACGAGCTGCGGACTGCTGACGAACGGTGCACCGATCAGCTCGAACGGCTTCGTCGTACCGCGCCCTTCGGATACGTTCGTACCTTCGATCAGAGCTGCTCCTGGATAGGAGAGTGTTGTATCCAGCGTCGGCATATTCGGAGACGGCATGACAAATGGCAGGCCGGTTTCATCGAAGTAGGCTTTCCGCTTCCAGCCTTTCATCTTGACTACGGTGAGATCTGCTCCAATGCCGAACTCCTTGTTAAACAGCTTTGCCAGTTCCCCGACCGTCATACCATGCCGTAACGGAATTGCGTACTGGCCGACGAACGAGGCGAATTCAGGATCGAGGACCGGCCCTTCGACCTTGTCACCGCCAAGTGGGTTCGGACGGTCGAGGACGATGAATGGAATCCCTTTTTCCTTTGCTGCTTCCATCGACAGCGCCATCGTGTAGATATACGTATAGAATCTTGTGCCGACGTCCTGGATATCGAAGACGAGTGCATCGATGCCCTCAAGCATCTCAGGTGTCGGTTTCCGCGTCTTGCCGTACAGGCTGTAGACCGGCAGACCGGTCACCTCATCGATATAGTACTCGACGTACTGACCCGCCTGTGCGTCCCCTCGGACACCATGCTCCGGCCCGTAGAGTGCCTTCAGTTCGATATCCGGGTCGTTATTCAGCAAGTCGACGACACTGTTCAGCTGGCTGTCAACCCCAGTCGGATTCGTGATCAAACCGACCCGCTTGCCCTTCAGCAGTTTCTTCTCTTTGTTCAGCAGCATTTCTGCCCCGACGGTGACCGACGGATTTCCTTTGCCGTTCCCTTTGTTCTTCTGACTGCCGTTGTTATAGTGATTATCGGCAAGTGCCGCCGTGCAGGTCGTCATAATCAGCAGTGCTGTCACGACGACCATCATCCACTTTTTCATCGCGATCCCTCCTTTTAATTGTTATAGGACAATCCATGACCGAACGAATACAGCGTGCCTCCCACCGGGTTCGGAATCGTCACCGGCAGTTTCCCTTGCGGTGACTCCTTACCAAACAGGATGGAAGCCGTCGCATCGAAGCTTGCTGTCCGGAAACTGTATTGCGCGAGGTATGCATCGACATCCGGATATGCCATAATGTCGTATGGATTTCGCACGCCGACCGCAATGACCGGTACGTCCACCGCTCCGATCAATTCATTGACCATCTTCATCTGCGGGTGGGACGGGGCCCTGCCTGCAACTGTCGAAGTTGTGGTGCCGACGATAATCGCCGAGACATCCGCAAGTTGTGCGAGTTCTGTGTCTGTTAGGGGTTCCGCATTTTTAATCAATACTGTGTTTGCATGATTTTTCTTCACCGCTGCATACAAGTCGTCGATATACGAACTTCCGATGACAGCAATCTTGTCTGAGTCTGCAGCTTGCAGCGGCAGAACGTTCTCATTCTTCAAGAGAGTCACGGACTTCTCCGCCACTTCCCGCTCGACTTGCTTGTGTTCAGCCGAACCGACTGTCCGTTCGGCATTCGCGATCACTTCATGGATTGGTGCCGGTTCTTCCTCTTTAACGATCCCCCGCTTCAATTTGAGCGCGAGAATCCGCTCCACAGAGCTCTCGATGCGTGATTCGGAAATTTCACCGGACTTGACGGCTTCGAGCAGCCCGTCCGCTACGCTTTCCAATCCGACTGGCATGAGGACGAGATCAGTCCCTGCCTGCACCGCACGGATCACCGAGTCGACAGGACCGAAATGATCGGCAATCGCTTTCATATTGAGCGCATCCGTCGTGATGACGCCGTCATAACCCATTTCGTCCCGTATGAGCTCCGTCAGCACTTTGTGCGACAGCGTGGCGGGTACGTTGATCTCCGTACCGTCCTTTTGTGAAACCACTGTTGTCCCGTCGATTTTAGGGAAAGTCACATGCGCTGTCATGATCGCATCGACACCTGCTTCCATCGCTTTCTGGAATGGATACAGTTCAACTTTCATGAGCCGCTCTTTGTCATACGGCACTTCCGGCAGCCCCAAGTGGGAATCCACTGCCGTATCGCCGTGCCCTGGGAAATGCTTCGCGGTACCGGATGTTCCGGTACCCTGTAAGCCATTCGTATACGCGACACCGAGGGCAGCGGTCAGCTGAGGGTCCTCGCTGAACGACCGGACGCCGATGACCGGATTGTCCGGATTGTTGTTGACATCGAACGTCGGTGCGAAGTTCATGTTGATGCCGAGTGCGTGCAGCTCTTCACCGATTGCCTGACCGACATGATGCGCCAGTTCTTCTGAACGCGCGGCACCGAGCGCCATATTGCCCGGCATGTCCGTCCCTGACTGCAGCCGAGTGACGATGCCGCCTTCCTGGTCGATCGACATGAGCATCCCGTATTTCTCGGACGTTTTCTGATAGTCCGCAACTAAACGCGCGGTCTGTTCCGTCGTCACGACGTTCTCACGGAACAGGATCACGCCGCCCAGATGATACTTCTTCACGAGCGCTTCGATTTTCGGCGTCAGCTCCGTAACGTCCTTGCCGTCCATCGTGCGGAAGTCAGGCATGAGCATCTGGCCGACTTTCTCTTCCAATGTCATGTTGCGAATCGCGTTCGGGATCAGGTCATACCGTTTCCCGTTCATCTTCTTCACCTCATATCGGACGCTTGGTTTCCCGTGTTTCTTCCCGCCGGACTTATCCGGCTTCGCCGACACGATGATCTTATCCGACAGCCGTCCTTCACTCACTTGGACGACAGAAGAACCCGTTTTGCCGGTCATCGTCACGACGCCGTTCTGGTCGACCGAAGCGACCCCGCGGTTGGCGGATGTCCATTTCTGATTCCCGGCCGGCTTCGTGAAATGGCCGTCCTTGTATACATGCAGCGCTTCCAGCTGCAGCTTCCCTGCCCCGATTTCCACTTTGGACTGTGGCACGTTCTGCAGCAGAATCAGATCATATTCAGACGAGCCCGGCTTCTTTGCAAAAGCGGCCGGACCGCTCCATGCAGCCGTCAGCACTAAAATCCCAGCTAACACGGGAATAAACAAATAGTTGCGCAGTTTCCTCATCGACTCTTCACTCCTTTAGTAGTTTTGTTTTTCCCAGCCGGACGAATCCTTCCCAGGGTGCACCTTCTTGCCGTCCAGTTTCACATCGCCCACGTACCAGCCGCGTCCGTTGACCGAAGCATCCGTCGAGTACCGGAACCGGATGAATTGTGTCCCTTCAGGCAGCGGCACGGTTGCTTCCTGCCACTTCGAATTCGTCCCCGTCAGCGCAGCTCCGGCTTTCTCCCACGCAATGCCGTCGCGCGAGACTTCGACGAATCCATAATCGGAATCCTGTTCAAGCTCGTACCACGTGCCGAACGTCATATTCCGGGCCTTGTTCTCGTTCCGGATGAGCAGCGTGCGATCCAACTTATCTCCATAACCCGAGAACCAGGCATCCGCCTTCTTTGGTACCGGAGCCGGGATCGCATCTGCCACTTGGCGCACGAAGTCACGCCGCACCCCGTTCAGCGAAATCGTATTCCGTGTCGGGTGCACCCGATTCGTAAGCAGCACGGCGACTGTCTGGTTTTCCGGACTGATGACGAGGCTCGTCCCGGTGAAACCGGTATGCCCGGCTGCCGACGGACTTGCAAGCGCGTCCATATACCAGCCTTGGTTCAGTTCCCAGCCGAGGCCGTGATCATTGCCAGGGAATTCCGGGATCTGGTTCTGCCCGAGCAGCCGCACCGTCTCCGGTTTCAAAATCCGTTTGCCCCCATACCGGCCTTCATTCAAGATCATATGGCCGAAAATGCCCAAGTCTTTCGCTGTCGAGAACACGCCCGCATGCCCGGCTACTCCGCCGAGCGACCACGCGTTTTCATCATGGACCTCTCCCCAGACGAGCCCCCGGCCGATTTCAGGCTGGTATTCCGTTGCGGCGATCCGCTTCTTGAGCGCTGCCGGCGGATTGTACATCGTATCCGTCATGCCGAGAGGCTGCGTGATCTGCTCTTTCACGAACTGGTCGAGACGTTTCCCTGACAGTTTTTCGACGACAGCACCCAGCGTGATCATGTTCAAATCACTGTACGTATACCGGCTGCCGGGCTCAGCGGCAAGCGGCTGTGTAAACACGAGCTGCAGCCGGTCTTCCCGGGACGTCCCTTGTGAATGAAGCGGGATCCACGCCGTAAAGCCCGACGTATGTGTCATCAGCTGGCGGATCGTCACTGTCTCTTTGCCATTCGCCGCAAATTCCGGGATGTACGAAGCAACAGGTTCATCCAAGTCCAGCTTCCCGTTCTCATACAGCTTCATCGCAGCGACCGTCGTGAAAATCTTGCTGATGGACGCAATATCGAAAATCGTATCCTTTTGCATGGCGACCGGGTTATCCATCTCCGTGAATGCATTATCCACATATCGCGCCGCATCCCCGTACGCCTCCTGCTTCACGATATGCCCGCTGCGCGCAACGAGGACAACCGCCCCCGGCACCGTCTTCGCCTCAATCGCACTCTCCAGGACGCCGTCGATTTTCCGCAGCGGTTCCTGTCGCATCCCCGCTCCATTTGCAGAGCCCGGGTGGAGCACAGGCGCACCATGCCCCGGATCGTTCCATGCCTTGGGCGGCACTTGGTTCCCATACGCCTCCGCTGTGCCTGACACGACCAATCCTCCCGTCAGCGCCCCTGCCATCACCGCCGCCACAAACCTCTTCCTCGGTTTCACCATCAGTCCATCTCCTCCCGTCATTATGTAAGCCCTTTCACTGTACCCAATAAAAACACCAGCCGCCATACGACCGAAGGGCAAATGTTGCCAGTAAATCTGGGAAATAAGAACAGAGAGCAACTAGTATAATTGTCTGATAAATGAAATTAATATTCAGATCGGTTTCAACATATTCTGAAATATAACGACAAAAAACACCTCCCACATGACATGGAAAGTGTTCGTAATACGGCTTTTCGGCTACCTGTTGTCAGAACCGCAAGACCTATATGATTTAAATCTCTTCCATTTCATCTACGGTCGCAGTTCACCTACTACTTCGAATGCAAGCCAGAACTCATCGGAACCTTTTATGATTCATCATGTACAAGACATGGCTTTTTCAAGCATGTCACCTACAACTTATTTTTGCAATTTAATTTCTACCGGGTCGAGAGACAGCGTTTTATGCATTCCTGTTTTTTCATTGTCGAGGGTGAGTTGTGGCGTAATTTTCAGCACGGATGCCTGTTTGTCGATGTTCTTGACCGTCGTGTTCCATTGATAATTCTGCCCGTGATCGCTAAAACCACTGTTGCCATTTGGCATATATTCGTTGTCCAAATCATCTTTAATCAGAAGTTGAGCTGTTACCCAATCCCATTGCTTTAGCAAAAACGGGTCGACCACTTGGCTGTACTCGATCACTGTCGAGATATCCGTATATTGAATTGAATCGATGCTGACTTTGATCCCGTTCCCTTCAGTAGATTGGTTCACGTTTTGAGCAGCACCCTTAATGGCATGCAGCTTGAAATCGAATTTCCAATCCCCTTTTAACTCTTTCAAGGTATCATAATTGTCGACGCTCTCTGGCTTCCAGCTCACTTGGATAACATCCTGCGGTGAATTGAAATTTGGCGTTGTCGTCAACATACCGACATACTTTCCATCACCGACTTCCTGCAGGGCTGCAGATGTGCCGCCTGCACCCGTCGCATGGTCAACATCAAGTAACGAATTCACACCGCTATTCTGCCCAAGTTCCTTCTCAGTTTCAACTGAATAAGTCAGTGTCACCGTCTTACCGTCATATATCGCCTGGTCGACTGTAATCGTAATACCATTACTCGTCTGCGCTTCGCTGACATCCGTTGCGAAGTTCTCATAGGCTGTATAAAAACCGTCATGGTCTTCGTTGAAGATGGAAAAGATATTGCTGACGAGCGGAATTTGACTGGCAAGTGTCGGGAATCCGAAGCCGAGCGTCGCGAGGGAGGCGAACGCAATGACAGCTGCTGCTGCGGTATGGCGCCACACTTTCGGAACACGCCGCTGCCGGTTGATCTGCCTCCGGACCCGCTGTTTCATGGCTTTCCTCTCTTCCGGTGATACATCCATCGGCTCGATGTCCTCATCCGATTTCATCTCGTTCAACCGCTTGTATAAGGATTTCATACACACTCTTCCTTCCATTCGTTTTTGAGGACAGCCGACAGTTTCTTCTTCCCTCGGTATAGCCGATTATCGACGGACGCCTTCGTGACATTCAGCGATTCGGCTATCTCTCCGTTCGACATTTCCAAGAAATACTTCATCGTGAAAATATCGCGGTCCACCTCACTTAGCTGGCTCATCGCCATCAAAAGCTCTTCCTGCTCTTCTTTTACCAGCAGGACGTCCTGCCGATCCTGAATGAATGTCAGGTCTTCCATCCCATGCTCACGTCCCTTACGCTTCATGGCACGGCGATAGGCATCGATCGCCTTATATTTCGCCACCATGCAGATCCACTTCTTGAATTCGGACGCATCCCCTTCGAACTGATCTGCATGGTCCCAAACCGCCAGAAACACATCACTGACACATTCCTCATGATCTGCGTCTGTCGGTCCCAGAACCTTCCAGACGACCGCCTTGACGACGGGCATGTAAGTGTCAATGACGAATTCGATTGCATCTTCCTTCTGCCGCTTCAGCCGGCGGATGAAATTCTTCTCTGTCGATTTCATATCCCTGTCTCCCCAAAAAGCTGTTCTCACTGACTACAACGAATGGAAGCGTTGATTATTCTCACAATTACTGAAAAAAGCGAACCGATGCACGACTCCATCATGTTAGGATAGCCTCCATGATGGAATCGCGCACAGGCACGCTCACTAATTTTGTTCATAACAATCAATTCTCAAGTACTCCGATGACAAACCCTTTATATAGACTCTCCTGGTCACCGTCCCAATCCAAGTCGACCCGCGCCAGGACTTCCACCTTCTCAGCCGGGAACTCACCTGAACGCGATCCTGTATCGACCACATCCGAAATGACACGATCTGGCATCGGATCATACCATACACCCGCTCCGATGACTTCCTGAATGAGCGCTTCCTCCGAGTCGATCTCCACCACCATTTCCAGGATCATTTTACCCTTCTTGGTCGGGAGCTCGCGGAACACCCGCCAATCATCCTTTAACACGTGTGACTCCCCATACGTATAGAGCCGCTCACCAGTCGTTTTATCGGTAATATCAACAAATACGTCTGTCTCAGTCGTCCGTTTCCTCAGGTTCACGTTCTGCTTTTCATAGGGTATCTCCACATACAGATGGTTCAGGGCCACCTGATGCTCTCCCAAGCCTGGCGGATCGATATAATCAGATACCTCACCCGGTTCGGTTAGTTTCACGGGGTCGAGAGTGGGCTCTGGGTCCCTGTTTTCATATTCTTGTTTATCAGAGATCAGAACCACCGCAAAAATGACAGCCGCCAGACCAATCCCCATCAACACTTTTTTCATCATTCCCATTTCCACCTTTCAGCAGGACAGCCGCCAACTGCCCCCTTCCCTCACTTGCGATTTGCCCGTTTCGTCCACACGATGGATAGTATGGAACTGACGGCAAACGCCACGATTGCCCCAAATACACTTGACGCCACAGAACGATTCGACAAGTACAGGCCTACAAATGTACCGATGCTTATCCCAATCGGCAGTGTCCAGTTCATGTCAGCACCCCTATCGCCATCTTTACGAATCAGCGTAACAGAAAACCGGGGGCTTCGCAGTAAAAAGAAGCAGAATAACCTGCCCTCCAGGCATCAGGCGAAGGCGGCGGATGCGTTTTTAGGCAAATAAAAAAGACCCTGCGAACAGGGTCTTTTTAAGGCGATTATGCTTTTTGAACGTTAGCAGCTTGAAGACCGCGTTGTCCTTGCTCGATATCAAATGTGACGCTTTGACCTTCGTCTAAAGATTTGAAACCTTCGCCTTGGATTGCTGAGAAGTGTACGAATACGTCTTCTCCGTTTTCTTGCTCGATGAAACCGAAACCTTTTTCTGCGTTAAACCATTTCACTGTACCTTGTTCCATAGTGTTTTGCCTCCTGGGTGTGGTGTTCCACACGTGTTGTTACTATGCTTGCTCAAATACCTTAGACGAAAATCAAAAACTTTTTCTCAATTTGAAAAGAACAAATATAATACTTCTTAAGAATAACATGCCTTCCTCGAAATTGCAACCATAACGATTGAAGTTCTATAAAGAAGTTTTCACATCCTATTTCTTTATGTACCTGTGCAGCAAACAATCGTGAATGTTTAAACATTCATGTTTGTTTGCTGCACAGGTACCTTCCGGACTTTCTGGACTTTCCTGGTTGACCGGGTTCCGCTGAAAGTGATAACACGCCAGCCCTCCTCCGAATACAGTGAGGATGACGAACAAGAAGGAGAGAAGCGGATTGCAGATCTACGTAGTGAAACAAGGAGATACCTTATGGAAGATCGCTCAAGCTTACGGCGTCACCGCCAATCAGATTGCAGCGGCCAATGGGCTCGACAACCCGAATGCACTGGTCGTCGGCCAGGCACTCGTCATTCCTACTGCCTCTGGCACAACCCGTCCGAAACCCGTCATCGACGTCAACGCCTATACGATCAACGCCGGGGAGAGCGGCGCACGGGAAATCCAGGAGGTCGGCCGTCATCTGACCTATTGGATGCCATTCGTCTATAGCGTGAAAGATGATGGTACGTTAACGACACTCGATGATAAGGAAATGCTCAAGTCCGCCGCGGCCGAACGCGTCGTGCCGGTGCTGGCGATCACCAACTTCAGTTCTACGGAGTCCGGAACCGCCCTTGCCCACACGATCCTGTCGAGCAAGGAGCTCCAGGAGAAAACCATCACCAACATACTCGCGGTCATGAAAGAAAAAGGCTACCAAGGGCTCAACATCGACTTCGAGAATGTGCGTCCGTCCGACCGGGAATCCTACAACCAATTCCTGCAGCTCGCCGTCGACCGCCTGCACCCACAAGGCTACTTCGTCTCCACCGCGCTCGCCCCGAAAACGAGCAGCGACCAGAAAGGCCTGCTTTACGAAGCCCATGACTACGAAGCCCACGGCAGGATCGCCGACTTCGTCGTTCTCATGACATACGAATGGGGCTACCGGAAAGGCCCCGCCCAAGCGATCTCCCCGCTGAATGAAATCAAAAAAGTACTGGATTACGCCGTCACCGTCATCCCGCGCGATAAGATCATGATGGGATTCCAGATCTACGCACGCGACTGGCAGCTGCCGTTCGTCCGCGGACAGGAAGCGGAAACGTTCAGCCCGCAGGAAGCGGTCCGCCGCGCCGTCCAGCAGCAGGCCGCCATCCAATACGACCCAGTTGCACAGTCCCCGTTCTACCGGTACACCGACGCGGCTGGCAAGGCGCATGAAGTCTGGTTCGAAGACGCCCGCAGCGCCCAGGCAAAATTCGATCTCGTGAAGCAATATAAACTGCGCGGTATCAGCTACTGGGTATTGGGTTATCCATTCCCGCAGAACTGGCTGCTGCTGGAGGATAACTTTACGGTCCGGAAGAGGTTAAAATAAATTAATAAACGCACCGGTGCACCAAACAACCGAGAGTGTTTAAACACTCATGTCGGGTTGGTGCAACGGTGCGCTGTCCGTTCTGCGTACCTCACTTAATATACAAACCCGCCACTTCGTCCTGCTCGTTGAACGTGATAGTGAACACCCGCTTCTGTTCACTGTATTTGACGACGAGCACCGTCGTGTAGTACTCATCCTTCTTCTCGACAGATGATTTATCCACTTGCTCGTACTCACCGGACTCTTTGATAATCCCGACCACTTCGTCGAGCTGGTCTGCGGTCAGCTGCTCTTTCATCGTAGCATCGAGCATTCCATGGACACCTTCCGTATCTCCATCATTCAATAACGTCACAACCTGCTCTGCGTCCTGAATAAAGCGATCCGCGGTTTCACCTTCCACTTTCTTATCGCCGCACGCACCCAGCAGCATGACAGCCGCCAGCAGCACAACCACCCATCTCTTCATGTCCATCCATCCTTTCGTTTCAATCGAAGTGTAAACACAAATAAAACAATGGCAATCAAAGCAATCACCGACTCCGTCACCAGCAGCTGCCATTCAGGTGGAACGACCATGGGCAGAATGCCGACGAGAGCGTCCGCCAGCATATGGATAACAATCGCAGCGGCCAGGAAACGGAGCCGTCTTTCCTTCACCGACTGCAGTACGAGCAGCGACAATCCGATATGCAGCGTGATAGCAAATATCCGTTCCAGTGACCCGACTGCAAGCATTGTACCACCCGCAAACGGTGCGTCTGCCGCAAGCAGACCGACAGCGGGAATCCCGAGCAGGACGACCGCTTCCACGCCACCATGCCCCGCTCCGAAGAACACACCGGACAGCCAAGTGCGCTGCCTCATGAAAAACCGGATGGCGACAAATCGCGCGAGTTCTTCCGCAAGCGCGGCGGTCAATGCGAGGAACAAGGCAAAGGCGACCGGATGAAGCGTACTCCACATCAGGTAGCCTGTACTGTGTGCATTCAGCCAGCTCAGCAGCGGCAGCCGGATCAACAGCTGCGCTATTGTAAATGCCAGCAGCCCGAGCACGAATGGGATCCAGCACTTCTTCATCAGCGCCCATATGAACAGGACGGCAGGCAAAATCAGGCCGACCGTCACTGCAGTCAATTCTCCAGCCATATTCCGACTCCCCTTTTCAGACTCAACGTTGCGTTGGATTGGTGCACAGATATGTCAGTTGACCCGGCTCACAAAGAACGGACTGACCAAAAAAAAACGGAGGGAAACAGCACATAAGTGCCGGCAAAATAGATCTTTGCTTGCTTCATCGCCTATCCTCCCATCAGATAATCGGTCGCCCTCATTACTCTCTATACGGACCACCTGCCGTTCGGTTCCATATTTCAGGAAATCAAAAAAACGTACCTGTACATGAAACAAACGCGATTGTTCAACGACACGTGTTTGTTCGGTGCACAGGTACGCTATTTTTTCCATGTCACTTCAATCACAAAGTCCTCGTCCTCCATCCATGCTGCCGCACTGCCGCCCTGCTTCTCCGCAAGCTGACGGACAATGTGCAGGCCGAGGCCGAGCTGGCCGCCCCCACGGCTTGGATCCACACGGTAGGTGCGGTCGAAGATACGTTCGAGCTCTTCAGCATCGAAGGCGTCGGTGTCATTGACTGCGCGCAGACGCATGGTCTCTGCGTCCTCGATCAGCTCGATTGCGATATAGTTTTTGCCGTAAGCTAGCGCATTCTGGATAATGTTCACAACGATGCGACCCGCCGCTTTCCGGTCAGCGAGTGCAGGGGCCGCCGTCAGTCTGCCCATGCGCACTTCGAACCCTTTTTCTTCAAACGCTTTGTGGTACGTCAGCATCGTATCGATGATAATCTGATCGAGCGGCACGTTTTCAAGTACGGGCCCGCTGTCCAGCGAGTCAAGCTGCGACAACTCGAAGAACAGATCGACCGTCCCGACGAGATGGTCGATCTTCTTTTGGACAATCGATAAATACTCAGCTTTCTCGTCTGGCGAAACAGCGGATGAACTGAGCAGATCCGAGAAGCCTTTGATGGAAGTCAACGGCGTCCGCAGATCATGCGAGATATTCGTGATCTCCCGTTTCAGGTCGAGTTCCGCTTTCCGGCTCTGCTGCTGTTCCTGCTTGGAGGATTCGATGAGCCGGTTGACGGCCGCCGCAAAGCGGGACAGGGGCCGGCTCTGCGTGTTCGTCCGCACCCGTTCATTGGTTCCTGGATTGCTGATAATCCCGTCAAGCTGCCGGGTCATCTTCCTAAGTTCCACCTGCAGCACGAGCACCCAGCTGCACGCCGCCACCAGCAGTCCCGCAAGCACCACCACCACCGCTATCAGCCAGCCGCTCATACGCCATCCCCCTCCTTCAGTCGATCGTCTGTTTCGAAAACTTCGTGACGCCGATTACGATGGCCGCAGCCGACAAAATCACCCCCGTCACCCAGCAGGCAGCATTGAACTGTACAGTCTGACCCATGAATGCCATCATATTCTGTCCGAGGAGTGTATCCGGCGCATAGTCATAGAGCGTCCGGAACGCGTCCAGCTTCTGTGCACCGATCCGCAGCAAATACCCCGAGAACCCATAGACCACCAGCAGGACGATGAATACATACACATCCCCGACCTTCATCATCTTCATCGAATGGATGAAAAAGAACGCACTCAAAGCAATCGGCGCCATATTGCCGAGTGCCGTCAGGAAATTCCGCACCGATCCGCTGTCCGTAGCAAGCATCGTTTCACCGAGCGCAATCATGAGTGCGACACCGACGACGCTGATGATCAGGAAATAGCCGAGCGTCAGCAGCAATTTGGACCAGTAGATCGTACTCCGGCGGATGCCGAACGACACGGCGTTCTTCAAGACATCCGTATCACGGCCTGTCAGACTGGAGTTGAACAGGAAGATGACGATCAGCACGAGCACCGTACCGCCCAGCAGATTCGAATAGTAGAAGCTCGCTGTTCCATAAGGGAACGTCGGGTCGGTCCGCTGGAAGTAGGCCAATACAGCAGCCGCCGCAGCGATCAACGCCAGGCAGACAAGACTCGTCAAATGAAGCGATTTCTTCCGCAAAAGCCGGTACTGCTCACTCTTCATATAATTCATCATGCCGGCTCACCTCCGACCAACCCGAGGAAATACTCCTCAAGATTGCGTGCCTCGACTCGGAACTCGGTAACGGAAACACCATTCGTCAGCAGGAGCCGGTTAATATCCCCGCTTTGATCAATATGGTTGTGGATCGCAAGCACGCCGTCCGGCAGCACCCGGTAATCGATATCCGGATATGCCTGTTCAAGCAGCCGGGCAGCCGTCGCCGAATCATCCATCGCCACAACGAGCTGCTTGCGGCTTTTCGTCTGCAGCGTCTCCTTGCTCACGTCCTCGACGATAGCCCCGTCTTTCAGGAACACGAACCGGGTCGCAAGCATATGCAGCTCCGCCAAGATATGACTCGAGATGAAAATCGTGATCTGCTGTTCCTCATTGAGCCGTACAAGCAGATTGCGGATCTCACGGATCCCTTCCACATCGAGACCATTGATCGGCTCATCGAGTACCAGGCAGTCCGGATGGCTCAGCAGACAGAGCGCGATGCCGAGCCGCTGCTTCATGCCCATCGAATACTCCCTGAACTTCTTCCGTTTCTCATGCGCCAGGCCGACAATCCCGAGAACTTCCCGCACACGTTTCTTCTCCACGATCCCCCGCTGCAGCCGGTAATATTCCAGATTCTGCACCGCCGTGAAATTCGGGAAGAACGCGGGTGTCTCGACGAGGAATCCCATCCTCCCTCGCATCTCCCCTGCCGCATTCCCCGTCTTTCCGAACAGCCGGATCTCACCCGATGTCGGAATCAGCTGCCCCGACAGCATCTTGAAGATCGTCGATTTCCCAGCACCGTTCCGACCGATCAGCGCACAGATCTCCCCTTGCCGCAGCGTAAAATCGAGCGGCTCGATCACCTGCACGTCCTTGAACGTTTTCATCAATTGATGGGTCTGGATGACCGTCTCCATCGTCCTCACTCCTTCGCTTTCTTTTACTACTTCCAGTCTAGCAAAGGGTGTTTTAAAAACCTTTAAGCAAAACGTAAGGAAATCATAAGGATCACACCAACTTGGACAGGATCCCCTGTTTTGCGCCGGACTCCTCTCAGAGACTCCCTAGTGGTTGTACATATGCGCGCAAGCGAAACTTCCACTTGATAATCGCGCAATATTAGGGGTTACAAGAAACTACCATGACAGGAGTGTAAAGATTTTATAAACCATCCGTTTCATATTGAAACTAAGGAGGGCTTCCTATACGCTTTCAATATCGGATGTCGATAGTGAATTTCGATTAATCAAAGTCAGAAAAGAGGCAATCGAACTCTTCAAAGAAATCAAGACTAATTCAAAGAAATCAAGACTAATTCAAAGGAGGCAGCAATGAACCCTGCTAACCCTGCAAGGGGACTTAAATCACTTTTGGAAATACTCATAGTTTCGACGCGACTCGGATTCACTTCCTTCGGCGGACCGACAGCTCATTTAGGGTATTTCCATGAAGAATATGTACGAAGAAGAAAATGGATGGATGAAAAGACATATGCGGACTTAGTCGCTCTGTCGCAATTTTTGCCGGGCCCTGCCAGCAGCCAAGTGGGAATCGGTATTGGCGTTATGCGGGCGGGCGTAGCAGGAGGGATAATCTCTTTCATCGGATTCACGCTCCCCTCCGTGATTGCGCTCATCCTCTTTGCTCTACTGCTCACTGATTTCGACGTTGGAAATGCAGGTTGGCTGCACGGATTGAAAATAGTGGCAGTCGCCATCGTGGCACAAGCCATTGTCGGAATGGCCAAAAACTTGACGCCTGATTTAAAAAGAAAGGCCATCGCGCTGTTCGCTTTGCTCGCCACACTTCTTTGGCAATCCGCGTTCACTCAAGTGAGCGTCATTTTAGCAGCAGCGATTTTAGGGCTCTTTTTATTCAATAAAAACAATGAAGTGAAAGAGACTCGCACACACTTCCCGGTCACTAAAAGGATCTCGGTGATTTGCCTGTCGCTGTTCGTCGGTCTGTTATTTCTGTTGCCGGTGATCCGGGAAGTGACCGGTTCCAGCTGGGTGGCGATGTTTGACAGCTTTTACCGTTCAGGCTCATTAGTTTTCGGCGGAGGGCATGTCGTTTTGCCTCTATTGGAACAGGAACTTGTGCCGACTGGATGGATAAGCGAAGAGGCGTTCCTCGCAGGATACGGCGCGACACAAGCAGTGCCTGGTCCTCTGTTTACGTTTGCAGCCTATTTAGGAACTGTGATGAAAGGCTGGCAGGGAGGAATGGTCGCAACGCTCGCAGTTTTCTTGCCTGCCTTCCTTCTGATTGTCGGGGCATTGCCATTTTGGGATCGCTTACGTAATAACCCGAAGATCAGCGGCGCAATATTGGGCGTCAACGCAGCCGTTATCGGTATCCTGATATCTGCCTTTTACTTTCCGATCTGGACAAGTTCCATCTTGGCACCTGCTGACTTTGCGCTCGCTGCCGTTCTATTCAGCATGCTTGCCTATTGGAAACTGCCGCCTTGGATCGTTGTCGTTGCCGGAGCGGCAGGGGGATCCCTTCTGACAATCATGTAAATGACTCAGGAAGAGCGGATAGGGGATCCCTTCGCCATTAAGACAAGGGGACGGTAAACAGGATTTCTTTCCGATTCAGCTCACACGAGCATGAACCCGATCCCCCAAATCGTCTTGATATACTCCTCGGCCGTCACAGCGGCGATCTTCTTTCGGATGTTCGACATGTGGACGCTGATCGTATTATCATCGCCATAATACGGACCGGTCCAGAGGCTTTCGTAGATCTCCTTCTTCGAAAACGCGCGCTCCGGATGGCGCAGCAGCAATGTCAGTATATCGAGTTCCGCTTTCGTCAGCGACAGCGCCTGTCCGTGTAACGTCACCGCCAGCTTGTCCAAATGCAGCGCAAGATCCCGCCATTCAAGCTGCACGGACGGCGCCTGTGCCACAGCACTTTTGCGCAGCTGCACTTCGACGCGCGCCGCCACCTCCTCTTGATGGAACGGCTTTGTCATGTAGTCATCCGCCCCCATCTGCAGCACTGCCACCTTATCCGCGACACCCGCCTTCGCGGATATCACCAGGATCGGCACAGTACTGTCCCGCCGGATTTCGCGGATCAGCTCCTCCCCGCTCATTCCCGGCAGCATGAGATCGAGCAGCACCAGATCGAATGACGCGCCCTGTCCCTGCAGCCGCAGCAGCCCTTCCGTCCCCGAATACGCCGCCACAATCTCCCGGTCATCCGCCGCCAGCATAACCTGCAGCAGCCGGCTGATATCCGGATCGTCTTCGATGATCAGTATCCGTTTCTTCTTGTCCATGTTGGGTCACCTGTCTTTTGGGTTGTGTTGGTTTGAGTATACAGTAACGAGCGGGAAGAGTGGGAGGACTTGGGGAATAAAAAAACCACCCTCATCTGCTCTAATAAGCAGGCGGGATGGTTGACTCTTCTATCTTCTATATTGACACTTTCTTATGGGAATGAATCGTTATCCAATTAACAACTTCCTGAAATTCCGGACGGGTTGCACTGTCGGCCACCAGAATTACAAACCGATAGACCTCCTCGTCCTCAACGCTCAATTGGTAGCCATTAATGTCCAAGAAGGTAAAGGCCGCCAAGAAGGAGGTTCGCTTATTTCCATCTTTGAAACAATGACCACTGGCTAGTTCATACAAATAACAGGCAGCTTTCTCTTCAACGGAAGGGTACCTTTCGTGACCAAAGACGTTTGTTTTAGGCAAAGCTAATTTTGCATCCAGTTTATTCAAGTCCACACCTGGCAAACCCTCATAATCCTGCAGCGCCAGATCATGGAGCATGATGACATCCTCGACATCGAGATAATCCGGCGTCATCAGTTCTTACTAAGCTTTTCCAAAGCTTTCCCGTTTTCTTTCACTGCTTTTTCGTAGCTTGCCTTAATCATTTCTTTTCGCTTTGTGGATTCAGTTTGTTTTTTGTCTGTAGCTTGCATATTTGAATCCTCCTTTTTATTCTGCATTTGATCGACCTCCATATATGCGTTCGGTAGTATATATGGTAATCTGGTCAAAAATAGAAGAGGTTAATCAACTATACCCTATACTATCATAGTTCAATCAAACCTTCGATCTCATTTATCCTTCATTTCCAATAAATAAAGGGGGCTGCAGACTGTATTTAACAGCAGTTCACTCCTCCACATCCGTCAACTCCGCCTTCACCATCTGATATTTATTCAACTCGACCGTCTGCCCCGTCTCTGTCTCAATCTGCAGGAACACTTGCGCGACCCCACTCAGCCAGTGACTGATCGGTCCGTCGAGCCGGACACCCGGAAACTGCTCCCCATTCGCCATCGTGATCGTGTACGTATGTACTTTCTTTTTCATGTCACACACCTCCTATGCAATTAAAGATAAAAGCAGGACTGCCTGTCATCACGCCAGCTCCTCCACCAGCCGGAATCCCTTCGTCTTCAAATGGTTCATGTGGTGCTCCGCCGCGTTCACGAACTCCGAACTGTCGGCCAGGTCGAGGAACACGTCATCGAGCGCCGCCCGTTCGATGCGCGCCGACACGAGACAACCTTTCACCGGTGGCTCATCCGCCTGTCCCATGCCATACACATGGACGAGGACCTCGTCAGACGGCACGACTGCGAACAGATCACGCACCGCACTGATCAGACAGCTGCACACATAGTCCTGATACAGCGCGTGATAATTCGTTTTGCCCATCACCTTGCGCGACAGAGTCCCTTTCGCCGTGAGCGACAGCACCTCCGCAGGCACCGTGTCCTCCCCGATTATCTCGACGTACAGAACCGGACTGGCGCCGGTCAGCTGCACCCGCACCGTATTTCCGAAGGATCGGACCTCTCCAAAAGCACCAAACCGTCCGAGCGCTTCTTCCTGAGCATCCCGGTCACCCGCCAGCACACGCTCCGCAAGCCGCTGCAGCTTTTCTCGCTCTTTCACCTGCGCAGCATCCGCCGCTTCCGCATCCGTCAGCGCCTGCTCGAGCACCTGCCGTTCCGCAGCTTCCCGCCGGAACAGCCGGGACACCCATGACGGCTTGTACGCCTCAAGCGTTCGCCGTGCGATTTCCGCCTTAGGTCCATCTCCAGAAATCGCCGGGGAGTCCGCCGCGAGCGCCGCCCAATCGACAGGGGGCACCGTCTCCAGATGGACCGTCCGCAGCAGATTGACATACGCCGTATACGCCGCCACTTCTTTCAGCGCAGCCGGATCTCCCGCAGCTGTCCGGCTCGCTGCAGGACGGCTCGCACCTGTGCCGGCGGACTTCCCCGCCGGCCGCCGCTTCTTCGTCAGCTGCTCCGAATACGACAGCCCCGTCCCCGGGATGCCCACATGCGCCCGCACGCCCCGCTTGCCCACCGTCACCGAAGCGCCCCGCGGCCCGATCGACGTACTCACCCCGCTCTTGCTGATATTGACCCGCACACCCGGCGCAATCTTAATGCGCCGCTGGAACCTGAAGCCCATCATCCATGTCCCCTTTCATTGTGTTTTACAGAATTATAGCATATCGGCTAACTGGATTTGGGCGGCTGTCTTATTACGTAAATACAAACATAAAAAAAGCGTATCTGTGTACGAAACAATCGAATTCGTGGAAAAATTCATGTTAGATGGACAGAATCACGATTTTTCATATAAACAGGATTCACCACATACGTCGGCTCCGTTGAACAGAACTCGTGCCCTTGAATCACGTATAATTTCCTCGTAGAATGGGGATAGGTAGTAAAGGAAAGAAGAGCTTGAACTCCTCTCCCGTCAAGGGTATGGTTGTCAAAACTTATAGTTTGTTTTGGAAACCACTCTTATGCGTGCGACGGCGCGGGTGTCTTTCTTCTTGTTTAATAAGGTTTTCTGAAAGAGACGTGCACTGACTACGCGCGCAATCCCTGTCAGCACTTCTTTTGCAAGCTCAAGAAACAGCTCCATGTTGAACACCTCCCTTTCCACTAAGGAAGGGGAAAAGCACCAACCATGCACCCCAACTATTTCGGGCACCCTACAATTCTATCAGCCTTAACATCAAACCATACGACCAATCACAAACCTATTATTATAAAAAACCAGGGATGTCCTCCAATTATATCTGAACTTTACACCTCCCCCAAACTCCTGCCAATCATCCCCGCCTGCCCCGCTCCAATGGAACAGGTGCTAGTTGATTACATAGTTTTTATATTTTATGTAGACAAAAAAATCCTTTTCATTTTTATTCAGTGTAATGAAGAAAATATCCTCCAAGTAATTGATTCCTTTTCGAAATGCCGGCTATGCTGATTCATTGAAGTAGCCAAATGCCGATAATACCTGATTAGATGAATACTGGGCATGCACACGCAAAGGGGATACATATGAGAATGGCGATTGTTTCTCTACCGTTTTGATACGTCTCTGTCAAATCGTGAGTACCTCAGTCACTTCCTTTTTCAATTCCTCGCCTGACAGCATTTGCTGCAATCCATCTTCCATACTGGAAAATCCCAATTTTTCAGGTGGCTTGGTAAAGGAGGAGTAATACAGCATTCCAATCATCAGCTGCTGCTCTACCGCATCCATTCTTCCTCTAGATAAATACGCTAAATAGTAACGAATCAGGTCAACTGAGCCTAAATAGCAGAGAGAATGAATTCGCTTTGCAATGATATATTCATAGTCACTTTGAATTCTTCGGACACCTCTGTTTCATTTCTAAAGCAAGCATATGTCCGACCGTAATCTTTCACATAGAAATCCGAAAATGATAATTCACAGAAATGGAAAATATCTACTTTTAACGATTTCCTATTTTCTGTATAATAACAAATAGCCTAAAGTATCTTATAGAACTGCCTCCTTAGCTGTGGTTCGCAGGTTCGACTCCCACCTAGGATTTATGTAAGCCTTTTTGCAGTGTAATTTATTGCAAGTAGGGGTGGTTTCCAGGAAGATAATGTACTAGTAACTCGAATTCCAGCTAGATTTACTAGTTATAAGATGGTAATATAATACCAAGATATCTTATTATGCTATGTATTAGGAGTTTTTTAAGAACCCCTCACTTTACTGATTTCTATGTATTCGTATAAAAGAGCAATTTAAGAAACAACGTGGTATTAAATTATTGTCTAGTTTTCTGTATAACAGCAGTTGCCTATCAATTCACGTAGCCTTTATACTCGACGCCTATTCCATTTCCTGTGATTATGACCACTTGGAAACGATTTTAGGGAGGGATTCGTTTCGATTAAGAGGAAAATTTTACCAGACTGGGAGTCCTGCTATATTTATGATCACTAGGTCATGTAGCTTACCAGCAGCACGGCAACCGTACATTTTTAAGTGACACATGGCCGCCTACCTGTTCATGCAAAATCCCTAACCGGAAATATACGAAGCAGCGCTGGACAAGGTGATGCCGATTTTCCACATCTCCGATTTCTCTTTATTACCGGGCGATTTAGTTCGTAACAGTATTCAATTAAGCTTTAATCATAAGTTGGATGCGGATACAGCATTACGTGATAATCCGGAAAAGATAAAGCGTTTTAAGTGAGATTATTAAAAACTCATCCATCTATTCGTTAAAAAATCGCTTAAAGTATACAATATTAAATTAATGTCACACACATTTGCGAGGAGGAATTTTAATGTCAATGAATCGTTCATTAGAAGAAGCCGAAGTTGCTATTAATAACCCCCTAGAGATGACATTCGATTTGAATACCATTGATCATTTAGGGGTTAAACTATACAATACTTTCCCTCCAGTCATTGCAGAACTAGTATCCAATTCCTATGACGCCGAAGCTAAGAATGTAACAATTCTTATTGATTATGAAGCTAAGAAAGCAATGATACAAGACGACGGCCACGGAATGACATTAGATGAAATAAATAATGAGTTCTTAGTGATTGGAAGAAACAGAAGAACTCATAAAGAATCAGGGTGGTCAAGAAATAAGAAGAGAAAAGTTACAGGAAAAAAAGGCTTGGGCAAATTAGCAGTTTTCGGCATAACAGAGGAAATCATTATTACTTCTACAGTAGAAAATGTTAAAAATAGCTTTTTAATGAATTACGGTGTTATTAAAGAATCATCTAGTATCTATAAACCTAAACTTTTAAGCCATGAAGAAAAAGCACCCGATGAAACAAACGGAACCTTAATTGAATTAATTAATATTCACCAACAAAAAATTACACCAATCGAAAAATTAGCAGAGGGTTTGTCTTCGAGATTCCAAATTTTCGACGAAGATTTTGTAGTGAAAATTGTTGATCTCACAGAGGATAAGGAAGTCGTAGTAACCAATGAAGAATTTTTCAATAACCTCCGGACTGAGTTCATTTGGAACTTCCCCCATGATTTCAAAGAACCTATTAAGACAAACTCGGATTTGCAATGGTTAGAAGAAGAGAATGTAACTGGACAGATTATCACTGCAGAAACACCCCTTCCACAAAAACATAGCGGTATCATCATTTATGCTCGAAAAAAATTGGTTCAAGAGCGTGGATTCTTTAACGATCGTTCTAATGATTTGTTCAATACTTATGTGACTGGCTACTTTCACACCGACTTTATTGACGAATCAGACAAAGATGACATCGTAGCCACGGATAGAAAATCTATCCTTTGGGATTCTAATGACGATTTAATCAGATTAGAAAGATCATTAGATTTTATTTTGAAATACATATCCCATGAGTGGAGACAAGAACGAGCTAAAAAAAGAAGAGGCGAAATAGAAAGCTTCTTACCACCAAATTTTTATAATGACTTGTCAGGTCCAGACAGGAAAATAGTTCAAAATATTGAAAACCAATTGATTAAGAACCTTCCTACTGAGAATGATGCTAAAAAAATGGTGGCTTTGCTGAAGTCGCTCAAGAATCAATTTAAATTTGATACTTTTAAAGACTATGTTAGTGAATTGAACGATAAAGATATAACTGTAGAGAATATGCAAAAGTTAAGCCAAGACTGGGAAACTATTGAAGTGAATGAAATGGCTAAATTGGCGGTCGGTCGAATTGAAACTATTAGAAAATTCGAAAATTTTATAAAAAGCAACGCTTCGGAAACAAAATTCATACAACCATTTTTAGAAAAATTTCCGTGGATTCTAGAACCAAGGATGACAACATTCGACAGAGAGGTTACCTACAGCAAATTATTAAAAGAAAGGTTTCCTGATGCAGATTTAGAAGAACCTAATAGAAGGATAGACTTCATTTGTTCTAATACAAATGGGCATGTGATTATTATCGAATTAAAACGTCCGAATACCAAAATTACAACGAAGGAAATAAACCAAGCAGTTGATTATTCAAGCTTTTTACGTGAAAAGCGTGGGGAAGATTTAAAATCACTTAAAACATTTCTCATTAGCAATAGAGATGATTTAAATAGAACTGAGCAAACATTATATAATGCACTCTCAAAAAACGGTGACTTAGTCATAAAAACATATACAGAGTTGCTTGATCAAGCAAAAGAATATCACAAGCATTTTATTCAGTTGCAAGAAGATATTGAAAAAACAAAAGACGAATCGTTCCAATCATAAAAGATAGAATCCGAAGACTAATTTTCGGATTCTATCTTTTTTAATTCACTCGCTATCAATTTAGCCATCATGGGAGGTACCGCATTTCCAATTTGTTTGAATGCCGCCGTTCTAGAGCGTTCAAAATAGAAATCATCTGGAAACGATTGTATACGTGCTGCTTCTCTAACTGTTATTGACCGGTTTTGTTTTATATCTGGATGTATGTAATAATGTCCATCTTTCGAAATGTGAGCGACAATAGTGTGAGAAACTTCCTCAAGCTTTAGTACTTTATAGCGATCTAAAAAAGTTTTTTTATTATTATGCGTTTGAACTTCCTTTGGCAGTTCATTATATTTTATTAAACGATTTTCATTGTTCCAAACGTCTACTACATATCTATAGATTTCCAAGTCATTGTTATTGTGCGGTCTAGCAATGTGGTATGTTAGAATGTCCCAACTAGGATTTCTTATTTGTCCTAGTGCAGGAATATTTGAAATATATTTTCCTATACCATTTACATCTTCCCCTGCATGTAATTTTGGTAAATCTGAAAACAGCTCCCTTATACTTAAAGGCGATTCACTTTTGTTAAAGTGTGGATAAGAGAATTCAATCTCTTTTTTCCAACCTATAATAATAACTCTTTCCCTGTCTTGTGATACACCGAAATCTTTAGCATTTAGAATGCGATAGTCTATCTTATATCCCGCAATATTCATGTTTCTTTTAATGTTTTTAAAGACCCTTCCCTCTTGGGCGGTTAGAATTCCACGAACATTTTCGAAAACAAAAGCCTTAGGCTTATACTTTTTTAAAAACCTCATATAGTAACGATAGAAATAGTTTCTTGGATCATCCTTCATTCTGTTTGGATCTCTTGAAATACCGGCAGTAGAGTAAGCTTGGCACGGTGGTCCTCCAATAATGAATTGAATCGAATCCCCGTCTAATTGTCTATCGATTTCATTGAATATCTTTGGAATAGTACTGTTGTTTATCTCTGCCTCAATTACCTTACTTAGTACTTGTTGTGGAATTAGATTGTAAAATTCTTCTCTCGTTATTCTTCCTAATAAATAATTCTTATAAATATACAGCTGATTTTTTTCTTTGAGATAATAGTAGGCTTCCCTTGTTTTAAGAGTATCACAAGCATGATTGTCCATCTCTACATGTGCAACAATATCAAATCCTTCTTGACGAAATCCCTCGGACAATCCTCCTGCACCTGCAAAAATATCGATGACCTTCAAGTTTATTCAACTCCTCATTAAAAAGTATACCAAGTTAATTACATAAGACAATATGCAGTCAGACATATTTGGAATAAAAGTCAATCTAAACAATAGGAAGGGTATTCATGACAAGAAAAAATGACCAAGGCTAGATGGCGTCATTTGTCCAAAAACTTTGACATACTCATCCAGGCTCTGTTCATAGAAAAGGGAGAACTTATACAAGTTCTCCTCAATCACTTTCTCTATCAGCCATTCATCGATTATCCGATAGCTGTGCTGTTTTCCATATAGAAGGCATTAAGTGACTAGTTTGTTGATGAGTTGAAATGAACCTCTGGTGTATTGATGGATTGCCTCACACGCTCCCTTCAGGAGACGCGGTTTCCAGACAATGGCTTTCGTCATTTCCTCAGACAGAGAAGACCGTTTGCCTGTCTACCCTTTAATAACAAACTCTTTCGCCGTCTAGAATGGATATTCTTCGAAGTCTACAATCAACTCAGTGACTTTAGCTGGCGTGTACGTTATTTCAACTATACAGCTGATGAAATTCAACCCTACTCATATTTTCTGCTATCAAAACTGATACAGCTCGATTAATCAACTTTCCTTGTCTCCGAATGAAGGATAGCTGTCGCGAGCTGCTTCGCGGTCACCATACAGAGCGGGTGCTTGTCACTACGGAAGGGAGTGATACGTATTTGTTCGACTCGCAAGGGCGTTGCGCACCTTGTACTGGTAACATTCCGATAGCCAGACGGCCATTTGCTGTTTCAGCTCATCTAGTTTAGTACATTTATAAAATGTACATATTTCCTTTATTATTAGAGCCCCAGCTAAAGGACCTGGAAATCTTATAATTCAGCCGAGCAGGGACTCCGCCGGTACGTATTCCAGTGACTGTGCTTCCGCCACCGCTTTGTATGTGACGTGACCGTCGATCGTGTTGAGGCCCTTGCGCAATACTTCGTTGTCGCGGCATGCCTGCTTGTAGCCTTTGTTCGCGATCTGCAATGCATATGGCACCGTGACGTTCGTCAGCGCCATCGTCGATGTGCGCGGAACAGCACCCGGCATGTTGGCGACAGCGTAATGGACGACGCCGTGCTTGACGTACGTCGGATCATCGTGCGTCGTCACACGGTCGGTCGTTGCGAAGATACCGCCCTGATCGATTGCGATATCGACGAGCACGGAGCCCGGTGACATCGATTTCACCATCTCCTCGCTCACGAGTTTCGGTGCGCGGGCGCCCGGGATGAGGACGCAGCCGATGACGAGGTCCGCATCCTTGACGGAATTCGCGATGTTGAACGGGTTCGACACGAGTGTCTGGACGTCCTTGCCGAAGATCTCATCGAGCTGGCGGAGGCGTTCCACAGACAGGTCGAGGATTGTGACACGCGCGCCCATGCCGATTGCGATGCGGGCTGCGTTCGTGCCGGCCTGTCCGCCGCCGATGATCGTCACGTTACCGCGGTCAACACCCGGTACGCCGGACAGAAGGATTCCCTTGCCGCCTTCCATCTTCTCCAAGTACTGTGCACCAATCTGGGTCGCCATCCGTCCGGCCACTTCACTCATTGGAGCCAACAGCGGAAGGAGTCCGCTCGGCAGCTGGACAGTCTCGTAAGCGATTGACGTCACTTTGTTCTCGACGAGCGCCTTTGTCAGTTCCTCTTCGTGTGCCAGGTGCAGGTACGTGAACAGGATGAGCCCTTCGCGCAGGAAGCCGTATTCGGAAGCGATCGGCTCCTTCACTTTCATGACCATCTCCGCCCCCCAGGCTTCCGCAGCGGAATCGACGATCGTCGCGCCGACTTCCCGGTAGTCCTCATCCGAGAAGCTCGAGCCGACGCCTGCACCGGTTTCGATCAGCACTTCGTGGCCTGCGGTCTTCAGATTGAAGACGCCCGCTGGTGTCATCGCGACACGGTTTTCATTGTTCTTGACCTCTTTAGGTACTCCAATACGCATAGTTTGTTCCTCCCTAGTGATAGTGTCCGGCTGTTCAGTATGTACCGTTCAGACGTTTTCTCAACAATCATAGCAAATTATCGGAAACATTGCTGTAAAACCTGATATGCAAATCGAATGTCAGGTTTATTTTCACGGATATTGTGCTATGAAGCGTAATGTAAAATGTTTAATTGTTTTCTTGGATGATTACACTGATATATTCTTTGTCAAGCCAAAAACTTTGTTTACTTATCATCCTGCCATCCGGAAGAGCAACTTTATCCGAACCATCTCGCGCTTTGGGACGTATATGGCATATTCCATTCGCTTTGGCTTTTGGGAGGTTGTTGTTAACTATGGTGCGCTTTTTTTGCACAGTCGGTCGTAGTTCAATCCCTTCCTTTATCAGGTTTTGGAGCTCATAGAAAAAAGGTTTAAGTTTTCCTTCTATGGTTGTAAGGGGCATGTTCCACAACTTGATGCCTTTGAAGAACAATTCTCTTTCAGGATTTTCTTTCTCCGTTTCTTTATATTCAAAAACCACGAATAATAACTTGGTCGATGAAAAATAGTTTTCCAGCCAACTATCTTCCCACTCCTCATTCATCCATTCTGTAAAATTGATATTCTTGAATGACATATTTTCTTTTGGTATGCCATTCGGTTCCAGCCTCACAGTCTTAAACTGTATATTAGCCTTTGCAAACTCATCAATGTCATCCAGTTTCGTCCCTTTGATTCCAAGAAGCCCACTGATGAAAACCTGCAAGAAATTTTTCGAGCCTATCCTGGGGACTATTCCTGCCATTCGGGATATCTCTTCCAAGCTCTTCCCCTCATACTTTTCGAATTTGCTCACCAGGATTTCTTCAAAAGTGAAGTTCTCGAGCTCCTTCCCGTTGGTTATGGTTTGCAAAGTCTGCTTCGAGATGATTTTCCTGGCGAGGGCGGTCATGTAGCTCTGCTTCAATGAGTATGCTCTCTGCATTGCGAGTTCCTCACTGCAAGGTTGCTCCCGCTTGGAGGCTTTATTTGCACCTTTGGTACAGGCCGCAAGGTAATTTGTATCCGCTTCGGAAAGTTGATGAGCCAGTCCTTCTTTGATTTTCCCGACAATCACTTCCCAATCTTTCTTGATGATTTTCAAATCTGATTCTTCGAACTCATGCAGATAAGATTTTATGATTTTGTAATCCGCTCGTTTGACTTTTGGCAACCATTCATAGAACATTATTAGCAATTCTTTATTTTTTCGCCAAAAGCTTGATGTCTCAAATTCCTTATCCACCTCATCCATATAGTTTATGATATTCAGGACAAGACGCTCTTTAGATGATAACGTGCCATTTTTATTAGTTCTGACCGGTGTGACTTTCAACTCGATACCTAATTCAGCAAAGTCCGCTTCGCTTTTGGAGTTCACCTTGTATTCAAAGAAACTCTCTTCTACTATTTGTCCAAGGTGGCCCTTAGCCCGCTCATTCAGTATTCTGCCGCTTTTATCAATATCTCCAAAAGTCATCCCTTCAGCCTCTGCCGCCTTCAACATCAAGTCACTTCGACTCTTGTATATCATCTACACCCCTCCTATAATTGGTAATAAATTCTACCACAAAAACACAAAAACCGATACTATAGTATCGGTCAAAAAGTTAAATTCATTTGAATTGCTGGGCTATATTCACTCTCCAAGGATTCGATTTCCTCGATTCTTTTCCCCATCCTCTCAATCAGAGTGACAACCAATGCATTACCCATACAGAAATATCTCATCCTATCGGACATTCCAGCCGTCCAGTTATCAGGAAACCCATTCAACCGCTCACATTCGATAGGTGTAAGCATCCTTTTCCTGTCGCCTAACTGGACAATATGGGTACTCCTGTTTATCGATCCCTCGCTTGTCAGCATTGTTCTTCCCGGTTTGTCCAACTCATCGACAAGTGACATGCCGCCTTCCGAAAAGTTATATTTGTGGCCATCTGCAGACACACGCTCAATTTTCTTAGGACCCCTTAAATACTTGAATTTCGCTTCAGCCTCGGGACTAAGATAGAATTTCTCATCAACCGCCTCCTCCGGCAGAATGATTTCCGATAACGGAGTCGGTGAATGCGGAATCGGCACTGGTTGCGCAGTGAGTATTTCGCCATCGCGCATGATGCCCGCAGTATGGAAAGCAAAAGAGAATTCATCGGAAATATCCACGATATCAAGTGGTAGCTTAGTGTGGTTCACGCGTTCCTTATAAGGAGTCTCTTCAACCGGAAACGGTTTAGCAAAGAACCCTTTCTCAAAAAGGATAGTATTACCGTCAATGTCCCTCTGCTCAGTTTCGAACGGGATACCATTTTTATATGCGAATATGAAGACCCTCCGGCGGCGCTGTGCCAAACCGTATTCAGCCGCATTTAGAACACGCCATTCCACTGTATATCCTAAATCCCTGAATGTTGCAAGCATCACTGCAAAGTCGCGTCCACGTTGTGTGGAAGGGGACTTGAGTAACCTGTCCACGTTTTCCAGCAGAACATACTTGGGACTTCCGTTCTCCAATATACGTTTTATCTCCCAGAACAGGACACCCTTTTTCCCCTGTATCCCTTTCCCGCCAGATAAGGTCCTAGCGACGGAATAATCCTGGCAAGGGAAGCCTCCTACTACCATATCTGGTGCAATATCTTGGAACACCTCATCAGGTACGGTGGCGATATCTTCATTACTATGAATACCATTCTCAAAGTTCCGGGTGTAGCAATCAAAGGCATCCTGGGCTTTACGTGAAGGTTCCCATTGATTTCCCCAGATCACTTCGAAAAGGTCTGCATTGGCTTGCTCCAACCCCAAGCGGAATCCACCAACTCCAGCGAATAATTCAATTACAGATATCTTTTTGCTGTCTGACATTTCCGAACACCCTTTCGGTCTATTTGTTCCATTATACACTTTCCAACGAAAAATCCAAGGGTCTTCAGGCTCTTGGATAATAATTTTAAAGGTCTTTCTTCGCATGATTTATGAAAGCTACAGTATCATCCACTGTCGCTTCCAAGTCTCCTCTTATTTCATGTTCCCAGACGTGTTTCACATTCCAACCGGCCTCTTTGTAGTAAGAATCTATTTCCCTATCCCTTTCCACATTCCTTTTAAATTTTTTATCCCAGAATTCTTGGTTGCTCTTCGGACGTTTGAAATGTACCGGGCAGACATGCCAAAAGCATGAATCCACAAATATGACAATCTTGTATTTCTTGATAGCTATATCAGGGGTGCCTTTCAACTTCCTGACATTCCTTCTGAAACGGATTCCCCGCTTCCAAAGAGCGCTAGCAAATATATCTTCAAGCTTCGATTTCGCACGGATTTTACTCATGGTCTTGCTTCGTTGTTCTTTCGACATGATGTCCGGCATGATAATCATCCTTTTACGTCAACCTTTCCCCCTTTCATAGTGAACAAACATCAACTATCGAGTAAGTGCAAGAAGAAATAAGTCCGTGACATGATAATATATATTGTACTTACAAACATTGAGATTTACATTCCGTCCATAGAATTACTTGCTTGTACTAAGATATTTTCCAAGCGTGAAAAAGATCTTCAAGACTTACGAGACACTGACTTACTTTTACTTTGTGATAAGCAGGAATTGCTCTCTATGGCGGATGAATATCTTGGCTATATGTTAAACCCTGAAGACCCTGACTTGAACTACCACCAACTGCGCTCAATTCCGGATCAAAAGGGTATATAATTATTGTATTACTTATGAAAGATGGTGATTGCGTTGGTATCTCTTCAAGAACTTGAATACGTACTTCAACAAGAAGTTGATTATTTTCATGAGGGAGCTACCGCCTATCGTCGCCGCACGGCCGAGCTGGCATTCCAGGCTCTTCAGTCTGCCGACAGCACCTCCTATTTCAGCAACAGACCGCATGCACGGCAGTATGTTTCAGCTATTTTTGCAACCGAAGACGATGAACGGATCGACGACGTCGCAAAGGCCCTTACAGTCGCCTATGCCATGTGTCGTCGGGAAAAACTCATGACTCCTGAATTTCAAGAACAGTTAGCAGTTCGCAGAGCAAACCGTAGGAAGATATCGCTCGTAAAAGCTGAGTAGTGTCGGCGTGTTAAATAACCGGCTCCAAGACATCGTGATTATAACGGTGTCTTTTTTATATGTCTCAACTGGCATCCTTTTCGAATACATACGTGATATGAAATATATCTTGCAATGTTCTGATAATTGGGTATAATTAGCTTTATTCATTAGGAAGAGGTTATCATATTTCCCTTCCTTCATTAATTCAGAAATCGGGGGCTTGCCGGATGAGAGTGTTGGAGTCGATCAGTTCGTTTGCGGGGAAGTATTTTGCGGTGTGGGTCATCATTGCGGCGGCGGTGGCGTTTTTGTTTCCTGCGCCGTTTTTAGGGCTTGGGGCGTATATCTCCATTTTGCTTGGCGTCGTCATGTTCGGGATGGGGCTGACGTTGAAGGCGGTGGATTTCAAGATTATCGCGACGAAGCCGCTGCCGGTCATTATCGGGGTGGCGGCGCAGTTCGTGATCATGCCGCTCGTGGCGTTTGCGCTGGCGTATGTGTTCCGGCTGCCGCCTGAGCTGGCGGCGGGGCTTGTGCTGCTTGGGTGTGTGCCGGGCGGGACGGCATCGAACGTGATGGTGTATTTGGCGAAGGGGAATTTGGCGCTGTCGGTGGCGATGACGTCGCTATCGACGCTGCTGGCGCCGGTCGTGACGCCGGTGCTGCTGTTGTGGCTCGCGGGCCAATGGCTGCCGGTCGATCCGCTGTCGATGTTCAAGTCAATCGTGCAGGTGATCATCGTTCCGATCGTGCTCGGCTTGTTGATCCGCCGCTTCTTCCCTCGTGCAGTCGAGAAGAGCGTGTCGGTCGTGCCGCTCATTTCGGTGCTCGCGATTTTGATCATCGTTTCTGCGGTGACGTCGGCGAACGCAGGCAACGTCATTTCGTCCGGGTTCGTCGTGTTTGCGGCAGTGTTCCTGCATAACGGATTTGGCTTGCTGCTTGGGTATTTGACAGCGCTCGGACTCGGGTTGAACGAGAACGACCGTCGTGCGATTTCGATTGAGGTCGGCATGCAGAACTCGGGGCTCGGCGTGGCGCTTGCCACAGCTCACTTCGGCCCGCTCGCAGCGCTGCCGAGTGTATGGGGCGCGATCTGGCATAACATTTCAGGGCCGATCCTCGCGACGATCTGGTCGAAGAAGCCGGCCGTGGAAATGGCACCGGAGGCCGAGCCGGATACTGTGCCTGTGCAGCGGGTGGAGACGCTGTGATCGTATAATGCTTTACCTGAATACGTGTGTACCGGACAGCCATTCAATTGGTTGTCCGTTTTTTGTTTTGCTCCTCCTCCTTTCATTTTTTTTAGGATAGTCCAGCTTGTGTGAACAGAATTCCCCCCTTCCCTTCCATACTTTAAGATGCGGAGCGTTTGTCCGGGTTTTATCGAGGGAAGATTGAGGATTACTGGAGTCATTCAGATATATGACAATCGAGGAGGGCGAAGTTGTGGCAAATGCAGAGAAAACAGTGGCACAAGTGATGCTGGAACAGCTGTCGTTGTATGGTGTGAAGCGGATTTACGGGGTGGTGGGCGATGCGAGTTTCGGGCTGATCGATGCGCTGGCAGGGCAGGATGCGATTGAATTCATCGCCTGTAAGCATGAGTCGGTGGCGGCGTTCATGGCATCCGCGGAGGCGAAACTGACCGGCGGGCTCGGCGTCTGCACGTCGACGATGGGGCCGGGTGCGACGAATCTGCTGAACGGCCTCGGAGATGCGCACGCGGATCATGTCCCGGTGCTCGCGCTGACCGGACAGGCACCGACGGAAAAGATCGGGACCGAGTTTCAGCAGTACGTCAATCTGCAGGATCTGATGAAGCCGTTCGCCCTCTATTCGGATAATCTGGCGAGTGCTGATGCGGCGATCGACCTTCTGGAACGGGCTGCGGCGACTTCGCTGAACAAGCGCGGTGTCACGCATCTGTCCGTACCGAAGGACCTGTTCATGGCGAAGACATCAGCTGCACCGCGGCCGCTTGCGGATGTCATCGAAGGGACTGCCGTCTTCACGGAGGATAGTTTGGCGAAGGCGGTTTCGGTCATGAAGTCGGCGAAGAGACCGATGATCCTCGCGGGTGCCGGTGCTGCTGGTGCTGTGGACGATCTGAAGCGGCTGGCGGAGAACTGGGGCGCCGGCATCCTGGCGAGTCTTGGCGGCAAGGGCTTGGTGGAAGCGGAGTTTCCGCAGATGCTGCAGGGCATCGGCGAGGGCGGCAACCCGTTTGCGGCTGACCTGTTCAAGGAGGCGGACGTCGTGCTGCTCGCGGGCACGACGTGGTGGCCGGAAGGATATGTGCCGACAGACGCCCAGGTAATCCAAGTCGACCGTCAGTTCGATAAAATCGAGAAGACGATTCCTGTGGATCTCGGGATCACCGGTAAATCGGAGGACGTGCTCCCGATTTTGGCGGACGGCCTTGGCGGTTTCACCCGATCGGATGATTGGCTGGCGCGCTGTTCGGATGTGAAAGCGAAATGGGATCGCCAGAACGAGGAGGAAGGCAGCACGGACGGATTCCCGTTCCATCCGTCGCGTATCGTGCGCGCGCTTGACCGGACGGTTGCGGCAGATGCCGTCTTGGCACTCGACACAGGCGATAATACGGTGTGGATGAACCGTAATTTCCGGCAGACGGATCAGACGGTTCTCGTGTCGGGCTACTGGCGGACGATGGGCTTCGGACTACCGGCAGCGATGGCGGCCAAACTGGCGGAGCCAGGCCGGCAAGTCGTGGCGGTCGTCGGTGACGGCGGACTGCAGATGGTACTCGCCGATCTCTTGACGGCGACCCGGTATGGGCTCGATATTACGGTAGTCGTGCTAAACAATGAGTCGCTGCAGATGGAAGTCGATAAGCTTAAGGTGCTTGGCGCTAAAGGTATCGGAACCGATTTGACGAATCCTGATTTCGTGCAGGTGGCGGAAGCGTGCGGCTGGAAAGGGTTCCGTCCCGGTGCGGAGGATGATCTGGAGGCCGTGCTGGAGGATGCGCTTGGTATTGAAGGTCCGGCGCTTGTCGATGTCCGGACAGCGCAGGCGTTTTTCCCGGAGACGGAGTGAATGAGTGAATGAGCGGTGACCGGGTGTCCGGTTGCCGCTTTTTTTGTTGGTTGGATTGATGAAAAGCACTTGGCGCAGCGAAGTAGCCGTGTGGAATAAGGTATGCAGCTGCGATCCGTGGGATTTCCGGGCGGTTAATTGTCGCGATTGTTCAAACAAACACGTTTGTTTGGCGCACAGGTACATAAAAAAAGGATTGGTACTTAAAAATAGGATTGCCCTTTAACGCCCAGGAGGCATGCTGCTCGGCTGGCACGGGCAGAAAGAGCATGCCCTATTGACCGGTGCACGCCTTTACGGACTGCCCCGGTCAGTAAGGACGCTCCCTAGTGACCGACTCACACAGATATCCGACACACCGGGCACTAGAGACGCCCCCAAGTGACCGTTCCCCTACCTTCTCCTCCGCCTCGGTCACTTGGCCCGCGCCCGCTCGAACAGAAAATGCTCCGCCGCGGCGGAGCACACAAGTCAATGGGGTTATAACGTGCCTTTGAATTTTTCCGGATTTTTCACATACGACTCGATGATATAGCCGCAATCGGTGCAGAGCAAGTATTCGACGGCGGATCCGAAACGTACTTTGCTTACCGGGGACATGACCGCGTAGCCATTCTGTTTGCCTCTGCCAAGCTCTTGGCTTCCGCATTTGGGGCAGGCTGTGGGTGTTTGGTTGAACTCCATGCTGGTTTCCTCCTTATCCGAACGACGCGGCTGACGCGGCGCCGCCCTGGTCGGCTTTGACGCAGTCGATGGCGATGACGAGGGAGACGATGAGTGTCTCGAGGGATTCGTCGAAAACCTGTACGCGGTAGCTGTCGCCCCATTGGAACCATTTCTTGTCGACGGTTCCGGCGACTTGCCCATCTTTCAGCACGTCGAAGCTCATTTCCCACCAGTTGCCGTTCACTTCCACTCCGGCTGCGTCGATCGTGTATTTCGGTCTCAGGAAAGTGAACTCTTTGTGGATGGTGACCGTCTCCTGACCTTGTACCTCCACGTAGAATGTCGGCAGGAAACTGAACGTCTTCTTCGTAATGCATGCGACTTCCAGCTGGTCCGCGTCCCGGATCGTGAATGTCTTCGGGATTTTCAGGAAGCTTCCTTCCACTTCGTAGACGTCGCGTTCCTGATCGTCTTTCACTGTGAATTGGCCATTCAGCCGCAGCAACTTTTGTTTAATGTACAGTTCCCTCATGTGCCATCCCCCCTGATTCTCGTCTTGTTACATACTTCTACGCGGCAGCCGTTCGGAAGGTTTCGTTTCTTTCTTAAGAAAACCTTCAGATGTTGTCTATACATTCCTACAGATTTCTCCCTTATACTGGAGAAGATGAAACCGGAATTACATACAGGATTGAATGAAAGGCAGAGGACTTATGAAAAAAATGATGAGGTTCATCCGCAATATTGTGTTACTGGCAGTGGTGCTGTCCGTCGCCCTGCTCGTTACCGGACAGAGTGACTGGAATGTGAAAGAGCTGTTCAGCAGCGGCAATTCGGACGGGTATGCGAGCCAGCATATTTACTTGCTCGACCGCGATTCAGGAAAAGCAGTCTTTGAAAAAGATGCAACGTCGAAAGCGTACCCTGCGTCGCTGACGAAGATCATGACGACGCTTGTCGCGCTGGAGCATATCGATGATCTGTCGGCAGGTGCGCCCGTCGATGTCCAGACATATCAGGCAATGGTGGCGCAGAATGCGTCGATGGCGGGGTTCTACGGACGTGAGGCGGTGACATACCGGGATCTGCTGTACGGAACGATGCTGCCGTCCGGCGGGGAGGCAGCGAATTCGCTCGCGATCAACGTAGCCGGCAGCCGGGAAAAATTCGTCCGGCTCATGAACGAAAAAGCTGCGGCACTCGGCATGACAAAGACCCACTACAGTAATCCTGAGGGGCTGCACGATCCGGAACAGTACACGACTGCGGCGGACATGGCGAAATTGCTCGACCATGCGCTGGGCAATCAAAACTTCCGGGCGATTTTCACGAAGCCGGCGTTCACGACAACCGCGACGGCGGATCACCCGGCTGGCATCCAGCTGAAATCGACGGTGCTCTCTTCCCTCCACCCGGAAGAGCAGCACGGATTTACAATCATCGGCGGCAAATCCGGCACGACGTACGAAGCCGGACAATGCTGGGCGACGCTCAGCACCGCGGACGGACGTGAGTACATTAATGTCGTCATGGGCGCACCGCTCGAGGATGTGAGCCATCCCGATTTCGCCCAGAAGCGGGATACGCTGAAACTGTTGGGCCAGGCCGTGGCAGGCGGTTTCAAGTGAGTTGATGTATGAATGAATAAGTGGAGCCCCCTGCCGGTATTATCGGCAGGGGGCTTTCCGGATTAGCTGCGTCTCGCTCGCTCTGCCTCTTCGAGACCTTTCAGGACAATACTGTAATAGGTATCTGGATGCGGCACGAAGTCCGTTCTGCTGAGCTGCTGTGCGACTGGCCGGGAGTTTCCGTCGGAGTTCAGGACGAAGCCGCGACTCGGAACTGTGTCCTGCTGGCCGCGCCAGAGAGCCGCGAAGTCGCGGATGGCGACTGCACTTAAGCCCACCACTTCTTCCGGCTGCACGCGGAAGTCTTCAAGCGGCAGGCCGGTATGATAGAGGAAGACATGGGCGCGCTCGTTGTCGATCATCTCCGACTGCCGGATGCTGTACGGGATGATACCAAGCGGCTGCAGCTCGTCGAAATCGACTTCGAGGCCGATCTCTTCCGCCATCTCCCGCGTGCCGTCCCTTACGGTTTCATCGGCAGTGAGATGTCCGGCAGCCGTGATGTCGAACAGATCGGGGTAATCCTTCTTGTCCGGACTCCTTCGCTGCACGTACACAACGTCCTCTCCGTCTTGCGTTCCGGTGACCCAGCAATGGAACGTTTCATGCCAGTATCCAAGCCGATGGACTTCGTCGCGCGGCGCCGTGCCGAGTGGTCTCCCGTCTTGAGTGAAAATATTCAGCATCTCAGTTTCCATCGTGTTCCCCTTTCCGGAAGCTTCCTATCGAAGTCGGCACGCCTTATACCGTGAGCATTCCGCGGAACCCGCGGGCCGCATAGTAGGAATCCGCGCCGTTGTGATACGTGAAGACATGCTCATAGCGGCGGTCACAGAACAGTGCACCGCCGAGACTGCGGATCGGCTCGGGGGTTTTGATCCAGCTGGATGTTTTTTTATCAAATGGTTCTTGCTGTTGCAATGCGCGATATTGCGCTTCGTCCAGTAGCTCGATGCCCATTGCAGCTGCCATTGCGCAAGCGCTGTCCGCCGGTTTGTTTTTCTTCCGCGCTTCGAGTGCTGCGGCGTCGTAACAGATGCTCCGGCGGCCGCTCGGACTTTCAGGTGAACAGTCGATGAAGGTGTATGTCCCTTCCACTGCACCGAGCTCGACCACATCAGGCTCTCCGCCCGTTTCTTCCATCGCCTGCAAAATCTTCAGCTTGGACGGCTGTGCTGTAAGAGCAGCTGCCACGTCCTTCCATTCCGTCCCCGGATGGCGGTGCATATTTTCTTCGAACCGTTTTTGCAAGAGTTCCAACAGATCCTTCGTTTCTTCTGCCATTTCCGATTCCCCCCGTGATATCTGTTTTTCAGCAGGCAGCCCTCTTCCTTTGCATCCCGTTCTGGTATCGGGTTCAGTCGGGTCAACGCCTGCCATGTACGCTTCTAATCTCTAACTTAGCTGCTTCCAATTCATAGGTCAATCAATTTTTTATACTGCACAGCTATGTTACACTAGGCTTAGATAATTCGAATTTCGAAGAAGCCCGTAAAGGAGGCTGCCATGTATATCGTCAATTCAACTTTCCAAGTTCCTGAAGAAAAGGCGGAGGAAGTCATTCATATCTATAGAAGCCGCTCGAAACGGGTTGATCAAGCACAAGGGTTCCTCACTTTCCAGCTGCTGCAAAACCAGAAACGGCCGGGTGAGCTCGTCGTCCATATGGAATGGGAGACAAGGGAGCACTATCTGGCGTGGGCAAGGAGCCAGGAGTTCAAGGATATCCATGAGCTTGAGAAGAAGTATCCCGATCAGGAACTCGCCTCGATCATACCGAAAGTCGCCCAGTACAAGGTGGTGGCAGACTGATGAATCAGGAAACAAAGGAACAGATTGTCGACGAGGTCGTCTGGCAGATCTATGAGGCCTATCCATGGCTTTCCGAGAAATTCGGGGATAACGGACGGTTCCGTACGGCAGAGGACAATTTCCATCACCTGAATCATCTGGAAACCGCGTTTCAGATGGACGACCCTCGTTTTTTCCTCGATTATACCAAATGGCTTAACGACATACTGACGAGCCGGAATGTCGGGACGGAACTCATTGTCGACAATTTCGAGCGTTTGGTAATTATTCTTCCCGGTAAACTGGACGACATGCGCGAAAAAGCGTTTCTATATTATTTACAGCAGGCACTCATGACGTTGCATCAGCTGAGCGGGAGAGGAGGAGTTCGATGAATGGATATTCCATACAGCTGGCGGACATTTTTCTGACGGGTGATGAAACGGCGGCCCGTTCCTTCATCCAGCAAGTCCTGGCTGAAGAGAACCGGCTGCACTTGTACGAAGACCTCATCACCCCGGCCATGGTGCACATCGGCCAGCTGTGGGAACAGAATGACATCTCCGTTGCCGACGAACACTTGGCGACAGCTGTCTGTGATTATGTCATCTCGGATTACGAGTTCCGATCCGCTCGGCAAGAGCCGGCAAATCGCGGGAAAGTGATGCTGTTCGGCGTGGAAGGCGAAGAACATTACATTGGACTCAAAATGGCTGCTGCCGTGTTCCGTGAATTTGGCTGGACTGTCCGCTATCTGGGGCCGAACCTGCCGCTGCGTCATGCGGAGACTGCCGCCAATGCGTGGCAGCCTGACGTCGTCGCCATGTCGGCCGCCCTTTCGTACCGTCTGCCGATGTTGAAGAAATCCGTGCAGGTGCTCGGAGACACTGCCAGCAAGCCGACGATCGTGATCGGCGGACGGATGGCTCCGATGACATCGTTCGAAGTGGATGCAGCACCCGGCGGGGTCGTCGTCATGCCGGCGCTGAGCGATTTGCACAACTGGCTGTCATCTGCCGGAAAGGGAATGGAACCGAAACATGTCATACTCTAATCCGCATATGCCGCTGCCGATGTATACCGTAAATGGTGATTTCCAGATTACGGATCTGAACGAAGCTGCCGTGCTGCAATTGGCTTCCGGTTCAAACCTTTTCGATGTCATCGATACCGGCAGCCGCCGCAAAGTGGAGAAGCATCTCAACAATTCGGAGACGGCGGAAAGTGTGGAGATTACCGTGCTATCCCGCAGCGGCGATCTGCTGCTCGCAGACCTCTACGCTTCCTGGACAGATGAGCAGGAGTGCGAAATAGTCATCGTCAAACAGGACCAGACGATTCTGAAAGTGAGTGAGCAGCTCGGCAGGCTGCGCAGCCGGCTGACGGAAACCAACTTCGAACTGCTCGAAGCGAAGGAGGAAGCGGAAGCCCTCCTGCATCAGAATACTAAGCTGTCTTCGCCGTTCATCGAACTGTCGGACACCGTCGCCATCATTCCGATATTCGGCGCGCTCGACGCGGGCAAGTCGGAAAACATCGCGCTGACAATCACCCAGCGGGCATACTCGTCAGCTGTCGAGACAATTATCATCGACTTCACAGCGGTAGGCCGCATTGAGCAGGGCGGTCTGGACGGGTTCGCCAAACTCGTCAATATGCTTGACCTGCTCGGCTTCATGATCATTGTGTCAGGGCTCCATCCGAATCATGTGAAGGAATGGAACGAGCTCGAGTTCTCCGAAGATATCCGGTTCATGAAGACGTTGCGGGATGCGATTGAGCGTCAAGCCGGTTCGCGCTAGCGGCACAACAACTTCTTTTGAAAAGTCATATCCGCTGTTTTTAGTTACCATCCTAATATGAAACGCGCTGACAATCCTCAACGATGCGCACAGAAAAAAGGCGGCTGCCTGCAGAATCCCTGCAGGCAGCCGCCTTTTTTTGTCCGGTCTGTACGCCCTCACCTGTTCTTACGCAGAAGGGTCAGTAGCGGACGTTCTTCACAAAACTCCATTTCGTTTCGTCCGCCAGCTCCGCGAGGGACACTTCTAGGTTCCCGCCGAGGTGGACGACGTCGCCATGGATGGCGATGACCATCGCTTCGAATGCATGCTCACTGCCCAGCCGATGGCAGATGTCTCCGATGACCGGAAGGTAGCGTTCCTTCGCTGCAGCTGCCGGTGAATCGTCCGGATCATCCGTTTCGAGATCGGGATCCTGCCGGTCGATGACAGTTGCGCCCTCAAGCAGCTCAGGCACCATCACCCAGTACTCATTGAACCGGATACCGTTGGAGTGATTGGTGATGACCCCGTTTCCTTCAACGGAGGAGACGGCCTCGATCGTGTTCAGATGATGCTGGTCGAGCGGATCAGGTTTGGGGTTGATGACGATGATGTAGTTGCCGACTTCCGCTTTGACGGTCTTGTCCAATGTGTACCTCACGTGGTTGAACATAAAGCTGTCGAGGTGCTGAGGTTTGTAGAAGTCAATTTCTTTCGCGGTCGCGAGCTGCTGCTTGAAGTCCTCCAGCCGGATGAGGTGGACGGACTTCTTGAAGAACGGCTTTACTGAGTAGACTTTGTGCAGTCTGTTTTTGTAGTAGACGAATTGGCCTTTCCGGACGTTTACGAGTTTCATGGTTCATCCCCGCCTTTCAGTAAATAACGTGCAGTTTCTTATGGTTCGTTCTGCCGGATGGTCCTGTAGAAGGAGACGACCATGGCCAGCAGGATGAAGGAAAACGGCAGGGCCGCTATAATGAGCATGTTCTGGAAACCTTTGATGCCCCCTGAGTACAAGACGATGGCCGCCATCGCCGACATCAGGAGTCCCCAGACAATCTTCACGACGTTCGAAGGGTTGAGCTGCCCGCCTGTACTGAACATCCCGAGGACGAACGTGGCGGAATCGGCTGATGTGATGAAGAAAATGGCGATGACTAAAACCGTCAGCATGGAAAGCACGGTTCCCAGCGGATAGTGGGTATACATGCCGAACGTAACGGTTTCCGTCGCAAGCTCGGAAAGCTTCGCGATGCCGTGCTGTTCCAAGTTAAGCGCCGACCCGCCAAATACAGCGAAGAAGATGAACGTGACGAGCGTCGGGGCGATCAGGACTCCGATGATGAACTCGCGGATCGTCCGCCCTCTCGACACCCGGGCGATGAACATCCCGACGAAAGGCGCCCAGGAGATCCACCACGCCCAGTAGAACAGTGTCCAGTCGTTGACAAATTGCCGTTTGTTCTCATTGACCGGTTTCAAGTCGAAGCTCATCTCCACGAAGTGGCTGATGTAATTTCCGAATGACGTCACGAACATATTCAGGATGTAGACGGTCGGGCCGACGAAAAAGACTGCCAGCAGCAAGATTGACGCGAGCCACAAGTTGGCCGTGCTGAGGTACTTGATGCCGTTGCCGAGTCCCGACCAGGCAGATGCAATGAAGATCACGGTAGCGATGGCCAGGATGATCATTTGGAACCAGAACGCATTCGGCGCATCGAACAGGAACGTCAGTCCGCTGTTGATCTGCGCGGAGCCGAAACCGAGGGTGGAGGCAACACCGATCACCGTGGCAAAGATGGCAAGCGTATCGATGATCTGACCGAGCGTCCCCCGCATCATTTTTTGGCCGAGCAGCGGTACGAGTGTCGCGCTGATCAGCCCCGGTGCGCCGACACGGAATTTGAAATACGCAAAGATCAGCGCAACGACAGCATAGAGGCCCCATCCGTGGAATCCCCAGTGGAGGAAAGTATATTGAAGAGAATCCAAGATCGCCTGCTCGGAGCCGGGCTCGGCATTCGGCGACTGGATGAACGCATGGGAAATGGTTTCAGCTGTCGTGAAGAACATCAGACCGATGCCCATCCCGGCGCTGAATAGCATCGCGAACCAGGCCGGCAGACTGAAATCAGGCTCTTCGTCATCTTTGCCGAGCCTCACACTTCCATACTTGGAAAACAACATATAAATGCAGAAACTGATCAGTGCCACGATGACGAGCGTATAGAACCAGCCGAAGTCATTGGAAATGACGGCAGTCGTCTTCTCGGTGACCTTGTTCAGATTGTCCGGGGCGAAGAACCCCCAGACGACAATCGCCGTACAGATGGCGACCGCGTACCAGAATACTTTTGTGATATGCAAACAAACTCCTCCGTTCTATTCATGATGCACGGATGTGTCAATAGTGTAGTGTTCCACATCCTTTAGCCCTACAAACCCCCTTTTCAGCTGCGCGGACAATTTTGTGCGCAGCATTTACTAATGCTTCGCGGCTGCATGGAAATCAGGCAGTCTGGCTGGTACTCCATGGACTGACGTTACCCGCTCTTTGTGTCAGTCGGTCACTCTGTCACCTTCCTCACTAAGTACACAGATTGTTCCAGATCCCGAAAACCGTTCTTCTGATAAAACGGATACGCCGGCACGTCTTTCTCCGTCGTGAGTGCAATGTGGCGAATCCCCTTTTCTTTCAGAATTCCGTTCATCAGCGACAGGAATCGGCTGCCCGCCCCTTGGTTCTGGTATTGGCGGGAGACGAAAAACTCCCGGATGAAATACTCCCGGCCTTCCCACCAGTTGAACACATACCCGAGCGAACCGCCGATCAGCTTACCGTCCTCATCCATAAGAGCGAGTGAGAGTGAATTGCTGTTGCCGGTCAGATCCTCCATATATGCATCCAGCTGTTCGTCCGTCCATTGGTCAAACCACGGATCGTTTGAGAATACGTCGAGAAACAATGTCTTCATGTCCTCTAATTGCGGCGGTTCCATCAGTCGTACTTCCATTTGTCCTGCCCCCTTCCTAACGGCACTTCATCCTCGGCCAACCTCAAGGCCGACACACACGGGGGATTATACCACACTGAGCGTCAGGGGATTTGTCATTCCCCTACCATTCCATCGTGATCATTGTCCCGCATGTATTTGTATAACCAGTGGTCGCTGGTGATCGGCATACTGAATCCTGCTGCTTTCGCTTCTGCGATGGTCACCATTCCGTTACCATTCGTATCGACACTGGAAAGATCGCCTTCGTCTGATGAAGAATTTGCGGGTTCAGAGTTGGGTTTCGATTCGTTCTTGTTGGTTCCGGTAAGCCCGAGAGATTCGTTGACATCGTCCGGGTTTTGGTTATCAAAATCATCTGTGACCTGGTTGCCTTTCACCGTATAAGTGTAGTGGTAGTGCGAAGGGATCTGTGTTTCTGTATCCGGATATGTAATGATCGCTTCAAAGTGCTCGGCGCCGCCTGCGGTCCGGATCACTTTTTCCATATAGGCCTGGTCACCATGCCGGTTGAGCGTACTGTCTTGCGGGGTGATATTATACGCATTGGACACCCCTCCAAGCGAATCGGCGATGACATGCCCTTCATCCAGCGTGGCGCTTTCGACACCCGGCACCTTGGCTTCATCCGAGTAGTATCTCCCGGCCGTTGTTATAGACTCTGTACGGTCGTCTTGTAGAATGATTTCGTCTGCAACCACGCGCACCAGCTGGCCGTACTCATTCGTGAATCCCCAGTATTCACGGTCACCGTACCCGATGTCGACGACAACATTCGGTTCGCGATGTCCGGACAGATCACCGCCATCCACTTCGATCCGTCTGTATCCGGCGAACTGCTCTTCCTGTTGCTGGGCTTCAGCGGCCGCGGCATCGGGCTGCTCGGATTTTTCAGGCTCAGTTACTTCAGCTGCCGGCTCTGCTGCGGGAGTTGTCTCTGTCTCCTCCGTATCCACCGCGTCTGTTGTGACTGCCGCCTGTTCCTGTGAACTCTCCTGCTCATCAATTTGAGCGGTTTCCCCCGGCTCCGTACAGCCTGCCAGCAACAGCATTGTTGCCGATACTATCAAATAGTGTAGTTTTTTCATTCATAATGACTCCTGTACATGGGAATTTATTCAGCCTGCACGGATACATCCTGTGCAAACACACAAATTCCATGGTACGTCTAATCCAGCTGGAACGCAACGGGAATTCCCGTAGTGTAGAATGAAAAAGTGATGTTCATAATTTGTCCCGCACCTATTCCGACGGCGGTTGTGGTGAAAATCTCAGATCCGGGGACACCGCTTTAATCCGTAATAGCAGAAAGCAGTATCAGCCGGCAGCCTGCCCTGTCACCCTTCCACCGCTTCCCGCAGCCATTTTGCCGTAGCTGTGTCCGCCAGCAGCATGTCGGCCGGCGTGCCTTCGAACAGTACCGAACCGCCCTGCTTTCCGCCGCCAGGCCCCATTTCGATGATCCAGTCGCTTGCTGCGAGCATGTCCAGATTGTGGTCGATGATGATGACCGAGTTGCCGCGCTGCACAAGTTTCTGAAAGACGTCGAGCAGTTTCTTCCTATCTTCTGCGTGCAAGCCGGAAGACGGTTCATCCAGCAAATAGATCTGGCCTTCCTTCTGCAGCTGGCTCGCGAGTTTCAGCCGCTGGATCTCCCCTCCGCTCAGCGAACTGGTCGTCTGCCCGAGTGTCAGGTAGCCGAGTCCGACGTCCTGCAGCGTCTTCACCCGGTTCAGGATCTTCGGCTGCGTGAAATAATCGCGTGCCTCCTCGATCGTCAGCGCCAAGATCTCGACGATGTTCTTCCCTTCGTATCGATAGGATAGCGCTTCATCGGAGTACCGCGTGCCGCCGCATGCTTCACACGAAATCGTTACCGGGTCCGCAAATGCCACTTCGGGCGTCAGCACTCCTTTCCCTTTGCAGACGGGACAGGCGCCGAGCGAGTTGAAACTGAACAATCCAGCCGGCTGCCCGGTCGCTTTTGCGAATGTCGCGCGGATGTCATCCATGATGCCCATATAGGTCGCCATCGTGGAGCGGCTGGAAATTCCGATGCCCCCTTGTTCGACCGTGATCGATTCAGAATGCCGGCTTTTGAATGCTTCCAATATGAGTGAACTTTTCCCCGAACCGGACACGCCGCACACAGCGGTAAAAACACCTTTCGGAATGTGGATATCCACGTGCTGCAAGTTATTGTTGGACGCTCGTTCGATCGAAAAGCTGCCCGTCCGCTCCCTAGGATGCTTGTTGACGGTCAGTTGGTGCTGAAGCGCAAGGGCGGTCGGGGATTCTTTCATTCCCGACGCATCTCCGGCATAGATCACTTCCCCGCCGTTCGCCCCAGCTCCCGGCCCCATCTCGATGATTTCATCCGCCATCTGGATGACGGCCAGATTGTGTTCGATGACGATGACCGTATTATGCTGTTCTTTGATGCGGCGGAGCATCTGAATGAGCAGTTCTACTTCGCTCGGATGAAGCCCCGCACTCGGTTCATCGAAAATGTACGTAATATTATTGAGACTGCTGCCAAGATGCCGGGCGATCTTCACACGCTGGGCTTCCCCTCCAGACAAAGTAGCCATCTTCCTCGAGAGGCTCAGATAGCCGAGCCCCATGTCGATCAGCTGGATGACGAACGGAATGGCCTGCTGGGCGATCGATTTCCCCATCGGCTCCTGGATGGCCTGCAGTTCCCGGAGCAGTTCAGGCAGCTCGAGCTGATCGTAGTCTGCAATGTTGAGTCCGTTGATTTTGCTGGCCAGCACTGCCGGATTGAGGCCGGACCCTTGGCACGTATGGCAGGGGGCATGCGTAGACATCGCTAACACGTCCTCCTGGGATAAGGATTTCAGCTTCGAGATATCCCGGTTGATGTAAACCCGTGTGAACCGCGGCAGCAGCCCGTCCCACTCGGCGTTATGCGGCCCGTTCTTTGTATGGAACGGCGCATAGGCCCGTTCCCCCTCCCGCGGGCCATACAATAGAAGGTGGAGCGTCTCTTCCGGATAATCCTTCAGCGGCAGATCTGGATCGAACAGGCCGCACGTCATCATCCAATGCCCTTGCCAGCCGGACGGCGACAATGGCTTGAACTGCACCGCCCGATCGCGCAGTGATTTATTGAAATCGACCAGCTTATTGACGTCCGGCGCGATCACTTCACCGAAGCCGCCGCATTCCGGGCAGCTGCCGAACGAACTGTGGCTCGAGAAATCAGTAGCGGAACCGATAGACGGCTGCCCAATCCTCGAAAACAGCAGCCGCAGCAGCGGATGGATATCCATATACGTCCCGACCGTCGACCGCGTATTGCTGCCGATCGGCTTCTGCTCCACCACGACGACCGGACTTAAGTTTTGCATCAGATCCGCCTGCGGCCGTTCATACCGCGGCATCTGGTTCCGGACATACAGCGGATAGTTCATCGTCATCTGCCGCCGGCTCTCCGTCGCCAGCGTATCGAACACGACCGAACTCTTGCCCGATCCCGACAGTCCGGTGAACACGACTATTCTTTCTTTCGGTATGGTAAGGTCAATGTTTTTCAGATTGTTTTCTTTGAGGCCTTTTAGGATGATTTGGTCATTGGTGTCTGCCATGGGATGGTTTCGTTCCTTTCGTGTTTGGATGGTTTGTTTCTGTATACCCTACCATACCGGATTTATGAATTGTTTACCCATGACGTTGATCAATGAACACTTAGAGTCCCCGGAATCCGGTCCGCGTTTACTGTTCAGTATTCACTCCAAGAGACTGAAAAATCCTCCCGAGCCATTCGTCCGGGGGGGACATGAAACACAATTCTCTATTCTATTGACAGCTGCAGACCATTGCCGCCAGCCTGCCACAATTCAATGAGCCTCAGGTGATATACCCTTTGCCCTCGAGCAAGCAAACAGCAGTTCAACTGCATACTCTGGTGATCGAGGGATAAAAGATTTTACAGACACTTAATGACCCTAATTAAACAACAAAAGAACCGGTCAATTCGTTTTCTGCGCAACGAGCATGTATAGCGATTCCGATGGGAAGTGTTTCCCCGTTATCCGGAATCCGGCTTCCTTCATTTCTCGCTCCATTCCCTCCAAGTTAATTCTTGGTCCTTTATCGGGACTTCCTTTTGGTTCAAGTTCCAGACAGATAAGATAGCCTTCTTTTTTCAATACATTTCTCATTTGCTGTAAGAGTGGCCCTAATGGCTGAATTTCATGCAGGACAAGAGAAGCGATGATTATATCGATAGTGCCATCAGGTAAAGGAAGTTCCTCCATACTTCCTTGCACCGGGACAATATTCTCAAGCTGTACCTTCAAGGATTTTTCCATTATTATCTCAATCATTGCAGCATCGATATCTAAAGCGTATACTTTGCCCGTTGTCATCTTCGCCACTGGGATGGAAAAATAACCGGTTCCAGCGCCGAAGTCCAAGACGCTGTCCGTTTCTTTTAGTGGAATCATCCTCAGCAATTGTTCCGGGGAGAATTCCTTTCTTCGTCCGGGACTCTCCAAGTACGATACTTTTCCTTTGCTGTGCTTCTCATGTGGGTGATGCATATATATCCTCCTATTCTAATCAGCTGTTTAAGCATGCTGTTTATCCTCGTTGAATTTTTCTTCTGTCAGTGCTGGTACTAATAACTTCCGGTTACTTCTGCTTGGATTCTGCTTCTTTAGCTATATCGATCAAGAGCTTTGAATTCAATTCACTTTTCATATTTTCCTCTGCCTGCCACATGACTTTCTCAATTGCACAGCCCTCATGATGAATGGAGCAGTCGAATAAGCTTGTATCTCCTTCAATCGCATGAATGACATCCAAAAAGGATATTTCATGTTTTGTTCTGGAGACTTTATAGCCTCCCTTCGCTCCTGGCGTTGACTCAATCAACCCAGCTTTCGCAAGTTTGGTTAATATCTTAGAGAGATACGTCGGGGAAAGATGTTGCATTTCGGCTAATTCCTGTACTCCCACCAAGCTCTCCCTGGGCTGCAGTATTAAATGCACCATTGTGTGCAAGGCGTAGTTTGTCGCGTTTGAATACTTCATACATATCCTCCCTTTCATTTACGGATATCACGGACTCTTGATATCCTTAATAAAATTAAACCTATCACGATCGATGCAGATAGTCAACGTAAAGATTTATAACTCCTCTTTTTGATATTCACCAAATTACGTTTAGGCATGTCGTTATTCAGATCAATGATCAATTAAAATCGACACCTTCCGAAGACAGAAACCCTTGAGGAAAGCCAAAAAATAAAATGCCCTTAAGCAGGCCCCTGGCAGACAATAAATCCCCCGAACCATCCGTTCGAGGGAACATAAAACATACATCATTATTTAGCTAGAGATCACAACATCATTGCCGCCAGCCTGCCTTAATTCAAGCCACGTTACGCACTCCACGTGCGTTGAGTGAGGGAACATATCCACCGGCTGCACTTCCTGCGTCTGGTAACCGCCGTCCTCTAGAATTCGCAAATCACGGGCGAGCGTGGCCGGATTACAGGAAACGTAGACGATGCGGCCCGGTTTGTGGGTAAGGATCGTCTCGAGCAGTTTTTCGTCGCAGCCTTTCCGCGGCGGGTCGACGACGAGGACGTCGAACGTTTTGTCTTCGCTGTACCATTTCGGGATGACGTCTTCGGATGCGCCGGTTTCGAAGTGTGCGTTCGTGATGCCGTTTAGCGCGGCGTTCCGTTTCGCGTCTTCGATCGCCTGCGGGACGATTTCGACGCCGTACACTTCTTTCGCCTCCTTCGCGAGGAACAGCGAGATTGTGCCGATGCCGCAGTACGCGTCGATGACGGTTTCAGTACCTGTAAGCTTGGCGTATTGGAGCGCCTGGCTGTAGAGCGTTTCCGTCTGCACGGGGTTCACTTGGTAGAACGAGCGCGCGGAAATCTCGAAGTCGGTGCCGCCGATCGAGTCGATGATGACGTCCTTGCCGTAGAGGCACAGGGTTTGATCGCCAAAGATGACGTTGGTCTTCTGTGTGTTGACGTTCTGCATGATCGACGTGACGTCCGGGACGGTTCGTTTGATGACCTCGATGACTTGCGCGGCTTCCGGGAATTTGCGGCGTGCGGTGACGAGGACGACCATGAGCTCGCCGGTCGCGCGGGCTTTCCGGACGACGAGGTGGCGCAGGAAGCCTTTGTTTGTCTGTTCGTTATAAGCATCTATGCCGAGGATCTGCAGCTCGCGTTTCAGCATCGCCATCAGGTCGTCTGCTTCGGTGCTCTGGATGATGCAAGTGTCGGTGTCGACAATATGATGCGTCTTCGAGCGGTAGAAGCCCGAGACGATGCGGCCGTCGCGCTCGCTGAACGGGATCTGCGATTTGTTGCGATATCGCCATGGGTCGTCCATACCGATTGTCGGGTGGACCGGAACGTCCGGGAGTTTAGCGATGCGGTCCATCACGTCGCGGACGGTTTTCTGTTTCTGCTTCAGCTGCGCCTCGTACGTCAGGTGCTGGATCTGGCAGCCGCCGCATTCCGGATAGACGTGGCACGGGCCGGTGATCCGGTCGGGCGAAGGCGTGAGAATGTTGAGCAGTTTGGCGAAGCCGTAGTTCTTCAGCGTCTTGCCGACTTTCACTTCGACTTCCTCGCCCGGCAGCGCGCCGGGGATGAAGAGCGGATAGCCCTGCACTTTGCCGACGCCGGAGCCGTCGTGCGTGAGATCTTCTATGTGAACGATGAGCCGGTCGTTTTGGTGTACTGCATACGTCATGGTTTGTTGCCTCCGTTTTGTGGTCTAAGTTGTAGTTTACCATAGGTGGGGGTTCTATGGCTTGGGGAGATGGGCTGGGATGGAGCGGTCAGCTAGGAGAATTGAGCGGTTAGCCGCGGGAATTGATCGCTTTCCTGTCCGAATTGAGCGGTTAGCTGGAGCAATGGATCGCTTCGACGGCGGAATGGATCGCTTACCTGAGAGAATTGATCGCTTAGCGTAGTGAATGGAGCGGTCAGCCGCCCCCGCATGTCCTTCATCCCGAAAAAAAGGCTGCCCGCGGGCAGCCTTTCCACCTTACTTCTTTTCCTTTTCCTTTTTCACTACCCAGCCGTCCATCGGTGCCACGACGAATGCGGCGATGATCAGCCCGATGAGGACGATGAACGGTGCGTAGAAGATGATGAATTGTTCCATGCGATTGCCTCCTTATGCATGATAGTCGTCTTTGCCTTGGACATAGTCTTTGTCGAACAGGAACAGACGCATGACGAGGATGAGTGCCGGAATGAGCAAGCACAGTCCGAGGACAAACACGACAATGAGTGAAATCGCCATGGCCGGGTTCGTGAAGCTGTCGTAGATCGTCAAGTACGGATACAGCAAGTATGGATAATGCGAGGCGCCATATCCATAGAAGGCGAACGCGAACTGTCCCGCGAGCATGGCGAACGCCCAGCCGTACTGCCGTTTCGTGAACAGCAGGTAAACCGTCCCGACGAACAGCAGGAGTGAGATCAGGAACATCGGCCAGAACGTCTGGATGTTATTGTAGTGTTCCGGCTGGTATTTCCGCAATTCCACGATGATGCCGCCCGCTGCGATCATCGTCGGAACCGCCCACGTGAGCGCGTAGCGGCGGAGCAGACTCGTTGCGTCAGCATCCCCCGCTTTGTTCGCGTACCACGTCAGGAACACGGCGGAAATGTAGAGCGTTGCGGACAGGCTCAGGACGACGATCGACCATGTCAGCGGGCTCGTGAACAGTTTCCAGTAGTCGAGCACCGGATTGCCGTCGACCATTTCAATGAACCCGCCTTCCGAGATGGTCAGCACGATCGACAGCGACGCCGGAATGAGCAGACCCGCCAATCCGTACATGAACGAATAGCCTTTGTGGCCCCTCGCCCCGTACGTCTCAAACGCATAATAGGAACCGCGGATCGCCAGCAGGATCACACCGAAACTGACCGGTACAAGGAGCGTCGTCCCGTAATAGAACGCCGTTTTCGGGAAGAACCCGATGATCCCGACGAAGAAGAACACGAGAAAGACGTTCGTTATTTCCCAGACGGGCGACAAATACCGCTGGATGACACGCGTGAGGATACGCTCTTTCCCGGTGATCCGGCTGTAGGCGTTGAAGAAGCCTGCGCCGAAATCGATCGCACCGACCATTATATAGCCGAACAGGAAGGTCCATAATACGGTGATCCCAAGGATTTCAAGGTTCATCGCACATCACGTCCTTTCATCGCATGGCGGTCTTCCAGTTCTTTCTCCACCGGATTGCGGTGGAACATGCGTCGCAGGACGACAATGCTGCCGACACCTAGCACGAGGTAGAGCAGGCAGAACAGGATGAGCATGAGGTCGACCTGGCCGCTCGTCGTCGCGGCTTCCGACACTTTCATGATGTCACGGAGGATCCACGGCTGCCGGCCGACTTCGGCGAACCACCAGCCGAGTTCGATGGCGAGGACGGACAGCGGACCGCCGAGCACGATGAGCCAGCGGAACCATTTCGTCGAAGTGAATGTCCAGTTGCGCCATTTCCCGAGCAGGAATACGCCTGACAGGAACGCCATCCACATGCCGATGAACACCATGAAGTTGAACAGGTAGTGGATGTAGAGCGGCGGCACTTCATCTTCCGGGAACTGGTCGAGCCCGGTCACTTCCGCGAACGGATTGTTCGCAGCCAAGACCGACAGACCGTACGGAATCTTGATGGCGTACTTCGCTTCGTTGTTTTCGTCAAGCACCCCGAGCAGGATCAGCTCCGCTTTGTCGGTCGTTTCAAAGTGCCATTCTGCAGCCGCCAGTTTTTCCGGCTGGTACTCGGCGAGATATTTGCCGGAGAAGTCGCCGATGACGGCAGCCCCGATCGAGAATATGAACCCGACTTTCATCGTCAGCAGAAGCGCTTTCTTGTGATAGACATGATCCGAGCCGCGCAGCAGGCGGAATGCTGCAATCGCTGCCAGCAGGAACGCGGCAGTCATGAACGCCGTCACGACGACGTGCGCCACTTTTGTCGGCATCGCCGGGTTGAACATCGCGAGCAGCGGACTGATATTGACGAGTTCGCCGTTGACGATGTCAAATCCGCGCGGCGCGTTCATGAACGCGTTGACGATCGTGATGAACACCGCCGAGAACGCAGCGCCGAGCGCGACGGGAATCAGCAGCAGCAAGTGTTTCTTCTGGTTTTCGAAACGGTCCCACGTATACAAATAGATGCCGAGAAAAATCGCTTCGAAGAAAAAGGCGAATGTTTCCATGAACAGCGGCAGGGCGATGACGTTTCCGGCTAGTTCCATGAAGTTCGGCCATAATAAGGACAGCTGCAGTCCGATCGCTGTCCCGGTGACGACGCCGACCGCCACCGTGATGACGAATCCGCGCGCCCATCTGCGGGCGAGCAGGATGTAGTGCTCGTCGTTCTTTTTAATGCCCACCCACTGGGCAATCATGATCATGAGCGGGACACCGACGCCGATCGTGGCGTAGATGATGTGGAAGGACAGTGTCGTTTCCGTCAGTACCCGAGAGAAAAATACAGCTTCTTCGTTTCCCATTTGAGCTGCCTCCTTAAGTCGTTATGCAATGAGTCCGGTGCCCTCAGCTGAACAGGCGGCCGAGTATGGACAGGAGCATGATACCTGCGACACCGAACGCCAGCCACATGAGAACCTTTTCTTGTTTTTTGTACATCCGGCCACTTCCTATCTTCACTGATTTCGGTCAAAACTCCGGTTACACTTAGTGGTTTCCCTATTTACGATTAAAATATCCCTGATCGGGTATATAGAATTGACGAAATTCGTACAACTGGTTTGCGAAATGATTGAATAATTTCGAATTGAATGGTATACTAGTACAATTAAGCGAGGTGAGCACAATGAAATTAAAACGGAAAGTACTTGCCTATATTACACGCGGCGAAGAAGAGGACCGGGACCTTCTTGTGTTCGAACACAGGGACTACCCGGAAGCCGGTCTCCAAGTACCCGGCGGGACGATCGAGCGCGATGAGCTGCTGATCGACGCGCTGTATCGCGAGATCGAAGAGGAATCAGGCATCCAGCGCGACGAGCTCGTCCTTTGCGGCAAGCTGCATAAGACCAATTTCTTCCCGAAAGATAAGGATGAAGTATTGGAGCGGAACGTCTTCCATTTCGATTACGTCGGTGACCACGAGCAGGAATGGGATTACACCGTGCACGGCGATGGAAAAGATGAAGGGCTCATCTTCCATTTCAAATGGATTCCGGTCGAAGAGCTGCCGAAGCTTGCATCGAAGCAGGATCAGGCATTGGAATTCATCGAATAAGAGGGATTAACGGAAAGCAGCGGGCTTGTGCCTGCTGCTTTTTTTGTGTATGGAAGGCGTGGCTTGAGCGGTTCGAGTACTCGCTTGAGCGGTTCTTGTGCCTGCTTGAGCGGTTCTCGTCTCGCTTGAGCGGTTCGAGTACCCGCTTGAGCGGTTCATGTGCCCGCTTGAGCGGTTCTCGTCTCGCTTGAGCGGTTCATGTGCCTGTTTGAGCGGTTCTCGTCTCGCTTGAGCGGTTCATGTGCCTGCTTGAGCGGTTCGTACCGTTCTGGAGCGCATCCGCCCTCTAACCGCTCGTTTCCCCCGCTTAACCGCTCGTTTCCCCTGCCTAACCGCTCCATTCCCCTGCCTAACCGCTCCATTCCCCTGCCTAACCGCTCCATTCCTCCCCCGCCCGCCCCCCACAACAAAAAAAACTCCGCATACGCGGAGTTTCACAAATCACCAAGTACGGTCCTGTTCACGGAGCTGGTCGAACGGGACGCACATCTGAATATGGCAGGACAGGTTTTCGAAGACGGCAGGGATTTTGCCGCCGTATTCGCCGTCCAGGTTGATGAGCACTTCTTCGTCGGATGTGACTTTCACCGACTGGGCTTTGCAGGAGATCACGAGCGGGTCGTTCAGGTGCTCACCGCGCACAGCCAGCGTCACCACCCGGATGAATTCGGCGATGTTGCACTTCTTCAATATGAGCAGCGTGAACTTTCCGTCGTTGATACTTGAGTCTGGCGCAAGTTTCTCAAAGCCGCCGACGGAATTTGTCAGCCCTACGAGGAACAGCATCGCTTCGTCGTCGAACACTTCGCCGTCGTACTCGATCCGCACTTTACTCGCGTGGATGGACGGCATCATTTCGATGCCTTTCAAGTAGTACGCGAGCTGGCCAAGCATCGTCTTCAGGCGGCTCGGTACTTCATATGTCAGTTCGGTCAGGCGGCCGCCGCCCGCGATGTTGATGAAATACCGGTCGTTCATCATGCCGACGTCCACCGGGATCATCTGTCCTTCCAGGATGATGTCGAGCGCCTTATCGATGTCGCGCGGAATCCGCAGCGCCCGTGCGAAGTCATTCGTCGTCCCCATCGGAATGAGGCCGATCGGCGGGCGGTCGGCGAACGCCGAGATGCCGGCAACGACTTCGTTCAGTGTCCCGTCACCGCCTGCTGCGATGATCAGGTCGAACCCGCGCTCCACGGCGGCTGCCGCTGCGACGGTGGCATCCCCTTCACAAGTCGTGGCGTGGGCGGAGGCTTCATAGCCCGCCTGCTCCAGCTTCATGAGCACGTCCGCCAGGTTTTTGCGGAATGCTTCCCGTCCCGCAGTCGGGTTGTAAATGATACGAGCACGCTTCATACGTTGTTTCCCTCTCTCTGTACACACTCGTTGTGCCGGCAGCAGCTGTCGTTATGCGTTCGCCTGCAGCACGGGGGTGAATGTATTGCGTATATCTTCGTAGACAGTCAGCCAGAACTCAGGCTTCGTCGTATATTCAGCCGTGATCTTGTCGAGGACGGCACGCTGTTTCTCTTCGAAATCCGGCGCATCCTTCGGCGGGATCCCTTTCTTCAGTTCCATGACACGTTCCTGGATCGAAGCCGCGCGCGGTCCCCATTTAGCCAAGACATCGCCGTTTGCGTCCAGCAGCAGGTAGACGGGAATCGAGCGCCCGCCGTTCGTCAGATGACGGTCGATGAGATCGGTGTCTTCGTCGCGGTACACAGCGCGTACATCAAGATCTGCAGCTTCCGCGATGCGGCGCAGGATAGGGTTGTTCATCATCGCGTCACCGCACCAGTCTTCCGTGATGACGAGGACGCGGGACTTGGCCTCTTTCAGCAGGGAGATGAATGTGTCGTCTTTCGGCACGTCAAACTGTTCGTAAATGGAAAAGCTGCTTTCCTTATGGTGTTCCATCCGGTCCATGTAGTCTTCCAGTGAAATCGCCTGTTCGAAATACTCCAATTCTGTTGCCAACAGCCTTCACACTCCTTTACTTCAAGTGTACCCCTTGCAGCGCAAACAAAGCAATTCTCATGCCGGCGCCTTAGAAAACGCCCTGCCTCCGGCTGTTTCGGCCGGCGTACAGGACGTCATCTAGGTTGCTTATCGTTTGCTGATTTCGTCCAGCAGCAGTTTGTTGACCATTGGCGGGTTCGCCTGGCCTTTCGTTGCTTTCATGACCTGGCCGACGAGGAAGCCGACAGCACGGTCTTTCCCGTTCTTGTAGTCTTCGATCGACTGTTCGTTCTTATCGAGGATTTCGCCGATGACGGTACGAAGTGTGCCTTCGTCGGAGATCTGGACGAGTCCTTTGTCCTTGACGATCTGGCCTGCGTCGCCGCCGTTCTCTGCAAGTTCCTTGAACACTTTCTTCGCGATCTTCGACGAAATCGTGCCGTCTGCGATTAGCTTGACAAGGCTTGCGAGGCCTGCAGGCGTGATCGGTGTTTCGCTCAGTTCCTTGCCTTCTGAGTTCAAATACGCCGACACTTCGCCCATGAGCCAGTTCGAAGCGAGTTTCGCATCCGCTCCGGCACTGACGGTTTCATCGAAGAAATCGGACATCTCCTTCGTCAGCGTCAGGACGTGTGCGTCGTATGCCGGCAGGCCGAGGTCGTTGACGTAACGGGCTTTCCGCGCATCCGGAAGTTCCGGAATTTCGCGCTTGACCCGTTCGATCCAGTCTTCGTCGATGATGACCTCCGACAGATCCGGGTCGTTGATGAACCGGTAGTCGTTCGCGCTGCCTTTAACGCGCATCAGGACGGTCTGGCCGGTCGCTTCGTCGTAGCGGCGTGTCTCCTGGACGATTTTGCCGCCGGACAGGAGGACTTTCTCCTGGCGCTCGACTTCATTCGCGATTCCGCGGCGGACGAAGTTGAAGGAGTTCAGGTTCTTGAGTTCGGTTTTCGTGCCGAATTCTTCCTGACCGTATGGGCGCAGCGAGATGTTGGCGTCACAGCGGAGCGAGCCTTCTTCCATCCGGACGTCGGAAACGCCGGTGTACTGGATGATCGCTTTCAGCTTTTCGAGGAAAGCGTACGCTTCGTTCGGTGTGCGGATGTCAGCCTCCGTGACGATCTCGATGAGCGGTGTGCCCTGACGGTTCAAGTCGACGAGGGAGTAGCCGCCATCCGCGTGCGTCAGTTTCCCTGCATCTTCTTCCAGATGGACGCGTTCGATGCGAATCTTCTTCTTGTAGCCGTCGACTTCGATTTCGATCCAGCCGTTCGCGCCGACAGGACGGTCATCCTGGGAGATCTGGTACGCTTTCGGATTGTCCGGATAGAAGTAATGCTTCCGGTCGAAGTTCATCGTCCGGGCGATGTCGCAGTTCAGCGCCATCGACGCCTTCATGCCGAAATCGATCGCCTGTTTGTTCATCGTCGGCAGTGTGCCGGGATACGCCAGGTCGGTCGGGTGGATGTTCATATTCGGGGCTGCGCCGAAGTGGGCAGGAGCCGGCGAAAAGATTTTCGTATCTGTTTTCAGTTCAACGTGGACTTCAAGTCCGACAATCGTTTCGAAGTTCATGGTCAGTTCCCCTCCCTTGCAGGCGGCGTCTGTTTATGGAATTCAGTCGCTTGCTCGTATGCGTGCGCCACTTTGTAGAGCAGCGGTTCTTCGAAGTGGTTGGCGATGATCTGCAGACCGACCGGAAGCCCTTCCGCGAAACCGCACGGTACAGAGATCGCCGGGATGCCGGCAAGGTTCATCGGTGTCGTGAGCAGGTCGTTTGCATACAGTGTCAGCGGATCTTTGATCGTCTCGCCGAGTTTGTAGGCGTTCGTCGCGCTTGTCGGTCCTACGATGACGTCATAGTCTCTGAACACATCCTGGAAGTCCTGCGCGATGAGCGACCGGACTTTCTGCGCGCGCTCGTACAAGTCTTCGTGGTGGCCTGCGCTCAGCGCGTACGTGCCGTAGAGCACACGTTTCTTCACTTCATCACCGAAGCCTTCCGCGCGCGAACGCAAGTAGATCTCGTTCAGATTTTTCGCATCGGCCGGGTGGTAGCCGTACCGGATGCCGTCGAAACGGGCAAGGTTCGAGGACGCCTCTGCCGATGAAATGACGTAGTACGTCGGCGCTGAATAGCGGGAATAGCTCAAGTCGATTTCGTCGACGTGTGCGCCGAGTGATTCGAGGACACCGATCGCCGTCTTCACAGCATCACGGACTTCCGGCTGGACGCCTTCGCCGAGGTACCGTGCAGGCACGGCGATCTTCAGTCCTTTGATGTCGCCTGTCAGCGCACTGCGGTAGTCCGGCACTGCTTTTTCGGAAGCTGACGCGTCGCGGTAGTCGGAACCGGCGATCGCACTCAGCAGCATCGCATTGTCTTCAACGGTTTTCGTGATCGGGCCGATCTGATCGAGTGACGATCCGAACGCGACGAGTCCTGAACGGGATACACGGCCGTACGTCGGCTTCATGCCGACGACGCCGCAGAATGCTGCCGGCTGACGGACGGAGCCGCCTGTGTCGGAACCGAGGGAGTAGAGCACTTGGCCGGCTGCGACAGCAGCGGCCGAACCGCCTGAAGATCCGCCCGGCACGCGGTCGAGATCCCATGGGTTATGGGTTTTCTGGAACGCGGAGTGCTCGGTCGTCGAGCCCATTGCGAACTCGTCCATGTTGAGTTTCCCGACGATCACCATACCGCTGTCTTTCACGCGCTCCGTGACTGTCCCTTCGTAGACCGGCACGAAGTTCTCGAGCATCTTGCTCGCACAAGTCGTCCGGATGCCTTTCGTGATGATGTTGTCCTTGATACCGATCGGCATGCCGAACAGGAGACCGCGTTCAGCGTCCGGCAGGCTGTCGAGCTGGTCTGCCGCCTGCAGTGCTTCGGTTTCCGTCACAGTCAGGAACGCCTGGATCGGGCCGTCCGTTTCCTTGATGGTCTTGAGCGTTTCCTCTGTGAGTTCCTTCACCGACAGTTCGCGGCTATGTAAAAGAGACTGCAGTTCGGACGCTGTTTTGTTTACTGCCATAAGTCAATTCCTCCTCTATACAGGTCAGTCCAGGATATTCGGTACTTTGATCATTCCGTCTTCGTGGTCTTCGACGCTCTTCAGCATGTCGTCACGGTCCAGAATGTCTGCGGGTTTATCTTCGCGCAGCACGTTCGTAATCGTAAGCGGGTGGGTCATCTGCGCTACGTTCGTTGTATCGATTTCTTTCAGTCGATCCGTAAATTCGAGCAGGGTGTCCAAGCGGTCTGCGAACTTCTGCGCTTCCGCATCCGGCATATCGATCCGGGCGAAATTCGCGTAGTACTGGACTTCCTCTTTTGTGAAATTGGACATACTCTCTCCTCCTGGCTTTTATCAGTACGATTAATCATAACACCTTCGCTGGATGATGAAAAGTTCCTTAGGTCAATAGGAATAGATATGGACGGAGGCCTCTTTGTCGCCGGCGTTTTTCGTGATGAGCGACTCCGGTCCGTTCGCTGAAGTGATGCTCACTTCCACGCGGATGTCCGGGTAATACTTCATGACGAGCGAGGTCATGTACTGCGTCAGTGCGACCACTTCGTTCTTTCCATAAAATTGGATCGGCACACTGATCTTCATCGAATTCAAATTCTTATCCGTGTAGAAGGCTGTGCCGACGATGCTGATGAACCCCGGGAAATAGTCATTGACATCCTGTTTCAACTTCTCGAACTGCATGTTGTCGTCCCTGTAATTGTCTTCGTTCGAAGCAGCCGGCATCAAGACGTACTTCTCGTTCACCTGTTTCCAGCCATTCGGTTTGTCTTTCCCTTTGTCGACGTACGTATGGGCGAAATACGTGCCCGGGACGATCGAACTGCGCGGCTGCTGCTTGAACAGGCCGATGGTGATCGGGACATCGCCGACGCCGTCGAGCTTCCGCATGCGCTGGACGATTGTCTCCGCCATCTTCATGCCCTGCTGTTCGATCACTTTGTCGGGGATCTTCGCTTCCGCAGCGTCCCGCTGGTAGAACACGGAGTTCATAGCAAGGCCGATTGAAATGCCGGCCAGGCCGACTTTCTTGTCGCCCGTCTTGACATAGTAATCCTGCTCGACGATATGCGCCAAGTAGACCGGTGCTTTCTCACTGATGTCCTGCGGCGACATCTTGTCGTTGATCGGCGGGTTGAGCCCTTCGTCGAATTTCGAACTGCGGGACAGCCAGTGGATCGCTGTTTTCTCGTCGATGAACTGCCCTTCCTGCAAGAAATGGTCTTTCGGGCTGAAGTGCTCCGCCGACAGCCGGAGAAGCCCTTCTTCGACTTCCCCGACGTCGTATTTGCTGTACACCTGGTTGACGATCAGGCCGCGGGTCGCACTCTTCTTGAACGGCAGCAGCGTCCGGTAGTATTGTTCGTTCAGCTGTACTTCCGGGATGAGCACGGTTTCCTGCTTAGTATCTTCGTTTTCCTGGATGACTTCGTCTTTTTCCGGCCCGATCGAGGGGATACACCCGCCAAGCACGAGAACCGCGGCGAAGGCGGGCAATGTGAATAACCTTTTCATTCGTTGTTTACTCCTTTGTTCCAAGCACTTCGACCAGCTTCGCTTCGTCCCAGACTTCGATGCCCAGCTCTTCCGCTTTTGTCAGTTTCGATCCGGCGTCCTCCCCGGCGATGACGAGGTCCGTTTTCTTACTGACGCTGCCGCTGACGTCTCCGCCTAGCGCCTCTATTTTTTCTTTCGCTTCGTTCCGTGTCAGGATTTCCAGTTTTCCGGTCAGGACGATTTTCTTGCCGACAAACGGTCCTTCTGCCGGAATGTCCTGCAGCGTTCTGCCTTTGTATTCGATATTGACGCCGTATGCTTTCAGTTTGCCGATGACGTCCAGTACGTCCTCGTTCGAGAAGAACGTCCCGATCGCATCCGCTACTTTTTCACCGATTTCATGGATGGCCAGCAGCTCTTCGGGTTCGGCCGCCATGAGTCGGTCGAGTGAGCCGAATTCGCGCGCAAGGATCACCGCAGCCTTTTCACCGACGTGACGGATGCCGAGGCCGAACAGCAGTTTCTCAAACGAGTTCTCTTTGGACTTCTCGATGGCGTTCACTAAATTCGTTGCGGATTTTTCTCCCATCCGTTCCAGCGCCATCAGCTGTTCTGCGGTCAGCCCATACAGATCCGAAAAGTCTTTTACAAGTTCCGCCGAATACAGCTGGTCGACGACACGTTCGCCGATCCCTTCGATATTCATGGCGTTTCTCGAAACAAAGTGGATGAGCGCTTCCTTCAGCTGTGCCGGGCATTGCGGGTTGACGCAGCGTAGGGCGACTTCTCCTTCAATGCGGATCAATTCCGAACCGCATACCGGACAGTCTTCCGGCATATGGAACTCGGTCTCTTCCCCGGTCCGCAGCTCGGTGAGCGGTCCGATCACTTCCGGGATGATATCGCCGGCTTTCCGGATCTTCACCTGGTCGCCGATCCGGATATCCTTCTCACGGATCAGATCCTCATTATGGAGGGATGCCCTGCCGACGGTCGTTCCTGCGACACGCACCGGCTCCAGAATCGCGGTCGGCGTGACGGTGCCTGTCCGGCCGACACTGAGTTCGATATCGAGCAGTTTCGTCGTCACTTCTTCGGCCGGGAATTTATAGGCGGTCGCCCAGCGCGGGCTTTTCGCCGTGTAGCCGAGCTGTTCCTGATCTTCGAACCGGTCGACCTTGATGACGATGCCGTCGATTTCGTAGTCGAGCGAGGCACGTTTTTCACCCCAGCTGTCGACATAGTCGAGCACTTCCTCGATCGTGCCGCACCGTTTCCGTTCGTGGTTCGTCACGAGGCCGAGTGTATCCAGATAATCGAGCGCGGCCGAGTGGGCGGTCTGGCCATACGCTTCCCCGTCACCGCCGACCCCATAGAGGAACACCGCCAGATTGCGGCTTGCGGCGATTTTCGGGTCTAGCTGGCGGAGGGAGCCGGCCGCTGCGTTCCGAGGATTCGCGAACGGTTCATCCCCTGCTTCGTCACGGGCCGCGTTCAGCTTGACGAACGATTTCTTCGGCATGTAGGCTTCGCCGCGCACTTCGATCGTCACCGGCTCTTCCAGCTTGAGGGGGATCGAGCGGATCGTCCGCAAGTTCGCCGTGATGTCTTCGCCGACCGTCCCGTCTCCGCGCGTCGAGCCCTGCACGAACTTTCCGGAATCATACTTAAGTGAGACGGCGAGTCCGTCGATCTTGAGCTCGCAGATGTACGTTACGGAATCGCCGACACCCGCGCGGACACGCCGGTCGAATTCCCGGATGTCCTCTTCGTTGAAAACGTTGGACAGGCTGAGCATCGGATACTCATGCTGCACTTTCGTGAACCCTTCCAACACGGAACCGCCCACGCGCTGTGTCGGTGAGTCGGGATAGATCAGGTCTGGGTTCTGTTCTTCGATGGCGAGCAGCTCCTGCATGAGCCGGTCGTATTCAGCATCGGTCACAGCCGGGCGGTCGAGTACGTAATAGGCCTGTCCGTATTCCGTCAGCAGGCGGTTCAGTTCCTTCACCCGCTGTTCAAGTTCCTGGGTATCGTCCATCTGGCATTCCTCCTCCTACACTTTTTCGATCGGTGCAAATTTGGCGAGCAGCCGTTTTATGCCGACTTCCGGGAAGGCGATGTCGAGCTCCACGTCGTCCGCGGATCCTTTGACACTGACAACCGTTCCCGTGCCCCATTTTTTATGTGCAGCTTTGTCACCGGCTTTCCAGCCAAGCTTCTCCCCGCCAGTCGTTTCGTAGACAGGTTTTTTCACCGCAGGGCGTCTCGGCGCTTCCGTCCGGGCGCTGCCGCCGAACGAGAACCCGCCTGATCCGCTGATCGTATCGATGATATCATCCGAAATCTCCGCCAGGAAACGCGACGGATTGTTGTAACTGTAGCGTCCGTACAGCATCCGGCTCGATGCCGAGGACATGTATAATTTCTGCTCCGCACGCGTGATTGCGACGTATGCGAGCCGGCGTTCTTCTTCCATCTCTTCCTCATCGCCGATCGAGCGGGCGTGCGGGAAGATGTTCTCTTCCATCCCTACGACGAAGACGGCCGGGAATTCGAGCCCTTTCGCCGAGTGCATCGTCATCAGGACGATTTTTTCAGTGGTTTGGTTCTCGTCTTTATCCAGCGAGTCGATGTCCGCGATGAGCGCAAGATCGGTCAGGAACGCGACGAGGGATTTGTCGCCTTCGTCTTCGTCCGCCCGTTTCTCGAACGCAGCCGTCACTGACAGGAATTCGTCGATGTTCTCGAGACGGCTCTCGGATTCGATCGTCTTTTCGCGTTCGAGCATTTCCCGGTAGCCTGTCTTCTCGATCACCTGCTCGGTCAGTTCCCGCACGGACAGGAATTCCTGCATCTGTGTGAAGCCGTGGATCATATCGCGGAATTTCGCCGTCTCGACAGCCGCTTTCTTCGTCAGGCCCATGAAGTCCAGTTCCTGCATCGCGTCGAAGATGGACCGGTCATTCTCGATGGCGTACTGGGCCATCCGTTCGAAGGACGTCGCCCCGATGCTCCGCTTTGGCTCGTTGATGATCCTCGCGAGGGCGAGGTCGTCGTCGTTGTTGGCGATCAGCCGCAAATACGCAAGGATGTCTTTGATCTCTTTCCTGTCATAGAACTTCGTGCCGCCGACAATCGTGTAGTCGAGATTCGATTTGACCAAGTATTCCTCGATCATCCGGGACTGGGCATTCGTCCGGTACAGGACCGCGAACTGGTCGAGGGAGAACCCTTCCTCCTGCTGCAGTTCGATGATCTTGCCGACGACGAACTGGGCTTCGTCCTTTTCGTCGGATGCTTTATAGATGGTGATCGTATCCCCTTCATCGTTTTCGGTGCGCAGCCGTTTGTCATAGCGGCTCGCGTTATTCCGGATGACGTCGTTTGCGGCCTGCAGGATGTTCTGGGTGGAGCGGTAGTTCTGTTCGAGGAGGATGACTTCGGCGTCCTTGTAGTCTTTCTCGAACGACAGGATGTTGCCGATGTCGGCGCCGCGCCATTTGTAGATCGACTGGTCGGAGTCGCCGACGACGCAAATATTACGGAACTTCTCGGCGAGCATCTTGACGAGCCTGTATTGCGCATGGTTCGTATCCTGGTATTCATCGACATGGATGTACTGGAACTTGTCCTGGTAGAATTCGAGGACGTCAGGCACTTGCTCGAACAGCCGGAGTGTCAGCATGATCAGGTCGTCGAAGTCGAGCGACTGGTTCTTCCGCAGCTTCTTCGAATAGCCGTCATAGACGTCCGCGATGACCCGGTCGAACGGATTCGATTCGTTCATGCCCGCCCGGTATTCGCTTGCGTCGATGCATTCGTTCTTCGCGGAGCTGATGATGTTGAGCAGCGTGCGCGGGTCGTACTGTTTCGGGTCAAGGTTCTGCTCTTTCAGCACCGATTTCACAGCGGACAGCTGGTCGGCGGAGTCGAGGATGGAGAAGCTCTTCTTGTAGCCGATCCGGTCGATGTCGCGGCGCAGGATACGGACGCACATCGAGTGGAATGTCGAGACCCACATCCGGTCGCCCGAACCTTCACCGAGCAGTCCGTCGATCCGGCTGCGCATTTCCCGTGCGGCCTTGTTCGTGAACGTGATGGCCAGGATCTTCGATGGGTGGACGTCCTTTTCGATGACGAGGTAAGCGATACGGTGGGTGAGCACCCGTGTTTTCCCGGAGCCTGCCCCTGCCATGATGAGGAGCGGCCCTTCCGTTTTCTTGACCGCCCGTGCCTGTTCGGGGTTCATGCCCGTCAGGAGATCTTGTGTCAGTTCTTTCATTTTTATAACCGCCTTTTCGAACGTTTGTTCTTCAGTATACACGAGTCACTTAGGGGCTGCCACGGATTTCACGGCGTCGACTGTTGCGAGTGCTGCTTTCAGGTCGTCGTAGATGACATTGCCGACGACGACGGTGTCCGCAACAGCCGCCATTTCAGCGGCCTGTCCTGCAGACGCGATGCCACCGCCATAAACGAGGCGCGTTTCTTCGAGGACGGAAGCCGCGGCGCTCACGAGCTGCGGATCGCCGTACATCCCGCTGTACTCCATATAGAAGATCGGCAGCCGGAAGAGATGCTCCGCCATGCGGGCGTAGGCGACGACGTCCTCTTTCGTCAGCGGTTCCGTCGCCCCGGTCAGGTGGGCAGCCTTGCAGTCCGGATTGAGGATGCAGTACCCTTCCGCTGCGACCTCCTCCCATTTCATCATATGGCCGAATTCCTTCAGTGCGTCCAGATGCACGCCGTTCATCCACTTCACGTCAGTGGCGTTCATGACAGTCGGGATGAAGTAATAATCGAAACCGAATGTCACCGCATCCGCATCAGACACTTCAAGCGCGAGCGGGACGGCGAACCGGCGCAGCCGGGCGAGCAGATGGAGTACGGCTTCCAGTGTAATACCGTCCGTGCCGCCGACGATGATGCCGTCCGTGCCTGACTCAGCGAGGGTTTCCAGTGCTTCATCGTCAATCTGTTTTGCGGGGTCCAATTTGAAGGCGTGACGCCAATTATGATAATCCATTCCCATTCACCTGCTCCTGTATAAGTTCGTTCATCCATTATAGCAAAATTTGCTGTCGGGTTCTTCCCGGCGGCTGTTCGCCCGTAAAAAAACCGGAACCAGCGCAGGGCTGTCCGGTCATTCGTTCGTTTGTTCGGTTTTGGAGCCTTCCTGTCCGTCCAGTCGGCCGACGATCAGATTATAGCCGCCGGACCCGTAATCGACACAGCGGCGGATCCGTGAAATCGTTGCGGTGCTCGCGCCGGTCTGCGTCTGGATCTTGTCGTAGGTCTGCCGGTTCTTCAGCATGACCGCGACGTCGAGTCGCTGTGACAGCGACTGGACTTCGCCTATCGTGCACAGGTCGTCGAAGAACGCGTAGCATTCCTCAAGCGACTGCAATTCGAGGATGGCGCGGAACAGCTGGTCCGTCCGGTCGTTTCGTATTTTCTCTAGCATCTGGTGTTCCTCCATTCTTACGGGGTGTACGTGACGGATTGGCCGATCGACTGCTCCGGTACGATATGGACCCAGGTCTGGCCAGGCACGAACTTCGCCGGCACGCCGTTCTCGACAGGGGTGATGATGCCGTCGATCATCTTCCATTCCGTATCGAGCGCAATTCCGTTCTGGAACAGCACGGCTCGGCCGCCCTTTGACAGGTCGAGCGACTGGCGCCCTTCGCTGTCGATCGTTTCATAAGGCGCTTCGACGACGAGGACATTTGCCGGCGTCACGTGTGTTTCATCCGCTTTGTCGACAGTCAGGATGCCGTTCACTTCCCGTGTATAGACGCGCTTGTCGGCGTCGAATGCATACGTGCTCGTAAAGTTCGGATCCGCCGAGCCGACGACAACGGTTGTCGCGAGCTCGCCGAGTTTTGCGCTCTCGGCATCGGGATGGAACGACAGGTGCGGCACTTTGCGGATCGTCTCCTCAATATGGAGGTCAGTCATCGCGTCTTCAATGTGCGCTTTCGAGATATAGGAATTGTGCGGTGCTTTCCTGTCCCTCGACCGTTCGAAATACGTCCCGTCGTACTGCATGCCGTTGACCGAATCGACGGCGTGATCAGCGAGCATCTCCCGGGCATCCGGGCTGTAGCCGTGGGCGATGTAAAATGCGTCAAGCCCGGCGGCGATATCTATGAAGTAATCACGGGCGCTGCGGATCGGGCCGATCTCGTCCGGCAGCCCGCTCTGATACAGGGCGAGCAGGCGGGTGATATTGCCTTCGGCGAGAACTTCATAGATGATATCCGCTTTGCTCAGGCCCGATTGCGGACGGGCGAGCGGATGGTTATTCACCGTTGCAAGTATCGGGCGCATCGGATAGGACTCGCCCGGAACGCCTGTGAACGGCGCCGTTTCAAGCAGTGCCTGTTCGATACCCGTCTCCCCGTCTGCCGTCTCGGCGGCCGCTCCGTTATTCATCACTTCATCATTTTTCGTGCAGCCTGTCAGCAGCAAGGCTGTACAGAGGAATGCCGCACCAGCTAATTTCGTTCCGTTCATGTCACGTCTCCTATCGTTTCGTCGTCGGGGTGAGCAGCTCATTGCGCATCACGTCGAGCACGCCGGTCTGCGTGATCCGGATATATGGCAAGTGGGTCGACTGGAGGAACAGCAGGCTGTACACAGCGTCCCCTTTGTCGTAGCCGCGTTTCTCCAGCGCGTCTTTCAGTGCCCGCTCCTGTTCGCGCAGCACGTCCACCGGCTGGTCGGACAGGCTGCCGCCGATTGCGAGCGGAAGTTCCTGTACGATCGAGCCGTTTTCAGCAAGGACGATCCCGCCTCCGATCTCCTTCACCCGGCGGAATGCGCGCAGCATCTCCTGCTTGTCTTGGCCGATCAAAATGAGGTCCCCTGTGTTGGAATACGAGGAAGCCAGTCCCTGCAGATCACGTGCGAAACCTTTCAGGACCGTCGTCACCCGCCACTTGCCGTTCCGGCCGATCAGCGCGAGGAAGCACTCATCGTGTCCTGACTCGAGCCGGTCGGCGGACGGGTCGATCGTCAGCTCGTACGGTTTCGTGATGACGTCGTTCAGCATCGCGATGCCGCGGCTGCCGGTCACTTCCAGATCGTCAGCCGTCAGGTCGAATCCGAGTGCGAGGTCAGGGATCGCCGACCAGTCAGCGGCCTGGAATTCCGTGCATGCCGCTCCGTCACGCTTCAGCCAGACGCCTTTCGACAGGACGTCGGACGGATTCGGTTCCTGTATGTCCGTCAGGAAGTTCAGCGTGGCGAATCGGCCCGGTGCTATTACACTATGCAGATCGTCGATATCGTAATACCGGGCGATGTTATACGACGCCATCTGATAGGCATCGATCGGTGCAACGCCTGTTTCGATCGCAATCCGGATGCACTTGTCCATGACGCCGTCCTCGTGGAACAGCGGCGGGGAACCGTCCGTCGTCATCATGAGATGGTCGAACACGTCGAGCTGCTTCTCGAGGATCCCCTCGAGCAGCGGCTTCAGGTCCGGCCGGATGGACGATTCGCGGAGCGTCACCGCATACCCTTGAAGCAGACGGGCTTCCGCTTCGTCTGCCGTCATCGCTTCATGATCGCCATCAGCGCCAAGGAGCCGCATACGCGCGAGTGTCCGTTCGGAAGCGCCCGGAAAGTGGCCTTCGATCTTTTTGCCGAGCTGTTTCGCGAGCTGCATCGCCGTCATCATATTGGCATCGCCTTTCAGCAGGCGCGGCCAGCCGGTCAGTTCGCCGCCCATCAGTACGTCATCCCGCTTCAGCCAGTGCGCGACCTCTACAGGCGCGAACAGTTCCGACTCGTGCTGCAGGGCCGTCTGCGAATCGAACCGTGCCCACCAGTAGAACGAGAATGGCAGTCCTTTCAGCTGATCGAGCAGCCGGAATGCAGGCTCCCGCCCGATGCTCATGAGCAGTGCCAGCGTATCTGCGAGGAACGTGGTGGTCCCGCGCTGCGCCGCAAATTGCGCGAACGATTCGGGATTGTACAGCTGGAACGGATGCACATGCGGCTCGATGTACCCGGGGACGATCCACTTCCCCGCTGCGTCGATGAGTTCCGTGCCTTCCGTCATCGCCGGAAGCCGATCTCCTGTATAGAGGATCCGTCCGTGTTTGACCCAGATCGTGCCGGTCCTCCATTCTTTCAGGACGGAATGTAAATACGTCGCGTTCGTAATGAGCAGGTCAGGCGCTTCCTTGCCGTCGATCACAGCAATCTGCGAAGCGATCTCTTCCGCGTTCCACATGCAAATCGTCTCCTTTGTCGGTTCATTGCTCCGTCCATCGTACCATATGGCGGAAAAAGTGAATAGAGCGCACAGGCAGGAACTGGGTGCCTCCATCCCGAATGATAGAGACAAGGAAGCAAAAAGGAAGGGGAAGGGTTCATGGATGAAAAACTGATGTTCGACAGCAGCACTGCAACAGAATATGACCGCGGGATCCGGCGCACGCTGCCGACCTACGACGGACTGATCCGTCTCGCAAGTTCTGCGCTCCGTCTCCAGGCGGATGAACACGCGCACGTCCTGCTCGTCGGCGCGGGCGGCGGCAACGAACTCATGGAATTCGCTGAAATTCATCCTGGCTGGACGTTTACAGCAGCTGACCCGTCGGAGCCGATGCTCATCCAGGCGGCACAGAAAGCGTCAGGTCTTGCATCTGGACGGGTCAAGTTCGTGCTCGGATCCGCCGCTGACGTCCAGGCAGACGAGCCGGCCGATGCTGCAGCCTGCCTGCTCGTCCTCCACTTCATAGAGGGGATGGAAGCTAAACGGCAGCTGCTCGCGGATATCCGCGCCCGGCTGAAGACGGGCGCCCCGTTCGTCATCGCCTCGATGGCCGGTGCAGCGGATTCAGCGGAGCTTGACGCACAGTTCGCCCTCTGGCGGCAGCACTGGCTGGACCGGACTTCATTGAACGCCGAGCAGGGTGCGGAAATGGAAAAAGGCATCCGTGCGCTGTCGTTCCTCCCGAAGGAAGAAATTGAACAGCTTCTGTCGGATGCCGGTTTCGGCGGGATCACACCTTTTTTCCAGACGACCTTCTTTCATGGCTGGCTGTGCGTGGCTGTGTGAGCCGTCAGAAACCCGGCTCACTGGAAAGAACATCAGTCAAGCGGCTCAAGCGCCGTTGACCGGTCGATGAATACGAATGCATCATAGCGGCTGCCGATGCGTGACGGGACAAAGTTGCCGTGCGCTTCAATTTCCGGATTGTAGACGACACCGACCGCTCGATGGCCGATCCATTCGTCGAACGAGGAAGAGCTGCTGCCGTCGAACAGCAGCACGCTGTCCCCGAGGCCCGACGCATGGAGCTGACCTTCCCACGTGTTGAATGGAGCCGGCGGTATCGTCATCCGCTCGCGGGGGGCGCCCCAGCTATCCGCCGCGATGACGGTTCCTTCGTACGTACCGAAACCAACGGCATACGTCCGGTCTTTCCCGTATTCCTCACGCATCAGTTCCCCGACATTCGTCATGCCGGCGCTCGTCATCGACGTTGCCGACGCGTCCCCGATATGGGTGTTATGTTCCCAAATGATGACTTTGGCATTTTCATGATACGCCTTCAGCGCCTTCACCGCCTCCGCCATGTGCAGATCCCGTGTGTTCCAGGAAATTGCCTCCTCCTGCATGAGCTCCCTGTAATACGCCTCCGCGTTCTTTGCGACAAGCGCATTCATGACGGCATTCAGGTCTTCTTCATGACCCGCTTCATACCGCTTGGCACTGGCACGGACAGCTGACAGCAGTTCGGACACCTCCCGGATGCATTCAGCGGTAAAGTGGGCGGCAGACAGAGCATAGTGCTCGGGCATCCGGTTATACGGTTCGAAGCAGGAAAACGCTTTCCGGGCAAGGTCCAGGTCCGTTCCTTCCTGAGGGTGCTCCGTCAAGTAGCGCAAAAGCTCATCGATCGATTCGTACAGACTGTACAAATCGATCCCGTAGAATCCCGTCTTCGTTCCGGCAGTCTCATTGTGCCGCTTCAGCCACTCGGCGAAGTCTGCGACCGTTTCGTTCGCCCACATCCATTCCGGCCAGCGGGTGAAGGCTTGCTGCAGCACGCTCTTTGCCGACTCCCCTTCCCCATACTTTACATATCGGTTGGCAGCCTGGGCGGACGGCCAGTCCCCTTCCACTGCAATGACAGTGAAGCCCTTCTCGGTGATGAGCCGTTTTGACAGCTCCGCCCGCTGCGCATAGAACTCTTTCGTGCCATGCGTAGCTTCCCCGATCATGACGACGTCTGCAGATTCCGCACGGTCTGCCAATTCTGCCAATGCGGCTTCACCGAGCGAAAGTGCCTGTTCGGTTATTGCCACCCTCATCTTTTTCGACATACGATACACCTCCTGTTGCAACCAGTATTCCCATCGAAGTCTCAGCAAAACCACCTAAACCCTTTTGCATAACGGTATTCCTTTCTGGGCATTCTGAAAACAAACAATTGCCCGGAAGGAGAAGATGTCGATGCCAGACAGTACACCCGTCTTTCCCCCTTACATGAAGTCCTTACAAGATGCGCTCGGCTCTTCCTCTGATGTCGTGCAGCTTCCTCTCGCTATAAATAAAGCAGAAGCACAGCTGCTTTTTGTCAAAACCGTAGTGGAAGGTTCTATTATGCAGGACACCATCATCAAACCTTTTTACGAAATTGCAGATACAGAAAAATTTGCCGAGTACTTGAACGGTATGCCAAATCACCTGCAGATCCCCGACAGTGAGGAAGTGCTGAAGAAACTTGTACAAGGGTTTGTCCTCATCTATTGCAACGAGAATTATCTGCTACTCGAAATACGCAAACTGAAAAACACCGTTCCGCTACAAACTGTCTTGGAGTCCACTATCCACGGACCCCAGTCAGCTTTCAGTGAAGATCTTGAGACGAATATCGGCATTATTCGGCAGCACTACCATCAGCCGGATTTATTCATAGAAACAATGGAGCTGAAAGACCTTAGTTCCCGGGCCGTCGCTCTCGCCTATGACCGGAAAAAGGTGAACACCCAAGTACTCCGCCGGCTGAAGGAACAGCTGAGGCAGATCGACGAACCACTTATCCAATCAGCAGGCGACCTCGCAATCCGGCTGACTCCACGCAAATTGAATATATTTCCGGTCTCCCTGCTGACAGAACGTCCGGATCGAACGATTTACAATATCACCGGCGGTAAAATCATAGTAATTGTGGATGGCAGTCCATTCGTCATTATGGCACCTGTCCTGTTTTTCGACTTCATGGTCTCCATGGAGGAGAACTATCACACGTTCTTCATCTCACTGTTCAACACAATACTCGGATGGACAGGGCTGATGATCTGCCTCCTCCTCCCTAGTTTCTATATTGCGTTTGCATCCTACTCCCCTGAAGTACTTCGAACCGAACTGACACTGTCCATTGCGGGGAGCCGGATCGGGGTCCCGTATCCGACCTTCATCGAAGTACTGATCATGCTGCTTTTCGTTGAGCTGTTGACAGAAGCAAGTATCCGGCTTCCTAAATCCATTAACGCGACCGCCACAACTGTCGGAGGTCTGATTTTAGGAACCGCTTCAGTAGAGGCAGCTATCGCTTCCAACATTCTCATCATTACGATTGCAGCCGTTGCAATCGCAAATTTCGTCATCCCCATCAACGAACTCAGTTTTGCCATACGGATCTGCCGGATTCTGCTGATCGCTTTTACTTCCCTATTCGGGCTGATCGGGCTAATATCGGGCTTCCTATTCATCATCATTCATCTGGTCAACATTGACAGTTACGGACAGCCCTACTTGCGCATTCCATGGCGTGACAAAAGCAGTGAAAAGGAGGTCGGCAGCGGGTGAACCGTTTCCTCTACTATTTAGTATTCCTGAATATGATGGCAATCATCACTACCCCTATACCGAGTCTGCTGTTGATTGGAGCTCATGGGGGGGCCATTCCAACGATGGTTCTCGGCTTGTTCACAGGTATGCTGATTTCATTCTTCTTCCTGAAATTTTTCAATAAATTTCCAGGACGTGATTATACGGAACTGCTCAAAGCCTATACTTCTAACTACTTGCGTGTGCCGGTCACCATTTACTTTGCCATCGTCTGGTATTTGGCTGGGACGATCACTCTCGTCATGCTCACGTTCCTGCTCATCACGTTCCTGACCCCTGAAATGTCAATTTACCTGATTGCCATTTCTATCCTGATCACTGTTGCATTCGGAGTGCTGCTAAAGAGCAAAAGTGTCTTATTTGCTGTTGAGATTATAGTGTTCCTAGTAGTGCCAATCGCTTTTTTTCTGTTTATCAAGCTATACTCGAGCAGCGAACTGGACTGGGATCAGGTCCGCACCTCCCTGATGTACAGTAACTCCGTCCCGAAGTACGGAGTATTCACAGCGACTCTCTTCTCCTTCTCAGGGATCGCCAATTTAATTGTGTTCAACCGTTATTTTACTAAACGTAACACGAACCACCTCGGTGCTGTGCTGATCATTGGCCTGTTCGGAGTGTTCACGCTGGTCACCACGTATTTCATACCGATCGGGCTAAATGGTTTCGATCAAGTCGACAGACTGATCTTCCCCTGGACATCGGCTGCTGACAGTGTCCGCATGAAATACGGGATTGTCGAACGCGCCGTCTTCCTGTTCATGTTGTTTTTTGTGGCAATCTCATTCATGAGCATTACAGTCCACTGGCATGTGTCTTACAAACTGATTCAGAGTCTGATCCGTATTGATAAGCTGCAGATGCGCAATAATAATTGGACACCCTTCCTGACCGTCGCAGTTTTCGTTGCAGTCGCCATCTATCTGACAGTATGGCTGACGCAGTATCAGCTGTACACTTACTCTGCGTATTACTTCAATGCAATACCTATTTTCATAATCGTCTGGGCCGTAACCATGTTCGCGGTGAAAAGGGGGCACGACAATGAGCCGTTGGCATAAAAAAGGTCTTCTGGTGGTCACTATACTACTGATTTCTTTCCTGGCCGGCTGTGCGTACAAAAGTGTGGATAAACGTTCATTCGTAGTCAGTGTAGGCGTCGATCCAGCTGAAAACGATGATGACCGTTATAAGGTGACCTTGAAGATCGCCAAGCCGATTGCCTCTCTCCGTCAGGCCACTGAGACAGAATACACCTATTTGACGACTGAAGCGGAGACCGTCTCGGAAGCCATACGGATCTTAGAAACCCACAACGACAAAGTGGTCGATTTCAGTCAAGCAAAAATCTTGGCCATCCACCATGAGCTGTTAAGTGGTGACTTGCAGCTGCTTATGGATTATTTCACCAGACGCGGAGACATCCAGCTGATCATGTACGTAGCTGCTGCAAAACCAAGTGCCGAAGAGGTATTAAAAGTCGAGCCTATTTTAGAAGCTGCCGGTGAGAATACGCTGTACAACTTTTTTGACGACACAGGGACAGAAAGCCCTTTCGTGACAACCAGTTTCCTATTCGAATTTCGGAGGGATGTCCTGACATTCGGAAAAGATGCCGTCCTGCCGATCGTGCGCACTTCCAAAAACAAGGATGAATTGGTCATAAATACAGCGCTTGTCATTAAGGAGAACCATGAGCCTGTTGACCTGAACCGCACGCAGACAAAGCTTTACAATACATTCATGGAAGGTGCCAACGGCTATGGGTACCAAGCGCATAACAGCGGCTACATCTTTACTCTCACCTTCGACCGCGCCAAGATGAACTACAAGTTAGGGATTGTTCCCGGTCAGACTCCTCAGGCGGATATTAAAGTGAAGGCAGTAGGCGCTATCAGCCAATCCAACAAGACACTGTCCTTGAACCGCCTGCCTGAATACAGCGAAGTCACCAACAAAGAACTGTCAAAAGAAATGGAGAAACTGTTCAAGAAAATGCAGAAGGAAAAGGTCGATCCATTCGGCTTCGGTCTCCGCTACCGGGCGACCCGTTTTCATACAGATCAGATCGAAGAGGACTGGAATGAAATCTACCCGGATCTCGTGTTCAATGTACAATCGGACGTCAAACTGAAGTCTCTCGGGGCTATTAAATAAGAAAGGGTCTGGCAGCAATGCCGGACCCTTTCTTTGTTATGCCAGACCGATCCGCTTGAAGATGAGGTCGATCTTCTGCAGATGGTAGTTGTAATCGAAGCACTCATCGATTTCTTCTTCGGTGAGCTCCCGGCTGATCACTGGATCCGCCTTCACCAGTTCTTTGAACGGCTGTTCTTCGTCCCACGCCTGCATCGTCAGCGGCTGCACTGTGTCATACGCCGCTTCCCGCGACAACCCTTTGTCGATCAGCGACAGGAGGACACGCTGGGAGTAAATGAGTCCGTGAGTCCGGTCCATATTGCGTTTCATGTTATCCGGATAGACCGTCAAATTTTTGACGATATTGCCGAATCGGTTCAGCATGTAATCGAGCAGGATCGTCGAATCCGGTAAGATCACCCGCTCTGCTGACGAATGGGAAATGTCTCGCTCGTGCCAAAGCGGTACATTCTCATAAGCAGTCACCATGTAGCCGCGAATGAGGCGTGAGAGCCCTGCCATGTTTTCCGAACCGATCGGGTTCCGCTTGTGCGGCATCGCAGACGACCCTTTCTGACCTTTTGCAAAGAATTCTTCCACTTCCCGCGTCTCTGACTTTTGCAGTCCGCGGATTTCCACCGCAAATTTCTCAATCGATGTGGCAATCAGCGCAAGCGTCGAAATATACTGCGCATGGCGGTCACGCTGGAGTGTCTGTGTCGACACAGGAGCCGGCGTCAGCCCGAGCTTCCCGCACACGTATTGCTCGACGAACGGATCGACGTTCGCATACGTCCCCACCGCACCGGAGATCTTACCCGCCTGAACTGAAGCAGCGGCGGCATCGAACCGCTCCAAGTTCCGCTTCATCTCTTCATGCCAGAGCGCCAGTTTCAGGCCAAACGTCGTCGGCTCGGCGTGGACACCATGCGTCCTGCCCATCATGACCGTGTATTTGTGTTCCTTTGCCTTCTCCGCAAGGATTCCGATGAACTTCACGATATCCTGCCGCAAAATGTGGTTCGCCTGCAGAAGCAGATACGATAACGCTGTGTCGACGACGTCCGTGGAAGTCAGGCCATAATGCACCCACTTCCGTTCTTCACCAAGTGTTTCCGATACTGCACGGGTGAACGCGACGACATCATGGCGTGTCTCCTTTTCGATCTCCAGGATCCGGTCGACCGAAAAGCCTGCATTCTCCCGGATTTTCCGGACGTCTTCTTTCGGTACTTCGCCAAGTTCCGCCCACGCTTCACTCGCGAGGATTTCCACTTCCAGCCATGCTTTGTACTTGTTATCATCTGCCCAGATGGCACCCATTTCAGGTCTTGTATATCGTTCGATCATTGTCGTTTTCCTCCTCGGTCAATCATTCTCCGCCAGAATCCCTTTCAGCTGGATCATCTGCCGGATCGGGACATACTCGCCATCCCGCTCTTCAAAAAGCGGCTCCTCCCGCCGCCCAGCCGGCATATATCCTTCCGCTTTCATGCGGTCCAAGCATGCCGAGATGGTTTCGTCCTCTTCGACTTGGAACCAGACTGTTTTCCGTTTGCTCACTTGAACAACTTCCCTTTCTTCACACTCTTCACTAAAAATCCGCCCCGTATCGTTTTCGGTTCATAGGAGATGATGAATGCCTTCGGGTCCAGCTCAGCAATCGTACTGTACAATTGCAGTTCAAACTTGCGGGGTGTCAGAATCTGCATCGCCGAGCGGTTCCCTGACATACCATGCGCAGCCCAGTCAGTCACGCCGTAGCCTTTCGAACGCAGCGTTGTCGCCAGCTCACGGTTGATTTCATCCGTAATGACGTTGACCGTAATATAACCAAGTGCCATCTTCTCTTCAATCTTCGTTCCGATAATGACACCGGACCCATAGCCAAGCGCATAGGCGATCACGTTCTGTATCTGATCCAGGCTGTCGAGCACGAGTCCGAGACCGACCACGTAGATCACAATCTCAACCACACTGACCGCTGCCGCCAGATACCTGTATCCCTTCAGCGTCATAATCATCCGGACAGTGAAAAATGAGACGTACACGATATTGATAAGAAAGATGATCAGTACCAATGTCCATGCATTCACGGGGCAATCCCTCCATTCTACATAATAATCGTACAGGTGAAACAGCGAGATTACAAGCCTAAGTCAATATCCAATATACGTTACTGCAAGCGCTGTGGCTGCTCATAAATCTCGGGAAACGCTCATAAATCTCGGGAAACGCTCATAAATCTCGGGAAACGCTCATAAATCTCGGGAAACGCTCATAACCGGCCCGCTGCCGCGGCCGGTTATGAGGCCAGCCACAACACTCCGTCGCGCCAAGTGCTCTTCCACCAATAAAAAAGCGAGTCAAGGAGATTATCTCCTTGACTCGCTCTTGTCTGTTGCCCGGCAACGTCCTACTCTCACAGGGGGAAGCCCCCTACTACCATCGGCGCTGAAGAACTTAACTTCCGTGTTCGG
>NZ_BRCF01000008.1 GCF_023707985.1 Sporosarcina sp. NCCP-2716
TAAGATCCCTCAAAGATGATGAGGTGGATAGGTCTGGTGTGGAAGCGTGGCGACACGTGGAGCTGACAGATACTAATCGATCGAGGACTTAACCTATAAAGCGGAAACGCCTGCTTAGCTGCGACAAGCATAAGACGGCTCGTCGGAGTGGCGCTTTTTGCCACGCAGTCGAGATGGCTTATGACCTCGAGCAGCTAGGCGTTGGAGCTGGATTACGCGAACGAAAGCGCCGTAAGGTGGTCTTGATGATATTCAATGTTGGTTTTATCCAGTTTTGAGTGATTAATTTAAAAGAAATTAAATTAACACTTGCACTTACAACTCCAGTGTGTTATAATAATACTTGTGTTGTGAAAAATGTCTGGTGATGATGGCGAAGAGGTCACACCCGTTCCCATACCGAACACGGAAGTTAAGTTCTTCAGCGCCGATGGTAGTAGGGGGCTTCCCCCTGTGAGAGTAGGACGTCGCCAGGCTGTCGCTTTTAAAGCGAAAGATATGATTTTTCCGCAGTAGCTCAGTGGTAGAGCAATCGGCTGTTAACCGATCGGTCGTAGGTTCGAGTCCTACCTGCGGAGCCATAATGGAGAGCTGTCCGAGTGGCCGAAGGAGCACGATTGGAAATCGTGTAGACGGTTAACGCTGTCTCAAGGGTTCAAATCCCTTGCTCTCCGCCATTTACCTTTCCTTATTAAAACAAGTACGGCCCCTTGGTCAAGCGGTTAAGACACCGCCCTTTCACGGCGGTAACACGGGTTCGAATCCCGTAGGGGTCACCATCTTTCAAAATGCAGTGTCAGGAAGGAGCGTACTCACGTACGTGACTGACTGAGCGAATGCAGCTGACGCAACAATGCGAAGCTTATCACGACTTCCGTAAAATTGGGAGAAGCGAGCAGTGCAAGGAAGCAATTGAGAGAAGGAAGGAGCGTACTCAGGTACGTGACTGACTGAGCGAATGCAGCTGACGCAGCAATGCGAAGCTTATCGCAATTTTACACGGAGGATTAGCTCAGCTGGGAGAGCACCTGCCTTACAAGCAGGGGGTCGGCGGTTCGAACCCGTCATCCTCCACCATAACACTTCTACTGCAAGAGCATCTTGCATAGCATTAAACAACGAGCGTGAAAGCTCGGTTGCGGAAGTATTAACATTATCGCGGGGTGGAGCAGTGGCAGCTCGTCGGGCTCATAACCCGAAGGTCGCAGGTTCAAATCCTGCCCCCGCAACCAAATGGTCCCGTGGTGTAGCGGTTAACATGCCTGCCTGTCACGCAGGAGATCGCCGGTTCGATCCCGGTCGGGACCGCCATTTTTCTTATAACCTGTATGGTTCAGTAGCTCAGTCGGTAGAGCAAAGGACTGAAAATCCTTGTGTCGGCGGTTCGATTCCGTCCTGAACCATCTTACATAATGCCGGTGTAGCTCAATTGGTAGAGCAACTGACTTGTAATCAGTAGGTTGAGGGTTCAATTCCTTTCGCCGGCACCATACCCTTTGGTGGGGTAGCGAAGTGGCTAAACGCGGCGGACTGTAAATCCGCTCCCTCCGGGTTCGGCGGTTCGAATCCGTCCCCCACCACCATTCTTTACAGGGGCATAGTTTAACGGTAGAATAGAGGTCTCCAAAACCTTTGGTGTGGGTTCGATTCCTACTGCCCCTGCCAATATTCTCTGGTCTGGCAACTTAATACTTTATTATGGCGGTCGTGGCGAAGTGGTTAACGCATCGGATTGTGGTTCCGACATTCGGGGGTTCGATTCCCCTCGGTCGCCCCTTTTTTTACTTTTGGGGTATAGCCAAGCGGTAAGGCAACGGACTTTGACTCCGTCACTCGTTGGTTCGAATCCAGCTACCCCAGTTTTAAGCGGAAGTAGTTCAGTGGTAGAATACGACCTTGCCAAGGTCGGGGTCGCGGGTTCGAATCCCGTCTTCCGCTCCACTTTTTCTACGGCGGCATAGCCAAGCGGTAAGGCACGGGTCTGCAACACCCTTACCACCGGTTCGATTCCGGTTGCCGCCTCCAATCTATGTGATCCGTTATCTTTGAACTTATTTATGCCCGAGTGGTGGAATGGCAGACACGTCGCACTCAAAATGCGATGCCGCGAGGCGTGCCGGTTCAAGTCCGGCCTCGGGTATCACCTAGTCATTATTGGATGGCTTTAATGGCTACCAAAAACCCTGTGAATGTTGTTAACTCAACGTTTGCAGGGTTTTTTCTATTTTCGAGGATGGCTTTGAATAATGTAGGATGTGAAAAGTTTTTACACATATTTTACACACGCTACACAGCCATGCTTTCGAAAATAGAAACGGTTGCCTGCTCGTCCTGTTCCCGCATTTCTTCGAGGATGTGGGAATACGTCTTCCAAGTGGTCTCCACGTCTTTATGGCCGAGACGCTCGCTGACGTAGTTCATGGACACTTTCTGATACAGCAGCACGCTGGCATGGGTATGTCGGAGACCGTGCATGTTGACTTTCTTGATACCGAGATCCGTGAGCGTCTTGCCCAGCAGTTTGTTCGCGTTCGCATTGCTGATCACTTTGTATTTCGATGCCTGGCTGAAGAAGACAAGCTGATGGATGTTTGTGGGCAGCCTCTTAAATAATTTCTTGAAGCAATCCATCGTGAACTGATTCACTTTCAGGACCCGGATCGATTCCTCATTCTTTGTCGGGCCGAAGCCTTCCGGTGAATTCTTCGAGTAGCCCCAAGTTTTGTCGATGTTGATCGTGCATTCTTCAAAATCGAAGTCCTTCCTGGTCAATCCGACTAACTCCCCGAATCTCAATCCTGTGGACAGCCCCAGCAGCAGGAGATAATAGCCGAGACCGGTGTCCAGACGCACCACGAGCTCCTGGAACAGGGCTTTGCTATCGTTGTAACCCAGATGCTTATCCTCCGACCTCTTGGCCTTCACCGTGTACGTTAGATGGACTTTACGGGTGAAGTCAAAGGGGATGATCATATCTTCCACAGCGTCCCGTACACACGCCCTGCAGTGATAGTTCAGCTTGTCCACCGTCTCTTTGCTCCTGGTGCTGCCGTATGCGTTGATGAACGCCTGGTAATCATGACGGGTAATGCGCTGTAGCGGGGTATCTCCGAAATAGTCCTCCACAACCTTTAGGGACCGGCTGTAATGATACATGGTCTGTCCTGAGATATTCATCTTGTAAAGATCGATCCACTTCTTGAAATAGTCCGCGAAGGCTACTTCCCGCAAAGTCGGGATGATGCCGCGCTGCAGATTCATTTCCACTTCAGCAGCGGCTACCTGCGCTTCCTTCTTCGTTGCAAATCCACCTTTGCGGATAGGCTTGCCTTTGTTGCTCACCGTGTACTGCCACGTCTTCCCGCGCTTCGTAAATGATGCCACTTAAATGACTCCCTTCAATAATGGAATTTCTCTAATACAGCCAGCGGCTCAAAATAGACCACACAACCTTCTGTTGCTTTGAAGAGACCATACTCTTCTTTGTAACGATCCAGTGTCTCTTCTAAAAAAGATTCGGTCACGCCCAAGAAGAAAGCCAGTTCATACCGATTTCGAATGCCAATCTTACTTGCCTCTATAATTTTTGACAGAGGAATCAGTCGTTTGTATGCCCAGTTTCGGGCTCGTTTCTCCTGTTTTCGATTCAGCAGTTTCGACTGGTCAATGATGTCTCCGCTACTCGTATGGTGATGGCCAAGTTCTTCAGCCAGCACACAACCTTTTTCTATAGAGGTAGGCAGGTACTTGTTGATCTGAATAATTTTGTCCCCGTACAAACCTTTTATTCTTCCTTTGAGTGGCTTCTCATACACTTCCACTTCCAACTCAAACGCTTCGTGCAGTAATTCTTCATACAGCAAATAAATCACTCCCGGTCTTTTCGCTTCATCCGGACAAATTCCTTAAAGCGTTCGATTTCCTCGCGTTCTTCATCAGTCCACTCTTCGCCATCGTGGTGAGCGGCAATGGTTTCGATATATGGCTCTTCCGTTCGGCCAATCAGATAGTCCACAGACACATCGAAAAAGTCTGCAACTTTACGGACGTTCTCCGTCTTAGGAGAAGATACATCCCATCTCCTAATCTGTCCGTTCGAGATCCCTGTTTTTCTTTCAATCTCAGCAAATGTTACTTTCCTGGCATCGCTCAACGATTTTATCCTGTCGACTAAACTCACTCATATCAACCTTTCGTGAGCTTATGCAAACATATTTTAGCTTTCGCGCTATTTATCTATTGACTTATAGCGTATACGCTACTATACTGTGTTCATAAGCTACTTTATTCGCTAAAAAGAGTGCAAAAAAGACAACCACATAAAATGACATTTAACGTTGGGGAACGGGCAAATGTTGTATTTGTAGGCTTTTTGAAGTCTTATTTAGCTATGCATTGATAATAGCATTTACGCTAATTGGCGTCAATAGAATTAGCGAATAATTTAGCTTTACCAATTCGACGATGCGCTGTGACACCGAGCCAATGACGGTGTAATCAATTCCAATAGCAAAGGAGAGGAGTGGAAAGCATGCCGCAAGATCTGAGCATCATGGTTCGTTCTGAACTGTACAAGAAAAAAATGAGCCAGAGAGAGTTGGCGCAGATGCTCGGGATTTCAAGCCCGTATCTGTCCGACATCATCAACGGCCGAAAAGACGGTCCGAAAGCGCAGGAGCATATCAAGCACATCCGCAAGATCCTGAATATCTTAGAAGGGAGGGAGGATGTATGCAGCAGCTGAATGTTAGTCTGTCCATTCCGATTCCGGCCGATCAGGTGCTGATCAGCAAGATTGAATTGGAGGAACTGCGCAAGCAAGAACTGTCCGGCGTCTACTGGAACATGAAGGACCTGGAGAAACGGACGAACAAAGGCCAGCAATGGCTGAAAGAAAATCTGCTGTACAAGCCACGGTTTAAAAAGGAACTCGATTGTAAGTCCGGTGGGTTCGTGTACTATCCGGAAGTTCGCGGGGAGACATGGAGTTTCCATGCTGGCAAGATGGCGAAGTTTCTGGACAAGAATTTTCATCTGATTTTTAACGGGAGGTAACTGCATGAACGACTTCGACAAACACTTCAAACGCACTGGAAAGTTGATCGGCTTCATCTTCATTGCGCAGGCAGTAATGGCACTGGCGATTCTATCCGGCATCACTTACGTCGCTTATCTGCTGCTTAAGCACTTCGGAATTCTATAAGAAAGGGGAAACGGCATGACGACATTCATCGGCGTCTTCGGCAGCCATGACACACTGTCCGACCGCTACCAGCCGATCAGCGCAGCAACGGAAGCGGCCGCCGCAGAATTTATGGACCAGGCGCACGGCAAGAAATACTACCGCATCTATACAGTCGCTGAATTCATCCAGGAACGGAAAGCCGAGAAGTTCGGCGACATCCGCCCGCTGCCATGGATCGGGGAGGGATACAGTTGAAACTTACGCCATTCGAAATCTTTGAAACTCGTTTCGACGACATCGTCACCAGCCTGGTCGAACATATACGATCCACACGGCTGCAGGTGCTGCTGTCTGACATGCAGGACTACTACGATGGCCGGCCGACTTATAGGGCGCGTCAACTCATGAAGCTGATCGAGAGCGAGCTATGCTGACATGGCGAGATAAGGCAGTTGGATGGGCAGCACTCTTCACAGTCTCCGCGCTGATCCTGTGGATGATTCTCACAGTAGTCGTCAGACCCATCGTCTACGTGCTGGAAATTCTCTTGATCACTATTTTCTGCAGGGGGTGACGAGGTGAATAAGAAACGCCGCAAGCGCTGGATCCGGAATCGGCAAAAAGACTACCGGCGGACGAAGTTTGTACAGGCTTTCCGTGAGCATTTTGTTCGGAGAGGAATTCTGTGAAGGGAGGCGAGGTAATGAAATCGCTAAGTCCATATCTAACTAAGAAATTGCTGGCTGATTTGGAGCAGCTGGCAGTCGAAGCTGAACAGGAAAAAGACCAGGTCAAAGATGAGCATATGAAGTCTGTCTATCATGGCATAGCGGTAGGGTATCGGATGGCTGCAGAACGGCTGAAAGATGCTGTGAGCAAGAATTTTTGAAAGGAAGTGGAGTTTATGAGTCAGAATTATTTTGGTGAACGGATACGTGAGCTGAGAAAAGCAAAGGGTCTAACGTTGACGGAGTTAGGAGATTTGGCTGGTTGTTCAAATCCTTATTTATCTCAAATAGAAACCGGCTATCGAAATGCTCCTGCTTCTCCAGAGTTTCTGACTAAGCTGTCCGGAGCTTTGGGTGTCTCAAAAATTTATCTATATCGGATAGCGGGGCTTCTCGAAGAAACTGACATCCTCGAATTAGTAGACGAAAACAAACGACTACGTGAGGCGCTACAAAATGCGTGTAATTCACTTGGCGCCGACATTGAAGATTATCTATGAAGGGAGGTGAGCACAGATGAAGATTACCAATCCAGAAGATATGCGAAAAATATCCGTAGATGGGCAGATGGAATATGAAAAAAGTGTAATGGAGGGGCCGTTGTTCAAAAGCATTATGGCGGAAATGGAGCAAGCAGCGCTTGAAGGATACAGCGGCTTCAATCAAACCATTACGGATAGCGCCGATCTCCGCGATTACTATGTTATCCAAAAGGCTTTCACGGATGCCGGCTACAAATGTGAAATTGAAATCGAACGCAGAAAAGGTCTTATGAATATCCCTTACGTCATTCGAAAGTTTTTCGTGTCTTGGGATAACGACAAAAAATGACCGTCCGGCAAGACGGCCAATTGAAAAACTTATCAAACTCAATATATCACAAAACGGGAGGAAATATTCATGAAACCCATTTTATATACTGACGGTTCCGCTTTGGAAGTCGTCGGCATCAATTTCTATGCAGGTGAAGTGTCCAGTGTTTCCGTCAGAAATGAAGACGGCAAATTTGTCACTTACGACGATACGGAAAACGGGTCATATACAAGTAATCCGCTGAAGACAAATCTGAAAGAAGCGCTCGTCTTCCCGGAAATTCAGGAAACCATCGAGAAAAAATTCGATGATCTCATAGCTCATCTTGACCAAATGTATGCCAGTGAGAATGATGATTTGGTCGGTATTGCGATCGACGCAATGGAAGACAGAGAACAAGTTCCGTTCGCCGAGCTATCTCTGCTCGAGCAGCAGAAAAAATACAAGCTAGCCCAGCAGCGCGTCTTTGGGATCCTAGACACCATCGAAGAAGTCAAGGCACATCACGAAGGCTTCTATAACAAAAAGGAGGAAAACTGATGGCTACTTTATACGAACTGCAGGGGATGTATGCCCAGCTGCAACAACTGATCGAGGATGGCGGCGAGGGCCTGGAAGACACTCTGGAATCTGTGGAGGGCGCGCTGGAAGAAAAGCTGGAATCCTACGCCATGGTGATCCGGAACATTGAAAGTGATGTGGATGGTCTGAAGGCGGAAGAAAAGCGTCTGGCCGATCGTCGCAAGTCAATGGAAAACGGAATCAAGCGGATGAAAACGGCCATGCAGGATGCCATGTCTTCCACAGGAGAACGGAAGATCAAAGGTGAAAAATTCACGTTCACGATCCAGAAGAATCCTCCGTCGCTCAAAGTCTTGGATGAATCGGTTATCCCTTCAGAGTTCTTCATCCCTGCTGCTCCGTCGCTAGATAAGAAAGCCGTTATGGAATTGCTGAAATCAGGTCAAGAAGTCGCAGGCACACAAATCACACAAGGCGAATCCCTTCGGATTCGATAAAAAGGAGACTACCAAAATGACAAAAGAACAGTTGAATCAAAAAGAACAGCACTATGCAGGCACTCGTGAGGAAGCAGAAGAAATCGTACTGGCGGCCAAGGATAATATTTACCTCACCATGCACAAAATCGCTGAAAAGCATAACAAGTTCGGCACGTACTTCCTCGTCGATCTGACGTACAGCTACAATGTGCCGCGCGACATCATGGAGGGTGAAGCAGACCGCGGCCTGGAAGACGAGGGACCGGCTCACGAGGGCGTGAAGGTCACGACGAATGGTGATGGCACCTATCAGGTGGATCCTAATCAAACGACCATTGACGACTTCGAGGAGACGCCAGAAGAAGCGGAAGACGGCAGCGTGCCATTTTAATAGGGGGATAGGGCCATGCAAATTACAAACGGTGCAGACGTGAAGCGCAGTGCGAAAGCCAAGATTATTATCTACTCCAAGCCGGGTGACGGTAAGTCGACAGTCGCCGGCCTGCTGCCTGGTAAGACGCTTGTGTTGGACATAGACGGGACAAGCCAGGTGCTCGAAGGATATGCCAATGTGGACATCGCCAAGATTGATCCGGAGAACGTCCATGACAGCATCTTGCAGTTTTATGCGCACGCCAAGGCGAACATCAGCAACTACGACAATATTTTTGTCGATAACCTGACTCATTATCAGAAACTCTGGCTCGTGAATAAGGGAGAAAAAACGAAAAGCGGCATGCCCGAACTGAAGGACTATGCACTGTACGACAACCATCTTCTAAAGCTGATCGAGGTATTCAATGCTCTGGATGCCAACGTCATCTATACGGCATGGGAAACGACACGCAGCATCATTCACGATGACGGCCAGCAGTACAATCAGTTCGTTCCGGACATCCGTGACAAGATCGTGAATCACGTCATGGGCATTGTCCATGTCGTCGGCCGGCTCGTCAGGAAAGCAGATGGCACCCGTGGTTTTATCTTGGAAGGTACACAAAGCATTTTCGCCAAGAACCACCTGGACAACCGGAAGGGTTGCAAGCAAGAGGATCTGATCTTGTCCTCCACACCAACAACACAATCAGAAGGAGACGATAAACAATGAGTTTTTTCAAAATGGATGAAGTCGAAGAAGTAAAAGGGTTCCAGCTGCCGAAGCCAGGGAAGTACGAAGCGGTGATCATCAATGCCGTTGCGAAAAAGACGCAGGCCGGAAAAGATATGCTCGTAGCGGACTTTGAAATCCGTTCCGACGTGCCGCAGGAGTCACAGGGGGCCAAGGTGCTCTACAACAATTTCACGTTCGAGCATCCGACAGCTCGGGGGATCGCTAAGTCACTTTGTGTGGCGGCCGGCTACCCACCGAATCACAATTTCTCTTCTTGCGAAGAAATGGCGAACGGGTTGATCAATCGAAATCTGGAAATCGGCGTGAAGCATGAAAAGGGCAATGACGGAAATGTCTATGCCAAGTCCAGCTATTACAATCCGTCTACTGCCAATCCACCTGCGCAGCCATCCCAGTCATTTGAAGTGAATGACGACGACCTGCCTTTCTGATAACAAAAGCATAGAGAAGTCTATTTCGGTGGACTTCTCTTTTTTATACCCAAAAAGGAGTTGTGAGTGATGGTTACCGAGACAAATACAGAGCGGTTGCAGCGGATAAAAAGCGTACTGCCTCCTCTGCATGACGTAAATAACAATTTAATTGTGCAGCACGAAGATTGGGAATGGCTTATCCGACGAGCTGACTTACTTGAACAGGCGGGGGAAGCTGCTAGGTTTTCACACAACTTGCAAGCTGAGCGCATCGGCGTTCTACAATCAGAAAACGCTCGTCTTCAGAAAGAAATCCAAACCATGCGCCACCACATTCTCACCGTCTGTAATAACGTCGGCGCATTTCCGAAAGCGACCGTGAAAGGTTATGTGCACGGTGTGTTCGCAGACTACCTACCGAAAGGAGAACCGAAATGAATCCAAAATACAAACAGCTCTCCCAGGAGACTAAGCAAAATGCACTTGATGAAGCATTCGCAATGATGACGGCTCCTGACCTGCAGGATACAACAGACCGTATTCGTACTTGGGCGATTGTCCGGGAACTGGATGCAGCCGATCCATTCAAGCAAATGCTGAAACTGATGGAGGAAGTCGGGGAGATTGCTGCAGCACTCGCCCGGGGAGATATGGCAGCAGTCAAAGATGGCATTGGTGATGTCCATGTCGTTCAAACGATTTTGTCCATGCAGCTAGGAACGAGCATCGAAGAATGCGCCGGCCTGGCCTATGACGAAATCAAAGACCGGAAAGGCAAGATGGTCGATGGCGTTTTCATCAAGGAAGAAGATTTGCAGTAAATTTAGGAGGACAGCCATGAGTGCTATAAAAAATTGCCACAACTGTGGCTCCGAAAATGTGAAAAAAGAAAGCAATTCTATTATCTATGGGCGGGAGTATGGGAACGGAAAATGCTACTACTGCCATTCCTGTAGGGCAAGTGTCGGCACGCACGACAGCGGAAAGCCACTCGGCACATTGGCGACAAAGGATGTCCAGATCTTGCGAAAAGCCTGTCACGATATTTTTGACAAGCTATGGCGCTATGAGCGCATTGCAAGCCGCGGCCAACTTTATCAAGATCTTGCACGCCGGTTAGGAATCACCGGTCGAGAATGCCATTTCGGCATATTTCAGCGTGAGCGCTGCTTACAGGCTCTTTCCATTATCACGGAAGAAAAATGGTGGAATTCATGAAAGAAAACTACGATTTCAACAGTATTCCATCTGAACTGAAGGCACTCCCTCAATGGATCCTGTGGAAATCAGAGAAGAAAAGCGGTCGGTATACAAAAGTGCCGTACCAGGTCGACGGGGAAATGGCGCAAGCCAATAACCGTCGTACCTGGTCCACCTTTGCGACAGCCGTGAAATTCTATCTGCAGGGCGACTATGACGGCATAGGCTTTGTCTTCAGCCGGCAGGACAATTACATCGGGATCGACATCGACAATTGTGTTGTGGATGAAAAGCCGAATAGCTTTGCTACGGAAATCATCGACACGCTTGACAGCTACACGGAATTTTCTCCAAGCGGCAAGGGGCTGCACATCATCATCAAAGGCGGTCTTCCACAAAATGTCATGGGAACCGGTCGGAAGAATACACAGCACGGTCTGGAAATTTACTCATACGGCCGGTATTTCACTTTCACTGGTAATCGGGAAAATTCCAATGACGTGTACGATCGGACCGACGAGCTGGCCGAGGTGTTCGAAAAGTATTTCGACGACAGCGACATACAAGGACGCGTCAATCTGGCCGACTTTGAGAAAGACGAAATCAAGATTTCAAACGAGACACTTTGGGAAAGAATGTTCCGCTCGAAAAGCGGTGACGAGATCCGCAGCCTGTACAACGGCGATCTGATCAACGGTGACCATTCTGCCAGCGACATGGCCTTGTGCAACTACCTGGCCTTCTGGACCGGTAAGTCGGCCACTCGAATGGACGCCATGTTCCGGGAAACCGGCCTGCTGCGTGACAAATGGGACGTTATCCACTTCCGAGAGACCAATGAGACGTATGGTGAGCGGACGATCGCAGAAGCCATCTCCTCCACGTCCTCCACAATTTTAGACCAACAGCAGTACGATGAATTTTCTTTCGACTTCCTGGAGGGTGAGACGGATGCTGCAGATAAGCCGAAAAAGAAATTCCGTCTCACCGAACTCGGGAATGCCGAGCGGATCGCCTACGAATACGGCCACACGATCAAATACGTCGGTGACATGGGCTGGCTGATCTGGGACGGCAAGCGGTGGAGGATCGACACGAAAAAGGAAATTGAGCGGATCACCAATAAAGTGCTGCGCGGCCTGTACAAGTCAGAAGACGAGATGGAGGTCAAATGGGCGCGTATGTGCGAGCGCCGCAATATCCGGATGAATAGCATCAAGGACCTCATGCCGCTGGTCCCCGGAGAGCGTGAAGACTTCGACCGTCACAAATTCCTCTTCAATCTGGAAAATGGCATCCTGAATCTTAAAACGGGCAAGCTGCAGCCGCACGATCGGGAGCTGAACCTGACCAAGATCACCAATGTAGAATACGACGAAAAAGCCGAGTGTTCTGTCTGGAAAAACTTCCTGAATCAGATTTTCAAAGGTGACGCCGCGTTGGTCGATTACATGCAGCGGCTGGTCGGCTATTCCATGACAGGTGACACGTCGGAGCAATCCATGTACTTCCTCGTCGGTGGTGGATCGAATGGTAAGTCCACATTCGTCAACACGATCAAAAAACTAATGGGCGATTACGGTCTGCAGACGAATTCCGACACGTTTATCAAGAAAAAGAACGACGGAGCCAACAACGACATCGCCAGGCTTGCCAGCTCCCGCTTTGTTTCCGCTGTAGAGTCGGAGGAAGGGGAGAAGCTGCAAGAGTCGCTCGTCAAGACTATAACGGGCGGTGAGGCCATTCTCGCGCGTTTCCTGCGTCAGGAGTTCTTCGAGTTCATTCCTGAGTTTAAAGTTTTCTTTACGACGAATCACAAGCCGATCATCGGTGGTGTGGATGAGGGGATCTGGCGACGGGTCAAGATCATTCCGTTCACGCTCAGTCTCAAGCCGCACGAACGCGATAAAAAGCTGGAAGAGAAATTGTCCCTTGAAATGCCTGGCATCCTAAATTGGGCCATTGAGGGTTGTCTGAAGTGGCAGCAGTCAGGGTTGAAAGAACCGACCATCGTGACGGACGCAACTGGCAGCTATAAAGAGGACATGGATATTCTCGCTCCGTTCCTGAATGAAATCTGCTACATCGATGAGCCGAAGAATGAAGCCATCCAGATTGAAGCTAAGGAATTGTACAACGTCTATGACAACTGGTGCTTCAAATCCGGTGAGCGCACGCTGGGGAACCGGTCGTTCTACCGTATGCTCGAGACAAAAGGGTTCGGAAAAACGAAGGGAACCGGAAATAAGACGTTTTTGACAGGTATAACCATAAAAGAACGTCGTCCAGTTACTGAAGGAGTTACTGATAATGGGTCTAAAGGCTTCTTTAAGCTCACCCAGTAACTTCTAAAAAAGCTTTAGTAATTGTAAGATTTTTTAACAAACCCAGTGTTATCAAGGGTTTAACTTACTATATTTTTTTGTTGTTATTGTAGTTATCAACAAAAACAATAAATATAAATATCATTACTATTTAAAACACCTAAATCGTAAAGTAGTCAGCTTGATGACAATACCTGATAACCTCAGTAAAAAAACATCAATAAACAGCGTGGTTAAGCAGTTTTAAAGGGTTTTGCTTAATAACTCACGTTACTGAGCAGGGGTTCTCATAAAGTTTGATAACTAGGAGGTGCATCAAATGGAGATTTATGCAAAGCCATATGTCAAACACCGGATATCGATGTTTACTGGCAATAGAGTGTTAAAACGTGAAGGCTTTAAATGCCAGGGGATGGAGATTTATAACGCCTATAAAGAATGGTGTAGGAAATCAAACACGTTACCGTATCCGAAAAATAAGTTGTATTCGACGCTTGAAAAGAAGTATAGGAAAACCAAGCTCAACGGAAGAATTTATTTCTTGGATGTGGAAGTGTTATGACTGAAAAACTTAGGGTGCTTTCTCTGATCTGGAAGTCCGGTGCTGAAATTTACCGCGATCCATCAGACGGTCGTCTGGCGTTGAAAAATGCCAGTCAGATCCCGCCGGCTGTCCTGCAGGCTGCAGAACCGATCTTCGGTCAGATTGATAAATGGTACAAGTCATGGGAAAGTGCGGTCGGTCCGGACGTGACAATCCGGAAAGCACTTCATTTGTTCTGCGGCTGGCAGACGAATGAGAAAATGAGTGACTGGCTTTGTAAGGATGAAGAGTCCTTGTCCATTCTTTATGACTGGACCGTGGCACTCACGTTGAACGATTGGCTGGATATCTACGAAGATTACCGGCTGTATGAAAATGAAAAGTCGAATGAGCTAAAAGCCAGGTTTTATGAACGGGCTGTTTCATGGTCCAGTAAATCAAAGGGAGGTCAATAAATTGAGAGAGATTAAGTTTCGAGGTTATTTAAAAACGGAGAAGAAAATGCTTCCGGTATGTGATTTGAATTTCAACGGTGTTGATCAATATGCTGTCGGACTATCCACTTGTGGTCGTCTGGATTGTGGTTTGTGTGAAGATTACTATGAAAGCATAGATGTAGAAGTTATGCAGTACACCGGCCTGAAAGACAAGAACGGCGTGGAGATTTATGAGGGGGATGTGCTCTCGTATTGCATCGAAGAATATCCCGGTGGTCACTATCGCGAACGACAAGAGACGCGTGTAGTTGCTTTCTCAGACGGTTGCTACTGGCTCATAAGCGATAAAGGTGATGATGCTTTATTTTTTGTACATGAAGTGGATTGTGAGATTGAAATCATCGGCAACATTCACGACAACCCAGAGCTGCTAGGTGTTGCAGAATGATCCGTTACCATTACACAGAAAACGAACTGAACAAACTGCTGAAGACCATGACCATAGTTGTCGACACGCGCGAAAACGTGAATGGCCATATTCTCGACTATCTGCGCAGCAAGAAAATACCCGTCAAAATACAGGCGCTGAAGACAGGTGACTATTCCGCCATGCTGCCGGCCAATCCGGATCTTGGCATTCATCGTGATCTCTATTTGAATAGCTGCCTGGAACGCAAGGCGCACATAGACGAGATCACGGGGAACCTTCAGAAGGACACACGGACGGCATTCGAAAATGAATTGATCCGGGCCAGTCAAAATCCGTTTGTCCTGATTGTGGAAGACAAGGATGGCTATGAAAAAATGCTGAAAGGGCAGTACCGGTCCAAGTACGATCCGAAAGCGTTGCTCGGCACGCTGAAGACGTTCGAAGCTCGTTACAATTTCTCGATCGTGTTCCTGGACAAGCTGTATTCCGGTAATTACATCTACCATCATTTTTATTATCAGATGAGAGAGCACCTAAAGCGTGGGGCGTTTTAGACGGAGAATATGTAAACGGAAAGGGAGATGAAAATGCCTAAATACAGCATCTACGGCGTTGTAATAGGAACAAAATATATCGGTGAATTTGAGGCTGATAGCAAAGAGGAAGCGGAAGAAATGGCGTGGGAGCACGACAATGCTAGCGTTTCACTTTGTCATCACTGCGCAGGAAAAGAAATTGATGAGCCGGAAATTGACAGGCTAGTAGTGGAAGAAAGCGAAGTCGAATGACGTATTCCGAAGATACAGCGAAGCAAAGAAAAGGCAGGTGGGACATGCAGTGTATGAATGGTTGAAAGACTATCGCAAGTTAGAAGACGAGATTGCCTACATTGAATTCAATCTTGAACGGTCGGAAAGGGAATTGAAACGGTGGGAATCGGGCGATCTATCCGGTGTGAAATTGACTGCTGAATCGGACGGCGCTCAATTAGAGGAATCGATCGAGCGCATTAAGAAAGAGCTGCTGCATAAAAGGGCCGATCTCCAAAGCTTGATCAGTCTCATCGGGACATTTCGAGGACTGGAGAACAAAATCCTTTATAAGAAGTACATCGAGGGAAAGACACTGGTCTCCATCGCTGATGAATTGAACAGGAGTCCCAACTACATCTATAACAAGCACGCCCAGATGATGCGCATGATGGAATATGCACATGAATACAGGTTAACATGATGTCAAGTTGTGCAAACACGATAGAATACCTTGTAAATCCGCGATATAGTAAGAGCATAAAGAACTGAGCCAGGTTCTTTATATTCCCCCTGAATAGCCACCTTCGCGATAACTAACCAATGTGTTATGTCCATCGTGTAGGTGGTTTTTGTTTAAGGAACATTTGTTCTTCTTTTGTGGTATAATGCAAGCACCACATTCTCGGGGGGATTAATATGATCGATAATGATTCATATTTTGAGGAACTTGAAAAGTTCGCCGGTAGTCAAGATTATAGAAAATTGCCAAACGATATCAAATTGACGATAACTTACGTCACAGGCGAAAAAGAAGTATTCAATGTCTCGATTAATTTCTGGGCCAATTCCTTGCTGGCTACAAAGAGGAGATTGAAATATTTCTATATCAACTCTGTCATTATTAATCTGGATCATGTAGTCAAGATGGAGTACGTTGGTCTTGAAAAATACCACAGTAAGATGCGTAAAGGTTCTTCTCATGAATAATCCATTTTCTTTTCCTGCTCAATTGGTTATGATTAGGAGCAGGGGGGATTGACTTGAAACGTATATTATTACTGACAGCTATTATCCTATTACTTGTTGGGTGTGTTCGGTACAAGGATGGTAAGCCGGTGAATGAACCTGAGAAAAAGGAAGAGCCGGTTGCCATAGAAGAGCCGAAGGAGACTCCGGAAGAAAAAACCAATAAGGCGTTGAAAGAAAACAAATACGCAGACGTCATTAGCGTAAATGGTCAGTTCGAGGCCGAACCATACACCGTACATGTAGAGTTGCAGGGACAAGAGAGTCTCACGACGAACATGACGGTGAAGAGCATGAAGCTGGCTATTCGCGAAGTGCTGTACTCTGTGAAGGGTCTTGATCTGAAGTTCAGTAACGTCGGTGTCAGTGTTAAGTATCCGTTGACGGATCAGTACGGTAACAGCAACGATGAGTTCGTTATCAAATCAAACTTCGGTGCTGAAACTATTGGCAAGATGAACAAAGATAAGAATAAGCTGGACGCTGACAACCTGCCTGTCATCGCTGATGAATGGTGGGAGCATCCGGCTCTATCCAAATAAACCTGAAGGCATCCGAGTAATCGGGTGTCTTTTTGTGTGGAGAGATATAGATGATCACAGTCGGTATATTCATGACGCTATTCATTACGTTGCCCTTAATCGCCTTGGCAATCATGATTAAGAAAAGGAGATGAGCACAATGCCGAGTCTGAACAAATTAGTATTGGACCTAGACACTTCTCGTCTGCAGCAGAAGCTCCGTGCAATGAGCAAACACTTCGGTGCATTGGCCGATGAGCTGGCAGACATCGAAGCAAGGAAGTGCAGTGAGTGTGGAGGCAGCAACCTTGAAGTTGAAGAGCTGGTAACCGACAACATGTTACTGTCCCGATCAATCAGATGCCGATCATGCGGTCACGAAGAGAGCGAGTCCTTTGGTTAATCCATTCTACAAGTCATCACGCTGGCTAAAGAAACGGGACCGCGCGCTCCGTCGGGATCATTATGAATGCCAGGAATGCAAACGCTACGGCAAGGCGACGCCAGCGACGACTGTCCATCATATTCTCCCTGTGCAAGACTATCCTCAGTATCGTCTGCTCCTGGCGAACCTGCTCAGTCTCTGCAGCACCTGTCACAACCAGATGCACGATCGAGTGACTGATGCTTTGACGGAAAAGGGGATCCGGTGGCAGGAAAGAACAGTACTCCCCCCTCCCATTGTGTGTAATTCAGACACAACTCTGGACCGGTGAGGGGAGCTTTTTCCAATAGAGCGACTTATTTTATTTCAAAAGGGGGTGTGCCAGCATCTTGGCAAAGCTACCTTCAAGAAAACAGTTGAAAAAAAGCGTGATTGATAACATGAAACACTTGGGTGTTTACCGGGAAAATTTCGATCACACGATTGATGTCTATGTCGGGATGCTGGCACAGTACCAGGCTTTTGAGAAACAATTCGAGGAATCTGGTTATCAGATTACCGTCGAATATACGAACAAAGCCGGCGCCACGAACGACCGGAAGACGCCGACCTATTCGGCGATGGAATCGCTCAGAAAAGACCTGGCGACCTACTCGAATTTGCTCTGTATCAATCCAAAAGCATTTGAAAGCATCAAAAAACGTGAGGTTCCAGTCCGGAAAAAGGAAACGGAAAAACCTCAATCCAAGTTAGTTCAGGCATTAGGTGAGGATCCGTGAGCAAATTTCTAAATCAAGATATCGTCTTTGACTACGCCTCCTCAATTGTGGAGGGCAAAAAGGTCGCGTGCCGTGAGACCAAGCAGATGTGCGAACGGTTCTTCCGTGATCTCGAGAATCCTCTGTACGATTTCAATCCGAAAAACGCTGAATTTGTAATCAGGATCATCGAAAAAACATTCGTTCATCAAAAAGGCGAGGACATGGACGGCTATCCTCTCCGAGGGAAGCCGTTTTTACTGCAGCCATGGCAAAAGTTTACGGTCTACAGCCTGCTTAGTTTTTTTCACAAAGGCACGATTCTCCGGAAGTACAAAGAAGCCTTCATCATGCTCACTCGGAAGCAGGGGAAGACGCCTTTCATGTCTGCGCTTGCCTGGGGCCTCGGTCTTCTGGAAAGAAAGTCCGGCGCTGAAATCATTGTTGTCGGAGCGCAGCTGAAACAGGCCATGCAGAGTTTCAACTTCCTCCTCTACAATCTGAAGGAAATGGGAGAGGCGGAAAATTTCCGAATCCTCGACAACAACCAGGAGCACAGCATCAGCGGCAACCTCGGGGATGGCTACATGAGGATTGAGACGATCGCCGGAAACAGCGATCGAATGGACAGTTTGAACACTCTCATTCAAATTTTGGACGAGCTGCATCTCTATAAGAATGCCAGCCAGTACAATACCATCCGGGAATCCGGTAAGGCTTACCGGAATAGTCTTTGCATCGGCATCACGACGGCCGGCGACAATCCGAACAGTTTTTGCTTCAATCGGATGAAATACTGCCAGAAGGTTTTGGATGGCACGTCGAAAGACGAGCAGCTTTTTGTCTTCATCACGAAAGCAGATGAGGATGAAAACGGTGATGTTGATTATACGAATGCAATCGAACACGAAAAAGCCAATCCGAATTATAACGTATCCGTCTCCGCTGCCGAATTGATGAACGATGCGATTGAAGCGCAGAATGACCCGCAGCAGCGGAAATCATTTTTGGCAAAGTCGTTGAATATCTACACTTCTGCCATGAAAGCATATTTCAATCCTGATGAATTCATCGCGTCAAACAAGAAAATTGAAGAGCAGTTGAAATTGACTGACATGACCACTGATCAGAGACTGAAAGCTCTGACCAAGTTGCCTATCGAGTGGTACGGCGGGGCCGACTTGTCCAAGCGTCATGACCTGACAGCGACGGCCATCTACGGCCACTACAAAGGCATCGATATCGTCATTCCACACGCCTTCTTCCCGGTTGTCGCAGCAACAGAAAAAGCGGACGTAGACAATATTCCTCTGTTCGGCTGGCGGGATGACGGCTGGCTGACGATGTCGAACAATCCGATTGTGGATTACCAGGAAGTCGTGAAGTGGTTCATGCAAATGAAGAAGCTCGGCTTCAAAATCAAGCAAGTTGGATTTGATCGGAAGTTCGGTCGGGAATTTTTCCTCACGATGAAAAAAGAGGGCTTCCGGATCGAAGACACGCCGCAACTGTTCTATCTGAAATCAGAAGGCTTCCGGCGAATTGAAACCAAGGCGAAGGACGGGAATTTTTATTATCTCGGTTCCGAAGCCTTTTTATATTGCCTGCAGAACGTCCGGGGCATCGAACAGACGGATGACGCAATCAAGTATGAAAAGGTGCTAGACACGCAGCGCATCGACGTGTTCGATGCAGCCGTTTTTTCGTGCATGCAGATGCTGAAAAATCTGGAGCGCGCCGGCACGGCCAGCAAATGGCTGAACAGCTGAAGGGGGTGAATGTATGAAATGGACAGAGCGTTTAGGATTTCGCAGAAAAGAGACACGGGCAGCGCCGGCAGAGGATGCGGCCAGGAGCTGGTTCCTCTCGCAGGATGCCTATGACACATTATGCGTACCGGGCTATACCCGTCTTTCGGACAATCCGGAAGTGCGAATCGCTGTCGACAAGATTGCTGATCTGGTTTCCTCCATGACGATCCATCTGATGCAGAATACTGATGACGGTGATATCCGGGTGAGAAATGAGCTGGCCCGTAAAGTGGACATCAATCCTTATAGCCTGATGACCCGCAAAGCCTGGATGTACAACATTGTCCGGACGCTCCTCCTCGAAGGGGACGGCAATTCTATCGTCTATCCGAAAATGGAGGCCGGTTTGTTGGATGAACTGATTCCGCTGGCACCGTCGAAAGTGACATTTCACACGACAGAGACGGCATATAACGTCCGGTACAACAATCGTCTGTACAGCTATGACGAGGTCCTCCATTTTGTCGTCAATCCGGATCCGGATAAACCGTGGATGGGAACCGGCTATCGGATTCCGCTGAAAGAAATCACGAAAAACCTGAAGCAGGCGACAGCTACGAAAAACTCATTCATGGCTGGGAAATACATGCCGACCCTAGTGGTAAAAGTTGATGCGATGAGTGAGGAGCTGTCCACACCTGAGGGGAAAAAGGCAGTCTATGAAAAATACATGGCAGCCCATGAAGCGGGCGCACCGTGGATCATTCCGGCCGAGCTGCTGGACATCGAGCAAGTCAAACCGCTTACACTCGAAGACTTGGCCATCAACGACGCTGTCGAATTGGACAAGAAGACTGTCGCCGGAATTATCGGCGTCCCCGCCTTCTTCCTCGGTGTGGGTAAGTTTGACGCGAAAGAATATAACAGCTGGATCAATTCCAAAATTCTCCCGCTCGCCAAAAGTATTGAGCAGGAGTTGACCCGGAAGTTGTTATATAGCCCGGACTTGTATTTTAAGTTCAACCCACGCTCCCTGTATGCCTACGATTTGAAAGAGCTAACAGACGTAGGTGTTGTACTGTACCGAAACGGTTTAGCACCAGGAAATGAAGCAAGAGATTTGATTGGCCTTCCTCCTAAAGAAGGGTTGGACGAGCTTGTGATTTTGGAGAACTTTATACCGGTGGACAAAATCGGAGATCAAGGAAAGCTGAAAGGCGGTGAGAAAAATGATTGACCGTGAAATGCAAAGGCAAACTCGCAGCCTTTCTACCGATCTGCAGACACGTGCAGAAGAGGACGAGATGGTCATCGAGGGGTATTTTGCTGTGTTTGGCAGCGAGACAACTCTGTGGCCGGGCGCCTTCGAAGAAATCGCGCCAGGCGCGTTTGACAAGACACTGAGTAATGACGTGCGCGCCCTGATCGATCATGAGACCCGTGCCGTCCTCGGCCGGACCAAGTCGAACACATTGACGCTGAAAGTCGACAGCCGTGGCCTATGGGGATCCATCCGCATCAATCCGGATGACTCGGATGCTGTCAACCTGTACCAGCGTGTAAAGCGCGGCGACGTGGACCAGTGTTCATTCGGTTTCAATATCGTTTCTGAGACAACGGACTGGCGAGAAGACGGCACTGTCAAATGGATCATTGAAGAAGTTGATCTGCATGAAGTTTCCGTCGTCACATTCCCTGCGTACTCCGACACCGGCGTACAGGCGCGGAAGCAGGAAGTCGAGCAGCACGATAAGCGCATGTTCGAGCAACGAAAAAACAAACTGAAGGAGAGATTGAAGCATGGCTCTTAAACAAATTTTACTCGCCCGCAAGATTGAACAGCGGAAAGCACTCCTCACCTCGCTGGCCGAGCGTGACGCCGATTTTAAAAAGCGCTCCGCTGATTTGGAAGCGGCGATCAATGAAGCGGACACGGACGAGGACCTGGCAGCTGTGGAAGAAGAGGCGGACAAACTGGACACCGAAAAGGCTGCCCACGATGAAGAAAAGACGACTCTGGAAAGCGAGATCACTGAGCTGGAAAATGAGCTTTCTGATATGAATGCGAATGCGCCGACCAATACGGACGATCAGCGCGGCCAGGCACCTACCCACCACACCCGCAAGGCGGAAGGAGAGACAAGAATGAAAGTGAACAAATACGAGACGCGTTCCGAAATGCTGGATCGCCTGAACATCCAGGAAGTTCGTGACTTCTACTCAAAAGTGTCGGAGGCTGCGAAAAACAAGCGAGCTCTGACAGAAACAAATCTGCTCATCCCTGAGCAGGTCATCAACATGATCCAGACTCGCCTGGGCGACTACTCCACGCTCTACAAAGAGGTCACGGTTCAGACGCTGAACGGTACGGCACGGATCATCATGGACGGCGCTATTCCGGAAGCCATCTGGACGGAAATGTGTGATCCGGTAGAAGAACTCGCGACTTCGTTCAGCCAGACGGAATTGGACGGTTTCAAAGTCGGCGGCTTTATTCCGGTCTGTAACGCGGTTCTCGAAGACAGCATGATCAACCTGGCGAACTTCATCGAGGAACGGCTGGCTATGGCAATTGCAAAGTCCCTCGATAAAGCCATCCTCATTGGCGAAGGTGCAACACAGAAACAACCTACTGGAATTGTCACTGCTCTGGCTGCAGTAGGCCAGGAAGCTCGAAATACGAAGTCAGACGGCCAACTAGGTGATATTGTCGGCAATATGGCGTTGCTTGACACTGGGAATGACGGGGCCGCAATTGGTGAAGTCATCGCAGTCATGAAGCGCAGCACCTACTATGCAAAACTGGCTCCTCAGACGTTCCTGCCGACTGCTGACGGCCGTCTGGTTGTTCAGACGGCACAAGCACCGCGGCTGCCGGATGGCACGCGAATCGTCTTCTCCCAGTACGCTCCGGAGGACAAAATTGTCATGGGAGACTTCAAGAAGTATCTCCTCGGTGAGCGCGCAGGCGTGAAGCTGGCTGTTTCTACTGACGTCCGTTTCATTCAAGATCAGACCGTCTTCAAAGGAACTGCCCGTTATGATGGCAAGCCGATTTACACAGACGCATTTGTTGTGATCTCCATCGAGGAAGCTGTCGTTCCTGTACCTTAAAAATGAGAGGATGATTGAAATGAAATTTGTTGTATTGGAAGACTTCAAAGAGCGGTTCGATCACAATCGAATTTATGAAAAAGACGGGGAATATCCTGTTGGTGGATTCGAGCCTACAGAAGAGCGCATCAAAGAGCTATCGACCAAAAAGAACGACTACGGCCGACCCTTCATCAAAGCGTTGAAAGCTGACAAAAAGAACGCCCAGAAACCTGAAGGGGAAGAGGGCGACGGCAAAGTAGATGAAAAAGATGACAGAGGATGAATTCCTCACCGCTGCATTGACTCTGGCAAAAGCGCGTCTCGGCATCACGTCTTCTGTTCGGGATGCGCTTTTGAAAAATGCCGTGGAGTCGGTTGTGGAGGAGTTGGAAAGCGAGAAGGGACTGACCCTCGACTTTTCCAGCGCCCTGCAGCTGGATTTTGTGAAAGACTATGCAGTCTGGCGTTATCAGTCGGTCGGAGATTCGCAGCTGTCCGCTGCCCGTGTTCCGCTTGCCATGCCACGCCACCTGCAGTTCCGTCTGCATAATCTCATCATCAGTCAGGCAGGTGGTCAGCATGTACGACCATGAGCTTGTCCTGCTGTCCGGCGGCTACACGGAGGATGACCTGGGCAACCAGGTCCCTTCAGTGATCCGGCGGACAGTCCTTTGCAAAAAGGAATCTGTCGGCCGAAACGAATTCTATTCTGCCGCTGCAGCTGATCTGCGGCCGGAACTCACGCTCATCATCCATCAATACGAGTATGAGGACGAGAGCAAGGTGGAATTCGAAGGCCAGCAGTATTCTGTGATCCGTACGTATAAGACCGGTATCGAAGAAATCGAGCTGACTTGCGAGAGGGTGGGCGCCGATGTCAAGAGTTGATATTGACGGTCTGTCAGATGCCATCACGCAGGCGCTGCAGGAGTTCACGACCGAGGTCGAGGATGGTCTTGAGAAAGCGAAGGAAAAGGCGGCCAAGGACGGTGCCAAGACATTGCGTGCGTCCAGTCCGAAGCGATACGGCAACTATGCGAAAGGCTGGACGGCCAAGCTGGAAGGCAAGGCGTGGGTCATCCACAATGCAAAACGTGGTCAGATTACGCATCTGCTCGAAAAAGGGCATGCCAAGCGCGGCGGCGGTCGAGTGCCTGCCCGGGTCCATATCGCCCCTGTGGAAGAACAGGCCATCAAGCAATTCGAAGATGAAGTGAAGAAGGTGATTCGCGGATGACGCTCGCCGAATTGAAAAAGTTACTTGATGCTACCGGCTATCCGGTGGCTTATTCGCATTTCATGGAACCAAAACCCGTTCCGTTCATCTGCTACCGCGTTGCCTATTCGCCGAACTTCCAAGCGGACAACAGGACATATCACAAGATCGATTCCGTCGACATTGAACTGTACACGGATAAGAAAGATCTGGTTGCAGAGGCCGCGCTGGAAGCTGTTCTGGATGCCAATGAAATTCCCTATGATTCTGATGAAACGTTCATCGAATCTGAAAAGCTGTTCCAAAAAATATATGAAGTGAGGTTGATTTGACATGGCAGGAAACAAAGTAAACTACGGACTGAAAAACGTCCATTTCGCCACTATCACGGAAGGGGACGGAGCGCTCACTTATGGCACGCCCGTCCGGATCCCGGGTGCTGTATCGCTCTCCCTGGAGCCGCGTGGCGACATGGTGGAATTCTACGCGGACAACATGCTCTACTACTCGGCATCGTCCAATGATGGATATGACGGGACGCTGGAAATCGCCAACATCCCTGAACAGTTTGCCATCGATGCGCTCGGGGAGGAAAAGGATACAGATGACGCTGTCCTGACTGAGAAATCGGACGCCAAGCAAAAGCCGTTCGCTTTGCTCTTCGAGTTTGACGGTGATCAGAAGGCGACGCGGCACGTTCTATATAGCTGCTCGGCCAGCCGTCCGACTGTCAGCGGTGAGACGACGACCAACTCGAAGGAACCGAAGCCGAACGAACTGTCCTTCATCGCGTCGCCGCGGTCTACCGACTACGCAGTCAAGACGAAAACTACTGCTGAAACAAAAGCCGGCGTCTACGATGCTTGGTACTCGAAAGTCTACGAAAAAGCTGTCATCCCTGGACCTTAATAGAGGAGGAATTCACACATGGAAAAAGTAATCACAATTGACGGCCGCGACGTACGATTCAAGTCGACGGCCGCAACACCACTCCGGTACAAAGCACAGTTTCAGTCAGATTTCTTCGTGGACTTAATGGCGATGAGCGCGCTATCCCGATTGCAAAAGAAAAATGGTGAACTCGATATGGCGACACTGAAGAACCTCGATTTCGACGTCTTCTATAACTTGTTGTGGGTATTTGCGAAGACGGCCGACAAGGACCTGCCGGATCCGATGACCTGGCTGGATGGTTTCGAGGAATTTCCTGTTTTCGAGATAGTGCAGGACATTCAGGAACTCATTGAAAAGAACCTGCAAAGTAAAAAAAAATAAGTGAAGACACAGGAGAGGATTCTGGTGACGAGCTCACCACGGATTCTTTCCTTTTTATTTGCAAAAAAACCGGTCTCGCTTTGGAGGACATGGAGATCATGACGATCGGCATGTGCCTGGACTACGCAGATGAGTATTACGAGCAGCACGATCCGGATAAGCCGAAACGGGCGAAAAAAGCGACGCAGAAAGACTTTGACGAGTTTTGACGGAAAGGGTGAGGATGAATGGCTAGTCGTATCAAGGGAATTACAATTGAACTGGATGGCGACACGAAGGGACTAGACAAGGCCTTATCCGACGTCAACAGTCGGTCAAGTCAGCTGCAGAAAGAATTGCGGGACGTCAACCGGCTTCTGAAATTCAATCCGGGGAATGCCGAGCTGATTGCTCAAAAACAAAAGTTGCTGGCTGAACAAGTTGAGAATACGCGTGAAAAATTGAAGCGGCTCCAGGCGGCCCAGGCGGACGTGGACCGGCAATTTGCAGAAGGCAAAATCAATGAAGAACAGTACCGGGCGTTCCAGCGTGAATTGACGGAGACGGAATCCAAGCTGAAACACCTTGAAGGACAGCTTGCTCAGACGCAATCCAAGTTTACCGAGTTTGGAGAAAAGGCAACAGCAGCTGGCGAAAAGATGAAAAAAGTCGGCGGCCACATGACATCAGCAGGCAAGGAACTGACGACAAAGGTCACTCTTCCACTCGTTGGTCTTGCGGCGGCGGCTGTAAAAGTCGGTACCTCTTTTGAACAAAGTATGTCCAATGTGGCAGCCATTTCAGGGGCCACTGGCAAGGATTTTCAGCTGCTTGAAAGCAAGGCAAGGGAAATGGGCGCGACGACCAACAAAAGCGCCACAGAAGCCGCAGACGCGATGTCCTACATGGCACTTGCCGGCTGGGACACGCAGCAGATCATCGGCGGAATCGAACCGATTCTGAAATTATCCGCTGCCGGTAATATCGACCTTGCTCGTACTTCCGATCTGGTCACGGACTCCATGGCAGCCATGCAGCTCCAAGTAAGCGATCTACCGGGGTTCCTGGATATGGTGGCCCGTGCATCGCAGAAGTCCAACACCGACATCGACAAGCTGATGGAAGCCTTCCTGGTTGCGGGCGGTACCATGGCGTCGTTCAATGTGCCTCTTGAAGAATCTACCGCGGTGCTTGGCATACTAGCAAACCGAGGGTTCAAAGGTGCTGAAGCAGGAACGGCGATGAACGCCATCTTTACCAACCTCACAAGCGGTCTAGGGAATTCCGGAAAGGCAATGAAGGAACTCGGTATCTCTGCCTTTGATTCGAATGGTAAGTTCAAAGGACTTGAAGCCGTCCTGATGGAAGTCAAAAATAAGACTGAGGACATGACTGATAAGCAAAAAGCACAGTACATTTCCATGATTGCCGGTAAAGAGCACTTGAAGTCGTTTAACGCCATCCTCGCTGGTCTTGGCGATGAATATGGTGATCTAAAAGGTGAAGTCTCGAACGCCTCCGGTGCTTTGCAAGAAATGTATGAAGTCATGACCGATAATCTGAAAGGCCGGTGGGATGAATTCACGTCTGCGATGGAAGAGGCGGGGATTTCTATCTTCAAAAATCTGCAGCCGGCACTTGAAAGTTTGCTCGGTTTCCTGCAGAACCTCACCGACATGTTCAATAATCTATCTCCGAAAGTACAAAATACAATTGTTATTTTAGCCGGTATCGCGGCAGCTATCGGACCGATCCTTGTCGTAGTCGGTACGTTGATCGGTGCTGCCGGATCCCTTCTCATAGCCTTCGGCACCATTAGCAGTGCGATCGGTGTCGTCACGACCGGCGTGGCCGCGGCTACTCCGGCAGTCGGCGCTCTTGCATCCATCTTTGCATTTATTACAGGACCGATCGGATTGGCTATTGCGGCCATTGTCGGAATTGGTATCGCCATGGTCGCAGCCTATGCAAAATTCGAAGGCTTCCGGGAAGTCGTGCAAAATGTCTTCTCTGCCGTGAAGTCGGCAATCATGACGGCGCTCGATGCGGTAGTCGCCTTTATCCAGGAGAAACTGGCGTATATCCAGCAATTCTGGACAGAGAACGGGGCGCAAATCAAAGAAGCAGCCATGAATGTATGGAATGGCATCTTGGCGTTCATACAGTATGTCATGCCGGCCATTGAGCAGGTCATCTCCCTTGTGTGGATGGCCATCCAGATAGTCGTCATGTCCATCTGGGAGAACATCAAAGGTGTCATCAGCGGGGCGCTGGATATCATTCTTGGACTGGTCCAGACGTTTGGGGCATTGTTCACCGGTAACTGGTCTGGTGTCTGGGACGGAGTCAAGCTGCTCTTCAGCGGGGCAGTTGAATTCTTGTGGAACCTCGTCCAGCTTATGCTCTGGGGCAAGCTGTTGAAAGGTGTCGCCGTCTTTGCGGGGACATTCCGGACAGCGGTCACCGGTATGTGGACGGCCATCAAGGGAGCGTTCACGTCGTCCATTAATGCGATCAAAACGTTCTTCACTGCCGGCTTTGATGCCATGAAGGCAAGCGGAACGACGATCATGAATGCGATCAAGACAGTCATTTCGACAGTGTGGGCAGCCATTAAGACGGTGTTCTCCGTGACGGTCAATGCGGTCAAATCCCTCTTCACCAATGGATTCAACGCCATCAAATCGGCTGGCCAGTCCATCATGAATGGGCTAAAGAACGTCATTTCGACCGTTTGGAATGCTATCAAATCGGTTTTCGTCAGCACCATCAACGCAGTGAAGAATACAGTGGTTTCCGGATTCAACTTGATTCGAAGCACTATTTCTTCCGTGATGAACGGTATTCGGTCTGTCATTTCCTCCATCTGGAATGGCATCCTTTCTACAATCAGCGGCGTGGTCAATAGTATCAAGTCGGCCGTCAGTTCCGGCTTTTCCGGTGTCGCCAGTGCGATCCGTACCAAGATGGCCGAAGCGGTCCGGACGGTCGCCACAAAGATGACTGAAATGCTTGGCAAAGTAACCGGTGCAGCTGGCAAGTTCCTGAGTGCCGGTAAGGATCTGATTCGTGGGTTGATCAATGGTATCAAACAGATGGGCGCACAGGCCGTTGCGGCGATTACCGGCGTAGTGGACAGTGTGGTCAACAAGGCCAAGTCCTTGCTCGGCATCAAGTCGCCGTCCCGTGTGTTCAAGGCGATCGGTGAGTTTACCGTCGAGGGATTGGCCGTCGGTATTGCCAGCACGCAGAGCAAAGCAAATGATGCCATCAACGGCGTGCTGCAGGCGTTGAATAAGACTGCAAAGGATAACGCCAAGGAAGTCACCAAGATTGCCACGGACGCCGAGAAACAGCGTACGGCCGTCCAGAAGGAATATGCCCAGAAGCGCGCCGAGCTGGCGAAGAAGACAGACGAGTCGGCCATCGCGGCTATCAAGAAGACGAAGAATAAGAAAGGCCAGATCATCGTCACCGGTACGCAGAAGGCGCAGAAGATCCGTTCCGACGCATCTGCCAAGTTGATTAAGCTGCAGGAAGATGAGCATAAGAAACTGTCGTCCATCAATAACAAGGCGTCGTCTGACATGCAGAAAAAGGAGGCGGAGTTGGCCAAGTCTCGTCTTGAAACCGTGAAGAGTTTCGTCGAGGAGAAGAAATCCGTTGAGCAGCTATCCCTGATCGATGAAGTCAACATTTGGCGTCGGTCCATCTCCTTCTTTGCTGACGGCACTAAGGAGAAAATCGAAGCCCAGAAAAACTACAAGAATGCGATTGAGGCGGTCAATAAGGAAATCACGTCCATCAATAAAGAGTACGAAGACGAGATGCAGAAGATCAATGAGAACCTTATCAAAGGCATCGATGACGTCAGCAAGGCGTACCAGGACGCGGAGGACAAGCGCACGCAGTCCCTTCAGTCGTTCGCGGGTATATTCGATTCATTCTCCTGGGAAGTCGAAAAGTCCGGTGAAGAGCTGACGCAGAATCTGCAGTCGCAGGTTGAAGGCTTCAAGACGTGGCAGGTGGAAATTGAAAAGCTAGCATCGAAGGCTGTGGATGATGGTCTGATTGCCGAACTGCGTGAGATGGGGCCGAAAGCCTTGCCGCAGTTGCTGGCGCTGAACGCCCTCACGGATGAGCAGCTGACAGCCTACTCGGATTTGTATCGAGAAAAGATGGCACTCGCTCGTCAGCAGGCGCAAGGTGAGTTGATCGGTATGAAAGCCGATACCGAGAACCAGATTGCCGAGATGCGGAAAGCGGCCAATGAGAAACTCGGCGCGCTGCAGGCGGACTGGGCAGCCCGTGTGAAGGCCATCACGAAGAAGACAGATGATGAGTTTAAAACGCTCACCGGCATCGGTAAGCAGGCGGGGCAGAACCTCCTGGACGGTCTGGCGAGTATGGAGTCCAGTCTTGTCGCGAAAGCCCAGTCGATCGCTGCAGCCGTCAACGCAGCCCTGCAGAGTACCCTTGGCGGATCTGCGAACATCAGCATCCCGACTGTTCCGCAAGCCCGGAGCTTGAGCTCGAATGGCGTCACGAACAACACGACGAATAACAGCCCGACTGTCGTCAACAACTACTACCAGCCAGTCGACCGACCGTCCGAGTTGGCCCGCAAGCAGACGCAGACCATGCGAGACCTGGCTGCCCAATGGTGAGTGAGGTGAAAACGTGAGAATAGCAACCTATACAAATGCACGAGGCGACTCCCTGACATTCCGTCCGGGGTCGCCTTTTACGTTGTCCGACGTACAGGGCCTAGGCGACGTAGACGCGACAGTCCAGCTGCAGCAGGCGCCCTACCAGGACGGCGGCAGCTACATCGACAGTCTACTGTCCCCGCGAGCGATCAGCTTCCGAGTATGGATAGACGGCACGGACGACTCGGACATTTCCCGGAAGAGGTCGCAGCTGTCGGCTCTATTTAATCCGAAGTTAGGACCCGGCGTCTTCCGGTACCAGTATGGTGACCAAGTCAGGCAAATCGCCGCAGTCGCCGAGCATGTCCCGTCATTCCCCACAGGCTTCGACAGCAGAGGGAGACGGCATCAGGTGGCTGTGGTCGACTTGCTCTGTCCGGACCCCTACTGGCGGAGTCTAACCGTGACGGAGGAGCCGATGGCCGCGTTCGTCGAACTGTTCGATTTTCCGTCTGATCATTGGGAAGTCGGAGCGGACGGAGATCTGTATTTCGAAATGGGCATCGAGGGACATACCCGGACCTTTATGAATAACGGGGATGCTGAAATGCCGATCAAGATCACCATCCGCGGCCCGGCCGTCAATCCGAAGCTGACTAACCTAACGACCGGAGAGTTCATCCGGATACGGCGCACGCTTACCGCTTCAGACGTTTTGGTCATCGACACGGAAGACAGCAGCGTCCAGCTGAATGGAGAGGATGCCTTCCCGTGGATCGATCTGTCTTCAGCATTCTGGAAGCTAGCGATCGGCTCGAATGACGTGCAATATACGGCGGATGCCGGGCAGGAAAACGCCACGCTTACGATCGAGTGGCAGGAAAGATACAACGCAGTATAGGAGGCGATACCGTGGCAGAACGCTATTTATTTTTCAACAGCACGCTGAATGACCGGAGACGATACCAGGCGTCCGACATGGCTGACTACTGGGAGTCCTTTTTATCCTCCGGGCTGGTTCATGAAAATGGACAGCCGCAGTTGGCCGTTAATGCAAACGGCCTGAATCGAAATGTGACGATCCCAGTCGGCCGCGCTGTCATGCAAGGCCACCTGTATATCAATGATGCTGATCTGCATAAGCGCATTAGCGATCCGGATTCTTTACTTGATCGGATCGACCGGGTGATTCTGCGCTATGACAACGCATTGGAAACTAGAAGTATTAAATCATTCGTATTAGAAGGGGATGCCTCCCCGAGCCCCGAGCCACCCGCATTGACCCGAGAAGGGGATGTCTACGAGATTTCCCTAGCTCAAATCCGCGTGGTGGCCGGGAAGTCGTTTATTGAGCAGTCGGACATTCTGGATGAACGCCTAGATGAATCTGTTTGTGGCTTGGCGTCCTCGCTCGTCAGCGTCCCCACGGATATATTTTTCAAGGAATGGAATGATTGGTTTTCTGCAATCAAAGACAGCACGTACGTAACGACTGGGGAATTCAAGAAGTCGGAGAGGGCGCTACAGAAGGAAGTATCCAACTTGAATCTGCAAATGGAAGCAGCACAGCGCATTAAGAGTGGTTTGACGTTCGGCACGGACTTTGATACGTCGTTCGGCATGGACATCGATTTCACGCGTTCCATCACGACCACTGTACTGGAACCTGGACAGACAAATTTGCATGTTGAAATCGCAGAAGGGTTTGACGTCGGTCAAGAGGTGTCCATCTATGATGATGTGCATCTGGAAAGACGGACGATCGTGGAAATCCGGAATCAAAATCTCATCATTGACCGGCCGTTGACGCACTCATACAAGGTGGAAACCAACGTCGCTCGTAGCATGGCGGTCGTTGACAAATTCAGTAAGTCGCTCAAGTTCGGTGTGTGGGGTGTTTACGAGCCGGCAAGCTTTGAGTCGAAATTTTCTACATTAGGAAACGTCATAAAATCTAATGTAACCGACCGCCCGTTCGAAATTGCGAACGGAAAGATGATGTGCATGGGTCGCAGAGATGCAACGAACATGTCTATACACACCAAGTCTATTGACCAAGATAATGAGGCTCCTTGGAAAGAAGTTTTTGCTCGACCGACATCCAACGACGTAAACTGTCGTTTCGTATTTTTGCCCTATAAGAAATCAGTTATCTCCTTTACGAGAACTGGTATCACGGACATCATCGTTCATGAAATAGGGGTAGATGGAAACCTTACCGTTCTGGCAAATCTACGCACTACCTATGCTATATTCTCTTTGAAAGTGTTGGAAAAAGACGGTGTGTTTTATATTTTTACATGCTTGGGAAACCAGAACTACGACGCACGCCAGACGTTCATGTATAAGATCACCTATGACGAAATGAAGCAGACCAATGGGGCAAACACATTGCTGGCGACCCCCGAGAATATCCTGACGTCCCAGACATTAGCCCAGGTATTAAATGCCGGTTTCTGTGGCGACACAATCTTTGTTCAGGTCGGGGGTAGGTTCTTCTTTAGAAAAACCAGTGGTGTATGGGAAGAGATTGTTGGCGTGGCTGCTGCTCGTCAACGTGTTGTAGGGACAGGCATTTTCGGAGATAAAGTGTATGTGCTATTGGAAAAGGACACAAGTCCGTTCGATTTGTACTCCTGCTACATCCAACCAAACGGCTTCAAATCCATTCCGAAACTAGTCGCGGAAACTGAAAAAGGGTTTGCCATCGAGCAAGTCCAAAGCACAGTGGATTTGCTAGGGAATTGCAGATTTTACTACTCTCGCGGGAACAACTCTGTGTTCCAGCGCTATATAATAGTGAACCCGGCTACGGATACCATCTCAGAAAGTTTGCTCAATCCGCTTGACTCCCGTCTTTATTACCATTCAAGCGACCGGATGGAAATGAAAACGCCAGTCCGCATAGAACTCACCACCCTCAAAGGCAGTTGGATTTACGGGAAAGGCAAACCGTTGACCGAGAACGATATCCGTTTCCGGTTCAAAGAAACGAATGAAGCAGTCGCGTGGATCGAGCATTCCAATTCTGTGTCTGTGACTGCGGGTAAGTTCGGACCGTATCCGATGGACGTCACGTCTGTTCCGGGTGAAAGCCAGCTCGTTGGTCACGACGTTATGACAAAGCACCCAGAACTCATGCTGACGATGACCCGGCCGTCTGTTGATACGGATGCAGAGGTTACAAAAATATTAGGAGGTGTCGAGTGATGCCCGTGCAGTATATAGACATCAATAATTCTCAAGTTGAATTTGTGAATGGAGAGAAGGATCCAGCCAAGAAAGCGGAAGCTCTCGAAGCAGAAAACGCGGATCTCTGGTTCCAGACCATGTCATTGGAAAGCAAGATGGATGAAGAAACAGCAGCAATCTGGTTCGAACTTATGAAAGGTGGAATGGAAGATGTGGTATGAACGAATCAAACGGTTTTATGATGCAGACTTGTGGACGCTGGACATGGTAGCGGAGGGCGTACGCTGCCGGAAGATTACCGAACAGGAATTCAAGACCATTACCGGCCAAGATTACGCGGCAGTCTGACACCCATTGAGGTGTATTTTTTATGCCAGAAATGAGGTGATCCAATGGCGAACATGCCACTCCGCATCATGACAGACGACTTCCAACTGCTGGACGAAATCACGCAATACGGCTCCCTGCAGCTGGTCCGATCCTGGACCGGTATCGGTTCAATCGAACTCCGAATAAACCGGTATCTGAAAGGAGCCGACAAGCTGCAGCGCGGTCATATCATCTTCCCACAGGCCCATCTGAACAAAGCCTTCCAGATTCGGCATAAGGAAATCGAACTCGACGAAAACGGCAAGGCCACGGAAAACTGGATCATCCGTGCGCCGGCGCTGAAGTCTTGGTTTAGCGATCGGCTCACCATCCCGCCTGCAGGTAAGTCGCATGACAGCATCAAGGCGGATGCCGAGTCCGTCATGTACCATTACGCTGACACACAGGCTATCCACACAGCTGACCCATCAGATTCCCTGCCGGTCATTGCCGGCGTCAGCCAGCAACGCGGGGAAGTAGTAGACTGGCAATCCCGTTACAGAGATCTGGCCGAGGAGATGGCAGCCATCGGACAACTGTCCGGCCTTGGTTGGAATATCGGCATTGACTACGACGCGCAGGCTTTCCGCTTTGACGTGCTGCTGGGGAGGGATCTGACTGCCGGCCAGTCCGTCAATCCTCCTGCCATCTTCAGCACGGAATTTGGCACGCTTCAGAGCCTTTCTTATATGGAATCCGATCTCGACTTCAAAAACGTCGCTGTCGTGGCCGGCCAGGGTGAGGGCGTCGATCGCCGGATCGTCACAGTAGGCGACCTGACCGCGACCGGATTAGACCGCCGAGTGCTGTTTGTGGATGCCCGGGACGTTGCCGAGGAGACAGAAGACGAGACACCGGTTCCGCGTCCCGTAGCCGACATTATTCGGGATCTCGAAAACCGGGGGGTGCAGAAACTGGCCGAGCATCAGCAGGAAATCTTCCTGGAAGGCCAGGCGCTGCCGGTCTCCCGTCTGGTGTACGGTAAGGACTACGACCTGGGCGACCTGGTCACGTTGCAAAACAAAGAATGGGGCGTCACGATGGATGCGCGCATCACGGAGATCAAGGAAATCTATGAGCCGGGCAAGACGGGGATTGAGCTGATGTTCGACAATAGCCGGCCGACGCTCGTCTCGAAGATTAAGCAGGAGTTGGCTGGGGTGAGGAATGAGATTGTGAGGTAGATTTTGAATTAATGGTAGATTTATGAAGGTATTTCCCGTAATATAGCGAATTAGAGAGTATGCGGGAGGTACTTACTTTGAAAAAAAGTGGAATGCTCAAGAGGATAGGGAGTACTTTAAGATTTTTATCGGAAGTTAAGAATCTCAAATATTATTGGAGTCAAGTTATAATTGTTATAATCCCAATAATACTTGTTATTTTCCCTAACTTACCAAGTGTTATCAAAAAATCTTGGGTTTCTGTCTCTATATTTATCATAGCAATGGGAATTACAGTAATATTTTCTTTGAAAATCCCTGAAAATTATTCAAAGAAAGAAAAAATAATAAGTGATTATGAAAATGAAATAGCTGGTTTGCGCTCTTTTTTGGAGAGTACTCCCGAACGAGTGATTAAGTCAATATTTAACTACTTAGGTTTTGGTTATGGTGAAAGGATAACTGTCTATAGATACGAAAGTGCATATTTTGTGCCCGTGGGCAGGTATTCTAAAAATCTAGAGTTCAAAAAATTAGGGAGAGACCGATATGATTATACAGAAGGTTTCATTGGATTAGCATGGCAACAGGGTGAAATAGTTGTAGAAAATTTACCTGATCCAGAGAAACAAGCAAAGGGTTATATTAGAGAAGTTAATACCCAATGTAAAATTGAAGAGGAAACTTTGAGCAGTATGTCAATGAAAAGCAGGAGTTATTATTGTATAAACCTCGATGATAATCATGAACCAATAGCTGTAATAGTTTTTGAATCAATGAAACACGTACTGCCGAAAAATATAGACGAGATAAAAAAACTTATGGAGAGTTCAATTGGAAAATTAATAGTCGACGTAATAAACATGAATATACCACCAGGAAAGGAGGGGGAGTAAGTGGTAAGAGTAAAATATATTCTTAGGTATTTTGCATCGTATTATCCTTATAAATCTGAGTTATCTAAAGCTAGAATAACTAAAATGGTTTATTTGGCAGATTGGTATTCTGCCAAGAAGTACGGTAAACAATTAACTAAGATAAATTGGTATTTTGACCACTATGGCCCCTTTGTTTCTGATGTCTATGAGGAAGCTTTGAAAGATAAAGAATTAATAGTCAAAAAAGAACTCACAGCTTTCGGAAGTCCTAAAGAGACCATTTATCTTAAAACAAATTCAGTAGACGATCTTAAACTTAATCGTATCTCGGAGAAAGAAGTAAAAATACTTAACGAGGTGATAGAGGACACGAAAATGTTTAATTGGTCAGAGTTTATTGACTATGTTTATAACACGGAGCCAATTAAAAATTACAAGAGATATAACTATTTAGATTTAGAAAGGATAGCTAGTAAACTTGAACATTAATATTCACTGTTACAAGTAAAACATGAAAAACAAAAATACTATTTCATTCAAGACCATCTGAGGGCACTTGCGCGTGCTCTTTTTTAATACAGACAAAAGGGGAGTGGCAACAATGAAGGGAGTTGAGGAAGGTGACGCGTTTGCAGGTGACCGGCTTTAAAAGTATCGGCGCATTAGTCGCCAGTTTTGCCATGTACATGCTGAACGTCATCAACGAGGCGGTCGTCGTTCTGTTTTTCTTCATGCTGTTGGACGTCATTACCGGTCTTTTGCGGTCCTATATCACTAAGTCGTGGGACAGCACGATCGGTTTCGCCGGTGTCGTGAAGAAGCTGGGCGTCTTTGTAATGATTGGCATGGCCGCGGCCATTGAATTCATGGTGATGTCGGTCGGCCAGGATTCGCACGGATTGGTGCTGCTCGGCGTCACGTCTTTCTTCATCGTGAATGAAGGTATCAGCATACTTGAAAATTGCGCACAGTTTGGGCTGCCGATTCCGGCGGTCCTTTTTAATGCGCTCGAAAAGATGCACCGGGATCCGTCCGGCAAAGAGCAGCGGCTGATTCGTCATCCCATGCTGGACCGAATCGACAAGAAAGAGTTGCTGAAGGAGAACGAAGCGCTGCTCAACAAATTGAATCAGAAAGAGGAGGAGAAAGAGGAATGACAGATGTATTGATTTTTGCCACCATCCTGGCGCCCATCATCCTGGCCGTCACGGAGCTTTTCAAACGCACACTCGACCTGCCGAAGAAGGTGATCCCTGCGATCGCTTTTGCGGTAGGTCTTTTCATTGGATTCGCAGCATCGCCGTTTACGGACTTGGATATCGTCCTCCGGCTATGGTCCGGCGGATTGGCCGGCCTGGCAGCAACGGGACTCTTCGAACTTGGCACACCAACTGAAGGTACTACGAAAGGGGATAAATAATCATGGCTAAAATTTTCATTGATCCAGGACACGGCGCACACGACCCGGGAGCGATCGGCAAGAAATCGAAGGAGAAAGACAACGTACTGAAAGTCGGCCTGCGTCTGAAAACACTGCTCGAAGCTGCTGGCCATATCGTCAAGATGTCGCGATCGACAGACGTCTTCATTCCGCTGTCTACCCGCGCCAGCATGGCGAACAGCTGGGGCGCCGACTACTTTGTCAGCCTGCACAACAACTCGGCTACAGCTGCGGCGTCGGGCTTCGAGACGTTCATCCACAGCGGCCCTGTCCAATCTAAGACGTCCGGTTTCCAAGCTGCCATCCACAAGGCGATCGCTGCCCATATCAGCATCAAGGACCGCGGCCAGAAGCGTGCCAACTACGCTGTCCTCCGGGAGACACGAATGCCGGCCGTCCTGATTGAGTATGCGTTCATTTCAAATTCATCGGACGAGGACATCCTCATCAATAAAGTCGAGCAGCTGGCACAGTGGACGGCAGAGGGTATCACGGCTTATGCCGGCGGATCTGTTAAGCCTGCAGCCACAAAGCCGATACCGGCCAAGCCTGCTCCTGCAGCACCGCAGACATCGGCTGCAGAGGAACTGTACAAGCCGTCAGCTTCTGCCATGGTCAATTCGACTGCTACTGTCTTGCGCCGGCTGGAAAACAAAGCTGATCAGCCGCTGGATCCTGTGTGGAGGGAGAAGCTGCTGGCAGGTGAGATGACCGTCTCGGATGCCATTGGTGCCATCTATGTCGCGCTAGATCGCGGCCATATCGTCGGCAAACCTGAATAACGGAAAAGCCCTCCTATCCATTGCGGACGGGAGGGCTTTTTTTGTTGCGCAATAAACAGTCATCTATTGTATAGGATCATGATTAACCAAAACAGAAGGAAATAAACCGAAAGGCGACTTCTCCTAATTGAGCGGTCGTTTTTTGATGATTAAAATTTGCGTCCATCCTCTAATACAAAGTGCGCTTCGTATTTGGCTCCAAGCGATTCAGCGATATCCTTAAGTTCATTTTCACTGAAATTGTCGCGTTTCAATTTGTTCGAGAGATTGGATTGTGAAGTTCCAATCATCTCAGCAAGTTTTGAAGCAGTTACTTCACGTTCAACCATTAACAACTTTATCTTCTTCGCCATTCCCATACGTTCAACACCACCTTATATGTTATATTATCACTATTATACACCTTGCTTTCACTAAAACAAACAACAATTACACTATAAAGTGAATTTATTGTTTACAATATCACTTATTCAATGTATATTGTTGTTAACGGGTGAAAATATTTCACTGAAAAGTGTAAGCGAGGTGAAAATGATGGCGTTTGAATACTTGGCAGCATACAAGACGTTTGAAAGCGTAGCAGAGATGGACAAGAGTGTGGAGGACCATATTTCCGCACATTACTATGACCTAACAGATTCAGAGCGCGCCGTTGTTTTCACAATCGCTTCCCGTTCGCTCATGTATCCAGGTGCAAGCCACCTGAAGGCAGCTACTATTGCCGAAACATTGGAGATCAGCACCAAGACAGTCTACCGATCCATTAAGCGGCTGGCCGAGCTGGGTATCATCGAGAAGGTCCCTGGAACAAAGTTGAACGGCATCAAGGGGGCAAGCATTTACAAGATTCTACCTTTCGATTGTAATGTCCCAACGGAAGTGTCTCAACGGGTAACAGAGGATGAAGCCAGCAACGACGCGGCCCATCCTCCACAATCCGAAAACCAATCATTTAGTTCTTTTAATCACTTAAGTTCTAAACAAGCAAGTAATATTATAAGCGCCGGGGAAGAATTGGTTTTAAAGGCTGAAAAGAAAAAGGAATTCATGAATGAGTTGCAAGTTATGTTGTTCGACTTCCTCCACAGTTTGCCGATGTGCGATGAGCTGAAGGACCAATTGCATAATGTAGTATTGGCGTCTCGCCTGAATGACACCAGAGATTTTGTACGCGCTAAAAATGTCATGCTGAATATCGTGCGTGATATTCATGACGGCGTGCTTACGGTGACCAGCACGTTACGTGCAGTCTTCTCAGGAGCGTTCAGCAAAGCGGAAGAGCGCGCAGGCAGTTTGGTATCCGGCAGGTACGTCAGCGTAGTAGACAAGCCGCGAGCTGTAAAACCGGCACCGTTTTATAACTGGCTGGAGGATCGCGGGTAAGCTAAATAGAAGAAAACAAAAAAGAGAGCGCAAGGCTCTCTTCATACACAGGGTAAGTCTTTACACAAATTTTACACAAGGGGATTCCAAACCCTTGATATGACAAGGCTGAACAAGGTATAATCGAAACCGGCCTCGGGTATCTACGAAAGGACAACTTCGGTTGTTCTTTTTTTGTTTCGTCCGCCGATCTTCAAAAACCCATCTGCTCGTCAGAACAGATGGGGCGTCAGTCAGTCGGTCAGCTGCTGGCTTGATGACACCGGCAGTTGGATAGAAGGGTCTGCCGCTTCCAGAACATACGCGGCAGCGTCCCCTCCGTTTATACTGGTGAACATGCTGCCGCATGCTTCCGTCAGACGCTTCGCCTCGTCAACCGGCAGGGAAGGGCGCAGGTAGAGGACGTGCAGGATCTCTTTCGTCTCCTCTGTAATTGCGCTCCGTACCGAGTCGACATACGGACTGCCGAACGGGCTGTACTGGTCTTTCAGGATGAGCAGTCCGTTCAGTGAGTTATAGCGGCCGTTCAGTCCATCGTATCCTTCCTCAGGCCGGCTGATGGTCACCTGGACATCCCCGACGAGTTTGCTGGCGTCATACATGCCGGTCGGAATGCCGTATTGCAGGCTGAATAGCGTGTTCAGGTCAATGGCGCTTGAGTGACTTTCCAAGTACTCCTGTTTTCGGATCCGACGATACAGGGATTCGACAGAGGAGCGATAACGACCTGGATCGGCACCGAAGGCTTTCCAGATGGCCCGCCATTCCTGTATGCCCTGGATGTCCGTCAGCTGCCGTTCCTCCAGTTCGAAGAAGAGCTGCTCCTGGAAGAGCTGGAGACGGCCTTTCAGCATCTGGGGAGATTCCGATACGGTTGTTTTGTTATAATGGATGATACCTAATTTAAAGTCGGGAATCGCGTCAATGATGGGCGCGGTCAGTTCGATTTTCATGGAATCACCTTGTTCCTATTTTTTCTCAAGCTTATCATAAGGGAGGCGGCAACTGGTGAATATCGCTCAACTGCAGCGTGACGTAGTCGCATATGCATCTGACATCGGCATCGATAAAATCGGGTTTACGACGGCCGCCCCTTTCCTCGAATTGAAAAACCGTCTGAAGCGGCAGCAGGAACTGCGCTATCAGTCGGGATTCGAGGAGCCGGACCTCGACAAGCGGACGACTCCGGCGCTGCTGCTGGACCGGGCAGAGAGCATCATTTCGATTGCCATCGCCTATCCTTCCAAAATGCAGGATGCACCGAAAGGGAAGAGGGGGGAACGGCGCGGTATGTTCTGCCGGGCTTCTTGGGGAACTGACTACCATACTGTCTTACGGGAAAAGCTGGCACTGCTTGAAACCTTCCTGTTGGAACGTGTTCCTGATGCGAAGATGCGATCGATGGTGGATACCGGTGAATTGGCGGACCGGGCTGTCGCAGAACGTGCCGGAATCGGCTGGTCGGCAAAGAATTGTTCAATCATCACACCGGAATTCGGTTCGTATGTCTACCTGGGTGAGATGATCACCAACGTGCCGTTCGCACCTGACGTACCGATGGAAGATCAATGCGGCGATTGTACGCTCTGTCTCGACGCCTGCCCGACAGGCGCGCTGATCCAGGGCGGCCAGCTGAACGCCCAGCGCTGTATCGCATTCCTAACGCAGTCGAAGCAGCCCATGCCGGATGAGTTCCGGAAAGAGATCGGCAACCGGGTCTACGGCTGTGATACATGCCAGACCGTCTGTCCGAAGAACAAACGTAAGTACAACCTGGAACAGCCTGCCTTCACGCCTGAACCGGAACTCGTGAAACCGCTCCTCCAGCCGCTTTTGAAATTGTCGAACCGGCAGTTCAAGGAAACATTCGGGCATATGTCCGGTTCCTGGCGAGGGAAGAATCCGATCCAGCGCAATGCGATCCTGGCACTGGCGCATTTCAAAGAAACCGAAGCAGTTCCGGAACTTGCTGAATTGCTGAATTCAGATCCGCGCCCGATGATCCGCGGGACGGCTGCCTGGGCGCTTGGTGAGATTGGCACAGTTGCAGGGCGCGAGGCGCTCAGACAGGCGCTTGCAGCGGAAACTGATACGGAAGTTAAGGCGGAAATTGTGAAGGCGTCCGGGAAACTGGATGGAACTACTGAAAAGGAAGTGGACTAATGACGATACACGTTGCATTATTTGAACCGCTCATACCTGCGAACACCGGCAATATTGCCCGTACATGTGCGGGAACCGGAACGAAACTCCATCTGATCGAGCCACTCGGGTTCTCGACAGACGATAAGATGCTGAAGAGGGCCGGCCTGGATTACTGGGAGCATGTCGACATTACATACCACGCCTCCATCGATGCGATGTTCGGGAAGTATGAGGATGCTGAATTTTATTTCATCACGAAATTCGGCAAGCAGACGTACTCCGACTTCGATTTTGCGGACAGCGCGAAAGACATCTTTTTCGTGTTCGGGAAAGAGACGACCGGACTGCCGGACGACGTGACGGCAGCCCATCCGGATACGTGTCTGCGCATCCCGATGAACGACCATATCCGGTCGCTGAACCTCTCCAATACGGCGGCGATCCTCGTTTACGAGGCACTCCGCCAGCAGGGATTTCCGGCGTTACACTAAAAAAAGATGCAGCCCGCGGGCTGCATCTTTTTTTAGTATTATTTTTTCACTTTGCCCGGCTTGTCTTCATAACCGCCAGTGAAGATTGCGGAAAGGAATGCGAAGCAGACACCCATGATTAAGATGAGTCTCATTAGATACCCTCCTGTTGAATCACTTGTACTTTCCTCATTATACCGGAACAGCGGGCAAAAAGAAATGACCGGCTTAATTATTTGTGACATGATACCGACAAATCGCCGGCATAATCGTTTTCAGGCAGCGCCTTCAATGGTAGCATATGGAGGAGACGATAAGGAGGAATGATGATGTCATCGATCTATACAGGAACGAAACAGCTGAAGAATGGCGTGGAGATGCCGCGCTTCGGACTCGGTGTCTACAAGATGACTGACCCGGAACAAACTGTCGAGGCGATTACGTACGCGCTCCGTAACGGCTACCGCGCCATCGACACTGCTGCCATTTATGAGAACGAAGCAGAAACCGGGGAAGCGATCCGGATGTCCGGTCTGGACAGAAGTGAACTGTTCATCACCTCGAAAGTGTGGAACACCGACCAAGGCTACGATCAGACATTGCGGGCATTTGAGACGTCCCTCAAGAAACTGGGGCTCGATTACTTGGATCTATACTTGACGCATTGGCCGATGCCGGGAACGTTCGCGGACACGTACCGGGCGATCGAGCGCCTTTACGATGAAAAACTGATCCGGGTGCCGGGTGTCTCCAACCACCATATCCATCATCTGGAGGAGCTTGCCGTGACTGCGAACGTTGCCCCGATGGTGAACCAGGTGGAACTTCACCCGCTGCTGACACAAGTGCCGCTGCGGGATTACTGCCTCGACCATGGCATTGCTGTTACGTCGTGGTCGCCGCTCGCGAGAGGGCAGCTGCTCGACAATACGGTGCTGACTGAAATCGGTGAAGCACACGGGAAGACGGCGGCACAGGTGATCATCCGCTGGCATCTGCAGCATGACCTGATCGTCATTCCGAAGTCGGTCACACCGGAACGGATCCTCGAAAACAGCCAAGTCGGCGATTTCCAGCTGACTGATGAAGAAATGGTGAAGATCGACGGACTGAACCGCAACGAACGGACAGGCACCGATCCGGACACGATCGGACGATAAAAAAAGCGGCATGGATCGATATCCATGCCGCTTTTGTCTGTTCATTCAGCTGTGATCGTCACTTTCTCGCCGGTGAATGGGTGGACGAACGACGTTTCCGCCGCTGTCAGACGGTACGATCCGTCCGGCAGCGCCTGTGCTCCGTACAAGTTGTCACCGACAACCGGGTGTCCGAGGTGAGCCATGTGTACACGGATCTGATGGGTGCGCCCTGTGTCGAGTGTCGCTTCGATGTTAGTCGATTCCTCTGTCCGTCCGGTTACGGTGAAATGTGTCACCGCCGACTGGCCGGACATGGAGATCCGTCTGCGCGATGCATGATGGCGGTCGCGGCCGATCGGCAGGTTGACCATGCCGCGCGTCTTTTTCAGACGGCCTTCGAGCTCGGCACGGTAGACCCGGCGGATATCGTTTGAAGCAAGCATCCGGTCGAACATCGCTTTGGCCATCGGATGCTTCGCGATGAGGACGATGCCGGCTGTCCCTTTGTCAAGACGCTGGATATGCTCCGCATATTCACCGCCGTCAGCCCGGACGTGTGCGATGACAGCATTCATCAGAGTCGGTTCACTGCTCGCGCCGTCGGGGTGGACCGGGATGCCGGCCGGCTTGAACGCCGCCAGGTAATGGTCGTCCTCCTGCAGCACCCGCACACCGGGGACGTCTTTCGATTCATAGTCGGATTGCGCTGCGGGAAGGGTGAACGTCAGCACAGTTCCTTCCCCGAGCGGCAGGCGCCAGGAAACCGGCTCACCCGTTTCACCGGTGACGCCGTCGGCCATCCGCAGTTCGTGGATATTTTTCTTGCCGGCCTGCCATTCATCACGCAGCAGCTGCTCGAGTGTCTGGCTGCCGTCTTGGACGGTGTATTTGAAAGTTGTCATAGTCTGTCCTCTTTTCCGATCTGTCACTTACCGTAATACGTATTGAAGAATTCGTGGATGTTCTCTTCCGGCTGAAGCCCGACGAGACGGCCGACTTCTTGGCCGTTTTCGTACTGGACGAGCGCAGGCCAGGCGTCGATGCCGTACTTCTCTTTTGCCTGATCACCGAATTCCAGCATGTTGAACTGGTTCACTTTCACGCCTTCTTCCTTCGCGATCGGCATGAGGATCGGTGTCATCTGCATGCAGTAATGGCATTCCGGATGGAAATAATAGACCGTCGTCGGCTCACCCGACTCAATTTTCTTGAATACGGCATCCGGCAGTACGATGCTGTCATAATTTTCGTTGCCGATCAGGTCGACCGTCGATTTCGCCAAGTCATCTGTCCCGTACGGGTTGTCTTTCAGTTTGCTTTTGTTCGAGGCATTGGTGAGAGCGATGATCGCGACAAAAAATACGACGACGATCCCGCCGATAATGAGCAGTTTCTTCAATTTCAGTTCCTCTCCTTCGGGTGCATAAGCATAAGGATGCTTGCTATCAGTATAAAGATGAATGCCGTCAACGCCATGAATGGGATCGTGATGAATCCAAGATAATTCACGTATTGGGCTGTGCACGGCACTTCTCCGCACGTGCCTGCATGATTTTGCAGGAGGTTCACTTTCTGCAGTGCATAATGGTAGCCGGACAGCAGGACGCCGATTCCGCTGAAAACAGCTGTCGTCACAGCAATTCGGCTGTTCTTCTGGATCAGGGCAACCCCTGCAATCAGTATGATCGGATACATGAGGATCCGCTGGTACCAGCAGTACAGACAAGGAACGTACCCTTTCACTTCGGAATAGTAGAGCGATCCGGCAGTGGCGACCAGCGCGACCGTCCAGATGAACACTAAAAGATTTTCTTGCCGTTTTTCCATTTGCCTGCTCCTCTCAGCTGGGTTCGCTCCCCATTATAAAGGGTAAACCACTTTTTCGCTATTGTTCGGCATATTCGCCTGGAAAGTGGGTATACAAGGTTACGAGGTGATTTTTGTTGAGTGAGGAATTCGATTTATCATCATTTGAAACGAGCATGGTCGTCCGTCAGATGCAGTTGTCGGACATACCGGAAATACTGGAAATGCAGATAGCCTGCTTCCCTGGCATGGAACCTTGGGAGAAGGAGCATCTGGAGAGCCACTTGGCGATTTTCCCCGAGGGGCAGTTTGTCGCGGAACTCGACGGGCGGATCATCGGCTCCTGTTCAAGCCTGATCGTCAACTTCGCAGAATACGACGACCGCCATACGTGGGATGACATTTCAGACAACGGTTACATAACGAACCATAACCCCGAAGGCTACAACTTATACGGCATCGAAGTGATGGTGCATCCCGGATACCGCCGCATGCGGGTCGGCGAGCGGCTGTATGAAGCCCGGAAAGAGCTGGCCCGGCAGCTGAACCTGAAGTCGATCATCATCGGCGGACGCATCCCGAATTACCATAAGTTTGCGGACGAAATGTCGCCGCGCGAGTATGTCGATGCTGTGGCGCGCCACCGCATCTATGATCCGGTCCTGACCTTCCAGATCATGAATGACTTCACCCTGATGCGCATCAATCCGAACTATTTGCCGGATGATAAGGCATCGAAGCGGTATGCGACACTTATGGAATGGAACAATATCGACTACCGGGCCGTCACGAAACGGCATTACAAGACGAGCTACCCGGTGCGTATTTGTGTCGTCCAGTATCTGATGCGCAAGATCTCCTGCTTCGACGAACTCGCGTCACAAGTGGAGTATTTCGTCCGCGTCGCGGCGGATGCGAACTCGGATTTCGTCGTCTTCCCGGAAATCTTCACGACACAGCTCATGTCGTTCCTGGATGAGCCGTCCGCAAGCCAGGCTGTCCGGAAGATCGCGACGGAGTATACGGAAGACTATATCGAGCTGTTCAACAGCCTGTCCGTACGCTACAACGTCAATATCATCGGCGGCTCCCACTTCGTCGAGGAAGAGGATGAAGAGATCTACAATATCTCCTACCTGTTCAGACGGGACGGATCGATCGACAAGCAGTACAAGCTGCATATCACCCCGAACGAGAAGAAGTATTGGGGGATCAGCGCAGGGGATTCCGTCCGCGTTTTCGATACGGACTGCGGAAAGATCGCCATCCAGGTCTGCTATGACATCGAGTTCCCGGAGCTTGCCCGTATCGCGACCGACAAAGGGGCGAACATCATCTTCACTCCGTTCTGTACGGAAGATCGGCAAGGCTATTTACGTGTGCGCTATTGTGCGCAGGCGCGGGCCGTGGAAAACCAGATCTACACGGTCATTTCCGGAACGGTCGGGAACTTGCCGCAGGCGGTCAATATGGATATCCAGTATGCCCAGTCCGCCATCTTCGCACCTTCCGATTTCGAGTTTGCGCGTGACGGCATCGTCGGCGAGACGAATGCGAATCTTGAAACGGTGCTGATCGGCGATGTCGATCTGGAGATTCTGAAGCGCCAGCGTCAGGAAGGGACGGTCAAGCAGCTGAAAGACCGCCGGCATGATGTGTACAAAGTGGAATACTTCTCAAAGAACCCGGGACAATGAAAAGACGGCTGCAGAGTGTAAGCTCTGCAGCCGTCTTTTTCTAATGCGGATCAGTCGTCCGCTTCTTCCTGTGTCAGATCGGAGCCGTCCGGGACGAGTTTCTCCGCTTCCAAGTAGAGGATATGATGACCTTCCACGTCTTTCACGGAGAACTCATAACCCTGTTCGATGATCTTTTCACCGGGGATGGCCTCGAACCGCTGGGACATGATCCAGCCGCCGATCGTATCGATATCCTCTTCATCGATGTCGATGCCGAGAGTCGTGTTGACGTTCTCGATCAGCATTTTCGCGTCGAGGATATAATGGTTCTCCCCGATCACCTGGACATCCGGCAGTTCATCTTTGTCGAATTCATCCTGGATCTCGCCGACGATCTCCTCGAGGATGTCTTCGATGGTCACCAGCCCGGAAGTACCGCCGTATTCGTCCATTAGGATCGCCATATGGATCCGTTCCCGCTGGATCTTCAGCAGCAGATCCCCGATGGCCATCGTTTCGATGACACGGATGATCGGCTGCATATATGCAGCAACGGGCAGTTCGCCGTTTTTCGGATTCTTGATGTATGCCGTCAGCAAGTTCTTCATATTGATGAGCCCGATGACATGGTCTTTGTCCCCGTCCGTGACAGGGTACCGTGTGAATTGCTCCACACCTTCCATATTGAACAGTTCTTTCGACGTCATTTCCTTACTGATGGATATCATTTCAGTCCGCGGCACCATGATCTCTTTTGCGACCCGGTCGTCGAACTCGAAGATCTTGTTCACGTACTTGTATTCGGACTGGTTGATCTCCCCGCTTTTCAGACTGTCGGAGAGGATCATCCGGAGCTCTTCCTCCGTATGGGCGACGTCCGCTTCCGACATCGGCCGGAAGCCGAACATCCGGGTGACGAAGCGTGCACTGATGTTCATGAGCTTGATGATCGGATACATCGTACGGAAAAACAGAATGAGCGGCTTGGCGAGGGACAGTGTGATACGCTCCGCTTTCTGGATGGCGATCGTCTTCGGCGCAAGTTCCCCGACAACTACATGCAGGAACGTCACGATGATCAGCGCGATGGCGAATGACAGAAAAGCGGTCAGGCTCTGCGACAGATCCAAGCGGTAGAATACCGGCTCGAACAAGAGGGCGACCGTCGGCTCCCCGAGCATCCCGAGGCCGAGTGCTGTAATGGTGATGCCGAGCTGGCAGGCGGACAGGTAATCATCCAGATTCGTCACGACGCGCTGAGCGTCGATCGCTTTCTTATTACCTTCCAATGCGAGCTGGTCGATCCTCGTCATCCGAACTTTCACTATTGCAAACTCAGCTGCCACGAAAAAGGCAGTGAGGGCGATTAAGGCAGCAAATGCTGCCAAGCGTATGGGAATATCCAAATAGGTGCTTTGTTCCATGCCGCACGCGGGAGAAACAAAGCGTACACCTCCTGTAGTTTTAAAATAGGGTAGATGATTCAATGATAAGGTAAAAACAGCGGAAATTCAATGATTTTTCCTCGGTGTGTCCATCCGTGCCGCTTGGAGAACCAATTTTCGAAAGATTGCAAGAAAGTGTTGACAATATTCAAAAGAGCATGCTAATCTGGAATTATTCGAAACTCGAAAGAAAGGAGTGCTTGACATGACTGCAGCTGGAAAAAAAACAAACCGACAATTTCAAGCACTCCCTTTTGAATAGGCGATTTCTGGCTGCACGGCAGCGGAACGCTTGAACGGAAGGGACACGTCCCCGTTTCAGACACACACTTCTGAATAGGAGCGTGTGTCTTTTTTTCTGTTTTTGAAATGGATGTCTTCACGCTTCTGCGTGCTGCATAGAGATGAATGGGAAAGGGGCGTTATCGATGTGATGAAACCAATCGGGCAAGTGAAGAGTACGGGGAAAAAGGAGACAGGTGATGGCGGATAGCCAGCCGTCTCCAGGAAAGGTCGTAGAAAAGTATGTTTTCGGTTTTAGGGAAATTAAGTTGGTTTTTTAAGGAGAATAAAACACGGTACACTGTTGCACTGCTGCTGCTCATGCTGACAAGCGTGCTCGCAATCGTACCGCCATGGATCATCGGGAAGGCGATCGACGGGATCCACCTGAACACGATGACCTCAGAAACGCTCTGGACGTACATCGGGATCATGCTGCTCATCATCGTGGTCGGCTATGTCGGGGACTTCGTCTGGCAGTACCAGCTGTTCGGCGGCGCCAACGTCATCGAACGGAAATTGCGCGGCAATCTCATGCGCCACTTCCTGAAGATGACACCGTCGTTCTACCAGCGCAACAAGACCGGTGATCTGATGGCCCGCTCGACGAACGACTTGCAGGCGATTTCAGAGACAGCCGGCTTCGGGATCATGACACTGATCGATTCGACTGTATATTTGTCCACGCTGATCGTCATGATGGGCTTCCTCGTATCATGGAAGCTGACATTGGCGGCGATCCTGCCGCTTCCGATCCTCGCGTACCTCATGCAGGTGCTCGGCAAGCGGATCCATCTGAAATTCGTCACAGCCCAGCGCGCGTTCGGTGATCTGAACGACGATGTGCTCGAAGCGGTGGCAGGGGTGCGCGTTGTCCGTGCCTACGTCCAGGAGCGTGCCGAAGAAGGGCGTTTCGCGGAGGCGACGGAAGACGTCTATCAGAAAAATATGGACGTCGAGCGGATCGATGCACTGTTCACACCGATTTCGAAGATCATGACATCACTGTCGTATATGATCGGACTCGGCTACGGAGCCTATCTCGTGTCGGTGGAGGAAATGACGCTCGGAGGACTCGTGACATTCAACGTATATCTCGGCATGATCGTCTGGCCGATGTTCGCAATCGGCGAACTCATCAACGTCATGCAGCGCGGCAATGCGTCGCTCGACCGTGTCCAGGAAACGCTGGACGCAGCCGAAGATGTGCGCGATCCGTCCATGCCCGTGCAGATGGAACGGCCGGGGATGCTCGGTTTCGACGAAGTGAGCTTCAGCTATCCGACGTCGCACCGTAAAAACCTGGACAGTATCCAGCTGAAACTCGGCGGCGGCCAGACACTCGGCATCGTCGGGAAGACGGGAAGCGGGAAGACGACATTCGTCAAGCAGCTGCTGCGTGAATATCCTGCGGGTGAAGGTCTGCTGACATTCGACGGCAGGCGGCTCGACGACATGACGAAAGAACAGGTCCGCAGCTGGGTCGGCTACGTCCCGCAGGATCATGTCCTGTTCTCCCGTTCCGTGCGGGATAATATCCTGTTCGGTAAACCGGATGCGACGGACGCAGACATCGCAGAAGCGATCCGCCTCGCGCATTTCGAAAAGGATCTGGAAATGCTTCCGGAAGGGCTTGCGACGCTCGTCGGCGAAAAAGGTGTCGCGCTGTCCGGCGGGCAGAAACAGCGCATTTCGATTGCCCGAGCCATCGTGAAAAATCCGGAGATCCTCGTGCTGGACGACTCGCTTTCCGCAGTCGATGCGAAGACGGAAACGAGGATCATCGAAAATATCCAGAATGAGCGGAGCGGGAAGACGACAATCATCACGACCCACCGATTGTCCGCCGTCCAGCACGCCGACTGGATACTTGTCCTCGAAGACGGCCGTGTCATCGAGGAAGGGACACATGAAGACCTGCTGGCAGCAAACGGCTGGTACAAAGAACAATATGACCGTCAGCAGATTGGAGGTGACGAGTCATGACCACAGGTAAACGTCTCGTCAATTATGCACTGCAATTCAAAGGTTATTTCATCGGCGGCATGGCACTCCTTGCTGTCGCTGTCGGTGCCGACCTGCTCGGCCCAATCATTGCGAAACAGATCATCGACAACCATATCGCAGGAGCGGAAACCGGCGGGATCGACTTCACTCCGATTGCGAAACTGCTGGCGATCTTCTTCGCACTCGCCGTCGTGACGGCCATCTTCCGTTACGGCCAGTATATTATGCTGCAGGCGACTGCGAACCGGATTGTCCAGAAAATGCGGAATGAGCTGTACCAGCATATCCAGACGCTGCCGATCAGCTATTTCGACAACTTGCCGGCCGGTAAAGTCGTCGCGCGGGTGACGAACGATACAGAGGCCATCCGCCATCTATACGTCACCGTCGTTTCACAGTTCGCGATCAGCGGCATGTACATCATCGGGATCTATATCGCGCTGTTCAGCCTTGATCCGAAAATGGGGGCTATCCTGCTGTTCGTCCTGCCGCTGCTCTATATATGGATGATCCTCTACCGCAGATTCGCGTCGAAAGTGAATCATGTCATCCGCTCGAAAGTGAGTGACATGAACGGGATGATCAACGAATCCATCAACGGGATGACGATCATCCAGGCGTTCGGACGGGAAAAGCAGATGGAGGAAGAATTCGAAGAACTGAACACGACCCATTACGAATATCAGACGAAACTGCTGAAAGTGGAAGCGGCGACGTCACACAACCTGGTCAACTCGATCCGGTCGCTGACATTCGTCATTTTCATCTGGTATTTCGCAGGGGCTTCGTTCGATGCGGAAAGCGTCATTTCCGTCGGGATGCTCTACGCATTCGTCGACTACATCACCCGTCTGTTCAACCCGGTGACAGGGATCGTCAACCAGTTCGCACGTCTCGAGCACTCACTCGTCGCAGCGGAACGGGTCTTCCAGCTGATGGATCGCGAAGGCGAGCCTGTCAGCGATGACCGGATGGAGCGCTACGAAGGGAATGTGGAATTCAAAGACGTCTGGTTCGCTTACAAAGAAGAGGAGTACGTGCTGAAGGACATCACATTCGAAGCGAAGCGCGGAGAGACGGTCGCCCTCGTCGGCCATACCGGCTCTGGGAAAAGTTCGATCATGAACTTGCTGTTCCGGTTCTATGATCCGGTGAAGGGGAAGATCCTGATCGACGGGCAGGACATCATGTCGCTGCCGCGTCAGACGATCCGCAGCCATATGGGCATCGTCCTGCAGGATCCGTACTTGTTCACAGGGACGGTCGAATCCAATATCAGCCTGAGCGACCCGCGTATTTCACGGGAAACGGTGCAGGCGGCTCTGGAGGCTGTCGGCGGGGAGCGGGTGCTCGAACACCTGCCGGGCGGCGTCGACGAGCCTGTCGTGGAAAAAGGCAGCACGCTGTCGAGCGGCCAGCGCCAGCTCATCTCGTTCGCGCGGGCGCTTGCGTTCGACCCCGCAATCCTCATTTTGGATGAAGCCACGTCGAACATCGACACGGAAACGGAAGAGATCATCCAGCACGCCATGGATGTCCTGAAAAAAGGGCGTACGACATTTATCATCGCCCACCGTCTGTCGACCATCAAGAACGCCGACCGCATCCTCGTCCTCGACCGCGGGGAGATTGCGGAAAGCGGCACGCACGACGAACTGGTCGCACTCGACGGCCAGTATGCACAAATGTACAAACTGCAGTCAGGCATGTCGGTTTCCTGATTCCCGACTGCTGCGGCCTTAGTGCCCGGGACCTCCAGCTGGAGCGTCCCGGGCACTTTTTCATGCCTGCTTTCCAGGATGATGAAAAATCACCGGCAAAATGATTGCCTGGCGGCTGAAAAACACATATATTTAGAGTATCGAAATGTTTAGAAAAGAAAGTGGGGCATCACGTGACTCTCCTGAGAGACTGGAAACAGACCATTCTGTCATATAACCGCAATATAAAATACTTCCTGCTCGCCAATGTGTTCATCCAGATCGGGCTCGGTGTGTTCATGGTCATGTACAACCTATATATCCGGGAACTCGGCATGCCGGAGACGGTCAACGGGAAAGTCATTTCGATGACGGCGCTTGCGACAGCCGTCATGCTCGTGCCGGCTGGGTACTTGAGTGACCGGTTCGGCCGGAAGTGGATGATCGCGGGCGGAGCGGCTGTTGCGATGGTGACGCTGTTCCTGCGGAGTGCCGCCGTCCTGGAAGGGCCGATCGTCTACATGTCGCTGCTGACCGGTGTATTCATGGCCTTCGTGCAAGTATCAGGGATCCCGTTCCTGGCGGAGAACTCCTCGCCGTCCGAGCGGGTCAAGCTGTTCAGCATCCAGTTCGCACTGGTGACGGTCGCCCAAGTGTTCGGCAGCCTCGCAGGAGGACTGCTTGCGGATGCATTCGAAGCGCTGTTCCGCATGGCGACAGTGGACGCGATCCGGTGGTCACTCTATGTCGGAGCGGGCGTCTTTGCCCTCGGCCTGCCGCCGCTGCTCGTACTGCGGGATCAGCCGCCGGTTCCTGTGCAAGTGAGGGGGACGGCTGCAGCGCCCGACGGGGACCCGGCGGACAGCAGTTTCAGAAGGAACTTCACACTGATCCTCCATTTCTCGTTCGCCGGCCTGCTGATCGGGCTCGGTTCCGGTCTCGTCGTCCCGTATTTGAACTTGTACTTCGCGAACCGCTTCGGGGCATCCAACTCGACGATCGGCCTCGTCCTGTCGCTCGGTTCCGCGATGACGGCGGTCGCCGTGATGATCGGACCGCTGCTCGTCAAGAAAGTCGGGAAAGTCAAGGCGCTCATCATCTTCCAGCTGCTGTCGATCCCATTCCTGCTGCTGACGGCATTCACGCACTCCCTGCTGCTCGCGTCGCTCGGATTCCTGCTGCGCCAAGCGCTCATGAACGCCGGGAATCCGATCCAGAGTGCCATTGCGATGGAACTCGTGACGGACAAGTACAGAGGGCTTGCCAATTCCATGAACCAGACCGTGTTCCAGCTCGGCTGGGCATCGATGGGTCCGATCGCCACAGGCCTTGTCGTCGCGCAAGGGTTCTACTGGGGCTATGCGGTCGCCTTCACGATCACCGCTGCCCTGTACATCGTGTCATCGGTCTACTATTACATCGTGATCGGCAGGCAGAAGCTGTCCGCTGAATGACAAAAACGGCCCGGCATGTCATCATCGACATGCCGGGCCGCTTTTTTCAATGAACACCATGTGTCACCGCTTCGGCTGTGTTTCCTTCCAGGCGTTCTGCTCTTCCGGAACGCGGCTCTTGTCCTCGAAGACATTCTCGGTCTTCTGGTCCTCCACGCGGAGCTGCGCTTGTTCCTTCTTCAATTGTTCAGGAGTTTTCCCGTCCATCCGTCATCCCTCCGCATTCTGTGATCACATCTAGTGTGCTCGCCAGCTTGGGGATTATTCATACACATGGAAGGTCATCAGTTCGTGGATCATCCGTTTGACCTCTTCTTCGTCAGCAGGCGGTGCGGATGTCCAGCGGATCGTACCGTCTGGCATGTAATCACCCGTACAGCGCGCAGAACTTATGTAAAACGAGAACGTCCAGCCCGGCAGCTGGCCCCCGGCGAACATCGGCTGAACCTTGAAATGCTGCAGCATATGCTTCGTCTCCTTTCATGTTTCCTGCAGGTCCCGCATACAATCGCTGTAAACGATACGGGAGGGCAAGAAGTGTTTGTCTCCAAGCTGAAACAGGCTATCCAGGATGAATACCAGGCATATTTCCTCTATAAGTCGCTCGAGCAGCAAGTGGAAAAGCCAATGTGGAAAGATTTCATCCGCCATATATATGAAGACGAAAAAAGTCATTATGAAATGTTCCAGCAGCTCCATTATATGCTGACGGGCAGCTACGTTGCCAACCCAAAGCGCCTGGCGCCGTGCTATGACGTGAAGTCATGCGTCCAGAAAGCCCTGCTCGACGAACTGGAAGGTGTCGAGACGTATAAGGAGATGCTGCTGTCCGTCCCGATCCAGGAGGCCTACAATCCGCTCTTCATCGCCATGCAGGATGAGATGGAGCATGCGATCCGGCTGTCGGTCATTTACAACGGCCTCCCCTGAAACGAAAAACCACCGGCCGCATGACGCAGCAGGTGGTTTCTTCAAGAACTATATAGAAGGCAAAAATGAATTCCTGAGGCCAATCAGAAACACATCATGTGTAAGACAGCATGCTGTCAATGTAGTGCACGCAGAATGCATCGGGGAGATCAGTACCACGGTTCGTTACTAAAAGCCCTGTAAAACGTCACCGCTGCATGATAAAAGATCTGCCGACTGAATTACTATAGCACTAAAAAGGAGTTGTGTAAATATGGAGGCGAAAGGAAAAAAACGGTAAGTCATTCCCGCCGCTGAGACAGTTCCTGAGACAGGCGGGAGAAGGTCTTCTCGAAGTACGGCACGGCCTCAAGCATCCTCGGACCGTACCAGAACATCTCCCCGTCGACCGGCACGATCTGTGCAGTAGGCAGCAGTTCTTGGAACTCATCTATATGCTTCTCCTTGAAAGGATACGGTTCCGACGCTAAAAGGACTAGGGACGAGTCCGCGTTTTGAATGTCTATCGGCTCAAGTGCAGGATAGCGGCCGTCGAACGGTGCGGATGCATTCGTGAAGCCGAGATGGGCGAGGACCGAGTCGATATATGTCTTGTTCCCCGCGGCCATATACGGTTTTTTCCAGATCATATATAAGACGCTCCCTGATGAAATGCCTTCGATTGCACGGAATCCGGTTTCGATCTGCCGGACGAGTGCAGCCGCCTCGCTGCCGCGAGCAGTCACGTCGCCGAGTGCTGTCATCATTCCGTATGCTTCACCGACTGTCTGGACTTCGGCCACATAGACAGGGACATGCGATGCGAGCGTATCGACCATCTCCTTCGTATTCTCTTCCTTTTCCGCGATGACCAGGTCGGGCTGCAGCTGAAGGATCTGATCGAGCTTCATGTCTTTGGTCCCTGCGACAGCCGGGATATCAAGGACTTCCGGCAAGGGATGGATACAGAACCGGGTGCGACCGGCGATTTCGTCTTTCAGGCCGAGTGCAAGCAGTGTGTCTGTGATGCCCGGACAGAGGGAGATGATGCGTTTGGGCGGATACGAATAGGTGACCGTCCGGCCAAGTGTGTCTAGTACAGTGCGTTTCATCGGAATCATCCTTTCCTGCGGTTAGTTCCACTTCTTCCATCCTACATGAAAGCGGTTGGGAAATCTGCAGCTCTGCCTGTTGGAGCCGGCCCTAATCGTTGGGCGGCGTCCGCTGTTCTGGTATACTGGGAAAGAAATCGAACAGGAAAAGGTGAGGCGAATGGATTTTTTGTGGACACTGCTGTTTATGGCGCTGATCGGGGCTCTCATCGGGGGCTTCACGAACCACCTGGCGATAAAAATGCTGTTCCGTCCGCATGAAGCAAAATACATCGGCAAGTGGCGTGTGCCGTTCACACCGGGGCTCATCCCGAAACGCCGTGACGAACTGGCCGTCCAGCTCGGGAGGACGGTGACGAATTACCTGCTGACACCGGACACATTCCGGAAGCGCCTGCTGACGCCCGACATGGCGGCGAAAGCGGAAGCGTTCGTGCAGGGGAAGCTGGAAAAGGAGATCCTGATGTCGGACCGCACGCTCGCCGAATGGCTGGCGCTTGGCGGAGTCCATGACCTGGATGCTGTCATTGACAGGAAGGCCGGCGAACTGATCGACGAGCGGTTCCAGTCCTTCAGACAGTCCATCCTGTCCGGCACAGTGGAGGAGACGGTCCCGGAGAAATGGCTCGAGCAGGCGGAGCAGCATATCCCGACACTCACTGCCTACGTGTTGGGCAGGGCAGACGGCTTCGTCGATTCGTACGAAGGCAAGGTCATGTTCCAGCGGCTGATCACAGACTTCCTGGAATCGAAAGGCACGCTCGGCGGCATGGTGAAAATGCTGTTCGGCGACTCGACGTCGCTCGTAGAGAAAGTGCAGCGTGAAGCGAAGAAGTTCATCGCAGCTCCTGGAACTGCTCAGCTGGTCGAGACGATGCTTGCAACGGAATGGGGGAAACTGAAACGGCGGCCGATGGCGGAACTCGCCGGCGGATTCGACTGGGACGGACTCCAACTTGCACTTCGTACGTATGCGCTTCACGAACTGGACACCGCAGGCCGGCTGGCGCAGCCGATCCGCCACTATTGGAAGGACGGCGCAGCCTGGACTGCCGAGCACCTGACACCGCAGCTCATCGAGTTTACGTTCTCCCAGGCGGAAGTCCAGCTGGAACAGTCGCTGAAGAAACTGAAGCTCGACCAGATCGTCAAGGAACAGGTCGATACATTCCCGGTATCCGTCCTGGAAGACCTCGTGCTCGGCATTTCGAAGCGCGAGTTCAAGATGATCACCGTCCTCGGCGCACTCCTCGGAGGTATCATTGGAATTGTGCAGGGACTCATTGTATACTTTACCAATCTGACGTAACTTAGGAGGAACATACACATGGCAGTCAACATTTACGACGACATTAACAAACTGGAAGAATCCCTTCGCGCGACCGAGGAATTCGCGGGCGTCAAAGAAGCGATCGCAGACGTGAAGGCAGATCCGGAAGCACTGGAACTGTTCCGCAGTTTCCGTGAAGTGCAGATGAGACTTCAACAGAAACAGATGGCAGGCGAGGAAATCCAGCCGGACGAGCTGGAACACGCGCAAAAGACCGCCCAGCTTTCCCAGCAGAACCCGAAAATCATGGGAATGCTCGAAGCGGAGATGAAGCTCAGCGGCATCATCGATGAAATCAACCGCATCCTCATGAAACCGGTGCAGGATCTTTACGAAACGATGAACTGATCACAAAAACCAGCCGGACAGGCTGGTTTTTTGTTTTCCGGATTTGTTATACTGGGGAGCAGAGAAGACCGGCGCAGATGACCGGAGAAAGTTGGGCTTACCATGAAAATGATCGCGCTGCACGGCGATTTCAAAGAAGATTGGAACCGGATGTTCATCCACTTGGCGAATCTGTTTTTCGAAGAAACGCACGTTTGCAAAGCAGGGGAAACCGGCGACTTGGTCTTACGATTCGAGGAACGGAACGATGAGGGACAGCTGACCGTCGAAGGGACGCTGACCGCGGAAGGCAATACGTATCAGGCATCCTTCATGGAAACTGCCGAAGACGGGACGGAAAAAGAACGGAACCGCCAATGGAAGCGGCTCTATTCGCACGTCTTCCTCGAGTTGCTGGAAAACTGCACAGGCATGACACAGGAATGGGGCATCCTGACGGGGATCCGGCCGACGAAACTGTATCACAAGTACCGCCAGCAGGGAATGGAGCCGGATGAAGTCAAACAGCTCCTCATGACGAAACACCGGGTGTCGAGAAGAAAAGCCGATCTGCTGGAAACGATCGCCGACATTCAGCTGACCGCTGTGCCGGATCTGTACCAGCTGCAGAACGAAGTGAGCATCTACATCGGCATTCCGTTCTGCCCGACGAAATGCGCATACTGCACATTCCCCGCGTATGCGATCCACCGGAAGAACGGCCGCGTGGAAACGTTCCTCGACGGGCTGCACGAAGAGATCCGCCAGCTCGGTGAATGGCTGCAGGACCGCGGGATCCGGGTGACGACAATCTATTTCGGCGGCGGCACCCCGACGTCGATCGAAGCGGAAGAGATGGACGCGCTGTATGAAGTGATGGCGCAATCGTTCCCATTCATGGAACACGTCCGGGAAGTGACCGTCGAAGCCGGCCGACCTGACACGATCACGCCGGTCAAGATCGACGTCCTCAAAAAATGGGGCATCGACCGGATCAGCGTCAACCCGCAGTCGTATACGGATGAAACACTAAAAGCGATCGGGCGTCATCATACCGTCCAGGAGACGATCGACAAGTTTAAGCTGTCCCGCTCGATGGGTATGCGCAACATCAACATGGATCTGATCATCGGCCTGCCGAACGAAGGGCTTGACGAATTCCGTCATTCGCTCGCGGAAACGGAGAAGCTGCAGCCGGAATCGCTGACGATCCATACGCTGTCATTCAAACGGGCGTCCGAGATGACCCGCAACAAGAAGAAATACGAAGTGGCGGACCGGCCGACCGCTGAACAGATGATGAAACTCGGGGAAGAGTGGACACAAGAGAACGGCTACGTCCCATACTACTTGTACCGGCAGAAAAACATACTCGGCAACTTGGAGAATGTCGGCTACTCGAAACCCGGCGAAGAAAGTATCTACAATATCATGATCATGGAAGAAGTCCAGCCGATCATCGGCATCGGCTGCGGGGCGTCAAGTAAATTCCGGGATCCGGAAACCGGACGGATCACACAGTATCATAATCCGAAAGATCCAGCCGCCTATATTTTGTCGTATCAGGAGTCGATTGAGAAGAAACTCGCCCTGCTCGACGAAATATTTCCGGAAACCATCTTGAAATAAAGGGAATCAGCCGTTTATCCCGAATAGGAAATGAACGGCTGTTCACTTGTAGCTGTTCATCTGAGATCGAGCTAGGAGGAAATGGAATGTATGAAACGATAGAATTGAGGAAAGACGGCAGGAAGGCAGTGCTGACACTGAACCGGCCGGCGTCCATGAATGCGATGGATGATGTCATGATGAAAGAACTGGCGGAAGCGCTCGAGTCGCTGAAAGGCGATTCAGGTACGCAGGTGCTGATCATCAAAGGAGAGGGACGCACGTTCTCCGCAGGCGGCGACATCAAGAAGATGGCGGATCCGGAAGCCCCGCTCGACATGACGGAAATGATGCAGTACATCACCCGTCTGTCCAAAGCGATCTACTTCCTTCCGCAGATCACAATCGCTTCGATCCACGGCTCGGCAGCGGGTCTCGGCTTCACACTGGCGCTCGCCTGTGACATCATCATTGCGGAAGAAGACAGCAAACTGGCCATGAACTTCATCGGAATCGGCCTTGTCCCTGACGGCGGCGGTCATTTCTTCCTTCAGGAACGGATCGGCTCCGTGAATGCGAAGAAGATGATCTGGGGCGGCGAAGTGCTCGATGCGAAAACGGCGAACGCGGCAGGTCTCGTGGACGATCTCGTGCCGAACGGCCAGGCGGACCGGGCGGCGGACGAAATTGCGTCTTCCCTGCTCCATGCTCCGGTGTCAGCGATGATTGCGACGAAACACATTCTCCACGAAAGCAAACGGGCTGAACTGGAAGCGGTGCTGAGTCATGAGGCCGACGCGCAAATTGCGATGCGTCAGACTAACGACCATCAGGAAGGGATCCGGGCGTTCATCGAAAAACGGCAGCCGGAGTTCAAAGGTAACTGACAGGACAGCAGCGGCACCCCGGAAGCGGAATACTTCTTTTCGTGGATGAGCAAAATATAGGTTTGTTTATCAGGAAAGAGGGTATATTAATCGTGTTTGCTATGAACACATACAGATTAGCGGAATTTAGGGGGGCTCATTGTGGGTAATGGGGTAATTCAGCCGGAAATTAAACAATTCATCGATGACCATCACCAGGAGTTCGAACAGCAGTTACTGATACATGCGGTTACGGTGAATGACAAAATAGAAGAAATCTTGAGGATCGGCAATATCGATCTCATTAATAATGCGCATAAGCTGGTGACCTTCGTCAGCAAAGCGCAAAAAGAAGAACTGCTTTCGTTCGCCCGAGTGGAAGGGATCGCATGGGCGAAGCATTCACTGACGCTCGCATTCAAACTCGAGTGGGTGTCGGCAATCCGCCGTACAATGTGGGATTTCATCAAACAGTATATCGAGGACACGGGCAATTTGTTCACCGACCAGGAATTCTTTGAGCTTGAAAAGAAAGTGAATTCCCGTCTCGATGTATTTCTGAACGAATTCTTCCTCAGTTATTCATCTTTCAAAGATGAACAGATCAGCATGCAGCGGGCGCTTGTGGAAGACTTATCTGTTCCGATCATCCCGGTGACCGAGACGACGAGCATCCTGCCGCTGATCGGCAAGCTGGATTATTACCGGACGACGGTCATCCAGGAAAAGGTGCTGTTCGAAATCAGCAGGCTCCACATCCAGACGCTCATCCTCGATATGTCGGGGATCGTAGAGATGGAGGAAGAAGTGATCGATAATCTTGGCAAAGTGATTGACAGCACGCGGCTCATGGGCTGTGAAGTGGTCATCACCGGGCTCCGGCCGGATGTCGTTCGCAAGATGGCGAATTTCGGCCGCGGGTTTGACAGCCAGACGAAAACGTACGGCACGCTGCAACGGGCCATCCAGTGGTATTTGTAATCGGAAAAAACGAAAAGACGCTTATCCGCGATCAAAGCGGGCAAGCGTCTTTTGTTTGTATTTATCTGCCGTTGTGCGCCATTCGAAATAGCCTTTTTCGACAGCGCGGATGAGCAGCTCCGCAGTGGCGATGTTCGTCGCGAGCGGGATTGCATAGACATCGCACAGACGGAGCAGGGCGCTGACGTCCGGCTCATGGGGCTGGGCAGTGAGCGGATCCCGGAAGAACAGGATCAGATCGAGTTCACCCGTTGCTATCATGGCACCGATCTGCTGGTCGCCGCCGAGCGGTCCGGAATTCAGGCGGTGTACGTCCAGATCCGTTTCGTCCATGATCCGCTGGCCGGTCGTTCCAGTTGCATACAGCTTGAATCTCTCGAAGATCGATTCATAGGCAATTGCGAAATTCACCATTTCGTCCTTCTTCTCGTCGTGCGCAATCAGTGCGATTTTCATCAGCATTGCCTCCTATTCCGTTCCCCGTTAGAATAGCACATTTTCTTCTGTACGTCTTACACGTGGAACAGCAGCAGCTTTCCGGCGGGTGAGGCGAGACGGTGTGTCTGATCGGACAGGTTCTGGTCCTCGATCATCTCACGGCCGATGATTTTTGCAGCCTCGTCCGTTTCCGCTGTGAATGTCTCGTCCGTGATCAGCTTGCCGTTTTTCTCATAGGCGGTCAATTTATAAGTTCTCATTCCATCAGTCCTCCCTGCATCTTTTCTTTAGTATACTACGAAACATTAAAAAGTGAACAGTCGTTCAGTTCGAAAGAGTGTAAAAGGAGCTTGACATGCGCACGCGGGGTAAAGTATCCTTTACGTAAAGCAAGCTTAACGTAAAGGTAAGTTTACTTCTCACTGGAAAAGGGAGGGTATTGATCTGGAGAACAGTATCAGGGAAAGACGGACCGGCCGTGGATGGACCCAAGATGACCTTGCGGAAAAGCTGGACGTTTCCAGACAGACGATCATATCGCTGGAAAAGGGCAGGTATAATCCGTCGCTCGTGCTTGCATTCAAGATCGCAAAACTATTCGACTGCCGAATCGAGGATATTTTCACACCTGAGGAGGAATGACAATGTACGAAGGGTTTAACACGTGGGTGTTTTTAGCAGGACTGCCACTGGGACTGCTGGTTGCAGGCGGTGTCTTGCTTCTCACAAGAAGAAAGATGAAAAAGGAACGGGCCTTCGATGAGCGCTATCGGACGATCCAGCACAATGCCCGGTCCTTTTCATGGATGGCAACGACTGCTGCCATCTTGGCTGCCTGGATGATCGTACTGATTGTTCAAGGACCAAAACTCGCATTCTTCTTGTTGACAGGGGTTTGGGTCGTTCATATGCTTTCCTATATGATTGGCGCCGTCTCCTCAGCCAGCCGGAACTGAAAGGGGATAAATTATGGATATATCGATGGAAACGATTGCTGGTTTTTTCACTGGTGGCGGTGTCAGCCTGCTCCTGCTGTATCTGTACTTTAGAAAGGGCAAGAAAGATCGGCGGTTCGACGAGCGGTATCAGCAAGTCCATTCATTGGCTAGAAACGTATCGTGGTCGGTAACGCTGGTTGTCCTGACCGCGATGTGGATCACGCTCTTGCTGCTGGATGGGCCGAAACTCGCATTCTATCTTGTCCTTTCAGCATATGGTGTCTTGCTGGTATCCTATCTGATCAGTGTATTTTTCCTGAACAGAAGATTATGAAACGGATCCGAGGGTGAATCGTAAAGAATAGAGACCAACTGGAAAAGGGGAGTTTGGATGACACTGAAAATTGAACACGTCACGAAACGGTTCGGTGACTTCACTGCCGTTAATGACTTATCGCTGACTGTGGAAGAGGGGACGATGTATGGGTTCCTCGGCGCGAACGGAGCCGGAAAGACGACGACATTCCGCATGATCCTCGGCCTGCTGACGCCGAACGAAGGGCGCATCACTTGGAACGGCAAACCGGTCAACTATTCAACAAGTCCGCAGATCGGCTATTTGCCAGAGGAACGGGGACTCTACCCGAAGATGAAAGTCGAAGACCAGCTGCTGTTTCTGGCAGAACTTCGCGGCATGAAGCGGGCGGACGCGAAACGCGAGCTCGGCGCCTGGCTCGATCGTTTCGACGTGCCGCAGTACTTGAACAAAAAAGTGGAGGAACTGTCGAAAGGGAACCAGCAGAAGATCCAAGTGATCGCCGCACTGCTGCACAAACCGAAGCTGATCATTCTGGATGAACCCTTCTCAGGACTCGACCCCGTCAATGTGGAAATGCTGAAACAGGCGATCCTCGACATCCGCAACAGCGGCGCGACGATCATCTTCTCGAGCCACCGCATGGACCACGTTGAAGAACTGTGCGAGCAGTTCAGCATCATCGATCACGGCAAACAGATTGTCAGCGGGACACTCAAGGACGTCAAACGGTCATTCGGCCAGCAGAACGTCCGGATCCGTTCCGATTATCCGCTCGATGCACTGTCGGCTGTCCCGGGTGTGCTGTCCGCCACAGCGACCGTCGAAGGCGCCGTCTACCAGGTGGAGTCCGATGAAACGGCGGAGCTTCTGCTGACGGAGGCGCTGAAATCAGGTCCTGTGCGTCAATTCGAAATCGAGGAACCGACGCTTCAGGACATCTTCATAGCAAAGGTGGGGAAAGAGCATGCGTGAATTCTGGATCATCTTCAAACAGGCATTCCTGACGAAGGCACGGACGAAATCATTCGCCATCACGACAGTCCTCGTCATCGCAGGCATTTTCCTGCTGTCCAACCTGCCGCGCATCCTGGACGCCTTCGACGGAATGGGCGGAGAAGCGGAAATGCTGAAGGTCGTGGATGAAAGCGGAAAGCTCTTCGATCCGCTCGCTGCGGTCCTGAAAGCGAACGACCCGGATTCCGAACTGTCCGTGGAGCAGACGAACGACTCGGCTGCTGACCTTGAAAAACAGGTGCGCTCGGAAGATATCGACTCGTTCCTGACGCTCTCCCTTGACGGCACGAACACGATCCAGGCGACCTACACGACACTCAGCAGCATCGACACAACACTGCCGGACGATGTGAAAAACGCGCTGCAGACTGTCCAGGCCGGCATCAAAGCGGATGAACTGTCTCTGTCGTCCGAACAGGTCGACTCGCTGTTCAAGCAAGTCCATGTCGAGACGAATAACATCTCCGCCACCGCCAAATCGGAAGATGAACTGAACCAGGCACGGATCCTCGTCTATGTTCTGATGTTCGTCATCTATTTCGCCGTCATCCTCTACTCCGGAATGATTGCGACGGAAGTGGCGACCGAGAAGTCATCACGCGTCATGGAGATCCTCATTTCAAGCGTGTCGCCTGTAAAGCACATGTTCGCTAAGGTGCTCGGCATCGGCACACTCGGCATCGTACAGATCATCGTCTACGGCATTGCCGGGTTCATCGCCTTCAAGACATCGGCCTCCGAAGCGACGGAAGGCATTGCAAGTTTCTTCAGCCTGTCGGACATCAACCCGATGACGCTCGTCTATGCCGTCATCTTCTTCCTGCTCGGCTACTTCCTGTACGCGACACTCGCCGCGCTGCTCGGCTCGCTCGTCAGCCGGACGGAAGATGTCCAGCAGATGATCATGCCGATGACCCTGCTGATCGTCGCAGCCTTCATCTTGGCGGCATCCGGTCTCGGCAATCCGGAGCTCGGCTATTTGAAATACGCATCATTCTTCCCGTTCTTCACGCCGCTCGTCATGTTCCTGCGGGTCGGCATGCTCGATCTGCCGGTGTGGGAGCCGCTGCTCGGCATCGCGATCATGCTCGTGACGATTTTCGTGCTCGGCTGGTTCGGCGCCCGTGTCTACCGCGGAGGCGTCCTCATGTACGGCCCGTCCCGCTCACTGAAGGACATTAAGAAAGCGATCCAGCTCGGGAAGGAATAAGTCAGTCAATCCACAAGGCAGAGGGGCAAATGCACCCTCTGCCTTTCTCTTTTTTCAGATGAAAGACTTGCACCGGGCCGGTCGCACACCGCCTGGAACTATGGTAAAATTAGAACAAATATTCGTCCGGAAGGGGACCGTCACCAATGATCCGTTTCTTGCATGCAGCCGATCTGCATCTCGACAGCCCGTTCAAGGGAATCACCGATATGCCTGCAGCGCGCCTCGCCGAACTGCGGGAGAGCACATTTGCAGCCTACCAATCATTCATCACGTATGCCGTCCGCGAACAGCCCGATTTCATCCTCCTCGCAGGGGACATCTACGACGGGGAGGACCGGAGTCTCCGCGCCCAAATGCGTTTCATCAGCGGGCTTGAACAGCTCCGGGAGGCGGGCATCCCGGTCTTCCTGTTGTACGGCAACCATGACCATCTCGCAGGCAGCTGGGCCCGTTTCAAGGTGCCGGACAATGTCACCGTGTTCGGTCCTGACGTCGAGTCGCATGAATTCACAGTCAGAGGGCAGCGGGTGGCGGTCCACGGGTTCAGCTATCCGGAACGCCATGTCAGCGAAGCGATGATCGCACGATACCCGGAAGCGTCCGGCGGCACCCTGCATATCGGCATGCTCCACGGAAGCATCGCCGGGGACGATACGCATGCTGTCTATGCTCCCTTTACGATGAAGGAACTGCTGCAGAAGAAGTATGACTACTGGGCGCTCGGCCATATACATAAGCGGCAGCTGCTGCACGAGGGACCCCCCGTCGTCTATCCGGGCAATCTGCAGGGGCGGCACAGGAACGAAGCGGGTGTCAAAGGGTTCTATGATGTAGTGCTCGACGACGGGGACGCGCAGCTGACGTTCGTTCCGACGTCGGTGGTCCGGTTCGAAGAGATACAGGTCGACTGCAGCGATATCCGCCATGCGAATGACTGGCTCGCGAAATGCAGGGAGCAGGCGGAAGAGGCTGCAGGGCGGAGCGGTTCAGCGATCGTCCGTGTCGTCAACCGCAGGATCGGGGAAGAAGCACGGGAGCTCTTTGCAGGGGCGCCGGCCGAAGAATGGCTCGATATTTTGCGGGAAACCGCCGACAGCCGGATCTGGTTCTCCGGGCTGGCGTTCGAAGCGTCAGCCCTGACTGGTGCAGCCGGCAGCTCGCCGCTGATCCGATCGGTGATCGAACGGCTCGACGGCTGGACGGACGGCGACTGGAAAGAAGTGCTGCAGGACGTGTACCAGCATGCGCGGTCCGCTCCGTTCCTCGATACGCTCGATGACCGAACGAAGCAGCAGGTCAAGGAGTCGGCAGGCAGCCTGCTGACGGACGAACTGACATCGTGAAGGAGGGGTGCAAATGAAGATCGAACAGCTCACAATTTACGGCTTCGGCCGCCACCAGGATGTAACGATCCGAATCGGAGAGCGCATCACCGTCTTCTGCGGGAAGAATGAGGCGGGCAAGACGACGATCTATCAGTTCATCCTCCATATCCTTTTCGGCTTCCCGCCGAAGAACAGCGCCCTGCTGCGCTATGAACCGAAAAACGGTGCCCCTTATGGCGGCAGGCTGTCCCTAATCGACGACCGTCTCGGCCTCATCGAAGTGGAGCGCATCCGCGGCAAGTCCGCAGGCGACGTCACAATCCGTTTCGAAGACGGTACGACCGCAGGTGAGGAAAAGCTGGCGGAACTGCTCCGGCAGTATGACCGGACAGCCTTCGAATCGATCTTTTCGTTCTCCCTGTTCCAGCTGCAAGGACTCGACCAAATGGACGCCGACGAATTGAGCCGTACGCTGCTGTCATCCGGAACGACGGGGATCGACCTGTTGATGCAACTGGAAAAACGACTGGAGAAGGAAAAGGCCGACCTGTTCAAGAAATCAGGAAAGAACCCGCACATGAACGTGCTGCTGAAGGAATTGCGAGAACTCGAAGCCGTGCTGAAAGAACAGCGGGCGCGAGTGGACGAATACGAGCCATCGATGATCCGGCTGCGGGAAACCGAACAGGCGATCACTGAAAAACGGCAGGAGCTTGAACGCTTGAGAGCAGAAGACGAACAGCTGCAGAACGGTAAAATCCGCCTGCCGATCGAAGCGAACCGCGAGCGTCTCCTGGAAGAAATCGAGAGGCTTGGCGATACGGACTTCCCGCCGAACGGCATCCGTGAACAGGAAATGCTGGAAGGGAAGCGCCATGAGACGGAAGCTGTCCTGTCCCGCTCCCGCCACCAGCTTGACGACCTGGACGATCAGCTGGCGAGGGAGGCCGATTCTGGCCGGCTCGGCCGGCTGGAGGAACTTCTTGCGAAAGAGCCGGACTGGCATGCTCTCCTGCAGGAAAAGATCCGTCTTTCATCCGCTATTGAACAGGCTTCAACGGAACGACAGCGCCTGCTAGACCGGCTCGGCGCGAACGATCCGGATGCGGAAGAGGCGCTCCTGCAGGCAGACAGTTCACTGGCATCCGAACAATACGTGCAGGAACTGGCATCCCGTGTCCAGCAGACCACCCGGGACATGCAGTCGTGTAAGGCGGACTGCCAGCGGGCGGCGGAACTTACCGCGCGTGCGGAAGAACAGCTCTCCCGCCACGGTGCTGCCGCCCCTTCGGATGAGGACCTGGCACAGGCGCAGCAGTGGCCGTCCATACGGCAGCGCCTCGCTGAAGCGAAAGCCTATATGGCGTTCGCCGGCACATCACAAGCTAATACCGCGTCATCAGGGAACTGGCTCCTGCTGGCAGTTGCCGTGGCGGCCGCCGTATATGGCCTGGCCGCCCGGCAGTGGTCTGTGGTTGCGATCGGTGTTGTCATTGCAGCGATCGGAGCAGCTGCGCTGTTCAGGAAACAGCCGGAGCAACCGCAGCAGGACTGCAGGAAAGACGACATGGCAGCACTGCTGAAAGCATATGAAGGAAGAGAAGAAGATTACGAGCGGCTTTGCAGACAAGTTGGGGACTATACGCGGAAAGAGGAACAGCTGACCCTTGCCGCAGAGCAGCATTCCCGCAATCATCAGGCGCTCACCGCAGAACTGGCACGCCGGCAGGAGGAAAGCCGGTCCGCATCCTCCCGTCTTGAAGAAGCGCTCAGGAACCTCGGACTTCCAGGAACCGCCGCTCCCGGTGCCGTTCCAGAATTGTTCCGGATGATGAACGAACTGCAGGGGAACCGCCGCCGGCAGGAGGAACTGACCGGACGGCTCGGCGAAGTGCGCGCATCCCTGCAGGCGCAGCGTCAGGCAGCGGAATCATTCCTCGGACGTGAACTCCCGGAAACGGACCTGTATACTAGTATCAGGCAGGAAACGCAGACGCTGCGCGAACGGCATGCCGCTCTGGAAGCGGAACAGCAGCAGCGGAACCGGCTGAAGCGCCTGATCGGTGAAAAACAACTGGAACTGCAAGCCTATGAGCAGCAGGAACAGCACTTGTTCCGGCAGGCGTCTGCGGCGGACAAAGCTTCGTTCTACGGAGCCTATGACCGCCATCAGCATACCGAGACGCTCCGGCTGCAGGTGAAAAGTATGGAGGACCAATTGCGTCTGCTCCCGTCGGCCGAGGACATCGGTCTGTCGGAAGACAGATTGGCACGGCGCGCAGCAGAACTGGAAGAACGCCGTACGTCCGCGGAAACAGAACTCTCTCAGCTGACGGACGAACGCGCCGCCCTCCTCCACAAGACGAACGCCTTGCTGGAAGAGGAGGCGCACCTGCTGACATCTCAGCTGTTCGAAAGCAAAAAAGCCGAGTTCAACGAGCTTGCTCTGAAATGGGCAGGCCGGCAGACAGCGGCGGAAGCGATCCGCCAGACGATGGCCGACCTGAAAGAGAAAAAACTGCCGTCCGTCCTGGAACGCGCCAACCGGATGTTCCGCAGCGTGACGGACGGCGCCTACGAGTCGCTGATCATTGACGAACAGGGCCGCTTCCGCGCGAAACGCAAGGACGGTCAGGCATTCTCGATCGCCGAACTGAGTCAGGCGACGAAAGAGCAGGCCTACTTGGTGCTCCGGCTCTCGCTCGCCGGGGAATTGAAGAACGAAGCGCCGTTCCCGATCCTCATGGATGACCCATTCGTCCATTTCGACGGAGAACGGCTGGCACGCATGACCGCCGCATTATCCGGCCTGTCATCAGACCACCAGCTGATCGTGTTCACCTGTCACGAAGAGCTGCTCACCCAGTGGACGAACGCAGAAATCATTAACGTGTCCGACATCAGAAACAGCCAGGAGGCAGTGAAAGCATGAAAAAATTATTGGATCATAAGGTAGGCGAACCCGTCGACCTCTTCTTGTTCATCAAACAATCGACGAAAGGCATCACACAGCAGGGAAGCCCCTTCATGTCGCTCGTCCTGCAGGATAAGAGCGGCGACCTCGAAGCGAAATTGTGGGATACCGGTGAAGAACAGGCGCGTCTTTACGCGGCGGGCGGCATCGTCCGTATCGGCGGGGAAGTCCACGAATACCGCGGCAAGAACCAGCTGCGGGTCAAGAGCATCCGGCCGGCGCGCGAGGAAGAAGGCGTGACACTTTCCGATCTCGTCCCGTCCGCTGACAAAAGCAAGGAAGCGCTCATGGAAGAATTGCTGCAATTCTTCTTCGAAATGGAGAACCCGCAAATCCAGCGCATCACCCGCCACCTCATCAAGAAGCATCAGGAGGCGTTCATGACCTACCCTGCTGCGACACGCAATCACCACGACTACGTATCCGGCCTGCTTGACCACGTCGTGTCGATGCTGAAACTGGCGAAGGCGGTCGCGGACCTGTACCCGACCCTAAATAAGGATCTGCTGTATTCAGGTGTCATCCTGCATGATATCGGCAAAGTCGTCGAGCTCTCCGGCGCCGTCGCTCCGCATTACACTGTCGAAGGAAACCTCCTCGGCCACATCAGCATCATGGTGACCGAAATCTCGAAGACGGCTGATGAGCTTGACGTCAGCGGCGAAGAAGTCATGCTGCTGCAGCATATGGTGCTCGCTCACCACGGTAAAGAAGAATGGGGCAGCCCGAAACGCCCGATGCTCCCCGAAGCCGAGATGCTGCACTACATCGACAACATCGACGCGAAGATGAACATGCTGAACCGGGCGATGAGCAAAACCGAACCCGGCACCTTCTCCGAACGCATCTTCCCGCTCGAAAACCGTTCGTTCTATAAACCATCATTTGAAGAATGAAAAAAAGGAGCGTTCCCCTCGCGGGGAACGCTCCTTTTAACATGTGTTATGGAGATATCACTCGTTAATTATGGGGCATGCTCATAAAACATGGGGAACGCTCATAAATCGTGGGTAACGCTCATAAAAAAGGAAAACCGCTCATAAATCCCAGGAACCGCTCATAAAACAGGAAAAACGCTCATAAATCTCAGAAACCGCTCATAAAAAAGGAAAACCGCTCATAAATCTCGGGAACCGCTCATAAAACAGGAAAACCGCTCATAAATCTCGGGAACCGCTCATAAAACAGGAAAAACGCCGGCCCCCAAAAAGGGGCCGGCGCACAACTCAACTTACTTTTCTCCGTCTGTCTCTGTTTCCGTATCGGCAGGGGCTTTCTCGCCGTCAGCCGGTGCTGCCTGGCTCTGGTTGAACAGATCCAAAGCAGACTTCAGTTCTTTGTCTTTAACTTTCACGTCTGCATCTTTGACGAGTTTGGATACTTTGTCGACGAGTGAGCTTGTGTCGGCTTTTTCCATCTTCAGCTCATCAGCAGCTTTTTTGCGTTCTTCTTTCGAAGGTTTTTTGTCATCGCCGGTCTTTTTGTCTTCCAGTTTGATGATGTGGAAACCGTGCTCCGACTGGACTGGTCCGCTGACTTCGCCTTTTTTGAGAGCGGCAGCGCCTTTCCAGAATTCTTCGACCATGTCACCTTTTTTGAACCAGCCGAGTTCTCCCCCGGTTTCCTGTGCAGCTTCTTCCGTCGAGTACTCTTTCGCCAGTTTTGCGAAGTCCTCGCCAGCGTCCACTTTCTTCTTCACTTCATTCGCTTTTTCTTCTGTATCGAGCAGGATGTGGCTTGCTTTCAGTTCGGTATTCTTTTCTTCCAGATACTTATCCACATCTTCATCGCTCACTTTGATGCCGTCCGTCAAGGCAGCTTCCTGCAGTTTGTTGAGCTTGATGGACTTTTTGAAGCCGGCATCGGTCTGACCGTTGGATGCCAGGTACTGATCGTAGTTATCGCCAAGCTGTTTCTTCACATCGTCGTATTCAGCCTGCACCTCTTTGTCGGAGACATCATATTTTGATTCGAGGACCTTTTCAATCACCATCATCTGGATCGCTTGTTCCCCGACAGAGTCTTTCATTTCCTTGTAGAAATCACTTTTCGTAATATCTCCGTCTTTTGAAGTCACGATGGCTTCATCGTCGGAGCCGCTGCCGGAACAGGCGGAAAGTGCAAGTACGGATGCTGCCAGCGTAAAGGATAGAACTGTTTTTTTCATAAATTGATACTCCTCTGTAAATGTAATTGAACAAGTGACACTATACCATACAAACGATTTGAGTACAAAAAAGTTCCCCCGCTTGAGCCCAGACGTTGAAAAGGGAATCGCATAGACTGTTAGAGAAGAGAGGGGGTGCTTCAATGGGTGGATATGCTGGAGGTACTGGAGCAGGATCTGGATTCGCTTTGTTGGTCGTCCTGTTCATCTTGCTGATCATTGTAGGCGCAGCTTACTTGTACTGATGACATGAAAAAAGCCCATCCCGCACAGGGGATGGGCTTTTCCTACGGTTACACCTTCATGAAGACTTCCACATACAGTGACAGCATCAGGATGGTGATGAGGATATTGACCGTCGCATATATTTTATTTTGTTTTTCTTCAGGGATTTCACGGGATTCACAAAGAGCAAATGTCATTTTGTTGATTTGGAATAAGTAAAATAGCGAAAAGAGAACGGTTATTATCAAAATCACGTACATACCCCCTTTGGACATCTCCCCTTATCATAGCAGACTGCTGCGCTGTTTGGGAACTAATTATTCTCCCCGGAGGCAAGTTTCAATTCAGGGGAGGTCGGAGTGAGGCGCCCGTCCTGTTCGTTGAAGGACTGTCCGAGGCTGTCGAACCCTTTCTCGAAAATCTCCATGAAGTCCTCGCCGTAAATGTTGCGGATGACAGACATGACCTCAAGGAATTCCGGAAATTTGCCGTACAGATTTTTGATGGGCTGTGAACCTTCCAGAATCGAGTGAGAAGAATCGAAATAGTTCTTAGTCATTTCATCCAGCAGCTGTTTCCCGTCTTCCGTCACGAGGACGTATGTATTCCGCCGGTCTTCCTCCCGCTTGAAAAACTCCAAGTAGCTGCGCTGTTCCAATTTCTTGGAAAAGTTGAAGGCGGTGGAGACATGCATGACACCGAACTTGGCGATATCGGAAATCGTCGCTCCCTGTAAATGATAGGCGATCCAGAGTATATGGTGTTCGTTAATATTCAAGTCATAAGGTTTTAACCACTGCTGCCAATCTTTTTCGACGGCTTTCCATAACGCTTTCGACATCTGTGCAAGACGCTGACTGTAAATCATCGCTTCTTTCAGGGAGTATTCTTGTTCGGACATGCAAGCACCTGCTTCCTGTTTTTCTATAGATAGTTTCATTATAGCAGGAAAGCAACAAATAAAAAAGTTAGAATTTAAAAATAATTCAATTCGTTCGTCTGCAGAGAAAAACACCCTCACTCGGAGGGTGTTCACGTGTCAGGAATGGTGCTGCGCGGCGACCGACCGCTCGAGTTCGGCGATGGCGTCCTGGATTTCCTGGATTTCGCTTTCGAGACGGTTCCGCGATCCTTCGTCAGCCGTTCTCCAGCCTCCGATTGAATCTTTGACGCCGTCGATGGCAGGCTGGACCGTTTCGCTGGTGAAGTCTGCAACGGAGCCCTTCAGATCATCGACTTTGCCTTTCACGTCTTTCAGTTTCGCACGCAAATCTGCCGAAGCGGTTTTCACGGATGACCGCATATCGCTTCCTGTCTGCGGAGTCGAGTAAAGGACAGTCACTGCGGCGGCGACTGCACCTACGCTGAGTCCTGCTAAGAATGTTGAAGTTTTCATAATTGCCCACTCCTTCCTTTTGGTGTTATTTCCTTGACTGGCGCGCTTAAAACCCCGATGTCCGGGGTCAGGCGAGCTGCTGCCGGATATCCGCGGCGAGCTGCTGGATGCGCTCGCTCGGGAACTCATCCGTCTTTTGGTCCCATGTCGGCCGGTAGCCGTCGGTTTCGTCGTAGCGGGGGACGAAATGCAGGTGGAAGTGGAACACGGCCTGGCCTGCTGCCGCCCCGTTATTCTGCACAAGGTTCATGCCCGCCGGTTCGAACGTCTCTTTCAGCGCATTGGCAATCTTCGGCGCTGCTGCGAAAAGATGGGACGCTTCATCTGCTGTCATCTCATAGATGTTTTCCCGGTGTGTTTTCGGGATCAGCAGGACGTGGCCTTTCGTGACAGGCATAATGTCCATGAACGCGACAGAATGCTCATCTTCGTAAATGATTTCTCCCGGAAGCTCTCCGGCAGCGATCTTGCAGAAAATACAAGAGGACATTTGAACACTTCCTTTCATGAATGTCCTCAGTGTAGCATATTTTCAGATAATCGGCATGAGCTGGACAAGGCATTGTTGTCCGCGATTTGGTAAACTGGATACAAGAATGGAGGAAGACGCATGGCAATACTTGACCTACAGGACGTGACAGGCGGCTATACCCGGAAACCTGTCCTCCGCGATGTATCATTCGATATCCGGGAAGGGGAGCTGATCGGCCTTATCGGCCTAAACGGCGCCGGTAAAAGTACGACCATCAAACACGTGATCGGGCTGATGAACCCTCAGGGCGGCACGATCCGCATCAACGGCGTCACATTCAGCGAAGACCCGGAACTATACAGGAAGTCGTTCAGTTACATACCGGAGACACCGGTGCTGTATGAGGAATTGACGCTTCGCGAGCATCTGGAGCTGACGGCGATGGCGTACGGCATTCCGCAGGACATATTCGAAGCCCGTTCACTTGAGCTTCTGAAGGAATTCCGCATGGAGAAACGGCTGAAATGGTATCCGTCCCATTTCTCGAAGGGTATGCGGCAGAAAGTGATGATCATGTGCGCGTTCCTCGCCGAACCGTCCCTCTATATCATCGACGAACCGTTCGTCGGGCTGGACCCGCTCGGCATCCGCTCACTCCTCGATCAGCTGACGGAACGGACGGCAGACGGAGCGGCGGTGCTCATGTCCACCCACGTACTCGCGACTGCAGAAAAGCATTGCGACCGGATTATTCTGCTGCACGAAGGCCAGGTTCGCGCAGCGGGGACGATGTCGGACTTACGGAAAGCATTCGGCCGGCCGGATGCCTCGCTGGATGATCTTTACATTGCGATGACAGAGGAAGCGGCACATGAACGGCTTACGTGACCTGTGGGGGAGCCGATTCGGCAAATACGTTGCGGAGCTGCAGCGGTATTTGCAGTATGTCTTCACGGGACACCTGGCGATTGTCCTGCTGTTTTCGATCGGTGCCGCAGGCTATGCATACAGTGAATGGCTGAAAGACGTGCCGGAAGGGCTGCCGGCGGCCTGGATTGCGGCCGTGCTCATAGCAGGTGCGATGGCAGTCGCAACCCCTGTGACCTTACTTAAACCGGCGGATTCCGTCTACCTGCTCCCGCTTGAGAAGGAGCTGCCCGTCTATACAGGCAGGGCGCTGACGTGGACGTTCTTTTCCAAACTGCCGCTGCCGGTCCTGCTGTTCATCGTCGCGCTGCCAATGCTCAGTGCGTACGGATTCGGCAGCAGACCGCTGTACGGCGTCCTTCTTGCTGTCATCATCGCAGCAGAATGGCTCAATGTCCGGACGGAATTCGCGTTCCGGAAAGCGGAGGAAGGCCACGGGGTCTGGATGGACAGGACCATCCGTTTTGCAGCTGGGGTGCTCGTCCTCTGGGGGATCCTGGCCGGTTCCTGGCTCATCACGGCTGTCGCGGCTGCCGCCTTTGCTGCCTATTATCTCTTTTGGACGAAGAGGGCCGGTGAAAAGCCGTTTTCGTACATCCATTTCATCGAGCTCGAACAGAACCGGATGATGGGCTTCTACCGGTTCGCGAACTATTTCACGGAAGTCCCTCATCTGAAAGGTACTGTCAGTAAGCGTTCCTGGCTCGGCCTGTTCATGCCCGACGCCAATGTAGAACGGACCGATGCACAGCGCTTCCTGCTGCGCCGGACGTTCATCCGGACCGATGAGTCGTTCTGGCTGTGGCTTCGCCTGACGCTGCTCGCTGCAGGGGGCGTGCTGTTCATCCCATTCCCGGTCGTTGCGTTCATCTTTGTCGGGGCGCTGGCGTTCGCGTCGGCGATCCAGACGCTGCAGACACTCCGCGGCGGTGACGAATTCCGGATGGATATGCTGTTCCCGCACGCCGAGGAAACGCGCGGCCGAGAGATTTTCCGCCTGACGGAACGTGTCCAGTGGATCCAGGCTGCCGCAGTCACGGCTGCAGCGTTCATCCCGCATGGATGGTCGCTAACCCCGCTGCTGATGGGTGCAGTGGCACTGATCGTTTCGGAAGCGACAATCCGGCTTACCGGCAATGAGGAAAAGGAGTAGGAATATTCGAAAAAATGCTTGCAATACTTCGTGTGTGTTCGGTACAATGGTAAAAAGAGTTCCGAGGTGAAGAAGGATGGAGAATAAGTATTCATATGCCGAGTTCCTCAAAGCCGTAGGGAAAAACAGCTCCTCCATGCACGCGGAAAAATTGCTGAATGACATCTACATCGACTTGTTCCTGAGCCATATCCACCGGGAACAGACCCGCACGCGCCTGCTTGAAGAGATAGACACGGCGCTCGACAGGCACGACAAACCGGCATTTCTTACACTCACCGGTTCACTGCTGTCGCTGGACGCAACTTAATACACTCCGAACTGCACGCATTCGCCGCGTGCAGTTTTTTTGTGAAAAAACGTACGTTCGCTTTTTGCTTTGGAGAAGAGAGGGAATGTGATAAACTAAAAGGAAGAGGAATACTAGGGAGTGACGTTAAGTGAAAGAGACATTCAGCCTTCAGGCGCCCTATACGCCGCAGGGGGACCAGCCTTCCGCCATCAAGCAATTGGTCGAAGGAGTGGAAAAAGGCGTTAAGCATCAGACGCTGCTGGGGGCAACCGGAACAGGCAAGACGTTCACGGTCTCCAACGTCGTGAAAGAGATCAACCGCCCGACATTGGTCATCGCCCATAATAAGACGCTCGCAGGGCAGCTGTACAGTGAGTTCAAGGAGTTCTTCCCAGATAATGCGGTGGAATACTTCGTCAGCTTCTACGACTACTACCAGCCGGAAGCTTACGTGCCGCAGACGGATACTTATATAGAAAAAGACTCGGCCATCAACGATGAGATCGATAAACTCCGGCACTCCGCCACGGCGGCTTTGTTCGAGCGGAACGACGTCCTGATAGTCGCTTCGGTCTCGTGCATCTACGGTCTCGGTTCGCCGGAAGAATACGGTTCGCATATGATCTCACTCCGTCCTGGTATGGAAATCGACCGGAATCAGCTGCTCCGCAGGTTCGTCGACAACCTGTACGAACGGAACGACGTCGCTTTCACCCGCGGTACATTCCGCGTGCGCGGCGATGTCGTCGAGATCTTCCCGGCATCACAGGACGAACGGTGCATCCGCATCGAGTTCTTCGGCGATGAAATCGACCGGCTGCGGGAGATCGATGCGCTGACCGGTGAAGTGGTCGGCGAACGGGATCACGTCGCCATCTTCCCGAATTCCCACTTTGTCACCGGTGAAGCGAAGATGGAGAAAGCGATCGTACGCATTGAACAGGAGCTGGAGGAACAGCTCAAAATCATGCGGGGGAACGACAAACTGCTCGAAGCACAGCGGCTTGAGCAGCGGACACGCTATGATCTCGAAATGATGCGGGAAATGGGCTTCTGTTCGGGTATCGAGAACTATTCGCGTCATCTGTCGCTGCGTGCAGCAGGTGAGACGCCGTACACGCTGATCGACTACTTCCCGGATGATTTCCTGATCGTAGCCGACGAAAGCCACGTAACGCTGCCGCAGATTCGCGGCATGTACAACGGCGACCAGGCGCGGAAGAAAGTGCTGGTCGAACACGGTTTCCGGCTGCCGTCCGCACTCGACAACCGTCCGCTCATGTTCGAGGAGTTCGAAAAGCATATCCACCAGGCGATCTACGTTTCCGCGACGCCCGGTCCGTACGAAATCGAGCATACACCGGAAATGGTGGAGCAGATCATCCGGCCGACGGGGCTCCTCGACCCGATCATCGAAGTACGGCCGATCGAAGGGCAGATCGACGACCTCCTCGATCAGATCCACGAACGGGCGGCACGCAACGAACGTGTCCTCGTCACGACACTGACAAAAAAGATGTCGGAAGACTTGACGGATTATCTGAAAGAAGCAGGCGTGAAAGTCAACTACCTCCACTCGGAGATCAAAACACTCGAACGGATCGAAATCATCCGGGAACTCCGGCTCGGTACGTATGACGTCCTCATCGGCATCAACCTGCTGAGGGAAGGTCTCGACATTCCGGAAGTGTCCCTTGTCGCGATTCTGGATGCGGACAAAGAAGGGTTCCTGCGATCCGAACGGGCGCTCATCCAGACGATCGGGCGGGCGGCACGGAACTCGGAAGGCCGCGTCATCATGTATGCTGACCGCTATACGGATTCCATGAAAAAAGCGATCGAGGAAACACAGCGCCGCCGGGAAATCCAGATGGCCTACAACGAAGAGCACGGCATCACGCCGAAGACCATCCAGAAAGGCATCCGCGACGTCATCAAAGCGACACAGGCGGCGGACGAAACCGTTTCCTACGTCGAGAAAGTGACGGAAGGAAAGGCGCTCAGCAAGGAAGAGAAGACCGCGCTGCTTGCATCGCTTGAAAAAGAGATGAAAGATGCAGCGAAAGCGCTCGACTTCGAACGGGCGGCAGAGCTGCGGGATACGATCCTTGAACTGAAAGCAGAAGGGTGAGGAATCATGAAAAACACTGAAATCTATATTCAGGGCGCACGCGCGCATAACTTGAAGAACATCGACGTCACAATCCCCCGAGACGAACTCGTCGTCATGACCGGCCTTTCGGGTTCAGGGAAATCCTCCCTCGCTTTCGATACGATCTACGCCGAAGGTCAGCGCCGCTACGTCGAGTCGCTGTCTGCCTATGCACGTCAGTTCCTCGGCCAGATGGACAAGCCGGACGTCGACCTGATCGAAGGGCTGTCACCTGCGATCTCCATCGACCAGAAGACGACGAGCCGAAATCCGCGCTCGACCGTCGGAACCGTTACCGAAATCTATGACTATCTACGTCTGCTCTACGCGCGTGTCGGGAAACCGATCTGTCCGATCCACGGCATCGAAATCACGTCGCAGACGGTCGAACAGATGACGGACCGCGTGCTTGAACTGGAAGAACGGACACGGATCCAAGTGCTCGCCCCGATCATCTCAGGGCGCAAAGGCACGCACGTCAAACTGCTCGAAGACTTGAAGAAACAAGGGTATGTTCGTGTCCGGATCGACGGGGAGACATATGACCTCGATGACAATATCGACCTGAACAAGAACAAGAAGCATACGATCGAAGTCGTCGTCGACCGGATCGTCATGAAGGAAGGAATCGCCGGACGGCTCAGCGACTCCCTGGAAGCGGCGCTCCGCCTGTCTGAAGGGACAGTGGTCGTCGATATCCTCGATGGGGAGGAACTGCTGTTCAGCGAACACCATGCCTGTCCAATCTGCGGATTCTCGATCGGAGAACTCGAACCGCGCATGTTCTCCTTCAACAGCCCGTTCGGTGCCTGTCCGGACTGTGACGGCCTCGGGGCGAAACTCGAAGTCGATCCTGAACTCGTCATCCCGGATCCGTCCCTTTCACTGAAGGACAACGCGATCGTCCCCTGGATCCCGACGAGCTCCCAGTACTATCCCGAGCTGCTGAAGACTGTCGCGAAGCATTACGGCATTTCAATGGACTGTCCTGTCAGCGAACTGGCGGAAGAGGACCTGGACAAGATCCTCCTCGGCTCGCGGGACGAAAAAATCCGCTTCCGCTATACGAACGAATTCGGCCAGACCCGTGATAACTCCATTTACTTCGAAGGCGTCCTCGCCAATGTCGAACGCCGTTTCCGGGAGACTTCTTCCGATTATGTACGCGAACAGATGGAAAAGTACATGGCGCAGCGGCCATGCCCGTCATGTGCCGGGTACCGTCTGAAGCCGGAATCCCTTGCTGTCAAAGTCGACGGGATCCATATCGGTGAAGTGACGGAAAAATCGATCGTGGAAGCGCTCGGATTCTTCAGCGCACTGAACTTGTCCGAAAAGGACGCCCAAATCGCTGAACTCATCCTGCGCGAAATCCGGGAGCGTCTCGGATTCCTCGAAAACGTCGGACTCGACTATTTGACGCTGTCCCGCTCGGCAGGCACATTATCCGGCGGGGAAGCACAGCGGATCCGCCTTGCGACCCAGATCGGTTCGCGGCTGACGGGCGTGCTCTATATTCTGGATGAACCGTCCATAGGCCTCCATCAGCGGGACAATGACCGGCTCATCAACACGCTGAAGAGCATGCGGGACATCGGCAATACGCTGATCGTCGTCGAACACGATGAGGACACGATGATGGAAGCGGATTACCTAATCGACATCGGGCCGGGTGCCGGGGTTGATGGCGGACGGATCGTGTCGGCGGGGACACCGCAGGAAGTGATGGACGATCCGAACTCGCTGACCGGCCAGTACTTGAGCGGCCGGAAGTTCATCCCGCTCCCGACAGAACGGCGGCAGTCGGACGGCCGGAAAGTGACGATCAAAGGCGCAGCGGCAAACAACTTGAAAAAAGTCGATGCCGAGTTCCCGCTCGGGGAATTCATCGCAGTCACGGGTGTTTCCGGTTCCGGAAAAAGTACGCTCATCAACGAAGTGCTGTACAAAATACTCGCTCAGAAACTGAACCGGGCGAAAGTGCGGCCCGGTGAGTATAAAAGCGTATCCGGCCTGGAAGAATTAGAAAAGGTCATCGAAATCGATCAGTCGCCGATCGGTCGGACACCGCGGTCGAACCCGGCGACCTATACAGGTGTCTTCGATGATGTGCGTGACGTGTTCGCCATGACGAACGAAGCGAAAGTCCGCGGCTATAAGAAAGGCCGGTTCAGCTTCAACGTCAAAGGGGGACGCTGCGAGGCTTGCCGCGGGGACGGCATCCTGAAGATCGAGATGCACTTCCTGCCGGATGTCTATGTGCCGTGTGATGTGTGCCACGGCAAACGGTACAACCGGGAGACGCTTGAAGTGACCTACAAAGGGAAGAATATTGCGGATGTGCTGGAAATGACCGTTGAAACGGCTGCCGAATTCTTCGAGAACATCCCGAAGATCCAGCGTAAACTCCAGACGATCGTCGACGTCGGGCTCGGCTATGTGCAGCTCGGCCAGCCGGCCACCACTTTGTCCGGCGGGGAAGCACAGCGCGTCAAGCTTGCATCGGAACTGCACAAGCGGTCGAACGGCAAGTCCTTCTATATCCTGGATGAACCGACGACGGGTCTCCATGTCCACGATATCGCCAAGCTGCTGAAAGTGCTGGAACGGCTCGTCGATACCGGGAATACGGTCCTCGTCATCGAACACAATCTCGACGTCATCAAGACCGTGGATCACATTATCGACCTTGGACCCGAAGGCGGAGACAAAGGCGGTCAGATCATCGCGACCGGGACGCCGGAACAAGTGGCTCAAAACAAGAAGTCCTATACGGGCAAGTATTTGAAGCCGATTCTGGCACGGGACCGGGCGCGGATGGCAGAGCGATTGGAACAAGCGGAAAATCCAGTGACGTGAAACTTTTACCCCTGCCGCTTCGTATAGATAGACAGAATTCACGCAACATCATTCCACAAGGAGGCGGAAAAAATGCAAAACGAACGCAAACGCATTTTGAATATGCTCGAAAATGGAACGATTTCAACGGACGAAGCACTGACATTGCTCGAAGCCCTCTCGCAGCAGGACACGCATAAGCAGCAGGACACCCAGCCGGCTGCAGCCGGACAATCCGGACACCAATCCGGGCACCAATCGGAAAGCCAGTCGGAGAGCGCATCGGCCATCCCATTCGGCGGAAACTCGGAACAGACGGAATCCGGAAGCGGCGAGTCCGGGCAGGAAGGGACGGAAAGTAAGAAGTCGTCATCCAAGCGCAATTGGTCAGGTGCATCCGCAGACGAATTCATGGAAGACTTGCGGAAAGACCTGACGCAGGCAGGAGAACAGTTCATGCAGTTCATGCAGACGGCTGTCCAGAAAGTGAAGCAGTTTGATATGGAAAATCCGTTCGGCAATGCAGTGACGTTCGAGCATTCGGATAAGATCGACGGCAAGAACATCGAGGAACTCATCTTGGATATCGACAACGGCAAATGCTCGATCATCCCAGGTGAGGGCGACGAAATCACCGCCGCCTTCTCTGTCAAGACTTTCACGAACCAATCGGAAGAGGACGCCAAACGGGAATTCCTCGAAAGACTCGTCTTCACTTCAGATGCCCAGTCGCTGCACATTTCAAGCAATTCGAAAACCGTGCAGGTGAATGCTGTCCTGACGGTTCCGAAGAAGACGTATACGAAAATTTCTGCACGCCTGCTGAACGGCGGATTTGACATGCGCAACATGGAAGCGGATACCGTCCGAGTGAAAACAGCGAACGGCAAAGTGAACATGAGCTATGTGAAGTCGCGTGACGCGAACCTCGAGACACTGAACGGCGAGATCCGTCTGCTGAGCGTCGAGGCGAACCAGCTCGATGCGCAGACCGTCAACGGACTGATCTACATCGACGGAAAAGTGAAGGAGACGATGGCGCGTACGTTGAACGGCTCCATCTCCGTGACTACATCACACGAGAAAGCCGATAAGATCGATGTGAAGAGTGTCGGCGGCAACATTGAGCTGTATGTCCCGAACGATCATTCACTCGTCGGTGATGTGAAATCCGCAATCGGCAGCATCAGTGTCAAGCTGCCGGATGTCGAGAAGACGTCCAATCAGGAACAGCTTCTCCACCGGTCGATGATGTTCAAGAAAGACGTGGAGGACTCACCGACTGTCCTGCATTCGTTCGCTGAGTCGAAGACCGGTTCGATCCTCGTCTGCTACAGCAACGAATCCAAATGATCCTTATATGACCCGGGCTGTCTCCTTGCAAAGTCATTCAGTGACTTTGCAAGGGGGCAGCTTTTTTTTCGGGGAATACAGCAAGCTGCGAAAGATCTGATGAAATTGCATTCACTTCTTTGCATACAATGGTAGAATGATGCTTAGACAACAATTGTTTTTGGAGGTGGCTGTCAGATGGGCGGCGTAACAGTGAGAGAGATGCAGGAGCGGTTCGATTTGGACATACTGACAGACAACAGCGGCATCGACCGCGAAATTGACTTGAGTGATATTTCAAGACCCGGTCTGGAAATGGCCGGGTACTTCGATTTTTATCCGCGGACACGGATCCAGCTGCTGGGCAAAACGGAAATCTCGTTTTTTGAGAAGCTGCCTGAACAGGACCGGATCTCGCGGATGCGGATGCTGTGCACACCGGAGACGCCGGCAGTCGTGCTGGCACATGGTGTCCACATGCCGCCGGAACTGAAAGAAGCTGCCGGACAGGCAGGCGTGCCCGTCCTCGGTGCAGATATCCCGACGACCCGGCTATCCGGCATGCTGACCAATTATCTGGCCGGCCGCCTCGCTCCGATGGAGACCGTCCACGGAGTGCTGGTCGATATTTACGGTGTCGGTGTGATGATCATGGGAAAAAGCGGCGTCGGAAAAAGTGAGACAGCCCTGGAGCTCGTCAAACGGGGGCACCGACTCGTCGCGGACGATTCCGTCGAAATCCGGGAAGTCGCCAAAAATATCCTGATCGGCAATCCGCCGCCGCTCCTCCGGCATATGCTTGAGATCCGAGGGGTCGGCATCATCGACATTATGACGCTGTTCGGCGCAAGTGCGGTGAAAGACGACAAGCGGATCGTCCTCGTCATCGAGCTGGAACTGTGGGACCCGGACAAGATGTACGACCGGCTCGGCATCGACGAAGACAAACTGAGAATCATGGACTCCGAAGTGACGAAACTCGTCGTGCCGGTCCGTCCTGGCAGGAATCTGTCCGTCATCATCGAAGTCGCTGCGATGGACTATCGGCTGAAGCGGCTTGGGATCAACGCCGCGGAAGAGTTCACGAACAAATTGGATGCAGTGATCCGGCAGAAGTCCGCTGCTGCAGAGGGAAAGAAGGGTACCTATTAACATGAATACATTATTAGCGATCGATCCGGTCGCATTCTCGCTCGGCCCGATCGACGTGCGCTGGTACGGCATTCTCATCGCTAGCGGCATCGTCCTTGCGTTCCTGCTTGTGCAGAAAGAGATGGTGCGGCAGCATATGCACCCCGACCTGCTGACGGATATGCTCATCTGGGCAGTGCCGATCTCGATCATTTCCGCAAGGATCTACTATGTCATCTTCTCGTGGGAGTTCTACAAGGACCATCCTGCGGACATCATCAAGATCTGGGAAGGCGGCATTGCAATCCACGGCGCACTGATCGGAGCCATCATCACAGCCGTCATCTTCACGAAAAAACGGGGCGTGTCGTTCTGGAAAGTGGCGGACATCACCGCTCCCGGACTGCTGATCGGCCAGATCATCGGGCGCTGGGGCAACTTCATGAACCAGGAAGCGCACGGGGGGCCGGTTTCCCAATCGTTCCTCGATAACACGATCATCCCCGACTGGATCATGAACCAGATGACGATCGACGGGGTCACCTACCATCCGACGTTCCTGTATGAATCGATGTGGAACCTCGTCGGTCTGGCATTGATCCTCGTCCTCCGCCGGGTGAACTTGAAGCGAGGCGAAATCTTCTTCTTCTATGTAACATGGTATTCGATCGGCCGGTACTTCATCGAAGGGATGCGGACGGACAGTCTGTATGGCGGCGGTCTGCGGGCAGCCCAGGTCGTCTCGATCCTCGGCGTTCTGATCGGCGTCGGCCTCTTCATCTACCGCCGGTTCATCATGAAAACGGATGTGAGGTACAATGACAACTAATACGTGGAAAGATACGGTCAGGAACGGCCTGAAAGCAGGAGGGAAGACGACGTGGTCTCTCGGCAAGATCATCTTCCCGATCACGATACTGGTCGTGATTCTTCAGCACACGCCGATTCTGCCATGGATCGTCAAACTGATTTCGCCGCTCATGAGCCTGTTCGGACTGAGCGGGGAAGCGGCGATCCCGCTCGTCCTCGGCAATGCATTGAACTTATACGCCGGCATCGCCGGCATCCTGTCGCTCGACCTGACCGTGAAGGAAGTGTTCATCCTCGCGATCATGATGAGCTTTGCGCACAATCTGTTCATCGAAACAGGGGTTGCGCTGAAAGTCGGCGTGAAGCTGTGGATCGTCCTCGTCGTCCGGCTCGGGCTGGCGGCAGTATCCGGCATCGTCATCAACCTCGTCTGGAGGGGCGGCGGTGAACTTGCGAAATACGGCATTTCACCTGAAGTGACAACCGCTCCTGACGGGTGGCTGGAGATCTTCCTGCTCGGCCTGCAGAAGGCATCGTTCGGTGTCCTGCAGCTTGCGCTGATCGTTATCCCGCTCATGCTCGCAGTCCAGTTTCTGAAAGACAACCACTATTTGGAGAAATTCTCCGCGAAAGTCGCACCGGTGACAAGGCTGATCGGTGTCCAGCCGAACGCGTCGATGACATTGGCGGCTGGCCTGATCATCGGTCTGGCTTACGGGGCGGGCGTCATGATCCAGGCTGTCGAGGAAGACGGTGTCAGCAATCGGGATGCCACGCTGTCGTTCATCTTCCTTGTGGCGTGCCACGCGGTCATTGAAGATACCTTGCTGTTCGTACCGCTCGGTATTCCGGTCTGGCCGCTGCTCGTCATCCGGATCATCACAGCATTCGTCCTGACGATCGCTGTCGCGTTTTTCTGGCGGAACCGCATGCTGACGGAATTGGAGAAGGAAAGGGATGCTATTCATGGATAAACCGATTACAACAATACTTTTCGATTTCGACGGGACGCTTCTCGATACGAACGAGCTCATCCTCCAGTCGTTCGAACAGCTGCTGGAAGTCCATTATCCGGGCCGTTATACACGTACTGACATACTGCCGTTCATGGGGCCGACACTTGCGGAATCGTTCAACAGCATCGATCCTGCAAAGACGGAGCAGTTCATCGGCGAATACAGGGAATGGAATCTCGCCAACCATGACAGGCTTGCCGTTGAATTTGACGGGGTGACAGAAGTGCTCACCCGTCTGGCAGCTCATGGCGTCCGCATGGCGATCGTTTCGACAAAGCGCAATGACATGGTGCAGAAAGGGCTCGACCTGATCGGCATCGGGCATCTGTTCGAGACGGTTGTCGGGCTGGATGACGTCACGAACGCCAAACCGGATCCGGAACCGCTGCTGCTGGCGATGGAGCGGCTCGGTGCTGCAAAAGACGAAGTGCTCATGGTCGGGGATAACTTCCATGATATCGAAGGCGGCAAGAACGCAGGCGTCCGTACAGCGGGCGTCGCATGGTCGGCGAAAGGGCCTGAATTCCTGTGGAACTACGGACCTGATTATATGCTGACCCACATTTCAGACCTGTATGCCATCACGGGAGTGCCCGCCGAATGAGGAAAACCGAGCGGTATCCGGTGAAGTGGGAAGGGAACTCGCTGTGGAACCTGTACAGGACAGTCTCCTTCTTCAAGGTGGCGAAAAACTTCGCCGTCATCCAGGCCGCCCGCTACACCCCTTTTTTCACGATGAAAAACTGGCTGTACCGGGCGTTCCTGCGGATGGAGGTCGGTCCGCGCACCGCTTTCGCTCTCATGGTGTTCCCGGATGTCATGTTTCCGGAACGGATCCGTGTCGGCCGTGATACGATCATCGGCTTCAACACGACGATCCTGGCGCACGAATACTTGGTGGACGAGTACCGGGTCGGCGATGTCACGATCGGTGACCGGGTCATGATCGGCGCGAACACGACGATCCTGCCCGGGGTGACGATCGGCGATGGGGCAGTCGTCTCGGCTGCATCACTCGTCAATAAGGACATCCCGGCCGGCGCCATGGCCGGCGGCAACCCGGTCCGCATCATCTACACTGCAGAAGAGGCCACCCGGAGGAAAGCGGGCAGCCGTGAGGTTTAGCAAAGCGGGAAAGAAGATATGGTATACTGTAGAGACATATTGCAAGAAGGGGCGTCTGTTGCGTTCCTTCTTGTTTTTTCGGAGGAATCTGTTTGGATAAAAACTTGCAACATAAATCGACTAAAATAATCCCATTTGTCCCGGATGGTGCTTTCTACTTCGCCCGGGCGCTCACTGAGATCCAGAAAGAGCAGTTCCAGGGTGCGCTCAAATACTTGAAACGCGCTGCCGAACTGAGCCCGGACGACCATCGGATCCTTACCCAATACGGGGTGATGGTGATGGAAGAGGGACGCTTCGAGGAGGCGCTCGATCTGCTGATGCAGGCGTTCGAACTGGCGCCGGCGGATGAGGAAGTCATCTATTATCTGGCGGAAGTCCATGCCCACCTCGGAATGCTCCGGGAAGCGAAGCTGTTTGCGGAAAGTTACGCCGATCGCGCACCGGAAGGGGAACTTTACGAAGAGGCGAAGGAAATCATCGAATTCGCCGAACAGGAGACCGCGTTCCTGGCGGAGGAAGAACCGATGGATGAGGAAGTCCGCATGCTGCAGGAGAAAGCGCGGCGTCTCATGGAGTCAGGTGAGTTCGACAAGGCGGTCCGTGTCCTGGAGGATATCGTCGCCGATCATCCCGATTCGTGGTCGACGCTCAACAACTTGGCGCTCGCCTATTTCTACCGGGGCGACACGCAGGAGGCACGGGAGCTGCTGTATGAGATTCTCGAGAACGACCGCGGCAATGTCCACGCCCTCTGCAATTTGGCGGTCTTCTATTATTATGAAGGGGACCAGGTCAAACTGCAGCCGCTGATCGAGCTGCTGAAGAAGATCCGGCCGTACCAGTTCGAACATCGGTACAAGCTCGGGGCTACCTTCGCGCTCATCGGCTGTCATCAGGAAGCCTACCACTGGCTCCGCAGCATCCAGAAAAAGGGCTTTGAAGGGGATGAAGGCTTCTTCTTCTGGCTCGCCCATGCAGCTTTCTTCGCGGGACACCGCAAACAGGCGGAGGAAGCATTCGCACGTCTCGTCGAGCTCGATCCCTCGAAAGCCGGTCTGGAGCCTTGGCTTGAAGCGGACATGCCGGAGGCGGATGATGATTCCCAGTACACGCATGACAAACAGTTCTTGCTCGACAAGATCAGCAACCCATACAGCAGCGAGCGGATGTTCGGCTTTTTCCTGCTCGGCAAATCGATCCATAAGCAGGAGATCATCGCTCATCCCGCCTACATTGACGTGGAAAAGCTGACCGATGTAGAGAAGCTGGTGCTCGCGGGAAGCCTCGACTACCAGCTGGTGGAAGACTCACCGGCGGACAAAGCTTTCAACCGGGCGATGGAAGCGGCTGAACTGTTGTACACGCACAACAGACCGCTCGATCAGCAGGGGACGCACCTGTTCCAAATGTGGTTCACCCTGTTTGAAATCGGTCTGGAAAAAGAATACCCGTTCCGCAACCCGTCTGCCATCGCGGCAGCGGCGGATTACATGTTCTGTTCATCGCGCAACCGCAAAGTGACGAAAACGGGTATGGCGGCACAGTACGGTATCAGCACACAGACGCTGACCAAATATGTCGGCGAACTGTTTGAATTCCTGCCTCATTTCTCTTGAAAACCGGGACTACGCCAAAAAGATGTGACAGGCAGATTAGTTGAAGGAACGTGAAAAAACTTATACGATTTGGACAGAAGAAGGAATACTGGAGGAGGAACTTGAATGTCAGCTGAAACAATTTACGACGTAGTGATTATCGGAGCAGGACCTGCAGGCATGACGGCAGCGGTCTACACTGCACGTGCGAATATGACGACACTCATGCTTGAGCGCGGTGTGCCGGGCGGTCAGATGGCCAGCACGGAAGAAATCGAAAACTATCCAGGATTCGAGTCGATTCTCGGACCGGACCTGTCCACTAAAATGTTCGATCACGCGAAACGCTTCGGCGCGGAGTATGCGTATGGCGATGTCAGTAAAATCCAGGACGGCAAAGAATACAAGACGATCACTGCCGGCGGGAAAGAATATAAAGCGAAAAGCATCATCATCACTACCGGTGCGGAATACCGTAAGATGGGCATTCCGGGAGAGACTGAACTGACTGGACGCGGCGTCAGCTACTGTGCGGTCTGTGACGGAGCATTCTTCAAAAACAAAGAAATCATCGTCGTCGGCGGCGGGGACTCTGCAGTGGAAGAAGGGACATACTTGACCCGCTTCGCGAGCAAAGTGACGATCATCCACCGCCGGGATGCACTGCGCGCGCAGAAAATCCTGCAGGAGCGTGCATTTGCGAACGATAAGATCGACTTCATCTGGAACACGACCGTGAAAGAAGTGCACGGCAAAGACGGCAAGATCGATTCCGTGACACTGATCTCGACAGAAGACGGATCCGAACGCGAATTCAAAGCGGAAGGGATGTTCATCTACATCGGGCTCGATCCGATAACGGCACCTTTCAAAGACCTCGGAATCCTCGATCAGAACGGCTACATTAAGACGAACGAAGTGATGGAGACAGAAATCCCAGGCATCTTCGCAGCCGGCGATGTGCGCGAAAAACTGCTGCGCCAAGTCGTTACGGCAACGGGCGACGGCAGTATCGCAGCCCAGTCCTGCCAGAAATATGTGGAAGAACTGAACGAATCTCTCGAAGCGAAAGTGCAGGGATAATTTAACACAACCTTAACGCAACTGTAACGCAGCTGAAACAGTAGTCGGTTATACTAAGAGTGTTGATTGACCCCCTATTTTTTTATAGACTTGAAGGCTGTCGGAAAGTATGTTGCCGGCAGCTTCTTTTTGTGTCGTTTTCCGGTATAATCGATTATACTTAAGACTATGTAAACAAAAGAAGTGAGGCACCGCGTATGCAAAGAATTGTAAACCTGCTAGTTGAGAAAGACGGAAACGTGCTCTTATTAAAAAAGCCGAGGAGGGGCTGGTACGTTGCTCCCGGCGGCAAGATGGATGCCGGCGAGTCGATCCTCGAGACGGCGATCCGTGAATTCACGGAAGAGACCGGGGCAATTCCGGTCGATCCCTATTTGAAAGGCGTCTATACAATGGTGATCCGGAACGGAGAGGACACGGTGGACGAATGGATGCTGTTCACCTTCGCTGCCCGGGACTACACCGGAACGCCGATGACAGATACAGTGGAAGGCAAGCTGGAGTGGCATCCGGTCGAATCGCTCAAGACGCTGGCGATGGCGGAAGGCGACCGGACGAATCTGCTGTTTGCCATGTCTGGGGAAGGGATCCAATACGGCACATTCACGTATACGGAGGACTTCGAACTGCTTGACGAAAAGATCCAACATCCAAACGGAAGGTGATGGGGCCGATGGAAACAGATGCACATACGGAAGAACTCGAACTGGTGATCATAACGGGGATGTCAGGAGCCGGCAAGTCGGTTGCGATGCAGAGTTTCGAAGATATGGGCTACTATTGCATCGACAATCTCCCGCCTGAGCTGCTGCAGACATTCCTCGACCTGATGCTCGCGTCTGCTGACAAGAAATCCAAAATCGCCGCGGTCATCGACACGAGGGGCGGCGGCCTGTTCGATGCTCTGCTGGATGCGCTCGACAGCGTCAATCGGATGGATAACGTAACAACCCGGATCCTGTTCCTGGAGGCGGATGACGAAACGCTCGTCAGCCGCTACAAAGAATCGAGGAGATCCCACCCGCTCGCCGGCGGAAGGCAGCCGCTCGCCGGCATCCAGAAAGAACGAGGCCTCCTGAGTGATATAAAAGGACGCGCAAAGTCGATCTACAACACGTCGGAGATGAAACCGAAAGAGCTGCGTGACCGGATCATCCAGGAGTTTTCCGCAGGCGAAGGCGAAAACTTCACACTGAACTTCATCTCGTTCGGGTTCAAGCATGCGATGCCGATCGACGCCGATGTCGTGTTCGACGTGCGCTTCCTGCCGAATCCGTATTATATCGAAGCGATGCGGCCGCAGACCGGGCTCGACCGGGAAGTGTATGAGTATGTCCTGAAATGGGACGATACCCAGACACTCATCAGCAAGCTGACAGACCTGTTCAAGTTCCTCATTCCCCAGTATAAGAATGAAGGGAAATCGCAAGTCGTCATCGCATTCGGCTGCACAGGCGGCCAGCACCGTTCCGTGACGCTCGCCGAGTATTTCGGAAGCCTGTTCAAGGACGAATATACGACTTATGTGACACATCAGCATATCGAAAAAAGAAAGGGCTGACGCTATGAAGCCTTCAGCACTACGCAAGAAAGTCGTGGTTTTCGGCGGCGGTACCGGCCTGTCGACGCTGCTGCGCGGCCTGAAGAAGTATCCGGTCGATGTAACAGCGGTCGTCACAGTGGCAGATGACGGAGGAAGTTCTGGAAGATTACTGGATCAGTATGACATCCCGCCTCCGGGTGATGTCAGGAAGGTGATGGCAGCGCTTTCAGATGTGGAACCGCTTATCGAACAGCTGTTCCAGTACCGATTCAAGGCGCAGGACGGCCTTAACGGCCATTCGCTCGGCAATCTGATGCTCGCTGCCATGACAGACATTACCGGTGATTTCGCCAGCGCCGTCCGTAAGATGGGACAGGTGCTCAACATCAAAGGGAAAGTGCTGCCGGCGGCGAACCAGCGCATCACTCTCCATGCGGAACTCGAGGACGGCACGATCGTCACAGGCGAATCCAAGATCCCGATGTATGCCCGCAAAATCCGCCGTGTCTACCTATCGCCCCAGGACGCCGAGCCGCTTCCAGAGACGACGGCTGCGATCCGCCAGGCGGACCTGATCATCATCGGTCCCGGCAGCCTGTATACGAGCATCCTGCCGTCGCTCCTCGTCCAGGATATCCGGAAAGAGGTGCTATCGAGCAAGGCGCGTAAAGTGTACGTCGGCAACCTGACGACCCAAAAAGGAGAGACATACCGGTACACCGCCTCGGAGCATGTTGCCGCACTGTACGACCACGTCGAAAAACCGTTCCTCGACGCGGTGCTGCTGAACAGCAAGGACATCCTGCCGCTTCTGAGCGAAGCGGGGCAGACTGTCACGTCCTGGCCGGTCGAACGCGATCTGGACAGGCTGCGGGAACTGGTGCCGCATATCTATCAGGAAGATATCGCACTGGCCGTGGACGGGCGTGTCCTTCACGACGCGGAAAAAGTGGCGGAATGGTTCATGGACTACATAGCGGGCGAAGCAGCGAGTACTGAACAGGCGTGATCGCCACCGGGAAAGGGGGAAGTTCATGTCTTTCGCATCTGAAACAAAGAAAGAACTGACACAAATCGAATCTGAAGATTGCTGTACAAAGGCGGAAATCGCGGCGTTCATCCGCATGAACGGGGTTGTGTCGTTCTCCAACAAATCGCTCACGCTCGACGTGCAGACAGAGAATGCTGCGATTGCCAGGCGCCTGTACTCCAATCTCAAGAAATTATATACATTCAAAGTGGAACTGCTCGTCCGGCGCAAAATGCGTCTCAAGAAAAACAACGTCTATATATGCCGGGTGCGCGAAGAGGCCCGTGAACTGCTGGACGATCTCGATATCCTGTCGAATACGTTCCAGTCCAATCAGAGCATAACGGACCGCATCATCCCGAATGACTGCTGCAAGCGTGCATATCTGCGGGGGGCGTTCCTCGCAGGCGGATCAGTCAACAATCCGGAAACGTCGTCATATCATCTCGAAATCTTTTCGCTGTATCAGGAGCACTCCGACGCGCTTGTCAGCCTGATGAACGACTATCAGCTGAATGCGAAATCGATCGAACGGAAGAAAGGGTTCGTCGCCTACCTGAAAGAAGCGGAGAAGATTGCGGACTTCCTGAGCATCATCGGCGCGCACGTCGCGCTCATGCGGTTCGAGGACATCCGGATCGTCCGGGATATGAGGAACAGCGTCAACCGGCTCGTCAACTGTGAAACGGCGAATCTCAACAAGACGATCAGCGCCGCCCAGCGGCAAGTCGAGAATATCAAACTGATCCAGTCGACAGTCGGTCTCGACTCCCTGCCGGACAGGCTCCAGGAAATTGCGCATCTGCGTGTCGAGTATCAGGACGTGACGCTGAAGGAACTCGGGGAAATGCTGTCAGGCGGCCCGGTGAGCAAATCAGGCGTCAACCACCGTCTCCGCAAGATCGACGAAATCGCAGAAAGAGTGCGGGTCGGCGGGATCACCAAATGAGAAGGAGGGAAAGGGTATGATTGAAAAGGCAGTGGAAGTCAAAATCAAGCCCGGTCTGCAGGCAAGGCAGGCCGCGCTGTTCGTCCAGGAGGCGAACCGGTACAACTCGGACATCTATGTAAAACGGGAAGACCGTCAAGTGAACGCCAAAAGCATCATGGGGATCATGAGCCTCGCAATCGCGCAGGGCAGCACGGTCACCCTGATGGCGGACGGTTCGGATGAGGAACAGGCGGCGCAGTCGCTGGCAGCCTTCATAGAAGGGGAATCGTGAACAGAAAAAAACGTCCCGTGTGACGGGACGCCTGTCTGTTCACTTATTTGTTTTCGGACTCTTTCATGTCGCTGCGCGTGATGATGTGGTCGATGAGACCATATTCCTTCGCACGTTCCGCTGTCATGAAGTTATCGCGGTCCGTATCTTTTTCGATGATTTCGATCGGCTGTCCCGTACGCTCGGACAGGATCTTGTTCAGCTTCTCACGGATGAAGAGGATATGTTTCGCGGCGATTTCAATTTCCGTCGCCTGCCCCTGTGCGCCGCCGAGCGGCTGGTGGATCATCACTTCTGCGTTCGGCAATGCATAGCGTTTGCCTTCTGTTCCGGCTGCGAGCAGGAACGAGCCCATGGAAGCGGCCATGCCGATACAGATTGTCTGGATGTTCGGCTTGATGTACTGCATCGTGTCATAGATGGCCATACCGGCTGTGATGCTGCCGCCAGGGCTGTTGATGTAGATGGAGATGTCTTTGTCCGGATCTTCCGACTCCAGGAACAGCAGCTGCGCTACAATGGAGTTCGCGACGTTGTCGTCGATCGCGCTGCCGAGCATGATGATGCGGTCTTTCAGCAAGCGGGAATAAATATCATACGCACGCTCTCCGCGGTTTGTCTGTTCGATAACTGTAGGAATTAGATTCATGTTTCGTTCCTCCCTTGGAATGTCAAAATGGTCGTATGTTAAGACGGTGCCCCGCTTAACCATGACTTAATCATACATAGTATGGTCAACAAAGGTCAAATATTACGCTTTCAAAATTCCTGTTGCATTTTCCGTCCACAGCAAGTATACTATTATTTGTCCGCTAAACCTAACAAAACAGCGTCCTCGTGGTGCAATGGATAGCACGTAAGCCTCCGAAGCTTAAAATGTGGGTTCGACTCCCGCCGAGGACATCAGAAACGTACTTGTAAACTCCCCAGCTGTGAAGGTCTCCCTTCGCAGCTGGGGAGTTTTTTTGTCCAATCGGAAACTTTTCAGGCTGCCAGCCGTATAAACAATCATACCGAACGTTTGGGGTGCCTTTCATTACGGGTAAACTCCCCAAAGGAAATGATAATTTAGGGGGCATGACAGATGAAGAAATTATTAGGACCGATTGCAGTAATCATCGGGATCATCGTAGTGCTGGCAATCATATTAGTGCCGAGCTACAACAAATTCGTGACATCCGAAGAGAACGTCGATCAGGCGTATTCCCAAATTGAAACGCAGCTTCAGCGCCGGGTGGACCTCATCCCGAACTTGGTGAACACGGCAAAAGGCTATGCGAAGCATGAGAAGGAAGTGTTCACGAATATCGCGGACGCCCGTTCGAAATTGGCTGGTGCAAGAACTCCGGAAGACCAGGCGACTGCCAACAACGAGCTGACCGGAGCATTGAGCCGGCTGCTCGTCGTCGCGGAAAATTATCCGGAATTAAAAGCTGACAAGCAGTTCACCCAGCTGATGGACGAATTGGCAGGCACGGAAAACCGGATTGCGGTTTCACGGAAAGACTACAACACGGAAGTCGCTTCGTACAATAAGCAAGTGCAGCGTTTCCCGGGCAAACTCGTTGCATCGGTGTTCGGCTTCGACAAGAAAGAGTACTTCAAAGCAGCTCCGGGATCTGAAGAAGCGCCATCCGTCGACTTCGGGGACGATGCGTAATGAAACGGACAGCTGCCCGGGCATTTGCCCTGCTCGGCATGCTACTTTTGTTTTTGACGGTCCTGCAGCCCGGAGCTGAAGCGCGAGGTGTTTCGATAGTTCATGACGAATCCGGTATCCTATCAGATTCGCAGAAACAGGAGTTGGAGGATTATGCGCTCCGACTCTACCAGGCGACCGGTGCTGAATTTGCGGTGCTGATCGTTGACGATACAGGCGGGGAAGACTATCAGGACTACGCACTGAAAAAGTTCAGGGAGTTCAAATTGGGCGACGCAAAAGAAGAGAACGGTGCACTGCTGTTTGCCAAGACGGGAGGCCCGAAAGGTACTCGTGATTTCCGGCTGGTTACCGGTTATGGGCTTGAAGGTGCACTTCCCGACGGCAAGGTCGGCCGGATCATCGACGAAGTGTCTATACCTTTTTTACAAGCTGAACAGCCCGACCAGGCTGTTATGCAGGCCTACAAAGCATTTTATAATGAAATCGCAAAAGAATACGGACTGGATGGCGATCAGCTGCCCGTCTATACACAAGGCGGCCAGGATTATACGAGTGACGAAGGCGGCGGTCTCCCGATTGTGCCGATCATCGTCATTGCCTTCATCCTCATCCAGATCTTCGCCAATTCAGGAAGAGGCGGTGGAGGCGGACGCGGCGGCGGTCCGGGCGGCAGACGGCGCAGTGTCGGTCCGATCTTCTTCCCTGGCTCGTTCGGCGGCGGTTCCGGCGGCGGCTTCGGAGGCTCTGGTGGGGGAGGAGGCTTCGGCGGCTTCGGCGGCGGCGGCTCCTCAGGAGGCGGCGGCGCAGGCCGCAGCTGGTAACTACATTAAGCGGTGTGTGCAGCGAACTTGTTGCACACGCCGCTTTTTGCTTTTACACTGATACTATAAGTAGGAGGGATCCAGATGCACGTGACATTTTACACGAAACCCGGCTGTGCGCTCTGTGACGAAGCTGAACAGATGATGCGGCTCGTCAGCGAAGACTATCCGCTCACATGGACAGCCGTCAATATTGAGGATGACGACTCGAAGCATGAGCAGTATGTGTTCATGATCCCAGTCGTTGAGCGGGACGGCGAAGTGCTCTGCTATGGCACTATCGGGTACGCTGATCTCGTGCTTCTTCTGGAGACGTGATGTTTAGATTTGTGCTTGGCGGGAATAGGTTGTATACTTGGAGTATCAAGCTATTCTATTTTTTTGACTTCTATGGGACACTTTTTAGCCATAGAGGACGAAAAGAGTCCTAAGCAAGCGAGCACATGAAAGGGGGGATCCACCTGAGACCGGTCATTGTGGAAGCGCAGGAAAAACTCGTCCCGGAAATGATGGCCGCCCTGCAGCAGCGATACCTCGTACTGAAGCTTATCAAGACATCCGGTCCAATCGGAAGGCGCCCTCTTGCGGAGACGGCCGGACTGACTGAGCGGGAAACACGCTCCGTCATGGAAGCGCTCCGCGACCAGCATCTGATCCTTGTTGCGAAAGAAGGAGCGCGGGTCACGTCAGAGGGGGAACGGGTGCTGTATCAGCTCGAGCCGCTCATCGAATTGCAGTATGAGCGGAACTCCCTTGCGAAGCGTATCCGCCAGCAATTCGGCATCAAAGACGTACACATCGTCAAAGGGGACAGTTCGGAAACCGGCGCATCGAACGAGCTTCTCGGTGCAGAAGCGGCTTCCGTCTTCGCTGGCCGGATCGGCAGCGGCCGGATCGTCGCCGTCACAGGCGGCAGTACAATGGCCGCGATTCCGAAGCATCTGAGCTGTTACCCGGGAGCCGAGAACACGCTGTTCATTCCCGCGAGGGGCGGTGTCGGGGAAGACATCGGCCTGCAGGCGAACGTCATCGCGGCGACGTTCGCACAGACGTGTAATGCTTCCTATAAGTCGCTCTATTACCCGGAATCGCTCAGTGAAGCGGCGCATGCCGTCTTCCTGAAAGAACCGAGCGCGCGGAAGATGCTCGAGCTGTACGAAACGACCGACTGCCTCATGCACGGCATCGGTGACGCGAAAAGAATGGCGATCATGCGGGAATCGGATGACGATGAACGCAGGCTGCTTGCCTCCAACGGCGCAAAAGGCGAAGCGTTCGGCTACTATTTCAATCGCGACGGTGACATCGTGCACCGCTTGCGGACTGTCGGGATCCAGACCGAGCATCTCGACAGGATTCCGCTCATCCTTGCAGTGGCGGGCGGTTCCGAAAAATCGGAAGCGATCCTGTCCTACTTGCACGCAGCGGCGAAACAGACAGTGCTGATCACGGATGAAGGTGCAGCAAGGGAAATTGTAAACCTTATGAATGAAAACGGGTAAACGGTTAACAATTGGTTCTGTATGACTCATATGCAGATTCCAACTACTATACATTTAAAAATTTGGAGGGATTCATGATGACAGTAAAAATGGCGATTAACGGATTTGGACGTATTGGACGTATTGTAATGCGGGACTCTTTGGCACATGACGAGCTGGAAGTAGTGGCGGTCAATGACTTGACGGACGCGCCGATGCTCGCACACTTGCTGAAATACGACTCTGTCCACGGAATTCTGGATGCGGATGTCACTTCTGACGAAAACCATATTATCGTGAACGGCAAAAAGATCCGTGTCTACGCAGAAAAAGATCCATCGAACCTTCCTTGGAAAGAGCTCGGCATCGATGTTGTCGTCGAAAGTACCGGCGTCTTCCGCGATGCGGCCGGTCTCCAGAAGCACATTGACGCAGGCGCGAAGAAAGTCATCTTGTCCGCTCCTGCACAAGGCGATGTAAAAACACTCGTCATGGGTGTTAACGAACAGGAATACGACGCGAAGAACGACCAGTACGTATCGAATGCGTCTTGTACGACGAACTGCCTGGCGCCAATCGTCAAAGTGCTGAACGACAAGTTCGGCGTCCAGCGCGGCATGATGACAACGATCCACTCGTATACGAATGACCAGCGCATCCTTGACTTGCCGCACTCCGACTACCGCCGTGCACGTGCGGCTGCAGAGTCGATGATCCCGACAACGACAGGCGCCGCTTCTGCGGTGACGAAAGTTATTCCTGAACTGAAAGGAAGACTCGACGGCATGGCTGTCCGCGTACCGACTCCGAACGTATCCCTCGTCGATTTCGTCGCGGAACTGGATAAAAACGTAACGGTCGAAGACGTGAACAATGCGCTGAAGGAAGCTTCCGAGAACGGACTGAAAGGGTACCTGTTCTACAGTGACCTGCCGCTCGTTTCGAAAGACTACAATGGTTCACACGCATCTTCCACTGTCGACGCCCTGTCGACGATGGTGCTGCAGGACAACATGGTGAAAGTGATCAGCTGGTATGACAACGAGCAGGGTTATGCTGCACGATGCATCGACCTCGCGCTCTACATGAACGAGCAAGGGCTGTAAACCGCTGCAAATCACCCATCGGCGGGCACATAATATCTGGCTTATCGGATTGTGACCGACTATACTGAATAGATGGGCAGGAGGAACGGTATCGCCCGTTCCTCCTTTTTTTTACAACTATAACTGCCGCGAAGGAGTGCTACTCATGAACCCGAAAATGACGATGAAGGATGTCGACCTGAAAGGGAAACGTGTCTTCTGCCGTGTCGATTTCAATGTACCGATGGAAGAGGGAAAGGTGACGGATGATACACGGATCCGTGCAGCACTGCCGACGATCGAATACTTGTCAGGACAAGGTGCGAAAGTGATTCTTGCCAGCCATCTCGGCCGTCCGAAAGGCCAGGTGAATGAAGAATTCCGTCTGACGGAAGCCGGGAAACGGCTCGGGGAACTGCTCGGGAAACCGGTGCTGAAACTGGATGAATCGACGGGTGCCGATGTGGAAGCCCGCATTGCGGAACTTTCGGACGGCGATATCGTGCTGCTCGAGAACGTCCGCTTCCACCCGGGAGAAGAGAAGAACGATCCGGAGCTCGCGAAACAGTTCGCAGCGCTCGCCGACATATTCGTTAATGACGCGTTCGGCGCAGCTCACCGCGCACATGCGACGACTGCAGGCATCGCGGAATACTTACCGAGCGTCCAAGGATTCCTTCTGGAAAAAGAGCTCGATGTCCTTGGCAAGGCACTTTCCGATCCGGAGCGCCCGTTCACAGCCATCATCGGCGGAGCGAAAGTGAAAGACAAGATCGGCGTCATCGACCACCTGCTCGACAAGGTGGACAACCTGCTGATCGGCGGCGGCCTGTCGTACACATTCACACGCGCACAAGGTCATGAAACAGGGGATTCCCTCGTTGAAGAGGATAAGATCGCGCTCGCTGCTTCGTTCATCCAGAAAGCGAAGGAAAAAGGGGTCAACCTGTATTTGCCGATCGATGCGAAAGTGGCCAGCGCTTTCTCCGAGAGTGCCGACACGAAAGTCGTCTCCATCGACAGCATCGAGCCAGGCTGGATGGGTCTTGACATCGGGCCGAAGACAGCGGACCAATACGCGGACGTCATCGCCGATTCGAAGCTCGTCATCTGGAACGGACCGATGGGTGTGTTCGAAATGGCACCGTTCGCTGACGGTACGAAACGCGTCGCTCAGGCGATGGCGGAGACGGAAGCCTTCACGATCATCGGCGGCGGCGACTCGGCTGCTGCTGTGGAGAAATTCGAAGTCGCGGACCGGATGGATCACATCTCGACAGGCGGCGGCGCATCCCTTGAGTTCATGGAAGGGAAAGAACTGCCGGGTGTCAGCGCACTGAACGACCGACTTTAAGGAGGGACAGTCATGAGAAAACCGATCATTGCAGGAAACTGGAAGATGTACAAAACGATGCAGGAAGCGACCAGCTTCATGGAAGAATTGACTGGGAAACTGGACCGCTCAGTACAAGCGGACGTCGTCATCTGCCCGCCCGCCCCGTACTTGGCTGTGCTCGTTGAGAAATCAGAGGGGACACCTGTCCAAATAGGGGCACAGACGATGCACGAAGAGGACGAAGGGGCGTTCACGGGAGAAGTGAGCCCGCGCATGCTGCAGAGCATCGGAGTCGGACTCGTCATCCTCGGCCACTCCGAGCGCCGGCAGTATTACAACGAAACCGACGAAAGCGTCAACCGCAAAGTGAAAGCGGCATTCGCACATGAGCTGACGCCGATCGTCTGTGTCGGTGAAACGCTTGAACAGCGGGAAGCGGAGCAGACTGCGGAAATCGTCGGCAGCCAGGTAAAGAAAGCGTTCGACGGAATCAGTGAAGAGGACGCCAAGCGGGCTGTTGTCGCATACGAACCGGTCTGGGCGATCGGTACAGGGCGCACGGCGACAGCAAGTGACGCCAACGAAGTATGTGCACATATCCGTTCTGTACTGAAAGACCTTTATTTAGATGAAACCGCACAAGCTGTCCGTATCCAGTATGGCGGCAGTGTGAAACCGGCCAATATCGGTGAACTGCTTGCGGAAAGTGACATCGACGGCGCTTTGGTCGGCGGGGCAAGCTTGGATCCGGACTCGTTTGCCGCACTTGCGGAGGCGGGATCCCATGAGTAATGGACCCGTCGGACTCATTATCATGGACGGCTTCGGCCTGCGCGGCGAAACTTCCGGAAATGCAGTCGCACACGCGAGCAAACCGAACTATGACCGTCTGTGGAACGAGTATCCGCATTCGACGCTGACTGCATGCGGCGAGGCGGTCGGACTGCCGCCGGGCCAGATGGGCAACTCCGAAGTGGGCCACTTGAACATCGGCGCCGGACGGATCGTCTACCAGAGCCTCACGCGCATCAACAAATCGATCCGTGAACGGGACTTCTTCGACAACGAAGTGCTTGTGTCTGCCGTGAACCACGCGAAATCCCACGGCAGTGCGCTGCACGTCATGGGGCTGCTGTCGGATGGCGGCGTGCACAGCCACTTCGAGCATCTCTTCGCGCTGCTCGAACTCGCATCGATGCACGGTCTGCACGACGTCTATGTCCATGCATTCCTCGACGGACGCGATGTCGGACCGACGACGGCGCTCGCTTTCCTGCAGCGTACCGAAGAAGTGATGAAGAAAGCCGGCGTCGGCAAGATCGCCACCGTGTCCGGACGCTATTATGCGATGGACCGGGACAAGCGGTGGGAGCGTGTGCAGCTCGCATACGACGTCATGGTCAACGACAAAGGGCCGCGTTATGGAACTGCTGAAGAAGGGGTCCAGGCTTCCTATGATGCCGGTGTGACGGATGAATTCGTTGTGCCGTTCATCGTCCAGAAGGAAGGGGAGCCTGCGGTGAAAGTGTCCGAAGGCGATGCAGTCGTCTTCTTCAACTTCCGTCCCGACCGGGCGATCCAGCTGTCGCGTGCCTTCACGCAGAATGGGTTCGACGGCTTCCATGTGACGCCGTTCACCGACTTGAAATTCGTCACCTTCACTGAATACAGTGACGAAGTGGCGTCCGAAGTCGTGTATCCGAGCCAGAACTTGAAAAACACGATCGGCGAAGTGCTGTCGGCGAACCATATCCGGCAGCTGCGCATCGCGGAGACGGAGAAATACCCGCACGTGACGTTCTTCATGAGCGGCGGCCGGGAAGAGGAGTTCGACGGCGAAAAGCGCATTCTGATCGCTTCACCGAAAGTCGCAACCTACGACTTGAAGCCGGAGATGAGCGCCTACGAAGTGACGGATGCTTTGATCGACGAGATCGAGAACGACCGGATCGATGCGTTCATCTTGAATCTTGCGAACCCTGACATGGTGGGCCACAGCGGTATGCTCGAGCCGACCGTGAAGGCGGTCGAGACGACGGACGCATGTGTCGGCCGGATCATCCGGCTGCTGGAAGAAAAGGGCGGCGCAGCGATCATCACGGCCGACCACGGCAATGCGGATGAAGTGATCACGCCGGAAGGCAATCCGATGACGGCCCATACGACCAATCCGGTGCCGGTCATCGTCACGAAAAAGGGAATCACGCTCCGCGAGGGCGGGATTCTCGCAGACTTGGCCCCGACCATGCTAAGATTGCTAGGAATCGAACAGCCTGAAGAAATGACAGGTTCATCATTATTTTAACTAAAGGGAGAGATTTGCATGCCGGTTATTAGTATTGTACAAGCGAGAGAAGTACTCGACTCACGAGGCAATCCGACAGTCGAAGTGGAAGTGTTCACGGAAAGCGGCGCATTCGGCCGTGCCATCGTCCCATCCGGCGCATCGACCGGTGAATACGAAGCGGTCGAACTCCGCGACGGCGACAAAGACCGCTATCTCGGCAAAGGCGTCCTCAAAGCGGTCGATCATGTGAACGAAGTGATCGCCGACGCGCTTGAAGACAACTACTCCGTACTGGATCAGGTCGTCATCGACAAAGCCCTCATCGAACTCGATGGGACGGAAAACAAAGGCAAGCTCGGTGCGAACGCGATTCTTGGTGTGTCGATGGCAGTCGCGCACGCTGCGGCAGACTACTTGGACATCCCGCTCTATCAGTACATCGGCGGCGTCAACGCAAAACAGCTTCCTGTCCCGATGATGAACATCGTCAACGGCGGCGAGCATGCCGACAACAACGTCGACATCCAGGAATTCATGATCATGCCGGTCGGTGCGGAATCATTCCGCCATGCTCTCCGGATGGGTGCAGAAATTTTCCACAGCCTGAAATCGGTCTTGAAGGACAAAGGACTGAACACGGCAGTCGGCGACGAAGGCGGCTTCGCTCCGAACCTGTCGTCGAACGAAGACGCGCTGTCAACAATCGTCGAAGCGATCGAAAAAGCAGGTTACAAGCCGGGCGAGGACATCATGCTCGCAATGGATGCGGCTGCTTCTGAGTTTTACAACAAGGAAGAAGGCAAATACAAACTGGCGGGGGAAGGCATCGAGAAGACGTCTGAAGAGATGGTCGACTGGTACGAATCCCTCGTCAACAAGTACCCAATCATTTCGATCGAGGACGGCTTGGATGAAAACGACTGGGCAGGTACGAAGCTGCTGACGGAACGCCTCGGCAACCGTGTTCAGCTCGTCGGCGATGACCTCTTCGTCACGAATACGAAGAAACTGAAGCGCGGCATCGAAGAGGGCGTCGGCAACTCGATCCTCATCAAAGTGAACCAGATCGGTACGCTGACGGAAACGATGGATGCGATCGAAATGGCGAAGCGCGCAGGCTACACTGCTGTCATTTCGCACCGGTCAGGCGAGACGGAAGATACGACGATCGCAGACTTGGCGGTAGCGACGAACGCCGGACAGATCAAGACCGGTGCACCGTCCCGTACGGACCGCGTGGCGAAGTACAACCAGCTGCTGCGCATCGATGACCAGCTCGATGAGACAGCTCAGTACCTCGGAAAAGAGACGTTCTACAACTTGAAATGAGTTATTTTACAAGCATTCAGACAACTGTTGCAATCAGCGGTTGTCTGATGCTGTAGAATTTGGTAAACTAGTAGAGCAGTTGAGCTAGTTTCAGGAGGTGCAAGAATATGCATGCGTTATTAATGACATTGCTCGTGATCGTCTCACTTTCACTGATTGTCGTTGTTCTGCTGCAATCGGGGAAGAGTGCAGGTCTGTCAGGAGCCATCTCCGGCGGGGCTGAACAGTTATTCGGAAAACAGAAGGCACGCGGTCTGGACCTGGTCCTGCAGCGCGTGACGGTCGTTCTTTCGGTATTGTTCTTTGTATTGGCGATTGCAATTATGAAAATATAAACGAACAGCAATTTCCGCCTGGCCATCTGTACGGCTGGGCTTTTTTATTTGTGATGAAGCGAGTTAGGCTATTGGCAAGGGCTGGCATACGTTCCGGGCGGACGCGGGCCTGCAGGAGGCAGGTCATGCAACCGTTGCGGCAGGACGCCGCGGTCTTAGGTTGTTTCATGCGCTGATCCCGGGCCACCAGGACGGTGGTCATGCAGCCGTTGCCGCAGGACGCGGCGATCTTAGGCTGCCCAGGAGTCGCCGCCCTGCACTTCTGCCAGCTGTCGTAGTGGCAAAGGAATCAGTATACTATCTAGGGTGGAGCCACTAGAGGCCTGTACTGTGAAATAATGAAAAATGAAAGGGTCGTTTTGGATGAGGATTGGACAGGCGAAGCCGTTTTTCTTTGAGCATGGGAAGCGGGCGGTACTGCTGCTGCATGGGTTTACCGGGACGTCGGCGGATGTGCGGATGCTCGGACGGTTTTTGGAGAAGAAAGGGTATACGTCGCTCGCGCCGCATTATAAGGGGCATGGGGTTGACCCAGAGGAACTGATCCATACCGGACCGGATGAGTGGTGGCAGGATGTCGTGGGTGCGTATGAGCAGCTGAAGAGTGCCGGATATGACCAGATCGCGGTTGCCGGATTGTCGCTCGGAGGCGTGTTTTCATTGAAAGTAGGGAAACATATGCCAGTGAAGGGCATTGTAACGATGAACGCGCCGATGTCGATGCGTTCGACGGATCTCATGTATGAGGGCGTGCTCCGCTATGCGCGCGAGTACAAGAAAATAGAAGGAAAAAGCGAGGCGCAGATCGAAGAGGAAGTGGAAGCGCTGCGCGGGCAGTCGATGCCGTCGCTCGCCGATCTGCAGCAGCTCGTGAAAGACGTCCGCAGCGGGCTCGATATGGTCTACGCTCCGGCACTCGTCGTGCAGTCCGTGCATGACGAAGTGATCGATCCGGACTCGGCGAAGGTCATCTATGACACGATCGAGTCGACGGACAAGACGATCTCCTGGTACGAACACTCGGGTCACGTCATTACGCTTGGCAAGGAGAAGGAACAGCTCCACGAAGAGGTTTTCGAGTTTCTCGAGTCTCTGGACTGGGAAGAGTAAACGAGGGACGTTCAGGCAACACTAAATGTAAGGAGGGATGCTGATTGGATTCATTTGAACAGCAGTTAGAACAACAGATTTTGTCACTCATGAAAGAAGAGGCATATAAGCCCCTGACTGTGCAGGAGATCCAGGAACTGCTCGGCATGGAACAGGCGGCGGAATTCAAGGAACTCGTCAAGATGCTCGTCCATCTGGAACAGAAAGGCGCGGTCATCCGTTCGCGGACGGACCGTTACGGCCTGCCGGAACGCATGAACCTCGTGCGCGGGAAGTTCATCGGCCACGCGAAGGGCTTCGGCTTTGTCACGCCGGAAACCGAAGGCATGGATGACATCTTCATACCGCCGACGGAAGTGAACAGCGCCATGAACGGCGATATCGTCCTCGTTCGGGTCTCAAGCAGCTCGCACGGCGACCGCCGGGAAGGCAGCATCATCCGCATCGCGGAACGGAAGACGACGAAAGTGGTCGGCACGTACCAGGATAACCGCGGCTTCGGCTTCGTCATTCCGGATGACAAGAAACTGCCGATGGATATCTTCATCGCAAAAGGCGATAACTTAGGTGCGATCGAAGGGCACAAAGTCGTCGTCGAGATCACCGAATTCCCGAGCGACCGCAAGTCGGCGACAGGGAAAGTGATCCAGCTCCTCGGTCACAAAAACGACCCGGGCGTCGATATCCTGTCAATCATCTACAAGCACGGCATCGAAATCGAGTTCCCGGACGAAGTCATGAAACAGACCGATAACGTGCCGGCGGAAATCCAGGAGAAGGACTGGTTCAAACGGACTGACATGCGTGACGTGCTGACGATCACGATCGACGGCGCGGACGCGAAGGACCTGGATGACGCGATTTCGCTCGAAAAGAACGGCGACGGCACCCATACGCTGTCCGTCCACATTTCGGACGTCAGCTACTACGTGACGGAGCACTCGCCGCTCGATAACGAAGCGTACGAGCGCGGGACGAGTGTTTATTTGACGGACCGCGTTATCCCGATGCTGCCGCACAAACTCTCGAACGGAATCTGCTCGCTGCACCCTCACGTCGACCGGCTGACGCTGACGTGCCGGATGACAGTCGACCATAACGGCAAAGTGACGCATCACGAAATCTTCCCGAGTGTCATCAATTCTGATTACCGGATGACGTACCACGACGTATTCAAGATCGTCGATGAGCAGGACGAAGCACTGCGCGAAGAATACAAGGAAATCGTGCCGATGCTGACCAGTATGGCTGAACTGATGAAAATCCTGCGTCAGAAGCGCGAAGACCGCGGCGCAATCGACTTCGACTTCAAGGAATCGAAGATCATTGTTGACGACGAAGGATGGCCCGTCGACATCAAGATCATGGAGCGTACGATCGCCGAGCGCATGATCGAAGAATTCATGCTGCTTGCGAACGAAACTGTGGCGGAGCACTTCCACTGGATGCAGGTGCCGTTCATGTACCGGATCCACGAAGACCCGAAAACGGAGAAACTGCAGCGGCTGTTCGAGTTCCTGACGAACTTCGGGATCGTCGTCAAAGGCGCCGGCAACAAGATCCATCCGCGTGCCCTGCAGGAGATCACTGAGTCGGTTGCAGGACTGCCGGAAGAGACCGTCATTTCGACGATGCTCCTTCGCTCGATGCAGCAGGCGAAGTATTTCCAGGCAAGCCTCGGACACTTCGGGCTGTCGACGGATTACTATACACACTTCACGTCGCCGATCCGACGGTATCCGGACCTGATCGTCCACCGGCTGATCCGCACGTATATGTTCGAAAAAGACGTCTCACAGAAAACGATCGCACACTGGGATGCAGAATTGCCGGAAATCGCCCAGCATGCATCCGAGATGGAGCGCCGCGCTGTCGATGCGGAACGCGACACCGACGCGCTGAAGAAAGCCCAGTTCATGGTCGATAAAGTCGGCGAGGAATTCGACGGAGTCATTTCTTCCGTCACGAACTTCGGTTTGTTCGTCGAACTCGAGAATACGATCGAAGGGCTCGTCCACGTCAGCTACATGACGGATGACTACTACCGCTTCGACGACCGCGCCATGATGATGATCGGCGAGCATACCGGCAAACAGTACCGCATCGGAGACGAAGTGACGGTCAAAGTGGCGGCTGTGAAACCGGAAGAGGCATCCATCGACTTCGAAATCGCCGACATGAAGAAGACGTTCCACCGGACGCGCAAGGAAACGCCGAAAGTGATCCACGCCCGCGGCAAGTCGTCCGGCGACAGCAAGTCCGGAAAACCGGGCAAACCAGGGCAATCCGGAAAATCCGGCGGTGCATCCAAGGAAGGCGGACGCCCGGCAGGCAAGAAAAGCGGCGGCAGCCAGAAGAAACGGTTCTACGAAAGCGTCGCAAAAAACAACAAGAAACAGAAACCAAGAAAGAAAAAGTGAGCGGAATGGCCCTCATGCCATTTCCGTTCACGGGAGGTGAATGGCCATGGCGAAAGGTAAAGGGAAAGTGCTCGCAGTGAACAAGAAAGCGAATTTCGACTTTGCCATCGAAGAGACGATCGAAGCGGGCATCGTCCTCGAAGGCACGGAAATCAAGTCGATCCGGAACGGCAAAGTGCAGCTGCGCGATGCGTTCGTCCTGATCCGCAACAACGAAGCGTGGATCTCCAACATGCACATCAGCCCATACGAGCAGGGGAACCGGTACAACCACGACCCTGTCCGTTCGCGCAAGCTGCTGATGCACCGCAAACAGATCGCGTCACTCGTCGGACAGACGAAAGAAAAAGGGACGGCCATCGTTCCCCTCAAAATGTACATTAAAGACGGATTCGCCAAGGTCCTGATCGGCGTAGGCCGCGGGAAAAAGCTTTACGACAAGCGCGCCGACCTGAAGAAGAAGGAAGCGAAGCGCGAAATGGAGCGGGCGTTCAAAGACAAGCAGAACTATTGATTGCAGCCGGTATTTTTGCTATACTAGCTGTAGTAAGTCAGTTCCGAAGTCTCGGGATCAGCAGAAGGCTGCTGTGACCCTAAGACGTTTCCCGGACATCCCTTTAACGGGGACGTTACGGATTCGACAGGGGTGGTCTGAGCGTGAGCTGCGCGTCGGAGGCTCGTCTCCGTCAGAAACGGACCTTAATAATAACAGGCAAAACAAACAACAACCTAGCATTCGCAGCGTAAGCTGTTGAATCTGCCTTGCGGTTCCATCGCCCATGTGGCGCTGTAAGGCTCAACCTATAGTGGGATACGCTGGCGGCCGCTTCTCGAAGCCGTCCAGAAGAGATTTCCGAGATAGCGCCCCTGACGCCTCGTCTTTCGGCATACGGGTGCGCGAACCTAAATAGAAAGACTACACGCGTAGACGTTTACGTATTAGAGCCTCTGGACGTGGGTTCGACTCCCACCGTCTCCATAGTGATATGGCAAAACACCACCCTCGGCGGGTGGTGTTTTTGATTTGGATGGTGTTTTGGGGCTAAGTGATCATAAAAACGGGAAACCGCTCATAAAAACTATATAACGCTCATAAATCCCTGAAACCGCTCATAAAACTCAAAAATCGCTCATAAATCGGGAAAACCGCTCATAAAACTCAGGAACCGCTCATAAATTTGGGAAACCGCTCATAAAACTCTAAAGTCGCTCATAAAACAGAAAAAACTCCCCATATATCATGACTCTGCAACAAAAAGTCAACGCATTTTTACATCTAAACGCTAGTACTCAACTTATCTTCCACTAAACTCCTTCGATAGCCGCCAAACTCTCTCTCCAACAACTCGCCAACCTCAAACAACAACTCTTCATTCCCATTCTTACTCATCAGCTGCACACTGATCGGCATATTGTTCTCATCTCTCCCGACCGGAATGACAAGCGACGGCAAGCCCCAGACATTCGCGTAGCCGGTGAACGGCATGTATTTCAGGAACCCTTTTTGAAGGGAGAAGATTTCCTTATACATCCGGCCGTGCAGCGGGGCGGCAGTATGGTAGACAGGGAACACGAGAATGCGGTCAGCCAAATAGCTGTCGAGTTCGCGGTCTCCCTGTTCGATGATCGTCTCAATGTCCGCCCGCCGTTTGGCAGAGGGACGGAACAAAGTGGCACCTATCATGGCCCATGATAGATACGGGTGAATTGATGCACGTTTGCCGAGTTTCTCTTTCACAAATTCCTTTAATGCGTTCGTCCCTTTCTCGGGAAGGGCGATGTCCCGCATGCCGGCTGCTCCATCGAACGACATCATTTCCTGCCACAACTGTGCGCTGTCCCGGAAGTATGGGGGCTCTTTGCGGACGACAGGGAAGTCACGCTTTAGGCATGCCGCCACTTCATTGAGAATGTCGGCCGTTTTCCCAGAGATCGGATAGGGGCCTGCCGGCGGAAGCACATCGATGTACAGTCTGTCAGCCGGCCGTTTTTCAGGCGGTTGTTCGGCGATGAGGCGATATAGCAGGCGCATGTCGCGGACGGATTTCCCCATCGGACCGAAACCGATCATCCGCTGCTGTATTGGTACGTCGCCAGCAGGGAACGAACCTTCGCCTGATACTTGGAATTTGCCGCTCTTGAAACCGACGACGCCGTTGAAGTGACTCGGGAAGCGGATCGATCCGCCGATATCGGACCCGATACCGACTGCGGCACCTCCTGCAGCGAGGAGGGCGCCTTCGCCTCCGCTTGAGCCGCCGGCGGTGCGGGCGAGGTCCCATGGGTTGTTCGTCCGGCCGTACAGCTTGTTGTCGGTTTCCTGGCAGAAGCACAATTCGGGTGTATTCGTCTTGCCGAGGATGATGGCGCCGGCCTGTTTCAGCCGCCGGACGATTTCCGCGTCCTTTTCTGCAATTTCGTTTCGGCGGTGCAGCAGCCCGCCCGTTGTCTTCATGTCGGCTGTGTCGAATGCTTCTTTCACGCTGATCGGGACGCCGAACAGTTCGCCGGCGGCTGTCCCGGATGCGAGCTGCCGGTCTTTCTTTTGTGCTTCCTCGATTGCTTCTGAGAACCTGTCTTCGACGAGCGCATTGATGGCCGGGTTGACTTGACGGAGATGATCGATATAAGTGCCTACGGCTTCCGCACAGGTCAGCTGCCGTTCCCGGATAGCCGTTGCTGTTTCCATTGCATCCATATGGAGGATAGAAGTTTCCGTATGCGATGAACTAACGGTTCCTTGCCCAATCATTGATATCCCTCTTTTCCAGCTGCCGACAGGTGATAGAAACAGCTTCAGTGAAAACTGGTCATGATCTGTAAGTATACCATTAATCGTCTGAATAATCTTAACTAAGTGAAAGAAGTGCGAAGCCCATTTGTGGGAGAGAGCTGTTTCGTCGATGAATGCTCCATAAAAAATTAGCTGCGCCAGAAAACTTCCCGGCACAGCTGTTTTTTAGTATAGGGTTTCATCGATAAACAGCTGGTGCCCCTCAAAGAACGGCTTCAGGTTTTCGTCTGTCGCTTCCTGCATCACTCGTAAGAAGTCGGCGGTCGTTGCAATCTTATATTTCCGATCAACGGCATAGGCGCGCAGGGCGTTCCAGAACGCATGGTCGCCGAGTTCGCCGTGGAGGTAGCTGAGCATCTTCGCGCCGCCATCATACATGATGTCGCCGTAGCGGTCGTAGTCGTCTTCTTCAAAATCGTCGACGGACGACGTTAGGGAGTAGTCATCTGCGACCGTTTCGATCCAGTCGAAATCGGTTGTGTCGTAATAGGCAGCATAGGAGGCGAACGTCGTCAGCGATTCGTCGAGCCACGGTTCGCGGTATGGATTGCTGCCGACGAGGCTGTAGAACCACTGATGGGCGATTTCGTGAGCGGCTGTCACGCCAAGCTCTTCGTCGTCTTCGATGTGCGGCGTGTTGACGGTGACGAGGCGGGGGTATTCCATGCCGCCGTCGAAGTCGCTTGAATAGTCAGCGCTCGCAATCGTCAGTGTCTCCCACGGATAATGACCGAACCATGATTCGTAGCGGGGGATGACGTCACGTGCCGTCTCCATCATCGTTTGGGCGGCGGCGTCCTCTCCGTCCCGGTAGGCAACGGTCACCTCAATGCCGCCGATCTGTTCCTGGATTGTGTGGTACGGCGTGTTCAGGAGGATGAAGAAGTCGCGTACATCGTCAGCTGTGAAATGGACGGTTTGCGTGCTGCCGTCTTCGGTCCGCGACTGTTCGCCGCCCGTCGCGAGGATTTCGAGGTCGGCGGGCGCGCTGAACGTGACGTCGAAAGTACCTGTCACGGAGTAGAACGATTCGCCGTACGGGAAGTAAGGCGGCGTGTTCCATCCGTGGTTGTCGTGCACGGCGAGGGTCGGGAACCAGCTGCCGAGCGACGTTTGCCGGTACGACCAGCCGAACCGGTCATGCTGTTCGGGCACCTTGACGGTGAATTCCAGTTCTGCTTCTGCCGTCGCGCCTTCCGCGATTGACACGCCGGACACGGTAAGCACGGTGCCTTCAAGGGAAGCTTCAGCGGGCTGCCCGTCGACCCGGACATCGCGGACGTCCGCACCGGCGCCGCCGAACTCATCTGCGTTCGGCCACACATTAAACAGCACCTCGTCCAGCGGTTCACCGAGATTGTTTACGAAGGTGACGGTCATCCGGCCGGTCACTGTATGGGTGGTTTCATCGTAATTGGCCTCGATTGTATAGTACGGCGCAGCCGGTCCATAGACGATCGTGCTGGTGCCGAGCTCATCGGCTGTGTAGGAATCGGCAGTTGGCGGCGTTGCTGGTTCGGATTTATCCGTGCAGCCGGCCAATGTAATGATGAGAAGGAGGGGAACGAGACGTTTCAGCATGGGGGAAGGGCTCCTTTCCGGATGGACCTGTATGGTGGATGAACCTTCATTACCTGAAGCATCCGATGGTTTATCCAGTATAACGCATTTACCTGCGGAGACTGTATTCGTTGTGTGGCAGTCTGTGCGAAATACGGTGCTCGACGCTGCCAGCGGCTCGGAGTTGTGCCTGTTTGCCGATTAACTCCGTGATGTGGCCGATTGTCAGGCTGATTTGGCCGATTCATGCGCTCATGTGTCCGATTCCAACCACGATTCGGCCGAAACCATCGGCCATTTGTCCGATTCCCCGCACGGGCTGCCGCACGGACGAGCGATAATGGAGCTGTCCATGATGAACGACGAAAAAACGGACCGAGCACGAAGCCTGGTCCGTTTTCTTTCATATCATTTTTGCACAAGGCCGGCGCCTTTTGTTTATCCTTCGTTCCGATAGCGGAAAGCTCAGTCGTAAATGACGTCTTTCCCTTCCTCACGCAGCGTTTGCAGGGCGTTCTGCATCTGGCGGATTTCCTCGTCGGTATGCCGCTTCCATTTACCGAGTTCAGCGATGACCCGAAGAGGCGCCTGGGAACGATACGATCGTGTCGGGTTGCCGGGGAAGCGTTTGTCGGTCACATTTGGATCGTCTTCAAATTCACCGGTCGGTTCCACGAGATAGATGTGTTCGGCTGCTCCGTTCACAGCAAGTTCAGCACCCCATTTTGCGGCTTCCAGCGTGGCGGAGAAATAGATGTGACGAAGCGGTGTCTCCCTATAGTTCGACGGCTGGCGGGCCTGCAGCAAGTCGCCGATCTGCAGCTCCGCTTTCGTGCCGTGGAAGAACGGTCCTCTTTCAGTCGATACAGGCGGTTGGTCCATTGTGCATCTCTCCTTTTCAGGTGGTTCACCCATTATAGCCAGACGGGGGATTGAAGAACAGTCTGTTTGTGAAATTCCTGCCATGGTATAATGGAAGCAAAGGTACACGAGTTAAGATGCGTTATCTATCGAGGCCAGTCCATTCCGTGCGGTAGCATCCATCGCATAGCACATAACCCTGAATTATGACGAAAAAACAGCCTGAGCACGATGCTCAGGCTGTTTTATTTTTCTTATGCTTGCATCTTACCAGCTGTGAACCCGCCGTCGACAGCGAGTGTGACACCGCTGATGGAAGAAGCGAGATCCGAGCAGAGGAAGACGACAGCGTTTGCTTGGTCTTCCGCTGTTGCCATTTTACCGGCTGGCAGCGATTTCAGGACGCCTGCGTATTGTTCAGGTGATGTTTTTGCCCAGTATTCAATTGCTGGGGTAATGGTTGCACCTGGAGCGATTGAATTGATGGTAATGCCTTTTTGACCGTATTCCAGTGCGACAGATTTTGTCAGACCGGCAATGGCGTGTTTCGATGCTGTGTATGGAGCCATGTTCGGTGAACCTTCAATACCAGCGCCTGACGCTGTATTGACAATGGCGCCACCGCCGTTTTTGATCATGGCGTTGACTTGGTGCTTAATGCTGTAGAACGTACCGTACAAGTTGACTTTCAACGTGATATCCCAGTCTTTGGAGTCCATTTCGCCGATTGGCACGAGGCCTTTGTTAATGCCTGCGTTGTTATGAGCGAAGTCCAATTTACCGAAAGATTCAACTGTTTTGTTGACGAGTGCAATGACTTGCTCCTCATCACTTACGTCACACTTGAAGAATTCTGCAACGCCGCCGTTGTCTTTGATGATTTGAACGGTCTCAAGACCTGATTGTTCGCTGACGTCCGATACCATGACTTTCGCGCCCGCTTTTGCCAATGCAACTGCAGATGCACGGCCGATTCCTGATCCTGCTGCTGAGACGAGTCCTGCTTTTCCTTCCATCATTCCTGCCATGTAATAACACTCCTTTAGTTATGATCCCCTATTATTTTACACCGAATTCTCGATTTCACAATTAATTTGAACGCTAAAATAAATTTAGGTAATCATCTGCATTGTCCGTCATTGGCTGGCAGGGAGGATTGCCGGCATTACGCAGGCAGCAGTTCCTCTTCCGCTGCCTCTTCCAGCAGCTTCACGGTCGCTTTCCGGATGAGCTGCGGCAGGACGCCGAAGGAATACGGCTTGTACAGCCGCTCGGTCCACTTGTGGCCGTCCTTACCGTAAACGCCCATGTTGACGGACGGAATGTTGAGTCCCTGGATCGCTTTGTACGGGATCGGGAAGAACGTTTCCCACTCCGGCAAATTGTTCAGCAGCGGGAACAGTTCGTCTTCTGTCTCATGGATGGAGAGGAAGCTGCCGTCCGCCAAATATGGGAAGAACTTTTTCAGCGCGAATTTCTCGCCTGTCGCGGCTTCCATTTCCTGCAGAATGCCAGAGACGGTGTCTTGGATCCGGACGTCCCGTGCAACCGTCGATTTCAAATAGTTATGCGGCAGGAACGGAGGCGCGAAGAATAGGATGACACGGGCTTTTTTCGCCGGGTCTGCTTCCTGCAGAGCACTGACGATTTCGAAGCTCGCTTCCCGGAAGTCGTCGGATTTCTTGTCGCGCACTGCCGTTTCAATGATCGACTTGACGTCAATCCCTTGTTCGGCGAGTTCATTCACATACTGCTCGTATGTTGTCACTTCGATTTCCCACGACAGGTCGCGGGTCGGCAGTCCGGTGAAGCCGATGTATTGCTCGAACTGTGCTTTCAAATACGCTTCCGCTTCTTGGCAGACTTTCTTCGTTTCATTCAGCAGCTTTCCAAGGATCTGCTCAGGCGTGTCTTCGTAGACGAAGTAATTGAAGTACAAGTGGCTGCTTGACGCTGTCTGCACTGTATAAATATCCTTTGTATCGCGCTGATACAGGCAAGTCGGCGGCAGCACCATTTCACCGGTAATTTTTTCGGCCAGCTCATAACGGTTGTGGAGTTTCTCCGTCATCTTAGCGGCGATGAAGTTAGGATCGATACCGGACAGCGTGTCGCCCACGTGGACTTCACGGCCATATATATGGAAGCAAGGCAGGATCTTGCCGGCAGCGCCAGTGTAGATGTACCGGTGCGGATCGCCGTCATACAGCGGTGTGATGAAGTCGGTATTCACGGCAAGCGTGTAGTCGAGCCCCTGTTCCGCCTGGAGACGTTTCAGTTCGCTGAGTGCCCCGATGATTCCGCGGTGCTCGCTTTCTTCATCGCCGTTCAGCAGCAGCAGGAGGTTGCCCTGCAGTTCGTCACGATGTTCGGAGAAGTGAAGGACATTCACCATATGGACGGCCGCGCCGCTCTTCATGTCGACGGAACCGCGTCCGAACATCCAATCGCCTGACTGTGCTTCTGCCTGCAGGTCGGGATCATTGTCATACGTCTTGAAGAACTCCGCCAGTTCGTCCGGCGAGAATGCTTTGTCCTTCAGCTGGCCGAAATCTTCCACGCCGACCGTGTCGATATGGGAATGATAGATGATCGTTTTCTTCGTGAACGCATTGCCTTCGACGAATGCGAAAACGTTCTTCCGGCCGATCGGATCATTGTCGATCTGCTGCATCCATAAGTGGTCCGGATTCTGCTGAAAGTAGGGGAATGTTGAAAGGATTGCGTAGAGCTCCTCTGCGACCGCGACTTCTCCCGGCGTGCCGTTGATGCTCGGGATGCCCACCAGGTGTTTCGTAATAGTTTCGATCTGCTGCTCAGCTGTCAGTGATTGGATGTGTGAGTACATGTCAGGTACCTCCTGTGTCTGATTATTTTCGTTTGCTTTTCGGATAGAAGTTCGTAAAGTAGTCGTTCGTAATCTCCCGGACTTTGCCATTCAGGAAGAGGACTGCGATGACGTTCGGGATGACGACCGCTGCAAGCAGCAGGTCAAGGAACTGCCAGATGAACTGAAGACCGCCGAGCGCACCGACGATGATCGCCGCGATATAGATGAAGCGCATGACTTTCGAAAACGCTGTGCCGAACAGGAATTCCGCCTGTTTTTCACCGTAGAAGATGATGACGACAACGGTCGTGATGACGAACAGGAACAGCGTGGACGAGATGATGATGCCGCTGAGCGAATCACCGAACACCGGCACGAACGATGCGGCCACCATATTGGAGGCGTCATCGGTCTTTATATCTTTCCACACGCCGGACGTGAGGACGACGAGTGCCGTCAGCGTACAGACGATGAGCGTGTCGACGATGACTTCGAAGATTCCCCAGAATCCTTGTTTCGCCGGGTGGTCGTTCATGGCGGCGGAGTGGGCGATCGGCGCGGTTCCCATCCCGGCTTCGTTGGAATAGAGGCCCCTCGCGAGTCCCCAGCGGATGGCAGCTGCGACGCCGGCACCAGCGAATCCGCCAGCTGCTGAGATCGGTGTGAACGCGTGCTGGAAGATGAGACCGAACGCAGCTGGCACTTCGCGGATATTGACCGCAACGACGATAAGCGCACTGAGCAAGTACAGTACGACGATGAGCGGAATGAGCTTTTCCGACACTTTCCCGATTGTCTTAATGCCCCCGTAGGTCACGAGGATGACGAGGACTGCGACAATGATGCCGGAGACGAGCGGTGTGACGCCGAACGAACTGTCCAGCGTCGACGCGATCGAGTTGGCTTGCACCATCGTGCTCGCCACGACTTCGATCATCAGGGCGAAGGCGAAGAAGTAGGCGACGTTCTTCCAGCCGAGCCCTTTCTTTATGTAATACATCGGTCCGCCGACATATTCCCCTTTTTCGTTCTTCTCCCGGTAATGGATACCGAGGACGACTTCGGAATATTTCGTGCCGATTCCGATGAGCGCCACGAGCCACATCCAGAAAATCGCGCCCGGTCCGCCGAGTGCGATTGCAACAGGGACTCCGACGATGTTGGCGGCGCCCATTGTCGACGCGAGCGCGGCGGTCGTCGCCTGGAACGGTGTCAGTGTTCCCGGAGAATCGCTTTTCGCGAAGATTTTACCGAATGTCTGTGCGACGATGTGCGGGAAATAGCGGAACTGGAAGAAGTTCAGCCGGATTGTGAGGAACAGTCCGCCGCCGATCAGCAGTAGGATTAGCGGCATCCCCCAGATGAAATTTGAAATGGATGCAATGATTTTCGTGAATTCTGCCACACTTCCAACCCCTTTTTCATATGTATGAATAATGGAAAGCGTTTACATTCCGCTATGTGGAATATATTCTGTAATGCGGAATAAGTTCGCAAGTTTCATTTAATCTTAAATCGTAAGCGCTGTCAATCGTTTATTTCTAAAACGGGAAAGGTTGTAACAATTTACACAACTGACGGAGTCTTGTAGAATTTATCTACTGGGAACAGAGATGGAGATGAGGTCATGATTCAATCGATCGATCGGGCGATGCAGATTATAGAAACACTTTCCCGCGACGGGCGTGAGGGGTGGCTTGCGGCGGAATTGGCTGAAGAGACGGGGCTGCCGATCAGCACGGTCTACCGGATCACGGCTTCGCTCATCCAGCACGGGCTCTTGGCGCAGGATGAGGTGACGAAACAGTTTACACTCGGGTACAGATGGATGGAACTCGGGCTCAAGATGTTTGAGAAGCTGGACGTCCGCGATGTGACGCGGCCGGTGCTTGAGATACTTGCGCTTGACGTAGAGGAGACGGTGTATTTGAACATCCCGCGCGGCGACCATTCGATCATCATCGAACGGATCGACAGCCCGCGGAACGTCAAGATCTTGGACAGTGTCGGCGAACGGATTCCACTCCACATCGGCGGAGCGAACAAGACGATCGTCGCGAATCTGCCGGCACAGCAAGCGTCGGAGATTCTGGAAAGGCTTCTTCCGGACGACGGGGAGCGAAGCAGGCTCAAGGATGAGCTCACTGCCGTGAAGCGGCAGGGATACGGTGTCAGCTACGGCGAAAAGACGCCAGGGACGATTGCGGTCGGGGCGCCGGTGTTCGATTTCGACGGCCGGGTTGTCGGAGCGATCAGCGCGGAAACGCTGGCGTATGACTTCAAGGAGGAACAGCTCAGCGTCCTGATCGAAAAAGTATGTACAGCCGCCCGCCAAGTGTCGGCAGAGCTGAGCGGTATGCACTATGAGTGACAATTAAGGAAATCTGATGATTCCATGCTGATTCGAAGCCCTTGACGGGAGGACAAAAGGGGAGTAAAATTCAATCCTGGCGGGTAAAACCGTCTTCCAACGAGGAAAAGGCAGGTGGAAAACATGATGGTTTCATTGAAAGAAAAAGATAATTTTTTAAACAAGTTTCTAGGCATATATATCGTAGCTGTCCTGATGCTGTGGGTGAAGACCTACATTACGCAGTCCACCCAGTTTTCACTTGGTGTGGAAGGACCGCTCCAGCAATTCCTGCTCGTCCTGAACCCGCTCGGCTCGGCTCTGTTGTTTTTGAGCGTCTCCTTCCTATTTAAAGGGAAGCGGCGATATGCGGTATTGGGCACCGTCTATGCGCTCATGTCGTTCCTTCTGTATGCGAACGTCGTGTACTATCGGTTCTTCAGTGATTTCATCACCCTGCCGACGATCTTCCAGACACAGAACTTCGGTGATCTGGGCGGCAGTATCCTGACGCTGATGCACCCTTCCGACTTGCTGTTCTTCGCGGATGTCGCCGTCCTGTTCTTCTTACTGTTCACTCGGAAGATCCGGAAAGATACAACTTTGCTCGGCCGGAAGAAAGCGATGGCGATCATCACGGCTGCACTCGCCGTATCGATCATCAACCTCGGACTCGCCGAAGCGAACCGTCCGCAGCTGCTGACTCGCGGCTTCGACCGGAACTACATCGTGAAATACTTGGGCATGTACAACTACTCGATCTACGACTCTGTGGAAACTTTCAAAGCTTCTTCGCAGCGTGCTCTCGCGGACAGCAGTGACTTGACGGAGGTCGTCAACTACACCCAGTCGAACTACGCGACACCGAATGCAGAATACTTCGGAGCCGCCAAAGGGATGAACGTCGTTTATCTCCATCTGGAATCTTTCCAGAACTTCCTGATCGACTACAAGTTGAACGGGGAAGAGGTCACACCGTATTTGAACGCTCTGGCGAAGGACGACAACACGCTGTACTTCGACAATTTTTTCCATCAGACCGGCCAAGGGAAAACGTCCGACGCCGAATTCATGCTCGAGAATTCCCTGTTCGGCCTGCCGCAAGGTTCGGCGTTCATCACGAAAGCGCAGAACACGTACCAGGCAGCTCCGAATATCCTGAAAAACTACGGATATTCTTCCGCAGTCTTCCACGGGAACAAAGGCAGTTTCTGGAACCGGAACGAAGTGTATAAGCAATTCGGATTCGATCACTTCTTCGATGCGAGTTATTATGACACGGATTCACCAGGAGACATGGCGGAATACGGATTGCTCGATAAGCCGTTCTACGAGCAGTCGAAAGACTATCTCGCCACACTTCCGCAGCCGTTCTATTCGAAATTCATCACGGTCGGGAACCACTTCCCGTATACGATCAACCAAGATCTCGTGACGATCAACAAAGCGGAGACGGGCGATCCGAGTGTCGATAATTATTTCCAGACGGCACGCTACACGGACGAAGCCATCAAGCAGGCGATCGATCAGCTGAAAGAGATGGGCTTGTATGAGAATTCGATGATCGTCCTGTACGGCGACCATTACGGAATTTCGCATAACCACAACCGGGCGATGTCGCAGGTGATGGACAAGGAAATTACTCCGTATGAAGGCGCTCAGCTTCAGCGGGTTCCGCTCTTCATCCACGTACCTGGCATGAAAGGCGGCCAGCGCCATACGTATGGCGGCCAGACTGACCTGCTGCCGACACTGCTTCACCTGCTCGGCATCGATTCGAAAGAGTATGTCCAGTTCGGTTCCGATCTGCTTTCAGACGATCATGACGAACTCGTCCCGTTCCGGAATGGTGACTTCATCAGTCCGTCGATCGACTCGATCAACGAAAAATTCTACGACAATGAAACCGGGCTCCCGCTGGACGACAGCCAGCTGGAAACAGCGGAAAAGCTGAAACAGGAAGCGGCGTACAAACTGCAGCTGTCCGACAAAGTCGTCAACGGTGACTTGCTGCGTTTCTACACACCGAATGGTTTCAAAGCGATCGATCCAGCCTCGCTGAATTACAAGAAAGAGGCAGAAACTGTGCCTGAATAAACAATGCGTACCACGAAAAACACCATCCCGGGCGGATGGTGTTTTTTTGGTCTTATGGGAATTGGGGAGGGGCTCATGAACTCGGGGAAATGCTCATACATCTGTGGGAACGCTCATAAATCGCGGAAAACGCTCATAAAACAGGAAAAACGCTCATAAATCGCGGAAAACGCTCATAAAACTGAGAAAACGCTCATAAATCACGGGAAACGCTCATAAATCACGGGAAACGCTCATAAAACTGGAAAAACGCTCATAAATCACAAAAAGACTCATAAACTATCCGCCCTCGCAGCCGGCCGGCGGTAGATTTCTCCTTTCCGCTCGAATCCTCTGCATACCCGCTCAATTCCACCCATACCGCCCAACAAAAAAAGACCAGCCGCGGCTGGCCTACACTTCAAAAACAAGTGAACGTATCGATCCGGTTCAAGTCGAAGCCGGTGTATTCCCAGCGGCGCCACTGGCTGTTCCAACGGTAGCCGGCGACTGATGTCCTGCCGACGAATGTCGGGAAGAACCAGAAGCCGCGGCGGCGCGAAGTCCAAATGTACGTATAGCGGTACAGGCAGCCGCGGATTCCGCCCGGGTCGACGCGCATCAGCTGCTGGTCCGGATACGCCGGCGTCTGGGAAGGGGGTGCAGACTGAGGCGCGCCTTGCGACTGACCGCCGCCCGGATAGGATGGCTGGCCCGGCTGATGTCCCGGTCCGCCGCCGCCCCATGGCCAACCCGGCTGATTCGAGCCGCCGCCCCCCGGCCAACCTGGCTGTGATCCCGGCCAGCCGGGCTGCATCGGTGTCTGCCACTCGTTCCATCCCGGCTGGTTCCACTGATGCCGCACCGCCATCTGTTCGCTATGCTGCCAATCCTGCTGCGGCATATACCCTTCCGGCAGCTGCGGGTACCAATGCTCCTCACCGCTGTTCATCTGATTCATTCTTCTGGCTCCTCTCACGTTCGTTCTCCCTCCAATGTATGCAGCCCGGACGGCAGCGTCTGGACTGCCGCCTAACTGACAAAAACGCAATCCCACAAGCAGACAGGACGTGGTATGATGAAGACAGCCAAACTGACGAAAGGAGAGTGCTGCCCATGACTGAATCGCGCCCGCACATACTGCTTGTCGATGGGATGGCGCTGCTGTTCCGCTCGTTCTTCGCGACAGCCGTGCATAACCATTTCCAGCACAACGAACAGGGTATCCCGACGAATGGGGTGCAGGGGTTCGCGCGGCATACGCTGACCGCCGTCTCACTTTTCCAGCCGACACATTTAGCGGTCTGCTGGGATATGGGGGCTGTCACGTTCCGGAATGAGCTGTACGACGGGTACAAAGCGAACCGTCCGGCGCCTGCGCCTGAACTCATGCCGCAATTCGATATGGCCCGGCAAGTGTCCAAGGATATCGGATGGAAAAACTTCGGCAGCGAGGGGCTGGAAGCGGATGATTTGATCGGTTCGCTCGTGAAACAATGGAAGGACCGCGCCCGCCTGACGATCGTCTCGGGCGATAAGGATCTGCTGCAGCTGCTGTCGCCGTCCGTGGAAGTCGCGCTGACGAAGAAGGGGCATTCGATCTATGATGTCTATACAGAAGCCCGGTTCAAGGAAGAATACGGTATGACGCCGGCGCAGTTCGTCGATTACAAAGCGTTCATCGGCGACCCGAGCGACGGCTATCCCGGTGTGAAGGGGATCGGTCCGAAAACCGCATTGAAATTCATCCAGACATACGGCACGGCTGAAAACACCGTGCAGTCGATCGGCGAGCTGACGAAATCCGAACGGACGAAAATCGAGGCGAACCTCGACATGCTCCGCCTGTCGAAAGAACTGGCAGCTATCCATTGTGATGCTGACGTTGCCTGTACGCTTGACGACCTGGCGCTGCCGTCCTATGACAGTGATACGGTCAGCAGGCTGGAAGGTCATGGCCTCCGCAGTGTCATCAATCAGTTAGTGTTATCCGAACCGGTAACTATGGCAGGAGGGAATCGATATGAAGGAATTAGTGATCCGTTTAAGTGATAAAGTGACAGAGAACGCGGAGCAGCTGGCGGAACTGATCACGAGCACGCAGAATGAGCGCTATCCCGTCTTGAAATGGGAAGAGGAGCAGCTTTATCCGGCCCGCGTGGAACTTGTGAAAGTGTATGCGGACGCCCTGAAGCTCGATGCAAAGGAACGTACGGAGAAGCTGGAGAAATGGGGACAGGCTGTCGGCAGGCAGTTTGCGCAGAAGGAAGGCATCACGCTCGATATGATGCTCCGGGAAGTCCCGGAATACAGGGAGTATATCGGTACAGTGCTGAAGCATGAAGGGCTGAAGAGCGGCATCAGTGCAGCGGAAATGTATGAACTGACTACAGCCCTCGATACGATCGTCAACGACGTCGTCTACTTCTTCAGCCTGCCGTTCGTGCAGTACGAAAAGGAACTGCTCATGCAGACCCAGGCGACCATCGCGGAACTTTCCGTGCCGATTGCGTCGATCAATGACAAGACTGCTGTGCTGCCGCTGATCGGCGTCATGGATTACAACCGCGGGACAGCGCTCCAGGAGAAAGTGCTGAAAGAAGCGGTCCGTCTCAGTCTTGAGCATCTCATCGTCGACCTGTCCGGACTTCAGACGACCGATACATATGTTGCACAGCAGCTGTTCATCCTGTTCGATTCGCTCGCACTCATCGGAACAGTGCCGGTCGTCAGCGGCATCACGCCGGCGATCGCCCAGACACTCATCAGCCTCGGCCTCGACTTCGGCAGTATCCGCAGCTTCGCGACGCTCAAACAGGCGATCGAATACGTTACATGACAAAAAGGACACTGAGTTCATCAGTGTCCTTTTCGCTTGCCGGCAGGGCCGACTTTGACGAATGTCAGCAGGCCGGCATTCTCCCGATAGGAAATCGTCTGCAGGCGGCTTGCGGAAGAGGGACTGCCGTTATCATGGATGAAAAGCAGCACGTCGTCCGCCGTCCGTTCATAGCCGACTACCGGCACCCAGTGATAATCGTAGCGGGCGGGGGTCCGCCAGCGCAGCGAAAACCATTTATCGAACTTCGCGGCGGCAGGGCGGCCGCTGTCGATTTCGTGCAAGACGTCATCGAGGGAGCACGTCCCGACTGTCCAGCCAGAGCCGAGCAATGCACGGAGCCGATGGACGAACCGCCATGTGAAGAGGCCGGCACGCGTCCCGCCGAGCAGACGGTACAGCTTGTCGATCGGCACATTCCCGAGTGGGTGCTGCAAATAGCGCAGCAGCAGGGAGGCGGTAACCGGTCCGCACGCGGAGGGACGGTATTTCCGGCCGATCGTCTCATCGTATTGCGACATCCCCTTGAAACCGGGCACAATCGGCATCACGCCGCCCCCTTTCGTCAGACTTTCGTAAAGGTCAGCCCCTGTTCGAACATGAGCACTTGGAGGGCTGCCTTGAAATTGGCGTAGGATTCGATTTCACTGGCGATCCCGGCGTTCGTCAGCTCGCGGACGAACGGTGGCGTGAAGCCGACCATCATCGGCCGGATGCCCATCAGCTGCAATTCCGCCTGCATGAGACGCAGCTCGGATGTCAGGACGACCGAACCGTCCTCGTCTTCGAGCCGGATTCCGGAGAAATCGAAGATCGCATACTCGATCTCGCGGTGTTTGCCGGAATAGGAGAGCACCTTTGTCCGGATGCGCTCGAGCCGGTCCTGGTCGGTATAGCCGACAATCGGCAGCAGGATTGTATTGTCAATGATGGAAGGGATGATCGGAACGGATGTTTCGTTGATGATCTGTTCATACTTGGCGATGGTTTCCTTCAACTGGTTGATCTCTTCTGTTGAGTTCATGTTGCACCTCTGTCTAATTTCTATGTGTTCCATACCATTATACAGGATATAGAAGAAATGACAGCAAAAAAACCGGACGCCGGGGCATCCGGTTTTTTGCTGTCAACGAATCGTGCGGTATCAGATCGTAATCCCTTCGAGGAAGTCGGTCACTTGGTCCGGTGATTTCGCGTTGGCACTGTGCAAGTGGGCTTTCTTTTCGCCATTCTCGAAGACGAGCAGGCTCGGAATGCCCATGACGTCATATTTCTCCGCAATTTCAGGAAGCACGTCGCGGTCGACATCATACCATTCGTATTCGTCGTATTTCTCTTCGATCGGTCCGATGAACATGTCCATGACGCGGCAGTCCGGACACCAGCCGGCCTGAAACTTCACGATGGAGCGTGATTGGTCTGAAATGACATCGTAGAACTGTTCTGCTGTTGTAATCGACTGCATGATTGAATCCCTTCCTTTCGTATCTTCAGTGTACAACGAAAACGCAGAAACGCACACCAACTTGTTCCGCGAAAGCGTTTCCAAGTTTTTCAGAATTAAATATTGCGAAAACGCAGGAAATAAGCTAGACTGAGATACATAGAAAAGGTTTCTATTTTTTTTACCCAGAAAATGAATGAGCATTCATTCAAACACGAAAGGGAGGACATTCACGTGGCTTATCACATTCAGAAAGCAGCGGTCATCGGTTCGGGAGTTATGGGTTCCGGTATCGCTGCACACCTTGCCAATATTGGGATACCTGTTCTTCTTCTGGACATCGTGCCGAACCGGCTGTCAGAGGACGAAGAGAAGAAGGGGCTTACGCTCGACAGTCCTGCGGTCCGCAACCGGATGACGGAAAGCGCGCTGAAAAACTTGCTGAAGCAGAAACCGGCGCCGCTTGCGTCAAAAAAGAACTTGGCGCTCATCGAAGCGGGCAACTTGGAGGATGATCTCGGGAAGCTGGCGGATGTCGACTGGATCGTCGAAGTCGTCGTCGAAAACCTCGATATTAAGAAATCACTTTACGAAAAGATCGACAGCGTGCGCAAGCCCGGCACGATCGTCACTTCAAATACGTCCGGCATCAGCATCGACGCTATGGCGGAAGGCCGTTCGGAAGACTTCCGGAAGCACTTCCTCGGTACGCACTTCTTCAACCCGCCGCGCTACCTGCACTTGCTCGAAGTCATCCCGGCTGAGCAGACAGCGCCTGAAGTCGTCGACTACATGACGCAGTTCGCGGAAGACCGTCTCGGCAAAGGGGTCGTCCTTGCGAAAGACACACCGAACTTCATCGCCAACCGGATCGGGACGTACGGCCTTCTCGTTACATTGCGTGAAATGGAAGCACGCGGCTACACGGTCGGCGAAGTCGACTCGGTCACGGGCACGCTGATCGGCCGGCCGAAATCGGCGACATTCCGCACGCTCGACGTCGTCGGTCTCGATACATTCATGCACGTTGCGAAGAATGCGTTTGACAAAACGGAAGGCGACGAACAGAAAGTGTTCGAACTTCCGGAATTCATGCAGAAGATGATCGACAACGGCTGGATCGGCGCGAAGGCGAAGCAGGGCTTCTTCGTGAAGAAAGGCAAAGACATTTACGAGATCGACTCATCGACGCTTGAATACAGCCCAGCGAAAAAATTGAAAACGCCTTCAATCGAAATGGCGAAACAGCAGAAAGGACTCGGAAACCGCGTAAAGTCCCTCGTTTATGCAGATGACCGCACCGGTGAACTGCTATGGAACATCCTATCACCGACACTCCGTTATGCTGCTGACATGCACGGTCAGATTGCAGACGACATCATTGCAATCGACAACGCCATGAAATGGGGCTTCGGCTGGACACAGGGGCCGTTTGAAACGTGGGACGCAATCGGAGTCGGAAAATCAGTCGCTCGGATGAAAGAAGAAGGCCATGAAACTCCTGCCTTGGTCGAGCAGCTGCTGAGCAAAGGATATGAAACGTTCTATAAGGAAGAAGACAATACGCTGTACTATTTCGACGGTGAGAGCTATACGCCGGTGCCGGTGAACGAAAAAGTGATCGACTTGAAGCGCTATAAGAAACAGCACGGCGTCATCAAGAAAAACTCAGGCGCGAGCCTCATCGATATGGGCGACGGCATCGCTCTTCTCGAATTCCATTCGCAGTCAAATGCGATCGGACTCGACATCATGCAGATGATCAACTTCGCGGTCGATGAAGTCGAGAAGAACTACAAAGGGCTCGTCATCGGCAACCAGGGGAAGAACTTCTGTGTCGGTGCGAACCTCGGCATGATACTCATGGAAGCGCAGGATGACAACATCTTCGAACTTGACTTCACCGTCAGGACGTTCCAGAACGCGATGATGAAGCTCAAGTATTCGTCGAAACCGGTCGTCGCGGCGCCATTCCAGATGACGCTCGGCGGCGGGGCGGAAGTATGCCTGCCGGCTGCACATATCCAGGCGTCGATGGAGACGTACATCGGACTCGTGGAAGCGGGAGTCGGGCTCATCCCGGGCGGCGGCGGAAACGTCGGCCTGTATTTGAAGCATCTGAAGGGGCTGCCGAAAGGTGTGCAGGTCGACTATCAGAACATCGCTAACAAAGTGTTCGAGTCGATCGCCCTTGCGAAAGTTTCTACTTCTGCGGAGGAAGCACGGGAAAACAACTTCCTCGACTTCGCGGACGGCATCAGTGTCAACCCGGATCACCTGCTGTATGACGCGAAACAGGTAGCTCTCGGGTTGTACAACAGCGGATACCAGCCGCCGAAGAAGGAGAAATTCCCGGTCGTCGGCGAAACCGGCTACGCGACATTGCTGCTCGGTGCGGAAGGCATGCGCCTTTCAGGGTTCATCAGCGATCATGACATGAAGATCGCGAAGAAACTGGCGTACGTGCTCGCAGGCGGGAAACTGCCGTACGGCACGCTCGTCGACGAACAATACATGCTCGATCTGGAGCGCGAAGCATTCTTGAGCCTCGTCGCAGAACCGAAATCCCAGGCGCGGATGCAGCACATGCTCGTCAAAGGGAAGCCGCTCCGCAACTAAGTCGGCCCCAGCAACTTACAGAGGAGGAACTACAATGCGTGAAGCAGTCATTGTTGCGGGTTCCCGCACTCCGGTCGGGAAAGCGGGCAAGGGTTCCCTTGCCACGGTCCGGCCGGATGATCTAGGAGCCCTTACGATAAAGGAAACATTGAAACGCGCGGGCGGCTATGACGGTCCGATCGAAGACCTGATCATCGGCTGCGCGATGCCGGAAGCCGAACAGGGCATGAATATGGCGCGAAATATCGGAGCGCTTGCCGGACTGCCGGATACGACACCTGCAATCACCGTCAACCGGTTCTGTTCGTCGGGTCTCCAATCGATCGCCTATGCAGCGGAACGGATCATGCTCGGAGCATCCGAAGCGATCCTCGCAGGCGGAGCGGAATCGATGAGCATGGTGCCGATGATGGGGAATACGGTCCGTCCGAATGCGAAACTTGCGGAAGAAGCGCCGCAATATTATATGGGCATGGGTCACACGGCCGAGCAGGTTGCCGTAAAATATGGTGTCAGCCGTGAAGACCAGGACGCGTTCGCCGTGGAATCCCACAAGCGGGCAGCCTCTGCGATCGATGCCGGCAAGTTCGATGATGAAATCGTGCCGGTCGAGTTCACGAAAGGCTATGTGGACAGCAACGGCAAGTTCGCGGAGAAGAAAGAGACGTTCTCGATGGATGAAGGCGTCCGGAGAGGCACGACGACAGAGATCCTTGCGAAACTGCGTCCTGCGTTCTCCGTCACAGGTTCCGTCACAGCAGGAAACGCTTCACAGACATCGGACGGAGCGGCTTCCGTACTCGTCATGGACCGTGAGAAAGCGATGGCGGAAGGGCTTACACCGATTTTGAAATTCCGCTCGTTCGCTGTTGCAGGCGTGCCGCCGGAAGTGATGGGCATCGGTCCGGTCGCTGCGATTCCGAAAGCATTGAAGCTCGCAGGCCTGTCGAAGGACGATATCGACATCTGGGAACTGAATGAGGCGTTTGCATCACAGTCACTGCAGGTCATCCGGGAACTCGGACTCGATACGGCGAAAGTGAACGTCAACGGCGGCGCGATCGCGCTCGGCCACCCGCTAGGTGCGACCGGTACGATCCTGACCGTCCGTATGATGAATGAATTGAAGAGACAGGGCAAGCAGTTCGGCGTCGTCACGATGTGTATCGGCGGCGGAATGGGTGCTGCAGGCGTCTTCGAACTACTATAAAACGGATATCCATATGAGGAGGAAACGATCATGAGCGAGACGACAACGAACGAATTGGTAAAAGGCGGCGCATTTTTGACGGAAGACATCACACCGGACCGCGTGTTCACGCCGGAAGATTATTCCGATGAGCAGAAGATGATCGCGAAAACGACGGAAGACTACGTGAAGAACGAAGTGCTTCCTGTCGTCGAGAAACTCGAAAACCACGAATTCGAGCATTCCGTACGCCTGCTGAAGTCAGCGGGGGATCTCGGACTTCTCGGTGCGGATGTACCGGAAGAATACGATGGTCTCGGCCTCGACAAGATCTCATCTGCGCTCATCTCCGAGAAAATGGCGGTTGCGGGCGGCTTCTCGATCACTCACGGCGCGCACGTCGGAATCGGAACACTGCCGATCGTCCTGTTCGGAAACGAAGAGCAGAAGAAGAAGTACTTGCCGAATTCGGTCGCAGGCGACAAGATTTCCGCCTACGCATTGACGGAGCCGGGTTCTGGTTCAGATGCGCTTGGCGCTAAAACGACTGCAAAACTGAACGAAGCTGGGACGCACTATATTCTCAACGGCGAAAAACAATGGATCACGAATGCAGGATTCGCAGATGTCTTCGTCGTCTATGCGAAAGTCGACGGCGACAAGTTCTCTGCGTTCATCGTCGAACGTGACTTCCCAGGAGTGTCTGTCGGCGCGGAAGAGAAGAAGATGGGCATCAAGTCGTCTTCCACACGCACACTCATTCTGTCGGATGCGGAAGTGCCTGTCGAGAACCTGCTCGGTGAGATCGGCCGCGGTCATATTATCGCTTTCAACATCCTGAACATCGGGCGTTACAAGCTCGGCGTCGGCACAGTCGGCGGTTCGAAACGTGCTTTTGAACTGGCAGTCTCCTATGCGAACGAGCGCAAGCAGTTCAATACACCGATTTCATCATTCAACTTGACGAAGGAAAAGATCGCAACGATGGCGGCCCGTCTCTATGCGACGGAAAGTCTGATCTACAGGACTGTCGGCTACTTCGAGCAGCGCCAGAGCCAGATGACTGCTGAACAGCAGAAGGACGGAAAAGCGATCGCAGCGGCGATTGCAGAATACGCGATCGAATGTTCCATCAACAAAGTCGTAGGCTCAGAGACACTCGACTACATCGTCGACGAAGCGGTCCAGCTCCACGGCGGCTACGGTTACATGCAGGAATACGAAGTGGAGCGCGCGTACCGTGACTCCCGCATCAACCGGATCTTCGAAGGAACGAACGAAATCAACCGGATGATCGTACCGGGCACTTTCATGAAGAAAGCGCTGAAAGGGGAACTGCCTCTGCTGCAGCAGGCGCAGGCGCTTCAGGAAGAGCTGCTCATGATGATGCCGGAAGAGATCGGCGACGAGCCGCTCGCGCAGGAGAAAGTGCTCGTGAAGAACGCGAAGAAGATCGGCCTTCTCGCTGCAGGACTCGCGGCACAGCGGTTCGGCGCGAAACTCGAGCAGGAACAGGAAGTCCTCGTCAACATCGCCGATATCGCGAACAACATCTTTGCGATGGAATCCGCCCTGCTGCGTGCTGAAAAGGCAGTCGGCAAGAACGGTGCGGACAAAGAACGCCAGAAGATCCTCTACACGGAAATCTTCTGTCAGGAAGCGTTCGCAGCGATCGAGCGAGATGCGAAGGAAACATTGTACGCTGCGGTCGAAGGTGACAACCAGCGCATGATGGTATCGGCACTCCGCAAACTGACCCGTTCGAATCCATACAACATCATCGCGAAAAAACGCGAAGCATCCGAAAAGCTCATCGACGCAGCACGCTACGTCGTCTGATCATCCGGCTGCAGACCCGCTTGCATCCAAACTGCCATTTCGCAGTTTGGATGTTTTGCGGTACACTGGATTGGATGATCGGAACGGATGGGGGTGACTGAATTGGAAGTACACTATTACGGATATCCGAAATGCACGACATGCAAGAAAGCCGAGAAATGGCTGCGGGAGAATCACGTCCCGTTCGAAGCATTCAATATTGCCGAGCAGCCGCCCTCTGCAGAAGAGCTGAAGCGGATGGTCGATGCGTCCGGCCTGCCGCTGAAGAAGTTCTTCAACACGAGCGGACTGAAATACCGGGAGCTCGGCCTGAAAGACAAACTGCCTGAGATGACCGAAGACGAGCAGCTCCGCCTGCTCGCAACAGACGGTATGCTCATCAAACGGCCGCTCGTGACGGACGGCAATAAGACGACCGCCGGCTTTTCCGAAGCGGTGTTCGAAGACACATGGAAGGCATGAGTTCATCTCTTGTCTTTCCTGTAAACCTGTGGCAATATAAATGATAGACATTATAATCTACCTGTTGGAGGGGAAAAGAATGAGCACACCACAAGGCTTGAAGTACTCGGAAGAACACGAATGGGTAAAAGAAGAAGACGGAAAATACCGGATCGGCATCACGCATTTCGCACAATCCGAACTCGGTGATATCGTATTCGTCGAACTGCCTGCAGTCGGCGACGAACTGAAATCGGACGAGCCGTTCGGCAGCGTCGAATCAGTGAAGACCGTTTCGGAACTGTACGCGCCGATCAGCGGTAAAGTCGTCGAAGTGAACGAAGACCTCGAAGACAGCCCGGAACTCGTCAACGAATCTCCTTACGAAGGTGCATGGATGGTCGTCGTGGAAGCTTCCAAACCGGAAGAACTCGACGAGCTCATGACAGCTGAAGATTACGACAAAATGACTGTCGGAGAATAATAGTACGGAAAAGACGCCGGCAGCCACCGGCGTCTTTCCTGTTCCTTGGCTTGAAACCGTCAGAAAGAGAGGCTTGTACTGCATGGAAGAATGGACATACGAAGAGTGGAATGAACGTATCCGCACCGGAGAGCTGGCCGCCTTCTACCTGTACACGCCGCTTTGCGGAACGTGTGCGGTCGCGTCGAAGATCCTTTCGGTCGTGACCGAACTGAAGCCGGATCTCGTCATCGGGAAAGCGGACATGAATTATACCGGTGAACTCGCGGAAGATTATCAGATCGAAAGTGTACCGTGTCTGCTCATCCAGCGGGACGGGCAGCCGGCGGAGAAAGTCTATGCCTTCCGGTCGGTTCAGAACATTCTCGGAAAACTCTGTTGACACTCCTGAAACGCTATGGTATAACTAGTAGCAACCAATTGAATAGCTGACTCTTATACAGAGTGGTGGAGGGAAGTGCCCTATGAAGCCCGGCAACCGTCAAGTTTCGTTACTTGAAATGGTGCCAAGTCACACAAAGCGTATGCTTTGAAAGATGAGAGATCGGATGAACGCACTTATTTTATTAGCGTACACCTTTCTGTGAATCTGCAGAAAGGTTTTTTGTTTTTTCAGTAACTTTAGAGGGATAGACGAGACGTTGAACTGCGTTTCGGGCGGACGCTTTCCGGGGGGCGAGCATTGAGCCTCCTCACTCGCTCCGCTCCCTGCGGGGTCTCAATTAGCTCGCTGTTCCCCCAGGAGTCGCCGCCCTGCACTCCGTTCAACTCGGCATATAATAGGGCCAAAGGTCGGTCTCTAAAGCTTACCAGAAAAAGAAATATAATGAATGAACGATGAGGTGGACTGGGAATGATTCAACTAACGAATGTCAACAAACGCTTCGGCACGTCTGGTGCAGCCATCACCGCCGTCGACGACGTCACTCTGACGATCGGAGAAGGGAAGATCTACGGCATCATCGGCTACAGCGGCGCCGGGAAAAGCACATTGATCCGGCTGCTGAACGGACTTGAACGTCCGACTGACGGAACCGTCGAAGTCAACGGACGGCTCATGTCGTCCATCGGCGGAAAAGAACTCCGCCAGGCACGCCAGAAAGTGAGCATGATCTTCCAGCACTTCAACCTGCTCTGGTCACGCACCGTCAAGGAGAACATCACCTTCCCGCTCGAAATCGCCGGGATCAATAAAACGGAACGGGAGCGGAAAGCCGCTGAACTCATTGAACTTGTCGGCCTTGCCGGCAGGGAAAACGCCTATCCGTCCCAGCTGTCTGGCGGCCAGAAACAGCGGGTCGGCATCGCCCGGGCACTCGCGAACGATCCGGAAGTGCTGCTGTGCGATGAAGCGACGTCGGCACTCGACCCTGAGACGACCGATGCCATCCTCGACCTGCTTACGAGCATCAACGAGCGGCTCGGCCTGACGATTGTCCTCATCACGCACGAAATGCACGTCATCCGTAAAATCTGCCACGAAGTCGCAGTCATGGAACAGGGGCGCGTCGTCGAGACAGGTGACGTACTCGAAATCTTCCAGTCGCCGAAAGCGCCGATCACAAAACGGTTCGTCTCCCAGGTGACAGAACCGGAAGACGCGAAAAAAGTCATGTCGCTCATGCGGCAGGATCACCCGGACGGCACGCTCGTCAAACTCGCCTTCGTCGGGGAACGGACGGAACAGCCTGTGCTCGCGAGCCTGATCCGCGAGTTCCCGATCGACGTCAGCATCCTGCAGGGGAATATTTCCCAGACGCGCGGCGGCGCATACGGCACGCTCATCCTGCAGCTGACAGGGGACGAAGCCGCCACGCAGAAGGCCATCACTTTCCTGCATGAACAGGGAGTCCAGACGGAGGTGTTCGGGAAATGATCTCAACTTACCTGCCGAACGTCGACTGGACCAAAATGTGGGATGCCACTGTCGAAACACTTTACATGACCGCCGTGTCCACCGTCTTCACATTCATATTCGGGCTGGCACTCGGCATTCTGCTGTTCCTGACGGCGCCCGGCCATATTTGGGCGAACCGTCTCGTCAACGTCCTGACCGGGTCTCTCGTCAACATCTTCCGGTCGATCCCGTTCATCATCCTGATCATCCTGCTGATCCCGTTCACGAAATTCCTGATCGGTACAATCCGCGGCCCTGAAGCGGCGATGCCAGCGCTCATCATCGGCGCAGCCCCGTTCTACGCGCGGATGGTGCTCATCGCCCTGCGGGAGATCGACAAAGGGGTGCTCGAAGCAGCACGCTCGATGGGTGCGAAAACATCCACCATCATCTTCAAAGTGCTGCTGCCGGAATCGATGCCGGCGCTCCTGTCAGGCATCACGGTCACAGCGATAGCACTCGTCGGCTATACGGCGATGGCAGGCATCATCGGTGCAGGTGGCCTCGGGACACTCGCATTCCTCGATGGATTCCAGCGGAGCCGGACGGACGTGACCCTCGTGTCCACCGTCCTCATCCTGGTCGTCGTCTTCATCATCCAGTTTGCCGGCGACTTCGCCGTCAAAAAGCTCGACAAACGGTAAATCGGTACGAACAGGTGCAACCGCCTGACACATAAAAAACGAAAAGGGAAGTGGAATGTAATGAAGAAACTCATCACCGGTATTTTACTCGCTGTGCTCGTCCTCGCGCTCGCAGCATGCGGAACGAAAGATGATAAAGGCGGGAAAGCGAGCGGTTCCGACGAAGAATCGAAAGTCATTAAAGTCGGTGCTTCGAACGTGCCGCACGCGGAGATCCTCGAAGAAGCGAAGCCATTGCTGAAAGAAAAGGGCTACGACCTCGAAATCGAGCCGTACCAGGATTACGTCCTGCCGAACAAAGACCTCGATTCAGGCGACTTGGACGCGAACTACTTCCAGCACATCCCGTACATGGAAACGCAGATCGCAGATCACGGCTATGACTTCACGAATGCGGGAAGCATCCATATCGAGCCGATCGGTGTCTACTCGAAGAAATACAAGTCACTCGACGAACTGCCGGACGGAGCCACGATCCTGATCAGCAACTCGGTCGCTGACCATGGCCGTGTCCTCGCGATGCTTGAAGCGGAAGGGCTCATCAAGCTGAAAGAAGGCGTCGACAAGACGAAAGCCGAAGTGAAGGATATCGTAGAGAACAAGAAGAACCTGAAATTCGATGCGAACTACGAAGCGGCACTGCTTCCGCAAATGTATGAAAGTGAAGAAGGCGACGCGGTGCTGATCAACTCCAACTATGCAATCGATGCAGGACTGAACCCGATGAAAGATTCTATCGCATTGGAGGAATCCGACTCTCCGTACGTCAACATCATCGCTGTCCGTACTGGTGATGAAGACAAAGAGTCCATCAAAGCGCTCGTCGAAGTGCTGAAATCGAAAGAGATCCAGGACTTCATCATCGATAAGTGGGGCGGCTCCGTCGTTCCGGTCACGAAGTAATGCACACGGCCTCCCTGCCTGTCAGGGAGGTTTTTTGAATTGTGCGAAATGATTTTAAGCGGAAGTATGCGTTTCCTGTGCTGTATGATGAAAGAGAGCTTTACTAAATCAGCGCACGAAAGGGGTACATACTTTGAAATTCAAAATCGGCCTGATCTGGAGGATTGTCATTGCGATCGCCCTTGCAGTAGGCCTTGGTTACTTGGCACCGATGATCGGGGAGCGGTTCGCCGAATTGTTCACCCGGTTCTTCGCCACATTCAATATGCTGTTCGGCGGATTCCTGAACTTCATCGTGCCGTTCATCATCCTGTCGTTCATCACTCCGGGCATCGCGAAACTCGGGAAAGGCTCAGGGAAACTGCTCGGCCTGGCGACGGTGTTCGCCTATGCATCCACCATCGTTGCCGGGATCCTCGCCTATTTTGCTGCAACGACGATCCTGCCTTCGTACATACACGGGCTGGGTGAAACATCGATCGGCACCGGAAAAGAGGCGGCCGCCTCATTCTTCACGATCGAGATGACGCCGCTGATGGGCGTCATGACGGCACTCATCCTGGCGTTCGTCCTCGGGATCGGCATGGCATCGATCGGCAGTACGACTATGCTCCACCTGTTCGAGGAACTGAACACGATCATCGAGAAAGTGATCACGGTCATCATCATCCCGCTGCTGCCGATCCATATTTTCGGGATCTTCCTCAATATGACGTTCACCGGTGAAGTGGCGAAAGTGCTGTCGATCTTCATCTTCGTCTTCGTCATGATCATCGTGCTCCATCTGGTCATGCTGACGATCCAATATACCGTCGCAGGAGCCGTCTCGCAGCGCAATCCGTTCCGCCTCATGAAGATCATGGCACCGGCCTATTTCACGGCAGTCGGCACACAATCTTCCGCAGCCACCATCCCGGTCACGCTGCGGCAGGCGAAGCAGACAGGCGCTTCAGCGAAAGTGACGGACTTCACCATTCCGCTGTTCGCAACGATCCACCTGTCAGGCAGCACGATCACACTCGTCTCGTGCTCGATCGGCGTCATGCTTATGAACGGCATGCCGATCAGCTTCGTTTCCTATTTGGGCTTCATCTTCATGCTCGGTATCACGATGATCGCAGCACCGGGCGTACCGGGCGGAGCTGTCGTCGCGGCGACCGGCCTGCTCTCAACGATGCTCGGGTTCGACGAATCGATGGTCGCCCTCATGATTGCCCTGTACATGGCGCAGGACAGCTTCGGCACTGCCACCAATGTGACAGGTGACGGGGCACTTGCGATTGTCGTCGACAGCTTTTCGAAAGAAGCAACCGCAAAATAACTTAGCTGCGCCTGTTTCCCCGCGAGGGAAGCAGGCGTTTTCCATGTGTGCGGCATGCCTGGGTTATCAAATATGCCGGCCGGTTTTCTCAATCTGACTATTTCAATTGAAAACAGCACCTGGGTGATAATCCCGCTGATTGCAAGCCTTTCTTTATTATTTATAATAGTTCTCAATGATTTGCAACGGGCGGCCGGATAGGATAAGATTAGAATGATGATAAATAGGGGATGAGGCAATTCATCTCAAGCATACGGGAGGTATTGGAATGGCAACTTTGGAAATCAAAGATCTTCACGTTTCAATCGAAGACAAGGAAATACTTAAAGGGGTCAACTTAACGATCAACACAAACGAAATCCATGCAATCATGGGGCCGAACGGTACTGGTAAATCGACACTTGCGTCGGCGATCATGGGGCATCCGAAATATGAAGTGACATCAGGGTCCGTCCTCCTCGACGGGGAAGACGTTCTGGAAATGGAAGTGGACGAGCGCGCGAAAGCCGGTCTGTTCCTCGCCATGCAGTATCCGAGTGAAATCACAGGCGTCACGAACGCCGACTTCCTCCGCTCCGCGATCAACGCGCGCCGCGAAGAAGGCGATGAAATCTCGCTCATGAAGTTCATCCGCGAGCTCGACAGCAAGATGGAACTGCTCGAAATGGACGAAGATATGGCGACCCGCTACTTGAATGAAGGGTTCTCCGGCGGCGAAAAGAAACGTAACGAAATCCTCCAGCTCATGATGCTGAAACCGAAATTCGCAGTGCTGGACGAAATCGACTCCGGCCTCGATATCGACGCACTCCGCATCGTTTCGACGGGCATCAATGAAATGCGCGGCGAAGGCTTCGGCTGCCTGATCATCACACACTACCAGCGCCTGCTGAACTACATCACGCCGGACCACGTCCACGTCATGATGCAGGGCCGCGTCGTCAAGTCAGGCGGGGAAGAACTTGCCCGCAAACTGGAAGAGCACGGCTACGACTGGATCAAAGAAGAGCTCGGAATCGAAGAAGAGTCAGTAGAACAAGAAGCCTAAGAGGGAGGACGATTGAACATGACGGTTGAAACGAAATTGGCATTGACCGGAGACGACGTCCGCTCTTACGCTGCCTCTACAGGAGAAGCAGGCTGGCTGACCGACCTCCGCTTGGAAGCGCTCGGGAAATCCGAAACCCTTCCGATGCCGAAACCAGATAAAACGAAGATCGACAACTGGAACTTCACCGAGTTTCCGGTGCACGCTGTTGAAAGCAGTGTCTACGCCGACCTCGGACAGCTTCCGGACGATGCAAAACTGCTCGTCGACGCAGAGAATCAGAAGAACCTTTACGTGCAGCACAACAATACACCGGCCTACCTGTCACTGTCTGAAGAACTGAAGGAACAGGGCGTCATCTTCACCGACATTTTCACAGCATCACGCGAACACGGCGACCTCGTGAAGAAATACTTCATGACGGACGGGGTCAAAGTGGACGAGCACCGTCTTACGGCACTCCATGCAGCACTAATGAACGGCGGTGTTTTCGTCTATGTGCCGAAAAACGTCGAGGTCAAGCAGCCGATCCAAGTGCTGTTCCTCCATGACGATGAAAAAGCATCGCTCTTCAACCACGTCATCGTGGTAGCTGAAGCGAACAGCTCGGTCACATACGTCGAGAACTACTTGTCCACAGTAGAACATGCTGAAGGCCTTGCGAACATCATCGCCGAAGTGTTCACGGGCGACAACGCCGTCGTCACATACGGTGCCGTCGACGTCTTGGCGGAAGGCTTCACAACGTATGTCAACCGCCGCGGAGTAGCAGGACGCGACAGCCGCATCGACTGGGCGCTCGGCCTCATGAACGACAGCAATACGATTTCAGACAACTTGACGCACCTCGTCGGCAACGGCTCGCGCTGCGACATGAAGTCCGTTGTGGTCGGACGCGGATCCCAGAAACAGAACTTCACTTCCGAGATCGTCCATTGGGGAATGGACACAGAAGGACATATCCTGAAGCACGGCGTCATGAAAGACTCCGCGTCATCCATCTTCAACGGGATCGGCAAGATCGAAAAAGGCGCTACCCGTGCGAATGCCGAGCAGGAGTCACGCGTACTCATGCTGAGCGAAAAGGCACGCGGTGACGCCAACCCGATCCTGCTCATCGACGAAGACGATGTAACGGCAGGCCACGCAGCATCTGTCGGCCGTGTCGATCCGCTGCAGCTGTTCTACCTGATGAGCCGTGGGATTTCAAAGCACGAAGCTGAACGCCTCGTCATCCACGGGTTCCTCGAGCCGGTTGTAAGCAAGCTTCCGATTGAAGGCGTCAAGAAACAGCTGACGGAGGTTATTGAAAGGAAAGTGCGCTAATGCTGAATCCAGACATCCGCAACGATTTCCCGATCCTTGACCAAGAAGTGAACGGCTATCCCCTCGTCTACCTGGACAGTGCGGCGACTTCCCAGAAGCCGCGCCAGGTCATCGAGGCGCTGGAGCATTACTATAAGTACGATAACTCGAACGTCCACCGCGGCGTCCATACACTTGGCAACCGGGCGACCGAAGATTACGAAGGCGCGCGGGAAACCGTGCGCAAATTCCTGAATGCTTCCTCGACGAAAGAGATCGTCTTCACGCGGGGTACGACGACCGCGCTGAATCTGATCGCGGACAGCTACGGCCGTGCGAATATCGCGGAAGGCGACGAAATCATCATCACGTATATGGAGCACCATTCCAACATCATTCCATGGCAGCAGCTCGCGAAAGCGACAGGCGCTGTTCTGAAATATGTCGATCTCGAAGAAGACGGCACGCTGTCGCTCGAGAAAGTGAGCGACGCGATGACCGACCGCACGAAAATCGTCTCGATGATGTACGTCTCGAACGTACTCGGGACGATGAACCCGATCAAGGAAATCACGGAAATCGCCCACGTCCACGGAGCGGTCATGGTCGTGGACGCAGCCCAGGCTGCCCCGCATATCGAAATCGACGTGCAGGACCTGGACTGCGATTTCCTTGCATTCTCCGGCCATAAGTTATGCGGTCCGACCGGTATCGGTGCATTATATGGCAAGAAGGCGCTGCTCGAAGCGATGGAACCGACTGAATTCGGCGGCGAAATGATCGACTTCGTCGGCCTGTATGATTCCACGTGGAAAGAGCTGCCCTGGAAGTTCGAAGGCGGCACACCGATCATCGCCGGAGCGATCGGCATGGCGGCGGCCATCGACTACATCCAGTCGATCGGCCTCGATGCGATCGAACAGCACGAACATGAGCTGGTTGCCTATGCGATGGAACAGATGCGCACCCTCGAAGGCATTGAAATCTACGGTCCGCGCGATGCAAGTAAACGTGCCGGTATCGTGACCTTCAACCTGGAAGGCGTCCATCCGCACGACCTGGCAACCGTCCTCGACATGAACGGGATCGCCGTGCGTGCCGGACACCATTGCTGCCAGCCGCTCATGAAATGGCTCGACGTCTCTGCAACCGCACGTGCCAGCTTCTATCTTTACAACACGAAAGAAGATGTGGACCGTCTCATGGAAGGACTCCGCATGGCAAAGGAGTATTTTCAGTAATGAAAAATGACAAACTAGATCAGCTCTACCGCTCCGTCATCATGGATCACTACAAGACGCCGCGTAACAAAGGCGTCCTCGAAGGCAGCAACGTCACCATCGACATGAACAACCCGACGTGCGGCGACGTCATCCACCTGACACTCCAAGTCGAAGACGACATCGTCAAAGACGCGAAGTTCGAAGGGGAAGGATGCTCGATCTCCATGGCATCCGCCTCGATGATGACACAGCTCGTCAAAGGGAAGAACAAGGAAGAAGCGATATTCGCAGCCCATGCCTTCTCGGACATGATGCTTGGCAAGGAAGTGGACGAATCCGTCGACTTCGGCGATATCGAAGCATTGACAGGCGTCGCGAAATTCCCGGCGCGCATTAAATGCGCCACACTGCCATGGAAAGCGATGGAAAAAGGAATCGCGGGCGATTCCGAATGAATCGAACAGGAGGAATAGCAAATGGCTAAAAAGATGCCGGAAATCGGCGATTACAAATACGGGTTCCACGACAAGGACGTATCTGTATTCCGTTCCGAACGCGGACTGACGAAAGAAATCGTCGAAGAAATCTCGCGCATGAAAGACGAACCGGAATGGATGCTCAACTACCGTCTGAAATCCCTTGAACTGTTCTACAGCAAGCCGATGCCGCAATGGGGCGGCGACCTGAACTCACTGAACTTCGATGAAATCACATATTACGTGAAACCGTCCGAAGCGACAGAACGTTCGTGGGACGAAGTGCCGGAAGAGATCAAACGGACGTTTGACAAACTCGGTATTCCGGAAGCGGAACAGAAGTACCTCGCAGGCGTTTCCGCGCAGTACGAATCGGAAGTCGTCTACCACAACATGAAATCAGAGCTCGAAGACATGGGGATCGTCTTCAAAGACACCGATTCCGCGCTCCGTGAAAACGAAGAGCTCTTCAAGAAATACTGGGGTACGGTCATCCCGAACTCGGACAACAAGTTCGCTGCATTGAACTCGGCTGTCTGGTCAGGCGGGTCCTTCATCTACGTACCGCCCGGCATTAAAGTCGACACGCCGCTGCAAGCCTATTTCCGCATCAACTCGGAAAACATGGGGCAGTTCGAACGGACGCTCATCATCGTCGACGAAGGCGCAAGCGTGCACTACGTCGAAGGCTGTACAGCACCTGTCTATACAACAAACTCCCTCCACAGTGCGGTCGTTGAAATCATCATCAAAAAAGACGCATACTGCCGCTACACGACGATCCAGAACTGGGCGAACAACGTCTACAACCTCGTCACGAAACGTGCGGTCTGTGAAGCGAACGCAACGATGGAGTGGATCGACGGCAACATCGGTTCCAAACTGACGATGAAATACCCGGCAGTCCTCCTGAAAGGTGAAGGCGCACGCGGCATGACATTGTCGATCGCAATCGCCGGCAAAGGGCAGCACCAGGATGCAGGTGCGAAAATGATGCACTTGGCGCCGAACACGTCGTCGACGATCGTTTCGAAATCGATTTCCCAGCACGGCGGAAAAGTGAGCTACCGCGGAATCGTCCACTTCGGACGGAAAGCGGATGGCGCGCGTGCCAACATCGAATGCGACACGCTCATCATGGATGACAAGTCGACATCCGACACGATTCCGTACAACGAAATCCTGAACGACAATATTTCGCTTGAACACGAAGCGAAAGTATCCAAAGTGTCAGAAGAGCAGCTCTTCTACTTGATGAGCCGCGGTATTTCCGAAATGGAAGCGACTGAAATGATCGTCATGGGCTTCATCGAGCCATTCACGAAAGAACTGCCGATGGAATATGCAGTTGAGATGAACCGCCTGATCAAATTCGAAATGGAAGGTTCGATCGGATAATCGATTGGACAGCCTCCCCGTACGTGCACGCTGCGTACGGGTTTTTTTATATTGTCCGCTTTCCGCTTTTCCAAGCCTATCTACTGGATGAAGGGAAACAGAGGAAGGGGAGAGGCAGTCATGAAAATCGTACTGGACGCCGGGCACGGACTCGGTACACCGGGGAAACGGACACCGGACGGGGAACCCGAGTGGGCCTTCAACAATACGGTGCTGCTTGCAGCGGAGGCTGCGCTTGCCGCATTCAAGGATGTCCGTATCCTTCGCACCGATGATCCGTCCGGACGCCGGGATGTGCCGCTGCAGGAGCGTACGGACCGGGCGAATGCATGGAACGCGGATCTGTTCGTGTCGTTTCATCATAATGCCAACACGGGTGCGTGGGGGGATTGGGGCGGGACCGAAACGTTCACGCTGGATGCCCGGCGGGCGAACCCGAAGTCTGCTGATCTTGCGCGGATCCTCCAGCCGGCAATCGTCCGCGCGATGGGCTTGCGGGATCGTGGCGTGAAGAAGAGGAACCTGCACGTCCTGCGGGAGACGCATATGCCGGCAGTGCTCATCGAGGGCGGCTTCATGGATTCTCGGACGGATATCCGTGCTCTCCGTGATCCGGCCCGGCTGCAGGCACAGGGCGTTGCTGCAGCCTCGGCCATCGCGGCGTGGTTCGGCCTGACGAAGCGGCAGCCGGATGCAGCCGTGCCGGCAGGACAGCCGGGGAAGCAATTCCGGCTTGCGACAGGGACATTCCCGGACCGCCGGAGTGCTGATAATGCCGCCGCAAAGCTGAGGCAGCAGTTCGGCTGGACGGTCTATGTGAAGGAAGGGAATTGACAGCACGCGCCCGGCGGAACCCTTGCCGGGCGCGTGTTTTGCATGGAAGCAGACACGCCATGAAGGCTGCTTAACTATGTTATGATAAGGGTACGTAACGTGTACAAGGAACGGAGGGATCCATATGATAGAAATAGGCTTGACAGGCTGGGGCGACCATCCCGATGTGTATGCGCCGACCTCGACCGCGAAAGAGAAACTGATCGACTACAGCTCCCATTTCCCGATCGTGGAATTGGACTCGACTTTCTATGCGATCCAGCCGGAACGCAATATCCGCAAGTGGATACGGGAGACGCCGGATCACTTCAGTTTCATCGTGAAAGCATATCAGGGGATGACCGGGCATCTGCGCGGCGAACTGCCGTACGAATCGAAAGAGGAGATGTTCCAGCTGTTCCGGCTGTCGCTGCAGCCGCTGCAGGAAGCGGACAAGCTGTCGATGATCCTCGTGCAGTTCCCGCCATGGTTCGACTGTGTCAAAGAGAACGTCGAGGAAATACGATACATATGCAGGCAGCTCGAAGGTTTCGATATCGCCGTCGAGTTCCGGAACCAGACCTGGTACTCGGAACCGCTTCGGGAGAAGACTTTTCAGTTCCTGAGCGACAACGGGCTGATCCATGTCATTGCCGACGAGCCTCAGGCGGGTGCGGGCAGTGTGCCGTTCATCCCCCGGGTGACGAACTCTGCCAAAGCGATGGTCCGTCTCCACGGCCGCAATCTAGCCGGCTGGAAGAATCCGGGCGGCAGCCGGGAGAACTGGCGGAAAATCCGCTATTTGTATGATTACAATGATCAGGAACTGGAAGAAGTCAAAGCAGCCGTCAATCAGGCTGCAGAGAATGCGGAATACGTCGCTGTCATCTTCAACAACAATTCAGGCGGCCATGCCGCTGAGAACGCGAAACGGTTCCAGAAGTTGCTGAATCTCTCCTTTGAAGATCTGGCTCCGAAACAGCTCGACATCTTTGAGGAGGAATAATAATGGAATATGTATTACTGATCGCAATCGGTATGCTGTCCGGCGTCGTCGGCTCACTCGTCGGCCTCGGCGGCGGCACGATCTTCGTCCCGGTGACGCTGCTCGTCGGCATCGACCTCGGCTGGATCCCGCATGTGACGCCGCAGACGGTTGTCGGCATGTCGGTCATCATGATGGTGTTCAACGGCCTGTCGTCGACGATGTATCATCTGAAGGCGAAGACCGTCGACTACCGGAGCGGTCTCATCTTTTTCGCGGGGAGCATCCCGGGGACGATCATCGGCGCTTTCTTCAACAGAGGACTCGATTTGAGTTCATTCAATATCTATTTCGGGCTGTTGCTGATCTTCCTGGCAGCTCTTTTGCTTGTCAATAAATATTTGAAGCCGATACGCTGGTTCGTCGATCATGGGAAGCAGATCACGTTCACCGATCCGCAGGGTGAAAACCATGTGTACGGGTATCCGATCTGGTTCGCCCTGCTGTTCACGTTCTTCATCGGCCTGACGTCAGGACTCTTCGGAATCGGCGGCGGCGCGATGCTCGTGCCCGGCATGATCCTGCTGTTCCTGTTCCCGCCGCACGTGGCGGTCGGCACGTCGATGCTGATGGTATTCCTGTCAGCGCTCATCAACTCAGGTACTCACATCTACCTCGGGCATGTGCCATGGCTCTACTCGCTCGCAGTCATCCCGGGTGCCTATATCGGCGGCACAGTCGGATCGATGCTGAACAAGAAGATGAGTTCGGAAACGCTTGTCATCGTACTCCGGGTGCTGCTCCTGCTGTTCGGTGTCAATTCAATCATAGACGGAATATGGGGATGATCGCGATCTCACGGAAAACGGAAACCATCCATATCTACCATACGAATGACGTGCACAGCCACTTTGAGAACTGGCCGGGCATCCAGCAGTACTTGACCGGAAAGCGACAGGAACACGAGCAGGCGGGAGATGCTGTCTTCGTCTTCGATCTCGGGGATTTCGTGGACCGCTCGCACCCGTTCACGGAAGCGACAGCCGGGAGAGGGAATACGGAGCTGCTGAACGCGGCGCAATACGACGCGGTGACGATCGGCAACAACGAAGGGATCACACTGCCGAAGGAGGACTTGGAGCGGCTGTACAGCGGCGCGGAGTTCGACGTCATCGTGGCGAACCTGGCGGAAGCGGACGGCACTTCACCTGACTGGGCCGTTCCGTACAAGCAATATGTGACGGAGCACGGCGTCACCGTCGCAGTGATCGCCGCGACAGCTGTCTATGAAGCATTCTACACGAAACTCGGCTGGACGATCCGGGAACCGCGTGCCATCCTGATAAATCTTGCTGCCCGGCTGCGCAAGACGTCGGACGTCGTCATCTGCCTGTCCCATCTCGGCGTCCGTGAGGACCGGCTGCTTGCAGACGAAACGAACGATATCGATCTTATCCTTGGAGCACATACCCACCACCTGTTCGTCCAAGGCGAATGGGAAGGCGATACGCTGCTGGCTGCGACCGGCAAGTTCGGTCAGTATGTCGGCCGTGTCTGCATCTCGGTGGAGGACGGGCGGATTACCGGCAGGACAGCATCTGTCATCCCGGCAGGCGAGCTGGAAGCAGATTCGGAAACGGAGGAGGCATTCAGCCGGAAGCTCGCTGAGGGAGAACGCCTTCTCGAGCGGACGGCCTTCCATCTGCCCCGCACGCTCGGCCAGAACTTATTCGGAACGAGCGCACTGTCTGATTTCTTCGGGCAGGCCCTCCTCACCTATACGGACGCGGACTGCGGGCTGTTCAATGCAGGCCTGTTCCTCGGCAGCCTGCCGGGAGGCGATGTCACACTGCGGGACCTGCACAGCGTCCTGCCCCACCCCATCAATGCATGTGTCCTTACAATCACAGGGCGGTCACTGCTCGACTATTACCGGATCTCCCAAAATCCCGACTGGGCCCGCACCGAAGTCCGGGGTCTCGGGTTCAGGGGCACGCTGATGGGCGTCATGATCCCGGTGAATCTGCACATGGAAGACGGGATCCTTCATATCGGAGAGGAGCGGGTCGGTATGCAGAAACGCTACCGGCTCGCTACACTCGACATGTTCACCTTCGGATTCTTCTATCCGAATATGAAATATGAAACGATCGACTACCTCGTGCCGGAATTGATCCGCGATATCGCAGGCTGGTACGGCAGACAGCTGCCGCGCTGACAGACTCATAGGCAGCACTTCCCCTTCATATGGTTAGGAAGGGGAGGTGCTGCTTTTTTGCGATTCCATACACAAGCTCCGAAACAGCGGAAATCCAAAAGGAGGTGGCTCAAACTACTGATACCAGCACTCCTTATCACGATTGCCGGAAGTTTTTACTATTTGAATATAAAGTTAACACCTCTTTATATGCGGTATGCAGAAGTGGAGACACGCAAGATTGCAGCACACGTCATCAGTCAGGCGATCCAGTCGCGGTCCGACAGCGTACTCGATGTCAATGATGTGCTCGTCAATATCCCGAATGATTCGAAGGAAACCGTCACAATGAAAGTCGATGCCGAGAAGATCAGCCAGGTGATGGCGGAAATCCATGAACTTGTCGAAAACCATCTGGAACGGGCTGAATCCGGTGATCTGGCCATGCTGCCGGACAGTGATGTACTGGAGTTCGATACTGAAGAGATGGAGAAACACGGCGGTGTCGTCTTCTTCGTGCCGATCGGCCAGGTCGCCGGCATACCGCTGCTCGGAAACCTTGGGCCGAAAATCCCGATCCGTTTCCATATAGTCGGTGACGTCCATGGCGATATCGATACGAAAATCACCGAATACGGCATTAACAACGTCTACATGGAGGTGAATATCAACCTGACCGTCAACGTGCAGATCATTATTCCAGTCGCGACAAAACAAAGTACGGTGGAGCATTCCTTCCCGGTCGCGATCGGCATCATCCAGGGTGTCGTGCCGCAAATCTATACGAAAGGGGGGCAGAGCCCGGCCAATATCGAAGTGCCGCTCAGTCAGACGGGTGAAACGAATGAGCCGTAAGCTGCCTTGCATAATCATTCAGCATCTGCTATCCTGTAAAGGTAAGAACAGAATCGATAGGGTAGAGGCTGCATAGCTTATGAGTATCACATGCGAGAGTGACGTCGAAGACCATGTGAAAAAGGAAGTTCTGCCGAAGCTGGATGGAGGTCGTCTCCGCACAGCTGGGGTCATTTCGAACAGGAATGGCACTGTCACGGGATTTGTACAGTCCGTGATGAGCTACAATCGTCAGTTGGATAACGAACTTGTTTATCAAACCAATGACATGTAGACAGCCGGTGCCCGGTACACTTTTCAAAGTGAAACGGGTGCCGGCTTTTTGTATCCCTCGATCCCTGATAAAAAGGAGGAAAATGGAATGATTGGTACTTGGCTCTCGATTTTACCCCCCGTCATCGCAATTGTCATGGTGCTGACGACGAAACGGGTGCTGCTGTCCCTCAGCGCCGGCATCCTGTCAGCAGCGCTGCTCGTTGCGTCGTTTGCACCCGGGGAGACAGTGGTTCAACTCGGAAAGGCACTCGCCGTCTCGTTCTGGGATGATGGCGCGCTCAACACATATAACATCTATATCATGGTCTTCATCCTATTCCTCGGTGTCATCACGGCACTCGTCAGTCTGTCCGGCGGCAGTCGGGCATTCGCCGAATGGGCGGTCACCCGCATCAAGACGAAACGGAGTGCCAAACTGCTGACAGCGGCTGTCGGCATCCTGATTTTCGTGGATGATTACTTCAATGCGCTGGCGGTCGGCCAGATTGCGCGCCCGATCACCGACAGGCACAACATATCACGGGCAAAACTCGCATACTTCATCGACTCGACATCCGCACCGGTCTGCGTCATCTCCCCGGTATCGAGCTGGGGGGCCTTCCTGATCGGACAGCTCGCGATCATCCTGGCGACGACTTCCGCGGTGAACTATTCGCCGCTCAGTGCGTTCCTGCTCATGGCACCGATGAATTTCTATGCATTGGCGACTCTCGCCATGGTCTTCTTCTTCGCCTGGACGGACGTTGATTTCTTTGCGATGAAAGACCACGAAAAGCGGGCAAGTGAAACTGGCCAGCTGTTCGACCCGGAAAAAGAGATTCCGGGCCAGCTGAAAGACGAATTCCCTGAACATAAGCATGGTCATGTCCGGGATCTCGTCGTCCCGATCGTCACGCTTGTCGGGGTCACACTTGCTGCCATGATCGTGACCGGCTACCGGATCGGCGGCGAACTGAACTTATGGACGATCTTCGAAAACACGGACGTCCCGCTGTCACTCGTCTTCGGAGGAGCTGCCGGCACACTCGCCGCAGTAATCCTCTACGCGATGCAGTTCCGGGTAAATGACACAGCTTCCGCAGGACTGATCGGCCGGGCGTTCGTCAGCGGCGTGAAAGCGATGCTGCCGGCTGTCCTGATCCTCATCCTCGCCTGGTCCCTGACGCACCTGATCGATCTGCTGGAGACGGGTCTGTTCTTATCGGAAGCCGTCTCGAAATCGAACATTCCGGTCGGATTCCTGCCGGTCGTGCTGTTCGTGCTGGCAGGGCTGATGGCCTTCTCGACAGGGACCTCTTGGGGATCGTTCGGGATCCTCCTGCCGATCGCCGGGACGATCATGGTGAATGCAGCACCTGAACACCTGCTGCCTGCCCTGGCCGCCGTCCTTGCAGGAGCAGTCTTCGGCGACCACTGTTCACCGATCTCCGATACGACGATCCTGTCGTCGACCGGAGCGGGAAGCAACCACATCGATCACGTAGCCACCCAGCTGCCGTACGCACTGATCGCTGCCGGAATTTCGGCAGGTGGCTACATCATCCTCGGGCTGACCGGTTCCGTATGGATCGGACTTGCGGGTGTAGCGGTGATTCTGGCTGCACTCTTCACGTTCTGGAATATGCGGCTTGCACGGAAAACTGCCGCTGCAGCAGCAGAGTGAAAGGTATTCTCCCATAGTTGTGGGAGAATACCTTTTTTTCTTTGCGACCAGCCACATTTTATAGGAAATTAGAAATAGTTCCCAATATCCAGAGTGGACGGATGGCGGTATATCAACGATTCGACGTTCTAGTAATAACATTATGAAAATTTGTATAGACTGAATTAGAAGTTTGTTTTAGAATAGAGTTACAGAAAGAAAAGAACGGGAGCGAAACTCGCTGATCCGCCTTACGCTGTCCTTTCTGTCAAAATTTCAGAATAGTAGAACTAAGGGGGAAGAGAAATGAAATTCAAACGAGCATGGAGTTTACTGGCAGCAATGACGATTGGCGTCGGTCTCCTGGCCGGCTGTTCAGAAGGCGGGAAAGATGAGTCATCTGGTTCAAAAGGAGGAGACGGGGATATCAAGATCGGGGTCAACCTCGAATTATCCGGCGCTGTCGCATCGTACGGTACATCCGAGGCTGATGGCATCCAGCTCGCTGTCGATGAAATCAACGACGACGGCGGAATCGACGGCAAAAAGATCAAAATCATCAAGATCGACAATAAATCCGATGCTGCCGAAGCGACGAACGCTGCGATCAAACTGACGACGCAGGAAAATGTCGCAGCGATCATCGGCGCCGCGACGAGCGGAGCGACGGTTGCCCAGGCACAGATCGCGAACGACAACAAGACACCGATCATCAGTCCGTCCGGCACGAGCCCGACAGTGACGGTCAATGACAAGGGCGAAGTGAACGAATACGTCTTCCGTACGTCATTCATCGATCCTTTCCAAGGGACAGTTGCTGCTAACTTCGCTGCAAATGACCTCGGCGTCAAAAATGTCGCCATCTTCTCAGACAACGCAAGTGATTACTCGAAAGGTCTTGCTTCTTCATTCAAAAAGGATTTCGAGAAAGCAGGCGGGAAAGTCGTCGCTGAAGAATCCTATATCGCGAAAGACTCGGACTTCCGCTCCACACTGACGCGCATCAAGTCAGCGAAGCCGGAATTCATCTTCATCCCGGGGTATTACGAAGAGGTCGGCCTCATCGTCAAGCAGGCGCGTGAAATGGGCATCGACGTGCCGCTCATGGGGGCGGACGGATGGGATTCCCCGATTCTCCTGGATCTGGCAGGCGCGGACGCACTGAACAATACGTATACGACGAACCACTACTCGGCTGATGACCCGGACGGTGCTGTAAAGGCATTCAACGACAAGTTCAAAGACAAATACGGCAAATCGCCGGACGCGTTCAACGCACTTGGCTATGACACGGTCTACTTGCTGAAGGATGCAATCGAACGTGCAGGCAGCACGGACTCCACAAAGATCAAAGACGCACTGGCAGAGACGGATGGACTCAATCTCGTAACAGGGACTTATTCGGTTGACGAAAACCATCACCCGATCAAGTCTGCTACGATCCTCGAGTACAAGGACGGCGAGCAAGTGTTCAATACGAAGGTGAATCCGTAATTTCATGGGAGGGGCGGGGGAACTCTCTCCCGCCTTCTTTTCATGCACTAATGCCAGAGAGTCATAAGGGGGGAACTTCATGGATTGGATACAACAGCTTGTCAACGGCATTTCTCTCGGCAGTATTTACGCACTGATCGCACTCGGCTATACGATGGTCTACGGAATTATTAAACTCATCAACTTCGCGCACGGCGAGGTGTTCATGATCGGTGCATTCATCGGCTATCTTTCGATTGCAGGCTGGGGACTCGGCTTCGTGCCGGCTCTTCTGCTGTCGATGGCCGTCTGTGCCGTCATCGGTGTCCTGATCGAACGCATCGCCTATAAGCGGCTGCGGAATGCGACGAGGATCGCCGCTCTGATCACAGCGATCGGTGTTTCACTGCTCATCCAGAACGGTGTCATCTATTTCCGCGGAGCCCAGCCGGCTGCATACCCGGAAGTATTGGCGAACAAGACGTTCAATCTTTTCGGTGCGCAGATCAGCAGTCAGGCGATCTTGATTTTGTCCATTTCCGTCTTTCTGATGATTGTACTTCAGTTCATCGTACATAAGACGAAGATCGGAAAAGCGATGCGGGCCGTTTCCTATGACGCGGAAGCCGCAAAACTGATGGGCATCAATGTCGACAATACGATTTCCGCGACATTCGCGATCGGTTCGGCGCTCGCCGGGGCGGCGGGTGTCATCTTTGGAATCTACTATACGAAAATCGACCCGCTCATGGGGGTCATCCCGGGGCTGAAAGCATTTGTTGCTGCAGTTCTTGGCGGAATCGGCATCATCCCGGGAGCGATGGCAGGGGGACTTGTCCTCGGAGTCGTGGAGACGGTCGTCAGCGCGCTGGGCGGTTCGCTCTGGCGCGATGCTGCAGCCTTCATCATCCTCATCCTGATCCTGATATTCAAACCAGCGGGTCTATTCGGCAAAAACACGAGAGAGAAAGTGTAGGTGAATGGGAATGATGAAAAAGTCGAAGCAATTCTGGGTGTTCGCCGTATTGGCAATTGCTGTCTACGTTGTTGTTCAAGTGATGATCAGCAGCGGGATTTTGAATAATTTCTATTCGAATACACTCATCTTCATGGCGATCAATATCATGCTTGCCGTCAGCCTGCACTTGGTGATCGGGATCACCGGGCAGTTCTCGCTCGGACACGCGGGGTTCCTCGCAGTCGGTGCCTATGTATCCGCCATCATGACGATGAAGCTCGAGCTGCCGTTCGCTGCATCGATTGTCATTGCCGGACTTGCAGCCGCCCTCGCAGGACTGATTGTCGGGATTCCGACGCTGCGCCTGCGCGGTGATTATCTGGCGATCGCGACACTTGGGTTCGCGGAAATCATCCGTATCATCTTCCTGAACATCGACTACGTCGGCGGCGCCGCAGGTATGCAGGTGGCCCACCTGACGACGTGGACGTATACGTTCGTCTGCCTGTTCGTGACCATCCTCGTCATCGTGAACTTCACGAACTCCCGCCACGGCAGAGCGTGCATCGCCGTACGGGAAAATGAGATCGCAGCAGATGCGATGGGCATCAACACAACGTATTATAAAGTGCTGGCATTCGCAATCGGCTCCTTCTTCGCAGGAATCGCCGGTGCGCTCTATGCCCATAACTTCTATATCATCCAGCCGGCGAACTTCGGTTTCCTGAAATCCATCGACATTCTGATCTACGTCGTCCTCGGCGGTCTCGGCAGTCTGTCAGGGGCGATTGTCGCGACAATCCTGCTGACGATCGTTTCTACATTCCTTCAGGATTATCCGGAAACCCGTATGATCTTGTACAGCCTTGTCCTCATCATCGTCATGCTCTACCGTCCGAAAGGGCTCATGGGCAAGATGGAATTCACCGATTACTTGAAGATGTGGATGCGGCCGAAAGGGGGAAGACAGCATGAGCAGTGACGTATTGCTGGACGTACAGAACACAGGGATCCAGTTCGGCGGACTGAAAGCCGTCTCCGGATTCAGCATGAAAATCCATAAGGGAGAGCTGGTCGGGCTGATCGGTCCGAACGGCGCCGGCAAGACGACGAGCTTCAACTTGCTGACAGGTGTCTACGTACCGACGGAAGGGGAGATCTTCTTCGACGGGAAGAAGATCAACGGACTGCCGCCATTCAAAGTGACGCGTCTCGGCATGAGCCGGACCTTCCAGAACATCCGGCTGTTCGACGAACTGTCCGTGCTCGATAATGTGAAAGTGGCCTATCATTCACTTGCGAAAGACTCTGTGCTGAGCGCCGTGCTGCGCCTGCCTCCCTACTTCAAAAGTGAGCATGAGATGGAAGAGAAGGCGCTGGAATTCCTGAAGATTTTCGAGCTCGACAAATATAAGGACGAGACCGCGAAAAACCTGCCGTACGGCAAACAGCGCCGCCTTGAAATCGCCCGGGCGCTCGCAGCGGATCCGCAGCTTCTCCTGCTGGATGAACCAGCGGCTGGAATGAATCCGTTCGAGACGAAAGAGCTCATGGACCTGATCGCCTTCATCCGCAAAGAGTTCGGACTGACGATCTTGCTGATCGAACACGATATGAATCTCGTCATGGGCATCTGCGAACGGATCTACGTACTCGATCACGGTGTCCTGCTCGCAGAAGGGAACCCGGAAGAGATCCGCAACAATCCGAAGGTCATCGAGGCGTATTTAGGGGAGGAAATCGTATGAGTGTGCTGAGCATCCAAGATCTGAACGTCTACTACGGCAGCATCCATGCATTGAAGGGCGTCTCGCTTGAAGTGAACGAAGGGGAGATCGTCACGCTGATTGGCGCGAACGGAGCCGGCAAGAGCACGCTGCTCAAAACCGTCTCCGGCCTCCTGAAGCCGAAACAGGGGACGATTTCCTATGCCGGTTCGCCGATCCAGGGGAAGCCGGCCCAGTCGATCGTCAAGATGGGCGTGTCCCAAGTGCCGGAAGGGCGTCGCGTCTTCGCGGAAATGTCCGTAGAAGAGAACATTGAACTAGGAGCGTTCCTGCGGAAAGATAAAGCTGAGATCTCGAAGGATTTCAAAAAAGTGTATGACATCTTCCCTCGTTTATACGAACGTCGCAAACAGTCAGCAGGAACACTTTCCGGAGGGGAGCAGCAGATGCTGGCCATGGGGAGAGCAATCATGGCCCGTCCCAAATTGCTGCTGCTCGACGAACCGTCAATGGGGCTTGCCCCGCTTATGGTAAAGACAATTTTCGAAACCGTGAAAGATATTAACGAAGCGGGTACGACGATCCTGCTCGTGGAACAGAACGCCCACCTGGCGCTATCCATCGCGGATCGCGGATATGTCATCGAGACAGGACGCGTCATCCTTTCCGGCTCGGCAGCCGAACTGCAGTCGAGTGACGAAGTGAAAGATGCCTACCTCGGCGGGCATTGATGAATACTATTGGAGGCGCCTCGTGATGGGGCGCTTTTCAATTGCCTGAAAACAGCCGGCCGCTATGTTGTCCGGTGTGGGAGAGTGTGATACATTAGGGGAAGAGGGAAATTTGCAAACGTTTAAATAGAATGGAGTCGATCTGCTGATGTCTTGCACACCTGGGGCGGGAATGAAGAAGGAGCACATCCGGAAACCGGACTGGCTGAAAATCAAACTGAACACGAACGAAAACTATACCGATCTGAAGAAACTCATGCGGGAGAAGAACCTTCATACCGTCTGTGAGGAAGCACGCTGTCCGAACATCCACGAGTGCTGGGGGGAGCGGCGTACCGCTACATTCATGATCCTTGGGGATACATGCACGCGCGCCTGCCGTTTTTGTGCCGTGAAGACCGGATTGCCGACCGAACTCGATCTGGCGGAGCCGGAACGGGTGGCCGATTCCGTCGCGCTCATGAACTTGAAGCACGTCGTCGTCACGGCGGTTGCGCGGGACGATCAGAAAGACGGAGGCTCCGGCATCTTCGCAGAGACGATCCGGGCGATCCGCAGGAAGAACCCATTCACGACAGTGGAGGTCCTGCCTTCCGACATGGGCGGCGACTTCGACAACATCGAGCGGCTGATGGATGCGAGACCAGACATTTTGAACCATAACATCGAAACCGTCAGACGTATGACGCCGAGAGTCCGGGCGCGTGCGAAGTATGACCGCTCGCTGGAGCTGCTGCGCCGTGCGAAGGAACTTCAGCCGGACATCCCGACGAAGTCCTCCATCATGCTCGGAGTCGGCGAAACGTGGGAAGAGATCATCGAAACGATGGATGACCTGCGTGCGAACGATGTAGACATCATGACGATCGGACAATACTTGCAGCCGACGAAAAAGCATCTGGCTGTGCAAAAATATTATACGCCTAAGGAATTCAAGGAACTCTTTGAAATTGCAATGAGCAAAGGCTTTTCGCATTGCCAGTCGGGCCCGCTCGTCCGTTCGAGCTATCATGCTGACGAACAGGTGAACAGTGCGGCGAAGGAACGGCAGCGAAAAGGTGAAGAGGAACTCGAGTCCTTGACGGTGAAAGGCTGAGTCAACATGACAGAGCAGCGGATTACATTGGAACAGACGGATTTCGACCTGATCGTCAATTACCGGGATGGGTTCAACAGCGAAGCATTGCTGAGCCGTTACAGTGAAATCCTATTGAAATACGATTATATCGTCGGCGATTGGGGATACGGACAGCTGCGGCTGAAAGGCTTCTTCGATGACCGTAACTCGAAAGCCACCTATGAAACCAAAATCAGCACATTGCAGGACTATCTGTATGAATACTGCAATTTCGGCTGTGCCCACTTCGTTCTGAAGAAAATCGGGAAAGCGAAGAAGGAGCAGGAACCTAACACACCGGACGGCAAGCCGGAGAATGAGCCTGCCGAAAAAAACAGGAAATCGTCATAACGCCAGCAGGATGGGCGCCCGGGATATCATTCTTCGGCGCCTGTTTGCTATGGAGGGAACGCAGAAGTCAATTTGAGGAGGAAACGCCATGTACTTTATCGACCGGAAGAAAATCAGTGACACACTCGCCTATATGGAAGAGCTGCTGGCTCAATTCAAGTCGGAGCACAACTGGCAGGAGAACTTTGTGAAGCAGCTCGCACTCGAGCGGACCGCCCAGAGTGTGATCGAGTCCGTCATCGACGTCGGCAATTCGATGATCGACGGCTTCATCATGCGGGATCCCGGAAGTTACGATGACATCATCGATATCATGACCGACGAACAGGTGATAGCTATGGATATGGACCAGCCGCTGAAAGAGATGATCGGCCTACGCAAGATGCTCGTCCGAGATTTTGCAGCTGTCGATCTGGCGGAAACTGAAAAGACGATGACAAAGTGCCTGCCGGCGCTGGAGCGTTTCCCGGAACGTGTCTTGACCTATCTTGAAAACGAACTCGGTCCCGTTTCTGCCTTTCTTCCGGAGGAATCATCCCGTGAAACGTTATAAAACAATCTGCCTCGACCTGGATGGGACGGTGTACAAAGGAAGCGAGCCGATCCGTGAGTCAGTCGACTTCCTGAAATCCCTCCAAGCAGACGGCATCAAACCGTATTTCATCACGAATAATTCGTCCCATACGCGGGCGGAAGTCGTCCGAAAGCTTGGCGGCTTCGGAATTAAGACCAGTGAAACGCATGTTATGACTTCCGCCATAGCAGCCGCTGATTTCTGCGCGCAGCAGTTCAGCGGCTTCACCGTCCAGCTTATCGGGGAAGCAGGGCTGAAGGAAGCACTGCACGAAGCGGGTCTCAAGCTGACGGACAGCCGCGGCGACGTGGTCGTCATGGGGATCGACCGCTCAATCACCTATGGCAAACTTGCACAGGCCTGCCTGTCGATCCGGGCAGGCGCCAAGTTCGTTGCGACGAACGGCGATCTGGCTGTTCCGGGAGAAGAGGGACTCGTGCCGGGCAACGGGGCATTCGTCGAACTTGTGAAGGCTTCTACGGGGTCGGACCCTGTCATCGTCGGGAAACCTGAACCGTACATGCTCGACTATATCCGCCGGCAGAGCGGTGCCCGGAAAGAAGAGATGATCATGATCGGCGATAACTATGACACCGATATCCTCTCCGGAATCCGGTACGGCATCGACACGATCCATCTCGAAGGCGGCGTCACTTCGCGGGAACAGCTCCTTGCCAAGACGGACACACCGACCTATGCGTTCCGGACGCTCGCTGAGTGGAAAGATCAGCTCGACGGGTGACCCGTAAAAAATAGCTGAGCGCCCCGGTCGGATATCCGATCAGGGCGCTCAGCCGTTTGCTGCTATTAAAAGAGGGGATTCTCTTCAATGAACTGATATATATTGGCAGTCAGCTCATCCGGGGTCTCCCCTTCGACAACTTCACCATTCACAAGTGCATACAGCGACTCGGCACACAGCGTACAATAACTGAGACATCCATACTCGAGCACGTCCAGATTCGGGTCTTTTTCAAGCGCCTCCAGTGTTTCCTGCGAGCCATTCGCCAAATTGCTGATGCAAAACTCCACTATCGGGTTCACACCCATCACCTCACCTTACACGATCGTACTCTTTTTTTCGACAGCCGTCAAAGGCTATCGCTTATTGTGAAGGAAGTCACAAACTGATATACTCGTGAATGAGGAATCGACGGAAATCTCTAAGGAAAAAGGAGACTATCATGAAAAAACTAGTACTGTTAGGCGCCGGCTACGGCAATATGAGAATCATGAATCGCATCTTGGGCAACCTCCCGGCAGACGTGGAAGTGACGCTCGTCGACAGGACAGCCTTCCACAGTTTGAAAACCGAATTTTACGCACTCGCATCGGGAACAGTTCCGGACAGTGACGTCCGTGTCGCACTTCCGGCGCATGAAAGGCTGAAAGTCGTCGAAGGGGAGATCGCCGCAATTGAAATCGACGAGCGGTGCATCCTGCTGACGGACGGCAGGAAAGTCGCCTACGATCAACTCGTCATCGGACTCGGCTGCGAGGACAATTACCACAGCGTACCGGGGGCAGCTGAACACACATTCAGCATCCAGACAATCGGCCAGTCACGCGAAACGTACAAGAAACTGCTGAACTTGAACAGCGGTGCGACGGTCGCAATCGTCGGCGCCGGGCTGAGCGGCATCGAGCTCGCAAGCGAACTGCGTGAAAGCCGTTCCGATCTGAACATCAAACTGTTCGACCGCGGTCCGCGCATTTTGCGCGACTTCCCGGAACGCCTGAGTAACTACATCAAAACCTGGTTTGACAAAAATGACGTCGATGTCATTGCGAGTTCCAATATCACTAAAGTCGAAGGGAACCGGATCTACAACCATGAAGACCAGATGGAGGTCGACGCAGTCGTCTGGACAGCCGGCATCCAGCCGACAAAAGTCGTCCGGGAACTCGACGTCGAGAAAGACAAGAGCCACCGTGTCGTGCTGAACCAGTATCATCAGATTCCCGGCCACGAAGAAGTATACGCAGTCGGCGATATCGCCTCGCTGCCGCACGCACCGAGCGCACAGCTCGCGGAAGGGCAGGCGGAACAGATCGTCACTGTCCTTCGCCATACGTGGAACGACGAAAAACTGCCTGAAACGATGCCCGACATCAAGCTGAAAGGATTCATGGGCTCGCTCGGCAAGAAACAAGGCTTCGCCTACCTCGCCGACCGCACCGTCACCGGCCGGATCGCCCGCCTCCTTAAATCAGGCGTGCTGTGGATGTATAAATGGCACAACGGTTGAGTGGATTTGCGGGGGAGTGCACATAAAACTGGAGAAACGCTCATATATTCCGGAAAGCGCTCATAAATCCCAGAAAACGCTCATAAAACAGGAAACACGCTCATAAAACAGGAAAAGCGCTCATAAATCCCGAAAAGCGCTCATAAATCCAAAAAAGCGCTCATAACCCGCAAAAAACGCTCATAAACCGCCCGCGCCAACCAGCAAAAACAAGCGCAGCACGCCCCCGGGGCGCGCTGCGCTTGTTCTCATTTATCAAATAGCGATTATCACTCAGCCGGCAGCTGTGAACCCATGCTTCTCCAGCTCCGCGAACACCGGCTTCAGCTGGATGTACCCTTCGCCGACCACTTCCTCATTGATCAGCACGAGCGGATAAAAGTATTCATCATTCTTCACCATTTCCGCAACGCTGCGCTGTCGGTCATCGGCCGGCTCCGACTCGATATCCACGTAGACGATCTCGAACGGGTGGTCGGGGTACTTCCGCTGGATAGCCGCGTCGAGCCACTCGAATGTGTCTTTTGATGTCGGTGCGTTCACACAGCTTGCACACACCACGTCCGCCCCGTATACTTCAACAACTACGTCTTTCGCGTTCATCAACAACGCCTCCTGATTCTTTAATGGATTTTTTTTGTGATCCAGTTTATAATAAATATAAAGGAAAGGGGAGTTTACAACCAATGACAGAAGCAACTATGAACGAATCCGTCCAAGAAGTGCTGAATAAATTGCGTCCGTTCCTATTGCGGGACGGCGGTGACTGTGAGCTGATCGATGTGGAGGATGGCATCGTCAAGCTGCGTCTCCTCGGAGCGTGCGGTACGTGCCCGAGCTCGACGATCACATTGAAGGCCGGCATCGAACGTGCCCTTCTCGAAGAAGTGCCCGGTGTCGTCGAAGTGGAGCAAGTGTTCTAAGCAGCCGATCCGGCTTGACAGGAATGAGCCAAGCCGGCTCGTTCCTGTTTTACGTTTGTTCCCGGATTTCCTGCCACCGTTCTTTTGTCATTTCGATCAGCTGCGGTTCGGTCGACGTCCGCTGTGATTCGATGATACGTGAGAAATATTGGATCGCTTTCTCGCGGTCGCCGATTCGGTAGGAGAGTTCTGCCACCATGTACAGGACGCGGGCTTCCGACATCTGGGTGCCGGTATGGTCGTCGTTCGAATAGGCCTCTTCGTACAGGTTCCGCGCGAGCATCAGGAAGCGCTGTTCCTCTTCCCGGCTGCCGGCTACCCGGTACAGCCAGGCGGTCCGGACGGCGATTCCCGCAGTGGTGAGCGCCTTCTCTTTCTTCATCATGGCGCTTAAATAACCGAGTTTGTACGCCTCGATCGCTTCGACGAACGACCGTTCACCGCCGAGTGATCTCGGCTGCCAGCCTGAAGAGATGACCGACGCGATCTGCTCTTTCGTGCCTGGCGCGAAATACGGGGCGAAGTCGTCGGTGAAGGAGAAGCCGCATGCCGGGCAGACGGCGATATTGTAGTAGAGCGGGTTGACAGCGGGGTCTTTATAGTTCGGTTTGAAGTCGGTGTCCGTTGACGCCACCCGTGCGAAACGGGACCGCACTTTCGTCGTCGTGAAGTGCTCGCTGCAGTTCAGGCACGTCATCTTTTTATCGTAAAGCGGAGTCACTTCCATCGCGCATCATCCTTTCGTCCATTCTTCTATAGTATAGCAAACCGCGCAGGACAAAGGGCTTTCGGTGGATTGAAAATTTTCAGATTGGTATACTAGATAAACGTATAGGAGGAGATTGCATGACACAATTACTCAGCTTATCAGAATCTGCTGCATATCACGTCAAGGAAATGATGGAGCATAACGGGGAACAGGGTTCGTTCCTCCGGGTGTCCGTCAATGGCGGGGGCTGCAGCGGACTGACGTACGGCATGGGGTTCGATAAGGAACAGCACGATACGGATCAGGTGCTGGATCTGCACGGTATCCGGGTTGTCGTATCGTCGGAAGACACCGACATCCTCGCTGGTACACAGATCGACTACAAAGAGTCGCTCATGGGCGGCGGGTTCACGATCGAGAACCCGAACGCCATCGCTGCATGCGGCTGCGGTACGTCGTTCAGGACTGCGAAGAAAGCCGGCACTCCTGCAAACTGTGACTGAGATCAAAAAGCACCCATCAGCTGAAACCCCCTCCGCCCGTAAACGGCAGAGGGGGTTTTGCCGTCTGCGCCGCCTTAATCCCCTAGTTCCTTCCTGCCGTGTGAAGCCGGGATGAAGTTATTTCGACAGCAATCGCTAGATTCCGAAACAGCTATTGTATTACCGGGACAAACAGGCTACGATATATGAGGAAAAAGAAATGCACCGTGCTGGATTGTAGGGGTCTTGTGATTTTTGCAAGCCGGCACATCATACAAGTAAAGGTGGAACCGATTGCCGTGAAAAGACCTACAATCCTAGTTTTAGGCGCCGGATATGGCGGCTTGTCGACTGTTGTGAATCTCCAGAAATCACTCGGTACGGACGAAGCTGAAGTCATCCTCGTCAACAAGAATGACTATCATTACGAATCGACATGGCTGCACGAAGCTGCTGCTGGGACATTGAGCCCTGAGCAAGTGCGCTACGACATCAGCCGGGTCATCAAGAAAGACAAAGTGACATTCGTCAAAGCGGAAGTCCGCTCCATCGATGTCAATGGTAAGACTGTCGGCACGACTGCCGGGGACTTCACGTACGACTATCTCGTCATCGCTCTCGGCTTTGAAGGGGAGACGTTCGGCATCCCGGGGCTCGACAAATACGCCCTATCGATCGCGAATGTTAACGCAGCCCGTCAGATCCGCGAGCATATTGAGTACCAGTTCGCGACATGGTCGACGGAAGACGTGAAAGCCGACAGCCGACTGACGATCATCGTCGGCGGAGCAGGGTTCACCGGTATCGAGTTCCTCGGGGAGCTCGGTGACCGGATTCCGAAGCTCTGCGAAGAGTTCGACGTGCCCGCTGACAAAGTGAAAGTGCTTTGCGTCGAGGCGGCGCCGATGGTACTGCCGGGCTTCGATCCTGAACTTGTGGATTATGCTGTCCGCCAGCTGAAGTCGAAAGGAATCGAGTTCTCGATCGGCACGCCTGTTGTGGAGGCGACTCCTGAAGGCGTCAAGCTGAAGAAAGGCGAAGATGAATTTGAATTCATCGAAGCGGGGACCGTGGTCTGGGCGGCAGGTGTGCGCGGCAATCGTCTCATCGAAGAAACGGGCATCGAAAACATGCGTGCCCGCGTCAAGGTTGACAAAGACTTGCGTGCGCCTGGCTACTCTGACGTTTTCATCGTCGGAGACTGCGCCCTGATGATCAACGAAGAAGCGAACCGTCCGTATCCGCCGACAGCACAGATCGCGATGCAGCAAGGGGATATGTGTGCAAACAATATCATCGCCCTCATGAAGCAGCAGCCGACATCCCCGTTCGTTCCGGATCTGAAGGGAAGCATCGCTTCGCTCGGCTCCAGTGACGCGATCGGCGTCGCTTTCGGCAAGAAGATGACAGGTGCCAAAGCGTCGTTCATGAAAAAAATGGTCGACAACCGGGCGCTGTATCTGATCGGCGGCGCACCATTGACAATCAAAAAAGGGAAGTTCGACTTCTTGTAAAACTAGCAGAACAGCAGGCGGCCGATCCGTTGGATAAATCCAGCGGCCGGCCGCTTTTCTTTTCGACAACTTCATGACAGTTGCTTAAGCGGTTGTAAGCACTGCCGGTATCCGGTAAAATGGACTAAGGAAAATGGAGGTCATCGCTTTGGGAACAATTTCACTTACAGAGATCATCCTGTCTGTCCTCATCTTCATCGTCATGTTCTTTGGGATCGGGTTTCTGCTCAACATGCTTTTGCGCATGTCATGGATCATGGCGGTCATCTACCCGATCGTCGTCATCCTGATCATCGATGAAGTGAAGGCCTATGAATATATTACGAAGCCGGGACACGCGTTCAGCCTGCTCGGTGAGAAACTGATGGCGCTCCATACGGTCGACGTCGTCATCCTGTCGAGCGGGATGGTCGGTGCGATCATTTCAGGGATCGTCAGCAAGCTTCTGCGCAAGCAGGGCTATCAGATGTTTTAACCAAAACGCCCGGGCAGCTAATCTGCCCGGGCGTTTTGTCATAAGATGAGCGTATACGTAATGACGGAGATCAGGATACCCGTCACAGCACCGGCAAAGACTTCATTCGGCTTGTGGCCGAGAAGGGTCTTCAGCTCCTGCATTTTCTGTTCTTCGTCTTTCTGCACCCAGTCTTTCGCCTCGCTGACGAACGTCTGGAAATCGCGGCGCATCTCGTTGATGATGACCGCCTGCTGGCCGGCCTGGTACCGGATGCCTGTCGCATCGAACATGACAATGACAGCAAAGATGGCGGAGACCGCGAAGATGGAGGAATCAAGCCCGTGCTCAAATGCAATGGCAGTCGTCAGTGCTGTCACCGCGGCCGAGTGCGAACTCGGCATGCCGCCCGTCGAAGTCATTAGCTTCCAGTCGAGCTCACGCGTCAGCAGGAAATGGATCGGAATCTTCACGAACTGGGCGAACAGGATTCCAAACAGCGCCACGAGCAGCGGAACATTGGTCAAGATAGTCATGCAGGCACTCCTCAAGAAAAATAGTCGGTAGTAATTAGTCCGGAAGCCGAAGAACCTTTTTCGTTTCCTCTTCAACTGGTATATAATTAGAATGTATGAATAAGAGGAGGCAGTCAAATGAAAACCACTATTGTTGATAAGAAGATTACGGAATCCGGCATGGAGGTCATCGTTGTCGGGGTTCCCGAGCATCCGGAGAACAAAGAGGGCTGGGAGATCCTTGAAGACGTTTTCGGCGGCCGCCTGATGGACTGGGTGAAAGCAGGAGACGTGAAAACAGACTTGAAATCGATTACGAAGCTTCCTGTCATGGGAGAGGCATCATTTAAGCGAGTCGTGTTCGCCGGACTCGGTGCTCCAAAGAAACTGACAGATCAACTGCTGCTTGAAGTTTTTGCAAAAGTCGGGAAAGAACTGAAGGGGCAGAAAGCAGAGAATATCTCCATCTGGCTCGACTCGTTCACAACAGAATCGCTCGAAGCGGACGATGCTGCGTTTGCCGCTGCGCAGGGCATCCTGCTCGGCAGTTATCAGTTTGATGACTACAAAACCTCTTCGAACGAAAAGGATTTCGCTTTTGAGACGGTCGAACTGGTCAGCTCAGCTGACGAAGACGAATTGAAAGCAGCTGCTGAAGTCGGGGCTGTGCATGCCGAAGCGGTCAATTCAGCACGGACACTCGTCAATACACCGCCGAACATCCTGACAGCGGTCAAAATGGCCGAGCATGCGGAAAAGCTTGCGGCGCAATACGATTTCGAACTTGAAGTGCTCGGCAAGCAGGAGATGGAAGAACTCGGCATGGGGGCGATCCTTGCGGTCAACAAAGGATCCGTCGAAGAACCGCGCCTCATCGTCCTGAAATATGCAGGGGGCCGTGAGGACTGGACGGATGTCGTCGGTCTGGTCGGCAAAGGGATCACGTATGACACGGGCGGCTACTCCTTGAAACCGAGAGAAGGCATGGTCGGCATGAAAGGGGACATGGGCGGCGCTGCTGCAGTGTTCGGTGCGATGCAGATCATCGGTGAACTGCGTCCTGCGAAAAACGTCATCGCTGTCATCGCGTCCACGGACAATATGGTATCCGGCGATGCGTTCAAACCGGACGACGTCATTACTTCACTGTCGGGCAAGACGATCGAAGTGCTGAATACCGATGCGGAAGGCCGTCTCGTTCTGGCGGATGCTGTGACGTATGCGAAACAGTCGGGGGCAGACTGTCTAATCGACGTCGCCACCTTGACAGGCGGCGTCATCGTCGCGCTCGGCAAGGACAAGACCGGTGCGTTGACAAATGACGAAGCATTCTTCGAAGACTTCATGCAGGCGACACTTGAAACTGGTGAATTCGTCTGGCGGCTGCCGCTGACGGAGAACGATAAAAAACGTCTCCGCAAAAGTGAAGTGGCCGACCTGAACAACTCACCGGGCCGCGATGGCCATATGATCTTCGGCGGTGGGTTTGTTGGTGAATTCGCAGGGGAGACACCGTGGATCCATCTTGACATCGCGGGCACATCTGAAGCGGATGCGGCGCATGATCTCGGACCGAAAGGCGCAACAGGGGTCATGGCCCGCACGCTCGCGACGTTCGTCGAGCGCTTGGCGGAAGAGGCAGAAGGCACGGAGGACGGCCCGCAAGTAGGCTGACGCCCGCCTCCCGTTAAGCCCAGTGCATAAGATGACTGGGAAAGGGGGAGGACGATGTCTCGTTATCGACACTCAGGATACGGCGGCAGAGGATTTGATGGCGGCGGATTCGGTTACGGCTTTGGCGCACCATTCCTCGGAGGTCTGGTCGGAAGTTTTATCGGCAACGCATTCCAGCCATACGGCTATGGGGGCAACTATGGGGGCTATCCGCCATACGGAGGCTACCCGCCATACGGGTATTATCCGTATAGCTACTACCCACCTTACGGCTACTGGTAAGGGTAAATCCAATAAAAAGAAAAATGCAGCGTCCCAATTAGGGCGCTGCATTTTTAGTCGTCTTCGTGGGATTTCTGCTCGCCGATCGCATCTCCCAGATCATCGCCGACTGTCAGGTCCGTCGGTTTCACACCGGACATGTAGGCGGCACGGCTCATCAGATGGCCGCCGACCGGGGAAGTGATGAACAGGAACACGCTGCCGAGCAGCAGCTGGATGCTGAAGTGGCCTTTGATCCACCAGAAATATAGGAACACGCCGATCAGGATGCCGAGCACGCCGAGTGTGGCGCTTTTCGACGCGGCATGCGCCCGCGTATACACATCAGGCAGACGCAGGATGCCGATGACGGTGACAACTGTGAAGAACACACCGGCTGCTATGAAGAATCCGATAATGAGATTAGCGATGAGAGTCACGGTCGATGATCGCCCCTTTCTCGATGAATTTCGAGAACGATACCGTGCCGATGAATGACATAATCGCAATCAGCAGGATGACATCGATGAAGTACATCGTATCGAAAGCGATGGACAGGAGGGCGATGATCGAGATGAGCATGACGCCGATCCCATCGAGGGCGATGAGCCGGTCGGGCGTCGACGGTCCTTTGAACACCCTGATGAGCGTGCCGAGCATCGACAGGAAGATGATGATCAGGCTGATCCATATGAAGAGTTTCATGTCCGGCTCACCTCCAGTATCGCTTTTTCGAATGAATCCCGTATCGACTCGATCGCTTCATCGACGTCATCCACGTCGATTGCATGGACATACAGTGTCCGCTGATCGTCCGACACATGCACGACGATCGTGCCTGGTGTCAGGGTGATCAGGCTCGACAGCAGCGTGATCTCCCAGTCCTTTTCAAGCACAGTCGGCATGGCGAAGATCATCGGCTGCAGATGCAGGTGCGGTTTCAGCACGAGCATCGCAACGGAAATGTTCGACAGGACGAGTTCCTTGAAAAAGATGAGTGTCAGTTTAATGCACGCCCACAACCTGAAGAAATAGAGCCGCTGGCTGAAGAACCGGCGGGTGAGCAGGATGAGCAGCACGCCGATAAGGTAGCCGATCACGAAAGTCGACGGAGTGAAGGACGCCGTGATGAGCACCCACGTGATTGCGATGAAGAAATTCAACAGAATCTGAAATGCCAACGGGATCTACTCCTTTAACACGGCGGTAATGTAACTGTCCGGATCGAGCAGCACACGGGCTGCATCCGAAACGTACGGGTAAATCCACTCCGTTCCGACTCCGTATACAACGGACAGAGCTACAAGAAGGACAGCAGGGACCATCATCCGGCGGTAAACCGACCGGTCCGTGGTTTTGAGCGGACGCGGTTCCCCCCAGAACGCATAGAGGAAGATCCGGATGACGGACAGCAGCACGACAAGGCTTGACGCAAGAATGATGATCGTGCCGAACAGATGACCTTGCGTGAAACCTCCTTCAATGATCAGCAGCTTACCGGCGAATCCGCTGAGCGGCGGTATGCCGGCTAAGCCGAACGCCGCGATCAGATACATCCAGCCGAGCGTCGGATGGGTCTTGATGAGTCCGCCCATTTCACGCAAGTTGGACGTCCCTGTCACAAAGATGATGATGCCGATCAGCAGGAACAGGGCGCCTTTGATGAGCATATCGTGCAGCAGGTAGAAGATCGCCCCCTGCATGCCGGGTTCATTCATCTGCGCGACGCCGAACAGGATGACGCCGATCGCGATGAGGATATTGTAGATGATGATCTGCTTCAAATCGAAATAGGCAAGCGCCCCGATGCATCCCGCGACGATCGTCAGCAGGGCGAGCACGAGCAGGATCGTATGCGTGAAGGCAAGATCACTGACGAAGAACAGCGTGTCGATCCGCATGATCGCATACACACCGACTTTCGTCAGCAGCGCACCGAACAGGGCAAGCACCGGTACAGGCGGTGCAGCATACGAGCCGGGCATCCAGAAATACAGCGGGAAGATGCCGGCCTTGATGCCGAAGACGAGCATCATGAGCACTCCGATGACCGACAGGATCGGCGGCTGGCCGATACTTGCGATCTTCTCGCCGATGTCCGCCATGTTGAGCGTACCGACGACAGAGTAGAGATAAGCGATCGTAATGACGAAAAACGCAGACGAGATGACATTCACCAGTATGTACTTGATGGACTCACGCAGCTGCCGCTTCTCTCCGCCGAGAACGATCAGCAGGTACGACGCGATCAGCAGCACTTCGAAGAATACGAACATGTTGAAAATATCGCCTGTTGTGAATGCACCGTTCACTCCGGTGATCATGAACAGCATTGCGGAATAATAGAAATAACGTTCCCGTTCCACGCCGATTGAGCTGAAGCTGTAGATGGCGATCAGCAGCGTGATGATCAGCGTCGTCGTGACGAGCAGCGCGGACAGCATGTCGGACACCATTGTGATGCCGAACGGCGCCGGCCAGCTGCCGAGGGTGAGTGACTGAATCCCGTCCTGCTTCACTTTCGAGACGAGCGCCAGTGCAGAGACGATGCCGGCACTGAGGCCGATCACCGTCAGCACCCGCTGGACGCGCACCTGTTCCTTGAAGAACAGGAGCAGGATCGCCGTGAAGAACGGGATGATGACAGGAAACAATAGCAGGTTAATCATGTTCATCATTTCCTTTCATCAGACTCAAGTCATCCGTCTCGTGCACAGCATACGTACGGTAGGCGAGCACGAGGATGAACGCCGTCACCCCGAAACTGATGACGATCGCTGTCAGGATCAGCGCCTGGGGGAGCGGATCCGCGAAGTCGCCCGCACCGTCAGCGAGGACAGGGGGGGCGCTTCCGCCGAGACCGCCCATCGTCAGGATGAACAGGTGGGCACCGTGGCTCAGCAGGCCGGTTCCGAGGACGACTTTGATGAGACTGCGCGAGAGTATGAGGTAAATGGCCGCAGTGAACAGCAGGCCGGCGACAATCGCCATAAGCAATTCCATTAGTCATCCCCTCCGATCGACTGGATTATCGTGATAGCGGCCCCGACGACGACCAAGTAGACGCCGGCGTCGAACAGCATCGCCGTGTGCAGCTCGGTATCCCCGAACAGCGGCAGCTGGAAATGCCCGAAAGCGTGCGTGAAGAACGGGACATCGAAGAAAATGGAACCGGCTGCTGTGCCGAGGGCGAGCAGCAGGCCGACGCCGATGACAATTGTGAAATTGAACGGCAGTGTCGCCTGGATCGTCTCCAGATCATAAGCGAGCAGCAGGAGCACGATCGCGCCCGTTGTCAGCAGACCGCCGACGAATCCACCGCCGGGTGCAAAATGTCCGGCGAAGAAAATGTGGATCGAGAACAGGAAAATGATGAAGAACGCGACTTTCGTCGTCGTCTGCAAAATGACGTTATTTTTTCTCATCATCGGACCCCTTTCCCGCCAGACGGAGCTTGATCATACCGAGGACGGCAATCCCGGCGATGGACAGGACCGCAATTTCGAACAATGTATCGAAGCCACGGTAGTCGACGAGGATGACGTTGACGATATTGCCGCCGCCCGCTTCCGTCTGGACCGTGTCTTTGTAGAACTGCGAAATGCTCGCCACGAGTTTATTCGAATGGGCCGACAGCGCGACGAGTGTGACGGACAGGCCGACAGCACCTGCGATGATCGCATTGACGAGTTTGTTCCCTTTCGTTTCGCCGTGTGTCTTCATGGCTGGCAGATGACGGAACGCCAGCAGGAACAGCGCAACCGAAATCGTCTCGATGACGAGCTGGGTCAATGCAAGGTCAGGCGCTTTGAACAGTACGAAGAACAGGGCTACCGAATAGCCGACCGCACCGAGTGCGATGATGGCGGAAATCCGGTTCTTCGACAGGATGACCATCGCAGCACCGAGCAGGGCGACGACCGCATTCAGCACCGCAAACAGTGTAACCGGCGACAGGCTGTCCATATCGAGTTCGAACGCGCCTTTAGCGAACAGGATGACAATCGTCATAACGGACAGGAACGCAAACATGTAGATCAGATACGTCCGGATGATCCCGTTCATGAACGAACGGGACAGCCGGTTCATGCCGCGTTCGGAGAAGGACATGAGACCATCGTAGAACGCATTCAGTGACAGGTTGCGCGGCTGCAGCGCATACACAGGGCGCCATGATTTCATCGTCGTGAACAGCATTGTGCCGATCGCGATGACACCGACCGTCAGCCACATCGGCACCGATTTGGGTCCGTGCCAGGCAGCGACGTGGATCGCAGCGTCAGCGGGAAGGCTGTACAGCTGCGGCTGTGCTGCGGCGACGGCCGGAGCGACGAGCCAGCTGCCGACAACGTTCGGGATGAAGAATATCGCCACGACGCTGACCGCCAGGATGATCGGCGAAATGAGCATGCCGATCGGCGCCTCGTGGGGCTTGAGCGGCAGCTTGTCCGCCTTTTTCTCACCGGCAAACGTATGGAATACGAAATAGAAACTGTAGACGAACGTGAATACGCTTGCAATCCAGGCGATGACAGGGAACAGGACGCCCCACGTGCCGAAGCTGAACAGATCGAAGTGCTTCAGCGCGACCATCGACTCCAGGAACAGTTCCTTACTTAGGAACCCGCCGAATGGCGGCAGTCCGGCCATCGACAGTCCGCCGATGAACGCAACAGTGAAGCTGATCGGCATGATGCTCATCAGCCCGCCGAGCTTCCGGATGTCACGCGTGCCGGTTTCGTGGTCGACGATACCGGCGATCATGAACAGGCTGCCTTTGAAGACAGCGTGGTTGACGAGGTGGAAGATCGCCGCGAACATAGCGACCCGGAACAGCGGATCATCGGTATGATAGGCGATTGCACCTGCCCCGAGCAGCGACATGATCAGACCGAGCTGGCTGACCGTCGAGAAGGCGAGGATCGCTTTCAGGTCCGTCTGTTTGACGGCAAAGAAAGAACCCCAGAACAGGGTGAGCAGACCGATACCGCACACGAGCCAGATCCAGACGGAGGATCCCGCAAAGATCGGTGTGAAACGGGCGACCAAATACAGTCCGGCCTTGACCATCGTGGCCGAATGAAGGTACGCACTGACCGGCGTCGGCGCTTCCATCGCGTCCGGCAGCCAGATGTAGAACGGGAACTGCGCTGACTTCGTGAATGCCCCGAGCAGCAGCAGTACGGCCGCGAGCGTGAAGAGTGGATCTCCCGCGTAGTCCGGCAGCCGTGTGATCAGTTCGCGAATTGAGTATGTATCTCCCATGATCCCTAAGAGGACGAATCCCCCGAGCATCATCAGCCCGCCGCCGACAGTGATCATCATCGACTTCAGCGCACCGAAACGGGAACCGTCCCGAGTGTACCAGTAGCCGATCAGCAGGAATGATGAAATGGAGGTCAGCTCCCAGAATAAGTACAGCGAAATGACATTGTCCGACTGGACGACCCCGAGCATCGCTGTCATGAACAGCAGCAGGTAGACGTAGAAGTTCCCAAGCTTCTCCTTCTTCCGGTCGAGGTAGAACACCGAATACAGGACGACGAGTGAGCCGATCCCCGTAATCAGCAGGGTGAACAGAAGACTGAGCCCGTCCAGATAAGACACGAATGAAATCCCGAGCGACGGTATCCAGTCGAACGACGAGACAGCATGCTCTCCGCCTGCTACGCGCGGGATATATGTACTGAAATACCCGAACAGCACAAGCGGTATGGCCAGGACGAACCAGCCTGTATGTATGCCTGCAGCCCTGCGGAACAGCGACGGGACGAACAATGCAGCGACTGCCGGCAAAAAGATCAACCAAACAAATTCCATACAAACTCCCCCTTTCACGAGGTTAATAAGCTGTTGACATTGCTTTAAAGTATAACGCAAAACAAATGCATTTGCACAGCGGGCACTCGGTAATCATTGCAGGCGGGCAATCACTTCCTATATTATAGAGACATTGGCGTAAACCAGTAAACTAGCAGACCGGTTGAGGTGTCCTATGAAAAATCCCTATCTATTCAGTTACTTGCCCTTTTTTACAATCATGCTGTTCAGTCTGACGTTCGGTGTCTATACTGTCGGCTGGTCGCTCGGCGTCTTCCGGGAGATCGGTCTGTATAGCGGCCTGCTTGAATTTCTGACGGATACGCAGCTGAAACTTTTCCTTCTGACGATTTATGCACTGGCGTATTTCATGGTGTTCAGTGCACTCAAACTTATTGCGGAAACGATCCATGAGACGGCGATGCTGTTTTTCTACAAAAGCCGCCCTGCAGAAGAAGGCCAGGTGTTCACCGTTCCTGACGACCGCGGCGGGAAGCTGATCTACTTCATCGGCGCCCTTGTCTCGGCAGCTGCTGTCCAGTCGATCGTCTGGCTCGGACTCGTCTTCCTCGGCGCGACGTTCATCTATTTCATCCACAATACGTATCAGCTGCATCACCAGTTTTCCATGATGACGATCATCGGGATCATCTTTTTTGAAGTGATCGTCTGGGCAGTCCTGCTGTTTGCGGTCGTCTACATCCTGCTCCGGCTGTACAACGGCATCGCCGCAAGCATCCCGGGTATCGAAAAAGACCAGCTGCCGGTCGGCAGCTAGTCTGATAGTGCAGCTGAGAAGAGCTGCAGGTGGAGTTTTCTTTCACTTTCCTGCTGCATTGTATGCGGACGGTCGTATCCTGTCCAGACAGCAGCGGTATAGTCGTCATTCAGGCCGGCGACCCATAAGTCTTTGTACGCACTCGTCGTCCCGGTTTTCGCGCCGGTGAACGACGTCGTCTGCCGGACGCCGCGTGCGGTGCCGGTCTGTACGGTCTCCTGCAGCATAGAGCGGACGGCGGAGGCCGTCTTCGGTGACCAGACCGTCCGGCGCTTGCTGTCCCACGTATACAGGACCTTGCCGGACCGGTCTTTGATGGCCCGGATGGCATGGGACGGCTGGTAGGTCCCGTCGGTGAAGCTTGTATACGCATCCGCCAGCTCATATGGCGTCGTGCCGTTCTCGAAGCCGCCGAGCGCAGCGGTGTACTGATGATCCTTTTCTGTGATGTGCCTGAACTGGAAAGGGGACAGATGTGCAAATGCCTTCTCTACGCCGACATGCTGCATGAGACGGACCGCACTCGTATTGTAGCTGCGGCTGAACGCTTTCTTCAGTGTCGTCACCCCGTACTGATAGCCGCCGAAGTTCTTCGGGCAGTAGGAGCCGATACAGATGCCGCTGCCGTCTACCAGGGAGTTTTCGGTGAATGGTCCGCTTTCCAGGTAAGGTGCATAGACGAGCAGCGGTTTCATGGCGGAGCCGGGCTGCCGGACCGCCTGGAACGACCTGTTGAAATCCGTCTTCCGGTATCCATACCCGCCATACAGGGCGACGAGTTCCCGGGAAGAGTTATCGATCACCGCGCTTCCCGCCTGGATGCCGCTGCCGTTCAGCAGTGAGGATATCCGCTCGTCGACCTTGCGCTGTTTCCGGGGATCGAGCGCAGTATCGATGCGGATGCCTGAATTGACGACTTCCGCATACCGGGCTGCCGCCTGTTTACGGATCGGGGCGCGCTGCTCATCCGTCTCCGCTTGTTTGAGCCGGGCGGTGAACCCTTCCTTTTCGTCGATCAGCTGTTTCAGCTCGTTCGCCGCGTATGTCTGATACGCGGGGAACCGGCTGTTTTTTTGTTTCAGCCGCAGGACGACAGGCGTTTCCGCAATCCTCTTACTTTCCGTGCCGCTGATCACGTTACTCGCTGTAAGAACGCCGAGAAGCCGTTCCTGCCGTTTCTTCGCAGCGGCGAAATGACGCAGCGGGTCATACATGGATGGATTGTTCGGGATGGCCGCGAGAAAAGCGGTCTCCGCTTCGTTTAGTTTGCTGAGCGGCTTACTGAAATAGTAGGTCGCGGCAGCTCCGATTCCGTATACTTGGTTGCCGAAGTACATTTCGTTCATATACATTTCGAGGATTTCGTCCTTCGTCGCTTGTTTCTCGAGTTCGGCGGAATAGAGGATCTCCCGGAATTTCCGCTCGTATGTCTTTTCAGGTGACAGAAACCGCATACGGACCACTTGCTGGGTGATCGTCGATGCACCCTGGCTCCGGCCTTCGGAGTTCACGTTGACGGCGAAAGCCCGCGCGATCGCTGCGACGTCGTAGCCCCGGTGTTCGTAGAAGCCTTTATCTTCGCTTTCGAGGAACAGCTGTTTCGCGAACAGCGGGATTTCGGACAAAGGAAGCGGATCCCGCCACTCTGTATATTCTTCGGCGAACAGGTCGCCGTTACGGTCGTACAGGGCCATCGGGATGGTCACGACGGGATCGGACAGTTCGATGGTCTGTTCGACTTGTTCTTTATATGCATTCGCTTCCTGCCATTCCGCTGCGACTGCGTGCTGAAGCCAGAACAGCAGCGGGAGACTGAGCAGCGCAACAGCAATTCCTGCCAGCTGTCTCACGCAAGTCCCTCCTCATGTTTCATTCTCTCTAAACAAAATATAGCACACTCTGCAAATGAGAGTGCGCTATATTTCCATATTATTTCTCCTGGGATTCAGCGAGGAAGTGCTCGAAGTCCTGGGTCGGTTTCCGTTTGGCATAATAGAGGAAGCCGAAGCCGAGCAGGAACAGGACACCTGTCGAGATGAAGACCGAGGAGATGCCGAGATACCCGCTGACGATTCCGCCGAACATCGGCCCGATGATGTTGCCGAGAAACCGGAAGCTCGTGTTGTAACCCATCACTTCGCCCTGTATGTCGATCGGCGCTTCCCGCCGGACGAGTGCGGTCGTTATCGGGATCATGCCGCCCATCGAAATACCGAACAGCAGCCGCCAGATGACCAGCTGCCACAGGCTGCCGACGAACGCCTGCGGGATGATGAAGACGAACGACAGAAGAAGAAGGAAGCTGAGCACTTTTTCGTAGCCGATCTGGTCGCCGAGCTTACCCCATTTGCGGGCGAACAGCAAGTTGCCGACACCTGCCGCACTGAACGTGACACCCGCAAGGAACGCGACGTCCTTCGCCGTCGTCAAATGCGACACATAGAGCGACAGCAGCGGCTGGATGCTGAAGTTGCCGATCTGGATCAGCGCAGTGACGACCATGACGTTCAGCATGAGACGGTGGCGCAGCAGGCCGCCGAGAATCGTCTTGCGAGAGTAGGATACCGCACGGCTGCTCTTCACTTTCTTCTGCTCTTTAATGCCAAAGATGATGATGAGGGCAGCGATGACGACGGAAACGGAGGTGATGACGAACGTATACTGGAAACCGAACGCATCCGCGAGCAGTCCGCCGAGCACAGGGCCGAACAAGGTGCCTGTCACACTGCCCATCTGCAGCGTCCCGAGCCGTTTCCCCGCTTCCTCCCGTTTCGTGTTCGCGGATATGAACGCGAGCGACGTCGGAATGAACCCGGTGACGACCCCGTTCAGGAGGCGCAGTATGAAGAACGCTTCAACGGAATGGACGAAGCCCATGAGGAACACGGAGACCGCAATGCCGAATCCGTTAATGATCAGTATCGGCTTGAAGCCATATTTGTCGGCGATGCGGCCCCAGACAGGGGACATGATGAGTGCGGAGATGAATGTGGCGCCGAAGACGAGCCCCGCCCATTTCTGCACGTACGCATCCGAGTAATCGCCGAACGTTTCGATGTATAGTGACAAGAACGGCATGATCATTGTCATCGTCCCCGCAACGAGGAAGTTCGACACCCATATTATGATGAAATTTCTTTTTTGACTATCCATAGGAGACCTTCCCTCTGTACAAGCTGTATCTTTCTAGTATAAAACAATTCGGCACCCGAAGGAAGTCAAGTGCTTGAAGTTCGATTTACGCGCCGGATATGGTAAACTTGTTCAGGGTGACGCAAATTGCACAAGAAACTTTATGCGCTCGCGCTTTGCGCTGCGCTTCTGCTTCTCCTTTCCGCCTGCGGACAAGCGCAGAAAGACAAGGAAGATACGGGGAAGAAAGCAGAAGAGGCGGTTACAGCAGAAGAGCCGGAAAACACGATTCCTAAGGAGGATTCCCACATGTACCCGCAATTATCAAACAAAGTGGCGGCAGGCGAACAGGTAGTCACGATGAATACCACGCTCGGCCCGATCAAAATCAAGCTTTTCGAAGAAAAAGCACCTAAGACCGTGAAAAACTTCATTGAACATGCAAAAGAAGGCTACTACGACGGCATCATCTTCCACCGTGTCATCGAAGACTTCATGATCCAGGGCGGCGACCCCACAGGTACCGGAATGGGCGGTTCAAGCATCTACGGCGATACGTTCGGAGACGAGTTCACGATGGATCTGTTCAACTTGCGCGGAGCATTGTCGATGGCGAACGCGGGTCCGAACACGAACGGCAGCCAATTCTTCATCGTCCAGGCTCCGAAACTTGCCGGCATTTCAGTCGATCAGCTGAAGCAGGGCGGATGGCCTGAAGAGATCGCTGAGGCGTATGCAGAACGAGGCGGCACACCGCACTTGGACCAGAAGCATACTGTTTTCGGACAAGTGATCGAAGGAATGGACGTTGTGGATAAGATTGCAGCAGTCAAAGTCGGCCGCGGCGACAAACCGGTCGAAGATGTGAAAATCGAGTCGATCGACATCCAGAGCAACTGATCAACCGGTAAATCTTTACGATAGGAAGTGCGTACCATGGTGAGCATTCTGATGCCGTTCCTGTATTTTCCGGAAGATAAGTCCGAATATATCCCGGCGGCGATCTCGTTCACGATTTTCATGATCCTGTTCGTCCTGACGTTCATGTGGATCAGACGTCATTCGAAGAAACAGGAGCTTGAAACGAAAGAATTGGAAGAACGGATTCTGCGTGAACGGCGTGAAGCGCGGGAAGCCGGACAACAACAAAAACAGCACCCTCATTCGTGAGGATGCTGTTTTTTTGAATTACGCCATCGCGCGGATGAAGCGGGAGACGCCTTCCTGGACAGTCGAGAGGCAGGTGGCGACGTTCATGCGAAGGAAACCGCGGCCGGCTTCGCCGTATTTGGTACCCGGCTCGAGTGCCAGTCCGCCTTTCGTCAGCAGCTTGTCCATCATCTCTTCTTCCGAAAGACCGGTTCCCCGGTAGTCGATCCACAATAAGTACGTCCCTTGCGGCTTCGTAACCGAGACGCCCGGCACGTTCGCCGGTAAGTTGTCGACGACATAGTCCATATTATCGGAAACCGTCTGCAGCAGCGTTTCGAGCCACGGTTCCCCGTGGCGGTACGCTGCCTGCAGCGCAGCCCCTGCAAATGCATTCAGTTCCATCTGGCCATGCGCCATCCCATTTTCCTGCAGCCGCAGGCGGAGTGTTTCATCCGGAATGATCATCATGGCGGCCTGGATGCCGGCCAGGTTGAACGTCTTTGTCGGTGCGACACACGTGATCACACGATTGTACTCGTCGCCGGCAGCCAAATGGAGCGGTGTATGCCGGTTCGGCGCAAACACGAGATCGGCGTGGATTTCATCGGATAGTATAAGCGTGTCATACTTGGCGCACAGATGGACGATTTCCTGCAGCACATCCACCGGCCAGACGATACCGCCAGGATTGTGCGGGTTGCAAAAAATGAATAGTTTGACATCTTTCTTCAAAGCTTCTTCGAATCGCTCGAGATCAAACGTATATGTACCATCCTGTTCCGTCAGCATGCATTCTTCGAGCACCCGGTTCTGCAGGCTCGGCACGCTTGCGAATGGCGGATAGACTGGCGGCGTGATCAGAATCGTATCCCCTTCGTCCGTCAGGGTCTCGACGACGGAAGCGATCGCCGGGACGACACCTTGGTGGGAAAGCATCCACTCGTTCTTCGGCTCGAAGCCATGGCGTTTCAAAAACCATTCCCGGACGGCATCCCTGCAGCCTTCGCATACGTACGAATAGCCGAACACCCCGTGATCCAGCCGTTTCTGCAGCGCATCGAGCACAGCCTGAGGCGCCTTGAAGTCCATATCGGCAATCCACATCGGCAAAATGTCCTTAGTATTATCGACACCGTAAATACGGTCCATCCTGTCCCACTTCATCGACGTCGTGTTGCGCCGGTCGATTGTCTGTGTAAACTCACTCACATGGATTCCCCCTTAACCAACTGTTTTCTTTTCCATTCCTATGCTATCATAAACAAAAACAAAAAATCAGGTGACTTGATGTGCAAATTGCAGAAATAAACAAAAAAGCGGCGTCTCTTCTGGAAGACTGGGATCCTTTCCTTGCGGGGAAAGGGGCGTACAAGCGGGAAATCGAGACCGTGCTGGAAGACCTTCAAGAACTCGATCACCCGAGTGATCTGGCCAAACGGATCCGCGAAGTGTACATACAATGCTGCGGCCTGTGGATTCCGATCGAAGACTGCATGGAGATCTCCTACAAACTGCTCGCTGTGAAATTCGAAGCGAAGTGCATAATTTCCTAGTATTCCTCTAGTGACTATGCTTTGCTCCGTCATAGTTCCGATGCTATACTGATAGTGGCCGCTATAGGCAAATTCAGATAGTCAAAACACGATTGGGAGCTGTTCGCATGGCAGGTAACTATGAAGCAGGCCAAGAACTGTCAGGTACAGTTACGGGCATTCAGCCGTACGGAGCATTCGTCGCCCTGGATGACCAGACACAGGGACTTGTCCACATCTCTGAAATTACGTATGGCTTCGTCAAGGACATCCATGAGCATCTGTCCGTCGGGCAGCAGGTGAAGGTGAAAGTGCTGGATGTCGACGAACAGGATCATAAGATCAGCCTGTCGATCCGGGCGCTGCAAGACGCCCCGGCTCCGGCGAAGAAGTTCCACCGTCCGCGCAAATCGCTGCAGGAACGGGTGGACGAACAGGACGACAAAGGATTCAATTCCCTGAAGGACAAACTGCGGGATTGGATCGACAAATCAGGTTATTGAAAACGGAGAAGGGGCCTCATGCCTCTCCTCCGTTTTTGTTTTTCCGCAGCCGGTACTGCAGGTTCTGCCGGCTCATCGACAGGGCGTTCGCCGTACGGGTGATGTTGCCGTCATGCAGATCGAGCGCCCGCTGGATATAATACGACTCGGCCTCCCGCAAGAACTTATCGAGCGGGAGGAATTCATTTCCGCCGGGCGGCAGGAAGGACGGGAGTGAAGGAGCGCCGTCTTCAGGTGCCGTGCTTTTGCTGCGGAAGTGGAGCGGCAGCATGTCGACGGTGATGACAGGTTCCGAAGAGGCGAGTGATGCCACTTCGTCGAGAAGTACTTCGAGTTCGCGCATGTTGCCCGGCCACGAATACGACATGAACAGTTCGTGCACATCATCCGTCATATCTTCGAGCGCTGTGCCGAAACTCTCTTTCCGCCGGGCCAGGTACCGCTTGACGAACGGTTGGATGTCCTCTTTCCGTTCGCGAAGCGGAGGGAATCGGATCGTGAACGAGGCGAAAAAGTAATAGAGCTCTTTCAGCAGGTTCCCTGATGCGATCAGCTCGACAGGATCTTCCCCGATGCTTGCGATGATCTGCCGCGCATGGCCTTCCGAATTCTCAAGTATCTCCAATAACTTCCGCTGCAGCTTGATGGATAGAAAGTCGATCCTCTCACAAAATAATGTGAAAGGCATATCGTCCGTCAGCTTTGCGGACAGCCGGTCGATCGCCTGGCTGTCGGAACGGTTGCAATACAATGTATAGAAGGAGGAATCTGCATCGGGCACTTCATTGTGAATGCCCTGGGCGACGAGGTCTTTCCCGGTGCCCGCTTCACCGATCAGCAGGACGGGCAGTTTCGCGCGCACTGCTTTCTTCGCCGTCGTGATGATCCGTCTCATGGAATCGGATTCCGCGACGATCTGATCGAGCAAGATCGGGTCCCGGTCTTTCTTCAGCGGCTGCAAGACGAACTTTTCGAGCGCCGTCACGTCGTGGGAGAGCTCGATCGCCCCGATAAGATGGTCTTCGTGGACGATCGGATACGTGTTGTTGATGGTCGTGATTTCCGTCTCATTCCGGTTCCAATAGGTCTGTTTGACGTTAAGCTGCTCTTTTCCGCTCTGGAGCACTTCCATCAGCGTACTCGGCTGCTGACGGAAATTGAACAGTTCCAATATGGACAGCTCCCGGATATCGTCCAGGTCAAGCCCTTCTATTTCCTTCATCTTGTCGTTATAGATGATCGTCCGGCCTTCACTGTTGACCGCGTGGATTCCGATGCCGGCTTGCTGCACTGCAAATTCGTAAAAAGGGAAGAGTGATTCATCGATACCGTTCATAGACTGACACCGCCCAACTTTTTTTCTCTGTTTGAAACAATAACACTTGCATTGTGCAATAATATCTTGCATTATTATAAATGTAATCACCAACGGAGTGCAAACTTTTTTTGCACTTAACTTAAGGAGGACTATCATGATTCCGTACAAACATGAACCATTTACAGACTTTTCGAAGGAAGAAAATAAAAAAGCATTCCAGGAAGGTCTTAAAACTGTAGAAGCTTACCTCGGGAAAGATTATCCCTTGATCGTAGGCGGAGAACGCATCATGACAGATGACAAACTCGTGTCATTCAATCCTGCCGACAAAGAAGAAATCATCGGCCGTGTGTCGAAAGCGAGCAAGGACATTGCAGAAAAAGCGATGAAGACCGCTGATGAAACCTTCAAAACGTGGAGAAAAACAGATCCGCAAATGCGTGCTGACATCCTGTTCAAAGCAGCTGCAATCGTACGCCGCCGCAAACATGAGTTTTCAGCACTCCTGACAAAAGAAGCAGGTAAGCCTTGGAACGAAGCGGATGCAGATACAGCTGAAGCAATCGACTTCCTCGAGTTCTACGGCCGTCAGATGCTGAAATTGAAAGACGGTATTCCAGTGGAAAGCCGTCCTGGCGAATTCAACCGTTTCGGATATATCCCTCTCGGTGTCGGCGTTGTCATCTCTCCATGGAACTTCGCATTCGCGATCATGGCAGGTACAACAGTAGCTGCACTCGTAACAGGAAACACTGTACTCTTGAAGCCGGCTTCCACAACACCGGTCGTTGCATACAAGTTCATGGAAGTTCTTGAAGAAGCAGGAATGCCTGCAGGCGTCGTGAACTACGTACCGGGCTCAGGTGCTGAAGTAGGCGACTACCTCGTCGACCACCCGCGCACTCGTTTCGTGTCATTCACTGGATCACGTGAAGTCGGAACACGCATCTACGAACGTGCTTCGAAAGTGAACGAAGGCCAGATCTGGCTGAAGCGTGTCATCGCTGAAATGGGCGGGAAAGACACAATCGTCGTTGACAGCGAAGCGGATCTTGAGCTCGCAGCACAGTCGATCGTCAAATCGGCATTCGGCTTCAGCGGACAGAAGTGTTCAGCTTGTTCCCGTGCAATCATCCACGAAGACGTCTATGACACAGTTGTGGACCGCGTAGAAGAGCTGACAAAAGAATTGACTTACGGAAACCCTGAAGACCCATCGAATTTCGCAGGCCCGGTCATCGACAAGGCTGCATTCGATAAAATCATGGGCTACGTTGAAATCGGTAAAACAGAAGGACGTCTGGTTGCAGGCGGAGAAGGGGACGACTCGAAAGGGTTCTTCATCGCACCGACTGTATTCGCTGATGTTAAACCGGAAGCACGCATCATGAAAGAAGAAGTGTTCGGACCATTCGTCGCTCTTGCTAAAGCAAAAGACTTCACAGAAGCGATCGAAATGGCGAACGACACGGACTACGGTCTGACAGGCGCTGTCATCACGACTAACCGTGAACACTTGGAACAGGCGCGCGAAGACTTCCACGTCGGCAACCTGTACTTCAATCGCGGCTGCACAGGCGCAATCGTCGGTTACCAGCCATTCGGCGGATTCAACATGTCCGGTACCGACTCGAAAGCGGGCGGCCCGGATTACCTGCAGCTCCACATGCAGGGCAAGACAACTTCTGAAATGTTCTGATCTGAAGACGACTGCACGAACAGTGACCTGCCCCCGGGCAGGCACTGCATTTACATAACCCAACGAGGAGGGAATTTGAATGTCAGTATCTCAACAAGTGATTGAACAAACGAACAAGTATGGTGCACCGAACTATCATCCGCTGCCAATCGTCATCTCAGAAGCGGAAGGCGTATGGGTCAAGGATCCGGAAGGCAACAAGTACATGGATATGCTGTCCGCATACTCTGCAGTGAACCAGGGGCACCGTCACCCGAAAATCATTCAGGCACTGAAAGATCAGGCAGACAAAGTGACCCTTACATCCCGTGCATTCCACAGCGATCAGCTCGGACCATGGTATGAAAAAATCACTGAACTATCCGGCAAGGAAATGGCACTGCCGATGAATACAGGTGCTGAAGCAGTCGAAACAGCTATCAAAGCTGCACGCCGCTGGGCATATGACGTTAAAGGCGTCGAAGCGGACAAAGCTGAGATCATCGGATGTGAAGGGAACTTCCACGGCCGTACGATGGCTGCAGTATCCCTTTCTTCGGAACCTGAATACAAACGCGGTTTCGGACCGCTCCTTCCTGGCATCAAGCTCGTACCATACGGCGATTTCGAAGCGCTCGAAAAAGCGATCACACCGAACACTGCTGCTTTCATCATCGAGCCGATCCAAGGCGAAGCAGGTATCCTCATCCCGCCTGCCGGCTACATGAAAAAAGCGCGTGAACTGTGTAAGGAGAACAACGTCCTGTTCATCGCGGATGAAATCCAGGCGGGCCTCTGCCGTACCGGCAAAATGTTCGCTTGCGAATGGGAAGATATCGATCCGGATATGTACATCCTCGGAAAAGCACTAGGCGGCGGCGTATTCCCGATCTCTTGCGTCGTATCGAGCAAAGAAGTGCTGGAAGTCTTCAACCCAGGCTCCCACGGTTCAACATTCGGCGGCAACCCGATGGCATGTGCAGTTTCCATCGCATCATTGGATGTCCTGAAGGATGAAAAACTTGCAGATAAATCTGATGAACTCGGAAACTACTTCCAAGAAGAACTGAAGAAGATCGACAACCCTATCATCAAGGAAGTTCGCGGCCGCGGTCTGTTCATCGGCATGGAGCTGACAGAAGAAGCGCGTCCTTACTGCGAAAAACTGAAAGAACTCGGATTGCTCTGTAAAGAAACGCATGACACAGTCATCCGTTTTGCACCGCCTCTCGTGATTAGCAAGGAAGATCTTGACTGGGCGATCGGCAAGATCAAAACCGTCTTTGCCAACTAAAAAAACTTTTCAAATAGCCAGACTGATATGATACGATGAGTTAGGAAAAACCATTATGAAACAAAGAGGCGAGACAAAACAATGACTGAAAACCTGAATCTGTTCACATCCACACAAGTTGTTATCAAAGAGGCACTTGACAAGCTGGGCTACGATGAAGGAATGTACGATCTATTGAAAGAACCTATGCGCATGACCGAAGTCCGCATTCCGGTGAAAATGGACGACGGTAAAGTGAAAGTATTCACTGGATACCGCGGCCAGCATAACGACGCAGTCGGCCCTACCAAAGGGGGCGTGCGTTTCCACCCGGACGTAACTCTGGATGAGGTACGTGCATTGTCCATGTGGATGACACTGAAAGCCGGCATCGTCGATCTGCCATACGGCGGTGGTAAAGGCGGCGTGGTCTGTGATCCGCGTGAAATGTCGATGGGTGAGCTTGAGCGTCTGAGCCGCGGCTATGTCCGTGCCTTGTCCCAAGTCATGGGGCCAACTAAGGACATCCCGGCACCTGACGTGTTCACGAACGCACAGATCATGGCGTGGATGATGGATGAGTACAGCCATATCGATGAGTTCAACTCTCCAGGTTTCATCACAGGGAAACCGATCGTACTCGGCGGTTCCCAAGGTCGCGACCGTGCGACTGCAGAAGGTGTTACGATCATTATCAACGAAGCAGCGAAACGCCGCGGTATCGACATGAAAGGCGCGCGGATCGTTATTCAGGGATTCGGAAACGCAGGAAGCTTCCTGTCGAAGTTCCTGCACGATGCAGGTGCGAAAGTCATCGGTATTTCCGATGCATACGGAGCGCTCCACGATCCGGACGGCCTGGACATCGATTACCTGCTGGACCGTCGCGACAGCTTCGGTACGGTGACGACATTGTTCGAAAACACTCTGACGAACGAAGAACTGCTTGAACTCGATTGTGATATCCTCGTTCCTGCAGCGATCGAAAACCAGATCACAGAGCACAATGCTCATAACATCAAGGCGAGCATCGTCGTAGAGGCCGCTAATGGACCAACAACGAGCGAAGCGACTAAGATCCTCTCAGAACGCGGCGTCCTTCTCGTGCCGGACGTATTGGCAAGTGCCGGCGGAGTAACAGTGTCGTACTTTGAATGGGTTCAAAACAACATGGGCTACTACTGGTCTGAAGAAGACGTACGCGCCCGTATGACAGAAAAAATGGTATCTGCGTTCGACAACGTCTATACGCAAGCAGAAACACGCGGCATCGACATGCGTCTGGCAGCATACATGATCGGTATTCGCAAAACTGCGGAAGCTTCCCGTTTCCGCGGCTGGGCGTAATAAGTGAGAGAGCGTCCCTTCTATAAGAAGGGACGCTCTCTTTTCGTCTGTCCGCACACGGGTCGAATCAGTTGCATCCGGGCATCCTGTAAAACATAATGGAAACAATGAAGGAGGCGGTAGCATTGGATAATTTCGTATTTCAGAACCCTGTCAAATTGCTGTTCGGTAAAGGGCAGGTCAGCCACTTGGCGACCGAATTGAAAAAGTACGGCAACAAAGTGCTCGTCGTTTACGGCGGAGGAAGTATTAAGAATAACGGCGTTTACGATGATGTCATGGAAGTGCTGAAAGAAGGCGGTATGACCATCCATGAGTTCGGCGGCGTCGAACCGAATCCCCGCCTGTCGACCGCTATTGCGGCTGCTGAGCTGTGCAAACGGGCAGAAATCGATGTGATTGTCGCTGTCGGCGGCGGTTCCGTCATCGACTGTACGAAGCTGATCGCGTGTGCGGCCAAATACGACGGCAACCCGTGGGACTTCGTCGTAAGAAAAGCAGTACCGCAAGAGGCACTGCCGTTCGGGACCGTCCTGACGATTTCCGCAACCAGTTCAGAAATGAACGCCGGGTCCGTCATTACAAACGAAGAGACGCAGGAGAAATATGGATGGGGCACTCCGCTCAATTATCCGAAGTTCTCGATTTTGGATCCTTCCTATACGATGTCCGTCCCTCGCGATCAGACAGTGAATGGAATCGTCGATACGATGTCCCATATTTTCGAGGAATATTTCAATGAATCATCCAACACACCATTCCAGGATGAGATGTGTGAAAGTGCTCTCCGTACGATCATCCGGACAGGCGCCAAGGTCGTCGATCATCCGGATGATTACGAGCTGCGGGCGACCATGATGCTCGCTGGCGTCTGGGGCCTGAATGGCTTCCTCCGCATGGGCTATGCCGGTGACTGGGGCACGCATGATATCGAGCACGCCGTCTCGGCGGTCTACGACATCCCGCACGCTGGCGGACTCGCAATCCTCTTCCCGGAGTGGATGAAGTATACGATGCATCTGAACCCGAAGCGGTACGCACAACTGGCGGTGAATGCGTTCGGAGTGGATCCGACCGGCAAATCCGACGAGGAGACGGCACTGGAAGGCATCCGAAAACTGGAAGAATTCTGGGCTTCCATCGGAGCACCTCAGCGACTTGCTGATTACGACATCGATGATTCGAAAATCGATCTGATGGCCGAAAAAGCAGCCGTCAACGGCCCGCTCGGCAACTTTGCGAAACTTTCGCAGCAGGATGTTGTTCAGATTCTGACCAATTCATTATAAAAAAACGGACCGGACAGCATCCAGGCTGTCCGGTCCGTTTTTTTCACTCGGGAAGTTTCCGGCGGTTTTCAAAGGTCTGTGAACTGTTCGTGTCGTTCCAGGACTGGATGCCATCATCACCAACAAGCGAAATGATGACGTCTTGTATCCCTTTCTGCGACAGGATCACCGACATAAGACGATCTTTCACACCCAGGACATATTCCACCGTATTCGATGTCGCCACTTCGGCCACAATCTCGACATGCAGGCATTCGCCTTCTTTCACAACTTCCACCCTCTGAATGTCCACGATATCAGGGTCTTCTGCAACAAGGTGGGAGATATGGGCGAGCATCTCCTCATCCGTCTCTCCGATGGCGCCCCGTGCATTCTCAAGGAATACAGTGCCGACCACGTAAAACATCATCAGGCCGATCATGACAGAAGCGACGCCTTCAGCTGCGAACCAACCGAAGAAGTGGGCCAGCAGTACGGCGGCAAATGCGATGACACCGCCGCTTGTCGCCACCAGATCTTCCATGAAGACCAGTTTGGTCGGCGGCTTGGCCCTTTTCAGATAGGCGAAGCTCTTCGGTAAAGACGAGAGCCCGGTATGCTCGACGCCAGCATCGTGCATCACTTCCTTCGAAGCTTTGTATAAGACGAAGGATTCGAGCACGATGCCAAGTCCAAGCACACCGAGGTTAATAAGGAGACCTGTACTCTCTTCCGGGTGCAGTATATGCCGGAGTCCGCCAACAATTGTTTCATAAGAGAGGATAGCGACAATCAGCACTGCCCCGAGGCAGACGAGATTCACAATGCGGCCGAACCCGTTCGGGAACTTCGGGGTAGGTGCTTTCTTGGAGAGCGCTGAACCCGTATAGACGAACAGCTGGTTCGCAGCATCACCAAGGGAGTGCATCATTTCTGCATACATGGCGACATTGCCGGTGATGAAAAACGCGCCGGCTTTCAAAAATGCGATTACCAGATTGACCACAGCCGCCATCAAGGCGGCTTTACTGCCGTTTTTCAGTAGTTTTATCAAGCTGATCATCAAGTGATTCTCCTTTTACAATCTATTTGTGCGGTCAGCCCGGCGCAGCAGCAAAGACAAATTGCAGGCGGGGGGAGAATGGCAGGGAATACCGAATTTTTCGAACACCCCGTCATGCTATACTAGTTGCTATAACCGATAACGAGCTTTTTCAATCGTAACGCTCAAAAGAAAGTGATGTGCTGTCATGAACAAACCCGCTATTCATCCTGCAATCCCAATTATCATCGGCGTCATATCGGTCGCGCTGTCCGCGATCTTCGTAAAACTCGTGACCGCAGAAGCAGGAGTCACAGCTTTTTACAGAATGCTCTTTTCTGTATTATTCATGCTCCCGCTGTTCCTGTTGAAGTACAGACATGAAATAACGGCGCTGACAAAGAGGGACTGGCTGTTTTCCGCCCTTGCCGGTATCTTTCTCGCGTTCCATTTCATCTTCTGGTTTGAATCGCTGAATTATACATCCGTCGCAAGCTCGACGGTGCTTGTGACCCTTCAGCCGATTTTCGCATTTGCCGGCACGTACTTCTTCTTCAAGGAGAAGCTGTCTTTTAAAACCATACTGTCTGCTGTCATCGCCATTTCCGGAAGCGTGATCATCAGCTTCGGTGATTTCCGGCTGGGGGGGACCGCGTTCTTCGGCGACATCCTTGCACTGATCGGCTGCGCCCTGATCACCGCATATTTGCTGTTCGGTCAGGACGTCAGGCAGCGCTTGTCTTTAATCACGTACACCTTTGTTGTCTATTCAATCAGTTCAATCACCTTATTCTTCTATGTACTCATCAAGGGAGAATCATTCGGACCGCACCCTCAGTCGGATTGGATATGGTTCATTCTCCTGGCGCTGATCCCCAATCTATTGGGTCATACGCTGTTCAACTGGGCAATCCGCTGGGTAAGTACGAATGCCATCTCCATTGCGATCCTTTTTGAACCTGTAGGCGCTTCGATCCTTGCGTACTATATCTTCAATGAAAGCTTATCAGCTGCCCAAATCGTTGGCGGTATCGTTGTTCTGATGGGGATTCTGCTCTTTGTCATCGACGGAAAGAAAAAAACTTCGGCCGAAATGTAAAAAAGTCTTGCAAAGTATATTGCGGATGATGTATATTATTACTTGTCCTTCGGAACACGGAAAACGTGCTTCAGAAGGCAAGTAACTTTTTTAAAAAAAGTTGTTGACGGAACAGAAACATCGTGGTATGATGTAAGAGTTGCTGAAAACAACAACTGAACAACATGAACCTTGAAAACTGAACAGCAAAATGTCAATGAATTATCGTCTGTGAAACCGACCCCCGTCGGCGGAACAGACACAAACCAGATCATGAGATCTGATAGACATCTTAAATGATGCCAGCAAGAATTGAGCAATCGATTCTCTTTTATGGAGAGTTTGATCCTGGCTCAGGACGAACGCTGGCGGCATGCCTAATACATGCAAGTCGAGCGGATCGATGGGAGCTTGCTCC
>NZ_BRCF01000009.1 GCF_023707985.1 Sporosarcina sp. NCCP-2716
TCGATTGCTCAATTCTTGCTGGCATCATTTAAGATGTCTATCAGATCTGTTGATCTGTTTTGTGTCTGTTCCGCCGACGGGGTCGGCGGAACAGACGATAATTCGTTGACATTTTGCTGTTCAGTTTTCAAGGTTCATATCGTCTGCGGAGCGTGTTGTACAAGCTTTCGCTCCCGACTGCTTTACTACTATACCAAGCGGTGAATAAGAAGTCAACACTTTTCCCGAAATAAATTATTCAACCCTTACTGTACCCATAACAGCGGCAATTAAACCCTGCAGCCGCGCATAATCTATAATTAAAAAAACCGCCGCCCGGATTCCAATGAAGGAAGTCAGGCAGCAGTTCAGGAGTGCACTCTATTTGATGAAGATGAAATACAGGATGAAGAGGACCATCAGGCCGTACATGATCGGATGGATTTCTTTCCGGCGGCCGCTCAGCAGCATCGTGATCGGATAGAAAATGAAGCCGATCGCGATTCCGGTTGCGATGCTGTACGTCAACGGCATCGCAATCACCGTGAAGAACGCCGGAACTGCCATTTCGAATTTTGTCCATTCGATGTTTCCGAGATTCGAGACCATCAGGACGCCGACGATGATCAGCGCAGGCGCCGTCACTTCAGGCGTGATGACGAACAGCAGCGGCGAGAAGAACAGTGCGAGCAAGAACATCAACCCTGTGATAACGGACGCGAACCCTGTTTTGGCTCCGGCTGCAACACCCGCAGTGGATTCAATGTAGGAAGTCGTTGTCGAAGTCCCGAAAACAGCTCCTGTGACGGTCGCCATGGAATCCGCAAGCAATGCGCGGCCTGCACGCGGCAGTTTCCCATCTTTCATGAGCCCTGCCTGTGTCGCTACTGCGACAAGTGTTCCGGCCGTGTCGAAGAAATCGACGAACAGGAACGTGATGACGATGACGAGGAATTGCGTCGTGAACAGTTCTCCCGGGCTGTGGAAGATCGCGTCAAACGCAGCACCGAATGTCGGCGCCACACTCGGCACTCCGGAGACAATCTTGTGAGGAACGTCGATCAGGCTGAAGATCATCCCAGTCACCGTTGTCAGAATCATTCCGTAGAATATCGCGCCTTTGATGCCTCTCACCATCATGATGACAGTGATCACCAGACCGAAGATCGCCAGCAGCACCGGGCCTTGCGACAGATCGCCGAGTGTTACAAGCGTATTTGGATCTGCAACGATGATATTTGCGTTCTGAAGCCCTAAAAATGTAATGAACAGGCCGATCCCGGCGCCGACAGCGAATTTCAGCTGTGCCGGTATGGCGTTGATGATCAATTCACGGAGCCCTGTCAATGAAAGGACGATGAAGATCAGTCCGGAGAACAGTACGCCGGTCAGCGCTGTCTGCCAGGGAATTCCGTATGTCAGCACGACGGAGAAGGCGAAGAAGGCGTTCAGCCCCATGCCCGGCGCCAGTCCGATCGGGTATCTTGCGATCAGTCCCATGAATAGCGACCCGACTGCTCCTGCCAGGGCAGTCGCAACGAATACTGCACCTTTGTTCATGCGCATAGCATCAGGTATGTCCGTCACCCCGTCGAGAGACAGGACGAGCGGATTGACTGCCAATATGTATGCCATCGCGAGGAATGTCGTCAGTCCCCCGATGATTTCCCTGCGGTAATTCGTACCCAGTTTGTCGAACTCGAAATACTTTTTCATCATCAACCGTCCTCATCTGTTTTGGTTTTAAAAAGAGCATGCGGCAACTTTCTGCCGCATGCTCTCCTAAACTCTTCAGAATGGGGCCCTTGGTACGTACGCGCAAGAAGCGTTCCATTCATCGTAGTCAAAGCATTTACGGTGCTTTGGTAGAGACTTTTGGGCCTTATCCCCAAGGTTATACGACAATCATCTATTCAATTTCACTCCCATTCGATCGTGCCCGGAGGCTTCGCAGTGATGTCATAGACAACGCGGTTGACGTGGTCGACTTCTGCCGTGATGCGGGAGCTGATCTTCTCGAGTACTTCCCACGGAATCTGTGCCCAGTCGGCGCTCATGCCGTCTGACGAGTGCACTGCACGGAGCCCGATTGCGTGGTCATACGAACGTTTCCCGTTGCGGACACCGACACTCTTAATGCCCGGCAGGATTGCGAAATACTGCCAGATCGAGCGGTCGAGCCCGGCGTTCTTGATCTCTTCACGGAGGATATAGTCAGCATCGCGGACGATCGCGAGTTTCTCTTCCGTCACCTCGCCGAGGACTCGGACACCGAGACCTGGTCCTGGGAACGGCTGGCGGTTGTAGATATCTTCCGGCAGTCCGAGTGCTTTACCGACCGCACGGACTTCATCTTTGAACAATGCCTTCAGCGGTTCGATCAGCTCGAAGTCGAGATCTTCCGGCAGGCCGCCGACGTTGTGGTGTGATTTGATCACTTCAGCTGTCGCTGTGCCGCTCTCGATGATATCGGCATAGATCGTGCCTTGTGCGAGGAAGTCGATACCTTTCAGTTTCGCAGCTTCTTCGTCGAACACATAGATGAACTCGTTACCGATGATCTTCCGTTTCTGTTCAGGATCCGTTACGCCGGCAAGCTTGTCCAGGAACCGCTTGCGTGCGTCGATCTTAATGAAATTCATGTGGAACTGGTTGCTGAATGTATCGACGACGCTCTCCACTTCCCCTTTGCGGAGAAGGCCGTGATCGACGAAGATACAAGTGAGCTGGTCACCGATCGCTTGGTGGATCAATGTCGCAACGACAGAAGAATCGACTCCGCCGCTCAACGCACACAATACGTTGCGTTCTCCGACCTGTTCGCGGATCTTCTCGACTTCCACTTCGATGAAGCGCTCCATGTTCCATTCGGCGGATGGTTTGCAGATCGACGTCAGGAATGTCTTCAAGATCGCTTCGCCGTTTTCCGTGCTGTCCATTTCAGGGTGGAACTGGACGCCGTACAGCCCTTTTTCGCCGTTTTCGATAGCGACGACATGGCCATGCTCGTCTTTCGCTGCTGCTTCGAACCCTTCAGGGAGTGCAGCGACCTTGACAGTGCCGCCGATGTGGGCCGCAAATGATCCTTGCAGACCAGCCAGCAGTTTGGATGCGCCTTCTGCCGTGATGGAAGATGCATCACCATGCGCTTCCATCGACTCCGTCGTACCGCCGAACTGCTCTGCGAGCACTTCAAGGCCCGATCCGATTCCAAGTACAGGGATACCAAGTGAAAAGATTTCAGAATCGATGTCTGCGTCCATCTTCACATCGCCGCCAGACAGGACAATACCTGCAGCGTTCATGTGACGGATTTCTTCAGCCGTTGCAGTGTGCGGGTACAGCTCGCTGTATACTCCTAAATCCCGGATTACGCGTGTGATGAGCTGATTGTGCTTGCTGCCTAAATCCAAAACGACGATTTTTTCCTGTTCTGACAATAATGGAGCTGCTGACATGAAATCCACCTCTTCTTATTTTTGTCTAAGTATACCCTTAAAAACGGGAAAGACGCGAAGGAAAGGGTTCCCTTTCCGCGCGTCTTCAGTTTCTGACCGGATCTATGGAATCACGAAAACAGACTGCAGTAATCCCGCAGCTGCTATCGCAATCATAGACAGGCTGTTTACGGTAGCCTGGTAGAAACATCCGAACCCTATTATCGGACCTATATGAGAGCATTCTCTTGTTTTTATTACTGCCATCATTCTACTGCCATCCAACGTAAAAATCAACCGCTTGTGTGGATGATTAAATCTTCCCACATCTCACGCAACTGCGCCCAATCCGCATTGGAAGCAGCTTGTCCGTACAGACCCTGCTCATAGACGCGTGTGAGTATGCTCATCATCTCATCGCCGCGCAGCTTATCGACTTCTACAGCGTAGGCGTTGAGCGTCATGCCTTCAGGTCTGCGGATACCGAGCCTTTCCAGTTGGCTGAGCAGCTGGCCGTAACGGCTGGCGAACTCCGGCCAGCCGCCGGGATTGCCTTGCGCTCGTCTTACATAGAGGCGCGGCAGCCACTTCTTCCGCGTCAGCAAGAGGAGGACGATCGCCGCTGCAGTCGAGACCAATAGCAGAACTGTCCATGTGATGCCCGATTTCAGCCAATCCGGCAGCAGCTCCAGCAGCCCGCCGGAATTCGATTTCTTCCGTTTTGCCGCCTGCTGCTCCTGCTTTTTCTTTTCGAGTTCGGGGCGTTTCAGCTCTTCCTGCTGCTTGACGTCATCCTCCGCCATCTCGATATCGAAATTGATGTTCGTGACACCGTTGAAACCGATTGTCGGTTCGAACGGCATCCAGCCATGCCCCGGCATGTACGCTTCGACCCAGGAGTGTGCCTGGTTGTTCGTGATGGTGTAGTATTTCTTCCGCTCTTCATCCCGCCTTAATTCGCCAGGCGCAAACCCTTTCACCCAACGGGCCGGAATCCCCGCGGATCGCAGCATGACGACCATCGAGGAACTGAAGTTATCACAATAGCCGCGCTTCGTCTCGAACAGGAACTGATCGACATAATCGTCATCCTCTTTCGGTACTGCGACGTTTTCCCTTGAATAGACGAAGCCGCTCCTGCCGAAGTACCGTTCGATCGCCTGTGCTTTCTGATAGACACTCGGCTGGTCTTTTGTCAGGTCAAGGGCGAGATCCGCTATGCGTTTCGGCAGGTCTCCCGGCAGTGCCAAGTATTCGTCCAGCTCTCCGCCGAACTTCTGCAGATCTTCCATCTTCGTCTCCCGCAGCGCTTTCAGGCTGTAGACCGGTTCGATGTATTCGGCCCGGTAGGTGAACGGCGCCTGCATATCCATTTCCACCGTCAGCTGACCGGAATCCGGCTCCTGCCTGTATGGGTTCATCTCACTTAGCTGCAGTTCCTCGAACCCGTACGGATACGGCAGAAGCGGAAGGGTTTCATGAAGTTCGATATCTGCGCGCTGCCGCGGCGGTTCGGTCACCTGGCCGCCCATGATCATAGCGAACTGGCCATTGTACTCCGGGAACTCATCGTTCGAAAGCTGCACCCACCCTTTCGATGTATACGTGTTCTTCGTTTCCATCTTCCAGTATTGACGGGATTCCGCGTAAACTTCGAAGACGAGCGTGTCATCCTGCCGGAACGGCCCGCCGAGCTGCGTATCATCCGCATCATATCCCACTTTCGAGACACCATCTCCCGTTCCGTCCCCCGACTCTCCGAACCCTGCCGCTGATCGGATGAGCGGGATCGGATCGGGCCAAGCCGGTTCTTTTACAGGCATCAGGACCGCGAGCATTCCGACGGTGAGAAGGACGAGGCTGAGCGGCAGAATGAGTTTCAGGAGCTCGCCCGCGGGCAGCTTCGTCTTCAGCTTGCCGGTCAGCCGGAGCGGGAACAGCACGCCCAGCAGGAACAGGCCGATCACCATGACACGCAGCACTGCATAGGAAGCGTCGTAATCAGTGAATGTATCGATGACTGCAAGGAAGATCACGGTCATCCCGAAAAAAAGGAAAATCGATTTCCGGTATTCCATCCAGAAGCGCAGCAAATACGAAATCATCCAGAGGAGGATGAAGAACAGCACGGTGCGGAACAGGTTGGACAGTTCCATCCAGTCGCCTGACCAGATCAGTGACAGGCTTCCCGTGAAATCAGCACCCATGCTGCGCAGACTGGCCGCCGCCATGAACGCCTTGCTGTAGAAGACCGCCTGGATCGAAAAGACGATGAACAGGAGTTTCACCGGCACACCGATCCACCCCGGCAGCCGCACAAGTCCGATGATCATGGACAGCGCGACGAATCCGTAGAAATGGCTGATATGGCCGGTTCCCGTAAGGTCTGCGATCGGCCGCAGCCATTCCACTGTCAGGAAAAATGCCAAGATGTAGAGGAAGACCAGGAGCCGCTTATCAATCGGAGTGTCTTTCACGGCTGTGCCACCTCCCGGAAAGAATGTTCGAACTCGTCCGTGCCGAGGAGCTGGACGTGCACACCAAGCCTTCTTGCTGCGCGCACCTGGTCGGCGACCGCTTCAGGCAGTTCCCCGGAAGTGCCACGGATCACAAAGCAGTAGACCGGCTGCATCTTCGCCGCTTTCAGGATCGGACGCAGCACGGCAGCATCGGGATTGCCGGAAATAAGGATAACCGCCCCGCCCCCCTGCAGTGCCGTCGAATAATCAGGCGGCTTCGTGGCCTCTCCTCCAATCGGGTGGAGCCGGGCGAGCTGCGTCAGTGCATGGTGCAGTTCCGCTCCAGAGGACACGGTCCTTATGACGGGGTGCGCCGCATCCGTCACGGCGAACGTCAGATCCGCCCGTCGCGCCGACGCTTCTTTCAGGATGGACGCAGCGAATCGGATCTGTTCTTCGAATGTCGCGGAATCCCGCGCGTCGAGCAGCAGGGCGGCATGCTCCCCCCGTTTGTTCTCGAATTCCTTCGTCATCAGGTTCTGTGTGCGTGCAAATGACTTCCAGTGGATCCAGGAAACCCGGTCCCCTGACTGGTAATCCCGGACACTCGTCGCCACAGTCGTTTCCTTGATGAGCGAAAACGGGGAGTCGGCGGCCCCTTTTTCGTGGTTCGACCCGATCGGCACGTAGTCGACTGCCGTCGTTTCCGGTAAGACGAGGAAAGAGGAGATGCCGGCCGCTTCGACAGCTGCTGTTTTTTTCATCCACCCGAAAAAGTCCGCGGTCTCGATGCGGACGGGCGGGAAGGAATGTTCGCCGCGCTGCACGCCTGTCAGTTCGTAGTGCAGGTCGAATTCCCTTTTGAAACCGGGAACGGCAAGTCTGGCAGCACGCCCTTTCGACACGCCGCCAGCCTGCTCCCCGTCCGTTTCCAGGATGAGCAGGTAGAGCAGGGGGAACCAGCCCGGCCGCTTCACAGTAAGCGTCACTTCCGCCGCTTCCCCGATGCCGATGAGCGATCGGGACATACTGCGTGTGACGGAGAGCGATTTCAGCGGATACAGCAGAATGCATAACGAATAGAGCGCGAACGGCAGCAGGAAGTAGAAGATCGTCCAGCTCGCCATCCCGCCCTGGAACATGGCGAATGCATACGCGCCGAGGACAAGCAGCAGGACGAAAAGTGTCCGCACTGCCAGCACTGTTCTGCTGCGCATCATACGGACTTCGCCTTGACGACAGGCACCCTGACTTGCGCCAGCACATCCTCGATGACGCTGTCCGTCGTGCTGCCGCTGTACTGGGCGTCCGGATGCAGGATGATCCGGTGGCCGAAGACGAACGGCAGCAAATACTGGACGTCATCCGGTGTAACGTAATGGCGGCCGCGCATGAGGGCGTATGCCTGGCATGCTTTCATGAGGCCCAGCGAACCGCGCGGACTGACGCCTAAATAGACAGCGGTATGGTTTCGCGTGGCAGCTGCACAGTCGACGATGTACGTCTTCACAGTCATATCGACGAGGACTTCGGAGGCAGCCGCCTGCAGTCCGAGCAGCTCGTCCAGTCCGATGACGGCGGTTTGCGCCTGCGATTCCAGCTGCATAGCGGCACGGGACAGCACTTCCACTTCATCCGCACGCGACGGATAGCCCATCTTGAGCTTGAACAGGAACCGGTCCATCTGCGCTTCCGGCAGCGGGTACGTCCCTTCGTATTCGATCGGGTTCTGTGTCGCCATGACGAAAAACGGTTCCGGCAGCGGGAGCGTTGTGCCATCCACCGTCACAGAGGCTTCTTCCATCCCTTCCAGGAGTGCCGCCTGCGTCTTCGGGGACGTCCGGTTGATCTCGTCGGCAAGGACGATATTACCGACGATCGGCCCCGGCCTGAATTCGAATTCCATCGTCTGCGGATTGTAGATGGAAACTCCCAGTACGTCCGACGGCAGCAGATCCGGCGTGAACTGGATCCGTTTGAACGCAGCGCCGATCGCCGCCGCAAGCGATTTCACCATGACGGTCTTCCCGACACCCGGCACGTCTTCGAGCAGTACGTGACCGCCCGCAAGCAGCGCCGCCAGACTCAATTCACTGATTTCCCGTTTCCCGACAATCGTCTGTTCGATCGCCGACAGCACGGCATCGATTCTCTCTTTATGAGGCATTTCATTTCCCCCCTGCTGATTTTCCTGATGAAACATTCAGTTCCTTCCATCATACCGGAAGAATTGGCAGGCGACAAACTAATTCAGAAAATAGAATGAATTAAAAAAGAACCTCTCCGTCAAGCAGAGAGGTTCACGATTCTCATTTCCAAAAGTCATCGAACACCGTGATCGGCATATGGCGCTTATGCTGCGAGCGCAGATAATGGCCTTCGATCACTTTCCGGGCTTCCTCGGAAACCGGGATGCCTTCCAAGTAATCGTCGATCTGCGTGTAGCTGACACCAAGTGCGACTTCGTCCGGCAGAGCAGGCTTGTCTTCCTCCAGGTCCGCTGTCGGCACCTTGTTGTAAAGTGATTCCGGACAGTCCAATACGCGGAGCATCTCCTTGCCCTGCCGTTTGTCGAGCCGGCTGAGCGGTGTCACGTCAGCAGCTCCGTCGCCGAACTTCGTGTAGAAGCCCGTGATCGCTTCCGCAGCGTGATCCGTCCCGATGACCGCACAATGATGGGAAGCGGCGATCGAGTACTGCACTTTCATGCGCTCCCTCGCCTTTTCGTTCCCTTTTTCGAAGTCCGTCAGCTGGATGCCCGCCGCGTCAAGTGCACGGCGGCTCGCATCGACCGCCTCCTGGATGTTGACGGTATACGTGATGGTCGGTCCGATGAAGCGCAGCGCCTCCTGGCAGTCGATTTCATCGAACTGTGTCCCGTACGGCAGCCGGACTGCGATGAACTTGTACCGATCCGTCTGCTTCTCTTCGTTCAGCTCATTGACCGCCATCTGCGCGAGCTTTCCGGCAAGGGTCGAATCCTGACCGCCCGATATGCCGAGCACATACCCTTCCAGGAACGTATTCTTCTCCAAATAGTCCTTCAGGAAATCGACTGAGACACGGACTTCCCCGTACGCGTCGATTTTCGGCTTTACATGCAGTTCTTCGATAATCTGTTTTTGCAGGTCATTCATCTTCCGTCACTCCTTTTCTTCGATGAAGTCGCTCACCATCTCCTGCACTTCCTGGATATTGCGCATTTTGTTATCCCAGCATTTCTGACTCAGGTCGACCGGATATTCTTCCGGATTCAGCGACCGCTTATACTCGTCCCACAGCAGGTCAAGGCTTTCTTTGGCGTACCGCTGGATCTCTGCGACCGTCGGCAGGCTGTAGACTGTCTCCCCCTGGTCGATCACTTTCTCATGAAGATTCCGCGCCTCGAAGTTCGTGACGAATTTCGAGATGAACGTATGGACCGGGTGGAACATCTTAATGCGTTTCTCGGCACTCGGCTCCTCGTCATACAGCGTGATGTAGTCCCCTTCCGCCTTGCCGTTTTCCCGGTCGATGATCCGGTACAGCTTTTTGCGGCCGGGCGTCGTCACTTTCTCGGCGTTCGACGAGATCTTGATCGTATCGACCAATTCCCCAGCTTCCCCTTCGATCGCAACGAGTTTATATACAGCGCCGAGGGCCGGCTGGTCATACGCCGTGATCAGTTTCGTCCCGATCCCCCAGACGTCCACCTGCGCGCCTTGCGCTTTCAAGTTCAGGATCGTGTATTCATCCAGGTCATTCGACACGACGATCTTCGCATCCTTGAACCCCGCTTCGTCGAGCATGCGGCGGGCTTCCTTCGACAGGAAGGCGATGTCCCCGCTGTCCAGCCGGATACCGATGAAATTGATAGAGTCACCGAGTTCTTTCGCGACTTTTATGGCCGTCGGCACGCCGATCTTCAGCGTATTGTACGTATCGACGAGGAAGACACAGTCGCGGTGGCGTTTCGCGTACGCATGGAATGCTTTGTACTCGCTTTTATAAGCCTGGACGAGTGAATGCGCATGCGTGCCGCTCGCCTGCAGGCCGAACAGCTTCGCGGCCCGGACGTTGCTCGTCGCTTCGACGCCGCCGATGACCGCTGCGCGCGCGCCCCAGATCGCCGCATCCATCTCCTGCGCCCTCCGGCTGCCGAACTCCATGATCTGCGCATCCTTCACGACTTGTTTGATGCGGCTCGCTTTCGTCGCGATCAGCGTCTGATAGTTGACGATATTGAGCAGGGCGGTCTCGATCAGCTGCGCTTCCGCGAGCGTCGTCTCGACACGCATGATCGGTTCGTTGCCGAAGACGGTCTCCCCTTCTTTCATGGAATAAAGGTCTCCTGTGAACCGGACGCCTTTCAAATAATCGAGGAAATCATCCTTGTAATGGAGTTCGTTCCTCAAGTACTCGATATCGCTGTCCGTGAAACGCAGATCGCGCAAGTAATCGAGAACCCGCTCGAGTCCCGCGAATACGGCGTAGCCGTTGCCGAAAGGCAGTTTCCTGAAATACAGTTCGAAGATCGCCTTCTTTTCATGGATTCCTTCAGCCCAATAAGTCTCCATCATATTGATCTGATATAGGTCGGTATGTAATGCTAAGCTGTCATCTGAGTAAGTTGAGCTCACGCCAATTCGCCTCTTCCAATTTGTTCTTTGCACTGCCTTTTCCATCTATGTACCCGTTTTACCATGTTTGTAACTGCCGGCATCTGTCAGCTGAACAGCTTCAGTCCGGCTGCCCCGCCGATGATGCAGGCGAGGAACAGCAGCCGCTTCCAGCCCGCGGGTTCGTTGAAGAACAAGATGCCGATCAGGACGGCGCCTGCCGCCCCGAGACCTGTCCAGATCGCGTATGCCGTCCCCATGGGGATTGACTGCATCGCAAGCGACAGGAAGTAAAATCCACCGCCGAACGACAGGACGAGCAGCAGCAGCCGGCCCGGCGTCTTCTTAAGCAGGAACCAATTGATACACAGGACGCCGAAGATTTCACCAAAACTCGCAACCACCAAATAGAGCCATGCCATCTCAGCCTTCCTCCTGTCCTGGAGCTTGCGGTCCTGTCGTCAGTTTGATGCCGACCACTCCGATGAGGATCAGACCGACGAACAGCAGACCGGCCGGTTTCAAGTGCGTGCCGAAGATCAGGTAATCGACAAGCACGATCGCCGCTGCCCCGCTCCCGGTGAATACAGCGTACACAGTACCGGACGGGATCGTTTCGCATGCTTTGATGATGAAGTAAAAACTGAATATGATAGCGGCTATGGTTCCTGCCCATTCGAGCGGCGTATCGGCATGCCGAAGTCCGACAACCCACACCACCTCGACAGCCGCCGCAAGCACAACAAATCCCCAAGCCATTGAAGACGCCTCCCTTTCCTGCGGTTTTCACACTATGTCCAAGTATACCAAATCCCGGACAAAAAGAACGCCATGTTTCCTCTTGCATTCCAGGAAAGGCTATGGTATTATCAGAATAATATTTTTCAAACAATTCCATATATTTTCTTATCCAGAGAGATGGAGGGACTGGCCCGATGATATCTCAGCAACCAGCCGTTATGGCCGAGGTGCTAATTCCAGGGGATGCGAACCTGCATTCCAAAGATGAGAACTGACGCGCGTGTGTTCAGGAAGGCCCTCATCTGTATTGGGGGCCTTCTTTTTATTTATCTACAGCCGGGTTGCCGGCAATACTACAAAAAGGCGGGATTCGAGATGACAACACAAACACAAACTGACGTACTGGCTGCATTGGATACTTTAAAAACGAAGGAATGGGTCGACCTGACGCATACATTCGGTCCGGATTCACCTCACTTCTTCATGTTCGACGACGCGGAGTTCAAGACATTGTTCACACATGATGACGGCTTCTTCGCCCAGCAGTTCTCGTTCGCCGGGCAATACGGCACCCATATCGACGCGCCGATCCACTTCGTCCGGGACACACGTTTCTTGGATGAACTTGAACTGAAGGAGCTCGTCCTGCCGCTGATCGTCGTGGATAAGTCCGAACAGGCTGCCGCAGACCATGACTTCACCTGTTCCAAAGAAGATCTTCTGGCATTCGAAGAGGCGAACGGCAAGATCGAGCCCGGCGCGTTCGTCGCGCTCCGGACGGACTGGAGCAAGCGATGGCCGGATGCCGACGCGTTCTGCAACAAAGACGCCGAAGGGAACAACCGGATACCGGGATGGGGGCTCGATGCGCTGAAGTTCCTGTTCGAAGAACGCGGCGTCAAAGCGGTCGGCCACGAGACGTTCGATACCGACTCCGCAGCGGACTTCCGCAAGAACGGCGCCCTGCACGGCGAGTATTATGTCCTCGAACAGGATACGTACCAGATCGAACTGCTGACGAATCTCGATAAACTGCCGGTGCGCGGTGCAGTCATCTTCAACATTGTGCCGAAGCCGGAGAAAGCGTCCGGGTTCCCTGTCCGTTCGTTTGCGATATTGCCGTAAATAAAAACGCCGGGCCGATGTATTGTCATCAGCCCGGCGTTTTTATTTATCCTTTTTTACTGTGCATTTCTGTCATCCGCTCGTAGAAGTCGACGAAGTTGTCGACGACGGAATCCAAGAATGCGATTGTCGGTTCGTCTGTCAGTTCGTCGTTGTCATCGATCTTGTTGTGGATCGAGCCGATGTACACTTCGTTGTTCGGCAGGATCAGCGGGGAAAGCCCCGGGTTTGATAGGATTTCACGCAAGTGGATCTGCGCGCGGACGCTTCCGAAGACACCCATGGATGACCCGACGATGAATGCCGGCTTGTCGCGCAATGTCGCTTCACCGCCGCGGGAAAGCCAATCCAATGCGTTCTTCATCGCACCTGGAATGGAGAAGTTGTATTCCGGCACTGCGAACAGCACAGCATCCGAATCTTTGACGTCATCCTTGAACGCCTTCACTGCTGCAGGCGGGTTGTTTTCGGTATCGACAGAAAACATGTCCACCCCGTTGATCGATACCGGTGTGATGTCCAGCTTATCTGCGTACCGTTTCTTCATGAAATTCACTAACCGTCTATTGTAGGAAGTGGAACTTGTACTCCCGATGATCGCTTTTACCCGAATCGCCATTTAAAAAAACTCCTTTATCCTGTCTATTCTTTCATTGCTTTTTCAGGATAGCACTTTTTCCTGTTTCCCATGAACTGATTTGCTCAAGTGACGGTTCGGACGCTTTCATCTTACCGCCCACCCCTGATAAGCCTCGCCGATCCCCGCTGCCGTCATTTTATTTTCTCATTAGGAAAGCGATGTTTACTTGTTCTTACTATTATGTTTACAAACGCTTAACATAGGGTATAAACCTATTACGCTTACTTTTTCATCAAGTAAACTTTCAATATATATAGAACTTCAGTTAATTTACGATTACAACTAAAATGGAGGAGTGTATATGCCAAAGGCAATTTGCATGATTTCCGACCACGGCGATCCCCTTGCACCACTTGGGACTAGCCAGGCCGGAGGACAGAACAACTACGTAAAACAGCTGGCCCTGGCATTAGATGCACGCGGTCACTCGGTGGACGTGTTCACACATTGGAACAGCGCGGAAACACCACAGTATGAAACGTTCGGCAATCGCTGCCGCGTGATCCGGGTGGCGGCTGGCAATAGAGGCTTTGTCGAAAAATCAGATATGATCCATCTCCTCCCGTCGTTTCTCAACGAAATGCTCCAACTTCAGGATTTCTCCCGCTATGACGTATTACACACACATTACTGGCTTTCCGGGCTTCTCGGTGAAAAGCTCAAAAAAACTTATTCAACACCTTGGATCCATACGTCCCACTCACTGGCAGTCGCGAAAGAACAGGCGACCGGCCTCCGTGAGCCGCGACGGCTGAAGGCGGAGCAACTCATCCTGTCATCGGCGGATGCTGTGATCGCCACATCGCTGACGGAAAAGGCGCTGATCCAGTCTTCAGTGAGACGGTCGTCACCGATTGCTGTCATTCCGATCGGTGTGGATTCAGTATTCTCCCCGGGCAGCCATTCTATGCGCCGCCCGCTTACATTCACGTTTGCGGGGCGTCTGGAAGAGACGAAAGGGATCTTCACCCTGCTCCGTGCATTCAAACTGCTGACATATTCAGATCTTCTCGATACACCCGTTCGGCTGCGGATCATCGGAGGCGACGAGACGCAAGTCGATGCCGTGAACAGACAGGCCCTCTCTCCGCGGCTGCAGGAAGCTGTCCGCGGCATCGAAGATCGTGTCGACTTCCTCGGCTGTCTGCCGCAGGATAAACTGGCGGTCCATTTCCAGGACAGTCTGGCGGTCATCGTCCCCTCCTACTACGAATCGTTCGGCATGGTCGCTGTGGAAGCGCAGGCTTGCGGCAGTCCGGTCATCGCCTCCAAAGTCGGCGGACTCGGCGATATTGTCCTTGATAAGAAAACAGGGCTGCAGACGGCTCCTGGAAACGTAAAGGAACTCGCCTCATCCATGGGCTTCCTCGCAAAACGGCCGGATGTGGCACGGCAGCTCGGCCGTACAGCTGCACAATTCGCGAAGCAGAATTTCAACTGGTCGCGTATCGCCAAAAAGGTCGATAAACTGTACGAAGGAGTCGCCTATGCTGCACAAGACACATTTGTTAGCAACTGATCTCGATCATACATTGGTCGGGGAGAAGGCAGAACTCGAGGAACTGCTTGTCCTGCTTGAGCCGGAGGCCGGCCACACTGCGCTCGTCTACGTGACAGGCAGACATGCCGTTTCTGTGCAGGAATTGATGAAGGCGGAACATCTGCCGGTCCCCGACTTCGTCATTTCGGATGTCGGAACAGCCGTCTGGCGGATGCCGGACTGGCAGGAAGATACCCGCTGGCGCAACCGGATGGAAGCGGACTGGCAGCCGGACCGCATCAAAACATGCGCCGCTTCGTTTCCTGCACTGAAGCTCCAGGAGCTGCCCGACGACCGCCGCGTATCGTTTACGGCGGAAGATGATGAGGCTGCTGTCAGGCAGTTCCGGGCGGCCCTTCAGCATCTCGGCATCCGCCACGAATTCATCTACAGCTCCGGCCGGGACATCGATGTCCTGCCTGCAGGCGCCGGCAAAGGGAACGCGCTTGACTATGTGGTCACGAATTACGCTTCGCCTGACGTCAGCCTGCTTGTCGCTGGCGATTCCGGCAATGATATCGATATGCTGGATCGGGACTGGCCGGCAGTGATTGTCGGGAATGCGCACGATGAACTGAAAGCGATCCCCGATCGGCCGAATCTGTTCCGTGCGGATCGTCACTGCGCCGGCGGAATCCGGGATGCATGGAACCATTTCTACGGAGCGCGCCAATCGAATATCGGATAATGAAAAAGCTGTACGGCCCGTCATCATCGACGGACCGTACAGCTTTGTTATGTTACAGCGTGAACTTCCGGACAGATTCCTGCAGGTCTTCCGCCATGCGGGCAAGCGTTTCGGACGCAGCTGCGATCTCTTCCATGGACGCAGTCTGCTCCTCTGCCGAAGCAGCAATCGTTTCTGCGTGATTAGCTGAACGCATCGCGGTCTCCGCAGTCTGCCCGACGACAGCGGCCATGTGCTCGGCTTCTTTGCGGTTGCCCGCTGTGCCGGCAGCGACTTCGTCGATCTGGCGCGAAATGCTTTCAATCGATTCCGTAATGCGGGTGAACAGGACGCCCGTTTCTTCCACGAGATCGGATCCGAGTTTGACAGCTTCATTCCCTCGGCCGATCGCCGAAACGGAATAGCCGATGTCCTGCTGGATCGCACTGATGAGCACGCCGACTTGTGACGCCGCATTGGACGACTGTTCAGCAAGTTTGCGGACTTCATCCGCCACGACAGCGAATCCTCTGCCGTTCTCGCCGGCGCGCGCCGCCTCGATGGCCGCGTTGAGTGCCAGCAGATTGGTCTGCTCCGCGACATTTGTGATCATGCCTGCAATCTTGCCGATTTCGGCGGACTTGCTGCCGAGCTCATTGACATAGCCGAACGCCGAGTCCGTTTCTGTCCGGATGGTCTGCATATGGTTGACCGCCCGTGTGACGGATTGCGTCCCTTCCGAAGCCAGGTCCACTGTTGCTCCGACCGTCTTGCCGGCTTTCCCCATTTCACTTTCCATGTGCTGCATATCGGCGGATAGGTGTGCCGCCGCCTCGTTTGCCGTTTCGGCCTGTTCCAGCTGCCCGTCGATGCCGCCGGCCAGTTCCTGGATCGATTCCGACACATGCTCCACAGAGCGGCTCGTCTCTTCACTTGAAGCCGACAGCTCTTCTGACGTCGCCGCCACTTGCATCGACGCATTCGAGACTTGTTCGATCATCTCTTTCAGGCTGTCCGACATGCGGTGGGCGGAATCGGCAAGTTCCCCGATTTCATCCCGGTTCCGGACTTCGCCGAGTCTCCCCGTAAGATCTCCGTCCGCGATGGCCGCCACGTGATCCGTTATGCGGCTGAGCGGTTTCGACAGGTGGCCCGAGAACCAGAAGATCAGCAGGCCGCCTAGCAGCAGGGCTGCGGCCAGGACGATGCCCAGTACGGTGAGCAGTGAGTTGGACGCACTGTTGAAGTCCATGAGGTAGGACCCCGCCACGACATTCCAGCCCCACGCAGGGAATGCTTTTGCATAGACGATCTTCGGGGCCGTCTTGTCCGTACCCGGCACGGCGAAGTCGAACGTCAGGAAACCGCCGCCGCTTTGCGCGGTTTTAATGGTTTCGAGCGTTGTCATCATGCCGCTGTCCGTTTTGGAACCGCTCAAGTCCTCCCCTTCCTTCACGGGGTGGGCGATTGCGTAACCGTTATCCTCTAGGACGAAGAAATAGCCGTGTTCCCCCATGTCGACTTCCGACTCGATCTTCCGCGTCCCATCTTGCTGGAGCGGGCCGATCAGCTGTTCCTTCGCCGCGTCCTGGGCTTCATCGAGCGTCATGTTGCCTTTGTCCACTTGGTCCTGCAAGGTTTCCAGCAGATCGACCGCCAGCATGACGTCATTCTTCAGGCCGGTCGATCCGATGTCGTTCAAGCTGTCTTTCGCCAGCATATAACCGCTCAATCCGATGACAAGGCTTGGAATCACTAATAGGATTGCAGAAATCACGATCAGCTTTGTCCGGATGTTCATCTTCGTTTTCATGACAGTATCCCTCCTATGATGACTATCGGCCAGTCCGGGACTTTCATGACTGTTTTAATGAATTTTTAATGTTTTTTACTCAGGACTTCCGATTCAGCACATGAAAAACCGCCATCACCCGAAAGTCGGATGTGGCGGTCGGAATGGCTCAGTAGGCGCGTGCAAACCAGACGGTGTGCTTCGCTTCCTTGCCGCAGTTGATGCACGTCTGTTTTTCCATCGGCGGATTGAACGGGATGTTGCGCGTCGTGAACTTCGTTTCTTCCTTCACGTGTTCTTCACACGCATCATCGCCGCACCAGCCGGCCAGGACCCAGCCTGGAATTTCGTTGGCTTCGGCCGACGTTTCGATGTGCTGCTTCAGCTCATCGAGTGTATCGATGCCTGTATGGGAGTTTTCATCCCGGAAGACTCTCGCCTTTTCCAGCAGACGCGTCTGCATTGTTTTGAGTTCCTGCTCGATCTGCTCTGCAAGACCTTCCAGCGGCTGTGCATTCTTGCCGTCTTCGTCACGCAGCTTCACCATCGCCTGCTCGTTTTCCAAGTCGCGCGGTCCGAGTTCGACACGGAGCGGCACGCCTTTCAGTTCCCACTCGTTGAACTTGAAGCCCGGAGACTGGTCGGAATCGTCGAGACGTACACGGATGCCTTTCGCTTTCAGCTCGGCGAACAGTGCGTCGAGTTTTTCCATGATTGCCGGGTTCTTCTTCCACGGACCGACCGGGATGAGGACGACTTGCGTCGGCGCTACACGCGGCGGCAGGACGAGCCCCTGTTCGTCACCGTGGACCATGATGACCGAGCCGATCAGGCGCGTCGACGTGCCCCAAGATGTCGTATGGACGAATTCGTGGCGGTTCTCTTTCGTCAGGTACTTGATGTCGAACGCTTCCGCAAATTTCGTGCCGAGGTAGTGAGATGTCCCCGCCTGCACTGCTTTGCCGTCTTTCATCATCGCTTCGATCGAATACGTGTCGACCGCTCCGGCAAACCGTTCGGACGGTGTTTTCTGGCCGTCATAGACCGGAATTGCGAGCAGTTCCTCGACGACTTCCTTGTAGATGTTCAGCATCTGCATCGTTTCCTCGCGCGCTTCTTTTTCATCGACGTGCGCTGTGTGGCCTTCCTGCCAGAGGAATTCTGACGTACGGATGAACGGCAGCGTCTTTTTCTCCCAACGGAAGACATTGGCCCACTGGTTGATCAGAACAGGCAGGTCGCGGTAGCTCTTGATCCAGTCGGAATAGAGGTGACCTATCATCGTTTCGGATGTCGGGCGCAGCGCCAGCCGTTCTTCGAGCTTCTCCCCCGCCGCTTCCGTCACCCACGGCAGTTCCGGCGAGAATCCTTCGATATGGTCCTTTTCCTTTTGGAAGAACGATTCCGGGATGAGCATCGGGAAATAGGCATTACGGTGGCCCGTCTCCTTGAAGCGGCGGTTCATCTCCTCCTGGATGTGCTCCCAGATTTCGAAGCCGTCCGGTTTGAAGGCGATACAGCCGCGCACGGGTGTGTAGTCCATCAGGTCCGCCTTCTGGATCGTGTCGATGTACCACTTCGAAAAATCGTTCTGCTGTTCTGTTGTCATGGCGATTCCTCCTAATTGTCGGGTGTCGGATGAAGTGACGCATAAAAAAACACACAATGCTGTCCTCGGTTCAAGGACGTCATTGTGTGCAGGACGCGGTACCACCTTCGTTCGGCCGGATCCGCGATATTCTCGCAGACCCGTCCCTCTGTCGTTTCGTAACGGGACGAACCGGCCGTGTTTGCACGGCATCTCAGCGGTAGGTTTCAAGCCGGAAGAGGTGGCAGGGCTTTCAGCACGCACCCTGCTTTCTGTATCACGATTCCGGTCTACTTGACCACTTCATCGATCACTATTTCCTCTACTATACCAAACAAATCGTTTTCCGACAATGGTGGTTCATCCTCTGTAGGAGCTTTCACCGTCTTCCGTGCGTGAACATGTAATACGCAAGGCGTTCACAGTTCTTGCCGTCCGTGAAGTCGACGTACTCGGACAGCTCACTGAACCGAGGATTTCCGGGCTTGTGGTCATCGAGGATCGTTGAAAGGGCGTCTGCAACTCCTGCAGAGGTGTCCGCTTTGTACCCGAGCAGGTCGTTATCGAGGTCGAGGTACGAGCCGCGCATCTTCAGGAAATCCTCCTGATCGAACGTGAAGAAGATGACGGGGCGGTTCATGTAGACGAAATCCCAGAAGATGCTCGAATAATCGGTGATGAGCATATCGGACTGGCTGATTTCCTCACGGATCGACATGTCATCGAACGTCCGGAACTCCATCCGATCGCTGTCGATGCCTAGCTGCTTGAAATAGTGTTCGAACCGTTTCATGAACGGATGGAGGACAACCTTTAAGTGTGCATTATGATTGGACAGCAGGCGCTGGAACTGTTCGTTCTTCAGCAGGCCCTCCGTCGCGCGGAAGTAATCGCTCGCCATGAACTCCTTTTCGGACAGATCCATCAGCGTCTCCCGCCACGTCATCATGAGCAGGATGTTGCGGACGCGTTTCGCCGGTGTATTGTAAGGCAGCCGGTCGAATCGCGCCATGCCGGTGACAGGCAGTTTGTGCTCAGGCATCCCCCATTCGTCGCGCTTGATATGCCGTTCGTAACGCGAGGCACAGTTGAAGATATCGCACCGCTCCAGCAGCGGCACATCTTCCGGCATGATGAGGATCTTCTTGAAGCATTCGATGCCGTGGCTGATGTGCACCATGGTCGTCTTTTTGTTCCAGAATATGTATTTGTCGATCCCCGGGACGATATCATACATGAGCGAGTGGCCGTGCACAGTGTAGGCAGCACGAAAGAAGAGCAGGTAGTTACGGAAACTGCCGAGCGGCACAGCGTTCTCGATGCCTTTCTCCTGGACGTAGTCAGTGTCCGGGTCGTACATCCAGTAAATTTCGTACCGATCGCGGAAGTTCGCGGTCAAGTACTCATGGAAGGCAGCTGCGTTGTCTTCGTACTTCTCTCCGAGACTGCCGCCGATTAGGATGATCGGTTTCTTCCCCACACGCGGCAAAAGCCCGGCAGCCATATAAGCGCCGGCAGTTTTGATGAATGTAGTGAAACCTTGTAATGGCCGTCTGCGTTTCAATTCCATGATTGCTGCTCCCCCTGCTCAACACTTTTTAGTTAGTTATATACCCTTCCCTGCGTGATTGGAAACCTGCGTTCATCGGAAAGTGATCGGTTTGGGATTTCATTCCGTTAGCTTATTAGAAAAGCGGCGGGCTCGCCTGTCCGCCCGTTTGTGGTATTCTGGATGAAAAGTATGGAAAAGAGGCTTCGGATGAATCATACAGACGACGGAACATTATATGGACTCGCCTCTTCAAAGGACCGCCGGGCTTTTGAACTGCTTTACGATCGGTACGAAAAGCTCGTCTTCTCATTCGCGTACCGGATCGCTTCCGACCGCGAAATCGCGGAAGAGGTGGTTCAGGATGTCTTTGTGAAGATCTGGAACGGCTCAGCCGTCTATGAGCCGGGCAAAGGGGCCTTCTCGTCCTGGCTGCTGACGGTGACACGCAACAAAGCGATCGATGAGCTGCGCCGTCTCCAGCGCCATGACCATGAACCGATGGTCGAGAAGGATGCGCTGCTCGAGCAGCCCGGCAGTGTGGAGCAGACGGCTGCGTGGCACGAACAGCAGGCTGAAATCCGCTCTGCTGTCCTGGAACTGAATCCGGAGCAGCGGGAAATCATCGAACTGTTCTACTTCAGAGGATTGAGCCAGCAGAAGATCGCCGACCATTGCGAACTGCCCCTCGGCACTGTGAAAGGCCGCATCCGTCTGGCCTTGCAGAAGTTGAGAGGCACCATCACCAAGGAAGGAGGGACGTCATATGAATGAAAACTGCATGCGGCTGATCGATTACTTCAACCGGGCCTTGACGCCTGAGGAGACCGCTGCCTTCGAGCAGCATCTAGCGGAATGTCCTGCCTGCAGCTCGGAACTTGAAGAACTGCGCACGCTGACAGAAGGTCTGCCCTATCTTTCCGAAGAGGCCGACGTCCCTGCCGGACTGAAAGCGAATGTTTTCGCAGTGATCGATGCACAACCCGATGTACATGACGAGGAACCGCCGCACCAAGCAGGGAACGTCACTCCGCTCCCTGAAAAACGGCGCAGACCGGCCATCCCACTCCTCGCCGCCGCCCTGCTCGCGTCGTTGGTAACGAATATCTTCTTGGCAACAGCCGACCGTTCGGCCGAGCCCGCCGTCGAACAGCGGAACTGGGAACTTGCGGACAAAGCGGAGCTCGCCCCTCAACAGGAAGGCGATCCATCGAACGCCATCGCCCTGATCCTGTCCGACGGCAGCTCGCGGGACCTTGTCGTCGATGCCGAAAACCTGCCTGAGCTTTCAGACGGGGAGCTGTTCCAAGTCTGGGTGCTGGACGCCGGTGCGCCGAAGCCGGCCGGGGCGTTCCGGTCCTCCGGCGAAGGCACTGGTACAGTGTCGCATCCTCTCGGCAGCAAATTCGGGGCATTCGACACGATTGCCATCACGATTGAAAAAGAAGAAGGACTCCCTGCGCCGGAAGGACCCATCATTCTTGCAGGAAGCCTCTGAATACACAGCGCCAAAGCCGCCGACACAGGCGGTTTTTTCATTTCTCTAAATTTTTCTGCAAAAAAAGTGATCCATCCGCAAATCGCTCCCGTTAGCTTTATACCAAACCGCAAAGGAGAGATTTCGATGAACTACAAAAAATTAGCAGCCATTCCGTTAAGTGTTTCCCTCCTGCTTCCCATGGGAGCTGTCGCAAGTGCAGCAGACCACGCCCATGGGGTGGCGCCGATGAGCGTTTCCAACAAAGCGACCGACCTGCGGGCGACACTCGACTCGATTTTGTCGGAGCACGCCTACCTGGCGATCGTGACGATGCAGAAAGGGATTGACGGCGCGAAGGACTTCGACGCAGCCGCAGGGCAGCTGAACGACAACACCGATGAGCTGTCCGCCGCAATCGCTTCCGTCTATGGTGAGGATGCCGGGATGCAGTTCAAGGAAATCTGGGGCAGCCATATCGGGTATTTCGTCGATTACGTGAAAGCGACTGCCGCGAAAGACGAAAACGGACGGCAGGAAGCGGTCAAGAACCTGGACAACTACCGCATGAAGAATGCAGCGTTCCTTTCAAAAGCGACTGAAAACCGGTTGAAGGCATCAGATCTGGAAGAAGGGCTCAAAATGCACGTCGATCAGCTGATTTCGGCTTTCGACAATTACAATGCAGGCGATTTCGATAAAACCTACGACGCAATCACCCATTCGATGATGCACATGTTCGAACCGGGCAAAGGGATTGCATGGGCGATCACCGATCAGTTCCCGGACAAGTTCGATAACCAGTCCGTCGACACACCGACAGCGGACCTGCGCGAGCAGCTGAACAACCAATTCTCCACGCACGCCGCTCTGGCAGTTCTCGCCATGCAGAAAGGCATCGACGGCGCGGAAGACTTCGATGCGTCCGCCGCAGAGCTGAACAGCAACACGGAAGACCTGACGAAATCGATCGAGTCGGTCTACGGCAAAGAAGGTGCTGAGCAGTTCAATGAAATCTGGAGCAGCCACATCGGCTACTTTGTCGATTACGTCAAGGCGACTGCCGCAGGCGACGAAGACGGTCGCCAGAAAGCGGTCGCGAAACTGGACGACTACCGCATGAAGCAGGCCGCCATGCTGGAATCGGCAACGGAAGGACGGTTGAAAGCGGCCGACCTGGAAGAGGGTCTCAAAGTGCACGTCGATCAGCTGCTCGCTGCGTTCAACAAGTACCATGACGGGGATTATGAAGGCGCTTACGACGATATCCACGAAGCGTATTCCCACATGTTCGGTGTCGGGACGATGATGACAGGGGCCATCGTCGATCAGTTCCCGGACAAGTTCGCCGGCAACATGCCGGCCGACATGCCGAAGACGGGACTTGGCGGTATGAGCCAGCCGGCGGAGCACCAGACACCGATCTGGGTGATCGTCAGTCTCCTGCTGGCCATAGCAGCCGGGGCGGTCGTGATCCGCAAAACAACCGAAGCACGGAACGACTGACACAAGGAGAGAGGGAATCCCCTCTCTTCCTTTTTTAAGAAGGGAGTGGTCTTTATGCGCCGCCAGATGATGTTTACAGCTATCCTCGCGGGATCGATGGCCCTGACGGCAGGTTGCAGTACACAGGAAACAGCCGTCACGGACGGCACTTCCGCGGAAATCCCGGCGGCGGAGCCTGCCAGTTCACCGACCGTCCCGGCAGCGGCGCCAGAAAAGACACTGCAGAAAGAAGAACGCGGCGTCATCCCCGCTTCGATCGAAATCCCGGCGATCGGCGTCCGGACGGACATCGAAGCGGTCGGCACCCTGGTGAACGGCCAGATGGGCGTCCCGGAAGACGTGAACCATGTCGGCTGGTTTGAACCCGGCACCATGCCCGGCAGCCAGGGAAGCGCCGTCATGGCAGGCCATATTGACTCACTGACCGGCCCGGCGATCTTCTACAAGCTCGATCAGCTGAAACCGGGTGACGACGTTATCGTGACCGGCAAGGAAGGACAGCAGCTCACCTTCACCGTCACGCGTTCGGAAGTCTTCCCGCGAAACGACTCACCGATCGATGAGATCTTCGGCTTCTCCTACGGCAGCCGGCTGAATCTGATCACGTGCACCGGCGATTTCAACCGGAAGGCGAAAACCCACGAAGAGCGGCTCGTCGTCTACACCGAGTTGAAAGAGGACGGCAAGACGGATTGAAAACAGCCGTCACGGGTATAGGTCAGCAAAGACGAAAAGGAGCTGTCCCGTTATGGAATCCAACCCTGTTTCAAAATCACCGTCGCCGGAAGAAGCTGTCACGATCATCGAGGACATCGCTGGCCGGCACCCCGGTTTCCGCCGTGCCCACGCAAAAGGGATCGGCTTGCATGCCCAGTTCACACCGAACGGGAATGCCGAACCGTTCACCGAGGCAGCCTTCCTGCGGGGCGGGACGGCCGAAGTGATCGTGCGGTTTTCGCACAGTGCGCCCATGCCCGACCAGTCCGAGCGTCTCGTTCCGATCAAAGGGATGGCCGTCCAGTTCAGCAATCCGTCCGGCGAGCCGGTGTCGCTCGTCATGGCGAACGCACCGATCTTCCCGACCAAGACACCGGAAGCCTTCATGCGGCTGATCCAAGTGCTCGGCAGACGGGATATCCCATTCAAGGAACGGCTCGGAATCCTCAAGGACGACACTGAACTGCACACCGTGCCGGCTTTGCTGAAACAACTGAAGACCCCGTCCAGTTTCGCCATGACGCAATTCTGGGCACTGCACGCCTACATCCTCTCGACCGAACAGGGAACCCGCCAGCCTGCGCGCTTCACATGGATCCCCGCGCGGACGGAGTGGACGCTGCCGTTTGCGACCGGCGACATGGAGCTCGACCTGCTCGAGCGGATGGCGGACGGCCCCGTGCAGTTCAGGCTGCTCATGACACTCGCGGCGCTCGATGATCCGACCGACGACCCTTCGGCTGCATGGCCGGACGAGCGGCCGGTGATCGATGTCGGCGTCCTGACCTTGCAGGAGCGTCGCACGGACAACGCGGAAGACGTCAAGTTCGACCCGACCGTGGAAGTGCCGGGCTTCTCCTGCTCCGACGACCCGGTGCTGCACTACCGGGCTCCGGTTTACGCGGAGTCGTTCAGGCGGCGGACGGCTGAGCGTGAGGATGGGTGAGGTGCTGATGGGGGATTGTGGTGACGTTGGGCGGGTTTATGAGCGCTTTTTGAGATTTATGAGCGGTTCTGGGAGTTTATGAGCGGTTCCTGTGATTTATGAGCGGTTTCCTGGATTTATGAGCGTTTTGACAGATTTATGAGCGGTTTCCGCAATTTATGAGCGATTCCCGCTTTTTATGATCACCCCCGGGTTGATTCGGAACAGTTCCTGCCTAAATGGAACGCTGCGTCCCCTCAAAACCCCAGCCATCCGCTGTGCAAGGTTTCAGCCGCGCGCAGTCAGGGTACGTTAAGACTACTTGACTGGAAACGAGACTAGGAGGGATTTCCTTGATTGCACTGAAAAGCAGTATCGAAGGAAAGATGAGTATTTACGGAGATGCACTGAAGTTATTCAACGCCGAAGGAATGGATTTAGGCGGCGGGTGGGAGTATGACCACGGGACGTTCGACAGCATCCTGTACAAACGGAATGAAACGACCATCTATCTGCGGGTCCCTTTCAAAGTACTGCAAGGGGAACTTGATGGAAACAACGCGGTCATTCAATTCGGCACCCCCTTCCTCATCAAGCATGTCATGAATATCGGGCTCGATGAAGAAGAGAGTGCTACGATGACCGTGACGGGACTCGAACAGTTCCAGGCACCGGAGGATCCGGATGCGCCGATCGACCGCAAAGAGGAATTCGCGGCAGATGCCGGCAAGAAATTGGACCGCATCGTCGACGACGTCACGTTCGCTACCGTCTGACGGAGCAATGACTACATAGAAAACTGCTCTCCTGTATAAGGAAGGCAGTTTTTTTATTCGGCTGCTTTCGTCTCCGTCAGTTCCCGGAAACGGTCGAGCACCGCAGTTTCGTCGAATGAGCTGAACCAGACGTAATCATCCGTATCCAGGATCCGGTAATGCTGACTGATCAGGTTTTGCTGGATCCGGAACACGCCAGCCCGGTCGACTTCCCGCCACCAGACTTTCCCGCCGAGCGTCTTGCCTTTCGGGCGGTCGAGCCCATCATGCGCAACTGTCCGGATCACTTCAAGCGGCGCATCCCCGAGCAGCGACTGGATGATCTCACTGTCCGAAAACAGGGCGACGATTGCGACGATCACTGTCCAGCTCGCATTTGTCCGCTCTTTCTCGATCTGCACCAGAGTCTTTTTCGACATGCCGAGCACAGATGCCATCGTCTCCTGAGAGTACCCGGCTTCCGTCCGGATGAGCAGTGCCCGCCGGGAAATCTGTTCGATAATCTGTTCCTGGTTCATTCCGGCCACCTCTTCCTTCTAGTGTAATCTTACACGAAATCGCCATAACAGGTAAAGAACCATTTTTGCGGCAACTTGTGCGGCACTGTGGGCGTCTTGTTCTATATCCAACACGGGCGGCATAGAAAAAAGGATTGAGGCGATTTTCATGATGAAAGGAAGAGGTATGATCATCATCATCTGTTTCGGTGCGCTCGCGGTCTCCGCGTGGTGGTTCGGTACCGGGCACGCCATGAAAAGCGCGCAGCGTAATGTGGCGGCGGGCGGTTCCCCGTATGCTATCGTCCTAGGCGCTAAAGTGAACGGGACACAGCCCTCGAAATCGCTCCGTTACCGGCTGGAAGCAGCGTATGACTATGCCGAGAAGTATCCGGACGTCACGCTCGTGCTGTCCGGCGGGCAGGGAGAGGATGAGGACATAAGCGAAGGCGTCGCGATGGCGGAATACCTGACTGCGCGTGGGCTGCCGCAGGAGCGGCTGATCGTAGAGGACCAATCCACTTCCACGTATGAGAATCTCGTCAATTCCAAGCGGCTGCTGCCGCCCGGTACGGCAGCTGTCACGCTCATCACGAGCGATTACCACGTCGCCCGCGCCGGCATGCTCGCGAAAAAGGTCGGATGGGACTGGGACGCGGTTTCGGCGAAGACGCCGCAATCCGTGAAGATGAAGACAGGGATCCGGGAACGGCTCGCCCTGTTGAAGACATGGGTCGTCGGCAAGTAGAAAACCGCAGCGGGCTGCCTATCGGCCCGACTGCGGTTTTCGTGTGATCAGCTGTTCAGATAGTCTTTCACGGCCTGGGATACGACTTTCCCTTCCGCCCGTCCTGCGGTTTCTTTCATGACCTGACCGACCGCCTGCCCCATCGGCGTGTCCTTCGTGATGCCGAGCGTTTCGATCAGCTGCAGGACTTCGTCGTGGGAGAGCTGTTTCGGCAAATAGTTTTCAATGATGGTGATCTTCTCTTTTTCAGCGGACACGATGTCTTCGCGGCCCGCCTTCTCCCCTTCTTCCAGCGATTGCTTCGTCTGTTTCAGCTCCCGCTGGACAACTTTCAATTCCTCTTCTTCGTTCAATTCCCGCTTGAGTTCCAATTCCTGGTTTTGGATTCCCGCACGCAGCAGGTTGATGACCCCTTTTTTCACCGTATCTTTTTCTTTCATCGCTGTTTTCATGTCCGCCAGCAGTGTCGTCTTCAATTCCGACATGTCAATCCCTCGTTTCCTTATGTGCTTTCTTCTTCAGTATAGTGAATTTACAGCCTTTCTGCACTCCAGGAGTTTTCGTCGAGCCCTCTTTTTCCGGCAGCACAAAAACACGGACCCCTTCAAGAGGCCCGTGCGGATTATCATTCGTTCTTCAGCGGGCGAGACGTTTTTCAACGTCCGCAACGATGTCTTCCACTGAGTTGCCTTCCACGCTTACAACGGGGAAGTCGTACTGGTCGATGTTGACGTCGCTGAGTGCGCGCACGACACCGAAATCATAACCGCTCAGTTTTTCATCGGATTCGCACATCGTTACCTGATGTCCTTTTTCCTCAAGTGCTTTCTTAATGTCGTCGAATGGTTTCTCTACTGCGATTTTAGCCATTTCCAAGTTCCTCCTTTATCGAATCACTATCTGTTGTGCATATTCATATGTTTCCCGTCTGGAGATGAATTAAACCTGTCCTCATATCATCGGGCCGTCCGCTGGCAGGTGAGTTGGTCCAATTTGCCAAGATTTACTTCTGCGCACACCGGGTACGTGATAGATAGACTGACGAAGGAAGTGACCGTTTTGTTTGGTTGGGCTGATCTCGGATCGCTGGTCATTTCAGCGTTCATCATACTGCCTGTCGTTATCTTCATCCGGGAATTCGGCTACTTGCCGGTGACCCTCCTGTTCGGTGTGCGCAATCCGCGGCTGACGATCGGTTCCGGTCCCCGTCTTTTCAAGTTCGGCATCTTCGACATCCGGAAGTATTACCATTTGTACAGCTGGTTCTCGTTCGACGGGATCCGCCGGCCGAGCAACGGGCGGTATCTGCTGATCTATTCGGCTCCCATCCTTGCGAATATCATTGTGGCCCTCGGTCTCAACGCTCTGTTGGCCAACGGGTTTCTTGAAAGCCAGGAACGATTCTGGAGCCGTTTCATCTTTTACGCGTTCTACTATGTGCTGTTCGATGCGATTCCGATGACTATGACGAACGGGCGGCCGAACAATGGCATGCTCATCTACGAATTGTTGCGGTATGGGAAGCGGGTCGATCACAATACGGAGAATTTCATCCCTTCCACAACGGAGACCGATGAGGAATACGAAGAAGAGATGGATCGCATTCAGAAAGTGAAGGAAAGCGCCATGCCTGACGGCGATTTATTCAACGAACCGATCGTAAAGCATCTGCCAGATGAAGAAAAGGAACGGAAAGACAGCAAGTGAAAAACAGGTGCCTGTGCGTCACACAATTCAGACACGATTCAGAATTGTTTTTAAGTTGTGTGACGCACAGGTACCGTGGGATGCTTTACTTGATCTGGCTGAAGTTTTCAATGAGTTCGAGGAGGATGCTCAGTGTAATCTTTAGTTCCAGATCAGGCTCGTTACGCAGTGCTGTATACAGATCCGTCTCCAGCTGCCGGAGATCCTTCCCATTTTCAAGCCCGTGTTCCAGCCGGCCAAGCACTTCAGCCGCCTGGGATGCGAGCTCTTTTTCAGCGCCGTGCAGCTCACTCCACTCAATCAGTTCATACATGGTGCTGGCAGCGAGGCGGCGGGCCAAAAACTGTTCATCCGGCGCTTCTTTGCCGGCCGCCTGTAAGTTGACGCGTGCCCGTTCTTCGATCATAGTGCTGATGATCAATAGATTCTTCACATTGTCACTGCCGCCTGCCTTGCTGCTGAGAAGGGATTCCTTCGTTTCAGACAGCATGGATGCAAGTGTGTCATTCGACATTTCCTCGAGATCCCGTTCGGCATCCTCCAGTTTATACGGCAGGACGAAACGATTCACGAGCAGGCCGATGAAGACGCCGATCAGCACCATGACTGCACGTTCCACGGTCAGGAATTGCGTTTCCCCGGTGACGAGGGCGACTGAGCCGATAGCGGAAAACGTGACGAGGATCGTGCTGTAGCGGTACACTTTCACGTAGCTCATCAAATACCCGGAAAGCAGCAGAAGTCCTGTCCGGATGGCATTTGTCTGGAATACGGTGAAGAGGATCCAGACGAGCAGGCCGCCTGTGATCGTGGCGAAAATCCGGTCCCTCATCTTCTTATGGGACTGCTCATAGAACGGAATGACGACCGACAGCACAGTGAAGAGGATCCACCGGCCTTCCGCCAAATTGAAATACGCCATCAGAAAACCGGCGAATGCAATGCCCGTCGCCATACGGACGGCATAGGACACTTTAATGGAAGCTGTATGGGCCGGGGTCGATCCGAGCGACAGCTTCCGGAACTTCAGCGGAATCTCCACGAGTTTTCTTGTCAGTTTCCGTTTTTCCGGTGCCAGGTTCTTCAAGGCTAGGAGACTTTCGGTCAAATAGTCGACATTGCTCAGCAAACGGAGCAGAGTGGCTGATTGCGGCGGCTTTTCTTGATAACTGTACAGTGTTTCGTCCGCTGCTTCACTAAGTGCCTTCGCGTCGATTTCTTCGGTTTTCTCATCTGCAATCCGCCCAAGCAGCGTGCGGACATCGTCGATTACGGAGCCTGCTTCGTGACGGGGTTCCAGCGAGTCGAGAAGCGCATTGATTTTTTCCAGAGCTGCCGACACGTTCAGCTGCAGCCGCCCTTCCTCCGTCAAGTAGTAGTCCTCTTCCCGCTGGTCATAGATCATGGACCGCAGCGAACCGATCGACTTCCGGATCTCCTCATCCAGTTCATCCGCAGACTCGCCCTCCAGCTTACAGTCGATCTTTTTCAGCAAGGATGCACTCACTTTCTTAACGATGGGTGTTCCTTTTTTAGCGATCCGTTTCCGGTTCACGAGGAGCTGCAGCGCCATGATGGAGACAGCACCGACCGCAAGAGCCAGCAGCCGTATCGGCAGTTCAGCAGCCGACACCGGGACAGCAAGCAGAAATAGATACTGCAGGGAAAACGGCAGGTAAAGCGGATTTTTCAAATTGAAGATCAGAGTATAGCTGATGATGAACATCATCACGAAGTGGATCGGCACAGCCGTCCATATCGAAAATTGAGCCGCGAAAGCAGCCAGCCCGGTAACGACGTTCAAACCGGTAAGTTTCACTGTGTTCGCCACCGGATGGATCGTTAAATCCCGTTCCAGCATCATGAGCATCGCAGTAATGGCGGCGACTCCGATCAATATGTTGTTTTGGCCGAACAGCCCGCCGAACAGCAGGATATAGGCCATCATACCGACAAACAGCAGCGTGTTGCCGATCACATCTTTCATTTTCATTGTCTAATTCCTTCCCTTTCATTCCACTGTTTCATTTTACATGCAGGTTGTTTAATTTAACATTAAAGCATATGTAAAGAACGCCGATCCTCTCTAAAAAGTTCCCCTCTATTGGAACGATTATGCATGAGGCATGGAATAGCGGAATGGTATCAGCGGAATGGTACCTGTGCGTCACACAATTCAGACACTATTCAGAATCGTGTTCAAGTTGTGTGGTGCACAGGCACCCTGAAAACAGCCGCCATAGAAAAAACGCCAAGCATGCGGGATGCTTGGCGTTTTTGCTTATGACAGATCGGCTGTTTCCATCTTGCGCTCTGTTCGTGTGACGAGGAAGATACTCGCTTCGTACAGACCGATCATCGGAATGAGGATGATCAGCTGGCTGAAGAAGTCCGGCGGTGTGATGAGTGCCGAGACGACAGCCAGTACGACGTAGGACCACTTCCTCACCTTTTTCAATGTCTGGGAGGTCAAGAGACCGATCGCGGACAAAAAGAGTGCGACGACCGGGAGTTCGAACAGCAGTCCGATCGGCATCGTCGTCAGCAGGAGGAATCGTGCGTATTCCTGCGCAGATACCATGACGTTGAAATTCATCTTACCGAGGTTCACTAGGAAGTTGTAACTCAGCGGATTGACGATAAAGTAGCCGAATGCAAGCCCGAGAGCGAACAGCAGCAGGATCGCCGGCGAGTAGAGACTCAGGAACCGGCTCTCTTTTTCCGTCAGCCCCGGCTTGACGAACTGCCAGAGGAAATGGCAGAGGAACGGCACGGAAAAACCGAATGCCAGTGCAGCGGAGATCGTCGTGTAGAAAGAGATCACTTCCATCGGACTCAGGACAATCAGTTCGTAACCGCGCGTAATGTACGGAAACCAGAGATTGATCGTACTGAACGCGGCGATGAAGAACAGCAGGAACACAGCGATGCTCTTGATGAGCTGTTTGCGCAGATCGGTCAGGTGGCCGACGAGATTGGACTCGTCCTCTTCAGGGTCCGGTTCCGGGTCGGAAGGGCGGATGTTCGTCGGATAGCCGTTCTCATCGGTGTACGGCATAGGAGGCGGCGTTTCTTTCGCCGATTCCGCGCTGTCCATCACCTCTTCGACAATCTCTTCGGCCTCCTGGCTGTTCTTCTCATCGAGCGGACTCAGGATTTTACGATTTTCGTTCGGATTCGGTTCCATCGTATCACCTTATTTCTCAATTTCGGACGTTTTCTTCACTTCAGCCTTTTCATCATCATCCATAATATCTTTCGCAGACTTCTTGAATTCCGCAAGTGTTTTCCCCACCGCAGAACCAACCTCGGGTAACTTTCTCGGTCCGAACAGAATAAGTACAATCACCAAAATAATAATAAGCCCCGGCACGCCGATAGCAGCAAAGTTCATTTCGTTTCTCCCCTTCCTCAATTTAAAATCCCGTGACGGATCAATCACAAAATACGGCCCGGCACACAGACGCTATGTTCTTAAATCCCACAGCACGTCCAAGTCAGCAGACCATCTACTGTCCAATACCCGTTCTTTCCGGATACTGAACCTTGCATACGAAAATTTTTTTCCGCAAGTCATTTACAATGACGCTGACCGAATCGCGACTCCTCTACAGTTTCTCCAAATCCTTCCCTTTTTAACGGGGAGCCCCGAAAAAAAACGAAAGAAATTCCGGACAGCTGTCCTCTGTCGAATGGTGTCGGTAAGACGCTTCATTTTAACAAAGCGTCCGTTCCGGGTCAATAATTCTTTCGATTCACAAACTATTTTTTCTCCGCGAGAAAACTTCGAGTATCTGTGAATGTTATTGAATGTTTTTGAATATTATTGATTGATATCTGAACATTCCAGGTTTATAATGAGGTTCATAGATATTCGGCTAAGGAGGGATTCGATGCTTGAAACTGAACGCCATGCCATCATTATGCGGATGGTTGCTGAACTCGGCACCGTCCGCATCCAGGACTTGAGAGAGGAGACCGGATCCTCCGAATCCACAATCCGGAGGGATCTGATCGAGCTCGAGAAGCAGAGGAAACTGAAGCGGATCCATGGTGGTGCGTCGAAGCTGCAGGGAAAGCTGTCTGAATCCCCTATGACCGAGAAATCATCCAAAAACCTTCAGGAAAAGCAGGAGATCGCTCAGCTTGCAGCGTCTCTTGTCGATGAAAACGATACGATTTACTTAGATGCCGGGTCGACCATCTATGAAATGATCCGTCATCTGCCGCCATCCGTGACCGTCGTGACGAATGGCATTTCGCATACTGACGCCCTGCTCGACCGCGGCTGCAAGACAATCCTGACAGGCGGCAGCGCGAAGCCGTCGACGAAGGCGCTGATCGGCAGAGGAGCGCTAGCGAGCATGAACCAGTACCGGTTCGACAAGTGTTTCCTCGGAGTGAACGGCCTTCATCCTGATTACGGGCTGACGACGCCCGATGAAGAGGAGGCGTCGATGAAGGAGCTTGCGATCCGTCTGTCACGCGATGCGTTCGCGCTCGTGGATCCTTCCAAATTCCAGGAAGTCTCTTTTGCCAGATTCGCGGAACTCGACGAAGTGACCGTCCTGACGACCGCCGCTGCACGGGAGTCTTTGGAACATTATCCGCACTCTATGAAATGGAAGGTGACCGACCAATGATCTATACTGTCACGCTCAATCCGTCACTCGATTATCTGCTCACGCTGGACTCATTTGAACCGGGGGCATTGAACAGGACGCTGTCAGATCAATACTTGGCTGGCGGCAAAGGGATCAACGTCGCACAAGTGCTGCACAATCTTGGGACCGCCGTCAGGGCGCTCGGCTTCACAGGAGGTTTCACGGGGCTGGAGCTGGAACGGCTGCTGCACGAGGCCGGAGTTACGACGGACTTCATCCGCACTGCCGGAAATACGCGGGTCAACGTCAAGCTCCGCGCCGGTGAAGAGACCGAGGTGAATGCCGCCGGACCATCGCTTTCGCCGGACCAGTTCGAACAGCTGAAAGAGCAGCTCGGGCGTCTCGGTTCAGGCGACACGCTCGTCCTGTCGGGAAGCGTGCCGACTTCCCTGCCCGGTGATACGTACGAACAGCTGGCGGCAATCTGTGTTGAAACAGGCTGCCGGTTCACCGTCGACGCGGAAGGGGATTCCCTGCTGAAGACGCTGCCGTACCGGCCGCTGCTTGTCAAACCGAATCACCATGAACTCGGCGCCATTGTGGGCGCGCAAATCTCAACGCCTGAAGAGGCTGTGCGCCATGCGCAGAAGTTGCTTGCGCAAGGGGCCGAGCAGGTCATCGTGTCGCTCGCCGGCGCAGGAGCCGTCTACGTGAGCAGGTCGCTGTCATTGATGGCCAATGCGCCCGAAGGCACTGTCCGCGGATCTGTCGGTGCCGGGGATTCTATGGTGGCCGGGTTCCTCGCCGCTGTGTCGGCGGGCCGCTCAGCAGAGGATGCGTTCCGGTTCGCCGTCGCCTCAGGAAGTGCGACCGCATTCTCGGACTGCCTCTGTACAGAAGAACAAGTTCTTTCGCTTTTGCCGCACATTTCGGTGACACAGCTTGAAGGAGGGAATGGACAATGAGAATTACAGAATTGCTGACTGCAGACACAATCTTGCTCGACCTGGAAGGGACTGATAAACCGTCGGTCATCGAGGAATTGACCGGCGTGCTCGACCGTGCCGGAAAACTGGCTGACCCGGCTGCATTCAAGGAAGCGATTTTTGCCCGCGAAGCACAGACGACGACCGGGATTGGGGACGGCATTGCCATCCCCCATGCCAAAACGAGCGCTGTCCGAGTGCCGGCGATTGCGTTCGGCCGATCAGAGGCAGGTGCTGAATACGAATCTTTCGACGGCAAGCCCGCTCACCTATTCTTCATGATTGCGGCGGAAGACGGCGCCAACAAGATGCACTTGAAAGCGCTTGCCCGCCTGTCGACCCTGCTCATGAATGAAGAAGTGCGCGCGCAGCTGCTCGCAGCATCCACGAAGGAGGAAGTGCTGGCGCTGATCGATGCGCATGACGAGCCGGACGAAGAACCGGCTGCTGCAGCATCGGCTGCCGCGCCGGAAACAGATTCTTCAAAACCATTCGTCATCGCTGTCACGGCGTGCCCGACGGGAATTGCCCATACGTATATGTCCGCGGATTCATTGAAAAACAAAGCGGCCGAGCTCGGCATTCCGTTCAAAGTGGAGACGAACGGCTCGGGCGGTGCGCAGAATATCCTTACTCCCGAAGAGATCGAACGCGCGACAGCTGTCATCGTTGCAGCCGACACGAACGTGTCGATGGGCCGGTTCGCCGGCAAGCACGTCATCGAAGTGCCCGTGGCAGACGGCATCCGCAAACCGAAGGAACTGCTCGAGCGAGCTGTCAGGCAGGATGCACCCGTCTACCAAACTGACAAGACCGCATCTTCAGATGAATCCCAGGCAGGCGGCGGCAAGAAAGGCGTCGGCGCCACGATCTACAAACACCTGATGAGCGGGGTGTCGAACATGCTGCCATTCGTCATCGGCGGCGGAATCCTCATCGCGCTCGGCTTCCTGTTCGGACCGAACTCGTTCAAACCGGATGATCCGACATACAATTCGTTCGCAGCGGCCTTGAACACGATCGGCGGCGGCAACGCATTCGCGCTCATGATTCCCGTCCTCGCCGGATTCATCGCCATGAGCATCGCGGACCGTCCCGGCTTCGCACCCGGTATGGTCGGCGGGCTGATGGCCGCCACAAGCGGCGCCGGTTTCCTCGGCGGGATTATCGCCGGATTCCTCGGCGGCTACCTAGTTGTTGGATTAAAGAAATGGCTCGCGCCGATGCCCGCCTCCCTGAACGGCATCAAGACGATCCTGCTCTATCCGCTGCTCGGGATTGCGGCGACCGGCCTGATCATGCATTACGTCGTCAACACTCCGTTCAGCGCACTGAATACGGCGATTTCCTCATGGCTGACAGGCCTCGGAACGGGCAATGCTGTCGCGCTCGGCATCGTCCTCGGCCTGATGATGGCGATCGACATGGGCGGCCCGATCAACAAAGCGGCCTACCTGTTCGGCACCGGGCTGATCGCAAGCGGCGTGTACGAACCGATGGCTGCCATCATGGCAGCCGGTATGGTGCCCCCGCTCGCCATTGCGTTTTCGACGACGTTCTTCCGGCGCAAGTATTCCGTCCAGCAGCGGGAAGCTGGTAAAGTCAATTACATTATGGGCCTGTCCTTCATCACCGAAGGGGCCATTCCCTTCGCGGCAGCCGATCCGCTCCGCGTCATCCCAGCGGTCATGGTGGGTGCCGGGATCGCCGGCGGCCTGTCGATGGCATTCAACATCGGACTCCAGGCTCCGCACGGCGGCGTGTTCGTCTTCCCACTCGTCGACGGCAGCTGGCTTCTGTATCTGCTCGCCGTCCTGATCGGGTCGATCGTCTCAGCCGTGCTGCTCGGATTCCTGAAGAAACCTGTTACCGATGCCTGACTTGGCACGAGCCGGCTCCCTCCTGGGGAGCCGGCTTTTTTGGTGGTATCGGCCAGAATGCGGGCTGAATCGGCCAAATGGAGCGTGGAATCGGACAAATGCGAGGAGTTATCGGCCAGATGGAGCCAACAATCGGCCAGTCAGTTTAATTAATCGGCAAATGGAAACGATTCGGAACTGTATCAACTCTATCCTGCTCCACACTGGCACCGGAACAAAGCGACAGAAAAATTCAACTTTCACCGATCTTCAAAAAAACTGTTGTGCTGCGGCCGGCCGTCTGATAGGATGAAAACAATTAAATAGCTCCTTTAACACGGTCCAGAGAGGCCGGAAAGGGTACCGGTATGAGAGACAGGTCCAGCCATGTCTCCTCTGTTTTGCTGCGCGCCGCCCTGACTGCCCTCTTTGGCAGTCAGGGCTTTTTTCATGCACCACGCACTCTTTTAACCCGCGTCCCGTGAGACGCAGAAAGAGGATGGCCATCGCACCCGCTGCGGTTCCATTCTTCTGGATATCCACTAACAGGAAGGCGGAACCCCACATGAACTATCAAAAGAAAACAGTCGTCGCTTCAGTCGCCGGCCTCACCCTCGAAGGCATGGACATCATGTTCATCTCCTTCGCCATGACGATGATCATCGCAGACTTCGGCATCGATTTTGCAACAGGGGGACTGATTTCGTCTGTTACGAACATCGGCATGCTGATCGGCGGCGTCACCTTCGGGATATTGGCCGATAAATTCGGCCGTGTGAAAGTGTTCACGTACAGCATCCTGCTGTTCGCGCTCGGCACGGCCCTCACCGGTCTTGCGACGAACGTCGAACAGATCTATCTCTACCGCTTCATCGCAGGACTTGGTGCCGGCGGTGAATACGGAATCGGCATGGCGCTCGTCGCGGAAGCGTGGCCGAAGCACAAGCAGGGCCGCGCTTCGTCGTACGTCAGTGTCGGCGCCCAGTACGGCGTCATCCTGGCAGCCCTGCTGAGTGCACTCATCCTCCCAGCTTTCGGCTGGCGTGCGCTCTTCTTCGTCGGCATCGTCCCGGTCATCTTCGCCTTCTTCGTGCGCCGCAACTTGAAAGAGTCACCTGAGTGGCTCGCTGCCCAGCAGGCGAAAAAGTCGGACAATGCGAAGAAGGACGCAGGCAAACTGCGCCTGCTCGTCAACTCGCCGCGCATTGCATTCACAACTCTTGCACTCGCCGTCATGGCGACAGTCCAGATCGCCGGTTATAACGGCCTGATGATCTGGCTGCCGTCCATGCTGCAGCAGTCACAAGGACTTTCCGTATCGAGTTCCGCTCTATGGACGATCAGCACAGCAGTCGGCATGATTGCCGGGATGCTGACATTCGGCCAGATCATGGATCGTCTTGGTGCGAAGAAAGCGTACGGCCTGTTCCTAATCGCTTCAGCGGCTGCAGTGTTCCTCTACAGCTACGCATCCGGCGGCGCGGGTGTCCTGATCGGCGGCGCCATTGTCGGCTTCTTCTCGAACGGCATGTTCGCCGGGTACGGGGCGCTCATCAGCAGCTTCTACCCGGTGGAAATCCGCACGACCGCGACGAACACGATCTTCAACTTCGGCCGCGCAGTCGGCGGCCTGTCGCCGATCCTCGTCGGCTACATCCTGCAGCATTACACGATGACCGCAGCGATGATCTACCTCGCCATCCTGTTCTGCATCTCGTTCATGTTCATGCTGACGCTGTCCCACGGCGCCAAGAAAGAGAACCAGCCAGGGGACGTCCAGCCGGGCGAACTGGCCGTCTCGGGTGAACAGACACTTGCATAACCTTTTCATAATCAGAACCGGTGTCCTCGGACATCGGTTTTTTCGTGCAATGAATTCACAAACTATTCCAAACCATTTGTTTACAACTCTCCCATTTAGGGAAGACACTCATAGATTCCATGCTTGCTTGCTTACCAGACAGAGAGAAAGGATGTTGAACGTATTGGGATTCGTTTCTTTACTGCCGCCGATCATCGCGGTAACATTGGCATTCATCACACGCAACACCATTCTGGCACTGGCAGCTGCCTGCGTCATCGGGGTGCTGCTGAACGGGGACGGACTTCTCGGATTCCCGGATTTACTGAAGACTTCCCTCGGCAATGAAGACTTTGCCTGGATTTTTCTGCTGGAACTGTTCATCGGTGTCCTCATCGCCTTCTTCCAGCGGACCGGTGCCATCGAGAGTTTCGCAGCCATCGCTGGACGCCGGAAACTGACTCGGAAAAAAGTGGAACTGAGCACGTGGGGACTCGGCATGTTTGTCTTCTTCAGCGATTCGTTCAGCCCTGTTTTTGTCGGCACGACGATGCGCAAGATCACCGACCGCGTCAAGATTTCACGCGAAAAGCTCGCCTACATATGTGACTCGACTTCTGCACCGATGGCCGTCATTGTTCCGTTCACCGGATGGGCGGTGTTCATCGCCGGGCTCCTCATGAGCATGGGGCCGATTCAGAATGAAGTCGACGCCATGGCGGTATTCACAAAATCCATTCCATTCAATTTCTACGCCATTCTTTCCATCCTAATGGTCGGTCTGATTGCGAGCGGCATCCTGAAAGACTTCGGTCCGATGAAAACCGCGGAAGACCGGGCGCGGAACGAAGGCAAAGTCATCCGCGACGGCTCGAAACCGATTGTTTCCAAGGAGCTCACGGACATCCGTCCATACTTCGAGGACCGCACCCTCAGCATCTTCTGGAATTTCTTCATGCCCGTCATTGTCATCATCACCATCGCGATGGGGACATTCTTCGCAATAGGCACGACGAAAACGATGGAAGCGTTCCTCGCCGCCATCATCCTCCTTGGATTCGCCATGCGGTTCCAGGGCATTCCGACTTCAGACATTATGGACACCGCCATCAGCGGCATCAAAGGCATCATGCCCGCCGTCATGATCCTCATCTTCGCCTATGCCATAAACGCGCTGAGCGAACAGATGGGCACGGCGCAATACTTGGTCAGCATCTCGGAATCATGGCTGAGCCCTGGCCTGCTGCCCGTGCTGACGTTCATCCTGGCCGGCCTGATCTCGTTTTCGACCGGTTCTTCCTGGGGGACGTACGGCATCATGATTCCGATCGCCGTTCCGGTCGCCATCGAATTTGCGGGCGGCGACATCACCACACTCGTGCTCGCTACAGTGGCAGCGGTCGCAGGTGGCGGCGTCTTCGGAGACCACTGTTCTCCACTCTCCGACACGACAATTCTCGCTTCGACGGGCGCGGCGGTCGATCATATCGATCACGTACGTACGCAGATCCCCTACTGTCTCGTCGTCGGCGGCACCGGAATCGTCATCTACCTCCTCATGGGACTCTTTTTGTAAATGAAAACCCGCACGCCACATCGTCGGCAGTGCGGGTTTTCTCGTTATTCACATAGAGTCAGCAGCATTTCGCGAATTGTCTTGCAGGCGGCAGCGGTCGACGCGCCGGATGGATCATACTGCGGCGACAGTTCGACGACGTCAGCTGCGACGATGTTCGAAAGCTGCTGCAGCTCATCGATCGCTGTCAGCAGCTCACGATACGTAATGCCTCCCGGTTCGGGTGTCCCGGTTCCCGGAAACACGCCGGGATCGAGCACATCCAAATCGATCGTTACGTAGACAGGCTTGTCTTTCAGCTGCTCAACGACCGGTCCGAGTGTCTTCAGCGTGAATTTCTCAAGATGGGTATGCGTTTCCGCCCATTCGAACTCACTCTTCATGCCGGAGCGGATGCCGAACTGATAAATCCGGCCGTCGCCGAGGAAGTCATGGCAGCGCCGGATGATGGACGCATGGGACAATGGATCCCCCATATAATCGTCCCGCAGATCGGTATGTGCATCGATATGGATGACATGCAGATCCGGGTATTTCTCATACGCCGCCCGGATCGCCGGCAGGCTCACTAAATGCTCGCCGCCGATCATCAGGAACTTCTTGCCGTCCGCGAGCACATCGCGGCTGCAGTCGCCGATTTGCTCCAGCACCCGTTCCGTATTGCCGAACGGCAGCTCGAGATCACCGCCGTCGAACACGCGGGCGTCTTGGAGGTCTTTATCCAAATAAGGAGAATACGTTTCAAGTCCGTACGAATCGGGCCGGATCGCCTGTCCTGCAAAGCGCGTGCCCGGACGGAAACTGACCGTCCCGTCGAACGGAGCGCCGAACAGGACGACCTCTGCTTCCGTGTAAGGAGTCTCACAGCCGATGAATGCGTTCGTGCTGATCATTTTATTCGTCATGATCGAGCGCCTCCCGCACATAGGTCGGCAATGCGAATGCTCCTGCATGCAAGTCTGTATTGTAGTATTTCGTCTTCAGTCCGAGTGCATTCCAGGCGTCCGCATCCGCGTCCTTAAGGGGATCAAGTGCCTTAGAAGCGAACCCGAACAGCCAGTGGCCCGACGGATAAGTCGGCATGTGATATTGATACACACGCGCGATCGGGAAGATGTCACGGATCTTTCTGCGCGCTTTCTTCATGTTTTCCGCATACTCTTCGAAGTACGGGGACTCATGCTGGTTGATCAAAATTCCTTTATCGTTCAGCACACGGTAACATTCCTTGTAGAAAGCCGTCGTGAACAGCCCTTCGCCGACCGAGACCGGATCCGTCGAGTCGACGAGGATGAGATCGAACGAAGCGTCGGGTGCGTTTTGCACATAGGCCAATCCGTCGCCGAAAGCAAGCTCCATTCGCGGATCCTCTTCCACGCCGCTTGCTGTCACCGGCAAGTACTGCTGGCAGAGGCGGAACACCCGCTCATCGATCTCTGCCAGAACGACACGCTCGACACCCGGATAACGGAGCACTTCACGTGCCGTCCCGCCGTCGCCCCCGCCGATGACAAGGACATTTTTAATGGCCGGATTTGTCGCGAACGCCGGATGGACAATCATATCATGGTAGATGAATTCGTCTTTTTCGTTGACCATCATCAGGCCGTCCAGCGCGAAGAACGTGCCGAATTCGTCTCCTTTGTAGAAGTCGATCTGCTGGAACGGAGATTTCTCGCTATGCAGGTGCTCCTCATAGCCGACGGAGAACTTGCAGTCGAGGCTCCATTGTTCGGTATACCAGCTCATGAGTTGGCACCTGCCAATGCCGGCTTCACGGTGACCTGCTCGATGTCACGCGCAGCGAACTGCTTGATCTTCTCGACCATTCCGCGCGGCACTTCGAACGATTCGGTCTTGGTCGCCTGTAACTTCTCTTCCAAGTATTCCGCAGCTTTCCACGGACTGACGGAATCGCCGCACGTATACACATCGACCGATGCAAAACCGTATTCCGGCCACGTGTGAATCGTCAGGTGGGATTCCGCGATGATGACCGCGCCCGAGACACCATACGGATTGAAATGATGGAACACGGACTCCACGATCGTGGCTCCGGAATAATCCGCCGCTTCCTTCATGAACTGCTCAATCACCTTGTTGTTTTCGATAATCTCACTCGGGCATCCATAATATTCAATCAGTACGTGGCGGCCAAGCGCCGATAATTCCAAACTCATCGTTCGGTTCCCCCTTTGACGACAGTCACGCTGCCTGGTTGTTTTGTTCCGGATAATACGGCTCCCGCCGCTTGTTCGTAATACTTGTACTGCTGGATCACTTCGTCCGTCATACGCTCTCCCGGGAGGACGAGCGGAATGCCCGGCGGATAGATCATCAGCGTGTCCGCCGCGATGCGTCCTGCCGCTTCTTCCATGGGCACCGTTTCGTGCTCTCCGTAAAATGCTTCCCGCGGTGTCATTGCAAGTTCCGGCACCGTGCCGGCAACTGTCCAGGAGGAATGCAGGACGTAGCCCGTCGTTTCCGTGCGCTCGATATCGAGGAGCGCGTCCACAAGCCGGCCGATCGACTGTTCCGTATCCGCCGGCGTGAGGACCGCCATGACGACGTACCCTTCCGCCAGCTCCATCTGGATGCCGTACCGCTGTTTCAATAGTGAATAAACTTCAAAGCCGCTCATGCCGAGACCGTTCACGCGAATGACGAGTTTTGTCCAGTCATGAGACTGTCCGAACCGTCCCACTGTATGGGACTCCTCCAACACCTCATACGTACCGCCCGCCTCGATCGAACGGACAGCCGCTTCGGCAATCGGCCGCAGCCGCCGGAACGCCGTCCGTCCGTGCAGCGCCAGTTCCCGTCTTGCCGCGTCGAGCGAACTCATCAGCAAGTAGCTGGCGCTCGTCGACTGGAGCATCCCGGTCACTTTCCGTACTTTTTCGGATGAAATCCGGCTCCCCTTCAAGAGGAGAAGGGAACTCTGGGTCAGCGAACCGCCCGTCTTGTGCATGCTCACCGTCACGAGATCCGCTCCGGCTGCAACCGCATCCGTCACTCCATCCATCATGTGCAGGTGGGCACCGTGCGCAGCATCGACGAGAACGAGGACCCCGGCTTCATGGGCCAGCCGGCAGATTTCCGTAAGGTCGGTCATCGATCCGAAATACGTCGGATAGGTCAGGAGCATCGCTTTCGCCGTTGGATTCCGACGCAGCGCTTCCACAGCTGTGCTAGCGGAAATTCCGTGCGAGATCCCGAACTGTTCATCCACCTCAGGCAGCATGAAAACAGGACTCACACCGCTCAGAATCATTCCGTCGATCACCGATTTGTGGCAGTTGCGCGGGACGATCAGCGTCTCCCCCGGTCTGCACGCCGCCAGGATCATCGCATGGATACCCGTCGTCGTGCCGTTGACAAGGAAGAATGCATGATCCGCGCCGAAACTTTTTGCCGCAAGGTTTTGCGCGTCTTTGATGACGGATTTCGGATGGCTCAGCAAGTCCAGCTCCGCCATCGAATTCACGTCCATCTTCAGCGCACTGGCGCCGATCGCCTGCCGGAACGGCGTGTCCGACGCGCCCATCTTATGACCGGGCACATCGAACGGCACGGCAGCGGATTCCGCATAGTTGACGAGCGCTTCGAACAGCGGTGCGTCTGCTTGAGTCAGGATCCGGCGTTCCGCGGCCGTCTCTTTGACAGCCGTCATCAGCAGCCTGCTCCGACTGTTCCGAATACAGCATTCTTCATCGCTTCAGACCGGTCTGTCCGTTCCCACGGCAGATCGAGATCCGTCCGTCCGAAGTGGCCGTATACCGCAGTCGCCTGGTAGCGCGGTGTGCGGAGATCGAGCATGTCGATGATGCCGGCCGGCGTCAGGTCGAAAACTTGTCTGACAGCCCCCAGCAATTCCGCATCGGTCGCTGTTCCTGTTGCGAACGTATCGATTGCAATACTGATCGGTTCACTTACACCGATCGCGTACGACAGCTGGATCTCACACTTCTTTGCAAGACCTGATGCGACGATGTTCTTCGCAACATAGCGTGCTGCGTAGGCCGCTGAACGGTCGACTTTCGTGCAGTCTTTCCCGGAGAACGCACCGCCACCATGCCGGGCAGCTCCCCCGTATGTGTCCACGATGATTTTGCGTCCCGTAAGGCCGGCATCTCCGTGCGGACCCCCTGTCACAAACCGGCCGGTCGGGTTGATCAGTACCCGAAATTCCCCTGCCAATCCGAATTCCTGTACCGTCTGTCCGATAATTACATCGGTTACATAGGCGTCAAATTCTTCTTTTTTAAAGTCCCCATCATGCTGGATCGACATGAGGATCGTATGGATCTGCGGATTGCCCGGTTCCGTATAGTCGATTGTGACTTGTGATTTCATATCTGGACGCGCCCAGCGGAAGTCACCGCTCTTGCGGAGTACGGAAGCTTTTTTCACGAGGGCATGCGCCAGCTCGATTGCAAGCGGCATGCTGCTGTCCGTCTCATCTTTTGCAAAGCCGAACATGATGCCTTGATCGCCCGCGCCGATTTCTTTCGTATCGCTCGAAGCATCGACACCCATGGCGATGTCTGCGGACTGTGTATGCACGAGCACCTGTACATCACACGTATTGCCGTCGATTCCAAACTCATCCTTCGTGTAGCCGATGTCCAGCAGCGTCTGCCGGGCAATCCGCTCGATATCCAGCACGGCATGGGTTGTGATCTCCCCGCCGACGATGACCGTGTTGGTTGTCGTGAACACTTCACACGCCACCCGGGAAAACGGGTCCTGTGCAAGTGCCGCATCCAACACCGCATCCGAGATCTGGTCTGCAATTTTATCTGGATGTCCTTCCGATACCGATTCCGATGTAAATAAAATCCTTTCAGCCAATGTTATCCACTCCTTACATAAAATGTATTTTGGAGCACAAAAAAAGCTCTCCTTACAACCTAAGGAAAGCTTCGATCTGCATCAGCTGCTTATCCTCTTATTGTTCACAGCCCCGTTACGGAACTGCGCTCAGGTTGGGCGCCCTATCCAGTTGGAACACCGGATAAGTTTGCCACCGCATCGTCGACCCCTCGTCTCCGCGGCTACTAATAAGAATGACTTTATTCATGCTGAAAACTATAGTAAAGGATTGTGTTTTTCCTGTCAATCGATTTTTCAATCTTTTTCATTTTATTTTATCATCATGAAATTAAGATGAATTTCCGCTTCTATGCTGGACGTCTTTCCACTAGTCTTGGACATACCGTACACAAATTGATAGACTGAAGAAAATCCTTGAAAGCGTGTTGAGAAGGAGATGACATCCACCGTGAAACTCATACTGATGATATCTGCTTTCCCCCTGACCATCCTAGTTGTCGGGATTGCCGGTATCCTGCTCTACAAAAAGACTCTCAAGCAGAAAAGCTGGTTCGACGGCCTGCAGCTGGAATTCGAGTCAACCGGCTGCCCGCATACGAAAGCTATCCCCTATGCTGAAATGTTCGGTCTTTCTTTTAAACGTAAAGAGAAACGTGTAAAAAAAGTGATCTTCAACAAATCCGAGATTATCAAGGATGTGACGTTCCGGCTCTATTGCGAACCGTGCAGGAAAAAGAGATGGTTCCACATGATAGATACACCGGAAGCAAGCGCCTATCAGAAACACCGGATGCTGTATATTTTCGGGACGTTCGGTGCAATCTTTCTCACTTACGGTGTCATCGTCGCGCCGGTGCTGACCTTCCTCTCCAAAGTGTTCAGTCTTTGAGGAAATAAGTAAATCCCATAGCGGTGGCAATTCCGAAAACGAGCGACCATAACGCAATGCTGGCAGCCATCCAGATGATCGTCTTTCGTTTCGATGCACCGAACAGCAATGCGAAAAATGCGGCGATATGCGTGCCGATCAGGATCGGACCGGCGAGTGCGAGCCCGGCAACGCCGTATTTATCCATGATCTTCCGGCCGCGCAGCTGCCGTTTAGACGGCCCTTGTGTGTCATCGCCTTTCCGCTGCCTGTACCACTGTTCAATTCGCTTGTACAGGACGATCAGCAGCAGGACCGTCAGCATGTTGCCGGCGAATGCGAGCAGAATCACCCAGAATGGGGACAACCCCCGGATGATGCCTGCCGGGATGACGATTGCAATCTCGAGCGCCGGAATGGCGGCTCCTAAAAAGACAAGTACATATTCGATCATTGAAACCCCTTTTCCGTCCCGGCCTTTTTTCAATAACAGGCCGGGACTTCTTCTATCTCCACACACTTCTGTGCTCTGATTTGTCCATATAGATAGCGGACATCGCCCCGAGCCGTGCTATGAGCAATTCCTTCCGCCCTTCCGGTGTCCTCGTATAGATCAGGTTTGCCCGGTCAACACGTGTCTTCCATTCATCCAGGAAAAACTCCGCTGTCTCCTTCTTTTTCCCCAGTTCTTCCGGCACCGCATGATAATCACGGCGGGTGAAAAACAGAAACTTGGAACTGCGAACTAACAGATAACGCGGATTTTCGATCGGATCCAGCAATTCCTGAAGCGCATTGAGGAAAAGCGTCTGCTCCTGGATCGTACCGTATTCCAGGCTGCAGGCAACGGCACTACTTCCGTCAATCCGTATCCGGTTTTCGGCAAGCGGTACGGTCAGCAGACCCGCATGGTAGAGAGATGAATAGACAGCGGCTGCGGTCTGACCCATCCGGTTTTCAAGCGAGCTGTGCAGAATCAAGGCTTTTCCCGCCTTCCACAAATATGGGGAGGCAATGACCAGACCGATCAGAAGAGCGATCAGCAGCCGTTCTTTCGAGAAATTGAGAGGGTTCGGCCCGATAATTTGCCGGGCTGCTTCAAAACCGACCGCAGCACTCGTAATAAGCAGCGATTTGACCGTCGCCTCCAGTAGAAACGGTTTCGGCACCCGTTTCCGCCTCACGAGAAGTTCTTCTTTCCGTTCTCCCCGCGGAGCATCCTCCACTGCATGCAGCCAGCGTCTCCGTAAACCGTTCCGCTCCTTCGCCCTGCTGAACGTTTCCCGGTTTTGCTGCTGGATGTCCTGCCCCGACTCGGGATTTTCCGTCAATCTCAGCCGTTCGTAACCGGAAGTGATCAGCGGCAGACCCGCATCCAGCCCGAGCAGCGACCGGAACCTGCGCTCCAGTGACACTTGGTCCGACCCCCCGCCTTCCAGCACAGGCTGGATACAGACAAGGTGCCAGATGGCTGCGGTCTTCCCCGGATTCCCAGCCTGCGTCCGTATCGCACGTCCCCTCATTTGGTTGCTCAGCATGTAACTCCCGACCGTCGAACCGATGATAAGGGAATTGATGGCCGGTGCGTCCCACCCTTCCCCGAGCAGCGCTGCGGTCCCGATAAGCACCCGGATTTCTCCCCGCGTGAAGAGTTCCGTGATGAGGGCTATCAGTTTCTGATGATTGGCTCCAGCGTCAATCTGTACATAGTTTTCATCGTGCGCCAGCGGTCGGGCAGTAATGGACACAGCCGCGTCATGAGCCTGTGCAGACAGTGTCTGCAGTGCACTGGCCGGCACGATGACGAGCGAACCTGTCAGTACGCCGAGACGCAGATCCTGTCCAGCTGTCCTGCGCAGCTGTTCGAACACCGGGACAGTTCCGAGGCGGACAAGCTGAACTTCATCATCACCGCTCCTCGGCATATCCTCTTTGTGGATGAAGTCCGTCAAGATGACCTGCCGGAGCCCGGGGCCAAGCTGACCGCTTTCGAATTTGACGATCTCTTCGATGCTGTTCAGCTTCGTCACACTCTTCACAAGCGCCTGCTGAATGGTATGATTCGAGCGCAGAACGACCTTCCGCCGTTCCATCGCTCCGATCCTCGACAGTTCCAGCCGGATCCTTTTCAATACAGGATGATCGGCTTCGAAATGGGCATCCCGGTAGAGCAGGCCGTTCAGCAGCTCCTCCAGCCATGCCAGACTGTAATCGGGTATATCCTTCACATCAGCACCGAGTGTTTCCAATCCCTTCTGCCAACCCTCCCTGCCCGTCTGCTTCAAGAAGAGCAGCATGCTTGAATAATAGGCAGGCATGCCAAGCATTTCATCCATGAACAAGTCAGGTGTCCGGATCCATGGGTGGTTCTCTGCCAGACCGATGAATTCCCTGTCGGCCAGCAGTCTTCCGGTGAACCCATCGACCGCCCGGTGGAAACGGGCAATCATGCCGGCTTCTTCAGGTGACGGAATGGATGCATAGACGTAATCTTGGTGCGGACAGAGATCCCCCTCCCTGATCAGCTCAGGTACATAGATTTCCTCATCGATCGGCCCGCACAGCTGTATGTATTTGTTCCATTCTTTCTGGTCCGCGTCATAAGGGGGAGTCGCTGTCAGCGAGATGACAGCAGGTTCATCCAGCCGGTTGCGGAACTCGAGAGCGCTCTGCCACCAGGACGTCCGTAAGTGGTGGGCTTCATCCAATATTAGCGTCTTGAACTGCTGCGCGTCGAATGCAGCCCAGAATTCATCGACATCTTTGCTCTTCAGTATGCTGTGCAGAGATTGGTACGTCGTCACGGTCATCCGGGCGGGGTTCCGCAAATCCGAAGAAACCCATTCCGGCTGCCGGGCCTGCAGGAACGATTCACAAAACCGGTCGATCCACTGGTTGCGGATCGCGAGTGTCGGTGCGACGATCAGCGCCGGTTCTCCGAGACGGAGCATCACTTCCAGACCGAGCACCGTTTTCCCCGAGCCGGGCGGCGCCACTAAGTGCAAATGCCGGTTCCGCAGATGCTCATCCAAGTTCTCCAATATCCTTGCTTGGTACGGACGCCACGGATGGCAAAATTCGATTCTCTCTCCCACTGCGTTCATCGGAATCCCTCCCCGGCATCCTTTTCTCACTGTGACATATACGGTGCTGACGCAGAAAAGGATTCATTCCGCACTTGTCCTGCCCATGAAGAAAGCCGGCTCCTCAGAAGAAGCCGGCCGATCAATCCCCTATCAGCTGAGCAATACGGCGCCGTACGTTTCGAGCACATAACGCGGCACGAAACAGCGGACGGTGACGAGCGGATCGACGACCTGGCTCACTTGCACCTGGCCGACCGCACTCAGCAGCATCGTCACTTCGGACAGGCTCATCCCTGTCCGCGCGGCGAGCAATTCTGCTGTCTCTTCAACTGCAATTTTAACCGCTTCGTCAAGTGTCTCCGCGGATACAAGGAACGTGAATCCGTTTTCGTTTTCAAGCAGCGGATGCCGGAGTTCGGTCTGTTTCACGACATCCAGCGTTACAGTCGCGCTGCCAGGTACTTCAATACCGGACACGCCGACTTCGCCGTCCCCCATCGCCGCATGGAAATCGCCGAGTGCAAACAAGGCGCCTTCTGCGAACACCGGGAAGTACAGCACGGCCCCTTCCGTGATGAGTTTCGTATCCATGTTGCCGCCGTGTGCGCCCGGCGTCCCGCACGATACCGGCTCTCCGGCAGGTGCAACACCGATCACACCAATCATCGGATTAAGCGGCAGCGACAGCCGGTCGTTGAACTTCGCCCGGCCGTTCTCGATCAGGATGATCTTCGATTCGAGTTCCGTCAGCCGGTGTCCCATGACGCCGAGATCAGGTCCGGTCGACATGACCCCCTGACTGCCGATCTCCAATTTTTTGATCGTCACTTTCAGGACATCGCCTGGTTCTGCCCCGTTCACATGGATCGGGCCGGTCGCCGGATTGATCGCGTCCCAGTCGATGCCGCTGATCTTCGTCTCCAGAGACTGCACTTGGTCTTTAAAACAGTCATACGTCTCGATTTCAATGGTCGTACCGGCGTCCACACGCTTCACCGGCTGATGCGTGCTGCTGAACGCGTAGATCACATCTTTCTTCGACAGCGTTTCGGTCACTCTTCATCATCCTTCCATCAGGTTTCATCCATTCTAGCAATTTTGTCAGAGAAATGCGAATCCGGCAGATGAAAAAACAGCAGGGGGCTCCCTGCTGCGCGATTACGATATGACCGGCTCGACGTCCACCTCGACATTGCCTTTGATCGCCTTCGAGATCATGCAGTGTTTTTCCGCCTCGATGATGAGCACTCTCAATTTCTTGTAATCGGATTCCGTCGCTTCCTGCTTCAACGACACCGTCGGCCGGTGGGTGATCTTTTTGTACGTGTAAATCCCGCGCGTCACATCGACCGAGCCGACCGACTCCAGCGACAGCTCGTTCAGCGGCAGCTTCGTCCGCTCGATCATCGCCGCCAGTGTAATCAGGTAGCACGTCGCCGCCGCTCCAAGCAGCATCTCATCCGGATTCGTCCCGACATTCGGCCCTTCCATCGCGGACGGAATCGAGATCTTCGTCTTCAAGTTCCCCGCTTCAATGTATCCTGCACTGTTCCGGCCGCCGGGCCAGACAGCAGTCAAATGGAATTCGTGTTCTGCCATATGCTGCACCTCTTTCATCGTATACTCCCTCTTCCTCTACCCGTTGCGCTAACTATCCAAAACCGACGCCCAAAACCGGTACCTGTGCGCTAGACAATTTGGACACCATTCTGAATTGTGTCTGGATGCCGATTCATTCACCGATCTGGCCGATTGTTCGCTCCATTTGGCCGATTCACCCCGGGATCTGGCCGATTCCACAACCCTTTTGGCCGATACCCCCGCCCATCTGGCCGATTCCCTGCCCGTCACGGTACCAAAAAAACCGGCCGCCCGAGGGCGTGCCGGCTCCTATCATAACTTCATCTCTTCCAAATGCTGCGTGCAGTTGAACAGCTCACAGACGTTTTCATCCTCACCGAGCCGCACAATCGTAATCGACGTGTTGCCGAGCGGCTCCGTGTACGCCCCGCCAGGCAGCAGTTCCGACAGCAGCCGTTTGATGAACCCGCCGTGACTGACGGCGAGCACCCGGCCGTCCGGATACTCCTGCTGCATGTCCCGTACGAATGACATTCCGCGCTCGATCACGCTGTCATGCGTCTCTCCCTGCAAGTCAAGCTTCTTCCAGTCCGGGCCCCATTTCGCCTGTCGGTCCGCTTCCGTCGTCCCTTCAATCAACCCGCCAGCCCGTTCGCGCAGCCGTTCGTCGACCAGTACTTCCGCGTCCGGCAGCTTCTCACCGATCAGGTCCGCCGTCCGCTTTGTCCGTTTCCAAGGGCTCGTGAACACAGCATCCCATGATTCGGAGGCGAGCCGGTCCGCAATCTGTCGGGCCATCCGCACGCCATCGTCGTCAAGCGGGATATCGGTGCTCCCCTGGGCCCGTCCCTCTTTGTTCCAAGCCGTCACGCCATGCCGCACAAAACCGATTGTCGTCATACCTGCAGCCCCCTGTCCGAAGTAGTAATGTGTTCCACTTTACCACATGTCAGCGAGCATTCAAACTAATCGAACATGTCATCCGGAACACTTATTGCGGCAGGATCTGCTGCTCCACGATGACCTGTCCGCGCTTCACGACAACGTTCGCGATCGGCTGATCCTGGATGACCTCGCTCAGTTTCTCAGAATCGAGCACGACGAGATCCGCCTGTTTCCCTTCCTCCAGGCCGTACGTCTCTTCGATCCCGAGGCACTTCGCCGCGTTCACCGTGATCATATCGAGCACTTTCCGCTGTTCATCCGCCGATCCCATATACTGCGTCTCCGCGAGCAGATAGCCGACCAGCAGCAAGTTCGCGTTGCCGAACGGTGTGAATGCATTGCGGATGTTATTCGACGCGAACACGACATTGACCCCGTGTTCCAGCAGCCGCTTCACCGGCGCCATCCCGCGTCGGACGTTATGCGTATCATCGCGCCCGTTCAAATACACATCCGTCGCCGGCAGAGGCATGATCGTAATGCCGGTTTCCGCGATTTTATCGAACAGCTGACCTGCCTCTTCAGTCTCCATCGAACCGAGCGTCGTCACGTGGCCGAGCGCCACACGCCCCTGCCAGCCGCGCTCGATAGTCATCTTGCAGATGCGCTCCGTCAGCATGTACCGAGGATCGTCGGTATGATCGGCGAAATCGACATGCATGTCGACTGGCACGTCATACTTCTCCGCCAAGTCGAATACGTATTCCAAATGCCGGTACGAATCCTCGATCGACTTCTCGTTATACGGACAGCCGCCGACGACGTCAGCCCCCATCTTCAAGCCTTCCTCCAGCCTGTCGAGCGTCCCTTCCGACTTCAGGATCCCTTCCTGCGGGAACACGACAATCTGCAAGTCGATCTTGTCACGGTATTTCTCCTTCAGCTCGAGCAGCACTTCCACACCGAGCAGCTCCTCGATATGGTCGACATCGGGATGCGCCCGCATGATCGTCGTCCCTTTTGAAATCGCCCAGTTCAGCACTTTCTCCGCCCGGTTGTAGACGTCATCGTACGTATACGCCTTCTTCAGCTCGCCCGTGTTGCGGATCGCTTCGTCCAGCGTCCCTGACACATTCGGCTTGCGGTCCTCGAGAAACGCCTTGTCCGGATGGATGTGCGACTCGATCAGCCCGGGCAGCACCACTTTTCCGCGGCAGTCGATCACCCGATCCGCCTGTTCGTCCATCTCCAATTGGGGTCCGATCTTCTCGAACAGCCCGTCTTTGATAAACAGATCCTGCAGCGCTCCTTCGTCACTGATCCTCGCATTCTTCACCAGCAATGTCTCCGTCATCGTCCAATCCCTCCATCACTTTGTATCTTGTTTCGGTTCGCTCAATTGTTTCACGATCTCTTCGTCTTTTGCGATCGGCTCGACCGTCATGCCGTCCAGCGTATGCAGGTTGATGTGGCAGTAGCCGTCCGGGTTCTTCTCCAGATAATCCTGATGGAACTCTTCCGCCGGATAGAAATTCTCGAGCGGCAGCGCTTCTGTCACGATGTCCTTCTTGTAGAACTGCGCCTCATCCGCCACCGCTTTCTCCACGATCTCTGCTTCTGACTTGTCTGTATAATAAATTCCTGACCGGTACTGGATGCCGCGGTCGTTCCCCTGCTGGTTCTCGGTCGTCGGATCGATCACCTGGAACAGATGGTCGACGAGCGACTCGAGCGGAATCCGCTCCGGATCATATGTCACCTCGACGGTTTCCGCAAACTTCCGGTCCCCTTGGATGACATCTTCATACGACGGATCGGCCCCTGTCCCGTTCGCGTACCCTGAGACGGTCTTCTCCACACCGTACAGCCGGGCAAAATACGCCTCGACACCCCAGAAACAGCCGCCGGCAAAGTAGATCTTGTGCAGGTCGCTGCCGCTGTAATCCAGATGCTCGTTAATATTCTTCACTTCTTGTTTCAGCTGATAGCCATCGGCCGGCTCCGGCTCCGCTGCAGGCCGTCCTGCTTCTTTCCCGCAGGCAGCGAGCAGAACGATCCCGAGCAGCAGCCAGATGAGCGGGGTTCGCTTCATCGCCCGCACCTCTCTTCCTTTCGATTCCTTACTCATTCCCGTTCCCTCAAGCGGCCGCCTTCAATCCTTTTCCACAGTGTACCACAGCGCCCTTTCCGCAATGAAGCACCGGGCCCCGCACGAAAAAACCGCCCGGCACCGGACGGCTTCCTTCTATACTATAGGATGAACGATTTCATCTTCATTCGGAACGGGTCACGCGGTTCCGAGGACGACGCCGTGCTTCTTCAAATACTGGCGGTACGCGATGCTCACCCGGTCGGAAACGAGCGACAGCTCCACCTGCAGATCGAGCGGCAGTTCTTCCGGCTTCTGGTTCTGTACGATCGGCTTGTCCTGCGCGAAGATCAGATCCTGGAACTCGACGATCTCCTCATCGGTCTGCCCGGTGTCATAATCGAACGACAGGATGCCGTACGCGACGGAATGTGTCTCAGACATCGGCCGCACCGTCAGCAGGATCGTCATATGCGTATTGTTCTCCGCGTCGCGCTTCGTGAAACGCACCGTCAGCGGACGGACGATTTCGTATGTATAGTACACATATTTCGAAACGCCTGTACCGTCAGCGTCCGGCTGGAAGATCCGGATTTCATCGGAATACAGGCGGCCGTCCTGTTCGTTCATCTTGTACGGCTCGATCTCCCGGTGCGCTTCCTCCCCGAGATATCCCTGATGGACAACCGCGAGATGGCCGACGTCGAGAAAGTTCTCTACGATGCGCGGCGGCAGCGCTTCCGCTTCCTGCGGCCCCCAGATGACATTGCGCCAGCCTTCCGTCTCCATCTCAGGATAGTCGAAGAAGTCCGGCTCATTCCCCGCCAGGTTCACCCAGATGAATCCGTATTTTTCGACACACGAGTAGACCGTTGCCTTCGCCTTTTTCGGGATCGCTTTTCCTTCCGGCAGCTGGGGAATCTTGACGCAGTCGCCTTCCTCCTCGAATTCCCATCCATGATACGGGCAAACGAGACAGTCGTTTTTCACTTCACCGAGCGACAGCGCCGCCCCTCTATGGATGCACAGGTCCTTGAACGCATGCACGCCTTTGCTGTTGCGGAAGATCGCCAGACGTTCGCCCATCAGCACCACTTGGATGGGCGCCTCCTGCACATCTGTCGACCGGCATGCAACCAGCCACTCTTCCTGCAGCACTCGATCCTTCAACATGTTACCGTCCCCTTTTCTTCTTTAGCTGCCTTCAGTGTACGGAAACTTTTTAGACGCGTCAACCCGAAACACGAACAATTTTTAAGATTAATTTAAAATCATTCGTAATTTAACTGTACAAACCGTTCTGTCTTCTTTATACTCCAACTATACCAAAACAAAAACGAACGAAGGAGTGTTCCTGTTGTCCAAGAAACGTCCAGATGGTCTCCTCATCGGAGTGAACGAGAAAGTCAGTTATCCGAAAGCGATCGGTCTCGGCCTGCAGCACGTGCTCGCCATGGATCTCTACATAGCCCCGATCATCGTCGCGGGCCTTCTGTCACTCAGCACGGAAAACACGTCATTTTTCGTCCAGATGTGTTTCCTCGCAACCGGCATTGCAACACTCATCCAGACAGGCTTCGGTCTGAAACTTCCGGTCGTACAAGGACCCTCCTACGTACCGATTGGTGCCATCGCGGCCATCGGCGGGAAACTCGGACTCGGCGCAGTCGTAGGCAGCTTGATCCCCGGCGCCATCCTCATCGCCCTGCTCGGCTATCCATTGAAGATCTTCGCGAAAACCGTCCGCAAGATCATCCCGCCGCTCGTCGGCGGCACGGTCATCATCATCGTCGGCATTGCGTTAATGCCCGTCGGACTGAACAACATTTACTTTGCGGAAGGCTCCATCGGCCAGAACGTTATTACCGCTTCCGTCGCCGCAGCCGTCCTTGTCGTCTGCATGGTGCTCGGCAAACGTCTCCCACGGTTCGGTTCGTTTTTCCGGCTCGTCTCGGTCGTCCTGGCAATCATCGCCGGCTCCATCACGGCCAGTTTCTTTAACCTAATCGACTTCTCGCCGGTCAAAGATGCCGCTTGGATCGCACTCCCGACACTCATGCCCTTCGGAAAACCGGTATTCGACATGGGCGCTATTCTAACGATGATGCTCGTCTACCTCATCATCTTGCTGGAAACGACCGGCACATGGTTCGTCGTTTCGCAGATCACGGACGAAGAGCTGGATGAAAAACGCCTGAACCGTGCTTCTTTCGGTGAAGGTCTCGGCTGCTTCATCGGCTCGCTGTTCGGCAGCACGCCACTCACCGGCTACTCGTCGAACGCCGGCTTGCTCGCTATCACTGGCGTCGGCAGCCGGATGGTCATCATGGCCAGCGGCGTCATCCTTGTCCTGATCGGCTTCATCCCGAAACTGTCGGCCGTCATCATCTGTATCCCGGAAGCCGTTATCAACGGCATCTTCGGCATCGTCTGCGTCGCCATCGTCACGAACGGCATGAAGATCATCCAGCCGATCATCATCGATGACCGCAACATGATCGTCATCGGTGTCCCGATCCTGCTGACGATTGCGGTTACCGTCCTGCCGAAAGAAGTACTGGCAACCGTACCGAACTGGGCCAACTACCTGCTGTCCTCCGGCATCTCGGTCGGCGCCCTCGCCACCGTCATCCTGAACCTCGTCATCCCAGCAGACAAATCCCTGCCCGAGGCAAGACCCGCAGAAGCAGCAAAATAAAAAAACGGTGCCTGTGCGCCAAACAATCGTGATTGTTTCAACAATCATGAAAGTTTGGCGCACAGGCACTTTTCATTTTAAAAGGTGTATTGGTGTTATAACTGCGGTAAACTAAGGATATACTAAAAAAGACCGGGTGCGGCTAACACCCAGTCAATGCAGCTGACATCCGCATGAAGTGCGGTCGGCCTGTAATACGAGAGTTTTTACAAAATAGTAACTACCCTGCTTACTGGCAAAGTTAGCGGAGGGTGGTTACTTTTTTCTTTTGGTGAAAAGCGCAATTGTAGGAAAATGCCGGTAATTCGTTCAATTCTGCAACAGCATATCGACGTGAGGGATATCGTCCTCCAAGTAGGTATCGGAAACGGGCTTGAAACCGAAGGAGCCGTAAAAATTACGTAAATAATCCTGTGCCTGAATTTTGACGCACGTCTCTTGCAATTCATGCTGAACGAACTCCAATCCCCGTGTCATCAGCTCTTGCGCAAGCCCGCGCCCCCTGTATGCCTTCTTCACGAATACCCGGCCAATGGACGTTACCTCGTACGAAACCCCCGCAGGGACAATGCGCAAATATGCGTGAATCTCGCCATTGTCCTCTTTGAACAAATGATAGGAAGCAGGATCCTTCCCATCCACCTCCAAGTACGGACAGTTCTGTTCAACGACAAACACCGATGTCCTCTCTTGTAAAATCGTGTACAGTTCTGTATTCGTCAATTCCTCAAACCGTTTCAACTGCCAATCCATAGTCCTTCACCTCGTGTTTCGTTTTGACGTCTGTGGCAGTATACACTATTTCGAGGCGACGGGATGATTGGATAGCCTCTGCTTTTATTTTGATCAACGGGGTGCCGCAACTAATAACTACTTGATACTTGTGCCCGTTAGCTGAAGAAGGTTATCGGTCCACAACTAAAAATTGGTTCTCTTTTATGGCGTAGGCACCATGTTTCCTTGAAAGCACAACGGTTTTAATGGCATGTTTTTCATTAGCAAATACTAATAAAAAGCGATCATCAAGTATATCAATTCCACCATTGTCCCCTTTAAATCGAATATTCATTGCATCTTTAATTGATTCATCTGTTGTATAAGGTCCAAATATACCGACTTGAGCCCATTTAAAGTTAGTTATATCTGTTAGATCAATTTGTGATTCTCCTTTTTCTAAAAGGTCGTCAATTTCTTTAGCTAAATCCGTATCTTGACTAGCTTGATTTGCAAATAAATTAATGATTAAACCGATAAAAATTATAAGGAAGAGTAAATAAATGCCCTTTTTCATAAGTCTCTTTTCTCCCTATCATCTAAACTTTACAAACCTTTAATCAAACGACGCTAGATAGAGAGTGTAAGATTCCCCAAGGCTTACTTTCAGGGACATTTAAAGACCATGTTGCACTATATTTAGCCCGTTGCAAATGGGTCCAATTCGCTTTCCGCCATCGCGCGCTTGAACGGAAAATGTCGTTTAGATTTTCAACTGAACTATCTATTAAAGAATATATCGTGTTAGTATCTTCAACATCCATGATTGTTCCACTTTCTTGACTTAACCAAAGAAAGTATGTTTTCTCTCCTAATTCAACTTTATATTCGGGATCCGTGATATCCACTTTTCCTCTTTTCTTCTTAGCACTCCTAAAAGCCTTTTCAAATTGCTTTGTCGCCATTGGTTCTGTATATATAACTAATGAATCCTGTTTAACTTCAGAAAAACTCTCCATTTCATAAATTCTTACTTCCTTAACCTCTGTTATCCCTTTGCTACAACCACCTAGAGATGGCATAAAAGCAAAAAGGAAAACAGATATAAATAACAACTTTTTCATGAATTACCCCTCATTCATATTAGTCGTGATATCATACAAAAAGTTTCATACGCATGTCACGAAATGGCCCGTTTGTAGAAAAGGACGACAAGCACTTTCTTGCAAGCAAACACGCCCGATTGATGAATATTGTTATTGATATAAACTGCTCTACATTACGGTTCATGAAATCATATACTTTTTTGCAGGGCTAATATTTTGCTTTTTTGCATTTTTGTTATTGACTTTGCATGATTCGTCTTATACTGTATGATGCATTATTCAAATTGTTAGCTTTACAATCCGAGTCTGGCACCTACTTCTGCATACTCGATATCTTTTCTTTCTGCATTCCAATCCCCCCCTGTTTGTCCATCCCATATCGCTCCTGTTTCAACGAAACCGACAGACGCATACAATCCTCGTGCAGCTGCGTTTGTCATCCAATATGATAGAGAAACTGCATCGGCTTTTCCTTGTGGAAACGACTTTATGTATCCAATAACTTTCTTCATGGCTTGCTTGCCAAGTCCTTTGCCCTGATGCTGTTTATCAATCATAAAGCGATTAAGTCCATAAGTGACTTCATCTCCATATTTTTCACGTAAAATTGAACTTTCCGCCAGCTCGTAAAATCCAATATCGACATATCCTATGACTTCATCATTGTGGCATATGGCGAAGATCATAGGAGGCTTTTCGTCGTTAAGTATCCTCACATAAGCTCTAGCCAAACAATATATGCTCGAATCCACATTTCCTTTCTGCTTATCTGTTAAGCTTAACTCCAACACTGCCTCAAAATTATCGTGGGTGATTTTTCTTAACTCAATCATTTTCTCCCTACTTCCGGTAGATTCTTTAATTCTTTAATTCACTCCTCGTTATCAAAGTATCCTGGCCCGTCAAAAGCACTGCCTTTAAACTGAAACTGCGCCCGATTGAGCAAGTAGATTACTTTATATTATTCTTTCCAACCTTCAACGCTGAATGTCTTCTAACACCCGACGATTATTTTCATTGTCTGAATATGTGACAAAATAATCCACCTCTTCTTCGATAATGTTCCAAACCATTTTCTCTTTAACCACTATCTTGAACGGTTCTTTTTTGTTTGGTATGTTCGGATTATATCCCCTGATCCAACACTCCTTGTTGTTCGACTGACCTTTTTCAATCACAACAAACGACGAGGAGGTTGATGTCTCTCCGCAGGAGGCGAGTATTAATGTGCAAAGGATGAGTAAAAGCAAAATCGACTTTTTCATAAGTTCTCCCCCCTCTGACTAAATAATGCTCATAATAATCCGGCCCGGTTACTCAATAGACGCAAATCCATATTCCAAATACTAAAGACTATGCGCCGTCCCAACGACTTTACTCCGTCACTAAAGGCCATCCGAATACTCTTTCGGATTCGGTCCGTACTTATTCGCACCCGGCGTACTATCCAAAACAGTGAAAATGAAAAGAACAATTGAACCGACCAACGGAATGAAACTCAACAAGATCCACCAGCCCGTCCTTCCCGTGTCATGCAGCCGTCGGATTAGTACGGTTACGGATGTAATGAGTGTTAGGAGAAGGAATACTGCAGACGTTACACCGAGATCCTCATCCAACTCCCACCCCATAACGCCATCAACTATCACAAAGATAACGCCTATGATGGATATAAATAAGGTGTACATCCAATATTCTGTCCTTCTCGACCTACCCCGTATTTCAAAAGTCCTCTTAAATGCTGCCCATATATACTCCATTGCGATCTCTCCTGTCGTTAAGCAGACATGATCCTCTGTTTAAAATCATAGCTGTTAGTTGCAAACTAAGATCAGCACAATCGTCATTTCCCTTTTTTTAACTCTAATAATATGGGCACGATATTTAAGAACACCGATAGAATCGTCAAAACCCATAATGCGGTTTCCATTGTAGGCACCACATCTAATAAAGCAGCCCAATCTTCTGCCTTTACCCAACCGGACACCATACTGTATTCTGCAGCAATTGTTAGTGCGGTAAACGATATTCCCATTGCCATTGCTAACTTATACTCTTTTCCTGTTCCATACAGATAAAGATTCATACAGGTTGCTACTATTGCGATGAGACCAAACATTAGCCACATATTTCCCTCTCCATTCACATTGAAAATTCTTACTTTTCAAAACGAAGAAGACTTGTGAACGGTTTTAAAAGTGTAACTAGATGGATGGAATTAGGCATAACGCTTCCTCCACGACTACACCCGTTAGTAATCGTAACCTATTGTTTGCGAAGCAGTGGTCCACATAATAATCGTAAACGAAATAGTGAGCCAAACTGTATTGGTTGTCGTTTTTTCTTCTTGCTTCACTTTTTTCATGATAGAAACCAAATTTAAACAAAATACAATACACCAGATAGGCATTAAAGGCCATCCTATCCAACCAAATAAAAAGATTAATACAAGCACCTTTCCACCGCCTTTTTAGTTGTTATAATTATATATCAAATTTGTCATTTTTAAATTAAGTCAACTTCTTACCATGCCTTCTTTAAATGAGGTCAATAAAGGTACCCCAATAAATCCAAATCTCCTGACGCCCAATTTTCATTGCCTAATTTCTTGATCATCAATTCATTGTTGACTTCCATTCCAATTCCGTATGTCGTTTGCTTTACTTCGTCTATTTGCAGCCACTTGCAATTGTTTTTAGCAGTACTATATCCATTTTTCAAATACAGGGCTGGATTGTCCGCAAATAACAGAACAAAATCGATGTTTTTCCCTTTGCAAAAGTTATCGATTTCAGCAAGAAGGAAGGAGCCAATCCCTTTGGAGCGATGTGCTTCCGAAACACATAAGTCAATTACGCCGAGTACCCGTATCGGTTTTCCGTTTAAGGACATCACTCGATAATCTGCGCCTACTTGTCCCATCACTTGCTCATCCTCGTCAGTAATGATGAATCTAAAGTGGGGCAGCTGTTTATAGTAACTCCTATCTGTCGGGTACATTTCTCCAAAAGATTCTCTTAGTAATTTTTGTAAGTCCTTTTCTAATTTTCCATCAATATCATATTCCGCTACTTCCACAAGCTTCATGTACTGCCTCCTAATACACTCTAGTTATACCTTTGCAATTTTGCTTGACGAATAATTGTATGGATTTAAAAATCAGGAACTTCTCGCAAATTGGGCGGTTCATATGTGCCAATTAAATGGCTGCAGCAATTCAACAGACAGCTGACGACTTCCATGCCTGCACCCGCTAATCCCAACAGTTGAAAACCACTTCTCCGATCGTGACAATTTTCCAATAACGCACTTGCGTTAGCTCGATCTCTGCCAGGTCATGCGCCGCCGGGTCAAAGGCTCCGTTAAGGAATTCAGCGTCCAACACTTGGTAGTAGGGACTTAATTCAGCCGTAACCCCGTCACAGTCTATAAAATGTGTATTAAGCTCACTGTCATACGCAGCGAGGGCGGCGTAGGGGAAGTATTCATGAAGCAATATGGCGAATTCCTTGCCATCCTTCCGAAAACCGAATCGGAAAAAATTTATGGAATACTCCGGCAGACTGAAGTGCGTCACATCGTACTGAAGCTTCCTGACGATTTCATTGCCCGACTTCTTGAAATAGGCGCCGTCCATCGGATTCAGGACGGCCTCTTCATCCAGAAACCCTGTAATGTATTTTGGTAAACGCATGGTCTTCCCTCCCCTTCAAACAGACTGTGCCAGATCGACACTCATACCATACGGCTGCCCTTAAACCGCTCGTCGTATCGGACATATGTCCCGGCGATGAAGTCATGGATTGCCCGTTTGTCTTCCCGGAAGATGACCATGAACGCACTGATGATATTCGAGAGACCGAACGTGAGATACGTGAGCAGCACCTTCCCCACCACTTCGCGCAGCAGCATATTTTTCAAGCTCGGTGCCTGCTCATCCATCTGTCTGATGTTAATCTTGAACAGCCATTTGCCAAGCGTGTAGCCGCCCCACACGAGAGGGACGAGTGTCAGATAGGCAGCGTCGATCACTTGCCATGTCACGCCTGCAGCCTGGTCAACTGAAAACACGCCGCTTTTCACATACATTACAAAATTGACTGGAAGAAAGATGAGAAAGAAATCAGTCAGGGACGCCAACAGCCGTTCCGTGAATCCGCTTGGTGTTCTGTTCATGGATGAGCTCCTTCACAATAAATTGATTGTACTCTTGAATAGAAATATCACAGAATAAAAGAGAGCACAAACACGACAATCATGTTCCTTCACCAAATTATGTATTCATCTTAAACTAGTCTTACTGATTCCGGATTAAATGCTACGAAATGAGACATCCAGCAATCAGAACACTCTGTACCAATTTCATGGTTATTTAAGCAAACTCTATTCATTCCATCACAACCATCATAACCGCAGCACCCATTTAACCTCCCCTGATCTGAATGAAAGTTTGAATTGATTACATCCTTACTATTTATAATAAAACAACCCTTGTCTCGTGGAGCGAAATACTCGTCATTTGCAACTATATAAAAACTTTCAGGCATTAAATCCTGACCATCAGTTTTGTTCAGCAATTTTAAGTCTTGCAGCTCAATTACTTGTTTGGAAACATCTAAATTGCATAATTTACAAACCAGTTTCATTTTAAAATCCTCCTATGCCTTGTTTACTAAAAATCCGTTATAACCGAAGAATCCACCCCCGCTAATCCTAGCCGATCAACAGATTCTCTCTAATCCCGTTCGATAACCTCACAACACACCCCGCATAGTCATAGAAAATCTCACCACAAACAGCATTTCCCCGCCCAGTAAGATAAGCATCAGGACGCTTGCAGCAGAAGGGGCGATGAAAAAGAGCACGATCGTCAAAACAAGCAGGATCAGCAGCAGTCCCGGCAGCTTCTCGAGGTGCGACCCATTCGAAGCGTCAGCACTTCCGTCATTTCGGATAGCGAGCACCACTTCGTGAAGGATGTAGAAGATCACCATGAGCCCTCCGACTGCCAGCGCAGCCAGTGTCAAGGCGGCAGCTGTTGCGGCACCGCTCGTCAGGGAGATCGTCTGAATCGAATGCCCGACGCCGTTCAATAGCGCAAATCCAACACTGTCCACAACCATGACTGCAGCGGCAGGCAGCAAGCGGCGCACCCTCGGCAGCGGATCGCCCAATTGCCAAAGGCCCAAGCAGATCATTCCATACCCCAGCGCGTTCGTTGCGTAGAAAAAGACACCTGTATCCAGCAGCTACAGATTGGTTTTTGCAAAAACCAGCAGGACACCTATTATAAGCAAATTCATCATAACCCCTCCTCTCTTACTGTTCACATTTGCCATCAGTAGGTCACTCGGCTCACGACTAGTTTTAATATAAGCCGTCTTTAACCAGAAGAGTTTTTACGAGACTGCAAATACCGCACAAAGCAGTAAACAGCCACACAGACCGTCGAGAACATGGCCATCTTAAATTGAAAGGGTACCCCTGTATTTTCACCAAGCGGTCCGGTTTTCGGCTGTTGAGTATACAAAATGGCAACCGCCACCGCGATGAACAGGCCAACTGAGCTCAATAGATAAAACATTTTATCCACTCCGCCCGCCTCCTTAAAAGATTGGACTGACTCTTCAGTCTGAACTGGTTATCTGCCGACCGTTCTCCTTACTGAATTCCACGCATGCGAAGCTTCCGCAGACAAAGGATTCACTGCAACTCTTCTCTCAACCTGCGCCTATCGGGTTTACCGAGTGCCGTATATGGAATCTGACGCATGATGATTCGTTTAGGCATGTGATAGCGGGCAGCTCTGCCTTCCAGCCAAGTGCGGATCTCTTCCGCTGTAAGCGTATCGAAGAGCGGTTCGATGACGGCGCATAGGCGCTGCCCGAACTGTTCGTCCGTCACCCCGATGACGGCTGTTTCGCGGACGTGGGGATGGGTGCGGAGCAAGGATTCCAGTTCGGCAGGATGGATATTCTCGCCTCCTGAAATGATCATGTCATCAATCCGGCCACACACGTGCAGCAACCCGTGCAGGTCTACATAACCGAGGTCCCCGGTGCCGATCCATTTCGTCCTCTTGTTGGCCATCGACCAGCTGTTGATCGTACAGATCTGTCCGATTTCACCAGGAGCCGCCTCATTCCCTTCCGGATTAAGCACTTTCAGCCTGCCGCCACAGATGTTCCTGCCGACGGTCCCGGGAGAGAGCGCCAATTCTATCGGCGTTGCGATACAGGTAAGTCCTGTCTCGGATGTTCCATATAAATTGAATAGGACCGGACCGAGCGCCGCTTCTACATTTCGGATCACTCTTGGATGCAGCGGCGCACCGCCGGAAGCGATGCACTTCACGGACCGCAGATTGTCTGCACTATACGCGAGCAGCCGTTCCGCCATCAACGGAACAACAGTGATGACTTCTACTGCGTAAGTCCGGATGAGGGTGCTCATCCGTTCGGCGCTAAACCCCCGGCTCATCACGACTGTCTTCCCGAGAGCAAAAAACGACAGCAGGATCGCAAACCCGTAGCCATGATAGAGAGGCGTGGCGATCAGGACATTGTTGTGACGGGTCAGCTTCAGTTTTGTAAGCAAGCCGAGATAAGGATCAATATAGTTGAAAAGGGAGGGCTGATGAGTCACGGCTTTCGGCACTCCGGTCGTTCCGCCTGTCAGCAGGACGAGACGGCCGGCTGCCATCCGTTTTCGTTTTCGTATGGCAGGAGTGTTGCTGTTCCGACGGGCACACTCTCCAATATGGACGAAACTCGCTTCGTGTTTGGGAAATAGGTCTGCCAATTCCCTCGAGTTGCAATCATGGATCAATAGATCGAATTCATGCCGTTGCAAGAGGGTACCCAACTGGTTATGCCCCATATCGGCATTCAGCAAGTAGATATCCGCGCCGAGGCGGGATACAGCAAACATCGCGGTCATCATTGCTGCCTGGTTACAACAGAGGAAAGCCACTTTCTGTCCGCGGCAGATGCTATATTTTGCCTCCAGGTTGTCTGCGATGTCTTCGCTCGTTTTACGGAGCTCTGCATAGCTGTATTCCCCCGCGTCGTCGATGAGCGCCGTTTCCTCTCCATACAGCCGTTCTGCAAATTCCAGAAGCATCATCAGGTTCACGCCATGCTTGGCAATACTTGAAGACAATCCGACAGCTCCTGCAGGCGTCCATACCCCCATCTCCCGCATCAGCCGTGTCAGCTTAGCGATCGGCATCTCGCGACCTCCTTCCCCTTCTCCAGAGCAGCACTTCTTCGATTGGCCGTCTGAACAGTACGGATGCCAACTCGCCCGGCGGCAGCCACCACGGACGCCACGCTTTCTGTTTCGAATACATGGAGCGTGCAATCATTTTCGCGACATGCACCGGGGTCATCGCTGGCATCCGGTCGTACGCCGTGGTCGGCCGGATCATCTCCGTCCTGACGAGCGGCAAGTAGAAGGTGGTGACCGAGACGCCGGACTGCCGCAGTTCGATGGACGATGAACGCAGCCAGCTGTCGAAAGCTGTCTTGGAGGCCTGGTAGGCGGACCAGTCCGGCATGGGGAGAAGTCGGGCATTGATGGTGGAAACATTAACGACCTGGCCCTGGTTCTGTCGAAGGAGAGGAAGTACAGCAAGCAGCAATCGGACAGGGGCAAAATAATTGATCGCCATCGTTCGCTCGAAATCGTGGAACCGGTCGAGCGACGCCGCAAGGGTCCGGTGGATGGAAAGCCCCGCATTGCTCACGAACACATCCAATCCGGCCGGCAGTGCATGGATTACATCGATTAGCCGGTCAAGATCATCCGGCGCCCGGAGATCTGCCGTCACCACAGTCACAGTGGCAGCCCCTGTCGCCAGAGCCCGTTGGACGTCCAGCAAACGATCCGTCCGTCGGGCTACCAGGATGAGGTGGACTGGTATATCCCGTAATAGGTAAGCTACCTGTTCACCGATGCCCGAACTCGCCCCTGTGATCAAAACCGTTTTACCTCGCAATTCCTCAGTAAGCCGTTCAGGTCGAAAACGGACAGACGGGAACAGCAGTCGTTCCAGCAGCGAGTAGGAGGGCATCGGTTGTTCAGCAGATGATACGGGCATAGGGGTCATCCTCTTCATTCGTCATTATCTGAAAAGGTTCCAGGTGAAACAGCAATTGGTATGTACGGTCGATAATGATTGCTTTTTGATTGCAGTCATTCGACAATAACCCAATACTCCCGGCAATCACCGCTGCGATCCATGAAGCGATAATCGATCAGCGCCCTGCGGATCAAAGCGAAATCCTCATAGACCGGCTTCAATACGTGGTTCACCTCTTTTTCGGTATACCGCTGATCAGCTTCAAAGCGCTTGATAATCGCACCCAGAACGACGAGCTTCCGTTTCTCTTTGCTCGGAAATGTATCCAGCTTTCCACCTGTGCCCTGCTTGAAATAATTCGTCAATATCTTTTCTTTTTCTTCATTTGTGATCACAGTTAGTGTCTGCATGTCGGCCTCCTTTCTGAGAAATGTCTTCCTGTTTTCATTAGTAGTCCGTGTAACTTAGAATGCCATCTCATCAATTCGTGAGCCATTATCGATCAGCCTCTAAAGAGACTTACCTGTCTCAATGTAGATACTCCTCCGGCTACAGACTCGGAAATTCGAGAGAATTCAAGCGGAAACCCACGTCCCTATTCACTCCTCTGCCTCAACCAACTTCCGTCATGGCTCCTGAAAACCGACCGTACCTATGAAAACTAGAACCCCATACAGCATCAATCCAACAACATGCAAGGTGACTAGCGTGACGCGTGTCGTCCCTTTCACACCGAACAACCCTAACAGAATTCCTAGAACGCCGATGACACCGAACCAGAAAAGGCCTTGATCGAGAATCGTGTTAAACAGCGCTTCGTTCCAGAACAGTGATCCCAATAATCCTAAACACATCATAGAAAGAATAGATAGAAGTTTCTTCCAAACCGCACCGTTGCTCTTGGTGATTCCATAACTACCGAGAGCCAGAGAGACCATCGCTGCAACTATAATCAAAGCTCATTACCTTCTCCCCAAAGAATTGAAAATTATTATTTTCATCTACTTATTAGTCGTATGTAGGTTCAGTATGCATTCACCAACCTATCCTCAGCAAAACCATTACGGCCGCCAGTGCGAGAAAGCCGAGGATCCTCCTGAGTGAAGTTTTCCTATCCAAAAAGACTATGATCAGTGCATAGCCCGTCGTCAGAATCCAGAATGCAGCATCGGGCAGACGGAGCAAGTAGACCATGCTGACAATCGCCAAAATCATGACAAAATGGAAACCGTCCCATTTCTCGGATCGCTTCTCTGCCGTGTCGTTGCGCATCCTATTCCCCCTCGTTAAGTTTAGTTAAAATCATTATATTTGAGATGAAAACCAGATCAGTTATACGCTTTAATAACTTTATGAACACCGAACAGAACCGTTCCCAAAAGCAAGACGGTGACCCCGTATGCCCAAATGCTCCCCGCCCCTAACACAGCAGTCAAGATCGTACTGAACGAAGGGACTCCCACTGCATAGACAGCTGGCAACCCGACTGCCGCCGCCAATATCCCGATAAAAAACAAAGATAACTTCCGATTCATCTTGATCATTGGATTCACCCCTTTCTTCTTCAAACGCGTCCCACTTATTTATGGATTCTTGCGTATCAATTCAACAATCCCCACATCTCTAAAAACTTCCCCGTATATGCGTCGATCACTACCGTCGGCTCTTTGCCATTATGGTTCACTGTCACTTCCCACTGTTGCCGATGGAGCAATGTGTTCCAAACCCCTCGGCGCGGACCCAGTTCGGCTGTGAAGTTCCCCCAAGGGACGTCTTGAAATTCATTTTCTTCAAACGCCCTCTCCCATTCCATCGGAATATGTTGCAAATGCTCTTCTGCGCGGATGATCGCCTCATCCGTACTTAGGATTGGCGGTTGGTACATATATAAGAACACCATCACCGCAATACCTACCAATGCCACTGCCACTTTTTTCAACTGAACACACCCTTCGTTCCAACTGCGGTCTCGCAGTTATTCAACCGACTTCCGTTCAGCCGCCCGTTTAACGGTCTCCATCGAAACGGGACCTTTCTGCATCGGGCGCGGACATGCGCGGTTGTATTTGACGACTTTTGCGTTGATCGCCTCGAGACGGGCGTCCATATCCACCGTGATGCCGGCTTCCCAGTAGTCGGCAAGGGTATGGACGTCATCACGGATCTCGTCTTGCAGGACGATCCAGTTCGGTTTGTAGCCCGCGTCTTTTGCAATCCGCTGGAAGTGCTGCAGTGTGTCTCCGGAGAAGTACTCCCGCGACAACGGCTTCCCTTTGCCTTTCAGATCATCCATTCCGCCTTCTTCCCGATGCTTCTTCAAGATATCCCCCATCAGATCATTGTACGGCTCCCGATCCTCGTGTTTGCTCATACCCGTCCTCCTCCTATCCTTCAACGTTCCGAATGTTCGATGAATTCTAGTTATGCATCCATTATATCCTATCGGCCACCTGTATGGAGAAATTTTTTCCAACATTCCTTGAATTTATTGAAATTGGACATTTCTCTTCTTCCTCTCCAACGGCCTGTTATAATACCTCTAGACACTTATTGACCGTCAGGAGGTTCGGCACATGGTTTTGGAATTCAAACAAGCGGAAAAGCGGGTGCATGATTCAGTCCTGTTCCCGCCGTTCGACCTGGTTTTGTCTGCAGCAAGCGTGACGGCCATCCAGTCGAGTGTGAATGTTCGCGAGGATCTGTTAGGACTGCTGTGCGGACAAGGAAGTCTTTCACATGGGGAATTAAAATGGGGAGAACATACCCGTTCAGGCTTCTGTTTTCTCGAGCCTGGCTTGTATGAGCGCCTGTCCGTGACGGAGATGCTCCGGTTCACCCGACAGCTGCATAGTTCCAGTGAGCCCATTGCCTCGGCGATGCGCCAGCTTCACCTGGAACCGATCCAACACGCGAAGATCAAACGGCTTTCGTATTCCGAGAAAAAGCGTGTTCAGCTCGCCTGCCTGGTGCTGCAGAACCCTTCTGTCTTTATCCTGGAAGAGCCGGACCAAAATATAGACCTGGAGTCCAGACGGATCTATTTGCGATTGCTGCAGCAGCTTAAAGAGGAGAAGAAAACCGTGCTCATCCTCACCGGCAACCTGGAGAGCGCGGTGACCGCAGCCGATCACGTATACAAACTCGATGACTCTGGTCTTCATCCGGTCCAGCTGGAACAGGATGTACCCGATACCGCGACGCTTCTCGATAGCGAAGAAACCGTAACACCTGTCCGGTTTGAAAAGATCCCGACGAAAGTGAACGATAAGATCGTCCTGTTCAATCCTCCGGAGATCGATTATATCGAAAGCAGCGAAGGTCAGACGTTCTTACATATAAAGGGAGAGTCCTTTCCTTGTGTATTCACATTGACCGATTTAGAGAATCGGCTCATGCCTTTTGGATTCTTCCGATGCCATCGTTCCTATCTCGTCAATCTGCAGAAAGTCCGTGAAGTCATTACGTGGACCCGTAACAGCTACAGTCTCGTTCTCGACGATCCGACAAAAACGCCTATCCCCCTCTCTAAATCGAAAATGACAGAGCTGAAAGAGATGCTTGGATTGAAATCATGACGAAGATTGCAGAAAAACCGATTATTTCCCCGGAAATAAATCGGTTTTTTCTAACAGCTGCGTACATTCCCGGCAATACAACTGCTCCATTCACCGAAACTAGTCTCCATTCGTCCGCTTCTTGGCTCTTTTCACTCCAAATCAGCTGTATTGCAGCAATCCCTGCCGTAGTCTAGTAGTGCAGACAACGTTCAGCAACCTAACGAGCAGGAGGATGAAAATGGAAACGATTATTGAAATGAAGCACGTTGAAAAACGATTTGGGAACGAAACCGCCTTGGCGCAACTCGACTTCCATGTTAACCGCGGGGAGATTTTCGGGTTTCTCGGTCCGAGCGGTTCCGGGAAAACGACGACCATTAAGATCTTAACGGGCCAGCTGCTGCCGACAGGAGGAAACGCCAGTGTCTTTGGCAAGTCCGTCTCCAGTTTGAAGCAGCCTGTCAATCGAAAACGGTTCGGTGTCCTCACCGATAACAGCGGTTTGTACGGCAGGCTTTCTATCTATGACAACTTGAAGCTGTATTGCGACTTATACGAGGTGCCGCGTACGAAGATTGCGGATGTGCTGGCGATCGTCCAGTTGCAGCACGAACAGCAAAAGAGGGTCTCCGCCCTGTCGAAAGGAATGCGTCAGCGTGTGGCACTCGCACGGGCACTGCTCCATGAGCCGGAGCTGCTTTTCTTGGATGAACCCACTTCAGCGCTTGATCCGGTCAATACCCTTCATATATATGATGGACTGCGCGCCTTGAACGACCGCGGCACTACCATTTTTCTGACGACCCACGATATGCAGGAAGCCGAAACACTGTGCGACCGAGTCGCCTTCTTGAACAACGGACAGATCCAACTGATCGGATCACCGGAAGAGTTGAAGAAGCAATTCTCAGACTCGACACTGACAGTGGCATTGAAGAATGGGGAATCCATTGCACTGCCATCCGGTCAGGAGGGTGCCCAGCAGTTGTTCGACTACATGAAGGAAGATCAAGTCGACACGATCCACTCAAATGAGCCGACGCTCGGTGATATCTTCATACAAGTGACAGGGAGGAAACTAGCATGACCATTTCTTGGAAACGAATACACGCCATCTTCATGAAAGACTACAAGGACTTTTCCCGCAACTTGGCGGTCTCACTGATCATCTTCCTGCCGCCGGTGCTGGCCGCCTTCTACAGCCGGACCGGCAACGGCGGTTCAATTGAGACCTATTACATGGTGATCAATATGGCGTTCGGCATGGTCGCCGCATTTGTCCAAAGCTGCCTCATCGCCGAAGAAAAGGAAAAGAACACGCTGCGCGGCCTGATGCTCTCTCCGGCGAGTACAACGGAAATCCTGATTGGGAAAAGCTCGCTTTCCCTCGTGCTGACACTTCTGACCATCGCACTCAGCGCTCTTTTTTCAAATTATCGGCCGGCTAATATAGGTCTTATCGTGCTCGCACTTTTCGTATCGGCGATCTTCTATATTGCACTCGGCACAATGGTCGGTCTATTCGCTAAGACTGTCATGGAAGCATCGCTCTACGTCACGCCGATCATCCTGCTCTTCTCGTTCGGCACCATGCTGCCACTATTGGCCGAACAGTACCCGGCCTTGCAAGCGACGGCCTACTTACCGAATATCCAATTGCTTGAAATCGGAACTAAGGTCGAAAGGGGTGGCAGCTTTACAGATATCCTGCCCCAGCTCGCAGTCATCCTGGCCTGGGGAGTAGTAGCCTCATTTGCCGCTGTCAGTCTTTATAAAAAACGGTTGATTGATTAAGTAAGGAGAGACCTGGATTGAAGAACGCAGTGAAATTAGCAGTAGGTGTGATTGCAGGGATTCTAGTAGTGGTAGTAATCAAAACGGTGTTTGGCTGAAGCTAGACAAAATTAAAACCTGCATAGAAAGTATTTACATTCTGTGCATGTTTTTTCGCTTCCTCTAAAGCTCCCTGTATGGCCGCCTCTTCAAAGGTTTCTCCCAGTTCCATGACACCGCCAGGGATGCACCAATTGTCTTCATCTGTCCGATGCTGCAGTAAAATCTTTCCTTGCTGTTCGATGAGTACGCCGCAGCCTACTGTGAACAGTGTTTCCTGTCCGATCAACTTACGCATGTCCTTGATGTAATTCATAATCCGTTCTCCCTCTCATTCTCCCGTCTTATCCATCCTTCTCCTGTAGTTCATGAATAACCAGCTGCATACCGCAACGATTGCACCCGCCGTCAAAAAAGGAACAGTGACAAGAACTGACACTTTCCCAAAAGGAGCGAAAATCATCAATCCTGGCAGTAACGAAACCAAGAGACATCCGGCAAGGAATAGAAGTAACAGGTTGTGCTGGAAGCGGCGGGCGATTACATACACAATGACAAAATAGACAGGCACTATGATCGAATACAAAGCACTTCCCCACAACAGCACAAAGCTCACATCATTCCAGATTGACTCATCCCATACTAGCTGCAAGACCAGACCGAAAGAAAGCACGCCCCCGAGAAATGAGACAATCGGTGTCAAAATGATATATATACTTGTGATGATCATTATTCGCAGCCTCTTATCCCCGGAAGGAATTGACTGGATAACCTTCTTGTCTCTCTTATCCAACCGTCTCACTCTCTATCTATCCCCCGCTTCTCCCCATTCTTCTTAAGGGTCGTATTGATATTGATAAGCGCCATCAAGATGAAACCAAGCATGATGAACGTCACAATTTCGCCAGTGAAAAAGGAGACGATTCCTAAAATCAGTGCATAGACGCCGTACCACTTATTGTCCATTCGGTTTTCCTCCTATCCGCTTGTCATATGATATAGTCATACATGAATTCTAGTTTTCTCTCTGGTTCACATACTCTCTAATCTCATCAATCTTTTTATCCATTTCATCTAATTTCTGTTTGGTATGCATCATGAAGTTCGCAACACGTGTGATTAAATAAATGATAATAATAAAAAGTAGTAAATCTAGAATAGCGCCGAATGCATCGATATCTACTCACCTCTCTTCAGTACAAGCTTTCTTATTTGTAAATACATTACACCGCTAATCCATTTTTAAAAATCTAGTTAGTTTACAATTACGCTCAATAAGTAAGTTCGAAATTAGGCACCTCTCATGGACAAGACGCCCCACTCATTTACACATCTCTTCTATCCTCACATTCCCCCACTGCAAGTTCCACGCTTTCTTGGCTACGCGATCTTGATACAGCTTTAGACGCTCTGGGCTTTCCCGGAAATATGGAGTCGGTGTGACCCGCATCTTGAGGACGTCTTCAACGCCATGCGGAGCTGCCAAAAGTAATTGGTCTTGATCATCCATTTTCACCCCCAGTGCCGTGGCTGTTTCAGGAAATTTGGATATCGCATCGAAGGAAGAGGAATAGGGAGAAACGTTGTTAGCAAGGTGCATCCTGGCCTGGTTTTTAACAGACCACGGCTCTCCCGGATGCAAGGTATTCAGCATCTGTTCCATTCTCTTTTCTTCCTTTTCGTCCAAACACGAGGTGTCATAATAGATCACGTCAATATCAGGCAGTGACGTGCGTTCCTTATAATGATGGAGCGTGTCCCACACTTTCGAACGGACAAAACCGGCACAGACCCACCAGTCGGGCAAGTTCAGTGATTGAACGGTCGCTAGAATGGTCATCATCCATTCATCGTCACGGAACAGTTGTAAAATCTCCGTCTCTCGGTTTTCTTCCATGGGCACGGCCTCCTTCCCCTGTATCACCTACCAAGTGACGGTCTTTCAGTTTTTTTTGCTCATTAAGTTCCTAAGAATTGTGGGTGAAGCACGTTCTCGATCACTTGTCCTTCCAAGGAAACACGATACGCTTTCGCTTCAGGTCGGGAGCTGACGATTTTACTGATCGCTTGTTCTTTGTAGTGAATGGCAACACCATCATCTGCGGCTATGCCAGGCTGTATTTTTTGTTCTCCCTGGCCATGACGAATAAATACCAACTTCACTTGATCACCACCCTTATAAGCACAACTTGATATATTTTGTACACATTGCAATTTCTAAATTTCAATCAGTCTAGCTTAATTGCGGCATGCTAAGAGCAACCTAATGATGCATCTCCAACCACGTTGTAAATTCAGAGTCGTCTTCAAGGTTATAATAAGAACAAGCGAACCTAACGAATTCTTTAGAATCTACTTCTTTATATTTGTAGAAGTCATAATAGGATTTTAAAAACTTTTCTGCTTCTTCTAATCCGCCTCTGTCTTTAAATAACAGCCAGAGCATTGTACTGGCTTTACCATAGACATGTGAATTATTCTCGTATTGATCGAGCGGTAGGTTTACAGGTAAATCCGTGTCCTTAATTAGTCCCAGTCTATCTACCATATCGTCATAAAAAATTTCGTCTCCAGATTGTGAGTAATGAAACATCTCTTCAGCGAATGAGGTAAAGCCCTCATCCAACCAAGCCTCATGATACGGATCATTACTAATAATCCCGTAAAACCACTGATGTGCTATCTCATGAACAACCATATTTTTAACGGCTTCATCGCGAACAGTTGAACCATAAATAGAGCCTGCTGTCACAATACCTGGATATTCCATACCGAGCCCGTCTATCACTATATCCAATTGATTAAATGGATAGGGTCCCATTATCTCTTGGAAATATTGTAATGAATCATTGGCTATCTCGATAATCTCCTTGTACAAATTCTCTTTCTCCTCAAATCCAAATACTCGAATGTTTACATCTCTCACTTGTTTTTCAACAACGACCGGATCTTTCAATATAGCAATAAATATTTCTTTAACGTTGTTTATTCTAAATTCACCGGCCTCCTGACTCGGATAACTTTCATTCTCTCCTGAAGAGACGAAGGTGTACGTTTCGGGAATCTCATAAGTTACTTTAAAATCACTAAACCCGGTGTGGTACGTTTCTCCTCTGAATCTATACTCTTCCTTATTCCACTTCTGATCCCGATACGTTGCAAGCATAGGGTAAAATTGAGCTAAATGAAAATTGTCTTTGTTCTTTGTAAATCGCAGTCCTCCAACCGGCAAGGTAAGTTGATAAGAAAACTTTACAACTACATTACCTCCGGGTGTAATGGTATTAGCTAACGGCATAGACAAAGTGTCTTGATTTAACGTAAACTCAGTTGATTTATTATCTACCGAGACATCTTGTACCTCCACAGTAGCTGGAACATCCAAAGTCTTCCCTAACTGTTCTGAAACCTCTTCCGTGAAAATGTTAGGTATGAAATAGAAGACTAATTCCTGCCATGTATCTTCTGAAGTGTTTGTTATCTCTATTTTCGTCTCTATGTCGAAATTCCCGTCCGCATCCATTTTTAAATCAATATCGTAAAGGCTTTCGTTACCAGATGATAGCGATTTCGGTGAAAAGCTCTCTTTTTGTATATTGTTTTCAACTGAAGTTGTCAATTTTTCCGATCTTTTTTGATTATGTCTTAGAAAAATAAATGTTAACAATAAAAGAATCAAAAGAAACATTAAAAGCATAGCTCTCTTCTTAACTGTCGACACCACCAATCTATTATTTGTCTCGTCGTTCATTACTATTCTTGAAAGGAATAGGAAATTACTTCACAATCAATTCTTACTCGCTATCCACAATCATAAATCCCCAAAATTTTTTTCATCTACGAGAATGTTCTTGCTCCTAAAAGCTCTTAATAAAAGTTTCGCTTTCTGCTTCTCACCACGAATTGTCCTTTATCCTGCATTTCTCCAATCATTTTTTTCCAACCGATCACGAAGCTGCTAGTAAAAAAAAGCGTTCCAACTGTAACAATTGGAACGCTTTCCTTAGCTATTCACCGGTATTTCTGCATGTACGCCTTCTACTCCAAGTATTTCTCAAAACAAACACATTCATGGATTCGCTGGTGTTTCGCTTGGAACTGTTCAATTTCCGTCCCTGTGTAATGAGCGCAGGCACTCACAAGCCTCAAGTTCGGCACGTCACTTTTAACACGGCCACTCAGCTCGTCCCCTCCGAAGTACACGTGATAATACGCATCGACCAGCTGGAAATCCTGCTTCCGATACCATTGGCGGACCCATTCATCATCCCGCGTCCAAGCTTCCAGCCGATTCAGGCCAAGAGCTGCAGCCCGTTCTTCAGCAGCCGCTAACAGTTGCCGACCGATACCATGCCTTGAATAATCCGGGTGAACAGCGATATGCCAGATCATGCCGCCCAGCCCTTTCCCTCTCGAACAGACAGCGCCTTCTTCAATCTCATACTCCACATCAATCAAGCCCACAATAAGCCCGTCTTTCTCAGCAACCAATTCAATTGCGAGAGACTCATAATGTTCCTTTTGGGGCAGTACGTTATCGAAATAAGCCGTCTCCAAAAAGGCCAGCGTCCGGCAGCGCACCCACCCTTGTTCGTCACGGGGTTCATATTCACGGATCATATCTTTTTCCTCCTGAATGCAGGAACCGTGCGGGTCATCGGGGCATTCTAACGCACGTTCCTTAAAATGCAGGCACCCCATATTTGCCGATTGTCCATTTCATCATGCAACGCCCCCTTTCGCAGATTAGGAATTCATTATAACAAAATTCCGTTTTCTTTCAATGAAGCCTTATGTAGCTTCAGTTTTTCAGCACAGCTTTGAAGGTCAACAGTCAGTGTGGGGCTACCAGTTCCACCTTTATCCGATCCGGATCCTCGAAGTACACGGCATAGTGCGCCTCTCCACCAGCAAACGGATGCTTCGTCCCATACAAAATCGGGATGCCCTTGTCTCTCAGCTTGTCCGTGATTTCGTCCACATGCGCACGGTAATCTCCCCAGAACGCCAGATGGTTCAGACCGACACGCTTTCGATGATAGGGGATATCCAAATACCGCTCTTCCGCCTGGACGAAGACCAAGTACGTGTCATCCAGTTTCCAGCTTTTCCCCTGTTCCCACTCCTGGAACGGTTCGTACCCGAGCTCCTCGAGCAGCCATCCCCAAAACTCCGCCGATCTCCTCAAGTCCGATACATACAATTCAATGTGATGCAGCAATCCCTTTGGCACTTGCCATCGCTCCTTTTCCTAAAAGGTACCTGTGCGCCAAACATTCACGTTTGTTTAAACAATCACGATTGTTTCACGCACAGGCACCGGTAATTAGGCACCGGTAATTCAGTTAACCGGTATGTTAGTATCCATTCAGGAAACGTCTTCTTCTTATTTTGCAGCTGCACTTTCCAAAATGTATTTCCGGACAATCTCCAGCATTTGCTTCTGTGTAGCCGCGTCATTTTTTTCTTTATCGATCATGAAGCCCGCGTGGTAGATGTGACCCTGATAATATGCGTAAAATTCATTGGCAGCTGTTGCGACCGTAACAATTTGTTCGCCGTTCTCTTCGTAGTAGGTGTATAGCAATGCACTATCTGTCGTAAGGACTTGCTGATAGATCGGAAGCCCGTCCGCCAGTGGGGCTTCTATTATCTGATTCCCGACAGTATCGACGTCCTTCGTGTGCTGATAAGCTTTCAAGGGATTGTCCTTCGATTCCGCAACGGAAATGATCAAAAAGTTCTCTACGTCGTCATATTCGTCTTTCCCCAGAAAGCTGACTTGGGCTTCGTGGACGATTTCGCCATCCTTTTGCTTCGACGTGATCAAGTAGGCGTCTTCTTCATCTATGTCGAATGGCAATTGTGACGCTTCCACTTCGTGCACTACCGGTTTCACCTGATCGGGAAACGTTTTCTTTGCTTCTTTTACGGAAACCGGTTTGTAGTATGTAAGATGTTTCCGTTCTTTCAGACCATCGTACGAATGGAAATACTCGCTGTAAGCAACTCCTTGTCCGGCTGTCTTCGCAAGATTTGGTGCATCTGTAGAACAGCCAGCGGACATGACGCCCATGACGAGCAGCCCAATCGCCGCGAATGATTGTTTAGTGAAATTCATATATGTCTCCTCGCAGCTCATTGATTTATAGGTACCTGTGCGCCAAACATTCATGTTTGTTCAAACAATCACGATTGTTTCACACACAGGTACCGGTAATGCAGGTACCGGTAATGCAGGTACCGGTAATGCACATTACTTCCTTCCATATTTCTCTGTGTTGACGGCTTTGCGGTGCTTCCCCTCTTCCTCGATGGCGATCATGTCGTCAGGTGATTCACCGGGGATGGCGTAGAACTTGGTCCCTTTCCGGTATGTGTTCGAGAACGTACCTATATAGGTCGCTTCCCGATCGGAATAGACGGTCACCTGGCCCAATTTGTCCCCAACCTCTTGGATATACTCGCTATCGACTTCATACATATCGCCCTGCCAGACGATGAAGCTGCTGTTCCAGTCTTTACCGGAGGATGTGCAAGCAGCGAGCAGGCCCAGCAATGAAACCAGAAAGAATAGCCAAGCCGTCCACTTCACTTTCATTTCATTCCCTCCTCAGCCTGGAATCCTATCACTTAAGAAGCTGCATTCGACAGACAAAAAACAGTACGATCGTAATCGCATACAAATATCCTGTTTTCACTCTGTGGTGTGTATCCTCTGCATTCATCGCTGCTCCCCCTCATCCGGCTGATGCCGGGGGTCATTTGTTCTCCAGATTCTTTTCATCCGTCCAGATCGTCTTGTATAGATAAGCAACATCCGCCCTCTTCACATCATCCGGCAGCGCACCTGTATCGTTGGTTGCACAGCTGAGCGACTCCCCGTCACTTCCTTGCCACATCGCGAGATAGACGGGTTCCTCTTTCTTCAATCGGACCTTGCCAGGAATGATCCGGCACATCATTTCAATCCCGACTGTTTCGTTCAATTCCCCGGTGTTCGTACCTGAAGGGACACCGGTGACCAACAGCCTGGTCGTGTCTTCATTTTTCCCGCCAATTGTGCCGAACGACAGCAGCTCGTCCCGATAGCCCTCCTCTTGACCACCCCATGATATCGTCGTTTCACCAGTGAATGTGCCGTTTTCCCATTTTTCCACAATTAACGCAACCACCTCATCAGCATCAGGCTTACCGTTAAGCATGAAGAACTGAAAGTCACCGCCACCGCTCTTTAACACGACCTGACCTTCCCGCTCAGACAGCGTATAAGGGGAAACCGTCAGTGTATTGGAAGGGATAACACCCGAACACCCCGTTAGCAACAGCAGTACTGCACACAACAGCATCATCCGTTTCAATTGATCAGTCCCCTTCCGTACTGACAGGCTCGTGAAAATGAAAAATCGAATCGGGCGGCATCTCCCGCTGGATCATCTCCGCGTCGTCTTCTCGGACATGTGGAATGAAAAACTCAGTGCCCCAGTGCTCCGAAGAGAATAGGAGAGAGCCCTCTCGGCTAAGAGAAAGGCTGAACCATTTCAGATGATTCGCCTCATTAATCGACGAGGTCCGCAAATAATTGGTGAACGCAGGGGAAAGAGTAATCTGCACGCGGGTCATATGCGGCTCACGTATCACTTCATACGGTTCATTTGCACAATGGGCGAACAGATCGTCCAATGATGCCTCCTCCCCATCCCAGCAATGGATTTCCACCCGATCCGCCCGTGTGATGAATCGGTTCAGAAGCGACAGCCAATATGCGTAATCTCCATGGCAGGGCAATTGGATGGTATCCTCTTCAAAATAAAATGGGATTGAAAAATACAAGTTTCGGGTCATCGATATCCTCCTCATGTTCCTAGTTGCTGCAACAGAAACAGCAGCGCTCTATATCTTTCCAGCCCGTATCCACGTCCAAATCCTGAACGTGCCGAACAGCGTGATCGCTGAAAACAGCAGGAGGAATCCGGCATATATACCGAATACGCCGATCTCCCGCATGTCTTCCCGATTGTTGAAGACCCAGACGCTTACAGAGACAATGGCCAGGTAGCTCAGAATATTGGGAAATAGCCAGACGGCCCGATGGAAATGGTGTCTCACTGGAAGGTACCCCCTTCGTTTTGCAGGATATCTTTATGGACGACTGAGATTCACGTACACATTTCCCCATCCGTTTCGGTTAATTGTCATACGGGGTTTCATCCCCCGAACGAAAAGCCGAACTGCACTGAGAGGAACAGCACGAGTTCCGCTGCGCCAAGTGCTGCGACGATCAGCGGAACGGCTTTGCGGCTGCCGTCTTCAAACACAGTGCCGATCGTGCCGCCGACCAGGAACACAATCCCCGCGATCAGGCTGGTTGCCAATATTACGGTGAATACCATCAACGGAGCAGTGAATAGATAAATACAACCGATGATAACTTGTATGAAAAACAGGACAAGCAAAGCGGCTGTGATCTTCCCTGAAGTTGTTTGTGGCATGGGATTCTCCTTATCTTCGCTGACTCAACTGGTGAATCAGCGGACTTTATACCAACCTACTCTAAGCTTGATGAAACAGGACTCACTCGTCCTTATTCTTGCGCATTTCCTCAATTTGCTCATCTGTATAGTTTAAGATGAACTGATACACGGAGGAAGCCACAAGTCCGGTCAAGAAAACAACTGCCGGAGAGAATAGGGCATTATCCGTGACGATATAATAGCAATAGTTAACAGCCGTGATCAGCATATACGTCATGAACCCGACGACCATGCCCCGTCTCGAATTCTCCTTCTCTTGCTCGTTCATTTTCCTGAAGAACATATCTCCATCACTTCCCCGTCGAAAGACTGCCGAGCGCCGTACCGATCAATGTCCCGACCAGGACACAGACGGCAAGGATTCCATAGCCCATTCCTTCCCAGCCGCCGATGACGACCATGCTGCCGAAGAACACCGCGATGCAGAGCAATGCGATTCCTACGGCGATGGAGTAAAACACCCGTCTGGCCAACTTTCGCGACAGAACCAGTATGATCGCCATGCTGATTAGAGCTAGCAAAATAAGTGGGGTCCAGCCGTCCAATAAAAGTGCATCCATGGTGTCACGTTCCTTTCCAGTTTAGTTGTCGTTTCCCTACGGCTTCTCGATCTTCAAGTCGTAAAAAAATGACCAGTCCTCTTTGCTCACGTAGATCGGCTGCTTGTCGGCCAGTCGCCGCAAACTGTCTGCAATCTTCTCTTTTTCGTCCGCAGACAGTATTTGATACGTCACAGGATCCCCATATTCTTTTACGGTGCGGACGATAAAGTCCAACTGATCATTCTCGCCTTTCTTAAAAGAACTCCGTTGCAATTCGACATAACCATTCAGCACGTATAACGGCTCTGCATACGCTGCGTCATAGTGGTCTTTCTCGAAAAAGAGGGCGCTGTCCCGAAGCGTATCCCGGATACCACTTTCCATTACGGCTTCAGCAATATACGCTTTTTCATAGTAGACATACGCCAGAACTCCAAAGAGAATTGCGAAACCCACGGATACCACGAGCGCGATTTTACTTTTCATAGCAACCTCCGACTGTTCAGGTTAGCGGCGCTGCCGTTTCATGCACAGACACCATATTCAACGTTTATCCAAGATTTCAGAGATTTTCGCGGCAGCGTCGGGAGATAAGGTATGGATGGTGTGCGTGTCGTTTGCATTCATTAACGTCCCTGATCCTTTGTCGAGCCAAAGCAGAAAGGACGCATCACCAAGACTGAACCGGTATTGGGCATTTTTCATATTGACTATTCCAGGCTCGCGCTTCGCATCCGCTACCGCTTTTTCAAAAACACTTCGTTCTTCCCCATCTACCAGCTCCACCAATTTCGTCTCGTCGTGAGGCGGGGAAGCATTTGCAGCACGCGGAACCACTTCACATTGCGTGACTTCCATTGTCCCGGCAGTTCCTTGGTTACAGGCAGCTAACGATAATACAATCATAAGAAGAACAGCACCTTTTTTATGCATGAAAATCCCTCCTTAGTGAGTAGACTCCCGAATGCAAATTAAGTTACAGCCGGATCACCGTTACGGTCCTGCCCAATTGAATTGCTTAACAGAGTGAGGAAGTTTTATAAAGGGTGCCTGTGCGCCAAACATTCACGTTTGTTTAAACAATCACGATTGTTTCTTGCACAGGCACCGTTTTTCCTGATCAGCCATCCAACCTAATTCAAAACTTCACCTGCATCCACCACGTCACAAACACCAGACTCCCTTAAAAATTGCTTGACGAGATGGACGTGGCCGCTTCCAATCAACAGCAGCACGCGGTCTTGTGGGGACGTTATCAGCCGTCTCATGTTTGTATAGATAATCAAGTTCCGTTTATACCACCAGGTTAACCAATCGGTTGCATAGTAGTTTTTTTCCTTTCCAATCATGGTGAATTCCATATAGACTTCATGCATATCCCGAACGACTTTCGGATGATTCAATCGTCGGAAGGCATCGAGTACGGTCAGGTTCACCATCTCGGATGCTTCTTGCTGCATAGGCTCGATGTAATGTCTCATGAGATGTTGATAGCGTTCGGGCTCATGCTCCTCTGCATATTGAAGCACATCGCCCAACTCAGCGTAATCAGAGATATCACCCATCCAGTCCACACAGGAAATCTCCTGAATCGCCGCCTGTTTCGCTAATGGAAAGCCGACCAGATCGATTTCGTTCTTTTCAAGAAGTACATCGCCTGCTAGATATGCGGCATAGCGCTCGTTCAGCATCACGCTGTTCTCAGGGACGGCTTCGACCGCAAGCCGAGTCGGATTGAATCGACTCAGCACCTGGACGACTTCGTGAGATTCGGAGGTGAACTCCTCCATGCTTTTCGGTTCAACCTTCGTTAGATCGGTTGTTTCTCCAAAATGGTATACGCCTATAACCAGTACTTTGGGTTTCATAATTTCCTCCCTTTGCTCGGGCTCTCCCACGCAATCTCGACCACTTGATGACTGTCAGTACACCGATCTACTAAGAGACAACTTACAATCTCTCTAACATCTCTTCTAGGTCATCCCATTCATAGACCAGTTCCGTTAGCGTTTCCCCGCCAAACTCTATCTGCAGGGTTTTCACTAATTTCGCACCATAGTACTCATAGAAGAAACGCGTTGGATTCGCTTCCAATACTTCAACGAATACTTTGCTAACCTCCATCTGTGTAAAATGGTGAAACAACTCGTTCATCAGTTTTTTGCCAATTCCTAGCCCCTGATACTCTTTTAAAAGATAAATCGAGGTCAAATCACTGGAATGGTCGACGGTGTTGGTTTCTCGCTTCCACGCATCGGCAAATCCGATGATCTTCCCTTCATTGGTTTCCGCCACTACCACAAAGTTGTCTGCCCTTGCTATATTCCTCTTCCATAGATCCGTTCGTTTCTCGTATGACAAATTCGCTAAGTGCTTAGATGGAATGATACCGCTGTAGGTAGTTCTCCAACTGTCTACATGGACTTGTGCGATGCCTGGAGCATCCGCCAGCACAGCTTCTCTAATTTTCATAAGCACCCGCCACTTGGACCGACATCGGGACCAATCTCTTTTCCAATATGATTTTGGTCTCGCCATTCTTGTCCGAGTAGGTGCCTGTTATGTCAAAGCCTTGTTTGAGATTCAGGATCAGCATATGGCGCCACTTGTTCATGGTCTTTGTTTGTACCACGCTATATCCTTTTTCCACCAAGTGATGATGTTGGTGTCTCATGAGTTCGGAAGCAATTCCTCTCCCTCGATACGCCTCCCCAACACTCCCAAGCCAGCTGTAAAACGTCGCATCGTCCACTTCGTATCCGATTTTGTAACCGACAACTTCACCGTGCTCCAATGCCAGCGTGAACAGCAGATTCGGTTTTGTACGTGCTTTGTCCAATAACGTTTCCGAGTCTTGGAAGATCTGCTCGTGTAGCCATAACATCTTCTTCACGATTTGTGTATCCGGCACGCCCTCGATATTCACAAAGTCCATTGGCCTTCCTCCTTTTAACGGTGCCTGTGCGCCAAACATTCACGTTTGTTTAAACAATCACGATTGTTTCTTGCACAGGCACCTGTTTTTCTCCGGTTTTCTTATCCATCAGACGATAAACTGGGTGAACCAGGCGATGTATTTTGCTCCCGGGATGAAAAAGACTTGGGCGAGCAGTGTCCCGAGAAGTCTGGAGGACACCATCATGATGGAGATATTTTTGAGCGTCTGGTAGTTTCCTCGTCCATTCACGACATCATCCGCCACGACAGATACTTTCGGGTCGACGAAGATGACTAACAGGATGGTCGCCATGCCATTGATCAGCCCGGATGCCATAATGGCTGTCGAGGCGCGTTCAGGAGCGAGCAAGGCGGCGTACAGTGCAGAGAGCACCCCGATCGTATAGATACCGGTGATGACCATATTGATGACGAACAGGCGGATCGGGATTTCTTTCATCTTCGTATCCCGTAAATAGGAAAACTTCGGCAGGCTGAAATGGGTGACGCCCCGCCGTATGTATTGCAGGGAAAATATCCGCTTCGCTAAGGAAGGGATGGATCCCCGTTCTTCTGATAGGTGAATAATCGCACGGGAAAAGAGCGCGATGAACGTCGGGAGCAGCAGCATGCCGAACAGTGTTCCGACCGTAGAGGCCCCGATCAGGAAACGGAACTGCGTCGCCACGAACTCTTGTGCATGCTCATTCGGCGCCGTGTCGATCAGACTGCCTGTGAATGGCTGCTGCATCATATTGGCGAGTCGCGACACCATGACCATGATGTTGAAGAGCGACAAGGCAGAGGCGATCAGCCTGACTCTTGCCCCTGACAGGCGAACTGCATATGCCAGGGTTTCAATGGAATGGATGATGAAGATGAACAGCGCAATGTACACTAATTTTTGAGTCAGGAAATCCATGGCATCACCTTCTTTATCGGTTCATCGATTTTCGACAGGTACTGAATTAATTAATAAATGGGATCTGAAAGTTGCATGGTCGCCTTTCCGGCTTTCATGATGACTTGAATAGCTTCTTCAGCAGTTCGATCACCCCGAAATGCACCAGGCCGCCGACCATACCGAATGATGTCATGAAGAGTATCGAGAAGATCTCTTGCAGGATCACGCTGCCGACCAATCCTGCCAGTCCCCCGGACACTGCGTAGATCAGCAGCTTAAACCGACGCGGCTTTCCTCTCGTTTTCACCGAATAGTCTACGAACAGCGAGACGGGACAGGCCGCGAGCGCAAAGAACGGCAGGGAGTAGACGGCGGCCACTAAAGCGGTCGGACCGAAATCCCATGAGTCGCGGACCGCGATCACCGAGTACAGTGCCAGACAGGCGCCGAACAGCATGGGCGACAGGAAGACCGCGAGCAGGTAGAGGGCCAAGCGGTCGAATGTTCGTTTGTACGCTGTGGACAGATCGTTTTGTTCCATGGTCATCATGACTCCTCCTTCAGCAGCCGCCAAACGTAGTCCACGTCAAACTCCGACTGCTGGACTTCGTAATAGCCGGCGCCTTTGAACCCTGATCTCGTCGAGCTGACGGCAAAGACGGTCGGCTGGTCCGCATACAGATCGCTGAGGAAGATTTCGTCTGCCGACTGTCCGAATTTCAGCATGCCCGTCAGGAAAGGCATATTCTCCTCGTTTGCCAGCAGCCGGTTCGCCGCTTTCTCCTTCAACGGCAGCAACTCAAGCTGGCGGAGATACGCCAGTACGTCGTCACATTCCCGGCCTTGGTGGCAAGATGCGGAGACCGATGTACCATCCGGCCGGTTCTTTGTCAGATGGAACTCCGTCAGGGAATCAGCTTCCAGCTTGTCAAACGGGTTGTTGGGGATCTTATAGTAGAAATTGTGCTGATAGTAAAGGACACTGAGTACCAGGAGCACGACTGCTGCGGCTATGTACTTGATCAGTTTCATTGGAATTCACATCCTTCCAGCTGATTCAAACAGGTGTCGAATCCGTGTCATCCTATCAAAAAAACGGATCAGGCATTTTTCTCTTCCTTTTTCACGATGTAACCCAGGAACACTCCGATGAGCAGCGTCATCAGGTGATTGCCATCGAAGTTTTTTGTGAAAAAGCTGATTCCGAACCAAGCGAAAAGAATGCCGGCAAGTAACAGCAGCAGGTTTTTCGTCAATTCCAACAGCTCCTCTCTGATGAAAAAATGCCGAGCCTCAGTTACCATCCTCGCTTTCCCGTCGGGCAAAAATCTCCCTAACAAACGCTTCTTTGAAATTCGTATATTCCGTAATCCCTGTCGTGGACGTACGCAAATAATCGAGTTTCACTTGCAGATACTGCTGTCTGGCGTCTTCATGTGCATTCAAGTGATCGCGGAAGAAAAGGAGATTGTTCCATAGTTCTTTTTGATAGCCGACGAGATGGAGGAAGTGGGTTTTCTCCTCATACGTATCATCCGTGAATTTGGCGAACACGATTTCACCGGGTCTCTTCACTTTCAACCTCAAAAATCCGGCTTCGCCGAATCCCTTGACGAGCGCGGGGGCTACGTTTTCCAAGTTATCGACTCCGACGACGATATCGATGATCGGCTTGGCCGGCATTCCCGTAATTGCCGTACTGCCGATGTGCTCGATCCTGGCCTCTTCAAGATCCGTACATTCCAGCAATTCACGCTTCACTTTCAGGAATTCGTCGCTCCATTCCGGTGTGTAGTCTGCTAAACGGACTTGGTTTTTCTTTAATCCCAGATTCATTTTGCTCACCTGCTTTATTTAGTGTTGTATCCTGTTCACGCCAATGTTAAAGGGCTTTTATCCACCTGTATAAAATTGGACCATCTGATAGATCGCCACGCAGAGTGATGGGCAGGGATGGCAAAGAAATCGTGACATTTCCTATATTGAATTCCATCGTGCACCCCCTCTCCGATCAATCATTCATTCACAGCCTGCTTCTCCTTCTTCTTTTTATGGAGTACAAGCCAAACAAAAAAGATGAGTAGCGGAATTGTTGGCAGGGCGGCCGGGATAATGCTCGGTATGTTTGTAAAAAAGATGAGATATCCCTGTATGAGAACTGCCGGAATAATGAGATACAGATACATTCTGACGGCTCTGTTCTTGAAGCTCAGTTCGAACTGGCTGCTCATCGGTATCACTCCCCCTTAGATGCTTTTGCTTTCCACTCCATAACATATTCTTCTTGGCCGGTTTGTTCGTCAATTTCAGTTCCTTTTATACGGAAGCCATTCTTTTCATAAAAACGGACGGCTGATGGATTTTTTTGATAGACTTTCAGTTGAATACTACTTCGACGTTCTTTTTCAAATTTCAACAACTGGCTGCCTGCTCCGTTGTTTTGGGAGGTAGGATCTACAAAAAGCGCAGCCAAGTAATTGTCAACCATGGATATGAAGCCAATCACAACAGAAGATGTCTGGTAGACGTGTGTGTCTGACAACGGAATATAAATACGTTTCATATCATCGATTTTCAATGCCCAATAGCTGGGTTCGATGAAATGGTGGGCTTGCAGGGAACCGTTGTACCAAATGTCCGCCAAGGTGTCTATGTCTGATTCCACATAGGCTCGGATCATAGCGTTCACTCCCTCGTAAATCACAGAATACTCTTTTCAATTATAACATTCTCCAATTGGTTATCTAGCTTTTCCAAAAATAACGGTTCGATAACAGGAAAAGAAAAGGACACAAATGAAAAGCGTTTCCATTTGCTTTTCACGCGTGTCCGAGAGAGGTACTCATTCATTGCATGTTACCCTATTATATTTGCGCGATTACAATCGGTGACCCGGTCGAGTTTTAGCGCATCTTCACCACTTTGATCCGGTAGCTGATACACTGTGCCAGGCTGGCGACTTCGTGATAGCTCCATGCCTCATAATCCATGGCGCCTCCGGGGAAGTAGGCGATGATCTGCAATCGTGCCTGCTTGCACATTTCATGGATGTCTTCCGGAGAGTAGCAGGCCAGCGACTGGGTCATTTTTTCGTCCGGGCGATCCGTAGGCCACCACGTGTCAGTCATTCGGTTACGGGAATCGTCGTAGCCATACACCCGCGACACATCCCCCGGCAGTGTCATCGTCCTGCCGCTCGTCTGCTTCCAGTAAGTGGGCTCGTAAATATCAATCAAAGCGGCTCCGTCATCGCAAAGCCAATCGTGGATTCTCCGCAGCAGCTGAAGCTGTTCCGCGTCCGTCCCCACACCGAAGCCATCCATATATAGCACCGCGTCGAACTGACGGGGCAGCTCGATGTCGTAAAAGCTGCCGCAGATTGACGTGACGTCCGGTGACTGGAACTGCTCGGCGTATTCCACAAGTTCCGGCACAAGTTCCACTGTTGTCACCGATTTTCCACGTCCCGCGAGGCATCGGGCGAGATTGCCCTTCCCTGCCCCGAGTTCCAGGACGGACGTGAACGGTCTGCCCATTTGCTCGACGATGTCGGCTGCCAGCCCTTCGTCCAGCTCGGGATAGTCGATATGCTTTCCATACAGGTCGAATTGCTTTCTATAAAATTGTTGCGCTTCTTGGATTTTCATTTTTGATTCCTCCCGTAGTGTGAATGCTTAGGTAGTGCGGGAGGAAATCAGATATAACAGCCCCATGTGTGCATGCCTCCTTCTTCTAGTTGATATTTCCCTTATATTCTTTCTGCTTGAAGAAATATATTCTGTTACAAAGAGAGATTGTATTGAATTAGCGGTGTATCGACACCTAAATAAAGCTCCGATCCGATTCTGCTGAGCTCAGAAAAGCCCAATCGCTCAAGCATTCTCCGAGAACGATTATTCGTTTCATGTGTTTCTGCATTCAGGACTTGAATATTACATTGTTCTGATGCGTATTCTATCATTTTCTTGCTGGACCGATATCCAATTCCTTTTCCCCACAACGCACTCTCCCCGATGGCAATTCCAAGTTCTGCGGAGCTGTCTTCGATATTCGCCAAATCGGCATATCCGATCAACTTTTGGTCCAATTCAATTCCCATTCGCACAAAGTCACTCGCTATTCCGGTTACGCAACACTGCCACCAATCGCGCAATTCGGCTTCATCGCGATGTATGTCCCATTCATTCGCTTCACAGAATGCAGGGTCTTTGCTCCATTGATGGACATGTGCAAAATCCGTCATGGCGATCGGTCTGATGCGAAGATGTTCTGCAGGAGCTAGTTTCGTACACATGTGGTCCTCCCTTTCTAATCGCCTAGCATTCTGCTTCCTATTGCTCTGAATGAATAGAAGCAGCAGGGCAAATAAGAGCTATATCATCATTTAGTTTCGGCACTCAAATACTTGAAACGGGCTTCCTAAGCCATATCCGTCCTCGACTTCATGACGAACAAAATCGTAAACTCCATTGTTTTTCAAGAAAGATTCAAACTCGCCCTCTTCATAATATCGAATAGGAAAATCCATGATTTCCTCTTTTTCCACAATTCCATTTGAGGTCAATTGGTATCTTAATCCAGAATGCAAAATTTTGCTTTCATTATCAAAATACATCTTTCTAGACTTAATCACTTCCTTGCCTCTGACATCGAATCTATCTGCTTCCGTCCATTCCGGTACATCTTCGAAGGGACCTTGGCCGATCATAACCGTTAACAGTATTTTCCCGCCTTTATTGAGGACATTCAACAAGTTTGAAAGGCTTCTCTTTGCTGTCTCATCAGTCACCAATGAGAAGGAACCAAAAGGGATAATGATAAGATCATACTTTTTATTACTTTTGAATTCTTCCAGCCGACAGTTGAAAACAGTAGGCTCCAGATGTAATGCCCGGCCTTTCGCTCTGCACAGATCAAGCATATCCTCCGAAATGTCAAAGCCCTCTATGTGAATGCCTCTTTCTAGAAAAGGAAGGAGCATTCGGCCGTTCCCACACATCGGTTCCAGTACTTTCATGTCTTGGTCTGTTACAAAGGAAAGGTAAAACTCAAGTTCCTTCCCATCCGCAATCGACTTATCGATTTCATAATCCTCAGTACAAAGTTCCCCGTAGTATGCTACCACTTCATCTTCTCCTTCATTTTCAATAAACATAATTATCTATCATCACTGAATATGTTGATACCGATCTTACTGTCTTTTATTCCTTCTCCCACTCATGAACAGGATGAGAAAGACAACAAGGACGCCGAGTGCACCAAGTGACAGGATGGTAAATATGATGTCGCCCAGGTTGATGGTACTGTTGAAAGCATCCATTCCAAGACACCCTTTCCGATTTCGTTTAGGTACCTGCGTTTAGGTACCTGTGCGCCAAACAATCATGAAAGTTCAAACAAACACGATTGTTTGCTGCACAGGTACCTTTCTCTCCGATAGTTATACGAAAGAACCCCCTTTGCTTAGTACGCTCTTACCGCCGTCCAACCGGCATATGTTCCATTGTATTTTTCCGAGTACAATGCCATCAGCTCCGACTGATAGTCCACGATAGCTAACGCTTCAGTTTTACTCACTTTCAATGTCGTGTTTCTATCGTCTTCGCTGTCAATAACAGGTGTAAACCCTGTAGTCTCAATTTCATCAAAACATGCTGCGGCCAAATCGTTCGGTATGTACAAGGAATGAGTTATCTGACACGTATTGTCAACGTATAAATCAATCCCCATCTTGTCCACTTGAATGGCATTCTTTCTGATTCGCGCCACTCTCTCTTCCTCATTCTCCCGATAACCTGATAAACCTTCTCCGAAAACAGAGTCAATTTCTATGCGATTATAGTCCAATATCCAGCGGCTAAACTTTCGATACACGGGTAACAGCCGCTCCCTCTGCAATCCGAATACATCACAGCCCCGATCATCATACATATGAAAGACGATATTCTTTTCAGGATGGATAATGTACACCTGTTGTCCGATAGACGGCTCTCTTCCCTGTTCATAGTTTCCGATCCCTTCAAGTATTTCTTTATAAGGGATTTCCTTCACCTGGGCAGTCACTATGCCGACGGTGAATTCGTGTTTCTCTTCAATCCGCTGCCTGGTCTCCTCGTCATAATCCTCATCGATTTCACAAAGGACTTCCTTCTCGATAGGATGTTCGCCCAGCAGCTCCCAAACATATTGAGGGGCCGTGTTTCCGAACATGATATCAGGATCCTGACCATACTCTTTCACGAAAAGAGAAACGGTCTCCTCCGGCGCAAACAATTCCTCGAACAGGGCGGTCACCCGTGTCACTACTTGCTGTATGCGTTCTTTACTGCCGTTTTTAAAAGGGGCCCCTAACTCAAATCTTACATACAACTCACTTTGCATGTCAGGAAAGTTCTCTTCCAAATATGCGAGTATATCGTTCCTCATGACATCCTCCTCAAATACCTAATTACAGTTTGCTGTGCGCTCAAGGTGCCTGTGCGCCAAACAATCATGAAAGTTCAAACAAACACGATTGTTTGCTGCACAGGCACCTTTCTTTATCTCCGCGCTTATATGTCTTCACTGCACCTCAAGCTTGCTCCAAATCCTGTACACGACCGTACCGAACAGGAACTTGATTGGGTAAATCAAAAGAATGATCGCGGCGATTTGACTGGCCGTCTTGACTCCTCCAGTCAGTCCGATAACAGTGACAATTAAGTAATTCGCGAGTTGGATGAGTCCGAACGCGATAGCAACTGATACGATAAAGGACACCAGAATGATCAAGGCCTGCTTCATCGTCAGTTTTCGTAACACTTTAAGTTTCCCTTCTCCAATGGCGTTCGAGATATACGCGATCGGCAGCATCAGTAAAAACCAGCTGGAATAGCCGTGAAAAATCCACGTAATCCCCATCGCAAGTATAAGGATCCAGGTTATGAGTGAAGTAACTTGTTTTAACATGATTCCACACCTTTCCGCAGCAGACAGCGATTCCGACGGCTGCTCCGCCTCTTCCTTTTAGTACGGATGAAGATGCTTTTTGTTTCATTTTATTTGGAAGATTGCGAGGTCTCTGGAATGACAGTTCAGGTGCCTGTGTGCCAAACAATCGTGTTTGTTTAAACATTCATGAATGTTTGACGCACAGGTACGTTTCTATCCGTTTTTTTTCTCCATACCTTGTATCAAAATCGCTTTCGACGTATATACTTAGTATATACATCATGGATCGGAGATGATATAATGGATGATAACAAGACAGCACCCACCAATCCTAACCCGTGCAAAGGAGGTAATTTCATGTCTACGATCACTGCCCAAAAGTGGGGGAACAGTTTAGGGATCCGGATTCCGAAAGAGGCTGCCGCGCGCATCGGAATCGAACCGGGCTCCGAACTTGAATTGGAAGTTCTCGGAGACGGGAACACCATTACGTTAAAAACTAAGAAACCGAAAAAGAAATACTCCTTAGATGAATTATTGTCGCAGATAACCGCGGAGAATCGCCACGAAGAACTCGATTTCGGCCGTGAAGGACGTGAACTGTTGTAATGGTTGTATATGTACCCGGAAGAGGCGACTTCATTGTCATCAGCTTCAATCCCCAAGCCGGGCACGAGCAAGCGGGGAGAAGAACCGGCATTGTGTTGTCGCCAAAGGCATTCAACGAACTAACCGGGTTTGTCGTCGTATGCCCAATTACCAATCAGCGAAAAGGTTATCCGTATGAAGTTGAATTGCCTGCAGAGGGCATTTCTTTTGGCACGGACGGAACCCCTGTCACAGGAGTTATTTTAACAGACCAAATCAAGTCTCTTGATTGGCGAGCGCGCAATTTAAAACTGTTAGCACAGTATGAACCGGCACATCCTCAAATTCAACAATGGGATGACATTGTGGAAGATTGCCTTGCCAAGGTCCACACGTACTTGGCTTAACGTGCCGGCTCGCCAGACAATCGTATTGGTTTTCAATTTCTTGGATGCTGGGCGCATAGGCACGCCGAAACTTAACTTGTGGGCTTTTTCAAGCAACAGGGGTGCCGTTTTCAACTGGCTGGTCCGGCCGCAGGAGCACGACGTCTTCCTCCCCCGGCACTCCGCCGATCACCAGCACTTCGGATTTGAAGCCCGCAATGCGTCTCGGCGGGAAATTCACGACAGCGACCACTTGTGTGCCTGCGAGCTGTTCCGGTTCATACCTCTTCGTAATCTGGGCGGACGACTGCTTGACGCCCAGTTCCCCGAAATCGATTTCCAGTTTAATGGCCGGCTTGCGTGCTTCCGGGAACGGCACTGCCCGCAATATTGTACCCACCCGGATGTCCAGTTTCATGAAGTCTTCGATTTCTGCCATTAGTATCACTCCGTCCTTGTAGTGTTTAAAGATCTTCTGTCTTTCTTGGAAAAAAGAAACGTCTGCTGGGGGCAGCGAATGGTCCTTACGCTAATTATGCTTCCATCGCTTCTTGGATTTTCTTCGGAATCATGAGCACTTCCGGAGAAAGGTCGACAGGTCTGAAAGTCGGGTCGATGCATTCATTCCAGTACTCCAGATGCTTTTTATCCAGCCAATGCTCGGACTCCTCGACATCTTGACCATTGTCTCCCTGCACCGAATACCAATATAAGTATTCCGTGTTGTCGAGAGTTTCTCTGAAAATGGTTTCTACGTACATTTTTTCCCCTTCCAGCGTGACCAGCACATCCTCCATATGGTCATTCAGAAAGGTCAGCCATTCATCCACCTTCTCTGATTTCCTTCTTTGACCTTATACCGCGTGAGTTCTGTGTTCATTTCACTTCACCTGATCCTTTTCACTATTTCCCCTTCTGTGACTGCATAACGACGTACTGCAACGTGTCAGTTGACTAGGTCAATTCACATTGAATTACTCTTTTTTTGCATTCTTAAAGCTAAAAAACAAACCATACACTATGCCGCCGAGAAGTAATACTCTGCCAATGATGTGCATATACAGATTCCCTTGTTCTCCAAAACTAGTAATCGTTAGTGAGATCATTAGAACGCCTATTAACATGATTATGACTGTTATAGCTATTTTCACAAAAACTATCACCCCTTTAGACGCTTAGCCAGTCATCCCCTATAAACCTTCGTATTCGTAAGCGTTCTGTTGTTATCTTCATATGCCTTCCTCCATTAAGAAATGATACCGGTAATTCAGATGCATTTTCACGTATGCCTTGACTGCTATAGTAAACAGCTGCCCGATGAGTTGAATATGCCCAAGTTAGTCTGCCGCAGCGCATTATATATTTCTTTCAAGCGTGCGGTAACGCTCTCTTGTTCGTGTCGTTCGACTAGCTGTTCCAGTGAATCGTCGTTGTATCGGATGGTTGTGAACCAGAAGGCAGCGGACAGGGCTTGGATCTCACCTACTACCTGTTTTTCTTTTTTCGACAGCTCTCTTTCCGAACAATATCCTTGAACGAACTGCATGAACAATTCCGGCCTGTCGTCATCTCCCGTGCCCTCCGCCAAGGGCATTTCATTCGCTGTCAACAGTCCTTGAAGAACCATGTCTGCGACGAGCGTGGCATCACCCGCAATGTTGAAGTCAAAGATTCCTAGGTCCCCACCATTACAAGTCAGATTGTTAATGGACATATCTCCTTGTGTCGCAAACCGCGGCAGCTCTTTCCACTGCCTTTTCACGCAGTCGAGTTTTTCTTTGTACAGAGCTTGTATGCGTTGGAACAGGTCTGGATTCAGGTTACCGGTTTCGCCCAGCTCACAGAACACATCGTAACCACTGACTTCGTTGTAGCCGAGGAAATTGAAAATCGTATCCCTTCCAATCAGACAGCTGCCTTTCTCCGAGACCGCATGGATCTTACCGAGTAACTGGCCGATCTGGCTGGCAAGACGAAAATCGATCGCTTGGATTTCCTCTCCGAGATCCTCTTCAACAGTTATCCATACGTCCAGATCAGTTAATTTGAATGGCAGGCAGTAGTGTCCGTCACTCGCATACCTTCGTGCCGTCCGGATGCCTTGGCTTCTTATATACTCGGAAAACGCACTTTGCGACTCGACGACCGACATGGGATGTTCAGATTCTCGAAGGATTTTCATAATCAATGGCGCTCGATCAGCGAACTCGACCTTTGCGATGATTTTGACTTCTTTGCTTACTTCATCGTAGTAATCTATGAACTTATGGACCTTGGACACATGCCCTGTCAGCCCGAACTGTGCGAGTATGTGATCGATTGTCTCTGATTGAATTTCCATCTGACCCCTCCATGTACCCACTGCTAAGGTGTTTTAAGGTTTTCATGTTTCAACGGATAGGCAGACAGATTGGGGAGCAGCTGTACCACGCTTACAAAGAGGTCGCGTTGTTCCGGCCTGCGCCAATCTTCTTCTGTCTCCGCCATGAGCCACATCACTTCGTCCAAAAATACATGAAGGACCGCTTCCTCCCATGTGCTGATTTCTGTTTCCGTCAGCGTTTGGCGGGCACCATATCCTTGTAAGAAAAGCCGCCATTCCTCCGGTGTGAACACTCGATGGGGGGCTGTGGCATGCTCATTATGGAATAGGAGAAGAGCCAGCGCCAAGTCAAAAGTGCGAGGAATCCACGTTGCATGATCAGGGTCGATGACAACGGGTTTATCCTGATACACCAAATTATTCGCTTTGTAATCGTACGGCGTATCCACCCATTTCAGATCACTCGTTTTCAAGTGCTCTTGGCGAAGTACCGCCCTATGCAGGAGCTTGGTTAAACCGTCGACATCTATCCTTACGTTGTAACGGTCTGCCAACGTTTGAATCTTTTCCATATGCTCGCCAACTTCATGTGCATAAAAGTCGAAGACATTATAGTCATCGAGTTGAAATTCGTTGTCTGGCGTTGAGAGTTGGTGAATACGGCCAAGCAGCTCTCCAGCCTGAACGATCTCCTGGTTTGTTCCCTTGTATGCGGTGCCTTCTATAAAGGGATAACAGACATAGCAGTCATCCTCTATCTGTACGGGGTTGTCGCTCGTCAGGTTGACGGGTGTTACGATTGGAATCTTGTGCTTTTCTAAGTACGTTGTGTAGTTCATCAGTCTTTCTGCGTTCTCGATCGGAAACTGAGTTCGTTTCACTATGAAATTCTGTACTTTATAGACAGGTGAAAACGGGTAGATGCTTTCTTGTTCAGTCGCTACGTCAAAGCCAAATCGGCTCAAAATCTGCATGCTCGTTGCCATTCTCTTCCTCCTTCGCCGCCGTTTTCTTGAAGGACGGCCTCTTGTGCGTCTTCCGTTCAGCGATCCCCGCTATTCCGTTCAAACTCACTCGGGCTCAAGTTCCTCTCCGGTCTCCTTTTCATAATAAATGATTTCAGGATCGTCCAACTGCTCTTCGGTTTCCGCATACCAGACAGACAAGCCCTCCAAGCGGTAGGTCTGCACCTGCTCTGCCGGCAGTGTTTCCAAATTCAAAATTTCTGCGTCTTCGCCGTCCACTTCAAATCGCCACTCTTCGCCATGGCGCGTCAATCCATAGACGAGCGTACCGCCATGCCCCTGCACACTGCCGAAACCATCATACTTCCTCTTCTGGTCCAGTGAACTCCACGAAAGGAATTCGTTTTTCCAGCCGAACAGGCCTTTCCGGACATAGGTAGCACCAAAACCGTTTCGATCGTTGATGAAAAAGTACAGAGCCCGGTCATCCAGCTGATAGGCAGGGATCAGCAGGAGGGATGGGTCATACGCAGCCAAAGCCTCCTCCGGTTCCCCGTAAGCATCCGATGCCACGATCCATACCCCTCCAAGGACCAGGACGATTGCGACGGCCACTGTAATCAGCCCGCTTCGGTTTCTCATAAACTCCACTACCCCTCCTGGATGCACAGCTGGACGGCCGTGCTCTGGTTATCTCTGCCGATGAAGTGCAGCCATTCCATTCTAACAAGCGCTCAGCAGAGTGTAGGTGCCCCCCTACTTAGGGCTGCACAACAGGACATGCGCTCTTTTTCATTTTCCGGACATACACCCACGTCGCGGCGAACCCCGCGAGGATCAGCACTGTCGCTGCCAAACCGCCTTCGAGCCCAAACGCCCCGCCTGTCAGCCAGGCATTGCCGCTCTCGATCGAGACATTATAAATTCCGTTCGGAGTTGTGCCGCTGACAGCGAAGCCGAACACGTTTCCCTGGAAATAGTTCCACGTCATATGGTAGCCGATCGGCAGCCACAAACTGTCCGTCTCGAGGAACATATACGCAAACAGCACGCCGACGAATACGATGTTCAACAGGCCGAGCCAACTGACATTCGGGTTGAGGCCGTGCGCCAGGCTGAAGACCACCGCAGACACGAGATAGATTGCCCACTTCGGATTCCCCCGGCTCTGCATCGTCGACATGACATATCCGCGGAAAAACATCTCCTCCGAAATACCGACCAGGATGTACATCAGCAGGAAAGCGATCGTATAGGCGCTGAATTCCGGTGCCCCGAACGAGTTGACCATCGCGATATTTCCCGTTGCCAGCAGCAGCAGGAAAATGACGGTGATCGATGCTGCGCCAAGGAACAGACCGTATGCGAAATCTGCGAACGACCAGCGGAATCCGAGGCTGCGGAGCGAGCCCTTGTTCACAAACCGCCAAAGAATATACGTGACGAGAATGCTGCCGACAACCGCCCCTCCCTGTGTGATCACATAGAGCCACGGATGGCCGTCGTAAATCTGTAGAATGTCCATCTCCGTAGAACTGGTCAGTGCCGGCAGTTCATAAAGAAATAAAAGCAGCGCACCGGGCAGGGAGAAAATCTGCTGGGCGACCAGCATCGACACGAATGCCAGTGCAATCAGCCAGCCGGCACGGAATTGTCCTTTGTCATTTTTCAAGTTAGTAAGTCCCTTCCTTTTCAAATATGAAACTGTCTGCTGAATGCTTCGTCATTGAAGTCCACCTGCAAACCTAGCAATGTAGATCACTCCGTATCGTTTCACCTCGTATCTATCCAAGTCGCCTCCAGTCGCCTTTTCAATCGGTGGATCTGTCAGGGTAACATAAGAAGCATTGGTTTCTTCATGAATGCCGGAAGTGATTGCAGCTACCGGATGTCCTAAGTAAAACACACACGTCCTCACGGCTATAGTTGGCGACGCGTGCAGTGAGTAATAAATAATAGTCAAACCTAGTATTCCTAACATCATTCGTTGTCTGACCCGCTTTTTCTGTCGTCCGGCTCCCATGTGTTCCCTCCCCCGTTTCTCTCCCGTCCTGACTCCCTCACGCCTTGGTAAATATACGAACATCGTCGGAAATAAGGACTCCTATTGCTGAATATTTTGTAACACATGTGGCTTACCTTCATCAGTTGAATACATAGCAAAGTAATCTCTATCTTCCTCAACCAAGTTCCAAACCATTTCTTCCTTTATGAATATCGTGAACTCTTCCTTATCATCAGGAATGTTCGAATTATACACCTTGATCCAATACTTGTTATCCGACTGCCCTTTCTCGGTCACCATTATGGACGAGGCAGTCGAACTATTTCCGCACGAACCGAGCAGCAAGGCGGAAAGGATGATGAACAATGCAATTGTCTTTTTCAAACGATCTCACCTCGTTCACTTACTGGCTATGTTCATCTGCATTTTCCAGACCTAGCGATTTAACTAAAATATAATATACTACCCAATAAATCAGGGGGATAATAGTCGAGTAATTCTTCTTCCCTTCAGGCAGATATATCAGCACTGCTGTAAATAGCAACACACTGGGGATCAATAATAGCCAATAGAGCTTCCTTTTTGTCAAAATGAGGTTCAGTCCTCTCTTCTTACTCATCATCTTCATTCGACGACAATTCCAATTGGAGTTGACCGGCGCTTAGTGTTGGAAATTATACAATGCGCTCTCTATAATCACTCAAAATGATAGAATTCTTTCAAGTTCTCATCAAGATCCTTCCAAGTACATAAGGTGTAAGATTTTTGCTGGACCTCTGATAGTTCGACGCCTTCCTCTTCCACTTTTATTCGTTTTTTCGGGTTATCTCTTTTACCGGCAGGAACCACAGCAACTCTTTTCACTTCTTGCACTCCGTTATCCCATGTCCAATTCTTCATTTTCAAATCATCGATCTGCGTTTTTGAAGGAATTTCTTTTCCGATCCAATCGCATATTTCGAAAAGCGGATACCGATCGCCCGTCCACTCTTCGATGATCTTAACAACTTTCAGGATAATGAAATTTCCAGATAGTAATTCATAGCTAACTGCGTCCCCTGCTTTCAAGTGTGTGTCCGCTACAAATCGCTTCGGTACTTTTTTTGCTTGTGGTTGCGGTGAGCTCAATTGTTCTTTGAGCTTCTGAAGAACCGTTGTGCGTTTTTTCAGAAGCTTAGGCTCCTCTTCCCAGCGTTCGAGATCCGCGCCGCTGTCAATGATCTCAATCGCTTTGTTCTTCACCTGTTCTTGGAGTCTCCCCGCTTTCCATTGGATAAGAGCGAACGACAGCCAAAAGACCGTCACTTCTTCGCTATCCACTTCACCAAGAAACTCGTTGATGACGAGCCTGCTCGCTTCCTCGCCTGAATACTCTTCCCCTAAAAGATCCTTATATCGAAAGCTGATATCTCCAGCAAGATCGTCTGATAATACCGCTGTTCCCCAAGCTCCCATAAAAGCCTCCTCCTGGTTTCTCCGGTCAAAATTGAAGCGACCTTGCAATCCGTCGCGGAATCATTTGATTTCTACGGAAATAAAATCGAACAGAAAGATTCTATTTATCCATCAATCCATCCATAGCTACCTGTATCTTTTCATCCGTTTCTCCGCCCAAGTCTTCCATTTCACTGACACAGAACAGCAGAACATTTTCCGCTTCGTACACTTGAAAAGCACCACCGATGTCCATGCTTGCCGTCTTTTCACGCCAGTCATCCAGTCCCTGTTCCCGCGCCGCTTGCGATGGATAGATATAGACGTACAAGTCGTTCCCTTCAAGATCGTAGCCAGCAGGGCGAACCTTGTTCAGTTTCATCCCAAACACGTTTTTGCCCCACTTTTCCATCTGTTCTTTCGGGGACAATCCTTGAGCTTCCAAAGCGGCGATCACTTCCTGCCGCGAAATGGCCTCAAGATCTTTTGCCTGGCACGCCATCAGCAGCAGGACAACCGACAGGAGAAACAAACGGGCTGACTTTTTCAATGAACAGCCTCCCATCGTGAATTGTTTTCTTACGTCACTGCCGTCCTTCCAGGTGCCTGCGCGCCAAACATTCATGAATGTTTAAACAAACGTGAATGTTTACTGCACAGGTACCGTTTTTTCGGTTTACAGGCTGGTGTTCTGCTTTGCTGGGTGGTTCTTTTGGTAATTCCAGAAGATAAGGACCAGCCCGCAGATGGCGGCGACAGCCACTGGCAGGAATTTCTGCTGGATCAGACTTGAGACGAGGACAATGCCGAAAGCCGCCATGATCAGTATGTGGTATGTATAATATTTTTTCATATCTGTTATGCCTCCTTTATAAATAGGGGTACAAACTGGCGAAGAGGTCGAATCCACCAGCTGCGACCAACAAGGTGCCTATAGTTTTCCGGCGCTCCCGGAACTGGAGGATTCCGAGACAGAGAAACAGGATGCTCACTGCAACCTCCATATAGGTAAATGCAAGCGGGTTTCGGCTGATCAGACTAAAGATGCCTAGAACAAGGACAATTCCAGCAAGTAGGATGCTTGTTGGTTTCATTCATTCCCACTCCTCGCAGGCATCTGGAACCGGATGCTTCAGGCTTGTATAGAGCTGAAGGTTGCCCCGACCGTTTCAAGATCTGCCTCATTACACTTCCTGTAGACCCGCAAAGTACATCTGCCCCAGTACCTTTGTATATCTTCAAGTTTCGCTATCTTCCATGGTTCAAAGAAGGTTTGGCCGCTTTTATTGAAGCATAGATCCCTCTCCAGATAGTATGTCGCATGCTGAACGGTGCTCGTGCGATCGGACCATGTCAACACATCCCCGGGAAGGGGCTCCTCGTTTACGGCAGAATAGCCATTGGACATCAATCCATTCAGAAAGGTCTGGGGATGCACCCATTCACGCAGCATCCACTCCTGTTCCGTGATGGCGAACAGCGCAGCGGATAGACAGTTGCTCCCCGGATCGTCCGGGAATCGATTGGCATATTTCCTGATGTGCGCCGGGGCTGTTTCAGGTATCACTTCTGTTTCCCAGCCGTCGATCATTTGCGCATATGCACGGATGATCGCTTCCTTTCCTGCTTCATCCAACGAGTGCCACATGGCGGCACGGATCACAGCAAACTCGTCTGTGTCCCTGTTGAAGTGTTCTGTGAAATAACGGCTCGCCGTACCTACTGCTTTGATAATGGCGTCTGCCGGAATACATTTCACGGAAGGGAGGATCGCTGCAGGGAGGAGCAGCCCTGTCGAGAGCTCCGCCTGCAATTCCAGCAGTGCTTGCCGCGTGCCCCGGGTTCTGCTTCCAATCCACTCCGGCGGTGCAATGATAACGCAGGCTGCTTCTTTTGAAACAGTCCAGTACATATAGCTGTTCAAATATTCAAGCCTTGTGTATGAAGAATGTGCGAAAAATTCGTCCTTCGGCACAATGAGGGCCTCTTTCAGCTCCTTATAGAAGGTTCTGACGTTCTCTTCTTTCAGAAAGAATAGGTCCTTGTCAGGCACCAGCTGCTTCATCCATAGTTGCAGCTGATCGGCTGTCGGTGTAATCTGCATATGAATTCCTACCTTTCTAACTTTCATCGACTATTCTCTTAACATTTAAGGCTTTTGTTCAGACACCGGCGTCTGCCATGATCTCCCTTTTCTTGCTTCTATCATATCATTCATCCAGTTGAAATCTATCTTTTCTTGCAAATTAAAATGAACTCTCTTGGAAGCTGAGAGTTCAGGTTGCCGTGCATCAATCTGTGTAGTTGTTCACGCTGTAGCGGATGCCGTCTTCCCCTACGAATTGGCGGGGGGCCGTTTTCGTCAGTGTGTAGGAGAAGCCGTTTTCGCCGGGTGCCGTGATGGTGTACTGGTCCTTTTTCTTTTTGACGGTGTAGTTCGGGTAGTCGCCTGCCTGCATGGTCATTTTGGCGAGTTTCGTCTGGTAGTCTTCTGCCATTTTCTCCACTTCCGCCTGAGTGATATTGACGTTACCCATGAACGATGCGCCTACATTCGTATTTTCAACATGCATGGTCGATTCATCAAAATAAATATAGTATCCTGCCACTTCGTGATCACTCGTCTGCTCCATGATGATCCCTGCCCACGAGCCGGTGACGTCTTTGGCGAACCATCCGGCATTCGGCGCACCGGGTTTTCCGGCCAGCACGGTGAGGGTCGTGACGATGGAAATGAGTAAGAGGAATGAAATCAGTGCAGGTTTCCAATGGATGCTGCGCCTTTTGGCTGCCGGCTGCTTTCGCACAAAAATCGCATGGTGCATGGCGCGTTTCTCGGCGGGTGCCGGTTCGAACGGCTTGCGGAGCGCTTCGAGTTGCCGGGTCAGTTCATCGTCTGTGAAGTGTGTCACGGGACATTCCTCCTTTCTCCAGTTCGCTTTTGAATGCGTCAAGTGCGCGTTTCAAACTCATCTTCACTTTGCCTTCCGAGCTGCCGAGGATGGCAGCGGTGTCTTTCGTGGAGAATCCCTGGATGTGCCGCAGCATAATCACCTGCTGGTGGCTTTTTCGCAGCCGTCGCAGCGCTTCGTAGAATTCCGCCTCCTGTTCGCTCAGGATGGCGGTCTCTTCAGAGGACGGCTGGGTGCCGAGCAGGGGAAGTTCCCTGTCCAGGTAATGCGTCAGGGGATGTTTTTTGCGATAGTGGTTCATCGTGGTCGTATAGGCGATGCGGAAGATCCACGTCTTGGCAGCTGCTTTCCCCTCGAATTGATGGACCTTTTCGACGACTTTCATAAATGTTTCCTGTGTCAGTTCTTCCGCGGTGTGCCGGTTGCGCACTTGCATGAGGATGTAGCTGTACACCGCGCCGGCATAGTCGTTGAACCATTGCTCTGCAGGCATCCTGTCACCTCTTTTCTCTTCTATCTACTTAGACACGGATTGCTGGATTTGGTAACGGTTTTTGAATAAATTCTTTTCGTTATCCAGTTTACTGTAGATTTCATCGGCAGTCCCAGTCAGTATATCGATGCCTGCGGGTTGGAAAAGTGTCTCTTAGTGACCGGGCAAGATGTGTTTAGGAGACTTCGGGCACTAGACGGCTCTCTTAGTGACTACGCGGAGTCCTATTATCCGTGCCGAGGCACTAGAACAGCTCCCTATTGACCGATCAAGGAGTCCGCTGCCTCCCGCGGGCAATAAGGGCCTCTCTTAGTGACCGAAACGAGCATTTCCGAAAATCAACGGGCAGTAGGAACGTCTTCATCTGAATTAATCTAAGAACGTCAAACAAACGCGATTGTTTAAACAATCGCGTTTGTTCGCTGCACAGGTACCGTTTATTCCGGGTACCGTTTATTCACGATGCCGTTCGGCCCAGACCGCCATTGCCTGTTGCATGAAGACGGCCAGACCTTCGCCGAATTGGTCGATGCTGCTGGTGAATCGGTCATCGGCGATGTAGAGTTCTCCGAGCCCTGCGAATGCTTGGGGCGTGTAGGTTCCGATAGTGTTCAAAAACCGGTACCAGTCGCCGATCGCTGTTTGGGCTTCCGGGGAATCCGGCGCCATATTCCGCACGTCCGCGAGCGCCCGGTAGATCTCGTTCATGCGCTCCTGCTTGTAACTGCCGAACTGGCCCAAGGCAGTATTTGCCTGTTCCACTGCGTCTTTCCCCCATTTCTGTTTCGCTTCCTCTTCATAAGGGTTGTGGCTGAAGTCGAAGCCGCTGAACCGTTCTTCGTGTGTCATTGTTCGTTCTCCTTTCTCCTCTTGAATAGACTGATCGATGGTCTGGAGCATCACCTTGAGCTGCTGCTGTTTCCGCAGCAGCTGACCCCGCTGTTCTTCGAGCGCCTGCAGCCGGTCGAATGACGGGTTGCCGAGGATTTCCTTGATCTGTTTCAGGGGAAAACCGAGCTCCCGGTAATACAGGATCGTCTGCAGGGTGCGCAGGCTGGCGTCCGAATAGATCCGGTAGCCCGCTTCCGAGATGCCGTCCGGCTGCAGCAGGCCGATTTCATCGTAATGATGCAGCGTGCGGACGCTGACTCCCGCGAGTTCAGCTGCCTGTTTGATGTGCACGGCACTCCCTCCTTTCTGATTCCAGTGTAAGCCGTCACGTTACGTGAGAGTCAAGGATTCATCTAGATAAAAAAAGGTGCCTTTGCGCCAAACAATCGTGAATGTTTAAACATTCATGATTGTTTGCTGCACAGGCACCGGAAAATTACGTTTCGAGGCGATTTTTGCCGGCTCGTTTAGCTTTGTAAAGTCGTTCGTCCGCTGCGCGGATCACGCTGCTGATGGTGGTGCCAGGCGTCCAGATGGCGAGACCGGCGCTGCAGCCCACATGGACAGTTGCGGCATCGAGCAGGACTGGTTCGTTCAGCAGTCGGATGACATCTTCTCCTGCCTGCTTTCCAGCCGATTCCGGATGCTGCCTGTTGCGCAGCACGACGACGAATTCGTCCCCGCCGATACGGGCAGCAATGTCTTCCGGCCCGGCGATGGAGCTCACACGTTCCGCCACTTTCTGCAGCAGCTGATCGCCTGTCGGGTGGCCGTACGTGTCGTTGACGGCTTTGAATCCGTCCAGGTCGAAATACAGAAGAGCCAGTGATTCAGCTTCCCGTTCCTGCGCTTCAAAATAGGCGTCGAGGGCGTACCGGTTCGGCAGGTGCGTCAGCTTGTCATGCATGGCCCTGTTTTCCGCAGTGATGAGAGCTGACTCGGTCGATGTCAGATCTGTGACGAGTTTGCGCAGGGAATCGGACAGGATTTCGATTTCCGATATCCCTTTGTACTGCGGGATATCGGCTGCTTCCCCGGCACGCAGACGGTCTGCAACGTTGGTGATGCTCTGCAGCGGCTTGTCGATCCAGCCGGCAAGAAGACGGCCGGCGAGCGCTGCGAGCAGGACGAGGAGCGTTCCGGCAATGACGAAGTAGCGCATGAGATCACGCGCCGGTGCGTAGGCTTCCGCCACCGGCTGCCGCACGAGGATCGTCCATCCGAGTCCTGGGTAGTCCTTATACCCGGCTGATTGGACGTATCCGGTCAAGTATTCATTTCCGTCCGCCCACGTTTCGAGGACCCACCCCTTTTTTCCGTCCATTGCCCGTTCGATACTGTCCGTTTTCAGCTTCCGGCCGAGCATGGGAGACGGACCGAGGATGACGTCACCTTCCTTAGGACTGATGATGAAAAACTCAACGTCTTTCCGGCTTCCGAGAGTGGCCGCCATGGAATCTCTCACTTCTTTCAGCCAATCCCAGCTGAGGTGGGTCGCCAGGACGCCGATGAGACTGCCGTCGGGATCCTTGACAGGCGTACTGATATCGACGAACTTCATCGCTTCGCCGGTCGGATTCGGCAGCAGGTCCGCTAGCAGAACGGCATCATGCATATCTCCGATGAACGGCTCTTTGAGGGCTTCCTTATAGACCGGCCGCTCCGAGATATCGGCACCTTTCAGGATGTCATCCGTGGAAGCGAGGACCGTGCCAGCCGGATCGGTGTAGCCGATCCAGGAGAACGACGGGAATGTGTCATGGAGCTGGTTGACGAGCGTGCTGATCCGTTCAGGCTCCTCAGGATGCTGCAGTTCATTCAGATTGGCCAGCAGTCGGCTTTCGCCATATCGGGACCACATGAAGTGATCCAACTTGTCCGCCATCAGGTAAGCTGTTTCCCCGAGTGAGCCGCCGATTTCAGCTTCGACTTGGTGGATCGACCGCTGACCGATCAGCAGACTGAGCGATACGATCGCCAGGAAAGAAAAAATCGCAAAAATCAGGGATAACCGAGTGCGCAGACGATTCAGCCGTAAAATAACAAACTCCTCCGATGCAAGTAAACTTACAATCCATCGTATCACGGGTGTCCAAAATGAGATAGATGAATCTTTGGAAAAAAAGGTGCCTGTGCGCCAAACAATCGTGAATGTTTAAACATTCATGATTGTTTGCTGCACAGGCACCTGAAAACGGGCTATTCTATCAGACTTCTGCCGAGCAGGAAGGCACCTTGCAGTCCGGACTGGGTGCCTAGGGCCGGTTTGCTGATGATCTCTCCTACCGGTTTCGGCAGCAGTAGATAGTCGTTTAGCTGTGTCTCGGCCTTTTCGACGATCATCGGCAGCAGCCAGTCGTTCTGCAGGACGCCACCTCCGAAAATGATTTTTTCCGAGGAAAGCGTCAGCAGCAAGGTCACCGCAAGCTGGCCGAGATAGTCCGCTTCGTAGATCCAGGCGTCATCGTCAGCGGGCAGGTCCTTGCCGGATTTCCCTGTGCGGGCGCGCATCGCAGTCCCGGATGCCATTCCTTCCAGGCAGTCGGCGTGGTACGGACAGCAGCCGGGAAACGGATCTCCTGGGTGGCGCCGTATGGCGATATGCCCCATTTCCGGATGGAGCAGGCCATGTACGAGTTTCCCTTCGACGATTGCGCCGGCCCCAAGCCCTGTGCCGACTGTGACGTAGGCCAGGTTCTCCGTTCCGTACGCAGCCGATTCGGCAAGCGCGGCTGCATTGACATCCGTGTCCAGACGGATCGGTACGGGCAGGTTCTTCTGCAATTCCGTGATCAGATTGACGTACTGCCAGGCGAACTTCGGCGTCTTGCCGATCATGCCGTAGTCTGGGCTCTGCGGGTGGACATCGACCGGACCGAATGCGGCGATGCCGATGGCGTCAATAGGATTCTCCCGGAAGAAATCCGCCACTTTGCCGAGCGTCGTTTCCGGGTCTTCGGTTGGAATGGTCGTCTGCTCCAGTACATTCCCGGTTTCATCCGCAAGACCGCAGATGAATTTCGTCCCGCCTGTTTCAATGCCTCCGATTCGCATGGGGCCGCCTCCTTTCTTCGTTATACTTTCGGGTGGTCGTCATGCGTCCGTTTCAGCATGGAATCGTTGTAGCCGAACAGCCACGTCAGGACGAAGGCGACGACGGCACCGATCAAATTGGCGACGATATAAAGCGGCAGCTGGCTGTTCAAGTAGAGCAGCGCACCCGGTATGACGGTGATCGCCATTCCCGTCGCTTTCAATCCGAACAGCGATGCGAAGAATCCGCCTGCCGCTCCTCCGATCAGCCCCATGACGAACGGTTTCATGTAGCGCAGGGTCACCCCGAAGATCGCCGGCTCGGTGATCCCGAGGAATGCCGAGAAGGAGGACGGCAGGGCGAGCGCTTTCAATTTCTTGTCTTTCGTTTTCAGGCCGACTGCAAGTGCCGCGGCACCTTGGGCAGCGACCGCCGCCGTGACGATTGCGTTATACGGGTTCCAGCCGTCTTGCGCGAGCAGCTGGATTTCCAAGAAGTTGAAGACGTGATGGACGCCGGTGATGACGATGATCTGGTTGAAGAACCCGATCAGCAGCCCCGGAATGCCGAATGGCAGATCGAGGATCGCGACAGTCGCCGCCATGACGCCGATTTCGACCGTATGGAAAATCGGGCCGATGACGAACAGGCCGAGTATGATCATTATGAGCAACGTCAAAAATGGGGTTAGAATCAAGTCAAGTGCCTCAGGCGTCCGTTTGCGGAGCCAGCGTTCAAGCTTCGCCCCGACAAACCCGATGAAGAATGCAGGCAGGACGGACCCCTGGTAACCGGTAACCGGCAGGAAGCCGAAGAACATCATCGGATCGGCGTCGCCGCTTCCGACGGAGTAGGCGTTCGGCAGCGCCGGGTTGACGAGCATGAGCCCGAGCACGATACCGAGCACCGGACTTCCGCCGAACACCCGGAACGCCGACCACGCTATGAGCGCCGGCAGGAAGGCGAACGCCGTATCCGTCAGCACTTGCGTGAAGAGGATAAATTTCTCGGGAATTGCTTCCGGCGTTGTGCCGAAGACCCCAAGTACGGCTTCCTGTGTCAGCAGGCCGCGAAGCCCCATGAACAGTCCGGTCGCAACGAGCACCGGAATGATCGGCACAAAGACGTCACCGAATGTCCGGATGAGCCGCTGAAATGGATTCCCCCGGTCTTTCGTCTGTTTCTTCATGTCGGTTGTCGAGACGCCTGTCGCTCCGAGCGCCTCGACTTCTTCGTAGATCCGGTTGACGGTTCCGGTGCCGAATACGATTTGGTACTGCCCTGAGTTGAAAAAAGCTCCTTTGACTTTATCGACCGATTCGACTTTCTCTTCGTCGATTTTCGACCGATCATGGACGATGAAACGCAGGCGCGTCGCACAGTGGGCAACCGATTCGATATTCTCCCGGCCGCCGACCGCTTCGATGACTTCCTCCGCAATTTTCCGGTTTTCTGCAGACATTTGACAATCCCTCCTGTTTACGTAGTTTTCGGTTCCTTGTCCAGCACCCTTTCTTCCTTGAAAGCGATCCCGTCAAGCGGCCAGTGATGGAATTCCAGCTCTGCTGTCCCCTCCGCTGCCTGTATGCGGATCCCGGTCGAGTCCTCCCCCGGGAAGATCCGGCTCGTCATGACTGTGTCTCCGTCGTTGACGAAAATTTCGACACTGGAGATGTCGACGAGGATTCGCAGCCGTTCGAGCGGCCGGCTGAGCGTGACGGTCCGCGTGTGGCCTTCCGACGCATTCACCGGTTCGCCGCTGTGCATCCGATCGAAAACCAGCGTCTGTGTTTCGCTATTGTACGTGATCCGGGAATATTCCATTTCGCGCACCCGCAGGTCGATGTGCATTTCGCGAGCCGTGACGTCACTCAACTTCGCCTGCAGTTCGTAGCAGTCACCGCCGAAAGGCAGCAGTTCCGGCTGGCGGCCGATTTCGCCCTGCCAATGGCTGGCGTCCTCCTCCGGTTTATCCCACGATTTCGGCAGCCGCTGTTTCAGCTGTCCGTCCTCTACTGTAAGCACGCGCGGCAGCGTCATGCAGTTTGCCCAGCCGTCCTTGTCGGTCGGATACGGCAGCTGCGGAATCGCCATCCACGCGATCAGGATGCGTTCGCCGTCCGGCCCTTCCATCGTCTGCGGTGCATAGAAATCGAAGCCATAGTCAAGTTCTTGGAAAGGTTCATGGTTAAATGCGCCTGTGTCCACGTCGAACGTCCCGCTCAAATAGCCCGCATGGAACAGGTTGCTGCGGCTCAGGCCTTCCGGTTTCAAGCCAAGCGGGGAGAAGACGAGGATGTCGGTGCCGTCCACCGTGAACAGGTCCGGGCACTCCCACATATAGCCGAAATCGGTATGATCCGTCTGCACTTCGCCGATGAACTCCCAGGCGTGCAGGTCCGCAGAACGGTACAAGAGCGCGGCGCCCGTCATATTGTCCCGCTGGGCGCCGATGACACAATAGTACGTGCCGTTTTCATTCCACAGTTTCGGATCTCGCAGTTCCTGAGTGTAGCCTTCCGGAACGCCGGTGATGACCGGCAGCTCCCATTTCGAGAACTCGCCGTCTTTATTCATTTGCGCCATGCATTGGTAGGGCGTCCGGAGCCATTTGTCGTCTCTTGTGTTGCCAGTGTAGAACAGCATCAGGTCGTCCCCCGCCTGCAGCGCGCTGCCGGAATAGACGCCGTGTGAATCGTACGCCGTGTCTGGAGACAGCGCGATCCCTTTATTTTCGAATGTGACCAAATCATCTGAAACGGTATGGTACCAATACTTCAACCCGTGCGCAGGACCGAGCGGGAACCATTGGTAGAACAAGTGGTACTGTCCGTTGAACCAGCTGAACCCGTTCGGATCATTCAATAAACCCGCGAGCGGCTGGACGTGGTATTTCTGCCGCCACGGCGCATTTGCGACATGCTCCACCAGTTCGTCGTACTCTTTCGGATCCACGGTGTCGAGCCTGCGGTAGCGCTGCTCTCTCGTCCAGTGAACAGCCATGCCATCCCTCCTTTTGTTTTGGAACCGGTTCCAAATCATGTTGCGAAGAACAGTTCCTCGTTCGCACGGGAACCGGTCATTCATTGCACTAGTATTCTATTTATTCAGTTTAAATGGTTTTCATACACAAGTCAACAAATTTTGACAGCGCTTTCCTGGATGAGCAGTTCGTGCTGCAGCGACGGGAGGTCCGCCGGCTGCTCCCCGCTCATGAGATCGAGCAGCGCCCGCCCTGCCTCGGCACCGGCTTCCCGGAAATGGAATCGGATCGTCGTCAGTCCCGGTGACAGGTACGTTGCAGGTGAATAGCCGCCGAAGCCCGTGATGCCGATATCCTCTGGCACCCGGAGTCCTGCCTCCCGGGTCGCTTTCAGCACGCCTAACGCCAGGTCGTCCGTCGCGCACATGATGAGATCCGGGGCGTCGCCGCGCAGCAGTTGTTCTGCAGCCGCAGCCGCCGACTCCATCTCGAACGTCGCCTCAATGGAGGTGAACTGGACACCGCCTGCTGCGAGTCCGTCTTCGACTCCTTTCCTGCGCAAGACGCCGATCGCTTCAACCTCAGGACCGACCCCGATGTAGGCCGCCTGCCGGTACCCTTGTGCTGCAACATAATCGGCCAAGTCCCGGCCGGCCTGGTAATCGTCGTACGCTAGACTCGGGACCGACGGATGCCGCTGGCCGAGCAGGATTACTGGGATTCCGATTTCTTCGATCGCATCGATATGAGCATAGGTGACAGCTGTCGCAAACAGCACGATGCCGTCGACTTTCTGCTTTGCCATGGCGTACAGGCCCTCAATCTCCCGGTCTGCACTCAGGTCTGCGTTAACGATGAGCAGCTGATGCGACCGGTCACGCAAGTACATGTCGAGCCCGCTGAGCGTCTGCATGGCGGAGCGGGATGTAAGCCGGGGAACGATCGCCCCGATCATGCCTGTCCGTTTCGCCCGCAGGCTTTGCGCGAATTTGTTCGGCCGGTAGCCGGTTTCTTCAATGATGCGCGACAGCTTCGCCTGCATAGCCTTGCTGACGGAGCCGCCGTTCAAGTAACGGGAAACAGTGCTTTTCGAAACGTTCGCGAGTTTGGCGATGTCCTGGATCGTTTTCAAAGCGGATCCCTCCTGATGTTGGTTTGTGAAGTGTGTTCATTATACAGGAACGGCGAGGGATTGCGCACTCGGGACAGGCGAGGGTAGTCGAGGATGGTGCTAAGTGACTGGACGAGCCAGATTCACGCCGGCACGGGCAGTTAAGCCACGCTTAAGTGACCGTACGGGCCCAAGTCACGCCGGCACGGGCAGTTAAGGCCTGCTTAAGTGACCGGACGAGCCAGATACACGCCGGCATGGGCAGTTAAGGCCTGCTTAAGTGACCGGACGAGCCCAATTCACGCCGGCACGGGCAGTTAAGGCCCGTTTAAGTGACCGTACGAGCCCAATTTACTCCTGCACGGGCAGTTAAGGCCTGCTTAAGTGACCGTAGGGGCCCATTTCACGCCGGCACGGGCAGTTAATGCCTGCTTAAGTGACCGGACGAGCCCAATTCACGCCGGCACGGGCAGTTAAGGCCCGTTTAAGTGACCGTACGAGCCCAATTTACTCCTGCACGGGCAGTTAAGGCCTGCTTAAGTGACCGTACGAGCCCAAGTTACGCCGGCACGGGCAGTTAAAGCCCGCTTAAGTGACCCAATGAGCCCAAGTTACGCCGGCACGGGCAGTAAGGGCACGCCCTAGTGACCGTGCCTATGATAAAACCGAAAAACCGGGTACTAGAGACGTCCCCTAGTGACCGAAATTGCGCCTCGCACTCTCACCCGGTCACAAACCACCACATTCACAAGTTATCATGAATGTTCAAACATTCATGATTGTTTCACGCACAGGTACCGTCGACCCGCTCCGCAACACCGACAGGCACCATCCATACAACCCACGGGTTCGGTGCAGTATACTGAGGGTACACTAGTACAAACTAGGGGTGATTGGATGGATTTGTTGCATTCTTTGCTGAGCGAGCCGCTCATTTTGTTGTTCGTGATTCTGTTCCTCGGTTCGTGGTTCGGGTCGCTGTCGGTGAAAGGGCTGAATCTCGGGGCGGCCGGGGTGCTGCTGGTGGCCATGGTGTTCGGGCATTTCGGCTTCGCCGTGTCGCCGGTGATACAGAACTTCGGGCTGAGTCTGTTCATCGTCGGGATCGGGCTGCAGGCGGGGCCGCGGTTCTTCCGCATGCTGCGGACGAGCGGGCTCGTGTTCGGCATCCTGTCGCTGCTGATCATCGTGTTCGCCGTCGTGACGACCGTCGTAGTCGCGAAATGGTTCAACCTTGCGCCTGCGCTCAGTGTCGGCCTTATGACCGGCGCGCTGACGAGTACACCAGGGCTCGCGGCGGCGCTGCAGGCGACGCATGATCCGCTCGCTTCGGTCGGCTACGGGATCGCCTATCCGTTCGGTGTGCTGGCGGTCGTGCTGTTCGTCCAGCTGCTGCCGCGCCTCGGCAAGATCGATCTGCAGAAGGATCTCGAAAGTACGGTCAACCCGATCAGGACGGAAGGATCGCCAGTCGTCATCACGCTGGAGGTGACGAACCCGATGCTGCACAAGAGCAGTCTGAGCGAGCTGAATTTCGCTCCGTATGATGCGGTCGTCAGCCGGGTCATCCGGGACGGGCATACGATGATCGCGCTCGGTGATACGATTCTGCTGGAGGGCGATCATCTCGTCATCGTCGGCAACGAGACGAAGCTGCACGGCCTGACCGCTTATGTCGGCAGACGCGTCGAGACGGACCTCGAGAATCCTGATAATGTCCATCTCCGGAAAGTTACAGTAGATGCCGATGAAGTGACCGGCAAGACGCTGAAGGAGCTGCGGCTGCGGAAAGATCACGGGACGACGGTCACCCGGATCACGCGGGAAGGCATCGAACTGCCGCAGAATCCGAACTTACCGCTGATCCGCGGGGATGTGCTGACGATCGTCAGTACGGAACAGCGGCTCGATGAAGTCGAAGCGCTGTTCACGCGAAAAAAACTGGCAGTCACGAACTTGGACATCTTCTCGATCAGCATTACACTGCTGCTCGGCGTCCTGCTCGGCATGGTGCCGATCCCGATACCGGGTCTCGGCACGATTGAACTCGGCACTGCCGGCGGACCGCTGTTCGTCGCGCTGATCATCGGCCATTTCGGCAAGATCGGGCCGATCCATGTCCGCTATTACGGCCCGTCTAACCATGTCATCCGGGAACTCGGTCTCGTGCTCTTCCTCGCGGGTGCCGGGACGACAGCCGGAGCGGGCATCGTCGAAGTCATTCAGACCGAAGGCGTCAAGCTGGTCTTCGGCGGTGTGCTAATTACACTCGTGCCGATTTTCGCCGGGTATTTCGCCGCCCGCAAGCTGCTGAAGCTGAGCGTCGTGCATTCCCTCGGCGGCCTGTCCGGCGGAATGACGAGCACCCCTGCCCTCGGCGCGCTGAACCAGCTCATCGATTCGGAAGACCCGGCGATCGCCTATGCGGCCGCCTATCCGTTCGCCCTGATCCTGGTCGCTGTCGCTTCCCAGCTGATCGTCTTCTTCCTATAGAAAACCCCCTCTTGCGATGAATTCATCACAAGCGGGGGTTTTGTTTTTCATCTTTATAACGGCTGGTGGATCGGGTCGTTCGTGACATCCTTCCGCCGCATCCAGACAAAGGCGAGTGCTGCGCCGCCGATCAGGACGAATGTCGCAAAGTAGAACGGGTAGTCGAGATCGATGTCGAACATCATGCCGCCGAGGATCGGGCCGAACACGTTGCCGATGCTCGTGAACATGGAGTTCATGCCTCCGACGAATCCTTGCTCGTTGCCGGCGATTTTCGAAAGATACGACGTCGCGGCCGGGCGGATCAGGTCGAATCCGACGAAGACGACGATCGTCACCGCGAGAATGGCGAAGTAATGGCTGACGACCGTCATGGCGGCGACGAGGACAGCTGACAGGACGAGACACCAGAAGATCAGGCGCTTTTCCCCCATCCGTTTCGCCAGCCAGTCGAACAGGACGACTTGTGCGATTGCTCCGACAATTCCGCTGCCCGTGATGATGATTGCGATATCCGTCGGTGTGAATCCGAATTTGTGATCCACGAACAGGCTGAAGATCGACTCAAATGAAGCGAGCCCGAATGACAGGACGAAGATAACGATGAAGACGATCAGGTACATCGGCGCGAAGACACGTTTGAAGCCGGGTTTCTTGGCGTTCACCGTCTCCACATGCTGCCGCTCAGGCTCCCGCAGCATGACGAGCGAGAAGATTGCTGCGAACAGCGCAAGGCCTGCCGCGAAGAAGAACGGGACCCGCGTACCGAGGCCGGCAAGGAATCCGCCGATGCCCGGTCCGAGGATGAACCCCGTCGAAATTGCAGCGGACATGTAGCCGAGCGCTTTCGCCCGGTTTTCGGTCGTCGTGATATCCGCGATGAACGCCGTGACCGCCGGCATGATGAACGCTGCGCTGACACCGCCGACAATCCGGGAGGCGTACAGAACGGGCAGAGTTTGGCCGACTGCGAACAGCAGCTCGGAGAAACTGAACATGAGCAGACCCATGACGATCATCTTTTTCCGTCCGATGGAATCGACCCAGCGGCCTGACAGCGGTGAGGCGATCAGCTGGGCGATCGCAAAGAATGCGACGAGATAGCCGACCACTTTACCGGTCAGGTGCAGTTCGTTCATGAGGGTCGGCATGACCGGGATAATGAGGCCGATGCCTAAAAAGGCGATCAGCAGGTTGGCCAGCAGCAGCCAAAGGGCAAAGGGTGTTTTTTTCATTGCGATACGCTCCTACAGCCAGGTTGAATGCAAATTTGTCTATTTCCCAATGGTAGCATGAACGTCAAGTATAGCGTAACTAATCCGCCTGCCGGACTGGGAAAACGTCCGGCCAGCCGTCAGAATGCACCCGCACCGCCTCCGCCGCCTCCCGTACCGCCGCCGGAGGAACCGGACGACGAGGAACTGCTGACGTGCTGCGCCACTGCGGTGTCGGCCCGCGTGAACTGCCGGGCGGAGACTTCGGCGAGCATGAAATAGGCGAGCATATTCGGATTGCTCTGGAACAGCGGGTACTGCATCATCGCGTCCCTCTTCTCTTTCTCGAATGTGTTCGTGCCGACTGCATAGATGACCGCCCGCTTCTGGTCATCGTCGAGCCGGTCCGAGAAATCGGATTCGGTCATACGCGGCATCCGTTCCGCAAACGATTTCCATTGGTTACGGACTCCGTAGCCCTTCACGGAATACGGCTGATTGAAGATCCCCGTCATGATGAGGAGCAGCGACAGCGGGATGAAGCCCGCCAGCCACCACGGCAGTCCGTACACCGCGAACACGATCATCGGCGGGACGAGCAGCAGGCCCGCTGCAATCGATACTAGCGCATATTTCAGTGAGGACCCGCTGACACCGGCTTCCTTCACTTCCTCCGACACTGCGTTCCGCCATTCCGTCCGGGCTTCATCATAAGCTTCCGCTGCTTTCATGGCCGCATTCTGTTTTCCGCCGAGCACGTCCAGGTCGCTGAAGCGGAAGACCTGCCCGTCGCCCGTCTTGTCGAACAGCCACTCGAGCAGCAGCCGCTCATGCTCATGATCGACATCCCGGCTGCGCAGGCGGAACCCTTCGTCACCTTCCCGCTCGATGTTGCCTTTCCTGATCAGATCGAGCAAAGCCGAGGTCAGGAGGGACTCCGGCTCCGTGATCGCACTCGTGAAATCGATCGTCGCCGGCAGGCTCATGACCTGATCCGGCACGAAATACGGATCCGGATACTGCTCTGCCGCTTCGCGTTTCCTTTCCTTCTTCCGTCGGCGCATGAAGCTCAGCAGCGCCGCGAAGACAGCTGCACCGAGGACGAATACGATCGGCGCAGCCGTTTTGCCCGCTTCATGCATCCGTTCGTAGCGCGCCATCTTCGCGTCGAGCTTCTCCTTCTCCGCCAGCAGTACCGGCCGGATCTCTGAGCTTGAAGGCTCCTTCATGGCCGGGAAAACGGCCATGCCCATGCCTACACGGATATCCGCATTCTGCTCCGACGGCACCTTCCCGAGCCGGAAGATAACAGTACCGTCCGGTTCCACGGCAGGCGCCGTCAGGGCAGCATCATATCCGAATGCGATCACATCCGCAGTCGGAGCCGGCGGATGCACGGTGACCGTCACATCCTTGAACTCGGTTTCGTTCCGGTCGTCGAAGAACGGCCAGTAAAAGTCCGCCATATCGGTGTAGGCCGCGACTCCGCCCACAATCGTATACGTCAGCTGGATGGTGACCGTCTCGTCTTTCGCTTTTCGGTGGACACGATAGTCGCCGCCCGCCCGTTCGACGGAAAGCTCCCTGCCATTCTCCGATGCTTGTACGTCCCGGATCTCAGACCCCTTTTTCGGATAAATCGCCCGGGTGATGCCGTTGAACGAGCCGCTGAAGCGGTAAGTCAGCTCCTCCTTCACATGCACCTGTCCATTCTCCTCCAGCTGAGCATCGATTGTGAACGCGTCAATTTCGAAGCTCTTCGCGGATACCGCTGTCGGCAATGCGAGGAACATTGTCAGTATCAGCAGGCCGCTGATCAATTTTTTCATCGGAATCACCTCTTCGTTCACTTACGGTCAAAACACGAAAAAGTTTCATTGATTCGACAAATCATGCCATGCCCGGGTCATGAAATCCGGACAGTTTCTTGCAGAGGCTTGGACGCTTTCCTGCCAAGATAGAGCGCTAGCAGCAGTGTCAGCAGATCAGCGATCGGAATAGCTGCGAGGACCGACAAGGCCGGCGCTAGCTGCAACTCCAGACTTTGCACAGCATACGGGAGCACAAGGATAAGAGGGATGACCACTAGCACCTGGCGGAAACTGGCGATCAGGAGCGACTGTTTCTCATACCCAGTCACCTGCAACAGCGTGATAACCGTATACGTAATACCGACGAGCGGGAACGTCAGGAACAGAAGATCCAACATAACGGCGGCCTGATCCGTGACCTCGCTGCTGCCTGACATGAGACCTGCAATCCATCCGCCTGCAGAGAAGGAGGCAGCCGCTCCAGCAATTCCGTAGGCGGCGGTAATCAGGATTGTCCTGACAGAAACCGCACGCTGTTTGTCACGCTCACCGCGGCCGCTGAAATATGCGAGGATGGACTGGACCGACTGCGTGAGACCAATGATCGGCATCAGCAGCAGCATGTATACTTTGTTCGCGACTGCCCAGGCTCCCACTTGTACGGCACCTGCATACTCAAGGAGCTGTCGGTTGACGAAGAAGGCTGTGAGACCGGCAAGCGACTGCAGAACGGTCTGGACAGAGCCGATGATGATGAGCCGCCGGGTAATTGCCATCGTCTCGGACAGCGGCAGGTGTCTGTACACGAACCAAAATCCTTTTTTCTTCAGCCAGAGCATGGCCACAGCGGCACAGATTAGTTCACTCACCAATGTGCCGAGGGCGATGCCTGTCATCCCGAGCTGCAGCCCGAACGTCAGGACAGCGTTCGCGGCGATATTCAGGACAACGGACGCCGTGATGATCACCATTTCCGTTTTCGGGTGTCCGAAAGCCCGAATGACGCTTGTTAGCAGATAGCCGACTGAACTGAACACATTGCTGATCAACAGGACGCTCATGTACGCCCTTGCCTGAAGAAGCGCCTCGCCGGCTGCACCGAGGGCACCGAGAAGCGGATCCAGCATGAGCCAGACCGCAAGCGACAGCAGCGTATTCAGGACAATCGTCATGATAATACCTGTCTGCAGATGGCTGTCCAGTGACCGCCTGTCTTGACTGCCGAACAGTGACGATACCGTGATGGCTGTCGATACGGCGAACAAGGATTGAACGGCGACAAACAGACCGAGCAGCGGTGCCGCCAGCCCCATGGCAGTGAGAGCTGCTTCCGAGACGCCCCCTAAATGCCCAGCGAAAGCCGTGTCGATGACCCCTGTCATCAATTCGACGATTAACGATAAGATCGCAGGCATGGAAAATATTAAAATAAGCCGGTTCACAGAATACCGGGTGTATATCGACTGTTCCATCGATTATCCCTCCATGTATCCAGTGTACCGGCCAAATCGGACAGGTAATGTCTTATTTAAAATGAAAATGGAAGTACTTTGTCTTTCACTTCCAAGTAAGGCGGAAAATTACGTTTAAATTCTTCATCTGTCTGACAGAACTGTGTCACTTCTTGCAGCGGGACAAGACGAAGCCCATCGGACTCCCCATACAAGTGTAGCCCGTCGCGGCGCAGCACATAACCGATCGGCGCAACCGGCCGGGTCGTTCCGCATGCTGTCAACAGGATCCTGCATTCATCATCCAGGCATCGGTTGACCGCCTCAAACAGCGGGCCTTCCACCGACACAGGGGCATCTGTCAGGTCAGCGGTGAAGTATTCGGACGCGTCATGATCGAGCAGCCCGATGAAATCCGGATCGATCAATGCGAGTTTACTGAGGATCGCCGTCTTTTGATCTCTTTGCGATAGCTGATCATACAGGGATAATGCGAACGCGCTGGTCTGCAAGTCCTGTTTTGTCAAGAAACTGCGGGACAGTTTGTAGGACGGATCAATGAAAATCCCTCCGTCCCTTCCCTGCCTGCAGTGAAGCGGAACACCAAGCCCTGACAATCTGTCGACATCCCGTTGGATCGTTTTCACACTGACACCGAATTTTTCAGCAAGTTCCCGGTGGGTCGCCTGCTTCTGTTTCAGCAAGTCGAGCAGCAGTTCCAGCTGCCTGCTTCGCATATGTCATTCCTCCTGACGGCTCTGATGACGGCTCTGATGATGCCTCGCACGCTCTGCAATCACGTCGATCGGTGCGTCAGTTGTGCAGATAACTGTGGCATGTGGACACCTTGCAGTCAATTTTTCTTCAAGCTGCGAGAACAGCCGGTCGAAATGCTGCAAGTTCCCGCCTGCGCAATAGACAGGACACGCCTGGCCGGCGAGCCCCAGGCGCCGTATGGCCGCTGCCGTCATGTCTCCAAGTTCCTCTGCCGCTTCTTCGATGAGCAGGATCGATGTGCGGTCGCCTTCCTCTGCAGCTATTGCAAGTTCCCGCGTCAGCCCCGCCACCGTATGGCCGGAGAACGCCGGGCCGTTCACCCAGTTGCACAGTTCGTCCACAGACTGCATGCGCAGCCGTGCAAGCACTTTCCCGGTCAGCGCTGTCGCCGGCTCCCGACCGTCCGCCGCACGGAACACGGCATCGATCACCCGCATGCCCATCCAGCGGCCTCCGCCGCCATCGCCTGTCCGGTGGCCCCAGCCGCCTGCGCGGATGACCGTCCCCTCATCATCCTGCGCAAAAGCGATAGCACCCGTGCCGGAAATGAGCAGTACTCCGGGCTCATCGTGCAACAGCCCTTTCAGCACGGAAAAGGCATCGTTTTCAACAAGCAGATCCCGGATCATCAGGTTCTGCCGTCCGAATACGTCCCGCAGCATTTCTGTGATCTGCGTCTCGTCTTCCGGCGTGTCCGTCCCCGCCAGCGCGAACACAGCCGTATCGATGACGCCGTCCGGACAAAACTGCAGCAGTTCGGCAGCCGCTTCTTCCATGACTTGACGGAAGGCCGTTTCCCCGACGGCATGCCAGTTAGAGCCGCCTTTTTCGGCCGCGTACAACTCCGCTTCCTGCTCATCACGCAGGGAAAAAGCGGTTTTCGAGCCTCCGCCATCAACCGCGAGGAGCCGCCGATTCATGAGCACGCACCTCCTGCATCCGCCGCTTCCAACAGTCCGTAATCGAAATCAGCGAACGATTCCATGAGCTGTCCTTTTTCATGGAAGGACAGTGAACGGGTCACGTCGTTCGGGATGATCAGGCAGTGGATCCCTGCACTGATCGCAGCGATCGAGCCGTTATACGAGTCTTCCACGGCAATCGCCTCGTCCGCCGTCACACCGAGCCGCTCCAGGGCGACGTGGTAGATGGCCGGATCAGGCTTGACGTTTTCCACGTCCTCCGCGCTGACGATGATCGGGAAGTAGCTAATCAGGCCGTACTGGTTCAGGAACCTCTCGATCCAGCTGCGCTTCGAACTGCTTGCCACCGCCATCGCAATACCCTGTTCCTCCAGGCGCCGGGCGGTTTCAAGGAATCCTTCCCGCAATGCGAGCTGTTCCCGGATCTTTTCGAAACGGGCGTCGAGTTCGTCCCGGAATACCGACCGGTCAAGCGGGACACCGAGTGATCTGTCGACGAAGTCGAACAGCGCACCGTCCGTCGAGCCGACCACCTTCACGAATTCCTCCAGTGTCAGATCGAAACCGTGCTGCTCTTTCAAGATTTCCTGATAGATATCGAACCACGCCGACTCCGTATCGATGATCGTTCCGTCGAAGTCGAAAATCACTGCCTTTTTCACAACTGTTCCCCATTTCCATAAGCATTCTAGTTAACTTGTCTTCATTATAGGCGGACGGAAGCAGGGCGTCGACCTTTTCTGCCCGTTTCCCCTGTCAGAATACTCTGGCCGCCGGCAGCCCGATTTGGTATACTGGAAGGCTATGGACAGGAAAACAGAGGGGGATTGGAAATGCAGCTGACTCATTTGGCGACAGGCCTTCCGCGCACTATCCGGACGGCAAAAGGAAGGGATCTCCTGACGGGGATCTGCAAACAGGAAGTTACAGAAGCCTTTTTGACAAAGGACGGATTCCAGCAGGACGACGTGGCGGATAAGAAACACCACGGCGGGCCGGACCGGGCGGTATGTGTTTATCCCGCGGAGCACTACCTTGAATGGAATGAAACATTTGGCTGCACGCTGCCGCAGGCTGCTTTCGGGGAAAACCTGACCGTCGCGGGCATGACGGAGGCGGACGTCTGCATCGGGGACATTTACCGGATCGGTGATGTGCGGATCCAAGTGACGCAGGGACGGATCCCGTGCAGCACGATCGACCAGCGTCTCGGCTACCCTGTCATGAAAGCGATGATCGAGACGGGTTTCACCGGGTATTTGTGCCGGGTGCTCGAAGAAGGATCCGTGCCCGCGGATGCGGAGATAACGCTTGAAGAAAAGGATCCGAACGGCGTGACCGTCCTGGAAGCGAATACAGTCTACTTCCACCGGCCGCGAGATATCGAAGGGATCCGCAGGGTGCTGGACATCGGACCGCTTGCCGAAGAATGGCGGAGGAAATTCACGAAACTGCTGGAGAACGCAGAGGGTACCGTTTGAGCGGCGCAGACTTTTCTGAAATGAGCGGTTGCCAGAAAATTGTACGTGTTGTATACTCGAGTCACTTACATAACTGACCGTACGGGTGCTTGAGTGAATCAGGCTGAGATAGCAGATGAATCCGCTGCTGACCGCATCTGATCTGGATAATGCCAGCGTAGAGAGCCGTGATCGAAGGATCATGCCGGGGCCCGGGACCCTCCTTTCGACCGTCTGCGCTTTCAGACGGTCTTTTTTTGTGAGTTTCATCAAAAAATAGGAGTGGATTTTACAATGAAAAAGTTAACATTCACCGATTTGCTCATCACGATTATGGTTGGTGTGGTCTTCGGTATCCTCATGAAATTCTGGGACGACCTGTATACGGCCATCAAGCCCGTCCTGCCTGTCGCCCGCCAGCTGCTGTACGGCATGTGGTTCATGAACGGCGTGTTCGCCTTCCTGCTCATCCGTAAACCGGGTGTCGCCCTGATTGCAAGCATCGCCGGAGCAGGTCTGTCGGCATTCATCGGGCACGGGCTCGGCGTCCTCATCTACGGAGCGGCCCAGGGGCTTGCGGCTGAATTGCTGTTCGCTGCGTTCCGCTACCGGAAATTCTCGATCCCGTTTGCCGGCCTGGCCGGTGTCGCGTCGTGTGCAGCAAGTTTCGGTCTCGACCTGATTTACGGCTATGCCGATCTTGAAACGTGGGCGCTCATCGTGAAATACGGCCTGCGTGCGGTCAGTGCGTTCATCTTCACCGGCGTATTCGCGGTCCTTGTCATCCGTGCACTGGAAGCGACAGGTGTCACGAACTCGATCCGTCCTGTAGCGAAGGAAGAATACTCGCTGCTGGACCGGTGAAACCGCTGGACACTGCGGCCGGCAGCTGTACGGATGAAGCTCTCTCCCTCCGCAAGCTGCGCTTGAAGTTCCCGGGAGAGGATTCCTTGCTTTTCAAGGACCTCTCTTTCTCTGTGAAGAAGGGCGAGAAAGTGCTGCTACTCGGACCGAGCGGCTGCGGCAAGTCAACCTTGCTGCAGGTTGCGAGCGGTATCGTCCCGCGCTCGTTCGAACTGCCGATGAAGTCGGAAGCAATCGACCTGCCTTCATCCTGGGGGTTCGTCTTCCAGGATCCCGATACGCAGTTCTGCATGCCGTATGTCGACGAAGAGCTCGCATTCGTCCTCGAGAACCTCGCTGTCCCGCAGGAAGAGATGCCGGAGCGGATCGAAGCGGTACTGCGGCGGGTCGGTCTTCAATTGACAGATGTCCACACACCGATCCTCGAACTCTCTCAAGGGATGAAACAGCGGCTCGCCCTCGCCTCGGTCCTGCTCATGGAGCCGGACGTCCTGTTCCTCGACGAACCTTCCGCCCTGCTCGACCCGGAAGGCACTGAGCAGATCTGGTCATCGATCCGCGATGCGGCGGCCGATAAGACGGTCGTCATCGTCGAGCATAAGATCGAGCAGATCACGGGCTGGATCGACCGTGTCGTGCTGTTCACGGATCATGGCGAAATCCTAGCGGACGGGCCGCCGGACACCGTATTCCGCGAGCACCGGCCGGAACTCATCCGTTACGGCATCTGGTATCCCGGCGTCTGGGAAGATTATGTACGATCGGAGGGTTTTCTCCAGCTCATGCGTGACCGGCCGGGAACCGGGGACAGCCGCATCGTGGAGCTCGAGTCGTTCACCGGCTGGCGCGGGAAGCGGGCGGTCATCCATGCTGAAAAAGCGGACGTCGCTGAAGGATCATGGATTGCGGTCCTCGGCGAGAACGGATCCGGCAAAAGTTCGCTCCTGCTGTCAATGATCCAGCTGCTGAAGACGACGGGGACACTGACGGTGGACGGTCGGACGGTTATTCAGAAAAAACGGAGGCGGACGCTGCCGGACGGCCTGTCGCTCGTCTTCCAGAATCCTGAATTGCAGTTCGTCGCGAATTCCCTGTTTGAGGAACTGACGGTGTCCATGCACACTCTCAATCCGGAGGAGGCTGAGAAGCGAGCGTACGGTCTGCTCAAGCGCTTCAGCCTGCCGGAAGACGGAAAGCGCCATCCATATCAGCTGTCTGTCGGCCAGAAACGGCGGCTGAGCGTGGCGACGGCGCTGACCGGGAATACGCAGGTGCTGCTGCTCGACGAACCGACATTCGGCCAGGACGCGCGCAATACGTTCGTCATGCTCGAGACACTCGAGACTTTGCGGAGAAACGGACTGACCATCGTCATGGTGACGCACGATCTGGAAATTGCCGATCATTTCGCGACCCATCAGTGGCACATCGCGGACGGCCGGCTCATGTCCTGCGAAAAGACGGGAGGTGCCGCGCATGCCCGCCTGGTTCACTCCTGAACGTATGACTTGGCTGTTCCGTGTCAATCCCGCCTTGAAATTCGCCGTCTTCCTGCTCCTGCTCTTCATCACACTGTTCAACCGGAACCTGCCGCTCGCGGCCTGGCTCGCCGTCCTGTCCGCCATCCTGCTGTATGGGTTCAGCGGCTATTCCGCGAAGAAACTCGCGCTGCTGTCAATTCCGATCGCCCTGTCGTTCGCGTCATCCTTCATCACGATGGCGCTGTTCGGCAAAGGCGATACGGTGCTCTGGCAGTGGGGCATCTTCAAGATTTCCGAGGAGAGCATCCGGCACGGCCTGCTGCTCGGCACGAAATCGCTGTCGTTCGGCTTCACCGGCTTCGCGTTCCTGCTGACCGTCGAGCCGGTCCTGTTCTTCTACGCGATGATGCAGCAGTTCCGCCTGCCGTCCAAGTACGCGTACAGTTTCATCGCATCGATCCGCCTGCTGCCCGTCATCGCCGAGGAGATCCAAGTGCGCAGCAATGCACTGAAAGTCCGCGGCATCACGTTTTCGCGCGGCGTGCGGGGCGTCGGTGAGCGGATCCGGTCGTACACCGTGCCCCTTTTCGCCCAAAGCATCCGGCGCGCCCAGCGGATCGCCATCGCCATGGAAGCGAAGCAGTACCAGATGGGCGCAGCGCGGACGTATTTCTATTCGACGTCGTACAGCCGTCATGACGCTATCTTCCTTGCCGTCATGGCGGTCAGTGTGGCAGCTGTGTTCTGGCTGTCATTCGGCGTACCCTATTAAATGAAGAAAGGGATGCCTCAGTTGCGAGGCGTCCCCTTTTTTCTAGTGAGCAGCCGGAAAACAAGCAGCAGTCCGGCCGTGATGACCGCCAGCAGAAGCGAGATTCCAAAGTAGGGCGGGTAATACGTCAGTTCGATCGTATTCACCCCCGGCCCGATCCGTATGCCCGTAAAGGCATAATTCGCCTTTTCGATAGCAATCCGTTCGCCGTTCACCTTGGCGCGCCACCCTTTTTCATAAGGGATCGGCATAACGGCATACGGATCAGCATCCACGTTATCGAGCCGGATACTAGCACGGCCGCCTTTCCATTCCACGTCAGGCGGCGGCACGGCAGCACTCCGCTGCCCGGCGCGTTTCAACGTTTCGTAGTCCTCTGCGTACAGCGCCAGATCGCGCAGCGTGTAGGTCCCCTGCGGCATACGGATCCGGATGGTTTCATCGGAAGGGATCCTGATGGACAGATCATAGACGCGTGTCCGGTAAATCGAGTCGATCCGTTTGCGGGTCGTCCGGTAGTCGTTGACCGTCATGGCGAATCCCTGATCCGCCTCGGTACGCTTCAAGTACATCGAGACGTACATGTCTTCCTTCAGGAGCGATCGGTCTTTCACATGGAGGTCGAGTCCGCCGTTCTCACCGGTCACGACGAGTGTATCGCCTACATACTCGGCGTTCACCGGTTTGACGTCCGCCTGTCTGATCAGATCCGTCACTTCCGGCGCCCGTTCCGTATCTCCTGATGCATTTTCCAAGATGATGCCGTCCAGCATGGCATGCTCGCGTGCGAGGGCTGGTGAATCCGCCAATTCGGCTTCCGTATAGACACGCCCCGCTGTCCGGACGAACGGCAGGCGGTTGCTGCTCTCGTAAGCCCGGTAGTCGTCCTGCTCCGCAACTTCCCGGAATCCGTACGGCACCGGATTCCCGTGCTCGCCGCGTACAGCATACACGCCGTTCAGCAAGCTGTACAGATTCGCCCGGCCGCCCAGCCCCGCATAGCGGCTGACACTTTCGCGGCCCATGTCGATCGACAGGTCATCCCAGTAGAAGTGCAGGAGATTCTTGTTCAGCAGGCTTGAATACATGCTCATCCCGAGGAAATCCTGGACGATCGGCGTATTGTTGCGGAGTCCGATCATCCAGTCGAACCGGGCGAGTTCATCGGGATCATCCGCGGAAAGCCGCTGAATCATTTCGCGCGGTGCTGCAGCGTTGTAGCCGTCACTCGTCAGAAACGATTTCGGCACGCCCTGCCCCTGCACCTGGCCGACGTCTGTATTGTCGAGTGCGAGCTTCGTTTCCTGGTAAAGGATCACCGTGACAAGAGCAGCGGCCAGCACGGCCAGGTACAGTGCCCCGTCCCAATGCTTGAACTGACGGACCGCAGCGAGCAGCGCAAGGGCGCAAATGACGAACAGCAGCACGATCAGGCTGTCCGAATATAGGCTTCCCCCGCCTCCGCGGTCGACTATCGTGAATATGGCGTAGAGCCCGATGGCCCCTGCTGCTGCCACCGCGATATCCTTCACGCGGAGCGTTTTCCAATATTGCAGCGTGCAGGCAGCCGTGCCGCCTGCCACCAGCATGAGCATATGCTCCCACCGGTACTGTGGCGCGGATAATCCGTTGAACAGACTGCCGGCCGCAGGGCTTTCGTGCAGGACAGCAAGCATCGTTGTCAGCAGCGCGAACAGACGGAACAGCCTGTTTTTGTAAAGCGGAAACAGCAGCAGGGCGACAACGGCAATCGCAGGAAGGACGACCACCCTGCCGTCTGTCAGGAAGTTGTCGTGCATCCTGAACAGCGGAATCTCCCCTTCAAAAGGAGGCCGGTAGTTATTCAGATAGCCATAGACCGCCGGCACGAAAAACGGTGCGCTCAAAGCGGCGCCCGCAATGCCGCCAACGATGAATTGGATCATCTGACGCAGCTTGCTCACGTCCCGTCCTGCAATCGGGATGAACCAGCGGAACACTATGTAGATGAATGTCAGCAGGAAATTGACATACGCGAAATAGAAATTGTCCGCCATGGACAGCATGACGGCAACGACGAAGACAGCCGGTTTTCCGGAGCGCATGATCCGCTCCGCCCCGATCAGCAGCAGCGGCAAGAACAACATCGCATCCGCGAAAAATTCCCAATACGTCACATGCCGGAAATAGAGCACGCTGACGCTGTACAATACCGCCCCGGCATACGCGTAGCGTGTGCGGAGACCTAGTTGACGGAAAAAAACGACCGCCAGCAGCTGGATCACCGTGAGCCGGATGATGCTGACGAAAACGGTCGCGTCCGCCCAGTACTGCAGCGACGGATCGACAGCGCCCGCCCATTCAAGGCAGACCGTCACAGCGGCAGTGAGCAAAAAGACGACAGACGTCGAAAAGTAGTAGCCGAGCTGGGAGAAGATCCCGCCCCCGAAGCCGAACCGTTCCGAGTAGAAGTAGTTCCCGTCGCGCATCGATTCGTATAGGAAGTGCTTGAACGGCACCATTTGGGACATCCCATCATTCGCCCCGATCAAATAACGGCCATGCAGCCATTCAGACAGCATGAAACCGTGCGCTGCCACGGACACAAGCAGGGCGGCAGCCGTCACGATCAGCCAATTCCGTTTCGTCATCATGCCGACTTCAGCACCTTTCCTGTAACGATGAAGGTGACTGGCACCGTGACGATCAGCGCGGCCAGCGGAGCGATCGTGCTATTCATACCCAAGCCGTCGACGAGCAGGAAGAGCAGCACAGCAGTCACTGCGATATTGACAAGCTGCGTGAGCGGATACATAAGAAACTTCTTCCACGTCGGCTTCACTTTGTACGTCACATAGCTATTCAGGAAAAACGAAATGATCATGCTTAAAATGACCGCACCGAAATGCGCGATCATGTAAGGCAGACCGAGCCCTTTCAGCCCGGCCAGGTAGAACAGATAATAGGTTGCTGTATTCACGACGCCTACTATGGCGAATAAGATGAATTCACGAGCTTCGAATTTTGGCATGGGACAGTGGCTTTCCTTTCACCTCGGCGCTTGTCCGCTGAACGAGATAATGCGGCCGCTTTTTCGTTTCATTGTAGATCCGTCCGACGTATTCCCCGATGATTCCGAGCGACAGGAGCTGGACGCCGCCGAGGAACAGGACTGCGGAAATGATCGTAAAGTAACCGGGCACCTCGACCCCGTGGCGGATGATTCCGACGAGCGTTACGAGTATATAAGAAACGGCGAGGAACAGACTGAACAGGCCTGCATAGAAGCAGAGCCGCAGCGGTTTGGTGTTGAACGAGACGACCCCGTCCACCGCGTAATTGACGAGCTGTTTGAACGACCACTTAGTCTCTCCGTGCTGCCGGGTGACATTATCGTAGCAGATCGTCTTCTGCTCCAATCCGATCCAGGAGTAGAGCCCTTTCGAGAACCGGTTGCCCTCGCTCAGCTGCAGCAGGGAATCGACAGCGCGGCGGCTGAGCAGACGGAAGTCCCCCTCGCCGTCACGCAGCTCCACATCGACCGCTTTGTTGACGCCCCAGTAATACATGCGGGAGAGCATCGACCGGAACTTCGCATCCCCTTTCCGGTTGCGCTTCGCAATTACCTGATCATATCCTTCATCGTAGCCGCGAAGCAGCTTCGGAATCAGGTCAGGCGGATGCTGCAGGTCCGCATCCATCAAAATGACGGCATCCCCTTTGGCACTTTCGAGGCCTGCCAGGATGGCCGCTTCTTTCCCGAAATTCCGCGTGAACGAAATATATTCGACTTCCGGATACATGAGCACCGCTTCCCGAATCTCTTCCATCGTGCCGTCACTGCTGCCATCATCGACGAACACCAGCTCATACTGGCGTTTGGAAAAGGCCATCGTGCGGCGGAGCGCTTCTATCATGGGATGTATATTACCTTCTTCGTTATAGGAAGGGATCACGAATGAAATCAACTGATCTTTCATTCCGCGCACCTGCTTTCTCATAATATGCCAGTCTAGTCTTCTACACATACCCTGTTACCGTTATTCCACTCCTTCCGGCGAATAAAACATCTATTCCGATTACTCCAGAAGACTGATGCCACTCTGTCATGGATCCCTATTCACGATCAAGACGTCAGACGAATGATTTTATCTATAAATATTTTAATATTCGGTTGTCAATCGGCTTTACAACGTGCATACTGAACAATGCATATACCTGCCTTAAGGAGGACGAACGATGAGTTATGATAAAGTTTTTCTTGCCACAGCATTCACGAGCCGTTCCAAAAAAGAAGTGGACGTACTGGAAGACTGCTTGTTCTGCATCGATAAAGAAGGAATGATCGCCCGCATTGCCTATCCGGGAGACAGTGATTATGAAAAGATCCTGAGCGGCTACGGACAGACGGAGCACTTCACGAGAATCCCGTCAGGTTCCTACCTCCTGCCCGGCTTCGTCGACCTGCACTGCCACGCATCGCAATGGGCGCAGGCCGGCACCGCGCTCGATATCCCGTTACATGATTGGCTGAATACGTACACATTCCCGTCGGAGTCGAAATTCAGTGACCTCGCATACGCCGACATGGTCTATACGGACGTTGTCAAAACACTTCTCGCAAACGGAACGACGACGGCGCTGTATTTCGCGACGGTCCATAAGGAAGCGAGTATCCGGCTCGCCGAAATCTGTGCAGAACGAGGACAGCGCGGTCTCGTCGGCAAAGTCGTCATGGATCTGGAGACGGAATGCCCGACGGATTACCGCGATGCGGACTCAGCGACCGCACTCCGCGACACAGAGGAATTCATCCTCAAAGTGAAAGAAGTGGGACGCACGGCGAAACAGGGCGTCTACCCCGTCGTCACGCCCCGGTTCGTCCCCACTTGTACGGATGAAGTGCTCGAAGGACTTGGCGCACTTGCCGCAAAATATGATACGCACATCCAATCCCACTGCAGCGAAAGTGACTGGGCGCACCAGCATGTCCAGGAACGCTTCGGCAAGAATGACGCTGAAGCACTGGACGGTTTCGGTCTTTTGCAGGACAAGTCCGTCCTCGCCCACTGCAACTTCCTGTCCGATTCGGATGCGGAATTATTCGCAGAAACCGGAAGCGCCATCGCCCATTGCCCGGTCTCAAATGCGTACTTTGCGAACAGCGTCATCCCAATCAACCGCTTTTCCGCGATGAACGTCGACATCGGCCTCGGTTCCGACATTTCAGGCGGATTCTCTCCAAGCCTGTACGATAATGCGCGGCAGGCCGTCATGTCGTCCCGCATGCTAGAGGACGGAGTCGACCCTCGGCTTCCTGCAGAGGAGCGCGGCACAGCAAATTCGCGTATCACGATTGCGGAATCCTTCTACCTCGCGACTGCTGGCGGCGGGGAAAGCCTGAGCCTGCCGATCGGACGGCTGGCAGAAGGATATGCATGGGACGTCCAGTGTCTCGATCCGTCCGCCGAATCCGCGCGGATCCCTCTGTTCGATGCTGATGAACCGCTGATCGACGTCTTCCAGAAGATCATGTATCTGGCACGCCCGCAAAATATCCGCAGCGTATGGGTGCAGGGTGAACTCGTCCATTCCCTCAGTTGATCCGGAAGGCCCTCGCTGACGGAGGAAACTGCACAAAATCTTTCCCGGAAAGCAGTCTAACTATTTGCTAAACGGGTATACTTAGGCAGCAAGCTGACAACATTGAAACGCCCCCCTTTTCCAGTGCCTGTAACGTTTGGGGGCACTTGTACAGGTTCTTCCGGCAAACGGATGCCCTGCACGCACATTCGCTAGGTAATTTGTCCAATTTATTTCGCTTCCCGAGATATTCCCGGCGGAAATTGTTATACTTAACAACTGTAGATTTTAAGCCAGTGATAGACCGGGCAATCCGTAACGCTGACAGGCGCCGCAGCATTGGAATTTTTCCCGTATTATACGATTCTTTTTTTGTTACCGCGCCTATTTAGATGTTCGACCGATGCCCGCTGCTCCACAATCTGCAAGTCCTATTACAAAGGAGGAATCGACGATGGCTGAAACGCAAGATCCGAAGAAACCAGGCAGCAACATGAGCCGGAGGAATTTCCTGAAGAACACCGGCCTGGTTGCCGGCGGACTGATCGGCGGAGGACTGTTCGGAGGTCTGATCACGAATCAGATGAAGAAACCTGCCAACAACGGCAAGAAACCGGCAGCTACTGCGAACCATGACATGGACGCCCGTACGTTCTTCAGTCGCACCGATGATTTCGAAACACTCTCTGCTGCGACCGAGCGGCTCTATCCGGAAGACAAAAACGGACCAGGCGCTATCGCTCTCAGTGTCCCGTACTTCATCGACCGTCAGCTCGCTGGGGATTGGGGTTCGAATGCCCATGAATACATGAAAGGGCCGTTCCCGCAAAACCAGGAATCCGCGTACTACGAAAACCAAAGCAAGGACCAGAACAAGCAAGGTCCGAACGCGGATGTCCAAACACCGACTCCGACACCACGCTACCAGACCCGCATGAACCGCGGCGAAATTTTCCGGGAAGGTGTGAAAACCCTTCAGGACGTGGCAAACACGAAGCACAAGAAAAAGTTCGCGGAGCTGGAAGGCGAACAGATGGATGCCATCCTCACAGATTTCGAAGAAGGCAAAATCCGCATGAACGGAATCGACTCAATCGCATTCTTCAACTTGCTGCTCCAGACGACCGTCGAAGGCGCATACGCGGATCCCGTTTACGGCGGAAACCGCGATATGGCAGGCTGGAAGATGAAAGAATACCCTGGTCCGCGCATGGGCTACCTCGGTCAGATCGAAGACGAGGAATTCGCTGTCATGAAACAGGAAAGCCTGCGCGATTATCAGGACATGTGGGGATAGGAGGAAGCTAAATGGCTAAGAAACTTGAAAAAGTCGACGTCGTCGTCGTCGGCAGCGGCTGGGCAGGCGGAGTCGTCTCTGCAGAAGTTGCGAAAGCGGGCTATAAAGTCGTCACGCTCGAGCGGGGGAAACCCGTCGACCGCCAAGACTATATCGGGGTGAAAGACGAACTCCGCTATACAGACCGTTATGAAATGATGCAGAACCTTGCACCTGAAACAATCACTTCACGAAATACACTGGAGGAAGAAGCACTGCCAGTCCGTACACGGAACGAAATGATGGCCGGTACAGACCTCGGCGGCGGAAGTGTCCACTGGGCGGGTGCTACGTATCGCTGGAGACCGATCGATTTCCAATTCCGCACCAAAACGGTCGAGCGCTACGGGGAGAAGAAAATCCCTGAAGGCATGATCAGCCGTGACTGGGGTATCACGTACGAAGAGATGGACCCATATTACGACAAATGGGAGAAAACAGCCGGCATTTCAGGCGAAGAAGACCCGCTTGGAGAGAAACGTTCCAATCCGTGGCCGAACCCGCCGATGAAAGAATCCCCTGCCGTCAAGCTGTTCAAGGAAACGACGAAGAAGATGGGCTACCACCCATATCAGGTCGCTTCTGCGAACTTGTCGCAATCTTATACGAACCCTGACGGCGAAACGATTGCACAATGTATGTTCTGTTCGTTCTGTACACAGTACGGCTGTGACTTCGGAGCGAAATCAGATCCGCTCGTCACCGTCATCCCGACTGCCGTCAAAACTGGCAACTGTGAAATCCGCACACATTCCCTGGTCCGCCGTGTCCTGCACGAAAACGGCAAGGCGACCGGCGTCATGTATGTCGACCTGCGAACTGGCCTCGAATACATCCAGCCTGCGGACGTCGTCGTGCTCGGTGCGTTCTCGTTCACGAACAACCGCCTGCTTCTTCTTTCGAAGATCGGCAAGCCGTATGACCCAGTCAAACGGACAGGTGTCATCGGGCGGAACTTTAACGGACAGTTCAACATCACGTTCCTCGGCGCACGCGGCTTCTTCGAAGACAAGAAGTTCAACCTGTTCATGGGAGCAGGCGCACTCGGCGGCGCGCTCAGCGACTTCGCCGGCGATAACTTCGACCACTCCGACGTCGACTTCATCAACGGAGGCGGCATCGAAATCCGTCAGTACGGCCACGGCCCGATCGCGACGAACAAAGTACCGCGCGGAACGAAGCAATGGGGACCTGAGTTCAAGGACAAGTCCCTCCATTACACGAACCGCAGCCTCGTCGTCTGGTACACACCAGCCGTCATGTCGTGGTGGCACAACTATACGTCCCTCGACCCGACGTATACGGACGAATTCGGCGATCCGCTTCTCCGGATCACGAACAAGTACACGGATCACGACAAGGCGATGGCCAAGTTCGGTATCGAGAAGTGTACGGAAATCATGGAGAAGATGGGTGCAGACATCGTCGATCCAGACGAAATCCCGGAAGAATTCGATCACATCTACGACGGCGGCCACTATGCCGGCGGCGTCAGCATGGGAGAAGACCCGGCAACATCTGCAGTCAACAACTACTTGCAGCTGTGGGATATGGAAAACCTGTTCGTCGTCGGCGGATCGGCATTCCCGCAATTCGGCGGACACCACCCGACTGCAACGATCGGCGCACTCAGCTACCGTGCTTCAGAAGGCATCATCAAGTACTTGAAAGAACCAAAATTGCTCACGCAGCCGAAAAAAGCAGCTGCCAAAGCATAATTCCATACGAAAAGGCTGTCCGGAGTCAGTTAACTGACTCCGGACAGCCTTTTTTGTGTTGGGGCGGTGTGGGTAGTGATCATAAAAGCGGAGAAACGCTCATAAATTTCGAATTCCGCTCATAAAACTCGGAAAGCGCTCATAAATCCCGATTTCCGCTCATAAAACTCGGAAAGCGCTCATAATTCCTGATTTCCGCACATAAAACGCGGAAAGCGCTCATAATTCCTGATTTCCGCTCATAAAACGCGGAAAGCGCTCATAAATCCCGTTTTCCGCTCATAAAACGCGGAAAGCGCTCATAACCTCACGCCGCCCTCCGCTCCCCTGCCCGTTCAATCCTGCAGCTGGATGCTGTTTTCGATGGCGAGCAGGTTTTCGCGATGCTGCTTCATCTCACCGCGGGTAATGTCCCCACGCTCGAACGCCGCCTGAATGTAGGCCCGCTCGACTTGCAGCGCGTAATCGACCCATTCGTGCAGATGGTGGGCCGCCTCTTTCGGCAGCCCGATGCCGCCCATCCGCTCGTAATTCAGCAGGAACCCTTCAACCAATTCCGGTGAGAACTGGCCGTCCTGCAGCGTTTTCAGCTTGTCCATTACATAATCGGACGTGCTGTGCATGAGGATCAGCCGCTGTTCCTTGCGCTGTTTCGGAGACAGCGGTTTCACTTTCAGCCCATGCAAATAGCGTCGGGCGAGGCGGGTATAGAAGAAGTTCGATCGGTATTGCTTCAATTTCGTCAGCCGGTACAGCCGCATATTCAGCCGGCGCAGGATCGGGAATGCAATCTGCAGCCGCACACGCCCTTCCCTCACCAGCTCGGCGGTATGCTCCAGCTGCCATTCCAGGATCAGCCGGCGCAGCTGCTGTTCATTTTTGCTCAGATCAAGTGTATTGGTCAGCGTAAAGATGCGGTCGTTGTAGATTTTGATGACCCGGCCGATCGACTGCCGGTTCTCTTTCGTCCGGTGCTTGCGCAATTCGTCTTTCACATGACGCAGCATGCCGATTTCCCACGTGTGATCATCTTCCAAAGTTCCCGGATCGAGTTTCGGCGCAAACAGATGCAGTGTGAAATTCGCCAGCAGCAGTGTCAGGAGAATGACCCCTCCGGCGATGAACAGCAGGAGATCCCGTTCACCAAACGGCGTCCCATCGCTTAAGAACAGCGGCAGGGACAGCACACTGACGAGGGTGATTGTCCCCCGCACGCCGGCGATCGTGTACAGCAGCGTATCGGCCGCCCGCTGCTTGCTCAGCACGACGGACGTACTCTGGAAGTTGTTGAACAGCCCGATCCAGACGAACCGGAGGCCGAGCAGACCGGCCGTCACCGCCAGGATATAGCCGATGAGCGTAAAGATATGAGTCACGCCGTCCCGCAGTACGGCTTCCACGATATTCGGCAGCTGGGTGCCGAGCAGGACGAAGACAATCCCATTCAGACTGAACGTGATGACCGCCCACGTACTGCGCGACAGCAGTTTCAGCTGCGCTTCCTCAGGGTTCAGCCTGCGGAATGTCAGGGAATGGACGAGCCCCCCGCTGACGACCGCCAGGATGCCGTTCACGCCGACGTGTTCAGCGATGACGAAGATGAGGAACGGCAGTAACACTTCCATGAGGATGAACGAAATGCTGTTCTCAATCCCGAGATTCCGGAGCCAGCGCATGAGTCCGATCTTGAGCAGCGTCAGTACCGCACCGAGGAGGATGCCGCCCGTTGAGATGAGCAGGAAGGTCGTCCCTGCGTTGAACAGCGAAAACGTGCCTGTCAGCAGTGCAGCGACCGCGAACTGGAAGGATACCAGGCCGGACGCGTCGTTGATGAGCGACTCGCCTTCGAGTGTGTGCATGATTTTGTTCGGCACACGCACTTTTTCTGCGAGCGCCTGGACAGCGACGGCGTCCGTCGGGGCGAGCGCTGCGGCCAGGGCGAACGCCGCCGCGATCGGGATTTCCGGAATAAGCCAATGGACAAACCAGCCGAGCAGGCCGACCGTTGCGAACACGAGGCCGATCGACAGGGAGAGGATCGACTTCCGTTCCCCCCAGATCGCCTGCTTGTCGACATTCACGCCGTCGTTGAACAGAATCGGGGCGATGAACAGCAGCAGGAACAGCTCGGGGCTCAGTTTAAGGGAATGGTCGGACAGCGGGATCGCCAGGATGATGCCGAGCGCCACTTGAATGAGCGGCACTGCGATGGACGGAAGAAAGCGGTTGAAGACGTTAGAGAGGAACACCGCGGTGAGCATGAGCAATATGACTTCAAAGATTTCCAAAGGTTCACCTTCTTCATTGAGTAGGATTGTGTAGTCGGGGCTGCTGTCAGGTCTGACCGCTCCTTTACTGTAGGTTGATTATAGCGGAATTCAGCTGGCTGCAACAGCAATCTACCCGGGATGCCGGATATTGGTAAGCCTGTCCGCTCGCTATTTGTTCAGCCCCCCTTTAAACTGGAATTATTCGCAACACTAGGAGGAGTGATGGTATGAAGGTGAACGAGGAAGCACGTGAAACGCTTTGGAACACAGTCGAGGGGATCAGCGATGACGACTTGAACTGGAAACCGGCAGAGGATCGCTGGTCCATCCGGCAAGTGATGGAGCATATCCACCTCATGGAAGGTGCCGTCGCAAAAACGATCCAGGCGGAAGTGAAGAAAGAAGCCGGCGATCCGGTCGCTGAAAAGCCGATCGAGCGGACTGTCGACCGGTCGACGAAAGTGGAAGCGCCCGGTTTTGCCGTCCCCGGTGATTCATTCATGACGAAGGCCGAGCTGCGCGCAAAACTTGACGGTTCCCATCAGCTCCTGCGGCAGACCGAAGAGTCGATCCCAGCCGAGGAACTCGAAGTCCGCTCGTACCCTCATCCGGTATTCGGTGAGATGAACCTCACACAGTGGATCCCGTTCGCCGCCTACCACGAACTCCGTCACATCGATCAAATCAAAGAAGTCGCCGAGGAACTGGACCGGCGTCCGTAATGAATCTTAAAAAGCCGGCACCCACGCGTGGGATGCCGGCTTTTTCGTTTGTCATTGCCGGAGCCAGATCAGATTCTGATCGTCGGCGAACGTGGCGATATTATAGAGGATGAGCACGTCGTCGATGCCTTCCTCTTCGATCAGTTTCCTCATACTGCGGTGGTCATAGCGCAGGTCCACCATTTCGATCTGCCCGTAATGATTCGCAAGGAACGGCACGAACGAATGGGCGTACGAGTCTTTGATCACCAGCAGTTTGCGGTCATTTGACGCGGAGGAACGGATCGTGACAGCGCGGTGATTGCCGCCGAGGAACAGCGAATATTTATCGCGCTTGTCCAGGAACGACCAGTCATATAGGGAGTCCATGCCGGATCCGTCCCCGTCGTAATCGACGCGGTACGTCATTTCGAACTTCGGCAGGAACACATCGAGCGGCTCAGCGGAAATCGACGGGTCGTTCGCCTTGGCGTCGAAGGTCCCTTTGAAGCTGTTCGAAACGGTCCGGATATCGAACTCTTCCTTACCGTACGGAGTCAGTCCCATCTCCGCGGCGGCCGCCCGGTATGCAGCATAGGCGCCCTGCACTGTCCAGTGGTGGTCCGTCCGGAAGTAAATCTGCCCACTCTTATCCGCCTGCAGTGCAGCCGCCGCGTCGATCCAGGTCACCCCGTCCCCTGTCAGGGCTTCCGCTTTCCGGATGGCCTGCACTTCGTCATCCGTCTGCGCAAATGCCGGCAGCTTTTCCGGATACATACCGACCGATGTCGGCGCGAGCAGGCCGAAGACACGGACATCCGCGGGCAGTCCCCCAGCGAACCGGGCGAGGCTTTCGCTGTTCGCCGCAAGCTGCCCGGCAGTTGGACGGAACGGCTCCAGCAGATAGCCGTCCTTGCCGTAGAACACGCCGTTGTTGTCCTGTTTCAAGGTCAGCTTCTGGGCGGACGCTTTCACACCCGTCCAGAACCGCTTGGACACGAACTGATCGCTCAAGTACGTCTCCATCTCCTTCGTATAATCGCCCGAGACGATGCGCTCCCACGTAATACACGGAAGCTGCTGGAGCACGCGGTTTTCATCTTCCGAGAAGCTTTTGTCTTTTGACAGGACAGTCAGCAGGCCGAACGTCAAAAGGAAGCCGCAGAAGATGATCACTGCAGCGTAATCGGTTTTCTTCACCGAACCCCCTCCTCTCCTCTTGTTGATCAAAACCGGAAATACAGGAACGGATTGAACGAATCGTCGACCAGGTAGGCGGTCGCGAGCATCAGGATCACTACAAGAAAGACAGCCTGTACGGCGAGCTGCACAGATTCTTTCCGCAGCAGCCGACTATTCGCAGCCTGCTGTTTCCAAAAGCGCGCAGCAAGCGGCGTCGACAGCAGAGCGGCGGCTGCTAGCAGCAGACCGTTCGTGTACGCATCATACAGGAACGCGGAGTCCGCGAACGGCCGGCCGCCGAACCCGAGCATGATGCGCGCGAACTGCCAGCCGTCGCGGATATCCTCGAAGACGAACAGCACCCAGCTGAACAGCACGGCGAGCAGCAGGTACAGGTGCTGCACGGCCCGCGGCAGCCTATCGAGGAACCGGAGCAGGCCGGCCCGCTCCGCTGCGATCAGCGCGCCGAAATACAATCCCCATAGGACGAAATTCCAGCTTGCCCCGTGCCATAAGCCCGTCAGCCCCCAGACGACGAACAGGTTGCGGTACAGCACCCATTTGCCGCGCCGGCTCCCGCCAAGCGGGATATAGACGTAATCGCGGAACCAGCCGCCGAGTGTCATATGCCAGCGCCGCCAGAATTCCGAAGCGCTCCTCGCGATATACGGATAGTTGAAGTTCCGCGGAAACTCGAAGCCGAACATTTTGCCGAGACCGACCGCCATGTCCGAATAGCCGCTGAAGTCGAAGTAGATCTGCAGGCCGAATGCCGTAATGCCGAGCCAGGCGGACAGCACGCTCAGTTCGTCGAAACCCTGGCTCTGGATGGACGACCACAGCTGTCCCGCCTGGTTCGCGATGAGCACTTTCTTGCCGAGCCCGATCGTGAAAATCCTGGCGCCCTCCGCGAACTGGCTGACCGTCGTCTTGCGGTGCATGAGTTCCCGCTCGATCTCCTCGTAGCGGACGATCGGTCCGGCGATGAGCTGCGGGAACAGCGATACGTATAAGGCGAACGTGACGATGTTCCGCTGCGGCCGGACCGTCCCCCGGTAGACGTCGATCGCGTACGACATCGTCTGGAACGTATAGAACGAAATACCGATCGGCAGCGGCAGATCGAGCGGCTGGAAGCCGGTCCCCGCTGAACTGTTCACGATGCCGACCAGGAAGTCCGCATATTTGAAGAACGACAGCACTGCCAGATTGACGGTCAGCGATGCGATCAGCCCCGTCTTCGCGAGTGCCGGCCGATGGTCACGGTACCGGCCGATGAACCGGCCGATCGCATAATCCGCCACTGCGGAGAAAATCATCAGCACGATGTAGACCGGCTCCCCCCACGCATAGAAGAACAGGCTGACGGCAAGAAGCACCGCGTTCTTCAGCGGCCGCGGACTTATGTAATAGATGACCAGGACAGCAGGCAGAAAGAAAAACAGGAATGTCAGACTGCTGAATACCATGGGCTCCCCCCTTTACGCAAAAAAGCGCACCGCGAGGCACGCCTTCCGCCCATTGCTCATCCGGCTGTCAGTCCATTTGGTCATGGAAGACCTTCTCGATGCCCGCCGGATCGGTGTACGTCACGTACAGCAAGTATTTCCCCTTCGTGACGATCTTGTTGGCTTTCACCTTGTCAAACTGCTCCGGCAAGTACTGTTCCCACGTCTGTGTCTGGGCAGCCAGTTCGTTTTCAAGTGATGCTTTCAAGTCAGCGACGTCGTCTTTCGACTTCGCCTCCAGCAAAATGATCTCATCCGCATTCACGTTCATGAGAGCGGCGATCACCGTTCCGTTCGCAAGTTTCTCAGGATCCAGTTTCATCTTCTCCGTCCAGATGCCGGGAGCCGGATCGTCACCGGATGTGTCGGTCAAGTCGGCTTCCAAATAGAGCCGGCTCCAATCTTCGACACCATCCGCTTTATGATCTTCCGCCAGTTTCTCTTTTAGCGCCGTCAGGACATCCGCGAATTCCGGTTCCTTCGGCTCGGTGCCGGCTCCGCTGCCCTGTTCGTCTTTCGACGTCGTACCGCATGCCGTCAGCACCATCGCCAACAGCAGCACAGAAATCGTCAACAACTTTTTCATGAATACCACTCCATTTTTTCAAGTTTTGCTTTCAAGGAAGTAGTCGGCTGAACGAAGGAAAAGTTTCACTTCGGCTCGCGCCGGAATTAATCCTGGAGGTCCATCAATCCGTTCCACCCCTCCCCGGATGTTTTGGCCGTCCGGTAAGAGGGAATTTCCAAGCAAGCAAGGCTGCGGATACCTTTTCGTTCCGAACTTCATTATACTTATGGAAATGCTTATCGGTTTTATTGTAACCCATTGTACTGAATGCGGGTGACTGTGTCATCGTTTGCACAGCAGCCGTTCATTAAAGGAGAATTGTCCATGCCTATCACATTTGACGATACGAATGCCCGTCCGTTCATCGGCCGAGGGGCGGTTGACGCTTTCACGGAGCCGGTGGCAGCTGCACATGCGCGCCTGCATGCCGTGCCCGACGACGAGCAGGTGCTCGGCTGGGTCGACTGGCCGAAAAACTATGACCGGCAGGAATTCGCACATATACAGACGGCTGCGGAACGGATCCGCAAGCAGTCGCATGCGCTCGTGGTCATCGGGATCGGCGGTTCGTATTTAGGTGCAAAAGCCGCAATCGAGGCGCTTGGCCATACGTTCCGCAACCAGGCGGACGGCGAGATGGAAATCTACTTTGCCGGCCACAACACGAGCGCGCGTTATCTGATTGACCTGCTCGATGTGCTGCGCGGCAAGGAAGTGTCGGTCAATGTCATTTCGAAGTCCGGGACGACGACGGAGCCCGCCCTCGCTTTCCGGATTCTGCGGGAATATATGGAGAACCGATACGGAGAAGAGGAAGCACGCAAGCGGATCTATGTGACGACGGACGCGGAGGAAGGGGCGTTATTGCAGCTGTCCGATGAAAAAGGATACGAGACGTTCGTGATCCCTGCGGACATCGGCGGCCGGTATTCCGTACTCACGCCGGTCGGACTGCTGCCGATGGCGGTGGCAGGACTCGACATCGAAGCGATGATGGCGGGTGCCCTGGCGGCTTGCGAGCGGTATGGAATCGGGAATCTTGCGGAGAATCCGTGCTATCAATATGCCGTCTGGCGCAATCTGCTGCATGCGGACGGCAAATCTATCGAACTGCTGGCCGTGTACGACCCGGCGCTTGAATACGTGGCAGAGTGGTGGAAGCAGCTGTTCGGCGAAAGTGAAGGGAAGGAAGGCAAAGGCCTGTTCCCGGCATCGGTCACGTTCACGACCGATCTGCACGCGATCGGCCAGTATATCCAGCAGGGGCCCGAGCTGTTCATCGAGACCGTCCTGCAAGTGACGAAGCCGTCCGTCGACTGGACGATCGGCGAGGACCCGGCTAACTTGGACGGGCTCAATTTCCTGTCAGGCCAGACGCTGAACGAAGTGAACGAACAGGCTTCCCGCGGCGCGACGCTTGCCCACGTGGACGGCGGCGTGCCGAACATGCGGATCGAGATGGAAGAGTTGGATGAATTCAACTTCGGTGAGCTGATCTACTTCTTCGAGAAAGCGTGCGCCATGAGCGGCCTGCTGCTCGGCGTCAACCCGTTCGACCAGCCCGGTGTGGAGGCGTACAAGCGCAACATGTTCGCGCTGCTCGGGAAAGAAGGGTTCGAGCGGGAGCGTGCCAATCTGCAGGCGCGCATGCAGGCGGCGAACCTGGAGTGATTTTGATGGAAGGAAGTGATGGAAGGTACCTGTGCGCTACACAATTCAGACACTATTCGGAATAGTGTCGAAGTTGTGTGACGCACAGGTACCCTTTTTTACGGTTTTGGGGTGGTTTATGAGCGGTTTTCGAGATTTATGAGCGATATTTCTATTTTATGAGCGGTTCCACAGATTTATGAGCGGTTTTCCTGATTTATGAGCGTTTTTCCGTTTTTATGATCGTTTTCGCAGATTTATGAGCGCTTCCCTATTAATCAGCGCTCCCCCACCCCGCAGCGGCAATCTTCACCCGCCGCTGCGGTTTTTCACGAGGCCGCTGTGCAGATAGAACAGTCCGCCGTTGATCACTTCCACTGAAACGGAGACGGCATACTGCTCCTCGATCGCCTGCCGCTCCGATTCGTAGCTTTCGGGCACTTCTTCGTCGTCTGCGTAGAAATAATCGAGCACGCGGAGATCGCGGACCCGTCGCTGCGCGGCTTCGCCCATCCATGCGTGATCATCTTCGCGGATGACGCGGTCGAGAAGGTCTTCGAGCCGGCCGACCGCGTTGTTCGGATGGATGATGTACGGCAGATAATAGGTGTTCGCCGGGATTGCCGCTGTCAGGTCCAGCTCGCGCACGGTCGGCTGGAATCCGTCGATGACCGCTCCATTCATCAAGTTCATGCCGAGCGAATAGAGCGATTCCTTCGTCCGATCGCTCGCATAGGTCACTTTGCAGTTCATGCCGAGCCAGGGAGTCAGCGTCACTTGCGCGGTCTGCCCGGCCGCCGGTTTCTCGTACAGCTGCACGTATGCCCCCTGCTCCTTCGTCACATCGAACAGCTGGTGCAGCCGCGGCGATCCGAAATGGATCCGTTCGCCGGGCATATCGCCCGAAAACAGCTTCGGATCCGTGATCATCGTCAGCTCCGCGGGGCGCGGTTCCGCACCGATGCTCTCAATATAACTCCAATAATACGGCCGGTTCATGAGCCGTTTGTCCATTGCCGCCGTAAGCTGGACGGTCAGCTGACCGCCCGCGTCGACCACCCGGCATTCATTTTCTTCAAAAAACTGTCGGATGTACTGATGGATCCGCTGCTCATTCATATGCATTCCCCTTCACGAGATCGATCTCTTTGAGTCTGTCAAAATGTCATCGAGTTCCCCGACCACCTGCTCGAATACGCCGAGTTTTTTCTCGAGCAGTTCGACCATCTGATCTTCCACCGTTTCCTGCACTGCCAAGTTGTAAATGTGAACATCCTCTGTCTGGCCGAGCCGGTGGACGCGGCCGATGCGCTGTTCGAGTTTCATCGGATTCCAAGGCAAGTCGTAGTTGACGACATGGTGGCAAAACTGCAGGTTGAGCCCTTCACTGCCGGATTCCGTGGCAATCAGCACTTGCGCTTTCTGCTGGAAGAGCTGTTTCATCCACTCCCGTTTGTTTTTGTTGAACTTGCCGTTGAACAGCACGCTCGTAATCCCCTGCTGATGAAAATACGCCTGCAGGTAGACTTGGGTCGCCCGGTATTCCGTGAACACGATCACTTTGTCGCCCGCCTTCCGAATCAGCTCCGCTGTCATTTTCGCTTTGGCATGGATGCCCGATTGTGTCAATTTCAGCAAAAGCTGTTCCATCTCGTGACGAATGTCCGGATCCCCCGTTTCCTTCGCGATCTTCTCGAGCGTCATCACCGCGGCCAGCGGACTGCTGCACAGTTCGCGCTGCAGCGTCAGCCGTGTGAATGAATCCCCGACCGGCAAATTGGACACGTGATTGTATACCTCCCGCTCGTCCGCTGAAAACACGGCCGGCAATATCCGGACATGGCGGTTGGTCCACGTGATTCCTGTGTCGTCCCGGCTGTTGCGCACCATCACCTGCTGGATAAGCTCCCTCAGAAACTCGTCTTCTTCAACGTGGTGTTTGCTTGCCGAAAATACGCGCTGGAATGTCTCCAAGTTCCCGAGATGCCCTGGTTTCAGCAGGGAAATCAGGTTGAACAGTTCGAACACATCGTTCTGGATCGGCGTTGCCGTCAGCAGCAGGCAGAACTTCTTCTTCATCTGCTGGACGAACTCGTAGTTTTTCGTCTTCGGGTTTTTCAGCTTGTGTGCCTCGTCGATGATGACTAGATCATATTCCTGCGCGCTGATCGCTTCCCTATGAGGGCTCCGTTTCGCCATGTCGATGCTCGTGACGACGATCGGGCAGTGATCCAAGTTATATTTTTTATTGTACGCCATCGCGGGGATATGAAATTTCGTGTTCAGTTCCGCCAGCCACTGGTTCGTCAGCGAAGCCGGCGCCAAAATGAGCGCCTTCTTCACCACCCCGCGGATCAGATATTCCTTCAGGATGAGGCCGGCTTCGATCGTCTTCCCGAGTCCCACTTCATCCGCGAGAATCGCCTTGCCGTTCATGCGCTCAATGACCGTCTCCGCCGCCTCCAGCTGGTGGGGGTAGGCGGTCAGATTGGGCAGATGCCGCGGACATTGGAGACCGTGGAACTCGGGGATCAACTTCGCCTGTTCCGCCTCATAGCACAGCTGATAGAGCGTCCAGTTGTCCCACGGCCGGCGCTGCTCCAGCCGTTCGGCAAACCCTTCTTTCCATTCGGACGATCGCCGGATTTCGATTTCCATCGCCGCATCCCTCCTTTGGCCTCATCCTGCCCATTTTCACGGAAGATTAACACCCTGGTGCTTGCGTCTGGATGAGCGCAGTCTGAATGGGGGGAAACGCTCAAGCATCAGGTTGAAGCGATCAAGCACAGCGAGAAACGATCAAGCAGCAGGCTGAAACGCTCAAGTACGGCGAGAAACGATCAAGCGTCAGGCTGAAACGCTCAAGTACGGCGAGAAACGATCAAGCGTCAGGCTGAAACGCTCAAGCAAGGCGAAAAACGATCGAGCATCAGGCTGAAACGCTCAAGCAACAGATTGAAACGCTCAAGCCACCAATTTCAACCAACAAAAAAACGCATCAGCCGGATAGCCGATGCGCTCTCAACATTGAATTTCTTTTACGTCTTAATCCAGATCCTCGTCTTCCATTCCAAAGTCGTGCTCGCCCATATAAATGATGCCGAGTGCATAATCGATATGGATCGGCCATTCATAGGGGACGGACAAACGCGCTGCGACACCGCGCCAAAAGTCACTGGACTCCTGCTCGAAGTCCTGGAAGTCTTTCAGCAGTTCCTTGTACGACGAGCCGTCGAACTGGATATTCATGTCTTGCAGTCTCATGAATGCAATATGGCGCACTTCAAGCGATGCCGCTTTGTCCATCTCTTCCTGCGTCGCCTCTTCCAAGATCACTCCGGGCGGCGGTGCGGAAGTGTAGACGTTATCCAAGCCTTCCTCCATTTCCAACTCGTTCTCATTGAAACCGTTTCGCATGCGTTCATCCTCCTTCACTATTTGCGCCAGTATACCCGTTCACATCCCGCTAAGCAACTTTCTGCCAATCACTCCACCGGCCTCGCCTCTTTCACCCGCTTCAGACTCGCGACAATCAGGAAACTCACGATGACGAGCAGCAGCCACGAGCTGATTTTACCGATATGCACGAGACTCCACGCATCCGCCTGGTCAGGATACTGCCAGGCACCGAAAAACGTCGCAATGTTTTCAGCGATCCAGATGAAGAAGCCGATCAGAGCAAACGACAGGACAATCGGCATCCGGTGGTGCACCCCGTTCACGCTGTATCGGACGGACGCTCGGCGGAACACGACGAGGACCGCCGCGAACAGCCACCAGCGGATGTCGATCCAGAAATGATGGACGAAGAAGTTCAAATAAATGGATGAGGCCACGGTCACGACGAGCGCGAAAGGCGGCCAGTTCACCAGCCGGACATCGAGCCGCCGCCACGCCTGACACAAGTAGCTGGCGACGCTCGCGTACATGAAACCGCTGTAGAGCGGCACACCGAACACTTTCGAGTACCCCTCTTCCGGGTACGACCACGAGCCCATATTGACTTTGAAGATTTCCAGCGCCAGCCCGATCAGGTGGAACAGCGTAATCACCTTCAGCTCGTCCCTCGTCTCCAGTCCCGAACGCACCATCCACACTTGCATCCCTAAAAACAGCAGGAGAAGCCAGTCGTAGCGCGGCAGCAGCGGCAGCGGAACCCACTGCGTGAGCGCAAGGGAACCGAAAATGACGACCGGAAATACGCAGGACATCGCCTGCTGCCAGCCAAAGTTCAACAATTGTGTAACGGGTCGGTTGGCTTTGCGGAGAAGAAACGGGTTCCGGGGGGCCGTCAATTGCTTGTTACTCATTCTCATCGCCCTCCCGGTATTCCAGAATGTCTCCCGGCTGGCAGTCGAGCGCCTGGCAGATCCCTTCCAGCGTCGAGAACCGGATCGCTTTCGCTTTGCCGTTTTTCAGGATAGATAAATTCGCCATTGTGATGCCCACCTTCTCCGACAGCTCCGTCACACTCATCTTCCGTTTCGCGAGCATCACATCGATATTAATGATTATTGACATAGCATTCACCTCAGACCGTCAATTCGTTTTCTTGTTGGATGGTGATCGCATGCTGCAGCAGCTTTTGCAGGACAGCCGCGAACACAGCGACTACCATGGAGCCGAAGATAATGGCAAGGCCGATGACCAGAAGTCCCGGTGCGTCGTCGGCATCTGCCATCCGGTACAGCAGCGGCAGGAACAGCACATAACAAGCACCAATCAGCATTGCGCACAGTTTTATATTCCGAAGCACCGTCACGGAAGCGTCGGAAAACGCCGTCCCATGGTCAATGAATGCCAACAGTTTCATCGTCTGCCAAAGCGCCGCAAAGTAGATGAGTGCAGTGATATAAAGACCTGCCAGGAAAGGATACTGCAAAAATGCCCAGTCCGGAACAAGCTCTGCAAAGAACTCGGCGATTTGCGGTGCTAAAAAGATACAGAGCGCCAGAATCGGTAGTGCCATGAGCACAAGCGTTATTTTCAAAAAGAGCGTTTCACGTTTCAAACCGAACACCTCATTTGCATGGATTGCTATTATCTTAACCGTTTATTTATCGTTAATCAATAAATAATTGACGCTTTGCAATAAATCATAACGAAACTGGCGACAGTCCATGCACGGGATTCCGTCGGGGAGGCGAACCGCTCCATTCGCGCCCATAACCGCTCGTTTCTCCTGTTTAACCGCTCCATTCCCACCGCTAACTGGTGCTACCATAGAAAACGTACACAACAGCGTTCCTTTTTGTTATATTCAAACTACTTGAAATGAGGTTGTGTACACCATGGGAAAACATCAGACACAAGAATTTAAATTGTACATCTGTCGGTTGGTGATTGAAGAAGGCCGGAAGATGACCGAGCTCTCCTACGAAACAGGAGTCGCACTGGGGACCATCCGAAAATGGGTGGCGAAACACCGGCAGTCAACCCAGACGGAGCGGAAAGAGGAAGGCATGGCGACCCCCGGCGACATCGAAAAGAAGCTTCGCAAAGCTGAAAAAGAAGTCGAGGACTTGAAACAGGAGAACGAAATTTTAAAAAAGGCTATGCATGTCTTCGTGAAAAGCCAGTCATAAGGTACCAGTTTATTGAAGCGAATGTAGACAAGTACAGTGTGGCGAAGATGTGCAAAGTACTGGATGTTTCGACAAGCGGCTACTACGAATGGAAACGGCGGCCGCTGTCAAAAGAATGGCAAGCACGTAAGGAAAAACGGGAGGCGCTGAAGCAGGACATCGCTATCTTCTACCACATGAACTACGGCACTTATGGCAGTCCCCGGATCCATCAGGATCTGCTGGAGATTGGCTACCTGGTCAGCGAAAGCTATGTCGGTCAGCTGATGAAGGAGATGGGAATCGCCGCGATAACGCAGCGGAAATTCGTGACTACCACAGATTCGAATCATGACAAGGCGGTCTATCCGAACCTGTTGGACCGGCAGTTTACCGTCCCGGAGCTGGACACCGTCTGGGTGGCGGACATCACGTATATCTACACCAAGGACGGCTGGCTCTACCTGGCCAGTGTGATGGATCTCTGTTCCCGGCGAATCGTCGGCTACACGATGAGCGAGTCGATGAAAACAGAACTTATCAGTTCGGCGCTCAAGAAGGCGCTGCTTCTGCGGCAGCCGAAGAACGGATTCATGCATCACTCGGATCGTGGCAGCCAGTACTGTTCCAAGGAGTATGTCGAGCTTCTAGAGTCGCGTGAAGTGCAGATCAGTATGAGCCGGAAGGGCGACCCCTATGACAATGCCTGTATCGAGTCGTTCCATGCGACCATCAAGAAGGAGCTGGTGTATCAATGGGGCCAGGTGACACGCGCGCAGGCTCGTCGGGAAATCACCCGATACATTGATGAATTCTACAATGCGAGGCGCCGGCACTCGACGCTGGACTACCTGTCGCCGAATTTATTTGAGGCGAAAAAGCGTGAGGAAGAACGTGCACGACAGGCGCTCATTTCGTAACCCTTTAGACGGACAAGGAGAATAATTCCAACGGAATCATTCTCCTTGTCTGTCCCACCAAGTAAAGCGCGGTAGCAACATTTCACAAAAAGCACTCCTTTTTAGGTGTACGTTTCTTGACGGAAGTCCATAACCGCTCATTTCCTCCGTATAACCGCTCCATTCCCGCCGCTAACCGCTCATTTCCCACGCCTATCCGCTCCATTCCCACCGCTAACCGCTCGTTTCCTCCGCATAACCGCTCCATTCCCACTCCCCCACGTGATTTCCCTTTCACGCGCCGCTCCGGTATACTGATCAGACGGGGCGAATGTACGTTCCAATCTCACATCAAGAGAGGATTCATTCATCATGAAAGGCACTTCACACTTACTGATCGGCACGGCCGCCGGCGCCATCGCCGGATACACAGCGCAGCCGGACGTCAAGACAGCGCTGATCGGCGCAATGATCGGCGGCGTATCGGGCGTCGCTCCCGATCTCGACACGAACGGACTCGCCAGCAATCACATCACCGTCAGCAAAAAGGTGAGCAAATGGCTGATGGAGACGGCCGGCATCGTCATTTTGCTGACGCTCGTCTACCAGACATTCACGGAAGGCTTGAGCAGCGATATCTATCTGTATGGCGGCCTCGGGCTTTTGCTGCTCATCGTCTCGCGCATCATCACGCAGCGACGGATGCTCACCATCACCGGGGTCCTCGTCATGCTCCTTGGATTCGTACTCGGCGAATCAATCGGCATCCTGCTCGCCGGCAGTTACATCATAATGGCATCCTTCCTGCCGCATCGCTCGTACACCCACTCCCTGCTCGGCGTCGCGTTTTACGGATTCATCCTTCATTATTTGTACGCCGAATGGCCGATCGACGGCATGGTTGCCGCCGGACTCGCCGGCTACCTCAGCCATCTCGCCGCGGACATGAAACTGCTGCCGGTCAACCGCCGCGGCGTCAAATGGTTCCTGCCTATATGGAAACAGGAGTTTTGAGTTTAGTTGAAGACCCGCAAGACAAATGGTATACTATTCACAACACTCTTAAAACAGGGAATGAGGGAACTTGTTGTGAAAAAAGAAGAAGTATTCCTGATCGACCGGAAAGAAGGTTTCGGCGAGGAGTTCAGCAAGCTGATTTCAATGATGGCGTATGTGCGCGCGACGACGATTGCTGAGGTGCAGGGACTGTCCGCTGAGGAACTGGATTTCCGTTTCCAGGAAGACGCCAACTCGATCGGCATGCTGCTCGCGCATATGGATTCGGTGGAGCGGTTTTATCAGATCGATACGTTCGAACAACGGGAAGTCACGGAAGACGACGTCCTACACCTGAACCCCGGATTAGAACTGGGAGACACAGCCCGTGAACAAATTCATAGCCAGCCCGCTGAGCATTATTTGCAAAAAATCGAGGACAGCAGAAAGAAGACACTCGACACATTCAGTAAGCTGCCGGATTCCTGGCTGTTCGAACAAGCCCCATTCTTGTATAACGAGCCTACCAATAACTACTTCAAATGGTTCCACGTGTTTGAGGACGAGCTGAATCACCGCGGGCAGATCCGACTGATCAAGAAAATGATGAAAACGTCTGTTGAGGCATAGAAATGAAGGAAATCCCCTTGGAAACCTGCCTGCTCTGCCACCCGGAGCTCGATCCTGAACAGACCATCCTTCTGAGCAACGAGCACTGCCTGTTTTTACAGTTGCGACATGCACAAGATATACAAGGAACCCTTGCCGGAGCCGGAATCATCGTACCCAAGCAGCACAGGGAAACTGTATTCGATTTGACCTCTGATGAATGGCATGACACCTATGCCCTGCTTCATGACGCCAAGCGTCACATCGATGAGATGTATCATCCGCAAGGTTATAACATCGGTTGGAACTGCGGGGAAACCGGCGGACAGCATCTGCCCTATGCACATCTCCATGTACTGCCACGCTACGCGGATGAAGTCCATGCGGGGAAAGGCATCCGGCATCTGTTTAAAGGCGATTCCAACGTGAGAGGTATGACGAATCCTTAATCCACTCATTGAAACCCCTGACAAAGTTTCGGCTGTCCGCTTCCTGACAAAAGCGCGGACAGTTGTTTTTTTTGATACAGATAGCTGTAACTCCTTGGCGGTCGGCCCGTCAAATGGGGTAACTATCGAGGTATTGAAAAGAGTCATTGTAACAGGGCGTCAAAATGGAAGTGAGGAGAGTGGACGATGAAAAGGATACTGATTATCGGGGGCGTACTGACCATCCTGCTGCTCGGCGGCTGTGCGGAAAAAGCAGCTTCGGGGAAATCGCCGCTTGGAAATAAACCGCCCCGCGTAGATATCATGATTGGCGGAGAGCGGTATGAGACGAAGCTCGGGACCTATTGCTGGAGCACCAAAACCTCGGGAATATGTGTTGACACGGCGGGCGCTGTCGATATGATGAAAGGCGAGACTCCGATCGAAGTGCAGCCGGGCGAACTGCTGGAACTGGTGATGGATGAAACACCCGCTCCAGATGAACAGCACCTGGTGCAGTCGCTCGATGCAGCACGTCAAACCGACATACCGCTGAACGGTTCGGCGTTCACTGTACCTGAGGAAGCTGGGGTCTACTATTACGATTACTCAGTGTGGTGGCACGAGAAGGAAAACCCCGAAGTTTCGCTCGGGGATGCCCATTATGCATTTGCCATCGAGGTGAAGTGATAAACCGAACGAGAAACGGCCCATCCCGCAGCAGGATGGGCCGTTTCTGTTTTCATCACTCTGCCGAGACATACGCGCGCATCGTCCGGTAATAGATCCAATACTGCCCCATTGATGCCAGGCAGATGATGACGATGATCCAAGTTTTCGAGATAGGTACAATACAAAACACCGCGATCATGGCAGGCAGCAGAAGGTTAAAATAAGCGTATACTTTCTTTGTCGCACGCTGGGTGAAGGCCTCAAACAATTCATCGTCTTCCATATATTCTTGAGGCTTGAATTTCGCCGCAGTGATCGGATGGTTCGGGTATTCCCTGTTATGTCTCCCAACACGCCGGGCAAACAGGATGATATAAGAGACAAAGGCAACCAACAGAAAGATTGCAATGACACCCGTGACCGTAGTGAAGTTCAATTCAACCTCCAGACCGCCGTCCGAAAACATATTAAAGCTTCCAGCATAGCCGATCACCAGGACAAACCCAATTGCAATCGCGATCCCCGCCATCTGCCAGAGCGGATACGTCAAGCGCATATCATGTTTCATGTTCCTCTTCTCCTTCCAGCCAAAAGATTTCGTTGAGATCACAGTCAAGCGCCCGGGCAAGTTTCAGAGAAAGCGTGACAGACGGCGAAAACTCTCCTTTTTCGATGAATCCGATCGTCTGCCGCGTGACGCCGACTTTCTTTGCCAACTCGATTTGTGTCAGACTGCAGCGGGCCCTCAGTTCCTTCAAACGGTTTTTCAGCATGACGCCACTCCTTTGTTCTAATGTATACTATACTTAACATTATGTAAATAATACTTAACAATATTTCGATGTCTGGAAGAGCGATCGGGCATCTCTTTGGGGTTTCAATGGAAATTAAAACAGCCAGGCCGGATGAAGTTCATCCGACCTGGCCGTTATTCGTTGCAGAGCGAGGGTTGTCATTGAAGGAAAACCTATTTACGCGCGGTACCGAAGGAAATGCGCGTCTTCGCTGTCGTTTAGGCGCCCTCGGCCATGCGTTACGCGCGGTCAGAAGCAATTTACGCGCCGTCCCCCGACATTTACGCGCCTTCACGACACATTTGCGCGCGCTCAATAGCAATTTACGCGCATTCCCAAGTTTACGCGCGCTCAGCAGCAGTTTACGCGCATTCCCAATTTTACGCGCGCTCCCGAGACCAATACGCGCCGTCCCCCGACGTTTGCGCGCCCTCGCAACACATTTGCGCGCGCTCAGAAGCAATTTACGCGCCATCCCAATTTTACGCGCGCTCCCGAGACCAATGCGCGCCGTCCCCCGACGTTTACGCGCCTTCACGACACATTTGCGCGCGCTCAGAAGCAATTTACGCACAAACCCAACTTTGCGCGCGCCCCCCGAGCAACCCCCCCCTCAGCTAACAGACTGTTTGCCGAACTTGCTCTTTACGATGCCGATCAGCGCTGGCAGCACGGAGATGAAGATGATGGCGAGCAGCACTGTCGAGAAATTGTCTTTCACGACCGGAATGTTGCCGAACACGAAGCCGAGTGCCGTACAGATGCCGACCCAAAGTGCCGCGCCGATGACGTTATACATGAGGAAATAGCGGTAGTTCATCCGGCTCGCGCCTGCGACAAATGGCGCGAACGTGCGGATGAACGGCATGAAACGAGCGATGATGATCGTTTTGCCGCCATGCTTGTTGAAAAAGCGTTCGGCCGCGTCCATTTTCTCCTGGTTCACGAACCGGCCGAGCCAGCTGTTCGGCGGAATCGACGTCCCGACTTTCCGGCCGATGTGGTAATTGACCGTGTCGCCGAGCACTGCTGCGACGAAGAACGTGATAATTAGCAACCAAATATGGAACGCGCCGACCGCTGAGAACGCAGCCGCCGCGAATAGCAGCGAATCCCCCGGCAGGAACGGGAAGATGACGACCCCCGTCTCCACAAATACAATTAAAAATAGCACGAGATACGACCAGTTCCCGAACATTTGGATGATATCGACCAAATGTTCGTCAATATGCAAGATGAAACTGATCAACCCTTGAATGAGATTCATCGACCCACTTCTCCTCTAAAATAGAAATTCACTTGAATCGCCGCCTCATGACTGCGATTCTGACAGCGCATCCTCTATGATCCTAGCACACCCGCGCCACTGACCGCACATCTGTCTTTCATTCTCACTCTGCAGGCGGCCGACTTTCCGGTCCGACGAATCCGGTGAAAAATTCCTGAAATACTGGATTGGCCAGCTTTTTCGAGGAGACAATGAGCTTGACTGCATTGTTGGCGGCATATGTTTCGAGCACTGTAATGGCGCCGGACCTGATCTCTTCCTTGATGCGCCCCGTGCCGAGAATGCCGAGATACTCATGATGGAGCACGGCGTTCTTAATGCTTTCATCACTGTTGCATTGAATTGTATTCGTAAAGTTCGTTCCTTTCTTCAAGATCTCGAACTTGATGAACGGCGCGTTATGATCGACGAGAACGGGATACTTCGCCAAGTATTCATCGGCTTTCGACGGATCCCCTGCCACTTTGCTGGAACCGACCAGTACAAGGTCGGCATGATCGATGATCCGGGAAGACAGATCCGCTGTCAGCGGACGGCCGGCCACGATGGCGAAATCCGCTTCATTCAGCACAACGGCCTTCAGCGAATCATCACTGCTGTTGATGGCCTGGACATCCACCAGCACGTCCGGGTATTTCTTCTGGAACCCACGGATGAACGGCAGGAAGAAACGGTCGCAGTATTCATCCAGTCCGCACACCCGGATCATCTGCCGCTCGCCTCTCAGCTCATCCATCCCGCGCTGCAGGATGAAAATCTCGTTCAGGATGCTTTTCGCATGTTCATACAAGTACTCTCCTGCCTTCGTCAGCCTCCTGCGGTTGTCCACTTTCTCGAAGAGCGGCTGGCCGAATTCCTCCTCCAGCAACTGAAGGTGCTTGGTCATCGTCGGCTGTGAGTAATTAAGACGCATTGCAGCCTGAATAAGATTCTGTTCTTCCACAACAATTTGAAACGTCTGGAGGTGCCTGATTTCCATATGACCGCGACCTTTCTCTTGGATTCCTGTATTTCACGTCAAAATAGACGGCAATCTGTCTGTTGTATACGATGGTCCGCTCCCATTATACCTTATCGATATTCAGGTTCTTACTATCCAATATTCCTATTTTGAATATCACTGTATACAAAAGCCGGTAAAATGAAAGCGTTGACAATGATTTTTCAGAAAACATTCAATTGGGGGCCTACTTTGCGATACGAAAGTCCGCAAGCTATACTTCACGCTATTGGATGGTTCGCAGCAAACTGCTGTAAATATAAGACACGGGGGAGTGTTACACATGAGCATGGCCAACCAAGCGAAAGTAAATGAAAGCGCAGACAAAATGCCGAAGAAGAAAGGCGGAGGCGTCAGTGCTTACGTCCTGATGTTCTTCATCATCGCCGCCATCACGGTTTTGACCTATGTCATTCCGGCCGGTAAATATGCCCGCTTCGAGGAGAACGGCCGGACGATGATCGACCCGGCGAAGTTCGAGTACGTGGCAAGGACGCCGGTCGGGCTGCTTCAAATGTTCAACTCCTTCCATCAGGGAATGGTGAACGCCGCTCCGATCATTCTGTTCGTCCTGCTCATCGGCGGTGCGCTCGGTATCATGCAGGCCACCGGCTCCATTGACGCACTCATCCGCTTCACAGCGCAGAAATTCGGCGCACGGAAAAAGCTGATCATCCCGGTGATGGTGCTCATCTTCTCCCTGCTTGGAACCTTGATCGGCTCAGCCGAAGATACACTCGTTTACATTACAATCGTCGTACCGATGGCGATCGCGTTAGGTTTTGACGCCATCACAGGCTTTGCGATCGTCGTGCTTGGCATGCTCGGCGCCGGGTTTACAGCCGGCATCACCAACCCGTTCACGATCGGGGTCGCCCAGTCTGTCGCTGAACTTCCGATGTACTCCGGTATCGGGCTGCGGATTGCGATCTATATCATCTTCTACATCCTGTCGGTCGCGTTCATTCTGAGGCACGTCAATCGGATAGAGAAGAATCCTGAACTTGCGGAGTACGGCCGGTTCAATCCGGATGAAAGCGTCAAGTTCGACACAAATTACAAAATCAGCAAGCGCCATGCCATCTCCCTGCTCGTATTCCTTGCGTGCTTCATCGCATTGATCTACGGTGTCATCAGCCTCGGCTGGTATATCGGGGAAATCGTCGGGATCTTCCTGCTTGGCGCAATCATCATGGGCATCATCGGTAAACTTTCCGGCAACGACATGACCGACGCCTTCATCAAAGGCTGTGCGGAAATGGTGCCGGGCGCGATGATCATCGGGGTCGCCAGCACGATCCTCGTCGTCCTGACAGCGGGCGGCCTGCTCGATACGATCTTGCATGTCACGTCCGGCCTGCTCGACGACCTGCCGCCAAGCATCACGGCGGTCGGAATGGGCGTCGCCAACTTCTTCATCCACTTCATCGTCCCGTCTGGCAGCGGCCATGCATCGCTCGTCATGCCGATCATGGCGCCGCTTGCTGATCTGGTGGGTGTCACCCGGCAGACGGCTGCCTTTGCAACCGTTATGGGTGCGGGCGTGTCGAACCTGATCATCCCTACAGGCGGCCTGCTCCTTGCTGCACTTGGAATGATGGGCATCCCTTACTCCAAGTGGGTGAAATGGATTTTACCGTATGTCGCAATCCAAGTCGTGGTTGTCATCGTGTTCCTGATCATCGCCCAGGCGATTAATTACGGACCGTTCTAACATTTAACAGTTCAACGAAGAGGCGGAATATCCGCCAATCCAACAATCTTACACAGAGGTGAATGACGTGAATTATCGTGAAGCCGTATCGAAAGTCATCGAAGAGAAACGCGAGAAACTGATTGCCGTCAGTGACGAACTTTGGGGATATGCTGAAACCGGATTCGTCGAATTCCAGTCCGCGGAACTGCTCTGCAGGGCGCTCGAAGAAGAAGGGTTCGAAGTGGAGAAAGGCGTCGCCGATATTGAAACTGCATTCGTCGGCAGCTATGGCAGCGGCGGGCCGGTCATTGCCGTACTCGGCGAGTTCGACGCGCTGTCCGGATTGAGCCAAGCCGGTGGGGAGACGAGTTACAATCCCCTCCAGCCAGGCGGCAGCGGCCACGGCTGCGGGCATAACCTGCTCGGCACCGGGGCTCTTGCGGCAGCCATCGCCATCCGCGATCATCTGAAGGAAAACAACCTCGAAGGAACCGTCCGGTATTACGGATGTCCGGGTGAGGAGATCGGCAGCGGCAAGACGTTCATGGTACGCGCAGGCCTGTTCGACGACGTCGACTTCGCCGTCTGCTGGCACCCTTGGTCACGCCATGCCGTCTGGTCCATGGCGTCCCTCGCCTGCTACGAGGTATCGTTCCGTTTCAAAGGCAAGAGCGCACACGCAGCGGACAGCCCGCACCTCGGCAGAAGCGCACTTGACGCAGTTGAACTCATGAACGTCGGTGTCAACTATTTGCGCGAACACGTCATTCCGGAAGCAAGGATGCACTACGCCGTCACGAACACAGGCGGTGTCTCACCGAACGTCGTCCAGGACCGTGCAGACGTCCTGTACTTCGTCCGGGCCCCGCGCGTCGCACAGGCCGAAGAGATCTATCAGCGTGTCTGTGACGTCGCTCGGGGAGCGGCCCTCATGACTGGTACCAAGGTCGAAATCGATTTTGCATCCGCCGCCTCCGACATCCTGCCGAACAATACGCTTGAATCCGTCATGTACGACAACTTCACAGCACTCGGCGTTCCGGAGTACGACGAACAAGATTATAATTTCGCAAAAGCCATCCGCGCAACGCTCGACGAAGCGGACAAACGGAAGGACGTTCTGGCCAACAAAGAACTTGCAGGCAAGGACTTAGCGGATGTCATCGATCCATTCATTCCATCGAACGGCGTCATGCCAGGCACAAGCGACGTCGGCGATGTCAGCTGGGTCGTCCCGACAGTCCAGGCACTCGTCGGCTGCGAACCGATCGGCACCCCGCTGCACACGTGGCAGATCGTCTCCACCGGCAAAACGTCCGTCGGCCACAAAGGCATGCTCCACGCGGGCAAAGTCATGGCCGCCACGGCAATCGAAGTACTCCATAACCCGGAACTGCTCGAAAAGGCAAAAGCGGAACTCATCGAACAGCGCAACGGCGAAGAGTACATCTGCCCGATCCCGCCGGAGATCAAAAAATACAAACTGCAGACGGTATAAGTTAAATAAACAAATGCCCGACCCTCACTTGTGAGGTCGGGCTTTTTGGTGAATTGTAAAGTAAATGCAGACAACCCATCGCACGAGGTGTCTCCTTGCCAGGTGGATCCGCCATGTAACCCGCATATCCAATCCGTTTCCCGAGGATACAGAACGAGTATGTGTCAGGTGATTCTCACTTCTGATTTTCTGAAACAAACTTATTAATCCAATCCATATCGATCGGCCCGTTAGTCACTCGGTAATGCCCCGAACCTGCAATGTAGACAAAATCCTCTAGTATTATGGATTGATCAGAGGATGAATGTCCTCTCTTCCTGACGAACAAATCAGCACCATTTGCGTTGTGAACGTCCGCTTCTGCTGCCTTAGAATCCTCTATCTTTTTCACCTGATATGCTGCCAAAAAGTCTAGTAATTGTTCAAACTGACCATGCTCCTCACTAGTCATCGAGAGATTCTTATCCCCTCGGAGCTCCAGTGAAATTGCTTCTGTATCCGAGCGATCCTCAACCAGTACATCGGCCAAGTTTTTCTCCTCATGGTCGCGTGCCACCTTCCAAACGACGAGTAAAACGACTAACACCGCCGCGAGCAACCAGAGGAACAATGTAAACTTCGATACCTTCATCCCTCTCATGAGCATCCTCCTGACAAGCTTTCAGTCATCGTATAACGAAAGTACGCTAGTTCCAGACCTTGTCCAACTGAGTAGAATAAAATTCAATTGCACCTTTATAACTGACGATGTCCGGGTCAGCAGATGTCTCCGCTACACACTTCAGCAACAGTTCCATCGCCTTGCTGTGCTCTTGCAGATTATATAACGTCATGGCATAGAATATGGGAAGCACTTGGTTAGCAGGAAACACTTCCATCGCACGTTCGAATGTCTTTTTGGATTTCTCATAATCACCCAGTGTTCGATAGGTACTGCCTAATCCTAAATAAGCACCTTGCAGGTCTTCAGAGGACAATCCCAACTCAATCGCTCGTTCGTAAAATGGAACTGCTTTCGCTTCTTCCCCGAGTACATCGAAACTCCAAGCGCACTGATAGTTAACAACAGCATCCTCAGGGAAATCCCGTATCAGTTCCATGAATTGCTCGTTTGCCTTCTGGTGGTCTCCAGCTTCTCGTAAACGGATGGCTTCCTGCAGTCTTTGTTCCATTCTTCCACGTCTCCCGATTTTTCAAATTCCGATGCGGCCTTTCCAGCGCCTTACTCCACCGCGAGCATCCCTACATACTGAGCCTGCCCCTTATCGGCAGCCAGTGCCACTTCGACGACATAGTTACCGGCTTCTGCCGGTGCGGCAAACGACTGGTCCTTTTCATCGAAGGGTAAGGTGACTCGTTCGTCGTTCTGCCACACGAAAATTGTAATACCGTCCAGCTTGAAATCCCCATGGTCCAATGTCAGCTGCACACGCTGATCGGGTGTCAGGAGCAGTTTGTTCTGCTTTACCGCCAAGGCGAAAATATCATCCGTCTTCTTGTTATACTTCTCGTCATACGACCACTCAATGTTCGCTTCTGCTAACTGCTCCTGCTGGGCAGCATCAGCCGGTTGGAGCGTCACAGCAGGCGGTGAAAAATCGTAGTCTTCCCCGATACAGCCTGCCAGCACGAGCGCCAAAAGAACCCCCAGCAATAATTTTGAGATGGATTTCATAGAATTCCTCACTTCTAGCTTCATCCCCTGACTCACACCATGCGTCCCACCTGCCATCGCTATCAGACCATATCTTCCGTCCTCTGCTTCATCACATGTGCGACTTGGTGTGAATGATCGTCCGCTTCTTCTTCCAGCTTATCGATAATCGCCTTGTAATCCCTTTCGTTGCGGTTCTGACTCAACTTATACGCCGCTTGGACGTCTGTCACGTGAATCGTAAATCCGACAATCCCTTTCAACTCTTTTGCGACCAGCTCGGGTGACAGCGTCTCCCACAGCACCGGCGACTCCCGGTGCGCTTCGTATTTGTGCAGCAGTCCCGCCAAATCCCGCTTCAGTTCGTCCTCCGAAAGCAGCCGCGCTTTCCCGTAGACATGCACCGCCTGATAATTCCATGTCGGCACATTCTCCTTTTCATACCAGGAAGACGAGACATATGCGTGCGGACCTTGAAACAGAACCAGCACGCTGTCCGTCGATTCAAGCGTCCGCCACTGACGGTTCCCATAAGCCAGATGGCCGGTGATCGAAACCTTCTCGCCCTCTCGGTGCACTTGCAGCGGCACATGCGTCGCCACCGGCTTACCATCCACGGTCGTTACAACCGTCCCGAACGCATGCTGCTCGACAAATTTCCAAACTTCCTCTGTGTCGTCCACGTTAAAATACTTCGGTATGTACATCTCAATTCCCCCTGGCTTATTCTTCGTGACTTTGTAACGAGCTACTTTATTTTCTAAACTCCCTGACATCCTCGACATAGAGCGCCACGTACCCACAGGACGGACAGACAGCCGCCTGCAGCCTGGATGAAGCATTCTTGAATATTCCGTTCCCCGTTTCGCTCACTTTGATACCATAGAACCCGCCTTCCACCGTCACTTTGCAGTCCTCGATCATCTCGTCCCGGCACTGATGGCACAATCGTTTCATTCCCGTCACTCCCGTATTATAAATTTCACAAATAAAAACGAGCAAGCAGTATGGCTGTCCGATACTGGATAATCTCCAATCTCACTGTAGTTACTGTATTTCGAAAGAGTTCACGCTGAAAAGAATGAAAAACAAAAGGTAAAGCAAAACCAGGAGAATTTGTAGTACTATACCGACAATGCTGCAAGTCAACCCCGCCACCGCCAACCCCTTTCCGTTCTCATTCCTCATCGCAATTTCCCGAGTCGCCATTCTTGAAAGTACTATACCAATAACTCCGAGGATGAACCCCACAAATGGAATGAAGATCGACAGGATCCCCAGTACCAAAGAAACAATGGACTTACTGTTTGTCTCTGTTTTTACATCCACTTTTCTTCCTCCCAGCTGCTTCTGAATGACCTGTTTGACACGCAATCTTTGCCTCGCAATCGTGCCCGATAGTGAATTTCAGTATACTTATACGAAACCTACGATACTTGCGTAAAGTGCGAAACCAGCGCAAACCAACAAAAAGATACCAAAGACTTTATGATTTTCCCGCAACTGCAGGAGACCTAATACTACAAACATGAAAGAAACAAATAACTCGAAATAAGGCATTACAAAATAATTATCTGTAACCAACGTATAAATACTTAAAGTTAGTACAATGGCGGCTAAAATCAGGCTAGTTATTTTCATCCTGTTCAATCCCTTCCAATTCCATGAATATCTGAGTCGAAAAGAAATGATTTGATACTCGTAGTATACTTATCCCTATTTTGGCCCTCTTGCGATACTGGAGCATTTATTGGAGCATTTGTTTATCAAGCAAACGCGCCCCATTGCGGTAGACAACATCAGTTATTATTCCAAAGTGAGATTAAGATTTTAATTCTATATCGGCATATTCTTCTACATATTCTTCATAATCGATAACTTCAATGACATTCGACCAGTTAAGCACTGACCCAACAAAATCACGGATATCTAACCCTGGAAATTCATAGGTACTGTCATCGTTAACTGTAGCCGTTGCATCTTCAATAAAAGTAACCTGAAATCCTCTGTCATATGCAGCAATTGCCGTAAATTGAGGACAATACTCTGTATTGAATCCAGTTACGAAAATATGATTAACACCGAGCGATTGTAGTATTTCCTGCAAATTGGTCTTAAAAAATGCACTTGGTGTACTTTTTTCAATAATATTATCTGCATACTTAACTAAATCCGAGTCAATATTTCCTCCTTCAGAACCATTAGCTATTGGACTTTCACTATTTTCATCCTTGTGACGAATAAAAATAACCGGTTGTTTATTACGTTTAAAATCTTTAATAAGGTTTTCAACCTTTTCTTTCTCTAGGCTGAAATCACCTATTTGTAGAAACCCATTTTGAAAATCTATGACCAATAAAGCTTTCACATTAGCACCCCATTAAGTTTCAAGTATTTTAAATTAACTGTTAATAATATACATTAATATACTATTACCATTGAAATTCGCCTACATCATCATCTTCTACAATTACTTCTTCAACAAAATGGCCCGATTGATGAATGGGCATAATTCCTTGTTTCACACTTGGCCCCAAGTGCGAAACAAGAAAGTAAAAGAAGTTAATTATTGCTGCTCTATGGGCATGGATTTAAGTTCCACTAACTCGATTTCCGCCATATAGAACATTACATCAAGTCTTTTTTCTATATCTTCAGCCATTTTAACAGCTATTTCTCTTTCAATTAATTCTTGGAACACAAATTCCATAGAAAAGTCAGCGTTAGATTGTTCAATCGGATTCATAGCCATAGGCTTAGCTATATTAAAAGCATTAACAAAGGTACCTATGTTAATGATGAATAGTTCGATAAGCTTTTCCTCTAAAGGTGTGAAATCCTTTTTTTTCAAAAACACATCAACTTGGATATTTTTTATCATCATTTACTCCTTTTAAACAGATATTTTAATCAAATCAAATTTTTCGCGCTTGTTACTGAGCTGGCTTAATTGATTAAAAAAATACTAATGGTTCATTGGAATCTGACCTGATTGATGAACGGGCGAAAATCCTTTCCCGTAATCGCGTCCGTTTGTAAAATTTTCAAGCACATCGCATAACGGCTTTGCCATTATCTTTCCTTTTAATCAATACATTTTCATTATCATCCAACTTATACTTAATTCCTTCATTATCAAGACATTCTATTAATTGATCAGTGAAGTTTGAACTGTAAATAAAGTATTCTTCATCCTCTGGGTTGTTACACGCTATTAAAAGCGATGGAATAAATAAAAGAATTAATATATTAGCGATTCTTTTCATCAGCTCAGTCTCCTAATACTAAATTCTTTCTGGTCAATCATCTCTAGCCAGATTGAGGAAAGGGTACAAACCGCTTTCCCACTATCGAGCACGATTGCAGTACTACCATATAGGCTCATCTTTATTGCTCAGCTTAATCTTGAAAAGAAGAAAAGGAACAAAAATTAAACTTAAATAACCCAAGGTAAATAGTTTCTGTGTTTCACTAGAAAGATATTGCCTATTACCGCAATTCGGACAGTCTTTTCCATTCTTAGAAAATCCGAGCGCTAGTATATCTTTACCACTCCACTTGTAATTACAATTAGTGCAACGTGGCATAATGTCCCCTCCTAATTCTACTTTACCAGAATTTCGTAATCCGGCCCGATTGTCGAACTAGCGTAGCTCTTGTTCCAAGAACCACGTCTGCTTAAACGATTCCTCTTTCACAATTCACATGGAATGTCAGCATTAGCAATCCCGTTCCCCGGAAGCATATCGGAACTCATCCAAACCTCCGATCAGCATTACAAATCCACCTGACAATCAAAAAAAGTGATACTGAACAGTGATCGTTCCACTACCGGCAAACCGCCTTGGTCATAACAAGCGTTCGTCATGGCCTGGTTCTCTGTGGACGTGAAGTACATCTGTGCGATCAATAGGAATCCTACGACAATCAGTAAAGTTGAAATGGAAATAGCTGCACCTTGCTTGAGTTTCAAATCTCTTGAGTCCATTTTTTCAATCCTCCTTTTCTTCTTGTTTAAATAATATGTGAATAGCATAGTCAATGAAAAGCCCATAAAGAAACCACAGGATGACGTGCACCAAAAAGCCGGGGAACAGCATTTGCAATCTGTCATGATCATAGAGATAATCGCGATGATTTAGCACTCCCACTATTTGTGCCAGCAAAGGATCGACAGCAAACACGATGTCTTTTGCAGGATTCATCCACAACTCGTTCACATAAAGCATCACGGCTAGTACGGGCAACCAAAAAGAGAGTCGCCTGAATACGGTCATGAGTTATCCTCCCCAATTGTTGCGCAGCTGATCTTCGGAATTTATATGCTGTTCCAGTCAGCCTTGCGAGCAGCCGAATTTAATTACACAGCTATGGAACAAGCAGACCGACTTACTTTTCAGGAGCCAATGCAGTTTCCAAACTGCTTATCGGGCAATTTGTTTGTGATCCCGTCTTTTCATAATGAATGTGCCGAACAGCAGAAGCATGGGTATCCCCCCTAGAAATGACAACGGCGGATTGACACCTGCGAGATACAAGGAAACCGGCAAACTGGCAAACACGGACACCAGCATCGCTTGCCACGAACGTTTCAAGATAGCGAAGGACAGCGAAAAAAATGTGACGACTATGGAAACAGCCATCATGATCGGCAGCAGAATACCCAACACGTTCACTTCCTCTCTTCGTTTTCAGTTTGCATTTACGACAGACGCATCACAAATGCCACGCCTGTCGGTTTCTTTCTGACATGATCGGTGTATTCGGTGAACGTCAAGTCGATGCCTGCCAAGTCGTCTGGCAGCGGCGTGACGATGTAGGTCGTGTGGGAGTATCCGGTCGATCCGCTACCGCTGTCCATCCGGCAATCATAGGAGTCACCGATGGACAGCTCGAATGTGTTCGGTTCGTACTCGTGCGGGGAATCCTGGGTGCCGTCCCAATCAGCATTGAGATTTACGACGCTTGCGTTCTTGTACTGCCGGACAAATGTGACGGAGTACAGGCGATCACCTATCTCCACGGATTGCAAGACGGGCAGATGTTTCCGGAAACCAACCGGGTCGACGCGGGGCCTGAAGTATTCCTCCATCTCCAGCGTGTTGAATAGAGCGCTGACCAATTCTTCGTGCAGCCCATGCTTCTCCGCTAAGCTGGTTATCATTTGTTCAGAAGGGAAGGCCGTATGATCAACCGGTTGTTCCAGCCGTTTCTTCACCAATGCACAGATCTCGTCGTCAATTGGTAACAGGTGCTCTTCATACTCATGCTTTTCACATTCCAATGGGTTTTCCTCCATCGTTCATCCTCCTCCAAAATAAAGTCGGCGTCCTATATGCAGGGGCTCACTGATAGTTATCCACATACTTCGAGTCCTCGAAGATTTCCCGGGGATCTTTGGAGGTCCACTCTTCCACGGACATGTCAGGGTGTTTCTCCAAGTAGGCGCGGATGATTTTGTAGCCTTCGCTATAGCCGTAGGCATGAGGAAGACCATTGATTCCCCCTTGGATCGTTCCGTCGATATCTTCCGTGTAGATGCTGTCTAATTTCGATACCATCTGGTCCCAATAATCCTGGTTGTAACTTTCATCGACTATGTAATAGGTGCTGTTCATGTCCGGATATACGATACTTTCAAACATGACTGCTTGGCCTTCGAGCGCCAGATGGTCAAATAGCGTGAGAGGGGTATCGTCGTCGATATGCTTGCCCAGCCAGACAGTGTGGTGATATTCATGGGCCATTCCTGCCTTGTACGTCCTGTCATATTTACTGTAAAAAACCAATATTTCCTCGGAACCGACTGTCAGCATCTCAGAAGGGAATGCTTCATTTTCCGGGAAAATACAGACATTCGTCTGCTGGTCGGATGGCAGGAGATCCGATGATTTCACAAGCGCTTCCTCGAACAAGTCATTCAATTGCTCGGTGTTCATTCTCGCAATCTGCTTCGTGACCTGTTCATATTCTCGTTTCGCCGGCGTCCACTCCAAGGCGGCTGTGTAATCCAACTGAGCCAGCTCGGCATTCTCGAAGCATGCCTCATTCACAGACTGCAAGACTTCCCGATCGTACAATTCATACGGCGAATCTTTGGGGTTTTCGCTCACTGCAGTGAAAAAGTTATCATACAGCAAGTACGCATGATGGATGCTGAATGCCTGCCCTGTCCGTGGGTTTTTGAAGGTATAGGTGATTGCAGGTTCTTCACTCGGCACCTCGGTCTTTTCAACAGACGGCTTCGGTGGCTGGCAGGCCGTTAACAGAATAACTGCGAGAATGAGCAATGGCCGGATACTAAGCGGTGCAGCTTTTATGTACTCCCTCTCCCTTCTTTTCAGTGTAGATTAAAGTGATCGGACACAGCAGACCTACGCTCACAGAGTCAGGTACATACGCACTGTTTTCAAGACATGCCCATCAAAAAGATCATCGTACTCGCGGACAGCTTCGAATCCTTTCGCTTCGTAAAACCGTTTGCCGATCGTATTGTCTTTTTCCACATTGATATATAATTTCCGTGCGCCGCCCAGTTCATCGAGACCTCGCTGCAGCAGGGCCGTCCCGATTCCATGTCCCTGCCAGTCGGGGTCGAGATAGATGGCGTTCAACTCCGAATGCCCCTTGTCATTCACTGGTGTGAAATCGGCGAATCCAACGATGTGCTCCCCCGCTTTCGCTACGAAGAGAAGGGAGCGTGCCAAACGGGTCGCCAACATCTCATCGCTGTAAGCCGTCTTAAGGAAATTCTCCTGTATCTCACGCGGGATGATCCCTTCATACGTTGAGTACCAGCTGATTTCTGCCACTTCCCGGACGTCCGGTGTGTCTTCTTTTTTCATCTTACAGATGGTGTATTTCATTTGTTAGCGTCCTCCTAATTGTTCCGTTAGCCACTTACGTAATTTCAATTTGGGATAATACACATTATTATTGATGAATACATGTGGAATGTCCGGATATTCCAACAACAAATTCTTGGCGTCTTCTTTAGAAATTCCCATAAAGTGATGAACGTCGCTTTCCTTTATAAGTTCTGGTTCATCGTCATCGTCGAAGAAATCACTCAGATGATCTTTTGCATTCGGATTATTGAAGTTTTTTAGTCCATCCCCTATAAAATAACCGGCAGCTGCAATTGCCAGACCTAGCCAGATGAATTCAACTAACATTCCATCTCCCCTTTCCTTATTCCGATGATCAATTCAAAAATCTAATCCCAGGATAATTATTAGCCCTGGACTATGCTTTCATCACAGAACATTGGGTAACGGATAAGACATGTTCTCCCCATTGAAGATAATATCGATTGTGTCCTGATCGGCACCTGTCGTTATTAGAGTAAATTGAAGTTCAGTATGATTATGAGTGACGCGGTCAGAACAGCCAGTTCGGTTATCGTGACAAGTGCCTGTCTCGGGACTGTTGAGTATTTCCGCTCGATATACGCTTTGATCAGCATCCGGGTTGCGGTGTAGAGGAAGACAGCGATGATGAAGGCATAGGACTGGGGGAAATACGCCACGTTCACGACAAGCACCGCGAACAGGACGACCCAAGTGTAATTTTTCACCTGCTGATCCACCTCGTCAAATCGCTGCTTCACATAGTTTTGCGTGCGGCTCCCCTCTGGTTCCTTTGGAATGCCGAATGCCTTGCGGACGATGGTTTTCGCCGCCCACATGAAGATGGCAATCACGAGGAAAACGACAATATATCTCACTAGGATACCGATCACCTCGGCACCTCCTTCCGCCTGTCCGTTTCTTCGTTTCGTCAATGCCGGAATATCCAGTAAGGCAGATTAGTTCACAATGATCACCGGGTAGGATACCGACTCGCCATTGACCCGGATGTCCATTTTTTCATGCTCCGGACCTGTCGTCAGCTTATAGATGGTCCTTTTACTCTCCCCGCTGGCGGCAGGCGATTCTTCCAATTGGACAATCGCTATGTCATCCTTCGTTTGCAGAGCGGTTTTCACATCCGCGTCCGACTGGAAAACGATGTAGTAGAATCCGCCGCTGTCATTCACGACTTGCAACTGCTCTTCAGGATCGATCGCTTTGTCCACCTTATCCGGAAGATGGTTCATCTCAACTAGGCTTGCTTCCTGCTGTCCACAAGCTGATAAGAGCGCCACGAGCATCACAAGTGAAAATAGGAATTTTCGCATCCCTCCGACTCCCTTTCCGTTTCATAATTCAGAAAACCGAATTCAGACGCAACTCCGGTTGAGCTGTCACTATCTTATTCCACTTCGCGCACGCCGCTTCCACCTCCAGCTGACCAACAACGCCAAGACGGCGGATGCTGTGAGCTTCAAGGCAACATGGTCGGTCAAGGCACTGACGAACGTGCCGCTGACTTTCTGGAAGACGGTCGCTTCCGGTACCCAATCAATCACCTGACCGACACCTAGCATGGCAGGGATGCTCATGAGCAGATATGCGGCAGCGAATATCGCTAGGAGGAGTCCTGGAGATCTGCCGGAAACTTGCGGGTCATCCCCGTCCATGCAATCCCTCATTTCGGTTTCTTCCCGTTTGTATAGTCAATCGGTTTCCAGGCCCATTCCACAAACGCATTCACTGCGAAAATCGCGGCGGCCAGTACGAGATTCTCCACCCAGCGGATCTCCGGATGAAAAAGCCTTCTCACCAGGGTCAGCAGCAAGAAGAAGACGGCGAACTCCATCAGTCTTCCTGTCACACCGGGCGGCTTTTCCCTGAAGAACAGCTGTTTCCAGTTACGGAGCATCCGGTGACTCCCCGGCCTCTTCATCAGCCGCCCGTTCGACCTGGTTCACGCCGCAAAACAGTGCAGCCATGTAGATCGAAATCCCGAGGAACAGACCCGCCGCCAGTAGAAAACTGCCCGTGATCAGGAAGCTGTGGATATAGGTCTTCATCACCATCGTATACGTGTATTTGGCAAGTAGAAAATGTATGTTTCGGCAATTAAAAATGTAGGTCCTTGCCAATCATCTTGTTTTA
>NZ_BRCF01000010.1 GCF_023707985.1 Sporosarcina sp. NCCP-2716
GTTTTGTGCCACGCAGACGAGTTGACTTATGACCTCGAGCATCAGGGAGTCGGAGCTGGATTGGGTTACGAAGCGCCGTAAGGCGGTCTTGATGATATTCAATGTTGGTTTTATCCAGTTTTGGGCGAACAAGCTCATCTGTCTGGTAATGATGGCGAAGAGGTCACACCCGTTCCCATACCGAACACGGAAGTTAAGTTCTTCAGCGCCGATGGTAGTAGGGGGCTTCCCCCTGTGAGAGTAGGACGTTGCCAGGCAGTATAATTTATAAAGCGAAGACGACCGCTTTGATGCAATATGCATCAGGAAGTCGAAGCTGGATTATACATATTAGTAGTATTTGGTCCCGTGGTGTAGCGGTTAACATGCCTGCCTGTCACGCAGGAGATCGCCGGTTCGATCCCGGTCGGGACCGCCATTTATTTAAACTTTCAAACCGATTCGGGAATACCCGGATCGGTTTTTTCATGATTTCTATGACTGCCGGGTGCAGCCGCGAGCACTTTCCGGTACACTGGTACTATCAACAGAAAAGGAACGGATGCGCTATGAAATTTACGATTGATACAGCCGCGGCTTCAGAAACACAAGACTTCGCTGAACGGCTGGCTGCGCACTTGGCTCCGCCTGACGTCATCACCCTGGAAGGCGACCTCGGGGCAGGAAAGACGACATTCGCTCAAGCCTTGGCCCGGGCGCTCGGAGTCACGCGCACCGTGAGCAGCCCGACGTTCACCATTGTGAAGCAATATGAGGGGAAGGTCCCGCTCAACCATCTGGATGTATATCGGCTGGAAGGAAGCGACGAGGATTTCGGATGGGACGAGCTGTTCTATGGAGATGCCATTACGCTCGTGGAGTGGGCGCAATTCATCCAGGACGAACTGCCGGAAGACCGGCTGGACATCCGGATCCTCCGCACGGGTGAGACGTCCCGGCTGCTGGAATTGGAACCGCACGGCATTCATTTTAAAACGATTTGTGAGGCGATCACGAAATGATCTGGTTAGGCATAGATACTTCAAACGCTCCTTTCAGTGCAGCGTTGGTGGAAGACGGAAAGATTCTTATCGAACAGACATCTGCGATGAAGAGGACGCACTCCATCCAGGCGATGCCGGCTGTGGAGCAGTTGCTCGCGGCCGCTGATTTACAACCGGCTGATCTGGATGCCATTGCTGTGGCAGAAGGTCCCGGGTCCTATACGGGTGTGCGGATCGGCGTCACCCTGGCGAAAACGCTGGCGTGGACGCTGGATATTCCGCTCGTCGGCGTCTCCAGTCTGGAAGTGCTGGCAGCGAACGCAGTGCCTTTCGAAGGGGTGATCTGTCCGCTGTTCGATGCGAGACGCGGCAACGTCTATTGCGGGCTGTACAAGTCGAAGGGGGAGCGGCTGCACCGGATTTGGGAAGACCGGCACGGATCGCTTGAGGAGCTGCTTTCCGACGTTTCTTTCATCCATCAGCCGGTCTTGTTCATCGGTGCGGATGCGGACATGCATAAGACTGCTATCCGTGAGTCGCTCGGGGAGCAGGCGGTCTTTGCGCCGTTTCCGCAGCAGCTGCCGCGTGCCTCCCAGCTTATCCAGCTGGCTGAACAGCGTCTGCCTGTCACTGACGTCCATGATTTTGTACCGTCCTATCGGCGGATCCCTGAAGCGGAAGCGAATTGGCTGCAGCAGCAGGAGTCCCGCCATGATTGAGGGGATACTTTACCGGCAGATGGTGTCTCAGGACATCGAAGCTGTCGTCGCGACCGAAACAGAAGTGTTCCCGACTCCGTGGACGGCAGAAGTGTTCGAGCATGAACTGACGGGAAATGACTATGCCACCTATATTGTTGCAGAGTATGATGGGTCAGTGATCGGTCATGTCGGCATGTGGGTGGTGCTGGATGAATGCCATATTACGAACGTGGCTGTCCGGAGACAATACCAGGGGCACGGCATAGGAGAAGCCCTCATGCGGCAGGCGATGGATCTCTGCAGGAACCACGGTGTCCGTGCGATGTCCCTGGAAGTGCGTGTGAGCAACGAAGCTGCCAAGAACTTGTACAAGAAGCTCGGTTTCCAGCCGGGCGGAATCCGGAAAAACTATTATACGGACGACCATGAAGATGCGCTCGTCATGTGGGTGGAATTGACATGAAAACAGATATCTATGTGTTAGGAATCGAAACAAGTTGTGATGAGACAGCGGCGTCTGTCGTGAAAAACGGCACGGAAATCATATCGAACGTCGTCGCGTCCCAGATCGAAAGTCAGAAACGGTTCGGCGGTGTCGTTCCGGAGATCGCTTCCCGGCATCACGTTGAAGAGATTACCGTCGTTATTGAACAGGCACTCACGGAGTCCGGACTGAAGCCGGCTGACCTGGATGCCGTTGCGGTGACGGAAGGGCCTGGCCTTGTCGGTGCCCTTCTGATCGGCGTTAATGCGGCAAAAGCGTTCGCTTTCGCCAATGGGCTGCCGCTGATTGGCGTCCATCATATCGCCGGTCATATCTATGCGAATCAGCTCGTCCAGCCGATGGAATTCCCGCTGCTGGCACTGATCGTCTCAGGCGGCCATACAGAAATGGTCATCATGAGAGGGCATGGTTCCTTCGAACTTATCGGGGAAACACGGGATGATGCGGCAGGGGAAGCTTATGACAAAGTCGCTCGGGTGCTCGGCCTGCCTTACCCGGGTGGACCGCATGTCGACAAGCTGGCGCTTGCCAGTGAGATAGCTGTCGAATTCCCGCGCGCCTGGCTGGAGCCTGACTCGTATGATTTCAGCTTCAGCGGCTTGAAATCCGCGGTGATCAATTATAAGCACAATTTGGAGCAGCGCGGTGAACAGCTCGATCCGGGAGCGGTAGCAGCAGGTTTCCAGCAGAGTGTCACCGAGGTGATCACGACAAAGGCCGTGCGGGCAGCGCAGGCATACAGCGTGAAACAGGTGATCGCTGCAGGAGGCGTTGCAGCAAACAAAGGCCTGCGTGCATCGCTTGAAAATGCCTTCAATGAACTGCAGATCCCGTTCGCTGTCCCGCCTGTCCACTTATGCACAGATAACGCTGCCATGATCGCGGCAGCAGGCACCCAGATGTATTTGAGCGGTGTCCGCAGCGATTTGGCTATGAATGGCCGTCCAGGAATGCAGTTAACTTCTTGGAATGAGTAAACCTGCATGGAATTCGTCATTTTCAGACGGATTTCATGTTTTTTTGTCCTCAGCTTTTTCAGTTTGTCAATAGAGAACATTCGTACTTATGCACAATTTGTGGATAACATGTGTGTAAGTACAGAAGTAGTTGATAAATTCACTCGCTCGCTTGGATAACTGTGTGTACATAAAGGATAGCAAATGTGGATAACGTGGATAACTTTGTGTATAGCGATAAAAACAGGCTTGCTCATGTGGAAAAGAATGTGGACAACATACATTTCGGAATGTCGAAACGGCGCGGACAAATGTCTTATCAACACGGATGCTCTGTATTGCATATTCGTTTGACAAATAGGAGGATGGAAAAAAGCAGCGGACAGGTCCGCTGCTTTCATGTTTATACCGTTTCGAGCTGTTCCTGGAGGTCGAGCCACGTTTCCGCGTGCTGATCGTGCTCTGCCTGCAGCGCATCGATCGACGCCTGCAGCTCCATAAGTTTGACGTGATCATCTGCATGCAGGGGATCCTCGAGCTCCTGCTGGAGACGTGCAATCTGTTCATCGAGCTCAGTCATCTTCGCTTCTGCCTGCTCACTCGCGCGTTTCAGCCGGCGTTCCTGTTTCTGTCGTTCTTTGTCGAACTCCTGCGTCTGCGGCTTCACAGTCGTTTCCGGCTGCAACGTGCCGATTGACTCCGCAAGCAGTTCTTCCTGCTCCGTCTTCTTCTCGACGAAGTAGTCGTAGTCCCCAAGGTACTCGACAGCCCCCGTATCAGTCAAGTCGAACACTTTCGTCGCGATCCGGTTGATGAAATACCGGTCGTGCGAGACGAACAGGATCGTCCCCGGGAAGTCATCGAGGGCATTCTCGAGCACTTCCTTGCTGTCGAGGTCCAAGTGGTTCGTCGGTTCATCGAGGATGAGGGTGTTCGACTTCGCGAGCATCAGCTTGGCGAGCGACAGCCGGGCTTTTTCGCCGCCCGATAACGACTGGACGGGCTTGCTCACATCGTCTCCTGAGAACAGGAAACGGCCGAGCAGTGTCCGGATGTCCTTTTCGTTCATGAGCGGCCAGTCGTCCCAGATTTCCTGGAGGACAGTCCCGGTTCCGACGAGTGTCGCCTGGTTTTGATCATAATAGCCGAACTGCACGTTCGTGCCATATGCAATTTCCCCGGCGATCAGCTCCTGCCGCCCGACGATCGTCTTCAGGAGTGTGGACTTGCCGACCCCGTTCGAACCGAGTATCGCGATCCGGTCCTGCTTATAGACACGCATGTCGATATGTTTAGAAACGGCCTTGCCGTCATACCCGACAGACGCATCCCGCACGCCGAGAACGTCATTTCCGCTCGGCCGGTCGATCGTGAAGGAGAAATTCGCCGATTTCTCCCCGCCGTCCGGTGATTCCATCCACGTCGTCCGTTCCAGCTGCTTGCGTCGGCTCTTCGCCATCTTGCTCGTGGACGCCCGGGCGATATTCTTCTGGATGAATTCCTCGAGCTTCGCCTTTTCACTCGTCTCCTTCTCGAACTGCTTGCGGTCTTTCTCATAGTTCTTCGCCTTCTCATCGAGATAGGCGCTATAGTTGCCGGCATACCGCGTCACTTTGCGGTGGGACACTTCATAGACGAGCGTCACGACCTGATCGAGGAAGTAGCGGTCATGCGACACGATCAGCAGGGCGCCTTCGTACGATTTCAAATAGTTTTCGAGCCAGCCGAGCGTTTCGATGTCCAGATGGTTCGTCGGTTCATCGAGAATCAGCAGGTCGGGTTTGCTCAGCAGCATCTTCGCAAGCGCGAGCCGGGTTTTCTGGCCGCCCGACAGCAGGCTGACCGGCTTGCTGTAATCATCCGGATAGAAACGCATGCCGTGCAGGATGGACCGCGTGTCCGATTCGTACTGATAGCCGCCGAGGTCTTTGAACTCGATCTGAAGCGCATCGTATTCGCCCATCACACGGGCTGCCGCTTCTGCATCTTCGTAAATATCCGGTTCCGCCATACGGGCTTCGAGCGCACGCAGACGCCGTTCCATCGCCTGCAGCGGCTCGAACACCGTCATCATTTCGTCCCAGATGGTCAGCTCGGACCTGATGCCGCTATGCTGCTCCAAGTAACCGATCCGGACCCCTTTCGGAATGATGATGTCCCCTGAATCCGCCGCCATTTCCCCAGCGATGATCTTCAGCAGCGTCGACTTGCCGGCACCGTTGCGGCCGACAAGCGCGACCCGGTCACGATGCTGGACTTCCAATTTCACATTTTGCATAATATCGGTACCTGAAAACGACTTCGTTACACCGTTCACTTGCAGGATTATCATCGTGTCACCTCAATTTCCATTCCTCTTCAGTTTACTGGAACGGCGTCACAGGCGCAATGATCGGCTTTACAACGGGGCGCTTCTCCTGTACGATAGAAGCGATTCGAAACAGCAGCAGGAGGTTTACGATGGCTGAAGAAACGGTTAAAATTCCCCAGGCAACGTCCAAGCGTCTGCCTCTGTACTATCGGTTTCTTCAAAATTTCGCGAACAGCGGGAAGAAGCGTGTCTCTTCAAGCGAGCTCAGCGAGGCGATGAAGATCGATGCGGCCACCATCCGCCGTGACTTTTCGCATTTCGGCGCACTCGGCCGGAAAGGCTATGGCTATGATGTCGACTACCTTGTCAGTTTTTTCAGGAAAACACTCGATCAGGATGAAGAGACGGACGTCGCACTTATCGGTGTCGGCAGTCTCGGCCATGCCTTCTTAAAATATAATTTCCACAAGAACCACAATACACGCATCGCTGTCGCTTTCGACCCGAAAGCACCGCCGGAAGGGAAGATCATGGCGGACATCCCCGTGTACCCGCCGGACCAGCTGGAGGAGCGACTGGCCGATCTCGGCATCGACCTTGTCATCCTGACCGTGCCGTCACGTGTGGCACAGAAGCTGACCGACCGGCTCGCCCAGATCGGGGTGAAGGGGATTCTGAACTTCACGTCTGTCCGGCTGTCCGTACCGGAGTCGATCCGCGTACATACAATCGACTTGTCCGTTGAACTTCAATCCCTCATTTACTTCATTAAAAATGACGTAAAAGATTCACAACTGTAATGGGGTGAGGGTAGTCAAAAAATGTTGATAGGTGTAGAATAGATGTATTCAGAAGGAGGTGTCCGAAATGTCACCAGGTATCGGAAGTTTACTAATGATCGCTGTAATTGCCCTTCTCATTTTCGGACCGAAAAAGCTGCCTGAAATCGGTAAAGCGTTCGGTTCTTCACTCCGTGAGTTCAAAAACGCCACAAAAGGACTTGTCGAAGATGACGACAAAGCTGACGTGAAAAAAGTGGAAGACAAGAAAGAGCTTTAAGTTAGGATGTCTGTCCAATGGAAGAACGCGATCTGACCATTATTGAGCATATAGAAGAAATCCGGAAACGACTGATTACGATCGTCGTTTTCTTTGCGATTTCAGTCATCGGCGGCTTCCTGTTAGCGAAGCCGCTTATCAAGTTCCTGAAGTCGAACGGACCGGCTGCCGATCTGTCGCTGAACGCATTCAATGTCATCGACCCGATCGCCATCTATTTGAAGGTCGTCGTCTTCATCGGCATCATCATCATCCTGCCGATCATCATGTACCAGTTCTGGGCATTCGTCTCGCCGGGCCTGCTGGAGACGGAGCGGCGGGTGACGCTGAGTTATATCCCGTTTGCATTCCTGCTGTTCCTGGCGGGGATCTCGTTTTCATATTTCGTCCTGCTGCCATACGTCGTGAAGTTCATGTTCACGCTGTCGCAGGACCTCGGCATCACACAGACGATCGGCATCAACCAGTATTTCTCGTTCCTGTTCCAGATCCTGCTGCCGTTCGGCTTCGTCTTCCAGCTGCCGGTCGTGCTGCTGTTCCTGTCCAGGCTCGGCTTCTTGAATCCGAGTGTGCTGGCCAAGTTCCGGAAGATCGCCTACTTCATCCTGTTTGTGATCGCGGCCTTCATCACCCCGCCGGACATCGTGTCGCATCTGTTCGTGACAGTGCCGCTGTTCCTGCTCTATGAGATCAGCATCATCATCGCGCGGATCGGTTACCGGAAATTCCTGAAAGCGGAAAAGGTGCGGATCGAAGAAGAGGAAGAAGCGGAGCGCGCCCGGCTGTTCGCGGAAGCAAAAGCCGAACAGCAGCGCCAGATCGAAGAGGTCACTGCACGGAGTAACGAAGAGAACTGAAAAAAAGACTTGCAGAACCGGCTGACGGCTCTGCAAGTCTTTTTTTGTGTCGGGAAACGGCTTACCAACCGATGAGCTTGAGCAGATGGATGGCACCGTTCCTGAGTTTTTGCAGCTCGAGGATCTTGTCTTGGTTCAGCGTCACCGTCATGACGAACCCGTTCATGAGCAGGTGGGCGATCATCGGCGTCCAGATGCGCTTCGTCCGGTAATAGATGTAGGAGAACACTAGGCCCGGCATGAGATAGATGAGGATATGCTCCATCTCGTTATGCACTGCCGCGAAGATCAGCGCGCTTGCGACCGCCGCAATCCAGAAATTCGTCTTTGTGTAAATGCCGCCGAAAACGACCCGTCGGAAGACGATCTCCTCGAGGATCGGAGCGAACAGCACGATGCAGACGATCATTATCGGCGCGATGGCGGAGACTTCCGTCAGACGGGCGGTGTTATCGGAGCCGTTCTCGATGCCGATCAATTTCTCGATGATGCCGGCGATCATCTGTCCGCCGAGCGCAAGGAAGAATCCGAAGATGCCCCAGAGGATGGCCTGCCAGACGGGCGCTTTCTTCCCTTTGAACACCTGCCAGAAGTTTTTGTCCGACCGGATGACTAGGAAGAAAGCAAGGATGGCGAGAATATTGGAGATGAACAGTCCCCATGCGACCCCGCTGTACCGCGCTTCCTGATCAGCCATTCCGTTGCCTGAGAAAATGGTGATCATCCCTTTGGAGATCGGAAGGCTGCCGAACTGCATCGCAATATATAGAAGGAGAATGGTAAGGTACAGGATCCATGGCCTGCTGGTTCTTTGCTTCAAACGAATCGTTCCTTTCCGACTGTGTCCTGATTAGTGTAGCCGTTTTACAAAAGAATCGCAAAGGGGAACAGTGAAGTGTTTTACTTGCAATTCTGTCTCAAAGGTTTTATGATAGGAAATGTGTTAGCACTCCTGTTAAGTGAGTGCTAAAAAAGAAAACTAGCCGTATGAGGAGGGTGTTTCAGTTGTTGAAACCTTTAGGTGATCGTATTGTAATCGAACTGATCGAAGTGGAAGAGAAAACGTCAAGCGGCATTGTATTGCCCGATTCCGCAAAAGAAAAACCTCAAGAAGGTAAAGTCATTGCAGTCGGTACAGGACGCGTCCTCGACAATGGCCAGCGCGTAGAGCTGGAAGTCAGTGAAGGCGACCGCATCATCTTCTCAAAATATGCAGGCACTGAAGTGAAATATGAAGGCCAGGAATACTTGATCTTGCGCGAAAGCGACATTCTGGCGAAACTCTGAAATCGATGATTGAACTTATGGATGTACGATAAAGGAATAACGAAACGACAACAGGAAGGACTGATTGACGATGGCGAAACAGATTAAGTTCAACGAAGACGCACGCAGCGCAATGCTCCGCGGCGTGGATACATTGGCAGACGCAGTGAAAGTGACACTCGGACCAAAAGGGCGCAACGTCGTCCTGCAGAAAAGCTTCGGATCTCCGTTGATCACCAATGACGGGGTGACGATTGCGAAGGAAATCGAACTCGAAGACGCATTCGAAAACATGGGCGCACAGCTCGTTTCTGAAGTAGCTTCGAAAACGAACGAAATCGCAGGGGACGGAACGACAACTGCGACTGTCCTCGCACAGGCGATGATCCGCGAAGGGCTGAAAAACGTCACAGCAGGCGCAAATCCGGTCGGCATCCGCAAAGGGATCGAAAGCGCAGTGGCAACAGCAGTAACAGAACTGAAAGGCATTTCCGATGAAATCGAGAGCAAGCAGGAAATCGCACAAGTCGCTGCAATCTCTTCAGGCGACGAAGAAGTCGGCAACCTGATCGCTGAAGCGATGGAGCGCGTCGGAAATGACGGCGTCATCACACTCGAAGAATCGAAAGGCTTCACGACGGAACTTGACGTCGTGGAAGGGATGCAGTTCGACCGTGGATACGCATCTGCCTACATGGCAACCGATACGGACAAGATGGAAGCGATCCTCGACAACCCATACATCCTGATCACCGACAAGAAGATCACGAACATCCAGGAGATCCTGCCGGTGCTCGAGCAGGTCGTCCAGCAGGGCAAGCCATTGCTCATGATCGCTGAAGACGTCGAAGGCGAAGCACTTGCAACACTCGTTGTGAACAAGATCCGCGGAACGTTCAATGCTGTCGCTGTCAAAGCACCAGGATTCGGCGACCGCCGGAAAGCGATGCTCGAAGACATCGCCATCCTGACAGGCGGCGAAGTGATCACAGAAGACCTCGGACTCGACTTGAAATCCGCAGACATCTCCCAGCTCGGCCGTGCATCGAAAGTTGTCGTCACAAAAGACAACACGACGATCGTTGAAGGTGCAGGCGAAGCGGATAACATCGCAGCACGCGTCGGCCAGATCCGTTCACAGCTCGAAGAAACAACGTCTGAATTCGATAAAGAGAAACTGCAGGAGCGCCTCGCGAAACTCGCTGGCGGCGTAGCAGTCATCAAAGTCGGTGCAGCAACTGAAACAGAACTGAAAGAACGCAAACTCCGCATCGAAGACGCCCTCAACTCGACACGCGCAGCAGTCGAAGAAGGCATCGTCTCCGGCGGCGGTACCGCGCTTATCAACGTCTACAGCAAAGTGGAAGCACTCCTCGAAGGTATGGAAGGCGACGTCGCAACAGGCGTCAAGATCGTCCTCCGTGCGCTCGAAGAGCCCGTACGTCAGATTGCGAACAACGCAGGCCTCGAAGGCTCCATCGTCGTCGACCGCCTGAAACGCGAAGAAGTCGGCATCGGCTTCAACGCAGCTAACGGTGAATGGGTCAACATGATCCAGGCCGGCATCGTCGACCCAACGAAGGTCACACGCTCTGCCCTGCAGAATGCAGCCTCCGTCGCAGCGATGTTCCTGTCGACCGAAGCAGTCGTCGCAAACCTCCCGGAACCAGCAGGCAGCGGTATGCCTGACATGGGCGGAATGGGTGGCATGGGCGGCATGATGTAAGCGAACCTTCGCTAATATTGTAGTGCCGGGCTTTGTTCAGCTTTAACTTGCTAATTTGCTCTAAAAACTAACAAGAAAGAAACATTTCTTGAGAAAAATTTAAAAAGTGGTGCCTTGAAGGATGTTTCCGTACAAGTTTGTTAACTTGTCGGAAGCATCCTTTTGCATTTTCTGAGTGACGTGTGTATAGATCCGCATTGTCGTATCCATGTCATCATGTCCGACTCTTGCCATGATGGTTGCGATGTCGACTTCCGCTTCTGTGAGCATACTGACATGCGTATGCCTAAGAAGGTGAGGGGTGGCATGTTTCTTGATCGTCGTCTTCTCCATAAGACGTTCCATCCGCAGACCGATGTTTTTGGGTGCGAAAGGGTAACCGTTACTTCGGGCGAAAACAAAATCCATGTCATGGTACTCTTTATGGAGGTGGCGATATTGCAGGTTATATTTGTCCCGCTTTCGAACAAGCTGCTTCAGCATATCCATGATAGGTTGTTCGACATGAACATCGCGAATTGAGCCCTCTGTTTTTGGCGGAGTCAACTCGTACTTCCTCATGTTGTTTGTTTCATTATAGAGCGTCTTTGTAATACTGATTATATTATTTTCGAAATCCAGATCATCTTTCTGAAGGGCACATATCTCACCTGATCGCATGCCGGTAAATGCTAAAGTGAAAAATCTCTCTAGGTCTAGGGGCAACCCCTCATTCCTCACAACATCCAGGAACTCCATCAATTCCTCTCTCTCAAAGTAACTCTCCTCAACAGGATCATTTTTGATTTCATCCACAGTCTTGCGTTTTTTGGGGATAACTACCCCGACAGTGGGATCGTCCTTGATCTTTTTATCGCGGATGGCGTACCGGAAAATCATGCCTGCAGTAACGTTTACCCCTTGCAGCGTAGTCCGAGCGTACAAGGGCGCGAGGTCATTTAGTACTCGCTGGTAGACGGAATGAGTAATGTTCCCAATAGGCATCTTTGCGACATAACGATTCAGGATTTGAATTTCTTTTTCCCTTATCCGGACTGTGTTTCGCTTCACACCTGTTAGTGCATAGGTGATCAACCACTCTGCGGCCAAATCATCGAAAGTCATCGTTCGGCCAATTCGTTGGTCAATCCCCTCTTCTTTCATTGAGCGAATTGCTTCAGTTACTCGATCCATCGCTTCTCGTTTTGTCTTTCCTCTTCTCCAAATTTGCTTTCGTTTCCCGGTTGCCGGATCCGGCGGCCCGTCCTCTGCACATCGCCAACGGATCTGCCCGGATTCTAAAGTGATTTTATCGCAGTACATAGAAATCCCCCTATCTCAGTTATAGAAAAGACTTTTCTCCAAAGAAGCCCCCAAGAGTTTTTGATGGTAACGAGCCATTCGTTTCTCGGCGAAGGACAGCTCCACGTTGAAAAGTTCAGCAACAAGGGCTGCAGCTCTCGGAAGTTCTGGCGGAAGTCGAATCCGATCTAACATAAAACTTGGGACACAGAAGTGATAAGCAAAATGCGTGGCCTGGTACTCTTGCAGCTCAACAAACAGTTCATGCATAAACCGTTGATCTCCGCAATGCCGCAAATAGTGGCAAATTTCATGGCCGAAGCGTTGCCAGTTTTGCTGCTTCGTTCCTCCTCGAATCACTAGAATGCCATCCCAACGGAATGACAAAGCAGGATGAAGGATAACCTCTAATCCAATCTCACGGGCTATCTTGTAGATATCCAGCTGTCCTGGCGTAGCGATGCCAAGTTCGTAATAAAACTGCTTGACGAACAATTCTATTGGCGAATCTGTTTGAGGCATAGGCGTCTCTCGCTTTCTTTGGTGGGAATGTATGTTCTTTTTGCTTGTATAAAAAGAGGCACACTTGATGTGCCTGGTTATTGAATGTTACTCCGATACTGATCAGCAATTTTTTCAAGTTCACTTATTTTTACCCGACTATTCTTGATTGTTTCAAGCGTTTTTCTCTCCAAAGAAATTTTGGAGGCAAATATATTTTCAATCGTACCGTCCTTTCGTTCTATTGGGATGGACCAAAAGTAAGTGATGCTGTCTATAGTGAAATTGATGTCGGGATTCTGGTAAATTGCTTCTGTGATTTCAAGAGTCTGCATGTCAATCTTTTGCTGCGTTTTGTTGTTAGTCAAACCGATAGGGGAGTTCAGATGAATTAAGATCAACTTACTACCATCATTCTTACCCACATTATCGTTCACTTGAACTTTATCGATCACAGCTACTTCCTCGTTCTTCACCTCTATATACTCGCCCATCACTTCTTCGACATCCATTTTTATGTCTAAAACGTAAGTGTCGTTATTAATTGGCTCATCTTCTATATCTGCAGCGTCTTCAGTAGGCTTATAGGCTAGGTCGTTATTAACTGAAATACGCTCTTCCTCTAAGTTATTCGGAGTTCCATATAAAATGTAGTAGTCGCCCCACTGCCGATCTTCTGGAAGATTTCCTTCAAGGACGTAGTGAGATTCATCGATTTTTCTTAGCGAAGCACCTTCATCGCTCCTGGGCTCGAAAAACTCAACTGGAAGTCCTTTGCGAACTGTAATAGCTAACGAGAAATCACCATTTTCATCAGTAACTGCAGCTGATTCTTCATAAGAAAACACCGGGAGTGCCTCATCTTCTGTTGCAGTATTTTCTACAGCTTCATAGTTATCTTGGGCTTCGGCTGCAATATTTTCTTTGTCAGTATCATCTTGAAAGTTAAGAGAAACAATCATGAGGACTAATGAGCACAAAAATATACCCACAGAAGAATAGAATCCTTTCTTCAACATCCCGGGAGCCCTGCTGCGCATGATTAGAAAACATATCCCTGTTCCTATACTTGCAAAGAATCCAAGAATGACAAGGATTGCAAAGACAGCAATTAGATTGTCCATATCATTTTCCCTTCTTCTCTTTTTTACTCCGCAGATACTCCATGAAATCAAGGGCTTCTTTTCTTTGATCATCATCCATTTCAAGCCAACCGTCAAATAATAAGTTGGTTTGAGGATCTCTTAAATCATCTTTATGTTCATCAGTCTTTTTCTCTTCAGATGCCGATCTCCCTAGTAAATAGTCAGAGGATACATCATAAAAGTCAGCTATCTTTTTTAGGGTCTTGTAATCTGGTTCGCGGTTTCCTTGCTCGTACATGGCATATGTAGTTCGAGCAACTTCTATTTTCTTAGCAAATTCAGCTTGTGTGAAATTTGTCTTTGATGTCCTTAGTGATCGTAATCTATCAGCAAGCATAATAAAGCCTCCTTTACCCACATTATACCTACACAATAAGTGTAGTAAATACTAATACACAAAATGCGTAAATATTGTTTGACATTACACAAAAGGTGTATTAAGATGAATACAACAACTACACAAAAGGTGTACAGGAGGTGAGAGGGTGCGAACTTGGTTAAAAGAGAAACGCCTCAAGTCTAAAATGACGCAAGAGCAAGTGGCTAAGAAGGTAGGGGTTGCTAGAACTACTTATGCCATGTACGAGCAAGGAGAAAGAGATCCTAGCGTAGGTGTTGCCGTAAGCATTGGAGATGTACTCAAATTCAAATGGACTCTTTTTTTTGAAGACAAAGTACACGAAACGCGTATTAAAAAACAAGTCGGATAGGAGGTAACACCATGCAAGTGACACTAGATGAATTTCTCGCTGGCCACATGCAATTGAAGCTGGAAGCCATGTTTCAGCAAGCGTACGAGCAAGGAGTCCAGGATGCAAGGACACAGTACGAACTTCCGCAGCTAATGACGCGCAAGCAATTCATGGAGTTCGCTAATATCAGTGAACCGAAATGTGCTGAACTGTTTCGCCGGGCAGATTTTCCCCTTACCCGCGAATTCGGTCATCCACGAGTACCGACTCGCTTGCTGTTCGAATGGATTGCAGAAAACACAGAGTGGGTGCGATTCAATGCGCCGGCTATGCGGCAGCGTCAAAAGAAGATTTCAGGATGAGTAACCAACTCAGAAGAGGAGGAAAAACGATGAATCAACTGACAAAGGTTTTTGACGGCCAGGAGATCCGCATGATCGATCTGGATGGTGATCCGTGGTTTGTCGCTTCAGATGTATGCGGAGTGCTCGGCCTTACGAATCCATCCGTGGCACTCAGCCGACTGGATGAGGATGAACGGTCTAAGTTCAACTTAGGGCGACAGGGAGACGTGAATACAGTGAATGAGTTTGGCCTGTATGCGCTGATCTTGGGAAGCCGAAAACCTGAAGCGAGAAACTTCAAGCGCTGGGTAACGCATGAAGTCATCCCATCTATCCGGAAAACAGGAACCTACGAAATGGGGCAGCAGCCTAACAACACGAAGCTCCTTTTGCAGGCGGCGCTCGAGCAAGAGCAAAGGTTGGGAACGGTGGAAGGTGATGTGAAATACCTGAAAGACAACATGCGGATCAACGGACCGCAGGAGCAGCGGATCAATATGAACGCCCGCGGCAAGATCATGGAGTGTCTCGGCGGTAAGGACGCCAACGCTTACAAGCGGATCGGCAAGAAAGCTTTCTCCCAGTTCTGGCGAGAATTCAAAGCTTACTTCCAGATTCCAAGGTACGGTGAATTGCCGAAGGTGAAATTTGAGGAAGCGCTGCAGTTTATTCAGGAGTGGACGCCAGATACTGCGCTGCGCATGGAAATTAGAAAGTTGAATGACCAGCAGCATTTACGACTGGCGGAGTAGCGGGGAGCCGGGCGGCAACCCGGCTGATATGAAAGGCTTTGGAAAGAAGTGGAGTTGCGAAGAGTAGAGGGGTTCTACATCTATAGAGTACACCATCCCCAAGATTGTGAGTATGTGAGATGACGTAGTAAAAATGTCAATTTCACATATTTAATTGAAAGGGGGTGAGCGGGGTGGAGTACGGAGCGATTTTGAAAGCCTGCCGGAAACGGAAAGGCTGGACGCAGGAGGACTTAGCACACGAGCTGCAGATCGAGCAAGCAGACGTGTCCCGGTTCGAAAATGATCGCCGGGAGTTGCCGATGTCCATGTTTCAGAAGTGGGCGATGGCCACTCAGTCACAGGACGTGCTGGTTGCGTTTATCGCCGGCATGGACGGCATCACGATTCTGGCAAATCTCTTGACCACAATGGCGACACCGATAACCGGTTTTATTTCATTTTTTGGAGGATTGGCATGAAACTAGCAAACTACCGCCGCTCAGACATCGAGCAGGCAATTGAACTGAAGAAAATGATCCAGCATCAGATCAGCACCATCGAAATGTGCAACTGGACGGATCAGCTGGAGGAAGCGATATTGCGGACAGAAAACGTGCTGCAGAACCTGCAACTGCTGCGGCAGATGAAGATGGAGAAGGTGCTCGACAACCGGGAGAATATGATGGTTGCCAAGCTGAAGTCACAAGGCGTCAATGCAATGGCATTCCGTTTTACACACAAAAAAACCGACTGACGTTGGAGCGTCAAATCGGTCACACAAGAAAATTCATTTGAACCAAGTATACCACAGAACGGAGGCAGACGACATGCTCTCAGACTTAAATAAAATTCAATTGTTGCTCATCACGATCCCTTGGGCAGCTCTCTACATTACTTGGCTGTATATGTACTGCAATTATGAGGAGCGCAAGACTGCTCGGAAGGAGCAAAGCAATGGGTGAATTTGCAGATCTAATTCTGGAAGGCGTCTATTGCGAAAGCTGCGGCTGCTTCACTGGTGTCGAGCCGGGTCATCCCGTCAAATGTGAAGGCTGCCATGCGGAAGCTATGAAGCAGGACATTGAGGACGCATACGAGCGAGGTGAGCGGCTGTGATAGATCCAGTGACCGAACACATCATGCTGACCGGCTACCCGTCGCGGGACTACCTGGACTATGAGCGGCAGCAAGAAGAGCAGCTGGACCACGGACCGTACGACAGTTTCAATGACTTCTTTATAGAGGAGGAAGCGGAATGAACAATCTAAATGAAATCTATCAGGATCTGCGCGATCCGGAAGGTAACATACACGACGACTTCGCTACGCTCAGAAGATCGTTCGCCCTCTGCGCGAAGCTCATTAAAAACACTGCGACAGTCGAAGATTTCCAAAAACTTGTGGATGACTATCAGGACGCGGAACGTGCCCTACACGCTGAAATGAGGAGGCGAAGAGCATGCAAGCCGAAGTCTTGATCAGCACGGTGGACATGAGCCGGGAGGACTGGCTGCAGGCACGGAAGAACGGCATCGGCGGCAGTGACGTCTCGGCCATCGCCGGCCTGAATAAATGGAAGTCTCCTGTCGGCGTGTACCTGGACAAGATCGGTGCTTCTCCGGAAGAGGACACGGCGGGCGAGGCGGCCTACTGGGGCAACGTGATGGAGGACATCGTGGCACAGGAGTTCACGAGGCGCTCAGAGCTGAAGGTCCGGCGCCGGAACGCCATCCTGCGCCACCCGGAGTACCCCTGGATGCTCGCGAATGTTGACCGGCTTATCGTCGGGAAAAAAGAGGGGCTCGAGTGCAAGACGGCCAGTGAGTACCTGAAAGGCGAGTGGGAAGGCGAGGAGATCCCGGCGGCCTACCTGCTGCAGATACAGCATTACATGGCCGTGACCGGCTTCCAAGCCTGGTGGATCGCGGTCCTGCTCGGCGGCAATAAATTTCATTTCAAGCGGATCGAGCGCGACGAGGAAATGATCCAGTACCTGATCGAGATTGAGCGGGATTTCTGGAAAAACCACGTGGAGAAGGAAGTGCCTCCGGTCTTTGACGGATCGGATGCCTCAGTCGACTTGCTGAAGGCCCTCTATCCGGAATCGAAAGCGGAATCGGAGATCAACCTGCCGGGTGAAGCAGAGACGCTCATCGAAGCGCTGGACGCTCTGAAAGAGGAACTGAATGCAACGGAGGACCGGAAAAAAGAGTACGAGAATCGCCTGAAAGACATGCTGAAAGATAACGAGACGGGTCTGGTCAGTCACCGGATCGTCACTTGGAAATCACATAGCCAAAACCGGCTGGATACAAAACGTCTGAAAGCGGAACGGCCAGACATCTACGAAAAATTCGTCAAAGTCTCGTCCGTCCGTAAGCTCACCATCAAATAAGGAGGAATCATACAATGGCATCGAAAGAAACGGTAAAAAACCAACTCGCCCAGCGCGCAAACAACGGAGTACAAAAGCAGGTCAGCCCGGAGAATCAGCTGAACTCCCTGCTCAAGAAGATGGGGCCGGAGATCCAGCGAGCCCTTCCGAAGCACTTGGATGCAGACCGCATCGCCCGGATCGCCATGACAGCCGTCCGGACCACCCCGAAGCTGCTCGAGTGCGATCAGATGTCCTTTATCGCGGCGATCATGCAGTCGGCCCAGCTCGGCGTCGAACCGAACACAGGACTTGGGCAGGCCTATCTGATCCCGTACGGAAAGCAGGTACAATTCCAGCTCGGCTACAAAGGGCTCATCGACCTCGCTGTCCGCAGTGGGCAGTACAAGTCGATTTACGCCCATGAAGTATATGCAGACGATGAGTTCGAGTTCCACTATGGCCTGACGAAAGACTTGATTCATAAACCGGCTTCCGTCCCGACAGGTGAGCCGATCGGTTACTACGCAGTGTATCACCTCCAGAATGGTGGCTACGACTTCGTGTACTGGACTCGGGAGCGCATTGACAACCACGCACAGAAGTTCTCGCAGGCCGTCCAGAAAGGCTGGACAAGCCCTTGGAAAACGAACTATGACGCGATGGCGAAAAAGACGGTCCTGAAAGAGGTCCTGAAGTACGCGCCGAAATCCATCGAGCTGCAGAAGACGGTGGAGGCGGATTCCACGATCAAGACAGAACTGTCCCAAGACATGAGCGACGTGATCGATGTGACCGACTTCTCGGTCATGGAAGACGAGCAGCAGACGGTCCTGGAAGATCCTCAGCAAGAGGAAAAGACGACACGGAAACCGGCGGCCGAAGTCATGAAGGAAATGGTGTGAGGGGGCTTTCCCCTCCTCCCTCTATATAAGGCGGTGGCAATATGAACTACATCAAGGAACTGAACGCATTCTATGATTGGCTCGAACTGAATTCCGTGCGACCATCGACAGTTATCTTATGGCATTCGTTGATGCACTTAAATAACAAGTCGGGATGGGCTGAAGAATTCACGGTAGCCAGATCAGTGATAGAAGCGAAAACGGGTCTGAAAAAAGACGCCTACTATACTGCCAGAAATCAGCTGAAGCAACTCGGTCGGATCGACTTCAAAGAGCGGGGAACAAAAGCTACTTCCTTCCGGATGATTCCCTTCTCGTCTGAAAAACAGACAACAACCCAGACGATAACCCAGACAACAGACCCGACAACAACCCAGACAACAACCCCGACCGTTACTAAACAAAACGAAACAAAACGAAACGAAACAAGACCGGAAGAAGGTAAAGGCGCGCAGGCTGTCCCGGTCAATCCGTTCGTGTTCTACGAGCGAGAAGGATTTGGCACACTCAGTTCCTTCACCGGAGACTTGATCGGTGAACTAATTGACCGGTATCACGAAGTAGCTGTCCTGGCTGCCATGAAAGAGGCTGTGACCCGAGGAGCCCGAAATCTGAAATACGTGGAAGCCATCTTGAAAAATCCGAACAAGGGGAAACCGGCAAACAACGTGCATCCCTTCACGCAACCTGCAAAGCCGAAGCAAGACGAATACAAATACGATTACGGATTCTAGGAGGTGCAGCCATGCAAGGCATACAGGAATTGCTTGAACACCAAACACAGCCCATTCCGCTCAACTCGTACACCTGCGACGGATGCGGCCAGGAAGTCACCGTGACGGAAATGACGATCGCCGGCGGCCCGGACAAAGGTAAGCGAGAACCATTCTACCTCGGCTGTCGATGTGAAGATCGCATGCTGGCCGAGCGAGTCATCGAGAACGAGAAGCGGGCCAAGATGAACCGGGCGAAGGACGTATTTGACCAGAACTCGCTGGTCAATCAGTCGCTTCTGAAAGCATCATTCGAAAACTACCAGCCGACGTCTCAGGAGCTTAACCAGGCTAAGCAGGCGCTGCAGTCGTTCGTGCAGCAGTTCGACCCGGCTTCCGGGCACAATCTGCTGCTGACAGGCACCTACGGCACCGGCAAGAGCCACCTGTCCTTCTCGGCATCGAAGCAGCTGATCCAGGACGGATACACGGCGCTCTTCCTGTCAGTTCCGAAGCTGTTCACGAAGATCAAGGACACCTACAACAGCAAGGCGGCCTTCTCGGAAAACGACCTGCTGGACTACATCGCAAACGTCGACCTGCTCGTCCTGGATGATCTCGGGGCCGAGTATACGAATATCCGGAACGGCGCCGACAACTGGGCGCACACCAAGCTGTTCGAAGTCATCGACAGCCGGTCCGGGAAATGCACGATTTACACGACGAACCTCGCGGCGGCCGATCTGGAAATGAAGGTCAATCCCCGCAACTTCTCACGGATGATGGAGAACACGGAAATTGTGAAAATGCATGGCCGGGACTACCGGAAAAAAGATTTCTAGGAGGCTCACTCATGACAAAAGAACAACTCATCGACCTGCTCATCCTTACTGCCGGCAGCTGGAACGCAACCGGCCAGACGGACCAGCGGCTCGAGCGGCAATTCGACAGCTACCTCACACAGCTACAGAAAATGACCGGCACAGACCGGGAAGGCGCCATGCAGATCCTGCTCACGAGTCAGAATGAAAAGGGGGCTGCGGCATGATCACATTCATCGGCACCTTTGGGGTGCATGACAGCATGTCGGATCGCTATCAGCCCATCTCTGCTCATACGGAGGCAGCAGCTGCCCAAGCCATGGAGCGGCAGCACGGCACCGGCTACTGCGCCATTTACACCGCAGACGAGTTTCTCCAAGAGCGGAACGCCGGACGGTATGCCGGCACTCGTCCGCTTAAATTGATCGGGGAGGAGATCGCATGAGCCGGGAAACGGAAAAGCAGATCATCATCGCTGAATTAAACAGACTCGGAATTTTTGAAACTACGCAAAAGCGTCCGCTGCAGGAGCAGTCGTATTACTCGCTCCGGTCGATGCTGGCGCAGGAGAGGGCGGTGCGGTCGTGAGGGAGATTAAGTTTAGGGCATGGGAAGAATCCGAAAAACGGATGTACGCCGACATTCAAAAAGGCATCTGGGAAGACCCTGACGACTGGCTTTACTTTGGGGACATTTTAGGTCTTGAAAGATTTAAAGTCATGCAATACACCGGCCTGAAAGACAAGAATGGCAGGGAGATTTACGAGGGAGACATAATCATTTGCAGAAAATATATCGATGGAAATATCGTCGAATATACGCGCGAAAGAGGTTACGTTAATTGTGCATTTGGAGCATTTGGTCTTCACAGAAAACAAGGGTATTACAGGCCGTTTAAAGATTGGTTGGAAGATTATGAATTCGAAGTCATCGGCAACATCCACGACAACCCGGGGCTGTTGGAGGTCGCGGAATGAAGCAGGTTATCTGTTCAAGTGATATCGGCCTCCTTATCGCCAAGCTTGAAAAAGAGATTCGCCAAGAAGCTGCGGACGCAAAAGAATGCCCCTCTTACAGCTTGACGAGAGGCTGGCATATGGGCAAAGAAGAAGCATTTCGATACACAGCAGAATTACTTCGGGAGTTATTGGAGGCGGAAGAATGAGGACGTGCATCGTATGCGAAAAACAAATGGACGATGGTTTTTTACATGAGCCGAGTGGCCTGACATTCTGTGAGGAAAAGTGCGTGAATGAGAAGTACAGCCGAGAAGACCAGGAAGACATGATTCCCGATGAGCTATTTTGGACGAAATGGCACGACGAAGCGGAGGAGTCGCGATGCTAAACCGCATCATACTCGTCGGCCGTCTCACAAAAGATCCTGAATTGAAGTACACCCAGTCAGGTATCGCCGTCTGCCGCTTCACCCTCGCCGTCAACCGGCCGTTTAAGAACGGCCAGGGAGACCAGGAAGCCGATTTCATCAACTGCGTCGCCTGGCGCAAGCAGGCGGAGAACACGGCGAATTTTCTCCGCAAGGGCAGCCTTGCCGGCATCGATGGGCGGATCCAGACGAGCAACTTCGAGGGGCAGGACGGTAAACGCGTGTTCCTGACGGAAGTTGTGACGGACAGTGTGCAGTTCCTGGAACCGAAGGGCAACCGTTCGGAGCAGTCGGATAGTTCAGCGAGACATGCCCGTCAGGATCCACCACCTGCCCAGAACAGCTACGAAAATCAAAATGCGACCCGACAGCAGGACTACAGCCAAACAAGCTATGACGAGCCTCCTGACGACCCTGACGATCTTCCGTTCTAAATTCGAAAGGAGAGGATAGCGATGACTAGCAAACCAACAGACTGGGACCGCCTGGAGACTCTGGAGAGTGCCGTTTACCAGGCAGGAGACAGCCTGACAATCACAATCAGCCGTGCCAACTTCAACTGGCTGCTGCTCCAGGCCGGCAGGTGGTTGTCACGGGACGAGCGACGCATCAAGAACTCATACAGCTGGACGCCGGAGGAACGGCAGATCATGAAGGAGAACGGTTTGATTCCAAACAACTGTGTATCGCGGATGCAGTTGGGCTGGAGCCGGGAGGATGCTGTCAATACACCCAAGCTGTCCGCAAAAGAACGGGGCAGCCGGTTGAAGGATGGCGCACAATGATGCCCGGCAAGATACTGGACGCCTGCTGCGGCAGCCGGATGTTCTGGTTCGACAAAGAGCATGAGGATGTTGTGTACATGGACAATCGGGAGATCAACGAGAAACTATGCGACGATCGGCAGCTGATCGTCTCGCCTGATGTCGTTGCCGATTTTCGGGACATGCCATTCCCGGATAACTCGTTCTACATGGTCGTATTTGATCCACCGCATCTGATCAAAGCAGGTGAAGATTCCTGGTTGGCCAAAAAGTACGGTCGTCTGGACGATCTCTGGCAGTTCGACATCCGGCAGGGGTTCAATGAGTGCATGAGGGTCTTGAAACCGAACGGCACGCTGATATTCAAGTGGAACGAAGATCAGGTTTCCCTGCAGGAAGTCATGCAAGCAATCGATCACCGGCCGCTTTTCGGCAACCGGCGGAGCAAGACACACTGGCTTGTGTTCATGAAGGAGGAATCGGAATGACAGCTGAAACGAATGAGGAGCGGTTGGATCGGATCAAAAGAAACTGGGGCAGCGATATTCAGGAAAACTGGGAATCCGTTGACGGTCAGGAAATAGATTGGCTCATCCAGCAAGCCGAGCGAGCAAAGGATCTTGAAGGTGAAAATTCTTATCTCATCAGAATTTGGGATAAAAAGTATGCAAGCATCATGCAGGAAAACCCTCGTCTGCAGAAAGAAATTCAATCCATGCGCCACCGCATTCTCAAAGTCTGCAATAATGTCGGGGCGTTTCCGAAAGCGACTGTCAAAGATTATGTGCAGGGCGTGTTTAAAGACTATCTGCCAGGGAGGAAAGCTGAATGAAAATCACAGTAGGTGATGTCATGAAAAGCAAGGCCAACGTCCGAGATTATTTATCCGTTCATCCGGAAAACGGCAGGATATATGCGAATATCGACTGCGTAGACATTGTCCTGATTGACCGGACAGAAGAATGGGATGTACTGCGAGCTGAAAACGCCTGTCTGCGGGAAGCGTTGAAGTTTTATGCGCTGAAAGGTTGCTGTACTGATGCTGGTCTTTTGGACGACGGTAACAGAGCACGCCAAGCCCTGAAAGGAGAATCACAATGACAGACAAAATAAAAGCAAACCCGGTCACGCCGGAAATGGTCGCGGATCTCATCCGCAAGATCGAGGAGGACTCACATGAACCTACAACCACTCTTTGAATCTCAGAAAATGCTAGACGCACTGATAGTCGAACAACACGGATTGGAAGGACAGGACCTGCTGCCGGAAAAGATTCTTGCTCTGCAGGTGGAGCTGGGAGAGCTCGCCAACGAGTGGAGGGGCTTCAAGTTTTGGAGAGAGGATCGGGAGCCTTGGGGTGAGATGGAGTGCGGTCATTGCACAAATGGATACAGTCACAAAAATCTTGGAGACGGAGATGTCTGGATAGAGACGTGCAAGACGTGTGATGGTCGCGGAACTCACAATCCAATGCTTGAGGAATACGTAGACTGCCTGCATTTCATTCTGTCGATTGGTAATGACATCTACGCTGCAAATATAAAGCCAACAAAGCTAATATCATTTAGCGCTAATATAACAGGTCAATTTAATGCGCTATTTCACTTGATATCGCATTGCGATACAGTAACGCTCTTGATTGACGACGGAGCATATAGAGTTATTTTCAACAACTTCTTGCACTTAGGCGAAATGCTCGGATTTACTTGGCAGCAGATCGAAGAAGCCTACTACGCCAAAAACAAGATCAATCACACCCGGCAGGCCACCGGTTACTAACCACGAGGAGTGATCCGGATGCTCACGACGATGACCAAGCGTGTCAGCAGGCAGCAGCTGTACATTTACGGGGATCTTACCAGCCGGGAAGTGCAAGAGTACCGCCGCGACGGTTGGGTCGTGGAGCATCGGGACAAGCCTTCCGGCAAGCACGGCATACCACAAGAGGGGGCGAGGGGATGGCAGCATGCGGACGATGCGGGCGGCCGCTCAAGACACCGGAAAGCGTCCGGGACGGGTACGGGCCGATCTGCAAAAGGAAGCAGGAGGAGGCCGAAGCAGAGTTCCTCCGAATCCAGGTGACGATTGATGAGGAGCTCGAATATCAGAAGAAGGTGAAACGATGAGGAACCGACAGAAAGGCGGGCGCGCCGTCCGGCAGCCCCGTCAGTTCATTGCCAAGAAGATCACGGTGGATGGCGTGGAGTTCGATTCCCAGACCGAGGCGGCCTATTACCAGCTGCTCCGCCGTGATCCGACCATCCGAGACATCGAGATCCAGCCGCAATACAAGATCATCGACAATTACACCGTCACCTGCAAGCGCTGTGCCGGCTCTGGTAAGCAGGTGAGCGTCAAGACAGGCAATCCTATCAACTGCAAGCTCTGCCGCGGTAACGGCGAGCGGGAGAAGGCAGGCGCGGTGTACACGGCAGACTTCCGTGTGACGTATATGGACGGGTTCCAGGAGATTGTGGATGTCAAAGGCGGCCCGGTGACTCGGGACTTCCCGCTGCGGAGAAAGTTGCTTGAGAGAGCGATCGGCCGGGAGTTGGTCGTCGTCCGCCGGAAAGGCAAGGAATGGGTCCGGGAGTGAGACGGATTTGACGGAGAATATGTAAACGGAAAGGGAGATGAAAATGCCTAAATACAGCATCTACGGCGTTGTAATAGGAACAAAATATATCGGTGAATTTGAGGCTGATAGCAAAGAGGAAGCGGAAGAAATGGCGTGGGAGCACGACAATGCTAGCGTTTCACTTTGTCATCACTGCGCAGGAAAAGAAATTGATGAGCCGGAAATTGACAGGCTAGTAGTGGAAGAAAGCGAAGTCGAATGACGTATTCCGAAGATTACCCGCAGCGAGGGGGAAGGTTTTTGCAGAACTACATTGTGAAAAATAACAAATCGTACCGGATTGGTCCATTGAGTTTTCGATATGTAGAAGTGGACATAGGGAATGACGAAATCATAAAAGGTGGGGGCTTTTATATCTCCAGTAAATGTTTTCTAACTATCGGCTACTGCAATCAGCCGTGGATCGATGAGGAAGGGCGCCCGTACAATTTCAAGGTTGACGGCGATATATTGTTCCTCCGCAAACTTGCTTTCAGTTTGAAATAAGCCGTAGCACGAATGTTTTCTAGGCAGATGACAACATGACGATTTTGACAACACCCGAGGTAGTGGCGTTCGTCGCGGCCGGCGTGCTCCTGAGTGCTTCCGGCTTTGCGTTGGGGCGATGGAGCGCAAGAAAAAAAAGACAGCTGATCTTACTCGGTCAGCCGTCTCTTTACAGTCACCTTTATGGCGAAGTTTAAGTGTTTCCGAATTGAAAACGCATTATACGTGAGGAGTGAGGGCATGGCGGAAAATCCGTTGAGAGAAATAGCAAAGATTTCGCACAAGCTGCCGCTGGCCGTCTTGGAGGATATCGATTACAGGGTCACCAGCTGGCTCGCTGGCGGCGGGAAAGAGACCGATCCGTATATTCATCAGCAGCTGCGATTCGCTTTGAATGCCGTTGCGCGAGAGGAGAGGATGAGTTCGTGACCAAGCGAGAAAAATATCCACCGCTGAAGCCCTGGCAGCAGGCGGTCGTGAAAAAGCATCAAATGAGGGACCGTCTTACAAACGGCACTCCATACGACCAGGCGAAATACGCATATATGACGTGCCGCGATATGAGTGAAGAAGAGTTCGACAAAAATAGCGAACAAGTCGGCTGCACATCAGAGTTTCAGCGCATATTGTTCCGCAGAAAATTCATCCGATCGGTAAATGATTTTGCCGAATCCCTAGCAAAGCGGTTAGGTCGTTATGGTCGCTAAACACGAGCCGATCTATCTGCTGTTTGAGGACGCGGACATCAAGTGGAAATGGATAGAAAGCGAGCTGATCCGGTTCAGGGAGTTGTGGAAGGAAGGCAAGGGAATTAAAGAATTGGCGAGTGAATTCCGAACCAATCAGAAGAGCATTGCTCTCGCAGTTATGGACCAGGCAGAAGCAGGGCATATCCGGCAACGGGACGGTGGGTTGTTTGGAGACAAATAAAAAAGACGAGGATCCCTCCCCGTCGTAGCTGACATTATCTTACCACATTGGAGGGGTCCTAGTGGGGAAAACAGAGGAAGTTATCGATTTGAGCAAGAACGGGACGTACATCGTAAAAGACGGCAAGCTTTTACTCGTCCCAAGTCCTCCGGCAGGGTTTGGCAAGCAGGTCATCAACTGGCAGGGCGGCAAACCTTGCAACGGCACTATCGAGGAATCAGTGAAATTCTAATACGCTTATCGGAACAACCGAGGGCACTGAGAATGGCGTGTATTCGCCGTTTCTTGGTGCCCTTTTAATGTTTACAACTTTTGTACCTAAAAAGCACGATTTTCACAACCGAGGGGGATGGCGATGCAGAAGCCACAGGAGCCACAAAGCAAGCCGGGAACATCACGGAATACCAATACAGCGGACAAGCCATCAGAGTGTCTGTCTGCACGAGAACTGGCAGATCTGATGGGCATGAATCGAGATACGTATACACGGCGGCGGGGAGCAGTTAGAAAACGATAAGAGGGGGAAGCGGGATGGAGAACTGGGCGGATAAGCTGCTGCAGGAGTATGAGGTGGGGAAAAGAAATTTGACGAAAATGCGGGACGGACTCGATCGGCTGGATCCCTCAGCGAAACAGGAGCTGACACAGATCAATAGCATGATCGACAGCATGGCGTATTCCATGGACTGGATGGCAACCGGGCGACAACCGGGGAACTATCGTGGCGCGGACAAAAAGGCGATCTACCAGCAGCAGTATTTCGAGAGCATGGATCTTATTCCGGACATTCAGGAGCAGCTGCAAGACATGGGTGCGAAACAGCTGTACATGACGCAGGAGGAAAAGATGATTCTCTCGCAGATTTTCGGCGCGATGTCACTTCGGGAGCGGCAATGTTACATCCTGCATGTCGGGCAGAAAATGAGTATGGGACGGATTGCTGAAGAGATCGGTGTGAGCAAGGCAACGGTCCAGAAGTACATCAACCGCGCGAAGGAAAAGGTGCTGGAACGGGTGTCCTGAATGTTCCTTGTCATACGCTTGTCATACGAAGTCTGTATAAGTGAGGGGAACCATTAAAGGAGGGGTGCGCTCGAGCGACTCAGCCACCTCTGTATGCCCCGTACATAACGAGTGATTTTTAGAGGGTTTGCATAAGATTTGGCGAAAGGTGCCATATGGAGGTGTCAGAAATGGTGGAATCAACTTATGAGAACTTTTTAATCGAATTAAACAAACTCGCTTTTTATAATTCGGAGGCAGAAGAACAGCGCTATTCTTTGAAGGATGTAGTGAATGAGGATGATATTAAGCAATTTTACGTGAAAGGTTTTTACTTTAAGGATCAGCCTTTGGAGAACACAGAAATCCTATTACTCACCGAGAGCAGTATTCGCATTATCAGGTTAGTAGAGGATGGTTATATCGAGGTTGTCGATCGAAGTTATGACAGTCTGAGTAAAGTGAGTCTCATACACCGAAACAGAAAATCCACTTCGCTAAAGTTGAGCTTCGCAGATAACGTCCTGTTCGTTTTAGACAGCGTTCGGGACAGTGAGCATCGGAAATCGGAGTTCCAAACAAGGATCATGGAAATCTACAAATTTCTGTTGTTAAAACTAGAAAAATAAATTGTCTACCTAACCGCTTCTTAGAGGCGGTTTTTGTTTGGGAAAATACACAAAGCAAATAGCGCAATGAGGTGATCAAGATGGCAAAGAAAACTGGAAGAAAGGGGAAATACCATGACTGGCTGACGAATGAAGGGCTGCTGACGCTAGAAGGATGGGCACGTGACGGCTTGATCGATGAACAGATCGCTCACAACATCGGCATCAGTCGTTCCACGCTGAATGACTGGAAGCTGAAATACCCGGACATATCGGACGCCTTAAAGAGAGGCAAGGAAGTGGTTGACCGGCAAGTGGAGAACGCACTGTTGAAGAATGCCCTCGGCTTCCAGTACGACGAAGTGACCCGGGAAAACGTGTGGGACGAGGACAAGCAGGTGCACCGCATGACGGTCACCAAGGTGGTCACGAAGGAAGTGAAGCCAGATACCACCGCCCAGATCTTCTGGCTGAAGAACCGCAAGCCGAACGAATGGCGCGACAAGCGGGACATCGAGCACTCCGGTACTGTACAGAACAACGTGGACCTGTCTGCTCTGTCAGTTGAGGAGTTGAGAAACCTTGCCAACATTGACGATTGAGCAGCGGGCGGCACTTGCGGAGATGGCACAGAACGAACTGGCAAAGCGCTCCTACCGAGATTATGTGGTTCGTGTTCATCACGGCAGCTTCCAACACTTCCGTCACACCGAGCTCGTCTGCGAGACCCTGCAGCGGATTGCAGATGGGGAAGAGCTGTCCGTCCTGATCGAGATGCCACCGCGGCACGGGAAGTCGATGACCGTCACCGAGACATTCCCCAGCTATTACATCGGCCGCAACCCAGACAAACGGGTTATTGCAGCTGCCTATTCAGATGGACTCGCAACGAAGTTCGGTCGATTGAACCGGAACAAGTTCAGCGAGTTCTCTTTTTTGTTTGGAGAAGACTTGTCCGATTCCAACAGCGCGACGAAAGACTGGGGCGTGGAGGGAAAGCGAGGCGGCATGATCTCCACAGGAATCGGCGGCTCTATCACCGGTCAGGGTGCGGATCTTATGATTATCGACGACCCGGTGAAGAACGCTGAGGAAGCTGCCTCGAAAGTCATGCGGGAAAAGATATGGAGCGAATGGGAGTCCACGCTGTCCACTCGTCTACATAAAGGCGCCTCGCTCATCGTGATCATGACTCGCTGGCATGAAGACGATCTGATTGGCCGGCTGCTGAAGAAGAGTCCGCGAAAGTGGGTCCGGCTCCGACTGCCTGCAATCGCAGAAGACGAGGATGATCTGCTCGGGCGAACAGAAGGCGAGCCGCTTTGTCCGGAACTAGGCTTTGACGAGCAGTGGGCTGCAGACAAGAAGACGGAGGTCGGAACCCGTACCTGGTCCTCACTGTACCAGCAACGGCCGACACCAGACGGCGGGGCTATCTTTAAGCGAGAGTGGATCCGATTCTATGTTCGCGACAAAGAGACGCACCGGGAACACCGATTGAGCGATGACGTGCTGATCATGCCGCGCGTCTGGGATAAGCAAGCGCATTCCTGGGACTGCACCTTCAAGGGCACCAACACTAGTGACTATGTGGCCGGTCAGGTATGGGGCAAGAGGGACGCGAACTTCTTCCTGCTCGACCGCCGTAAAGAGCGCATGGGATTCTCTGACACGATAAAAGCGATCAGGCAGATGGCCGACAAGTGGCCGAAAGCAAAAGCGAAATACGTGGAAGACAAAGCAAACGGGCCGGCGGTCATCGAGATGCTGAAAGACGAAATCAGCGGCATCATTGCGGTCAATCCGGAAGGCGGGAAGGAGACACGGGCAAACGCCGTGTCTCCTCTTTTTGAAGCCGGTAACGTTTACCTGCCTCACCCGCTCATCGCACCGTGGGTAGAGGAACTGATTGAGGAACTCGTCAGCTTCCCAAATGCCGCGCATGATGACGAGGTAGACGCCTGTACTCAGGCATTGAATCAGCTGTTCTCCGTCAAGAGCAATCCGCTCGATCGCTACAAAAAAATGATGGGAAGGGGGTAAGGCTATGCGGACAATCGATCGAGCACGAAAACAAATGCGCACCGACTTCATGGCGGCGCCCGGTAAAGGATATGGGAAAGACGCGCTGTCCCGGCAGGAACCTGGCTTCCGCCGGGGGTTGACGGATGCCGATATCTCCGAAATGTACGCGACCAATCGGATCGTGCAGAATATCATCGAGATTCCAGCCGAGGACATGACCCGCAATTGGTTCACCCTCCGGATGGATGACGAAAAACTGAAGCGGAATATCATGAGCAAGCTGGCTGACCTGAATGCTCGAGAAGCATTTAAGAAGATGCGGGTATTTGAGCGGTTGAGGGGCGATGGGTTCATCTCTCTCGGGGTAACGCAGAGCAGCCAATTCCAACTGTCCGATCGCTTAGATGAGACGAAGCTGAAGCGCGTCGATTACATCCATGCATTCAGCGGCCAGAAGGTAACAGATTTTATCCTGAATGACGACATGTTCAGCCCTCAATTCGGGCAGGTCGAGACCTTCAAAATGAAGCGCCGAAATAACAACGGAATCATCCTTCCAAATAACGGAGAGACGTTGGTACACTCTTCCCGTCTTTTGCACGACCAGTCCAGGAGGCTGGAAGACGAGCACCGCGGGCAGTCCCTGCTTGAACCGCTGTACGATATTATCACGGTGCTGGATACGTCCTTGTGGTCCGTAGGTCAGATCCTCTATGACTATGCCTTCAAAATCTACAAGTCCGAAGGCATTGAGGACATGAACCCGGAGGAGAAAAACGAGCTATCCATGTTGATGGACTACATGTTCCGCACCGAAGCGCTTGCCATCATCGGCAGTAAGGAAGAACTGAAGAAGGAGTCCACCAATACGGCCGGTCTGAAGGACATGCTGGACTACACTTGGGACATGCTGTCCGCTGCTGCACGGATGCCGAAGTCGGTCATTAAGGGACAGGAGGCGGGCACCATTACGGGCGCGCAGTATGACGTGATGAACTACTATGTACGGATCGCGGCCCACCAGGAAAACGAACTGAAGCCGAATCTCGAGCGCCTCATCCGTCTTCTCATGATGGCGGAAGATGAACTCGGAGGGCGTATCGATCCTAATTCGTTAGAGTGGGAAATCAAGTTCAATCCGCTCTGGCAGGTCGACCCAAAGACGGATGCAGAGATCCGGAAGATTCAGGCCCAGACCGATGAAATTTACTTGAAAGGCGGCGTCCTTCTTACTGATGAGCTGCGGGAAACGCGCTTCGGCCAGTTCGGTCTGACAGACGAAATGAAATACAGCGGCGATGCAGAGGACCTTGAGCGTATTGCTCGCGAGGTCTATTCGGCGTGGGAGGAGAACGGCAGCCATGGCTAAGTTCGTGCCGCCGACACGCTTTCCAGACGCTGCTACCGTGCAATACAGCAGAGATATGAAGAAGATGGTACGGGAGCTTCGGAAAACGGTCCTCCGTGTTTTTGATGACGATATCGGGCCTGCGGTGCTCCAGTACCAAAGAGGACTGAAGCAGGACGCGCTGCGAAATGATGGCCCGCTGGATGTTATCAGTCGAGCCCTGCAGCTGATCAGGGGGCTGTCGCTCGGCATCTTTTCAAATGCTGCCGTTGAACAAGCTGCCTCCCGGTTCCTGTATACAGTGAACGAGTTCAGCGCGACGCAGGCGCGGGAGCAGGGCGCCATCAAGTCCATCGATCCGACAGTCAACGAGCCGTGGCTGGACGAATTTATCCGCTCGGCCATCAGGGAGAATGTCGGCTATATTCAAAAGCTGCCGGCTGATCACCTGTCGGCCATCGAATCGATCGTCTACCAGGGCACCAAGAACGGGACAAGCACCAAGGAAATCCGTCAGCAGATTGTCGCTCAGGCAGGGGTGACGGAGAACCGGGCCGAGTTCATTGCGGTCGACCAGGCGGGCTCCGTCTTCGGTCAGATGACAGCGCGGCGCCATATCGAAATGGGAGCGCCGAAGTTCCGCTGGAAGTCGTCTAAGGATGAGCGCGTGCGCGAGCGTCACCGAGAACTGGACGGCCAGGTCTTTTCGTATGAGGATCCGCCGGCAGAAGGATTGCCAGGCACGCCATTCCGCTGCCGTTGTGTTGCGCAGGCAGTATTTGATGATGAGGAGGATGCATGATGAGTAGATACAGAAAAAAGCAGGTTGTCGTAGAAGCGGTGCAATTCAATGGCGAAAATCATCGTGAGATTTTGAGTTTTATTTATCCCGATTTGACCGGTTCCGACTTATCTGGAGCTGAAAGAATGAGACTTCCAATTGTCATTGAGACATTAGAAGGAACTATGACTGTCCGAGAAGGGGATTTCGTCATCAAAGGCGTGCAAGGCGAATTCTATCCGTGTAAGCCGGACATCTTCCGACAAACATATGAACTTGTCGAAGGAAATGGATGTTACAGAGAGGGATGAACAGCAAGCCAGAAAGGGGGTGAGAAAGTGTGAAGAAACAGCGATATGATCGCATGATGATTACAGACGCCATGATCGAGGAGCGGCCGGACGGTTTTCTGACTGTCGATGTGCCGATCACCCGACCTGGCGTTTTTCCGTATCAGCGGAACGATGGAACGATCCAGATGGAAGCCAAGCTGCCGGAGGAAATCTTCAGTGATCTGACGATTACCTCCGCCCGGGCGAAGCCGGTCACCGATCAGCACCCGCCGGAGCCGGTGACGCTCGAGAATATCACCCGGTACAGCCGGGGCATGAGCCATACAGACAGCCGCGTAGAAAACGGCATGCTGAAAGTGTCGGTGACCATCACAGACCAGGCGCTGATCGAGCGGGTCCGATCGGGAGACCAGCGGGAAATCAGTATCGGTTTCCTGAGTGATGTGATTGAGGAACCCGGCTCCTATCAGGGAGAGGCGTACCAGTACGCGCAGCGCAACATCGACATCAATCACATTGCAGTGGTTGAGCGGGGACGGGCCGGCTCACAAGTCTCCATTCGGGCCGATTCGGACGCATGGCAGATTGATGAAACAGACCAATCAAAAGGAGGAAACGGAATGGCAACTTACAAGATTGATGGCAAGGATTACGAAGTAGATTCGGCGGTGAAATCCTTCATGGAAGCACAGGCGGCCAAGTTGGAAACTGCTACTACCAAGGCAAGGGATATGGACACGCTGCAGGGGCGCTATGACGCCCTGGAAACGAAGCTGCAGGCTAAAGAGACGGAGCTGGAGGACGCTAAGAAAAAGCAGCTGTCCGCCGACGAACTCGACAAGCAGGTGGAAGCTCGCGTGATGCTCATCAGTGGTGCGAAAACGTTGCTCGGTGATTCCTTCGAGTTTACCGGCAAGTCCGAACGCGAAATCAAAGAAGCCGTCATCACGAAAGCAAAACCGGATTTCAAGGCGGATGGGAAGTCAGACGAATACGTGAACGCCTTCTACGATGCCACAGTGGAGCAGTCGGCTACAGCTGGTTTTGGATCGACTGGCGCCAACCATCTCTTCTCAGGTGACAGCCGGACGACAGACAGCCAGAAGATCTCTGATCTGAAAGCCAAGCGTATGAATATGAACGCACAATAACAGAGGAGGAATCATCCATGATTACACAATACGACAAGTACATGCCGGAAGCGTCGCACGCCGGGAAGATTGCAAACTACCAGGACTACCAGGCGGACACGAAGCCTGCCAGCGAAAAGATTCCGTTTGGCGCAGCCTTGCAGCTGACTGCCGACGGAGAATCAGTCTCTACTGTCAAAACGGGAGGCAAGCCGGTCGGCATCGCCCTGGCTAGTGAGGTCCACGACTGGATCAACAACGAGGACGATCAGCACTACAAGCAATTTAACCCTGTTGCCGTAGTCCGCAAAGGGACTATTTGGGTCCGGGTTGGCGAGGACGTCATCGCTGGCGAGGAAGCGAATGTCAACCCGGAGGACGGCCGCTTTTATGCAGCCGACACGGCGACGGTGAATACGATCAAGTTCCCGACTGCCGTCTTTAAGACGAAAGCGAAACTTGGCGGACTGGCTCAACTGCAAATCAACTTGCCATAAGGCAGACACAAAATGGAGGAGTGACACACATGATTATCAGACCACAAGATCTTGAAGCAATCGACAGCGTTGTCTATGAGCCGAACAAGGAAGAGCTCATCGGGCGAACGCTTTTTAACGTGAACAGCAACGTGCCGGCCGGCGCAGAAACGTATGGCTATGACGTCATGACCCGCAGCGGATCGGCAAAAATTCTTGCTGCCGGTGCAGACGATATTCCACTCGTTGACGCGGACAAAAAGCGGCAGACGGTCAACATCTACTCGATCGCCGCTGCCATCCGATACAGCGTCCAGGAATTGCGTCAGGGACAGATGGCCGGAACTCCGATCGATAGCGCGAAAGCGATCATTGCTCGCCGGGCGATCGCGGAGAAAGAAAACCGCATCATCTGGCACGGCGACAAGGCGTACAACATCCCCGGCGTCGTGAATGCTACTGGTATTCAGGTGCTGGCGGTGCCGACCGGTACGGGTGCTTCAACAAAATGGGCAGACAAGACAGGACGCGAGATCGTAGCAGATCTGCGGAAAGCCCGCTCCCTCGTCAACCGGCTGCCAGGCCATCAGGCGAATACGCTCGTTCTGACACCAGCAGGCATGGAAGCTCTTGAGGCGGAATACAACGCAAATACTGACAAGACCATCCTGGAATACATCCGCAACCAGAACTGGTTCACGAACATCGTGGCGACGTCTGATTTGGAAAAGCAGGGCGACGCGGAATCTGATTGTTTCCTGGTGATGGACAACAATCCAGCTGTCCTGGAAATCGTCATTCCGATGGACATCCAGCGTCATCCGGAAGAGTACAAGTTCCCGAACTACAAAGTGCCTTTTGAGGAGCGCATCGCCGGCGCGGTCGTTCGTTATCCAATGGCAATCGTGAGAGGAGATGGCATCTGATGATCGTACAAAACAAGGGAAATTTCGTCCGTCATGCTGCCGGCGTCACGCTGATTCCCGGCGCCAATGAAATCACTGAGGAGCAGTGGGAGGCATACCGCGCCCACCCGCTCGCCAGTGCGCTGATCAAGAAGGGGGAAGTCGAAGCAAAGGAAACCTTCGGCAGCCTGTCTGCAGCGGATGCGATCGACTTGGCGAAAGACACGTTCGACATGGAAGTGCTCGAGCAGATGAAGCTGCATGAAAAGCGCACGACCGTCCTGAAAGCGATTGATGAGCAAATTTCGGAGCTGCAGCAAGAAGGGGAGTGACCTGGATGATTGAACCACTGACAACTGCCGAGCGCGTGAAGGCGATTGCCAAACATCTGAATGCTCTCACCGATGATCAGGTGTCCGTGTTGATCGAAGACGCATCGGCAGAGGTGGTCGCGCTGCCGGTGAAAGAGGAATTCAAGGAGCGCCTGGCGCGGTACCTGGCCGCCCATTACGGCTCGCTTAACATACGTCAGGCTCAATCAGAGACCGTGGGCCCTCTCAAGAGGAGCTACACGTCCGATTCCATCGACCGGAGCAAGGGGCTGGATGGCACTTCATACGGACAAGAATATCTGCGTCTTCTCAAACTGTATTCGCCGAAGAAGCTGCATTTGACGGTGCTCTGATGGAGATCCAAGACGACAGAAGTATGTTGGATGACTTGCTCGCGCGACTGGGGGAAATGGACCAACACTCGCTGGAAATCGGCATCTTTGGCTCGGATGATTCCTTCTATGCTATGATCGCCAACGTGCACGAATTTGGGATGACGATCAAGCCGAAAAACGGCAAGAATCTCGCCATTCCGGTGCATCGGAAAGCGGTCGGGAAGAGTCCTCATGACTTCGGAGATGAGTTGCAGCCGATGTTCACGAAGAAGGGCGGCAAGTCCCGTGTGTATGGTCTTGGCGTGAAGACGGGGACGAAGGGCGAAATGGAGATGTACTTCGTTCTGAAAGAGAGCGTCAACATCCCGGAACGCTCGTTCATCCGCTCGACATTCGATGAAAAGCATGATGAGTGGATGGACTACTTGGAGCAACTTATCGAGAAGTTGTGTGATCTGGAGCTGACAGCAAAAATGGTGTTCGACCGTCTCGGCTCCCGAATCGCTGAAGACATCCAGGACAAGATGACGGATATGCGGAGTCCGAAGAACGCGGCACTGACCGTGCAGAATAAAGGCTCGAGCAATCCGCTTATCGACACCGGTCAGCTGCGGCGGCGAGTGACTTGGAAGGTGGTGAGCAGGCGATGATGTTTCAGTTTCAGGATATGCTGCAGGACTACGAGTCGGATATCGCTATTCTGACGAGCCTGCCCGGAACGAACGGCGGCTACGACGACGAAACCGGGGAGCCCATTAAGGGGACTCCCGCTACTACGAGCCGCACGGAAGCCAGGGCAGTTGTTCTGCCGTATTCGGCCAATCAGATCTATCAGTCCGGCGGTCGGCTTACCCAGACCCATCGCCAGCTCATAACGGACCTCGTTCTCCCGACGAAAGCAATCATCGAGCATGCGGGTCTGAAATACTCGGTGGAGAACAAAACCGGTTACGAAGAGCACGCAGATTTCAGCGTCTACGAATTGAAGTGGGTGAGTGCTTTTGGCTAACTACTTTGACTATCGTGTCATCACCAGTTCACTGATCCAAGCTGTCCGGACGGCGACCGGTTACCCGTGTATCGAAGCCAACGGAACCGGCGAGCAACCTGCTTATCCATTCGCTACGTTCACGATCACAAGTCCGAAAATCACCATACAGCGTGACGATGAAAACGCTCCGTTTGAGCTCACCGTGTCCCTTACCTGGCACGATGAAAGCTCACTGAGCGTTTTAAATTTGGCGAAAAAATGTGAGTCCTATTTCAAATCGACTGCCGGCCGTTCTGTCTTCGTCGCAAAAGGCGTGGTCATTGTCGACATCATGGGATTCGACCGACGGGACAATTTCATCTCGATCGAGTATGAGCGCATGGCGGGATTTGATGTCTCCATGCGAGTGCTCGATCCATTCTTGGATGAAGTTGATCCGATCACTCAAATACGAACAAATGGAGGAATTTAGATGGCACTGAAAGACGTGAGTGTAGTAATTGACATCCTGCATCCGGCGTCCGTAGCCGGTCTTGGGCGCCCGCTTATTTTAGTAGCAGGCGACGCAGTAAAGTACACGGAATACAAAGGCTTGGAGACACTGGTCGCTGACTTTAATAGCGGCACACCTACCTATAAGCTGGCACAAACCATCCTGGCACAGAAGAACAAACCGGAAGTGATCTGTGTCGCGACTTATGTGGGAACTACGCCAGCGCCTGGACAGGCGCTAGGAGATGTACTCGAGAAATACTATGACAAGTCATGGCATTTCGCCCTTCTGGCTGAATCGACAGCGGCAGACCGGTTGGTCCTTTCCAATAAAGTCGAGTTGCATGATTTCAAGTTCGCGGTTGTGCAGGTTTCGGATAAGGCGGAAATTCAAGCGTTCAAAGGAAATCCGCACACGCTGGTCTACTTCCATACGAACGAAGAGGAGCGTCTAGATGGCGCTGTCATCGGCGATGCGGCCAATCTGGAAGTCGGATCGATCACATGGAAGTTCCGTCGCAATCTGAAGGCCGTGACGCCTATCGAGATTAGTCCGGATGACTTGGATACGGTCCATACAGCGGGCGCCAATGCCTATGTGACGAAAGCGGGTATTCCACAAACGTCCGAAGGCATCGTGGCGACTGGAGAGTACATCGACTTCTACCATGGCCGCGACTGGATCAAAGCGAATATGGAAACGGACCTGCAGACCATGCTTGCTGATAATGACAAAGTACCTTCCAACACAAATGGTGTGTCCATGGTTGGTGCGATTGCAACCAGCGTCCTCTCAACTGCCGGTAAGCAAGGCATCATTGAGACGAATGACGAGGACCAATATGCGTTCAATGTCTACACGCAGCCATATGACGAGGGCACGGTTGACGAGCAAGGCAAGCGGGTCTACAGCGGCTTGTCCTTTGACTACAGAGCTCAAGGCGCAATCCACAAAATCAACGTCCGGGGGTCAGTCGTCTCAGGAGCGTAACGCTTCGACACGCCAGGCATCTTGACTAACAAGGAGGAAAACAGATGGCTACAGCACCAGGAGTATATGATGCGTCCCTCATCACGACGACGCTCAACAATATGATCGTGACAGGGTTCAAGAAAGGTACCTTTGTCACGGCTAATACAGACGGCGACCGGGTGACGGTCGAGTCCAATGCGCAGGGAGAAGCGTCATGGGCGCTCAATAACAGCAAGCTCGGCACGGTTACGCTGACGCTCAACCAGACATCCCCGTTCATCCGAGTTCTGAACGAATTGGCGAACAAGAAATTGTTCTTCCCGATTTGGGTGGATGATCCGATCAACAAGGAACGCCGCGGCGGCACAGAAGCATTCGTCACAAAAATTGCAGATGCTTCGTTCTCGGAGGGTGTCGAGGGTCGTGCCTATACGATCAAAGTCGGCGATTTCAGCGTACTGAATTACTAAAAGGGCGGGTTTCCCCGCTCTTTTTTCTCTGCACGAAAATACAAACAATACAGGAGGAATCACTCATGTCAGAAAAGACAACAGAAACGACAGCATCGGCTCAAAAATTCGGTAAGCAGGAAACGTATTCGAACTCAGGTGTGGATTACACATTCCAGTTTCCCGGCACCCGGAAGACGCAGGAGATTCTGGATAACTCGAAAGGGCTCGGCGGGGTGTTCTCGGACACTCGTTATCACGAGCAACTGATGGAGCACGTCATTGTCTCTCCTAAAGTCAGCTTTGAATATTTCGATGAACACGATGGCTATCGCGAGGTAATGGCTGCGGCAGACCGATTTCTTGGGGGATTGCTCTAATCCTCGGGATCCACAATCATACGAGATGCAGTTCGAGGAAGAATTGGCCTACTGGCTGCCTGTAGTCACCGGAATTGCCACCTACCAGGAAGTAGAGAGCATGACACGTGATCAGCTAGAGATGGCAATCATGGCGGCCAACTTCAAGATAAAACTGCTCAAGCAAGGGGGTATGGCAGATGGCTAAGTCGTTGCGGCAGACCACTATGAAAGTGAAGGTCGACGTCGAAGCAAAGGAATTAGACGCGGTCGATGAGCGGTTACGCAGCACTGCCAAATCTGCCGAAGCCCTTGAACATTCCGCGAAGAAAACCGATCGTGCAGTAGAAGATACCGGAAAAACATTGAAGAAGACGTCAGATGCCGCTGAGCAGCTGGACCAATCCAACAAGCGCGTCGACAAGTCCACGGAGAACACTGGCAAGTCGATGAAGCAGACGGCCATCGAAGGCAAAAAGAATGCTGATGCTCTCAAAGATCAATCTGAAGAGAGCGAACGCACTGCTTCGGCGCTTGAAAAACTGTCTCATAAAGGCACGTTATTGAGAGATACGTTCGCGGGTATCGGCGCTGCTGCCGTTACTCGTGGAATGTATGATCTTGGTAAGCAGGCAATAATAACGGGCAAGGAATTTGACCAGGGCATGAGTGCCGTCAAAGCGGTAGCCGGCGCGACAAATGCCGACTTTAAGGCGATGCGCGAGCAGGCGATCCAGGTCGGCGCAGATACGACCAAGTCTGCTAAAGAAGTTTCTGACGCACAGTTGGAACTTGCCAAGTCGGGTATGTCCGCGAAAGAGACGATGGCGGCCATTCCGGGTGCTATTAGTGCCTCGACTGCAGCAGGTGAAGACATGGCAATGACTGTCGGGGTAATGACGGCAGCGTTGAACGGTTTTCAGCTAGAAGCGAGCGCTTCTGCTCACGTTGCGGACGTTTTAGCTGAAGCAGCTAACGGATCCAAAGCCGATATTCTGGACATGGGTTATGCATTCAAGTATGCTGCGACACCGGCGAACACCCTCGGCATTCAGCTAGAGGAATTGTCTGCAGCTACCATGATCATGACGAATGCCGGTCTTGCAGGAGAGCAAGCTGGTACCTCGTTGCGTGCTTCTCTCATCCGCTTGGTAGACTCACCTGAAAAAGCGTCCAAGGCAATGGAGAAATTAGGCGTAGAGATAGCTGATGCAAAAGGGAATATGCGTCCTTTCACTACCATCATCAATGAACTTCGGGGCGCTACAGAAGGCATGGGGAACGCACAGAAACTGGCGGCCATGGCGACTATCTTCGGGACAGAAGCGGCCACCGGTATGGTATCGATTATCGATTCCGCGCCAGGTACAATGGAGAAATTCACGAAGTCCCTTCAGGAATCCGACGGAGCGTCTGCAAAAGCTGCCGAGACAATGACTGACAACTATTACGGTGCGTTAGAAGAATTGGAAGGTACGATTGAAAGTATTTCAATCAACGTATCGGATGTTCTGACTCCAACAGTACAGGGAGCTACTGAGATCCTGTCTGGATTAGGGGATAGATTCAACGATCTAAGTCCGTCTGCGCGTTCCATGGTTGTATGGGGTACTGTAGTCGCCGGCGGAGTGTTGCCGGCGACTGTTGCCTTGTTCAAGGTGGTCGGCGCTGTCCGTTCTATCAGCACAGTGATGTCTGGAGCAAATGCTTTCTTTGCGTCCTATCGGACACAGATGCAGATGACTGGCGCCCAGGCAACTGTTACCGCCGGTCAGGTCGAACGCCTGAACCGCGCAATGGTCTTATCGAGGACTCCTGTAGGCGGAACCATTAAAGGTGCCAAGCCTGTACCAGGACCTGTCGTCGCCGCAAGCAAGGGCACTGCCGCGAAAGCAGCTGCGCCGATTGCAAAAGGCGGCGGGAAGGCATTACCGATTATCGGTACTGCGATTGCGGCTTCCTCTCTTATCGGCATGTCACAAGAGACAGCGGGACAGGATGTCGGCGGTTTTGCTGGATCACTGGCAGCTGGTTTCGGAGGGGCCAAAGTTGGTGCGGCTATTGGGACTCTGATCGCTCCTGGAATAGGTACAGCGATCGGCAGCGCAGTCGGAGGAATTGCCGGATCAGTAGCTGGAGTTAAGTTCGGCAGTGATTTCGGTGATTATCTGCAGGAACAATGGCCAAAAATCAGCAAAAAAGCGAAAAACTGGACTGAAAAGAATCCGATTGCAGTGAAATCGGTAATGAACACATCTCCTGCCGGCGTTGACGGCCCGGGTCCTGCAAGCATATCTCCTGGGACTACATTCAAAGCTAAGGGTCCGTTAAATGACAAGGTGACATTTGACGAGTCTGTCTCTAAATCCACTGCTAAAGCATATGCCAGCTATAAGAAGTTCACCGACAAGGCGACGGTGGAACTTCAGTATCTTGCCAATTCGGGTGATGTACTGAGCAAGAAGGCCTCTGATAGCATTGCTAAAAACTTCAGTAGTTCGGCAAAGGTTTTGGAAGATAAGCTTGAAAAAAGTGCAAAGTCCTCTGCCGCTAACCTCAACTCTCTCGTTGAATCTGGATTTCTCGGAAAGAAAGAATTCAGCAAGATCGAGAAAGAGCAGAGTGCCCGTTTGGCCAAGCAGAAAAAGACGATCCAGGACACCAATGCTTCCATCCAGAAGCTGAATGAAAAAATGTACAATGAATCCGCGAAGATCACGAAGCGATCTGAAGACGAGATTGCAAAAATTAAAGCGGAGGCGGCCAAGAAAGGCAGATCTCTAACTTTGGATGAGCAGAAGAAGATCACTGCTTTGGAGGAGAAGGCTGCTACCGATCGCAAACGGGTTCAGAGTAAGTACAAAAACGAAATTCTGCAACTGCAGGAACAACAGAACAAGACTGCTGTTAAGACGTTGTCCAAGTCAGCGAAAGAGCAGAGAACCATCCTGACTACCTTGCAGCACGAATCGAGCAGTATCAGTGCTAAACAAGCTGCAGATGTAGTAAAGCAGTCAGTCAAGGCAAGGGACGGCGCCGTTAAAGAAGCAAACAAGAAATATAAAGATGTCGTCGCAGCTGCAGACGCTGAGTATTATGAGAACGGAACGATTACCAAGAAACAGCACGATGACATTATCGCTAAGGCGAAAGCGCAGCGAGATGGAGCAGTAACGCAGGCGGAGGATATGCATCAAAATGTTGTGAAGCAGGCGAAGTTGCAGGCGCAAGGCCACCTTGATCAAGTGGATTGGGAAACTGGTCAAGCGTTGTCTAAGTGGCAGCTGTTCAAGGTGGATCTGGCCCGTGTGGTCAATAGTGTTACCGGCGGCATCAACAAGGTCCTCGACTTCTTCAACATTCCGAAGATTCCCGAGTGGAATCCTGCCGGCTATACAAGTTCGCCGAGTGCCGCTTACGGCTCCGGCGCCTCTACAGGCTCTAAAGGAACGGCCATCGCTGCCAATGCCAGAGGAACATCCAGTTTCGCCGGCGGTCATTCACTGGTGGGCGAGGAGGGCGTTGAGCTTGCGTACAAGCCGTTCGGCGGGTCGGCGCAGCTGTTGGGTGCCAACGGTCCGGAAGTGGCAAATCTTGATGCGGGGACACGCATTCTGAATCATCGGGATACCATGTCTGTTCTTAACGGCGGTATCGGTGCCGGGCTGACTCTGCCAGGGTATGCAAAAGGCAATTCGTCCATCGCTGATTTCGCAAGTTCTGCAGTTTCCGGTGTCAAAAAGGCCGGTTCGGCAATCGGCGACTTTGCATCGGACGCCGTGGAATGGATGATGCATCCCGTCGAGTCGGCGAAAAAGCTGTTCGGCAAGTTCATTCCGTTCTCCGGTAACGACGTCGGTGGACTGGGCACGGGAATTCTCACTCATATGCGAGATGGCGCGGCCAATTATTTCAAAGAAAAGTTTGCCGACATGGCTGGCTTCGGCGGGTTAGTCGATCCCGGATCATTCACAGGCGGCGGTGCTGATTCTGCTCGAGCATGGATCCAGGCGGCCATGGCGATTACGGGAACCAATCCAGCGTTCCTCGGCGGGCTGATGACGATTGCGAAGAAGGAGTCCGGATTCAACCCCCGGGCGATCAACCTCTGGGACATCAACGCAAAACGTGGGATTCCATCCAAAGGTTTGTTCCAGACGATTGATCCAACGTTCAATCAGCACAAAATGCCGGGCATGGGGGACATCTATAATCCGATTCATAATGCCGTGGCGGCCATCCGGTACATGAATAGCCGGTACGGCGGCATCGGTAACGTGCCGGGCTTGCGAAATATGGCAGGCGGCAAAGGATATGTCGGCTACGCGAAAGGCGGCTTTAAGGACAACAATCTGGATAAGGTGGTTGTCGGAGAAGATGGTCCGGAAATCGTGGATCTGCCGTTCGGCTCTCGTGTACACAACAACCGGAAGACGAATGAACTGCTGCAAGGCAAAGGGCAAAATGTTTACAACTTCAGTCCGGTCGTTAATGTTAATGTGCAAGCTAACGAAGGAGAGACCAGTCAAAACGTAATCAAGCGTGCTGTGAATGAGGCTCTTGAAGAGGCATTCAGAGAATGGCGCGGTCTCATGGCAAGCGGGGTGGAGTACTGATGGCAAAATTAGATGGGCACAAGATTGACAATATGCAAGAGTCCTTCACCAATTCTGTCTACACGACAGCTTATCCAGTGGAGAAGGGTCTGCCGATCACAGATTCCGTTCAGCGGCAGCCGAAGACTTTCAGTGTTAGCGGTCGGATCCTCGGGAAGACACCGCAAGCCGCGGAAACCATCCGCAACGCTTTGGAAGTGAAGCAGAACAAGGGACAGTTGGTGAAGTACGTCGGCCGCATCAGCGCATCTGACGTACTCATCACCAACCTGAACGGGAACTACGATGCAAACATCGCCAATGGGTTCTCGGTGAGCATCGATCTTCAACAGGTGCGGATCGCCAAAACGCCCTATGTCGAAAAATCCAGCAATCAGACTGTCAGCGGGAAGAAACCGGTCGTGAATAAAAAACCGTCTTCAAAATATCACACGGTAAAGGCCGGGGACACGTACTGGGCATTGGCAAGGAAATACGGTGTGCCTCTCGCAACTCTGATGAAACAGAACCCATGGCCGGCGCGAAAAATACCGATTGGCGTAAAAATGAAAATCAAGTAAGGAGGAATGACGGTGCAACGGAGCTATATCGAATTGGATCCAGAAGAGATCCCGGTCATCTTCGACATCTCTTTAGCGGAGGATGAGTTCACGATGGGGCTGAACTACAACCAGACGTTCGATTACTACACAGTCGACCTGTGGGACATCGAAGGCGAACCAATTGTCTTGGGTGAGAAAATTGTCCTCAACGAGCCGTTGTTCTCTTCTCTGATTGACGAGCGGCTCCCTGCGCCGTCCATTGTTCCTTTTGACGAATCAGGGAAGGCGTTGGCTGTGACGAAAGAAAACTTCTACAAGACCGTCTTTCTGACGATTGACGATCTGCCGGCAGGTGATCCTGATGGCGACGAGTAAGGAGCTGTTTGGTCGTGTTGTTAGGGTCACAATCGACACTGGAAAAGGGCATCTGAAGTTTGACGGCGACGAACTGGAAATACACTTCGAAGTGCCGTTTGATGATGACAGTGTGCCGAATGTATCGACAATCCAAATCTATAATTTGACGGCGACGACTATCAATCGAATGAAGAAGGGCCAGAACGTGGTCCTTGTCGCCGGTTACCGCAGCGACAGCGGTGTACTCGTGGAAGCGAAAATCACATCGGTCATTTCTCGTTATGAGGGTCCGGAGAAGATTACGACCATTACCATGAAGGAAGGCACGGACTACAGCGGAGTCCAGGTGACCCCTGCCGTTGCCGATGCGGCCAAGAAATACGTAGTGAAAAAGCGTGTCAAGTTGGCGAAGCCTGTGAAGACGACGACCGTCGGGAAAAACGGCAGAAAATACACGCGGACGGTGACCACCAAAACGGTGAATGTGACGAAGACGCGCAAGCAGACCATGAACATCACCTTCGCTGCGGGCACTACTGGGATGACAATTATCAAGCGCCTGACAGCCATCCTTGGTGCTAAGCCAGCTGAAATCAATCTTCCTAAGAACAAAGTGTACAAAACAGGCTTCAAGGTGACTGGCAAAATTGAAAGCAAGCTGGCGACGGTGGTCAAGGACTGCGGCGCCTCCATGTATTGGCGTAAAGGAAAGCTCGTGATCCGGTCAATTGAGGTCGGGAATGATGAACGGTTCACTTTGAAAGAAGAGACCGGTTTGTTAGAGCCTCCTGCCGAGTATGAGGACGAGGACGTCAAAGGTTACCAGGTGCGCTGCCTGCTCCAGCATCGGATCGGTACGGCTTCCATCATCACATTGGAGAGCAAGACAGCCAAAGGGAAGTACCGCGCCCGCAAAGGCAAGCACAGCTGCGACGGCAGCAACTTTGAAACGAATTTCGAGGTGATCTGATGAGCGAAGCAACTAAGTTCTTTGCTGAGTATCAGCGGGAGATTTTATTGAGCGTGGCTACCCTGGCACCTGGAAAAGTGATTTCCTACAATCCGGGGACCAAACGCGCTACCATTCAGCCGCTTTTCCTGACGGCCGACGAAGAGAATATTTACGAGCAGTCCCCGATTTTTGATGCGCCCGTGCTGAAACACTGCCAGGCGGATTGCAAGGTCGGAGCGGCTGTTTTTTATATTCCGGCACAGCGATCCCTGGCCGGCTTGAATGGAACAAGTTTCATCGATCCGGATTCCCATGATCTGATGAGTTCCAATGACGCTGTAGTAGTAGGAGTGTGGGATGGATGAAGACATTGAAAGTGGAGAACGGGGACTTGGTCCTTAACGAGAATGGTGAACTGGCGATGGTAGACGGTGATCAGGAAGTCGCTCAAAGCGTCATGATGAATCTCGCAATTCAAAAAGGTGAGTTTCCGTTGGATGAGTTCATCGGACTCGACACGTCCTTTCTTCAGGAGAAGAGGGTGTCTGAAGAGGAGATGACTGACTCGGTTCTAGGCGCGCTTCAGGTCATGACCGACCAGAATATCATCGAAGGTGCCGAGGACATTACTATGAGCCAGCATGGGCGTGTAGAGACGATCGGACTTCGGGTGTTGCTAGCAGATGGCAGTTCGATAGATCTGACAGGAGGAGGGCGCTATGGGGCTTGATCGCTACGGTTTTAAGAAGAAAGGCTACGCTGACTTGCTGGCCGAGTCGCACGAGAAATACCGGGAACTGTTTGGTCAGGACGTTAATCTGGCCTCCTACACGCCTCTCGGCATCATCAGCCGCGTTCAGGCTTTTTTCTATGCGCGCATTTGGGAGACCATTGAAAAGGTATACAATAGCCGGTTTATCCGGAAAGCTGACGGAGTCTCGCTGGATTACCACGGCGGCGATAAAGGACTTCCGCGGAATCCAGCGCTGCCTTCATATGTTGAGCTGTCGTTCACTGGAGAGCCAGGTCATCTGCTGGACGTCGGTGAAGAATTCACGACAGAAGGGGACGTGCATTTTGTCTTGCTCACGCCTGTCGCGCTCGACTTTTTTGGCAAGGGGACAGGCGAAGCCGTCTCGGCTGATGTGGGGGACTTTACGAATGTCTTGGCGAATACCATCACCACTCAGATTGAGCCGAGTGAGAAAGTTACTTCGGTGACCAATCCACTGCCCTCTGTAGGCGGCGCAGATCTGGAGAGTGATCTCTCTTATAAGAGGCGCCTCTTAAAAGCAAACGAATCAAACGGTAAAGCCACCGCAACCGCAGTAGAAACAGCTTTGCAGAACACCCCTGGTGTCCGTTCTGCCAATGTGGTATTCAACCGGACGTTAGAAGTGGACTCCTCCGGGAATCCGCCGAAATCGTTGCACGCGTTTGTCCTCGGCGGAACAGCCGTTGACATCGCGGATTCCATCTTCAACAGCATGGGGGCGACAACAGAGACAGTTGGTGCCTCCGCCGTGCCGATCGATGATCTCTCCGGAAATACACACGTTGTTCGATTCGATTATGCGCAGGTAGTGGAAATCTACTTGAAAGTGAATCTGGTCACGAACTCGGCATTCCAGGAAGACGGTGCTCGTCAGGTGCAAGACAAGATGATTGCAGTAATCGGTGGTGTTGACTCTGAAAAGGTAGAGCAAGCTGGGTTGTCCATGGGTGGGGATGTGATTCTGTCCCGTCTCTATGGTGCTGCGTATCAAGTTCAAGGAATCGAGGATGTCAAGATTTCCATAGGGAAACTGCCGACCGCGGTGGGAGTTGTAAACATTTCTATTCTGCAAAACGAGGTGGCAGTCACAGGACCCGACCATATCGAGGTGATTGTGAATGCTTAAAGACATGCTCTCCATGTTGACCAGCGCCTTGTCCCAGAAACCTCAGTCGAACATCGGCAAGCTGTTTGCGGTCTTTGCTCTGCAGCATGATGAGGTGCTGCAGACACTTCGAAAGATGGAGGAGTGGGTGGATGTTGACAAGGCGGAGGGTAAGGAGCTGAACGAGTTGGGGGCCGACATTGAGCAGCCCCGTGGGTTGGCTACGGATGCTCAGTACCGAATGATGATCAAATCTAAGAGGATCCGCGCCAAGTCGGACGGCACCTACAATGCCATCATCGATGCTATGGCTAAGACGTTGAACTGTCGTCCGTCCGATATGCGACTCACCAGCGATCGAGCCCTCGGCGGTACGGAACCACTCGCCCTCGTTGTCGAAAAGCTGCCGTTGGCTGTCATGAACAATGCTGGTCTTACACAGAGCCAGTTGATCGCACTTATCGAGCGAGTAGCTCCAGGGGACGTCCGGGTTGCTTCTGCAAACCTGGAGGGGACTTTCGAGTTTGGCAGCATCGCCATGGAGGCGGACAGCGAAAAAGGGTTCGGCAATGTCGAGGGGACCATCGGCGGCTACCTCGGCGCTGCCTACGCACCTAGCGGAAATCAGGAACTACCGATCTAAGAAAGGAAGATGGGAATGGCATTTACTCAAAAGTTACCCGTGTGGCTCGCCCCTGGCGTTGAGCCTCCTGAGATTTTGAAAAACGAAGGATGGAAAGCGGGCATCAAGCCTCCGGACGCATATTTCAACTATCTCCAAAATACCGCATATCTGGCTCTCAAGGAATTGCAGGAAAAGGCTGTGGAAGCATCAGCGCTCGCCGGCAAGGTCGATAAAGAACCCGGCAAAGGGTTGTCTTCGGCAGATTTTACGACGGCCGAAAAGGCCAAGCTGGCCGGCATCCAAGCAGGCGCTACAAACTATCAGCACCCTGCCACTCATCCGGCCACCATGATTACCGAGGATGCGACGCACCGGTTTGTGACTGATGCCGAGAAAACGAACTGGAACGGCAAGGAGACTCCTGCCGGCGCCCAGGAGAAAGTCAACGCCCTGGCCGGCCCCGGAAACACGAAAACGGTGAAGCAGCTGGACAATGCGCTTGCGACGCATTCGGCGGATGAAGCGCTGCACAACATACCTGTCAAAACAATCAAATCCAACATTGATGAAAATTATATTTTCACAACCGTTGAGCATCGAAGGAAATCCGATAACACATTAGTCCGTAAATCCGTTTTAAGTGGCGGTGAAAGCCCTCAGTACACGACCCGAACCATTACTCAATATGCAGCCGATGGTGTAACTGTAGTGGGGACCCCATCCATCTATACACTGAGTTACAACGATGATGGCATATTGACAAGCGAGGTGTAAGGATGATTGATATTCGAGAACATGGAATAGGAGTGGGAAAGAGGAACCCTTTCCTAGTAGTGGGAGGGAATAACCTCCTAGAACTGAGGAATTGCTATGCCACTGAGAAGTACTTTTATGTAGACGAATACAGTGGCGTTTCGAGTGGATACGTAAAGAAGTATGACCGAGACTTCAATTTGATTGCTACCCTCACGTTAAAAGGGGAGAAGTATTTCCGAGATGATTTTCTCATAAATACCGACGCCGGACGAATGACTAAAATAAGACTCGATGATTTTTCCACTATTTCGTCCGTTTTTGTTGGCGATGAAATCACTGGATTGTCTTTTGACTATGACGGGGGAATTACGATTTCTACATTCCGCAGTGGCTCTACCGTCAGGAGATATACCCAGAAATACAACAGTTCGTTAGCAGTTTTGCCAGGTACGCCAACGAGAAATATGGAGGACGTCTTATCCGGATTGGAATCAGACAACACATTTTTTTACGATTTTTATAATGGCGGCGGTGCAATTGTAAAAAGAAAGTTCCCAGAAGGAACTGAAATTCTAAGAATAAATGCGTTAGGCGCCTTTTTAACAACCACCTCAACTCCTCAGTATATTTTTGCATTAAGGCGGACGACCAGCTCGGCGACTTTTGAAAAAATCAATGCTGCAACAGGGACTGTCGAAGTGTTGGAAACATTTCCTGTCGCGAAATTCTTAGCTCTTGCGAATTTCTTTCATGGCGTTTCAGCCGTGGTTGGCAACAAAGTATTGTTCTTCAGCCATGCCTTCCCCGGATTAAAAATCTATGACGTAGCTGGCAGAGAATTAAGTTACCATCCCGAAATAAATAATCGTATCGTCAATACGACTGTGAAAGGAAATATGATTTCCGCAGTTCACGCGAGAGAAGTCGATAAGTATGGCTACTTTTTCACTTTGAAAATCATCTAACAAGGAGGCAACACAATGATCTATCTCAAACACATAAATGGAAAAGTCGCATTCACACACTTCATGCCGTTTGACGAAAAGGAAGGTCTCGGCAAATCCGAAGAGGAATTAAAGAAAGAGGGTATTCTCGTCGAGTCAATTCCTGAACCCGAGCAACGCGAAGGATTTGCGTCTATCCTGAACGTGAATCCTGAGGACAACTCCCTCTTCTACACATATGAAGAAGTCCCGATGTCACAGGAGGAACAATACAAAGCGGAGATTGACGGGCTAAAAGTATCGCAGTTGCAGCAAGATGAAATTCTTATGGATCTTATGTTGGGAGGAGTCTGAGATGAAGGACGCGAAATACAACTTATTCCTGCGTAACTGGGTGAACGGAATCGCTCAAGAGTCTCATTTGGACAAGGCGGTCGAACTTGGCTATATCTCAGCTGATGACAAAAAGGAAATTATGAATAGCACTCGTAATTAAGCATTCGGACCATAATGCGTCTTACGTAAAAGAAGGACTCCCTTCTCCTTTGTCGAATATTGGAAGATGAAGGGAGGGATATTGATTGCCTGCATTTCAAGGTTTTCGTTATACCACGATCGTAGACAGGATCTTCTGTCCGATTCGAGGTAGTTACGAACTAGATAAGAATCAGCTAACTATCACATTTTCAGGAACGGACATTGTTAATGAACTCTTTTATGCCAGACAGGAACTTGGAGATGTCTGTCTGATTGACGGCGGAAAGGAACGTCTATTCAGGATTAGCTCTGATACTGTGATCAGAAATGGCAACCAGGTTATTCTATACGTCAAATAGTGGTATCAACAAGCGTCCTGCGGGACGTTTTTTCTATGCAGAAAAATAGAGAAAAGGGGTCGTGGGGTGAGATATGAAAGAAATCGAGGTGGGAGACAGCATGTATGAAATGCTCAAAAAGCAGGGTGAGTCCATCGTTGATCACGACAATCGTATCGGCAGCCTGGAAGAGTTGACACTGGCACTCAAAGAGGCAGACCGGCAGCATGAGGAAAAGCTTCTTCAGATGGAGACCCAAAATATTAAGCTGCAGAACACAGTACTGACCACTAGCCGGGAGACACAGGAGATTGTCAGGGCGCAGGCGGACAAAATGTACGAGCTCGCGAAATCGTCTATGAACTATCAATCGCTGTCTGCCGAGCAGGCCCACGAACTGCAGATGGCCAAATTGAATGCTTGGGCGACGTTTGCCATGAAACTGAGTGGAGCCCTGGCAACGCTCGCTGGATCCGGTGGACTAATCTATTATGTGGTCACGCATTTCATTAAGTGAGGAGAGATCGAATGAACATCAACTGGAAAGTACGCATTAAAAATAAGTTCTTCTGGCTGGCCCTGGTGCCGGCTTTTTTGTTGGTCACGCAAATCGTCGCCGGCTGGTTCGGCCTTGAACTGGCAGCCGATCTGATCGGGGAGGAAGCGGCCGGATTCGTCAATGCGGTCTTCGCGCTGCTAGCAATACTCGGGGTCGTCGTGGACCCGACCACCGCCGGCGTGGATGACAGTAAACAGGCAATGAGATATCACGCACCTAAAAAGGAGGAAAAGCGATCATGACAAAAACAGAGTGTGCCGTGTGCGGCAAAGAGATCGAAGTACTGGAGCAACGGAACGGGGAGCAGCTCTGCCAGGACTGCTACGACAACTACAAAAACGAAGAAAGCGATGTGGTCGACAATGGCTAAAATTTTCATTGATCCAGGACACGGTGCTCACGACCCGGGAGCTGTCGGCAAGAAATCGAAGGAAAAAGACAACGTCCTGAAAGTCGGTCTGCGTCTGAAAGCATTGCTCGAAGCTGCCGGCCACACCGTAAAGATGTCGCGATCGACAGACGTATTCATTCCACTGTCTGAGCGTGCCCGCGTGGCGAATAGCTGGGGCGCCGACTATTTCGTGAGCTTACACAACAACTCGGCTGTGTCGTCTGCGTCCGGCTTTGAGACATTCATTCATACTCATACTCAATCCAAGACAGCAGGCTTCCAGGCGGCCATCCACAAGGCGATTGCCAGCAAGATCGGTATCCATGATCGCGGCCGTAAGCGCGCCAACTATGCTGTCCTCAGGGAAACACGCATGCCGGCCGTGCTGATCGAGTATGCATTCATCTCCAACTTGGAGGATGAAGCTATCCTCATCAACAAAGTCGAGCAGCTGGCACAGTGGACGGCAGAGGGTATTACGGCGTATGTGGGCGGTACGGTCAAGCCGGCAGCAAAGCCTACTCCACCAAAAAAGGAGGCGATTCCATTGGCGGAACAGAAGAATGCAGCTCCGTCCGCATCCTTGGCTCCCGAAGTCGCGCTTGCGAAAGAAGCGGGCATTACAGACGGGACGTATTTGCACCGTACGGCAACTCGTGAGGAAGTGGCCGCGATGAACTACCGGGTATATAAGAAGCTGGAAGCGGAGATTAACCAGTTGAAGAAGTAACCAGATATGGGTATACTAAGAACTAGCTGATCTGACTAGTTTCAGAAACAGACCGCTGGTATCGGCAGGGTCGAAACCGGCCGTTGAATCGGTGGCGGAAAAGGTAGACGCTAACTAAACGCGGCCCCAGTTCCAGACGGCGTAGTTGTATGCGGGGACATAGTAACGGTGCAGACAACATGCAGGGTGCAAATCCCTGCCCGATTCCTTGCTTGTCTTGTTACAGGCACTCGACACCTTCGGGTGGTTCTTCTTATCGTGGTCAGCCTTTCGGATATAGGGTCGCAACCTTGCCGACAGCACGCGAGTAGTATGCAGGCCTTCCTATAGGCTAAAAAAGCTCTCTCATCCATTGCGGACGGGAGAGCTTTTTTTATTCCTTTACATACGAACAAACATTCCCTATAATTATTTTAAGGAGGGGAACATATGTGCGTAAAACGTTAGAGAGAGCGATAATGTTTGGTGAACTACTTGATATGGTTTACATAGCGGGCGACGGCAAGATCAGCAGGCGGCGCGTCAGGGTGCTGCAGGTAGGAGAGTCATCGTTCCGTGCCTATTGCTACATGCGGGATTCTCGACGGACTTTTCTGATCGACAATGTTCTTGCGCTCGTCCCTGTAGTAACACACGAAAGGGCTGTCATCTAATGGGTGGCACTAGCTTACTGACTACAGAAGCGATTGATCAATTTGAAAAGATGATTTATCTGCCCATGTTGCTCACGATTTTAGACAGGGATGCCAAAGTCTTTGAAGAGATACCGGTCAAATTCAATTTGCCATATCTTTCTGTAATCACGAGGGCTACTGAAATTGTGCATAGTGATTTGACTTCAACACATTTATATTTCAAGCAGCACAAACTGAAGTTAGTAAATGAAGGGAACGACGGTGTCTTTACTTCATATCTTTTTATTATTGATTATGAACAATACAGAAGAAGATACTTAAATGTTCGCCTCCGTAATCACTCCGAGGAGCTTTTAAAAGTTTATTTAGAAAGACAAAAATAGAGAGGATGATTTGAATGACAGCAATACCAAAACCAGCAAAAGCAAAAAAAGCTGCCAGCGCTAGGCCACAGCTAACCGAATATGATTACCAAGAGATTGGTGAGAAGCTCGATGAAGCAATAGAGTTCAAAAGCGAGATAGAAATCACGATTTTTATCCGAAAAAGATTGGAGCGGTATATCGGAGTAATTTCGAGCGCAGATGGTCAAACAGGTAAGTTGTCGCTGCGAGTCGGTTATGAGGATGTGAAAATCAATATGAACGACATTGTAGGAATAAAGTAAGTAGAAGGGGCTGATCAGATGTTTGAAAATAATCGTGATCGCGGTAAAATCAAATGGACGGCAATGATGCTTCCTGAGCATATCGCCATGCTGCGCGACTGGCATGCAGAGGATGGCAGGGTGCCGCAGCCTATACTTACGGATTTTGAACTGGAGGAAATCCAACTGCAGTTAGAGTCAGCAAAACTTCGGCGATGCATTGCACAAGTCAGCATCTGGAGTGATGACAAGATATCCAGCTACATAGGAACCATTGAAGAAATCGACATTCGTAACCGGCTCATCGTATTAGAGGATCCATTCTGTATCGAACGGATTCCAGCTGATCTGATCATCGCTGTGCAACATTTAGATTAACAGCTGGATGCAACTCTGGCCTGTGAATCTAAAAAGCAACCAATCCAACAGTGGACGGGTTGCTCTTTCATTGGCTGAGCTTCGTTATCTTTTGAAAAATAACAGAAAGAAAACTAATGTTGTAAGGCAAGTGAAGTTCAGAATATCTTTTTCTGCGAAACAACATAATTCAACACTATCGAATAGATACGAAATTACGTTCTGCTTTTGTCTGATTAAGGGCGTCAACTTATGGGCGGCATGATGTAAGCCAGCCCGCTTCACAATAAAACGCCAGTCCTCTTAATCGAGGGCTGGCGTTTTTGCTTGTCCGGGTGCGGGTGAACCCTGGCTATGTGAATTGGCCGGGGTCGGCTGACCGCTCGATACTGGCGGCTAACCGATCCATTCCAGCGGCTGACCGATCAATTCCCCCGGCTAACCGCTCAATCCCCCACGCTCCATTCCCCAAGTCCACCCCCAACATTGTGACAATCCAGCAAACCCCGAAACTTTCCGCCATAGTTTCCCGTTAAACAAGTGTGATCGCACGCAAGCGCAGCAACAAGGCGCCGTGCAGCAGAAAGGGTTGAAAGTCATGGATCTATCCATTCATGACGTAACAGCAAGTAATTACCGGGAGATCCTGCAGCTGCAAGTGGCGGATTCCCAAAAGGGCTTCATTGAAACGCCGTATCAATGTCTGGAGGACTCCGTGACATGGAAACAGTTCCGGCCGGTCGGTCTATACGCGGGAGAAACGCTCGTCGGCTTTGCCATGTACGGATTGTTTGAAGAGGAGGGACTGGCGGGACGTCTGTGGATCGACCGTCTGCTGATCGATGTCCGCTATCAGGGGCAGGGCTATGGGAAAAGGTTCATGGTCCTGCTGATCGCCCATGTACTCGAGCAATATGGGCAGCAGCCGATCTATTTGAGTGTCTATCCGGATAACATGAACGCAATCCGGCTCTATGAGCAACTCGGGTTTTCATTCACCGGGGAATTGGATGAACACGGCGAGCACATCATGAAAAAAAGCTGACATCCCCGAAAATGAAAAAGCTGCCGGGCACCAAGTGGAACACGAGGTGCCCGGCAGCTTTTGCCGTACGGGTTGTACATATGCGGACCGAATGGACGCTGATGGGTATCAGTTCCAGTGTCCTTGGTCGACCAGTTTCTTCTTGCTCGTGAAGGCGAACAGGACGGCCAGGATGTTGACGATGAACATCCCTACAATGATCCACAGGACGATCGTATATGTGCCTGTGAAGTCGTAGATGTAGCCATAAGCCGGAAGCGCGATGATCGAAGCGACGGCTAATCCGAGTGATGCCAGCGAGTAGATCTGGCTGTAGTCTTTGCTGCCGAACAGGGTCGCTGTCAATGCCGGAGCCAGCGTACCGATCGAAGCGATCATGAAGCCGAGGAGGACCGCTGCCACCATGATGAACCCTGAAACATTTGCGAAGAACAACAGCATGAGAACCGCTGCGCCACCTAAAATCATAGCGAGCAGAGACGTGTTCTTAGAGCCGATTTTATCGCTGAGAATTCCGAGGATCAGGGAGCCCAACAAGACGCCGATCATGTAAACTCCCATGACCGTACCAGAGAATTCCACGGAATAGCCTTTATTCGCAAGGAATGTCGGGATGTGGATCGAAAAGCTTCCGATTGCAGTGATCAGGAAGAAGAAAAGGGCCAGCGAGTAGAAGGCGCCGGATTTGCGGGCAACCGCAATTGAGATCCCTTTTTCGCTTTCGTTTTCAGCAGCTTCCCCGTTTTCAACAGCAGCCGAAGCGCCGTATGGCAGTAAGCCTTTTTCTTTTGGAGACTTCTTGATCAGCAGAAGGATGACCGGAATGACGATGATCAGCACGGCCAATCCGACGAAGATGTACGACTGGCTCCACCCTTTGCTGGCAATGAGATTACCGACAACGGGTTGTGTTACCGCCCCGATTGCCCCGGAAGCCGCTCCCATGATACCGAGCGCCAGTCCGTTGCTTTTCTTGAACCATGAGTTGATCAGCACTGGACCGGCGATGACGGTGATGAACACTCCGCCGATTGCCAATGGAATCGCGAGAATGTACCAGCCCCAGATGGAACTCATTAAACCGAATGCGGCAAACGAACCCGCTTGCAAAAGAATTGCGACGACCAGCAATCCTTTGATATTATACTTGGCCATTAGCTTACCGCCAATTGGCAGGAAGAACAAGGTCACGATTGATGAAATACTCAAATACAGGGTTAAGTTACCGATACCGACGCCTAGATCTTTGGAAACCGGACTGATGAACAGACCTGCAGTATTGTTCAGTGCTCCCTTGCCAAGACCGACCATCAGACAGAGACCTACGAGAATCAACCACGCATAATGCATCTTACTTTTTGCCATAATTCTATCTCCACACCCTTCTTGGAATTATGTTGCCGCGACTAGTTTAACCAACATACTATACCATAAAATAAATTAGTTAGTCATTAAAACATTTATTTATAATTTTCAACTTTATTTATTAAAATAGAAATTAACGACTATTGTGGTGGGTAATCTACTTGGTGTGTATGAGAACATTGAAAAAGGGTGAAGATAAAAATTATAAAAATACAAACTGTAAAATTGCACAAAAATACGCCGGCCGTCCGTTAAGGACAGCCGGCGTATTGTGTGGACCCTCATTCTTCGAATGTGAATCTGTCCAGCAGTGCTCTTACTTCATCCGTCGTCTCTGTGCTCATCAGCTGGTTGCGCAGCTCACCTGCGCCGCGGAAGCCTTTGACGTAAATCTTGAAGAACCGGCGGAGCGGCTTGAATGGACGCGGCTCCAGCTCCGTCGAATACTTGTCGAACAGATCCAGATGCAGCCGCATGAGGCCGAGCAGTTCCTCGCTCGTATGCTCTCGCGGTTCCGTCTCGAACGCAAACGGATTCTTGAAGATGCCGCGGCCGATCATAACGCCGTCAATGCCGTATTTCTCAGCAAGCTCCATCCCTGTCTTCCGATCGGGGATATCGCCGTTGATCGTCAGCATTGTATCCGGAGCGATTTCGTCGCGCAGCTTCTTGATCTCCGGGATTAGTTCCCAGTGGGCGTCGACCGCGCTCATTTCCTTACGAGTGCGCAAGTGGATCGACAGGTTGGCGATGTCCTGCTTCAGGACGTGCGTCAGCCACTCGCGCCATTCCTCCACTTCCGTATAGCCGAGGCGCGTCTTGACGCTCACCGGCAGACCGCCGGCTTTGGCGGCTTCGATTATGGCGGCGGCCGTTTCGGGATGATTGATCAGCCCGCTGCCTTTGCCTTTCGCAGCGACGTTCGGCACAGGACAGCCCATGTTGAGGTCGACGCCTTTGAAGCCGAGCTCCGCCATGCCGATACTCATCAGGCGGAAAAACTCCGGTTTGTCGCCCCAGATATGCGCGACCATCGGCTGTTCGTCCTCCGTGAACGTCAGCCGGCCGCGGACACTGTAGATACCTTCCGGATGGCCGTAGCTCTCCGTGTTCGTGAATTCGGTGAAGAAGACGTCGGGACGCGCTGCTTCACTGACGACGTGACGGAAGACGACATCCGTCACATCCTCCATCGGTGCCAATATGAAAAACGGGCGCGGCAGTTCACGCCAGAAATTGTTTGTCATGATCCAACCCTCTCAATGTACCGGATGCGCAGTTGCCCGCCATCCTCAAAAATAAAAAGCAGATACGCTCTGCCGTCTTTCTATTTATACCACGTTTCAAGCAGTTTTATCAATAAACCGGCCGCGGCCGAATCCGTAATCGTGCCGGCGTGCGTGTCCGGACTGATTAACAATCGTCACATACGGCAAACGGTCTGTATTGAATGTCAGCCGGCAATCTTCTATAATAGGATTAGTAACATTGCCCTATAAATGAATGAGAGAATAGATGTACTAAAGACTGGTTTTTATTGACCGGGAAAAGAAGGAGGCAGCATGATGAACCAAACTACCCTGAAACGGCATGCCGTCCGTATATCCGGGGCTGGGCCGAAGACAATCGTGTTCGCTCCGGGATTCGGCTGCGATCAGACGATGTGGAGGCTGGTGGCGCCCGCATTCGAGAAGCAATTCCGTGTCGTCCTGTTCGATTACGTCGGCTCCGGGAAATCGGACTACCAAGCCTATTCCTCGGAAACGTACAGCACGCTCGAGGGATACGCACAGGATATTGTGGCCATCATCGAAGCGCTCGGTGACGGGAAGGTGATATTTATCGGCCACTCGGCGGGCGGTACGATCGGTATGCTGGCATCCATTCTCGCCCCTGAGCGGTTCGAGCGCCTGATCATGCTCGGGCCATCCTCCTGTTACGTCAATGCCCCGCCTGATTATGCCGGCGGCTTCGAAAGGGAGGAGCTCGAAGCGCTGATCGGCATGATGGACCTGAATTACATCGGCTGGGCGAAGTATTTGTCGCAAGCCGTCATGCAGAACGCCGACCGGCCGTCGCTTGCGGGGGAGCTGGAAGAGAGTTTCTGCTCAACGGATCCGCTCGTCGCCCGGGAGTTCGCGCAAGCGGTATTCTTTTCGGATTATCGGGACAGGCTTCAGCACGTGAAGGTACCGTCACTCATCCTGCAATGTGCGGAGGACATCATCGCGCCGGAATCGGCGGGTGCGCATATGCATGAGGGGATAGCCGGCAGCACCTTTATGAAGATGGCGGCGACCGGTCACTGCCCGCACATGAGTCACCCGGAGGAGACGATCCGGCTTATTTTTAACTACTTGGAAAAAGAAGGTATGCTGGATGGATGAACGGCTTGACCACGCACCGTGCGGGTTTCTCTCAATGGCGGACGACGGACGGATAACGGAAGTGAACCAGACGCTGTGCGGACTGCTCGGCTATACACGGGGAGAACTGGAAGGCCGGCTCGTCAGCCTTCTCATGAAACGCGAGAGCATCGCATTCTACCAGCTCTATTTCGTTCCGATGATCCGCATGCAGGACAAAGTGGAGGCGATGTATCTTGCACTCCTGTCCAAATCCGGTGAGGAGGTGCCCGTGCTGCTGAATGCGTGCCGCCGGATCGGCAGCGGCGGCCCGGAGATCGACTGCGGCAGCCCGGAGATCGACTGCATCTGTTTCCCGATGAAAGAGCGCTATGAGTACGAAAAGGCGCTGCTGACCGTGAAGCAGGAAACGGATGAACGCAACCGGCTGAAGAAAAAGCAGATCGCCGAGCTGGAATGTCTACAGAAGGAATTGGAGGCCAAGCAGCAGGAATTACTCGTCGTGAACGACAAACTCCGGAAGCTGGCGGACACCGACGGACTGACAGGGCTCCGGAACCGGCGCAGTTTCCATGAACACTTGACGGAAGCCGTCCGTCACTCGGAAGAAAGCAGGCAGCCGGTCTCCCTCCTGCTGATCGATATCGATAACTTCAAACTCATCAATGACACATACGGCCATCTCGTCGGCGACAGCGTCTTACAGGAAATGGGCCGGCTTCTCACGGAAGAAGCAGGGACTGACAATGTGGCCGCCCGGTACGGCGGAGAGGAATTCGCTCTCGTGCTGCCGGCGTCCGGGAAATCCGCCGCTGTCGCCCTTGCCGAACGGATCCGCAGCCTTGTGGAAAAGGCCGACTGGGCATCCACCGCTATCACGGTCAGCATCGGCGCAGCGACTAGCATGCCGGGCAGCACAGAACTCGCCCTGCAGGAAGACGCAGACCGTGCGCTCTACGCGTCAAAAAACGCAGGCCGCAACCGGGTCACCCATGCAAACCACAGCATCCGTGTGCAGTGATAGCTGAGAACCGCTCAAGAACCAGTGCGAACCGCTCAAGCCGCCAGCAGAACGCTCAAGAACCAGTGCGAACCGCTCAAGCCGCTAGCGAAACGCTCAAGAACCAGCATAATCCGCTCAAGCCGCATGGCGAAACGCTCAAGCAAAGCACGACGAAAAATCTCCCGCTCCTCAAAGAGGACAGGAGATTTTTCCGTTCATCAGCCATTCGCCGGCCGCCGTTTCGAATCGCGGATCAGGAACGACAGCAGCAGCCCGACAGCAGCCACTGCGGCAGCGACGAGAAAGGCGACATTGACACCATGGATCTGGCCCGCCACGGTATTGCCGCTGGCAGAAGTGATTGTGATCGTTACGAGGACCGCTGTCCCCACAGCGCCCGCAATCTGGCGGAACGTGTTGTTCATGGCGGTGCCGTGCGGAATGAGATGGTTCGGCAGCTGGTTAAGTCCGAGCGTCGTCGACGGCATCATGACCATGGAGATCCCGAACATCCGGACGGCGTTCAGCACAGCCAAATACGTGAATGTCGTCTCCTCTGTCAAATAGCCGAACAGGAACGTCGTCACGGTCAGGATGGCGAAGCCGGTCCGCAGCAGCCATCTGGCTCCGAATTTATCGAAAAGCGTGCCGGTCACTGGGTTCATGATCCCGGTGACGATAGCGCCCGGCAGCAGCATCAGTCCGGAATGCAGCGCGTTGAAGCCGAGCAGGTTCTGCATGAACAGCGGCAGGATGACCGTAGACCCGATCATCGAGGCAAAAACGATCATGCCGAGGATGGTCGAAAGCGAAAAGACGCCGTATTGGAAGACGCGGAACTCAAGGATCGGTTCCTCCAGTTTCAGCTGCCGGCTGATGAACAACAGGAGGGTAGCCGCACCGACCGCCAGTGAGATGAGGACTTGCGGCGACAGCCAGCCGACGTTGCCCGCCACGCTGAAGCCATACAGCAGTCCGCCAAATCCGAATGACGACAGTACGATCGACAAGTAATCGACCCGCGGATCAGTCTGTTCCGTGACATTCTTCAGCAGGAACCAGGCGGCCGCAATCACGACGAGTACGATCGGCAGGACGACGTAGAACACGCTGCGCCACGGATGGTTATCGACGAGATAGCCGGACAGGCTCGGGCCGATCGCCGGTGCAAAAGCGATGACAAGGCCGAACATCCCCATCGCCTTGCCGCGCTGCTCCCGCGGAAACAGCAGGAACATGACCGTCTGGAGAAGCGGCATCATAATGCCTGCCCCAGCGCCCTGCAGGATCCGGCCGATCAGCAATATCGAAAACGTCGGCGACAGAGCAGCAACGAGCGTCCCCGCAGCAAAGATGCCGAGAGCAGAAAGGAACAAACTGCGCGTTGTGAATTTCGCGATCAGGAATGCTGTGATCGGAATCATGATCCCATTGACGAGCATGAATGCGGACTGCAGCCACTGCACCGTGCTTTCGGACACTTGGAGATCCCGCATGATCGGCGGGAGCGCTGTCGCTAGCAGCGTCTGGTTCAAGATGGTGATGAACGCGCCAGCCAGCAGGACGGCGAGCAGCGGGATATTCTTTTTGAAGTCGAACGTTCCGGAACGTTCCATTGCCTGTGGATTGACCATAGGGTTTCGGACACCTCATTTGGGATAGAAGACTATAGAAACAAGTAAATCAGCTGTTCGCATAATTACCTTTCATTAAACAGCCTACCCTTCCTGCGGCCGATAAAAACTACACCCAGTAAAGCGGCCGGACAAAAGAATTGACCAGAAGAAAATGGCATGGTACAATTACTTTGAATTCAAGATAATAACTTTGGACGGCAATTGATTAATCGAATTGAGCAGTTTCATTTTTTTTACACATATACCCTGAATTCAAGATATTGAACGACAAGGAAGGAATGATCGCATGAACGGACTGAAAGGCATCCATCATGTAACAGCCATTACGAGCAGCGCCGAGAAAAATTACGAGTTTTTCACTTATACGCTCGGCATGCGTCTCGTGAAGAAAACGGTGAACCAGGACGATATCCGCACGTACCATCTGTTTTTCGCGGATGACACCGGCTCTGCCGGCACAGACATGACATTCTTCGATTTCCCGGGAATCCCGCAGGGGACCCACGGGACAAACGAAATCCATAAGACAGGATTCCGCGTACCGACCGATGCGGCACTCGACTATTGGGTGAAGCGGTTTGACAAATATGATGTGAGTCATGGGGGCATCGAGGACGTCTTCGGCAAGAAGACCATTTCGTTCACCGATTTCGATGACCAGCACTATATGCTTGTGTCGGACGAATCGGACACCGGCATTGCATCGGGCAGCCCTTGGAAGAACGGTCCGGTGCCTGATGAGTTCGCCATCACCGGCTTGGGACCGCTCCACATCCGGATTGCGCGGTTCGAGGAGTTCCAGGAACTGCTGGAAACCGTCATGGAATTCAGGAAAGTTGCTGAAGACGGGGCGCTTCATCTGTTCGAAGTCGGCGAAGGCGGCAACGGTGCGCAGCTGATCGTGGAGCATAACACGACACTGCCGAGCGGCCGGCAAGGATTCGGTACCGTCCATCACGCAGCGTTCCGGGTGGAAGATACGAACGCTCTCCATGCGTGGATCGGCCGTCTCCAGTCATTCGGCCTGAATTCGTCTGGCTATGTCGACCGCTTCTTCTTCGAATCGCTCTATGCCCGTGTGGCTCATGGCATCCTATTCGAATGGGCGACGGACGGACCAGGTTTCATGGGAGATGAACCGTACGAAACACTTGGCGAAAACCTGTCGCTGCCACCCTTCCTGGAAGGCAAGCGGGCGCAGATCGAAGCGATCGTCCGTCCGATCGATACGATGCGCAGTACGAGGCACATTGAAAAAGAATATTTGTGAAAAGGGGGCTTTGCCGTGAACCATATTTTCAAACAGGGAGCCGCTCCCGATAAGCCGGTGCTGCTCCTGCTTCACGGAACTGGCGGCACAGAGCATGATCTGCTCGGGCTGGCTAAAATTATCGACCCTGAAGCATCTGTCCTCAGTGTCCGCGGGAACGTTTTGGAGAATGGCATGCCCCGATTTTTCAAACGGCTTGCCGAAGGCGTTTTCGACGAAAAAGACTTAGTGTTCAGGACGGAAGAGCTCAGGGATTTCATCATCGAAGCAGCCGAGACGTGCCAGTTTGACGCACGCAACTTGACCGCCATCGGTTATTCGAATGGTGCGAACATAGCCGCCAGCCTGCTGTTCCACTATGCAGACGTGCTGAAAGCCGCCATCCTGCATCATCCGATGGTGCCGCTGCGCGATGTGTCGATGCCGGATCTGACCGGTGTACCGGTCTGGATAGCAGCAGGGACAAATGATCCGATCTGCCCGGCGCAGGAAGCGGAAGAACTACAGCAGCGGCTAGACGCGGCAGGTGCTTCGGCTACCGTTCATTGGGTGGACACGGGTCATCAGCTGACAATGGAGGAAGTGGAGGCTGCGAAAGCCTGGTATGAAAAGATCTGTATAAGTATTAACAAGCAAGACAACTAAACTAAATCAATTGGGGGAACCAATCATGACACAATGGACAGTAGACACAGCACACTCAGCAGTAGGCTTCGAAGTGAAGCATATGATGGTATCGAAAGTGAAAGGCCAATTCAAATCGTACACAGCGACTGTGGAAGCGCCGAGCCTGGAAGATCTGACGGGGGCGTCGATTTTCTTCAAATTCGACACTGCGAGCATCGACACGAATTCGGAAGACCGCGATGGCCATTTGAAATCTGCAGACTTCTTCGATGTGGAGACCTACCCGGAAATCACCTTCCAGTCGACATCTATCGAAAAAGACGGGGACGACTACCGCGTTACCGGCGACATGACCATTAAAGGCATTACAAAGCCTGTAACGTTCGATGTGGAATACGGCGGAAAAGGCAAAAATCCATGGGGTGTGGAAGTATACGGCTTCGAAGCAAAATCGAAGATCAACCGCGAAGAATTCGGTCTCACTTGGAACGCAGCGCTCGAAACAGGCGGTGTCCTCGTCGGAAAAGATATTAAGATCAACGTCGAGCTCGAAGTCAACCCGGCATCGTAATAAAAGCTTCTTCAAACGGCAAGACGAACAGAGAACCGGTCCCGCGAAAGGGGCCGGTTTTTTCAGGTTTAATCCCCCAGGGCACATCCATATGAAAATGACTTACGAATCGTAGTTAAAAAGTCATAGTCTGTTCGACTGCTATGTGATATGATTGAATATATTAAGAACGGTTGGGGGAATGGAAATGGGAATGTTCGGGAGAAGAGAACGTGTGCAAGTGGGTGCGGATGGGCAGGAAGAACTGTCCCTGCTCAAAGAAAGCTATGCTCAGAAAGAAGAGGAAGGCCGGGCGCAGCTGCTGGAATTGCAGGAGGAGCTGGCGGCGGCCGTCATGCAGCATGACAAAGTGAATGGCCAGCATGGATATTTAGGGGATGCCGTCGGGAAAATCGAAGAGCGCTTCGAAAATATCAGTGGTCTCAGTGAACAGACGGCCAGTAAGTCGGAAGAACTGTATGACAAAGGACATTCCCTGGAAGAACAGTCACGCCTGATGGTCAGGGAAGCGACTGAAGGCACGCAGCAAGTGAATGAAGCAGCGGAGGTCATGAAGGAACTCGGGGCGCAGATCCAAGCCTCCGAGCACAATATGACGACGCTCAGTGCACGGTCGGACGAAATCCAGTCGATCGTCGGCGTGATTGACGGGATTGCTGCTCAAACGAATCTGCTGGCACTGAATGCTTCCATCGAGGCCGCCCGCGCAGGGGAATCCGGCAAAGGGTTCGCCGTTGTCGCCCAAGAAGTCCGCAATTTGGCGGAGAGCACGGGCAAAAGTACAGCAAGCATCCAGACGCTGACGTCCTCGCTGCGCGATGAGATCAGTCACGCGCTTGAATCGACCCGGACCAGTGCCGAACTCGTGGAACGCGGCGTGCAGATCAGCATGACGACCGCTGAGAAAATCGAACGGATCTTGAACACCATCGAAACGAGCCAGGGGGATATCGGTTCCGTTCAGACGATGATCGAAGAACAGAAGAAACTGTCGGCTGAAGTGCGACAGGAACTGGCCGATGCGAAAAATCTTTTCTCTGATGTCCATAACTTGATCCTCGATCATATTGAGGATGCCAAAGAAGTCGACCAGCGCCTTGAGAACGGCATCCGCCAGCTGTCCGCAACGACAGCGCGCTAAATGCTGACAGGGAATAACGGACAAAACACCTTCCGAGACTATAACCGGAAGGTGTTTTCTATCATAGCTTCAGATCTGCCGGCACCTGTGACTGATAAGCGGCGGAAGACAGGAACGTCTCATCCGTCAAAATGTACGGGTGGGTCTCTTCAAGGATGGTCATCAAATGAGCGGGCATCCGGTCGAGCCGGTATGCACATATGAGGGGGAACGACAGTGAGTTTACAGCCCAGTCAATATGCTGTTCCAATTCCCTCACGACCTCCACGGGTTCTTTCATCGACCCCCACTCCACGTGGGCCCAGGAACGGAAAGGTTTATCGTGCATAGACTTCCGCTTCAGAAGGTCGTTGAAATAGGCGAGGATGGCTGGCGGATGATAACTGCCGGAGGAATAATAGAAATCGAAATTCTTCACAAAGCAGAGCAGTTCAAATTGTTCGCGGCTCACCTGGCTGCGTACTTGCTGTGCGATAAGGGGGTAAAGTCGTTCGTTATCAATAAGAAACACGTGTTCATTGCTGGCAATACCGTCAAGGATGTAGCTGACGGCCATCTCGATATAATGAGATTCCGAGGAATACGAGTAGAGGACATGCGGATACTGTCCTGTCCGAAGCAGTGATTGCAGTTGCGGATTCAAAGCTGTCACCCTTTCTTATGATATATAGCAACGGAGTAAGTGAGGGACTAGCGGATCACCAATGCGTTTATTTAGCATGTTTGCTTAAGTATAGCATAGGACTTCGGGACTTAGCAGAGAACTAAAGAGCGGAACTGAGAAAATATTTCCTCTTTTTCTGGCAGGATTCGACATGTTTTTATTGAAATGCGAAAGGGCTATCCCGCCATATCGTAACAGACATGGCGGGACAGCCCTTTTTCATGGGGAATTGTCAGATGGACGCTTCGTAGATCGACTCCACTGCATCTCCAAGCGTCTTGTTGAACTCTTCTTCGGACTGGTTCGCGTTCAAGTCTTGGCTCAGCGCCCGGGAGAAACTTGCGATCAGGCCGTCGTTCTCTTTCAGTTTCTCGTTGGCGATATCGGTCGGATAGCCGCCGGACAATGCAACGACGCGGACGACACGCGGATGTTCGATCAGCTCGCGGTACAAGTTCGCTTCTGTCGGGATCGTCACTTTCAGCATGACGTTCTCATCCTCGTTCAGTTGTTCGAGATGGTTGAGGATCTCGTCTTTCAGCATCGTCTCACAGGCCGGTTTGCTGGTGCTGTTGATGTCGACTTCCGGCTCGATGATAGGCACGAGTCCTGCTGCGATGATCTGCCGGCCGACTTCGAATTGCTGGTCGACGACTTCTTTGATGCCCTGTTCGTTCGGTTCCTTGATGACCGAGCGCATCTTCGTGCCGAAAATGTGGCGCTCGTTCGCCCGCTTCAGCGTCTCCTCGAGATCGGTGATCGGCTTCATGAGCTGGACGCCGTTCTTCTCGTCCGCCAGCCCTTTGTCGATCTTCAGGAACGGGACGATGCCTTTCTTCTCTGCGAGGTAGTCCGCTGTATACATCCCTTCGATTTCACGGTCCATCGTCTGCTCGAACAGGATCGCTCCGAGGATCCGGTCTGAACTGAATGCCGGGGAGGTGATGATCCGGGTGCGCATATCATGCACCAGGCCGAACATTTCATCATCACCGGAATACTTGTCTTCCGTCACGCCATACGCCGCCAATGCCTTCGGGGTGCTCCCGCCGCTTTGGTCGAGCGCTGCGATGAACCCTTTGCCGTTCTTCACTTTGTCGAATTGCTGTTCGTCCATTCCACTCACTCCTATCCATTCTCGTGTTTCGAAACAGTGTTCGCTGGAACCAGGCGTAATAGAAAACACCTTGCTCTTTTCATGTTACCATGATTGGACTGCCTCAAACCAACAAAGCGGGTTTCTGTCGGAAGGAAAAGGGAACAATTCGAGAAGGGGACAAGAAGGGTACGGCGCCCGAACAACATGGAAGAAGCCTACCCGCGTCACTGCTGTGCCCGGACAAGCTCCTTCGGCTGTCATTGCTTACAGACTGCGTCCCGCCATGAGTTCGTGCTCAGCGAGTTTCGGGATTTCCAGTCCTTTCATCGGCGTGCCGATCCCTTTCGACAGGGCGGCGATCAGTTCGTAGTTCCGGAAATCTTTCGTTGCCTGGACGATCGCCCGGGCGAATGCTTCCGGGTTATCGGACTTGAAGATACCGGAACCGACGAAAACGCCATCCGCCCCGAGTTCCATCATGAGTGCAGCATCGGCCGGCGTTGCGACCCCGCCTGCGGAATAGTTCAGCACAGGGAGGCGTCCGGCTTCCCGGATGGCGAGCAGGACGTCGTACGGAGCTGCGAGATTGCGGGCTTCCGTCATCAGTTCGTCCTGGCTCATATGCACGACTTTGCTCACTTGGGCGTTGATCATCCGGAGATGGCGCACGGCTTCCACAATGTTGCCGGTGCCGGGTTCGCCTTTTGTCCGGAGCATTTGAGCGCCTTCCCCGAGACGGCGCGCAGCTTCACCTAAGTTGCGGGCTCCGCAGACGAACGGCACGGAGAAATCGCTCTTCAGCAAGTGGAATTCTTCATCCGCCGGTGTCAGCACTTCACTTTCGTCGATGCAGTCGACGCCGAGAGATTCGAGCACGCGGGCTTCCGAAATGTGTCCGATACGGGCTTTCGCCATGACGGGAATCGATACGGCTTTCTGCACTTCCTCGACAATGCGCGGATCGGCCATCCGGGCTACGCCGCCGGCAGCACGGATATCCGACGGGACCCGCTCGAGTGCCATGACGGCGACAGCTCCTGCGGCTTCCGCGATCTTCGCCTGTTCTGCATTGACGACGTCCATGATGACGCCGCCGTAATTGATTTCGTTTTTCATGATCATTTCCCCCTTTTCATAGTTTTCAGTATACGGGGAATTGATATGATTGAAATAGCCAGATTGAGTCAAAATAGTAGGGTCAGTTTTATAAGATCATCAGCAGTGAGAGGGCGCTTGTCAAACTCCACTGCAGAAATTGAGAAGGAGGGGCTGTCATGAGGGACCGCATTCCATTGGAGGTCGTTTCATCTGTGCTGGCTGCAACGAGCGTTCTGCTTGCACTGCCGCCATTAAATCTGCCGCCGTGGGCACTGTTCATCGGCTGGGCGGGGACCATGGCATCGGGAGGACCGAAAAAAGAAGTGATGACGAAAATTTGGAAGACCATGCCGATCGGCTCGTTCACTGCGCTGCTGATCGTCCTGGTGAAAGACGATTGGCTCGGCCCGATGCTGCCCGGTCATTGGCCGATTGCAGGCGAAATGGCCACAATCTTCGTGTTCAACTGCGGGATGATGCTGCTCGGCCGGACGAAATGGTCGCTGTTCGTACCAGGTATGTTCTTAGGATTTGCGAGCTTCTTCGCGACATACTACGGCGGCTGGGGTCCGGTCACACACAATGTCTGGGCAGCCTTCATCGCTGTCGTCATCATGAACGCGCTCGGCCCGGTCTACGCATGGCTCAACGCGAAACTCGCCTTCCCGGTTGCGGAACAGCAGGAGCGGTAACATGCCGCACCTGCTCTCCGGTCAATGCCATCGGTAGACGAACAGCACGGAAATCGACAGCATGACAAAAGCGAATGCTGCCCACAGGACTGCGGCAGGCTCGATGGATGTGACGAATGCCCCGGCGCCCACCCCGGCGACGAAAGTAACGATACCCGTGCCGAGATGGAGCAGCTCCGTCTTCGCTTGCGGGTCTTTTTCAAACAGCAGTTTGTAGAGGCTGCTCATCATATTGCGTGCATTGCCGGTCATGATCCCGTTGTTGACGGCAGTCGACCCGATCTTGCGGAACGTCGTGAGTGCATATCCCGACAGCCAGCCGAGGACGAAGACGGCGACCGACAGATGGAGATAAGGCTGCGTGACTGCTAGCAGCAGCAGGAGCACCGCCTGCACGTAAAGGAAAATCCGGTATTTCCGCAAGCCCCGTTCCTTATAGCGGGCCAGCAGCACTTCCCCCATGAAAGCCCCGCCCATGAAACCGACGAGCGACATGACGTTCGGTATCCCTTCAAACGGCGCGCCCGTCACAAGTTTCACCCCGAACGTCACCATGTTGCCGGTCTGTGCGCTGACGAATACGTGCTTCAGTTCCGTGAACGTATACGCATCGATGAACCCCATCAGGAACGCGGCCCCGATCGTCAAGAATGTCGTGATGCGCACAGCGTGTATGTGGTCTTGTTCCAATCCTATCCCCCCTTACAGAAAACATCTTCTTCGAAAAAAAACATCTATTTTCCAAGCGAATCCATCATTGTGTTGATTGTACCAAAAGAAAGAGACTTTTGAATGAAATCGTTAAAAAATCAACAAAAAAACGACATTATCCGACAAGCTGGATATATTGTATGCTACAGTTGGCTCAGATGGCTGAACGATTCTAAATACTATACCATTTGTTCACTCATGACACTTTTCGGAGGAGGAACTATCATGTCTGACAAGCGACCACCGCGAACAAGCAAGGAAGAAGCACAGCACCAGCAGGACATGAGCCGGCGTAAATTCCTCAAGAATTCCGGCCTGCTCGCCGGAGGATTGGTGGGGGGCGGTCTGTTCGGCGGCCTGATCACCAACAGCTTCGACAAAAAGGAAGAAAAAGCAGTCGTCAGTAAGAAGGACAACAACCGCATGGATGAACAGGCCCGCCAGTTCTTCACACGCCACCATGATTTCAATGTCCTCAGCGCCGCCACAGAGCAAATTTTCCCCGAAGACGAGCACGGACCAGGTGCCATCAAGCTTGGCGTACCTTATTATATCGATCAGCAGCTCGCAGGGCGGTGGGGCATAAACGGCAGGGATTACCGCCACAGCCCGTATGCCGTCGATCTCGACAAATCCGATCAGCAGGCAGGCCCTGCGGGAGAGCAGTCGATCCTGGATCGCGGACATCTGTTCCTGCTAGGTTTGCGCAAGATGGACGACGAGAGCCAAAAACGGTTCAGTAAGCCGTTCGACGAAGCCGATGAGGACCAGCAGATCGAAGTCATGAAAGACTTTGAAGACAACAAGATCCCGATGAAAGGGGTTAAAGCTTCCGAGTTCTTCAACCTGCTCATCAACTCAACGCTCGAAGGCGCCTACTCGGATCCCCTCTACGGCGGAAACTACAATATGGAAGGCTGGAAGATGAAAGAGTTCCCAGGCGCACAAGCTTCCTATGCAGGATATATCGAACAGGACGAATTCAAAAAGCTGGAACCCGTCAGTCTCCGGGATTACCAGGGACACTGATCAGGAACCGGAAGGAGGATGACAGATGGTGAAGAAACTGGACAAAGTAGATGCGGTGATCGTCGGTTCAGGATGGGTCGGTGGCATTGCCGCGGCGGAACTGACAAAAGCGGGGCACAAAGTCGTCATCCTGGAACGGGGCTCCGATAAAAAGCACGAAGACTTCGTCGGCACCAAAGACGAACTGCGTTATTCCAAACGGTATGATCTCATGCAGGACTTGAACAAAAGCACGATCACGTCCCGGAATTCGATGGACAAGGAAGCGCTTCCTGTCCGCAACAACTCGAACGCCCGCCTCGGGAACCATACGGGCGGTGCAGGGAACCACTGGAATGGCATGGCCTTCCGCTGGCTTCCGTACGACTTTGAAATTTACAGCAAAACAGTGGAGCGGTACGGCAAGGAGAAAATCCCGAAAAACTCGACGATGCAGGACTGGGGTATTACATATGATGAGCTGGAGCCATATTACGACAAATACGAGAAAACAGCCGCCATTTCAGGGGAAGAGAGCCCGCTCGGTCCGCCGCGTTCGGATAAGTACCCGAATCCGCCCATGAAAGACACGCCGACCATCCGGCTGTTCAGCGAAGCTACAAAGAAACTAGGCTACCACCCATACCGCATCCCTTCTGCAAACGCATCGCAGACGTATACGAACCCGGACGGCGAAACGATCAACGGATGTGTCTACTGTGCGTTCTGTGAAGAGTACGGCTGTGATTTCGGCGCGAAAGCCGATCCGATCGGCACGGTCCTCGCGACCGCCCAGAAGACGGGCAACCTGGAAATCCGCAACGAAGCCCACGTCAACCGCGTCAGCCACGACGGCAAGAAGGCGACCGGTCTCGTGTACACCGACACGATGACCGGGCAGGAATACGAACAGCCTGCAGATATCGTCGTCCTCGCAGGTTTCGTCTTCACGAACACCCAATTGCTGCTGACGTCGAAAATCGGCCAGCCGTACGACCCGATCACCGGCCAGGGGATCATCGGCAAGAATTTCACAGGTCACTTCAACAACCTGTCGACCTATATCGGGGCCCGCGGCTTCTTCGAAGACAAGAAGTTCAACAACTTCATGGGGACCGGCGGACTCGGGGCGTCCATCGACGACTTCAGCGGCGATAACGAGGATCATACCGACCTCGACTTCCTGCATGGCTACGAAGTCCACTACAGCCAGCTCGGCACACGGCCGATCTCCCATAACGAAGTGCCTGAGGGGACACCGAAGTGGGGCAAGGAGTTCAAGAAACAGTCGCTGAAATACTTCAACCGCAATCTGTTCATCACCGCACAGAGCGGATTCCTGCCGAACCGCTACACATATATGGATCTCGACCCTGCCTACAAAGACGCCCTCGGCAATCCGCTGCTGCGGGTGACCGTCACTTATGACAAGCAGGACATCAACCGCGCGAAAGCCGGCGTGGCCCGCTGTGAAGAGATCATGAAAGAGATGGGCGCAGACCAGATGACGGTGGATGTCGTGAAAGATGACATCGTCTTCGACCATAAGTTCTTCACGGACCATTTCTTCGGAGGGGTGATCATGGGGGCGGATCCTGCCACGTCCGCGGTCAACACGTATTCACAGATGTGGGAGATGGAAAACCTGTTCGTTGTCGGCGGGTCTTCGTTCCCGCACAACAGCAACTATAACCCGACCGTCACGATCGGAGCGTTCGCCTACCGTGCGGCGGAAGGCATGCTGAAGTACTTGAAGGAAGGCGGCAACGTCGCGCTGGCCGCTTCGAAGGAAACAGTCTGATCACAACACACGAAACGCCTATTCCTGTGCGCCATGCATAGGAATACGGCGTTTTTTCATTTATCCATAGTCCGGCCGGTACAGGCGCAGCAAAAAGACAGCAGCGAGCGAGAAGGAGATCCAGAGGATGGCGGATGGATTCCATTGGATGACAAGCATGCTGATGCCTGCACCCATCATGAAAAACACGAGGACGCCGAGCACATGGAGCAGGTCGTCCCGGGCGTCTGTGTCCCGCCGGAACAGCACCCGGTACAAGTTGTTCATCACCTTCTGAAGGTTGCCCGTCATGAGGCCGACGTTCACCGGAGTGGCGGCGAAGCTCTGATACGTGGTCAGCGCATGGCCGGAAAGGACCGCCAATATGAATATCTTGACCGGAATGCGGAGGATGTGCTGAAAGCAGGCGAGATAGAGGAGGATGAATGCCTGGATGGCCAGGAATACACGCAGACGGTGGTGTCCCGTCAGCTTCAGCCGCGAGAGCAGGCGGTCGCCGTAAAGAGTGCCGAGGAAATACCCGGACAGCGACAGGGCATTCAGGAACGCATTTGCTGCCTGTCCGCTCGCCAGCATGATACCGAACGTCACCATGTTGCCGATCTGTGCACTGGCAAACACGTTTGAGAACTGGGTCAATGTATACGTGTCGATGAACCCCATCAGAAACGCTGCGCCTATCGTGACGGCGTTCCGCAATCGGTCGATCTGCAGTGGTTGTTGCAGCATATCTCTCTCCTTTCCTGTGCTGGAACCTGTATGTCTACTGTACCCATACCCTGAAGAGGACCCGGCTATTCTGGCAGGTCAGGAAGTCGGAATTAACAAAACAGACCTTCCAGGCAACAGGAAACATGGTATATTGGAAAGAGAATGGATAGGGAAGGAGCCGATCGGATGAACCCGAACGAACTCGTGCGGGCTGTCAACGCCTGTGTGGAAGAACTGGACTTCGTGACTGCGCGGAAATACATGGAGGACAACCTCGACATCTTGAAGACGCATAAGCACCGGCTGCAGCGCAATGCCCAGGAACTGCTGGAATTCGTCATGCATTCAGACAGCAAACGGCTGACCCAACAGGAGGTCAAAATCATCCATGCCCTCAATGATCATGCATCCCACTTCAATATCCGGTCGTTCAAGCTGCTCGTCAAGGACCACGTATCGCTCATGAACCGGGAAGAAACACAGACCTATTTGAATGCAGACGCCAAAGCACTGCTCTCCAGCATGCAGGGAACCCATTCACAGGAGTGACCGCCAATAGACAAAATCCGAAAAAGGGGTGAGGATGATTTCCAATAAATTCACGACAGCAGCCGGATGCACAGGCTGCCTGCTTCCGCTGGCAGCCATCGTAGTATTCATCCTGAGCTTTTCAGACGCCGGCAGCTATGCACTGCTGCCCGCGGGCATCATCGCAGGTGCAGGTATTCTCCTTTTCACGGTCGCCTTGAAAATCGAAGGACGGCGTAAAAGGAAGCAGCGGGAGAAACTGTTTTCATACGAGCAGCCAGGGACGGACTTCAAAAAGATGCCATCTGTCGCTTCACATGACCTGCTGACGCGGGTTGCGATCGATTTCAGAGGGAAACGCCTCTACATTTGGACAGCCCATGATGACTTCGGACAGCCCGTCACAAAGCCTTTTTACGGGATGGCATATCGGCTGGATGAGTACGCATTCGAGGACGTGGAAGCAGCCGCACTCGTTGAAAACGGAGAAGCCGAAGCCATTACTGCAGCTTTCAGCACACTGCCGATCGAGCAGTTCGTTACATCGGATGTAACGGATACACTGGAATCAGGAGATCGGGAAACAGATCCGGTACGTGTGCAGCTGCTGGCACTCATCGTACAAGTGGATGACAAAGTGACCCCTTTCCACCAAGTGAACTTCCACGACGGAACAGGTGCAAGCCTGACGAAAAAATCAGCGGAATATAAAGAGATGAGAGGCAGTCTGCAAAAATGGATGAATTACATGGATGAACTGCTGAACGAGACGTACCCGACGCATATGAAGCGGGTCCATATGGAAGAGCGGGCTGTGCATCAGACTGAGGATAGTGCAGAGAGAGATTCATATCCGTCAGTTGGAGAAGAAGCATTATCGCAGATGGAACATGGAGAACCGGCCGAAGCTATCGAACCTTTGGGGTTCGAGAAAGAGAGACAGCAACCCGGCCTGCTGCAGCCCGCCGATCCTATACAACCAGTGACGGCTGAGCCTGAACAGCCGAAGGAACCGTCCTACTTCGAAAAAATTCTGAAAGAAAACAAACGGATGATGCAGCGGGAGCGGGAAGACGGCGATGAAGAGAACGACCACTGAAAAAAAGCGCCGGAGCTTAAGATAAGCTCACGGACGCTTTTTCAATTTGCTGACAGGGATGAGTACCGTACGCTGAAGTGCAGCACCGCCCATGGAAACGTTCTGAGGACGAACTGCATAATCGATGCCATCGATGACATAGAAACCGTTCCCTTTGTAGGCAGCTTCCTTTCCTTGTTTTTCAAGCTCTTTTGTCACATCCTCCGCCTGTTTGCGCAAGTCCTGATGCCGCTGATCGAGGTCCAGCGTAATGTTGCCTTTCCGATACCCCATCAGCATATTGAAGCCGAACAGTGCAGCTCCGGCAGCCAGGATGGCGATCAATACATTCATCATTCCATCACTCCCTCCTTCATCCATCTGTACTATCCTATGGATAACTATACCACGAATTGACGGAATTTTCATCGATTTTACATAATCGGGAATACGGAAGTGATGGCCGGAACGCCGAGGACCTCAGGCTGGGCACAAACCGTCAGTCTGGTACACGGATGCCCGGCCGATCAGCTTGTCGGACATGGTGGCGGCCTTTCGGGATTGTGAACGGCGAACCGGAAACCGGATCCTCGATCACTAAACAGTCCATATTGAAGATCTGCAGCATGGTGTCTTCCGTAATGACCTGTTCAGGCGGTCCTTCACAGATCAGTTCACCATTCCGAAGCGCGAAAATATGGTCCGCATACCGTGCAGACAGATTGATGTCATGGAGGACCATGACGATCGTCGTGCCGTATTTCCGGTTCAGATCGGTGAGCAAGTCCAGGATTTCCACTTGATACGTAATGTCCAGGAACGTCGTCGGTTCGTCGAGGAATAAGATGTCGGTCTGCTGGGCAAGCGCCATGGCGATCCAGACACGCTGACGCTGCCCGCCGGACAGTTCGTCGATATGGCGGTTTGCGAGTTCCGTAATGTTCATCGTTTCCATCGCTTCTGCGACAGCCTCGTAATCTTGCGCCGTCCAGCCGCTGAGGAGGGACTGGTGAGGGAAACGGCCGCGGCCGACGAGATCGGCGACCGTAATGCCTTCCGGAACGATCGGCGACTGCGGCAGCATGCCGAGTACCCGAGCGAGCTGCTTGGATGGCAGTTTACTGATCGGACCTCCGTCCAGCAGGACATTTCCGGCGGAAGGTTTGAGGAGCCGCGCCATCGTTTTGAGAAGTGTCGATTTTCCGCACGCATTTGCGCCGATGATGACGCTGATTTTACTGCTCGGGATCTCCAGGCTGATCCCTTGGAGGATCGTCTTGTGATCGTAGCCGGCTTTCAGCTGATCGGTCCCGAGCCGGTGGGTCTGTTCCATCAGAGTTCCCCCTTTCTATTCATGCGGATCAGCAGGAAGATCAGATATGGTGCACCGAGGATCCCGGTGATGACCCCTGCAGGATACCGTGCGGTGAACGCGAATTGTCCAATCAGATCCGCAGCCAGCACCAGATTCGCGCCGACCAGTCCGGCTGCGATGACGGACGGGAAGCCTGCACCGACGAGCCGCTTGGCGATCGGCCCTGCGAGGAACGCGACGAACGCAATCGGACCTGTCGCCGCGGTGGCGATGGACAGCATGATGACGGAACTGGCAATGAGCAGGATGCGGGTGAGGTCGGTGCGCACGCCGAGCGAGGCGGCGGTCTGTTCACCAAGTTCCAGAATCCCGAGCTGTCTGCTGAGCAGCAGCACGACGGGCGTCAGCAGCAGGACCGCCAGCAGCAGCGGCGGCAGCTGGTCCATCTTCGACCCATTCAGGCTTCCGGTCAGCCAGCGGAACGCAGCCGGGAGATCCTGCTCGGCGCCGATCAGTAAGAGATAGGAAATAAGCGCATCGAGCATCGCCTGGATGCCGATGCCGACGAGGATGAGCCGCCCGATCGAAAAGGTACCGCCCCTTGACAGGAAGTAGATGAGCAGGACCGTCGCGAGACCCGCAGCTACGGAGACGGCCGAGACGATCGCGCCGCTCGTATGCAGTACGATGATGCAGAAGACAGCCGCCGCACTGGACCCGGTCGTGATGCCGAGGACGTTCGGGTTCGCGAGCGGATTACGCAGCATCGTCTGGAACGTGTTGCCGGCTAAGCCGAATGCGAAACCGGCGAACAGGCCGGCCAGCATCCGCGGCAGCCGGATGGTCGACACAGCGAACGAAGCCCCGGGGACATCGCCGCCCGTGAGCACCCGGATGACGTCCGCTGCGGGATAGATCGTATTGCCGAGCATGAGCATCGCACCGCACAGGATGATTGCCAGCAGCGCGAGGCTCCACGTGGCCGTATGCCCGCGGAATCGCCGTTTCTTTCTGCCGGTTTTGATGAGTTCCATCGTTTCCATTTTCATAATGACCGCACTTTCGATTTCATCGCTAATAGGATCAGAAGGGGAGCCCCGATGAATGCTGTTACGACTCCGACTTCCAGTTCGCCTGGACTGCCGAGCAGCCGCCCGGCCACGTCCGCGGCTGTTAAAATGAGTGCACCCGCGAGCGCCGACATCGGGATGACGAACCGCAGATCCGGCCCGAGCAGCAGACGCATGACATGGGTCGAGAGCAGGCCGATGAACCCGATCGGGCCGGCGAGCGCTGTCGCCGCGCCGCATAAGAGGACGGCGCCAAGTGCAGAAATCACCCGGATCATACCCGTCCGCACGCCGAGCCCTTTGGCGACGTCATCCCCGAGAGCCAGCGCATTGAGAGCGGGACCTGACAACAGAGCCAGGAAAAGACCGATCAGCAGAAACGGGGCGAACGTCGAGACGGAGGACCAGTTTCCTGCACCCACACTGCCGACCTGCCAAAAACGAAACTGATCCATGACGTGGGAACGCGGGATCAGGATCGCTAAAACAAGTGAAGACAGGGCCGCGCTGGTGGCGGCTCCTGCCAAGACAAGTTTGATGGGGGTGGCGCCGCTTCTGCCGAGCGAGCCGATACCGAACACGAAGACGGCTGTCAATGCCGCTCCTGCTAAGGCGAGCCAGATATATTCGGCTGCCGTGGAGATGTGCAGAAAGGCGATCCCGCCGACGATGAACAGGGAGGCGCCGGTGTTGACGCCGAGAATGCTCGGATCGGCGATCGGATTGCGGGTGACCGACTGCATGAGCGCCCCCGATACACCGAGGGCCGCTCCGCAGAACAGGCTGAACACCGTACGCGATATCCGCTTCCGTACGACATCCGCGCCGTACGTCTGGCTCTCCGGACGGAACAGGCCGTCGAGGATCTCCTGGAGCCCGACCGCCCGGGAACCGAAGACGAGAGAGGCGCCGATGCAGAGAATCAGCAAAATGATCCCTCCGGTCAGTACGAGCCAGAAATGCTTTGGTAAGTGGAATCGGTTCGTTCTCCGTCCGGCGAGTGCCGGATCAGTCATTGACCTTATCCGCCGCGTCACCAAGCAATTTCACATAGTCATCGATCGTATAGCCGATCGACAGCGGATTCGGATTGCCGGCTGCTGCAAGCGGTGTATTGTCTCCGATGAACACGACCGATCCGCGTTCGATTGCCGGAATCTTGCCGAGCAGCGGATCTGCTTTCACCGCTTCGTACAAGTCGTCACCGCCATAGCCGACGATGATATCCGCATCATTCAGCAAGTCCGCGTTCTCCGCGCTGAATTCGAACGAGTAGCTTGCGGGATCCGTGATCGCAGCCGTCACCTTTTCGGGATACTCCATACCGAGTTCCTTCAGGAAGGCACCGCGCGGATCAGCCGGCGTGTACAAATGCATTTTCGACATATCCTGAGCAGAGAAGTTCACCCATGCCACGGTTTTCCCTTTCAGTTGCGGGTACTGGTCTGCTGCTTTCTGGATTTTCGCTTCCGTGTCCTTGATGAGCTGTTCGCCTTCCGCTTCCATGCCCATGCCTTTCGCGTTCATCTGCACTTGCTCACGCCACGTCGTCGCCCATGGCTTGTCCGGGTAGGCGATGACAGGAGCGATTTCGCTCAGCGTGTCATAGTCTTCCTGCGTGATTCCGGAATAGGCTGCCAGGATGACGTCCGGCTGAGAATCTGAGATTGCTTCGAAATCGAGTCCGTCCGTATCTTGGTAGATGTTCGGATCGGTGACGCCGAGTTCCTTCAGCTTTTCCGCTGTCCACGGCAGCATGCCGCTGTCATCCTGGACGCCATAGTTGGCTGCCGAGAAGCCGACGGGCACAACGCCGAGCGCAAGGACGACGTCATGGTTCGCCCATTGGACCGTCGCCACACGCTCCGGTTTGCTGTCGATGACCGTCTCGCCGAACGCGTGCTTGATCGTAATCGGGTATTGCGCACCGCCGTCCGTGTCTTCACCGATTTCCGATGCTGCCGTATCGCTGCCGTCAGCCGCCGGTTCACTGTTTCCTTCATCTGTTGACTTGTTTCCTGAACAGCCCGCGAGCAGCCCCATCACGAGGATGGACAGCAACAATGCCGTCAAGCTGAGTTTCTTCGTCGTCTTCATGTGTACTCCCTGCCTTTTCTCAAATGTATTACCGGATAGCCCGGCTGGATTGTTGCGAAACCATGCCGCCTGAGCAGCAGAATGAAAGCCAGTTCAAACCCGTTAACGTTATCATTGATAATCATTCTCACTTGAATATAAAGGCTTGCTCGCTGTCTGTCAACTGAAACTTCTAAACTCATGCAGGCGGAACAATACGTTTCCGGAACACAGCGTGCTATAGTGGGAGGAACAAAACGTATCTGGAGGGTGAAGAAACTATGAAAATTGAAATCTGGTCCGACTTTGTCTGTCCGTTCTGCTATATCGGAAAGCGTAAGCTCGAGAGTGCCCTGAACGAATTCCGCGGCAAAGACCGGGTGGAGATCGAATTCAAAAGCTACCAACTCGACCCTGACTCAGAAAAGTACGATGGCCAGGATTTCTACGAGAGCATGGGGAAGAAATTCGGCAGTGTGGAACAAACAAAACAAGTGATGCAGTCCATTACCGCGCAAGCAGCGGAAGTCGGTCTCGATTTCCGGTTCGATACGATGAAACCGACCAACACATTCGACGCTCACCGGATGACGAAATTCGCCAAGACACTCGGCAAGGATGACGTGCTCGCTGAAAAACTGCTGTATGCGAACTTCACGGAATCGAAGGATATCGGCAGCACAGCCGTCCTGACAGAGCTTGCGGTCGAAGCCGGACTGCCGGAAGAGGAAGCGGCCGCTGTTGCGAACGATCCGGCCGCCTATGCAGGAGATGTACGCACGGATATCGAAGAAGCGAAACAGTTCGGCGTCCAAGGCGTCCCATTCTTCGTCTTCAACCGTAAATACGCGATTTCAGGAGCCCAGCCGAAGGAAGCGTTCCTCCAGGCACTGGAGAAAGTGCTCGAAGAAGAACCCGTCATGCCGTTCGAAGATCTGGCAACAGAAAGCGGAGCAGGCGGCGTCTGTGCGGACGGCAGCTGTGAAGTGCCCGAAGAGAAGAACTAACAGAGATTATGATGGCCGTCGGATCCGTCCGGCGGCTGTTCGTCTATTGAAAGGGGAGATCGAAAAATGGATTTTGAAACGGAACGCCGGCTGGCAATGGGGCTTCCGCGACTGCGGCAGAAAGAACTGCGAAGCCGGCTGACGCTGTCCGAACAACAGGAACTGGAAGAGTATATGACCATGAAAGAAAAGGAGCTGCCGGACTACAAAAAGAAACAGCTCAACAGCGGAGTGCTGCTGTATGCTATCCGGAATTATACATTTGAAGACGTGACACCCAAGCCGTCATTCTTCCAAAAGCTGACGAAAACCGGACCCGGCACTCCACAATATCTGCTTTCATTCCCAACACTGCCGGATGCAAATGAAGAAGACTTTCCATTTCAGCTCATGCTGGAACTGAGAGATCTGCTTTACGACTCGGGACTCGGAAACGATTGGCCGAAAATGCTGCCGGTGGAAGTCGATATGTATTACTCCGACCAAATGGATGATGAAGAGCGTGCATGGTTCGAAGCACTGCCGGAACCTGATTGGTGTTTACAAAAACTTAACGAGGCAAGCGGTCTGGAAGAAAAGGTTCATGAGCACAGTCAAGAAATGAGGGAACTGGTGCAGTGGCTGATAGAGTACTGGCAAAACGGCTTCCAAATTTACGCGGATCTGGAGAATCTGTTCGATTACTATGGAGAAGATGACTGAATAAAAGGTTGTCAGCCCGTGTATAGACGGGAAAGCATGAATGAGAGCAGGGGTGCTCCCAGTTATGCTATACTATGGGCTACCAAATACAAACACAAGAAGGCGACTAAATGATAGAAGTGCACACTTCAGAAATAAGCGACGGCGAATTCAACCGCGGCGTCTTTGCTACTTGCGACATCCAGAAAGGCCAGCTGATCCACGAAGCACCGGTCATCGCATACCCGAACGAGCAGCACAGCCACATCGAAAAGACTCTCCTCGCAGACTACGCATTCGAATACGGCGTGAACCACACAGCCATCCTGCTCGGCTACGGCATGCTGTTCAACCATTCCTACACACCGAACGCCGATTACGAAATCAATTTCAAAAACCAGACCTTCGACTTTTACGCCCACAAAGCGATTGCCAAAGGCGAAGAGATATTCATCAACTACAACGGCGACGTCGACGACCAGGAACAGCTCTGGTTCAACGAAGACTACGCACCGACAGACGATGAAGACTAACTGGATAACCAATTGAAACCACCTGCTGCAACATGGGCCGGTGGTTTTTTCGTTTTTATGTACCAGGCACCATGTTGCAGCGTTTTTATGTACCAGGCACCATGTCGGCGGCTGCCCTGACAGAAAAGACGGAGCGCAGCGCAGTCCACCATTCAATATTGATCTGGAGTGGTGGAGGAGCACTTGGCGCGAGGTGGGACATCGGAGAACCGGAGGATGTTCCGCGCGAATGGAGCGGTTAGGCGCGGGGAATGAGCGGATGGACGTGGGAAACGAGCGGATGGACCGCTGAATGGAGCGCTTAGACAAGAGAAACGAGCGGATAGCCGTCGGAAATGAGCGGTTGCATGAGAAGAAGTGTCTCCTTCGGAAAAAATCTACCAGCCGGCGGAAAAGATTTGGAAAACCATATCTACTATTTTCCAAGTCGTGTATGATGAAGTTACTGAGAATTCAATGAAAAGAAGGCTGTTCCGGGTTCTCGCTCGTCATATGAAAGGGGAGATTCACTCATGAACAAACGCATCTGGAACGGAGCCCTGTATGGCCTGGTCATCTCGCTCGCGCTCGGTCTGCTGATGGTCAACTATTCAATGAAATCGTATAAGGAAGACTTGACAATCATCAATTACGTACCTGTGTACGACTATGTTGTCGGTGTCCTGCGATACGGCGCCATCGGGACGCTGATCGGCATGTTCATCGCCTGGCGCAAAAATAAGTCGGAGGATGACGGCCCGAAAACCTATTACGGAGAAGTCTTCCTCGGCGTCCTTTTCCTCAGCTGCGGTATCGCGGCACTGGCATTTCTGTTTGGTTGATCAGAAGGTGAAACTAATAGGACGGGGAGTGACGGCGTGAAAGGGATAAGACTGCTGGCAGCGGTGCTGTCGCTTGCTTTCATCTGTACAGGCTGCGTTCTCTGGGACGGAATCCGCGGCTGCCCGGACGGGATCATCGACTGGGCGGATGTCCTGATGGTGGACGATATTAAATACATGGGCGATTTCAATCGAAAAGAAGACGATCCGCTCCCGGAAGCCGGAGACCGTCTCGGCAAAGTGACCTACACACTTGATGGCCATGCCTGTTCCAATCATAAGCTGAGAAACGGGGAAGCTTCCTACGTCCCGGTCGGAACAGAAATATTCGCAGTGGAAGGCTATAAACCAGAGTTCCGGGTGATTGCAGACGGCCGGGTCTTCCAAGTGACGGACAATCCGAAAGCGGAAACGCTCGGCGACCTTGCCGACATCCAGGGAAAAGTGACCGGCATCAGCGTCCACAGTGATGAGGACGACTCCCCCCTCGGTGAACTGAACGCAGAGCAATCGGCCGTGTTTCTCGATGAGTACTTATCGCTGCCCTATGAAGGGGACGTCGAAGAGACAGCTCCTTACAAACGGAACAACCGGGTCATCCTTTACTTCCATCTGAAGGACGGCTCGTCGTACCACACAATCTACGTATTGGATGAAAACATTATCGGCAACGAAGCGCACGGAACCGAATCGATGAAAGAGATGATCGAGGTGTTTCTGGATGAATGATATTGACCAGAGCACGTGTTGTTTGTCGATAAAGAAGGGCTTTATTAACTGTGCAGGGGATATTGCGCTGTTCGTGTCACTAGAGAGTGCTGCTAGTGCCCACATCGAGTAACTTCGTGAGCTGGCGGTCACTAAGGAATGTTCCAAGTGCCCGCATGGAGGTTGAACACGCTGCAACGGTAACTAGAGAAATCCTCTAGTGCCCGCCCGAGGTCAATACATAAGCAGACGGTCACTAAGGCGCGTCTCTAATGACCGCTCAGAGGGATGTTCCGCTGCAGAGGTCACTAAGGAGTGTCCTAAGTGCCCGCCCACGGTCAATATATAAACAGACGGTCACTAAGCAACACTCTTTTAGCCCTTGCGCCTCCACAACCCGTAAGACCGGGCAGTAAAGAAATGCCTTTTCCGTCCAATCTACCTCATTCAAAATAGTGATCGGCAGTTAAGTACAGAAAGCGAGGGAGTATACATGGAGAAAAGTTATAGATGCATTTTCCATACCGACGAAGAGTCGGGGGATATCGATATTGAAATAGCAGGGGAAGGGCAGGAAGTCCATTTCGAGATGGCCATCGATTTTTTCTCTGTGCCCGTTCTATTTTTTCAACTTGCCCGGCTGTGGACCGGTAAGTCGGTGGAATATGAAATGCATGGGTTCGGTATGGCGATTGATTATAGTTTCAGGAGAGAGGGCGAACGTCTGTTGATTCGAAAGGATAAAAGATCAAACAAAGGACAATTCATCACTTCCTATGATTTCAACATGGAACAATTTGCATATGCTCTCGATGGAGGGATGAAAGAATTGATGGAGAAAAAGCGTGCATTGGGCGAATTCCCTCTGCCTGCCGCCGATTCCCCTCACTTGCTCGAGACAAACAACGTTGAAAAATATGAAGAGTTTTCTGCGCTGATTCATTCCACGCGTAAAGGGAAAAAGCACGACTAAGAGGTGAGTGAAGATGAAATTAATTGGTAAGTCATTGATTTTAATCATGCTCGGCATCCTGCTCACCGCCTGTTCCGGGCAGTCAGCAGAGCAGGAAAAAGGGAAGCTTTTGCGTATTGATGTCCAGCTCGTTGACGAGGACGGCAACAAAGGGGAAGAGGGAATTCTGGTGGATGAAGACGATCTGGAAGCCGCGCAGAATGCTCTTGGCAACACGGAATGGCAGCCGAACACAGCACAGAAGATGGCAAGAATGAAAGATGCGGTAGCGATGTTCTTTTACGAAAAAGACAAAAACTTGCCGGAATCGCTCATCGAATATCATATCTGGTTCGAAGAGGACGACTCGGCATTGTTGGTCAGCAATGATGAGGACGAAAACTTCGGGCAACTGAACCCGGAGAACGCACAGATCCTGAAAAACCTTTTCGGTTATGAATAAGCGACGCAGAGAGGAGAGAGGGAGCAATGGAGAAGTCGAATTTATCTGAAGTGATAGGCTGGAAGCTGCGAAGCATTTTGGCGGATAGCTTCTCGATGAATGCTTCGAAAGACAATTGGACCATTCGAATGGGCGACCCTGTCCTTCATTTCAAATCCGCAGAAGAAGAGGGCAGCTCGATTCATTGGCAGTTGTCGTGGGTGGAGACGAAAGATGGCGATGACGTACTGCTGATTGACACAAATGTAGCAGTCGCAGATATACCGCACTACCGGACAGTACCAGAATTTGAGCAGCCGATCATTGCCGGTTCGGCCGTGTTTCTCGAGGACGCTGTCGTTCAAAAGGTCACGGGGTACGGCTTCCATGCCGTTGACGACGATCATTTGACGGCTGTCGTCATTCACACAGCAGCAGGTTGTATGACCATTGAAACTGGTGCCGGGGGAGTGATGGCGGTCACTATGACGGATGTCGCAGCGGAGACACTGGGAGATGTACTGCTTGAAATCGGGAGATGAGACCATGTTGGCATCACGTAGGAAAACGCTGATACTATTCTCTTGCCTGGCGATCCTCATCGGACTGACAGGATGTGCCGGGGCAGCGGATTATGATATCGATTTACCGGGGGAGTACTCGATCCTCCGCACATCTGCCCACCAAGTGACCATAGCGCCGAAAACAGGAACGGATGCGTGGGGGGCGAACGCGGTTCCGGCAGAGGTGACTGAAGTCGGGTGGAACGATGACTATATCCTCGCCAAGCAGATGAAAGGCGAGAAAAATCACGCATACTGGATCATCCAGCTGAGCAATGATCATGTCACGGGCCCACTCAGTGACAGCTCTTTCAGTGAGAAAAAGGAAGAACCCGGATTGTCGGACATCACGTTGAAGAGCGTGAGTGATCTGCCGAGAGAGTGATTGCAATGGAAAAGAGTTTGCGAAAAAAGAGGGATACAGTATGAACCGAAAAATATGGCTTTCCCTATTCTTCATGCTCGTCGCCGTGTACCTTGGGTATTCCATTCTGTTCGGCGATGGGGCGTTATGGGTGCGACTGCTTGGGCTGGCTGTCATCATCCTGTGGTTCTGTCTGACACCCCTCTTTCCAAATGAAGAAAAAGGGAACTTAAAGGAAACTGGAACGTATGAGGAGAGAGAAGGATGACAATCCGAAAAAGTATTCGCCTCCTGAAGTTGCCATTCATACGCGCGCTGTTATTGTTTTTGATCATACTTATCCTGCAGCTGACCGACCAGTTCAGTGTCCTGCGCTTCGGCATTCTGGTCATTACTTATTCCTCAGTCGAATGGATCATCACAGAAACAGAGGTAGATGTGAAAACGGGAAACTGGATCATTGACCGGGGAGGCATCGTGTTTATCGCAGCAACCATACTTCTTATCCTGTTCAGTATCTGAACAAAAGAACATAACAGCTGGCAGGATTAAGATGGAAAGCTTACGTAAGGGAGGGCCATGACGCTAATGAGGAAGCAGGACATGAAGGAAATTCCGAAATGGGGAACGTATCTGCGTGGGATTTGGCGAGATGCTTTTGCGGGCCATTTGTCTGCTGAAGAGCAGAAGGAAATCTACCTCGACTCGTTCTTGTGGCATCTCTGCAGTTATCAACAGGTGAGCTGCTTGGAGAAAGACGAGGCGATACGCGCGTTTCACGAACAGCTCAAAAAGAAATGCACGATTTTTTATCAGCTTACAAATGAGGCGTTTTTAATCCAAAATGCTGCCGAGCTGACCATGAAAGAACTGCCATATGAAGAATTGAGCTGGGACTATGGAGATCTCTATGTTATGGACTGGGAAAGTAAATGGACTTTTATGATTACTCATGAACATGACGAACTGGGACCGTATTTCATGTCGAAACTTCCAGGCGGGCGTAAAACCAATATTATTGGAAACACCCATTTCGCAACACAAGGTCGCCATGATTGAGTATTTCACCAGAATTCTGAGGTTCACACATGCAGAAGTCTGGGATGTCCGCTGCGCGTCATCCGATTACAGAGTGTTTCTTGCTGATGAGAATCGGCCTGCTGAGGCGGCGGATTTACGGTTGCCTGCTGGTATGTCTATGGAATCCGACGAATTGAGGGATAACTTACTGACTGTGAGCATCTATTCCAATCGACCTGTACAGGAATCACATATTGGATCGCTTGATCAATTTGCGAAGCAGCTGACAGATCATGTAGCGCTCGCTCATTGTGAAGTCGTAACAACATTCTACACGGGCGATACCGAGCAAGCCCTTCAGCAGTTTGTGGAAAACCATACATCTTCAACGTATGAAGGACTGCCCATCGAGCAGCTCCGCCATCTGAATCAAAACTGAACCGGAAAACGGATGGATTTCGTATAGGAGGTGCAATCCTTTGGAACTGATCGAAACCGTTTATCAACTGTCGGGTGTGGCCCTGCTCGTTTGTGGTATTTACTTCTACCTGCATTTCAAAAAGATGAGGAAGACCCGGCGGCTTACAGGGAAGGAACGACTCTTCTACGTGACGACCCGAATTGCACTGACTCTATTTGCTGTGAGTATGTTTCTGAAGGTGATGGATAAGTATTGGCAGTCAGGCACCATGTAGCTGTCAAATTGTTTGCGGTCATGGAACAAGTGAAGACGAAGGAAGTGACAATATGAAACAGCGGACCGGCAGATTCATTATTTATTTCATCATCTTTTTTATTGTGAATATGGTGGTTAATCTCCTTTTCAAACAGGAGCTGAATCTCCTTGCAGCCTTCTCGGTTGCCTTAGGCGTAAGCGCTGGAATCATTTTTCTCGGACCTTTCCTGTTTGGTAAATTGAATAAAACCTGAACATCGGACAGTTGAACTTCAATCGGAAATCACCTATGGAGAGGAGCAACAATATGGAAGTGGTCTATCTGGCAGGCGGCTGCCTGTGGGGCGTCCAGGCTTTTGTCAAAACGCTGCCCGGCGTGTTGAAGACAGAGGCCGGAAGAGCGAACGGAGCGAATCCAACGCTCGAAGGCGAGTATGACGGCTATGCGGAATGTGTGAAAACGGAGTTCGATCCGACAGTCGTCACTGTCAGCGATCTGATGGCCTATTTGTTTGAGATCATTGATCCATACAGTGTCAACCGGCAGGGCGAAGATGTAGGCGAGAAATACAGGACAGGACTTTACAGCGAACAAGCCGCGCATTTGGAAGAGGCACGGGCATTCATCCAGAAGCGGGGCGATGCCGACCGGATTGCGGTGGAAGTGCTCCCCCTCACCAACTATGTGAAAAGTGCGGAGGAACATCAGGACCGGCTCGCGAAATGTCCGGACGATTATTGCCATATTCCTGCCGATCTCTTACGGAAATACGCACAGGAAGAAACTCGATCGGAAACAAAAAAAGCCTTCCAGTAAGGGGCGCTGGTGCCCTCAGCAGGCGGACAAGGAGAAGCGCATGAACTACTTACGGTCATTCACCTTCCCGAACGAAGACCAGGAACACGATTTTTTCATGGAAATCAAGAGAACGTGCTACGACTCGTTCTACCCTTTTAAGGTTTTGGCACGCAACGGCGTAAACCGGCTCGATTTTGAGCCGATTACGATCCTGTACGGCGGGAACGGCTCCGGCAAGTCGACAGTTCTGAATGTCATCGCAGAGAAAACGGGCATCCTCCGTGATTCGGTCTATAACAAATCCAACTTCTACCCGGATTACGTGGAACTGTGCAGCATGGAGACGACTTCGGACATCCCGGAAACGAGCCGCATCATCACGAGCGACGACGTCTTCGACTACATGCTGAACATCCGGAACCTGAACGAAGGGATCGACCAGAAACGGGAGAATCTGTTTGACGACTACCTGGACGCCAAGTACTCCCAATTCCAAATGAGGTCGATGGAGGATTACGACCAGCTGAAAAAGGTCAACGAAGCCAGAAGCAACACGCAGTCCCGCTTCGTGCGCGGCAAGCTGATGGACAATGTCCGGGAGTACTCCAATGGGGAGAGCGCCTTCCTGTACTTCACGGAAAAGATCGGTGAGAACGCCCTATATCTATTGGATGAACCGGAAAACAGCCTGTCGCCGAAACGCCAGATCGAACTTCTGCAGTTCATCGAGGACTCCGCCCGGTTCTTCGGCTGTCAGTTCATCATCTCCACCCATTCCCCCTTCCTGCTCTCCATGCGGCACGCCAAACTCTACAGCCTCGACGAAAACCCTGTCGAGGTCAGGAAGTGGACGGAACTGGAGAATGTCCGGACGTATTATGACTTCTTCAAGCAGCATGAGGATCAGTTCGAATAATAAAAGGCATAAGGGAGGTGCTCAACATGGTGCAAGAAAATAAAGGGGCAACTTTGCTTGGAAGCCTGGTAATATACGTTCCATTATTTATCGCAGCTTATCTGGGTGTCATGTTAGTAAAGTACTGGACTAATGATGATTTAACATGGCTAAGAACTTTTGTAATGATGTTTTCAATTGCTATTATTTATTTTATTCTCAGGAGAACTACTAAGAAGAAGCTTAAATAATTGTTTACTGATTAGCTATTGTACACGAGGAGGATACCATGCTAAAGTCCATTTGGATTGTCGTAGCCATTATCACCCAATTCATCGCGGTTGCGATGTGGGGAGAATACGTATGGATGCATAGGCTTTCGAATGGAGGGGTAGGCGGAACCCCATTAGGCCAAATCCAGCCTATCATTTGGTGGCTGCTTGCGGTGGAGATACTGGCACTGATCCTGATCGCCTACTTCCACAAACAGAAAAATAATCTCTAAAAGGAGAGGGTTCCATGTACGAATTGAAAGACTCCTATTTTTTCATCTTTGATACACCGACGTTAGTTGTGGCTGGCCTAATGCTCGTGCTCGCCATCGCCGGCTTCCTCTTTTTCAGACGGAAGAGAGCCGGTCAGGGACGATGATTGCGGGGACCGGGCAAATCGGTTCCTGCCAACAGGAAACATAAATGGACTTATTGAATCATCCAATTCATGAAACGAAGGAGTGGGGATAAATGACGGATCCATTGAAAAAGAGCTCAAGTGACAAAGCGATCGCGGGTGTCTGCGGCGGCATTGCGGAATATACCGGTATCCCTTCGCTGGCCGTGCGGATCCTCTTCATCATCGTCCCTGTCAGTTTACTTATGTACGCGGTGTTAGCCTATTTCATGCCTAATGACGACCTAAGATTGTAAGGGGGTTCCCGCCAGACGGGCATGTGAACTGGAAATTCGAGCAGGGGACGTTACGAATCCTTCTGAGTCGGAAAAGGAGAACGATGACCATAACGATTGGATGCGATACACATGATTATTTTGGCAGCGATGATTGTCCTGTTCCTAGCCATAGGCGGGGTGATGATGACCGGCAGAGGCTCGTTCCTCATCGCCGGCTTCAACACTATGCCAACCGAGGAGAAAGAAAAATATAATGAGACCGCCCTCTGTAAATTCATGGGGAAAATGATGTTCGCCTTGGCCTTCAGTATGCTGTTTTGGTTGTTCAGTGTCGCGTATGACATCCATTGGCTGCTCTACGTGGGTTTGATCCTCTTCCTTTTCATTGTGGCATTCATGGTTATTTTCATGAATACAGGCAGCCGATTCAAAAGGTAGAAAGTACTTCATGCCATTAGAAACGTATGTCATAGTCAATTTACCAATACAGGAAAGTTCTCTGTTTAATATTTATTAATTTAATTATCAGGTGAATTCCAGTCTTAATATAATTGATACTAAGACTAGGAACAGTGTGTTTCAACCTGCGGGCCAGATTATGTGAGAGGATGTGTAGAAGTTGGTCGGAAACAAAATAAAAATAACTGTGTTATTAGTAGTATTTCTTTAATACTATCAATAACATTTTTCACGTTCTCCAAGATTAACTCTAATCACAAAGCAAACGCGCATAAAATGGCTGAGTGTTTCGATAAGGAAGCAAGCATAACCGTTGAAGAAGAAAGAAGGTTCCTATCCTCTAAAACTACTGTTTCTTGTGATGGTAATTAAATCTTACTTTGAACCCATTTTGTGAATCATTAATTATCATATAGAATAGCCTGTGTGATTTCCGCAAATGGGCGCGATTCTTCAGCTAGGATTTGTGCCCTTTCTAAAATAGGGCCATTTAGCAGGACAATAATTTAACATTTGTTAAACAGGCTCCAAACATATTATCAACGAAAAAATGCGTGAATAAGATGGAGGGAAGCCCTTGTTAGGAGAACAGTTCTATAATCGGATAGAACAATCACGAAACGCCTTTTTGATATTTGCCACTATAAACATTCTTTTCTTTTCGGGAATATCATTTACGTTTGTAGTTCCAGGTCTAAAAGGGTTCAGTTTGTTTTTTGTAGTTTTGACATTATTGATGTACTTCATTGTGGCAAACATATTTGTCGGCTTATTTAAAAATAGGATATGGTTTGTTTTTATGATTTGCATAATCTTAAACAGTCTTGGAATGGGTTGGCGTTTATGGCTTGAATGGGGAGAATTTAGTTTAGCTGAGCATACGAGATGGGCGGTTTATGTCGGTTATCCAATTGCTGGTGCTATCATCATTACATTATTTGATGTCCTTAATATTTTCTTTTTAGAAAGAAAGTCAGCTTTTCACTAAAGACTTTTCGCTAATGTCTTACATGATGTTCGCCTTGGGCTGATTCATGATTATCATAGGGATTTCTGAATTCCAAAAAAAGCGAAAGAAGAATTCGCTAACAATCATATTTGCCTCCGCATTTACTTTAATCGTTTTACCTTAGACCTTTTGACTTTCCTTTTGACTTTTCTTGAAACGGTCCATTTAATCGCTAAATGACAAGATGAGGTGTTTGTGGTGGGTTTTTTAATAGGTTTTTCTATAATCATAGTTTTCCTATGGTCAATCGACTCTCAGCTAAGAAAAGGTGCAACGCAAAATGAAGAAACAAAAGAGTTATTGAAGAAATTGATCGATAACAAAAGATGAACTCGTACAGAATCGGGCGTGAAAATGAGATAGCGACTTGCATCAGTTCTGCAAACTAGTCAGAGTATTAAGTTATGGGAGGGTATATTTTGAACATATTAGTACTAGTTACATTGTTTGTTTCTCTGCTAGTCTCTACCATAACTTGCATAGGGGTATTTAAACGAAAAAGTAAAAAAGGGCTGAGTGTTATAACTGTATTGGTTATAAATACGGTGATTTTACTTATAGCGACCGTCCTTTTTTATAAGTTTGATGTACAAACTTTTCATAAACAAAAAGATGGCGTCTTTAGCAGTTTGGGAATATCAGTATTTGTATTTTTTATTCCAGTTCTAACACTTATAAATGTCTATACTCTAGAATTTCTAAGATATCAACGTAAGAAAGTATATTACTAACTTTTTTATTTTACTTCGTTAATGGACTCGAATGCAAAAGAGCGATCTGCATCTGTTCTGCAAGATAGCCAGATTGCGCAAATTCCAAAGGATACAGTAAGCGAACTTTTCAGAAGAAAGGATGGGACTGTTGTATAGAAAAGAACGCCCAGGTTTGTTATTTCTAACAGTATTCGTTTGGATAGCTTATGCTGTATGTGCAATGATTTTTGGATTCAATGCCTGGTTCGTGAAAGTCTTAAGTTTAACAGCTATTGTTCTTTCTGGGGTTTTGCTGTTTTACATCAAGAAGCATATAGAGCATAGAAATGAATCGCAAGAATGAGCTGGCGGGCGTTTCCATTCTGAACATCCTTTTTGTTTTTTATCGGAACAAGTTTCAGTTCACAGAGTTCCATAAAAGCGATAAAAATGTGAAAATCAAGAGGGGAACGAGTACCGTCCTGCTATCGATTTCGCTGCTGATGCTGGTGATTGTCCCTCTTCTTAAATAACTGTTATAACGGATCGTGGAACTGCTTATAGACCAGTACGTATTGGAGGAGATCATATGCCGCGCTGTGCAAGCTGTCAGCATACATGGAAAGCGAAGGACGTTGTTGCGTTAGGGTTTTCGAAGAAGGGGAAGGACTGTCCGCATTGCGGGCGGCGGCAATACTTGTCCGCAGAGACGCAGAGGTGGTTCACCTTAGGCTGGCTGAGCCTGATCGCTGTGCCGTTTCTGCTGATGACGATCAGACTGAGCGACAAAGACGAGCCGTTATGGTGAGGGGGAGAAGGATGAAGAAGTTGGAGAGGGAGCAAGTACGGGTCGTGGCGACGTTGGCTGCGCTGCTGGCAGGGGGCGGACTCGTGCTCATGTTTTGCAGCCCGGTGTTCGGCACGTACTTGGGTGATGCTTGGCTGTCTAGTCAGATGGATGGCATGGCGGATACCAGTACGTATTGTTTATGGCACACTAGAAATGTAGGAAACGGCAGCTAATTTATGTATAAAAAAAGGCCACTTGCCAACAT
>NZ_BRCF01000011.1 GCF_023707985.1 Sporosarcina sp. NCCP-2716
ATCAGATCTGTTGATCTGGTTTGTGTCTGTTCCGCCGACGGGGTCGGTTTCACAGACGATAATTCGTTGACATTTTGCTGTTCAGTTTTCAAGGTTCATGTTGTTCAGTTGTTGTTTTCAGCAACTTTCTAATGATAACACTTCTTGCGATCCGCGTCAACAACTTTGTTGGACGATATTTACTTCGATGTGTTTCTTCGAAAAGCTTATGTGAAAAGCAACGTGTTCTAATATACCATGCAGTTCTTATCTGTGCAAGGTTTTTATTTCCCTTGATTTAAAAAAGCATCCCGCTGTTGATCGGGATGCTCATCTTACACGTATTTTCAGTCCTTTTTGCCCGACTGGTCTTTGGAGCGCATCTGCGGGAACAGCAGCACATCACGGATCGACTGGGAGTTCGTCAGCAGCATGACGAGACGGTCGACACCGATGCCGAGTCCGCCTGTAGGCGGCAGGCCGTACTCCAGAGCCTCGATGAAGTCTTCATCCATTTCATGCGCTTCGTCATTGCCCTGCTCCTTTTCGACAAGCTGCGCTTCGAAACGCTGGCGCTGATCGATCGGGTCATTCAGTTCCGTGAATGCATTGGCATGCTCGCGGCGGACGATGAACAGTTCGAAGCGGTCGGTGAAACGGCCGTCTTCCGGATTCTTTTTCGCGAGAGGCGAAATTTCCACGGGATGCCCGAAGATGAATGTCGGCTGGACAAGCTGCTCTTCGACTTTCTGTTCGAAGAATTCATTCAGCACGTGCCCAGTCTCCATTGAAGGCTGCACGTCAACGCCGTGTTCCTTGGCCAGTGCATGCGCCTCTTCCTTCGTCATCTCCTTCCAGAAGTCCGCGCCTGTGTATTCCTTGACGGCATCCGCCATATGCAGCCGCTTCCAGCCTGGCGATACATCGATGATCTCTTCCCCGTATTGGACCTGTGTTGTGCCGAGCACTTCCTGGGCAATATGGGAGATCAGGTTCTCTGTCAATTCCATGATGTCATTGTAGTCGGCATAAGCCTCGTACAGTTCGATCATCGTGAACTCCGGATTGTGGCGGGTGGAAATCCCTTCGTTCCGGAATACCCGTCCGATCTCATACACTTTCTCAAGACCTCCGACGATCAGCCGCTTCAGATGAAGTTCGATGGCGATCCGCATATACAGCGTCATGTCGAGTGTATTGTGGTGGGTGATGAACGGACGTGCCGCCGCTCCCCCTGCGATCGAGTGCAGCATCGGCGTCTCCACTTCCAGGAACCCTTGTCCATCCAAGTATCGGCGCATCGACTGGATGATGCGGCTGCGGAGGATGAACGTCTCCTTGCTGCCTTCCGTGGAGATCAGGTCCAGGTACCGCTGGCGGTAGCGCTGTTCGATGTCCTGCAGGCCATGGTACTTCTCGGGAAGCGGGCGCAATGCTTTCGAAAGGAATGTGAACTCCTGCGCCTTAATGGAAAGTTCCCCGACCTTCGTCTTGAAGACTGTCCCTTCGATACCTACGATGTCACCGAGATCGGCCATATTGAACAGCTTATAGGCGTCCTCCCCGATTGCATCTTGGCGGACGTAGATCTGGATCTGGCCGCCGAGGTCCTGGATATGCGCGAAGCCGGCTTTCCCTTTTCCGCGTTTCGTCATGATCCGTCCTGCGATCTTCACGGGATGCGGCGTTTCGTCCAGCTCTTCCTTCGACAGTTCTCCGTAAGCCTCGATCACTTCGTTCGACAGATGGGTGCGTTCGTACCGCGCCCCGAACGGATCCTGGCCGCTGCTGCGTATTTCATCCATCTTCTGGCGTCTCACCTGAAGCTGGTCATTCAATTCTTCGTTCGTCGACATCCTGTTCACTCCTCTGGTTTCGTCCTGCACTTTCTATATGCGCTACTCCTATTGTACACAAACTGCATACGTAAAAAAAGCCGCTCGCAAAGCGGCGTATGTTCTTTCCGATGAATTACGGACGGGGACCACTGTCTTCCTTCGCTTTCCACCGCCGAACGCCTTCATCCGCCATAGCCGGGGCTTCCCGGTACAGGCGCCCGGTGACCGGGTCCGCGCAGTCCGGAGCAAGCTCGGTCAGCGGGATCAGGACAAACGCCCTCTCCTGCATCCGCGGATGAGGAACGGTCAGCGTTTCCGTGTCGATCCGCTCCTCATTATACAATAAGATGTCAAGATCCGCCGTACGCGGCCCCCACCGGATCGTCCGCACCCGCCCGAGATCCTTCTCGATCCGCTGACAGGCCGCAAGCAGTTCTTCAGCCGGCAGTGACGTCACAACACGGGCGGCCGCGTTCAGAAAGTCCGCCTGGTCCGTCAGTCCGACCGGAGCCGTTTCATAGATGGAGGACAATTCAACGGATTCGATGCCGTCCGTCCGGCGCAGCTGTTCCGCCGCCTTCGTCAGGTTGACTTCCCGGTCGCCCATATTTGTACCGATCGACAAATAGGCAGTATTCACGGACGCCGCCCCCTCTCAATCTCGACAGCGACACTGGCGTAATGACCGGCAATCGGCGGGTCCGGTTTGACGACCTTCACCCGCACGGACTGCACGCGCTCCGGATAACTTTCAAGCAGGTCCGCAGCAATTCGCTCCGCGACCGTTTCAATCAGTTTCACCGGTTCCCCTTCCGCGATACTCCGGACTTTCTCATAGACTTCCGCATAATTGACGGTAGCTGTCAGATCGTCCGTCGTCCCGGCCTGCTTCAAGTCCGTCACCAGGACGACTGATATGACAAACCGCTGGCCGAGTACATTCTCCTCTGCGAGCGCTCCGTGATAGCCGTAAAACTGCATGTCGTTAATGTGTATGAAATCCAACTGTTCCGCCCCGCTTTCACTGTTCATAGTGCCGCTTCCCGACAAGGGTGTCCATCATCTTCACCATCCGGGAGATCGGTTTCACGTCATGCACCCGGACGATGTGGCAGCCGTGCTCGATGCCATAGCAGACCGTAGCCCCTGTCCCTTCGAGCCGTTCATCCACCGGCAGGTCCAGCACGCGCCCTACCAGTGATTTCTTCGATGTGCCGAGCAGCACCGGGTAACCGAGGTCCGCAATCCGGTCCAGGCACTGCATCGCTTCGATGTTCTGCTGGACGTCTTTTGCGAAACCAATGCCGGGATCGAGCCAAATATTGCGGAGCGGCACCCCTGCAGCCCGTGCGGTATCGATGCTTCCGTTCAGATCAGCCATCAGTTCGTCACCGAACGGCCCTCCGTAGACGGCCTGCTCCCGGTTGTGCATCAGGATGATCGGCGCCCCGTATTCACGTGCCACTTCGGCGATCCGCGGCTCGCGTTTCGCTCCCCAGATGTCGTTGACGATATGGGCGCCTACTTTTAGCGCCTCCTCTGCGACATCCGCTTTGTATGTATCGATGGACAGCGCACAATCCAGCTCGCCCGCGAGCGCTTCGATGATCGGGACGATCCGGGACAATTCTTCATCCAGCGAAACGGGTGTATGGCCGGGCCGTGTGGATTCCCCGCCGATATCGATGATTTTCGCCCCGTCCGCGAGCATTTCCGACGCATGCCGAAGCGCTGCGTCCGTCCGGCTGTACTTACCGCCGTCCGAGAATGAATCCGGTGTCACATTCAGGATCCCCATCACCGCCGTCTCTTTCGAAAAGTCGATTGTCGTGCCGCCGAACTGATAAGGCCCCGCTGCATGCTCCAACTCCATAATGCCTTCTCCCCCTATATACCACGCCACTGCTGTTTGGCGTCTTTTGGTCTTCAGTTTACCGGCTGCCCGCCCGTTTTCCTAATGAAATGCACAAAAAAGAGAGGAAGCATCCGCGCTTCCTCCCTGTGCTGCTCATTCCTCTTCGAACTGGTAGAGAGGGGTGCTCAAGTACCTCTCCCCGTTCGACGGCAGGATCGCAACGACCGTTTTTCCTTTGCCGAGTTCCCGCGCCGCTTTCAAGGCTGCGAAGACTGCCGCCCCGGAAGATACGCCGCCGAGGATCCCTTCTTCCTTCGCAAGCTTCCGTGCATATTCGTAGGACTCCTCGTTCGTCACTTGTGTGATGTCATCGTAGATGTCCGTATCGAGCACTTCGGGAATGAAACCGGCGCCGATTCCCTGGATCTTATGGGGGCCGGGTTTACCGCCTGACAGCACCGGGGAATCAGTCGGCTCGACAGCGATGATCCGGACGTCCGGGAACCGCTCTTTCAGCACGCTGCCGACACCTGTGATCGTCCCGCCTGTACCGACCGCGGAAACGAACGCATCGACCCGGTCGAGCGCGTCTGCGATTTCCGGGCCTGTCGTCAGCCGGTGCACTTCCGGATTCGCTTCATTGTTGAACTGCTGCGGCAGGAACCAGCCGTTCTCTTCCGCCAGCTGCTCGGATTTGGCGATTGCGCCTTTCATACCTTCCGCACCCGGGGTCAGGATCAGGTCGGCGCCATACGCACGCAGCAGGTTGCGCCGCTCCATACTCATCGTATCCGGCATGACGAGGACCGCTTTATAGCCTTTCGCCGCCGCGATCATGGCGAGTCCGATGCCTGTGTTGCCGCTCGTCGGCTCGATGAGCGTCCCGCCTTCCTGCAAGTCTCCGGACCGTTCGGCCGCTTCGATCATCGCAAGGGCGATCCGGTCTTTGACGCTCGAGCCAGGGTTGAAGTATTCGAGCTTCAAGTAGACATCCGCGTCTTCCGCACCGGTGAGCCGGTTCAATTTGACGAGCGGGGTCTGGCCCACCAGATCCGCTACTGAATTTCCGATTCTCTTCATGTCGACCACTCCAATTCCTAGTTAATAGGTAGGTTTAATACTGTATTCAGTGTATAAGAGAAATGTGACCGCTGTCAATCATTTGAATTCCCTTATCTGTATGAAAAAAACTCCGCAGCGAGTGCGAAGTTCTTCACTTTCCGTAAAACCACTTGGCGTCGAATTCCTGCCAGAAGGTCTCGGGGGTGACCGATTGGGAAAGCTGCTGCAGCGCCAGTTCACGGCGTATGTGTTCCTGGACGTCCTTCAGCTTGAACGACTGTCCCTCCAGCACGTCATGGACATTCAAAATGGCGAACGTGCCGTCGGACAGCCGGACTACCGGACTGATGCTGTCAGGTTTCATCTTCCCCGCCTGGTCGATGACGGCAGGGTCCACGTCTTCCGACCGGCTGCTCACGTAGCCGAGATCCCCTCCGATCGAAGCGGAGGCCGGGTCGATCGAGCGTTCCTTTGCAAGGACGTCGAAACTCGAGCCGTCCTTCAGCTCTTTCAGCGCCTGTTCCGCGTCTTCCTCCGTCGCTGCAGCGAGCAGGGACGTCCGGTAAGAGGTCGGTATTTCAAACTGCGATTCGTTCTTGCTGTAATACTTCTTCACAGCTTCGTCGTCGATGACGATGTCTTTCGTCAGCACACGGTCGAGGATCAGCTGGCTCCGGACTTTCTTCCGCATCTGGCCGGCGTCGAGACCGGTGTAGGCTTTTCCGTCCACGGAGGACAGCAGTGCGAGTTCACGGTCGACGTCGGCATCGGTCACATCGATCTTGTATTCTTTTGCCGCCGTCTCCATGACACGGTCGTTCACAAGGCCGAGCAGGACCTCCCGGCCGACTTCCTGCTCCATCGCGGTCATCCACTCTTCCCGGGTGATCGGTTTGCCGGCGACGGATGCAACCTCTTCGCCGGCTTCGAACGGACTCTGCGCTTTGTCAGGGATCAGCCAGCCGATGAACCACAGCAGGTTCCCGGCGGCGAGGAGGGCGATCAGGAGAAGCAGCGGCTTCGTCTTCAGCCGGCGTTTCGGCTGTCCGCTTCCCTCCGGATTACGAGCCGGCCCGGATTTCATCGACAAATTCCTCTAGTTCCTCTTTGGAATACACGTACTTTTCCAAGCAGAAATGGCACTCCGCCTCCGCCTGGCCATCCTCTTCGATCATCTGGAGGATTTCGGCTTCCCCGAGGCTTTTGATGGCCGTGCCGAAGCGTTCCTTGGAACAGTTGCATCGGAAACTGACGTCCATCTTGTCGACGACCCGGACGTTCTCCGTCCCGAGTACTTCAGCCAGGACTTCTTCCGGTGACAGGCCTCGGTCGATCATTTTTGAGATCGGCTCCATACGGCCGATCCGCTGTTCCAGCTCTGCAATCGTCTCTTCTTCCGCCCCCGGCATCACCTGGAGGATGAACCCGCCGGAAGCTTTTACGGTATTATCCGGGTTCACCAGCACACCGAGCGCCACTGCGGACGGCACCTGCTCCGACACGACGAAGTACTGGGTGAAGTCTTCCGCGATCTCACCTGAAACGATCGGTGTCTGGCCGGTGAACATATCCCGCAGGCCGAGGTCCTTGACGACCGTCAGCATGCCGTCCGTTCCGACAGCGCGGCGGACGTCCAGCTTGCCCTGTGCATTCAAGTCGAAATGGGTCTGCGGATTGAGTGCGTAGCCGCGGATATGGCCGTGGGCGTCTGCGTCGGTGACGATTGCGCCGAGCGGTCCTCCCCCGTCGACTTTGGCGGTCAGTTTGTCGTCGCCTTTCAGCATGGCGCCCATCATGACAGTGGCGGTCATCGTGCGTCCGATGGCAGCTGTCGCGGTCGGCCACGAATAGTGGCGGCGCTGCATTTCCCCGACTGCTCCTGTAGTTGTCGCCGCATAGGCCCGGATCGTGCCGTCGAATGCGAGTGCTTTTACGAGATAATCATTCATGTGCCATTCTCTCCTTATAGGTTGCGTTCGTAGATCAGTTTTAACCCTTTCAGCGTCAGAAATTCGTCGATGACGTCGATCGTATCGGTTTCCTTCCCGATGAGCGGGGCGAGTCCGCCGGTCGCGATGACGGTCGGCGGCTGTTTGCTCGCTTCTTTCATGCGGTTGACGAGCCCTTCGACCTGGCCGACATAGCCGTATAGGATTCCAGCCTGCATGGCGGATACGGTGTTTTTCCCGACGACATGCTCCGGCCGGACGAGTTCGATCCTCGGGAGTTTCGAAGCGCGGTCGAACAGCGCCTCCATGGAAATGTTGACACCCGGCGCAATGGCCCCTCCCATGTATTCCCCCCGTTCGTTGACATAGCAGTACGTCGTCGCTGTCCCGAAGTCGACAATGATGAGGGGACTGCCGTATTCGTGGATTGCTGCGACCGCGTTGACGATCCGGTCGGCGCCCACTTCACGCGGGTTTTCGTATTTGATATTCAGGCCGGTTTTGACGCCCGGCCCGACGATGATCGGTTCCTGGTTGAAGTATTTCTTGCACATCTGTTCGAGCGGGTGCATGACGGGCGGCACGACAGAGGAGATGATGATGCCTTGGATATCCGAGAACTCCAGACCGACATGCCCGAACAGCGATTTCACCTGCATGGCATATTCGTCTTCCGTCTTCTGCCTGTAGGTCTCCATCCGCCAGTGGTGCTTCAGTTCGTCGCCGTCATAGACGCCGAGCACGATGTTGGTGTTGCCTGTATCTAAAACTAAGAGCATGGCCGATTCCTCACTAACCTCAATAGTCTTTTTTCCCTCACATCATACCATATATCTTTTCAAAAAAAACAGCCGACTGTCTTGTGATGGACAGTCAGCTGGGCTTGTTAGAATTCGTTGCGTTTTTCGTCGATCGAGTCGAGCGGTTCTTTCGGTTCCGCACCGCTCGGCAGGTCGCCGACGGATGGATCTGTCGGTGCTCCGGTCACATCCGGATTCGCCTCTGCGTCTTCGCCGACTTCTTTCCGATCGTACGGACGCTCCGGGAGTGTCCCGTGGTCCTTCAGATGGTTGATCTGTTCGGCGTCGAGTGTTTCCACTTCGAGAAGCGTCTTCGCGATCAGGTCGAGCAAGTCCCGGTTCTCAGTAAGGATCCGCTTCGTGCGCTCGTATTCCCCTTTGATGATCGCCTGCATTTCCTGATCGATTTCGTAAGCGATCGAATCGGAATAGTTCTGTTCGGAGTTGAAGTCGCGGCCGAGGAAGACGTTGCCGCCCTGTGCCTGGCCGAACTGCATCGGTCCGAGCTTTTCGCTCATCCCGTATTCCGTCACCATCGAACGGGCAATGCCTGTCGCCCGCTGGAAGTCGTTATGCGCTCCGGTCGATGCTTCGCCGAGAACGATTTCTTCGGAGACACGGCCGCCGAGGAGGCCTGCGATCTTGTCGAGAAGTTCCGGTTTCGTCATGAAGTAACGATCCTCTTTCGGCAGCATGACGGCATAACCGCCAGCCTGGCCGCGAGGGACGATCGTCACTTTGTGCACGATCTCCGCGTCGTCGAGAATCAGACCGACAACAACGTGGCCTGCCTCATGGTTCGCGACGATCCGGCGTTCCTTCTCGGATATGACACGGCTCGTCTTCGCCGTACCGGCAATGACACGGTCCGTCGCTTCGTCGATGTCGGACATGTCGATCTTCGTCTTGTTGCGGCGCGCAGCCACCAGGGCGGCTTCGTTCAGCAAGTTTTCAAGATCAGCACCTGAGAAACCAGGCGTCCGCTGGGCGAGGGCCTTCAAGTTGACCGTTTCGTCGAGCGGTTTGTTGCGTGCGTGCACTTTCAGTACAGCTTCACGACCTTTTACATCCGGACGGCCGACCGTGATCTGACGGTCGAAACGGCCTGGACGCAAGAGTGCAGGGTCCAGGATGTCCGGGCGGTTTGTTGCAGCGATGATGATGATGCCTTCGTTTTCACCGAAGCCATCCATCTCGACAAGCAGCTGGTTGAGCGTCTGCTCGCGCTCATCATGTCCGCCGCCGAGGCCAGCGCCCCGCTGACGTCCGACAGCATCGATTTCATCGATGAAGATGATACATGGTGCGTTTTTCTTCGCGTTTTCGAACAGGTCACGGACACGGGATGCCCCGACGCCGACAAACATCTCGACGAAGTCCGAACCGGAGATGCTGAAGAACGGCACGCCGGCTTCTCCTGCCACCGCACGGGCCAGCAGGGTCTTCCCTGTCCCAGGAGGTCCGACTAGCAGGATGCCCTTCGGAATACGGGCACCGACTTCCGCGAATTTCCGCGGGTCTTTCAAGAAGTCCACGACTTCAATCAGTTCCTGTTTCTCTTCGTCTGCGCCGGCTACGTCCGTAAAACGGACTTTCTTGCGGTCATCGGAATGCAGTTTCGCTTTGCTTTTCCCGAAGTTCATCACTTTACCGCCACCGCCGCCGCCCTGCGCTTGGTTCAGCAGGAAGAAGAACAGGATGATAATGATGATGAACGGCACAAGGCCGGTGAAGAAGGAAACCCATGCGCTCGTTTCAGGCGCTGGTAAAATGTCCACTTCCGTCTTGGTGGTTTTCGCAAGTTCACGGATGTCGCTCATAGTCGTCTCATCATTCATCGGAACGTTGGTTGTGAACGTCTCGTCTTTCTTTGCGCCCTTCATATGCCCTTTTACTTCATAGACAAGCTGAACAGGCTGAAATTCGGCTTTTTCCACTTTACCTTGTTCTAATGCTGTGAGAAATTCGTCATAACGGATCTTTTCCATTTTAGGGTTCGGATTGTTCAGCGAACTGAAGATTCCCATGATCGCCAGAAAAATCAGCCCATATAATAGAAAGTATCGAAATATTCGATTCATCCCAAGCCTCCTCATTTCTTCAACAGAAAACTATTGACAATCTTATCACATATGCAATTTGAATCACAAAGAAAATGACTTTGCTGAGGAGTTGCGCTGCCCCCCGTCATGACGGGCTGCCGGACGTCCTCAAGTCGTGTAGATTTCTTTTTTCAAAACACCGATATACGGGAGGTTCCGGTACTTCTCTGCGTAGTCGAGTCCGTATCCGACGACGAACGCATCCGGCACTTCGAATCCGACCAGGTCCGCTGACAGATCGACTTTACGGCCCGTCGGCTTATCGAGCAGTGTGACGATTTTGATGGAGTTCGCTTTACGGTACTTGAACAGCTCCACTAAGTATTTCAGCGTCTTTCCGCTGTCGATGATGTCTTCCAGGATGAGGATATCGCGGCCTTCCACACTGGTGTTCAAGTCTTTGATGATTTTCACTTCGCCCGAAGAAACTGTCGCGTTCCCATAACTGGAAACATCCATGAAATCGAGTTCTATGTAAGCATCGAACCGTTTGATAAGGTCGCTCATGAACGGCAGGGCGCCTTTCAGCACACCAATGACGAGCGGGTACTTGTCCTTGTACTCTTCAGTCAGCTGCTTTCCGAGCTCCGCCACTTTTTCCTGCAGCTGCTCCTCAGAGATCAGCACTTCTTGAATATCTTGTTCCAACATGAATAATTCCTCCTAAAGTTTGTGGGGTCCAGGCTCGGGCGGACGTCATCCGTGCGTCCGGTCCATCATCAGGATGTACGCTTCACCTGCCGGGCATTCCTGCGAGAAACAATCACCATACCGGACACCGGGGATTGCGTAGATCCTCCCCTGTTCCGAAATGATGACCGGAAGTGTGTCCCGTTTCGACGGATCGACTTTCCCGTCGATGAACAGCCGGCTCAGTTTTTTCGGTGAGTCCATCCCCGGCAGCCGGATCCGGTCCCCGGGTTTCCGCGTACGGATTTCAGACGGCATGCCGTCCTCCGCCGGCAGGAAATACCGCCATTCGGCCAAGCCGACAAGTTCATCGGCATCCGTCCGCTCCGCACGGCACCAACGCAATCTGCACGTCCCCCACCGGACCCATTCGTCTTCCGGGAACGGAATGCTGCGGCATGGCCGCCTTCCCTCTTCTTCCCGAACGAATGAGGACACCCCGTACTCCCTCTGCAGCCGCCATCCTTCAGGCAGATCGACAGAGGCGCTGCCGTGCACTTCGCACAGCTGACGGATGAGCTGTTCCAGCAGGGAGACGTTGTAGATTGCATGTAAAGTTTCCCCATTGTAAAGATACTTTAATAGTAGAGGAACGACCCTCTTTTGTAAAGCCGGGTGCATGGCGCGAAACGCTTCTGAACGCACGGACAGGACGCCTTCCCGGTCAGCTGCCGCGATCAGCGGTGCAGCATGCTCCGCGGCCATCCTGCTGAGGTAATCCTCCTCTTCCTGAAGGGTTTCCGACACCCGGACCGCACTGCCTGCCGCTGCCGGCTCCTCTGCCAGCAGCGCCGGCAAGACATGATGCCGGTAGCGGTTCCGCGTATAGTCGTCCTTTTCGTTGCTCGGGTCCTCCCGGTATGCCACTCCGTGTTCAGACGCGTACCGGTACAGATCCGCTTTTCCGAGCTGCAGCAGCGGCCGGATCAGCCGCCCCTGTCCGATACTCCGGCTGATCGGCATCCCTTTCGGCCGCTGCCCTTTCGCGAGCTGCATCAGCACCGTCTCCAGCTGATCCTCCGCATGGTGGGCGACCGCGAGCACCGTATACCCTCCTGCCGTCATCACCTCTTCGAATTTCCCGTAGCGGCCGGTCCGGCAGACGTCCTGCACGCTGCCGCCCGACTGCTCCAGCAGCTCCGGCACCGGAACGATCGTCCGGAAGCAGGGGATGCCGAACCGATCCGCCAGCAGCTGCACAGCCTCCCCGTCTGCAGCGGACTCCTCACCGCGCAGGCAGTGATCGACATGGACCGCCCCGACTTCGATGCCGATCCGCTGCCGGGCTGCCGCCAGATAATGCAGCATCACCATCGAATCGACCCCTCCTGAACAGGCTGCAAGCACCCGGTCTCCCCGCTGCAGGAGGCCTTTGCGGCGGATGAACCCCAAAACTTCCCGTGTCCATTTATGGTCCATTCCGGCTCACCTCCCTATTCTCCCTTCATCCTACCACTTTCTGCCGGAAAAGTGACGGAGTCCGCATCTTCACACTCGACCAGCTCGGCACGATATGGTCCACTTTCATGACGAGCACCGTCCGGTCATCCGCCGTCGTCTTGAATTTCCGCTCCATCTCCGCCATGACCCGGTCAGCGAGCGCTTCGCAATCCAGCCCGCTGTGGCGTTCCAGCGTCTGGCACAGGGCGCGTTCCTGCTGTTCGAGCGGAATATCCCCGTTGAAGATACCGTCCGTCATCATGACGATGATGTCCCCTGATTTCAGATCCTCGTTTTTCGCTTCCACGGTGAACGAAGGTAAAAATCCGAACGGCACCGCTTTGCTGTCCATCCGCAGGAACTCATCCCCCCGCTTGATGTAGGTGCTCATCGAACCGGCTTTCCACGACCAGAGCCGGCCGTCCTGCAAGTCGACCAGCGCCAGATCCAAAGTCGCGTACATGTCGTCTAATCCGTTCAGCGCCATCATATAATGGAGCGTATGCATGGCCGTTTCAGGACCCATCTTGCGGTCCAGGCACTCCCGCATGAGGCGGATCACTTTCTGGCTTTCGTAATACGCGTTCAGGTCCTGCCCCATCCCGTCCGACAGCAGCACCGCGGTCAGTCCGTCGTGGATCGGGAACACTTCATACGCATCCCCCGCGTACATCGAGCCGCCGCCGGCTGTGGCGACGACACCGTACTGCATGGAGAAGCGGACAGCCGACGTGAACGTCAGCTGCAGATGGGCGAACGGCCGCTCCCGTGCCAGGGCTTTCTCCACCTGGAATGGCTCTTCATACATCTCCTCCAGGATCGGCAAGATGAGCCGTTCGGCGACCGTCGTATCCGTCTCGAACGACGAACGACGCTCCGGAATCGAACAGACGATGCGCATGGACCCCTTTTCTTCCGATAAAATATCGATCTGGAAAAACTCGATATCCTGGGCGCGCAGACAGCTGCCGAGTTCCTCTTCCGACGGATGATAGATCGTGACGTCTTCTTTGATCTCCTTCATCATATTCTCCAGGTGGGTGCTCATATCACGCAATTGCAGGGCAAGCATCTTGCGCCCGTGCTGGAGCTGTCCCATGAGCAGGCGGTCCGCGCCGCGTTCCTCCAGCTCTTCGATCAGTCCGTTATGGCGGACACATTTGTAGCGGATCTTCTCTTCCACCCGGTGCCGTGCCGCTTTCTTCGTGGCGGAGTAGGTCGATTCCCATTCCGAAAGAAGCGCCGGCATGCTGTCGTCATTCGACTCCCAGCATTTCGTATACCGGAAGCATGAACGGCAGGCGAGCGGCAGCTCCTCCGTCCGCGCCCTGTGATGCGTCTCCTGGGCGGGGAACTGATCATTCACCATCGTCGACATGAACGACGCGAACTGCTGGAAATCCGTCAATTGTTCATCCAGCCGGCGGGCCAGCCACTGCTGGCGCTTTTCGGACAGATCCTGCCGCTCCGGCTGCAGCACATCGGAGACGGAAGCAAGCCGCCTCGATGGAATGAGGAAGAACAGGACGGTCGCCACACCGATTGTGACGAAATGCGTCTGGTCGAGCGGCAGCGTCAGGTCATACATCAGGAAGAAGACAGAAGCGAACAGACCTCCCGTCGCCACCCCCAGTTTCCCGAACCCTTTCATGGAACCGGCGGCGAACCCTGTCATGCCGTACACGGTCATCATGCCTGTGAAGGAAAGCTCCGCCATACCGGTGATGGCGGCAATCATCATGGCGATCGTCGTTGAGAACAGGACACCGCCCGACACGGCAGCAATCAGGATCGCCATATAGAGAAGAGCGCCCGGCACCGAAACGAGACCGATCATCATCCGGTCCATCCCGGTCGTCGCCATCGCCGCGATGATGCAGGCAGCCCCCAGCTGCTCAGCCCGCCACGGGGAGTACAGCAGCTTATCGACCTGGGGGAACGCGATGAACAGAAAGACGGTCATGACAAGTGCGAGCAGTGCCTCGAACCCGATCGCCACCTGCACGGTCAGCGGCGGCTGGCCGGCATACATGATCAGCTGCCAGAACACCTGCGTGGCGATGATCGTCCCGGCGACCGTGAGCTGCACCGATTTCCGGGTGAACGCATGCCGGATGACCAAGTTGAACAGCACGAGCTGCAACACGAACAAGAGGGCTTGTCCGAGACCGAGGAATAGACTGCCGCTCATTCCGCCGACGAACGCAGGGATCAGGTACTTCGGATAGCGCATGACCGCGAGCGCCCAGACCGGCAGCAAAAACGGAACGGCGGCGTCGAACAGGACGGCCTGCGCTAAAAAGAAGGAGCCGAATGCGAAGAAAAACGTCGTCAGCAAGTGCACCTTCCGTTCCATAATCGACCCGAGCATGCTTTGAATTGGATGCATCACGTTTCTCTCTGTATTGCTGCTGACCAACTTCATCTCTCATTCCCCCTATGACCTAGTGCCGTAAGTATACCGGGAGGCTGCTTCATAATTTGTCTCTTCCTGACACCTGGTCCTAAAAACATTTCGACGGTTTCCGGGGATGTTTTTTCGGGTCGCGGATGAAGGATAGATCGGACTCCGGGACAGGCTGCGTCTTCTTTTCTGAAAAAGTCTCGGGAAACCGTTGACAAGTTCTTCTGCTCTCTGTATGATGTAAAGGGTCGCAAAGATGAACTTTGCGGATCATCCATTTGGCGGTGTAGCTCAGCTGGCTAGAGCGTACGGTTCATACCCGTGAGGTCGGGGGTTCGATCCCCTCCGCCGCTATATTGTATCGTGTGAAAGGATCTGTCGAAATGACAGATCCTTTTTTTGTGTGCTTGGGTTTTGATACAGCGGATGCCCCGGGAGAGTGCGGGATTGCTCATAAAACCGGGGGAACCGCTCATAAATTCCTGAAAACGCTCATAAACCTCGGAAAACGCTCATAAATTCTGCAAACCGCTCATAAATCCTGCAAACCGCTCATAAACCTCAGCAAACCGCTCATAAATCCCGCAAACCGCTCATAAACCTCAGCAAACCGCTCATAAACTGCCCAATGCGCTCATAACAACGAGCCGACCGACACACCGCCAGCAAGAAAAAGCTGAGCGTGCGCCCAGAAGGCACATGCTCAGCTCTCGATATATAAGACATTTTTTTTGTATTGAAACAGCTCGCGAGGGTCGGTAACAACCTTATTCGTACACGTCAGCCTCTGCGTGCTCCGCGGCCTCCGCGTTTTGACTCGGTTGCGCGCTTAAGTGTCGTGAGGCGTTCCTCGCTGTCCTTCATGAATTTCGCCATTTTCTGCTCGAAATTCTCCGGACGCTCCGGCGGACGTCCTCCCTGACGAGGGCGTGATGGTCGCTGCGGGCGCTGCGGCCGTTCGGATTCCGGTTTCGCTTTCCGGATCGACAAGCCGATCTTGCCGTCTGAACCGACGTTCATGACTTTCACTTCAACTTTGTCGCCGACTTTTAAATGATCGTTAATATCCTTGACGTAGTTGTCCGCCACTTCACTGATGTGGACAAGTCCTGTTACGCCGGTCGGCAATTCAACGAATGCCCCAAAATTTGTAATCCCTGTCACTTTACCCTCTAATTTGCTGCCTACTTCAATTGACATAAAAAAAATGCTCCTCCTTAGAATTTAAGCGGGCTCCCCTTCTTCAGGAGCCTAGCAACCGTTTTTACGGGTCCTGCCTGCGCAAGATTCCTACTTTCATTATATCCAACAAAAAAAGAGTGTCAATAAGACTACTCTTTTCCGCCGTCTTTTTTGTCCATTTTTTTCTTTCCTTCCGGCAGGGAGAAAATGATTTCACCCTCATTCGAAACGAAATACTCTTTCCGGGCCAATTTCGCGATGTACTCTTCGTCGTCCAATTTCAGCAGCTGTTTCTTGAGCTGCTCCTGTTCGCCCGTCTTCGCGGCGAGCTGTTCGATCAGTTGCTGTTTCTCCTGCTGCTTCGCAGCCAGCAATTCCTTCTGCTGGTGATTGTAGCCCGCAATGCCGCCGAATGTGACGACTGCAATGATGGCGAAGGCCAGCAATTTCAGCTTCAGCCGTTTCTTCTGCCTGCGGCGCCAGTCTTCTTTGCGTTGCATGGAGCGGACATATTCAGTTTCAATCGATGCAACGGATGAGGAATTTTGCTTCCTTGCCTTTTGCTCCATCTCCTGTACAGCCCCCTCAACTACAATTTTACAGCTGGTCTATTTCCATTATACGTCACTCGGGCTTTTTTTTGAAGCGAAAGTTGACAAGCCGGCGGTATAGATAACGGAACGGTCCTATGAGGACGTACACCACTGCAAAAAGGATGCGGAAGACACTGCGGATTCCCCAGGCGATCAGACGGATCAGCCACACAATCGGACGGATGAACAGCAGGACGGCCAGCCTTCCGATCAGTCGGAACGGCCGATGGAACAGGCTGGCGTACAGCAGCAGCCCAGCCAGCTGGGCGAGCGGATCGTACATCCGCCACTCGCCGGCCCGGAATTCGAAGAGCACGGCAAAGGCGAAACAGCCTGCGAGCAGCCAGCCGGCTCCCTCCAGCCAGCCGGAGACCCGCCGGACCGCCGATGATTTCCCGGTCTGTGCGATGCCCGTGCCGATCATATCCATGAACGCGCCTGCGATGATTCCGGAGCCGATCATCGCAAGCAGGCTGACGAACTGGCCGGAAATGCTCATCCGAACAATTTATGGAGGAAGTTACGGGAGCCTGTCTCTTCTTCGTCGTACTGGAGCGTGCTGACGGAACCTTCCAAGGTAAGAAGGCCTTTGTCGACATCCAAGTGGACGATGCGTAACTCTTCTCCTTTGATGGTCAGCATTCCTTGGGAGGTCCGGACGAGAAACTCTTCCTGGTCGAACCGGTCGATCGTCTTGACGGATGTCAGGTCCATCCGTTTCCGATTGCGCATCGTGACGACGTGATCCCCGGATGGAATCGTGTAGGCTGGGCTTTCAGTTTGGATTTGCATAGTCTGTCCCCCTGTCGAATTTGTACACTGCCATCCTATGCACGTCCAACAAAAAACATGACAGGAAACCTCCTGTCATGTCTGTTCAGTCTTCGTCGTCCACGAACTCCGGCTCCACTTTGTCGAGCTTTTCCTCTTTGACGATCGTATACATCGTCGCGGCATCCTCTTTTTTCGTCGATGCCTTCAATTCGTTCACAGTGACAGTGACGATCTTCTGGCCGAAGCGGATCGCGAGTTCCTGACCCGGCGCCACGTCGGATGACGCTTTGGCGACTTTGCCGTTGATGGTGATGCGGCCCTGGTCCGCGACTTGCTTCGCGAGTGTCCGGCGTTTGATCAGCCGTGACACTTTCAAGAATTTATCGAGTCTCATGTCAAGTTCCTCCTGTTCCGTTTGGCTTCCTGCCAAAATTGTTCGAGCTCGTCCAGCGTATAGTCGCTGAACTCCCCGCGCCCGGCGGCGACCGCCTGTTCGATGTAGGCGAACCGGGTCTGGAATTTCCTGTTGGCGTGCTGCATCGCTTCTTCCGGTGACAGTTTCAGGAAGCGGGCGATGTTGACGAGGGTGAAGAATACGTCGCCGAGCTCATCCGTCCGGGAATCCTGCGTGCCGTCCGCGACTTCGTCCTTGAACTCCTGCCATTCCTCTTCGAACTTCGCAAAGGCCCCGCTGACGTCATCCCAATCGAATCCGACGCGGGCAGCAGCTTTTTGATAATTAAAGGAGGTCAGCAGCGATGAACCGGTCAGCGCCTGTCCGTCGAGCAATGACGTCCGCTCCGGTTTTTCCGCGGCTTTGATGGTCTGCCAGTTGGCGAGGACCTCTTCCGCGTCGGCCACGTCCGTTTCGCCGAACACGTGCGGATGTCGGCGGATCATCTTGTCTCCCACCGCAGACAGCACGTCCTCGATGGAGAAGTAGCCTTCATCTTCACCGATCTGCGCGTGCAGGAACACTTGCAGCAGCACGTCGCCGAGTTCTTCGACCAGCCCCTCGTCGTCTTGCCGGTCGATGGCGTCGATCACTTCGTGCGCTTCTTCGATCAGATACCGTTTCAGCGATTCGTGCGTCTGTTCCCGGTCCCACGGGCAGCCTTCCGGACCGCGGAGCTCCGCGATGATCGCCCGGAACGTCTGCCATTCCTTCAGCCGGCCCGTCTGTTGCGGCACAGGCGGCACGTAGACCGTCGTCAAGTTGTCGATTTCCGTGCTGCGGTCAAGATCCACGAGAGGGACGGTGCGGACTTGCTCCGCGGAAGTTCCAGCTGCCGTGACGATCGTAACAGGATGTTCGACATCATACTTTTCGAGCAGCGTCAGTTTCACGTCGGAAGCGACGAACGCATCGTACACTTGGCCGATCAGGACGTGCTGCCCCATCATGACGGCATCCTGATGGAGATCCGTCGCGTCCAGCAGCTGAAACCCTTCGATCGGATCAATGCGCAACGCAGTGAAGACAGGATCGAGGAAACTGCTGCCTCCCGCGATGTCCAGTTCGACTCTGCCGGCTTTCTCCTCTTCGATCAGCAGCTGGACCGTCCGCTCTGCGACGAGCGGATGGCCCGGGACCGCGTATGTAACCGGACCGTGCGCCGCCATGTCGAGCAGGCGGCTGACAATTGTCTTGTAAACGGCATCGAACGCATCATTCGATTCGTACACGTCATCGAAACTGCGAAGCTGCACCCTTTCCGCCTTCAGTTCATCGACCGCCGGATGCTGATCCGTCCGGACGATCAGCGTCTCCGCCGCTTTCAGTTTCCGGTAGACTCCGAGCGGCAGCTGATCGAGCTCCCCGGCTCCGAGTCCGATTATCGTTATTGTATGCATACATTCACCTTCTCTTTTTTGTCAGGACCAGCTGCAGGCGCGCCAGGTGTTTCCCGAACGGCAGCAAGTACCAGTCCTTTTCCGCCAATACGCGGACTTTCATGAGGATGGATAAAAAGACAGAAGCGCCGATCGCTACTGCCGGCAGCGCCGCCAGTGCAGCGGTTGTCCGGCTTCCTGCATAAGGCCCCGCAGCACCGATGAAAGCTGTCCACGCCAGCACAGCAGCGGCCATCGCTGCCGCGGCCACTGTCAGCCAGCCGTAGAAACGGGCCGGTGCCAGGCGGGCCGGCCACTGCTGCTTGAAACGGACGAGCAGGCCGGCAGCTGTCACGGCGAACCCCAGGTTGCCGGCGAGCGCCGCCCCTGTAATGCCGAAACGCGGGACAAGCAGCACATTCGCAAGAACCTTGACCGCAAGCCCGATCAGCAGCCATGCCGCAGGAATCTTTCCGGAACCCGCGCCCTGCAAAATCGCACAGAGCGGCAGCACGAGGGACAGCCAGAAAATCTGCAGGCAGAAGATCGCCAGGGCTCCGGATCCTTCAGCGGTCTCGAACAGCAGGACATTCACGGATGGAAGCAGCAGCGCGAGCCCGAGGGCGGCGGCTATGCCGAACAGGACGGCGACCCGGTACGTCAGCTGGACGAACGGCCACGAACCGCGCGTGCCCTGTTTTGCCGTATGATGGGCAATCAGCGGGACGATCGCCATGGCAAGCGTCGTCGCAACGAGGCTGCCGAGCTGAAGAAGCGGCTGTCCGCGGTCATAGACCCCTTTCAGCGTCATGGCGGCCGATTCAGCCATCCCGGAAGTCGTCAGGACGTTCAGGATGGTGAACGCATCCGCCAGCTGATACAGCAGCAGGATGAGGGAGCTTGCGCTGAGACTGAGGCTGACGACCGTCAGCTCCCACAGAACGTGCCGTTTGTCGATGGCGACGGGCACCGTTTTTACGGAAGACCGGCTCCAGGCCATCAGGATTGCAATACCTGCCGCCTGGCCGGCGACAGTCCCGAATACGGCGATCTGCCCTGTTGTATAGAGTGAAGCGCCGGATTGCACGGCGATCCAAGTGCCCGCCAGTATGATCGCTACCCGGATTCCTTGTTCCCCAACACCCGACACAGCTATCGGCATCATGTCGCCCCTCGATTGGAAAGCACCTTTGTAGACGGCGAGCAGCGGCATGACGAGCAGGATATAGGCACCCGTCCGCAGAAGCGGAGCGAGCTGTCCGTCACCCATGAGTTCGGCCACAAGCGGAGCCCCTGCTGTCAGTGCAGCAAAAGCGATCACGCTCAGCACGCCCATGTAAAGGAAAGACAATTTCAAGATGGCCCGCTGTTCTCCCGGATCCTCCGTTCCGGCAAGAAGTTTCGAGATGGACACCGCCGCCCCGTACGTCGTCCAGATGACGAAGATGCCGATGACCGGATACACCTGCTGGTAAATGTAGAATCCTTTGTCACCGACCAGGTTCTGGAACGGCACCCGGTAGACCGCCCCGAGCATTTTGACAATCAGGGCGGACACTGTCAGGACCGACGCGCCCTTCATGAATGTTTTCATGTTCCAATCGGCTGCTGCCATGCTGAATCCTCTTTCGTTGTATGGATGGTGTCCATTATACCATTGCGGGCGGCAAACAACAGCCTCGCGGAATGCACGAAAAAACCTGCACTACCTGAAACACTTCAGGTGGTGCAGGCGGATCACTGTTCCATTTGTTTGGCCAGAAAGAGCGCAGCCGTCTCAGCCGTCTTCTGTTCCGCTTCGCCGATGAAATGCACTTTCGACAGTAAATAGATGGCGCCGATCGTGTCACCGTTCACGACGATCGGCGTCACGCAATACGACTTCACGTGTTCTGTCTGTCCGGGCACCCACTCAACGGTCTTCTCCATCTTTTCCGTCACCATCGTCCGCTTCGTCAGCAGCTCTTCCGCATCGCTGGACACTTGCCGATTCAAGTATTCTTTCTTCGGCAGGCCGGAGACTGCGATGATTTCGTCGCGGTCACTGATAAGAACGGGCGTGCCGAGCGTCTGGTACAGGGTATCTGCGTATTCGGCTGCAAACTGCCCCAATTCGGAGATGGGTGAGTATTTTTTCAAGATCACTTCGCCGTCACGATCCGTGAATATTTCCAGCGGATCGCCCTCACGGATGCGGAGCGTACGCCGGATCTCTTTTGGAATGACCACTCTGCCCAGGTCATCGATTCTGCGGACAATACCGGTTGCCTTCATGCATGATGCCTCACTTTCTTATTGAAATCCGCTTTACGGTCTCAGTATGCTTCATGCATGGGCATTTTATGCAGTCGCGGGACTAACCGGCATGGACGTCGCTCGTTTCTTTCCCGGCATCCTGCAGCAGGCGCATCACCGATTCCAAAACGTCGAACTCGGTCTGTTTGCCGAGCTTGCGGTCGTCGATCGAAATGACGAGGTCGCCGTCGTCCATCGTGAAGCCGATCGCCCGGCCGAACACCATCGTCTCCGACACGAGTTTCGCGCCGTCCGTCTTCGCCGTCCCGGATGCCGAGAAACGGATTTCGATGACGGAATGCCGCTTTTTGATGGACGCGACGCCTGCTGTTTTCCCCCATGCCTTCAAGCGGCCGATGCGCAGCAGGAGCTCCGCTTCGTACGGCAGGTCGCCGAACCGGTCCGTCATCTCATCCCACAGCTCGTTGAAATCCTCTTCGCCTTCCATCGCTTTCACCCGCTTGTACATTTGGATCTTCTGATAACCGTCCTTGATGTACGTATCCGGCAGATAGGCGTTGAGCGGCAGTGAGATTTCGAGATCAGGCTTGTCTTCTTTCGAGATGCCTGTCTGTTTTTCTTCCACGGCCTCCTGGAGCATCTGGGAATACAGGTCAAACCCGACCGAGTCGATGAAGCCGTGCTGCTGGGAACCGAGCAGGTTTCCGGCCCCGCGGATCGACAAGTCGCGCATGGCAATCTTGAAGCCCGATCCGAGTTCGGTGAATTCCTTGATGGCCTGCAGCCGGTTCTCCGCCACTTCGGTCAGCACTTTGTCACGCTCATAAAGAAAATACGCATAGGCAACCCGGTTCGACCTGCCGACACGCCCCCTCAGCTGATACAGCTGGGAGAGACCCATCCGGTCCGCGTCGTGGACGAGCAGCGTGTTGACGTTCGGGATGTCGATGCCGGTCTCGATGATCGTCGTCGTCACAAGGACGTCGTATTCGCCTTCCAGGAAACTGAGGATCACTTCCTCGAGCGCAGCTTCACCCATCTGGCCATGGGCGAAGGCGACCCGGGCTTCCGGCACGAGCTGGCGGATTTCATCGACTTTTTTCGTCATGTCGTCCACCCGGTTGTACAGGTAGAACACTTGGCCCCCGCGCGACATTTCCCGTTCGATCGCTTCCCGCACGAGCGCCATGTTGTTTTCCATGACGTACGTCTGCACAGGGAACCGGTTCGCTGGCGGCGTTTCGATGATCGACAGGTCCCTGACGCCGATCATCGACATGTGGAGCGTCCGCGGAATCGGGGTCGCAGTCAATGTCAGGACATCGACGTTCGTCTTCAGCTGCTTCAGCTTTTCCTTGTGTGTCACGCCGAACCGCTGCTCTTCATCGACGATCAGCAGGCCCAGGTCATGATAAACAACATCTTTCGACAGCAGGCGGTGCGTGCCGACGACGACGTCGACCGTGCCGTTCTTCAGTCCTTTTTTCGTTTCGGTCTGCTGCTTCTTCGAACGGAAGCGGTTCAACAGCTCGACTTGGATCGGGAAATCGGCGAACCGGGACTTCATCGTCTCATAGTGCTGCTGGGCGAGTATGGTGGTCGGCACGAGGAAGGCGACCTGCTTGCCGTCCGAAACCGCCTTGAAAGCGGCTCGGATGGCGACTTCCGTCTTGCCGTAACCGACGTCCCCGCATAGCAGACGATCCATCGGGCGTTCTTTTTCCATGTCCTGCTTCACTTCCGTGATGGAGCGCAGCTGGTCGTCCGTCTCTTCGTACGGGAAAGCGTTCTCGAACGACCGCTGCAGATCGTCGTCCTGCGAGAAGGCGAAGCCTTTCTGTGCTTCCCGTTCTGCGTAGAGCTTGATGAGATCATCCGCGATATCCTTGACGGCAGCGGTGACTTTCGTCTTCGTCTTCTTCCATTCCGCCCCGCCGAGCTTGTGGAGTTTCGGCTCTTTGTCGCCGGACGCGACGTATTTCTGGACGAGATCGATCTGGTCGGCAGGGACGAACAGCTTGTCTTCCCCGCGGTAACGGATGTCCAGATAGTCCTTGCTGACACCGCCCACTTCCAGCGTGACGACGCCGTAGTATTTACCGATGCCGTGCTGGACGTGGACGATATAATCACCGGGCTTGATCTCCGAATAGTTCTTGATGCGTTCCGCGTTCGAGACTTTCTGCGGCCGTGCTTTCCGTCTCGGCTTCCCTTTGAACAGTTCGCCGTCTGTGATGACGACGAGCCGCTGCATCGGCAGTTCGAATCCGGCGTGCAGGCTCCCGTCAAGGACGGTGACCATACCTTCTGCTGCCGCGCTGCCGTTCTCTGTCGCCTCGATGTCGTAATCCGCCAAGATCGACTGCACCTGATCTGCCCGCTCCCGGCCTTCCGCGAGTACGAAGACATTGTATTTCCCGTGGTGCCAGCGCTCCATTTCCGCTTTCAGCAGCGGCATCTGACCGTGGAACTCCTGCATCGGCTTGCACGAGTACGACATCACTTCCTTGACGGTGATGCCCGGCAAGGTCCTTGTGAAGAGCGATGTGTACAGTTTCATTGCGTTCAATGCTGCGTGCACTTCCGCAAACGGGACGGACAGCACCGCATCGTGCACGAGCTTGCCTTCTTCGAGCAGGGAGAGCCGCCACTCCTCCTCGTCCTTTTCGAGCATGGCCGCGCTTTCCTGGATACGGTTGATTTCATCGAAAACGACAAGGGCTTCTGCCGGCAAGTACTCGCCGAGCGTCGTCACTCCTTCCCCTGCGAATCCGGCGTATTTCCCCATGTTTTCCGGCTGGACGCCTGCACGCATCAGTTCGATGTCGCCCGAGATGCTGTACAGCAGGTTCTCCTTCACCGTCTCGTCCTTCACCTTCTTCAGACTCTTTGCAAGGGCGTCTTCCAGCCTGTCCGCAATCACATGCAGGTCCGCTGCTGTCCAGGAGAACTCCGTCGCCGGCAGCAGTTCGATGCGTTCCAGCTTGTCTTTTGAACGCTGATCTTCAGCAGAGAACGTCCGGATCGAGTCGATGTCGGTATCGAACAGTTCGATGCGCACAGGATCATCCGCCGTCAGCGGATAGACGTCCAGGATGCCTCCCCGCAGGGCGAATTCGCCGGGTGCGGTGACCATGTCTTTGCGGGCATAGCCCATGCCGGACAGCCGCTGAAGCCAGCTGTCCGTGTCGATTGTGTCGCCGACTGCAGCAGAGAGCGTGACGCCGGCAAAGCGGTCCTTCGCCGGCAGCAGTTTCTTCAGGCCTGCGACCGGTGTGATGTAGATGCCTGTTCCTTGTTCGGCCAAGTGGCTGAGTGTATCGATACGCCCTGCCCGCAATTCGTAACTGGCAAACGCGAAGTCGGCGGCGATGAGCTCTTCAGCCGGGTACAGATGGACAGAGTCCTCCCCCAGCTGTTTGACCAGGTCATCATATGTACGCTGCGCCTGCAGCATGTTCGGTGAAACGATGAGCATCGGCCGGGCTGAGTCCTGCTGGAGTGTCTGGAAGAACAGTGTCTTGGCGCCGCCAGTCAGTCCTGTCAGCAGCTGACGGTCGCGGCTCTGATTCAATTCACTTGTCAGTTTCTCGATGTCTGCGGTCTTGCGGTAATAGCTTACTAGTGAATCCATTCGAATCCGTCCCTTCTTCCTGAAATGCATAAGCACAAAAAGCTTTGCACACCCCGGACAGGCGCCAAAGCCAGGCCTCTACTGAAGCCACTTTTCAACTGTATAATACTCCGGAAACTCCCGCAGCGACTGTTCGCACTGGTCGCAGATGCAGCGGACTTCGACGGTCCCTTCATCGGTTTCGTGCAGGAAGCGCCGGTCTGTCCGCTGGAGTTCAGCGATCGTTTCCTTGACTGAAGCAAACGGGATCATCCCGATTTCGGTGCTGCAATGCCTGCAGCGGTAAGTCACCATGCAGCTCAACGCCTTTCGTTTGTACATGCTGTACAAGTATAGGCCGGCTGAGGGCTGCTTATGCCTGTGCTCCATTGAATTCGTTCATCACTTCTACAAACGGACGATCGAGCCACGACCGGCAGGCGGATGCACTGCGTTCGACCGCATCCCGGATGAGCGGCAGTTCTTCGTCACCGAACCGGCTCAGTACATAATCGGCCACACCCATCCGTCCGTCCGGCCGGCCGACGCCGATCCGGATCCGGTTGAACGTATCCGTGCCTAAGTGGGCGATGAGGGATTTCATGCCGTTATGGCCGCCGGCTCCGCCTTTCGCCCGGAGGCGCAGCTTGCCGGGAGCCAGGTCCAGATCGTCATAGATGACGACGACGTCAGAATCATCGACTTCGTAATAATCCATCAGCGGCCGTACACATTCACCGGAAAGGTTCATGTAGGTGAGCGGCTTGACGAGCATCACTTTTTCCGCCCCGACATGCACCGTCGTGAACAGACCGTTGAACTTCGTCTGTGCGGGCGGTGCGCTGAGCTGCTCCGCCAGCAGGTCGATCGCGTGGAAGCCGACATTGTGGCGGGTCATTTCATATTGTTTACCCGGATTTCCGAGCCCTATGATCATTTTCATGGGAACGCTCTCTTTCTATTGAAAAATCGTGAAACGTAAAAAACAAGCGCACGGCGTGCCGTGCGCTCTTTTCCTTATTGTTGGCTGTCGTCGCCTTTTTCAGATACTACTTCAGGCTCAGCAGTTCCGCCGGCCGTCTCGTCATCAAGTGCGTCGAGCTCCTCTTCTGTACGAGGTGCTGATACGAGGACGATCGTCTCGTCATCTTCGTTCAGGATTTCGTATTTCGCCCCTTCACGCAGATCGGAGACTTGGATCGCTCCGCCGATTTCGAGTTTGGACACGTCGACTTCGATGTGCTCCGGAATATCGGACGGTTTCGCTTTCACTTTCAGTTCCCAGAGCGGCTGCTGGACGACACCGCCTGCCTTCTCTCCCGGGGAGTCGCCTGTCAGGTGGATCGTCACATCGACTTCGAGTTCTTCCGCCATGTTGATGGCCAGGAAGTCCGCGTGCTCGACTTTGCCTGTCAGTACATCCGCCTGGTAATCGCTGAGCATGACATCGATATCCTGTCCGTCCACAGCCAGTTTGAACGCACCGTTACGGCCATGCTTCTGCACGGTCTTTAGGAGATCGCGTTCATCCACTGTGATCGGTGTGGCTTCCGTTTTGAATCCGTATACGACAGAAGGGACTTTCCCTTCCTGACGCAGCTGACGCAATGCTGATTGTGGTGCAGTTTCACGTTTCTCTGACTGTAATGCTGTACTCATATGTTTAGTCCCCTTTTCATGAAAGTTTTCCTACATAGTAAATACCCGTTACAAGACATTCCAAACCCTATCTACACGTTCCAGCAAGCGCGGCTGCCGGATCAGTCGAACAGTGTGCTGACTGATTTTTCCTCGAACACGCGGACAATCGCATCGCCGATCAGGCGCGCTACGGACAGCTGCTTGATCTTCGGTGAGTTTTTATCTTCAGGGAGTTCGATCGTATTGGTGATGACCAATTCCTTGATCTGCGAGTCGTTGATGCGCTGGATGGCCGGACCTGACAGCACCGGGTGTGTACAGCAGGCATAGACTTCCTTCGCACCGGCTTCCACGATCGCATTCGCTCCCGCCGTGATCGTACCTGCCGTGTCGATGATGTCGTCGATCAGGATGGCGATTTTTCCGTCCACCTGGCCGACGATATTCATCACTTCGCTGACGTTCGGCTTCGGACGGCGTTTGTCGATGATGGCGATCGGCGCCTTCAGGCGGTCCGCCATTTTGCGCGCGCGGGTCACACCGCCGTGGTCAGGCGAGACGATGACGATATCGTCTCCTTTGAATCCTTGGTTCTTGAAGTGGTCGGACAACAGCGGAACAGCAACCAGGTGGTCGATCGGGATATCGAAGAACCCTTGGATCTGCGGTGCATGAAGGTCCATGGCGATGACGCGGTCCGCTCCGGCTTTCTCGAGGAGGTTCGCAACGAGTTTCGCCGTGATCGGCTCACGGGAACGCGCTTTGCGGTCCTGGCGCGCATAGCCGTAATACGGCATGACGACATTGATCGTCCGTGCGGAGGCACGGCGCAGGGCGTCGATCATGATCAGGAGTTCCATGAGGTTGTCGTTGACAGGATATGACGTCGATTGGATGACGAATACATCACAGCCGCGGATGCTTTCTTCGATGTTGATCTGAACTTCTCCGTCACTGAACCGTTTTACGGAACACTCGCCGAGCGGGCAGCCGATGAAGTCCGCGACCTCTTTTGCCAGCGGTTCGTTTGCATTCAGTGTGAAGAGTTTCAGTTTGTGGTTCGGATATTGATTGCCCATGATGGACCTCCTGTTTTATCGTTTAGAGTTTAGTTTCGCTGCGTAGCCTTCTTTGTTCTCCTGACGCGCGCGCGCGATGGCGAGTGAGTCTGCCGGCACATCTTTCGTTACAGTTGAGCCTGCTGCGACATACGAGCCTTTTCCTACCGTGACGGGTGCGACTAAGTTCGAATTGCAGCCGATGAAAGCATCGTCTTCAATGACTGTCTTGAATTTGTTCTTGCCGTCGTAGTTGACGGTGATCGAACCGCAGCCGATATTGACGGCGGAACCGACTTCCGCGTCGCCGATATAGCTGAGGTGGGACACTTTGCTGCCGTCGCCGAATGTCGACTTCTTCACTTCGACGAAGTTGCCGACTTTGACATGATCGCCGAGATCCGATTCCGGACGGATGTGGGCGAACGGCCCGACAGCGGTCTCCGAACCGATCCGGCTCGACTTGACGACGGAGGAATGGATTGTTGTGCGGTTCCCGACTTCGCTGTCGATGAGATGGCTGTTCGGTCCGATCACGCATTCCTCACCGATCACCGTATTGCCCTCGAGGACAGTGCCGGGCTGAAGGACGGTGTCCCGGCCGATGACCGCATCCGCACTGATGACGGTCGTTTCCGGGGAAATGATCGTGACGCCGTTGCGCATGTGCGTTTCCGCAATACGGCGGCGCATGACCGCTTCCGCCTGGGACAGGACGACCCGGTCATTGACACCGAGTGTTTCGCTGAAATCCGCGCATGCATAGGCCCCGATGAGTGCACCTTCCGATTGCAGGATACCCACCACATCAGGCAGGTAGTATTCGCCCTGCGCGTTATCGTTCTTCACTTTCTTCAGCGCATCGAACAGCGCCCGGTTGTCGAAGCAGTACGTGCCGGTGTTGATCTCCCGGATGGCCTGTTCTTCCGGTGAGGCGTCTTTCTGTTCGACGTTCCGCAGCACTTCACCACGTTCTCCGCGGATGATGCGGCCGTATCCTGCAGGATCTTCCGCGATGGCGGTCAGGATTGTCGCTTTGGCGCCCAGTTCCCGGTGGTTGCGGACGAGTGCTTCCATCGTTTCAGAGCGGATCAGCGGCGTATCCCCGCAGATGACAAGCGTCGTTCCGTCCAGGTTGCCGAGGAGCTGCTCCGCCTGCTGTACAGCATGCGCCGTGCCGAGCTGTTCCGCCTGCAGGACGTATTCACTTTTTGCACCGAGGGTCTCTTCGACCTGTTCGGCACCGTGTCCGACGACGGTGACGACACGGTCTGCGCCAATGCCCCTGACGTGATCGATGACGTGTTCGACCATCGGTTTCCCGCAAACGGGGTGGAGCACTTTGTAGAGTTTCGATTTCATGCGTGTGCCTTGGCCTGCTGCCAGAACAATAGCATATGTATGTGTCATGAGCTGTCCCCCATCTTTGATTTCCTATTTGACTATAGCCGACATAGCAGCGTTTTTCAACTATCGTCACTTGACAATCCATACGCAGTGTCCTATTATTAATGGCATTTTTTGCAGCTCCCGGCGGCCCGGCGCGCGTAAACAGAGCCGCAAGCAGGTAGGCTCGCGGCTCTGTGACAATTTAACGACATCTTCACGTTCAGACGGTGGCTCCTTCGAAAACCTCTTCTTCCGCAAAATAGGCCTGCAGCACAGCGTCCTGGACTTTCGATCGGGATTCCGGGTTGATGGGATGCGCGATATCGCGGAACTCCCCGTCCGGCGTCCGTTTGCTCGGCATGGCGACGAACAGACCCGCATTCCCTTCGATGATCCGGATATCGTGAATGACAAATTCCTCGTCGATCGTGATGGATGCGATCGCCCGCATCCTGCCATCGGTCTCCACTTTACGTAAACGCACATTCGTAACTTGCATATGCCTTTCCATTCCCCTTTCTTGCAGACGTGTTCTAGTATAGATTCTACATAGGAAGGGAAAATCCTTTTTCAAATTTAAATTTTTCCGACTATTTGAAGCGGCGGAAAAAAGCGGCTCCTGCGGTGCAAGGCATCGCGGAACCGGCTTTCGACGATTATTCAGCTTCTGCTACGACTTCGATCTCCACTTTCACGTCTTTCGGGAGACGGGCGACTTCCACGGTGGACCGGGCAGGCGTATGATCTCCGAAATGCTTCGCATAGACGTCATTCAGCGCTGCGAATTCGTTCATGTCCTTGATGAAAACTGTCGCTTTGACGACTTTGCTGAGGGATGATCCCGCTTCAGCCAGTACCGCTTTCAAGTTTTCGAATACTTGGTCTGTCTGTTCTTCGATGGTCGTTCCGGCGATTTCACCAGTCGTCCGCAATGGGATCTGGCCGGATGTGTACACCAGTCCGTTCACTTTCACTGCCTGCGCGTAAGGGCCGATCGCTGCCGGCGCTTTGTCGGTTGCTATGTAGTTCATGCTCCCTCTCCACCTTCCGAGAAATAGTTGCCTTCTTCAAGCTCGATTGTCCGGTCCTGCTCATTCACCTGACGCAGTTTCACCAGGGAACGGTATTTTTCCACGAGCACCTTTTCCGAATGCTCGGATTCCACCAGCACGGCTGCACCTGCCAGTTCACAGCCGAACTCTTCCACGAGGTTCCGCATGCCGAGCATCGTGCCGCCCGCTTTCATGAAATCATCCGTGATGAGAACGCGCTGTCCGCTCTTCATGCTCCGTTTCGACAGCACCATCGTCTGGATGCGCCGTGCGGATCCGGAGACGTAGTTGATGCTCACCGTGGAGCCTTCCGTCACTTTGCTGTCCCGCCGTACGATGACGACCGGTACGTTCAGATGATGGGCGATTGCATGGGCGATCGGTATCCCCTTCGTCGCCACCGTCATGATCACATCGATCTGCTGATCCGCGAACGCGGTCGCAAACAGACGGCCCACTTTGTCGATGAGCTGCGGATTGCCGAGCAGGTCGGTCATGTACAGATAGCCGCCGGGAAGCAGCCGATCCGAATGGCTGAGCTCCTCGATCAGCTGACGGATGACGCCGTGTGCCATGTCATCCGATACCAAAGGAATGTATTTCACGCCGCCGGCTGCCCCGGAGACCGTCAGCAGTCTTCCGGCTCCGCTCTCTTCAAATGTCTCTTTTACAATGGTCAGGTCTTCGCTGATCGAAGACTTCGCTGACTGGAAACGTTCAGAAAAAACAGTGAGCGGAATGAGCTGGTGAGGGTGTTCCAACAGATGGCGTGTCATCTCGACGAGACGTTCACTCCTCTTCCACTTCATGTCCAACAACTCCTAAAACCCGAATATTATAAGACAAGACTACCATAATCATCTGTTTTTAAGCAAGATGGATCCGTTCTCCCATCATTCGTACTGCGTAGACTTCCGGACAGAACCCTTTCAGCCCGTTGTAGACACGGGCCACTTGTGATTCGTGCTGCACAAATCCGAAGACGGTCGGACCGCTGCCGCTCATCAGGACGGCATCCGCGCCGAACTTCAGCATCTGCTCTTTCAGGACGGCGACTTGTGGGTGGAGCTGCATCGTGACCGGCTCGAGCGCATTCCCGAGCTGGCGGCACATGGCACCGTAATCAGCCGTTTCCAGGGCAGCCATCATACCGGCAGTGTCGGGATGCCGGATAGCCGAGACGTCCAGGCCGCCGTAGATATCAGCCGTCGAGACGGAAATGGCCGGCTTGGCGAGGAGGACCCAGCAATTCGGCGGGGCCGGCAGATGCCGGATCTGCTCCCCCCGGCCGGAGGCAATCGCTGTGCCGCCGTATACGCAGAAAGGGATATCCGAGCCGATCTGCGCGCCGAGCTCCGCCAGCTCGTCCAGCGTCAGGCCGAGGTTCCAGAGCCGGTTCAGGCCGCGCAGTGTCGCGGCAGCATCCGAACTGCCGCCCGCCAGCCCTGCTGCCACTGGGATGTTTTTGTCGAGGGTGATCTCGACGCCGTGCGAGATATGGCAGGTCTTCCGTAAAAGGTCGGCTGCCTGCCAGGCCAAGTTCCGTTTGTCGTTCGGGACATACCGCTCCGACGAACGGATGGTGATGCCGCGGTCCAGCGGTTTCAGCCAGATCCGGTCTGCCAGATCCACCGTCGTCATGATCATTTCCACTTCGTGGTAGCCGTCCGGCCGTTTCTGTAAGACGTCGAGCGTCAAATTGATTTTTGCGGGCGCTTTTTCAGATATCATACTCATCTGGCTGCCTCCATTCCAACTTCATTGTTCCCCATTTTACCATAGGCACCCCGGTGCGTGCCCGGTTTCTGCAAAGAGGAACGGAAAAAAAGCCGGGCCAGCACAGATGTGCAGAGCCGCGGCTTTCCTTGTCAGCCATTCGTTGGATTTGGGTCGTGCAGTAGTGTTCCTCTTAGTGCGGCCGTTCGTTGTCCGCGATTCCCCGTCCTGCCATCTCAATCGCACGTTTCACCATGTTGCCGGCATCCCGCGATTTGATGCCTCCCCACCCTTCACGCTGGACGACATCGTAAAATCCAAGTTCTTTTGCAATTTCTTCTTTCAATTGCTCAGACATTACGCCATTTCGTTTCGCCATTCAGGTTTCCTCCTTATGGGCTGACAAGGATAGTGTAGCCGCGGCGCACGAAAAAACACCCCGTAAAACTTTCCAGAAGAAAGTTCAGGGTGTTCTGATGAAGTGTTCTGGTGAAAATAAGAGTGCTATTTAATCTCGAACGCTGTGGTGTCTCCACCGTCCAGTATCGTTATTTCAACCGCTTCGGTCAAAATATCCGCATAACTGTATGATACCCGTTCAAACGCATTTTCGTCCTGATCAAGTTCCACTACAAATACTGCACGATACGTGTCACGAAGGATTCCAGCTCTTTCGATCGTCTTCTTACGACCGCCGTTTGCACGAAGGTGCAGACGTTTTCCCAAGTGAGCATCCAATGACTTTTTAATGTCCGCTAATGTTTTTGGCACGTCGCTTCCACCTCACTGTGTATTATCATAACACAGTTAAAAGGTTCTGTCAATTAAAACTTTAAATTTTAACAGGTTGAATTTAGCTTTGTCAATGCTTTTTGTCTACATTTTCGCGTTTCGACATTCTTTTTTCCTTAAAATAGTCATAAGTTCACTTTTCTCATGATTTGGTTGCTGGAGAAGACGGGTATTCCATGCAGGCCGCTGAGCGCTCGTTTCTAAGCGCTAACCGATCCATTCTGCTGCCGAACCGCTCGTTTCCGCCCGCTGACCGATCCATTCCTCTGCCTAACCGATCATTACCACCCGCTAACCGATCCATTCCTCTGCCTAACCGCTCCATTCCGCAGCACTCCCCTATAAAAAAAACAGACAGTCGGCGATTGATCGCCGGCTGTCTGCTATTCCCTACCTAACAGTCGTCACTTCCCGCCACTGAACGTTCCATACAGGGCGTTCGACAGCGCTGCGAACTCCTGGATGGAGAGGGTTTCGCCCCGCCGTGACGGGTCGATGCCTGCAGCGGACAGCGCTTCGAGAATTTCCTCTTTTTTCGCTTTGCCGTTGGGCAGGGAGGCCTGCAGGTTGTTCAAAATCGTCTTTCTCCGCTGGACGAATGAGCCGCGGGCGACAGTGAAGAGGAAGTCTTCGCTGATGACGTCAGCCGGCGGTTCCGGTTTGCGCGAAAGCCGGAGCACGGCGGATTCCACGTTCGGCTGGGGCATGAAGACGGTTTTCGGTACGATCATCGCCACTTCCGCGTCCATATAGTACTGGATGGCGATGGAGAGCGATCCGTATGCCTTCGTGCCCGGTGAAGCCGTGATGCGGTCCGCCACTTCCCGCTGCATCATGATGACCATCCGGTCGATCGGCACGTTATCCATGAGGAACTTCATGATGATCGGGGTCGTGACGTAGTACGGCAGGTTCGCGACGACGACGACCTCGTCCATGTCTGCCATCTGCTCGGCGATGGTGGCCTTCAGATCCGCTTCCAGCACGTCCTGGTGGATGACCGTGACGTTCGGATACGGGGACAGCGTATCTTCAAGCACAGGCAGCAGACGGCCGTCGATTTCAAATGCAGTGACCTTGCCTGCCGCACGGGCGATCGGCTCCGTCAGCGCCCCGATGCCTGGGCCGATTTCAATGACGCCGGAATTTCTCGAGATACCGGCAGCTGAAATGATGTTCGTTAAGATGTTCGGATCGATCAAAAAGTTCTGACCGAGGCTTTTCTTGAAAGAGAAACCATGTTTTTCGAGGATTTCTTTCGTCCGGACCGGTGTTGCAATATCTTTCCTCATTGCTGTTCCTCCTTATCGATCGTCTCCACGGCCTGCTGGAAAGCGGTTTCCCCGATCCTGAACATGGCCAGACGTTTTTGCAGCCCTTTGCCGTTCACCTGGCCGATCTGCAGCAGGTCTGCGAGCCGGTCGCGGCGCTGCTTGGAATCAGGATGCCCGATCAGGCGGGCCGCGATAAGCACGTTCTGCGGAATCTCCTCCGCCGCCTCCGTATCAACCGTATAGACAGCCGCAAGCGCCTCGCGGATGTCCTCATCAGCAGCGTGTTCAATGCCGACTTTTTTGCCGTTTTTCGCAATGGCCTTGCTGCGCTTCAGAAATGCGTGCTTCACATCCGGAATCTGCTCTTCGATGATCGCCCGGATCCGTCTTCCCGGGTAGTCGGGATCGGTGAAGACGATGACGCCCCTCGTTTCCTGGGCATGCCGGATTTTAACGAGCGTCTCCCCACTCACTGCGGAGCCGTTCGTTTCGATGGTGTCCGCACCGGTCGCCCGTTTGACGGCGATTGTATCTGACTTTCCTTCCACAACGATGATCTCTTGAATGTCCACTCTATTCCTCTTTCCTTCACTCTATGCAGCGGGCCGGCACGGCCGCTGCGCTTATCATGCTTCTCTCCCAATTCTACCGGCTGGATGGACAGTTGTACAGGAGGCATGCCGGACAGACAACAATCCGCACGGCCGGGTGGCTGTGCGGATTGCAGCTGTTTCCTTCTATATAGGTGTCCGTTCCGTGTATCAGTTCAGGACTTTTATCTTCACTTGGCGGCGGCCGAATTGTCTTGCCGCTGCGTCGTTCGGTACATGGAGATCGATCCTATTTCCTTTGATGGCGCCGCCAGTGTCACCGGCGACGGCATAGCCGTACCCTTCCACCCACACTTTTGAGCCGAGCGGGATGACGCCCGGGTCGACCGCGATCACTTTCAAACTCGGATTCGCGGCGAGGTTGATGCCTGTCGCTGTGATACCGCTGCAGCCTGTACAATGCGCCGTATAGGCGGTCGCATTCATGTACATCACTTTGCCGGACTCACTGCCGCCACGGGAAACGCTTGTCTTTACGGATGCCGTTTTGGCGGAAGCTTGTGAAACCGCTGCAGCCGGTGCAGCGCTTGCGAGTTCCACTTTCGAACCGACCGAAATCACTTTCGGTTTCGGGTGGGCGACTACGTGCTTCGCCACGAGCTTGCGGGATACTTCCTTGCCGTTCTCTTTGACGATCTCGAATCTCTTCCTGACTTTCCCCTTCTCGCCTTCACGGACAACTTTTTCATGTCCTTTCAGCAGGTTCTCATCAGCACGTGTCTTCACGTCGAAATTCGTCGTCTCTTCCACTACATCGGTGACCTTTTCTACACGGACGATCGACACTACGGATTTCGGGAGCAGTACTTGCCCCTGATCACTCTCTAGGCGATCCAGCTCACTCAACTGGATATTTTCGTTTTTCAAAAAGTCAGCGACCGTAGTCGAAGTGGACCATACATTTTTCGATTTCTTACCGTCTTTCAACGTCACTTGGAACGCCTTGTCGACTGTGATTTCCCCTTTGTCCCCGACCGTACTGCCGAGAGCGGGAGTGACGCCATCATGCTCACCAAGCTCCACGCCGGCTGCGTCGAGAATATCACCGACAGATGTTTCAGTTGTCCAGATAGTGGTAGAGTCATTATTCATGCTGATGGCTACGGGACGTGCCTTCTTCCAATCGACGGTCATCCCGTCTTCGACCGGTGTCCCGGCTGCCGGTGTCACCGCATCATGCGGACCGACTTCTATGTCATGCTGCGCCAGCGCGTCTGCGACAGTGGCTGCATGTGTTTTGAGTTCCGTGGTTTCACCGTCTGCTGCGACGGTCACCGTTTTCTTCGTGCCCTCATACAGGACAAGAGAAAGAACTGTCACGAAAACCGCAAGCACTGCAATGCCCGCTGCGATCCGCTGTATCTTCAATGATTGAAAGAATCGGTTGCCCTTGGTTCTTTTCGTCATTAACGTTTCTCCTCCTTAATTCACTCGGCTGATTATATAGACTCCATTTTTCACTGTCAACCGATCGAACTTTCCCGCACAGGAACGCCGGAAGTCGTCTGCAGCAGATGCACTGCACGCTTCCGGCACAACCTTCAGTCGATGGAAAATAAATTCATGGCATTCCGGGTGGTCGTCTCCGCCACTGTTTCGACCGGAATCCCTTTCAGTTCCGCAATCTGTTCGGCAACGAGCGCCACGTAGGCAGGTTCGTTCCGTTTGCCGCGGTGCGGATGCGGCGCCAAGTAGGGTGCGTCGGTCTCCACGAGCAAGTGCTCCAGCGGGATTTCCTTCGCGACCTCTTTCGGCATCCTGGCGTTTTTGAACGTCACCGGGCCGCCAAGCGAAATCATGAAATTCATGCCGATGCATTCGCGGGCGGTCTCCACACTGCCGCTGTAGCAGTGCATGATACCGCCGGTCAGGTGTGCGTCCTCTTCTTTCAGGATACGCACGACATCGCCGGTCGCATCCCTGTTATGGATGATGACTGGCAGATTGACTTTCTGTGCCAGTCGGATCTGCTTGCGGAACAGTTGCTGCTGGACATCTTTCGGCGACTTGTCCCAATGGTAATCGAGACCGGTCTCCCCGATGCCGACAACTTTCGGATGAGCGGCCAGCTCCTCGATCCATTGCAGGTCATCTGCCGTACAGTCGATGGCATCGACCGGATGCCATCCGACCACCGCGTAGATGAACTCATGCTGTTCCGCTAATTCCATCGCTTTCGTAATGGTCGGCCGGTCGAATCCGACGACGACCATCCGCTCCACACCGGCGTCAAGTGCACGCTGGATCACTGCGTCTATATCTTCTTCGTATTGGTCTGCATTCAAGTGGACATGTGTATCGATCAACATCGCTCTCGCCTCACAATGGTTATAGTCTACTGCACGTTCTTTACACCCATATCGCAATTACATTACAAAATGATGACAAGAAAAATAGGACAGCGGACCTCTTGACGAGTCCGCTGTCCTATATTATTTCACCCGTGAGCCATTTGCAAGCGAAGCGTCCGCTGTCGCGAGTTTCAGAACGCCGTCCGACGTCCCTGCCAAAATCATCCCCTGCGACCATTCGCCGCGGAGTTTGACCGGTTTCAGGTTCGCGACGACGATCACTTTCTGACCGACCAGCTCTTCCGGTTTGTAATGTTCGGCAATGCCGGATACGACTTGCCGCTGCTCGTAGCCGAGGTCGACCTGGAGCTTCAGCAGTTTGTCCGCTTTCGGTATCTTTTCACAAGCCGTGACCGTTGCGATGCGCAGGTCGATGGCATTGAACGCATCGATCGTGATCTCCGGCGCCTGCTCTTCGGCTGGTTCATCCGCAGCTTTCTCCGCTTCGTCTTCTTCAGCTTCTGCTTCTTTCGGCGCCGTGACTGCCATCTGGTCTTTAATGTACTGGATTTCCACGTCCGTGTCGAGACGCGGGAAGATCGGCACCCCTTTTTCGATCACTTTCGTGTTTTCCGGGATGGCCGTGAAGTCACCGAGCGTCTCCCATGCGAGGAGGGATTCGGAAAGCCCTAACTGTTCCATGATCTTCTTCGGTGTTTCCGGTGTGAACGGCTGAAGCAGGACCGCGATATGGCGGAGTGCATGAGCCAGGTTCACCATGACGGCAGCGAGTTTTCCGCGGTCCGCTTCGTCTTTCGCCAATACCCACGGCGCCGTTTCATCGATATATTTGTTCGTCCGTGAAATGAGCGACCATAACTCGGAAAGGGTGATGCTGAACTGCATCTTCTCGATCGATTCCTCGTACTTGCCCACCGTCGAAACAATCGCTTCCCGCAGGCTTTCATCGTAATCCGTCGAACCGGCTGACGCGACCGGCACTTCCCCGTCGAAGTATTTGTTGATCATCGAGACGGAGCGGTTGAGCAAGTTGCCGAGATCGTTCGCGAGGTCATAGTTCGTCCGTTCGACGAATGCTTCCGGCGAGAAGGTGCCATCCGATCCGAACGGCAGTTCACGCAGCAGGAAATACCGAGTCGCGTCCAGGCCGAACCGCTCAACGAGCATATCCGGATAGACGACGTTGCCTTTCGACTTCGACATCTTGCCATCTTTCATCATGATGAAACCGTGCGCGAACACTTTCTTCGGCAGCGGCAGATCGAGCGCCATCAGGAAGATCGGCCAGTAGATCGTATGGAAGCGGACGATGTCTTTCCCGACGACCTGGACGTCAGCCGGCCAGTATTTCCTGAACAGCGAATCGTCATCGGACAGATAACCGAGTGACGTAATATAGTTTGTCAGAGCATCAACCCATACGTAGATGACGTGTTTCGGGTCGCCCGGCACTTTGATGCCCCAGTCGAAGGACATCCGGGAGACGGACAGATCCTCAAGCCCCGGTTTGATGAAGTTGTTGATCATTTCGTTTTTGCGTGATTCCGGTTCGATGAACTCCGGGTGATCCGCATAGTACTGGAGGAGCCGGTCCGAGTACTTCTTCATGTTGAAGAAATAGGACTCTTCCCGCACCCGATCGACGGGACGTCCGCAGTCCGGACAGTTGCCGTCGACCAATTGGGATTCCGTGAAGTACGATTCGCACGGCACGCATTTCCATCCTTCGTATTCGCCTTTGTAGATATCCCCGTTGTCCAGGAATTTCTGGAAGATCTTCTGAACAGCATCTTTATGGCGATCTTCCGTCGTGCGGATGAAGTCATCATACGTGATGTCCATCAAGTTCCAGATCCGCTTCGCGTAGTCGGCGATGTCATCCACATATTCCTGCGGCGGACGGCCTGCTTCTTCGGCTTTTTCCTGGATCTTCTGCCCGTGCTCGTCCATACCCGTCAGGAAGCGCACATCGAAGCCGCGCAGACGTTTGTAGCGCGCCACTGCATCGGCTGCGACCGTTGTGTAAGCCGTCCCGATATGGAATTTACCGCTTGGATAATAGATCGGCGTTGTAATATAGAATGTATTTTTCTCAGCCACTTCAATTCCTCCTGTACCCTTGTCGATTCTTTCATTTTATCGGACTTTGCCGTTTTTCGCTATGAAGAGTTGTATCCGCCGGTGAAATGGTGTAATTTCAATTCACCGCTATGTGAGTATTTCATGTATTTATTATTCATTTTATAGTTTATAGGTTTCGCTATTGACGTTAAATGGAAGAGTTGGTATGATGAGAATCAGACAAGAGAAATATGTCGAATTTTGACGAACCACTACACCCCTTAGGAGGCACGAACTTATGAAGTCTACAGGAATTGTACGTAAAGTTGACGAACTTGGCCGAGTGGTCATTCCAATCGAATTGCGACGGACATTAGGAATCGCACAGAAAGATGCATTGGAGATTTACGTGGACGATGACAAAATCATCCTTAAGAAATACATGCCGAACATGACATGCTCCGTAACTGGCGAAGTATCGGATGATAACCTCTCCCTGATCGACGGGAAGCTCATCCTCAGCCCAGAAGGCGCGAAGCAGCTCATCGCTGAAATCGAAAACAAAATGTCTTGATTTAATAGTTTTATTTATATAGCATCTTGTCCCAGTCAAAAGGGATCAGATGTTATTTTTTTATTCGACATGGTAGGCCTGGTAGACGTCCCGCTTGCTCAATCCCCTGTCGGCGGCCGCCTGGCGGATCGCTTCCTTCGAGGAACAGCCGCTTTCTTCCATGAGATGGCTGACATGTTCTGCAGGGGTCAGGTCTGTCCACCAAGCTTCGCCTGCTTGTTCCTCTGCTTCCGCCGATCCTTCCACCACTAAGCAGAATTCCCCACGTATCTCTGTAGATTCTGCCCACTGCAGTGCTTCTTCAATCGTTCCGCGGACAAACTCCTCATATCGTTTCGTCAATTCCCGGGCCAGCGTGATCCGACGGTCTGAACCGAACTGTTCCGCCAGCGCGCGAAGCGTCTCTTTCAGCCGGTGCGGGGCTTCATAGAACAATAGCGTTTCCTGCCGATGGGCGAGTGATTCAAGCTGCAGGCGGCGCTTTTTCTTCTGCCTGTCGAGGAAACCGTAAAACAGGAACGGCTGAGCCGGTAAGCCTGACGCGACGAGAGCACTGATGGCCGCATTCGGTCCGGGAACGGGCACAACCGCCATCCCGGCAGCAATCGCTTTCTCCGCAATGTCCGCTCCCGGGTCGGAAATGCATGGCATCCCCGCGTCACTGACGAGAGCGACGGTCTTTCCTTCCTCCAGCAGATCGAGGATCTTCCTGCCCCCGGCTTCCAGATTATGCTCGTGATAACTCATGAACGGTGTGTCGATGTCGAAGTGATTCGACAGTTTGACCGTGTTGCGTGTGTCTTCCGCCGCGATGAGATCGGCTTCCTGCAAGATGCGGATCGCCCGGTAGCTCATGTCCTCCAGGTTCCCGATCGGCGTCCCTACCAAATAGAGTACGCCGCCGGATGCTTCCGCGCTTTTTTGTGTGATCATTCCTCTGCCCCCTGTTGTCGTAAGTACCGTTCTTTCGCCGTGCGTGTGAGCTGTTTGAACCGGTATTCCGCCTGCATGGCTTCCCGTTTCGTTCCGAACGATTCGGAATGGATGCAGCGCACCGGTCCCCTTGCCCGTGTATATTTGGCGCCTTTACCGGTGTTATGCATGTCCACCCGGCGCGCGAGATCGGTCGTATACCCGCCATAATACGAGCCGTCGTTACATTCCAGGACGTAGAACAGATGGCCCGTCTTCGCTTCCATACAGCAGTTCCCTCACTTCATCGGTATACGTCCCGTCCGCCTGATAGACGAACAGCGGCGGCAGGATCTTCACGTCCGGCTTGCCGTCCTTCATGCCCTCGATCAGCAGCGTATTCGCCTCTTTGCCTTCTTTCGGATAAACGAACCGGATCCGTTTCGGCTCCAGCCGATTCGCCCGCATCGCAGTAATGATGTCGAGCAGGCGTCCCGGACGATGGACGAACGCCGCTTTGCCGCCCTGCTTCAGCAGTTCACTCGCAGACCGGACCGCCTGATCGAGCGTCAGTTTCACTTCGTGGCGGGCGATCGTCAGCGGCTCCAGCACATTCCGGTCGCTCTGTTCATTGGCTTTGAAATAGGGCGGATTGCACGTCACGGCATCGTATTTCTCGGTTCCGATCTTGGCCGCGATCCCGATGACGTCATCGCACAGCACACGGATCTGCTGGTCGAGCCCATTATAGGCGATGCTCCGTTCCGCCATGTCCGCGAGCTGCTCCTGGATTTCGACGGCAGTGATCTCGGCGTTCGTCCGTGCGCTCAGGAACAGCGGGATGGCCCCGTTGCCCGCGCATAAGTCAACCACTTTCCCGCTGCGGATCGGCATATAGGCGAACCTGGCCAGCAGCACCGCATCGAGCGAAAAGGAGAAGACGGACGGGCTCTGGATGATCCGCAGCTCCTCCGCCAGTAAATAATCGAGGCGCTCATCGCCCCGCAACAAATTCGTTTCCATGATGGATGGACTCCTTTAGCAGCTGTTATCGATAAAGAAAAACCGACACCTAGTTGAGTAGGGATCGGCTGGATGTCACAAATTCTGTTTACTTAGGAACGACAGACAGAACAGGCAGTCTTCACCTTTCCGTGTGCTTCCGTAATGCACATTGCAGACGTGGAACCCTTCGTTATAGAGGCGGGCGAGGTTATCCACCCCTTCGCCCACATCCGCCCGCTGCATCCGCTGTGCATGTTTCTTGTCGGCTGCAGCTTTCGACTCCAGGTCCAGCTCGTTCAGCCGGGTGCGAAGATGATGATTTTCAAGTTGAAGCGAATGGTTCTCTTCTGTCATCTTGGCAACAAAACCGATGATTTCCCGGAATTGCTTATGCATGGAGTCGAGTTGCTGTTCGTATTCGATTACCTTGTCGAGAAAGTTCCCTTCTTTCAACTTTTTCACCTCATCGCTTCACTAATTGACGGGCTGTCCCGTCTTCTTCGACAGTTCTTCCCACGCGTATTCCAATGTCTGATCCTGATCTTGCAGCTTCACTTTCAGCAGACGCTCCAGCAAGTTCAGGCCGACCACTTTCCCGGGACCGTCCGGTGTTTCGAGACGCGTTCCGATATCCGGCATGAGGGATTTCGCTTCTTCGTACTCATCGTTTTCGTATTTCAGGCAGCACATGAGCCGGCCGCAGAGCCCTGAAATCTTCGAAGGGTTCAGCGAGAGATTCTGATCTTTCGCCATCTTGATGGAAACCGGTTCGAAGTCACCGAGGAACGTCGAGCAGCAGAGCATCCGGCCGCACGGTCCGATGCCGCCGAGCATTTTCGCTTCGTCGCGGACGCCGATCTGGCGCAGCTCGATACGTGTCCGGAAGATCGAGGCCAGGTCCTTCACCAAATTCCGGAAATCGACACGGCCTTCGGCGGTAAAATAGAAAATCACTTTATTTCGATCGAATGTGTATTCCACATCGACTAATTTCATATCCAGTTTGTGTTCGTGAACCTTCTTGACGCACGTATCGAATGCTTTGTGTGCATCGTGCCGGTTCTCTTCCACTTGTTCCAAATCTTCCAGGCTTGCCGGGCGGATCACTTTCTTCAGCGGCAGGACGAGATCGGCAGCGTCGACACCTTCCATTACACGGACGACTTTGCCGAATTCCGTGCCCCGGGCTGATTCGACGATCACATAATCGTCTGCCTTCAGATCATAATCCATAGGGTCGAAATACTGTATTTTACCCGCTTTTTTAAAGCGGATTCCTGCTACGTTATACAACGGATAACCCCTCCTGCATACTAAGCACCAATTGTTCCAATAAAAGCGTACGGTGCATATTGCGATGCAATTGTTTTTTCGCCTGCAAAATCGACTCCAGATTGGAGGCCAGCTGATCATAGGTCATCTTCATCGCAAGTGCGCTGGTGAATTCCTCCAGATCGGGATAGGCCGGCAGTGCAGTCATTCCCGCTTTCTTCGCCACGATATCACGGTACATATAGAGAAGCAAGTCCAGACCCATCTCGGCATCTTCCTTCTCTTTCAAGAACGGACCCCACTCGGTCTGGATTAGCATGAGCGCTTCAGTCACATGCTGATCGATGGCCTGCACTAATTTTACCACTGTTTTTCGTAAAGTTACAAACTGCTCTTCTGAAGCCAGCTCGGCAGCCCGTGCTGCATCTGCCGTCAGACAGGTGACTGTGGCGGCAAGGGAAGGTGAAATCCCTTCAGCCTTCAACCTCTCGACGACCTGCTCGCGCCGGGGCGGCAGGAAGGACAGCCGCTGGCAGCGCGACTGGATGGTCGGGAGGATCATATGGTACGCATCGGTCAGGAGGATGGCCGTCACGTCGCCATCCGGTTCTTCAAGAAACTTCAACAGGGCGTTGGCCGCCGCTGTGTTCAGCCGGTGTGCCTGTTCGATGATGTAGATGCGCCGGCCCTGCTCGTACGCTTTTTTCGTCATCGCTTCGAGCAGCCGGGCCATCTGGTCTTTCTTGATGTCCTGACCATCCGGTTCGACGGTGAGGATATTCGGATGATTCCCTGATAAGACACGTCTGCACGCATGACATGTTTCACATGGAACATTGTCGGAAGGATGCTCACAAAGCAATAATTGCGCGAAATATAGGGCGGCGTCTTTTTTGCCGACCCCTTTTTCCCCGTCGAACAGATACGCATGCCCGATCCGGTTATGCTTATAGGCTCCGCTCAGTTTTGCAGCGGCCACTGGCTGTTCTGCCGGAAACCGATGCGTCTGCTGAAAATCCATCCCGCTGCCCCCTTTCTGAAAAAAAGACGTTTTCTCAAGACTGCAGAAAACGCCATCACGTATATAGGTTAATGAGAAGTCCTTTGATCTCTCCGATCTTGGCAAGAAGATCGACGGAAGATTCCTCGTCCTGCAGCAGCTGTTCCGCCAGTTCGATCAGTTTCTGATCGATCGTCTCAACAAGCTTCAGACGCCGGCCTTCGCCGTATTGGTTCCACGTATGGGACTGCTTCAAGCCAAGACCGCTTTCCACGGACTCCTTCAAAAATCGTTTCACGAGCATTTTGAATTTTGCCATGTCACGCAAGTTGCGTGAGCGGGCGAGCCGGTCACCCGCTGTCGAGATATCCCCGAGCAGCCGGGTGATCTGCTCCCCGTGCAGGCGGGATTCCTGCTTCTGCACCATCTGGCCGAACCGGTCCCCGCCCTGAGGCGCTTTCAGCGGATCGTTCCTCAGTTTGTCGAGACCCGTCCGGTAGTCGTTATTCACTTTCATGTGCGTTCACTCCGATTGTCATCAGAAATGACGGAACTGTTCGATTGGCAGGACGAATACCGTGGCACCGCCGACTTCCACTTCAACCGGGTACGGGATATAGGAGTCTGCATTGCCGCCCATAGGGGAGACAGGGGCCACCATCTGGTCGCGTGACCGGCAGTTATCCCGGATCAGGTCCAGACATTTCGGCACGAGGCTGTCCTCCGTACCGATCAGGAACGTCGTGTTCCCGGACTTCAGGAATCCGCCGGTACTTGCGAGTTTCGTCGCCCGGAAATCACCTTTCGTCAAAGCTGTTGAAAGCCGGTTGCTGTCTTGGTCTTGTACTACTGCCACGATTAGTTTCACAGGAATCTCCCCTTTTCCGCTTTCTTTCAGTATACCATGAAATGGGTCAGGATATGAATGATACAATCTTAGCCCATACATTCCCGGTCACCGTTTCAAGCGGAGCGGAGGCATCGACCGATTCGATGCGATCCGGGAACCGTTCCCGGACAATCCGGTAGCCTTCATAGACCGCTTCGTGGAATGCCAGCGCCTCGTTGTCCAGCCGATTCTGTTCGCGGGTTCCGCTCGCCGCAATCCGTGCAAGTCCCTGTTTCGGTGTAATATCAAAGAATATCGTATGATCCGGCATAAGCCCCTGTATCGCGAACTCATTAATGGCCAACACCGCGTCGATACCGAGACCGCGGGCATATCCCTGGTACGCAAGCGAGCTGTCGACGAACCGGTCGCACAGTACAACCGCTCCGTCCTCCAGTGCCGGGATCACTTTTTCCGTCAGATGCTGCCGGCGAGCTGCTGCATACAGCAGCGCTTCCGTCCGGCCATCCATTTCCGAATGATCATTGTCCAGAATGACACTGCGGATCTTCTCTGCGATCCGGATGCCGCCCGGCTCGCGCGTCAATACGACCGGCCGGCCTGTGTCCGCCAGCCGTCTGTGGATTTCCTGGATCACTGTTGTCTTCCCTGCGCCTTCAGGTCCTTCGAATGTGATGAACACACCGTCAGCCATGGCGATCGCCTCCTTGTTGGTCCGTCTTCACTTCCATTTGTATCGAGTCTCCGCTGCCCCGGACGGCTCCCTGGAACGCCGCACCGGAGCCGATCATCCGGCAGACGTCCGTAATCATTTCTTCTGTCAGCCGCTCCCCCGCGAGGATCATCGGGATACCCGGAGGATACGGAATGATGGCGGATGCTGCGATCCGCCCTTCTGCGTCTGCAGCAGCAATCCATTCAGATGAACTGCTGGCGGTCCCGCCCGATATCGGGATAGCCGTATAAACCTCCGGTACAGCTGGTTCCGCTGCCGGCGGTTCATCTTCCTTCCGGTGCTCAAGCGCTCTGACAGCAGCCGCAAAGGCGTCCATCACCGGCTCGATCGGGAAATCCTTCCCTTCCATGAGCAGAGGCAGGATGAACAGCACCTGGCGCTCGTCCGCGAGTTCGGTAAAGACCCCCTGCTGTTCGAGTGCCTGCTGCAGTGCATAGCCGGATACGTGCTTGTGCCGCACGAGCACTTTTAGCGGATCATCCGGTTCTATGGTTTCGAGCATCGTGAGCTCGCTGCATCGGTCGATGAACCGCCGGCGCCACGTGAGGAACGCCTGCTTGTCCGCTTCCGAATAGGCTGCTATCCGTGCGCGCGCATCGTCTAGGGAGGCCAGCAGCACATACGACGGGCTGCTCGTCTGCAGCATGGACAACCACCGCGTGAGACGGTCGATGTCGAGCAGGTGTGACTTCACATGCAGGAACGAACCTTGCGTCATCGCGGATAACGTTTTGTGCGCGGACTGCACGACGGCATCAGCGCCAAGATCGAGTGCCGATGGCGGGAACGGCGAACCGGCAACGAAATGGGCACCGTGCGCTTCATCAGCGAGCACAGGAATACCGTGTTCATGTGCACATTCGATAATGGCGGGCAGCTCGTCCCCGGCAATTCCGTAATACGTCGGATAAGTGAGGAACACCCCTTTCGCGTCCGGATGCCGGTCGAGCGCATCCCGCACGGTACCCGCAGCGACTGCGCCTGCAGTACAGGTCGATTCGTCCCATTCGGGGTTCAGGAAAACGGCATGGGCGCCTGCCAGTTCCACCGCATGGAACACCGACTTGTGGGCGTTCCGCTGGACGAGCAGAACATCGCCGGATCCGCAGACAGCCCGGATCATCGCCAGATTGCCGACCGTGGAGCCGTTGACGAGCAGGAAACTGCGGTCAGCTCCGTAGGCATCCGCCAGCAGCTGCTGGGCTTCCCGGATGATGGAGGACGGCGCATGCAGGTCATCGAGCCCGGTCAGTTCAGTGGCGTCGTAGCGCATGGCTGTGCGGAGGCCATCCGGCAGTCCGGACAGCAGCCCGTGCTTGTGTCCCGGCACGTGGAACGAAATCGGGGAAGTCGACTGGAACGCTTCCAGTGCGTCCACGATCGGGCGTTGTTTCTGATCCATCTGCATTCCTCCTGTTGTTTGTAAAAGTCTTCTATGTAAAAAAGCCAGCACACGAACCGGCTGGCGGGGCTTCGGGGAGGTTCCCCCGTCATTACAGGAAAATGGCCAGAGCGAGGAGCGATGCCGCCCCCGGCAGGCCGAGGATCGCGAGCAGCAGGCCCGAGCCGAGATTGATCGGCACGTACAGGCCGACAAATCCTCCTGCGATGTTAAGAATAAATAGGACTAAGAACGAAAACGCAATCCGGAACCAGAAGACCGACAGCTTTTCGAAGGCGTGCTGCAGCTGAGGCTTGGTCAATCGCAAGATGAACAGAAGCAGCACACCGAACACCAGAATGATAGCCGCTTTCACGCGGACTCCCCCTTCTACATGAGCTCGTTAGAAACGTTGATTTCCGTTCCAGGCGGACGCTTTCCGGGGGGCTCGATTTCAGCCTCCTCGCTCCCTGTGGGGTCTTCAATCTTCGCCTACCCCCCAGGAGTCGCCGCCCTGCACTCCAATCAACTCAGCATAAGAAAAACACAAAAAGGTAATCATTTAACTTAGCTATTAACTAGCTTATGCAAAGAAGGAGGTAGTCATTCCAGGCCGAGGTTTCGCTGCTTGGCTTCTTTGTAGAGATAAAAATGGCTGCATTCGGCAATTTTGCGCCGGATAAGAACGTCGGCATCCCAGTCATCGGCATACTTCTCGATTTCTTTGGCGTGCTCCCATTCCTGACGGGTTTCCATCATGAGCGCACGCAATTTTTCGTCGTATTCCCGTTTCATCTTGTGCTTGCGGCGGAACAGGCCGGCTGACCGCCTCACAGTTCACGCCGCCCTTCCAGCGCCTTCGACAGCGTCACTTCGTCCGCGTATTCGAGGTCTCCGCCGACTGGCAGGCCATGAGCGATACGGGTCGTCGTGATGCCCGACGGTTTGACGAGCCGGGAAATGTACATCGCGGTCGCCTCGCCTTCAATCGTCGGATTGGTTGCGAGGATCAGCTCCTGCACTTCATCATCCTGCAGGCGCTTCAGCAAGTCCGGCACGTTGATGTCTTCCGGACCAATGCCATCCATCGGGGAAATCGCCCCATGCAGGACGTGATAGAGTCCGTTGTAATCGCGCATCTTCTCCATCGCGATGACATCTTTCGGATCCTGCACGACACAGATCAGCGAACGGTCGCGCGATGTATCCTGACAAATGTGGCACGGATCGATGTCGGTAATATGGCCGCACACACTGCAGAACCGCAAATTCCGCTTCGCGTCAACGAGCGCCTTCGCGAAGTCGAGCACGGTGTCTTCTTTCATGCTTAACACAAAAAACGCCAGACGGCCCGCAGTTTTCGGGCCGATGCCTGGCAGTTTCATGAAACTGTCGATCAGTTTGGAGATCGGTTCTGGATAATGCATAAGTCTGCCTCCTAGAACATCCCTGGCAGGTTCAATCCTTTCGTGAATTGCCCCATCGTGGAGTTCGTTAATTCATCCGCTTTTTCCATCGCGTCATTCGTTGCGACGATAATCAGGTCCTGCAGCATTTCCGCATCTTCTGGATCGATGACAGACGGATCCACGACGACGTCGACCACTTTCTTGTCGCCCGATACGATGACTTTCACCATACCGCCGCCAGCTGTCCCTTCCAGGCGCTCGTCACCCAGTTTCTCCTGAGCCTCCGCCATCTGTTTCTGCATCTTCTGCATCTGCTTCATCATACCTTGCATATTTCCCATACCACGCATGTGAATTCCTCCTTGTCAGTTGTATTACTCGTCATGGACGGTAATGAATTCCTTGCCGAACAGTTTTTCCGCTTCGGACACGATGCCGTCCTCTTCCGTCAGCTCCGCCCCTTCCAGGAACGCAGGCAGTTCTTCCTGCCCCGCAGGTTCAGAAGAGGCTCCCTCTCCTTCAGGACGGGTCTCCCCGGAAGACGGCTGTTTCGCCAGCCCGTTTTTACGGATGAAATCTTCCCTGACTTTCAGCCAGCCCTCTTCCGGCACGTAGACCACTTCATAGGCCTTGCCGGTCTGCTGGTGCAGCGCCTCGGCGAGCCCCGATCGGAGCGACGCATTCTCGGACGCCATCAGGCAGTGGATCTCATATTTGAATTTTAACACAAAGGCGCTATCCGACGCTGCGACCGGTTCGGTTTCTTCCAGCAGCGCCGAATGCGAACGCTGCATCGTCTGCATCATGCGCGCCCATTCTTCCCGGATCACCTGGATGTCCTGCTTCGTCGCAGCACTCAGCACCTGATGGACTTTGCCCGTCGGAATCTTATACGCCCGGGCATTGTTGGACGAGTTCTTGCGTGCTGCAGGTGCACGGTCTGCCGGCTGACCGGCCGCACCGCCATCTGCCAGCTGCTTCTGCAAGTCGCCCACCAGCCGTTCGAGACTGGCGATCTTCTGTTCGAGTTCCGCCGGGATGACGGTCCCTGCGCCCGTACCGGACACCGCACCCTTCGTCTGAATCATCTTCAGCACGGCGGATTCGATGTAGACTTTCGCATGATTGGAGAACCGCATCTCCGACTGCGTCTCTCCCAGTATATCGATATACGCATAGAGCAGATCCGGATCGAAGTCCGCGGCGAGCGCAACGAACCGGTCGTCCCCGGAGATCGCTTCCAGCAGGTCGGTCAGTTCCGGAGCTGTATGGAGCAGCAGCAGATCCCGGAAGAAGGTGATCAGATCCTCCGCGAGTCGGGAGACGTCCTTGCCTTCCGCAATGAGCCGGTTCAGCAGCGTAAGCGCAGCACCCGCGTCTTTTGACTGCAGGGCGCAGGCCAGCTCGTAGAAGATGTCCTCGCCGACAGAACCGGTGACGAGCAGCGCTTCTTCCGCCGTCACCCGCTCCCCGCTGAAGGACACGACCTGATCGAGCATGCTGAGCGCATCCCGCATCCCGCCGGACGCTGCCTGCGCAATGACTTTCAAGGCGCTGTTGTCCGCTTCAATACCCGCTTCATCGAGCACGTACGCCATCCGCTCCATGATCTCCGCGGCAGTGATCGGCTTGAAATCGAACCGCTGGCAGCGGGAGATGATCGTCAGCGGCAGCTTATGCGGTTCCGTCGTCGCCAGGATGAACACCGCGTGTGCTGGAGGCTCCTCGAGCGTCTTCAGCAGCGCGTTGAACGCCGAATTCGACAGCATGTGCACTTCGTCGATGATGTAGACTTTGTATTTGGAGGAAGCGGGGGCATAACGAACCTTTTCGATAATGTCGCGCATTTCTTCGACACGTGAATTGGAGGCAGCGTCAAACTCGATGACGTCCGTATTCGAGCCTTCCGTGATCGTCCGGCACGTCTCGCACGCATTGCATGGTTCCTTGGCCGGTCCGTTCTCACAGTTCAGCGCTTTCGCAAAAATCTTGGCGGCACTCGTCTTCCCGGTGCCTCGAGGTCCAGAGAATAGATAGGCGTGAGTGGTTTTGTTGTGGAGGAGAGCGTTTTGAAGTGTCTGTTTGACATGCCGCTGTCCTGACATCTCGTCGAATGTCTGAGGCCGGTACACCCGGTAGAAAGCTTGATAACTCAACCGTCCGCTCCCCTTTCTGTCTGTTACGTCCGTTCCTTCCATTATAGCACAGCCGGTCAGAAAAAACGCCTGCGGGATGCACAGCCGCCGTTCGATAAAAACAGCGGCACGGACACCTGCAGGCATGCAAACGCCCCCCACCCGAAACACGGGATGGGGGGCGTTTGCGTATGTATACCGTGCACCTTCCTTCGACCGCCGCACATAAGCGTTACTCTTGTCGTTGGCTCGATTTAGGCGACCCCGCGGCACATGAGAGAGTCCACTTAATGCTGCTTCCTTCCGGACCTGACATGGTTCGTGGGTTCCCATTGCGCAGGACCCAAATGTCAACACTACGTGCAAAAGGCAGACCCTACAATACGGACGGCCTCAGGAAAGGGATTCAGTCTTGCTAGAGCGGATTGCAAGTGACAGGGCACCGCTACCTCCCCACCTAGCACGGCATCCTCCATTATAGAGGGTGACCGAGGAAAAATCAACTCGGAGCGCTGTACGGTACAGGACCCCTTTTTTCGAAAATCTGTTGACTTCCGTTTTCCCGCTTGCTATAGTAGTTCTTGTCCGATTACGGAGGTATACCCAAGTCTGGCTGAAGGGATCGGTCTTGAAAACCGACAGGGGTGTCAAAACCCGCGGGGGTTCGAATCCCTCTACCTCCTCCATACATAAGCACGACCCTTTATATCATAGAACAAGCTGTCCAGCCGAAGTATCCGGTGGACAGCTTTTTTCAATTCGTAAATCTGTCTTAAATTAAACATCACCTGTCTCAAACGGCATGCAGAATACAAGGCTACGCATTCACCAAAGATGCTATAACGGCGAATAGGTCATCTGGTTTTCCAGGACGCGGTATACGAGCATGCAGGATCACTTTTCAAGAGAATAGAGGTCGATCACTTGATCAGCCGTCATGGGCTTATCGAATGGGAGATACCGGCTGTACACTTCTTTGAAATCAATATTACCCTCAAAGTCGTCCATCAATTCGAAGGTGTCCAAGATTTTAACTAAACTCCATGTCGTCTGCCCCCTATCAGCGTTTTCATAAGTAACATCAACAAAATGACCGTAAATTTTCTGTTGTATCTCAGAGGGATTTTTCACTTTTACCAATACAATACTTTCCTCAAACGTCTTACTTGCACGCATATTCGGCCTCACAGTTGATTCTAAGAGCAACTTTACTGAATAGATACCCATGCTCATTCTCCTCATACCTCAATACATTCTGCAACGCTAATTTCTCTCCATTACATTCAAAAGTGAAAGGGACTTACTTGTTCAATAATAAACCCGACTACAAACGAAAGAACGATAACAATTGCCATTTGTTTAGGGCTTCTATAAAATATCAGAGCTAAAATAAAATACATAATAAGTTCTTCAATATAATTCAAGTGAATATAAAACAGACCCATTCCTAAAGACAAGCTCAACATTAACCCCATAGGCAGGGCTGGTAAGAGAAGAGAACGACGTTCATTGTTTTTAGCCTCCCATGCAATCATCGCAAACAGAGGCGAAGCGATTGCTAAGGCACCCCAAATTATCAGGTATCTAAAAGGGAAAAACCCAAATAGATAAGCAGAATATAAATAGTAGGTAAACAGCATTGCAACAAAGAATAGAAAGGTATTAATAGCAGATTCAACAAATGTCTTACTGAATGCAGCTATAAACGTTGCAAGTAATACCCAAATTCCTAGCCTTGTAGACAAATCACCAAAATAACTTAGAGCTTCCAGCCACATATCGCCTTCCTCTACGGCTATATTATCTAAGTATTTAGACGCTAATCCAAAGAAAGCGCCTAGAGTAATGAAAATTACAAATTCCGGTAACTTATATTTTATTATCACTGCACTGACACCTCTCTTTAAGTCCAAATTGAATTCATAGAATCACTGATAATCCTATAATAAAAAGTATTCTCAACATTCCAACGTTCCTCATTTTAAATGACTCACTGTAACTAAGAGTTTAGTTAATTATTCTTTCTTCCTTGATTACCTTTTAGTTTTAAAAGTGATAGATAGCTATAAATAGAGGATATATCTAATATAGCAGTATCTCCTTGTATTAGAAGCATGTCACCATTTCTTCTAACCTTATAAAAATGATTTATTTTATTTTTATCCAATTCTTCTCCCATGGAAGACTTTAAAAGTTGGTAAAGAAAGAATGTTTTTTGATTCATTTCATATACATTGCTTTCCAAAAAGCTTTTGTGCTGTTCCCACAAGCTATTTAGCTTGGATTTATCAGTACTATATGTAAAATACAGATCCAATCCAGAGACCAACCCCCAAACATCATTTTCGCTACTATATTTTTCTACTTCGGATTTCAAGTTACTCATTTGTCTTTCGTCTAGTGTATAACCTAATATCGAGCCAGCGATAAAATGATAATAGTTTTCTACCAATTTAGTTTCATACATTAATCCCTGTTTTATACTCCTGATTCTTTCTTGAGGGAATGGAATGTTATGTAACTTATAAAATAATACTTGATAATACATTTCTGTTTGTGAGGAAGTAGGATTGGTTGTTTCAATAACTTTTTTTATATAATGTGATAAATCTTTACTTCCGGACTCAATTAAGAAATTTGTTATGATATGCCATTCGATCATTTCAATTAAATTATCGTCTTCAATAACAACCAAAGGTGCTAAGACTTCTTTATGTTCATTTATAACAGTGAAATATTTATTTATTTGAATTCTGTAATCATTATTTAGTCTACCTTCATATAGCATAAGAAACTTCAATTCATAAAATAAATCCTGCAAATTAAAGGTTCGATTCATTTTATTTTTAATATTCCCGAGGCTAACTTCATTAACACTATAAGGTTTGTCTAATAAAATGCTTATCCAGTATAAATTATATACCGTTTGAGGGTCGTTAAAATATTCTAATTTTACATTTTTCAACAAGTTAACAGCAATATTCATTATTTCTTCTGGAACTTTATCTTTATTATCTTTTTTTTCATTTAACATCAAGTACCAGTACAAATAATAAATTAAATTTTCATTGTCTCTTTCTTCAACAATAAACTGATATAATATGTCCATTGATTTACTATCTTGGTTCTCTAAAAAATTTGCTAAATAATATATGATATATGGACTTGCTTCACTAAGACAGCGCGAACAATTTAGCTGTTCATTCATGTCTAGACTTAGTCTTTTTTTAACAGATTGTGAAACTTGCTCCTTGTTTATCTTTAATGTATCTAGATAGGCATAAAAAAAAGGATTCTCATCAAGTTGCGTTATTAAAGATTCGTTAAACTTATTAAGTAAATCATCATTGATGTCGTTTTCCAGCATTGCATTTATTTTAATATAGTAGTATGTTTGGTCTAAACTTTGCTCGTTTAAATCTACTCGTAACGAAGTAAATTCACCTTCCTTTTCGTACATATTGTTAAGGAAAGAAAACAGGCCAGTTTGTTTAATATAATTTGTACTTCTCATTGCCTCTTTATTATTATATGCTGCATATGTTTCAAGAGATACATTTTTTTGAGTATTTATTGCAAAGAAAATTACAACAGCTAATGTGAGAATTATAATTAACGTTAGTTGTAAAAAGTAATTTTTTTTCATTTTACAGTCTCCACCTAAAAACTATGATTATTAATCTAAAGAAACCCTGTAAGGTCCTTATACCATTACAGGATTTCTAGCGATTTACTTCGTGACAGTTGCCTGACTGTTAATGGCAGCTTTTTTAACCACTTTATTACCCCACACTGAAGCTTCATTCGTTAAAGTAACCTTCCTCCAGTCACCTTGTACTGCTAAATTTGATTTATATGATGCGTCTTTTTGGGATTTTGTATTTTGATAATACTTGCTTGCTGTTTTTGCTGTTGTGGTAGTTTTTGTTGTGGAGGCACTCACACTTCCTCCGGAGGTACTTATTGTAACTGAAGCCGTTTTAGATGTGCTATTAGATTCAATAGTGGCGAACCACTGTGTTTTAATATTCTGATGATCGGTTTTATTGTAATTTGCCGATACCTGATAATCAATTAAACCATTAGAATGTATACTGCTTAGCCATGTATTACTTGTAAGAGTGCCACCAGTATCGGTCTTGATAGATCTAGCATCCGCTGCATAAGTTTCTACCATTCCCTCTGTACCGTGCTTTGGCAATAGCGAAGGTAAGGAGTTGTTTTTTGCAACAGCAACAGTTGGCTCAGAATCTAACTCCTCTGCCAGAACTCCGTTACTCAAGCCTAAAGTCAAACTGCTAATTAGTAGTAATCCACTTACTTTTTTATAAAATGATGATTTCATTTTTGATTTGCCCCTTTTCTGTTTTAATATTGGTGTCTGTGTTGGTATTATGACTGTCACTAATACACATAGCATTTAATTGAGTAAAGATTAGTAAATATCCTTTATTCTTAATCAACCACCCCCAATAAACCAAATATCTAATAGAGAAATTATAATTCCGGTCATGACATCCACCTCTTTCAGATTATGTATTAATTCCACTCTTTGTCATTCTACTTCAATTTGGTTACAATAAATTAAAACAGTCGTAAATGACTATAAACGGAGAGATGATAGGTGGACAGAACAATCGGCTCTACAATACGGAAAATTAGAACAGACAAAAATTATTCGCAGCGCTATGTGACCGACGGCATCATGACACAAAGTGCTTATTCAAAGTTCGAGCTGAACAAGACGGACATTTCGTTTTTCTTGTTAGTCAAGATTTTAGAGAAATTAGAAGTCTCAATGGACGAGTTTCTCTATATTCATAACGACTTCTGTCTGACTACAAAGAACCGGATTATCAGCTCATTCACCTCGATTTCCTATAATGATGAGGTGCGATTGACCGAGCTTATGCGTTTGGCAGAGGACTATTTGGACATCGATGAAGATCTATTAGTTAGGGACGTCCAAACTTTGTTTGAAGGGTTGCTTTTGTTTATCTCTACAAGTGATGATGATTTGCTCAAAACCTCTGTCACCAGTGTTTGGGAACGACTGTCTGTTAAAAATCAATTCTATCTTACGGATCTGTATTTGCTGAATGCCATCTATTATCTTTTTCCTCTTGAAACGATGCTGCAGATGCGCAAGCTGGCGGAGTCCAGTCTGGCGCGCTACAAACAGTTTCCGAAAGTGCCCAGGCTGCATTTGAATTTCAGTGTTAATATCTCGCTGCTGCTGATGAAAGAAAACAGGTTCGCCGAGGCGCAGGATGAGGTGGAAGCAGCCATTCCCTACGCCAAACAACAAAAAGCCTTCCTGCAGTTGTCGGTCTGCTATGTACGGAAAGGGATATGCCTACAAATGTTGGAAGAAGATGGGCAGTATTGGATTGCTAAAGGGATAACAATGTTGGAGGTATTGGAGGAAGAAGGTCTGCTGCGTATGGTGGAAGAAGAAGTTGCTCGGTATACGGTACATTTGTAATGCAGGTTACGGAGGCGGGCTTTAAGGAAAATTTATTAATGGCTCCTATAGGTGTGCGACGAATGCGCTGGCCAGCGTGCAATTAAAAGAAGGTCATCTCACAAAACGCCGATAGCCTAACTGGTGATCTCTCGTTTTGTTACCTGGAAAACTCGCATCGGGACAGATGGAAGTGTATAGGTCAGTTCATTAATAGCTGATCTGCTAACTTTCCCCGAAACCACGATTACTTTGTCCGTATCATAGTAGTACAAAAAGTTGTTCTGATACGTATCTCTGTAAATAAATGCTTCCTTTCCATTTTCAACTGTCACTTTTTCTCCTTTCAACTCTTCTGGAATAGGATATTGGGTTAATACACCTATTGTCGTAATAACTTGTTGATTGCCAAACGTCCATAGTATTTCTTCTTTCCTGAAGTGTTTCTTACGAGGTTTGGTGGCCACCTAAACTGGATATTTGTCTACTAAACTATTCAGAGGAGGTATGCCCCATGAATCCCTGGTCACCACCTGCACCCCATATGGAGTTGATGCACGTTTCTCGATAAGAAGAGTCCTTACTAATTGCCGTGAAAAGCAACCGGGCATCTGCTATCTATCCTAGCTGCTCCAACTGCTCTTACAAACCCATAGCCGTTACATTCGACTCGTTCAGGTTTTGCCAATTAGGGAGCAGCCAGTAAATCTCCTCATCCTTTCACGGAAATGGTTTGTCAACAGGAGGATTGTCCAACTAACAATTTCACCGAACGATCTGAGGACACTGAGGGCATTCCGGCCCACAGAGACGCACAACGCGCGGAACAAGTCTTATTTTCAAAAAGCTGCCTTGCGGCAGCCCACGCTTCCTCTCCCTCTATCTGTGCCGCGTGCCCGGTAATTGAGCAATGTATGCAAAGTAAGAACAAGCAAAAGATGATCCAGCGGCATATTTGGCAGGACTATCTGGACGTTGCAGAGGACTTGAGACACTACTACGAGATCAAAGAAATCTATGAGAAGCGGAAAGAGACGGTTGAACATGTCTTTGCCGATGCGAAAGAGAAGCATTGGATGCGATGGACAACCCTGAGGGGTCTTAAAAAATTGTCCATGCAGGCGATGCTTTCTTTTGCTGCGCAAAATCTGAAGAAACTTGCCAGCTGGACATGGAGACCGCCTGTCCAGGGAGGCCCATCTACAACCTAAGTGTCCTGCGAGACACCTAGTTGATTGGAGTGCAGGGCGGCGACTCCTGGGGGATCAGCGCAGCGCAAAGACCCCGCAGGAAGAGCTGTCACGAAGAACAGCTCTTGCGACTATAAGCGAAGCGTTAGGAGCAGCCTGATGCCTTGATTTCTGTATAGTACACAGAAATACGGCAAAGCGAACACTTCACGGTTCGCTTGGCTGAGGGCAAGCGAACCGGAAAACGTTCGCCCGGAACGGAAATCAACGGCCGGTTTCTCCTCTGCTGATTTAGAATCAGAAAACACAAAAGGGTTGGAAATCGTAACGATTTCCAACCCTTTTGTCTACAGTTAAAAATAATTAGATATCTTTAATTAAAACTTCAGATTTAGTCTGATTTCGTCAATTTGACAGCTTGTTCTCTCTTTCAGTTACATCATAAAGTATGAATGTCATTTAATTATTGTATCCTACTTCTCCTTGCTTCACCTGAGCTAATTCTCCACTTTCGCTAACCAATTTAAATTTGTATGACTTTCCACGCGGCAAATAATCAACAGTAGCGGCGTGCCATATGTTACCGTATTTAGGGAAAACAGTTTTACCTTCATAGCTATTCCCACTATTATAATAATAAATTGCTAAACCCGTTGTCCTGTTAATTCTTTCAACGTTCACATACAGAGGATTCTTATAAAGTTTACCTTTTCTAATCCATACAAAATTCGTGAAACTACCAGGACCAAAGTCATCATAATACTTTGGAATTGAATATACTGTTGACAATAGGTTAGATTTTAGGTCCTCTCCTCCATTAAAAATAGCGTTAACCTTCTCTGCATATTCTTTTTGATTGTAAGGGAAGATCTCTTGATTATCAGCATTATAAAACCTAGGTAATTCAAAATCCTCACTAGCCTTTGCACTTTGTGGCATATAGACAATAATTGCAGCGATGAAAACTGTGGATAATGTTAAAAAGATTTTCTTCATACTTATACATCTCCTTTTTTATTAATCACCACCACTTTACAATGAAAAATTTTACAAGTCAACAAATAGTTTGTAAATTAAATTACTTTATGGTTTAATTGTAGTGTAATTACAAATATAAAGTAAAAGGAGTGCATCGCAATTAGATTAATATATATTCTTATTCTTATATTTATTTTTATATTTTCAACTTTGGCAAGTTTGTATGAAGGATCTGAAATTTTAAATAAACCGTGGGATTGGAAAAATACTGCTATTTTTTCACAATTAGCAAACGGTGAAGTCAAAAATACTAGTCAAGTGTTATTCTGGGATTATTTCATTTATGCTGCTAAATTTTTGCCTTTTTACCCTATTTGTATGCTAATTTCTTTTTTTCTAATATTTTTTTTATTAATACTGAGAATAAAAAATGTGTCATTGAAAATTTCATTTCTTATTCTATTTTCTTTTATCTCTATAGGTATTATGTTCTTTTTATCTAATTCACCTACGCCAGGTTTATATTTAACATCCATTATATTAGGAATAATAGGTACTTTTTGTATTTTAACTACCTTCTTTATATGTCGGAGAAAGAAATTTGTTTAAGGTGTATAGTTTGAAGGACTTGGATGCAATCATAAACTTTACTTGCTCGCTAGGTAACAGGATTAGCATTTCGAACAGTATTTACAATATACAATTGATAGATAGGCAATTTATTGTCGCGGTCATTATAAGGATCCGAAAGATCGGAGTTCATAGATTCTAACTCCGTTGAAATAACTTAAATTTATTTTTCGCTCACGCCTGTTGATTAACCAAATAGTTCCATCAAAATAAATGCAAAAAAGAGATGCCTCACGTAAAATGTAAGTTACCAGACAAACATTTACGAAACGAGGTCATCTCTCATGAATAAGAATACCACGCTCCAAACACTGATTGAAAGCTTTCTACCAGAAAAAGATCTTCAGGCAATCTTGAACGAGTTTCAGTATGAGGAAACAGCTCGAAAATGTCCGGTTTCTGTCCTTCTTTCGTATCTCATCCACTCAGCTGCGAACGAATGGAATAGCTTACGTCATGCCGCAGATGTTGGGAAAAGTATCGGACTGACGTCCGTTGATTACTCATCTCTTTCTAAGCATTTGAAAGGGCTTGAGTATGCCATCTTGAAGCGCATACTGGACGAGTTCATCGGCAAACTGAACCGGTCAGCTCGTCGAAATCTGAAGCTTCCCAAAACGCTTCTCTCCATTGATTCCACTACGATTACAGTCGGGAAAACTCGGTTGCCTTGGGCACTGTATCACGGGGAACGAGCGGGGATCAAACTACATGTCGCATTTACGAATGAAACCGACATGCCTCTTCGAGTGGTGGAAACGACTGGATTGAAGCATGACGGACCCATCGGAAAAGAGCTGGAAGATCCACGGTTTATCCTGGTGGGGGACCGAGCTTACTTTTCGATCGATAAAGTAGATGACTACCTGGAGAATGGGCAGGATTTCGTCTTCCGCCTGAAGGACAATATCCAGTTGAACCGAAAGAAATCGCTCCAAGGCAGCCGTCCGAAGGACTCGAATGTGACCGCCGACTTCACTTGCACGCTCGGCCCCCCCCAAAAACAGACCCAGCAACGCCACCGCGTCGTGCAGTTTCTAGATTACGAGGGAAAGACCCTTAGCGTCATCACGAGCCTAAGAGGCGTGACGGCTGATGAGGTTGCCGATATGTACAAATCTCGCTGGGCTATCGAATCCTTCTTCCGCTGGGTGAAGCAAAACCTAAACGTACCGATCCTCTATGGAACCACGAAAAATGCCGTATTCAATCAGCTATTCGCCGCACTGATCGCCTACGTTCTCCTAAAGTTCTTACACACGCAAGCGGCCAAGGGATTATACTGCAAATCGCTTTCATTTGCGGGCTTTTTGCGCCTGCTTCTTTGTGATGAATTGCCGATTGAATGGCGTTTGGAGATCAGGGAGCAGCTAGAGTGGCAGCAGAGACTGAAGACAGGAAACCTGTATAATATTGGTTAATCAACACGCGTGCTAAATTATAGCATTGCGTGTATCACTTCCAAAACTTTCTCCAATATCAAAATGTCTATTTCCCCTCCCATCAACCATACCCTATCGATCTTCTGCCAACATTGCCATCCACAATAAAAAAAGACACCTGACCTTACAGTTTTCTGCCATAAAAGCGACGGAGACTGATGCTGCCAAGATGTCTTTTTAATTTTACCCACTCAACTGCTGCTCGTATCCTCACTGCCAAAATAATACACATACAGATCTTCCATCCTCGGTTCTGCCTGTTGAGCGGCGTCATGGGGCTTTGCTTGTGAAACGATACGAATGTCCACATATCCCTCTTGCAGCTGCAGGTTGGAGACCGGGTAGGCCGTCGTGTACGTTCGCAGTTCGTTATGCGGCACTTGCACCGTCCATACTTGGCGGTCCAACTTGGCCAGCAGCTTACGGGGGGACGCTTTTTCGATGAGCTGGCCTTCTTTTAACAGGAGCACTTCATCGGCGACGTATTCGATATCCGACACGATGTGTGTCGAGAGGATGATGATTGTATCTTGCGCCAACTGGGAGAGGATTCCCCGCAGTCGGATCCGTTCGCTTGGGTCCAGACCGGCTGTCGGCTCGTCCAGGATAAGGACTTTCGGGTTGTTCAACAGGGCCTGAGCGATTCCGACTCTACGTCTCATCCCGCCCGAATAGCCTTTCAGTTTTTTCCGGCTTGCGCCCGTCAGGCCGACCAATGCCAAGACGTGTTTCACACGCACTCGGGCTGTTTTGGCATCGAGCCCTTTCAAGTTTGCCACGTACTTCAAAAATTCTTCAGCTGTGAACTGACTGTATCCCTGGAATTCTTGCGGCAAGTAGCCGAGCTGTTCACGATACGAGGCGCCAAGTGCTGTGATGGAACGATTGTTGTAAAGAACCCGTCCGTTCGTTGGCGCCAGGACGTCCACGAGGATACGCAGAAGTGTCGATTTGCCTGCTCCGTTTGGCCCGAGCAATCCGTAGATTCCCGGAGATAATTCGCAGTCAATCGATTTTAGCGCCTCCTGGTCTTTGTATAGGTGGCTCACTTTTTCTATTTTCAGAGTCACAGTTCATGTCTCCTCCCTTGTAGTTTTCTCGTCAACAACACAGTGCCGGCGATCAGCATCATATACCAAATCACCAATTGCGGCAGATGGGGTTCGGTACTAATTTCATGTGCCCGTATCGGATACGAAAAGAATCCTTTTTCCAAAAACCATTCTATGGAGAAGTCCGTTAACAGGTTTCCTCTCAGCAAAAAGGTCAGTCCATACAGTAAGCCGCATAGGATCACGGTACTCGTGTGTGACTGGAAAATGGCACAAACACAGGCGGCAAAGATCGAGAACAGGACACTTCCCGCCAGTACGTACGGCAGGCCGGCTGCACATTCCCTTACGACTTCGGTGAATTCCCCAGGTGATGCTGCCAAAGCAGCCCCTGCCAGCTGAATCGCTGTCAATAGGAAGACCAAGAATAGTGCACAGAGGCCGGCAGCTCCCAGCCGTGCCAGAAAGACCTTCGTTCTCCCATGCCGGGCCGTGAGAATGACTTCCTGCACTCCCTCTTCTTTGTCCAGGATGAATACCTTCGCAGTCATCGCAAGGATCAGGAAGCCGATCGACAGTGTGCCGAGGACATGCCAGAACGAGTTAGCTGTTGCCAAGACCTGTGCCGGGCTTTTTTGGGCAGCAAAATAGATCATCACACTCCATAATCCACATACGGCGAGGACTGCCGGGAGCCCCCATTTGTTCCTGACTATTTTTTTAATTTCCCAGGGCAACACGGATCCGACGCCTCCCTAGTAGAAGATTCACTACAAACAAGCCTGCAGCCAGGCAGAGGAACAAGAGTAAAACCTCTCTATTTGAAAACACGACATACCTTTCTAAATATCCGAAGCTCATAATACCGTTCAATCCATATGTGTAACCATACACCAAGTAATCGATGCCGGACATGGTTTGAATATAGTAAAAAATATACTTTTCATAAAGTTCTCCTAAAGCAAAAATTCCGCCGGCTGTCAGCATGATGAACACACTGCGTTTGATGAATAACGATAGGAGAAAGACGAACAGGGCGAAAATATAACTTGCCACTACCATATAGCCGCCCTCCAATAGCATGAGCTTTGCAAATGTCCAGTTTGGATTCGGACTAAGGTAATTGGGGGCACTCTCACCCATTTGTGTAAACAGCCCCGTTGGCGAGGCGTAGGCAAGCAGAACGATACTTGCAATTCCGTAGTAAAACAACACGATCGATACACAAAAGAAGAAGAGGACGAATTGTTTCACGGCCAACAGCTGCACACGCCCTCCCTTGTATGTGACCAACACTTCCTCCATCTCCTGTTCCCGTTCAAAAGGCATGCACCGGGAAACACCAACGACTACGATTATCGCAATCATCATATAGCCGAAGTAGGGCATGACAGAGGCCATCTCTTGCCAGAATACGACCGATTGTGGAGAATCGGGCAATGCGTTCACGTTCATTACAAATAGAAGGGTGCATAGGAAAAGAGCGATATAGAGCTCACGCTGTGAGAATAATTTTTTTCCTTCCACCCACGCTAGTTTACTAAATCCCATCCGGTAATCGCTCCATTCTCCAAAGTTTGGTCAGCTGTCGTATGAAGACAACCACCAGCCCGATATTGACCGCTAAGAAAACCAGGGTATGGACCGACAGCAGCCATGAGCCGATCGGCGTGTAAATGGAAAGTAAGAGGAACGAGACCCACACCAGCAAAATGACTGTCCATGACAGCGGATACCGGTACTTCGTGCTGATCGCCAGCAGAATGACACAGAACAGCAAGATCGGTGTGATCCCTGTTACCGCAATATGGAACGACAACAGGAAGAGACCCGCTTTCTGAATGGACGCCGCGTACAATAAGGACCCGCTGTAGAGGACCAGACTCCCCAGACAGATGGACACCAATTTGGAAAACAGGACCTGCTGGAACGAGAAGATAAACGTCTGTTCCAGTTCCACCATATCCTTGGTCTGTGTATGTACGAGATGCCACCCTGCTACGAATACGGGAGCGGGCGCGGACAGAATGAATAAGAGCCATTGCTCCTTGGTGCCGGGAATGAAGGTGACGGCCCCCATCAGCGCTATCACCAGGAGGCCCAGCTGGACAGCGAAATGCCCCCAAAGATCCTGGAAGGATTGCCGGACCAGTTGCTTCATGACGGCTGCCGTATTTTCTTGCGGGACAGGCATGTACGACTTCAAGTAGTCAATGGCCGCCTCCCTGTCCTGTTCATGAATGACAGGAGGAACGTCGTCATGCAGCCAGCGGCGCAGATGATCATCTTCATGTGTACCTTGTTTCACTCCATAACCCCCTTTGCTCGTTTCCGCAGTTTCTGCAGCCCTTGGAACAGTCTCGATTTCACTGACGGTAAAGTCGTCTTCGTGATGGCTGCAATCTCTTTCGCCGTGAAACCATGGTAATACTTCAAAATCAGCGCATCCCGTTGTTTCGCAGGAAGGGTCTCAAGAAGCTCCTGCACTTCGGAACGGTTAGAGAACTGTTCCTCCAGTTCCGGCTCCTGGTGCATCGAAGCATGCTCGTCCGTGAATTCGACCGGACGCCTCGTCCGCGTGACGTAATTCATCGCCCGGTTCCGCGCGATCCTGTAAAGCCACGCTTTGAACGTCCCTTTCTCTTGGTAAGCAGGCAAGGCCTGCAGCATCGCGACAAACGTCTCCTGCGTCAGATCCTTCGCTTCCTCATACGGACTCCCAAGACGGTAAATATACCGGAAGATCTCATCGTAATAACGCCGCACCAGTTTCGCCATTGCGTCCTCGTCCCCTTGCTGTATCGCGCTGATCAACACCGCGTCATCCTCATACATGATCCAACCTCCATACTTCTATATAACACGCCTGGACGGGGAAAGGATTTAAATTTTTTGGTTTTTACTTGGACAATAAAGTTTATGAGGTGTCAGAGTAATGCACAAGCATGCTAAAAAACCGGCAGAAACAGTGGTCATGCACTGTTCCGGCCGGTTTTGTCTTTGATATTTGAATGAAGCGGGAGTGGGTAGGTTGGTTATTTCGCAATAGCACCCGTTAGTTGGAAATGGAAAGATGCGGCGAGATTGGAGCACAACTATTGGTTGCAAAAAGCACCTCATAAAGATGCTTTTTAACTGATTGTACTTAGATATAAGTCAAGAGAGTCTTCTACTTCGCGTTCTACTAATGCTATAAAATCGCTATAATCTTCTGTCGTATGTGCTTTGTCAAGCGCTTCATAATAGGCCAATCGATTTTCCACCTTAATGATGACAGGAGGAAATCCATCTTTCATTACTTCTAAATTCAGCAAAAGTCTAGAAGTTCGTCCATTTCCATCTATAAAAGGATGGATGCCAACAAAAATAGCATGTAACATCGCGCCACGCTCAACAGGATGAAGGTGAATTCCTTCGTTACGATACCAATTCATCATTTGTTCCATTCTTTCTTGGATCAGATAATGAGCTGGTGGTATATGTGCGGCACCTGATATAAAGACTTGCTCTTCACGGTAAACACCCGCATACTCTTCATGAATTCCTTTAAGTACCAACCGGTGTAAATTTTTTATTTGCCATTCAGAAAGAGGTTCGTTCTTTTGGACAATTTCTTCAACATAACTAATGGCATCCCGATGATTGATAACCTCCAAATGCTCTCTCAGTGTCTTACCACCGATTGTAATTCCTTCAAGAACCACTTTCGTTTCGTTCAGGGTTAAGGTGTTTCCTTCAATCGCATTCGAGTTATAGGTCCATTCTAGAAATAACTTTTCCCGTAAACTTCTCAATGTATATGTAGGTAAGGGACGAGCCGCATCTAATTGTGCCTTCTTTTTATTAATAACTTCAAACAAATAAGTAACCCCCCAAGTATACACGTAGAGTATTTCTATTATTGTACCGCATATTGGTAAAGTTCTATACCTTATTGATAGTGATCATATTCCGGTATAATCCATCACTAACAGAACACATTAATTTGTATCACTTAAAGAAGTGTATTATCCGCATAACTGTGGTAAAGTGGAGATATACTAAAAAAGACCGAGTGCGCGAACACCCGGTCAATGCAGCTGACATCCGCATGAAGTGCGGCTGACCAGTTGAAAAGATGTTTGAACTGAAAAAGTAACCATCTCATCTACTTGGGTCGTAGCGGAGGGTGGTTACTTTTTTCTATTGGTGGATAGAGCAATCATCGCGACGATAGCTGTTAGCATTGCCGCCAAGAACATTCCAAATTGGAATAGCATGTTCATCGCTTCGTATGTCACCATATAAACACCCCCTTTCACAAGGGAGTGCCAACCGCCCATCCGCTGTATGTAGCTGCTACTGTAATTCTATCACCTAATCAACATTTAAAAAAGCTAGGCGAAAAGTTTTCAATAATCGCGCCCTTTTGTTGTAGATGATTAGCTAACTTCGAGAAAGAAAAACATAGCTAACAAGGTAACTATTACTACAAGAACACCTATACCAAAACGCTTCAAGTTAAATCCTCCTATATTTCCCTTTGACTTTTTAGTATTCTTTTATTTTATCAATTTGGCCCACTGATTTAATATATTTACTTACTATTATTTTGCAGTACAAATGACTCCTCAAAGCCGTCCCATCTCACATTTACTTTGATAACTGCATCTTCAAGTACTTTTTCCCTGCTTTCTGAACTTCCTGAAAGCGCAAAAATCCCTGACACTAGGGGCTGCGCGAATTCTTCAGTGTCGCTCCCATAATCACCATTAGTTTCATAGGAGTATTCAATTTTTTGTAATGAAGACAGCTCTTCTAAAGAACCTTTGTATTTTAGTACGAATCTGAAATGATATGCGTTCGAGTCTGTTTTCTGCTCGTCTTTTTCTCCCCAATTTTCTATACCATTATAGGTGTACTCAGCTTCCCAATGCTCGCTTTCCCCGGTAAATATATGATTGTTGGGCGCAGCCTCTGAACAAGCTGTTAAAAGCATAATTGTAAATAATAAAATGATTATTTTCTTCAACTTAACTCCCTTTCCCCAAAAATCGGACTGTATTAATAACTATTTCGACTCATCTCCGAAAACAACTGACTGGCCTAATTCTCCAGTTGATTTTGAATCAGTTCTCCTTAATAATTATCATTCATATAGTCGCATTGCACCACTTTATTTTTATAGCTCTATGCCATATAGTGGCCCGTTTGCAGAACGGATACGAATTGCTTTCCCGCAATCATGCTTATTAATTGAATAATTTATTTGGACTTAAAAAGTTTAATAGCAATTAGAGCAATCAAAGATACGGCAATAATACCAAGAATAAAATTTGTAGTCTGCAATGTACTATTAAGTGCACGTATGTAGTCTCCAACTTTTCCTACTTCATGCAGATTATCTGCAACCTCCCCAACTTTATTTACGAGAGAATTCCAGTCTTGTAACTCTAATTCATTCAAAATATAACCCAACCCTTCTCTTACTAAATTTATTGACAGCTTGTGATTTCGACCCGATCATAAAGCTACAATCGCGCCCTATTACTGAATATGCGTTGATTCTGTATGCCATAATGGCTCTCCGATTGAAGAAGTATTAAATACTTTTTTAAAAGTATCCACCGTTAGGGTTCAATTCATTACTCCGAAATTAATGAATTGATTCTAATTTCATACCTCAATTTTTTTCCTAAATTGCAATAATAAATTAGCCACTTAGATAAATTCCAGCGTATTCACTGATGGGGATACTTTCCACCCCACTCTTAACTAGCTGTTTTGACCTTGACTTTGTTTCTGAGTTTCTCTTCTAGTTTCGATACCTCTTCCTCAAACAGAACGGCTGGCTGGCGGTAATCCAGGATTTTTCTCGGTAACTGATTAAGTGTCTGGTAGGTGCGTTTAATGGCCTCCGGAGAGTAATCGGATATCGCTTTTCCTTTCGGAATGTAACGTCTCAGAAGACCGTTGTGGCGCTCATTCGATCCTCGCTCATAAGGGGAATAAGGATGGCAGAAATAGACGTCTGTGATGCCGTGTAACCCTTTGGTGAGACCGGAGAATTCACTTCCATTGTCGGACGTGATGGTCTTGAAGACTTCTGGGAACAAGTCCCCGAAGTCCTCCCGTAATTGAGTCAGGGCATAGTCAACGGAGTCGTGATCCTGATCGTCGATCAGGATGGCGTAGTAGTTCCTGGTCTTCCGCTCGACGAGCGTCAGCAAGGCATTATCGCCGGATTTCAGACCTTCCACTGTGTCGATCTCCCAGTGACCGAATTCGTTCCGGTCCTCCACCTCAGCAGGGCGTTCGGCAATGCCTCGGCCCAGGATGCGGCGGTTCCCCCGGACCCGCGGGGTCTTTGTTTTCCGTCTGGTTTTCATCGGCAAGTCGATATTCCGGACGCTCAGCACGTCCATGTCGATGTAGTTGTACAGCGTCTTCGTAGAGACCATGGGTTTGTCTTTCCAGCCGATTTGTCTTCCGGCGAAGCCGATGACGGCATCCGGTGACCAGCCATGATGGATGATCCGGTCACAGGCGAACTCGATGAACTCACCGGCCGTGAGCAGCTTGCTTTTCGCCCCACAGTTCAGCCGATTGCGTTCGTATACCGCCTATCCTGTCTCAGCGAAATAGGCCGTATAGGGCGTCCGTCCGGTCTTCAGCTGCGTCGTTGTCCCGCGCTCTAATTCATTGGCAATCGTTTGGTGGTGTCGTCCCAAGCGACGTCCGATGTCTCGATTTGAATGTCCGGCGTTGTGGAGGGCAGCGATTTGACCTCGCTCATAGGGGGACAGGTGTTTATTCTTCCGGTTTTGTATGGTATTCTCAAGGTGTGCCATTATAAAACTTCCTCTCATTGTGAGTCTCGCAACCTCAATGATACACGAAATTTTATAGTGGCATTTTTTTGTCTGAATTTAGGTGGCTAAGTTGATTCTACAATGAGCCCCTCAATTTTTTTCATTAAATATAAATGAAATAGTCCACTATCTCCGTTACTAACAGTGAGTTACTCAATAAATCAAACGTCAACTTGTTAGTATGGAACAAGCTCCACGGTTTTTGTAGCAATATTAGTAATAAATGACTGATCGTGCTCTACAAATAAAAGTGTGGGTTTATATTCTGAAATCATCGTTTCAATCTGCATTTGGTTAAACACATCTAAATAATTTAATGGCTCATCCCAAAGATAAAATTCAGCTAGTACTCCTAATGATTTAGCAAGTTCCACTTTCTTTTTCTGACCATTACTCATATATTCAATAGGTACATTAAAAACATCACGTTCTATTCCTAAAATACGTAAATTATTTAATAACATAGTGTAATCAATTTTATGATTTGTTGAAAACTCTTTTAGCAACCCCATATTGTGATCGTATTTTTGGCAAATACCACTAGTAATTAAACCTTGCGGAATATAAATTTCACCCTCTAGAGTACCGTCAATTTCTTCAGTTAATAAATAATTTATAATCGATGATTTTCCACTACCATTTGGTCCAACAAGGGCAACTTGTTCACCTTGAAAAACTTCAAATGTAATTGGCTGGAATAAAGGTTTATCTCCATAGCTTATTGTAAAGTTCTTCACTCGAAGCACTGGATTTCGATGACTAGACATACTATTTAGTATTAACTTACTAACGGATTCAACATTATGAAGAAGTTTTGATTTCTCTTCTATTTGAGCATTCATTCTATTTTCAATTGCTTTTGATCGTTTCATCATTTTGGCAGCCTGTGCACGAACAAAGGCATCGTTACTTGAACCTTCTTTCTTTACTGCCCAATCTGACTTTTCTCTTGCAGTACTTTTTAAGCGATCAATTTCGGATTTAATTGATTTGTTTTGAGAAAGTTCGTGTTGGTCTTGTATTTCTTTTTGTTCCATGTAGGTAGAATAGTTGTTTTTATAGATGGTTAACTGACTTCTTTCAATTGCTAAAATATGATCAACTACTTTATCCAAAAATGTTCTATCATGGCTTACCACAATGTATCCTTTTTTCTTCTTTAAATACATAGCAACAATATTCCTAGCTTCTCTATCTAGGTGGTTTGTTGGTTCATCTAAAAGCGGGAAGCGTGTTTCTTCACAAAAGAGGGCAGCTAGCAAAACTTTTGTTTGCTCCCCCCCTGATAATTGATCAAATGGTTGCCATAAAATTTCTTTATCTAAAGATAGCAATTGGCATTCTCGCTCAAGCTTCCAAATTTCTAATGGCATTATTTCATCAATCGCATAATAAGTTAAGTTGTTCTTATTTTTGATCATCAATGGAAAATAAACAAATTCAACGTCACTTATAATTTCACCAGTTTGATGAATCTTTTTCATAAGTAATTTTAATAAGGTTGTCTTCCCTCGACCATTTCTTCCAATTAAACCAAGACGCCATTTTGTATCAATTGTAAGATTTACATTGTTGAATAATGGACGTTCTAAAATATCAAAGCCGAATGTTAAATTTCTTATTTCAATAGGCATACTTATTACCTCCAATTTCCTTGCTATAGACATTGGAAATGACTTTACAATGTGCATTCAATCATCCCAATTAATAGATTTGAATGCATATGCAGATACAAATAAAAAACCCCCTGAAAAAGATTCAGAAGGATTAGAGTTAATTATAAACGAGCCTAATTTAAGGCTTCCAAAGATTATAATAAATGGACAGACTAATCCTATTTTAGGTGTAAATGCATATACATTTTACGTGTAAAATAGAATTATTTGATCATGCTCCATTCATCAACCTTTCAAATGTAATATTCATATTATACCATCGGTTTTCAGAATTTACAACTAATTCTAATTAAAAAATTTGTATTGCACTCACAATCGCGCCAGTTAGCAGGAAAGCGGTTAGAAACCGTTAATCTGCGTTGCAGCCGGACGCGTTCCGGAGGGCGGGCAGTGAACCACACTCCTCGCTTCGCTCGCTAGGTGTTCCACCTGTCCCGCTGATCCTCCCGGAGTCGCCGGCTTCCACTCCGATTAACTAAGCAATTGATTCAAACATAATTCCGTAAACGCGCCCTTTTGCAGAAGAATATTACCATCTATAGTTATTTACTTACGCAGTCATACTTCATTTTCAAAAACTCAAAACGACTCCCATTTGTATCCTGCATAAAGATTTCGCCAGGTTCAAATCCTGCTTTTTTATAGACCTTTATAGCCCTATCATTAAAAATGGCAACGGAAAGTGTTATTTCATTAGGGGTGAATTGGGATATAGCAAATTTCAGCCCAGCTTTAAAGAACTCTAAACCAAGTCCCCGACCAGTCAATTCAGGTTTCATTCCTAACCCAATATCAACTGCGCCCGCCTTGCAATCAAAACTAAAGAACCCGATTTCTTCATCCTCTTCCCTAACAATATAATAGATGTCCTCTCTTTGTTTCGGATCCAAAAATTCGATTAAATCTTCCTCATCAGCATCCACGTCATAAAAAGAGTATTCATCTTCATAATGCCAATTTGATGCAATATTTTCCACCTGCTGTTGTGACATTTTACTAAAGATAAAATTCATAATATCCCTCCAATAGTCGAGAACCAATTCCACATAAAATGGCCCGTTTGCGGAACAACTCACATCTATCTTTATAGATAATACTACCATAACCTGATAATCACTTCCAGATAGTTCAAATATTTTAATTTGTTTTCTTCTTACCGTGTTAGCTGACCTCTTTCATTTCTCTATCCTGCAATTTTAACCAACAAAAAAACACCCTGCCCCAACCGTCTCCTGCCGTAACAACGACGTAGACTGGACAGTGCTAGGATGTCTTTTCAATTTCACCATATCAATTCCCGCTCGAACCCTCCACCACAGGCCTAACTGCAATCGCCTTGTAGTACGGAAAAGCGGTTTCCAGTGTACGGGCGATCTCATCCTCGCGGCCTGCCGGGACGGCGAGGAAAAGGGAGGGACCCGCGCCGCTCAGGGTCATGCCGTAGGCGCCGTGCTTGTGGCTGGCTTCCCGGATTTTATCGAAGTCCGGGAACCGGTCTTTCCGGTACGGCTCGTGGAAGATGTCGCGGTCCATCATGCGGCCGACGAGCGGCCAGTCGCCGGTGGCGAGTGCGGCTGCCATGAGGCTGCTGGCGGCACTGCCTTCCGTCGCTTTCTTATGATCCAGCTGTGCCGGCAGCAGGCCGCGGGAGTCGCCGGTTTTCATCATGACGGGCGGGACGAGCACGACGCCGCCAATGTCGGGTGCATCGAATGCCAGCACTTCGAGTGAGCTTCCGTCATAGAACGAGACGGTGACGCCCCCTGCAATTGCGGCGGTGACGTTGTCCGCGTGCCCTTCGATGCTTGCGCCAAACCACATCTTCTCTTTGCGTTTCAGCTGCAGCTCGTGCAGGCGGTCGGCGATTTCGATGCCAGCCGCAATGGCTGCGGCGCTGCTGCCGAGCCCTTTGCCGAGCGGGATGTCCGACGTGACCCGCAGTGTGCAGGGAATGTCCTTCTTTCCTGCCCGGCGGACGACCCGGCCGATCGTCTGGACGATCAGGTTCGTGTCATCCGTCGGCAGTCCCTGCATCGCTTCGTCTTCATAGACGACGCTCCAGCGATCGGCGGGTGTCGCTCCCACGGTCATCCAGAGGGACAGTGCCATGGCGATGCTGTCGAATCCCGGCCCGAGGTTCGCGGTCGTAGCTGGCACGCGGACAGTGATCGGCCCACCCATCACTTGGACTCCTTCTTCAGCTCTGCCGCGAACGCTTCGAATTCCGCACGGGTCATGAACGGTTTGCCGTCATTGACGCGGATCGCCGTTTCCGGATCTTTCAGGCCGTTGCCTGTCAGGACACCGACAATCGTCGTCCCTTTCTCGATTTCTCCGGCTTCGATCCGTTTTTTCAGGCCGGCGATCGTTGCGCATGAGGCTGGTTCGGCGAAGACGCCGTCCGTTGCAGCGAGCAGGCTGTATGCTTCCAAGATTTCCTCATCGGTCACCGACAAAATGTGGCCTTCGGACTGTTCGAGCGCAGTTTCCGCGAGCTGCCAGCTGGCAGGATTGCCGATCCGGATCGCCGTCGCCACTGTTTCCGGCTCATTGAACACACGGCCGTAGACGATCGGTGCGGCACCGTCTGCCTGAACGCCAAGCAGTTTCGGCCGGCTGACGCCTTTCTTCTCTGCGAATTCCGTGAACCCTTTCCACGCTGCGGAGATGTTGCCGGCGTTGCCGACGGGCAGCGCAAAGATGTCCGGAACAGCACCAAGCTGTTCGATCGTCTCGATAGCGATCGTCTTCTGCCCTTCCAGGCGGTACGGATTCACTGAATTGACGAGCGCGATTTCCCCGCCGCCCGCTTCCCGCACCATTTGCAGAGCTTCATCGAAATTACCTTCAATCTCAAGGATTTCCGCCCCGTACATTTTCGCCTGGGCGAGCTTGCCAAGGGCGATCCGGCCTTCCGGGATGACGACGATCGTCCGCATACCGGCCCGTGCGCCGTAAGCGGCAGCGGATGCCGACGTATTGCCGGTCGATGCACAGATGAGCGTCGTCTTGCCCTCTTCTTTTGCTTTTGCGACGGCCATCACCATGCCGCGATCCTTGAAGGAGCCAGTCGGGTTTGCCCCTTCCGTCTTCACGTACAGGTTGACTCCCCATTCGGCCGATAGGTTTTTCAGATGGATCAGCGGCGTGTTGCCTTCTTGCAGAGTCAGTTCCGGTGTGTTCTCCGTGACAGGCAGCCATTCCTTATATTCTTCGATCAGTCCATTCCATCGTCTCATCATTCAGTCCCCCTCAATCCGGTAATGGCTCAGGACGCCATTGACCTGTGGTGCGGTTTTTAATTCGTTCAGTACGTCCAAGTGCTGCTTGCGGGAAATCGCATGGGTAATGAAGATCAGGTCCGCGTCTTCCCGGTTCGGGTTCGCATGCTGGATCACCGTCGCAAGACTCGCGCCGTTCTTACTGTAGATCGCGGACAACCGGGACAGCACGCCGATTTCGTCTTGGACGGAGATCCGGTGGAAATACCGGGCGAACTTCTGGTCATCCGCCTTCACTTTGCGCTCATATTGGTACGAGTGGACCCGTTTGCCGTTCACGCCGAGCAGCAAGTTCCGGCAGGCCGCCACGATGTCCGCCGTGACAGACGTCGCCGTCGGCAGAGAGCCTGCGCCCGGTCCGTAGAACATCGTCTCGCCGACAGCTGCACCGCGTACATATACCGCATTGAATTCGTTGTTAACGGACGCGAGCGGGTGCTCATTCGGGAAGAATACCGGCTCCACCGACACTTCGACGCCTTGCTCGTCCTTCTTCGCGGAACCCGCCATCTTGACCGTATAGCCGAACTGTTCGGCAAGTTCCAGGTCGCCGTCTTCGATTGCGTCCATCCCGCGTACATATACGTCATCGAGCTGCACTTCCTCGGAGAATGACAGCGACGCGAGGATCGCCATCTTGCGGGCGGCATCGATGCCGCCGACGTCCGCCGTCGGATCGGCTTCCGCAAACCCAAGCTCTGTCGCTTCCGCGAGCGCTTCCTCGTATGTTTTCTTCTCGTGTTTCATCTTCGTCAGGATGAAGTTCGTCGTTCCGTTGACGATGCCGAGCAGGGACGTGATCCGGTCGGAAGCAAGTCCGTCTTCAAGCGTCCGGATGAGCGGAATCCCACCGCCAACGCTCGCTTCGTAAAACAGATCGCAACCGTTCTGATCAGCGAGCGACAGCAGTTCCCGGCCGTGCACTGCCATGACATCCTTGTTCGCTGTGACAACACCTTTGCCCGCTTTCAGTGCCCGTTCCATAGCGGATTTTGCGTGATTCATGCCACCAAACACTTCGACGATGATGTCGATCGATTCGTCATTTAGCAAATCATCCAGTGAATCGGTGAAGACGTCCTTTGGCAGAACCGTCTCCCGTTGTTTCTGTTTGTTCTGGATGAGCACACGGCGGATGGCCACGGGCACTCCCAATTTATACGTCAGGTCTTCCTGATGATGATGCAAAATCTTGGCCACTCCGCTGCCGACAACACCGAAGCCGAGCAAGCCGATTCCTATTTCTTTTTTCATTTGACGATTCTCCTCACCGTATGTACACTATGTAAAAACATTTGTCCTGTATGCAAAGACAAAAGCATACAGCCATTATAAAGAGAAAGTCTTCACAGGACAACCGTAACGTGATATTGTTATTCAATATATCACACTACTCATACTATATTAAAGATTGGATCTGGTGACATGAAAGTTTGTAAATTCGGCGGAACGTCCGTCGCGTCCGCCCAGCAGATAAAAAAAGTGGCCGCCATCCTCCAGGCGGATCCATCCCGCAAGATCGTCGTCGTCTCCGCCCCCGGCAAACGGGAGCCCGATGACACCAAAGTGACCGACCTGCTCATCATGCTGGCAGAACGAGCATTGACGGGGGGCGACGCCGAAGAGCAGCTGCAATTGGTGCTCGCCCGCTACCGCGATATCGCGGCGGAACTCCATCTCGGGAACGATGTGATGTCTCTCATTGAAGAAGACTTACGAAGCCGGCTCGGCGGGGATATGGAAGATCCCGTCTTGTTCATGGATACCCTGAAAGCGTCCGGCGAGGACAATAATGCGAAGCTGATTGCGGCCTACCTGCAGTCGATCGGCACCGAAGCGGTCTACATCAGCCCGCTTGAAGGCGGCCTCCTCGTCACCGAACGGCCGAAACGGGTGCAGGCGCTGCCGGAAGGCGAAGCCTTGCTTGCCAAGCTGGCCGATCAGCCGGGTGTCGTCGTGTTTCCCGGATTCTTCGGATTCACAAAAGACGGAACACTCCGTACTTTCAATCGGGGCGGGTCGGACATCACCGGATCCTTGCTCGCTGCGGCGACCGGCGCCGAGCTGTACGAAAACTTCACCGATGTCGACTCGGTCTTCTCAGCGAATCCGCATGTCATCGACCGTCCGTGCGGCATCCATACGCTGACCTACCGGGAAATGAGGGAGCTGTCCTACGCCGGATTCTCCGTCTTCCACGACGAAGCGCTGCGGCCCGCGTTTCTGAAGTCCATTCCGGTATGCATCAAGAACACGAACAATCCGGAAGCGCCCGGCACGATGATTGTCAAAGAACGGGAATGCGGAACACAGCCTGTCGTCGGCATTGCAGCAGATGACGGTTTCACTACACTGTTCGTCGACAAGTATCTGATGAATATCGAGATCGGCTTTGGACGCCGGCTGCTGCAAATTCTCGAAGAGGAAGAAATCCCGTTTGAGCATACACCGTCCGGCATCGACAACATGTCTGTCATTATCCGGGATACATTTTTATCGGAAGAAAAAGAGGCCCGCATCTTGCAGCGGGTAACAGAAGAGCTGGAAGCGGATGATGCGTATTTCCGCCGGAGCTATTCGATGGTCGTCCTCGTCGGAGAACGGATGCGGGATACGGTCGGCCTGACCGCCCGGGCAGCGGACGCCATCCGTAAAGCCGGCGTCAGCATCCAGATGATCAACCAGGGATCCACGGAAGTGAGCCTCGTCTTCGGAGTCCATAAGCAAGACGAAACCGCTGTTCTGCGAGCGCTCTACGAAGAATTCTTCACGCAGACTGCGATACCTGCCTCATAAATGAAAGCTGCCGGGAGAATGGTCTCCCGGCAGCTTTTTTCGGTTATTCGATGATGATTCCTCCGGCGGGACGCAGTACAGCGCGTACCGGACTGCCGTCGGACCCGGCGAGTTTCAGCGGCAGGGCGATCAGTTCGTACAGCCCCGGTTCCGCTTCGGTCAGGACGATGTTTTCAAGAATGTGAATGTTGTTGTCGTACAGCGCATGATGGGCATCCATCGTCTTGCTGTCGACCGCGTCCACCGATGGCACGTCCACACCGATCAGCCGGATACCGTGCTCTTTCAGGAACGGTCCGATGTCCGGCTTCAGCACTGGGTAGTGTTCCGGGAATACGGTCGGATCCGGATGACCGCCAGTTTTCAACAGCACCCGCTCCGCCCCTTTGAAGTCGGTGCCTTCCAGTTCAGCCTGGCCGATTTCCGCATGGCCGGCTGCATCGACGACCACCGCAGGCCCCATGTACAGGCCAAGGTCGAGCTCATGCACCTTCTTGCCGTGTTCATCATAATGGAACGGGGCATCGATGTGTGTGCCCGTATGGACGCTCATCGTCAGCTGCCCAATATTGACGGAGCCCGTCTGCTCTTTCGTAAACGACAGCTCATACTGAAACGGTGTATCCCCCGGCCACTCGGCAATGTCATTGCTGAGCAGCTGCGTAATGTCGATCCACTCTTTGACCTTCATGTGCTTCATCCTCTCTTTCTCTTATCCTTCCACGAGAAGACCGCTCAGAAACACGACGGCGATGACGACCGGCACAACGATGGTCATCAGCACTTTCCACGCCTTGAACAGGACGGGAGAAGCGGCCGCACTCAAGTTGAACTCCTTCTCGACCAACGCCCGATCCATACGGTGGATGATGAACAGCGCGATCAGCAGGTTGCCGAGCGGCAGCATCACGTTACTGACGAGGTAGTCCGTGTTGTCGAAAATACTTTTACCGAACAGTGTGAATGACGACAGGGCACTCGATGACAACGCGGACGGGATCGCCGCGATGAACACGATCAGCCCGATGAGCCACGTGACCGCTGTCCGTGACCGTCTGCCGTCCGCCGTAAGCGCCGCGACGATGATCTCGAACAAGCTGAACGAAGATGTCAGCGTCGCAAACAGGAACAGCAGCAGGAACAGCGCAAGGAACAGTTCGCCGAACGGCATCTGTCCGAACACTTCCGGCAGCACCATGAACAGCAGCCCCGGTCCTTCGTCCGGCTGCATGCCGAACGCGAACACGACCGGGAAGATGGCGAGACCCGCGAGCAGTGAGACGAAGATGTTCATCCCGACGACGGAGCCGGCGGATGAGCGCAGGCTGACGTCTTTTTTCAAGTACGAACTGTACGTCACCATGCACGAAAATCCGACGGCCAGTGAAAAGAACGACTGACCGAGCGCATATAAGACGGCTTCCGCGTTGATCTTCGAGAAATCCGGAGACAGGAAGAACTTCACGCCTTCCATTGCCCCGTCGAGCGTCAGCGACCGGATCACCAGAATGATGAAGAACAGGAACAGCAGCGGCATCATGAACTTGTTCGCCCGCTCGATGCCGTTCTGGACGCCTGACGCTACGATGATAACGTTTATGAGTGTGAACAACAGCAGGCCAATCAGAGTGATGGCGGCGGAGCCGGTCACCGTACCGAACAGCGCGCCGTAATCCGCGCCTTCTCCGATAATGCGTCCCGGGATGGACAGCCCGCTGTAGACGAGCACCCAGCCGCCGACGACACTGTAGAACGACAGTAGCAGGAAGCAGCCGACGACCCCAAGCCGTCCAGTCCAGACCCATAGGCTGCGCGGAGCGAGCTGTTTGTAAGCGCTGACGGCTTCTTTGCCGGTCCCCCGCCCGATGATGAATTCCGACAGCAGCATCGGCAGTCCGATGACGAGCGTGAAGACGACGAACAGCAGGAAAAACGCCCCGCCGCCGCTCATCCCTGTGACATAGGGGAACTTCCAGATGGCTCCGAGGCCGATCGCCGCGCCGGCGGATGATAAGATGAATCCGAGTTTTGAGGACCATTGTTCGGTCTTCTTGTTGCCTTCCATACGCCGCCTCCTTACGGGTGTTACCGATTAGTGATTCCGATTAATGCTAGTAATCAGTTATAGGGTTGTCCGCAGATCCCACAGTTCCGGGAAGAAGCGGTGGTCGAGGACGTGGCGCAAGTAGTTCACGCCCGATGAGCCGCCGGTACCGGTCTTGAAGCCGATGATCCGCTCGACGGTCTTCATGTGACGGAACCGCCACTGCTGCAGCCAGTCTTCGACGTCGACGAGCTTCTCCGCGAGCTGGTACAGATCCCAGTACGTCTCGACGTCCCGGTACACCGTCTCCCAGGCGGCCGCTACGGTCGGGTCTCCGGCGTACGTCTTGCGGAAGTCCCGGTCGAGCAGCTCCGGGTTGATCGGCAGGCCGGCCCGGCTGAGTGCCCGGATGGCGACGTCGTATAGGCTCGGCTGCGCGATCGCTGTTTCGAGCATCGCATGTACTTCAGGGTCTTTCTCGTAGATCTTCAAAATGTGCGGCGACTTGTAGCCGAGGGCGAATTCGATGAGCCGGTACTGGTACGACTGGAATCCTGAGGCTTTGCCGAGGGAATCCCGGAACTCCAAGTATTCCGCAGGCGTCATCGTCGACAGCACATCCCATGCCTGGATGATCTGCGACTGGATTTTCGTTACACGCGCGAGCTTTTTGAAAGCCGACTGCATCTCCCCAGTGTCGATCGCCGAAATGGCCTCGTTGAGCTCATGCAGCGTCAGTTTCATCCACAATTCGCTCACCTGATGGATGATGATGAAGAGCATTTCGTCGTGGTGGCCCGACAGCCGTTCCTGCGCCGACAGGATCTTGTCGAGATTCAAGTATTCCCCGTACGTCATGTCTTTCTTGAAATCCGTGTGGATCGCCTCATTGTCCAAGTTCAGATCCGATATCCCTCTGTTCATGCCTGCACCCCTTTCCGTCATGCGACCACGTCCCGTTTGTTTTCGAACTGCTTGTACTGTTCCTCTTCCATGATCCGTTTCAGCAGCTGCACGGCGCTCCGCACTTCTTCGAATGTGTTGTACAGCGCGACCGGTGCGAGACGGATGCCGTTCGGCGCCCGGAAGTCCGGGATGAGTCCGTTCGCTTTCAGCGCCTTGCAAATACGGGCCGCTTCCGGATGGACGAGGAAGACGTGCCCGCCCCGTTCCGTGTCGCCAGCCGGACTCGCGACCGTGAATCCGTATGCCGCCAGCTCCAGCTGGATGAGTTGCTGCAAATACCCTGTCAGCGCGAGCGACCGTTCCCGGATCGCTCCAATGCCGACTTCGTTCAGCAGTTCGAGCGAGCCGATGAGCGGAGCTGCGCTCAGCAGATGCGGCGTGCCCATCTGCAGGGCGCCTGCGTCCGCTGCCGGCGTGAACGTGTGTGCCAAGTCGAACTGCCGGTCCTTATCCGATCCGAACCAGCCGGCAAGCCCCGGCGCCGTGCCGAAATGGCGTTCATTGACATACAGGCCGCCCGTTGCGCCCGGTCCGCCATTCAGATGTTTGTACGTGCACCAGAATGCAAAGTCGACATCCCAGTCATCGAGTGTATGCGGGATGGAGCCGATCGAATGACACAAGTCGAACCCGGCGAGGATTCCGCGCTCATGCGCCGCTTCCGTGATACGCGCCATATCGAGCACTTGGCCGCTCCGATAAAGAACACCCGACAGGATGACGATCGCCGTATCGTCCGTCAGCGCGCCGATGATGTCTTCTGTCGTCAATGTCTGGCCGTCCCGGCTCTTCACCTGGATAAGATGCTCGGCAGGATCCAGCCCGTGCAGCTTCAGCTGGCTTTGGATCGCGTAAATATCCGTCGGGAAATTAAGTTCATCCGCCACGATTTTCGTCCGGCCTTCCTCCGGCTTGAAAAACGTTGCGAGCAGCTGATGCAGGTTGGACGTCGTCGATCCGGTAGCGATGACGGATACCGGCTTTGCGCCGACCAAAGGCGCCATCGATCCCCCGATCTGTTCGGACAGATGGAACCACGGCTTCTCCCCTTGCGTCCAGCCGTCGATCCCATGCCGCTTCCATGCATCCATCATGGCGAGCAGTGACGCTTCCGCCCGCTTGGACAGCAGTCCGAGGGAGTTGCCGTCGAAATAGATCGTGCCTTCCTGTATGTAAAATTCTCCGCGCCGGCTCGCTTCCGCGTATCGGGTCTCGAGCTGTTCAGCGTACTCTGATGTGTTGATCTCCTGAGTTGTCATTATGATCCGCTCCTTTGTATGCAGGTTCCAGCCTGTTCCATGAACATTTCCATTCTTCTCTTCATTCGCCGGAAAAGAGAAAAACCCTTTCCAGACCACTCGAGAGGTGTCGGGAAAGGGAATTATTTCAGCCGCGCAAAGCCGCTGTTTTGGTCAGAATACCGCCGATCTTCTCGACGATGAGTTCGACTTCGTGTGCATTCGTCAGCAAATCGTAGTCGTTAATGTCGAGTCGGAGGACGGGGCAGGCGCTGAATGAATCGATCCACGTTTCGTAGCGGGCATGCATCTCTTCCCAATAGCTGATCGGCGTCTCCTGCTCCATCTCCCGGCCTCGTTCGTGGATGCGGTCGATGATGGAGTCGATTGGTCCTTCCAGGTAGATCAGCAGGTCAGGATGCGGGAAGTACGGCGTCATCACCATGGCATCGAACAGGTTCGTATACGTTTCATAGTCGACCGGGTCCATCGTGCCTTCTTCCATGTGCATGCGGGCGAAGATGCCTGTGTCTTCGTAGATGGAACGGTCCTGTACGAAGCCGCCGCCGTATTCGAAGATACGCTTCTGTTCCTTGAACCGTTCGGCTAAGAAATAGATCTGCAGGTGGAAGCTCCACTTCTTGAAGTCTTCGTAGAATTTATCCAAGTATGGGTTCTGATCGACTTTTTCGAAAGACGTGCGGAAACCGAGTGCCTGGGCAAGCGCCGTGGTCATCGTCGATTTCCCGACGCCGACCGTACCGGCGATCGTGATGACTGCGTTTTGCGGAATGCCGTATTTTTCTCGTAGGTTCATGGGTTGACTCCTTCTTTCTGAAGTGCCGCCGTGACGGCATCCAGGATGTATTCACGGTCGCGGGCATTGGCGACGAAATCGAGTTCATCTCCATTAAAGCGGAGCACCGGAATGTCCGGATGCTGCTGTTCGAACTCTCCGATGAACGTCTCGTAGTCTGCCGACAGCCTGCGCATGTATTCCGGATCCATGCCGCGCTCATAATCGCGTCCCCGCATGGCGATGCGCTTCATGAGTGTCTCGAGGCTCGCGTGCAGGTAGACGATGACGTTCGGCACCGGCATCCCTTGCGTCAGGATGCTGTAGATCTGTTCGTACTTCGCATAATCGCTGTCGGAAAGGCTGCGCTTCGCGAAGATGAGATTCTTGAAAATATGGTAATCGGCAACGACCGGTTTATCAGCCGCCAAGTAATGCTTTTGAATGTCGCCCAGCTGCTTGTACCGGTTGCAGAGGAAGAACATCTCCGTCTGGAAGCTCCATTCTTCTATGTCGTCGTAAAATTTGTTGAGAAATGGGTTTTCATCGACGATTTCCATGAGCAGATGGAACTGCTGCGTATCGGCGATCGCTTTCGATAAGGTGGACTTGCCGACACCGATCGGCCCCTCCACTGCGATGAACGGAATGGTCATGACAAACGCTCCTGTCTTTCAGTTACTGTCGTCCCTTTAGTTTATCACAGCGGAGGCTGTATGAGGTGTGACATTTTTTCCACGTGGAACATTTTCAAGCCGACATGCTACACTGAAAGCAAGGAGCGATGATGATGACGAGTACGGAACGCGATGAGTATTTCATGAGGCTTGCGATCGAGGAAGCGAAAAAGGCGGAAGCGATCGGCGAAGTGCCGATCGGCGCAGTGATCGTCCATCAGGATGAAGTGATCGCCCGGGCGCACAATTTGCGGGAGACGACGCAGAATGCGGTTACCCATGCGGAACTGTCCGCTATCCAGGATGCGTGTGCGGTGATCGGCAGCTGGCGGCTCGAGGAGACGGAGCTCTATGTGACGCTTGAGCCGTGTCCGATGTGTGCAGGAGCCATCCTGCAGTCCCGGATCCCGACCGTCATTTACGGTGCCCGTGATCCGAAGGCAGGCTGTGTGGACTCGCTGTACCGGCTGCTGAACGATCCGCGGTTCAACCACGAATGCGACGTCCGGGAGAATGTCCTTGGCGAAGAATGCGGCGCGCTGCTCTCCGATTTCTTCCGCAGCCTGCGGGAAAAGAAAAGAGCGGCAAAACGAAAAGCGGCACAGGAAGCTGAATGACTTCCCGTGCCGCTTTTTCAATTCACGATCATTCTGCCGGTGTGATGAATTCCCGGCCGCCCATATACGGACGCAATACTTCCGGAATCCGGACCGAGCCGTCTTCCTGCTGATTGTTTTCAAGCAGTGCCGCAACTGTCCGGCCGACTGCGAGTCCGCTGCCGTTCAGCGTGTGGACGTATTCCGGCTTTCCGCCTTTTTCCCGACGGAACCGGATATTCGCCCGGCGTGCCTGGAAGTCCTCGAAGTTCGAGCAAGACGAAATTTCACGATACATGTTCTGCGTCGGGATCCATACTTCGATGTCGTATTTCTTCGCTGCGGTGAAGCCGAGGTCTGCTGTACACATCTTCAGGACACGATACGGCAGTTCCAGCAGCTGCAGCACTTTCTCCGCATGACCTGTCAGCTTTTCGAGTTCATCGTATGAGTCTTCCGGCTTCACAAAACGGACGAGTTCCACTTTGTTGAACTGGTGCTGGCGGATCAGACCGCGTGTATCACGTCCGGCAGAACCCGCCTCCGAGCGGAAGTTCGTGCTGTACGCCGCGAATGCTTTCGGCAGCAGATCCGCCGGCAGGATTTCATCACGATAGAAATTCGTCACCGGTACTTCCGATGTCGGAATGAGGAAATAATCCTCCTCCTGCACGAGGAACGCGTCCTCTTCGAATTTCGGCAGCTGGCCTGTACCTGTCAGGCTCGCCCGGTTCACGAGGTACGGCGGCAGCATCTCTTCATAACCATGCTCCTCCTGATGAAGGTCCATCATGAAGTTGATGAGCGCACGCTCAAGACGCGCGCCGAGTCCGCGGTAGAAGACGAAGCGGCTGCCCGTCACTTTTGCAGCCCGTTCGAAGTCGAGGATTTGGAGCCCCGTGCCTATTTCCCAATGCGGTTTCGGCTCGTAGCTGAATTCCGGTGTCTCGCCCCACTTCCGGATCTCCACGTTATCGTCCTCGCTGTCCCCCATCGGAACGCTGTCGTGCGGGATGTTCGGGATGCGCATGAGCACGTAGTCGAGCTGCTCTTCGATTCCATGCAGTTCATTGTCATAGGCTTTGATGTCTTCGCCGACTTTGCGCATCTTGAGTACGAGTTCGTCTGCGTCCTGCTTGTTACGTTTTAACTCAGCCACTTGCTGGGACACTTCGTTCCGCTCCGCCTTCAGCACTTCCACTTTGGCAAGCAGGTCTCGGCGCTTATCGTCCAGTTCCGGGAACCGGTCTAGCTCCGAAATGTCCTCTCCCCGTTTCGCGAGCTTCTGTTTCACTCCTTCAAAATCCGTACGCAATACTTTTCTATCCAGCATCTGAATTCCTCCTTTTTTAGTAACGATTTCCGGTTTCCAGGCACAAAAAAAGCCCTCCATCCCCTGACATCAGGGACGAGAACTACCCGCGGTACCACCCAGTTTAACCAGCACACGGCTGATCCACTCCAGGATAATAACGGCTCCGGTGCCGGCACAGGCCTACTGGTCGTTCAGCCCGGCTGCTCAGGGACGGATTCACAGTCGTTTCCACCGGCTTGCACCACCCGCCGGCTCTCTGGTTAGAAAACGGAACTGCTACTGCTTCCCCTCATCGTGTTGTTGTATGAAAGTACCCTTACTGTACTATATGGCCGCACGTTTGGCAAGCCTTGTGGCGTATTTGGACAGGCTGCCCTTCAAAGATCGCCGCTATACGCTATACTGGCAGTATGGCCTGCTCGAAATTTCCTTTTCACAGCATATCCGTCAGGTCAGGAACGGAGGAAGACGATGGAAGAATGGCTCATCCTGCTGGATAAAACACACGCCCTCCCGCTGTATGAACAGATTTACATGCAGATGAAACGCGACATTACGGAACAGCGGGTGCCCGTCGGCAAGCGGCTTCCGTCCAAACGCAAGCTGAGTGAATTCCTGGCCGTCAGTCAGACGACGATCGAGCTTGCATACGGGCAGCTGACCGCGGAAGGCTACATCACCGCCGTTCCGCGGAGCGGCTACTACGTCCAGGATATCGAAGAGCTCGCGTACACAGAGCCTGCGGCCTACACGGAAACGACCCGTCCGGCCCCCTTGAAAGCGGAGATCGATTTCTCGCCAGGTATGGTGGACCCCGAGTCGTTCCCATTTTCCAGATGGCGCAAAGTCGCAAAAGACGTCATCGATGAACAGGACGCCCACCTGCTGCAGCTCGGTGATCCGCACGGCGACCTGGAGCTGCGCACGGAGATCGCGACCTACTTGTATCATTCGCGCGGCGTGCGCTGTACACCCGAACAGCTCATCGTCGGCTCCGGGACGGAACAGCTCATCCCGCTCATCATCCGGATCCTCGGGGAAGACGCCGTCTATGCGGTCGAGGACCCGGGCTACCCGCTCGCCCATCATGTGTTCGACCATAACCGGCGCAGCGCGGTGGCAATCCCGGTCGACGAAGAAGGGCTCGATACAGACGCCCTGCAGCGTTCACAGGCGACCGTCGCTTACGTCACCCCCTCCCATCAGTTCCCGACAGGCACTGTCCTGTCTGCTGCGCGCAGGGCCGCCCTGCTGAACTGGTCGGCTGCACGTCCGGAACATATTATCATCGAGGACGACTACGACGGTGAATTCCGTTATGCGGGACGGCCGATCCCCGCACTGCAGGGGATGGACCGGGGCGACAATGTGATCTACTTGAGCACGTTTTCGAAATCACTCATGCCGTCCCTGCGGATTGCGTACATGGTGCTCCCGAAACCGCTGCTCGAACGGTATCGCGGTGCATTCATCCACTACGCCTCCACCGTCCCGCGGCTCGACCAGCACATGCTCGCCCGCTTCATGAAGGAAGGACAGTTCTCCCGTCACCTGAACCGCATGCGGAAACTGTACCGGAAGAAACTGCAGCTGCTGATGGAGCAGCTCACGCCGTATGCACCGGCTGTCAGCTGTTCCGGTGACGGTGCCGGCATGCACATCATCATAACCGTGCAGGACGGCCGTTCCGAGACGACTCTCGCGGAAGCCGCCCTGCAGGCAGGCGTGCGGGTGTACGGCCTGGACAGCTACCGATCTGAGCCGGCTGACGGCAATCCGTCGTTCCTCCTCGGATTCGGCGGTCTGACAGAGGGGCAGATCATCGAAGGAGTACGCAAACTGATGACCGCCTGGGGCATGAAAAAAAGGAACAGTGCGGAATGAAACCGCATCTGTTCCTTTTGAATTGAGTTGATTACTTGAAGAGGCCTTTCACGAAGCCGCTCGCGCTGTCCCAGAGACCGGAGAAGAAGTGGCCGATGCCGCCCATGGCGAGCGAGAACCAGCCCGCTTTCTCGACAGTTTCCTTCGTCACGACGTCGGCACCTGCGTTCGTGCCATCGACGTATCCGTAATCTTCGGAGCCGTCTTTTTTCACAAGTTCCACGTGACCTACGACAGTCCCTTTTTTGACAGGTGCTTCAAGCGATCCGTCTTTCAGCTTTTTCTTGTCAATGACGAGCTTCGGTGTGTACTGATCCTTTTCGCTCGTCTTCACCAGCATCGAGATCGGTTCCTTCACTTCGATGGCTGTCTCTTTTTCCTTCCCTTTCAACACGGGGAGGGTTTCCTTGCCTTTGAACTGGTAGCCTTCCTTCACGAACTCCACTTCGGAGAACTGGCTGAAGCCGTAGTCGAACAGCGAGCGCGCCGCATCGAAACGGGCTTTGTAGGATCCTTTGCCGTTTGCATCCACGGCATTCATCACTACAGCGATGACCCGTTTGCCGTCACGCACCGCCGTCCCGGTGAAGCAATACCCAGCGAAATCCGTTGTACCGGTCTTCAGGCCGTCAACGCCTTCATATTCGTTCACGAAACCGGGAAGCATGAAGTTCCAGTTGTCCATCTTCGTCTGGTCGTCCGTTCCTTCACGGAAATACTTCGTCGTGATCTTTGTCGTATCAAGCACTTGCGGATAGTCGCGCAGCAATGAGTATGCCAATTTCGCGACCGACTTCGCCGGCATGACGTTCTCATCATCAGGACCTGTCCCTTCCGGATGCATGCCCTGCAAGTTGGCATTGTTCAAGCCTGTCGAGTTGACGAATTTATAATCCGTCAATCCGAGTTCCTTCGCTTTTTCATTCATCATCTTCACAAATTCGGTTTCCGTACCCGCAATCGTTTCAGCAATGGCAATGGTCGCAGCATTTGCCGAGTAAATTGCCAAAGCTTCGTACAATTCCTTGATGGAATACGAGCCGTCGCGGCGGAGCGGCACGTTACTTAAACTGCGGTCCTGCGAAACAGCATATGTATAATCCGTCACTTTGTACTGCTGGTCCCACTTGATCTTTCCTTCATCAATGGCTTCGAACAGCAAGTATTCGACCATCATTTTCGACATACTCGCAAGTCCAAGAGGTGCATCGGCGTTCTGTTCGTACAAAATCTTCCCGCTGTCTGCGTCAATCAGGATTGCACCATCGACGTGCAGGCCGAGCGATGTATCCGCCTGTGCGGTGGACGCCCCGAACAACGTGATCAGCAATACTGCTGAACATAGCACGGACAGCCATCTGTTCTTCATCTTCTTCACATTTCTACCCCCGTTACTGCGATTTACTCCCATAGTCTATCATACCTCATCCCGGCCATGGAGTGAAAACAAAAAAAAGCACCTTTCCGCCCATATAGGACGGCTGAAAGGTGCTGAAGTTCCTGATTTGCTGAGAATCAGGAGATCGTATAGTTCGGTGCTTCCTTCGTGATCTGGACTTGGTGCGGGTGGCTTTCGCGCAAGCCCGCCCCCGTCATGCGGATGAACTGCGCTTCTTCCCGCAGCGTATGGAGATCTTTCGTTCCGCAGTAGCCCATGCCGGCACGGATGCCGCCGATCAGCTGGTGCACGGTGTCGGAAAGGGAGCCCTTGTACGGCATGCGCCCTTCGATGCCTTCCGGGACGAGCTTTTTCGCGTCTTCCTGGAAATACCGGTCTTTCGAACCGCGTTCCATAGACGAGACCGAGCCCATGCCGCGGTACACTTTGAACGTCCGTCCCTGGTAGATCTCCGTCTCGCCCGGGCTTTCCGTCGTGCCGGCCAATAGACTGCCGAGCATGACTGCATGTCCGCCTGCCGCAAGTGCTTTCACGATATCGCCGGAGAACTTGATGCCGCCGTCCGCGATGATCGTCTTTCCTTGTTTCCGTGCTTCCTCAGCACAGTCATAGACCGCCGTGATCTGCGGTACACCGACGCCTGCGACGACGCGTGTCGTACAGATCGAACCTGGACCGATACCGACCTTCACGACGTCAGCGCCTGCTTCGTAAAGAGCTGCCGTCGCTGCCGCTGTGGCAACGTTACCTGCGATGATGGACAGTTCCGGATACGTGTCCCGGATCTTCTTCACCATGTCGAGCACGCCTTTCGAATGGCCGTGTGCCGTATCGATGACGATTGCGTCGACTTCCGCTTCCACGAGTTTCTCAACCCGCACCATCGTATCGGACGTCACACCGACAGCCGCCGCCACGAGCAGCCGGCCGTGCTGGTCTTTCGCCGCATTCGGGAACTCGATGACCTTCTCGATATCCTTGATGGTGATCAAACCTGACAAGTGGCCGTCTTCATCGACGATCGGCAGTTTCTCGATCTTATGCTGCTGCAAGATCTTCTCTGCATCGTCAAGCGTCGTGCCGACTGGCGCTGTCACCAGTTCCTCTTTCGTCATGACGTCCGAAATGAGGATGGAATAATCCTGGATGAACCGCATATCACGGTTTGTGATGATGCCGACGAGTTTCTGGTTATCAAGCGTATCGACAATGGGCACACCCGAAATCCGGTATTTCCCCATCAGGTGCTCCGCGTCGTATACTTGGTGCTCCGGTGTCAGGAAGAACGGATTGGTGATGACGCCGTTTTCCGAGCGTTTGACCGTCACAACCTGCTCCGCCTGCTCCTCGATGCTCATGTTCTTATGGATGACGCCGAGTCCTCCCTGACGCGCCATTGCAATCGCCATCTTCGACTCGGTCACCGTATCCATCCCTGCACTGATCAACGGCACATTCAACTTCACCGTTTCCGACAGCTGGACGGACAGCGAGACATCTTTCGGCAGCACTTCGGATTCTCCCGGTATTAACAGCACATCGTCAAATGTTAGTCCTTCCCGCGCAAACTTCGTTTCCCACATGCCTGACGCCCCCTTGTAGTTTCGGATAAATATTAGATAATAGGTTATCAGCGGCACAATAGCGTGTCAAGGACACACCGATAAGTAAAAGTATTGCCGCTTTTCAGTTACACCAGCTTCTCGATCGCGTCCTTCATTTTCAGCGGTCCGGTCGTCGGTGCGAACCGGCCGACCACTTGGCCATCCCGGTCGACGAGGAACTTCGTGAAGTTCCATTTGATGCCCTCTGTCAGCATGCCCTTTTTCTGCGAAGTTAAGTACTGGAACAGCGGCTCCGCCTGATCCCCTTTGACATCCACTTTCGCATAGACCGGAAATGTCACGCCATAATTCATCCGGCAGAATTCCTCCGCCTCGCCACTCGTATCGAACTCCTGATTGTTAAAGTTGTCCGACGGGAAACCGAGCACGACCAAGCCCTGATCCTTATACATTTCATACACTTCCTCCAGCTCATCGAACTGCTTGACGAAGCCGCATTTGCTCGCCGTATTGACGATCAGCAGCGGCTTCCCCTCAAACTCAGCCAGCGATTGTCCGGTCCCGTCTGTTTTCTGAACAGTAAAGTCGTAAATGGATTCCATCTGCGCCATCTCCCTCGCATTTCGTTCCCTTAACCATAAGGCAAAGTGCCAGACAGCGCAAAGAACTAGACTTGCCCTCTTACGGAAGGGCAAACGGCAGCTGTTGCGCTCATAAATCTCGGAAACCGCTCATAAATCTCGGAAACCGCTCATAAATCTCGGAAACCGCTCATAAATCTCG
>NZ_BRCF01000012.1 GCF_023707985.1 Sporosarcina sp. NCCP-2716
TCATGAGTATTGCTCCTTTTATAGTGTAGGGAACTGATTTAGTCGTCATCCCTACCTACATTAGGAGCTTTTTTGCGTTTATGCAAGATTTTTTCGTTAGGTCTTCCAATCAAAATGTTACTATTATTTCCAGCTATGCAACGCTAGTGTGCGTCACACAACTTGGACACGATTCTGAATCGTGTCCATTTGCCGATTAACTCGGTGGTTTGGCCGATTGTCGGCGTGATTCGGCCGATTCTTCGCGTCATCTGGCCGATTCTGACGCCGATTTGGCCGATTCCGCCTTGCGAAAACCGCGCCTCCCTCCGCCAACAGAAAAAACCCGCTTCCGCCAGTATTTCTGGCAGGAGCGGGCTTCCTCATCCGAGCCGCCGATCCGTCAAATCAGTCCAGCTCTTTCATATACCACGCGTCCATCGCACCGTGCTCCGACCCGGCGAGCGGCTGCTCAAGCTTCCGGAAACCGAGCTTCGCATACAGCTCGTTCGCGACAACAAGCTTCGTTGACGTCTCCAAATAACACTGCTCATAATGCTGCGCCGCAAACGCAAGCGCCGCCGTCATCAGCTCCCGTGACAGCCCCCGACCGCGCGCGTCCCGGTCGACGTACAGCTTCTGCAGCTCGCAAACGCCGGACTCCTCGCCGAACGGTCCGATGCCGACGCCGCCGAGCACAGAGCCGTCCGCATCCACAGCCACCCAATAACCGGCACCCTCCAGCTGTGAATAAAACCCGGCCAAATTCCCGAGCTGCGGATCGGTATACGCCGTCCCCGGTATGTCGAGGCCGACCGCTTCGAGCGACTCCATGATGATCTGCTCGATCGCTTTATTTTCCTTCATTTCAATCGGGCGTATTTGCATCGCGAGCCCCTCCTTCATTCATTCCGGAAATCTCTAATTCACTCCATTTTCTTCCTCACATAAATACTGCCGATCGTCTCGTCCCGGTACGTCACCTCTGCCGTGTAGTCGCCGAAGTCATAGATCAGCCTGCTGCCGACATCGTAATTCGACCCTTCTAGCCCCGGCTCATCGTCAACCGGCGAGCCATGTTCCTCCGCCGGCTCCCCGAGCAACGCCCGCAACTCATCGACCGACTCCAAGTAATTCGCACCCGACAATCCCACGCCGATAATCTCGTCATCGCCGCCATGATAGATCGACAGACCGTCCGGAAACGCGTAATACCAAGCACCTTCCGCATCATATTCGCCGAGCAGATCAGGATGCCCCCCCAAATAAGCGGACACCGAGCCTCCCACTTTAGCCTCCCCGTCGACAAGGAATCCTAATGCCAGCTGTTCCGACAGATTGGCCGGAAAATGCAAGTGCGGGAACGGATACACATAGTCATCCAGTTCATTCCAGCTGTCCACCGTTTCCTGATAAAACCCGCGGATATCTTCCGCCGCGCCTTCATAATGGAACGGCCCCTCGATAAACAGCTCGCTTTCGTCATACAGCTTCAGTTCCGCAGTCTCGGGCAGCCACTCGTACGTCCTGAACACCCAGCCCACCGGCTCGGCATTGTAATACTCATACGTCTGCACATACCGCTCCTGTACGATCTTCGCTTTCCCGGTCGCCGCCGCAACAGCCGGCTCACCGCCCGCTTTCACCGCCTGAAGTGCGCCGTCTTTCACCACCCAGAAAGACAAGTCCCTTCCATTGGATGAAACAGGTTCCGTCAGCTGCAACACACCCGTTTCACCAAGCTGATGCACCGTGAACGGGGCGCGGTTCAAGTTGACAAGGAATTCCCGGTCTTCCGTACTCTGCAAAAAGGCTTCGTCCGCACCCTGCTCGCCGAGATAGAAGGCGAGCGGCCCCTTGACGATTTCGTCGCCCGCATTTCCTTCGTACGTAGCCTGCTCCTCTGTCAATTCCGTCCGTTCCGCTTCGTCCGCAGGCAGCACGAACAGCTTCACGACATGCCCTTCCGAGCCGAACTCCTGCTCGAACAGCGCTTCTTTTGTCAGCTCCGTCTGCGATTTCTTCTGATCGGTCACTTTAAGATACGACGGGGTTTCCGTCTTCTGCACCGCCGTTTCGTTCCCCTTCCCCGGCTCCGTCTCCCCAGCGGGCTCTGTCACTTCCTCTTTCGTACCGTTGTCTTGGTCCGTACAACCCGCCGCGCCGAGCATTAACAGGAGTGCTCCCGCTGCTCCGAACACCCATTTCCCACTTCGCCCGCTGCCCATCCGCCATCCCGCCTCTCTCACTATTCAAACAGTTCAGTTGGTACCAGTTTACCATCGATCAGCAAGGGTTAGTAGGGGCTCCTGCCATTTCGCGGCAATAAAACCATCATCTACACGCTGCCTGCGCCGCGCCAAATGGTTTTATCCATCCTCCAGAACTCAATCTGCTCATAAATTCTGGTTTTCGCTCATAAATCTTAAAAAACACTCATAAAACTGGAAAACCGCTCATAAATCTCGGGAAACGCTCATAAAAACTGAAAACCGCTCATAAATTCAAAAAAACGCTCATAAACCGAAAAAACCGCTCATAACCGCCGCCACCACCCCTGAAACACACGCCAAAAACGCCCCTGATCCACCATCGACCAGAGGCGCTGCACAAACTCCTATTCAATTAACCCAAACCAGCCCAAAACTCAATAAGGATCGGCGTCTTTCCCTTTTTCCACGGCATCTTCCGCTGCGTCCTGCATCTTCGGCGTGCCGAAGCCGAATTTGGACTTGCCCGATTCTCGGCCCGGCAGCTCCGCCGAGCCGCCCATTGCCTTCAGCTCCTCGACTTTCCGCGCGATGCCTTCCTTCACAAGGCGGCCGTATTCCTCGTCTGCCTGCGTGAAATGTTCGACCATCGCTTCCTGGATGCGCACGTCGCACTGCGCCAGCGCGTCGGACAGGTTGCCGATGAGCTCCTCGCGTTCCCAGTCCTCGAACTGGCGGAACGTCTCGCCCGCCTGGCCATAGTTGTTCGGCCGGTCGATCGGCGCGCTCATCGCCGCTGCGTTGTACGTCGGGCGGTGCGGCGGATTCTCAGCGCCATCCGCTTCCTGCAGGCCGCCGATCATCGACGGCTCATAGTTGACGTGCGGATTGCCGCCGGATTCCGCAGGGTCGCGGTGATCCATCTGCCCCCGCTGCTGGTTCGTCCGCACAGTCGTCTTCGGTGCGTTCACCGGCAGCTGCAAGTAGTTCGAGCCGACCCGGTAGCGCTGCGTATCGGAATATGAAAACGTCCGGCCCTGCAGCATCTTATCGTCCGAGAAGTCCATCCCGTCGACGAGGACACCTGTCCCGAACGCCGCCTGCTCAATCTCCGCGTGGAAGTCTTTCGGGTTGCGGTCGAGCACCATGCGTCCTACCGGCAGCCATGGGAATTTATCTTCCGGCCATAATTTCGTATCGTCAAGCGGATCGAAATCGAGCTCTTCGTGATAGTCGTCCTCCATGATCTGGACGAACAGCTCCCACTCCGGATAGTCGCCGCGCTCGATCGCCGTGTATAGATCCTCCGTCGCATGGCCGACCGACTTCGCCTGGATGACGTCCGCGTCTTTCTGCGTCAGGTTGCGGATCCCCTGCTTCGGCTCCCAGTGGTATTTCACGAGAACAGCCTCGCCTTCTGAGTTCACCCACTTGTACGTATTCACGCCGGACCCCTGCATATGGCGGTACGTCGCAGGGATGCCCCACGGCGAAAACAGGAACGTGATCATATGCGTCGCTTCCGGGGAACGCGATACGAAGTCGAACATCCGCTGCGGGTTCGGCACGTTCGACGCCGGGTCCGCCTTGAACGCATGGATCATATCAGGGAACTTCATCGCATCCCGGATGAAGAAGATCTTGAGGTTGTTGCCGACGAGATCCCAGTTGCCGTCCTCGGTATACATCTTGACCGCAAACCCTCGCGGATCCCGGGCTGTTTCCGGCGAATCCTTTGCGCCGGCGACCGTCGAAAACCGCACGAGGACAGGCGTCCGTTTGCCGGCGCCAGAGAACACTTTCGCACGCGTATACTTCTCGACCGGCTCGCCGCCGACCTTGCCGTACGTTTCAAAATAGCCGTGCGCTCCCGAACCGCGGGCATGCACGACGCGTTCTGGAATCTCTTCCCGGTCGAAATGCGAAATCTTTTCGATGAAATGATAGTTTTCAAGCAGCGCAGGCCCGCGGTCCCCGATTGTCCGGATGTTCTGGTTGTCCTTCACCGGGTGCCCCTGCCGCGTCGTCAGCGTCTCGCGTTCCACTTCTTCCTGGTTCTTCTTGTTTTCGTCCAACATGATTCCCCCTCACCTTGAGTTTAGGGATCGCCGGCATACCACTCCCGTGTTTCCCCATTACTAGCCACATGGTACCCAATTTGTGTAAACACTAAACCCGGATCTCACCCGCTGATGAAGCCGCGAAGTCCGGGCAGTGATCGGAAAACCGGTTGACAGGTCATTGAATAATCCGTCTATTCATCTGCAGGGAAGTCGGATATAGTGGAGCAAGAAAGAGGTGATCTGTTTGGAGCATTCATTCAGCGGAATCGATCATATTCAGATTGCAGCACCGCCGGGATCGGAAGCCGAGGCCAGGGTGTTTTACGGGGAGCTGCTCGGCATGCCCGAGATTCCGAAACCGGAAAACCTGAAAGCACGGGGCGGCTGCTGGTTCGTCTGCGGAAGCCAGGAAGTGCACATCGGCATCCAGCCGGATTTCAGTCCATCCAAAAAAGCGCACCCCGGATTCACCGTCGATACGCTCGATTCACTGCGGGCCCGGCTGGAAGACGCAGGCTGCGCGATCACCGAAGAACCGCCGATCGACGGCCGGACGCGGTTCTTCACGTATGACCCGTTCGGCAACCGGCTCGAGTTTCTGGAGTTCAAGTAATTCTTGATTCAGGACAATAAAATCCGTTTCTCATCCGCGTCCAGGCGTTCGAGCTCCGTCTCGGACGCTTCTTTTTTGCGGGCGAGCTGCGTCTGGACGCGACGGACGTCCTGCAGCACGTCATTCAGCTTCTGCTTCCCTTCGGTGATCCGGGAATGGACCGCGAAATCCGAAAAGATATTATCGAAGAACAGGTCAGTGAACGTGAAGATGTCGTTACGGTTCACCTGGAATGATGCCGTCGCGGCTTCCTGGACGTCCATCAGCTCAGTTTCGTAGTGACGGAGCGCCCGCTGCGCCGCATGCACGAGGTCGTCGGAACTGTTCACTTCCGAATACTTCAGCGCCGACACAAGAAGCCCGCCGCCGAGGAACGTATCCCACATCGACAGCCCTTCCGCATTGCTCAGCTTGTCGATCGCCCGGTCGAGCGCGCGTACGGCCTTGTCGCCGGCTTCGATCGCTTCGTCGAGCTCACGCAGCATCGAACGCACACGGACGCGGTCGTCGGCGATCTTCTGCAGCGTCGCCTGGGACGTCTCATCGTTCATGCGGATCCACAGCTCTTTTTCTTCCAGGAACGCCGCCCAGTCTTCGTCGAGATGGGCGTACTCCGGATTCGCCGCCGTCTTCTTCAGCACATCCACTTCATACGTCAAGTCCTCCACGTGCTTCTCCGATTCGTTGAACGCGACTTCTGCTGCCGCAGCTTCCGCGATCTCCTTCTCCATCTTCTGATCGAGCGATCCCGTCCATTCCTTGACTTTATTCAGAAATGAAAACCGGCCGAGCTTCATGACGTCGTGCTGTTCCTTCGTCAGCGCCCGTCCGAGCCGCCCGTTCTCCGCCTTCGCCCGGCTCAGCCGCTGCTCGGCATCCTCGAGCCGGCGGCAGACCCGCGCATATTCCTGTTTCTTCAATGTCAGCGCCATCTGACGCTCCTGCATCGTCCCGTTCATCCGGACCGCCCCCTTTTTCCACTTATACGCAGCAGGCGGAACGAAGGTTTCACTCGGCAGCAAGCTTTTGCAGCACGTCGAGGAACCGCGTGATGTCCGCCTCGTCCGGCACCGTCATGAGCGCCGCCTGCAGCCAGTTCCGCTCCGCCAAATACCCGCTTTCATAATGCATGCGGAAACCGTTCAGGAACAGATCATCGCCGAGCGCCCGCGCAGACAGCCCGGACGGCGGCACCAGTGTCAGGACGCCGGGGCTTGTCGCTTCTTCAGGTGCCAGGACAGTGAAGCCGAGTGATTCCGCGCCGGTACGCATCTGTCGTGCAGCAAGCCGGACCTGTTCGAAATGTCCGTCAGCAGCTTCGGACAAATTCACGAGCGCCGCATCCAGCGCAAACAGCAGATTCGACGACTGGGTATAGGGAATGCCGCCGGCAGCTTCATAGGAACCGACGTCCAAGTAGCGCGGGATGGCCGTGTCGGGACTCAAGTGTTCATTATAGAAAACGATCGCAAGACCGGTGCAGCCGGCGAGCCCTTTGCCGCTGACGGAACTGGCGAAATCGATGTTCCTCAGGCTGACGGGCACCGTGCCGAGAGAACTTGCACAGTCGGCGGCGATCCGGATTCCCCGTGCGCGGCATAGGCTCGCGATCTCCTCCAGCGGGTTCAGCACCCCTGTCGACGTTTCGCAGTGGACCGTCCAGAGCCAGGCGTACTGGCCGGCATCGAGCTGCGCAGACAGGGCCTCCATGCAGAACGGCTGTCCGTAATCTTGAGTGAGGCAGTCGAAAGCGAGGCCGTTCCGCGCCGCATGGTCACAGAGCCGGCGGCCGAATTCCCCGTTCACGAGGATGAGCCCCCTGCCTCCAAGCCGCTTCAGTTGGGCGGCGACCGCGTCATTGGCAAGCGTTCCGGTCCCTTGCAGCAGCTGGACATATCTCGCACCGGTCAGCGACTTGAGGTACGATTGCACCGAAGCGAGCCGGCGGGCGTATTGCGGTGACCGGTGCGAAACGGGCTCCTGCATGAGGGCCGCGCGCACGTTTTCCGCAAGTGTGACGGGGCCCGGCAGGAAGTTCACCATCGGCCGGCCGAGGCGCTGCGCCGGACTGTCGGCATACGTCGCGGGTGTCAGGATCATCGGCACATATCGGGCTTCTTCCGTCCCGACCGGCTCCGCGAACGGCACGAAGCCGAGGCGGCGGTACAGTTTTAGCTCCCGGACCGTGCCGGAGATGACGGCGGCATCATAGCCTTCTCTCAGACACCAGTTGACGAGCGCCTGCAGCATGCCGAAGAACGCCCGGCCGGACCGGTGCGCCGGGTCGACGGCGAGCAGCCGGACCTCGACCGGGTTCTCCGGCGGATCGTCGAGCGAGACCTCCACGGGACCGACCTTTTCATCCAATGAAAACGGACGGGCTGCGCGCAGCGCGATCATCCCGGCAAGTTCCCCGTCTTTCATGCACAGCATATATGTATTCTCTCCGTGGAATTTATCAATAAGACGGCCCGTCGCATCCGGCGAATGCTGGGGGATCTCCTCGACGAATGTCCTGTAATTCAGCCGGTGGATCGCTTCCGCGTCCTCCGGCATCACGGCCAGCCGATAATAATATGTCATTCCGACCGCCTCCTGTTCATTTGGATCCGCAGATCACTGCGGTGGGCGAAAAGCAGCAATGCGACGGGCAATACGGACACCGCGCCCGCTGTCCAGCCGTGCAGCACGATGCACCCGGGCACTGCGGCTGATGCCGCCAATACGCCGGCCCGCGTCGTCTTGCGGAGCAGCGGATACAGGACGGCGAACAGCGCGACGACCGGGACCGCTAGCCATGGATCCGCCGCCAGCAGACCGCCCGCAAAAGCCGCCGCCCCTTTTCCGCCGCGAAAATGATGGAACAGCGGGAAGCAGTGTCCGAGCATGACCGCGGTGAGCGCGAGCAGCTGGAACGGCAGGCCGTACCCGAGTCCGGTCGCCGCAAGCACAGGGATGGCCCCTTTCGCCGCATCGACGACGAGAACCGTGATGAACGCCCGCTTCCCGAACACGCGCCCCGCATTCCGCGCCCCCGGATTTCCGCTCCCCGCCGTCCGGACCGACCGCCCCGAGCGTCCCCCGGCATACAGCGCCGGCAGGAATCCGCCGAGCACATACGATCCAATCAGCAGCACCACCGCCATCACGCAACTCCCCCCGCCCGCAAACTCTGTCACTTCACTTTCGACATACTGCCTGCCAATCCCTGTTGTGACGCGTTAATAAATTCGGCGGCTGTGCAAGCGATCAAGCAGTGGGTAAACCGCTCAAATGCTCTCTGCAGGCGATCAAGCCGGCTCAGAAACGCTCAAGCTGCGACCATAAGCGCTCAAGCAGCCATCGCAAACGCTCAAACCGAGACCAAACACCAACCCGAAAAGCCCAGGCATGCACTTCCCCAGCTTCCGGGAGCGCACACCCAAGCCTTCAACTTCATTCATCACACAGATCAGTCCATCATTCGTCCTCGTAATTCAGTCCTTTTTCAGGCTTCCTCAGCATGTACGACTGCGTGTAGTTCTCTTTCACTTTCATCGCCTGCCGCGAGTTCGACTCGATCGAATACTGCAGCGTGCACGCCTGCCGGACACGCTCCTTGAACTGGTACGCGCTCAGCGGCAGCTCGACCGTACTGCCGTTGCGCAGCACGACGGTCACTTCGTTCCGCGCATTACAGACGTACCGGTCCACCTGGCCCACGGCAAGCCAGATGCAGCTCTCGGACCTCGGCGAAGACGTCGGCGTCATGTAGATGCGGTGGGTCTTGCTGATGCTGACAGGCGACATGAACGTCCTCCCGAGAATTTCGGACGCCCCTTCCATCGCCCCTTTCAGGCTCGACCCGATGCGGCGCAGGTTGTAATCGATGATTTCAGTCGGCCTGCTGTCGATGAACAGGATCTGATCTCCCTCGAGAATCATCGACAGGAGCCGGCCGCTTTCATTGTAATAAGGAAAAATGACACTCGTTTCAGTCGTAATGATATACTGTTCGTTTTCAGGCATTCCCCTATCCCCTTTTCAATTTTGTCTTTCAATCTTGCTGAAAAAGGGTATACTAGCACATAAGCTGGTATACCCAGCGTTCTCCCCTCGGGTGGGTCCACCACGACTTTCACACCCGGGGGTTTTCTGCCTTCTCGCGCGCCGCTCCACAGTCTCACCTCCTCTCAGCGCTTCCGCTTACGGCGCACCAGACATTTCCTTCACGAAAAACAAGCACTGGCTGCACCTTGTCCAAGCCGGCACTTTCCCGTACACCGCCGACCGACATGAATACTTTGAACGATTGAAACAGTGACTCATAACCTAGTAATAAAGCAATTATAGTAAATATTACCTTGCCCGTCTACAAGAAACTGCAATATTTTATCAATTTTCGAAAAACTTTCTCACAACTTGCCAAATCTTGCAATATCTTTTCAATCCGTTGGTTTCCTCCCTTCTCGACGGTGCCTGTGCACCACACAATTTGGACACGATTCAGAATAGTGTCTGAATTGTGTGTCGCACAGGTACCTTTTTGCAATTCCCTTATTGCAATTCATCGGCGACCCGCTGCATGTCTTCGAGCAGCAGCTTGTATAGATTCGGACGGCGACGGACCGCCAGCGGGTGGTAGCCGACCGTCGTCCGCCAGCCGTCCACGTCATAAAATGAGCCGCGCATGCTTTTTACGTCGGCGTCCGGGCTATGGAAGAATGCCTGGACCGCCACATTGCCGAAACAGATCAGCAGTTTCGGCTTGTGCAACTCCAGCTGGGCGTTCAAGTGCCTCATGCAGATGTGCCGTGTTTCTTCCTTATCATAGGCACGCCGCGGTCTCCGTTTCAGGATGTACGTGACGTACACCTGATCCTTGTGCAGGCCGGCTTCATATACCGCCTGCTGCAGCGCCTGCCTCGTTCCGCACACCATCGGCTGCCCTTCCTTGTCTTCCCGGGCACCCGGATTGTCGAGGATCACCATGACCGGCGCCTCCGGATTCCCTTCTCCCCACACCATCCGGCTGCCATGCGTATAGAGCCCGCAGTCCCGGCAATCCCGTTCGCAGCCGGGCACCGGATCTTCAGGCCACACTTCTGGACAAAATTCCGCCAACTCCATCACCTTCCTTCATAAGAAAGCATACCCGGCCGGCGCCTGGTTAATCGGCCTGCCCCCGTTTACCGGTGCCTGTGCACCATACAATTTGAGCACTATTCAGAATAATTTCTGAGTTGTGTGGCGCACAGGTACCAAAAAAACGAAAAAAGACGGACAGAGAGGAATCTTACCTCTTGTCCGTCTTTCTTGAACAATGCTTTCACGAAATCCCCCGCAATGATACGTCCGTTTTCCCCATCGCAGCAGCCGCGCCGTCCGGACCGCAGGAGTGCATATATCAGAAGGGATGCGGGTAAATGAACAGTATGAATTGTATAAACGAATCAGGGTATTTCATCCGTATATATTTCTCTTTACGTCATTTTCAAAGTGTTGTAGTTTATTAGAATAACAAAAAAACGTTTTCTCTTCACGAAGCGCAGCCCGATGCGCTTGTTCCATGCAAAGATGAAAGGAGGTAGGCGAAACATGGAAACTCCGTATTATATTAATGAAGCCAATGCATTCTGCCGCGAAGCCGGGATGGACCCGGAGGAGGTGTGCATCCCGAAGAATTTCTTGGATGACGCTGTCTTCCAGGCGCGCCGGCGGTCCTATCAGGAAATTTTGTCGGTCGTCCACTTTTTCTCGGAAAAATTGTTGGATTCCCTGCAAGGACTGCCCGTTTTGGTCGGCGTCTCGGATGCATACGGCTATCTGCTGGACGTTGTCGGCGATGAGACCATCAAGTCGACGATCGCCGAACTCGGCATCTCCCCCGGCAGCCTGTTCACCCCGGAGGACACAGGGACGAATGTCGTCAGCCTATCGCTGCAGCAGCCGCATCCGATCAGCATCATCGGTGATCAGCACTACCACACGTTCCTCCATGGGATGGCCTGTTACGGCTCGTCGTTCCGGTATATGGATGAAGAGCAGCTCCTCGGCAGCCTGTCGATCATGATGCCGATCGACCTGCAGAATCCTCTGTTCCTCTCGATGCTAGCCCAGGTCGTCGACACGATCGAGCGTGAGCTGCAGCTGCGCAAACAGAACCGCAAACTCTCCGTGCTGAACCAGATCATGCTGAGTCGCACGCGGAACGGGATCGTCATTACGGATGAAAACGGCGTGACGACCGAGTTCAATCATTTCGCACAGGAACTGTCGGGAACCGCGCGCGGCACGGTGATCGGACGGAATATCCGGGAATCGGACCTGACCGGCCGGTATTTCGCCGACGTGCTCGATCGCGAGGCGGTGTTCGAGGACGAGGAATTGAAATTCGAGAACAGCAGAGGTGAAACCGTCGTCTGCCTGTTCGACGCACAGCCGGTGTACGAGGACGGCAGGATGATTGGTGCATTCGGGCAGTTCCGCGACATCACGGACCGGTATTTGCTGCAGGAACAGTACAATTACCTGGCCTTCCACGACGACCTGACCGGCCTGCCGAACCGGCGGTACTTGAACAAATCACTCGAAACTGTCATCTCTGAACTTGAAGAAAGCCGTGCGGAAAATGCCGCGCTGCTTTTTTTCGACCTCGACCGCTTCAAGGTCATCAACGACAACTTCGGGCATTCGTACGGGGATCAGCTGCTGCGGCAAGTGAGCCGGCTGCTGTCGCCGTTCGTCTCGGAGCATGACCTCCTCGCCAGGATGGGGGGCGATGAATTCATCCTCCTTCTGAAGGACTTTCCATCTGCCGCCTCCGTCATGACGCTTGCGGAAGAGATGCGGATCGCCTTGCAGACCCCAGTCACCGTCAACGGCCGGGAGCTCGTGACGACCGCGAGCATCGGCGTGGCGCTGTACCCGGATGTCCCGATCACGAAAGAGCAGTTCCTCATCAACGCCGACAACGCGATGTACCAGGCGAAAGTCCAGGGGAAGAACCGGATCGTGCTCCATACGCCTGAGCTGCTGGAGTCCGCACTGGTTGAGTCGAGTCTCTCATTCGACCTGCGAAGCGGCCTCGAGAACCACGACTTCATCCTTCATTACCAGCCGCAGGTGCACAATGCGACCGGGCAGCTCGTCGGATTCGAAGCGCTTGTCCGCTGGAACCATCCACGGCTCGGACTCCTCGCGCCTGACCGGTTCATCACCCTCGCTGAAGAGAACGGGCTGATCACGCAGCTCGGCGAATGGGTGCTGCAAGAAGCCTGCGCGCAGAACAAGCGCTGGCAGGACAGCGGGCTTCCGCCTGTCAAAGTGTCAGTCAACTTGTCGGCCCAGCAATTCCTCACCCGAAGCATCGTCGACCTCGTCGCCGCCGTGCTGGAGCGCACGGGGCTTGAACCCCGTTACCTCGTCCTTGAGATCACCGAGCATATGGCGATGGACTACAACTATGCGATTGAAGTGCTGCGCGATCTGAAAGAACTCGGTGTCGGCATCAGCGTCGACGATTTCGGGACCGGCTACAGCTCGCTGAACCATTTGAAGACGCTGCCCATCGACTACATCAAGATCGACAAATCATTTGTGAATGAACTCGCAAACGATGAAAACGACGAGATCATCGTCGATGCCATCATTTCCCTTGCCCACAGCTTGAAGAAGGATGTGATCGCGGAAGGTGTCGAAACTGCAGGACAGCTCGAATTCCTGAGACGCCAGCAATGCGACATCTCCCAAGGGTACTACTTCGGCAGGCCGATACCGGCGCAGGAGATCGATGCCACGCATTTCAGCGGGTATGACAGATAGGAGAGAAAGAACTATGCAAACAGCTGCATCCGTATTGATCCGCAACTTCAAGCAGTGGGGCGTCCAGCATATCTTCGGCATTCCCGGTAAAGCCGTGTCGCCGCTGCTGTTCGCCATGCTCGAGCACGACATGACGTTCGTCCTCAGCAAGCACGAGGCCGCGGCAGGGTATGAAGCCGGTGGATATGCGCTCATGAATGGGACGATCGGCGTCGCTGTCGGGACATCCGGGCCGGGCGGGACGAATCTTTTATCCGCTGCAGGCCAGGCGAAGGCGTTCCACGTGCCGCTGCTGCTCATCACGGGCCACCCTTCCGCTAAGGATACCGGCAAGCCGATGGGTCAGGATTCCAGCCTGTTCGGCACGGATCTGACAGACATGTTCCGCCACGTGACGAAGTTCAGCGCACGTGTCGACCGCGCCGACCTGCTGGAGCCACTTCTGCGTCATGCGCTGGAGAAGGCGGTTTCCGGCGTCCGGGGACCGGTCCATCTGTCCATTCCGTTCGACGTCTTGCTTGAAGAGATAGAGCCGTTTACACTCGATTTCCCGATAAACTACGACCTCATCTCGCCGGAACTCAGGCGGGCAGCTGCCATGATGGAAAGTGCCGAACGGCCGGTCCTCTTCCTCGGCAAAGGCGTCCATTCGAGCCGGGCTTACGATGAAGTCCGGAAACTTGCGGAGCATTACCATATTCCGGTCATGACGACTCCGGGCGGCAAAGGAACGTTCCCGTCTAACCACAAGCTGTCGCTCGGCGCGTTTGGTCTTGGCGGCACCCCGGAATCCGCGGCGTATTTGCAGGAACCGGCCGACCTGATGATCGTCATCGGCACCCAGCTGAGCGACATGTCCGTCGCGGGCCTGTCGGAAACGATGTACCCGGAGCATATCCTCCATTTCGACTACGATCCGACGTTCATCGGCAAGTCGCTGCCGGTGCCTGCCACACCGATTCTCGGAGATATCCGCGCGAACCTGACACGGCTGCTGGAAGGGATTCCTGAGCCGGACAGCGATTCGTTCGTGCTGCCATACGCGCCGCCTGCTCTGCCGGAAGCAGAACCGGGCCGCCGGATGTCCGCGGTTCATGCCGTACAGGCGATGCGCCGGGCCCTTCCTGACGACGCGATCATCTTCGGGGACGATGGCAGCCATTCATTTTACGGAATCCAGCATTTCGACATCCTTCAGCCCGGCACGTTCTTTTTCGATGACATCTTTGGGGCGATGGGCAACGGGCTCGGCTATGCGATCGGCGCGAAGCTCGCGGCACCCGAAAAGCCGATCGTCTGCCTCGTCGGCGACGGGTGCCTGTTCATGCACGGCACGGAACTGTCGACCGCACAGAATTATAATGCGGCTGTGCTGTTCGTCGTCCTGAACAACGGCTGCCTCGACATGGTGGAAAAAGGAATGCGCAAAATGATCGGCACCTCGATCGGCGGCACGTACGAAACACCGCTCGATGCTGCGGCGTTTGCGAAATCGATGGGCGTCGAGGCCGTCACCAGCACAGGGCCGGCGGAAACCGCTGCCGCTATCGAGCAGGCACTGCACACCATCCAGCGTACGGACAAACCGGCGGTCGTCGAAGTCCTCGTCGACCAAGACGAAATTCCGCCGACAATGGGGAGGCAATAAAGATGGATTCAACTGAACGATACAAACAGGGCGAGCACGTCATGGAAAAGCTGTTCTCCGCTGATACGCGTATCCAAATGGAACAGATGAAAGCCGTCTCGCCCGACTTATGGGAGATGATCGTCTCCTTCGGCTTCGGTGATTTATACGGCAGAAGCGAATTGGATCTGAAGACAAGGGAAATCATCACGCTCACTTCCCTCATCACACAAGGGGCATTCGACCAGCTCCGCGTCCACCTGCACGCCGCCCTGAACGCCGGGCTGACCGAAGAGGAGATCAAAGAGGTCATCATCCACTGCATCGGCTACACAGGCTTCCCGAAAGCCGTCCAAGCCATGGGCCTCGCCGCCGAAGTCTTCCAAGAACGAAAATGAAGGTACCTGTGCGCCACACAACTCAGACACGATTCAGAATCGTGTCGAAGTTGTGTGATGCACAGGTACATAACTTGAAGTTTCGCTGGACGGCCATATATTGGAAGAGTATGATAAAGGTGTATTGCACTCGACAATAAAAGGAGAGCTATGGCGTGAACCGAATTCTATTAGCCATGATGGCCTTGTTCCTAGGTTTCTTGGTACCCATCATGAGCAGCGCGGATGCTGCGACGAGTAAAACTGCTGCCGCCAGCCCGAACGCACCAGCCAAACAACTGAAAGTCCATTTCATCGATGTCGGGCAGGGAGACTCCATCCTCGTCCAGACGCCAAACGGCAAAAATATGCTGGTCGACGGCGGAAAGGAAGCCGCCGGTAAGAAAGTAACCGCCTTCCTGAAAGCGAAAGGCGTCAAGACGCTCGACACAGTCATCGCGACCCACCCCGACGCAGATCATATCGGCGGGCTCAACGAAGTGCTTCGGACATTCCCTGTGAAGCAGTTCATCGACAGCGGAAAAGTCCACACGACAGAGACGTATTTCGATTTGCTGACTTTGATCGATCAAAAACGGATTCCGTTCAAAGTGGCAGCTACCGGCAGTGCGATTGCTCTCGACCCGGCTGTGACTGCGAAAGTTTTGTTCGCGAACCCGAAAGCGGACGATACGAATGACGCGTCCGTCGTGACGAAAGTGACGTACGGCGCTGTCAGCTTCCTCTTCACCGGTGACGCCGGCCTGAAGACGGAGACCGCGTTGCTGAAAAATCCCGAACTGAAAAGCACCTATTTGAAAGCGGGTCATCACGGCTCCAATACGAGCAGCTCAGCTGCCTTCGTGAAAGCTGTTAATCCAGCCGGCGCTGTCCTTTCGTACGGCATTGACAACACGTACGGCCATCCACATGCCTCAGCTGTGACAGTCTTGAAAAATGCAGGTGCGAACATCTACTCGACGGCCGTGTCGGGAGACATCACGGTGACGACCGACGGCAAGACACATACTGTTTCCGCCAAGCCCTGGGTGACTTCTGCCGTGAAACCGGTGCCCGTCCCGGTGAAACCGAAGCCAGCGCCCGCAAAACCAGCACCTGTGAAACCTGCGCCTGCCAAGCCGGCACCAGCCAAACCGAAGCCGACGCCTGCTGCCAGCTCAGGTCTGTATGTGAAGCCCGGCGCACCGAAAAGCTTCCAAAACTGCACGGCGCTCCGACAAGTCTACCCGCATGGAGTCAAGAAAGGACATCCGGCATACGCACCGAAGCATGACCGTGACAAAGACGGATGGGCGTGTGAGCGATGACTGTCTACACTATTGATCGTTTTGAGGGGGATGTCGCAGTTATGCTCGAACGCGGGAACGAGACTGTGCAGCGTGATATCCCCGTCGCTGAATTGCCGTCAACTGTAGAGCAAGGCGATATACTGGACATCGAGTTCGATGAAGACGGCACTGTCCGCAAAGCCGTTACGCTGACCGAGCAGACTTTGGCCGCCAAACAGCGGGCTGAAGCTCTGCTGCAGAAATTGCTGGATCAGAACAAATAAAACGGTGCCTGTGCGCGGCACAATTCAGACACGATTCCGAATTGTGTCTGAATTGTGTGCTGCACAGGCACCCTTTTTTCACTCTTCTTCCTCTTCCTCCTCGTCCTGCAGGCAGTAATCGAGATACCCGGCGGCCGTCTGCTCGAACGGCGGACCGAGGCACGACGGCAGGATGCGCGTGTCCATGTACTTCGGCAGCTCCCGTTCCCCGTCTGCGTAGAGCGGGAACGAGCTGAACGGATAGTCCCTAAGCTCCTCCACTAGCGGCCGCTTCGTATCGATCGGATTGCGATGTATGTAGCGGCTCATTATCCGGAGCGTCCGCGGCCCGACAGCGGCGCCGCTATAATAGCGGCTCTGGTAGATCCGGCCGACGTGACCGTAGCGTTTGGAATAATAGTCACTGTAGCGCCGGTTGATGCGCTGCATGATCTTGCCGAGATCGTCTTCCGAATTCATCAGGAAATGATAATGGTTGGACATGATACAATACGCGAGCATTGTGAACGTGAACCGCTCGCGCGCGTCGGCAATGAACCCGAGGAGACTGCGTTTGTCGGATTCATCCAAAAAAATGTCCGCCCGGTTGTTCCCCCTCATCGTGACATGATAATAGATCCCCGGATGCCAATCCCGCTTGCGGCGCCCCATGGAATTCCCCCTTTTTTCTCATTTGAATAAACCGCTGCGTGCGGTGTCCTGCTGCAGGGATGCGAGCTGTTTCCAATCGACCGCCTCTTCGACAGCGGCATCGCTGATCGCTTCCGTTCCGTCCAGATCCGCAATCGTCCGGGCGAGACGGATCAGCTTCAGCTGCGTACGGTTGCTCCATTTCCGACCGTAGCAGACAGCTTCGATCCGATCCGCCTGCTCGTCAGTGAGCCGGCTGTGTTCCAAAACCATCGAGCCGGATGCATTGCCATTTAAGACAGTCTGCCCATAGCGTTTGTATTGGCGCTGCCGGGCGAGCGCAGTACGTGCCCGGATCACTTCCGAGCATTCCGCGGTTTCACCCGTACTGAAACCTTCATTTTTCAAAGGCAAAACAAAATCTAGACGATCCAGGAGAGGTCCGGAAACTTTCAATTGGTACGCCTTTACTTGTTGCGGCGTGCATGTGCAGTATCGCTCGCTGGAGCCGTAGTACCCACATGGACAAGGATTCGTCGAAGCCAGCAGCGTAAACGCAGCAGGATAGGTGACGGACTGTCTGACACGGCTGATCGTGACGTATCCGCTTTCCATCGGCTGACGGAGCAGATCGAGCGTTTTCCTGGAGAATTCGCCGAGTTCATCAAGGAAGAGCACTCCGCGGTGAGCGAGTGAAATTTCTCCCGGTATGGGATACGTACCTCCCCCGATGAGCGAAATGCCGGAAGCGGAATGATGAGGCGCCCGGTAAGGAGGCCGTGCGGAATATCCCCGCCGACCCCTGGCAATCTGGTAGACACTATAGACTTCCAGCATTTCATCATCCTGCAAGTCCGGCAGAATGGTATGGAACGCATCGGCCAGCATGCTCTTCCCGCATCCCGGCGGCCCGGTCAGGAGCGCGTGATGACCGCCTGCTGCAGCGATCTCGAGTGCCCGTTTCGCTTGCGACTGCCCGCGCACAAATGAAAAGTCCTGCATTGTGTTCGTTTCCGGCTGTAACTCTTCAGCAGTGAACACCGGGGCATCGGGCGCCTCAGGCGTATAGCGGCCGCGTAAATAATCCAGCAGCTGCGAAATATCATACAGAGGCACAAGCTGTGCAGACAACGATCGCCCAATTACAGACACATCGACCGGCGGCAGTACAATCCGCCTGAAACCTAAATGGGCCGCCTGATGAACCGCCGGAACAAGTTCGCGGAACGTTTCAAGCTTGCCGTCGAGCGACAGCGATGCCAGGATGCACGTTTCTTCATCCAATGGAATCGGTTCTTCCATCACTTCACGGAGCACCGCCACGAGCATTGCTGTGTCATAACCTGTCCCCGTCTTCCGTTTATCAGCAGGCGATAAATGCACCGTGACCTTTTTCATCTCCAGCTCGACACCCATCCCATGCAGGCAGCTCAGCAGCCGCTCCTTCGATTCCTTGATCGACGCATCCGGCAGTCCGACGATCATGAACCGTTCGCGATCCATCCGGACACTCGCCTCCACCCTCACGACGTGCCCTTTCATCCCGTCGAGACCGACACATTGAACGTCTTCCATAGCATCCCCTCCCAGTTTCCTCTAACAGCTACCGACAGTATACTGGCTGGTCCGTCAGAAGCCAAACTGGCAAATTGAAAGGTGCTGACAATTCAAAACGCCAGGAATGCCGCCGTTACAAGGTTTCTGCCAGCTGCAAAACTGGCGGCAATCGCCGAACTTTACGTTCATCCTCCAAAACACATCCAAATTGCCAGTTTGGCTGTTTTTTAAAATAAACAAAAAAGGTACCTGTGCGCGACACAACTCAGACACAATTTTGAATTGTGTCTGAGTTGTTTGACGCACAGGTACCTAAAAAAGCAAGCCGGGCATTAGTGCGCATAGCACCCGGCTTGCTTGACGGACCGGCACGTGCGCCGGAATCCATTATTTCCCTATTCACCTCATCGCTTAGGTGCGCGGTACCCGGCGGCCACTGCTTCCTCTGCGCTGCAGAACCATTGGACGACATTCTTCGTCCGATCGTAATACGTACTGCCCGGAACGTGGTAAATCCCCGTATTGCTTCCTTTAATGTTGCAATCGGTCTGAGCGGACGCCGTATTGGCCGATTGACTGCCCGACTGTCCTCCGGAACCGCCGGATGCCGTATTGGAAGAAGCACCCTTTGCAGCCGGAGCCGGGGCCGCTGCTTGCGCTGCCGACTTGTCCTTCAGCTGCTGGATGGTCTTGTCCTTTTCACCGGCAGCCGCAGTCAGCTTATCATTCTGCTCTTTCAAGGCAGCAATCGATTCAGTAAGTTCGCCTTTCTCTTTTTGCAGTGTCTGTACAGTCTCCTGAACACTCGACTGCTTATCAGTCTGCTCCTGCAATTTATTTTTCAGATTTCCGTTCTCTTCCTGAAGACTGACCAGTTCATCCTTAAGGGTCTGGTTCGCTTCCGTAATGGCAGCGTTTTTCGCCTCCAGCTTTTCAGCCAGCTGCGCCTGTTCCTGGTCTGCTCCGCATCCAGAGAGCACCATCGTTGCCAGACCGATGACCGCAACCGCACTCAACCGGCGCTGCCACGTTCCGATGCTCCCCAGTCCGTCCCAAAATCCGACGATCAAGACGACAGCCAATCCAAATGCTGCGTATCCCATAAAACTCCTCCCCATTCTCCGTTTTGATTAGATGGGCACCGAATAAGCAATATTACCTATATTCAATTTACCTATCTTTCCAAAGAAATGGGGGAAACTAACAGAATGTGTAGAAGTTCCGGCATACCAACCATCCGGATGGCCAAAAAAGGTACCTGTGCGCTGCACAAATCAGACACGATTCAGAATCGTGTCTGATTTGTGTGACGCACAGGTACCAAATTAAAAAAAGTAGTGCTATCCCAACGCCACAATATGGTAGGATAAAAGAAAAATGGCAAGGGGAATGGTGAGCGCTATGGATTTCGCACAACTAGAACAGCAGCTTCAGATATTGGCAGCGGAGGTGGCCGGGACGGTTTCCATGTATGTACGGACGCCCGACGGCACGGTTGCGATCGGAGCGGAGGACGTAATACGGTCCGCAAGCATCCTGAAAGTGCCGATTGCGATGGCCTGCCTCGCAGCGGCGGACCGCGGGGAACTCGACTTGAACACATTGCTGCCGATCAGCGAACCGGTCGGCGGCTCGGGTGTCCTCGCGTATCTGTCCGGCATGGAGCAGATCACGCTGCTGAACGCGCTCACCCTGTCCATCATCGTGTCGGACAATACGGCGGCTAACCTCGTCATCGAGGCGACAGGACTCAATCGGATCCAGGCGTTCTTCGACGAGGTCGGCGCGAAAAATTCGAAAGTGACCCGGAAATTCATGGACTACGATGCACTCGCCCTTGGGCTTGAAAATGTTGCAACGGCGCGGGACATGGCCATGTTCCTCGAGTGCCTTCATCCTGACAGCGAGTTTCTGTCGCTGACGAGCAAGCAGCAGCTGAAGACGATCATGCGCGACCAGCAGCTGATCGACAAGCTTCCGGCTTTCCAGCCCATCTTCGACGAAACCCTCATCATTGGCAACAAGACCGGCACCCTGCCCGGCGTCGAACACGACATCGCCTATTTCGAGAACGACGTCATGCTCGTCGATCTGGCCGTCCTGACCACTGACTGGGACCATAACCACGAAGGCCAGCAGACACTCGCCCGCATCGGCAGGATGATCATCGACTATATGGCCTCTGCGTCTCTGAAGCTCGCCGATGACAACGCGCCTGCCATTGCCTGCCAATAACTTTTTCATGAAGATGAAACCCAAAAACCCTCCGTCCCGGAATCCCGGTTCAGAGGGTTTATTCATTCAATCATTCATTTCGCTCTATAGAAAGCTTCAGCCAATCACACCGATTCCGACAAGGATGCCGAGTACGAACGAGATGACCCACAGAGACCAGACGCCGAGGCTGAACTTGTGGAACTGGCGCTTCGCCTTGTCATCGCCCTTTTTGTACACCCAGATCGCCCACAGCAGATGGAAGCCCATCAGGATCAGTGCGGCGCCGCCCGTGATCTGGTGCAGGCCGAACGACGAGCCGCCATCCTGCGACGCAATCCGGTTCATCAGCGTCGTGCCGGTCGTGTCGAACACGATTCCTCCCGCAAAGAACAGCAGGTGCTTGAACTGGATCGTCCCGCTCAGTTTCTCACCAAACACCCCGATACTGTACAGTACCAGCGCCACAACCATCGCCGAAGATGCAAATATCAATAACGTACTCATCCGCCCCACTCCCGTCCTTTTTCCTACCCCCATTGTCCCTCGGCTGCATGAACAGAAAGTGAATTGAAGATTACAAATCCGCCTGGATGGTGCCTGTGCGTCACACAACTCGGAAACTATTCTGAATTGCGTTCAAGTTGTGTGACGCACAGGTACCTGGTTTTCCTGGTTTTCCTGGTTTTCCTGGTTTTCCTGGTTTTCCTGGTTTTCCTTGTTTTCCTGGTTTTCCTGGTTTTCCGGTTATTCTTCCCCGCGCTCCCCTTACTCCCACCCACTCCATTTTACATTTTTCAGAGTTTTACGTTAAGTTTCTTTTACTTAAGGGTATAGTCTGACTTAGAAGTCTGTTTATTGACCAAGCTGACGAGCAGGCGGATTGATGACACTCAAAAAGGCGGGAGGAGTTCAAATGGCGGATACGGACAAGCATAAGAAAGAACCCCATCAGACCGACCATAGCCGGCGGAATTTCCTGAAGAACAGCGGCATGGTGGCAGGCGGTGTGGTCGGCGGGTCGCTGCTCGGCGGCCTGTTCATGCGTGAACGGGATGAAAAGCACAAGACGAAACCGAGCGGCACAAAGCACGAGACCTCATTCCAGGAAGCACGAATCTTCTTCACACGCGAAGAAGACTTCAAGGCATTGGAAGCGGCGACGGAGCGGATCTATCCGAAAGACAAAAACGGACCCGGGGCCATCGAGCTCGGCGTGCCGTTTTTCATCGACAAACAGCTTGCCGGCGACTGGGGGATCAACGCCAGGGATTACCGGAAAGGACCTTTCAAAGCGTACGACTACAACGATCCTGCACAGGTGAAATCCGATGATGCAGCAGAGCCTCACCCGCGCGGCGGCCAGGGACAAGGAAAGGAATCGACGGACTCAATCATGCGCGACCAGTCCCTTTTGAACAGGCGCGAAATCTTCATCGAAGGCGTCCGGACGCTGAACGACGCGAGCCAGAAGCAGCATAAGACGACGTACGATCAGCTGGAGAAGGACCAGCAGATCGACATACTTAAGACTTTTGAAAACGGCGAGGTCGAGATGAAGTCCGTTCCCTCCCAAGCGTTTTTCTCGCTGCTCCGGCAGGCGACGATCGAAGGCGCGTACGCGGATCCGCTCTATGGCGGCAACAAAGATATGGAAGGCTGGAAGATGAAGGAGTTCCCAGGTGCCTACCCATCCTACCTCGGCAAGATCGACAAGGACGAGTTCTTCAAGCCGCAGCCGGTCGCACTGAAAGATTCACAGCAGCATTAATCGACGAGGAGGAGTTTCAACATGGCAAAAAAGTTGAAGAAAGTGGATGCCGTCATTCTCGGCTCAGGATGGGCAGGCGGCATCATCGGCGCGGAACTCGCGAAGAAGGGCTACAAAGTCGTCGCACTCGAACGTGGCGGCAGCCAGAAAGTGGAGGATTTCGTCGGCGGGAAGGACGAATTGCGCTTCTCCCAGCGGTATGCGCTCATGCAGGATCTGTCGAAGGAGACGATGACGTCCCGGTCGACCGAAGACGAAGAAGCGCTGCCTGTCCGGAACAACAAAGACGCGCTCATCGGCACGGACACCGGCGGCTCCGGCGTGCATTGGAACGGGGTCAACTTCCGCTACCGTCCGTACGACTTCGAAATCCGCAGCCAGACCGTCGAGCGTTACGGGGAAGTCAAGATCCCGAAAGGCATGACGCTTCAGGACTGGGGGATTACATACGACGAACTTGAGCCCTATTATGATAAATACGAAAAAATGGCGGGGATTTCCGGCGAAGTGAACCCGGTCGGTCCGAAACGATCGGAGGACTACCCGAACCCTCCCTCCATCGATACCCCGTCCATCCGCCTGTTCAAGGATGCATCGAAAAAACTCGGCTACCACCCGTACCAGATCCCGACGGCCAACGTGACGGAACAGTACACGAACCCCGACGGCGAAACGATCAACGCCTGTGTTTACTGCGCGTTCTGCGAGACATACGGCTGCCACTTCGGTGCGAAGGCCGACCCGATTGTCACTGTCCTTGCCACTGCGAAAAAAACAGGGAACTACGAACTGAGGAACCACGCTTACGTGACGCGCGTGCTGTATGACGGCAGCAAGGCAACCGGTTTGCTCTACACCGATACGCAGACAGGGATGGCGTACGAGCAGCCGGCGGACGTCGTCATTCTCGCCGGCTTCACATTCCCGAACACCCGTCTCCTGCTGCTGTCGAAAATCGGCCGGCCGTACAATCCTAAAACGGGTGAAGGCGTCATCGGCAAGAACTTCACGGGCCACTTCTCCAACATCAACTACCTCGGAGCCCGAGGGTTCTTCGACGATAAAAAATTCAACAACTTCGCCGGTGCCGGCGCGCTCGGCGCGACATTCGACGACTTCGCAGCAGACGACTTCGATCATAAGGACCTGAACTTCCTGCACGGTTTCGAAGTCCAGCACCAGACGACCGGATTCCGGCCGATCGAGTACAACTTCGTGCCGAAGGGGACTCCGACATGGGGCGAGGAATTCAAGGACAAATCATTGTTCTACACGAACCGCAACCTGTACGTCAATGCACTCACCGGGACTCTTCCGTGGACGCACAACTACATGGACCTCGACCCGACCTACACGGATTTCAATGGTGATCCGCTGCTCCGGATCACGAACAGATACACCGATCAGGACCGTAACCTGATCCGCTATGCGATCGATATATGCAAGAAGATCATGACGGAAATGGGGGCCGATTCCGTCGAAGCCGATGAAGTGCCGGATGACGTGGAATTCAACAATTCGTATACGACGGGACATTTTGCAGGCGGCGTCATCATGGGCGACGACCCGCAGACGTCCGCGGTCAACAGCTACCAGCAGATGTGGGACGTCGACAACCTGTTCGTCGCAGGCGCTTCGTCGTTCCCGCACTTCGGCAACTACAACCCGACCGAAACCGTCGGCGCCCTCGCCTATCGCACTGCCGAAGGGATCGACACCTTCCTGAAAAACGGCGGACAGCTCGTGAAAACGAAGACTGCAAGCTTGTAACACCCGCCTCCAGCCTGCCCGGCTGGAGGTTTTCCATTTCCGGTGCCTGTGCGTCACACAATTCGGACACTATTCCGAATTGCGTTCAAGTTGTGTGACGCACAGGCACCCGATCGAACGTGAAAACACCCCCGACCGTCCGTCCCGGTCAGGGGTGTTTCCGTGATCAGCTGACGCCTGCCGAGTTGAAATACTGCTCTTCGGCTGCGTTGAACTGGTTGGTATACGTATTGAACCGGTCGATGGCCGCCGCGATCTTCCCGGTCTCTTCATGGATGGCCGACATGTCGGCATCGAGCTGTTTCAGATCGAACTGGCCCTGCTCCAGCTTCGCAAAGAAGTCGTCCTCTGCGTCGAGCTGCTTATGATACGCCGCGAAGAACGCAGCCATTTCCTTTTCCCGGCTCTCGAGCAGCGCCGCAAGCTTATCCGCCTGCTTGCGCTGTCCGTCATCTTTGATGAGCTTCGCGGTTTCCCGCACGTCCTTCACCTGCTGCCGGACTTCCCGGTATGCCGCTTCATTCTCCTCAAGCAGCCCCCGCTCCGTCCCGACCTCGCGGCTGCCCGCAAGTTTCCGGACAGCATCAGCATCGGCATGATCCAGCTGAAGTACACCGTCGTATATTACGCGCACCCGCTCCCGCTCTTTCGCGAGCGCCTGCTGGCCGTCACGGAACGTCTTCTCGATATTCGCTGTCTGCTCCAGTGTCTCCTGGATCGCAGCAGCCTGTTTCCGGTCTGTCTGGCAGCCCGCTAGCAGCATCAGCACACTAGCCGCCAGCAGCCAAACGGCGAATCGTTTCACGCCGCATCCCCTCCTAAGCATCATCACTCACCACCACTGCAGCGGCCCTCACACTGGAACGTGACGGGCGGCATTTCATTCGTCAGCACCTTCGTCCGGTACCCCTGCTTCCGGATGAATTCCAGCAGTTTCGGCAGATGCTCGATCGTCGCCGGCTTATCATGCAGCAGGACAACCGGCGTCACGCCTGCCTGCGACATCCGCTGAATCGCCTGGATCGTATGCTGCACGTAGCGCTCATCCTTCAACTCCCAGTCCCGGCTGTCGACATTCCAGTCCCACACACGGAAATCCGTGCGGTCCAGTTCGTCGCGCATTTCTTCCGTCAAATACGGGATGCTTCCATATGGCAGCCGCACCAGATTCGTCCGCACTCCGGTGATTTTCTCGACGATGTCCCGGTCCTGCGACATCTCCTGTGCCGGTGCCGTCCGGCTGCTGTACACTTGGCGCGCCTCATGGGTGATCCCATGCAGCGCCAGCCCGAACCCCTCATTTTCCATCCGCTTCACCGGCTCCGGATGCGCCTCGATATTCGGCCCGAGCATGAAGAACGTCGCCTTCATCTGCCGCGCATCCAGCAGGTCGAGCAGCTTCCCCGACTCCTTCGACGGTCCATCATCGAACGTCAGATAGATCGCCTTCTCTTTCACATCCGCTGTATTCTGCTTCGCCACCGCTTCTTTGCGCGCCGTCTCCCGCTCCTGCCGCTCTTTCACGACAATCGACTGACGGAACGGCGACTCCCCGAAATCCGCCAGCGGATCAAACGACACCGCGAGCGGCGCCAGAGACGCAGCCTGCCCAGCATCCGCCGATTCCTTCTTCGCAGACGGCAGCATCAGCCCGATCGCCAGCAGCACAACCGCCGCCAGTAAAAAGACCGACAATACCTTCCCTTTGTGGTTCAATTGTTTCTTCATGGATGTTCCCTCCCTGCAGCCGATCCGACCCGATTCATCATGCCATTTTACCATTATTACACAAGAAACGACAGATTCCCACCCTCCGCCTCATTTTGATGGTACCTGTGCGTCACACAACTTCAGCACAATTCAGAATAGTTTCTGAACTGTGTGACGCACAGGTACCGCCATCCAGGTACCGCCATCCTGCTGTCTGCAGTGCCCCCTCGCTGGCCGGGAGTATCGGCCAGATGGAGGGAGATATCGGACAATCGGCGCGGGGAATCGGCCAAATCGAGCCCACAATCGGCCAAATGGGCAAGTTTATCGGCAAACAGACACAACTCCCGCTCTGGGCATGACACACAAGGACCGCTTTCCACAAAAAAAGAGGGATGACAGCATTATGCCGTCACCCTCTTTTCATTCGTGCGATGCAACGTTTACTTGTACAGCACAATTTCAACTCATGCGGCCGAATTTCTCAGCAATCCGTTTCTTTGCCGCGAGCAGCTCCTCCGTGATGAAATCGAGCCGGTCGTCCGTCAGATTGAAGCTCACACAGCCGACACTGATCGCGCCGACCACGCTTCCCGTCCTATCGCTGACCGCGACGCCGATGGACGAGGTGCCCTCCGTCCGCTCCCCGTGACTGACCGCGAAGCCCTTTTCCTGCACCACACGGAGGGATTCCCGGAACACTCCCTGCTCTTCCGCAGGAACGAGCGTGCGGACGATCGCTTCCGCCTCAGCACGGTCCATGGCAGCGAGCATGCTCTTGTTCGCCGCCCCAACATCCATCGGGATCCGGAGACCGAGCTTGTCGTAGATCCGGATCTGATTGTTCTCATTGTCGATCCTCTCGATGATGATCGCCTCATACCCGCTCCATTTGCTGAAGTAGATGCTCTCCTCGATTTCCTTGCTGAGCCGGTCCATTTCCGGACGGATCAGCGAAACGAAATCCATCGTATCGTAAACCCGCAGTCCGTATTCCATCCAAGTCGGCCCGAGTTTGTACAGCTTTGTTTCCATGTCCTGCTCGGCAAGCCCCTGCTGCACCATCGATTTCAAAATCCGATGCAGCGTGCTGAGCGCCAAGTCGCACTCCTTCGTCAGCTCCGATATCGAAATCCCATTCGTCGCCGTTTCCCTCGCCAGTATTTCCGTAATTTGCATAACCCGTTCAATCGCCTGCATAAGTTCACTTCCCGATAATAAATTCCATCTGAAAATTAAATTCAAAATTCATTGACATTATACCATACGGCGAATATATTTACAGATAAGGTTTCCTTCAAACGGAAACACTTTCCGTTAAACGGAAAATTGGAGGGTGAGATATGGCTTATAGCAATTCCATGTACAAACCGTTACAAAGCGTCATCATGAAAAAACCGGAAGACGCATTCCGATCCCAGCAGCATCTCGCTGACAACTGGCAGACATTCAACTACTTGCAGGAGCCGGATTACGACGAAGCACGCCGTGAGTTTTCCGAATTAATCAACATCATCGAACAGGCAGGCACGGAAATCTCCTACTTGCCGGCAAGCGATACGGTCGGACTCGACTCGTTCTATGCACACGACCCGGTCAAATTCACGCCGAACGGGGCCATCATCCTGAATTCCGGCAAGAAGCTGCGGCAGCCGGAAGCTGACGTCTACAAAGAATACCTCCGCGCCCAGGACATCCCGATCATCGGTGAACTGACAGGCGATGCCGTTTCGGACGGCGGTGACATCGTCTGGCTCGATGACCGCACGCTGCTCGTCGGCAGGGGCTACCGGACAAACGACGAAGCGATCCGGCAGCTCAAGGAAATGACAGCCGATATAGTGGATGAATTCATCACTGTCCAGCTCCCGCACGACCAAGGCGAGGAGGAGTGCCTTCATCTGATGTCGTTTCTAAGCATCGTGGACAAGGACCTGGCAGTCGTGCACTCTCGGCTCATGCCGGTGTTCCTCCGTCAGCTGCTGCTTGAGAGAGGGTTCCGCCTGATCGAAGTACCTAAAGAAGAATACGACCTGCTCGGCTGCAACGTTCTTGCGCTCTCACCGCGGATTTGTGTGCTGACAGACGACAATCCAATCACCCGCAAGCGGCTGGAAGAGGCCGGAGCGACCGTCCACACATACAAAGGGAAAGAAATCAGCCTGCTCGGCACCGGAGGACCTACTTGTCTCACTTGCCCGGTCATCCGCGTTTAACAAATTCAGAAGGATAAAGGAGAGAATCATATGTTTACAAATGTCATCGTCAAGAAACCGGGTAAAAGCTACGTCACAGGACTGACCACTTCAGATCTAGGGACACCGGATTACGACCGCCTGCTGACACAGCACGCAGCCTACGTCCAGGCTCTCGAAAAATGCGGCGTCGCCGTCACGGAACTTGAAGCGAGCGAGGAATTCCCGGACTCGACATTCGTCGAAGATGCAGCAGTCCTGACGTCCGATTTCGCCGTTGTCACCAATCCCGGAGCCGATTCCCGGAACGGGGAAATCGTCGAAATCGAAGCCGTTCTCAAGAAGTTCTACCGAAAGTTCTACTTCATCCAATCGCCGGGAACGCTTGACGGCGGTGACGTTCTGCAGGCGGAAGATCACTTCTATATCGGCATCTCAGACCGTACCAACGAAGAAGGCGCCCGCCAGCTGAAAGAGATTCTGGAGTCCGAAGGGTACGAAGCGGAAATCATACCGCTCGAGAAGTTCTTCCACTTGAAAACAGGCATTGCCTACGTAGGTGACAACAAACTTGTCGTCGCAGGTGAATTCACCGACCATCCCGCATTCAGCACGTACGACAAAATCGTGATCGAGGATCAAGATGAATACTCCGCAAACTGCATCCATGTCAACGACTACGTCATCATCCCGGAAGGCTACCCGGAAACGAAACGCAAGCTGAACGAAGCTGGCCGCCAGACGATCGAGCTCGACATGTCCGAAGTGCAGAAACAAGACGGCGGTCTCAGCTGCCTCTCCCTCCGCTTCTGAAGAAATAATGGTACCTGTGCGCCACACAATTCAGACACGATTCCGAATAGTGTCCAATTTGTGTGACGCACAGGTACCCGCCCTTAACATGAACTTAGTAAATCGATCGGGAGGACGGATGACCTATGAAAACCACAGAAGAGCCTCAACTCAACCGTTCCATGAAAAGCCGCCATTTGCTGATGCTGTCGCTCGGCGGCGTGATCGGGACCGGATTATTCCTGAACGTCGGCTATACCATCAACCAAGCCGGGCCGGGCGGAGCCTTGATCGGCTATCTGATCGGCGGACTGATTCTGTATATGGTCATGACCTGCCTCGGCGAATTGGCCGTCCACATGCCGGTCACCGGTTCATTCCAGAAATATGCGGCCCGCTACATCAGCCCATCCGCCGGCTTCTCTCTCGGCTGGATGTACTTCGTCGGTTCCGCCGCGACTGCTGGTGTCGAATTCACAGCGGCCGGCATCCTGATGCAGCACTGGTTCCCCCAAGTGCCGATTTGGATCTGGTGCGCGGTGTTCATGGTCCTGTTGTTTTTATTGAATGCGCTTACAACAAAGGGGTTCGCGGAAGCGGAGTTCTGGTTCGCGAGCATCAAAGTCGTCGCCGTCCTTGCATTCATCGTCATCGGCGCAGCTGCGATCATCGGCTGGATTCCGCTCGACGGCAAGCCGGCACCCCATATGACGAACATGGCGCCCGCTAAGCTGTTTCCGGCAGGGATCGTAATCGTCTTCGTCACGATGATGAATGTCATCTTCTCCTACCAAGGGTCGGAACTGGTCGGTATCGCTGCCGGTGAAACCGAGAAACCCGAAACGAACATCCCGAAAGCGATACGGACGATCCTGTTCCGCATCGTCGTCTTCTATATTGCGTCAATCGTCGTCCTGTCCGCGATCTTCCCGTCAGCCGAGCTGGGACTTCTCGAAAGCCCATTCGTCACGCTGATGGATCTGGCCGGTATCCCGTTCGCCGCAAGTATCATGAATTTCGTCATCCTAACCGCCATCCTGTCTGTCGGCAACTCATGTCTCTATGCGTCGACCCGCCTGTTATGGTCGATGGCCAATGACCGGATGGCGCCGGCCGTGTTCAGCCGGCTGACAAAGCGGAAAGTGCCGCTCAACGCATTACTATTCACGATGGCGTTCTCCCTGCTGTCCCTTCTGACGAGTTTCATGGAAGCCGACGCAGTGTTCGTGCTGCTCATGTCCATCGCGGCCATCGCCGTGACGATTTCCTGGATGGGCATCGCGACTTCCCAATTGCTATTCAGGAGGAAGTATTTGCAGGGCGGCGGCAAGCTCGAAGACCTCAAATACCGGGTGAAGTGGTACCCCTTCGTCCCGCTTGCGTGCATCGCCTTCTGCCTGACCATCCTGGTATTCCTGGCGTTCGACCCGTCACAGCGGGCCGGCCTCGTGTACGGAATCGGCTTCTTCATCGCCTGCATGGTCTTCTACAAAGTCCGTTTGGCGAAAAAACATCTATTGGAAGGTTCATTGCCGGTGAAATCGGCTGAAGTGAACCAGTGAGGACATTTCCTATCCCAAGTCAGGAGGCGATCGTTTTGAATGAATTACAATGGAACACCCCCGCGTCACTGAGGCGCCTGCTGACCGAACTCGTCAGCTGGGACAGCCGGACATTGACCGAAGGCGAGTGCACGTTCCCGCTGAAACTCGCGGACAAGCTCAGGACGCTCACCTATTTCCAGGAGCACCCCGAACAGCTGAAGCTGCATGACGCCGGCAGCGGGCGGAATTCCGTGCTCGCTCTGTACAAACATCCAGGTGCCAGGGACACAATCGTCCTGATCAGTCATTTCGACACAGTCTGGACGGAGGAATACGGTGCGCTGGAACCGCTCGCGACGCAGCCGGAAGAACTGACCGCCGCCTTATATGCAATTGCACACGAATTACCAGAAGACGCACGGCAAGATCTGCTCTCGGGTGACTACTTGTTCGGGCGCGGCACGATGGACATGAAGATGGGACTTGCGCTGCACATGGCGCTGATCGAAAAAGCGTCCGCCGAGCAATGGCCCGTCAACCTGCTGCTGCTGACCGTCCCCGACGAAGAAGTCAACTCTGCCGGCATGCGCACTGCGGCGGAAGAACTCGTACGGATGCGTTCGGACTTTGATCTGGACTACAAGTTATTTTTGAACAGCGAGCCGACGTTCTCCCAGGAACCTGGGGACCCGAAAGAATATGTCTACTCCGGCACCATCGGCAAGATCATGCCGGCCGCCCTCTGTTACGGCAAGGAAACGCATGTCGGCGAGCCGTTGAAAGGCCTGACCGCCACGTACATCTCGTCGTTCCTGACCGGGGAAATGGAGTTCAATCCGCTGTTCAGGGAGACGAGCTATGGAGAATCAGCGCCGCTGCCCGTCTCGCTCCAAGTGAAGGATCTGAAAACCGCTTACTCGACGCAGACACCGTACCGTGCCGCTTCGCTGTTCAACGTGTTCCTCATGGACCGGAGCGCGTCGGAAATCATGGATCTCTTCGAAGAAGCAGCAGCCCGTGCAATGGCTTCGTGCAATGAAAGATACCAGGCGATCTGCCGGCGGGAAGGGACGGAACCCGTCGGAGAAGTCCGCATCCTGCGGTACGAAGAACTGGTGTCCTATGCAACCAGCAAAATCGGCACTGCCGCCGTCGACACAGTCATCGCAAACACCGTCAGCGATCCGGCGCTGGATGACCGGGAGAAATGCTTCAAGATCACCGACGCGCTGCTCATCGAATGCCAGGAACTCACACCCGCTGCCGTCCTGCTCTTCGCGCCGCCCTTCTATCCGGCAGTGAACACATCGGAGGACCCGCTCGTCATCCGTTCCATCGAGCTGATGAAGCACACAGCGCGCTCACTCGGCACCGAAGTCGACCAGATCCACTTCTTCAACGGAATTTGCGACCTAAGCTACGTGCACTACACCGGTTCCCGTGAAGGCTGGACGGCATACGAACAGAACACGCCGGTCTGGGGCCGGACATACAGCATCCCGTTCGACGCAATGACCGCCCTCGATGCACCTGTGCTGAACGTCGGCCCCTTCGGCAAAGACGCCCACCAGCGGACCGAGCGCCTTCACATCGAGAGCGCCTTCGTCCGCCTCCCGCACATGCTCGAAACGCTCGTCAAAAGCCTCCGTCCCACAACAGCAGAGACACCATGACTTGGCTGACAGCTAATGAAAAGAGGTACCTGTGCGTCACACAATTCAGACACGATTCAGAATAGTGTTCGATTTGTGTGTCACACAGGTACCGTTCTTCCTGTTCTAGCAATCAAAAAAACAGGCCGGCCCCTATTTTCACGGGGGCCGGCCTGTTTCATCTGGTTATCTGCTAGATTTTCCTCAAGATGCAATGGCATATTATCTTGCAGCTGGCGATATCGGCCAAATCGGGCACGGAATCGGCCAGATTTCATGATGAATCGGCCAAATGACGCCAACAATCGGCCACTCAGAATGACTTATCGGCCAATCCAGCAAGTTAATCGGCAACCGGACACGATTCAGAATAGTGTTCGAGTTGTGTATCACACAGGTACCGTTTTTCTCGCTCTGGCAATAGAAAAACAGGCCGGCCTCCATTTCACGGGGGCCGGCCTGTTTCATCTATCCCTCTGTCAAAAATACCGCTTACCCGTCACTGCACCATCCCCTCAAACGCGCGCATCGTGCCGTCGAGCTGTTCTTGGGTTGCACTGACTGTCGTTTGGGAACTTTCGGTCAGGCTGCTCACTTTGCTTACCTCCGCCGCCATCTGATCGATATGCGAATTGACTTTTTCGATGGCTGCGTTCACATCACCGGCCAATTTGCGGACTTCGGTGGCGACCACTTGAAAGCCGCGCCCCTGCTCGCCTGCGCGTGCCGCTTCAATCGCAGCATTCAGGGCGAGGATGTTGGTCTGTACAGAAATGCTGCGGATGGACGCAGAGACCTTGCGGATCGTTTCCGTTTCCTGTTCCAGCGATTTGATCGCTTTCCGATTCTTCACCGCCGTATCGGTAATGGCTTCACTCAGCCCTTCCGACAACGACTTGAGCTGCGAGACAACGCCGACCGTTTCATTCTCCCGCTCTGTAATGTCCGTAGCGATTTTCAGGACCGCCGTCACATCGCCCTTTTCATTTTTCACCGGGATATACGTAGCCTCCAGACATACCAAGTCCCCCGACTTTTTCACCCGGTAGATTTTGCTCTGGTACTTTCGGCCTTCCCTTAATGTCTTCCACAAGTCCGTATATAATTTACTTCCTCGGAATTCCTCGGTACAGAACTGCCTGTGTTGCATCGTTCGGATTTCATGGATGGAGTACCCCAATGTCCGGGCAAAGTTTTCATTCGCCCATAACACATTGCCGTCCCGGTCGAATTTCACCATGGCCAAGTTTGCCTCGAGCGCATCCAGCACTTGCATCGCTTCAATAGCCTGATCGGTTTCGTTATTGCCTTTTGCCGGTCCAGAATTCACGTCCACTCACTCCTTCTTATGTAGATAAACTAATTAACAGCTTCATTACTAGTTTGCCACACTTTAGCCAATAAGGAAAGAAGTCCTGTTAATTTTATTCGCAAAGTAGTCATTAATTCCCTATGAACTAGGTTCAAGTCCGAAGGTTCGTGGATTGGTACCTGTGCGTCACACAACTTGAACACAATTCCGAATCGTGTCTGAATTGTGTGACGCACAGGTACCGCAAAAAATATAAAAAGCCCCCAGCATTATCGCCAGGGGCCTACCAACATTATTTCAATTCATCCAGCATCTCGCCGAGCTTTTTCACGCTGGCGGTTTCGTCCGTCATAGTGCGTTTCAGCAGTGCTTTCTGCCGGTCGAGTGCGCCGTTAAGCGCAGCCGTTTCGGCAGTGACGTCAGCATCCGCTCGGTCCCTCTTCGCCTGCAGGGAGTGGATCGTGTCGTACAGATCCTCGTGACCGACGATACGGCCGGTTCCCCACATCGTCTTCTCTTTCGGAGCTTTCATCACATAATCCGTGAAGTACTCGTACACTTCCTTATCGAAATCATACGCGTACCAGTTATTGTCCACGGCATACAAATACTCGTCCAATGGTGCAGCCAAGTCGCCTTTTTCAAGCGCCGCGACAGATGCCGCCAAGTTCTTGACGTTGTTCTGCGCATGCTCATGCGGGAAGATCGGCTCGTCCTCCCATGTCAGGCGCACGAACTGATCTTCAGCGTATTTGTACGCAGTCAGCAGTCCGCTGTTCAGTTCGCGGCTTTCATCATACAGCTTCTTCGCCGCTGCTGTGTCGCCTTTTTCAAGCGCAGCCGAATACTGTTCATTCACATCGGCGACTTTCTCGTTCACTTGTTTCGCCGCCGACGAAACCGCATCGATTTGATCAATCAACCCTTGTGTCTCGACGCCGCTCTCTTTAAATACATCCGTATCGACGCTCTTTTTCATCGCCGCAAGCCGCGTCGTGAAGTCGAGCGGCACGACCGCCGTCTCGTCGTAATGCATCGCGAGCAGGCCGTAGAGGTTCAAGTGGAACTTCAGCGCCTCCTGATTGTACGCGTCGTCATTGTCGAACTGCGAGTGGTAGTGGGAGTGCATGAACTCACTGTCCTGGAAGTCATTCCGAAGCGCCGGAACCCCCGCAATCCCGAACGAAAAGTCGTCCGACCAGGTGCGCAGCGGAGAAACGACCGAGATGCCGTCCTTGTACACGTCCGACAGCTTCGGCACATCTTCGGCGAACGCCGTCAAGTAGTTGTTCAGCTCATACACCGAGCGGATTTCGTCCTGCGTCGTATGCTCGAACGCCGGCAGTTCGAAGTTCATATTGGCAAACGCCTTGCCGACCCACTCCGGATGGATGTTGAAAATCTGGTTATAAGCGCCCGTCGACCAGTCGTAGCGGGTGTTCGACACGCCCCACTCTTCCGCCGCCAGCGCGTTGAAGATGATCGTCTTCTCCGGCTGGTACCCGCTGTCGATCAACCCTTTCGCCACACCCATCATCAGTCCGATCGCTGCATTGTCGTCCTGGAACCCGGCGAAATACGAGTCATAGTGCGCCGACAGGATGATGTAGGAATCGGGGTCCTTCCCGATGATCTTTCCATAGTAGTTATACGTTTTCCCATCCATTTTGACGGTCGATTTCGCGTCCAGCTTCACCATCATCGGCTTGCCGCCGCCTGCTTCAAGCGCCTTTTTCAAGCCGCCCGCATCAGTCTGCGACATCGAAAACGCCGGTGCATCGTCCGGTCCGCAAATATCCTGCGCATTCAGCGCGTCGGAATCGACCTCCGCGTAGCCCGCCTCCTGCACCGCAATCACCGCAGCCGCGCCTTTCACGTGCGCCTGGTACGCCGGATAATTGATCCACCATTCCTCCCGCTGATTAATGTCGATCAGCACGAGCTTGCCCTCCACATCGACGCCTTGCAAGTCCTTCGCCGTCCCTTTCCCGGCATAGACGACCTCATATTCCTTCTCGCCGTCCGTATTGAAGTTCGTCTGATAGCCGCCGAGAACTGCGGTATGCGCGCTGCCGGATTCATCCGTGAACGTCAGCTCCGCCTTCTCGAATTCCCAGCTGTCGACCGCAAACTCATCCTTCGTCACCTCTGCAAGCCCGATCGCCTTCATCTCTTCGCCGATCTTCTCGCCCGTCTTCCGTTCCGCTTCCGAACCGGCCGTCCGGTACCCGAGCTTGTCATTCGTCTTGAACTCTTCCAGATCCTTCGCAAACTCGAACGCATATGACACGTCCACTGCGGACAGATACTGCTCCTTCACATCCGCCAGCGGAACTGTTTTGACTTCCTCCACTTTCTCTTCCTTCTTCACAGCCACATCTTCCTTCGGCGTACACGCCGCAAGCGACAGCCCCACCAGCAACGGCAGCGCCGCACACTTCACAAGTTTCTTCATATATCACAGTCCTTTTCTGTTTTTTATGACTAGATAATTAAACGACAGAACCTGATAGATAGCAAGAGGAAAATGAAAAAAATGGTGCCTGTGCGTCACACAATTCAGACACGATTCAGAATCGTTTCCAATTTGTGTGACACACAGGCACCGCCAAAAGGGTTATTCAGACAACCTCCGCAGCACTTCGGCAATCACACCATCATTCGCATACCTGGCGAGCGCCCCGGATGAAAAGCGTTCTTCCCGCACCATCTGAGTCAGCATCGCTCTCAGAACAGCCTCATCAGCCGCCGGGATTGCCGACGCCATTTCATCACTCGATCGGATCCCCGCGTTTGCGAGCGTCTCGGTATAAGACGTGTCCGCTATACCGCTGTCGTGGAAATCGGCAACAAAAGATCTCAGCCCTTCCTCATAGTCCACGTAAAACAGGTTGGCCTCCTTCACCATACTTGCAGTGCCCCTGCCTTCCACGCTCTCAAAGTATGGCAAGTGGGAAACGAGTTTGCCGATCTTAGGCATTTGAAACCTCTCCTCTCTCGACTAGTCAGTAAAAAGGTAAAAAGGTGCCTGTGCGTCACACAATTCAGACACGATTCAAAATAGTGTTCAAGTTGTGTGGCACACAGGCACCTATTCACACCTATTCAAAAACATCGCCTTGGAAATCCCCCTCCCCAAGGTGAAGCTCGATAAATGAATGAAAAAACCGAATCCAGCGCTGCGCCCGTTCACTGCTTCACGAACACCGGCTTCCGCTGAAGCTTCACCTTCCCCTTGAACCGTGTCGGGTTCAACGGGGCGGTTGCCGCTTTCCGAGCCACAGGCACACTGTTCTTTCGCCGCAACCCCGTCAGCTTCTCGATGCATGAATGGTACCGGTCCCGCGATTTCTCGACATTGGACGGAAACGAGCAGTGCAGCGGATGAGGAAGCCGCTCGGCGATTGGAAAGTCCAGCTGACCATTCGCTTTCATGAGCCGGAGTTCCCGTCCCACTTCTTCACTCAACGGAACGATATAGGACGGCTGGACGATTTTCATCTCTTCGACAAACATGTTCGTGAAATAATGTCGCACATGACGCGGCAGGCTGTAATAGTTCAAGTTCCTGCCCCTGCGCACGAACCCGTACCACGACAGATTCGTCAAATACACGGAATCTTGGAATGCTCCCGTTTCGTATTCTTCCATGATTGACAGCATATATTGTGCACTTCGCTCCTGCTCATCCCCGCCCCGCCCGGGCATCAGCTTCTCGATTCCATCAAAGTCGATGAACGGCACCCCCGTCCTGCCCGCCCCGAACTGCCCCGGGTTGATTCCGCAAAAGACAAGACGTTGCTTGTTCTTAAAATAGTATTTCCGATAATAGGCACGCACCAATTCCACTTGTTCCGTAAAGCCGGGCAGGATTGAAATCCCTTCCCGTTCCAATTCTCCTATGACAAACTGTTCCTCAACCAAACGTTCCATAAATGAAACATGTAGATCGATAACCGTTTCCAAGTCATGAATCCCCTTTTTATGAGTGTAAGCATTAAGTTCGCCCCGTGGAAACAATTCAGAATAGTCATCGAATTGTGTATCACACAGGCACCCGCTATTCAGGCACTCACTCTGAGTTCATAATACTACAAACCGATCCCGCTGAGGGGGGTCAAATTGAAAAAATTTCTAGATGTCAGTGTTCTGTCTCAGCTTTCCAACAAGACGACATCCTCCACTGTGATCACCTTATCCAGCAGCCCGTGCTGCGGATCGCGGCTTGCGACCGCCAGACGGTAGTCGACTTTCCGCGTCATTTCACTGGCGATCTTCTTTGCGAGCCCCGCGTTGCCGAACGTTTCATCCCGCCTGTCATACAGATCGCGATAATGCCGGAACAGCGTCCCCTTCGCCTCATCCGTCATCCGGTAGCCGCTGCTATACAGCTCCGTAATGTCCAGGAGCTCCTCCGGCGTGTAGTCGTCCAGGTGCAAGGTCACCCCGAACCGGCGGCGCAGACCGGGGTTGCTGTCGAGGAAGCCGATCATCTCCTTTTCATAGCCCGCCGCGAGCACCAGGAATTCCCCTTGGCGGTCGGACATCTGCTTCAGCAGGACGTCGATCGCCTTCTTGCCGTAATCATTGTCGCCGCCAGCTGCAAGCGTATACGCTTCGTCGATGAACAGCGCACTGCCCATCGCCCGTTCGATCTGCTCTGCGGTGCGCTTCTCCGTTTCGCCGATGTGCGTCCCGACCAGGTCGCTCCGGTCGACTTCGACGAGTTCGCCGCGCTCCAGCAGGCCGAGCGCCTCGTAAATGCCGGCGAGGATCCGGGCGACAGCCGTTTTCCCGGTCCCGGGCTTTCCGATCAGCAGCGTGTGGTTCACAAGCTTCTCCGCCGGGACGTCCTGCTGCTTGTAATACCGCGTGAGCTCGATCATCTCTCCGATTTCCGCCTTCACGCCGCCAAGTCCGATGAGCCGCTCCAGTTCCGCCACCTTGCGTGCGAGCAGCTCCTCGTCGATCGGCACGTCATAGCGCACCGCCGTCCGGTCGGCCACCGCCCGTTCCACATCCTCCGCTTCGAGCGTCGTCAACACCGCCTCCGTCCACAGTTCCCGCGGAAGTCCGGCAATCCGCACCGACTGCTGCTCGGTGATCCGCCCGAACAGCGTCCGCACCATTCTGGCGTTGCCGAACGATGAACCGCGTGTCCTGTACCGTGCCGTGATTTCATGCAGCACCGCCTGTTTTGCCGCCCCTGTCAGCGCGTAGCTCCCCTCGCATAGGTCGATGAAGATCCGCATCAGTTCATCCGGCGTATAGTCTCGGAACTGGATCGTCTCCGTGAACCGGTCGCGCATCCCCGGATTCGCCGCGAGGAACCGGTCCATGTCCTCGGGGTAGCCGGCAGCGATCACGACAAATTTGCCCCGGTGATTCTCCATCGCCGGCACGAGCGTGTCGATGACTTTCATCCCGTAATCGTTGCTCGCATTTTTCCCGGAAGTGAGCGAATACGCCTCGTCGATGAACAGCACGCCGCCCATCGCTTCGTCGATTTTCGCCTTCGTCAATTCCTCGGAACTCCCGACGTGCGTCCCGACGAGATCCTCCCGCTTCACTTCGACAAGATGGCCTTTCTCCAGCAGGCCGACCCACTTGAAGAACGCGCCCATAAGCCGCGCGACGGTCGTCTTCCCAGTGCCCGGATTCCCCTCGAACACCATGTGCGGCGCAGTCACCGGCCCTGCCTGCAAGCCCCGTTCCGTTTTGAACCGGTTCACTTCCAGGAGGTTCATCATGCGCGTCAGCTTGTCCTTCACGCCTCCGAGCCCGACGTAGCTGTCCAACTCTTCCATCAGAAGCGTCAACATCTCCGGATTTTCGAACGCTTCCCCAGTGCCTACTGCTCCGGATAAACTCCGCTCACCCGGAACCGTCGCGGCTCCCCGGACCTCCGCTAATGACGTATTGATCAGCACCGGCTCGCTGTCATCCGTCCGCACCAGATCACCGCCCGCATTTTTCGCGAAGCGGCATTCCTCCATCACAGGCGCCGCCTTCTCAAGCCGCAGCCCTGCTTTCATCCCGTCAAGCACCTGCACGGATTTGAACGAAACCGACGGACACTCAAGCAGCACGATCTGATCGCCGCGATGCCCGTGCAACCGGCTGTCCGTGACAGCTGCCTGCCCCACGCGACGCAGCTTCAGTCCGGCCGCGCTGCCGTCATAGATTTCGCACTCTGACAGCGACAGCTCAGCGGACCCATCCGCCTCCACTTGCGTCCGGTCATGCCGGAACAGCACCGTCCGTTCCATGGAAACGACCCCCGACTGCCCTGCGAGCACGCCGTTCTTGCCGCCGTGCGAGATCCGGCAATCCTCGATGTCCGCTTTCGCCGACACCCCGAGCAAGACGTTCGTCCCTTTGTGGCCCGAAACCGTGCAGTTCGCCGCCTGCAGCACCGAATGTTTCATCAGCACACCCGTCGTCCCGCCATCCTTGACAATCGTCGCTGACAGCGTGATCTCCGACTCATCCGTACCCGTTATCTGCGTCCGCGGATGATGGCTGACTGCCGTTTCGGACACCCGAAGCCGGCTGCCCGACGCGCTGATGCCGCGATCCTTCCCGCGCGAAATCCCGCAGTCGAGCACCGTCAGCACACTCCCGTCGAGCGCCGACAGCTGCGTCTCCCGGTTGTATTCGAACGTCGATCCGAGCACCGTGCACGACGATCCGGAACAGACGAAGCCCGCTGCTCCGCCCGATAAAATCCGCGACTCCTGCAGCGACACAGTACTCCGCTCCGTACACACGAGCTGGTCCCCCGCCTGCCGGCTGATCAGTGTTTCCACGACGGACACCGAAGATCCGGCCGCCATCACCCCTACCGCCGCACCGTCCTCAAGCGTACACGACGCCATCTCAACATCCGACCCGTTCACCGCTTGTACATGCGCACCGGACTGCGCCTTGAACGCACAATCCTTCAACACACCTTTGGACGCGTCAAATGAAACCCCGGCACCGCCGCCGTTCCAGACCGTCACGGAATCCGCGTCGACCATACTGTCCTGCTCTGCACGCAGCTGCACACCGGCGCTGCCGATCAGCGAACTCTTCGTCAGCACCGCCCGGCTGCCGCCCGTTACGACAATCCCTTCAGCTTGCCCGCCGAGCACACCGCACTCCGTCAGTACCGCGTGACCGCCGTCATGGACCGTCAGCTGCGCCAACTCCACCGTCTCTTCAACGATGCAGCCGAACATTACAAGCCGCCCGGCAGTGGAAATACCCGCGAGGTTCTTGCGGAACACCGTCCGTTTCGCAGACACCTTCGCTTGCGCCGCCACCTGGAGGGCACACCCCTGGATCTCCGTAAACAGGCATTCTTTCAACTCGACCCTGCCCGTTTCCACAAGGAGCCCGCACATTTCGGAATCAACGCCGCCGCTGAACGTCAGTCCGTCGAACACCACATCCCCGTCTGCCGCCACACGCACTGCGCCCGTCAGCCGGACAGCACCCGCTTTCTTCTTCAATCCGGTGAGCGTCAGCGGTTTATCGACAACAAACGGCTCCGCATAAACCCCTTCTGCAATCTCCACCACATCACCCGGCCGCGCCGCCTCAACCGCCGCACCGACCGACTTGAAATCCGCCTCGCCAACCTTCGAAACCCCAATCACCGCCATCCCGCCTGCCCCCTTTTCCGAACCGAAACATATATTCTCATTTTATCACAGAATGAAGCAAAGAAAAAAAGAAGGTACCTGTGCGTCACACAATTCAGACACGATTCAGAATCGTTTCCAAGTTGTGTGACGCACAGGCACCCTCCATCGCAAAAGTCAGCCGAACCGTTTGAGGGCGGCGAGTGTTTTCGCACGGTTGGCGCGTAGTTCGGGGTTCTCGAGCAGCCGGTAGGTGAGCACGTCGAGGAAGAACAGGCTCGAGAGCTGGGTGTTGATGAACTTTTCATCTTCCGCGAGCGCATGATCCGCGACGAAGACGATGTCATCGGCGAGATCGGTCAATTCCTCGGCACCGCTAGTCGTGACGACGATCAGACGGGCGCCGTTCTCTTTCGCCTGCCGCGCCGCCGAGAGGACGCTCTGCGTTTTGCCCGTGTATGAAAAGCACATCAGGACGTCCGCTTCACTCAGCAGCGCACTGCGCATGACCATCGTATGTGCGTCCGTCACAGCGGCTGAGTCCATGCCCATCCGTTCCACGCGGCTGTTGAACTCCCGCGCGATCAGTCCAGAGTTCCCGACACCGCAAAACAATACCCGCCGTGCAAGCCGCAGCTGTTCGGCGATGCGGCTAATTTGCCCAATCTCGAGGAACTGCTGCGTCGAATGGATGATCGATTCGTACAGGTCCGTCACGTGCATGATCTCCCCGTCGTTCATCCGCCGGTCTGCGGAGGCATCCATCAGGGCATACTTCAGCTGCTGGAAGCTGTCGAACTGCATCCGCTTGCAGAACCGGGTGATGCTCGACGGGGACACGTCGATCTCCCCCGCGAGGTCGGTGATGGATTTCTGCGCGACCTGCTTGTCCTCCAGCAGATAGCCCGCAATCTTCCGGTCATTGTCCGTAAAGGCTGCACTGTACTTCTGCAGCCGGTTTTTAAAGTCCATGTGAGATCCCCTCTATCGTAATACCGTTTTTTCCATGATAGCACAGAGACGGCCGCCTGTTCGGGCATCACCGGCTTGTTGACAAGTTGCAAATAGTTTGATATTATTTAAAAAACTTTTTCAGGATGGTGAATGAAAATGAAAAACCTTTTCGGCAAGGCGCAGCAATTCGGCAAATCGTTCATGCTGCCCATCGCGATCCTGCCTGCTGCCGGTCTTCTCCTCGGCATCGGCGGCGCGCTGTCCAATCCGAATACAATCCTCTCGTACCCGTTTCTGGATCAGACGCTGCTGCAGGCGATCTTCACAATCATGAGCAGCGCGGGCAGCATCGTCTTCGCGAACCTGCCCGTCATCTTCGCCGTCGGAATCGCCATCGGGCTCGCCCGTGCCGACAAAGGGACGGCCGCACTCGCTGCACTCGTCGGCTACTTGGTCATGAACGCGACCATCAACGCCATCCTCGTCATCTCCGGCACGCTTGCGGAAGATAACCTGTCCGCCGTCGGCCAAGGGACCGCCCTCGGCATCCAGACGCTCGAAATGGGCGTCTTCGGCGGGATCCTCGTCGGCATCATGGCAGGACTCCTGCACAACCGGTTCAACAAGATCGAATTGCCGCAGTATCTCGGCTTCTTCGGCGGCTCGCGCTTCATCCCGATCATCACAGCATTTTCATCCATCATCCTCGGCGCAATCATGTACGTCGTCTGGCCGCTGTTCCAGAATATGATCGCAGAAGCCGGCAGCCTCGTGAACGCGACAGGCGTCATCGGCACGTTCCTGTACGGATTCATACTGCGGATGCTCGGACCATTCGGACTGCACCATATCTTCTACCTGCCGTTCTGGCAGACAGGTCTCGGCGGCTCACTCGAAGTCGGCGGACGCCTCGTACAGGGAACGCAGAACATTTTCTTCGCACAGCTGAGCGATCCGTCTACGACCCGGTACTTCGAAGGCACGTCCCGCTTCATGTCCGGACGGTTCATCACGATGATGTTCGGTCTTCTCGGGGCTGCGCTTGCGATTTACCATACTGCGAAGCCTGAGCACAAAAAGGTCGTCGGCGGGCTCATGCTGTCCGCAGCGCTGACGTCCTTCCTGACAGGCATCACCGAGCCACTCGAGTTCTCGTTCCTGTTCGTCGCACCGGTCCTGTACCTGATCCACGCTATCTTCGACGGACTCGCGTTCATGATGGCGGACATCTTCAACATCACGATCGGCCAGACATTCTCCGGCGGCTTCATCGACTTCATCCTCTTCGGGGTGCTGCAGGGCGAAGCGAAGACCAACTGGATGTTCGTCATCCCGATCGGCATCGTCTGGTTCTTCCTGTACTATTTCGTCTTCAAATTCCTCATCCGGAAGTTCAACTTCAAAACCCCCGGCCGGGAAGATGAAAAACTGGTTGAAGCCGGCGACACGGCACCTTCCATCGATCCGCAGGGCAGCCGTCCGCACCAGATCATCGATGCATTCGGCGGCAGCGGCAACATCCTCGACCTCGACAACTGTGCTACGCGGCTGCGGGTCACCGTCAAAGACCCTGCGCTCGTCGACCAGGACGCCTTCAAGCCGACCGGCAGCAAAGGCGTCATCATGAACGGAACCGGCGTCCAGGTCGTCTACGGACCGCAAGTCTCGATCATTAAAAACGAAGTGGAAGAGGAGCTGGAACGATGAAAAATACTTCATTGAAACTGCCATCCGATTTGATCGTCTCCTGCCAGGCGCTCGAAGACGAACCGCTGCACTCGTCCTTCATCATGAGTAAAATGGCCCTCGCTGCCGCACAGGGCGGTGCTAAGGGCATCCGCGCCAACACCGCTGACGACATCCGCGCCATCCGGCAGGAAGTCGACCTGCCCATCATCGGCATCGTCAAACGCGACTACGCGGGCTCGGACGTCTACATCACCCCGACCCGCAAAGAAGTCACGGAACTTCTCGAATGCGGCTGCGACGTCATCGCGATGGACGCCACACTCGCTGCCCGTCCCGCCGAAACGCTCGAGGAACTGGTCGCCTTCGTCCGCACCGGGTCCCCCGGCATCGAACTGATGGCCGACATTGCAACAGCCGAGGAAGCCGTCCGCGCCGAACAGCTCGGATTTGATTACATCGGCACCACCCTGCACGGCTACACCGCCGACACCGCAGGCCGCAAACTGTACCACGACGACTTCGCGTTCCTGAAAGAAGTGATCCGTTCAGTGCGCGTCCCCGTCATCGCAGAAGGCAACATTGAAACGCCCGCTATGCTCAAACAAGCATTCGACCTCGGCGCATACGCAGCCGTCGTCGGCGGTGCCATCACCCGCCCGCGCGACATCACAAAAAAATTCGCCCAAGAACTGCACAGCTGATCAAAAAAGGTGCCTGTGCGTCACACAATTCAGACACGATTCAGAATCGTTTCCAAGTTGTGTGATGCACAGGCACCGTTCATTTTCCGGCAGCGAGCCGTTTGCCGAACTTATTCCGGTACATATCATCATCCGCCTCACGGAACAGCTCCGCCATCATTCCCGCCGAACTCGCGACACCCGCCACCCCGAGGGACATATGGATCTTCTGTCCCCGTTGCATCCCGTTGTACGCATCGAGAGCCTCCCCGAGCCTGTCCGCCAGCTGCGACGTACGCTGCCGTGCGCCATCTCCCGTCAGCAGGAGGGTGAACTCATCCCCGCCGATCCGCGCGATCTCCGCACCGCCGTCCACCGTCTCCTCCAGGAAACGGGCTGTCCGTTTCAGCAGATCATCCCCCGCAACATGACCGAGCAAGTCGTTCAGCTGCTTCAGCTTATCGACATCACAGAGGATGAGTCCCGCTTCCGTATCGATCTTCTGATCATACCGCCGGAACAACGAATCGAAATAGGTCCGGTTGTGCACACCTGTCAGCGAATCATAGTTCGCCTGATACTCGAGCTGCCGCTGCCGTTCCATCCGCTCATCGATATTGCGCGTCACTCCCTGCAGCGCCACCATGCGACCGTCCTCGTAGATCGGCGTCATCCGCTCTTCGAACCAGTGGTAATTGCCGTCCCGGTCGCGCCAACGCTGGATGATCATCTCGCCATAATCGATGCCGTCATTCACTTTCCGCATCATTTCCTCCAGGTCATCAGGATGCACAAGCTCGAACGGAACCGACGGATCGCTCAGCGCCGCCTCCACCGTCCCCTCACCCAAATACAGATCCATCGCCGGACTCAAATAGATGAACTTCCACTCCGGCTCGATTTGGAAATGATAGATGACATCCTTCGAATTCTCCAGCAGCCCTTCGAAATTCCGCTCCTGCACATCATCACGCCGTTCCGGAACCGGTTCTGACCGGCGCCCGAACACCTTCCGCAAAAAGGTAACCACTTCCACCTACCTCCTTCACCTGCACACCCAAACTCATCTCATATCCTCCAGTATACCCCAAAAACCGGTGCCTGTGCGCCACACAATTCAGACACCATTCAGAATCGTTTCCAAATTGCGTCACACACAGGCACCCACACAATCAAAAGACCGCACGCAGCGGATAGGTTCCCCCCCTCCGCTTCCGTGCAGTCCCTCTATTCAATCAAATATTCTGCCTCACACCGTCACTTCGCCATTTCCTTCACAACATCGATCGTAAACTCCGCCCCGTACTTCCCGGCAGTTTCCAAGTCCTCAATGTCGTCATCCGTCACTTCAGAATTCGAAATGGTCCGGAGAGAAAGATAAGGAACATCCATTAAGTGCGTAACCTGGGCAACCGCGAACGCCTCCATCTCCTCCCCACTCGTCCTGAAATTCTCATGGAACCACTGGATGCGGTCGATCTCCCGATTCCACCAATCCGCACTTCCAATCACGCCTTCCACGACATTTCCATGCTCATACTCGCCGGCTGCACGTTTAGCAGCCTCAATGAGTTCAGGGTCACTCGGCAGCGTCGTGTACTCCTTCGCCTCTCCATCCTTCTCCCGTAACTTCGTCGACATGTGAATCCACTTCTCAGGCGCCATTCCCTGCCCGTCATCCAGATGCTCCGAACGGAAACTGCCAATATTCACGACTTCCGTCCCGATCACCGTATCGAACACATGGATATCCGGATCATGCCCACCGGCAGTCCCTTGGTTAATAACCGCTTTCGGATGATAGTTCTCAATCAAAAGAGTCGTCGATGCCGCCGCATTCACCATTCCAACTTCCGTCCGGGAAACGACAATCGGAATCCCTTCAATCTCTCCTATGTAAAACGAATAATTGCCGTGCTTCTCTTCCTTATACTCACCCATCGCCTTCAAAAACTCCGAAACTTCCACGTCCATCGCACCCTGTACCGCAATCGGCGGTTCTATTTTTGCAGCCGCCCCCTTCTCTCCAGCGACCGGTTCATCCGCCTTCGCCGAACAGCCCACGAGCAAAACGAATACCAACACAACGTTCGCCAATACCTTCATTCTACTTAACATCCGATCATCTCCTTTATCTTTCCCAATAAAAATACACGAACGATTGTTAAATAAATATTTATATCGTTCGCATTTAGAAAGATACTAGACTGAAAGATATTTGACAAGCTCAGATCAGACATCCGTAAAAAATGCGTATAAATTGCTACTTTATCCAACAAGGCCATTTGGCGTGCAAAGTATATTAAAAACCTCCCCGGACAACAGTCATAACAATGACCGATGTCCGGGAAGGCACCCGATTAACTAAAACAACAAAGGAATTTGTTCGATCAACGTTTTCACACCAAGAATCGCCATAACGATGACAACAATCACGCCGCCAATGGTCAGCCATAACGGATGCTTGTATTCGCTGCCTACAATGTTTTTCTTATAAGCTGCAATCAGCAGTGTTCCAAGCGCAAGCGGAAGGATCAATGCATTCAATGCACCTACGATGATCAATATGTTGACTGGTCGTCCGACAAACGCAAACGTCGCAGTCGATACGACGATGAACAGAATGATGATCCAGTTATGGTATTTTTCGATGACAGGACTGAACGATCGGATGAACGACACAGATGTATAGGCCGCTCCGACTACCGACGTAATCGCTGCAATCCACATGACCACACCAAACATACGTAGTCCGAGCTCTCCCGCTCCGAGTTGGAATACGGATGCCGGAGGATTCGCCGGATCAATAGCAAGACCTTTTGAGACAACACCGAGAACCGCCAGAAACAGAGCCACACGTATAATTCCCGTCACAGCAATACCTATAACCGAACTTTTAGTCACATACGGAATTGAGTCGATTCCTTTTACGCCAGCGTCCAGCAGCCTGTGTCCACCCGCAAAGGTAATGTATCCGCCTACAGTTCCTCCGACCAATGTGACAATTGCAAAGAAACTGATTTGACTGGGTGCCACCGTATTCACGAGTGCTTCACCAATCGGCGGAGACGTCTTGAAAGCCACGAATGCAATCATGACAATCATCAGCAAACCCGCCACAGCCACGATACGATCCATTACCTTACCAGCTTCTTTAACTACAAAAATGATAATGGCGAAAAGCGCACTGATGACAGCGCCAAAAACCGGATCAATTCCGATCATTGCATTCAAACCAAGACCCGCTCCAGCGACGTTCCCGATATTGAACGCGAGGCCTCCTGCCACGATCAGAACTGCGAGGACGACACCGAGTCCTGGCATAACTTTATTCGCAATTTCCTGTCCGCGCAGTCCGGATACAGCGATGACACGCCAGACGTTCATCTGGGCGAAAACGTCCAACAACAGAGAAATCAGTATAACAAAAGCGAAACTTGCAGCAAGTTGTTCCGTGAAAACGGTCGTCTGTGTTAGGAAACCTGGACCGACAGATGACGTCGCCATGAGGAACGCAGCGCCCAACAGGACACCCCGCGTAACTGTCGCTGGATTCTGATTTACGTTCAACTTGTTATTACTCATTTCGCTGCCTCCCTGTCAATGAAAGGTGCAATCGTAATAGACTCTTCATTCAATCGGCCTGCTATGTATTCAGCAAACTCCACCGCATGCTCTCCGTCTCCATGCAGACACACAGTATCCGCCCGCAGCGGCACGTCCGTCTGCTGCTGTGACATGACCATGCCGTCACTCACCATCCGTACGACTTGATCGGCAGCCTTCACCCGATCGACCAGCAGGGCATCCGGCTGTGAACGAGGCGTCAGCGAACCATCTGACTGATATGTCCGGTCGGCGAACACTTCATGTGCGACTTGCAGCCCAATTTCTTCTCCCGCCTTCGTCAGCTCACTTCCCGCCAGTCCGAAGAGGATCAACTTTGGCGAGACATCATAAACCGCCTGGGCAACCGCCCGGGCGAGTTCCGGATCCTTGGACGCCATCTGATAAAGCGCGCCATGCGGCTTCACGTGCTGCATCGTTTCTCCGCAGACCGATAAAAACGCCTGCAATGCTCCTATCTGGTATACGACCATGTCATATCCTTCCTGCGGCGTGATTGCCAAGTTCCGCCGGCCAAACCCGACCAGATCCGGCAGCCCTGGATGAGCACCGATACGAACTCCATTTTCAATCGCCAGTTCCACCGTCTCCCGCATGACGGACGGGTCTCCCGCATGGAACCCGCACGCCACATTAGCCGACGTGACATATTTCAGGATTTCCGCCTGCTCCCCGAGTGTGTACCGTCCGAAGCTCTCCCCTAGGTCACTATTCAAATCCACTCTCTTCATCTGCTGTCCCTCCGATAGTTATAGGAATAAGTAAGCGGTTACAAACAAGATTGTTCCGCATTTCGGAACCGAAGTTCTGAACTTGAATCATAGTTTAGCACAAACCAACCATTATGAATACCATGTATTCTGAAAACGTAAATTATTTGAACAAGTGTCGCGTAGAACCTTGTATTTTCACAACAGCAATCTATAATGGGAAGTAGTTTCGCAATGCAAATAGTTGGTTCCGCATTTAGGAACTTGAGGAGGGAAACCTATGACTCAACACACTCTACTGACCATACAGCCACTCGGAGATTCCGCTGTGACCATCACACTCGGTCAAGGCATTCATCCCGAGGTGCATCAGAAAGTGAAGGGCTTATCACGTGCCCTAGAAGAGCAGCCGTTCGACGGGATGATTGAAACAGTCCCTTCCTACAACAAACTGACCGTCTACTATTCACCGTTTGAGGTGTACCGCAGTCAATCAGCAACTCTTGGGACGACTGCGTTCGAAATGGTGACGAAATACATACAGTGCATCTCAGAAACGATACACGAGACAGCCGCAGCCAAAGGACGACTCATCGAATTGCCCGTTCTGTACGGCGGATATGCGGGACCCGACTTGGCATTCGTCGCGCAACACAACGGCCTCTCCATCGAGGAGGTCATCGACATTCATGCGAATGGAGAGTACCTCGTCTACATGATCGGTTTCGCCCCCGGGTTCCCGTTCCTAGGCGGCATGGATGAGAAGATCGCGACTCCAAGGAAAGAAACGCCTCGTACGGCAATCCCGGCCGGCTCTGTCGGCATTGCAGGAATGCAGACTGGTGTCTACCCTTTGAAAACGCCGGGTGGATGGCAGATTATAGGACATACGCCAACACCCCTCTTCCTCCCTGAACTTTCACCGCCTTCTTACTTACAGGCAGGCGATCGAGTTAAATTCAGGCCCGTGACGGAAATCGAGTATAAACAGCTGAAGAAGGTGACATCATGACTATCCTCGTACTCGACGGCGGCCTCCTCACAACCGTCCAGGATCTGGGTAGAAATGGATCCCAAAAATTCGGCGTCATTGTAAGCGGTGCCATGGATACGTATTCCACTCGAATTGCAAACTTGCTCGTTGGGAACCAGCAAGATGAAGCCGTGCTGGAAATCACATTAGTCGGTACTAAACTGGAGTTCGAGAAAGATACCGTCATCTCCCTGACTGGTGCTGACTTACAGGCGAAATTGAATGAGGAGACAATCGCTATGTGGCGCCCGGTCACCGTAAAAAAAGGGGACATCCTAACATGCGGTTTTGCTATCGAGGGGTGCCGTGCCTATTTAGCTTTGGCTGGCGGAGTGGATGTACCCGTGGTCATGGGAAGCAAGAGCACGTATATGGCAGCCGGCATTGGCGGCTTTGAAGGACGTCCCTTGCAACAAGGCGACTGTGTTTCCACCGGATCCTGCCAGACAGATACTGAAGAGATGATCAATCGGATCATCCACCGTAGCACACCAGCAACCTGGTCTGTACCTGCTTCCTCTCTTATTAAGCTGCACAAGAACCAAACCATTCGGTTCCTCCGAGGTTCGGAATACGATGCATTCGCCGAAGAAAGCCGGAAAGCATTCATCACAGAAAGCTACACGCTCACACCGCAGTCCAACCGGATGGGTGTCCGGCTGGAAGGGCCGCCCGTGCAGCTGAAAGAAAAGCTTGAACTGCTGTCAGAAGGGGTTACCTACGGAACAATCCAGATTCCTCCGAACGGGAAACCGATCGTACTTATGGCAGACCGTCAGACAACGGGCGGTTACCCAAAAATCGGCCAAGTCATCACTGCTGACCTATCAAGCCTGGCCCAATGCAAACCCGGTGACTCTGTCCAGTTCATAGAAGTGACACTGGAAGATGCAGAAGCCGAATTGCTTCGTAAAGAAAAGCTGATCGAAGAAATTCAAATAGGAATTAAACAAAAAATGCTGGACACCTAAAACTCCCGTTCGATGCGATTCGACAGTTGAATCGCATCAAACGGGAGCTCATTCATTCCATATAACCGAGCTGCCGGGATATCTCCAAAGCCGCCCCTTTCACTTTAGGAATAAGCAGTTCCACTTGCTCGGGCTGGTAGTTTGCTTCTATACCTGCAATACTGATGCCAGCAAGGATGTCTCCGTTGAAATTGAAAATCGGTGCCGCCAGGGCGGACGTGTGGTTTTCGAGTTCTGAGTGGCTGAGCGTATACCCCGTCTCCCTCGTTTCCTGAATCGTCTTCCATAAAAGGGCCGGATCAGTCATCGTACCGTTTGCATACTGCTGAAACTCTTCCCGTTCAAAATACTCGGTGATGAACGCATCTGACAGATGAGAAAGGATCACGCGCGAGCACGCACCTGCATACAGCGGGCTGCTTCTTCCAATTGCGGTGTAGAGACGCACTTTCTGGAACCGATCGATTTTCTCCACATAGATTGCCTCGTCATCCTGCCGCACAATCAAGTTGATCGCTTCCTTCGTCTCCGCATGCAGCCGCTCCATTATCGGATACGCAACCTGCCGGAGATCCAGCCGTTTCGACACAAGGCTCCCATATTGCAGGAACAACAAGCCGAGCCGATACCGTGTATCTGCCCCCTTTTCGAGGAACTTCATTTCTTCCAGGGAAGTCAACATCCGATAGACCGAAGACTTCGGCACCCCAGACAGTTCAATGATTTCCTGAAACGTCAATGCCGGATGCTCCACAAACAAGTTCAAAATATCCAGCGAACGGACAACCGTCTTGTTTTTCGCACTCATGTTAACCCCTGCTTTCAGCATTCCATATAAGGGATGCCTATTTGTTGCATCCATTGTAGCATAGCCGCTTGAAGAGAAGTGCATCCTCAGAGAGTTAAAAGGTACCTGTGCGCCACACAATTCAGACACGATTCAGAATCGTGTTCAAGTTGTGTGACACACAGGTACCCAATCCCCCAGGCACCCGATCCTCAAAAGAGACTGTCCAGCGACGGTCTCTTTTGGTTTGCTCAGCGAATAAATGGTGTACCTATGAAAATACTACGCCTGCCTCGTAATTGAATACTTTACTCCTGTTTAGTTTAGTGAGAAAATAGGCTTAGTTACTCATCCTAAATTACTTGAATTTATTTTCCAATAGACACAAAGTAACAAATTTACATTATTGCAAGATGAATACTGGAATATATCGTGAAAAATAATGAGGGGGCGTCCATGACAATGAAAAATGAAGCGGGCCTGACACTGGTCGAGATTTTGGCAGCACTCGTCATCCTCGGCATCATTTTCGTAAGTTTCATGACCATCTTCCCTAAGATGAACCATTTCAACGAGCGGACGGAGTCCAAGCTGGTGACGATGAATCTAGCGAAGCAGGAACTGGCTGAACTGAAGGAGTCTCCCTCCCTGCTGACATCCGAGCGCAAACTAAAAAACAGCACCACTGCCGAGCCTTACGAAACATATGACTTCTCCCAGGCGGATTACATCGTCGAAGTCGACTGCTACGACACCCAACCGGGAAGCAAGCCGAACTACACATGCAGCGACCCGGCAAAAGAGCCGAGGCTGCACAGAATGCATATCCGGGTAAAGGAAAACGGAAAGGTAACGAGCGAGTCTTTCGGATATTTGGAAATCAGGTAGGGAGGGGACGGCCATGCATAGACAGGAAGACGGTATGACGTTAGTGGAAGTCCTGGCGGTGCTTGTGCTTGTTTCATTAGTGACCGGGATCATCTGGTCCGTCATTTCGATCGCAACGAAATTCAATATTTCCGAGACGTCCACGCTGCGCCTGCAACAGGAAGCGAATTACATCATCGCCGACCTGCAGCAAGTGCACCGCCATTGCGAGAGCTACCAGCTGACAATCTCACGGGATGAAGTCAGTGTTGCGGAATGCAAAAACGAAGCCGGTCAATACTTGGATACCTATAACAAAGTGGTCAGTGATCAGTTCCATTACCGGTATGAAAACAGCGGGACGTCCCCATATGTCAACCGGACGTATCGCCCGCAGCAAGAAAACCTGGAGCTGCCCGACTTCGCCGTCATCGACCCGGTTAAAAAAGGCGGCCGGGAGAAGGCGGTCACCGTACCGACCACGATCACCCGATACCTGACAGAACAGCGGCAAGCACCGAAATGAGGAAGGGAGTTGACGTCATGAGCCGAAACCGGAACGAACAGGGATACGCGCTGCTAATCGTGCTGTTCGCTATTGTCTTCATCACCGTCCTGACTGCCGTGTTCATGCGCGGCGCGCTCAGCAATGCCATGCAAGAGCAGACGCTGGATAAAGATAACCTGGTCGTCGTCTCTGCGGAAGCCGGCGTGGACTTCTATACGTGGAACTTGAAGCAGCTTTACAACGAGGATCAGCTGGAAGCGAAGTTCAACCGGCTCGTGAACGAGTACATCAGTGCCAAACTGCCCGTCAACTATGAAGCCATCCAGGACACCATCGTAACTGACTTCCAGACAGCGTTAACAGCAAAAGCGGCCAGCTTGAAAGCCATCCAGGAAACCGAACTGTTCAGCAAATACACCCACAAGCTCAGGGCAGCGACAGTGAAAAAAGAGAACCAAGACGGGACAGTCTACTTGCTCGTCGACGGTACTGTCAGAGGCAAATACCCGACAGACAGCGGGGACAAAACTAATGACCTGCAGTTCGAGCTGCGCTTCACATTCCCGAAAGTGTTCACAGCAGACAGCGGTACTCCCCCGAAGCCCGGCGCCGGGACCGGGAGCCTCGTCACGATGCCGACGCTGAAAACGCCCAAGCCCCCTGCTGAACCTGTCATTCCCGCTGCCATCAGCAGACCTGCCGCAGAATGCCGGCCAGCCGGCAATTCGATCGAGAACCAGCAGCACTGCCGCCAGTCGGGCATCAGCGAAGCAAACTATAAGATCAACAAATCAGGCGTCTATATCGATAACACGGTGAACTCATGGGGAAACGTCCACATTGAAAATTCATCCATGAATATCCGCGGCAACTTCACGCCGGCCAGCTTCCTGCTGGAAGATACGAAGATGGCTGTGGCCGGATCCATCACGGCGTATCAGTCCATTACTATAAACAAATCGAAACTCCAAGCAGCTGAACTGAACAATAGCGGAGGCACGGCAAAGATATCCAACACGGACATGGACATCACCGGGAAACTCACCTTCCAAAAATCGGACGTCGAAAACTCGATCATCCGTACAAATACCTACCAAGCAAACAACGAAGCAAGTTTCAACAATACCGATCTCCGTGTCAAAACCAAGTACCAATCGGGAGGTGCCCGTTTTTCGAACTCGCGTATCGAAATCGGTGAAACGATGAACTTCGGGGGCGGCCTCTTCTACGCGGAAGGCTCGAGTGTCAACATACACGGAGACGCTGCAGCCGCAAACGGTTCCCAAATCTACAACTCACTGGTGAAAATCGGCGGAAGCCTGACGCACACATCGACCCCGTTCCTGTCCAAAAACTCGGATATCCTGATCGGCGGAAAAGTCAGCGCAACCAATGGAACGGACTTCGAACACGTCAATATGATCGTCCAAGGCGGATATACCGCCAATGTGTACTTCAAACTGGACAACACGAAACTCGCCATCAGCAGCGCGCTATCCCTCACGAACGGCGGAAATCTGGAGAACAGCCTGCTCACCGCCGGTGGCATCTCATCCTCTACGCCGCTGAAACTGGACAATTCCATCATGGCGACCGACTCGTTGAACGCAGACATCCTGCGCCTGGATAACTCGCAAGTATGCGCCAAAGAGCTCTCCGTCCGGGACTTGGGAATGGTCGGCAGCAGCAAGATCTATTACCAGACACAATCATCCAAACCGGCCCACACCGGCAACAATCTGATCAAACTGACACCGGAAGACTACGGCAAGAAATGCGGCATCCAGACCGGCCAAACACCCGAAGCCCCCGGAACCATCGACTGGAAAGCCCCCATCGTCGACAAAGTGACCTATTAAAAAGGTGCCTGTGCGCCACACAACTCAGACACGATTCTGAATCGTGTCGAAGTTGTGTATCACACAGGCACCAGTTTTTCCGATTACCCCTAGATCAAAACGGATTCGTCGCAATCAGCGAAGCAGACTTCGTATAAACCCGCGGATTCAGCTTCAGCTGGCTGACGATCACTTCCGCGATGTCCTCCGCCTGGATCGTTTTCGTCTCATCGTTCTCCTTGATCAGATCCAGATCCATCGCGAGGTCCGTCGCCACCGTGCTCGGCGCCAATGAAGACACACGGATGTTATTCCGGCGGACTTCCTGTGCGAGCGACTCGGTGAATCCGATCACTGCGAACTTCGATGCGCTATACGCACTCGACGTCGCGGAACCATTCAGCCCGCTCGTCGAAGCGATATTGATAATATCCCCGCTGTTCTTCTCGACTAGCTGCGGCAGTACCGCGCGTGTCACATAATACGTCCCCATCACGTTCACATCCAAGATCCGTTTCCACTCCGCCGGGTCCATCTCGAGGACTTTGCCGAACGACGCAATACCCGCGTTATTGATTAGAATATCCGCCGTGCCGAGCTTGTCCGTCAGCTCAGCAACCGCTTTCTCCGCTTCTTCCTGCGAAGCGACATCCGCCACCGCATAGGCCGATTTCACGCCGAGCGATTCAATTTCCGCCGTCACTTCCTTCAGCGCAGACTCCGTTCTCGCCAGCAGTCCGACATGGACGCCCTCTTTCGCCAGCACGACCGCCGTCGCCTTCCCGATGCCCCGCGCACCTCCTGTAACGAACGCCACTTTCCCCTGCAATGATTGCGCCATCAGACAAACCCCTTTCCAGTACTCACTATGGTGATATCCAGTATACAGCATCCGAACGACCATTCAAAAAAGGGTGCCTGTGCGTCACACAATTCAGACACGATTCAGAATCGTTTCCAAGTTGTTTGCTGCATAGGCACCTGCCCTCTCGGACATTACGGAAGGTCCTAGCCTTTTTCAGAAGACAGCACTCATTCATCGGGGTCATTTAATGCGTCTAAATATTCGTCAAGGTTGCCATCAATGATCGGCTGAGCCATCGCCTCTTTCTTCATCTCATCCAGCACCCTTCGGATATCCTTTTTGGTAACGGCTAACTTATCCATCAATTCTTGTCCAACGTAACCTTGCTTTGTCAAATCATTCAAAATACAAGCAGTGAAATCACCTTCTTTTATGTCCACCAAGTTTTCAGTAATTTCTACCCCAGTTTTTTCATCCATATTCTCACCCCTAAAATCCACAGGCTCTTAAATACTTTCATGATTAGTGAATCGGCATTTAAATTAAAAGGCTTGCAGTCTCCTAACCCCATCTTATTCACTCACACTGTCCATCACTTTCTCGTACCTCTCAAATTCCGCATCTTCCATGTCGCCATTCATCTGCAGCAGGAACAGTCCCTTTTCGTACGTGTGGGAGTAGAACATCGGACCGGACTCACCAAGCGTCACGTAATATTCTTTTGCTTTGTCCAACCCATCTTTGTCTTTAAAGCGGAACAGCCTTCCACCCGCGTCCTCACCGAGCGACGGCACCAGGATCCGCTTCCCCTCCTCGCGTGTATCCCCGAATTCTTTCTTCTCAAGATCTGTCACGTCACCGACTTCCAGACCTTCCTCCTTGAACGCAGCGATGACATCCTCCGCTGTCAGTTCCTGAACCGACATTTCCTGCCGCTCTTCTTTTTCCGGAGCAGTCGTTTTCGGCTCGGCCGTATTGTCACCAGCTTCCCTGTCACTGGCAGTCTTATCCTTATCTCCACATGCCGATACCATTAGTACCCCTGACAGTGCCAAGAGCCCGAACAGTCTCTTCAAAATGATTCTCCTCCCTGCATTACATATCCATCTCTAAATTCCTAGGTCAGTAATATCTCGTCTCTCTACTGCTCCTGTATCCTATCCGCCAGCTTTAAAACCCCCATCCTCATAGGGCCAACTGTCTATTTCTGAAAAGCGCGTGCCTATGCGCCACACATTTCAGACACTATCCCCCATCCTTTCTAGGTTATATATCACTCTAGCACTACCCTACCTAGGAATACACCTTCCAATTTCCCACTCACCTTCCAGACAATCTGTTATACTAGGTCCACAAACTAAGAGGAGGTTTTTGAATGAAGAAGATCACCATGCTCCTGTTGTCCGTTGCACTCGTCCTCGGTATCATCACCCCTGCCGCCAGCGCCGCGACAGACTTCACGGACGTGAACAAATCGACCTCGTTCTACAGCGAGATCCAGTTCCTGGTCGACAATGAAATCATCAGCGGCTATTACGACGGCAGCTTCAAACCACAGAAGAACGTGACACGCGGTGAGGCAGCCATCATGATCGGCCGGATGATGGAATTGGACGGCACGAAACGCGCCACCAAATTCAAAGACGTCCCGAAATCCCATTCCGGAAGCGGCTACATCGCAAGCGCCGTCAGTGAAGGCGTCATCTCCGGCTATCCGGACGGCACCTTCCGCCCGAACCAGCAGATCTCACGCGGCGACATGGCAATCATCCTCGCCCGCGCGTTCGACCTGAACTTCCAGCCTCACTACAAGTTCAGTGACGTGACACCCGGCATGAAAGCGTACCACCCTGTACTCGGCTTGGCGGCCGAATCGATCACGACCGGCTATGCGAACGGCACATTCAAACCGCATGACGCCATCACCCGCGGCCAGTTCTCCGCATTCCTTGCACGCGGCCTGAGTCCTGTCTACAAACAGAAAGCCGCACTGCCCGGCGGCTACGCGCTCAACATGACGAAGCAGTACACGTATGCGGAGGAAGGCGGCGATGTCGTCCACACGTACAAATACGTCTCCGGCACCATGAACGGCATGCCGCTCGGCTTCATGTGGGAAGCGAAACGCACGAAAGACGGCAGCATCGTCCATTACATGCAGTTCGAGAACAGATCGAGCCTCGCCACCGGCTTCCCGTACTCGGACATCACCATCGACCTGCAATACCCGGCCATCCTCAACAAAACGTGGCAGTCGTATCAGAACGTCAATGAAAAGATCACCAAAGTGAACACGACCGTCACCACGCCGTACAAAACGTTCACCAACGGTATCGAAGTGACAAGTTCCAACGGCTACAAGAGCTACTATGTGCCGAATGTCGGACAGGTGAAAACGATCGATCCGTCCGGCAAAACCGTCAGCCAGCTGAAATCGATCAAGTGAATCCAGCACTACGGAAAATCTGCGGCCGGATTGTCGGCTGCAGATTTTTTCATTCAAATAGCGGTACCAGCAAATAACGGTACCTGTGCGTCACGCAATTCAAACACGATTCAGAATTGTTCCGGATTTTTGTATCACACAGGCACCGCTTTTCCACCTTTTCCACGGAAGCGAGTTGAGATGCCAATGACGAGTTCCCTCCATACGAAAACCATCCTGTCCCGTGCGCTGATAAGACACTGTTCGCGCAAGAGCTTCGACAAGGTGAGCATCACGGACCTGACCGAGGAATGCGGCCTGACGCGGCAGGCGTTCTATTACCATTTCGCCGACAAGCAGGAGCTCCTCGAATGGACCTACCAAGTGGACGTGTTCACATACCTCATGCACAACATCAGCCTGGACAATTGGAATACGCAAGTGCTGCACATGCTGCAGGGCATCAAAGAAAAAGACAGGTTCTACTACCATACGACGTCGTCCGACCAGTCGATCATCGCCGCCTGCTTCCTGTCCGTCACCGAGAAACTGTTCCACAAACTGTTCGAAAAGCTGGATGACCAGGGCTTAGTCAGCCAGAAAGACCAGAACTTTTACGCCCGCTTCTTCTCGTACGGGTGCTGCGGGATATTGGTCGATTGGATCCTGACGGGCTTCAAGGAATCGGAGGAGGACATCGCCGGACAGCTGAACCGGATCATGGTGGACATCCGTTTCTTCTCGAAAAAGGCAGCTCTCCGATAAATTCCGGCACGTTTTTTGACAATTCGTGTGACTTGTCAAAAAGAATCGGATCTTCGTTTGTACTCCCGGACCGTTTCACCTACCATTCTAGGTAACAAGCGGAAAGGAACACTTCTTCTCCGCTTCCACTATGAAATGGAGGGCTTTACAATGAGGTATACGAATGGCAACTACGAAGCGTTTGCACGTCCCCGAAAACCGGAAGGCGCAGACCGGGTCTCTGCGTATATCGTCGGCGGCGGGCTGGCCGGCATGTCAGCCGCAGCATTCCTCGTCCGTGACGGGCAAGTGGACGGCGATCGGATTCACATTCTGGAGGAGCTGCCGGTTTCAGGCGGTTCGCTGGACGGGAAAGTGGCGTCGCGGGACGGGTTCGTCGTGCGGGGCGGCCGGGAGATGGAAGCACATTTCGAGTGCCTGTGGGACATGTTCCGCTCGGTTCCGTCCCTTGAGACGGAGAACGCCTCGGTTCTGGATGAATTCTACTGGCTCGATCACGACGATCCGAATTCATCCAACTGCCGGATGATCCATAACCGGGGGGAACGCGTCGCGGATGACGGGGATTTCACCCTCACGAAAAAAGCGCAGAAGGAACTCGTGGAACTGTTCATGACGACAGAAGACGAACTGGAAGGCAAGCAGATCGACGACGTATTCGGCGAGGAGTTTTTCGAGTCGAATTTCTGGCTGTACTGGTGTTCAATGTTCGCGTTCGAAAAGTGGCATTCTGCCATCGAAATGCGTCGCTACGTCATGCGCTTCATCCACCATATCAAAGGACTGCCCGACTTCACGGCACTGAAATTCACGCGCTACAACCAATATGAATCACTCGTCAAGCCGCTCGTTTCCTACTTGAAATCGCACGGGGTCCGTTTCGAGCATGACACGACCGTCCGGAACGTGCTCGTCGACTTCGAGGGCGGCACGAAAACCGCCCGCAAGCTCCTGCTGACACAGGAAGGAGCCGACAAGGAAATCGATCTGACGGAAGAGGATCTTGTCTTCGTCACGAACGGCTCCATCACGGAGAGCACGACGGAAGGCGATCACCATACCCCGGCACCGGTCACACACGAACCCGGCGGCAGCTGGACACTGTGGGAGAACCTGGCCGCACAATCGCCCGAGTTCGGGAACCCCGGTGTCTTCTATAAAAACCTGCCGGACCGCAGCTGGTTCGTCTCCGCGACCGTGACCTGGAAAAACGAGGAGATCGCTCCGTACCTCGAAGGCCTGACCAAGCGCAAACTGCACACCGGCCGGATCGTCAGCGGCGGCATCATCACCATCAAAGACTCGAACTGGCTGATGAGCTTCGCCACCCACCGCCAGCCGCACTTCAAAGAGCAGCCGGCAGACGAGAACCTGACATGGGTCTACGGCCTGCTGTCCGATGTGCCCGGGAACTACATCAAAAAGCCGATCGAACAGTGCACCGGGGAGGAAATCGCCCAGGAGCTGCTGTACCACCTCGGCGTCCCCCTCACCGACATCGACCGGATGGCCAAGGAATCCTGCATCGTCATCCCGACGTACATGCCGTTCATCACGTCATACTTCATGGTGAGGAAATCCGGAGACCGCCCGCTCGTCGTGCCGAACGGCTCCAAGAACCTGGCGTTCATCGGCAACTTCGCCGAAACCGAACGCGACACCGTCTTCACGACCGAATACTCCGTCCGGACAGCGATGGAAGCCGTATACCAGCTGCTGGACATCGAACGCGGCGTGCCCGAAGTGTTCGCCTCCGCTTACGATGTGCGGATGCTGGCTCAGGCCGTCTACTACCTGTCCGACCGGAAAAAGATCGACGAAATGGACATGCCCTTCGTCGAACGGAAACTGGCGGAGAAATTCGTCAAAAAAATCGACAACACCTATATCAGCGACGTCCTCAAAGACGCCCGCCTGATCTGATCCCCCTCCACACAAAGGACAGCACCGAAAAGCCTTCAGCCCCCAACCGGGACTGAAGGCTTTTCTCATTATGGTATCCGTTTCAATACGGTACCTGTCAATACGGTGCCTGTGCGCCACACAATTCAGACACGATTCAGAATCGTGTCGAAGTTGTGTGCTGCACAGGCACCTCTTTTATGCATGGCTTATCCATCCCGCCACTTTTCCAGCTTCTCCATAGCAAGGTCATATGTTTTTTGTGAAATTTCCGGAAGCTCTCCGCCGAGTGCTTTCTTCGCTTCATTGAAACCGTCCTCGATCGCACCTTTCAGCAAGTCGAATTTGCTTTTATCCCCTCCTGAAATGGCATTTGCGAATTCAACTATGCTGTCACTGAGCTTTTCCGGGCTCAGCGGCCCTCCCTCACCAATGGCAGACTGTGCTTCCGTGCGCGCCTGTTCATCGACAATGATCTCTTTGTTCCCCGTGACTGCCTCGTCCATCGTGATTCCCTGCCGTTCAAGAAGCTGACGGACGATGTTCATCAGATTCTCATGGACCCTCTCACTTTCCGCCTTCAATCGATCAATTGCCGACATATCCGGTTTCCCCGTCGGTTTCTCGTAACCGATGCTCGTTTCCGGCTGGGACGGAATATATTGATCCACTTGCCCGCCCGGTGCTTTTTCACTTTTCTTCAAAGCATCTCCTTTACTGTTCTGGTCATTTGCAGTTTTTTGAGTAGAAGTTTGCCCGGCTTTGTACGCAAGCGGATCGGGTGTGATCTTCATACTGATTCCTCCATTCTTTCAGTGATAAAGCGCTTGCGGCAGCCACCGGGATCGCCAATCGGCACCCGCCACCCGCGCTGAATCTCCACAAACTGTAGTATTTAACCATTACCCTGTACTCAACTGCCATAACCTTCTCAAGGCACCCCCTTCAGCTGGTACCCACTAGCGTTGCATAGCTGGAAATAATAGTAACATTTCGATTGGAAGACCTAACGAGAAAATCTTGCATAAACGCAAAAAAGCTCCTAATGTAGGTAGGGATGACGACTAAATCAGTTCCCTACACTATAAAAGGAGCAATACTCATGA
>NZ_BRCF01000013.1 GCF_023707985.1 Sporosarcina sp. NCCP-2716
ATAATTTTTTCAACAACTTTGAACAATAGTTACCCACAAGCATGGAATCTGTGTATAATACATACTTCCGGGTTTAGTTCGGCAAGAAGGAGGTTCACTAGTGGAGCATTTAGAAAACCTTTGGCAGGAAGTGCTGTCGAAAGTGGAAGAAAAAATCTCCCGGCCCAGTTTCGAAACGTGGCTGAAATCGACAAAACTTTTATCGTACGGGGCGGAAAACGTCACGATCGCTGTCCCGAATTCGTTTTCGAAAGAATGGCTGGAGAGCCATTATGTACACTTAATAACGGGAATTTTGTCCGAGCTGACAGGAGAAGACCGGCTCATTCAATTTGTCGTGCCTGAAGACATGGCGGAAAAGGATTTCGCGGTGCCGAAACCGGTCGTCAAGAAGACGGAGAAATCACCGGTTGCAACGACAGCGGCCATGCTGAATCCGAAATATACGTTCGACACGTTCGTCATCGGCTCGGGGAACCGGTTTGCGCATGCTGCGTCACTCGCGGTTGCGGAGGCGCCTGCGAAGTCGTATAACCCACTGTTCATCTATGGAGGTGTCGGTCTCGGGAAGACCCACCTGATGCATGCGATCGGCCATTATGTCCTGGAACAGAACCCTTCTCTTAAGGTTGTCTATTTGTCGAGCGAGAAATTCACCAATGAATTCATCAACTCGATCCGCGACAACAAGGCCGGGGAGTTCCGCGACCAGTACCGCAGCGTAGATGTCCTGCTGATAGATGATATTCAGTTCCTTGCGGGAAAAGAACAGACGCAGGAAGAGTTCTTCCATACGTTCAATACGCTGCATGAGGAATCGAAACAGATCGTCATCTCAAGTGACCGTCCGCCGAAAGAGATCCCGACGCTCGAGGACCGGCTGCGCTCCCGTTTCGAATGGGGGCTGATCACCGATATCGCGCCGCCTGATCTTGAAACACGGATTGCGATCCTGCGCAAGAAGGCGAAAGCGGATGGTCTTATTGATATCCCGAACGAAGTGATGCTATACATCGCCAACCAGATCTACACGAACATCCGGGAGCTTGAAGGCGCCCTGATCCGCGTTGTGGCCTATTCGTCACTCGTCAATATGGATATCACGCCTGACCTTGCGGCGGAAGCGCTGAAGGATATCATCCCGAATGCGCGTCCGCGCACTGTCACGATCGTTGACATCCAGAAGACGGTCGGGGAGCACTTCAGCGTGCGGCTGGAAGACTTTTCAGCAAAAAAACGGACACGTGCCATCGCATTCCCCCGCCAGGTCGCGATGTACCTGTCGCGCGAGCTGACAGATGCATCCCTGCCGAAGATCGGGTCCGAATTCGGCGGGCGCGATCACTCAACCGTCATCCATGCCCACGAGAAGATTTCGAAGATGATGAAAGACGACAAATCGCTGCAGCAGGACATCGAGGATATCCGGGCAGCACTCGGACGGAGCTGACAGGACTGTGGATAAACGTGGATAACCGATGCACATCCGCACACAGTTTGTGCACATGTGGAAAACGTTGCGCCAGCTCCGTTCAGCGGTCTTATCCACATGTGCACAGGCCCTACTACTATTACTACGATCTTTAAAACAATTAATTCTCTATATAAGCGAGGGGTATCCATGAAATTTGAGATTATGAGAGACAAGCTGCTCGAAGGACTCAGCGATGTGATGAAGGCGATCAGTCAGAAAGTGACGATCCCGATCCTGACAGGCATCAAGATCGAAGTGAATGACAAAGGATTGACGATGACCGGGAGCGATTCGGATATTACAATCTGTGCATCGATTCCGGTGGAACAAGACGGCGAGCAGATCATCCAGGTGGTCGAAAGCGGAATGATCGTGCTGCAGGCGAAGTTCTTCAGCGAAATCATCCGGAAACTGCCTACAAATGACGTCGTGATCGAAGTGACGGAGGGCATGCATACGCATATCCGCTCCGGCAAGTCGGAATTCCATCTCATCGGCTCAGATCCATATGAGTATCCAGTGCTGCCGGAAGTCTCGGACGAACACCGTATGTCCATGCCTTCGGATCTCATCAAGTCGATCATCCGGGAGACGGTATTCGCGGTGTCCCAGCATGAGACCCGCCCGATCCTGACCGGTGTCCATTGGGAGCTGAAAGACGGGGAGCTCGTCTGTGTCGCCACGGACAGCCACCGTCTTGCGAGCCGCAAGATCACACCGGAACACGTTCCAGACGAGCCGTTCAGCATCGTCATCCCCGGGAAGAGCCTGCAGGAACTCAATAAGATTCTGCCGGATACGCAAGACCCTGCCGAAATTATCTTCGCGGATCAGCAAGTGCTGTTCAAAACACGGAACGTCCTGTTCTATTCGCGACTGCTGGAAGGGAACTATCCGGATACGTCCCGTCTGATCCCATCCGAATACAAGACTTCGGTGACGGTGAACGGCAAGCACCTGCTGCAGGCGATCGACCGGGCATCGCTGCTAGCGCGTGAAGACCGCAACAACATCGTCCGTTTCTCAGCGGAAGGCGGCAATACGCTCGAGATCTCCTCGAACTCCCCGGAAGTCGGGAAAGTCGAGGAACTGATCGAAGCACAGGAAGTGACCGGCGAGGAACTGAAGATCTCGTTCAGCGCGAAATACATGATGGATGCATTGAAAGCCATTGACGGACAGAACATTGAGGTCCATTTCACCGGCACCATGCGCCCGTTCATCTTGAAAGCGACAGACAATGAGTCGATTTTGCAGCTCATTCTGCCTGTCCGCACATACTGAGGAGAAAAGGATGGCCTTATTACGGCTATCCTTTTTACTTATAGGGGAAAGTCCGGTAAAATAGAGGGACCAACTAACTTTTATGGAGGATGGCATGCAGATGGAAGAATTACAGTTCGATACGGAATACATTACACTCGGCCAGCTGTTGAAGATGGTCAATGCCATCAGTTCCGGCGGCATGGCAAAATGGTTTTTAAGTGAAAACATCGTGTACGTCAAAGGGGAGGGAGAACAGCGCAGAGGGCGGAAGCTGTATGACGGGGATATCGTGATGGTGCCGGGTGCAGGCAAATTCAAGCTTGCTGCCGCTCCGGATGGAAACCGAGATGTATATTGACCGCCTCGCGTTAACGAACTACAGGAATTACGCCTCTCTCGATTTATCTTTTTCTCCGCATATTAACGTATTCATTGGCGAAAATGCGCAAGGCAAGACGAACGTCATGGAAGCGATCTACGTGCTTGCCATGGCGAAATCCCACCGGACGTCGAACGATCGTGAACTTATCCGCTGGGGCCAAGAGTATGGTAAAATAGAAGGGGATATCGAACGCAAGTACGGGCATCTCCCAATTGAGCTGATCATTTCAAAAAAAGGGAAAAAAGCCCGGGTTAATCATATCGAGCAGAACCGGCTGAGTTTGTATATCGGGCAGGTGAACGTCGTCATGTTCGCACCTGAGGATCTCAATCTCGTCAAAGGGAGCCCGCAAGTGAGGCGCCGTTTCCTTGACATGGAGATCGGACAGATATCGCCGGTCTATCTGCATGACTTGCTGCAGTATCAGAAACTCCTGAAACAGCGGAATGCAATATTAAAAGCCAACCGCGGCAGCCGTCAGCTGAACGATGTCATGTTTGACGTCTATACCGAACAGTTCGTCGACAAAGCGGTCCAAATCATAAAGAAACGGTATTACTTCCTGGATCTCCTGCAGAAATGGGCAGGGCCGATCCATCACGGCATCTCACGCGGTCTTGAAACGCTGGAAGTCTCGTATCAGACGCTGAAAGAGCTGTCGGCAGAACAGACCGACAGTGAGATGAAAGAAATCCTGCTCGCCAAACTCGCGGAAGTGAGGATGCGGGAACTGGAACGGGGGCTGACGCTCGCCGGTCCGCACAGGGATGATCTGGCGTTCACGGTGAACGGCTACGACATCCAGACATACGGGTCTCAGGGGCAGCAGCGGACAACCGCCCTGTCCCTGAAACTTGCTGAGATCGAACTCGTACGCCAGGAAGTCGGGGAAGCACCTATATTGCTGCTCGACGACGTGCTGAGTGAATTGGACGACTACCGCCAGTCCCATCTCCTCAATACCATCCAAGGGCAAGTACAGACATTCGTGACCACTACTACCATCGCAGGGATCGAACACGAAACGATCCGTCAGGCCGCTGTCTATGAAGTGGCAGCCGGGACCGTGACGAAACGGGAAGACAGCCGACCTGCGGAGCAAGAATAGATACCGGAAAACAAGACCGGAAAGCCGGCGTGTTCGGAAAGGAAAGGTGAACAGTTTGGCCATGGAAGAAAAAGAACTGCAACAAGCATATGATGCCAATCAGATCCAAGTGCTCGAGGGGCTTGAAGCCGTCCGCAAACGGCCTGGTATGTACATCGGGACGACAAGCGGGAAAGGACTGCACCACTTGGTCTGGGAGATCGTCGACAACAGTATCGACGAAGCACTTGCAGGGTACTGCGATCATATCGAAGTGACGATCGAAAAAGACAACTGGATCCGCGTGGATGACAACGGACGCGGCATCCCGGTCGACATCCAGGAGTCGACCGGCCGTCCGGCAGTTGAAGTCATCATGACCGTCCTGCACGCCGGCGGGAAATTCGGCGGCGGGGGATACAAAGTATCAGGCGGGCTGCACGGCGTCGGAGCTTCCGTCGTCAATGCGCTGTCCGTCGAGACGGAAGCATTCGTGCGACGCAACGGGAAACTGTACTCTATCAAATTCAGCCGCGGGAAAGTCGTCCAGGAACTGACGGAGATCGGTGAGTCCGTAGAAACCGGGACATCGACCCGCTTCAAGGCCGATCCCGAGATTTTCACGGAAACGACGGAATACGAGTATGGAGTTCTGGCCCACCGGCTCCAGGAGCTCGCCTACCTGAACCGCGGCCTCCGGATAACGATCACCGATGAGCGCGGCGAAGAACCGCACACGGATACGTATTACTACGAAGGCGGCATCAAGTCCTACGTCGCACACCTGAACGAAAACAAAGAGCCGATCTTCGACGAACCGATCTTCATCGACGGGGAACGGGACGGGATTTCCATAGAGATCGCCATGCAGTATAACAGCGGCTATGCGGAGAACCTGCTGTCCTTCGCCAACAACATCAACACATACGAAGGCGGGACGCACGAATCCGGCTTCAAGACCGCCCTCACCCGGGTCATCAACGACTATGCCCGCAAGAACGGCCTGCTGCGGGAAGCGGATCCGAACTTGACAGGGGATGATGTACGTGAAGGATTGACGGCCATCGTCTCGGTTAAACACCCGGACCCGCAATTCGAAGGGCAGACGAAAACGAAACTCGGCAACTCGGAAGTGAGTACGATCGTGAACTCGCTCTTCTCGGAAGGATTCCAGCGGTTCATGCTCGAGAATCCGCAAGTGGCCCGCAAAGTCATCGACAAGAGCCTGATGGCGGCACGCGCACGGCTTGCTGCGAAAAATGCCCGGGAATTCACCCGCCGCAAGTCAGCGCTCGAAGTATCGAGTCTGCCAGGCAAACTTTCCGACTGCTCATCCCGGAACCCTGCGATCAGTGAACTGTACATCGTAGAGGGAGATTCCGCGGGAGGTTCCGCGAAAGGCGGACGGGACCGTCATTTCCAGGCGATCCTGCCGCTGCGCGGGAAGATCCTGAACGTCGAGAAAGCACGTCTTGACCGGATCCTGAGCAACGAGGAGATCCGGATGATGATCACAGCACTCGGCACAGGGATCGGCGAGGAATTCAACCTTGAAAAGGCACGATACCATAAAATCGTCATCATGACGGATGCAGACGTCGACGGAGCCCATATCCGGACACTCCTCCTGACTTTCTTCTTCCGTTTCATGCGTCCGCTCATCGAAGCAGGATACGTATACATCGCTCAGCCGCCGCTCTACCGGGTGAAGCAGGGCAAGCACGAAGAATACTGCTTCGACGAAGAAGAGCTGCAGGCGATCATGCAGCGTCTGCCGGCCAGCCCGAAACCGATCATCACGCGCTACAAAGGTCTCGGTGAGATGGATGCGACACAGCTTTGGGAAACGACGATGAACCCGGATCAGCGTACATTGCTCCAAGTCCACTTGGAGAATGCGATCGAAGCGGATGCCATCTTCAACCGCCTGATGGGCGATGAGGTTGCACCGCGACGGAAGTTCATCGAGGACAATGCGATTTACGTCAAGAATCTGGATGCCTGACCGACAGGCACCCGGACGGTTATGGAGAGCCGTTCCCTTACCGCCAGGCGGCAAGAGGGACAGGCTGAAAGGAGTATGACAACATGGCAGATCTGCCAAAACGCGGTGTGCAGGAAATCAATATCAGCAAAGAGATGGAGACCTCATTCCTCGACTATGCAATGAGTGTCATCGTCTCCCGGGCGCTGCCCGACGTGCGGGACGGACTGAAACCGGTCCACCGCCGTATTTTGTATGCAATGCAGGATCTCGGGAACACAGCGGACAAACCGCATAAGAAATCCGCGCGTATCGTCGGCGACGTCATCGGTAAGTATCACCCTCACGGCGACAGTGCGGTCTACGATACGATGGTCCGGATGGCACAGGACTTCAACTACCGGTATATGCTCGTGGACGGTCACGGAAACTTCGGATCTGTCGACGGTGACTCCGCCGCTGCTATGCGGTATACCGAGTCCCGGATGTCCAGGATCGCCATGGAACTGCTGCGGGACATAAACAAAGACACGATCGACTACCAGGACAACTATGACGGCCAGGAAAAAGAGCCGGTCGTGCTGCCGAGCCGGTTCCCTAACCTGCTCGTCAACGGGACATCCGGTATCGCGGTTGGTATGGCGACGAACATTCCGCCGCACCACCTCGGGGAAACGATCGACGGTGTACTTGCGCTTGCGGATAACCCCGCTGTCACGACTGAGGAATTGATGGAGATCATTCCGGGTCCTGACTTCCCGACCGGGGGGATCATCCTCGGACGGAGCGGTATCCGCCGTGCCTACGAAACAGGACGCGGTTCCTTGCTCGTCCGGGGGAAGGTTGAAATCGAACAGGCGTCAAGCGGCAAGGAGACCATCCTTGTCCACGAACTTCCATACCAGGTGAACAAGGCCCGTCTGATCGAGAAGATCGCGGATCTCGTCCGCGAAAAGAAGATCGACGGCATCACCCACCTGGCGGACGAATCCGACCGGACAGGCATGCGCATCGTCATTGAAGTCCGCCGGGACGCCAATGCGAATGTCGTGCTCAATAACCTGTACAAACAGACCGCCCTGCAGTCCAGCTTCGGCATCAACATGCTGGCGCTGGTGGACGGACAGCCGAAGGTCCTGTCGCTGAAAGAGATTCTGTATCATTATCTCGAGCATCAGAAAGTGGTCATCCGCCGCCGGACGCAGTTTGATCTGAAAAAGGCGGAAGACCGTGCCCACATCCTGGAAGGACTGCGGATCGCGCTTGACCATATCGACGAAATCATCGCCCTCATCCGCGCATCGAAGACGACGGATGAAGCGAAAAGCGGCCTCATGGAGCGGTTCAGCCTGTCCGACAGGCAGGCCCAGGCCATCCTGGACATGCGTCTGCAGCGGCTGACAGGCCTCGAACGCGACAAGATCGAGGAAGAGTACCAGCAGCTCGTCACGCTGATCAACGAATTGCGGGCGATCCTCGCAGACGAGCACAAACTCGTAGAGATCATCAAGGAAGAGCTCGAAGAAGTGAAACAGCGTTTCGGCGATAAGCGCCGCACGGACATTACAGTTGGCGGCATTGACATGCTGGAGGACGAGGACTTGATCCCTGAAGAGAATTCCGTCCTGACATTGACACACCAAGGATATGTCAAACGGCTTCCGGCAAGCACATACCGCAGCCAGCGCCGCGGCGGCCGGGGCATCCAGGGGATGGGAACGAATGATGATGACTTCGTCGAGCACCTGCTCAATACGTCGACACATGATACGATCCTGTTCTTCACGAGCAAAGGCCGCGTCTTCCGGAAAAAAGGCTATGAAGTTCCGGAATTCAGCAGAACGGCGAAAGGCCTGCCGATCGTCAACTTGCTGGACGTCGAAAAAGACGAGAAAGTGACGACGATGATCCCTGTACGGAAGTTCGAGGAGAACCAGTACTTGTTCTTCACGACACGGGAAGGTCTTGTGAAGCGGACATCCATCATGGCGTTCGCGAATATCCGCTCGAACGGTCTGATCGCATTGCGGTTGCGTGAAGAAGACGAACTGATGAATGTGAAATTGACGGACGGCAATGCGACTATCGCCATCGGCACACGGGACGGTATGCTGATCCAGTTCCACGAGGATACGATCCGCCCGCTGAGCCGGACAGCCAGCGGTGTCATGGGGATCCGTCTGCGCAACGGTGATCATGTCATCGGGATGGATATCGTCAGGGAAGATGATGAGATCCTCGTCGTCACGGAGAACGGGTTCGGGAAGCGGACACCGGTTTCCGAATACCGTCTCCAGTCGCGCGGCGGGTTCGGCTTGAAAACCTTGCACATTACTGAACGCAACGGCAAAATGGTGGCCATGAAGACAGTCAATGGCAGCGAGGATCTCATGCTGATCACCCTGCACGGGATTTTGATCCGCATGGATGTCCACGATATTTCCATCATCGGCCGGAGCACGCAAGGCGTCCGTCTCATCCGCCTCGGCGATGAGGAATTCGTGGCGACCGTGGCCAAAGTCGAGAAGGAAGAACTGGAAGAGATCCAGGACGAAGAAGCATTGGCAGAAAGCGAAGAGCCAGTATTGCAGGAAATTGAAAACCATCTGACATCCGAGGACAGTCTGGCAGAAACGCCGGATATACCGGAGGACAAGGACGAATAAAGCAAGTACCGGTCTGGAAAAAATTCCAGGCCGGTATTTTTTTCATCCATGGAATAATGTATGATGGAAACATAGGACAATAGTAAGAGATTGCCCAACCCGAAAGGAAATGCGGTGAACTGAATGGAAAACTATAGAAACCTGGGTGATTTGAGGCCCGGTGCTATACTGGCGGAAGACGTCTTTGCCAATACTGCCTCCCCGATCGCACGCAAAGGGACGATGCTGGACATGGACCATCTCGAAGTGCTCGACCTGTTCGGTGTCAAACGAGTGAAAGTCGAGGAGCGGATCGTGAACCGGGTCCAGCACGACCAGCGGGATACACCTGCCGGAAGTATGACTGACACGGATCTGGACCAGCTCCTTGAAAACAAGATCAGCAGAACAGCAGATCTCCATATTCTGTACAACAAAGCAGTCAATGACTATAAAAGGGAGTTCACATCCTGGCGGTCCGGGGTGAAATTGGACATCGCCAAAGTGCGGCTGCTCATCTTGCCGCTGCTCGAGACTTATATGGAGCACAGGAAGATGCTCGTCGTTTTGAATGAGTACTCGAACCGGAAAGAGTACCTCTATCATCACGCAGTGTCGGCCGGTGTGCTGACAGCAGCACTTGCCAGCCAGCTCGGACTGCCGAAAGGGATCACTCTGCAGCTCGGTCTCGCCGGCACATTGGCGGACTGCGGCATGGCCAAGATCCATCCGCCCCTTCTGGAGAAAGCTGCATTCCTGACAAAGACCGAGTTTGCCGAAGTGAAAAAGCATCCGGTATTCAGCTATCAGATGATGCAGGACTCGCCGCTGCTCAGGCAGGAGATGAAGCTTGCCGTCCTGCAGCACCACGAACGGCTTGACGGAAGCGGCTACCCGAGAGGCGACCAGGGCGAGAAGATCTCCCAGTACGCACAAGTGCTGGCGGTGGCGGATGTCTTCCACGCCATGACATGTGAGCGGGTGTACCGTTCGAAGGAATCGCCATACAAAGTGGCGGAAATGCTGAAAGAGGAAGATTACGGCAAGTTCGACCCGGCTGTGCTGGATGCCTTATATGAAATCATCGGAACACCAGCGAGAGGGGACCAGGTCATCCTGACAAACGGAGACGTCGGCGAAGTGGTGCTCACCAACCCAGGAAGACCCTTCCGTCCGTCCATCCGCTTGAAAAGCACAGGTGAAGAAGTCGACCTCGCAGCACACCGGTCGATTGCGATTGAAAAGATCATCAGCTGAATGCTGGTGATTGATTAGTGAATCGAAGCATCTAGGAAAGGGAACGGGAGTGTCCGGTTTCCTTTTCGTAGATGCTTTTCTTAATGGGAGAAGGCAGTTTTCCATCTGCACTTTCGAGGCAGGCAACCAAGCAAGCAAACGAGTTTACAATTTAACTTGCAAGGACCGGATTTACGTGGTAAGATAGATCACGTTGCTCTTACAGAAAGAGAAACGGATTCCTGTTCGCAGGAAAAAGAAACTTCATTTAAAGTGTTGACAGCGTGATTACAGGATGATATACTGTAAGAGTTGCTGAAAACAACAACTGAACAACATGAACCTTGAAAACTGAACAGCAAAATGTCAACGAATTATCGTCTGTGAAACCGACCCCGTCGGCGGAACAGACACAAACCAGATCAACAGATCTGATATGTTGGCAAGTGGCCTTTTTTTATACATAAATTAGCTGCCGTTTCCTACATTTCTAGTGTGCCATAAACAACCAGTTACATGTATATTCTACAATCTGGCATAACGGATGCAACTCGATTTTCCACAAACTCGTTCTGTCAAATCTCCCGATTACCTTCTGTAAAAAACCTTTTTAGAAGCAGTTCTCACGAATAATTGACCTATCAGAAATACAATAGCGGTGAATATGATAGCAAGATTTCGCCCGATCGGATTGAACCAATCATTATCGTCAACGATATAATTTGAAGCCAAAGCTACCGATACTATCGCTGCTACAACATTCACCAACACAACATATTGAATTCTTATGAGACCCGATAAAAAGCCAACAACCAAAACAAATAGAACCGAAGCCCACAACAAACGAGTCCCTGTTAGATGCCGTCCATATTCCCAAAAATGAAATAAGAATGCTGCGGGTATAAGACTTAGGATGAACCACAGAACTTGTAAGACTTTTTTCAATTAAATCAATCCTCTTTCGTGTTACCCGATTGCATAACGAACGCAAATCGTTTTATTATTATTGCCCCCGATGACTAAATAAAAAGCTACAGTAAAAGAGTATTTAACCCAAAAACTCTATTTCTTCGTTTTCCTTTTTCATACGAATCGTTATTTTACCTAAGCACTGCTCTGGTGTCGCATATCCACTTTCCACCTCTTTAAATAGCTTGGCCATTAACGATTGGATATCTCTTAATGTTTTATCTTCTGAAAGTTCATGAACACGGATAAACTCGCTACTTTTGTAAGCATTTACTGTTCCCGCAACGTCTTCTTCACCAAACGCTCTAACTTCAATCTCTACTTTCATATTTCTACCTCCAATAAGCTTTAAACTATTTTTTTGGTTTCGTTTTTTTATGATTTGATCTGTTCACAGTGTAGGCTCAATCATTTATAACGCAATCGCGCCCTTTAAAAAAACTATCCTCTCAAAATATTTTTGTTAAATTCTACCAACTATTGCATAGAGAAATGCAAGAAAGATAGCACCCAATGAAATGGAAAGTAAGGAGATATACTTTAATAATCCTTCTTCTTTCTTTAAGAAAGCAATGATACTAATTACTATCCCTGTTGAATAGATACCAAAGCCAACGAATATTCCCCACCAACCCAGCAAATCAATATTAATCGGAGGAAAAGCCATAGATGCAATGAAAATGCCAACGAAGATCAGAATGATGGAGTACTTACTATATTTTCTATTCACTTCACACATCCCCCTTAGTAACCTAAATGGGCCTTTTCTGGAACATCGTTATGCAGTTATAGCGACCGATTGTGACGTATTTAACTTCCACAACAATCCCGAGTAGCTTAGATAAAAGGACGGTAAACAAGAAAATAACCTGTTAAAGTTATTGCAATAGTGGTTGCTGAATAAACCAGTTTATTATTTGATTTTCGATAGAACCACAAACCTATTATTATCAAACTAAAGAAATCAAAAACAAACTGAAACAAAAAGGTATGATTGTAATATAAATAGATACCCACACCAATTGTTTCTGCAGCTAAACCGCTTACTGGTAATGCATATAAAACGCTGCTCAGTTTATTATCTTTGTTCCAGTAGTAAAGAACATAACTAATAGCACTGCAAACTAAAGCAAAAACATTATACAGCATAAAAATATCCCATTGAAATTCTCCATTGTTGTAGAATCTGGGAATTAAAAAACCGAGTACATATAACAAGAAGTAATAACTGAAATTCATACTTAATAGGTACAATAAAACGTTAATAGCAGCATCTTTATTCGATATACTAAAGTATATAATTAATGTGACGGTTAGCATCCAAAAGCCAAATAAAGTAGCAATTGAACTGAAACTCCATATGTCATCATTCGGGAAAAAGTCTGATAGTCTAGTTATTATGCCTGCAGTCAATCCTAACCCGACAAACTGCAGGTAAGACTTAAAAGTGATTTTGCGCTTTCCGTAAGTTACCGCTACTGTCATTCAAACTCTCCTTCTACCTTACCCAATTCAATGCCACGATTGCGCTACAGCGTTGTGCTATTATCGTGCCTTTATCTAGAATAACTTTATACAAGTTTTGCATTAAGTACAGGAAACGTAATACCAGTTCTTTTTCATTTTTTTCATTTTCACTATATTTGCTGCAAGGTCTTCATCGTTTGGTTCGACTCCATTCGGAGAAAAAACATAACCAGAAAAGTTATCAAGGATCCCTCTGTTAGTGAAGAAAACAAGCTTTTCATTAACTTTCATTACTTCGTTTGCGTCTGATAATGTTGAACTTTTATAGTTTGCAGGAATATGAAAAAGGTTTCCTCCTGTATTCGAAGATTGTATTTTCCCATCCGAAATTAAATTAGCCACCTCTACTCTTTCATCAAGATTATAATTGAATTCAGATTTTTGGAATAACGGAGACAAGGGATTAGCTAATAACAAGAAGAACAACAGTAAGCTCATTATCAAAGGGATGAAATTTTTTCCTTTTTCTTTTCTTTTGAAGAAACCAATACCCAAAAGTATTAATAAAAATACTCCTCCTACAAACATAATCAGAAACAAAGGGATATTTACGAAAAGCCAAATTGGAAAATTAAAAATAAAATGTCTAAAAAATTCATTGATAATATAAAGCGTTATTAGCACATCGAGTGCAATTGTAATCCATTTGTTTCTAGAACTCATTTTTCATCACCTACTTATCCGAATTATAATGCTGTGACGATTTACATTTACAGAGGTTTCTCCTGTGAAAATCACCACACAGGACCCTGTCAGCAAAATTTAGAACTTCTCGATAACTAGACAATATGGCCCAAAATGAAAATACGAGGCGCATATCCTTATTCAAGAAGTGTGCCCTTTTGCTGATACCTCTAATCTCAAGTTATTTTTTTTGAGAACCCCGTACTTTTACCTACATAGCCATTACTTTTATAAAAAGCATGTGCCGCTTGACGCTCTTCTCGATTACCACTGTTTAAAGTTATAACTACTGCACCTTGTTGAATCGCCCATTCTTCACAAGCTTTTAAAAGCTTTGTGCCAATCCCTTGCTTACGTTGTTTGGTGCTTACAACAAACGCAGTAATACGGACATATAAACCAGTAAATTCAAAAGCAAGTGCCTTACACACCCCTGCAAAACCTATAACTTGATTGTTCTTAACAACCACTAATGCTTCATAATCTACATGCTTATGCAGTAAATCCAATCGCTTCGTTAATTCTTCAAGTGTTGTTGGATATCCTAATTCACTCATCAGCTCAACTAAGTCTGTATAATCTGTTGGTTGTATTGCTCTAATTTCAGTTGTCATTTACTTCACCTTTCCTACAAATTGAAATTAAACTAAATAGCCCGTTTGATGAATGAACACGAATCTTTGTTCCAAAATTCCACCCGATGACGGAAGTTGTAATTACATACCTTTAAACCAAACCTAGTTCATAATGGAAAAATTGTGTGTCTCGTTCGTATCCGTTTTTCTCATATAATTTTTGAGCAGCGTAGTTATCTGGAGCGGTCTCCAAAACGATACTTTTTGCGCCTGTACTGACAGCGTAGTCCTTCGCCATCTGTAAGAGCATTTGCCCTATCCCCAGTTTTCGAGCTTCTTGATCAACAAACATATCATTCAATATCCATGATTTTTTCATAGAGATTGACGAAAAAATAGGATACAGTTGTGCGAAACCCACATACTTCTGATCATTCTTAACAACAAATATTACTGATTCTTCATTTTCCAACCGTTCTTTTATGTATTTCTTTGCTCCCTCCAAATCTGACGGTTTTTCATAGAACATGCGATATGAGTTGAATAAGTTTGATATCCCATCTAAATCCTCTATCGTAGCTTGATATGTTTCCATTTGATATTCCCCCAATAGTTTTAAGGTATATATTTTGTATTTTTCACTGAATATTTTCTCTTGAATTATCACTTTAACAGCATACTATTCATTTACCAAACGAGCCCTAAACACAACAATCCACTCACAACTTACGCTTATCTTCTTCGATAGCCTTCTGCTTTTTTCTGTAAAAATAACGCCATGTATAAAACACAGTGAAAAACATAAAGAGCGAAATGTACTGATACGGTTGTTTGCCGAAATAGATAAGGGGGACCCCTGTCAGGATCGTTGGAAACGACAAATAAAACCACATCCGTAATTCCTTATGTTTTCCTTCTGATTGGATCCGTCCGTTCATGTGCGGTTTTTTCCAACTATGCGTTCTTGCGGAATATCGATAAGCTGGGCGTCTTAGGCATCATGCGTTTTTTCCATTCTACCATTATATTACTGGCAACACATTATTTTCTGTCAATCTATATCCTGCTCGTTCCCATGCCAAAAAAGGGCATCGGTCCACGTATGGATGATGTCCCTGTTCGGATGTCCGTCTTCTTTCATCTGACCTGCTCGATCAGCTCTATATACTGCGTATCGCCATATCCGATCATCGGGAATGTGCGGAACAGGTGCTGCAATAAGTCGTCCCCCTGCAGCTGCGGGTTGCTACGGATATTGCGGGTCACCGGATTGTCGGCTTCCTGCATCGCCAAGTACCAGCCGACCGCCTGATGCAGGACGGGCAGGAGGCTGCAGGAGGGCTGCTTGTGCTCGATGAGGACGCTCCGGTACACATCTTCATAGCAGCCGAGTGTGAGCTCCGTCTGGTCCACCTTGAACTCGTCTTCCCGGAAACTGTTCAGGAACACGCGCCCCGTGAAGCCGGACTGCTCCAAATACGCGAGCACCGTGAGCGCATTCATCTGGCAGAACATATCCTCGCCGAACCAGAGGACGACACTGCGGAAACCCCCGTCGAGCATCGGCTGCAGCGGCACAACGACATGGGTGTGATACGCTTCCCGCGTCTCCCCGTGGCCGGCCGACCGGATACCGATAAACTCATCGCCGAACACCGGTGCCGCCGTCTCGTGAACGCACATTGCTTCGTTGAAGGGCACATATTGTGAATCGCCCATCAGCTTCTTTTCTGCAAAATCCTCGTACATCATCTGCCCGTTCAGGACGTTCAAGACGTCCCTTTCAAACAACTCCCCGGAATCGGCCTGCAGGCGGGCCATTTCCAGTTCTCTCGCTCGGTTCATCGCAATCATCCCCTTATCTGAAGTGACGGAGAGTTTCGGGAAGGACTGGACCGGCGGTTGGCCGAGCTGGAACGCTTTCGGGCTGATGCCGAACACCCCTTTGAATGCCCGGCTGTATGCCTCCTGGGACGAATACTGATAGTCGAACGCCACGTCGAGGATCGGGCGCTGCTCCGCCAGGTCCTTCATCGACCTGTACAGTCGTCTCTGCAGGACGTAGCGCCGCAGGCTCATGCCCGTCGCCTGATGGAACTTGAACGAGCAGTAATACGGCGAGTACCCGATGTACGTTGCCAGCCCGTCCAGCGAAAAGCGTTCGGTCAGCCGCCCTTCGATCCAGTCGATCATCTCTTGTATTACGTCTTTCATCCGGTATCCCTCCTGTTTTCCAGTATAGCGGGGAGTGCCGGCCGCGTTTTGATAGTTGTTGTGGTGAACACCGTCATTGCCCTGTCGTACCGGCACTGACAATACGGACGAGCTGGCGGTTCAGCTCATCGACGGTGTAGCTGAAGTCGTGCTGGCACCAATGCAGCAGCATGCCGATGATGGCGTTCGCCTGGTATGCGCTGAACAGACCAGCATCGATGCCGACGCGCACTTCCGCTTCCGGATCCGTCAGCAGCAGTCCCTTCACTTCTTCGAACAGCAGATAATAATATTGGAGCGGCACATTTTTCGAGAAGACGATCCGGTAGAACCGTTCGTACTTTTTGACGTGATGGAAGATCCGGATCGTGTCCGGATCGAGCTCACTCGTTTTCAGGACGGCGACATGCCGGTACGGCTCCTGATAGGAGACGGCAAGGTCCGCTGTGATTTCCCGGAAGTATTCCTCGAAGACATCCTCCACGCGGCCGTAATGCAAATAGAAAGTCCCCCGGTTTACGCGGGCCGTCCTGCACAGTTCCGTGATGGAGATCGTCTCCAGGCTTTTTTCATCCAGCAAAGTGAGCAGCGCCTCGTGCAGCGCTTCTTTTGTCTTGACGATGCGCATATCGGTTTTCAATGAATTCAATCCCTCCTGCACAGTTGCCGGTTTTTTGTTCACTACTGAACGGTTTCCTGTTTTTTGACGATTGCAACAGTTCTTGGACCATCTTATAATTTTATTGAACAGTTGTATAGTAAATGAAGGAGGCGGAACAGATGAGATTGGAAGGGAAAGCGGCGATTGTGACAGGTGCGGCGTCAGGCATGGGGAAAGCGATTGCGGAGCGGTATGCGGCAGAAGGGGCACGGGTGATTGTCTCGGACATGAATCTGGATGGAGCCGATGCAGTGGCGGAAGCGATCCGGGCAGCCGGCGGTGAAGCCGTGGCGGTCAAGACGGACGTGACATCGGAAACGGACGTGCAGGCAATGTTCGACGCAGTTGCGGAACACTTCGGCAAACTGGACATCCTCGTCAACAATGCTGGCATCATGGATGGCATGGAGCCGGTCGGTGAAGTGACGGATGAACAGTGGGAGCGGGTCTTCTCGGTCAACACGACAGCCGTCATGCGCACGATGCGGATCGCGGTCAACCAATTCCTCGAACAGGGGCATGGCGTCATCGTCAACAATATTTCAGCGGGCGGCCTCTACGGCGGACGGGCTGGCGCTGCGTACACTGCATCCAAGCATGCGGTCGTCGGCCTGACGAAAAACACGGCGTTCATGTATGCCGGCAGCAACATCCGGACGAACGGCATCGCGCCCGGAGCTGTTGCAACCAACATCAGCGCCTCTATGAAAAGCATCAGCGAATTCGGGGCCGGCCGCCAGTCTCTTGGTATGGCCCTCAACCCGCGCATCGGCCAGCCGGAAGAAATTGCGGAGCTCGCCGTCTTCCTCGGCTCAGATGCCGCCAGCTTCGTCAACGGACAAGTCATCGGTGTCGATGGCGGCTGGACGGCTTATTAAGGAAACGGGTAACCAACCGTAAACAAACCCGGCAGCCGATATGAGGCTGCCGGGTTTTACTGCGGTTCCTTCGAACCCGCAGCGTAATTCTGTCATTCCCAACTCGCCAGCTGCCCGGCAAGGAACTGACTGTCCATGAAGAAATCGATCAGCAGCGCGTTCACCCGCTGCGCCTCCTCGAGGTGTACCCAGTGCGTCGCATTCTCAAAATAGACGACCCGCCCGGCATCACAGAATGCAAGGCTCCTAAGTGCAAGCTCCCGGCCGAGAAACGGATCGCGGGCGCCCCAGATGACGAGCACCGGAACGGGCACACGATACGGTGGCTCCGGTGCGAACAGCGTCCTGACGTTCGCCCGGTACCAGTTGATCATCGACCTTAGGGCTTCCGGCTGCGACCAGGCTTCCTCATAATGTACCAAGTCTTCTTCCGTAAAGGTCCCTGGCCGGCTGCTGCCCTTCAGCATTCGCCACAACGGCTTATAGCCGCCAGCGCCGAGTGCTTGTTCCGGAACCCCGCGCAGCTGGAAGAAGCCGGCGTATGAACTGCGGAAGAGCTGCAGCGGATGCTTGACCGTATACCGCCCCATCGCTGCCTCGTGCGGCGCATTCAGGATGACGAGCCGGTCGACCAATTCCGGATACCGGCGTCCCACATTCCACGCGACAATGCCGCCCCAGTCATGCCCGACGACGATCGCCTTGTCCCGCCCGGACACCCGGATCAGCCCGGCAATGTCCGCCGCGAGCCGGTCCACCCGGTACGCGGACACGGCTTCCGGTTTGTCGCTCCGGTTATAGCCCCTCTGGTCGGGCGCCCACACCCGGTATCCCTGCTCCGCCAGCGCATCCATCTGCTTCCGCCAGCCATACCAGTACTCCGGAAATCCATGCAGCAGGATGACGAGCCCGCCGTCCGCCGGTCCTTGCTGGACGACGTGGAGCGTGATTCCGTTCACGTCGAGATGTGTATGTTCCCGCGAAGAAGACATGAAAAAACCTCCTTTTCAGAGTAGATGAACCCGTGCCGCCGTCCGGTAAGTTTCGACGGACAGCGCGTTGAATTCATCTATACCCTGAAAAGGAGGGTCCTATCCGGCCGCCGAGGATCGCGCGTGCCGTGTGATAACCGCTCAGTGCGGACGACAGCGTGCCCGGCCCGGGGAAGGACTGCTCCCCCGCCAGATAGAAATCCGGCAATGAAGAACTTACGCTTTTCGGACGGAGGATCGCATTGCGCACCGTCAGCGGAAACCCGCCGACCGCCGTCTTGCCGATGTACCGTTCGTACGTCGCCGGCGTCCCCGCGTCCGTCCGCTGTACATACCGGCGGATCGGCAGCACGTCCTCGATCGCATCGAGCATCGCGTCCGTGAGTGCCTGCTTCTTCGCCTGATACGCTTCTTTCGGCCGCCGCTCCCATCCGTCCGTCTCCGTATGGATGGAACAGGTCATCATCACTTCACCGGCGACCGGTTCATTGTCTGCGTCAACGGACGGCAGGAATGTGACATACACCGGCCCATGCCCGCCTGCTTCGTACACCGGATGCCCAGCCTCCGGCATGATCTGCAGCGCGAACGGCAGCGGACGGCTGTCCAAGTGGTCATGGCGGAAGGCTTCATCCAGAACAGCATCGATCCGGAACGCGCCCCACGAAAACTCACCGTCCTCCGCATGGCTCGTCCCGATACCGAACGACACGCCCGTACTGTTGACGACCGCGTCATACAGGTCGCTGCGCTTCCGGGTCACCACCCGCCAGCTCGAATTCTCCCGGTTCAGCGATGTGACGGGCGTTGCCGTCAGCACCTCACCGCCAAGCTCGCGGATCCGTGCGGCCAGCAGCTCGCTCAGCTGCCCGATGCCGCCGTGGACAAAATAACTCCCCCGCCTATAAATATCGAGCGCGAGGCTCGACGGCAGCAGCGCCGCGTGCCGGCAGTCCGTCTGCGCAGCATCCATCAGCTGCGCATCCAGGAACCGGCGGAACGGTTGATACGTTTCGAGTCCATGGGCTTTCAGCAGATCCCCGACCGTCCACAGCGCACGACGGGCGAGCGGCAGCAGACGCAGCGGATGTTTCACCCCGTATGCCGGCAGATACCCAAGATCATACAGCCGCCGCACCGGCAGTGACACACCCGTTGAAGTGACGCTGAACACCGTCTCGCCGATCCGCGACAGCTCCTTCCAGAACGCCAGCACCTCCGCCCCCCGCTCCGGAAACGCCCGCGCCAGTTCCGCCTGCCACCGCAGCCGGTCGCGGCAGATCGACACCGTCCGGTCCGGCAGCACGATATCCATCGGGTGCTCCAGCAGCTCAGCCGGCACCTTGTTCCCGAGCCGGCCGAACAGCCCCGTCAGCAGCCCGTCCTCCTCCAGCCCGAACGCAATCGTTGCCCCCGCCGGAAATCGCCTGTCCCGCCGCGCATACGAACCCGCCGAACCCCCGACCGTCACCGCCTTCTCCAGCACCGTCACCCGGCACCCGTGCTGCGCCAAAAACGCCCCAGCCGTCAGCCCGCTGATGCCGCCGCCGAGGATGCAGATGGATTGGGTCATGGAAATTCCTACTTTCTTGAAAACTGATCGTCCTCTTAAAATGTTTGTCTCTTAATCAAGTCAAGGTCATCGGTTTTGTCACATATAGCTTTCTCCGATACACACTCAGCACCATACCTAGTAAAAAGGCATGGATGAGCATAGGAAGCAGTCCGTAACTAATGAACGGCAGCGACATACCGGTCAACGGCAGAAGACCGAATATCATGAGAATGGAGTATACGCTCTGTATGCTGTATATGGTTACGGAGGCCAAGATGAGTAACTTACCGTAAGACCGCGGCAAGTTGCGGGCCATCCAGCCGATCCGGATCGTGACAGCTAACAGAAGTCCAATGACCAGGATACCAGCAGCGTACCCATAGGAATGGATGAGCTGTACCAATGCATAGTCTGTGTGCGCTTCAGGAATATACAAAGGCATCTTTGCTCCGAACAGCCCCGCCTCGGCCATCGCATCTTTCAGCAAAAGTATCATATACCCTGATGAGTCGCTGTAACTTTCAGGTTTCAGAAAAGCAGCAATGCGCTCTGTCTGATAAGGCATCAACAAGCGGTGATAAGCATATACACTGAAGGCTGCCATACTAAGTCCAATTCCCCCCACTACAGCAAATACACTTGTTTTGACTTTCCTCGGCAAATAACTATATCCGAATAAAACCGCAGCGGCTGCCGTATAGAGCATCAGAGCTGATAAGTTGGACAGCAACGTGAACAAGACGATCGGCAGGATGATGAATCCGGCTAGCAGCCATCTGTTGTATGTCCGCTCTGACAGGAAACCGGCTAGCGAAACAACAAGAAACGGGAGGGCCATCCAAGTATGCAGGCGAAGCGGACCGAACTGAAATATTGCCTGCCCATTGATAAAGGTGTTTGGTGCAAACAGCAGAAAAAGCAGAAGAAGAATAGAACTTACATACAAGAACAGACTGAACCGTTGCAATTTTCGATAATCAAAGTACAGAAGAACTGTAATCAGCCCAATACCAAGTACAATATGGAGAAGTCGGTGCTGGATATAGTAACCTGTCAGATCTCTGCCAAATTGCGGCTGGAAATCGGTTGAAAGAATTGGAATGAAGCTTGCAGCCAGCAACAAAGATATGATGCCGATCAGCCAGAAATCCCAGGCCGGCCGATGAATTTTGTCCATATTCTTACCCAGCTGGGAAGCCGAGCCCATAGCTGCCACCGCTTTCTGTTCCGCTTCCTCCTCCGAATATCCTTTACGCAGCCAGGTCTGTTTGGATTCCTGCAGATGGTTCGTTAATTCTTCTGCAACTTGCTGATGTGCCTCTTTGGCGCGTATGCGGCGCGTGACTGCCAGCACAAATTCTTTACTGGACATCCGGCCTCGCCTCCCTCAGCAAACCTCGGTTACGTTGTTTGTCTTGTGTAGTTTCTTGGAAGAATACCTTCGTACCGAGCTTCGTAAGTTGATAGTACTTTCGATCATTGCGCCATATCGCAGCCAGCCATCCTCTCTGCTCGGCATCATGTAAGACCGTATACACGATTCCCTCATTATCTAAGATCATTTGGATACCGCGCGCATGAAGCAGATGAGTCAGCTCCATACCGGACTTCGGGTTAGTCAGCAGGGAAAGGATGATTTCTGTTATGTGCTCCTCATGTAGCTGTCTGTGAATTTTTTCTTGATGGGCTTCTGTAAATTCAGTGTGTTTGAACAGTGTCCGATTCATGGATTTTTTCAATTGTCGTAAACGATCTTCCATCCTATCCACGCTCCAATCGTTCTTGTAATAACTGCTTCGCCCGGCGCAGCCTCGTCTTGACAGTACTTTCTTTCACTTGTAAAACCTCTGATATCTCCTTCATTGTCCGGTCCTCGTAATAACAGAAGTAAATGACTTCCCGATATTTCACCGGCAGCGTACCAACGGCCCTTGCCAACTCCTCATCCTGTTCCTGTTGAAGAACCTGCTGCTCCACCCTATTCCGGCTCTCATCTAAAATAAATCCGTATTCTCCTGTGATCTCCACATTCCGTGCATACCAGCTTTTAAAATAATCTTTCGAATGGTTGATGGCTATCCGCCATAACCACGTTTTCATGGAAGAATCATATTGAAACGTCGGCAGCGCCTTATAGCATTTCATGAAGATTTCCTGGGTCAGATCTTCTGCCAGTGAGAGATTATGTACATATTGCATAACCAGCTGTAAGATTTCCTGTCCGTAATCGGTCATCAGCCGATCGATAATTACTTCGTTCGTATGTGTCTCCGTTCGATCAATCGAATAGCTGTCCATGTCTTTGCCCCCTTTCACTTGATTAGACGAGTACCGATCTAGATTAGTTTGGATTTGTTTGGATTTTTATTTCTCCAGCTTGGATAAGTTTTATCCTAAACTATTTTAAAGAGGCAGAAGTATATAAAAATGGCTATCTTTAAGGGCAAAGTAATCCTTAAAGATAGCCGTCGCCCATTGACGGAACTGTGTTCCACGATGGGATCGTACACGGTAACCAACCGCGAGTATCATTTCAAGATTATAATGTTTCGTCTTCCTTTGAACTTGTCGTGCCCCTTCAATTTGAACTTGTAAGTATTCCTTACAAGTTGGAGTTTCCAATAACTCCCCCTCGTCATAAATGCTTTTTATATGAAGAGTTATATTTTATGGTGTTGTTTGAAAGAGCTCGGCCATTGCTTTCTGTGTCATCCAAACAGTTTCGTCTTGCACTCTGACATTGATTTTTGTGTGTCCGTCTTCCGTTTGATGTATTAGTAGATTGGTGCTGTTTTCTATCCACTTTCCCTCCATTACTTATGGTACGGCTCCCCCCGCATGATCCGGAATCCTCGATACACCTGCTCCAACAATATCAGCTTCATCAGCTGATGAGGAAACGTCATCTTCGAAAACGACAGCAGTTCATCGGCACGCTTGTACACATCGGCATGCAGGCCAAGAGAACCGCCGATGACGAAAGTGATTTTGCTTTTGCCATACGTCATGAGGTTCTGGAGAGTGTCGGCGAGCTGTTCGGACGTTTTTTGCTTGCCTTCGATAGCCAGGGCGATGACATGGGCGTCAGGAGAGATTTTGGCGAGGATGCGGTCTCCCTCTTTTTTCTTGACGATTTCCATGTCGGCGTCGCTCAGCTGCTCGGGTGCTTTTTCGTCCGCCACCTCGATCAGGTCGATTTTGGCGTAGGCACCGAGACGCTTTGTGTATTCCTCGATGCCCATCTTCAAGTATTTCTCTTTCAGTTTTCCGACTGTTACAATTGTAATATTCACAGCGTTGTCCACCTTTTTTGAAAAGTTATACACAAAAGTTATGCACATATCCACATTGTCAGCTAGATGTTGTGTCCGATTGTACGTTCGTCACAACATACATTGGTACCTGCTCACAATATTCGCACGTTGTGGATAACTTGATATCATTTTTGACAGGTTCCATGTTCGGAAACGTTTCCTCTTTTGCGACGAATTCGTCAAGTGCCCGGTTTATATGGGTTTCGCAGCTGTAAATCTTCATTTTTCTCACCTCTTTTTCATTTTTATTTCCCCACAGAGTTATACACAAATTTTCTGTTTTATCCACAAAGTTAAAATTGTCGATGAAAAAAGCAGGCACAATAGCGGTTTCGCTGCTATCGTGCCTGCTGTGGATAACTAAATGGCTGCTGTTGTGCACATGTGTATTAGAAGGAGTTTCCGTCTTTCAATACCATGTCGATTGTTACAGGTTTGCCCTCGCGATACACTTTCATGGTCATATTGTCGCCGACTTTCTTTTCGTTGTACAAGTGTTTGCGCAGCGATACCATGTCGGCGATCGGTTTACCGTCCATTTCCACAATTGTATCATACTTTTGGACGCCTGCGGTTTGCGCTGGCGTGTTGCGGAATACTTCGGTGACGATGACGCCGTCTTTCACGTCTTTGGGCAGTTTCAGGATGCTTTGCTGCTGCACCGGAATGTTGCGCAGGTCGACGAGCGAGACACCCATGGTCGGACGGTTCACTTCGCCTGTCTGTTCGAGCTGCTCGATGACGGGCAGTGCGAGGTTGATCGGGATGGCGAGTCCGATGCCTTCCACGGTCTCTTCCGTGATTTTCATGGAGTTGATGCCGATAAGCTGGCCTGCCATATTGATAAGTGCGCCGCCGGAGTTGCCGGGGTTGATGGCCGCGTCGGTCTGCAGGACGTCCGCCTGCCAGTCGACGGTGCCGTCTTTGTTAATGTCGATCGGGATGGAGCGGTCCTTCCCGGAGACGACGCCGACTGTGACGGAGCCGGAGAAGCCGAGTCCGAGCGGGTTGCCGATCGCGATGACCGTTTCGCCGCGTTTCAGTGCGTCGGAATCGCCAAACTCGATCGTGGACTTAATGTCTTTACCGTCGACTTCCACGACGGCCAAGTCTGTCCAGACGTCGCTGCCGACCAGTTTGCCTTCCATTTTGGTTCCGTCGTCAAGTGTCACTTCCAGCGCTTCTGCATCTTCGACGACGTGGTGGTTCGTAACGATGTACGCTTTGCCGTTTTCCTTCTTATACAGCACGCCGGAGCCGCTGCCGATTGCCTGCGGCGTGTCCGACTGGGACCAGAAGTCTTGTCCGCGCTGCAGGTTGGTGATGCCTACAACGGTGTCTGTCGATTTTTCCACTACTTTTGTCAGGTCGCTGTCAACAGTGACGCTGACTTGTTCAGTCTTGCCGGGTGTATTGTTCACCGTTCCTGTGCCAGTAGAAGCAGTATCGTCATTCGGTCCGCTGAGGGTGGACATCAGCAGCCATACGAGCAGGCCACCGAGGATGGCGCCGAAGAGTGCAGGCCAAAATCCGCCTCTGCGCTTCGGCGGTTGTGGGGGCGGGGTCTGCCTGGAATACATTGGTTCTTCTGTGGCGGGTGTCCGGTACTCCTCTTCCGGGCGGCTGTGCAGCGGTTCGCCGGGCTCCAGCCGTTCTTCTTCACGATCTCGATTGTAGTCATCCATGGCTCTCGTCCTTTCGATTCAGTTGTCTCCTTACACTCTACCCCAAATTGCTGTTTTTCATGTAGCAATGGGGAGTCCGTAATTTGGACGATGTGTGGGGGCGGATCGTTCCTTTGGAGTTGGGGTTGCTTGAGCGGTTGTGATGTTTGCTTGAGCGGTTTGGCTGTTTGTTTGAGCGTTTCGCCACCTCGCTTGATCACTTTCCTGTTTGCTTGAGCTTTTCGGCCTCCTGCTTGATCACTTTTCCGCTTGCTTGAGCGTTTCTCGCCTTCGCTTGATCACTTCCCCGCCTGCTTGAGCGCAGCCTCGAATGCATGCTCCACCACACCCCATACACAGCGCACGGGCCCACAGAAAAGGCGCAGCCCACCATTTAATCTTGTTTTTGAATGGTCAAGTGCGACTTGGCGCGAGCGGGAGATGGCTGCCGAGCGGGAGAGTGCCGCGGAAATGATCGGTTAAGCGGCGTAATCGAGCGCTTAAACCGTGGTATTGATCGGTTAGCCGCCTGTATTGATCGCTTAATCGCCATAATTGAGCGCTTAGCCATCGAAATCGAGCGGTTAGCGCATGGTATTGATCGGTTAGCCGCCCGTATTGATCGCTTAGCCGCCACAATCGAGCGCTTCGACAGCAGCACGTAAAAAAAACCCCCACAGCGTTATCCGCTGGGGAGGCTTCGGTCATACGGTGATCAGGCCGGTCGGGTTCTCGGCGTCCGTGTCGTGCAGGTGGACGAACTCGCCGACGGTGATGCCGCATGTCTGCAGGGTCTGTTCCACGCTCATGCGGGCGAGGTCTTTCATGTTGTTGTCGCGGCTCAGGTGGGACAGGTAGATCTGCGTTTCCTTCTGGCTGATGACGTCGCTCATGGCGACGGCGGCGTCCTCGTTCGAGACGTGGCCGACGTCGCTCAGGATGCGGCGCTTGACGTTCCATGGGTAGCGGCCCATCTGCAGCATACCGACGTCGTGGTTCGATTCGAAGACGAACGAGTCTGCGCTCCGGATGATGCCTTTCATGCGGTCGCTGACGTAGCCGGTGTCCGTGATGATCGCGAGTTTCCGATCCGCTTCATGGAACACGTAGAACATCGGATCCACTGCGTCATGCGATACGGCGAACGACTCGACGGACAGCGAACCGAACGATTTCACCGTCTCCATGTCGAAGTGGTGCTTTTGATCAAGAGCGACGTCACCGACGAGGTTGTCCATCGCCTGCCACGTCTTTTCATTGGCATAGACCGGGATCCCGTGTTTCCTCGCAAGGACGCCGACGCCTTTGATGTGGTCGCTGTGTTCATGAGTGACAAAAATGGCATTGACGTTTTTCATGGAGCGGCCGATCTTCGCGAGCTGGGCTTCGATCCGTTTCGCTGTGAACCCGGCATCCACCAAATAGGCGCCTGTGTCATTTTCGATATAAATTGAATTCCCAGTGCTGCCACTGGCAAGTATACTGAATCGCATTGTTAGGACTCCTTATCCAAGCTCCTTATTCCAGTTCCTCTTCGTTCTCCGGAACTTCACTGTCGAGCTGGAACTCGATGACTTTTCCTTCATTGGCATTGAGGAAATGATGCTCCGTCTCCCCATCCTTCAATTTTACTTGAACGTCCCACGTCGGTGCAAATACTTGGGTTTCGGTCAGACGGACGAGCGTCGAGTAGCCCATTTTGACGTCCGTCACTTCCGAACCCGCTTTCAGCAGGCCGCGGGAGGCGAGGGAGCCGATGATGTCGAGCGGCGACAGCAGATCCTTCTTGTTGAAGTTCGAGAAGTCTTTCAGCATCCGCTGGTCGTAATGGCGGATTTCACCGCTGTCGTTCCACGTCAGCGTCAGCATGGCGCTCGGGCTGTAGTAGATCGGACGGCCGTTGAACTGCTGGAAGAAGACTGCTGTCCGTTCTTCGTCGTCCACTTTCCACAGGACGTATTCGGAGCCGTTCAGGACGTACTGGGAGAGGAACGATTTGAAATCGTCCTTCTTCACTTCGTCGAGCGTCACTTTGTCGGTAAGCGTCGAGGTGAGCACGTTATCGCCTGAGATGAACGTCTTCTGCCCTTTCAGGTCCTTCAGGGATTCCTTGTTGAAGTCCACGATGTCCGCGGAGACGAACGAAGCTTCTTTGTCGATGAACGGCGGCAGCTTGTACGTGATGTCCTCTTGCTCCAGGACGTCTTCCATCGACGCTTTCCCGAGCACCTCCACGTTCTGGATATCGGCGTTGCGGTTCAGGTAGAGCGAATACAGGAAGACGTTCAGAATGGAAAAGACGATGATGAAGATCGTCTTCGTTTTACTCCAATCCAAGAAGGCCGCCTCCTTTCCTCGCCTGGTCCTCTTTGAAGACTTCCCAGCTTCCTTTTACGGAATAGAACCAGTACGGCTCGAGTTTCATGACGCCCGCTTCAGTGTCATGCAGCAATAGATAGCCGGGTTTGATCTCCTCGAGGGAGGCGGGTTCGATTCCCTCCGTTTCCAGCAGCACACGGGCCACTTCCGTCGCAGGCGGCAGTGTCTTACTGTAGGTCTTGATGGGTGCATTGAGCGTGTAGTACGGACGGCTGTATTGGAAGACCCGGCTGTCTCCGAGTTTTTCAGTGATCTCCGTTTCGTTCGGGATGTCACTGAACACCGGCAGTCCGTTGTCGTGCAGCTGGAAACGGATCGTGCGGCTCGCGGGTTTCATATAGGAATACTGGTAATCGTCCGTCCACCCGCTATGGTCGTTGACGAATTCGATGGCGGTCGTCATCAGTTCCGATGGGTCCGCCATTGCGAGGCTCTCCGGAGGATAGACGAATTTCAGCACTTTCGTCTTCGTATTGACGTTCATGAGCGCATGGTCGTCCCCGTATTCCTCGGAGTTCGTCCCGACGAGATTGCGGCGCACCGCATTCGGATCATTGAACAGGGCGTCCTTGAACAGGGTCGGATTGATCTCCTCGACGATGTAGGTCGAGTGGGTCAGTTCAACCGGTTCGTCCGCCACTGTCAGCATGCGGCCGCCGCTGACCGGGATCTCCTTGTACCGGGCGAGTTTCTGCCCTTTCGTAAGGACGGATTTCTGGAATTGCTGAGTGTCGTCCATCTTCACTTTCGCTTTGTAATGCGTTCTGCTGACCGTGCTGACAAAATGGACTTCCGGCAGGCTGTCCTGCGGATTCCAGTTGACGATGATCCGGTCGAAAAGCATTGGCGCGATGTTTTTATCTTCGATTTCCAGTACGTCTTTGTACGCGCCGATCGGCACCTCCCCCGGGTAGTAGAGGGTGTATTGGTTCTGGCGGGTCAGCAGGCTGTTCAGCTCGTCTGGTGTCATCTGCTGGTCTGCCGCGGTCATATCGAACACTTTCCAGCGGGCCATTTCGGACAGCACCGGTTTAATGTCCAATGGATCGGTCGTGCCGTACAGCTCGCCTTCATCCTGCTTGAACACCCATTTGTAAGGGAGCACGATGTCGGCAACCGGTTTCTTGTAGGTCACGTCGGTGACGGCGCCGTCGACGGCCTGATTCGGATCGATCGTCTCGAACTTTGGTGCGTAGGTCCAAATGGAGAACGTGAACGTGATACTGAGCATGACGAGCAGGAAGAGGACGACGGATTTAATCGTTTCGATATGTCTCATACATCCCATTCCCCCTCATCGTGCTGTTCGTACGGAAGGGTGAAGAGAATCGTTGTCCCTTCCCCTTCGACGCTGTGCGCCCAGATTCTGCCGCCATGGGCGTTGATCATCTCTTTGGCGATGGCGAGGCCGAGGCCTGTTCCGCCCATCGCGCGGGATCGTGCTTTGTCCGCCCGGTAGAACCGGTCGAATATGCGGTTGACGTTCGACGGCGGGATGCCGAGCCCTTCGTCGGAGATGCTGACACGGATGGAATCCTCGAGCACCGCGACATGGAAGCGGACGATGCCTCCGTCCGGAGAGTATTTCAGTGCATTCGAAATGATGTTGTCGATGACCTGCGTCAGTTTGTCCGTGTCGATTTCGACGAACAGGTCCTCCGGCGGGATGATCCGGCGGAAGCTGACGTCTTCGGATTTAGAAAACTCGAAGCGGTCGATGATGGAATTGAAGAACGTGCTGAAGTCGACCCATTCCGTGTTCAGCTCGTACTCATTGCTGTCCATTCGGGAAAGCTTCAGCAGGTCGTTGACGAGTCGGATCATCCGCTCGGTCTCCGTCTGGGTGACGTTCAGGAAGGCAGGCGCGATGTCTTCGTTCTTCCACGCGCCATCCGCCAGCGCTTCCAGGTAGCTCCGCATCGTCGTCAGCGGCGTCCGAAGCTCGTGGGAGACGTTCGAGACGAATTCACGGCGTTCCATGTCGATCTTCTCCTGCTCCGTATTGTCATGCAGCACGATGATCAGTCCGTTGACGAAACCGGTCTCCCGCTGCGTGACCGAGAATGTCGCGCGCAGGATCGACGGTTCGGTCTCCGTGCTGAAGTCGAGCGGGATGGACTCCCGCATCTCGATCAGGTCTTCGAACGAATACTCCTTCTCGATGCCGAGCAGATTGGTGATCGGCCGGTTGAGCACAAGGTCGCTCGTCATGCCGAGCATGTTGAGCGCGGAGTCGTTGATGAGGCTGACGCGGCCTTTCCTATCCGTTGAGATGACGCCGTCCGTCATGTTTTCAAGTACTGAGGCGAGCTTCCGCCGTTCGGCTTCCGTCGTCGACTGGGACTCGAGCAGCTGGTTTGTCAGATGATTGAATGCGATTGCGAGCTGCCCCATCTCATCGTTGCCGTACACGCGGACTTTCCGGGAGAAGTTCCCTTTGGCCATCGCCTGTGCCTGACGTCTCATGTCCGAAATCGGCCGTGTGAACGTCTGGGCGATGAAGATGCCGATGATGATCGTGATCGTCAGGGAGACGGCGGCGCTGCCCGCAAGGATGCGGTTGATTTGATCGATCTGCGTGAACACTTTCTCGATATTGGACTCGACGTAGAGGGCACCGATGACTTCACTGCCGTTCATGATCGGGAATGCGCGGATGAGCACCCGGCCGTCCGTCTTCTTGCTGTACTTGATCACTTGCGGGGAGGGTGTCTCCGAAATGATCGCCCGTTTGACGATGTCTTCCGTCGATTTACGCCCGACAAGTGTCTTCTGGTGATCCAGTACCGATGACGCCAAGATCCGGTACTTCGAATCGATGACGAGCACTTCGTTGATATCTGCCGAACTGAACCCAGTAAGGACGGTCCGCAGACTCGACTCGAGTGACGGATCGTCCGAAGGCCGTTCTTTTAACATCTCTTCACGCACACTGAACTCGACGAGATTGATGCGGTCCTCGATGGATGTGGTGAAGTTCTTTTTCAGCGTCTGTTCAAGCCCCCTGGAAAAGTTCAGACCGATGATCTGCAGCGCCAGCAGGATGAGCATGACGTAGATCAGCACGAACTTGACGTGTATGGAGTTGAAGAACCCTACTTTTCTCATGGGTCACTCCTGTTCTGGGTCACGCAAGTAATAACCGACACCCCGGCGCGTCACGATCCATGTCGGATGGCTCGGCGTGTCTTCGATCTTCTCCCGCAGTCTGCGGATGGTGACGTCGACTGTCCGGACATCGCCGAAATAGTCGTAGCCCCAGACAGTCTGCAGCAAGTGCTCGCGCGTCATGACTTGTCCGATGTGGTTGGCTAAGTAATGGAGCAGTTCGAATTCGCGGTGCGTCAGTTCGATCGTTTCGCCGCGTTTCTGGGCCAGGTAGGCGTCCGGCTGGATGACCAGGCTGCCGACGGCGATATCGTTTGTCGTTTCTTCCGCTTCGTCAGCCGCTGTCTTCTGATGGCGCCGCAAATTCGCTTTCACGCGGGCGATCAGTTCCCGTGTCCCGAACGGCTTCGTCACATAGTCATCGGCGCCTAGCTCAAGGCCGAGCACTTTGTCGATTTCCGAGTCCTTCGCCGTCAGCATGATGATCGGGAAATCATACTTCTTCCGCACTTCCCGGCACACTTCCATGCCGTCCTGCTTCGGCAGCATGATGTCGAGCAGCATGATGTCCGGCTGCACTTCCTCCACCTTCTCCAGTGCCTCTTCTCCGTCATAAGCTGTGAAGACCGTAAACCCTTCTTTTTTCAGGTTGAATTCCAATATATCCGCAATCGGTTTCTCGTCATCGACGACGAGTATCGTTTTGTTTTGCATCTATTCTACCCTTTCCGGCCGAGTCGGCACATTTACTTGGTATCCTTTCACTCTACCATTCTTCAAGGGTTTTCGCACGTTCCAATCCTTTCTAGTACAGGTCATGAACACTGTTCAGAATAGGGTTTATCCTATGTCCGGGAACTATTTCCCGGGAAATATTCCGCAGATCGTGTCGAAATTACTGACAAGGAAAAAACCGCCTTCCGACCTGCTGCAGCAGCTGGCCAAAAGGCGGTTTTTCAAGTTCTGATTATGCGCGCCAGACGCTTTTGATGACGTTGGTCTGTGTGCGGTCTGGGCCGACGGAGAACATGGAGATCGTCACGTCCGTCAGCTGGGAAATGCGCTCTAAGTAGTGACGGGCGTTGTCAGGCAGTTCGTCGAGCGACTTGCACTGGGTGATGTCTTCCGACCAGCCCGGCATTTCTTCATAGATCGGTGTGCACTTCGCGAGCATATTCAAGTTCGCAGGGTACTCTGTGATCGTTTCCCCTTCGTATTCGTACGCTGTACAGATCTTAACTGTATCGAGGCCGGTCAGGACGTCGATCGAGTTCACCGAGAGATCCGTCAAACCGCTGACGCGGCGAGCGTGGCGGATGACGACGGAGTCGAACCAGCCGATGCGGCGCGGACGGCCTGTCGTTGTTCCGAACTCTTTACCGACCGTACGGATTTGATCGCCGATTTCGTCGAACAGTTCGGTCGGGAATGGGCCGTCGCCTACGCGTGACGTGTACGCTTTGCAGACACCTACGACGTGGTCGATCTTCGTCGGGCCGACACCGGAACCGATTGTGACGCCGCCCGCTACCGGGTTGGATGATGTGACGAACGGGTATGTCCCCTGGTCGATATCGAGCATGACGCCCTGTGCGCCTTCGAACAGCACACGGCGTGCCTGATCCAATGCGTCATTCAGCACTTTCGATGTGTCGGTGACGTACTTCGCAAGTTCCTGGCCATAGCCGTAGTACTCTTCCAGGATGTCTTCGAGTTTGAAGCCTTCCGTATCGTACATCTTTTCGAACAGGCGGTTCTTTTCCTGCAGGTTCATGCGCAATTTTGCTTCGAACACTTCGTGGTCGAGCAGATCGGCGATACGGATGCCGACGCGTGCTGCCTTATCCATGTACGCAGGCCCGATCCCTTTACCGGTCGTGCCGATCTTGTTCTCCCCGCGGCTCTCTTCTTCCACGAGGTCCTGCTTCAAGTGGTACGGCAGGATGACGTGCGCACGGTTCGAGATGCGCAGGTTGTCCGTATTGACGCCGCGGTCCTGCAAGCCTTTCAATTCGCTGACGAGCGCTTTCGGGTCGACAACCATGCCGTTCCCGATGACAGATGTCTTCTCTTTATAAAAAATGCCGGATGGTACAAGGTGAAGTTTATATGTGTCCCCGCCGAAGATGATCGTGTGACCGGCGTTATTTCCGCCCTGGTAACGTGCGATGACTTCTGCGTTCTCTGAAAGGAAATCGGTGATCTTCCCTTTCCCTTCGTCTCCCCACTGTGTTCCGACAACAACTACTGATGGCATTCTAAAGCACCTCCGCTGGATGCGTCTGCATCCTCATTCAAACAGCTTTCATTGTACCAAGTTCCGCATCACACGTCAAGAAAAAACACGAACGTTAGAGAACTGCTATTCTCTCACATTCGTGTTTAGGCGCCAAATGAGTCATGCTGTGACCAATCGATATTCAAAAACTTGTTATATTCTTTTGCAAATGCCAAGGTCACTGTACCGGTCGGGCCGTTCCGCTGCTTGGCGATGATGATTTCGATCATATTCTGGTTCTCGGTCTCTTTGTCGTAGTAGTCTTCCCGGTAGAGGAAGGAGACGATGTCGGCATCCTGCTCGATACTTCCCGATTCCCGAAGGTCGGACATCATCGGCCGTTTATCCTGACGCTGTTCCACACCCCGGGACAGCTGCGACAGAGCGATGACGGGCACTTTCAGCTCACGGGCCAATGCTTTCAGCGACCGGGAGATTTCCGATACTTCCTGCTGCCGGTTCTCACCGGAGCGTCCGCTGCCCATGATGAGCTGCAAGTAATCGATCATGATCATGCCGAGGCCGTGTTCCTGCTGCAGCCGCCGGCATTTCGACCGGATTTCGTTGATCCGGATACCGGGTGAGTCATCGATGAAGATCCCGGCGTTCGACAGACTGCCCATCGCCATCGTCAGCTTGCGCCAGTCCTCCGCCTCCAAGTTCCCTGTCCGGAGAACGGAAGCGTCGATGTTGCCTTCCGCGCAAAGCATCCGCATGACGAGCTGCTCAGCCCCCATCTCAAGACTGAAGATCGCGACATTCTCATCCGTCTTTGTTGCGACGTTCTGCGCAACGTTCAGGGCGAACGCCGTCTTCCCGACGGAAGGACGGGCCGCTACGATGATCAGATCGTTGCGCTGGAAGCCTGCTGTGATCTTATCGAGATCGCGGAAGCCGGTCGGCACGCCGGTGATATCACCTTTGCGGGTATGCAGGATCTCGATGTTGTCATAGGTGTCGACCAGTACGTCCTTTATGTGCCGGAAGTCGCCCGCGTTTTTGCGGTTGGCCACTTCCATCATTTTCTTCTCCGCTTCCGACAGCAGTTCCTCCACCTCGTCTTCACGGGTGTAGCCGTCTTCCACGATTGTTGTCGCCACCCGGATCAGGCGGCGGAGCAGTGCTTTCTCCTCGACGATCCGGGCGTAATGTTCAATGTTGGCTGCCGTCGGGACCGAATTCGCGATTTCCGTCAAATACGAAATCCCGCCGACATCCTCCAGTTCCTTCTTGGCAGACAGTTCTTCCGTGACCGTCACCACATCGATCGCCTGTCCCTTGTCACTCAGGCTCAGCATCGTCGTGAAGATCCGCTGATGCGCCGTCCGGTAGAAGTCCTCGGCCATCAGGATCTCGGCCGCCGTGATGAGTGCCTGCGGCTCGAGGAAGATGGCGCCGATGACTGACTGCTCGGCTTCGTTATTGTGCGGCGGGATACGATCCATCATTTGGTCCATCCGTCTATCTCCTCATCATTCTTCCGTTACATGGACTTTCAATACCGCATTCACGTCATGGTAGAGTTTCATCGGCACGTTCGTATAGCCGAGCGCCCGGATGGCATCCGGCAGTTCCATCTTGCGTTTGTCGATCTTGATGCCGTGCTGTTTTTCAAGTGCGGAAGCGATCTGCTTCGAGGTGACCGAACCGAACAGGCGGCCGTCCTCTCCGGATTTCGCTTTCAGTTCGACTGTCAGCTGTTCGATCGTCTCTTTCAGCTTTTCCGCTTCCGCCAGTTCCTCGGCAGCGTCTTTCGCCTGTCGGTTCTTCTGGCCTTCGAGTTTGCTGAGCTCAGCAGGCGTCGCCTCGACAGCCATTTTGTTTTTCAGGAGGAAGTTCTGCGCGTATCCGATCGATACTTCCTTGACGTCCCCTTTTTTCCCTTTGCCTTTTACATCTTGCAGAAAAATCACTTTCACGATCAATCTCCCCTTTCTTGGTCATCCAAAATCACTTGTTTCAACCGGGCTTCCGCCTCTTCGACGGAGTCGACGGCGAGCTGGGTTGCGGCATTGGTCAGGTGACCGCCGCCGCCGAGCTGTTCCATCACCCGCTGGACGTTCAGTTCACCGAGTGAACGGGCGCTGATTCCGACCTTACCGTCGGAACGCGGCGCGATGACGAACGAGGCGGATACTCCTTGCATCGTCAGCAGGATGTCCGCGGTCTGGGCGATGAGCACCGAGTTGTACGGCTGGCCGTTCTTGCCCTTCGCGACCGCCACCCCGCCATCCATGATCTCGACGGTCTCGATCAGTCTCGACCGTTCGATATACGTATCGATATTCTCTTTCAGCAGCCGCTGCACGAGGACGGTATCCGCTCCGTTCGTCCGGAGGTAGGAGGCCGCCTCGAATGTTCGGGAGCCGGTGCGGAGCGTGAAACTCTTCGTATCGACGACGATACCGGCAAGCAGCGCCGTCGATTCCAGCATCGTCAGTTTCTCGTTCTTCGGCTGGTATTCGATCAGCTCCGTCACCAGTTCCGCGGTCGACGATGCATACGGCTCCATATAGACGAGCATCGTATTCTGGACGAACTCCTCCCCGCGCCTGTGATGGTCGATGACGACGAGCTTCTCCGCTTTCTCGATGACCCGTTCGTCGATGACCATGCTCGGCTTGTGGGTGTCCACGATGACGACGAGCGATCTGCCGGTCATTTTGGAGATCGCCTCGTCCGGGTGGATGAAGTGCTCGTACAGTTCGGGATCCTGTTCGATTTCCTGGATCAGCCGGTTGACGCTTGCGTCCAGTTCATCGAAGTTCACGACGACGTAGCCTTCCACATTGTTCATGCGGGCCATCTTCCGGACGCCGATTGCAGCACCGATCGCATCCATGTCCGGCATCTTGTGCCCCATGACAAAGATCCGGTCACTGCCCTGGATGAGGTCACGCAGCGCGTGGGAAATGACCCGTGCACGGACCCGTGTCCGCTTTTCGACAGGGTTGGTCTTCCCGCCGAAGAATTTCAGCTTGCCGTCCGAACGCTTGATGGCGACCTGATCGCCGCCGCGCCCGAGGACAAGGTCCAAACTCGACTGGGCCAGTTCCCCGAGTTCGATTAGGGACGGGGATCCGGCGCCTACGCCGATACTGAGCGTCAGGCCGTTGCTCTGTTTCGCAGTTTTTTCTCGGACATCGTCCAGAATCGCAAATTTGTTCTTCTCCAGCTCGTTGAGCATTGATTCATTGAACACAGCGATGAACCGGTCGGACGCCACCCGTTTCACGAAGATGCCGTTGTCCGCCCCCCAGCTGTTGATGAGCGAGGTGACGAGCGAGTTCAGCTGGCTCCGGGTCTGGTCGTCCATCGTCTGTGCCAGTTCGTCGTAATTGTCGACGAGCAGGATGCCGATCACCGTCCGGTCCGCATAATACAGCGACTCGATCCGGCGTTTCTTCGTCACGTCGAACAGGTAGATCAGACGGTCCTCGGCTTTGTACTCGAGCCGGAACGACCGTTCACCTGCCGTCAGCAGCAGATCATCGGGAAGTTCGTCTTTCAGCAGCGGCCGGAACTGCTCCGACAGCTCGAATAGTTCTTCGCCGATGAGCGACTCCTCACCGAATATGTGCGCCGCATACGGGTTCGCCCATTCGATGAACTGCTTCTCGTTCAGCAGGATGATGCCGATCGGCAGTTCCAGTAAGGCCTCTTCGCCCACTTTCTTCATGCGGTACGACATCGTTTCAATATGCTTTTCGGTATCGACGTACGTCTGTTCTTCCACTTTCCACATCGAGCCGATCAGCGCGAAAAACAGCACCGCATAGATCAGGCCGACCCAGAAGTTGAGCATGAAAAGAAACACTGCCGCCACGATGCCGAGGAGTGAGACAGCTGCCAGTGGATAACGGATCGCCCGTTTTCTAAAAAATGATGTCATGGTCTCCTCCTCCTAATTCGCCTTGTCCTGTCCGATCCAAGCGCGGATGTTAATGGCCGTGTCAAGGGTGCCGAGCAGGATCGTCATCGGGTTAAGCATCAATGCGAATAAGGTCGCAATGACCGTTATCGCCCGAGGCAGCTTGCGTGCATGCAGGAAGTAGTAGATCAGTGAAAGGCCCTGCAGCAGGAAAACGAACCGTAAAATGACGATGGCGTTCAAATAGACCAGATACCCGGTTGACGAAGTATCGCCGCCTAAGATGAACGGCAGCAGGATCACCAGTGCGTAAACCACGATGGTCAAAAACGGAAGCTTCATGTCACGGAAGGGCGGGAATTTCTTCACGTCAGCCCCGACACGTCCGGCGACATAGAAATTCGCTGCGACGAACAAATAACCGCCGAAGAGGGAAGCGAGCATCACCATTGCCGGAATGGTCGAACGGTAATACTGGAATGTATCCTCGATGATCGTCTGGGCATCTTTCGGGAGAGTCCCCTTATCCGCCATGAATTCGGTCATCTTCTGCTGTGCATCCTGGAACATATCCATCATCGAGTCGATTGCATTCACTTGGAAGAACAGGACACCGCCTACATATGTAACAACCAGTGAAAGCAGCAGGGCGGTGGCAGCCGCCATCATTGTGTAGAATTTCGATTTCCCTGTCCGGACCGTCTCACCGAGCACGAAGCCGATGAGCACGAAAGTCAATGCAGGCGGAATGGACAGCAGGCCCCCTCCTGTAATCGCTGAAATCAGGAGAGCTGCCGCTGCAACGAGCAGCGTTGCCTTCCGGTCATAGCGGAGCCGGTAAAGTAATATCGGAAGCGGAATGAAGAAGAGAGTCACACTTCCGAGAAGCGGGATGTAGAGACTGACTGCAAACAGTACCGCAAACAAGGCGATCATCATCGCTCCGTAGGTCAGTTTCCTTGCATTGTCTTGCATAAGTTGGATTCCTCCGGTTCGTCATACGTCTTCTATCTGGGACATACTTTCCGCGTTTTCGGCGGGATATCCTCCTCTGATTGTATCATGATTAGGGTGGAGAAACCAAAACCACACAGCCGTTCCCCATTTTGCAGAGAAGGAAAAAAACCGCCCTGCCCCCGGTTGGACGGGACGGCAAGGCGGTTTTTGAAATTCGTTCTTATTTGTCTTCTGCTACGAATGGTAGCAAAGCCATAATCCGTGCGCGTTTGATAGCGGAAGTCAGTTTACGCTGATACTTCGCGCTTGTGCCAGTTACGCGGCGCGGCAAGATTTTTCCTCGCTCCGAAATGAACTTCTTGAGCAGGTCTGCATCTTTATAGTCGATGTGTGTAATATTGTTAGACGTGAAATAACATACCTTACGACGTCTTTTTCCTCCACGACGTGGTGCCATAATCGTTTCTCCTCCTTCTTCGTACGGCTGCTGAAGAATGGTTCAGATCAGAACGGCAAGTCGTCATCCGATACTTCGATCGGACCGCCGCCTGATGAGAATGGGTCATCATCCGTACGTGTATAGTTTTGCTGGTTCGGTTGATAAGATGGCTGATTCTGCTGCTGATTCTGATTATACGGACGGTCGGACTGCTGGTTTCCATACGATGGAGCCCCGCCCTGGGAGCCCGGACGGTCCGTGTTCGCATTTTTCGGTTCGAGGAACTGCACGCTGTCTGCCACGACTTCCGTCATGAACACACGCTTGCCGTCCTGTCCATCGAAATTGCTCGTCTGGATTCGTCCATCCACTCCTGCAAGACTTCCTTTGCGCAGGAAATTCGCAGTATTCTCCGCCTGTTTCCTCCAAGCCACACAGTTGATGAAATCCGCTTCCCGATCCCCTTGCTGGTTCGAGAATGGCCGGTTGACGGCCAGCGTAAAGCGGGTTACCGCGATTCCGCTCTGTGTATATTTGAGTTCAGGATCTTTTGTCAATCGGCCGACCAATACGACACGGTTAATCATCAGAATTCAACCTCCCTCATCATTTTTTCAAACAGTTATCGCTATTATGCGTCGAGACGAACGTTCATGTGACGAATGATATCTTCGTTGATGTTCGCAAGACGTGTGAATTCGTTGATTGCTTCCGATCCTTCTGCGTTGAGTGTTACCAATTGGTAGAACCCTTCACGCAAGTCGTCGATTTCGTATGCAAGACGGCGCTTGCCCCACTCTTTCGACTCGATGATCTCCGCACCGTTAGAAGTCAAGACTCCGTCGAAACGTTCGATCAATGCTTTCTTCGCTTCGTCTTCAACACCTGGGCGAATGATGTACATAATTTCATACTTTCTCATCTGTAGTCACCTCCTTATGGACTTGGGCCCTGCTGCTTTACAGCGGGCAAGGAGTAAGTAAATTTGTTTACTCACATCAATATATATTATCATAGGTCTGTACGTAATACAAGCGTTGGTGATGGATAGTTGCATTAAAAAGGTTGTGGTAGTATGAAGCCTTCGAGTGAGCCTTCTGCAATTGTTGATTTGGATCTGCCGAAGGTGGCGAAGCAGGGGATGTGGCTGACGGTTTGGTCGGTTGCGGGGCTGTTTGCGGCTGATTTGCTGATCGGGTTGTTTCTCGGGAAGCCGCTGTCATTTTCCGTGTCGGTCTGGAGAGTTCTCGCTGTCGTCGTCGGTTATATCGTCCTGATTGTTGTCCATGAGCTGTTCCATCTGGTTGGGTTCCGGGTGTTTGCCGGGGTGCCGTGGCGCAAGATGATCGTCGGCGTCAACTTGAAACTCGGAATCGCCTATGCGACGACGGATGAGTGGATGACGAACCGGGCGATCCGCAAGGCGCTGCTTCTGCCGTTCTGGACGACGGGGGTTGTTCCTGCATTGATCGGCCTGTACTTGTCCGACGGTGTCTGGCTGTGGCTCGGCGGGCTGCTGATCGGCGGAGCGGCCGGCGATTTCGCGATGTACCGGGAGTTGCGCCGTTATCCGGATGAGTGGCTCGTCAAGGACGATCCCGAACGACCGAGGCTCTATCTGCATGAGCCCGTGCAGTCATCGTCATCAGACATATAGGAAAAGGCCGTGAGATATATTCTCACGGCCTTTCATCATTCTTATACGTTGAAACGGAACAGCATGACGTCGCCATCCTGCACGACATATTCCTTCCCTTCAAGCCGCACCTTCCCGGCTTCCTTCGCACCGGCCATGGAGCCCGCAGCCATGAGGTCATCGTACGCGACGGTTTCCGCACGGATGAAGCCCCGTTCGAAGTCCGTATGGATGACGCCCGCACATTGCGGCGCTTTCATCCCTTTGCGGAACGTCCACGCACGTACTTCCTGTACACCGGCCGTGAAATACGTTGCCAGACCGAGCAACTGGTATGCTGCGCGGATAAGCTGGTCGAGACCCGACTCCGCGATACCGAGCTCGTCCAGGAACATCTGCTTCTCGTCTTCGTCGAGCTCCGCCATCTCTTCCTCGATCTTCGCACAGACGACGATGACTTCCGCGTTATCCTTCACGGCGAAGTCTTTGACGGCCTGCACGTATTCGTTGTTGTCCGCATCCGCAATTTCGTCCTCCGCTACGTTCGCGACGTAGAGCATCGGTTTGATGGTCAGCAGGTGCATGCCTTTGACGACCGCTTTTTCTTCCGGCGTCAAGTCGACGGAACGCGCGGACTCCCCTGCTTCGAATGCTTCTTTCAGTTTCAGCAGCACCGGTTCTTCCGCCATTGCATCCTTGTCCTTCTGCTTCGCCATCTTTGTCACCCGCTGCAGCCGTTTGTCGACACTTTCCATGTCGGCGAGGACGAGTTCCAGGTTGATCACTTCGATGTCTGAAAGAGGGTCCACTTTCCCGCTGACATGGGTAATGTTTTCATCTGCGAAACAGCGGACGACCTGACAGATCGCATCCGTCTCCCGGATGTGGGAGAGGAATTTGTTGCCGAGCCCTTCTCCTTTGCTTGCCCCTTCGACGATCCCGGCGATATCCGTGAATTCGAACGCAGTCGGTACGGTCTTCTTCGGTATGACGAGTTCCGTCAGTTTCTGAAGCCGCTCATCGGGCACTTCCACGATGCCGACGTTCGGGTCGATTGTACAGAACGGGTAGTTTGCCGCTTCTGCTCCTGCTTTTGTAATTGCGTTGAATAAGGTGGATTTCCCGACGTTCGGAAGTCCGACGATACCAGCCGTCAATGCCATACTATTCCCAACCTTTCATCTATATCAAATCATACTGTTCTTCTATACTTGCAACTCTTCCATTATAAGGAGAGCTGGCGGTTCTGTCCATTCAGTCTTCCTTCGGTGCCTGCTCGGTGACCCGCTTCAGTTTCTTAGCGAAGTCGTTGCGCGGAATCATGATGCTGTGCCCGCACCCCTGGCACTTGATGCGCACGTCGGCACCCATGCGGATGATCTTCCAGGAGTTAGTTCCGCACGGATGCTGTTTCTTCATCTCGACGATATCATTCAGTCCGAACTGTTTGGTCTCCACACTCTTCCCCTCCCGTTCTCATGCATACATGCTGTTCCGCCGGCGTATAATCCGGCTTTTCTTTGAGTATACTTCAGGACACCGCACATTCCTACTACTATTGCTGGATAGGAGACTGATTATGCAAAAACTCGAAGCTGTTGAACTGAACACCCGTATCCACTACAAAGAGACAGGTGCTGTCTGGAAATTAAGCACCCTGTTCCTGGAGCATATCCCCTTTGCGACCAAGGAGGTGCTGTTCCTCTGCATCGGCACCGACCGTTCCACAGGCGATGCGCTCGGTCCGCTTATCGGTTCGCAGCTGTCCGAAAACCGGTTGTTCCCCTTCCAGGTCGTCGGCACGCTTGAAGACCCGCTCCACGCACTGAATCTTGAACAGACCGTGGAGATCATCAGCAGCCGCTATCCCGATGCGTTCATCGTAGCGATCGATGCCTGTCTCGGCAAAAGCGATTCCGTCGGGCAGCTTCTCCTTCAGAACGGTCCGTTGCATCCCGGCAAAGCCGTCGGAAAAGACCTCCCGTCCGTCGGCGATCTGTCTGTCAAAGGCGTCGTCAACATCGGCGGGTTCATGGAACACTCGGTGCTTCAAAGCACGCGTCTCCATCTATCTTACGAAATGGGACGGACTGTCTCCCGTGCGCTGCAGCTTGCGCACGGCCGTTCAAAGTCCAAACAGGTACACAACCGTGACAACTACACCCACAACGGCAATCGCCGGGATGAAATTCGCTACGCGGATCTTCGTCAGGCCGACTAGGTTCATACCGATCGCCAGGATCATCAGTCCCCCCGTTGCTGTCATTTCCGAGATGAACAGCTGCAGCAGGTCATCCGGCACAAACCGGCTGATCTGCGTGGAGAACAGTGTGATGACCCCCTGGTACAGCAGCACGGGGATCGCAGCGAAAATGACGCCGATCCCTAACGTGGAGCTCAGGATGATCGCCGTGAATCCATCGATGATCCCTTTCATCATCAGGACGGAGTGATCGTTCCGAAGACCGCTGTCGATGGCTCCGATGATCGACATGGACCCGATGACAAAGATCATCGTCGCTGTGACGAATCCTTGGGAGATGCCGAGGCCGTCTTCCCGGGCAGGCATTTTTGACTCGAGCCATTTCCCTGCCCTTTCCATCATTTTATCGACATCGAGCCATTCTCCGATGACCGCACCGATCACAATGCTGATGATGACGATAAGCAGCTGCGTACTTTCAAATGTCATCTGGATTCCAATTGCCATGACAGCTAACGCAATTCCATACATGACTGTCTCTTTCATACGGTCGGGAATGTTTTTAAAAATCCTGCCGATCAGAGATCCTGCTACAATAAGCGCTACATTTACAAGTGTACCGTATAACACCAAGACAACCACTTCCCGATTCTAAAAAATAAAACCTATTCCGCAAGCGCGAAATAGGTACACGTTCAGTCATTCAGTAATTCGATGATCCTCTCGAAATCTTCTTCAGAGAAAAACTCGATTTCGATTTTCCCTCTGTTTTTCGTTTTCTTGATGGATACATTCGTACCGAAATGTTCTCTCAGTGTCGTTTCCTGCTCAATCAGAAAGACGTCTTTCTTTTCTTTCTTCTTCGTTGTTTCACGTGAAACATTTTCATTCAGTTTCTGGACAAGCGCTTCCAGCTGGCGGACGTTCAGTCCTTCTTTCATCGTCTTCTCAGCGATGATACTGATCTGCTCTTTTTTGCGGAGACCGAGCAGTGTCCGGCCGTGCCCCATGGAAAGTTTTCCGTCCGTAATGCACTTCCGCACTTTTTCCGGCAGCGCGAGCAGCCGGATATGGTTCGCAATGTGCGGCCGGCTCTTGCCTAACCGGAATGCCAGCTGTTCCTGCGTCAACCCGAGACTGTCCATCAGGTTCTGATACGCTTCCGCTTCTTCGATAGGTGACAGATCTTCCCGCTGCAGGTTTTCCAAGATGGCGAGCTCCATCGATTCTGTATCCGTCAGCTGCCGGACGACCGCAGGGATTTCCTTCAGTCCCGCCAGTTTTGCTGCACGGTAACGGCGTTCGCCGACGACGATCTCATACGCGGAACCGACTTTGCGTACGATGATCGGCTGGAGGACGCCGTGTTCTTTGATGGAGGCGCTCAATTCCTCGATCGCCGTCTCATCGAACCGTTTCCTCGGCTGATACGGATTGACCGTGATACTCTTCAAGTTGACTTGTTCAACGGTTTCCGCCTTTGCAAGCGACTCCCCCGGGAATAGTGCGTTTATGCCCTTACCAAGACCTTTAGCCATTGTGGACCACTTCCTTTGCCAGCTCTAAGTAAACTTCCGCGCCCCGCGATCGTGAATCATAGATGATGATCGGTTCTCCGTGACTGGGTGCTTCACTCAATCGCACATTCCGCGGAATGATCGTTCTATATACTTTGTCCTGGAAATACTTTTTCACTTCGTCGATGACCTGGATGCCCAGATTAGTCCGTGCGTCGAACATCGTCAGCAAGACACCGTCGATGACCAGCTGATCATTCAAGTGTTTCTGGACAAGACGGATCGTGCTCAACAGCTGACTCAATCCTTCCAATGCATAATACTCACACTGCACTGGAATGATGATGGCGTCTGAAGCTGTGAGTGCGTTGATCGTCAGCAGTCCGAGCGATGGAGGACAGTCAATGATGATGTAATCGTAGTCCTCTTTCACTTCTTGGATGGCGTGCTTCATGCGCACTTCCCTCGAGATGGTGGAAACGAGCTCAATTTCAGCGCCCGCAAGCGAAATTGTTGCCGGCACGCAGTCGAGATTCGGTACTTTGGTCGGCAAGATCGCATCCTTTACGGCGACATCGTCGATAAGGATGTCGTAGATGCAATTTTGAACATCCCCTTTATTAATGCCAACGCCGCTTGTCGCATTGCCCTGCGGGTCCGTGTCGATAAGCAGTACTTTCTTTCCGATATGTGCAAGGCAGGCGCTGAGGTTGACGGAAGTTGTTGTCTTACCGACGCCGCCTTTCTGGTTGGCTATTGCAATGATTCTGCCCAAACGTGCACCTGCTTTCTTTCCAGCTTGTGAAGGAACTATACATACTGACCGTTGTTCTACCTATCAGTTTACCAAAACCTGCGTCCAATTGGTACGAATAACAGCACAAAAACTCCTGCAGGCAACCGTGCAAGAGTCATTGGGCGTCTATTTCATCATTTTGACTTCGGAATCTTCACGGTGAATGTGTAGAAGTCTTCCGAGTCCTCTTCTTCCGTCGTCAAGTCGATACCGCTTTTCGTCACCATCGTCAGCGACTGGCGGATCGTGTTGACGGCAATCCGGACATCCTTGCTCACCGATTTCCGCTTCGGAGCCTGTTTCTTCTTGTCTTCCGCCGGCTTCAGCACTTCCTGGATCCGGGCTTCAAGCTGCTTGACGTTCAGTCCCTTTTCCAACGTCTCCTGGAAGATCCGCTGCTGGAGTTCTGGGTCTTTCAGGGCGATCAGTGCGCGCGCATGGCGCTCTGACAGCTCCTTTGACAGGATCGCCTGCTTGATCTCTTCGGGGAGTTTGAGGAGACGCATCTTGTTGGCGATGGTCGACTGGCCTTTCCCGAGCCGCTGTGCAAGCGCTTCCTGCGTGAGCGCGTGGAGTTCCAGCAATTGTTCATACGCGTATGCTTCTTCAATCGCCGTCAATTCTTCCCGCTGCAGGTTTTCAATCAACGCAATTGACGCTGTCTCTTTGTCATCGAGGTTCCGGACAATGGCCGGCACTTCCGTCCAGCCAAGTTTCTTCATGGCCCGGTAACGGCGTTCGCCCGCGATGATTTCGTACGTCCCTTCCTCTGCCTGCCGGATGACGATCGGCTGGATGATGCCATGGGTATGGATTGTACGTGCCAGCTCTTCTATCTTTTCTTCCGAGAAGATGGTACGCGGCTGAAACCGGTTCGGGGAAATCCGCTCGATCTGGATCTTCTCCACCGACTCGTTCGCCATCGGCTCCGCTTCTTCTATGGGAGGGAGTTCTTTTTCACCACTGCCGAAAAACCGTGAAAAGGTATTTTTCATTCCAGACACCACCTTCTTAAGACTATCCTCTGTTGTCATTCCGCTCAATCGCTGCAGAGAGAATGAGTATCACCCGCCATCCGCTCGCAAGCTTGAACCGAATGGCAACAGTCCTGTCATGTACTGACCGACCGCCTATACGAAAAAAAGAGTCCTCAGAACTGCTGTTTCTTCAAATTGGCCTGCAATGTTCCACGTGAAACAGGTTATTGGATTGGCGTCTTGTTTGGCGTGCCGGGTTTTCGTGGATACTTTTTAGGCGTTTTCTTATGTTTGGTAAATACGAATACAGTCCGTTCACTCGCCTCAAGAGGAAGCGAGAATGTATGTTTATCTTCTAACACAACGCCGAGAGTTTCAAGTGCTTTTTTTGCATCGGCAAGTTCATCCTCAGCCGCTGCCCCTTTCATGGCGACGAAACGGCCTCCCACTTTCAGCGCAGGGACGCATAGTTCAGCGAGTACGCTGAGTCTGGCGACAGCTCGGGCAGTGACGATATCATACTGTTCCCGGTAAGCCGGGTTCTGTCCGAATTCCTCTGCACGGGCATGAACGAACTGCACATTGTCGAGTCCGAGCTGGTCAGCCAACTCGTGGAGGAACGTGATGCGCTTATTCAGCGAATCGACGATCGTCACCCGGAGATCAGGGAAACAGATTTTCAGCGGAATGCTCGGAAAACCGGCTCCCGCGCCGACGTCGCACACTGTCGCCTCTTTTGTGAAATCGGTGAAAAAAGCGGCAGAGATGGAGTCGTAAAAATGTTTCAGATAGACGGATGGTTTGTCGGTGATCGCCGTCAAGTTCATCTTTTCGTTCCATTCGACGAGCAGGTCAAAATACGTACGGAACTGGGAAACCTGCTTGTCGGACAGCTGGATGCCCTTCTCTTGAAGCGCTTGAATGAATTGTTCTTCGTTCACTGGAATCCACCTTTCAAAAAAGCTAATACGGACTGGATATCCGTATTAGCTGAGGGTTAGCCGGATATTTTAGCGATTTTGCCCTGTTCAATGTAGACAAGCAGAATGGAAACATCCGCCGGGTTGACTCCGGAAATCCGGGAGGCCTGCGCGATGGACAGCGGCCGCACTTCACTCAGGTTGGCCCTTGCTTCTTTCGCAAGACCTGAAATGGCGTGGTAATCGATGCCGTCCGGAATCCGCTTGTTCTCCATTTTTTTCATACGAGTGACTTGCTGCATCGCTTTTTCAATGTAGCCTTCGTACTTGATGGAAATCTCCACTTGCTCGGCCACTTCTTTCGAACACGGGACTTCAGCCGGTATGACTCTGCTGATTTCGGAGTACTTCATCTCCGGACGCTTCAGCAGGTCTGCCGCTTTCATCGGTTCGCGGAGCGGTGTACCGCCTGCCGCTTCAATGATTCCTTGTACGGCTGCCTCCGGTTTAACGGAAATGCTCCGCAGCCGTTCGATCTCTTCTTCGATCTGCTGTTTCTTCAACAGGAATGCAGCATAACGTTCTTCGCTAATCAGACCGAGCGAATGGCCCGTTTCTGTCAGACGGAGATCTGCATTGTCGTGTCGCAGCAGCAGCCGGTATTCAGCACGGGACGTGAGCAGCCGGTAAGGCTCGCTCGTCCCTTTGGTAACGAGGTCGTCGATCAGGACGCCGATATACGCATCCGCACGGCCAAGGACAACTTCCTCTTTTTGGAGGACATTACAGGCTGCGTTGATGCCGGCCATGATGCCTTGTGCAGCTGCTTCTTCGTAACCGGACGTCCCGTTGATCTGCCCGGCGGTGTACAAGTTCCGGATCTTTTTCGTTTCGAGTGTCGGCCAGAGCTGCGTCGGCACGATTGCATCGTATTCGATCGCATAGCCGGCACGCAGCATTTCCGCTTTTTCGAGTCCCGGCACGCTTTCGATCATTTTACGCTGGACATGCTCCGGCAGGCTCGTTGACAGGCCTTGCACGTACATTTCCCGCGTATTGCGTCCTTCCGGCTCGAGGAAGATCTGGTGGCGCGATTTGTCGGCGAATCGGACGATCTTATCCTCAATGGACGGACAGTAGCTCGGCCCTTTCCCTTTGATGACGCCAGAATACATCGGTGAAAGATGCAGGTTGTCATTGATAAGCTGATGGGTGAGCGGTGTTGTATACGTCAGCCAGCAAGGGAGCTGGTCGGTGATGAATTCCGTCGTTTCGAAACTGAAGGCATGGGGTTCTTCGTCGCCCGGCTGGATTTCCGTTTTGCTGAAATCGACCGTTTTACTATTGACCCGCGGTGGTGTTCCGGTCTTGAAACGAACGGTGTCGAAGCCGAGGTCACGCAGGCTGTCCGCCAGGCCGATCGACGGCATCTGGTTGTTCGGCCCGCTTGAATATTTAAGGTCGCCGATGATGACTTCGCCGCGAAGGAATGTGCCGGTCGTGATGATGACCGTTTTCGCACGGTACACTGCTCCGATTTGGGTGATGACCCCTTTGACTTCCCCATCTTCGACGATGAGCTCTTCAACGACGCCCTGGTGAAGGGACAGGTTTTCCTGATCTTCGAGCGTCCGTTTCATTTCCTGCTGGTAGAGGACTTTGTCGGCCTGCGCACGGAGCGCCCGTACAGCCGGTCCCTTCCCTGTATTCAGCATCCGCATCTGGATGTGGGTTTTGTCGATCACTTTCCCCATGACGCCGCCAAGTGCATCGATCTCCCGGACGACGATCCCTTTTGCAGGGCCGCCGAGGGACGGGTTGCACGGCATGAACGCGATCATGTCGAGGTTCATGGTGAGCACCAGTGTGCGTGCCCCCATTTGTGCAGCTGCATGGGCTGCTTCTGCGCCAGCATGGCCGGCACCGATCACTATGCAATCGAACGTGCCTGCTTCAAATTGTGGCATGCTCGTTCATCCTTCCTATCTATGAATCAGCAGGTCAAGTGCCTGCTGTCAAATTGTTTATTTCCCGAGGCAGAACTGTGAAAATAGCTGATTGATCAGACTGTCCTGCACGGTATCGCCGACGATTTCGCCAAGCAATTCCCATGTGCGGGTGATGTCGATCTGGATCATGTCGATCGGCACGCGCGCTTCCGCCGCCGCCAGCGCGTCATCGATGGACGCCCGGGCCTGGTGCAATAAGGCGATGTGCCGTTCGTTCGAGACGTATGTCGGGTCCTGCGCTTCCACGCCGCCGCCGAAGAACAGCTCGGCAATCGTCTGTTCCAGTTCGTCCACCCCTTCGTCCTGCAGGATGGAAGCGGTGATAACACGCTTTTCGCCAGCCAGCTGCCGGACGTGCGGCAAGTCGAGCTGCTGCGGAAGGTCGGTCTTGTTGACGACGACAATCGCATCCATCGGACGGACCGTTTCCAGCAGCCGTTCGTCTTCCGGCGTCAGGACTTCGGCCCCGTTCAGCAGCAGAATGACGAGATCCGCGTCTTTCAGCACTTGGCGTGACCGTTCCACGCCGATCCGTTCGACGATATCTTCCGTCTCTCGGATCCCGGCTGTGTCGACCAGTTTCAGCGGCACACCCCGGACATTGACATACTCCTCAATAATATCACGAGTTGTCCCTGCTATGTCAGTAACAATCGCTTTATTTTCCTGGACGAGGCTGTTCAGCAAGGAGGATTTCCCTACATTCGGACGGCCGATGATGACGGTCGAAAGCCCTTCCCGCAAAATACGTCCTTGGGAAGATGTCGAAAGGAGCCGGTCGATTTCGCTCCTCACCCACTGACCCTTGTCGATCATGAGCGGGATTGTCATCTCTTCGACGTCGTCATATTCCGGATAATCGATATTCACTTCCACTTGCGCAAGCGTTTCGAGCAATGCCTGGCGCAAGCTTCCGATCAGCCGCGACAGCTTGCCGTCCATCTGGTTGAGGGCGACATTCATCGCCTTGTCCGTTTTTGCACGGATAAGGTCCATGACCGCTTCCGACTGTGATAAGTCGATCCGTCCATTCAAGAATGCACGCTTCGTGAATTCGCCAGGTTCTGCGAGTCGTGCGCCGAATTGCAGCACGAGCCGCAAGACCCGGTTGACGGACACCAGGCCGCCGTGGCAATTCAGTTCCACGACGTCTTCCCGTGTGAACGTTTTCGGTGCTTTCATCAGAGACACCATGATTTCTTCGACGGTTTCCCCCGTCGATGGATCCACCAGATGACCGTAATGGATCGTATGGGAAGCGGCATCCACTAATTTTTTCGAAGACGGCGAACGGAACAGCCGATCGGCGATCTGCACGGCTTCGTCCCCGCTAATCCGGACGATTGCAATCGCCCCTTCTCCCATCGGCGTCGAAATCGCCGCGATTGTATCAAACTGCACGCTGACTCACCTTCCTGACCTGTCGTTATCCACATGTGCATAACCTGTTTCCGGGCACAACTATCTAACGATAAATTTTATCACAAATCTGCCGCAAGTCCTAGCATGGAATCTGCCGTTTTTGTGGATAACTTGAAAACTTTTTTCACGGGGTGGACCGCGGCACTCGTATGTCCGCTGATTTCCGGGGATTTTCAACACAAAAAACTGCCCGGCAGCGCCTGTATTGGCACTGCCGGGCAGTTTTGTTTTTCGTTATTTGATCGGTTCGATGACGAGATAGCGGCGCGGATCCTTGCCTTCGGAATACGTTTCGATATCGAGACGGTCAGCGAGGGCGTTGTGCAGCACTTTCCGCTCATTTGAAGGCATCGGTTCAAGTTCGACTTTTCGGCCGCTTCGCACAGCTTTGTCCGCCATGCGGTCCGCCAGCAGCTCCAGCGACTCTTCCCGGCGTTTCCGGTAGTCCCCGACGTCCAGGCGCACGACTTTGTACGTTCCGGTTCCTTTGTTCGCGATCAGCTGGGCGAGCTGCTGGAGCGCATTCAGCGTCGCTCCCCGTTTGCCGATCAGGAACGCCGCCTTTTCGCTGTCGAGCTGGAAATCCATGACCTTGCCGTCCAGATTGCATGTGATCGACAGGTCATCGACGCCCATATCCTGTACCACTTCCTGCAGATAGGCTGTCGTTTCCGCCTCGATCTCTTCATCGGAACGTTCCGGACCGGCCGGCTCTTCAGCAGGATCGTCTTGCAGGACGGCAGCCGGGATGTCCGGCTGTGTTTCGTCATCCGCTGGTGCCGGTGCTGTTTCTTCCGGCATCTCTGGCGTTTCAGCGGCCGGCTCTTTTTTCAGTCCTTCATTCAGTTCTTCATTAAGTTCCTCTGCTGGTTCCTGTACATCAGGCTCCGGCAGGCGGGTCACGGCGACTTCGGCTGGCACTGCGCCGAAGCCGAGGAATCCTTTCTTTCCCCGGGTGATCACTCGGACATCGACTTGTTCCCGTACAGCGTTCAATTTCTCCAGTGCTGAAGCGATTGCATCGTCCACGGACTTGCCGGTCTGTCTGATCTCACTCATTTCCGCTTCGTTCCCCCTTTTGCCTTCGGTTTCGTCTGTTCTATAACAACTTCCTTCTTCTTGAATGGCTTATAGATGAAGAAGTTCTGGATGACCGAGAAGATGTTCCCGACAACCCAGTACAGCGCGAGGGCTGCCGGCATGATCGTTCCGATTACGATGATGAAAATCGGCATGATGTACATCATCACTTTCATCTGCGGGTTATCCATCGCGGGACCCGTGCGCAGGACGACGAACTGCATCAGTCCGGCGGTGACGGCGAGCACGATGCTCGGTGCCGCCAAGTCGAATACGAGGAAATTGCCTAGCGGGATTTCAGGTGTCGCATTCATCCGGCTGATTGCGTGATAGAAACCGATCAGGATCGGCATCTGCACGATGACCGGCAGACAGCCTGCCACCGGGTTCACTTTATTTTCAGTCATCACCGCCTGCATCTCTTCGCGGTATTTCTGCTGGGTGACGGCGTCTTTCGATTTGTACTTCTCTTTCAATGCGGCCAGTTTCGGCTGGATTTCCTGCATCTGCTTCGAACTTTGCGTCTGCTTCAATGTCAGCGGCAGCAAAATGAGGCGGATGATGATTGTCACGGCGATGATTCCGAGCCCGTATGTACCGAGCAGTTCCTTGAATGTCTCGATCAGCGATACGAGCGGCCAGACGATGTACTTGCTCCAAATCCCTTCACTGGACGCCGATATCGGCTCTTTGAAATCTCCGCAGCCGGCCAATACGACGGACATGACCGTCAGCATGATCAGCAGCCCTGCTTTTTTCTTCAATGTAGTTCCCCCAAACCCTTTTTCAGTTTTCTCGTCAGATTAGTGTCAGTGTATCACGAACGATTCGGTCACTTCTACTTCTTCTTCAGGACGCGTGCAATCCGCAATACGTGCTGCAGACTTTTCTTCGTTTCATGGAAGTCGAAGCCGGCTGCCGGGTGTCGTGCGATGATGACGTAATCCCGATCCTGGCGCAGTTCGTCCTTCAATTCGAGGAATGTCTGCCGGATGTAGCGCTTGATGCGGTTGCGTGTCACCGCGTTGCCGATCTTCTTGCCGACGGACAGGCCGATCCGGAACTCTTCCCGTCCTACCGCGGGCATGACGTAGACGACGAACTGGCGATTTGCGAACGACTTGCCGTGTTTGAACACCTTCTGAAATTCTTCATTCTTCTTGATCCGCTGTTTTTTCTTCATTACAGGCACCTGCTTCATCGCGTGGTTGGTTTTCTGGTTATGGCGGATTGACCGCGTTGTTTTATATATACGCTTAGTTGGTCGGAGTGCAAGGCGGCGACTCCTGGGCAGCCTAAGTACGCCGCGTCCTGCGGCAAAGGCTGCATGACCTCCGTCCTGGAGGCCCGGGATCAGCGAGCTAATTGAGACCCCGGAGGGAGCGAAGCGACCGAGGAGGCTGAGATCGAGCCCCCCGGAAAGCGTCCGCCTGGAACGGAGATCAACGGTTGCTCGTTAATCCGCCATATCCATACTATATAGTCGGCCGTGGACATAAAAAAAAACCACTGAATGTTCAGTGGCTTACGCTGAAAGAACTTTTCTTCCTTTTCTGCGACGGGCTGCAAGGACTCTGCGTCCGTTTTTCGAGCTCATCCGTGCACGGAAGCCGTGGACTTTGCTGCGTTTACGTTTATTTGGTTGATACGTACGTTTCATAGTAGAAGACACCTCCTGCTTTACTGACTCTCTTGCACCTGCATATAACAGTCTTGACAAGTATAGCTGTCATCTGCTTCCTTGTCAAACGGTTTTTCAGCCAAGTTTCTCATCACGTCGGATCCGCCGGCTTATCCCCGCTTTTGGAAGCACAAATAGTTATCCACACATCATCCGCAGCCTGAAAAACCCTGCTGTGCATTTTTCGCCAGCCGGATTTTTCAAGTTTCATGGTTTGTCGACAACTTTTTCACATACCCCGCCTTGTGGATAACGTTTCTATCCACATTTGCGGGCCATGTGAATAACCTAAGCCATCCCTTGCGATGCAAGAGATTTCCTGATACAATGAGAAGGATTTTGCTGTGCATATAATTCCATACAATACTCGTTATCCACAATTGTTAATAAGTTGTGG
>NZ_BRCF01000014.1:0-19869 GCF_023707985.1 Sporosarcina sp. NCCP-2716
TAGGCACGTTGCAGGAGTACTTATTCAACACCCTCAGCAGGTTGGAAAAAGATTTCAACCGACCTTTGCGTAAGAGTAATGGTCGTCAGAAAATCCCTGATAAGGCGAAGAAATCGCGAGATTTCGGTGAGGATAATGCGATAGTCAGTCCAATCAACCGTCAGCACTTTATAGATTTAGAAAAAGAAAAAAAGAGAAAAAAAGCGCTTGAAAAAGAGAAGTAAATAGATATCCAAAAAAAGGTAACTGATTAGTCTATATAACCTCGTTCCCTTTTTTTGTTTGGATTCGCTATATCTGTTGGTAATTTAAAACAGTATTGTATAATTTTAAATTCCATGCAACGCTAGTGGCTGGTACCTGTGCGTCACACAATTCAGACACTATTCAGAATCGTCTCTGAATTGTGTAGCGCACAGGTACCTAAACGAATTCTCCGGAACGATTATCGACGGGAGCGGATCGAAAGGAGGATGCCTGCTATGATGATCAACCCTCCAACAACCTGGACCACACTCATCAGATTCCCGAGCAGCAAGTAACTGGCCAGCATGGCGATGAACGGCTCCAGATTCAGCAACAGCGCGATGTTGGAAGCCCCCGCTTCGCGGATGACACCGTTCCATAAGTAGGTGCACAGCCCGTGCATCACGATCGCCGTAACGACCAGCATCACCCAAAATTCCATGCCCACCAACCGTGCCTCCGGCAGAGCACCCCACGAGACGAACGGCAGCAGCCCGATCAGCCCGAACAGGTTCGTATACCAGGTGATCACGCCCGTCTCCATCGTTGCGGACATGCGCTGGACGAGGAGCAGGAAGATCGAGAAGGACAGCATCGTGCCGCCGATCAGCCATTCCCCTTTCCCGATCGAAGGTACAAATCCTGTCCCTTTCGTGATGACCAGCCAGACACCTGCAAGTCCGACACCGGCACCCGCCCAAAAGAGGAATCCCCTCTTTTCCTTCAGAAAGAAGCCGGACAAAGCAACCGTCACGATCGGCGACAGGGCCAGAATGAGTGATGCGATCACGGGATCCGTATAATGGAGGCTCGCGTAGAAGCTCCATTGGTTGAAGGAGACGCCCACCAAGCCGCCAATGACGAGCAGCAGCCAACCGTTCCTGCCCGGATGGCTTCCCTTCACATGACGGCGTGTCAGCGGATAGAGGAACAGTAAAATGAAGAACAAGCGCAGAATCGCGATAATGCCGGGGTTGAACTGTCCAACGAGTATCGAGCCGAATACGAAATTGCTTCCCCATGCGGTGACGCAAAACAAAGCGATCAAATAAAGTGTTACCTGACTGCGTTTCATGACTTCCACCTGCCATTCAAAAAAGGGCGGCTTTGAAAAGCCACCCTTTCCTCAAGATTCGGTCGCAGAGACCATCTTGCCCTGCACCATGACGGACCGCTGTTTCGGCTTTCTGGCAACAACTTCTGCAGTGGAAGCTGCGTCAAAGAGCACGAAATCAGCTTGGTCACCGACAGCCGGCCACACTCTATTCCCTTCCTCGTCCAGAGGCGTCACCCCGTTCGTTGCGAATTTCAACAGACGGCGCAACGCCGTTTCTTCGATTTTACGGGACAGTTCCCCGAACCGGGTCACCTTCTCGAGAACATCCCCTGTTCCATACGGGCTCCATGAGTCGTAGAAGCCATCACATCCGAAATGGACACGCACACCGGCTGCATCGAGCAGCTCGATCGGCGGCAGCGTCCTGTTCAGATTGATCGGCACGGTCGACATGATGGCGACATCCTGTTCCGCCAGCCGCTCCGCAATCTTCATCTGCTGGAGAGGGGCCGCATCACCGAGGCAGAACGAGTGGCTCAACGCCGTCCGTCCGCGATAATTCGAAGCTTCCACGACATCGATCCACTTATCTGTCGTATACAGGCCGACCTGGCCTCCGTCATGCAGATGGATATCGACGTCCGCATTGAACTCTGTCGCGATATCCATCACTTCATACAGCGACCGTTCGATGGACTGGTCGATGCCGGCAGGGTCGAGTCCGCCCACCATCGTCGCCCCGTTCCGCATCGCTTCACGCATCAGCGCAGGCACTTCATCCCGCAGGAGGCCGTGCTGCGGGAACGCGACGATTTCGTGGCTGATGATCCCTTCGTACGCTTGCAGGGCCGCTTTCACGCCTTCCAAGTTCTGCAGGCCGATATAAGGATCGATGTTGACGTGGGTCCGGATGTGGGTGACCCCGTGTCCGAGAAGGGTTTCGATCATCTTCTTCGCCCGCTTCTCCGTCGAACCTGCCAGCTCTTTCAGTTCTGCCGCTTCGTGCGCCAGCCGCTCCTTCAAATTGGCCACAGGCGTGACCGCTTTCCAATCGAGCGTCATGTAGGTTTTGTCCAGATGGTTATGCATCTCTTTCAATGGTGGCACAGCGAGCTGTCCGTTCAGGTCGATCGTGCGCCCAGTCATTTCAACCTGTTCATCCGAGGCATAGATTTCAGTAATGGTACCATCTTCCACTTTCAGCGTATGAAGACCTGTCACTGTTTCGATCGCCCCACTCTCAAGCGTCCGGTTTCCTGTTTCAAGTTTCACGTTCACCAGCCAAATTGTTTCAGTCATGCTGTCCAGCCCCTTTCTGCTCATCCGACTTCACTTCGCCATTCCCCGAGACAACAGCCCCACGGAAAACGACGGTTGTGATCGGCTTGCGGCGTGCCACAGCCTGAGCGGAACAGACGGCATCGATCAGCAGGAAATCCGCTTTGTCCCCTTCCTTCGGCCATACTTGGTTTCCAGTGTCATCGAGCGGCGTGATACCGCCTGTAGCATACTGCCATGTCCGGTTCAGCGAGTATTCGTCCATGAACCGGAAACGTTCAGCTAAGACGGACAGCTTTTCGATCGTGTCTCCTGTACCGTACGGCGACCAATGATCCGTCAAACTGTCATGACCGAGCGATACGTTCACGCCGTGCTGCTGCAAGTACTGGACGGGGATGGTCGGCCGGTTGATCGGTATGGTTGACGTGACGTCGATCTTCGCGTCCCGCAGGATAGTCGTCATCCTCTCCAATTCCGCTCCTTGCAGATCGCCGAGTGCGATTGCGTGGCTGATTGTCGTCTGCCCTGTCTTGCCGGCCTGCATAGCCAGTTCCGCAAGTTTGGTGAATTCAAAAGCACCGAGTGAATCGCCATCGTGGATATGTATATCCAGTCCTTTGCCCGCTTCCACCGCGATATCCATCGTCGTTTCCAAAGACCGTTCGATATCCCGGTCGATCGTTGCCGGATCGACTCCGCCGACAAGTGTTGCCCCTTTCCTCATTGCCTCTCTCATCAGCTTTTCGGAGTTCGACCGGAGTAAACCATGCTGCGGGAAAGCGACCACCTCATACGTCAGCTTGCCTTCGAACTTCGAGAAGGCCTCGAGTGTCAATTCGATATGCTTGGTCCCGATCTGGGGATCGACGTTACAGTGAGACCGGATGTGCGTGTGCCCTTGCGACAGCAGCCATTCGATCATCTTTTCCGCACGCTGTAACGCGAAAGGCAGCTGTTTCGGCAGCAATTTTTCCTCTTCTTCGATCCGTGTCAGGATGCCGTTCGTTATCGGAATACACGCTTTCCACGGACCGCTGAAATACGTCTTGTCCACATGGATGTGCATTTCACGCATGGGCGGCATGAGGAGGTTCTTCCCGGCGTCGATCACCGTATCCGCTGTCTCCGTCAAGGATTCCCCGATTTTCTCCACCTTCCCGTCGCGCACGAACACATCGCGCACGGCCGTCTCCGTCGCAACGACCCGCCCGTTCTCATAACGGAAACCGGTTTCGAGTGTTGCCTGTTTCACTAGCATCGTTGTCAATTCCATCACTCCTCTAGAAGAATAGAGCAAGATCCCCAAGCCCGAGACCTTGCTCCTCTTGCCTTATCGGCTCACAGTCGTCTCATTGATGATCAAGTAATTGGAAGGGTTCAAATAGAAGTCCTTCACGTCGTTGTTATAGACTGCCAAGTGTTCATAATTCCGGATCGGGACGTATACCGCATCGTCCATCTCCTTCTGCATCGCTTCTTTGTAGATTTCCTCCCGCTTGGCCGGTTCCATTTCCACACGGCCCTGTTCGATCAGCTTATCGACTTCCGGGTTCTGGTAGTAGAAATGGTTCCCTGGCGACCCGATGGAGTCGGAATGGAAGAGGTTATACTGGTTGTAATCCCCGTCCCCTGTCGCATTTCCCCATCCGCCGATGAACATCTGGTGTTTGCCGCCGTCCACTTCATCGATATACGCCCCGTACTCCATCACTTGGATTTCGACATTCACGCCGATCCCTTTCAACTGCGACTGGATGACTTCCGCCATGTTGATGCGCTCTTTCCGGTCGCTTGTCAGCAGCTTCACACTCACGCCGTTTTCAAGTCCGGCTTCTTTCATCAGTTTCTTCGCTTCGGTGATGTCATACGGGTAAGCCTCGACGTCTTTGCTGTAGCCAAACACTTTCGGACTCATCGCGACATTGGCCAAGGTCCCAACATCATTATAAACCCCGCTCAGAATCGCCTCGCGTTCGATGGCGTAACTGACGGCTTTTCTCACTTTCACATCGTTGAATGGAGCGACAGTCGTGTTGAATCCGACATACTCGACTGCCAATCCTTCCGTCCGGTACAAGTTCAGTGTATCAGATGCTTCGATACGGTCGATCTCCGTCACAGGCACTTGATCGGAAATCTGCGCTTCGCCCTGTTCGATCATTGCCAGTCGTGTTGCATCTTCCGGCACTACCTTGAAGACGACTTTGTCGAGCTTGACCGGCGTTCCCCAATAGTCTTTGTTTTTCACCAAGGTGATGTCCTGACCAGACTTCCAAGATTCGAAGACAAACGGGCCTGTCCCAACGGGGTGTGTCGCAAGCTTTTCAGCCGACTCGCCCACTGCTTCCGGACTGATGATGCTTCCTTCGTTGCTGGCCAGTATGGACAGCAGCGGTGCATACGGTTCAGACAACTTCAGTGTAACGTGTGTCGGATCCTCTGCAATCACTTCACTGATCATGCCCAGCTTCGAACTCTGCGGCGATCCGGTCGCCGGGTCAAGGATGCGGTCGAGCGTCTTCTTCACGGCGTCCGCATTGAAATCGGAACCATCATGGAACTTCACCCCTTCTTTCAGCGTGAACTTCCACGTCAGATCGTCCGGCTGTTCCCACTCCGTTGCGAGCAGCGGCTTGATATTCATATCCTTATCGAACTGGACGAGCGTCTCATAGACTTTTCCGTGGATCACATTCGCAGATGGGATATCTGTGATGAAATGCGGATCCAGCCCCGTCGCATCCGACAGCCTCACGACGGTCAGCGTTCCGCCTTCCTCCGCTTTTCCATCAGCCTTGTCCCCATCCGCTTTCCCGTCCGACTTCGAACCTCCCGTCGAACAGGCCTGCAACACCAACAGCAATATCCCTGCAAGCAACACGGTCAAATACTTTTTCCAACTTCTCATTTCCACTCCCCCATTTACTTTCAAATTAACTTGCTAATCCGATTATATAGAACAGAATTCAAAAGCACTTTCACTATCTTGCTGTCATTTTCTAATATTTCAACTACTTAGATAATTACTATTTACAGCGCCCTTCCGGCGTTTTACATTGGGAGTATCTTCAAGCGCTACTGATAGATAGGGAGGGAATGACAGATGGCTTCAAAAGCAACCGTTTCACCAAATGTAGATTTAGCAAAAGCCCGACAGCATACCCGGAGGGAAAGGTGGCAGTCTTTCCGACGGGTCATGACACAGAACAAAGCGGCGATGGCCGGAGCGATCATTATCGCGGCTTACTTCCTGATAATGCTCGTCGCGCCGGTTCTGGCACCATATGATCCTTTCGAAATTTCGCTGGAGGACAAACTGACGCCCCCATCCGCCGACCATTGGATGGGCACGGATGATAAAGGAAGGGACATCCTCAGCCGCATCCTGTACGGGTCACGACTGTCGATCGGCGTCGGGGTGGCTTCTGTCGCATTCGGCGCCTTCTTCGGAATCATCCTCGGTCTGATTGCCGGTTATTACGGAAAATGGGTCGACACCATTGTCAGCCGACTGCTCGACGTCATGCTCGCTTTTCCGGGAATCCTGCTCGCACTTGCCATCATCAGTGCCCTCGGACCAGGGCTCGTCAATGTAACAATTGCCGTCGGTGTGTTTTCCATACCGCTGTTCGCCCGGATCGTCCGGGGCTCCACGATGGAAGTGAAGCAGCTGGAGTATATCGATGCCATCCGAACACTCGGAGCGAATGACTTCACGATTATCGTGAAACACATCTTCCCGAATGTCCTCTCACCGATTATCGTACAAGGGTCCATGCGGCTCGCGACAGCGATCCTTTCCGCAGCCGGCCTCTCATTCCTCGGTCTCGGTGCACAGCCGCCATCTCCTGAATGGGGCGCGATGCTTGCGAACGGTCGGGATTTCCTGTTCAGCGCACCGTACATGGCGATTTTCCCGGGCATGATGATTTCTGTCCTGGTGCTTGGCTTCAACTTGTTCGGCGACGGCCTGCGGGACGCACTTGACCCGAAATTGAAAAAATAAGGAGGTACGTATATGTTTCTATTCATCGTTAAACGGCTCGTCCAGATCGTTCCGGTCATCCTCGGCGTCACGCTCGTCGTTTTCCTGATCATGCAGATGGTACCCGGCGATCCTGCCGCCATATTGGCGGGTGAAGGCGCGTCCCAGGAAACGATCGAACAATACCGGGAGGACTTAGGGCTCAACCGGCCTGTACTCCAGCAGTACGTCTCGTACGTCGGAAACGTCTTCCAGGGCGACCTGGGCAACTCCCTGAAAAACAAACAGCCCGTGCTGGATGAAATTATGCTGCGGCTCCCGATTACGATGGAGCTTGCGTTTTACAGTATTCTCATCACGATCGTCCTCGGATTGGGTGCCGGCATCATCTCAGCGGTCAAACCGTATTCCATCCGCGATGTCAGTGTCATGGTCATCGCCCTTCTCGGCATCTCGCTGCCGAGCTTCTGGCTCGGTCTGCTGCTGATGTATGTATTCTCGGTCAAACTCCACTGGCTTCCGGTCGCCGGATGGGACGGTCCTTTGAATATCATCCTGCCCGCTGTGACACTCGGTCTCGGCGGGGCTGCCATCGTCGCACGGATGACGCGATCCAGCATGCTCGACGTCATCGGTCAGGACTACATCCGCACAGCGCGCGCCAAAGGGTTGAAAGAGCACTTCGTCATCTACAAGCACGCACTCCGCAACGCGCTGATTCCAGTCATCACCGTTGTCGGACTGCAGTTCGGCAGCCTGCTCGGCGGCACCGTCCTCATCGAATCGGTCTTTGCCATCAACGGGCTCGGCCGGATGATCGTGGATGCCATCCGTACACGTGATCTGCCAATGGTACAGGGCGGCGTCCTTGTCGCTTCCCTCGTCTTCGTATTCGTCAACCTGCTCGTCGATGTCCTGTACCGTGCTGTCAACAAACGGATCGATCTAAACTAAGGAGGGCTTTCCAATGGAGCCAGAAGTGGTGCTGCAAGTAAAGAACTTGAAAACCTATTTCACAACGTCAAAAGGGACAGCAAAAGCAGTGGACGGCGTCGACTTCACGCTGCACAAAGGCGAAACACTCGGCATTGTCGGAGAGTCAGGCTGCGGGAAATCGATGACGTCGCTGTCCCTTCTCCGTCTCATCCCGTCACCGCCCGGCAAGATCGTGGATGGTGAAATCCTATTGAATAACAAAGACATCGTCACCATGAAAGAAGATGAACTTCGGAAGGTCCGCGGCAACCAGATTTCGATGATCTTCCAGGAACCGATGACTAGTCTCAATCCGATCATCCCGGTCGGGGAACAAATCGCGGAAACCGTGCGGCTCCATCAGCGGTTATCCAGAAAAGCAGCTTGGCAGAAAGCGGTCGACCTGCTGGAACTGGTCGGCCTCCCTTCACCTGAAAAACGGGCAAAACAGGAACCATTCCAGCTGAGCGGCGGAATGAGACAGCGGGTCATGATCGCCATGGCACTCGCCTGCACGCCTGAAGTGCTGATCGCCGACGAGCCGACGACCGCTCTCGACGTCACCATACAAGCCCAAATACTGGAACTCATGAAAGACTTGCAGAAACAGATCGGCATGAGCATCATCTTCATCACCCATGACCTCGGAGTCGTCTCGGAAGTGTGCGACCAGGTCGCTGTCATGTACGCGGGGCAAGTGGTCGAACACAGAAGTGCGAGAGACCTTTTCAACTCCCCGCTGCACCCGTATACGCAGGGACTGCTCGCATCCCTGCCTAAGATCCACGAAAACCAAGAAGAGCTGCAGACGATCGAAGGCGCTGTTCCAAGCCCGTACGACTACCCGGCCGGATGCCGGTTCGCAGACCGATGCCAGCATGCCCGCGCCATCTGCCGTGCAGAAGCGCCGGTGTTGGAAGCAGTCGGCGGAACCGAAAGCAAGGTCCGCTGCTTCATGTATACGGAAAAGTGGGAAACCGCTGCAGAAGAGGAGGAAGTGCTATGTCCGTAATGGAAAAAGAACCGATTCTCGAAGTGAATCATTTGAAACAGTATTTCCCGCTGAAGAAAGAGTCCCTCTTTTCACCGAAACAGACGGTCAAAGCGGTCGACGACATTTCATTCAAACTGTATCCCGGCGAAACACTCAGCATCGTCGGCGAATCCGGCTGCGGCAAATCGACGACAGGCCGTTCGATTTTGCGCCTTGACGAACCGACGGAAGGCGAAGTGCTTTTCAACGGGGCGTCCATGACCTCTCTGAGCAAGAAGGAACTGCGGGAGATGCGCGGAGACATCCAGGTGATCTTCCAAGATCCGTACGCCTCGCTGAATCCGAGGCAGACGATCCGCAAAATGCTCCAGGAGGCGATGACGATACAGAATGTCATGCCGAAAAAGCAGATGGAAGCGCGCATGCTCGAACTCATGTCGCTCGTCGGCCTCCGTCCTGAATACTTGGAACGGTACCCTCACGAATTCTCAGGCGGCCAGCGCCAGCGCATCGGCATCGCCCGGGCGCTCTGCGTCAACCCGAAAGTGATCATTTGCGATGAGGCCGTGTCAGCACTCGACGTATCCATCCAGGCACAGATCATCAACCTGCTGAAACGCATGCAGCGGGATCTCGACCTGACCTTCCTATTCATCTCCCATGACCTGAGTGTCGTCCGGCATATTTCCGACCGGGTCATCGTCATGTACCTAGGGTCCATCGTCGAGATCGCCGACAAGGATTCCCTGTTCGACCGGCCGAGCCATCCGTATACACGGGCCCTGCTGTCCGCCATTCCATCCACGGACGAACAGCAAAAGAAAACGAGAATCATCCTGAAAGGGGACGTCCCCTCGCCAATCAACCCGCCGACCGGCTGCCGCTTCCATACCCGCTGCCCGTTCGCTACGGACTTGTGCAAGACGGATGTGCCGGAACTGAGAGCGCTGACACCGACCCACAAAGTGGCCTGCCATTACGCAGAAACCTTACTCAGCAGCCCGCCTGTCTGATAAAATAAATGCAAGCCGTGACTGCCGGAGGTTTTCACCATGATGTCACTTGAAACCTTTTCCTTATATGTCTTACTCTGCATTCTAGCCCCACTTGTCGGGGCTTTTACGCTTGCGTTCACAATGATCTTCGAAAACCGCTTCGATTACCTGCAAAACGCGGCGAATACGTCCAAGCTGGAGAAGGAGCTGCAGTACGCCCAGTACTACCAGCTCCATCAGCGCATTAAACCGCATTTCTTCTTCAACACGCTGAACACATTGCTCAGCCTGGCGAGACTCGACAGGAAGGACGAATTGGTCTCCAGTCTTGAAGTGATGTCGAAGTTCATGAAATACAACTACCAGACGAACGACAAGCTCGTGCCGCTCTTGGACGAGGTCGCCTACACGAATGGGTACCTCGATATCCAGCAATTGCGTTTCGGACACCGGGTGGAGATTCATCAGCACATCGAAAAAGAGGCGGAAAACGCATTCATTCTGCCATTCGTCCTTCAAACAATGGTGGAAAACACGTTCAAGCATGCCTTCGAGAAGTATCCCGGACAAGCCGTACTGAAAATCATCATCTTCCGCGACGAACAGCTGCTGCACGTCGAAGTGTGGAATACCCACCTGAAGCCTTCCATCCATGACGATGACAATTTCTCGCGCGAGGACGGGTTAGGCGTCGCCAACATCCGGGAACGGCTGCAGCTTCTGTTCCCCGACTCCCCGGCCACATTCGACATGCATTATGCAGGTGCAGAAGCGTGCGCGCGGATCATCATCCCCTACCGGGAAAGCCAGCAAATCTGAAGAGGAGGGAGCCCATGCATATCTTATTAGTGGATGATGAGCCGCTCGAACTGGAACAGCTCGAACATCTCCTGAAACCCCGTTTCCCCCACTGGTCATTCTGCAAAGCAACAGATGCTGCGAGTGCACTGTCCGCGGCGAAAAGCCAAAAGATTTCATTGGCGTTCCTGGACATCCACATGCCGGGGATGGATGGGCTGACCTTAGCAGCAGAGCTGAAAGCGTTATACGACCTGGACATCATCATGGTGACCGCGTTCCAGTCGTTCGATTACGCGCAGCGGTCAATCCGCCTCGGCGTCGACGACTATCTGACAAAACCGGTGATCGAAGCCGAACTGCTCGCAACTCTTCAAAAATACGAAAAGTGGAATGCCAAGTCGGATACTATCCAACAAGTATTGCGGATCATCCATACGGACTATGCGGAAAAGCTCTCCCTGTCCTCCATCGCAAGTGAAATCCATATGAGTCCGACGTATTTAAGCCGCAAGTTTCTCGAAGAAATGGGGATCGGCTTCGCAGATTACGTCACCGACTTCCGTATGGACATCGCCAAGCAGCTTTTGGTCCAGGAACCTGACGCTACGATTTCCGCCGTAGCCGAACGTGCCGGATTCAACAGCCAGCACTACTTCAGCTCCTTGTTCCGCAAGAATACCGGTATGACTCCGAGTGCATACCGTCAACAGATTACCGTGCGTCCCGGAGGCTGATGTCCCATGAAATCTTATGAATTTTACATTACAGGTGCCATCCGGCTCGGCGTGTCGACGGCGATCATTTCCCTGCTAGCACGCTGGATTACTGCCAATACGATCCTCTCGTCCCCGGAGGCGCTTATTAAGTACGGACTGGTCGGCAGCATCGGCTACTCGTTCATGGGGGCTGCGGCCCTCCTCCTGTTCGGGGTGATCTCCGTCCATATCCGCAACCGTTTCCCCGACCTCCTGACGCTCGGTGACTTATTTAAGATCAGGCTACGGAAAGACGGTTATCTCATGATGTCGGTCCTTACGCTCTTTCTCGGTCTCGATTCCCTGTTCATGCAGGCTGTCGGGGCGGCCGTCCTCTTCGGCCTATTGCTCGGCATCCCCGTATGGGTGTCGCTGTTCGTCTTCTTTCTCTATACATTCCTTCTCGCCGGAATGGGCGGGATGAAATGGATCCACCGGCTGGAAGGCCCGACCCTGCTGTTCATCTTCAGCGCCATCATCTTCATCCCGATGTTCTTTTTCATCCGGGAAGGCGCTTCCAGCATCTATCAGGGCGTGCGCCTGCTGCATCCGTATCTGCTCTTCTCCGATACTCGGGAATCCATCATATTCGCTGCGACTGCCATGCTCATCGGCTTTGGTCAAATCCTATCCGACCGTGCCACCTGGCAGCGCCTGTACCTGATCGACCTGAAAAAAGTGCGCGCCAGCTTCTACCTTGCAGCACTCGTTTGGAGTACGATTCCGCTCGCGCTCGGCGGCATGCTGATGATCGTCATCCACGACCAGTCGTTCACCGAAACGTATTCCCTGCTCTTCCAGCTCGTCCAGAAGATCGAGCCGCTGCTCCTGCTCGTGGTTTTCCTGTTATTCTCATTCAGTACCGTGTCCAGCACGCTCAACGCAGAACTGCATGCGACGACGGTGCATTATGTACGCCATATCCGGCCTCATTGGAAGGCGGAGTCCGATGAACCGCAGCTTTACAAGGCATCCTACACGTTTTCAGGTCTCTTACTGCTGCTGCTGTTCATCGTCTCACTCCTATTCAACTTCAACGCACTGGAGTTTCTCTTTTTCTTCGGGACGTTGTATGCCGCTCTCATCCCGGTCCTGCTGATCATCATCCTGACCAAACGGAAACTCTCACGCCTGCTGCCGTACGCGATCCCCATCAGCGTACTCAGCGTCCACCTGATCCCGCAGATCAACGGCCCGCTGTCTTCCATCTGGTTCAGCTTCCTGATCTCGCTCGGCATTTCGTTCGCTTCCATGCTGTTTGCGGAACGGGAGCTGTAGTATGACTGCAGGCAGTCTTAAAACCGCAAGCCATATCCGGCTGGCGGTTTTTTATATTTTCTAATTTTGCCCGGTACCTGTGCGTCAAACAATTCCAACACTATTCAGAATAGTTTCGGAGTTGTGTGTCACACAGGTACCTACCCTCCTTTCCCCCTCCCCCCCATTCACCAACTCTTTACAACATCCATACACCACCTTCACGAGACCTTTATATGGCTCAAGTATGATCGAATCGTAATCCATAGGAGGTTGGTAAAAAGTGAAGGCAATCGACGTCAGCAATCTGAACAAGGCCTATCGCGGAGAAGACATGGTGCTTGAGGACGTCAGTTTTGACGTGCAGCAGGGGGAATTCTTCGTGATCGTCGGCCCGTCCGGCTGCGGGAAAAGTACGCTGCTGCGGATCATCGCCGGACTGGAAGAGATCTCCGCCGGCACGCTGTACATGAACGGCGAAGAGGCCGGCAGCAAGCGTCCGAATGAGCGGCAGATTTCAATGGTCTTCCAAAACTACGCCCTCTTCCCGCATCTCAGCGTCCGGGAGAACATCCTCTTCGGCCTGCATGTCAAAAAGATCGCCAAACAGCAGCAGCAGGAGCGCTGTCTGGAAGCGGCGCACCTGCTCGGGCTGGACGAGCTGCTCGACCGCAAACCGCGCGAATTGTCCGGCGGGCAGCGGCAGCGGGTGGCACTCGGCCGCGCCATCGCTTCGGAAGCGCCGATCTGCCTGATGGATGAACCGCTCTCCAACCTGGACGCGAAGCTGCGGACCAAGATGCGCGCCGAAGTGCGGCAGCTCCAGCGCCGTCTCGGGATGACGATGGTCTATGTCACACACGACCAGGTCGAAGCGATGACGATGGCGGACCGGATCATGGTGCTGAACGAAGGCAGCATCCAGCAGATCGGCCGGCCGCTCGACGTCTATAACTATCCGCAAAACCTGTTCGTTGCGACCTTCATCGGATCGCCTCCCATGAATATCACGAAAACGACCAGGAAAGGCCGGCGCCTGCAGCTGACAGACGGCTGGACCGCCGCCGCGCCGGATCTGACGGAGGACGTCTATGCGGGAGTCCGGCCGGAGCACCTTACATACGCCGCCGACGCTCCGCCGTCCTTCTTCGCCACCGTCGAGCATCTCGAGATCCTCGGCACGGAAACCCTGCTCATGTTCCGCATGAACGGCGAACTGTGGATCGCGAAGTGGCCCGGGCAATGGGACTTCCGCGAAGGGCAGAATATCCCGCTCAAAGTGGCGGATGACCACATCCACTTCTTCAACGCCGCCACGGGAGAGCGCATCGGCAGCCGCCCGCTGCCCGCCGGCCTGACGATGGAGGCAGCGTTATGATCGCCGTGAAAGACCGGCTCCGCGCCGAACCGAAAAGCAGATGGCGCTTCCCGGTGACGCTCGAAGGAATGCTCTATTTGCTGCCTTCCATTGTGCTGTTCGCCGTGTTCCTGTTCTATCCGATGTTCAAGACGATCTACTTGAGCCTGTTCCTGACGGATGCACAGGGCAATGCGCAGATCTTCGTCGGCCTGGAGCATTACAGCCAGCTCCTCAGCTCGCCTTCTTTCCGGGCCAGTCTGAAAGCGACCGTCCTGTTCGTCCTATATACCGTGCCCGCCGGCGTGATCCTCGCGCTCGGCCTGGCATTGCTGGCCAACCAAAAACTGAAGGGCATCGGTTTCTTCCGCACGCTCTTCTCATCGACGATGGGAATGAGCGTCGCCGCGTCGTCCGTCATCTGGCTCTTCATCTACAACCCGGCGATCGGCATCGCCAATACGATCATGACCACGCTCGGCCTGCAGGAGATGCAATGGCTGCTGAACCCGGATACCGCCCTTATATCAGTAGCGATCCCGACCATCTGGATGAACACCGGCTTCAGCTTCCTCATCCTGCTCGGCGGCCTGCACAATATCGACGCCAGCCTGTATGAAAGCGGCAAGATCGCCGGAGTCAGCGATTTCTATTCGCTGCGCAAGATCACGCTGCCGCTGCTGTCGCCGACCCTGCTGTTCATCGTCACTGTTTCGCTCATCAATTCGTTCCAGACGTTCGGACAGATCGACATCCTGACGAAAGGCGGACCGATGGAATCGACGAACGTCATCGTCTACTCCATCTTCAAAGACGCCTTCGTCAACTTTAACATCGGCTCAGCCAGTGCCCAAGCGGTGTTATTATTCGCCTTCATCCTCATCGTGACGATCCTGCAGTTCAAATGGAGCGAAAAGAAGGTGCACTACCAATGACACGGAAAAAGAAATTCCTTCTGTATGCACTGCTGATCGTCTCGTCGTTTGTTATGTTCTTCCCGATCCTGTACGCCTTCTCGATCAGCTTCATGCAGGGCGGCGAAGTGCTGAGGGGCAAGATCATACCGAGCGGCCTCTCGTTCACGAATTACGAAGCCGCCATGCAGAAAGTGCCGCTGCTGCGGTATCTGTTCAACAGTTTCGTCGTCTCTACGCTGATCATGGCGGGTCAGGTCGTCTTCAGCTGCCTCGCCGCATTCGCGTTCACGTTCATCCCGTTCAAAGGACGGAACCTGCTCTTCCTGATCTTCATCTCGACGATGATGATCCCTTGGGAAGCGACGATGGTGCCGAACTTCCAGACGATCCGCGCGCTCGGCTGGACCGACACGTACGCCGGGCTGTCCGTCCCATTCTTCGCCATGGCATTCGGGACGTTCCTGCTGCGCCAGCAATTCAAGACGATTCCGCTTGAAATGTACGAAGCGACCCAGGTGGCGGGCGTCAGCCGATTCCAGTTCCTGTGGAAAGTCGTGCTGCCCGTCTCCAAGACGACTCTCGTGACACTTGCGATCTACTGCTTCCTCAACGCTTGGAACATGTACCTATGGCCGCTCCTCGTGACGAACGACGAACGAATGCGCACCGTGCAGATCGGCCTGAAACAGATGCAGTCGCAGGAAGTTTCCACGGAATGGGGCGTCGTGATGGCGGGCGCCGTGCTCGTCATCCTGCCGACACTCATCCTGTTGTTCGCAGGACAGAAACGCTTGCAGGAAGGCCTCACCCGAGGGGCCATTAAATAATAGAACCGGAGGAATTGACCCATGAAAAAACCGAAGATCCTGTTGACCCTGCTGACACTGACGGTATTGCTGCTGGCAGCCTGTAACGGAGAGAAGGAAACGGCCGAGCCGGAAAAAGCACAGGCCGCCACAAAGGACGGAAAAACGGAAGTCGTCTTCTGGCACGCCATGAACGGACAACTCGAGGAAGTCGTCGATGACCTGGTCGCTGATTTCAATGAACAGCAGGACGACATCACCGTCAAAGCCGTGTTCCAGGGCACTTATGAAGAAGCGATCACGAAGTTCAACACCGTCGCCGGCACGAAAGACGCCCCAACCGTCATGCAAGTATTCGAAGTCGGCACGAAATACATGATCGATTCCGGCAAGATCGAACCGGTCCAGAAATTCATCGACGCCGACAACTACGACACGAGCAAATGGGAAAAGAACATTACGAATTATTACAACGTGGACGGGGTACAGTACTCGATGCCGTTCAACTCCTCCACACCGGTGCTCATCTACAACAAAGACGCATTCAAAAAGGCCGGACTCGACACCGAAAAGCCCCCGGCTACGTACGAAGAGCTGAAAACCGCCGCCAAAGCACTGACGACCGGTGACCAATACGGCTTCTCCGTCCTGAACTACGGATGGTTCATCGAAGAACTGATCGCCGCTCAAGGCGGACTGTTCGTCAATGAAGACAACGGCCGCGCAGGCAACGCCACGGAAGCCGTCTTCAACGGAAAAGAAGGCCAGGAAGTCTTCCAGCTGATCAGCGACATGTACAAAGACAAGACGTTCTACAACTCCGGCCAGAACTGGGATGACATCCGCGCCGCATTCCAATCGGGTAAAATCGCCATGTACCTCGATTCGTCCGCAGGCGTCCGCGACATCGTGGAACAATCCCCGTTCGACGTCGGCACCGGCTACTTGCCCGTCCCGGAACAGAGTGAATGGGAAGGCGTCGTCATCGGCGGAGCATCACTCTGGATGGCGAACGGAATCGAAGACGCCCAGCAGCAGGCCGCCTGGGAATTCATGAAGTACTTGACGTCACCGGAAGTCCAGGCGACGTGGCACGTCAACACCGGCTACTTCGCCATCAACACCGACGCGTATGATCAGGACATCGTCAAATCCGAGTGGGAAAAGTACCCGCAATTGAAAGTCACCGTCGACCAGCTCGGCGATACGAAGACATCCATCGCGACCCAAGGCGCCCTGATCCCGGTATTCCCGGAAGCCCGCCAGAAAGTCGTCGGCGCGATGGAGAGCCTGTACCAGGGAGCCGACCCGAAGGAAGCGCTCGACCAGGCCGCCAAAGCGACGAACGACGCACTGGAAATGGCCAACCGCAAAAAGTGAACAACCGGAAAGGAGCGACCCGACATGGCAGCACCTCTTCTCTACGCCCACCGCGGAGCGAGCGGATCCTTCCCTGAAAACACGATGCGTGCTTTCAAGGAAGCCCGGAGAGCCGGCGCGGACGGCATCGAATTGGACGTCCAGCTGACAAAGGACGGCCAAGTCGTCATCATCCACGACGAAACCGTGGACCGCACGACGGACGGCACAGGCTACGTCCAGGATCACACACTGTCACAGCTCCAAAGCCTGGACGCCGGCAATTGGTTCGCACCCTCCTATTCCGGTGAGACGATTCCGACGCTCGACGACGTGCTGCACTGGATGACCGAAGATGGCAATACCTTGACGCTCAACATCGAGTTGAAGAACGACGTCATCCAATACAAAGGGCTCGAACAGAAAGTGCTCGCACTCATCGACAAATACAAAGTCGAGGACAGGATCATCCTGTCCTCGTTCAATCCCACTAGTCTCCAGGGGGTACGGGCGCTGCATCCGGCGATTGAAATCGGCTACTTGATCGCAGGAAAACCGGATGGAGCGGTCGAAACCGCTATACGGATAGGCGCTAATTCAATCCATTGCCAGCCAGCATATGCGCTGTCTCCGTATGTGGAAAAAGCCGAAAGAGCAGGATTCCCGCTGCGTGTTTATACCGTCAACGATCAGGAAGAACTGGAACGTCTGACGAAAGCCGGGGTCGACACAGTGATGACGGATGAGCCCGAACGTCTTGGCGGTGTATTGGGCGGCAGCAAAGACAGGTGATGTGTTCTTGACAATGCAGAGAAAGAGAAAGACCTCCTTAGCGGGCTTTCTCTCTTTTCTTACTTCACTATCTAAAATTCGGTAACCAAACGACTGAACAGGGGTATAAATTTGAATATTATTCCAAATGGCGATTTTCAATTAGCCAATTAGACAAGTTTTTCTGTAGTGGTATTACTTTCCGACCAAGGTACTTTCTGAACCCTCTTAGCTAGGTAGTCGAAATTTAGCAGCATATTACAATACTCACCTTCATATCCACCAATTGCTAATAAAGCCAACTCGAAGTAGACTATCCCCATCCTCCAAGTAAAATATAGTTGCTCGTCGTTTAACTTTGTCTTTTTTCTTTCTGGGTGTACTATATCATTTCGAATTGTTGAAAGAAATTGTGGACCACTTTTGGAATTAAGCTTCATTTCTTGAATTCCTGGAATATCATCACCACGAAAATCAATTTTCAGTTCCTTTAACAATCTTTCCATCTTACTTGCTGCTGACCCTAAAGCATTATATTTATTTTTGCTCAACACTTCTTTAGTTTCCACTAAGTATGCCCAAGCTAAAGTTTCCAGTCCCGCCTGTATAATAATTATTTTATTATCAATATATGAGGAACCAAAGCCATCGAAGTAATAAGATAGTATTCTTGGAAGTTGCTTCTCCCAATAATCATCTTCCATTAATTCCAATAAGCAATAAAGAACCTTTTCAAGAGAATCCCTAGAGTTACGAGGATACCAGTTTACGATGTTTTTCCAGCTAGATATTGAAGGAATTCTATAGCAGATCGCATTATAGCCTTCTAAGTCTGTGTATAGATGATTAATATCTACTCGTCGACCTGCTACGAAAGAGAGTATCCATACAATTTTTTCAAGGAACCTTTCTATTTCCTCTAGTTCAAACTCCTTGCCATCTAACCTCTTGATTTGTCCAATGTGAGTAATAGCAAAACCATTCTGTTCTTTAAGATTTTCATAAATCTTCTTACTATCAGGTACTTTATCAATCACTACTAAATAATTTTTATACTGTAACTCTACCCTTCCTGCAAGTATACGGTTGTTAAAACTATATGCCAAACCATAATTATTAATAAAATTCACCAGAGAAAAGTTTATTTCACTGTATTGACTTTGCTTAGACATCTTCAGCTCATACTGTAGCTCACCTTTAATTTCCGTAGAACTTCCGATTCTACTATAACTCGGGTTGATAGAAGTAAGGTTAAAAGAACCTTTAATATCAGTAGGGGTTGTTAATTCCAAATACTCAGCGCTAAAAAGACTATTTAAGCTGCCATTCAATACTTTTCCAACAAAACAAACCTCTGGCCTTGGATTTGTTAAATAGCTAATTGTACCCTCGAGCTCGATAAGCCGCCCATTAGATTTCAAAGTAAAAGGACCTTTATAAATAATTTTACTAGAAAGCCCATTCTCAATAACTTGTGGAATAGCAATAGTATGAGGCGTATCTAAATTCATCACTATCTCTCCCTTCAACCAAAAGTCTCCATTATCATACTATTATTTAAGTTATTTTACTCATTAAGGAGTTTCGATAATGAATCTGATTTTTGTTAACGAAGTTGTTACAAAGATGATCTGGAGGGCTTTCCAGACAAAGGGAAGTATCCCTCTCCGCAATTAAAAACGTAAACCCTAATGAGAATTATGCACTTGAAACATAGCACCTAACGACATAATTTGGGGAGAGTACTTTCACACTATTCTACTATGTTGACTGCATTTAAACTAATGTACTAAACAGACAAGGTATAAGACGAGTAAGATATTTGAACAATGTGGTCAGAAAAAAAACCAAAAACACCTCTCTAGGTATTTCATACCTAGAGAGGTGCTAAGCTAATCGGTTTCACCGATTATATCTGCATATACTTCAATCTATAAACACGGTACACAGTTTGAGTTTTCTGAACTAAACTACACCCATTTAATCACGCCACTTCGTTCTCTTCCAGCCGTCTCATCGCTTTCCAGCCAATTGCGAATAGAACAGCGAGAAGTAGCAGGACTACTAGCGTAATCAGAAGGTTAGATTGCACCAGGTTAATGACATTGCCAAGCACGATTCCTACCACACCAAAGTCTGCATCACCGAACGTAGTCCCTTTGAAGCCGAGGGAGCCTAAGATCGGCAGCAGCAACGCAGGCAGGAAGCTGATGATGAAGCCGTTTGCCATCGAGCCGAAGATTGCGCCTTTTCTGCCTCCTGTCGCATTGCCGAAGACTCCGGCAGCTGCGCCGGTGAAAAAGTGAGGGAACA
>NZ_BRCF01000014.1:19989-50687 GCF_023707985.1 Sporosarcina sp. NCCP-2716
CCGGACAGTCTAATGCTGGTTTGGCATTCGGTACCAGCTTATCTGCAATCCCTTTGAATGCCGGCACGATTTCTCCAAGGAGCATCCGGACACCCGCCAGGATGATATACACACCTGCCGCAAATGTCAGCCCCTGCATGAAGGAGAAGACTAGGAAGTTCTGTCCTCCGCTCAATTCAGACTCAACAAAGGCAGGTCCAGCGAATCCAGCTACCACGAAGAATAAGAGAACCATTGTCAGAGAGACAGCTACAGACGTATCACGTAAAAAGCTCAGTGACTTCGGTACTTTAAGCTCTTCAGTGGATTTGGAGCCTTTGCCGACCAATATACCGACCCATGCGGATACGAAATAACCGAACGAACCGAAATGACCGATGGCAAAGTCATCTGAACCTGTGATTTTGCGGGTGAATGGCTGCAACATAGCTGGAGAGAGTACCATGAGTGCGCCCAGTATAATCGATCCTAATACGACCATCCCGATTCCGGACATGCCACCTGTCTTTAAGATGACCGCAATCATGCAGGCCATGAACATCGTATGGTGGCCTGTTAGAAAGATGTACTTAAACGGTGTCAAACGGGCAAATGCGATATTGACTATCATCCCGAACAGCATGATCATCGCCGTTTCCGTTCCGAAGCTCTCTTGAGCCAAGGCGACAATTGCCTCGTTGTTAGGAATTACGCCTTCCATTGCGAAAGCATGGTCGAACATTCGGGAAAACTGATCCAGCGACAAGACAAGGACATTTGCTCCAGCACCTAGGATGACAAACCCCATTACGGTTTTAAGCGTACCTGATACTACATCGCCGGAATTCTTTTTCTGAGCAAGCAAACCGACTAAGGCAAATAACCCTACCAAGATTGCCGGCGTCCCCAAAATATCGTTCATCACCAAATCGATCACGTTCTTACCTCCTCTGTCATTTTCCAATTCACCTTACAGATTGTTTTCAAGCGCCTCCCTCAGTTCTTTTTTGTCCATGATGTTTCTGAGCATAACGATATTCTTCTTACCATCTTCCAGGTTGCCGACAATGTCTTCCGACCCGATATACAAGTCGGCCTGTTCGGTTTTAGCAGTCGTCAAATCCGTATGGGAGACTTCCGCTTCTTTTCCTAAGTCTTTCAGGATCGACTTTGCATTCATCTCAACAATCATACTGCTGCCTAATCCGTTTCCACATACGACCAATACTTTTTTCATTTGAAATTCCTCCATTATGATATGATTTTAAGAATATCCTCCGGAGATTCCGAAGCAATCATTGCGCTCAACTTCTCATTATCCGAAAGCAGATCGGATAATTGAGCCAGTGCTGTTAAATGCGTTTCGTTATCAACCGCCGCTAATACAATGATCAGGTGGGCCTGATGTTTTTCGAGTTCTGAAAAAGCTACAGCCTCTTTCAAGTGTAAAAGACTCATCCCTACACGATTCACTCCGCTTTCAGGCCGTGCATGCGGCAATGCCATTCCAGGCGTCAAAACGATGTATGGTCCCAACTCTTCTACATTGCTGATCATAGCATCCACATATTCAGGCTGTATGGCACCATTCAAAAGCAATGGCTCGCTGGCATAGCGGATCGCTTCTTTCCAGTCTGTTGTTCTTTCAACGAATTGTACTGTCTCGGCAGTAAGCAAGTCTTGTAGCAAGGGACGTTCACCTTTCTTCCTATCAACAAATGATGTTTTTACCAAATTAGCAAGCGCTTCCTTAAGACCTTCTACATCAAAGATCTTGGCGTGATCTCCTATAGTTTCCATCAGCAATTCCACATCTCGGTCAACTGACTGTTCCGAGAATAACCCCGAGAATTCTGCTAATATCCTCGACTTGTCATTGTTTGAAAGAATAGCCGGCACCTGAATTACAGGAATTTCATCATGTGTTACTGCAGGATCCGCAGTGAAGATAATGTCTGCGTCAATCTTCTGCGATAAAAAGCCCCGAACCGGCATAGTCTTCGTAACATGAAGGCCGTCAATCAAATCCTCGATTTGCTTTCGGATCATCGTAGAAGTACCGATTCCATTTGCGCAGACAACAATCGCACTGTACTGTGTGCCAATTTTCTTTTCCTCTTTCGACAACCATCCGCCAAAGTGCAGGGCGATATACGCTGCTTCCTCATCGGGAACTTCTCGGCGCAGGTGCTGTTCTAAGTGTTCGACTACTTGCCGGGTGAAATTGTAGATATCTGGGTAATTCGTTTTAATATCTTGTACGATGGAATCCGTATATGGAACGTTATACTTCAGTCGATAATAAGTAGGTTTGATATGCGCCAGCAAGTTTCGTTCCAGCTCATCTCTTCTGTCAAAAACCACGCAAGCTTTCAACTGAAAGTCCGTCACCATCCGATGGACTACATACTTGAGATCCTTAAGTTCTTTTTTCGAGTAATGTGCGGGATGATAGTGGCTGACTTTGTACTCTTGAAGCTGCCTTGCAAGAAAAGACACTTCCTCTTCGGGCACGTAGTCTTCAACAAAAGCGGCAACGGCGTTTGCCATTTTCATCGCTGCACTGTGATAACTCGTTTCTTTCAAAATTGATATTTCTTCTTTGTCAATTACCGCGTAATCGCCCAATCGGATCCGTTCACTCATGACGATCAGCTGAATGACCAGCAACTGCAGGTTTTCCTCCGTTAACAGCAAGCCCAATGAGCTTTCAGCTATTGCAACCTGCTTTCTGAATGTTCCCTGTGCATCTTCTCTTTGCAGAAGGAAGATCATCCTGCCGAGCGAAGGAAACCTATCCACCTGTCGCTGCAGCTTATATTTGAATTTTATTTTGTATAGGAACAATGCCAAAAGATCGCGTTTGTGCACTTCGTCCCCATCTACGACATAACCCTTCTGGTTTCTGTATACCAGTGACATTTCTTCGCCTGTTAGCAGCTCTTTCACTTCCTGCAAGTCACTGAAAACAGTCCCTCTACTGACTTCCAGATTTCCAGTCAGGATTTTCATGGAAACGGGAGCAGCACTCAGCAACAGCTCCGCGAGAAGGATTGCTGTCCGTTCCTCTTTTGAAAAGTAGTAGTCCTCGTTCACTCCCTTCAAGACGCCAGAATCACGTAACTTTTCTTTCGCAGCTGCAGGTAAGCAATAGCCTTCTCCGTAGATAGTCTGGATTAGGTCACAGCCTCGACTTTCCAGCCAGTCATTAGCCAAGGAGATATCGTATAAGACGGAACGTTGAGAAATACCTACCCTGGAGGACAACTCTTCTTTAGTAACAGGACTAGCGGCAGCAGTGAGAATGGACAACAATTGTACACGCCGTTTATCTAACATGTATCCCTATTCCCTTCCCTTTTAACAACATATGTGATGGAATCAGCTTCAGTCCTAGATTACGCTCAATCCCCATGAATTCAAAGTTAAACTTATGTAATTTTCAATGTTGCACATTTGTACTGACAATCATTCTGTATACGAAACTTAGGGTTCTTCGGGTTGGACAGCCGATAGCTACAATCTCTTTTATAAGCGATTTGTTTAACAAAAAAGAGTGTCGGCCAAGAATGGCCAACACTCCCTCTATGCACTTCAAATCAAAAGAGATAGTTATCGATCTGCCTCTGCGGAATCCTTGGTCAAGTTAACGAAGAGAACCAACTAAATCAGGAACCTCCCCAGCCTCTTCCACCCGATCATACAAATGACAAGCTACAAAATGATCCTCCTTCACTTCTTGGAAAGCGGGGTTTTCTATCACACAACGTTCATGGGCTTTCGGGCAGCGAAGGCGGAAAGGGCAGCCTGAGGGCGGGTTGGCGGGATCCGGTACGTCGCCTTTCAGGATGATCCTCTCTTTTTTCTTGAAAGGATCCGTCGAAGGGATGGCGGACAGCAGGGACTGCGTGTACGGGTGCAGAGGGTTGTCGTACAGCTCCTCCGTATCGGTCATCTCCATCATTTGGCCAAGGTACATGACGCCCACCCTGTCACTTACGTGCTTCACGACGTTCAAATCGTGGGAGATGAACAAGTAGGTTAGGTCCAGTTCTTCCTGCAGGTCCATCAGCAGATTCAGGATCTGCGCTTGGATGGAGACGTCCAGGGCAGATACGGCTTCATCCAAGATGACCAATTCAGGTTTGAGGATCAAGGCACGGGCAATGCTTATCCGCTGGCGCTGTCCGCCGCTGAATTCGTGGGGGTGCCGGTCCAGCTGCTCTTTTGACAAGCCTACTTTTTCAGCAATATCGCGCACAAGCTGTTCTGTCTCCTTCCGACCTGCCAACCGGTGTGTCAGTATAGGCTCCCTCAGCAGCTCCCTGACAGACATTCTCGGGTTCAGTGAACTGTACGGATCCTGGAAAATCATCTGAAGATCCTTCCTCAGTCTTCTGAAATCCCTTTTGCTATAATCCAGCAAGTCATTGCCTTTGAAGAGCACTTGGCCAGCCGTCGGTTCCTGCAGGCGCAGAATCGTCTTTCCTGTCGTCGACTTGCCGCAGCCGCTTTCGCCCACCAGCGAGAAGGTTTCCTTCGGATGGATGGAAAAGCTTACGCCGTCCACGGCCTTGACATAATTCGTTGTTCTGCGGAAAACGCCACTTTTTTGAGGGTAATACTTCTTCAATCCTTTGACCTCTAAAATCGCTCGGTTCTCCATAGCTTAGTCCTCCTCTCGATGCAAAAAGCACTTGCTACGGTGATCATCTTCTACTAGGTAAAATGGAGGGTCTTCCTTGACGCAGATATCCATCACGTGAGGGCATCTGGAAGCAAACCTGCACCCCGTTTCCTTCGTTTCCGCCGGGGTCGGTACATTTCCCGGTATCGAGTACAGCCGCTTCCCTTTTTCCCCTAATGAATTGATCGAGCTGAGCAATCCTTTTGTGTAAGGGTGCTGAGGGTTTCTGAACAGGTTTTTGACGGTTGTTTCTTCGACCAGTGTGCCTGCATACATGACGGCAACCCGCTCACAAATTTCCGCAATTACCCCGAGGTCATGTGTGATCAGGAGAATGGACGTATCGTAGTCATTGGTCAGGTCATTCATGAGATCGAGTATTTGCGCCTGGATCGTCACGTCCAGGGCGGTTGTCGGTTCATCCGCTATGAGCAACTTCGGTTTACAGATCAGCGCCATCGCGATCATGATGCGCTGGCGCATGCCGCCTGATAATTCATGCGGATACTTTCTCAGAAGCTGCTTCGGCTGAGCGAAACCGACTTTGTCCAATATTTCAATAGCCATATCGTCCATCTGTTTTTTTGAATACTTCCCGTGGAAGCGCAGCACCTCTTTGATCTGATGTTCGATCGTAAAAAGAGGGTCCAGTGCCGTCATCGGCTCCTGAAAGATCATGGAGATTTCTTTTCCACGGATTTTCAAGATCTCCTTCTTCGACATGGCGGCAAGATTCAAGTCATCATTCAGCAGAATCGACCCTTCACTGACTTTCAGCACGTCGGGCAGCAGCTGGAGAATGGAAAGGGAAGTGAGGCTTTTGCCGCTTCCCGATTCCCCTACGATGCCGTACTTCTGTTTTTTATCGATCGACAAACTGAGGTTTTTCACTACGTTAACTGATCTCTTTCCCACCTTCACATCGATGGACAAATCCTTTATTTCCAATAAAGAGGCCATGCTCATTCCTCCCTGACTGCAATCATCCGTTCAAGCGCTTCGGGCTGGGTGTATGAGATTTTCCCCATGATGACAGAGTGATCAGCCCCAGTGGCAGACGGAAGCTGGTTATATTCACCTTTCAGGCATTTGTAGCCCAATAACGCAAACCCGATTGCCTCCTTCAAGTCACTTGAGATTCCGTGGTCCTCATGGATGCTTACTTTCACACCCGGCAAATGATGAGAGATCCGTTCCAATAAATAAGGGTTATAACTTCCTCCCCCGCCCACGACCACTTCATCCAGCCCATCGCCTTTTTCCATCAGGAAGTTCTTATAGCTGTCTGTTATCGTCACAGCCGTCCACTCACTGACTGTCGCCACAAGGTCATTTGCCGCGAGGTGGCCGAATCCCTCGAATATCCGGTCGACAAAGTGGGCGCCGAACACTTCCCTGCCTGTCGTCTTCGGTGGTTCGACCTGCAAATACTCATGCTCGTTCAGGAACGCCAGCAAGTCTTCGTTGATCACACCCTGCTTCGCGTATTGTCCATCCTTGTCATAGGTCTCTGCCTGATCGGTCACCCGATAGACGACTTCGTCAATAACCATATTGCCCGGTCCCGTATCGAAGGACAGAATCTGCTCGCGCGAGGCGTTCTTCGGTATGTAGGTGACGTTTCCGATTCCTCCGATGTTTTGGATGGCCATTGACTTGCTGCCGCCAGTAAACAAGAGGTAGTCGATATAGGAGGTAAGCGGAGCACCATGTCCGCCAGCCGCCATATCCGCTGTCCTGAAGTCTCCGACGACCGCAATCTTAGTGAGATCCGCAATGACTGAAATGTCACCGATCTGAAGGGTATTCGCCTCATCCAGCGGTCCATCCCCCTTATATGGCTGATGGAAGATCGTATGGCCATGTGAACTGATGAAGTGAATATCGTCACTCGTGTAATCCGATTTCTTCAATAGGTTGTTGACTGCTGTTCCGAACTTTTTACCAAGATGAAAGTTCATGGAGCTGATGCTTTGCAGATCAGACGTTTCCTCCGTGGAAATCCTGAGCAGTTCCTTCCGCTCTTCCGGCGTATACTTCGTTTCGATGGAACCCAAAGTTTCGACTTTCAATTCACCTTGTGGTTCGCTGATTTCCACTAACACTGCATCTATCCCGTCAACCGATGTACCCGACATTAAGCCGATTGCGCGTATACTCATTCTCTAAACACTCCTTATTATTTGAGTTGGGGGTCAAGGATGTCCCGTAAGCTGTCACCGAATAAGTTGAAGCAGAAAATGGTGAAAACAATGGCGCCCGCAGGGAATAGAATTGTCCAGGGAGCGAATTCCATGTAGGTCCTGCTCGCATTCAGCATGACACCCCATGACGGATTCGGCGGCTGGACGCCGAGACCCAGGAAACTCAGAGCCGCTTCCGTGAGTATGGCTCCTGACAGTCCGAGCGTCACCTGTACGATGAACGGCGCCATGATATTGGGCGTGATATGCCGGAAGATGATCGTGAATGGGGAGACTCCTATGGCCACAGCGTTTGTGATGTACTCGTTCTCCTTCACACTGATGACGGAGCCGCGTACGATCCGCGTGAACACAGGCATGAACACGATACCGATCGCAATCATCGTGTTCGTCAGACTCGGTCCGAGGACAGCAACAATCGTAAGAGCCAGCAGGATGTCAGGGAATGCGAACAATACATCCATGACGCGCATAATGACCTGATCCACGATGCCTTGGAAATAACCTGCAATCAGACCGAACACCAACCCGCCGATGGCCCCGATGCCGACAGCGATGAGACCGACTTGCAGGGAGACCTTCGCTCCGTACACGATCCGGGTGAAGATATCCCTGCCGAACTCATCCGTCCCGAAGATGAATTTCCCGTTCGGGCTCTGCATCGTATGCTCCGTAAACATCTGTTCCGGTCTGTATGGGGCGATCGCCGGCGCCAGCAGTCCGAAGATCACTACGAGAAGGACACCAATACATCCGATCAGGCCGACTTTGTCATTTTTCAACCTTTTCCAGAAACTCTTCATGTCATCACTTCTTTCTATCCAAATAGAGCTGCTCTATTTGTAACTGATTCTCGGGTCCAAATAGGAGTAGAGCACATCGACCAGCAGATTGATCATCACGAAGATGAACGCAATGAACAGGACGGCACCTTGCACGACGACAAAGTCACGCTGCGTAATGGCGGTGAGGACAAGCTGCCCTAATCCCGGCAATGAGAAAATCTGCTCGATGATCACAGTACCGCCTAATAACGTCCCTATTTGGAGGCCGATGATGGTGAGGATCGGAATCATCGCGTTCTTCAGAGCATGCTGGAAGATCACCACTTTCTCTTTCGCACCTTTTGCACGGATGGTCCTTATGAAATCCTGCCGCAGTATCTCCAAAATGGAGGAACGGGTCATCCTCATCACTGCACCCGCCATCGATGTACCGAGAACAATAGCCGGCAGAATGATGATCTCAAGGTTTTTGATTGGGTTTTCAAAGAAACCGACATAACCGACAGGAGGACTGTATGAGAAGAACAACGACAGAATCAGGATGAGCACTGTTGCCAATGCAAACGTCGGGACCGATACGCCTAATAAGGAAACGACCCGCAGGCTGAAATCCGTCTTGCTGTTCCGTTTCGTTGCCGCGATGATCCCTAATGGAATCGAGATGATCCACGAAATCACTGCCGCTATCAAAGTCAATTCGAACGTCAGCTTGAATCGGTTCAAGATGTCAGGCAGCACCGCTTTCCCCGTCCGCATGGATTCCCCAAAGTCGCCGGTCAGCACACCGCCCATCCAGTTCAAATATTGCTGGTATAACGGAAGATCCAGACCAAAGTTTTCACGCAGCTGTTTCAATGACGCCGGTGTTGCGTCCGTGCCCAGGATCGTCTGGGCGACGTCGCCGGGAACGACCCGCATCACGAAGAATATGAACAGCGAAACCCCGAACAGGACCGGGATAAGCATTAGTATCCGCCTTGCTATATATGTAAACACCTCCACACATCCTTTCCATCAAAATAATAGGACGGTGCTGCCTGAGCAGCACGCGGTCCCATTTGATATTTGACTTTATTCTTTATACGTTTGGTCTATGTCTTCTGCATTGTGTGCACGAGGTGTATATCCTTTAACGTCCTTCCTGACTGCAACGTAACTTTCCGGAGATACGAGGAATAGGTTCGGCGAAAGTTCGAGCAGCTCTTTCTGCGCCTTGTCGTAGATCTCCTTCCGCTCATCTTGGTCTATCGTCCGCTTGCCCTCTTCGACCAGCTTGTCATAGTCCTTGTCGGAGAAGTTCCAGACGTTTGCCGAACCTTCCGTGCTGAAGAAGTAGTTCATTGCTCTGTCAGGATCTGTACCGGATCCGTTCCGGCCGATCAGGATGTCAGCAGTTTTGTTGGACCACGTGTCGATATACTCGCCCCACTCGATCTGTTTGATCTCCGCTTTCACTCCGATTTCAGCCCACTGCTGCTGCAGCAGCTGCGCCGTGTCGACCATGTCAGCATACGTGGATGCTGTTGTGATCGTTGTCGAGAAACCGTCAGGATAGCCTGCATCCGCCAGAAGTTTCTTCGCTTCTTCGATGTTTCTCATATACAATTCTTCGTCTTTCACGTCGATTGCCCAGTCACCCATTGCCGGTGTGATAGGTCCTGTAATAATCGCTTTTCCGTCCCACACCACTTTTGCAATGCTCTCCCTGTCAGTTGCGAGGCTCAGAGCCTGTCTGACTTTCTCATCATTGAACGGTTTGTTCTCCGTGTTGAAACCGACATAACTGTATTCCAGTGACTGATAGTCTTTGATCTCCACATTGTCGTCTTTCTCAAGCAGTCCGGCAGACTTCGACGTCAGTGTCGTCATATCGATTTCACCTGTACGGATCGCCGACAGCCTGGCTGCTTCCTCTTTCATCGTGTAGTATTCCAGACGATCCAGTTTCGGTGTGTCTTTCACGTGGTAGTCCTTGTTCTTGATCAGCGTCACACTGTTATCCGGCACCCATTTCTCGAAAACAAATGGTCCCGTACCGACAGCCACCTGCTGCAGGTCTTCATTCTCTTCCACTACCTCTTTCGCTACGACTGCGGCACTCGAATTCGTCAAATTCGTCAGGAACGTCGCATTCGGTTCCTCAAGCTCGAACTTGATCGTATTATCATCCATCACTTCGATACTTTTAATGTCTGCAAAGTAAGAGCTGATATGGGAAGCTGTCTTTTCGTCCATGATCCGCTCAAAGCTGTATTTGACGTCATCAGCGGTCATTTCACGGCCATTGTGGAACTTCACACCTTCCACCAAGTTAAAGACGTACGTTTTGTCATCCGGCTGTTCCCAGTCACTTGCAAGCTGTCCGACCAGTTCCATGTTTTCGTCGAATGTAACGAGACCTTCGTAAATTTTGGAATAAATCCTTACAGACGAATGGGCAGGAGTCTTATGTGGATCCAGTCCAGCAGGTTCCTGGTCGTTAGCGATTTTCAGCGTCTGCTCTGCATCGGATTTGCCCTCTTTTCCGTCTTTCCCGGAACTATCGGAAGACTTGTCATCAGAACAGGCTGTCGCGAAGACCAACAGAAGAATCATGAGGAACGGAAGCATCAGTTTTTTATACATCGGTCATTCTCCTTTATAATTGTTTTAAGATCTCGTTAAAGAGTGTCTTTCTGAATGGATTAATATTTTTCGGTTCGCTGACATGGAGACGATTCGTCAGGAGGCCGACGACCAGATTCCGCTCCGGGACAACCCAAAGGGCAGTGCCGGTGAATCCCGTATGGCCAAAGCCTTCCGGGAAAGCCTCTCCAAAGTCCCATCCCAATCCCCTGTCTCCGACTTGACGGCGTAAGGAGACGTCCAGGACATCACTGGAGATAAATGCCTCATCCGTATTGCTGAGATAGAGACTGCCGAGCGCAACTAGATCATCAACATCCGAGAATATCCCCGCATGACCTGCGACACTATCGAAGTAATAGAAGCTGTTCCCATCATTCACCTCCCCAACTATCGGTTCACTTTCATCACGCCACCCATCGAATTGCAGACTGCGTGCAGTGCACATACTTTTCTCAATGCGATTCCCAAATTCAGTTGCCGCTATATTTTCGACACCCGAAGGATTGTAGGTGACTGACGGCATTCTTAGCTGATCGGCGAAATAGCGTTCAACTGCGTCATCTAATGACATCCCCAGTGTCCGTTCGATCACTTTTCCAAGCAGCATGTAATTCAAGTCACTATAGAGCGTCTCGCCATCTGCGGATGACTTGAGCTGTATGTCACCCAGTATGTCAAAAAAGTTCTCATCCCCTTTTGTATAGAAAGGGTACCAGGCCAGTAAGCCGCTGCTGTGGGTAAGAAGTTGATGGAGCGTAATACCTCTCAGTTCCCCGCTGTCCCCTGCTTCCGGCAGGCATTCTTCGAGAGTACTGTGTAAGGAGAGCCAGTTATCGGAGATCAGCTTGAGGATGAGGGTGGACGTGAATAGCTTCGTGATGCTGGCCAAGTCGAACATCGTGTCCACATTGCACTCTTCTCCCAAACGACTGTCACGGATTCCGAAAGCTTTCTTGTAAACACTTTCTCCATTCACGGAAACACCGCATACCGCCGCGGTGAAGAAACCGCTTTCAATATGCTCGTTGACAATGCCTTCAATATTCATCATATGTCTATCACCCCCTACTTCCGACTTTTGATTACCTCTCTCGTACTATTCAGCGACTCCACTGAGTTATCCCAGTCATTCGATATCATCCCCATGAAGATGATATCGACTACGCTGAGCTGAGAGATTCTGGAGGCAGTCGCCCCGCTCCGTATACTGTGCTCCGTAGGTGATGCGTAAAGCTTAATATCTGCCAAGCCCTGCACTTTGTTGTTTCCATACCTTGTCAGTGAAATGATCGGCACATTCCTTTTCTTGGCAACCTGCATCGCTTCCACGATCTCCTTCGTTTCTCCCGAGTAGGAAATCGCCAAGATGACGTCCGACTCCGTCAAATGCACGGCTGTCGTAAGCTGCGTATGGCTGTCTGTCAACGCTTCACACCATCTGTTGATGCGCTTGCATTTCTGCTCGAAATCCATCGCAACGATTGCAGACGCCCCTACCCCTAATACAGCTATCCGGTTAGACGACAAAATCAGTTTAATGGCCGCTTCCATAGCAGGCAGATCGACAAGTGAAATCGTGCTTTTTATCGACTGCATTGTATTATGGTAAACATAGTCAACTATGTGACTCAGCTCTTTGTTGGCGGACATCTCGGCATAGAATACCTTTCCTTCTTCCAGGTGGTTGTTCAGTGCCGCTGAAATACCTAGCTTCAAGTCATGATAGCCCTTAAACTGCAATGCCCGGCACATCCGGATGATGGTCGCCTCACTGATGTTGGCGTTCATGGACAGCTCAGCTATCGGCATGGATAAGACCCGTTCAGGATCATCTAAAATATACGCTGCCACTTTTTTCTCTGAGGGACTGAGAGAATATAATCCCTGCTTGATCCGTTCCAAGGTATTATTCAAGGCACTCATCCTTACGCATGAAGTATAACTACAAAATTTTCTGTAAAGTTATAGTTAAACTCCATGCTAATCCAACAATTTGGAAATGTCAATGTAATTTTCGTACTTATCTAAATACTGAAATGTTCTGCTGAATTATAATATGAATTGCTTGCAATGCAATTTCACTCATGTGATTTTGTTATACACCAATTTCTGTGCAGCCCTCCAAATAGGATGAAGACCATTAACTCGCTTCCTCACCCTTACTTGTTTGCTCCCTTATGCATCCGACTCAAACTAAAAACCCCTCACCCATAAAGGCAAGAGGTCCAATCTCTTTCAATATTGCTTCTTCTGCCGTTCAGCAACATAGAACACTTTGTCTGTCACTTCATAGTTCAAGCCCTCGTCTTTCTGTACATAGAAGGCTTGGTCGGTCCGCATGGCTTCCCGGATAATCTGTTCATCCCGCCTGTCCAGCCCGCTGCGCAAATTGCGACCTTTTCCCATGCTGTTAGCAAATACATTTCTGCTGCAAGGGACATCGTAGACATTACCACTTTTCATGACAACCGTCGTGATGTCCGCCTGTTTCGGCAGATAGTGCCACACTTGCAGCTTGTTCACCCAGCCGCGTACCGGAAAGCCGGGCCACTTGATCGGTATCAGGTACATACCATGCTTCCGGCTGATCATGACCGGCGCTTTGCTGCGCGATCCGAGAATCAGTTCGGCACTGTCCCGCGCGCCTCTCAGGCTGGACCCCGCAAGCCGTAAGTTCAATTCGACAAGCTCATCCGTCGACAGAGCAGCTTCCCTCCCTTGTGCAGTCCCCAGTATCATCGTCACTAATTTCTCTGCCTCATTAAAACGCGGTATGAGAATTTCCAGTTTTGTGGTCAGTATCAGCTGATCATCGTATTGCATTTCCTTTAGGTTATATTTCATCCATATGATCCCCCTTTTAATTGTTTAATTGATATCGAGACAAAAAAAGGGGTATACTTGCCGTAGGCAGGTAACCCCTGCGTATTATCCCCGAGTGAGTCTCCCATGACTTTTACACTCGGGGATTCTTTTTGTCCCTGGCCAATCACTCACCTCCTTTCAGATGAAAGCAGTCAGAGGTCTGGTAATGCCGACAGCTTTCCAGCAACAGACTTTTTCACTAAAGACGTCCGGATTCGAGAAGGTATATTCTTCTCATACGGTAAACCTATTGTCACACAATTCTTCCAATATTTTTATTATATCCATACTATTAGGAATTGTCTACATAAAAATTAACTGCGTTCTCCTTCTTCCGTTTCACTTTCTCGCCTACTTGTGTTCCCGCAAACCGTGCCGGCTGTCCGGGCTCATCGGCGATGCATTCAGCAGTTACGATCCGCTCCAGTCAGGAACGACCTTCCGCGTTTCCAGCCCTCTCGCAATTTCATTCTTTCCTACGTCTCCGCATCCTGAAAATCGATAAAAATACATTCATTCTCCAATTATCCACCCACCAAATCTCACAAACACCCGGGCATTCCTTAAAAATGCCCCAGCCATTCTTCAAAAACGCCGATTCGTCTTCTGTCTCCACCTCTCTTATGATTAACTCACCCAGGGAATACAACGCGTCGTGCACGGCCTGAAAAGGTTGGGTATCATGAGTCATTTTGAAGAAGTATTGGAGCAGTACGAGCCGATGATTTCGTCGATCATCCGCAAACTGAATATATACCGGGAGTTCGAGCAATTTCGCCAGGCAGGCCGCATCGCCCTTTGGCAGGCGTGGAGCAGGTTCGACGAAACGAAGGGGGATTTCGCGCCCTTTGCTTACCGTTCCATCTACGGCGCGCTGCTTGACGAACTGAAACGCGAGACGCGGTTCAGCGATGTCCATGTGCCTGCGGAGGACGACCTGCTGGAGTACGCCAGCACGGACACCGACGGTCACACATCCGCATTAAGCCGGCTGGAAGATGTGCTGCTGAACCTGACGACCGCCGAGAAGGAGCTGCTCATTCTTCTATATGAAGATCGTGTGACGCAGACGGCCTGCGCTGCTCATTTCGGGATATCGGTGGCGGGCGTGAAGAAGCGGCGGGAGCGGCTGCTGGCGAAGTTGCGGGGGCAGTTGGGAAATTGATAGAGTGATGTCTCTAATGGTTAAACCAGCGACAAATTTCTTAAAATCTGGACACGTTCATGACGTAAGTAAGTTTAATCCAATACTATTACCAACCTTGCGATAGCTAGGGGGTTCCTACACTTCAATTAAAAAGGAAAAATCAAAGATGATACGGCCGCGATGCTGCTATTCCTTCCCACGCGTCTGCCTCTTCATGTCAAGACCCAGACTGAGTGGGCAGGCAACGAAACCTTCCCCCAGTTCGTCCGGGCCATGCCGTTTGACTAACATAAAAAGAGAGAACAGCAAAAATCCTCCAACCTACTTGCCGGTTGGAGGATTTTCTTTGTTCCTGCAGATTGTGCCCATTCTTTCAGCAAGTACGGATTCAAGCAGGTAGCGGAGTCACTTCTGAGAAAATGAGACCGTAAAAGAGAGGGAACAGCTACAGCCTCATTTATCGGGGCTGTTTTCTTGTTGCGTATAGCTTTGCTGTAGTGGCACATACTGAATGGAAATTGTATAATGAAAGGAAGGATGTCATGAAGAAGGGGGTTATTGACTGTGAAGGAATTAACGCGGGAATCGAAAGAATTTAAAAGAGTCTTGCACAATCTTCATCTGGAAAACTTGAGTCTTTCTCCCGATATGCAAAAACGAGTTGTTGAGCTGGTTAACGCAAAAGCTCCGATTTCTCCTGACTTGATTAAGGATGTTCTGCGACATGGAAAAGTATAACGAACGAGATAACGACAACTATCTTTTACAACATAACTTACTGGGAATTGATTTCCAAGAGGAGTTGGAAGAAGCTGAATCATTGTCTTTCTCACTACGTGCAGCAGCACTGGAACAAGGAGAATTCACAGTGGATTCTTTTACAGTGAAGGGATTTCAAGACCTGCATTTTTATTTATTTCAGGACATATATCCGTTCGCCGGGGAATTTCGGGATGTACAATTAATGAAGGGAAACACCCGCTTTTGCCAAGTTCAATTTTTAGATAGCTATGCTAGAGATTTATTTCGCGAGCTCAATGAAGAGCCCTCCTGGTTTTCGTTAAAAGAAGCGGCTAACCGTTTAGCTTATTTTAAATCGGAACTCAATATGCTTCATCCCTTCAGAGAGGGAAATGGCAGAACGACACGTATCTATATACGAGCCTACGCGCTTAAGCGAGGGATAGATTGGTCGTATGAAACGATCGATCGGGATAGGTACATGCAAGCCATGATTCAATCGGTAGTGGATGTAGGTGAGTTACAAGAATTACTTATAGAATCGATTAAATACGTTGAATAAAAAATGACCCACCTCGGTCCGCCTTGTGTAGAGGCGTGGTGGGTTCTATTTCATCTTCGCTATTTACACACTTTCCTTTAAAAGCGTCTCCTAAACAGTTTTACTGTCTATAAAGTTACGGCAAACTTTTTATCCTTCGCCATTCATCATATTCATAATAAAAGTCGCTAGTATTCATAGAGGCATAGTGTGTAAGTGTTAAGTTTTCCACAAAAGACTCGGTTGAATTGGAATCATTAATTATCATCAATAATTGTTGCAAAGTAAAGAATGCGCAATCAAAATAAGCATTCCGTAATTCCTCACCTTTGTATTCAATCATTTCTTCAAATTGGTTTTGGATAACTTGAGCGGTCTTACGCAAGTCATTCAACTCATGTTCTCTTTTTGGATCCTCGCTGTGTACGCTTCCTATTGTGATAGTTTCTAGTATGGCGGCTGCTGCTTGTTTATCTGTCATAAATCCATACTCCGTAAATACTACGCTAACTCTATCTATTATTCGGTTGTCATGATTAATGATTGCTTGCGGTTTATTCCTAGACTTTTTTAAGCTGCGCTCCTGTCTCAAGACAATCTGACCATGCTCTAATAATTGAAGCTCATGAGCTCCTAGTTGCTTTTGTGAAGCAATTAAACTTCTTGAAAGATCAACAAACAAGTTTACGCCGTCCCCAGCTATTGCTTTACGAGTTAATGGTTTCATTTTTACTTCCATAAAAACAATTCTTTTCTCTGTCTCTATTACAATATCGCATTCACTGTTGTCTCCATAGAAACCTGTTTTGCACTCAATTCCTTTTGAGCGCATCATATTCATAATAAACTCCTCTAGCGAATATCCCAACTCACTATTGAAATTAGCATGGACATTGCGGATAGAATCGGTAATCGTTTCAAAGAAAGCAAAAGCGCATAATGATGGATTTAACAATACAAATTCATCTTTACTTATTTGAATTAATGGTTTCTTACTAAAATCACTTACACTAATCGGCAATCTATAGTCCTTATTAATCTTTTTTCTATTATGACTGATCACTTTCAATACGCTATCAATGACTCTAGTATCCATTTTGGGGAAGTAAGTGTATAAATCACCGCGTTTTATAGTTTTTGCTTCATACGGCAAAGTAACATCCAAAATTTTCTTCATTATCTTTATAAAGTCATTTAAACTGTAGGGGATTTTTTCAGCAATGGAAGAATCATCAAAGAATTGAGTTAGCAAACCTTTAAGCAAAGAGGGCATGTAATCGGGATTCCACTGCATGAAAGCAATAGTGTGGTCATAGAGCAAGTTATTATGAAGATAATATACTATGTTCTCTAAATCAAAAAACATATTGCTATACATATAATAGTCTTGTATATCCATGATCGAGACATAGGCTTGTGATAATTCTAGAAGCTCTTTAAAACGTTTCTCGAACAGGTTGTTATCTGTGGTGTTATACCTCACATAATTTTTCACGCTAAGCTGTAACAAAAACCCATAGGGATATTGGGAATTCACCTTACGTTTTTCAAGCGTTTCTTTTCTTCTTATCACTCTATACCTTTTCTGTCTTTGATTAAAAGAATAATTCAAAATAACAAATAGCCTGTCGGCAACGTTCGCTCCTCCCAAGCTACACACCAACGATTCAATATCCCGCGCAATTCTCCCGAAATCCTCTGTTTTTATAACTTTGTTTGTAACGCTAATACGGTAGCCACGTTCCTTTAAAAGGATTGCTGATTGTCCAACGATAAATTGCCGAATATGTCTTCGTCTTATCTCAGTCTCAACGTCAAACTTCTTATTATCCAACTTAATTACATCAAGAATTATTGTGACAACCTGATTCCATGCTGCTTTATTTTCTATATTTATTATTAAGATGCCATTCTGCAAATTATCATTCATACGTTGGAGTACTTGATAATATGGCTGGATTTCCATATTATCAACCAGATACTTCATTGCCAAGTGCTCTTCTAAATCTCTTAATTTATTCCGCTGAAATTGCTCCTCGCTTTTTATGGTTTCTTCGAAACGTGCCTTCAAAATTTCTATCACTTTAGTCGAATGTGTGGAAACCGTATATTCAATAGAATGTCGTCTACACACCTCTTCCAAGGTTTCATTTCCGATTTCAGATTCGAATGTACAATTATCAACATAGCCAATAAAAATATCTAAAATCTGATCGATTTCGAGTTCGTTTTTTGACAATCGCTTTGATCCTCCTCGTTAACACCTGTCTCTTTTCGTTTCTTCTTATAACCAGCAGATATAAACAGTTGTTCAGTTTCTCCCCCTGTAAACAACATATTTTCATTTTTAACATAATAGGCTCATTGTAGAATCAACTTAGCCAGGCTCATTGTAAAATCACCTTAGCCACCTGGTCCACTGCCCATATGGAAGTCAGTATTAATTGCCGTTATTGCATGTAGTAAATGAAAGATTAGAAGACCTTGTCCTCTATACACAGCGCAGACTACTATTGTATTGACATGGATTGCATTAGGATGAAAGTGATTGAGAGAGAACTTGCGTAAGTTCTCTCTTTTCTTTCGGAATGACCGGACCGGAATGACCGGACAAAAAACCCATCAGATATCGGATAGCTTTCCCCGTCTGTTCCCGGTCACCTTGTCTTGTGGTAACACATTCCCTCACGACATATTACCGCAACCACTTCAACATAATAGGTGTTTGCCCTTCACCAACGTCCATCATTTCAAACCCGAGTTGGCCGTATAACCTCACCAACCTATTGTTTTTCTGCATTTCCTCATCCGTTAGAGCATCGCTGTAATATCCCGGAGTGAGAGCGACCAGGTCGATACCTATAAATTCAAGATCTGTCACCAGTTTCTTTATAAATTGCCGGCCGATGCCTTGGTTCCGGCATTCCTTTTCAACTGTGATCTTATCAAGGATGAACAGCTTGTCCACCAAGTCGTCGCTGACTTGCGATTTTACAGTTGAAATGATTGCTGCCACATCCCCAGACGCTGAATCCGCTGCGTCATAAGCGTCGTTCCACCCCTGATCAGTATAATATGTCCGAACTAAGTATCCTCTCGTTCGACCAACCTGTTGACGCGCATCTGTATGGTCGTCGTAGATACATGCCGTTGCATCTAACGACAATAAGCCAAGTTCTTCTTCACGCCATGCTGAGTGCTCCACGTGTACGAACGTTTCCATTTTCTATGCCACCTCGTCTAGTTGCTACATTTTTCTTCGAGTAAATTCTATTCAGCCATCGGAAATCTCTATGGGCTGTCCTCATCTGTATGCCCTTACTGTGTCCAGTTGTCTTATATACCGACATTTCAACCACAATGACAAAATGCAACACCCCACCCCAGACTCAATCATCCTCCAACACCATTGCCCAAATCTGTTTCAACGGCAATTCAGCCTTCAGCCAACCTGGCAGTCGGGGATAATTTCTTTGTAAGGCCTCTATGAGATCACCAGCGTCCCAAAGGCGCACTTTAAAGAAGTTGCGGCGGGCTTCTGTTAATACGGCACGGTTGAAGCCGCCCCAGGAAACCAGGAGACCTTGGGTTGCGCCAAACGCATCTAAAGTGCCTAGGAGATTGCGGAATACTACCACGTCGGCAGTCGTATCACTCGATTTGACTTGCACGCAAATACGAGGCGCGTCAAAACCCATGGGACCGGAGCCCACTAAGATATCGACTCCGCCATCCGGGCCTGGATCGGACGGATGTGTGACGAACCCTTCTGCTTTCAAAATCTCATCGACGAGTGTGGTTAAGTCATGACCTTTGAAGTTACGATTGATATGGGCCAGAATTTGGTCTTCCGCATTTTGTTCCACGTCCAAGGCTTCCTCAGTGATCAGTTCCTCGTCACCTATAGGAGCGTTGATAGTGCACTTGTCTGCATGCCGACCTTGCACGATTTTTGCCACCCTGGCTTCCGCCTGATTACGCTGGATTTGGCAGACAGTCATGAAAGCCCCAAACGAATAGAGCAAGTCTTGCTGGAACTGCGTCCGTGGAATATCTTTCTTAATCCACTGTACAGGCAGCGTGTGGTTGGATGAATGAAGATCAGTCCGGTACTGATAACTTCCCGTCACTCGACCGATTGCAATCGCCGCTTGTTGTTTAAGAGGCAGTACTACCATATCTCCTTTTTCAATTCTGTTGATAAATGCCCAGATTTGTCCTACCTTATTTGCTATAGCGCCCTTCTTCTCCCTCACATAGGTCTTTTCAAATAGCGTTCTCAACTCGTCCCTATCTTTAATGGCATAGAGATCCCCTAGTTTACTCTAACCAATAGTGACAACATTCTCGTCAAGTGCCACGTCTTCCTGTTCTCCGTTTTTTCCCGCTCGAACTAACCAAAGTGCCATGTCCATTTCTCCTTTACCAATAGAGTTAAGTCGCTACTAACTTTCAATCGACTCTAAAGTCTCCCCCGGTCACTCCATATACCCCCGCACCAACTCATAGCACCGCTGCTCCGTCTCATATGCCAGCGTTCCGTGATAATTCCGCTCCGCAGCAGCAGTGCCGGCTTTGCGGGCGGCGTCGGCTTGGTTGTCGCGGTAGACGATCCAGTTGCGCTGCTTCTGTCGCAGCGCCTCCATTTCGGATGGGCTCAGCTGCTTCTTCAACACACCGTAGATTTCGTTCAGCATGTCGTCCCAGCGCTTGTAGCGTTCCTGTTCGCCTTGGATCATAAGTTCCGTCAGTCCCTCCGTGTAGAGGTGATCGAGGTCCGACAAGCCCGCTTCGACAGCCGCCAGCTTCTTCATATAGACACCTTGTGTACCGCGGGCTGGTTCTGATGGTTGCTGTGCCGCGGCGGCCTGCTGCTTTTTCTCTTCAGCTGCCCGTTTGTCCGCCTCTTCCTTTTCGAGTCGTTCTTTCTCCTCCGCTTCTGCGAGCTGTCGCTTTTCCGCTGCTGCAATCCGTGTTTTCACTTCTTCCGCATCCTTCTCGAGAGACCGGCCATACGTCTTCCACTCCTCCGACTGCAGCATACTGTCCAACCGGGAGGCAGCTTCTTTCGGATTTCCATCATCGGCCTGTCTTGCTGTCAGGTCCAGATGGTGCAGCAGTCTGTCCGTCTCACTTTGCCCATTCTGCATTTCTTCCTGCAGTTCTTCAAGCGCTGTGCGGAAGATGTTAGGAAGCTTGTCCTGCTTCAGGAGGTCCGCTGCTTTCTTCCCTGCTTCCTGCCAGTTCCCGTCATCTGCCGATTTACGGATCCCTTCAAGTTTCTCCGCCAGTTCAGAGTAGCGGCTGGCGAATTCGTCTTTCGGGGCTTCTTCACGTGCGATATAAAAGGAGTCCCGTGCTTTGTCATACTTGCCGTCCTGCACAGCCTGCTCCCCGCTCTCCATCGCGTTTTCATAGGCTTCCGACGAAGTCCCGCCTGAACAGCCTGCAAGCATGAAAACGACAATCGGTATGGTCAATAATCGTTTGTTCAAGAGATCCCCCTACTTTCCCATGGTAGACATTTCCGAATACCGACTAAAAATCCCCGCCAGGCCACACCTTCCATCGGCTGCCGGACGGGGTCGTGCACCAATTTAAATACGGCGTTACGCCATTCGTCTTTCCTTCAGAAATGCTCCTGCCGACAGACAGACAAGTGCCAGTAGAAACGGTGTGAAGAAAGCGCTGATCAGCGGTGTTCCGACAGTTACATTGGCAGCGAATACTGATGTCAGCTCGAACGCATCGAACAGCGAAGCAATCGCAAGCAATCCGCCATAGAGAGCCGCACTAATGAGAATCGATTTTGCGTTCGCCTTCAACCGGTCGAACAGCCAATACCCCGCTGCCACCAAGATGACGATCGGAATCAGGATGCTGACCTTCGGCATGTACCAAAGAGCACCTTTCAATTTCGAGAGTACGGTGAAATGCTCTTCCATCCCGAACGACGAACTGAAGATCGAGAGGAAATCATTTTTCGATGAAAAGATCGACAGGGAACCGTTCAAAAACGTACCCACCTGTGTAGAGAAATCCATTGCAACCGGCGAGGCATGAGCAAAGTGGATCATCTGCGGAATCATCGCTGTGACGAGCAGGTTTCCAAGCAGGCCCTCCCCAAGTGCCTTGTCCTCTCCGATCAGTATCGAAGTGTTCATCTGGACGTAGATGAAGAAGAATGCGGTCACTGCAAGGGACACCGCTGCAAAGAGTGCAGCCACTGTCACGCCGTATCTCTTCCACTCGGGCAAGATCCGAACAATTTGGCCGGATTCTTTACCGTATTTCACAGCGAACGCCGTGAGCCCTGCAGCAATCAGTCCGATGAACACCGTCTGGAAGATTGAGGATAGCGCGCCGAATGTCAGGTGCGCATCGATCCAGAAATTACCGACACCGACCTGGCCGACTACATAATCCACGTTAGCCACCCATGCACAGATGACGACGAATATGGCGTATGCCACAATGCCGGCTGCCAGCGGTACCGTAAGCGGGTCATTTCCGGAACGCGAACGCCAGCCGATGTACGCACCCATGACAACAAATACGAAGACCATGGCAGCCGTGGCGATGAATAGACCATTCTTCTCTCCAGCGCGGAATGATTCACTATCACTGTATCCGTAGGAATCGACCGCCATATTCGCTGAAACTTCGACGTCCACATTGTTCATGAGGGCTACCGCTGTCGTGATCCCGTAAAGCCGGGGGACATTCAGCTGGATATCATCCGAGTCGAGTGCCTCTTTCTCGATGAACTCACCGCTTCTCAGCATCTTCGCAGTGACCCGTTCACCATCCTGCGCAGCGAGGTCGATCACTTTGCCTTCCATATAGGTCATGGCAGCATAACTGATGACCAGCATAAGAACCGCTGCAATCGCCGCACCGACCAGTCCTATAATCGCAGACCGCCGAATCGGGACATCACCCAACTTCGGGAGGACACGCGCAGCAGCCTGTTCCGTCATTTGTTTGCCAGCATCGGTGAACGGGGCCGCTCCCGGTGCTTTCAGTCGGGTCGTATCCGCTCCGCATGTTCCGCAGTAGGCGGATGAATAGGCGTTCTTCGATCCACAGGAAGAACAGAATTCCAGTCCGCCGCTCTCCGCTTTCCCTACACGTCCCGACCGTAAAAGCTGTCCATCCTTATGACAATAGTTATTCATCTCCTGATTCTCTGTTCCGCATGACGGACAATACATAAGCGAGCCTCCTCGTTAGTTGGATAATGAGAACCCGCAGCAGGGACAGAACGCCGAGCTTTCGGGAATCATCTCTTCACAATGTGTACAAGGCATCTCTGCCACCACTGCTTCTTCTTTCACAGGCAGCGCACCGCCGCACGATCCACAGAACCGATCATCGTCGCTGACCGGTTTCCTGCAATTCGGACATTGGTCGCCATTCGTCTGGGCCTGCTGCAGCAATTCAAGCGATTTCGCCAGCTCATAGATAGTGCGGTCCATTGCGCCAATCGGTTCGGCCAGCTGCAAATAAGCGTTGTCAACGGCCGCCCCCTGACGAATGTCCTTATGTACTGCCGTGCCGAGAGCCAGCAGCTGCTCCATCCTTTTCTGCCGCAATTGGTCCAGCTGCTGACGGATCTGCCCTGCTTCCTGGACAGTGGCCACTTTCTGTTTCCCCTGCCGGATGGTCCCCTGGATCTTATTGAGTCCATCCCCTACTTTAGACTGTAGTGTGCTCAATCGAATTCCTCCTTCAGTTATCGAATATTGTCAAACCATGTACCTAATGGTCTTCATTCACTTATCCATCTCCGTTAATTATAGGCAAATGACAGAGCGTTACAAGGCAATCTCCTAAAATAAATAAAAATTAGCATATTGACAAATACCTACTCATAAGCATGCTTTATTTCCTACTTAATTCCCTGTATACTTCAAGTAAAAAGGAAAGAAGGTTATGCCATGAAATACTGTCGAAATTGCGGCCATGAATTGCCTTCAGACGCAGAGTTCTGTAAAAATTGCGGGGATCATGTCGGCAGCACGCCGGATGAAACGGCTGCGAGCAGTCCGCAGCCAGCAGCAAGCCGTTCGACCCAGACGCCCCGGCCACCAAGAAAGCCGTTGGGCTTGCCCGTCAAAATCGGTCTGATTGCTGCTGCCGTCCTCGTGATAGGCCTTATCACGACACACTTGGTCTTAAAAAACATGTATGACCCCGACAAGAAGATTGCGGATATGAACACCGCGTACAACACACAAGATGCCGAAGGGCTGTTCAAACAGTTCACCTTGAAAGAAGGATCTGTCGGACACGCGGACAGCTTCTACAAACTCGTCAAACAATACGGGTGGAGCGACTTACGCGAACAATTGAGCGGGGAAGCTATCAAAGCGACGAGCAGTGCAGCCAGTGCCAATATTATCGAGACGGACGGTGAATTCATTTCCGTGACGAGCAAACATGTCCTGTTCGGGCTTTATAAGGACGTGAACTTCACTATCCTTCCGACAGACCTGACCGTCAAAGTTCCATTGAAAAACACTTCCTTCACGTTCGACGGACAAAAATTCACGACAAAAGAAGACAACGAAGTCATCGAGCTCGGCAAGTACATACCAGGAGATTATGCTTGGGCGTATGAAACGAAAGGGAGCCTAATGCCGCTTTCAGGGAAAGGGACCTCCCTGGTTGAAAGCACGGAAGACAATGCAGCCAAACTCGACATCGACTGGAATCTCGCCGACATGACGCTCGGTTCCAACGACGAAAAAGCCGTCGTGTACATTGACGGCAAATCCACCAAGAAGACGGTCGCCGAACTCGCGGATCTCTATCCAGTCCAATTCAACAAGGACATCAGCATCCATGCCGTCACCAAAGACAGCAAAGGGAAAGAAGTGAAATCGGATGTCGTGCCTATGGATAAAGGGACGCTCTACCTGACATTCGATCACATCGCCAAAGAACAGGAAGCCCAGGAGAAAAGCGAGGAAGCAAAACGAGAGCAGTCCGCGGATGAAGACTGGGTCCGCAGCTTATACAAAGAATTCCGGAATGACTACGAGCGGGCGATCTACTATGCCGACTTCGATTACATCGAACAGTACTTCCAGGACGGCACAGCCATCCGCCGGGACTATGCCAAATTCGTCAACGATCACAGCACGATACCGGGCTACTCCTACAACTTCATGCTGAACGACGTCACCTCCGTCAAAACCGTCGCCGCCGGTAAAGTCGAACTGTACTCCTTCGAAACATTCGATTTCTACTCCTACGAAGACGGCGATCTGAACTACGAGCGCCAGAAGAAATACGTCTTCGTCAAAGTCAACGACCAGTATTACATCGAATCGATCACCGACTTGAATACGAAGAAGAGACAGTTGTAAGAGCTTCCGCAAAAGCGGATTAGCCCTGAGCCTTCGATATGCAAAGGTCCAGGGCTGTCTCTTATCTTTATGGAAATACGCTTATAAACAATCCAAAGAACGGAATGTACTTATGAAAATGAATTCCATCTTCTCCACTGCGCTCTCAGCAGCCCTCCTGACACCCGTCATTGTCATCCCGATGCCTGCCGCCGCTGCAGGCAATGAATCCAGTAAGTTTACAGATACCCAGTCCCTCCCTGTCCAAGACCAACAGAAAATCTCAGTACTTGTCAATCGGGGTATCATCTCGGGATATGCAGACGGTACTTTCAGAGCCCAGCAACCCGTCACACGCGGTCTGTTTGCATCTTTCATCGCCAGGACGTTCGAGTTGCAGAAACCCTATTAGCCAAAAGCGTTCCAGGATGTAACAGAGAACGTCTCGACGTACGACGGCATCATCAAAGGCTATGCCTATAATGTGGTATAGAGATACTTGGACGGCCGCTTCAAGCCGGATAACTCCATCGCCCGAGGGGAAATGGACATCACGCTCGACAACATGCTGCAGCAGAGCGGGAATTACAACGTCCTAAAAACACCAAATTACAAGGACGCTAAATCTATTGGCCAACGAGCGATTGTCGCAGTTAAGCGATTGAACAATTTCGGCATTATGGCGCTACGTGTAAATAACTATTTCAAACCGAACGATAACGGTACGCGGGTGGAGACGGTGCTGTCGATTTATAACCTGCTGAAAACAACTGGTAAACTGACACAAAATGAGGTAATGGTGGCACCAGAACCCGAGAAACCAACAGCGCCGCCAGCGGAGACGGCAACGCTTGAAGATCTATTCGCTGCCAACATTTCTTTCAATTACAATGGGTTCCAGTTTGAACGAGTAGAGGAAATCGACAGCGTATACGGCGTAGACAACAATCGGAGAATCATTACTTCCGCACCTAAAGTAAATCCTCGTCTGCTCGAATTTGTTAATGGTGAAATTAATAACGGTCACGGTTTTCTATTCGGCTTGACCAACAACAAGGAGGATAACAACAGAACACTATACTCTATAGCTTTCAACGCCTGCATAGATTTAACTAAGAGCCAGCTTGAAAGCGCCATCAGACAGGTCAACGGTAAACAAAAGAAAGTCGCTGTGGGCAATTATATCGTCGAAGATGCTACTGACAAATACGGCATTTTGCTGTATGTGCGAAGGAAGTAATTGGCTTTTAAGAAATAAAAATAAAACTGAATCAATAGTACGATTACCTTTGCATCATACAAATTAGTTGCAAACCGCGTGTTAGTTATCCGAAATTTTACAGGAATCTTTAGTCAATCGTAGTTTTTCCAAACTGTGATTGTTGTAGAGTCAATAGAAAGAAGCGACTATGGGAGATTCAACTTGCGACGGGCTGCCCAATTCAGTTTCCCCATGAAGACGTCCAAGATGCACTTCAAGCTGGCAGGCTCCTACGCCTTCAGATGTATGGAAAGGAATGAGTGATCAATATATATCAGTCCAATACAACCACTGACGTCTACTGCGTAGCGCAGGCTTTCCACTCATTCGCAGCCGAGTGGATGAGATAGGAAAGAAAAACGAAAACCGTACATTTGCAGACGGTTCCCTCAATTTGAAACTCGTTCAGGATTCCTTTAAGATCTTTTATCAGGTAGAAAGATTTTAATCAGTTCCGGGAGCTTGGTATTTTTATCCACGAGAGATAACCTCGTTTCGTAAAAATTTGTCTAGTAACTTACATTTTACGTCAGGCATCTCTTTTTCTGCATTCAGTTCTATGAATCTATTTGGTTAATCAGCACAAAAGAAACAACAAAACAGAAACATTTGTTCTTTATAAGATTAAATGATACAATTTTTAAAGAAATGAAAAATTTGAATTAAAAAGGGGATAGGAATATGTACTTAGCTTTTAATCTTGAAACTAATAAGGATTATTCGAATTGGTATGAGAAAGGAAAACAAATATACCAAGAAGAAGTAGAAGGGATTAATAAAAATCTGGAGAATTATTTATATCAAGGAACATCAACGATAAATGGTAACTCCCTTGAAAGCGATTGGTTTCCAGAAGTAAATGCAGATGTATTTCTCTCTCACTCACATGTTGACGAAGAGAATGCAATTGCCTTTGCAGGATGGTTAAAAGAAGTTTTCGGATTAACTGTTTTTATTGACTCTTGTGTGTGGGGACATTCAAATGAACTTTTAAAAAGTATTGATGATAAATACTGCTTAAATCCATCAGGGAATATGTATGACTACAACAAGAGAAACTATTCTACTAGTCACGTTCACATGATGTTATCAATGGCATTATCAAAGATGATGGATAGAGCAGAGTTAGTTATATTCATGGCTACGGATAATTCCATACAGCCGGTTTCAAAAACCATCTCTCACACTACAAAGTCTCCTTGGATCTACAACGAGCTTGTAATGACTAATTTAATTAGAAAAATCAATCCAAACCGTCCAATTGAAGAGGCTTTTGAGAAACGTGCTTTTAATGAAGCTAAACGATTAGATGTAGCCTACGATGTAGGTAGTTATATGAATAAGTTAATACCTCTGAGAGACGGTAATCTCCATATTTGGGAAGAGCAATATCAGCAAAATCATCCTTTACACACCCATCCTTTGGATTTTTTATATGCACAATTCAAACGTCCTCAATAAGTATTCTAAAAATGATTGGAGGGTAAAATTACGGGTTATTATAAAGCCTTTTTTTCATAATTCAAGTCACTAAGTTGAATCTATAATGAGCCTTTATTTTCGAAATCCAAGGAGGACTACCATTGTCTAAAAAAGTATTCTTTAGTTTTCATTTTGGTAACGATGTAGGCAGAGCAAATGTCGCCCGGAACTCGTGGGTAACTCAAGGCAGAGAATCTACAGGATTTGTGGACAAAGCAGAGTTTGAAAAAATTCAAAGAATTAGTGAGAGAGCGGTCAAACAATGGATTGATAGTCAGCTGAATGGCACATCTGTAACAGTAGTACTTATAGGCTCAGAAACCTTTGATCGGCCTTATGTTAAGTACGAAATAGAACAAAGCTACAAAAAGGGAAATGCAATCATCGGCGTAAAAGTTGGCGGGATTAAAGATCTAAGAACAGGATTGACTAGCACCTCTCAAAGTACTCTGAAGGTTATCGGAAACGATGTAACTGGAAAAACTCTTTGGTTTAATGAGATAGCTTCAGGGATTTACGATTACGTATCGGATGAAGGGTACCAGAATTTAGGAAAATGGATATTAAATGCTAGAAGCATTAAAGTTTAATACCTGAACCAATCTCTTAATTACTCTTTTTAAAATGGTAGAAAGAAAGCTCTCAATTAGTGTCTGGAGCATGGTATTCTTATTCATGAGAGATGAACTCGTTTCGTAAATGTTTGTCTGGTAACTTACATTCTACGTGAAGCATCTCTTTTTTGCTTTCATTTTGATGGGACTCTTTGGTTAATCATCAGGCGTGATCTCAAAATATGTTATAGAAACCCTTCTTCTCAAATACTTTGCTGTTGTCATTCTCATAAGCGATAAGAATGTTTGCAATTATCAGCAATAAACAGATACCAAAGTACATAAAAATCAACATTTTATTTTTACTAATATAACATTCAAAAATAACTTTAAAGGTCAGTTTTTCATAGATAGGTGTCAAATCATATAGCTTTTCTTCATAATTATCCTGTTCGCATCTCATTTCTATTCTCTCATTATATAAAACTCTAAATCTTCTTTCATATATATAAAACTGCAAATTCAATATATAGAAAATAACAGATGCAAAGCCGATAATAAGAGCATAAACAATAGTGTTGTTAAATTTCCAAGCGGATATTACAATAATGAGAGCAAAGTACCATCCTTTTATGTTAAACGAATTTTGAGCCATTCTATTCACACATGCTTGGATTAAATCTAATTCTTTGTGTAATAATATCTGTTTCTCATTTAAACCCATTTACAACAACTCCTTTAATCATGCAATTTTTTTCTAGATTCCCCTGCGTTTGATACTTAACGCTTTTAATAAATACTTTTCTCCAATCTTTCAGATCATTAATGTCTAATCTATTCATATAATTAAAATGCTCCTCAATTTTTTTACTATATTAAGCCTTTCTTCTCCTCTAAAGCACGGCTCATTGCATAATCAACTTTGCCACCTAAACTCAAAAAAATGCCATTACTATTAAACTTATTATATCAATGACGTTGCATTAATCTTAAATTTTATATAATCATCTTCCGTTTTGAATATTGTTGTTTGATGGCTTCTTCTTAGTTTGAAACAATTTATTTTCATAGAATTTAATTAGTTGTGCTTGCTCGTTTATTTGCTCTTTAAGTAAAAACTTGCAATTTTCAACCTCCTTCGACTCCTTATATTTGCAATCATTCTCCTTTTTCTTTAGTTTATTGATTTTATTCTTTCCCTTTAAGGCGTCATAATTATCAAGTAATATTGAGTATAGACCTAAGAGAGCTATTGTATTTAAAATGTGGACAAATATAGACTTGAATTTATAACTCGCATTTGATTTTTCCATGTCTAAAAACTTTCTGTTATCAAGTCCTTTTTGTATATTGCTAAACTTTTCATCGTCCATATCTAATGAATCTTTTACTACTTGCTCGATAGTGGAATAACTCTTCAAGGTGTAAGGTGTTAGGTTCTGTATTAATATTGTTATTTCTTCAGAAGTAGGATTAAAAAGCTCTGGTTCAGTCTCACTAATAGCTTTAATAATAGTTTCTTTATCCGAAAAAACTTCGCTTTTTAGTGAGTTTATATCAAATATTGCGAAAGTTATATAGATAATAATTAATGTAAAGAAAATGATTATAGATGTAATAGATATAGCTTGGGTTAGCTTAGAGCTTTTTCCAGATAAATAAGTTAAAAGAATTATCATCGCAAATAAAGCTAAGATAATCATTAAACCTATGAAAATATTGTATGTATTCAATTTGATTTACCCTCCACTGATAAATACTTTTCTATAAAACGGTAAGCCATTCAGTACCCATTTCAACTAAAGAGTATGAGTATTATAAGTGATTGTTCGCCATCCTGAACTTATTAAAGCTATCCTCCTCATATTGATCCTCTAACTCCATGGAGATATTACCTAATTTGGTCAATAACACTTTTTGTTGATCTGTTATTGGTAAGTCCTCCAATAATCGCGGTATATCTCAATAATTCGAAATACCGTTATCTTTAATATCGACAATGTCGAAATAGCAACGGCAGCTGCATGACGATTATATAGACTGTATATCACGCGTGTTGATTAACCAATAGTTCCGTCAAAATGAATGCAAAAAGAGAGACTTCACGTAAATAGTAAGTTACCAGACAAACATTTACGCATTGAAGTCATCTCTCAAGAATAAGAATATCACGCTACAGACACTGATTAAAAGCTTTCTATCAGAAAAATATCTTCAATGAGTTCTCTAACATAACTAATACAGTGTATATAACGATTCCTTTTTCCAGAATGCCACATGAGCCAGTTTAATAGTAAAGGCTTACGAGTACAAGCAGTATGAAACAAAACTGAAGTTGGTGAGCTACCGTTTTATTTAGCAGGTTACCAACTTATGTTTCCATCCACTACCTCAAAATACTGTATTTGGCAAGTAGAAAATGTATGTTTCGGCAATTAAAAATGTAGGTCCTTGCCAATCATCTTGTTTTA
>NZ_BRCF01000015.1 GCF_023707985.1 Sporosarcina sp. NCCP-2716
AAAACAAGATGATTGGCAAGGACCTACATTTTTAATTGCCGAAACATACATTTTCTACTTGCCAAATACATAAGGTGTCCTACGATAAGAAGGTTCAGTTCAACTTATTAAGCAGCTGTTCAATGATCCTGCCGTTTCAACGATATTGAACTGCTGCGATTGTGATCGTGAAGGAACTAATATCTTCTATTCCATCTCCTACATGACCGGTGCGAGGAATAAGACGATTAAGCGCCTATGGATCAATTCATTGGAAGTTGATGAGGTACGTAAAGGATTCAATAACCTTCAGGATAATAAAAAAGATCTGCTGCTTTATTACGAAGCAAAAACACGACAAGTTAGTGACTGGCTTGTTGGAATGAATGGACGTCGGCTTTATAACTTTCTATCTGAGCGAGAAGAGGAGTATAAATATGCTGATTGAATCAGCTTAATATCCGACAAACTATTTCGCTGAAAATCCTCAACAATTTATAGTTACATGGCTCACCAAATCACTTAACGCAAACATAAGTTTTATTAAATATAAGTTTCATTATTTTACACTGAGCATATCTAAAATAGACAGGGTGCGCAAACTCCCAGTCAATTGCAGCGGACATCCGCTTGAAGAGCGGTTGGCCTGTATTCGGTGTTTGTTCAGAAAAGTAATCACCTCACACGTAGCTAGAGCGGAGGGTGGTTACTTTTTTTGGGTGGCTAATGCAATGATTGCCGCAGGACGCGGTGTACGTAGTCAGCCTTTCTTCTAAATCAGGGATTGCCAACCGCCCATCCGCTTACTGTCACTGCTTCTTTAGTTGATTTATACTTGCCTCCCTCCCCATTCATTCGCATTCTTTGTAACTCTATGAGATAATTAGAACACCTGTACTACCACTGAAACGAGGTGCTGTCATGAAACCGGTGATCCTCGCCGAAAAGCCGTCGCAGGCAAAGGCGTATGCTGATGCGTTCTCGGCGCGCAAGCATGAGGGCTATATGGAGATCCTTCCGTGTCCGGTGTTTCCGGAGGGGGCTTTTTTGACATGGGGTGTCGGCCACCTGGTTGAGCTGAAGGAACCACATACGTACAATCCTTCCTGGAAACGGTGGTCGCTCGGCAGTCTTCCGATCTTGCCGGAGCGCTATGAGTTCGAGGTGTCGAAGGGGAAATACAAGCAGTTCCAAGTCGTGAAAAAGCTGATGAAGAACACCGATACGGTCATCAATGCGTGTGACGTGGACCGAGAAGGGTCGAATATCTTCTATAGTATCTACAACCAGACGGGGGCCCGCGGACAGACCATCAAGCGGCTGTGGATCAATTCGCTCGAGGCGGATGAAGTGCGGAAAGGATTCGAGAACCTGCGCGACAACCGGAAGGACCTGCAGCTGTATGAAGAGGCGAAGTCGCGCCAGATCAGCGACTGGCTCGTCGGTATGAATGGCTCTCGTCTGTATACGCTGTTGCTGAAGGCGAAAGGCGTGCAGGAAGTGTTCCCGATCGGGCGCGTGCAGTCGCCGACGGTGTACTTGATCTACCAGCGGCAGCGGGAGATCGAGACGTTCGTGTCGGAGCCGTTCTTTGAAGCGGAAGCGTTGTTCACTGCAGCTGGCGGGACGTATAAAGGGAAAGCGAAGCTGAAGGAACCGAAGCGGGAGCTGATCGCAGACGCGCTGAACAGCCGGAACATCACGAAGCGGTCACCCGGTGTGATCACCGAGCTGAAGACGTCGGACAAGCGTATGCCGCCGCCCCAACTCCATTCCCTTTCGACGCTGCAGGCGACGGCGAACCGGCGCTGGAAAGCCAGTCCGGCGACTGTTCTTAAGACGATGCAGACACTGTACGAGAAAAAGCTCGTGTCCTACCCACGGACAGACACGCGGCACATTACGCCGAGTGAGTTCAATTACTTGGCGGCGGCTGCCGTGGACTATCAGCAGCTGATCGGACAGCCGTTCGACATCGTGTCGAAGTCGCCGAAGAAACGTTTCGTCGACAGCTCAAAAGTGCAGGAGCACTATGCGATCATCCCGACAAAGAAAGTGCCGACTGCGGCCACCATTGCGAAGCTGTCGCCGCTTGAACGCAACCTGTACGAAGAAGTCGTCCGGACCGCGCTTGCGATGTTCCACCAGGATTATTTGTACAGCGAGACGAAAGTAACGACAGACGTCAACGGACTGCCGTTCTTCACGACGGGCAAGACAGAGGTGGACAAGGGCTGGAAAGAGCTGTTCGCCGCGCCGCTGAAGAAAGGCAAGGACGCAGAAGATCCCGCCCTGCCGCCGCTCGTGAAGGAGGAGACCGTCCAGAGCGAAATCGGCATCAAGGAAGGGGCGACCCAGCCGCCGAAGCCGTACACGGAAGGCCAGCTGATCGCAATGATGAAAACATGCGGGAAGCTCATCGAAGACCAGAGCGAGACGGACATCCTGAAAGAGATCGAAGGGCTCGGGACGGAAGCGACGCGGAGCGGTATCATCGAGACGATCAAGAAGCACGGCTATATTTCCGTGACGAAGAATATCGTCTCCATCACCGACAAAGGCCGGGTGCTCTGCCAGGCGATCGAAGGCAGTCTGCTTGCGAGCCCGTCGATGACCGCGAAATGGGAGACGTATCTGAAGAAAATCGGCAACGGCGAAGGAACGGGCACCCACTTCCTCGACAGCGTGTCGAAGTTCATCCGCAAACTGCTGGATGATGTGCCGAAGCAGCTGGAGCAGCAGACGATCGACATCGTGCTGCCGCCGAGGAAAGCGTCCGGCCGGAAATCGTATACAGCGGTGGAAGTCGCGCCGTGCCCGGCATGCAAGGAAGGGACGATCGTTGCCCGTAAGGACTTCTACGGCTGCAGCAACTATAAGAACGGCTGCAAGCAGACATTCCCCGGCGTATTTCTGAAAAAGAAAGTGACGCCGGCGCAAGTGAAACTGCTCTGTACGATAGGCAAGACGAATGTCATCAAAGGCTTCACATCATCCGCCGGCAAGAAGTTCGATGCATCGCTCGAGCTGAAGGACGGCAAGCTGAATCTCGTGTTTCCGAACGCTGAAAACAACGCATGAAAAAATAGGCGGTGAGAAGGGATGGTCCCCTCTCGCCGCCTGTTTTTTTACTGTATCGATTTTAGTTCGCTGACCATCTTGCCTGACTTGTCGACCGTCTTTACTCGCCCGATCCCTTTAACATAGTAGGATTTATAGCCTTTTTCGTTCGTGACTTCTACGGCCGTTGTGAATGTCTTGTACGGAGTCTTCACGGTTTTGCTGACACCCGTGATGGTTTCCCTCCCTTGCATATCCATGCCGGGCTGCCACTTGTACCCTGCCTTAACAGGATAGGTCAGCACCTGCTCGGATTCGGACATCGGGAACACCATGAAGAGCCCCTCTTCTGTTTCTCTCTGATCCAGGTGGAAAACCGATCCGTCCCCCGTGTCCTTGAATTCCCATAGATAGCCACTGAATATCACGTCTGCAGGTTTGATGGACACCCTTTTGTAGGCGACATGCATTTCACCTTTCTGCTGAGCGTAAATATATGTCTTTGTCAGGTCATAGGCATAACCGTCTTTGCTGAGCGTCCGCTGTTTGAACACGTTGTTGAGACTGCGCGCCAGGAAGGCGGAAAACTGCTCACGCGTGACATTCGCGGTAGGGCGGAAGGTTCCGTCCGGGTAGCCCGTGACGATATGCGCCCCTGCCATGGTTGCGATTGCCATGTGGGCATTCATCTGGTATCCGACATCGCTGAATGTACCATAGCTTCCAGCCATGAGACCGTACGACCTTTCCAGGATGATCGCCATGTCGCCGCGCGTGATTTTGTTGTTCGGGCGGAACGTGCCGTCTGCATAACCGTTGATGAGGCCGCGGTCTGCAGCCGCTGCGATGTAGCCGCTTGCGCCGTAGTCTTTGCCGACGTCCTTGAATTTCGTGTTGCGCGGCGTGCTGTTCAGCTTCAGCATACGGCTGACCATGATGGCAGCTTCGCCGCGGGTGACATCTTTCGCCGGCTGGAATATGCCGTTCGAATAGCCGCTGATGATGTCTTTGCTGACGAGGAAATTGATTTCATCGTGGAAGCGATTCGTTTTCGGCACATCCGGGAAACTGGCTGCCGCTGCCGGCTGTGCTGCCAGTACGAACGACAAGCCGAGAACGGTCAGCAAAGTGAGCAGACGTTTCATGCAATCACTCCTTTAGTTTCCTGTTTCCTTAATCATACCAATCTCTTGGGACCTTAACAACATATTTCCAGAGGATATACTCTATTCTTTCATTTGCTGAGCAATTAATCTGCTCCCTTAATGGAGTTAGTCCCAAGAGCCTGCGGTTGCTTGAGCGGTTCTTGTGTCATCTTGAGCGGTTCATGAAGTTGCTTGAGCGGATTGGAGTTTGCTTGAGCGGCTCGCTGTGTCACTTGAGCGTTTCACCATGTATCTTGAGCGCTTTACAGGATTGCTTGAGCGTTTCCTGCCCCGCCGTGACCGAAAAGGCGGAGTCCGCCATTCCCTCTTAGTTTTGAATTGGGGGAAGACCCATTCGGCGCGAATCGAGATAGTTCGGAGCATGGGGATGGCCGCGGCAATTGAGCGGTTAGCCGGGCTAATCGAGCGGTTAGGCATCGCAATTGAGCGGTTAGCCGGGCCAATTGAGCGGATGGACCGCTCGCTTGGCCGTTCGTCGTGCGGTACAATGGAGAAAATTGCTTTTCAACGGGGGAATGGCACGATGGTGAAGAGACGTTACCGGAATATGGATCCGGATGCGCGGCCGGCGACGTTCGGTGAGCTGATGCGCTGGCGCCGGGAGCGGGCCCGGAAGAAGAAGGACATGCGTTTTAAGATCGGCCAGGCGCGCGAGAAGAAGCCGGATTATTTATTGCAGAACCGTAGCGACTTTACATTGACGTGGATCGGCCATTCGACGTTCTTGATCCAGATGGACGGGCTGACGATCATCACCGATCCGGTATTTGCGGGACGGATGGGGCTGGACCGCCGGCTGGAAAAACCGGGCCTGATGCTTGCGGAACTGCCGCCGGTGGATGTCGTCTTACTGTCCCATTCCCATTATGATCATATGGACGCCGGGTCTTTGCGGCGCCTGAAAGGCAATCCGATCCTGCTTGTGCCCGACGGTCTCGGCCCGAAAGTCCGCAAGCTGATGAAACGGAATACGGTCCATGAGGTTTCATGGGGCGGCCATGTGCGTATCGGCCCTCTCACCTTCCACTCGGTTCCTGCACAGCACTGGACGAAGCGGTCGCTGACGGATACGAACACGTCGCACTGGTGCGGCTGGGTGATCCAGCCGGCTGTAGGGAATGCCGGGCGGACTGTCACTGTCTATTTCGCCGGTGACAGCGGCTATTTCGGAGGGTTCCGCGGAATCGGCGACCAGTTCCCGGATATCCGCTATGCCCTCCTGCCGATCGGTGCTTATGAACCGGAATGGTTCATGGGCGCGCAGCATATGACGCCGGAGGAGGCCATCCGGGCGTTTTCCGACGTGAAGGGCCGCGTGTTCGTCCCGATGCACTACGGGGCGTATCATCTTGCGGACGACACGACGGAAGAAGCGCTGGACCGGCTGCTTGCGGAGTGGCGGCGGCGCGGATTCGGACCGGAACGGCTGCGGCTGTTCAAGCACGGTGAGACACTGATCGAAACGATGGAATAGAGACTCCCCGTCCTTGATCCCCACTAAACAAAAGCACCTTTCCCCTCAAAGGAAAAGGTGCTTTTTTGTATTATGTGCGGTCCCAGAAACGCATCTGTGCCACGGCTGCGGTGAATTCTTCGCCGAAGTTCTGGCTGCTTCCGGCAAAGACGACACCGGCCATGTTATTGTTCTCCGTCATTTGCAAATACTTCTGTCCGGACGCCGCCACGCCGATCGGCTTGTAGTGTTTGTAGGCGACGCTGATATATTCGTTCATGTCGTAATTGAATTTATCCGCGTTTTTCGGTGTGCCGCCGACGACGTAGAGGGAGTCCATCAAATACGGGCTCGTCGTCAGGAACGTTTCGTCCACTTTCAGCTTGGTGCCGTCGCTGCCGGTCACCGTGCCAAGCGTTTCACTGATGATCACGACGAATACACCGTATTTCTCCAGGACATCCAGCGTCTGTTTGACTGCATTCGTATCGAATCCATTCGTGATCAGCACGCCGACTTTCTGGGAATACGCATACTTCGGTGAGCTCGCCTGGCTGAGGGACGGGTACTTCGTCGAGACGGGGACGTTCGTTCCTTCCGGCCGCTTGACGCCGATATTGTCTGCGACGATATTCGCCATTTCCTTATCGACCTTCACGAGCATGTCGACGTTCTGCTGGCGGACCGATTCACTCTGGACACAGCCGAGCTGGAAGCTGAGTGCCTCGATCATGTGCTGCTTTTCAATCGGTGTGAGACTGTTCCAGAAGATCCGTGGCTGTGAGAAGAAATCATCGAACGACTTGCTGCGGGCGCGGATGACGTGCCCTTCCACTTTCTTCGGATAGGAGGCGTATCCTCCCTCTTCCGGCGGCACCGTGTACGGAGTGTTGCCGTCGATCGAGTTGTTGTGGTAGTTCGTCTGGTCCGCATCGATCCGGTACCTCATGAAGCCTTTCCGCGTATTGTTGGTGAACGGACAGAGCGGCCGGTTGATCGGCAGGTCCTGGAAGTTCGCGCTGCCGAGCCTGTGATACTGCGCACTTTGGTATGCCATGAGCCGCCCCTGGAGTACGGGGTCGTTCGAGAAGTCGATGCCTGGCACGACGTTCGCCGGGTTGAACGCCACTTGTTCGAGCTCAGCGAATTCGTTGTCGACGTTCCGGTTCAACGTCATTTTCCCGATCAGCTGGACGGGGATGAGTTCTTCCGGCCAGAACTTGGACGGGTCCAGAATATCGAAGTCGAACTTGAATTCATCCTCCTGTGCCAGGAGCTGCACGCCGAGTTCGTATTCCGCGTAGGCCCCCCGGTCGATCGCTTCCCGCAGATCCCGGCGGTGATAATCGGGATCGATGCCGCCGATCTTCTGGGCTTCGTCCTGCAAGATGGAGTGCGTGCCGAGGACCGGTTTCCAGACGAAGCGCACGAAAGTGGCGACCCCTTGTTCGTTGACGAACAGATAGGTATTGATCGACCAGGATTCCATCATCCGGTAACTTCTCAGGATACCGCGGTCGGACATGACCCACAGCGTCATGTGGAGACCTTCCTGGTTGTTCGCCACGTAGTCCCAGAAATTATCATGCGCGCCTGCAGCTGTCGGCATGCCGCTCCGCGGTTCCGGCTGGTACGCATGCAGGGCGTCCGGGAACTTCATGGCGTCCTGGTTGATGAGCACGGGCATGGCGATCGTCGTCAGGTCGTAGTTGCCCTCTTCCGTGTAGAACTTCACGCCTTTACAGCGCAGATCGCGGGCCGTGTCCTTCGATCCGCGGGGACCCTGAACGGTCGAGAAGCGGACGAACAACGGTGTTTTCTTACCGGCTTCCTGCAAGAACCCGGCTTTCGTATACTCTTTCATCGATTTGTAACACTCGAATTCACCGTGGGCGCCGTACCCTCTTGCGTGCACTTTGCGCTCCGGGATCGGCTCCCGGACGAAGTGCGACATCTTTTCAAAGAATTCATAATCCTGGCGCAGTGACGGACCCCGGATGCCCGCCTTCAGCTGGTCCTCATCATTCGAACGCTTCAGCGATTGGTTCGTCGTCAGAGGATTGCCGGCATTTCGGATGCGGAATTCCTCCAGTTGTTCGAGCTTACGGTTCGTGACCAATTCGTTATGTTCATCGGAAAATCGATTATCCATATATGCGCACCTTTCTCAGCGAGTTTTTCAACCATTTACAGTGTATGCATCGTTGGGCTGCCGGATGACTGACCTCCATAAACGTGTTGTATTTATTAGAATTAACTGTATAATGAGTTATTCACCACTAGAAATTTTATGGAAAACCGTTATAAAGGGGAAGCTGGGATGAATCGAACTTATTTAACGCACGAATTTCTGATGACCGCCGCCAGTAAACGGACCATTCCGTTCCTGCTGTTCATCGGCATCGTCCTTCTAAGTTATTGTTTCTTGCTCGTGCCGAACCGGGAAACTGCCGAAACACTGCATCCTGACGAGACGCGCTCCTACTTGACGAAGCTGGAAGTGGAACAGGAACAGCGTCTGGAAAGCGGCCACACGGGCATCGTCCTTATGACAGGCGAGCCGGTTTTTGCCAGGAACGCCTATTACCATGGTCTGTTCTCCGCCCTCCTGAACTCGTACGAGGATCGTAACTTCCTCCGTTATCTGCATCTGCGCGCCAGCTACTTGGAATCCGACCCTTCCGTCTACACACGGGATGACACCCTTTTCAGCAACTCCCCATTCCCTGTGAAAGACCGGGAGCACCTGTATCACCAGACGATGCTCCGTTACGGAGATTTCTTGTCCAATGACCGGGAGATCACGGAGGGGCTGCTTTTTGAAAAGACCGGTATCCAGTCACTGCAAGTCTTCCTGCAGACGTACGGATTTTTCTTCATCCTCTTCTGTGCGGTCTATTTCAGCAGCGACCTTCTGTCCCGGGACCGTTCGCACCGGACTGTCCTGCAGGGTCTTCCGATTTCCTGGTACCGACAGCTGAACCTGAAGTCGCTTTCCGCATTCCTGTACACACTGCTTGTCATCATCGGGGTGCTGGCTGCGGGGTCCCTGCTGCTTGCTGTCCAATATGGTATCGGGCCATTCAATCTGGACGTGCCGATCATGACAGCCCAGCAGACATTCTCCATCGATGAATACGGAGTGATGAGCATCCTCAAATTTCTCGGCCTGTCGCTGCTGGCCGTCCCGCTGCTCGTCTTTCTCGTGATTCGTCTGAACGTCATCCTCGGCCTGCTGTTCAAGAATGAATGGATCGTTCTTCTGCTCGGTACACTGGCAGTCTTTTCCGAACGTCTGTACGCCACCCGGTCGACGAGGGAACTGGCGGGCATCGACGTCAGCTATTTCCCCCAGACGTATTTCGACTTCGGGAAAATCGTGACAGGCGAGAAGAATTTCCTGCTGAACACGGAGACAATCACTCTCGGGAAAGGTTTTGCAGTGCTGCTGATCACCCTGCTCATACTTGAAACCATTCTGTTCGTCCTGTCCCGCGTGATCACCAAGCGGCGTCTCTATCAGTCCCGCTGACATTACACAGAAGGAATGAGTCTGCCAATGAAACGCTATTATCTGTTATTCGAATTGAAGATGCTTATCCACAACCGGAAAAACTGGCTTCTCGGCTTGGCGCTGGTCCTCTTCTTTCCCCTGTATCACGGCCAATACAGTCAACAGCCTATTGAATCGCTGAAAGACAAGAAGAACGAAGAGGCGGATCAATACAACTCGATCTTCAAAGCGTTCCCGGAAGAGATGCGGGAAACGGAAGAAGGGAAGAAGATCTATGACAACCTCACGGAACAGGCTTCCCTCGTGAACATGCAGCGTTTCTATTTGTGGGATGACACGCAGGACGACGACTATATTGAAGACGGGCTGCGGCTGAACGAATTGCGCTTGGAACTTCACGCGGCGGGCAACAAGGGGGTCCATCCGAGTTTTGTCGTATCTGAGGAAGCGATCGAAAAAGAACTCGCCCTGCTGAACTATTACAGGGCGAAGGATGTGCCAGTCGTCTCCGACCCGTTCGTCGCCAGTCAGTATGTCCCCGCGGCACTCGATCTGATCAGCGGGATCCCTTTCAGTCTCTTCGTCCTGCTGATCGGGAGTACCATGCTGCTTCATGACCGGCTGAACCGTTCCGTCATGAGCGGGCTGCCGATCCCCTACATGCAGCGGGTGGGTGCAAAAGTGGGGCTCCACCTGATCACCATCACCGTATTTCTGTCGGCCGCCATACTTATCGGATGGGTGTCCACGGGACTGAAAGCGGGCTGGGGCAGTGCTGTCTCCCCTGTCCTGCTCTATTCCGGCGGGACGTACACCGCCGTGTCCGCCGTCCGGTATGTGCTGCTGCAGTCGGTATCGTTCCTGCTCATCGGACTGCTGCTGCTCGTTCTCCTTTTGCTCCTGCAGGAACTGACAGCAAACACCTACGCAGCCGTGCTGGCCATCGTTTCCCTGCTGCTGCTGCCTTCCCTGCTGTACGCGGCAGGAGTGCCGCCGGTCGGCTGGCTGTCTCCGCTGGCGATGGCGGATACCGGGGCTGTCCTGAGCGGAGAGGCAGCTATCCGGTTCGGAAGCGGCTCCATGGACTATGTGCACGCTTTCTTCTGGTTCATCGGACTGACGCTTTTCCTGCTGGCCGTCCTGTATACGCTCAACCGACTGCGGTACGTACGGCGGACGTCCGTACAGCGGATTGTCAACTAACTTCGAGGAGGTACAGCCATGTTAAAACTGACGGACATCTCGATCGCCTATCCAGGCAAAGTGATCCTGGACAGCTTGACGTTCACAGCGGAAGAGGGTGAGATCATCGGTGTTGCCGCCCCGAACGGTACCGGCAAGACGACCTTGTTCAATATCATCGCAAACTATACGAAGCCGGATTCCGGGCAAGTGCTGTTCAATGGAAAGTATGCCTACCGCAACGAAAAAGAAGAAGTATTGATCCACAGGCAGCTGACGACGTTTCCGGAACAGAAGGACCTGTTCGACGAATTGTCAGGAGTGGATCACCTGAAGCTGTACGCGTCCATGTGGAACGGGTCGTCCAAGCGCGTCCCCGCCATCATCGCCCGGCTTCAGATGGGGCATTACGTCAAGAAGAAAGCCAAGACCTATTCACTCGGCATGCGCCAGCGGCTCTGTTTCGCCATGATGATGGCCGCCGATACCCCCGTCATGCTGATGGATGAAGTGATGAACGGCTTGGACGTCGCAAACGTGGCGCTGATTTCGGAATGCCTGGCGGACATGAAACAGGAAGGGAAGCTGGTCTTCGTCGCCTCCCATCTGCTCGAGAACCTCGACCTGTATGCAGACCGGGTCATCTTCCTGAAAGACGGGCGGATTGTCCATGAACAGCAGCTGACCCAGGAACGGGATGTCTACTTGAAAGCGGAACTGCCTCCTGAACAGTATAGCCGGCTTCAGAAAACCGGCACACTGCCCGCCGGCCATCTGTACATCGCCCGCCATCTGCTCTGTCTTCCATTGGAAGGCATGGTCATACATGAACAGACCCAGTGGATGGAGCGACTGCTGAAGATTAGCAGTGAAAAGATGACGGTGGGACCGCTCGGAACGGTGGAGTACTATGAAAAATATTATTCGTAACGCCTTCCTCCTCTTGGTGCTGCTCCTATGTGCCGCCGGGTGCCAGCAGAAGGGGATTCCCTCCACGGAATCCGTCGTCCGCTACAGCCAGGGTTACGAACTGACGGGCCGTGAGAAAGAAAAGCTGGTCGGTCCCGTCCACCCCGGCCTATTTGCCGCGGCAGACCGGAACAATCCGGGTGCCGGACAGGTTTCCATCCCCGTCGTTCCGAAGACAGGGGAATCCATCGAACTGCCCGCCGGACGCTATATGATCACCGGTTACCCGACCGGCAATATCTATGTTCTGGATGCGGAAGGAAAAACTGTTCTGCGTGAGATTGTCGGCGATTATGCCGGCGCTCACAGTCTGACCGTTTCAATTGAGGAGTCTTATACCATCCGTGCTGACGGCGGGTTCGATTCGGTAGAGGTCACTCCGGCTGCCACTTCCCTGCAGAACGTACTGACTGCCGGTATATGGGAAGTCGGCACGGATATCGCCCCCGGGCGGTATACCATCTCGCTGGACGAAACCTATGGCTATCTGCAAGTGCTCGAAGAGGGAAAGGAGCCCCTGCTGTATGAGCTGGTCGGCGGGACTGCAGGCCGGACGGAAGGGTCAGTTGAGCTGAAAGAAGGCCAATGGCTACGGGTGACGGAGACGGGCGCGATCACGTTCACCCCTGCCGGCCGTTGACTTTTTGGAACTGTAAATGAACCGCTATCCTTCCTTCGGGGAAGGGGCGGTTTTTCTATTCATCCAATGAAAATACCTTATGTAACTATAATATTGCATATCTTCTGTCTATTTGGTACCTTGTATTAATAGAGAGGCTGGACAAGTCATTCACGGCGGATGCTCATTGGGGGATGAGTGTGCGGAGGAACCCAGCAGCTCGCACGAACTGATAAAGGGGATGAGCAGGTGACGGTCGAATTGAAAGAGTCCCGGGTCCGGGATGCACAGGAACTGCCTCGGACGACGGATGGAAAACTGGATTATGAACGGATCATCGAAACACCGGAGTTCAAGAAGCTGATCAGGAAGAAGAACCGCTTCATCACTCCTTATACGATTGCGTTTTTCGCAATCTACCTGCTGCTGCCGGTGCTGACCAGCTATACGAAAATCCTGGAGGTGCGCGCCATCGGCTGGATGACGTGGACATGGGTTTACGCTTTCGGGCTGTTTGCCATGGTCTGGATTTTCACACAGATCTACGTGAAAAAGGCACGGGAATTCGACGAAGATGTTGACCAGATCATTGAAAAACACGTTCGGGACTAAAGGGGGATTTTTGTATGAGCGGGATATCCATCGCTATCTTTTTTGCTGTGATTTTATTGACACTATACATTACATACTGGGCTGCCAAACAGACGACGACAGCCAGTGACTTCTATACGGCGGGCGGATCGCTTTCCGGCTGGCAGAACGGCATGGCCATCGCCGGGGACTACTTGTCGGCCGCTTCGTTCCTCGGCATTGCCGGGGCCATTTCACTAAACGGTTTCGACGGATTCTATTACAGCGTCGGCTTCCTGACCGCCTATCTCGTCGTGCTGTTCCTCATTGCGGAGCCGCTCCGGAACCTCGGGAAGTATACGATGGCTGACATGATCGGATCCCGTTTCGGGGCCAAGAAAGTCCGCGGGGCGGCAGCACTCAACACGATCACGATCGTCTTGTTCTACATGCTTGCACAGCTCGTCGGAGCCGGCGCGCTCATCAAGCTGCTGTTCGGCATCGAGTATTGGATCTCCGTCATGATCGTCGGGGTCATGATGCTCATTTACGTATTGTTCGGCGGGATGACCGCCACGAGCTGGGTGCAGATCGTCAAAGCGATCCTGCTGATGGTCGGCACGATCGTCATCTCCTTCCTGGTGCTCATGAAATTCAACTTCAACTTCGTCGGCATGTTCGACGTCATGCGTACGGCGACCGACCACGGGGAATCGTTCCTCCATTCCGGTGTCGTCTACAAGGATCCGATCGGCCTGATCTCCGTACTGCTGGCACTGGTGCTCGGGACCGCAGGACTGCCGCACATCCTCATGCGCTTCTTCACGGTGAAGGATGCGAAGACGGCCCGCTCCTCTGTCGTCTATGCGGTTTGGATCATCGGGATCTTCTATGTACTGACCATCTTCCTCGGTTTCGGTGCAGCGAAATTCGTCGGATCGAAAGCCATCATTGCTGAAAACGCAGCTGGCAACATGGCCGCTCCGATGCTCGCCGGTGTGCTCGGCGGAGATGCGCTGGAATCGTTCGTAGCCGCAGTCGCCTTCGCGACGATCCTGGCAGTGGTCGCAGGGCTCGTGCTATCCGGAGCATCCGCGATTGCACATGATCTGTATGCAGAGATCATCATGAAAGGCAAAGTGACTGAAAAGCAGCAGGTGCGTGCCGCCCGTGTTGCAGCAATCAGTGTCGGTATCGTTTCAATCGCGCTGGCACTCGGATCCGAGAAGCTGAACGTCGCGTTCCTCGTGTCCCTGGCGTTCTGTATCGCAGCTTCCGCCAACGTACCGACCATCCTGATGACGATCTATTGGAAAAAGTTCAACACGACTGGCGCTGTGGCGTCGATGCTGACCGGCCTAATCACGGCCCTCGTTCTCGTAGCGATCAGCCCGAACGTCATCAACCCGGTACCGGGCGCCGCCTTCTTCGTCGGCGAACCGCTCTTCCCGTTCGTCAATCCGGCGATCGTCTCGATTCCGGCCGGTTTCCTGGCAGCGATCATCGGGACGTACATCGGTGCGAAACGCCACGAGGAAGCGGAAGTCGCCTATGCAGAAGTCCGGTTCAAAGCGGAGACAGGATACCGCGGATTGTAACTCCGGAATTCATTGACACGCAAAAAGCCCGGCTGTCCGTTTCCATAACGGACAGCCGGGCTTTCAATTATTCTTTCTTATCGGGATTCCGTACGGTCGATCAGGAATGTCATCAGCACGAACAGCGCAAACGCGATCAGCAGGATCGATCCGCCGACGATGTAGAAGATGAGTGCGACTGTTGAGTTGATGTTGAATGGCTGAAGGAACTGCAGCCACATTCCGACGGTCAGGCCGATCGATCCGATGATTGCTGCCCATCCGTGTACAGAAACGAGTTTCACCGCGCGGACACGGTAGATCTTATAGAATACGCCCCATGAGAAAACGGAAAGCCAGCCGACGAGAAGGACGTGTGCGTGAATCGGTTTAAATGCATACGATCCCGATCCAGCCATATGTGATCCCAAGATAGTCCCCACTAATCCGAATAACGCCGCCAGACGTATTAACCGTACACTCCATTTTTCCTGCATGCTGCATTCCTCCTGTGTCGTTCTGATTACTTCTATCATATAACCCGAACATGAACGCAACATGTACAGCACATTACAATTTCGGAAGCGTTATCGTGAAGGCGGTCCCTTCGCCTTTCTCACTGGTCACTGCAATGGTGCCATTATGCAGTTCGACGACTTGCTGTACGATGGACAGGCCGAGACCCGTCCCTTCTGCTGCCTGTGTCCGCGAATCATCCTCCCGGTAGAATCGGTTGAAGATCTGGCCGACATTCTCTTCTGCAATGCCGATACCAGTATCCCGGATGATCACCGTGACCGATGCTTCCGCTGCAGTGAGTGAGACGTCGATCGTGCCGTACTCGTCCGTGTATTTCAGCGCATTCGACAGCAGGTTTTCCCATACCTTCTCGAGGAACGCCGGATCGCCTGTCAGCTCGGCGTCGTCAATCTCCATCGACAGGGAGATCTGCTTATCCTCGAGCAGCCACCGGTATTTGCGGACGGCCTCCTTGAGCTGATCGCTGACACTGTAACGGACCGGTTTCAGCGGACTCATCATCTGATCCAGCGACGTCAAAAGCAGCAGCTGCTTCGTGAGGGACGACAGCCTGTCCGTCTCCGACTGGATCACTTTGGCATAGCCCGCCCGCTCCTCTGCCGGCAGGGATTCATCCAACAGGAGGCCTGCATATCCTTTGATGTTCAGCAGAGGCGACTGGAAGTCATGCGACACATCGCTGATGAACTTCTTACGGATCAAATCATTCTCCCCAAGCCGTTCCGTCATGTTCCGGAAGCTTTCCGCCAGCTGGCCGATCTCATCTTTCTGATCGATCGTCAGGATATTGCTGAACTCCTCTTTTCCGACCTTCTTCGTGGCAAGGGTCAGCTGCGTGATCGGCCGGATCAGTCGTTTTGCGACGATCAGCATGGCCAGAAGACTGGTGATCGCCATGACGATGACCATTCCGCCAAGCAGGTAGTGGACTTCCGTGAAGAGCAGTTTTATATCAGGCCGGAGGAACAGCGCATATTGCTTTCTCCCATAAGTCAGCGGGACACCGACCGTATTTGCGGTTTCATCGGAAAAGAAGCCCGTCACGAATGTCTCAGTCGGGAATTCGCGCATCCCATGATAGACGTTGCCCTTCAATACATCCGACACCCTGTCCGCCGGCAGATTACTGACCCGGAACGGCTGTCCGTACCGCTGCTCATTCGACTCCTTATCGACCAGCAGAAGTTTGTATCCCGCCGTTGCCTGCGTTTCCAAGTATGCCGCAAGATCTTGCGGCTCACTCTCTTCGATATATGAGGCGATCGCCTGGACGATCGCCATATTCTTCGCGTCATTCGAGCCTTTGAAATTCTGGTGGTAGTATGTATTGACGGCAAGGAACGCGGACAGTGCACTGAACGCCATGATCCCAGCCGTATACAGTAGGAACTTTCCGTAGAGGGACCTCATACGGAACCCGTCTCCAACTTATACCCGACTCCCCGCACCGTGACAATCTTGACTTGCTCCGGCAGCCCTGCCAGCTTGTCCCGCAGCCGTTTGATGTGTACGTTCAGCGTCTGCTCGTCCCCTTGGTAATCGTAGCCCCACACCCGCTCCAGCAGCACTTCCCGGGTGAACACCTGGTTGGCCCGGGAGGCGAGGACCGAGAGCAGCTCGAATTCCTTGAGAGGCAGCAGCAGCACTTTCTTGCCGATGGACACCTCATAGGTCTGCCGGTTGATGGACAGCGGTCCCGCTTCGATGAACACATCGACCGCCTTCTCGTACCGCCGCAAGATCGCCCGGATCCTAAACAGCAGCTCCTTCGGCTCGAACGGCTTGACCAAGTAATCGTCAGACCCGGCGAGGAAGCCTTTCTCCTTATCCTCAAGCTCCCCCTTGGCCGTCAGCAGCAGGACGGGGATATCCCAGTCCGATCGGAGTTTTTTTGTCAGCGTATACCCGTCCATCTCCGGCATCATGACGTCAACGACCGCCAAGTCCGGGACCTGCTCTTCGACCTTCTCGAGTGCTTCCTTCCCATGACGGGCCTTGACAACCGAGTAGCCCGCCGCCGAAAGCGTGATTCGCACAAGTTCCACAATGTTCGGATCATCATCCACCGCCAACACAGTCAGCATTCATTCCACCCCTTTCTTCCCGGCCCGGCGGCATTCCGTATTCAGAAGCCCGGATACCAGGATAATGACTGCAGTCATGTACAGCCACACCACTAGCATAATGATACCTGAAAACTGGCCATATAATCTCGTGTAATCCACTGCCGTCACCCAGTCTCCGAACAAATAGGAAAACAGCTGCCACCCGATTGCCGAGAGGACTGCTCCGGGCAGCACGTGGCGAAACAGCACCTTTCCGCTCGGCACGATCTTGTAAAACACGAGAAAGAAGAAGAAGAGGAACAGCGTCCCGAGCCCCCATTTCACCTTCGGCCACAAGAACAACCAGCCTTCCCAGTCGTCCAGCCGGTCGTAATATGAGACGACCTCATGCAGGATGTTTTCGATGAAAGGAAGCAGCAGCGACAGCGGAACAATCAGCATGAACAACAGGGTGACTCCTAAATCACGGAACAGCGAAAGCCAGAACCCCCGCTTCCGCACATAGCCGTTTGCCAAGTCCAGCGAACGGGCCAGCGACTGTACGGTGACAGAAGACAGCCAGAACGCACTGGCCAGACTCAGGTAGAGCCACCTGCCCTTCCCATTCCGCAACACTTCCTGCACATTGTCTTCAATCAGCGCAAACGACTGCTCCGGCAGAAAGGGCCGCAAAAAACGAAAGAGCATCTCCTCATTCACCGGAAATAAGCTCAATAACGACAAAATGAATATGAAGAACGGCAGCATGGAAAGAAGCAAATAATAAGCGGTCTGAGCAGCCTGATCATAGAAACGTTCAGTCAGAAACCGACGCAATACGGTAAGCGCTATATTCAAAGCAAACCCTCGATTCATTATGATAACCAGCAGTTTACCCATCCATATGCACAACGCATGTCATCCCATTATATCTTATTCCATTCTACGTCATCCCTATGCCCGCAGTCCACCAACCTCAGTCGTTCAGCCCCTTGCGCTCATAAATCTAGAAAAGCGCTCATAAATCTAGAAAAGCGCTCATAAATCTAGAAAAGCGCTCATAAATCTA
>NZ_BRCF01000016.1 GCF_023707985.1 Sporosarcina sp. NCCP-2716
CTGATTTAATAATGATTCTTTGTGCCGAAAGCTTTCTCGATTAAATACAAGTAAGTGAGAGTAGTGAATCAGGCGGTCAATAAAAGCTTCTGTCAGGATCGGATCGCCAAAGATATGATTCCATTGCCCGAATTGGAGATTCGTCGTGACGATGACGCTCCGCTGCTCGTAACACAAGTTGATCACTTGGAACAGAAGCTCCGCTCCTTGCTTGTGAAGCGGGACATAACCCAGCTCGTCGAGAATTAAAAGATCCAGTTGTTCGATTTGCTTATATAGCTTCCCAAGTTTCCCCTTCTCATTCGCTTCTAATAGCTGGTTGACCAGCTGGGCCACTGTGTAGAAACGAACCTTACGCTGCTTCTCATGAATCGCATTCCAGCCGGCCATAGAGGCAAGTAACGTCTTTCCCACTCCTACACCGCCGTAAAGGATCAGATTCTCTTTCCGTTCGATGAAATGGCCCTGAAGGACGTCGTCTCTCGTCAGGTCGCCATTCATATGAATGCCATCCCAATTGAATTGTCTGCCGGATATGTCTGGCAGGCAAGATTGTTTGACCAACAATCCGAGCTTCCGTTCCTCGCGTTGTGCAATTTCATGTTCAAATAGTCGGAGAAGGAATTCCTCCTGAGAATCAGCTTTTACTTCCTGATAGTGTTCACGTATCCAACTGAGCTTCAGACGCTTGGCATGCTCCTCGATCTGGTCCCTCATGAGTGATCACCCCCTGTCGCAGCCATCAGGTCATCGTAGTGTTTGAGCCCGCGTTCGGCACGCTGTGCCATCGGTAGATGGCTGGTTCCCTTCGACAGTGAAAGGGTCGGGCGTACGCCGCGTCCGTTGCGTAGTTGGTAATACACGTGCTTGATGGTATCTGAGCTTGGATGGCCGTGCTCGGAGGCCATCCTGAGAGCTTCTGTCGGTTTGCTGAAGTCTCGCTCTTTCAAGAGGATGGAGAGAAGCCGCAAGGCTGCTTTCTTTTCTTCCACCGTACAGGCCTCCAAATAGACTCTCCATTCTTCTGGCAACTCGTCGAAGAACGTCGTGTATTTGAGTGCTGTGGGGCGTTTTGCCATCAAGTGCAGGTAGGGCTGCCAGTCCATGCTCGTCTTCTTGTCATCGCCATATAATCTAGGATGTGTAGTGACCACCTCATTGCTGTCCGTCAGAATGCGTACTTGATCAAAGCTGAGACGTACAGA
>NZ_BRCF01000017.1 GCF_023707985.1 Sporosarcina sp. NCCP-2716
CGATTGCTCAATTCTTGCTGGCATCATTTAAGATGTCTATCAGATCTGTTGATCTGTTTTGTGTCTGTTCCGCCGACGGGGTCGGTTTTACAGACGATAATTCGTTGACATTTTGCTGTTCAGTTTTCAAGGTTCATAAAGTGGAGCCTAGCGGGATCGAACCGCTGACCTCCTGCGTGCAAGGCAGGCGCTCTCCCAGCTGAGCTAAGGCCCCGTAGTTTGTAAAAGTGGTCGGGAAGACAGGATTCGAACCTGCGACCCCTTGGTCCCAAACCAAGTGCTCTACCAAGCTGAGCTACTTCCCGGATCATCAATATATGAAGTAATAAAATGGCGCGCCCGGCAGAAGTCGAATCCACAACCTTCTGATCCGTAGTCAGACGCTCTATCCAATTGAGCTACGGGCGCATATTATAAGTTAGCTGATAAATGGTGCCGAGAACCGGAATCGAACCGGTACGGTAGTCACCTACCGCAGGATTTTAAGTCCTGTGCGTCTGCCAGTTCCGCCACCCCGGCAATTTAGTGGAGCGGAAGACGGGATTCGAACCCGCGACCCCGACCTTGGCAAGGTCGTATTCTACCACTGAACTACTTCCGCAAAAAAAATAAGAGATGCGGGTGAAGGGACTTGAACCCCCACGCCCGAAGGCACTAGATCCTAAGTCTAGCGCGTCTGCCAATTCCGCCACACCCGCATAATCTCTAGATGTTCTGTATTCAATTTACAGAAATGGTGAGCCATGCAGGATTCGAACCTGCGACCCTCTGATTAAAAGTCAGATGCTCTACCAACTGAGC
>NZ_BRCF01000018.1 GCF_023707985.1 Sporosarcina sp. NCCP-2716
GCGCCCTTTCTAACTTAACCAAAAAGTTACCGTTCTCTCGTCCATCCAGCGATGAATGGAATGAAAGAACAAAAAGAATCGCTGTCCGGCTCGCATTGCTGCGGCCGACTCGGTTGATTATCTTGATTTGTTGCTTCAATGTTGTTTTATCCAGTTTTCAATGAGCAATTTAATGGTGGAGCCTAGCGGGATCGAACCGCTGACCTCCTGCGTGCAAGGCAGGCGCTCTCCCAGCTGAGCTAAGGCCCCAAAGGGTTATGTTTAAAATGGTGGGCCTAAGTGGACTCGAACCACCGACCTCACGCTTATCAGGCGTGCGCTCTAACCAGCTGAGCTATAGGCCCATCTTATTATAGAAGAAATGAAGATCTTATAATCCAGCTCCGACTCCCTGATGCTTGTCGCATCAAAGCCGTCGTCTCCGCTTTATAAACCTTCAAAACTGAACGCAAAATGTCAACGTAAGAACCGAATGGTTCTTTTCCGAATGTACAGCCACACATCTTGCGATGGTCTCTGTACAAATTCCTTAGAAAGGAGGTGATCCAGCCGCACCTTCCGATACGGCTACCTTGTTACGACTTCA
>NZ_BRCF01000019.1 GCF_023707985.1 Sporosarcina sp. NCCP-2716
GTCAGTCCGACAATTTCCTTCAGGCTGTTGTAGACGTAGTAATAGTTCTGGGTCCCTTTGGACAGGACGAGTGGCAGACCGTCCGGATCGTAGATGTATTCCGCCGTGATCGTTCCAACTGCGTCGGTTTCAAACAGTACCTGAATGCCATCTCCGTAATGGTAGTTTGTTATCTTCCCGCCGACTGCCTTGCTGGTCCGGCGTCCGGCATCGTCATAGGTATAGGTCGCCGTCAGGGCGCCAGTTTTCCTGTCTGTAATGGACGTCAGCTGATCGAATTTGTTGTAGGTGTAGCTGTAGCGGCTGTCGAGCGTCCGATTGCCATTCTTATCGTACGTGTAGGGCTCGCCATTGACGGTTTCCAGCTCGTTGTTGCCGTTGTACGTGAACGCGGTATGCTTTGTGACACCGTTCTTCGTGGTTGTCCGGCTCGCCCGGTTTCCTGTCGCGTCATACGTGTACGTTTCGGATAGCTGGGCGGCAGGGATGTCCTGGGACAGCAGCTGGTTCCCCTTG
>NZ_BRCF01000020.1 GCF_023707985.1 Sporosarcina sp. NCCP-2716
TTACCGTTCTTCCGTCCATCCAGCGATGAATGGAATGAAAGAACAAAAAGAATCGCTGTCCGGCTCGCATTGCTGCGGCCGACTCGGTTGATTATCTTGATTTGTTGCTTCAATGTCGTTTTATCCAGTTTTCAAAGAACAAAAATACTCCCTATGGAGTAAGTTGGTGGAGCCTAGCGGGATCGAACCGCTGACCTCCTGCGTGCAAGGCAGGCGCTCTCCCAGCTGAGCTAAGGCCCCGAAGGGTTATGTTTAAAATGGTGGGCCTAAGTGGACTCGAACCACCGACCTCACGCTTATCAGGCGTGCGCTCTAACCAGCTGAGCTATAGGCCCATCTTATAATAGAAGATGAACCTTCAAAACTGAACGCAAAATGTCAACGTAAGAACCGAAAGGTTCTTTTCCGAATGTACAGCCACACATCTTGCGATGGTCTCTGTACAAATTCCTTAGAAAGGAGGTGATCCAGCCGCACCTTCCGATACGGCTACCTTGTTACGACTT